>NZ_BAYE01000007.1 GCF_000685095.1 Paraburkholderia caledonica NBRC 102488
CATTGTGCGGCGTTTTTCATTTTGGCTTCGTACCTCTGTTCAAGGGCGGTGGGGCTGTCCGCATACCGGGCAATCGGGCTGACGCGCAATGCGCATGGTGGTCCACTCCATTCGCAGCGAATCGAGCATGGTCAGCCGGCCGACCAGCGGCGTGCCGATTTCGCCGATGACCTTCAGCGCTTCCGCTGCCTGCATCGAGCCGATGATGCCGACCGTCGGCGCAAACACGCCCATGGTCGAGCACGCGACTTCCTCGAACGGCTGGTCTTCGGGGAATACACACGCGTAACACGGCGATGCTTCGTTGCGGAAGTCGAACGTGCTGATCTGGCCGTCGAAGCGCAATGCGGCGCCCGACACCAGCGGTACGCCATGCTTCACGCAGGCGCGATTGATCGCGTGGCGCGTGGCGAAGTTGTCGGTGCAATCGAGCACCACTGTGGCGGCCGGCACATGACGATCAAGCCACGCGTCGTCGACGCGTTCGGCCACCGCGTTCACTGTCACTTCGGGATTGATTTGCGCGAGCGTGTCGCGGCCGGACTCCACCTTCTTGCGTCCGACCGACGCGCTCACATGCAGGATCTGCCGTTGCAGATTGGTGAGATCGACTGTATCGGCATCGACTAGCGTCAAGCGTCCGACGCCGGCCGCCGCGAGATACATCGCGGCAGGCGAACCCAGTCCACCCGCGCCGACAATGATCGCGTGCGCATCGATAAAGCGCTGTTGCGCCTCGATGCCGATTTCGTCGACGAGAATATGGCGGGAATAGCGAAGGAGTTGATCGTCATTCATGAGGGGCCAGCGTGTCTTCTTCGCTGCGTGTCTTCACGGCGGCTTGCGCCGCGAAGACACGTGAGTCGTGCTGCTTACTTGCTCTGAGTAGCCGGTGCGGATGCCGGCGCAACACCCGACGCGCCCGGCACCGGTTGCGTCGGCTTCACCGCGACCGGCGCGGACGCCGACGTGGCCGGCTTGTTCTGCGCGAGTCGGCGCTCGGTCACCGACTTCGATTCCTGAACCGGCTTGCCTTCTAGCTTGTTCAAGGCTTGGGCCAGCATGAAGTCGTCGGCGGAACCGAATTCGACCGGCTTGCGCTCGCGATCTTTCTGGCGCTGTTCCGGCGTTTTCTTGTCGTTCTGCTCTTCGAGCTGACGCAACTGGTCCATGCGATCCTGCTCGCGCTTCTCGGCTTCCTTTTTCTCGTTCGGGTCTTGCGTGTTGGCAAGGTGATTCGAGTAGTCGACTTCGCGCGTGACGAGTGCGTCGTCCGGATCGCCTTCCGCGTACTGATCGACCGCGATGTCAGGACGGATACCCTTGTTCTGGATGGAACGACCGCTCGGCGTGTAGTAGTAGGCCGTGGTCAGGCGCAACGCCGTGTCGGCGGTCATGGGCCGCACGGTCTGCACCGAGCCCTTGCCGAAGGTCGTCTTGCCGACGATCAGCGCACGATGCTGATCCTGCAGCGCGCCCGCGACGATCTCCGATGCCGACGCCGAGTAGGCGTTGGTCAGCACGATCATGGGCACGGTCTTGAAGATCGGCGCTTCGTCTTTCAGC
This sequence comes from Paraburkholderia caledonica NBRC 102488, assembly GCF_000685095.1. Lineage (GTDB taxonomy): Bacteria > Pseudomonadota > Gammaproteobacteria > Burkholderiales > Burkholderiaceae > Paraburkholderia > Paraburkholderia caledonica. Next base: position 1,567 of record NZ_BAYE01000007.1, read on the forward strand.
GGGTCGGAGTCGAAGGACTGCAGACGGTAGTTGTCGTAAGTGTCGCGATAGACCTGCTTCGAATCCGGAATCTGCCCGTTGGTGGACACGACGACCGAGTTCGGCGGCAGGAACGCGCCGGCTACGCCGACCGCGCTTTGCAGCAACCCGCCGCCGTTGTTGCGCAGGTCGAGCACGAGACCCTTCAGATTCGGCTGCTGACGCGCAATGTCCTGCAGCTTGGCGGCGAGGTCCGGCGTGGTGCGTTCCTGGAAGCTGGTGATACGCACATACGCGTAGCCCGGCGCGAGAATCTTCATCTTGACCGACTGCACCTTGATGAGCGCTCGCGTCACCGTGAGCGGGAAAGTGCGGTCGTCGGTCTTGCGGAAGATCGTGAGCGTAACCTTGGTGCCCGGCTCGCCGCGCATCTGCTTGACCGCCTGGTCGAGCGTCATGCCGCGTACGGGCTTGTCGTTGATGCGCGTGATCAGGTCGCCCGGACGAATCCCGGCGCGGAACGCGGGCGTGTCTTCGATCGGCGAGATCACTTTGATCAGGCCGTCTTCCGACGAAATTTCAATGCCGAGGCCCGCGAAGCGACCTTTGGTCTGCTCCTGCAGTTCCTCGTAATCGGTCTTGTCGAGGTAGGACGAATGCGGGTCGAGGCTCGACACCATGCCTTTGATTGCGGCGGTGAGAAGCTTTTTATCGTCGACAGGTTCGACGTACTCGTGCTTGATCTGCCCGAACACTTCGGCAAACAGCCTGAGCTGGTCCAGCGGCAACGGAGTGGCGGCGGCGCTGGCGGGCTGCTGGGCCGAGGCCGAAAGTTGCAAAGTGGCGAATACACCGGTAGCAAGGCCCGCGGCGATCAGGCCGATATTTTTCAGGTTCTTTCGCATAGAGTCTGTTGCGGTCGGAAGCGCGTGGCAGCGTCGATAGAGATGGGGACGGACAAGTATAACTGCACACCCGCCAACTCAGGGCGCGGTGCAGGCAATCGTGATTCGACAGCGCGAAGCGTGCCGGGTTCGGCGCAACGCGCACGCGACGTCGAAGTAATGTGCCGTAACAGTGGAAGTGGATCGCGATCAGAATGGACGCGATCGAAGAAAGCGGACCGCGCTGACCGGTACGTCTTGCTGGTCGGCGTGGTCCGTTTGTGGCGCGCCGCGGCGCTTGCGGTCAGCTTCGCCGCAACCATCTTTAACAAAGAAGCGCTGCGACGCGACAAAAGGCAGCTAAGTTGCCGTCACTCTGCAAATAGCTGCGCAGCGGAATCAGCCCGCCTTGCCTTGCTTCGCGACTGCAGCCTGTGCCTTCGCGATCGCTTCCTGGTCTCCCAGATAGTAGTGCTTCAGCGGCTTCAGGTTCTCGTCCAGTTCATAGACGAGCGGCACGCCGTTCGGAATATTCAGCCCGACGATATCCTCGTCCGAGATGTTGTCGAGGTACTTCACCAATGCGCGGATCGAGTTGCCGTGCGCCGCGATCACCACCTTGCGGCCCGACTTGATGGCCGGCGCAATCGACTCGTTCCACAGCGGCAGCACGCGCGCCACCGTATCCTTCAGGCACTCGGTGAGCGGCAGCTGTTCGCGCGGCACCTTGGCGTAACGCGGATCGTTGTACGGCGCGCGCTCGTCCGTCGGTTCGAGCGCAGGCGGCGGCGTGTCGTAGCTGCGGCGCCAGACCAGCACCTGTTCGTCGCCGAATTTCGCTGCGGTTTCGGCCTTGTTCAGACCCGACAGGGCGCCGTAGTGGCGCTCGTTCAGACGCCACGAATGCACGACGGGTATGTACATCTGATCCATCTGATCCTGCACATGCCACAGCGTGCGGACAGCGCGTTTGAGCACGGACGTGTAAGCGATGTCGAACGAATAGCCGGATTCCTTCAGCAGCACGCCCGCCTGCTGCGCTTCGCGGTTGCCCTGCTCGGTGAGGTCGACGTCGACCCACCCCGTGAAGCGGTTTTCCTTGTTCCACGTCGATTCGCCGTGGCGGATGAGAACGAGTTTGTACATAAGATTGCCGGTCGGTAGTAAGGAAGCGGTAAGCGCTGCCAGGCGCACGTCGAGGAGCGCCGCCATCGCGTCAGACGCTTATTTTATAATGCCCGGATTGCCCTTTCCGATTTCTCTCTTTTTCGGCGGATCTTCCGTGAAGTTTTTCACTGATTACACAAACCTTGTTCTCATTGCGATCGTCCTCATCTCCGGTGGGTTGCTGCTGTGGCCGACCATTAGCCGGCGCGGCCGCGGTGGCCTGTCGGCCGCCGAAGCCACGCAGTTGATCAATCGGCGCAATGCGGCGGTCATCGATCTGCGTCCGCCGGCCGACTTCGCCAAAGGGCATTTGCCCGCGGCGCGGCACCTGGAATTTGCCGAGTTGCAAGCAAAGGTCGCGCAACTGGTGAAGAATAAGAACAACCCCGTGCTGCTGGTTTGCCAGACCGGCCAGCAGTCGAACAAGGCAGCGCGTATCGTGCAGGATGCAGGATATGCGGAAGTCCACGTTCTGGAAGGCGGCGTCGACGCCTGGCAGAAAGCCGGCATGCCGGTTGTGAAACAAGGAGTAGCCAAGTGAACAAAGTGATCATGTACAGCACACAGGTGTGCCCGTATTGCCAGATGGCCGAACGTCTTTTAAAGTCGCGCGGCGTCGAGAATATCGAAAAAGTACTGATCGACAAGGACCCGGCCCGTCGTGAGGAGATGATGACCCGGACCGGTCGTCGCACGGTGCCGCAGGTGTTCATCGGCGAGACGCACGTTGGCGGGTATGACGATCTCTCCGCGCTCGATCGCGCGGGCGGTCTGACGCCTCTGCTCGAAGCCGCCTGAATTCTCGCGCCGTTGGGCGCCGGAAGCGGCGGGTGAAATACAAGCCGGCGCATCGTCGCCCCGCGAGGGCAGGCGGCGCGCCGCAACTATCTGGCGGCCTGTGACTTCATGGGCCGCCGCTACGCATACCTATCAGGGAATCACTCAATCATGTCCGACGAGAATAACCAGCCGTTCTTCAACATCCAGCGCATTTATCTGAAGGACATGTCGCTCGAGCAGCCCAATTCGCCGGGTATTTTCCTCGAGCAGGAAATGCCGTCGGTGGAAGTGGAAGTCGACGTGAAGGCCGAGCGCCTCGCCGACACCGTGTTCGAAATTCTCGTGACGGGCACCGTGACCGCCAAGGTGTCGGACAAGGTCGCGTTCCTGATCGAAGCCAAGCAGGCAGGCATTTTCGATATTCGCAACATTCCGGCTGAACAGGTCGATCCGCTCGTCGGCATTGCGTGCCCGACCATCCTGTTCCCGTACCTGCGCTCGAACATTGCCGACGCGATCACGCGCGCCGGCTTCCCGCCGATTCACCTCGCCGAAATCAACTTCCAGGCGCTCTATGAGCAACGCCTCGCGCAGATGGGCGGCCAGGACGGCGCAGCGCAAAACGGCGTCACGCACTAAGTGTCGCAGGCAGTGCCGGCTATGAAGGTTGCTGTCCTCGGAGCCGGCGCATGGGGCACGGCCCTCGCCGGCCATCTGGCCGTCAGGCACGACACGCTGTTGTGGGCGCGCGAGCCCGCGCTGGTCGCAGATCTCTCCGCTTCGCACGAAAACGCCCGCTATCTGGCGGGCGTTGCCTTGCCGTCGGCGCTTCGCTACGAAGCGGACCTGAACGCGGCGCTCGACCACGCGCTTGCCGACGATGCGCTATGCGTCGTGGCCACGCCCGTGGCCGGACTGCGCGCCCTGTTCCAGTCGATGCGCGATGCGGGCAAAGTGCCCGCGCATATCGTGTGGCTCTGCAAAGGTTTCGAGGCGGAGTCGCAGTTGTTGCCGCATCAGGTGGTCGCGGCCGAGCTGCCCGCGCACGGCAGCAATGGCGTGTTGTCGGGGCCGAGTTTCGCGCGGGAAGTCGGCCGGGGCTTGCCGGTTGCGCTGACCATCGCGAGCGCTTCGGCGGCCTGTCGCGAGCGCACGGTTGCGGCGTTTCATCACGGCGCGATGCGCATTTATACGGGCGACGACATCGTCGGCGTAGAAGTAGGCGGCGCGGTGAAAAACGTGCTGGCGATTGCAACTGGTATCGCCGACGGTCTAGGTCTCGGACTGAACGCGCGCGCGGCGCTGATCACGCGCGGACTCGCGGAAATGTCGCGTCTCGGCGTGACGCTCGGCGGACGCGCGGAGACGTTCACCGGTTTAACGGGGCTCGGCGATCTGATTCTCACCGCGACCGGCGATCTGTCGCGCAACCGCACGGTCGGCGTGCAGCTCGCCGGAGGCCGCTCGCTCGCCGATATTCTCGGCGGACTGGGCCATGTGGCCGAAGGCGTGCGTTGCGCGCAAGCGGTTCTCGCAATCGCGCGTGCTCATGCAATTGAAATGCCGATCACCCAGGCGGTCTGTGCCGTGCTGTTCGACGGCGTTGCGCCGCGCGACGCCGTCAGCGCCCTGCTGCGGCGCGATTCGAAGGCCGAATAAGCCGCCGCCCACGTTACGGGCGCGCTGTCTGTCAGCCGTTTGGCGTGTAACGACGCTGAACGGCTGTCTGCACTCGCTGTCCATCGTCTATCGACGCTACGGATCAGCGAGGCTCATATGCTCAATATCGGTGGTTGCACGCTGGAGGCCCGCGTGGCCGACATCACGACTCTCGACGTGGACGCCATTGTCAACGCAGCCAATACGTCATTGCTCGGCGGCGGCGGTGTGGACGGCGCGATTCATCGCGCCGCAGGCAAGGAATTGCTGGGCGAATGCGAAGCGCTTGGCGGCTGCGCGACAGGCGACGCGAAGCTTACGCGCGGCTACCATCTGCCGGCGCGCTATGTGATTCACGCGGTGGGCCCGGTCTGGCGCGGCGGCACGCATGGCGAGGCCGATCTGCTGGCTTCCAGTTATCAGCGCTCGCTTGAAGTAGCGCGCGAGGCAAACTGCGCGAGCATTGCATTCCCCGCGATTAGTTGCGGCATCTACCGTTTTCCTGCCGATGAAGCAGTTCGTATCGCGGTCCAAACGGTAGTCGAAAATCTACCTCGCATGCCGCAGCTCGAGCAGGTGATCTTCGCCTGCTTCGATCACGCGATGTTCGAGCGCTATCAGGCTGAGTTGCAGCGCCGTCAGGCGCCGCCGTCGAAACCTGTTTGACGCCACGCTTCGAACACCACGATCGCGACTGTATTCGACAGGTTCAGGCTGCGGTTGCCGGGACGCATCGGCAGGCGCACGCGCTGCTCGTTCGGAAACTGTTCGAGCACCGAGTCGGGCAAGCCTCGCGTTTCCGCGCCGAACACGAACCAGTCGCCCGATTCGAACGCGTGCTCGTGGAAGCGGCCCGAGCCGCGCGTGGTGAACGCGAACATGCGCGACGGATCCGGTGACTCTTTCGCAATGAAGGCGGCCCAGTCGGCATGCACCTTCATTTGCGCGTACTCGTGATAGTCGAGGCCGGCGCGGCGCAGCTTGGCGTCGTCGAGCGGAAAGCCGAGCGGCTCGATCAGATGCAGTCGCGCCCCCGTGTTGGCGCACAAGCGGATGACGTTGCCGGTATTCGGCGGAATTTCCGGTTCGACAAGAACGACGTTGAACATAGAGTGATCAGGTAGAAACTAGTTTTTCGGAGTGCGCAATGCGACGAAGTTCGTGACGCGCCGCGCACCGGCTGCCTTCAGCGTGCGGGCGAGCGCTTCGAGCGTTGCGCCGGTCGTCATTACATCGTCGACGATGCCTACATGCAGTCCTTCAACTCTTCCGGCAAGCTGGAATGCACGGCCCACGTTGAGGCGGCGCGCGTCGAGATCGAGCCGCGACTGCGGCGCAGTGTCGATCACGCGGCGCACCAGGATCGGGTCGGCCGGCACCTTCAACGAGCGAGCCAGCGCTCTGGCGATCTGCCATGCCTGGTTATAGCCACGTTCTCTGAGACGCCGGTCTGCGAGCGGTACGGGAGCGATGACATCGGGGCAGTCGGACGGCTCTTGCCAGGTATCTTGCGCGAGCCGGGCAAGCCGCCGCGAGAATTCGCGCGCCAGCATCAGCTGGGCGCGAAACTTAAGGCCGACTGCGAGCGCGTCGAGCGGCGCGCGATAGTCGGCGAGCGCGAATGTCGCGTCGAACGGCGGGTTTTCGACGACGCAATCTGCGCAGCGATAAGACGCGTGCTGTTCCCTTCGCGCGAATGTCAGCGGCTCGGCGCAGACGCGACAACGCAACGCACTCTCGTTCCAATAGGATTCGTCGCAAAAGGGGCACAGCGTGCTGTGCGACAAATTGCCGCACAAAGCGCAGGCGTTAGGCAAGATCGCGTGCATTGCATGCGGCCACGCCGAACGCACGCCGCGCGCGAATCGCGAGAACGGACTGGCTGACGACGAAAAATATGCTCGGAATGTCATGCACTGGCGGCCGCAAAGGCCTTTCGCACTGAAGCGGAGGAAGCGAACGAGTATACTTCGGGCTCTACGCCAGTACGACACCCATGCCCCCAACTTCCGCTCAATCAGGCCGTCCGGCCTACGATTCCCAGCGCCTCAGGCGGATTTTCGACCGCCGTGCAACGACTTTCGACGACGTCGCCTTCCTGCCGCGCGAGATCGCCCAGCGCATGCGCGAGCGTCTCGATTACATCAAGGTCGCGCCGGCAAGCGTGCTCGATGCCGGTTGCGGTGCAGGGGAAGACATTCCTGCATTGCGTGAGCGCTTCCCGGAAGCGCCTGTGTTCGGCTCGGACCTGTCGCACGGCATGCTCGCTCGCGCGCTGCGCCACGATTCCGGCGACACGAGCTGGCGGCGCTTCTTGCCGGCCACGTTGGGCAAGGCGCTTGGCGCACGCGGTCCGCGCTTCGCGCAAGCGGACTTTTCCGCGCTGCCTTTCGCGGCTGGCGCCTTCGAATTCATCTGGTCCAATCTCGCACTTCACTGGCACTCGCGCCCGGACCTCGTGTTCCCTGAGTGGCAGCGCGTGCTCAAGGTGAACGGGCTGCTGATGTTCAGTACCCTCGGACCCGACACCCTGAAAGAGTTGCGCGGCGCATACGCCGAAGTGGAAGCGGCGCACGGTGTCGGCTCGCGCAAGCATGTAATCGACTTTGTCGACATGCATGACCTTGGCGACATGCTGGTCGAAAGCGGTTTCGAAATTCCCGTGATGGACCAGGAAACCATCACAATCACCTATAAGTCGCCCGAGTCGCTGCTCGCGGACGTGCGCCGCTGGGGCGCGTATCCGTTCGAGCGCGAAGAGTCGTCGGGCGCGGCGGCACGGCGGTTGCACAGAGCGTTGCTGGCAGCGCTCGAAGCGCGTCGGCGCGGCGACGGAACGATCGCGCTGACCTTCGAGGTGATCTACGGACACGCGTGGAAAGCGGTGCCGCGCACGACGGCGGAAGGACACGGCATCGTGCGAATAGAGGACATTGGGCGAGGCTCGTGGAGGAATCGCTAAAGAGGTAAAGAGGACATCTGTTATGTCTGAAATTACCGCTTTCAAAGCCGTGAAAAAGGTGCGGCAAAACGGCGCGGAGGCTTGTCGCGCCTGGCTTGTGAGGCTGTCGGGGCTTGCTTGTGGATGCTATGGATCGCGCCTATAATGCGTCAGTTTGTCGCCCGGAGTTCCCACATTTGGGGCGGCAGGCCCGAGGCACGGGCTGCAACACGAGTTGACGCGGTGGCGGTTGGGCGGCCGGAATATGAGGTCGCGGGTTGAGGTCACTGTCGGGCATTGCAGGCGGCCGTTGGTGGCGCGTGTTGACGCGTTGGTGACGTTCGGCGGGAGGCAGCGATGGATGCATCAGATCTGCTGGCGGATTCAGAACCGGTCCTGAAGGACTGGACCATGAAGCGCAACTGCTCCATGTCGCCGCGGCAGTTCGTGTGTTTCTACGTGTCGCTCGCGTTGTTCTCGCTGGCAATTGCTTTCATGCTGGTTCTGGTCGGCGCCTGGCTGGTGTTGCCGTTCACCGGTATCGAATTGCTGGCGGTGGGCGTCGCGTTTGCCATGTATGCGCGCCACGCTGTCGATTACGAACGCATCCGGTTGTTTCAGAACCGGCTTGTAATCGAACAGGTGAGCGCCGAGCAGGTCACGCAGTTCGAGTTCAATCCGCGCTGGGTGCGGATCGAGGCTGGCGCAACACCGCGTGATCAGATCAAGCTGGTCTCGCGCGGCGAGACGATCATGATCGGGCAGCATCTCGCGCAGCACCGGCGCGCGCAGTTCGCCGGCGAGTTGCGTATCTGGCTCGCGCGTTGTTAGGCGCATCCGGTCATGCGGCGTTCACGGGGAGCGCGGGCAGCCCGTCACGGGGTCAGCGGGGTCGAGGGTTTGAATGGAAATTTTGGGTAAGGAAGCTATGAAAACAATCAAGCGAGCGCTCATGGGCGTGCTGGCGATGAGCGGACTGCTTTTCGCCGGTGCAGCCCTGGCAGTGGGCGATGTTCCGGGCGGCCCTGCCGTCAACGAGATCAATCTCCAGCCGCCTGCGACGAAAATCGCTGAGGAGCTCTACAGCCTCCACACGTTCATGCTGATTCTTTGCACGGTGATTTTCATCGGCGTGTTCGCTGTGATGTTCTATTCGATCTTTGCCCACCGCAAATCGAAAGGCCACAAGGCTTCGAATTTTCACGAAAGCACCACCGTCGAAATCATCTGGACGATCGTGCCGTTCGTCATCGTCGTGCTGATGGCGTTGCCGGCCACCAAGACGGTTGTCGCAATGAAGGACACGACCAATGCCGACGTCACCATCAAGGTCACGGGCTACCAGTGGAAGTGGGGTTACGACTACGTGAAGGGTCCGGGCGAGGGCATCAACTTCCTCTCCACGCTGGCCACGCCGCGTGCAGAAACCGACGGCCGTCAGCCGATTTCCACTACGTATCTGCAAGAAGTCGACAACCCGCTGGTCGTGCCGGTCGGCAAGAAAATCCGCATCATCACCACCGCCAACGACGTGGTCCACTCCTGGTACGTGCCGGCCTTCGGCGTGAAGCAGGACGCGATTCCTGGTTTCGTGCGCGACACGTGGTTCAAGGCTGACAAGGTCGGTACCTTCCGCGGCTTTTGTACCGAGCTTTGCGGCAAGGAACACGCGTTCATGCCGGTGGTGGTCGAGGTGCTCTCCGCCGACGACTACGCGAAGTGGGTCGACACCCAGAAGAAGAAAATGGCCGCGGGTCAGGACGATCCGAACAAGACTTATACGATGGCCGAGTTGATGGAGCGCGGCGGCAAGGTCTATGCAGCGAACTGCGCGGTCTGCCATCAGCCTACGGGCAAGGGCGCGGGCGCATTCCCGGCGCTCGACGGCAGCAAGGTTGCCAACGGCGCGATTGCCGAGCACGTCAGCATCGTGTTGAAGGGCAAGAACGCAATGCCTTCGTGGGCACCTACGCTGAACGACGTAGAGATTGCCTCGGTGGTCACGTTCGAACGTAATTCGTGGGGCAACCACACCGGCGACATTCTCCAGCCGAAGCAGGTTGCGGACGCCCGTAACGGCAAACTGCCGGAAGGCGGCAACCATCTGGCCGACGCAGGCGCGGCGGCGAGCGGCGCCGAAGCGGCGTCGGGTGCTGCGGCTTCGGAAGCAGCGGGTGCGCAGGCAGCGTCCGCAGGTTCGGAAAGCGCGGCGGCTTCGCAAGCAGCGTTGCCGGCGAGCGTCTACTTCGATACCGGCAAGAGCACGCTGCCGGCCGACGCAAAAGCGGCGGTCGAAGCAGCCGCGGCTTACGCGAAGGCGCATCCGGACGCGAAGTTCACGCTGTCTGGCTTCACCGACGCCAGCGGTTCCGCGGAGACGAACGCGAAGCTCGCGAAGAGCCGTGCGGAAGCCGTGCGCGACGCGTTGAAAGCAGCCGGCATCGCCGAAGACCATATTATTTTGAAGAAGCCGGAAACGATCACGGGCGGCAGCGACGCGAAAGAAGCCCGGCGTGTTCAGATCAGCCCGGCTGCCTGACGTGTCACGGTCAGCACCGCAGTATTCGCTTTAGGAGATTGTCATGTCTAGCATCGGACACGATGTAGTCGCGGGCCACGAGCACGTGCACGGCGACCATGCCCACGAAACGCCGCATGGCTGGCGTCGTTGGCTGTTCGCAACCAACCACAAGGACATCGGTACGCTGTACCTGATCTTCTCGTTCACCATGTTCCTCTCCGGGGGCGTGATGGCGCTGATGATTCGTGCCGAATTGTTCGAGCCGGGCCTGCAGATCATGCGCCCCGAGTTCTTCAACCAGTTGACCACCATGCACGGGCTGATCATGGTGTTCGGCGCGATCATGCCGGCGTTCGTCGGCTTCGCGAACTGGATGGTGCCGCTGCAGATCGGCGCATCGGACATGGCCTTTGCCCGCATGAACAACTTCAGCTTCTGGCTTCTGCCGGTGGCGGCTGTTCTGCTGGTCGGTTCGTTCTTCTCGCCGGGCGGCGCGACCGCCGCGGGCTGGACGCTGTACGCGCCGCTGTCCACGCAGATGGGACCGGGCATGGACTTCGCGATTTTCGCGGTCCACCTTATGGGTGCTTCGTCGATCATGGGCGGGATCAACATCGTCGTGACGATCCTGAACATGCGCGCGCCTGGCCTCACGCTGATGAAAATGCCCATGTTCGTCTGGACCTGGCTGATCACCGCGTACCTGCTGATCGCCGTGATGCCGGTTCTGGCTGGCGCGATCACCATGGTGCTGTTCGATCGCCACTTCGGCACGTCGTTCTTCAACGCGGCGGGCGGCGGCGACCCGGTCATGTACCAGCACATCTTCTGGTTCTTCGGGCACCCCGAGGTGTATATCATGATCTTGCCGGCGTTCGGGATCGTGTCGCAGGTCATTCCGGCGTTCTCGCGCAAGCCGCTGTTCGGCTATAGCTCGATGGTGTACGCAACGTCGTCCATCGCGATTCTGTCGTTCATGGTCTGGGCGCACCACATGTTCGCAACCGGCATGCCGGTGACGGGCCAGCTGTTCTTCATGTACGCGACCATGCTCATCGCCGTGCCGACTGGCGTGAAGGTGTTCAACTGGGTCGCCACGATGTGGCGCGGTTCGCTCTCCTTCGAGACGCCCATGCTGTTCGCGGTCGGCTTCCTGCTGGTGTTCACGTTCGGCGGCTTGTCCGGCCTGATGCTCGCCATGGCGCCGCTCGACATCCAGTACCACGGTACTTACTTCGTGGTCGCGCACTTCCACTACGTGCTAGTGGCGGGCTCCCTCTTCGCGTTGTTCTCGGGCTGGTACTACTGGGCGCCGAAGTGGACCGGCTGGATGTACAACGAAACGCGCGGCAAGATTCACTTCTGGGCGTCGATGTTCTTCTTCAACCTCGCGTTCCTGCCCATGCACTTCGTCGGTCTCGCAGGCATGCCGCGTCGCTACGCCGACTATCCGGCTCAATTTACCGACTGGAACCAGGTGATTTCGATCGGCGCGTTCGGCTTCGGTCTCGCGCAGGTGTACTTCCTGTTCGCGGTGGCGTTGCCTGCGTATCGCGGCGGCGGCGACCACGAAAAAGCCGGCGACAAGCCGTGGGACGGTGCAACGGGCCTCGAGTGGACCGTGCCGAGCCCTGCTCCGTTCCACACGTTCGAAAACCCGCCGACCGTCGAGTAATCGTCGTTTAGCGAAGTAGCCGGTTCCGTGGCGACGTGATTGCATCGTCGCCCGGACCGGACGGCGGCGAAAGCGCGGCAATGGCAGTAACCAGGTATTCAGAAACTCGAGCATGACGCGCAATTCACAGGAAAGACGTACGCCGGAGCAGATTCGGGCGAGCAACAGGCGGATAGGTCTTGTGCTGCTCGCAATCGCAGCGGTATTTTTCGCGAGCGTCATCATCAATCAGGGTTGGTTTTCCTGATGGAACCGGTCCAGGTGTAGTTTGCAGGTTTGTTGAGGATTGAGATGTCGACGCAACCGCCGGCTCAGGCCGATCGCTCTTTCAACCGTTCGATGCTGGTCAAGCTGTTCGTCGTCGCGTTGATGATGTTCGGCTTTGGTTTTGCGCTCGTGCCGATGTACCGCGCGATCTGTCAGATCACCGGCATCAACAACCTGGTGCAGCGCGATGCAACGGTGCGCGAGGCGAAGAATACGCAGGTCGACATGAGCCGTACGGTTTCGATCGAATTCGATGCGAACGCGCGCGGCCCGCTCGGTTTCAAGCCGGAACAGCGCAGCATGGACGTGCATCCGGGCGAAGTGACAACAGTGATGTACGAGGTGAGCAACGAACAGGCGCGCACGATCCAGGCGCAAGCCATTCCGAGCTACGCGCCAAAACAGGCAACTGAGTACTTCAAGAAGATCGAGTGCTTCTGTTTTACGCAGCAGACGTTGACGGCGAATCAGACGAAACGGATGCCGGTCGTGTTCGTCGTCGATCCGAAGCTGCCGAAGGACGTGAAAACGATCACGTTGTCGTACACGTTTTTCGAGTTGAACACGCCGGCAACGGCGAAGGTCGGAAGCGCGGCGCTCCCGGCCGAGACGGCGGCAACTGCTGCCAATCCCGCCTGACGGCCCATGCCGCCGGCGAAGGAAGACAACGATGAGCGATAACAGCGGCGGCCCGCGCAGAAGCAGTTTCGGCCAGTCGATGAAGGCGGTGTTCTGGTCGTTTTTCGGCGTGCGTAAGCGGCGCGATCTTGAAGCCGACGCAACGCAACTGAACCCGGTGCACGTCATTATCGCGGCGCTGATCAGCACGGCGATTTTCATCGGCGTACTGATTCTGGTGGTACGCGCGGTGGTTGGCTGACATTGCGCATGCATGTAGTACGGGCGTAGCAGCGCCCACGAATTAGAGTGAAGCGGTGCGGTACACACGCGCCGTCGAAGATGCAGCCGGAGCTTCCGGAACAACTGGACTGAAGTGGAGAATCAAGAATGAGCGGTCAAAACGAGAGCCCGTACTATTTCGTACCGCATCCGTCGCGGCACCCGATCAGCGCCGCCGCTGGGTTGCTGGTCATGCTCGGATCGCTTGCGGCGTGGATCAACGAACATGACTGGGCGCCGATCGGCGTTGTCGTTGGCCTGTTGTGGCTGCTCTTTACGTTGTGGCACTGGTTTGGCGACGCGATTGCCGAGTCCGAAGGCGGCATGTACGGCAAGAATGTCGACAAGTCATACCGCTGGAGCATGAGCTGGTTCATCTTCTCTGAAGTGATGTTCTTCGGCGCTTTCTTCGGCGCGCTCTTCTACGCGCGCGCAATCGCGCTGCACGAACTGGCGAGTCTCGATTACAAGCTGATCTGGCCGGATTTCTCGGCGGTGTGGCCCAACAACGGTCCCGCGTCGCTCGTGTCGACCTTCAAGTCCATGACGCCATGGCCGGTGCCGACCATCAACACGGCGCTGCTGCTTTCGTCGGGCGCCACGCTGACGGTCTCGCACCACGCACTGCGTGAAGATCATCGCAAGAAGGCCATCATCTGGCTGGCAGCTACACTCGTGCTGGGCGTGTGCTTCCTGTTCTTGCAGGGCTTCGAATATTTCCACGCGTATAACGAACTGAACCTGACGCTGGCTTCGGGCGTGTACGGCTCCACGTTCTTCCTGCTGACGGGCTTCCACGGTTTTCACGTGTTCCTCGGCGGCACGATGCTCGCGGTGGTGCTGGTGCGAATGATTCGCGGCCACTTCACGGCGGAACACCACTTTGCGTTCGAAGGCGCGGCCTGGTACTGGCACTTTGTCGACGTCGTCTGGCTTGGACTCTACGTCGTCGTGTACTGGCTGTAAGACTGATTGCCCGCGCCGCGGCCGGCTATACCGGAACGCGCGGGGGCCGTCGTGCAGCGTCCATCGGAACACCGCGCACGCGTAGTGAGCAGGATTGATGAAGCGCCGCCCTCGACCCCGTCAGGGCGGCGTTTTGTTTATAGAGCAGTGATGGTTACGCCAGGATCAGCGCCCGTACGGAATGCCGGTTGAGTGAATCCAGCCCATCCAGTACGCAAACAGAATGAAGAGGAACAGCGAGATCGAAAGTCCGACTCGCGTGGCGAGCGACCAGACCATCCGCTTGGTTTTGCCCTTGTCATGCATCATGAAGTACAGCGCCGACACCATGCTGGCGATGATCAGGACGAAGGCGATGGGAACGAGAATGTGCATGGAAGCTGCTGAGACGGAAAAGCGCGAAGGCAAGGTGACCATTATCTCACCGCGCGCCGGCGTTTGCCCCACGTTCGCCAGCCCGCTCAAGCCGCACCTGGAGTGTCGTCGATGAAGATCCGGCTCGTTCCCGCGTTGCTGATCCTGCTGGTGGTCGCGGTGACCTTGCGGCTCGGCTTCTGGCAGCGCGACCGCGCGCATCAGAAAGAAGCACTCGAGGCACGCATCACGCAGTTTGAGAACGCGCCCGCGCAAGCTGTCACCAGCGCGCCGGTGGCATTGAAGGACATCGAATTTCATCGCGTGAAAGCGCGCGGCACGTTTGTCGCTGACAAGGTCGTGTACCTCGATAATCGTCCGTATAACGACCAGCCGGGTTTTTACGTGGTGATGCCTTTTAAACTCACCGGCGGCGGTTATGTGCTTGTCAATCGGGGCTGGTTGCCGCGTAACATCAATAATCGCGAGACGATCGCGCCGTACACTACGCCCCAGGGCGAAATCGAAATAGAAGGAATTGCGCGTGCGGATGCGTCGCGCGCGTTTGAACTGGGGCAGGGCGGTTCGGCCGCGCATCAGGCGATTCGCCAGAATCTCGACGTCGCCGCCTATGCCGCCGAGACCGGACTGCCCTTGCAATCGTTCGTGATCCAGCAATTGAACGACGACGGCGACAAACTCGTGCGCGACTGGCCGGCTCCAACCAACGGCGTCGAGCGCAACTACGGCTACATGTTCCAGTGGTGGGGCATGGCGGTCGCGGCTTTGGCCTTCGGCCTGTACGCCGCGCGCCGCGCGGCCAGAAAACAGCAGGCGCCCATCGTGTGATGCGGCGCGTGCCCGGCGCGGCTCTCCACGACCTGGGCGAGCCGCACAAATTATTGAAAGAGGTTATGTAGTGTCGACGCCATCTCCCCGTTCGCAGCAAGCCCGCAAACCGACCGCCGCCAAGCCGATGCCCGGTCAGCCCAACGGCAAGGGCTCCTGGGAGCGCGGCCGCTGGATCCTGCTGTTGCTCGCGATCGTCTGCGCGGCGCCCATTGCCGTGTCCTATTTCATGTACTACGTGGTGAAGCCGAGCGGCGGCAGCACCAGTTACGGCACGCTCGTCGAGCCGCAGCGGCCGATTCCCGAGTCGCTCGTCGTCACCGGCGAAGACGGCAAACCGCTCAAGCTCGCCACGTTGCGTGGCCACTGGCTGCTGATCTCCGTCGACGACACCGCTTGCGACAAAGCGTGCGTGACGAAGCTCTACTTCATGCGGCAAATCCGCGCGGCACAGGGCCCGGAACGCGAGCGCGTCGTAGAAGTGTGGCTGCGGACAGGTGCGGGCAACGTGGCGGACGTGATACAAAAGGCTTATCCCGACACCAACATGCTGCTTGCCGATCCGGCGCAGGTGTCGGCGTGGCTGCCGACCGCGAACGGCACCAAGGTCACCGACCATATCTACATGGTCGATCCGAACGGCAATCTGATGATGCGTTTCCCGAAAGATCCGAACCCGAGCAAGATCAAGGGCGACGTGACCAAGCTGCTGAAATGGTCGAGCATCGGCTGATGCCGCAACCAGGGTAAGAGAAGATGTTCGTACTGCAATTGGGTCTGATCGGCTTGTGTATTGCGTTGTTGCCGCTGTCTTATGTGTGGGTCAAGGCCGACGACAACAAATTCCGCAAGCTCGTGTGGCTCACCACTTTCCTCACGCTCGACCTCGTGATGTTCGGCGGCTTCACGCGTCTGACCGACTCGGGGCTCGGCTGTCCGGATTGGCCCGGCTGTTATGGCACGTCGTCGCCATTTATCGCGCATGCTGCGATCACCGCCGCGCATCAGGCGATGCCCACCGGCCCCGTCAGCATGACCAAGGCGTGGATCGAAATGATCCATCGCTACTTCGCGATGGCGATCGGCGTGCTGATCATCGCGCAGACGGTGATTGCATGGACCGCGCGCATCAAGCGGCGTCCGCTGCACGTGTCGCCCTGGTGGCCGACTTCGCTGCTGCTGCTGATTCTCGTGCAAGGCGCGTTCGGCGCATGGACGGTGACAATGAAGCTGCAACCGGTCATCGTGACGACGCACTTGCTGCTCGGTCTCGCGCTGCTGGGCACGCTCGGCTGGCTGGCCGCGCGCCAGACGCCGTTGCCCGCCTACGAGCCGGAAGCCGCGCGTTGGCGCGTCGCGGCGGTCGCGGGTCTCGCGCTGTTGATCGTGCAGATCGCGTTGGGCGGCTGGGTCAGCACGAACTACGCGGTGCTCGCGTGTACGGATTTCCCCACCTGCAACGGCCAATGGGTTCCGCCGATGGACTTCTCGCACGGTTTTCACCTGTGGCGTGCGCTCGGCATGACAAGCAGCGGCGACATGATCACGCAAGATGCACTGGTAGCGATTCACTGGACGCACCGCACCTTCGCGCTCGTGGTCGTCGGCTACCTCGTGTGGTTCGCGCTTCAATTGCGCCGCTTCGAGTCGCTGCGGCGTCCGGCGAACGGCGTTTTGCTGGTGGTGCTGATCCAGTTCGTCACCGGATTGTCGAACATCGTTCTGCAATGGCCACTGCCTATTGCGGTAGCTCATAACGGAGGCGCGGCGATCCTGTTGCTCCTGCTCGTTATGTTAAACTTTCGAATCGCTTATAGCCGTCCCGGCCGCGCCGTGTTGCCTACGCGCGATGCCGCGCCAGCGTGACTCCACATGGACAGCACAACACTCCCTCATACGCCCGGCAGCCGGATCTCGCAGTACATTGCGCTGACCAAGCCGCGCGTCACGCAACTTGCCGTGTTCTGTGCCGTCATCGGCATGTTTCTGTCGACACCCGGCATGGTGCCCTGGACCGTTCTGATCGGCGGCACCGTCGGCATCTGGCTGCTCGCCGGTGCAGCGTTTGCAATCAATTGCCTCGTCGAACAAAAAATCGACGCGAAAATGCGTCGCACTTCGTGGCGACCGTCGGCGCGCGGCGAGATCACCACTACGCAGATTCTGCTGTTCTCGGCCGTGCTCGGCGGCCTCGGCATGTGGGCGCTTTACACGTTCGCCAATCCGCTGACCATGTGGCTCACGCTCGCCACGTTCGTGGGCTATGCCGTCATCTATACGCTGCTGCTCAAGCCGGCCACGCCGCAGAACATCGTGATTGGCGGCGCGTCGGGTGCGATGCCACCGGCGCTCGGCTGGGCCGCCGTCACCGGTCAGGTACCGGGCGACGCATGGATTCTCGTGCTGATCATTTTCGTGTGGACGCCGCCGCACTTCTGGGCGCTCGCCTTGTACCGTCGCAAAGATTATGAAAACGCCGGCTTGCCGATGCTGCCGAATACGCACGGCGAAAAGTACACGCGGCTGCATATTCTGTTGTACACAGTAATTCTGTTCGCCGTGACTATGATGCCGTTCATCTCCGGCATGAGCGGCGTGCTCTACCTCGCAGCGGCTGTGGTGCTCGGCGCGGTGTTTCTCGCCTACGCGTGGAAGATCTACCTCGATTACTCCGACAATCTCGCGCGCCGGACCTTCCGTTACTCGATCGTCTATCTGTCGCTGCTGTTTGCCGCGCTGCTGGTCGACCACTATGTGCGCGTTGTGATCGGCGCGTAATACCATGCTCAATACCCGCTTCGCGCGTGCGGCGCGTGCTGCTGTGATTGCCTGCGCGCTCGGCAGCGCATTGTTCGTGGCGGGCTGCGGCAAGCAGCCGCCAGCGTTCCAGAACCTGGACCTGACCGGCAATACCCAGTTTGGGAGCAACTTCTCGTTACCCGACACGTCGGGCAAGATTCGCACAATGGCGGATTACAAAGGCAAGGTCGTCGTGCTGTTTTTCGGCTACACGCATTGCCCGGACGTTTGCCCCACCACGATGGCCGAGCTCTCGCAAGCGCTGCAGCAACTCGGTCCCGAAGACGCCAGGCGCGTTCAAGTACTGTTCGTCACCGTCGATCCCGAGCGCGACACTGCCGCGCTGCTCGGGCAATACGTCTCCGCGTTTAATCCCACCTTTGTAGGCCTGCGTCCCGCTGACGAGGCACAGTTGAAGAAAGTGGCGAAAGACTTCCGCGTCTACTACGCCAAGGTGCCCGGCAAGACCCCGGACAGCTACACGATGGACCATACGGCGGCGAGCTATGTGTTCGACACCGAGGGCAAGCTGCGCCTTTTCGCGCGCGATGGCCAAGGCGCCGCGCCTTGGGTACACGACATCAAGCTACTGCTTGACTGACGTCGTGTTGTGCATACCTCAACCTCAAACCGGCATCGGCAGATTCAACCCCGGCGCAAGCCGTGTCGTCTTGAACTCGGTCACCTCGTAACGCGCGAGCTTCTGCACGGCGAACGGATCGGTTGCGAGGATCGCATCCAGCCTGTCGCGTTCGATGCGCACCGCCAGAATGATGCCGCCGTCGCGCGGCACTTTCGGCCCCGCGGCCACGAAAACACCTGCATCGAAATGCGTGGTCAGGAACGCACGGTGCGCTTCCAGCGCGTCGTCGATGCGCTCGAGTGAAGCGGTATAGATCAGGTTGATGACATACATGGGCGTCCTCGCAGGTGATTGAACGTACCGCGGATGTTCGCGGCAACGTTTCGAATTATCAGCCACAGCGTGGCGCTTCGCCGCCCGATCGCGCTTCGCATACCTATATGTGATTGCTGTATTTCACATCTCGCACAGCATATGAGACGATTTACGGTCCGGCCGGCGGCGCGCTCGGATCCCGCTGCTACCTGCGTGTCATCGGTGCCCGCGTCCGGCTATCACCCGAATCTCATGCGAACGATTCGATTAGAAACAGCGAGAATTACATGCAGCGCAGAAATATCCTCAAAGCCCTCTCCGCAGTGATCGCCGGCGCGGCGATCGTCACCAGCCCCGGCGCCCATGCCGACGACAAAGTCATCAAGGTCGGCACCATCGGCGGCCCGGACGCGCAGATCTGGGAAGTCGTCACCAAGGTGGCGAAGCGCGAGGGCCTGAACGTGAAAGTCGTCGAATTCAACGATTATGTGCAGCCGAACGCCGCGCTCGACGCAGGCGATCTCGACGCCAACAGCTTCCAGCATCAGCCGTATCTCGACAGCCAGATCAAGCAGCGCGGCTACAAGATTGTCAACGCGGGCCTCACCTACATCTCGCCGCTCGGCATCTACTCGAAGAAGCTGAAGTCGCTAAAAGATTTGCCGCAAGGCGCGAAGATCGCTGTACCGAACGATCCGTCAAACGAGAACCGTGCGCTGCTGCTCCTGCAGACGCAAGGCGTGATCAAGCTGAAGGCCGGCGCGGGCACGAACGGCAACAATGCGACCGCGCTCGACGTCGCTGAGAATCCGAAGAAGATCAAACTGGTCGAACTCGATGCCGCGCAATTGCCGCGCTCGCTTGCCGATGTGGACGCAGCCGCGATCAACACGAATTTTGCGCTTTCCGCCGGTCTGCAGCCGACCAAAGACGCGATCGCGCTCGAAGACATTCACAGCCCGTACGCGAACCTGATCGCGGTGCGCACCCAGGACAAAGACAAGCCGTGGGTGAAGAAGCTCGTTGCAGCGTATCAGTCGGAAGACGTGCGTCAGTTCATCAAGACGCAGTTCAAGGGTTCGGTGGTTCCGTCGTTCTAACGCGGCTTACAGTCCCAACTCCCACCGCTCGATCATCAGATCCTTGCCGAAACGGCGCTCCGGCGCCGTGCTGACGAGTTCGAAACCGGCGCGCTTGCACAGGCGCCGCGGCTCTTCCAATGCGCTGGCCGTGGTTAGCGTCAGTCTCGTGTAACCCGCGCGCCGCGCGAACCGCGTTGCTTCGGTCATCAAACGTGTGCCGATGCCAAGACGCTGCACGTCCGGTTCGACCCACAAGAGGCGCACGCCGGCCACCGTCGTCGACACGGCGACGATGCACACCGCGCCCACCACCATGCCGTTGTGATCAGCGACGACGCACGTTTCGCGAAAGCTATCGTTGCGTTGCGTGTAATCGGCGACCACGCGCGCAAGCAACCCTTCGAACGATCCGTCCCAGCCATACTGCGCCGCGAACCACTGCGCTTGTCGATGCACGAGCCAGCCGCATTCGCCGGGGCGCGGCGCGCGCAGTTCAATGACGTTCCGCTGCGGCTTGTCGCCGAGCAGTCTTTCGAT
Source organism: Paraburkholderia caledonica NBRC 102488 (assembly GCF_000685095.1). Taxonomy (GTDB): domain Bacteria; phylum Pseudomonadota; class Gammaproteobacteria; order Burkholderiales; family Burkholderiaceae; genus Paraburkholderia; species Paraburkholderia caledonica. The sequence continues at coordinate 21,825 of NZ_BAYE01000007.1, forward strand.
AAGGTTCATCGCGGCAATCAACTGCTCCTGTGAGCCCGCGCCGAGCCCGCCGAGCAGGTCCAGCACTTCCTCAACGGCTGCCGAGTCGAGCGGCGCATAGGCTGCATGGCCGTTAGCCGTCAGTTCGATCAGCGACTGGCGCGCGTCCGTCTCGGACGGCCGTCGCGTAATCAGATTGCGATGCTCGAAACTGGTGAGCAAGCGGCTCAGATAACCGCTGTCGAGTCCAAGCGCGCGACCGAGCGCCGACGCCGTCTGCGCGCGTCCGCGCGACAGTTCGTGCAGCACGCGCACCTCCGTCAACGAGAACGTGCTGCGAGCCAGGCGCTCGTGCAGAGCGCCGATAAGCCGCGTGTAGAAGCGATTGAAATGGCGGACTGCCTGGGCCCGTCGCAGCGTCTCGGAATCGGTCAAATGCTGATCTCCCGTTTTTTTTATGGATTCGCATACCACTATATTGGAACGCGCCCTTATTAACAAAATCATGCGTTTGGCATAAACCGCGCGGGGTTCGAAAACGGACGAACGTGCACCCTTCCAGACCTCGCGAACTGGTTCGCAATTGGGACTGCTACACGCTTAATTTGTCTCGAATGCGGGTAAATCCTGGGCTCTCCGAACCGGCATGCGGACCACGTTCATCGGCCGCTCTGGCTTGTTCTACAAGGCTTTGCGCCCTGTCATGCCGGCATAGAACCAGTTCGTTGACTGGTATTATGTTGGTTATATAATGGGCTCTCGTTTTTGCAAGCCCAACCTTCCGTTACTGCCGCCGGAGCGCCATGGAAACCCGCTGGTCCGCACTCATGCCTGACGCTCGAAACGTCACGCCGCTGTATTTGCAGCTCGCGCGCAATCTGGCGACCGCGATCCATTGCGGGGTGTGGTCGGCCGGTGAAGCGTTGCCTTCGGAGCGGACGCTCTCGGACGCAATCGGCGTGTCGCGCATTACCGCGCGCAAGGCGATCGAACTGCTGGTCGAGCAAGGGCTCATCCGGCGCGCGCGCGGCGCGGGCAGCTTCATCACGCCACGCGTCGAAGATCCGCTGTCGCGGCTCACCGGCTTCACCAAGAAGATGCAGCAGCGTGGCTTCCGTCCGGACTCGGTCTGGCTCGAGCGCGATATCCGCGCCGCCAATCGGGAAGAGCTAGTGCGCCTCGGTTTGTCGCCCGGTGCAGCAGTGGCGAGCCTGCGCCGGCTGCGCCGCGCGGACGGCATCGTGATGGCGGTCGAGCACTCGGCGCTTCCGGTCGCGATCGTTCCCGATCCGCAGGCAATCGGCGTTTCGCTTTACAGCTATCTGGAGCAACGCGGCGCAGCGGTTGTGCGCGCGTTGCAGCACTTTCGCGCGGTCAACGCTTCGAGCGAGATCGCTTCACTCATGGATATCGAACCGCGCTCGGCGCTGCTGGTCATTACCCGTATCGGTTATAGCGCCGACCAGCGCGCAATCGAATTGACGGACACCTATTGCCGCGACGACTACTACGACTTCGTCGCTGAATTGCGGACCTGAGCGCCGCTTTCAGGTGGGGCGCACGGCCGCGTAAGCCGCGCCGCCCCGCACCGCGCGCTCAGGCGCGATTCAGCCACACCCCGTATCACGCCTTGCAAGAGAGACTCATGCTGACCGGAAACATACTCACCACCGACGGGTGGATTCACGGCACGCTCGAATACGAAAACGGCCGCATCACGGCGCTTACCGGCGAGCGCGTCGATCCCGCGACGAACGACGCGCCGTACATCCTGCCCGGCTTCATCGACCTGCACGTGCACGGCGGCGGCGGCGCCGACGTGATGGAAGCCGGCAACGCGATCGAAACCATCACGCGCACCCATGCGCGCTACGGCACGACGAGTCTGCTAGCTACCACGATGACCGCGCCGCGCGACGAACTGATGAGCGTGGTCGCCGGTCTCGGCGACGTCGCGCGCGTGCGCACGCCCGGCTGCTCGCGGGTGCTCGGCGTGCATCTGGAAGGGCCGTACATCAACCCAGGCAAGCTGGGCGCGCAGCCCGATGCAGCCGTCTGCGCCGTGATGGACGAAGTGCTCAAGTATCTGTCCATCGCGCCGATTCGCGTCGTCACGCTGGCGCCTGAAATTGCCGGCCATATGGACATCATCTCCGAGATGGCGGCGCGCGGCGTGCGCGTGCAGCTTGGCCATTCGCTCGGCACATACGACGACGCCGTTGCCGCGCTCAAACACGGCGCGTGCGGCTTTACGCATCTTTTCAACGCGATGTCGCCGCTGCATCACCGCAATCCTGGGCTCGTCGGCGCGGCGCTCGCGCATGCGGAATTCGCCGAAATCATTCCCGACCTGCTGCACGTGCATCCGGGCGCGATCCGCGCCGCACTGCGCGCGATTCCGCGTCTGTATGTGGTCACGGACAGCACGTCGGCGACCGGCATGCCCGACGGCGAATACCGCCTCGGCAGCCAACACGTGACGAAGTGTCTCGGCGGTGTGCGTCTCGCCGACGGCACGCTCGCCGGCAGCACCCTGACCATGGATCAGGCGCTGCGCAATCTGGTGTCGATCGGTCTGCCGATCGCCGATGTATCAAACCGTTTGTCGCGCTACGCCGCCGACTACCTCGGCATTGAAGACCGCGGCCGCATCGCGCGCGGTGCATGGGCCGACGTCGTTGTGTTCGATCGTGAACTGGCGTTAAGCGCGACGTACGTCGAAGGAGAAGCAATTGTCGAATATGCTTAAAGAGGCGTTGGCGTCCGCAGAAACGGTCGCCGCGCAACTCACGGACACCTCGCGCGTCGAGGCCTTGGCCGCCCGGCTCGCGCAACAACCTCGCCATGTCGCGTTGACGGTCGCGCGCGGCAGTTCCGACCATGCGGCGAGTTACTTCGCGAGCCTGACGATGAGCCGCCTCGGCGTGCCGGTCGCGTCGCTGCCCATGTCGGTGGCGACGCTGCAACAGGCGCCGCTACAGGTTCGCGATCAGCTTGCACTGGCGTTCTCGCAGTCGGGCAAGAGTCCTGATCTGGTCGGCACGATGCAGGCGCTGCGCGAGGCGGGCGCGTTGACCGTTGCCGCAGTCAATGCACCGGCTTCACCGCTCGCCGACGCGTGCGAGTGGCATCTGCCGCTCGTCGCTGGTCCTGAACTGAGCGTTGCGGCCACCAAGAGCTACATCGCGATGCTCTCGATTTCCGCGCAACTGGTCGCGCATTGGCAGCGCGATCCCGAACTGCTGGCTGCGTTAAATACGCTGCCCGACGCGTTGCAGACCGCCGGCAAGCTCGACTGGTCGATGGCCGTCGACGAACTGCGCGGCATCGAACGCATGATCGTGATCGGGCGCGGTCTCGGCCTTGCCATCGCGCAGGAAGCCGCGTTGAAGCTGAAGGAAACCTCCGGCATTCAGGCAGAAGCGTTTTCTAGCGCGGAAGTGCGGCACGGTCCGATGGAACTGATCGACCGCGACTATCCGTTGCTGGTGTTCGCACCGCGGGGGCCGGAGCAGGCTGGTCTGCTACAACTCGCGCGCGACATGCAGGCTCGCGGCGCTCGCGTATTGCTCGCCGCTCCGTCCGATGTACCCGAAGCGACGCTGCCGCTCGCTACCACCGCTCACGCGGCGCTCGATCCGATCGCCGCCATCCTGTCCTTTTACGTAATGGCCGCGGGCCTTGCGGCCGCGCGCGGGCGCAATCCCGATGCGCCGCGCCATCTCAACAAAATCACCGAAACTCACTGACGAGAAATCAGATGCGACGTGTCGAGGAGTCCCGTTTAATGAGCCATTCTGAAGGCCATATTGTTTTGCTGGCGCCGATGACCGGTCCGGTCGTGCCGCTCGCGAACGTGCCCGACCCGGTGTTTTCGGGCGGCATGTTCGGCGACGGGATCGGCGTCGATCCGCTCGAGGGCCGACTCGTCGCGCCGTGCGAGGGAACGGTCACCCATCTTGCGCGCACCGGCCACGCTGTGACGCTGGCCACAGCGGAGGGCGCCGAGATTCTGCTGCATATCGGTATCGACACTGTCGAGCTGAACGGCAAAGGCTTTGCGCCGATGGTCGAGCAGGGCGCATACGTGCATGCCGGTGACGTGCTGATCGAGTTCGATCAGGATCAGATTGCCTTGCATGCGCCGAGCCTTGTTTCTGTCATCGCTATAGCAAACTCCGACGCGTTCGAAATCGTCGAGCGCGCGCAGGGCGGCATGCTGAAGGCGGGTGAAACGCCGCTGTTGTTGCTGCGTCCTCGCGCCGGTGCGGCGGCCGACGCGTCTCGTCAGTTGAGCGCAACGAGCGTGACCGAAGAAGCGCGCGCGCAAGTCACACTGGTTCACGCGGGCGGCCTTCATGCGCGGCCGGCAGCGCGTGCTCGTGAAGTGGCGCGCGGTTTCGATGCGCGTGTGGAGGTGCGTTACGACGGGCGCAAGGCGGCAATAGAAAGCGTGGTTGGACTGCTGGGACTCGGCGCGGGTCAGGGCGCGACGGTGGAGCTACTCGGTGTGGGGCCGCAAGCCCGAGCCGCCGTAGACGCGATCGCTGACGAACTGACGCGCGAGGCGCACGGCGAAGTCGAAGAGAAGCCGGCGCGGCAAAGTTCGCCCGCGCCGCAAACCGTGACACCGGCGGCGGGCGAGACTCTCGCGCCGAACACGCTCGCCGGCGTCTGCGCGGCGCCGGGCCTGGCAATCGGCAAGCTGGTGCGCTGGGACGACGCGGACATCGATCCGCCCGAACAGGCAAGCGGCACGTCGGCTGCGGAAAGCCGCCTGCTCGACAAGGCGATTGCGACCGTCGACGCCGACCTCGGCACGACGGTGCGCGACGCGTCGCAACGCGGCGCGGTCGGCGAAGCAGGTATTTTCGCGGTACATCGTGTGCTGCTCGAAGACCCCACGCTGCTCGACGCCGCGCGCGATCTGATCAGTCTCGGCAAGAGCGCGGGCTTTGCGTGGCGCGAAGCGATCCGTGCACAGATAGCCATCCTTACTAATATCGAAGACGCGTTGCTCGCCGAGCGTGCCGCCGACCTGCGCGACATCGAGAAACGCGTGCTGCGTGCGCTCGGCTATACGAATGCCGCGGCGCGAACGCTTCCGGAGGAAGCAGTGCTTGCCGCGGAAGAGTTCACGCCATCCGATTTGTCCGCACTGGATCGCTCGCGTGTCACGGCTCTCGTGATGGCGCGCGGCGGTGCGACGTCGCACGCGGCGATTCTCGCGCGGCAGGCGGGCATTCCCGCGCTGGTGGCCATGGGCGATGCGCTGTATGCGATTCCCGAAGGCACGCAGGTCGTGGTGAACGCGACCACGGGTCGGCTGGAATTTGCGCCGACGGAGCTCGATGTCGAGCGCGCGCGACTCGAGCGCAGCCGCCTCGCGGGTGTGCGCGAAGCGAATCGCCGTAAGTCGCAAGAAGCTGCGGTCACGGCCGATGGCCGCGCGATCGAAGTCGCCGCGAACATCGCGACGCTTGACGACGCAAAAACGGCCGTGGAAAACGGCGCGGACTCGGTCGGCCTGCTGCGCACCGAACTGCTATTCATTCACCGTGCAGCCGCGCCGACCACGGACGAGCATCGGCAGAGCTATCAAGGCATTGTCGACGCATTGAACGGTCGCACCGCGATCATCCGCACGCTCGACGTCGGCGCGGACAAGGAAGTCGACTACCTCACGCTGCCGCCGGAGCCGAACCCCGCGCTCGGCTTGCGCGGCATTCGCCTCGCGCAGGTGCGCCCCGACCTGCTCGACGATCAGCTGCGCGGCCTGCTCTCCGTAAAGCCGTTTGGCGCCGTGCGCATTTTGTTGCCGATGGTGACCGATGTCGGCGAGCTGATCCGGATCCGCAAACGAATCGACGAATTCGCTCGCGAGTTAGGCCGCACGGAACCGATCGAGGTCGGCGTGATGATCGAGGTGCCGTCGGCGGCGCTGCTTGCCGACCAACTGTCGCAACACGCGGACTTCCTGTCGATCGGCACCAACGACCTGACGCAATACACGCTTGCCATGGACCGCTGTCAGGCCGACCTCGCCGCACAGGCAGACGGTCTGCATCCGGCCGTGCTGCGGCTAATCGCAGCGACCGTGCAAGGCGCGAGCAAGCATGGCAAATGGGTCGGTGTATGCGGCGCGCTGGCGGGCGATCCGCTTGCGATGCCGCTGCTTGTCGGCCTCGGCGTAACCGAGCTTTCGGTGGACCCGGTTTCGGTGCCGGGCATCAAGGCGCGGGTGCGCGACCTCGATTATCAACTGTGCCGTCAACGCGCGCAGGATGCGCTGGCGCTCGAATCGGCGCAGGCGGTAAGAGCAGTAAGCCGCGAAACGTGGCCGTTGGACTGAACCCCGCACGGTGCGCAACGCTACATAACTCAACGACGTCCGTCGACAACGAGACAAGGATTGGAGGTATCAATGGATGGGAATCCGTTTCTGAAGATTCAGCGCCTGGGACGCGCGCTGATGCTGCCTATCGCGGTGCTGCCGGTTGCCGGCCTGCTGCTGCGCCTCGGCCAGCCCGATGTGTTCAACATCAAGATGATCGCCGACGCCGGCGGCGCGATCTTCGACAACCTGCCGCTGCTGTTTGCAATCGGCGTGGCGGTCGGCTTCGCGAAGGACAACAACGGTGTCGCGGGTCTCGCGGGCGCGATCGGCTATCTGATCGAAGTCGCGGTAATGAAGGACATCAACGACAAGCTCAACATGGGCGTGTTGTCGGGGATCGTGGCGGGTATCGTGGCCGGCTTGCTATACAACCGCTACAAGGACATCAAGCTGCCGGACTACCTGGCGTTCTTCGGAGGGAAACGCTTCGTGCCGATCGTCACGGGCGTGGTCTGTCTCGCGCTCGGCATTCTGTTCGGCTATGTGTGGCAACCGGTGCAGAGCGTGATCGATACAGCCGGCCATTGGCTGACCACGGCGGGCGCGCTCGGCGCATTCGTGTTCGGCGTGCTGAACCGGCTGCTGCTCGTGACGGGTTTGCATCACATCCTCAATTCGCTGACGTGGTTCGTGTTCGGCACCTTCACGCCGCCGGGCGGCGTTGCCGTGACGGGCGACCTGCATCGCTTCTTCGCCGGCGATCCGACTGCCGGAACGTTCATGACGGGCTTCTTCCCGGTCATGATGTTCGGCTTGCCGGCCGCGTGTCTCGCGATGTTCCATGAAGCGCCGAAGGAGCGCCGCGCGATTGTGGGCGGTCTGCTGTTTTCGATGGCGCTTACGTCGTTTCTGACGGGCGTCACGGAGCCGATCGAGTTCAGCTTCATGTTTCTCGCGCCGGTGCTGTACGTGATCCATGCGCTGTTGACGGGTCTTGCCCTCGCGATCTGTTCGGCGCTCGGCATTCACCTCGGCTTCACGTTTTCCGCGGGCGCGATCGACTACGTGTTGAACTACGGCCTTTCGACCAAGGGCTGGCTGGCCATCCCGGTCGGCATCGTGTATGCGGTGGTGTACTACGGCCTGTTCCGCTTCTTCATCCGCAAGTTCAACATGGCGACGCCGGGCCGCGAACCCGCCGCTGCCGACGAGCAAGCCGATTCGTTCGCGGCCGGCGGTTTCGTTTCGCCCGTGGCAGGCGCTGCCGTCCCGCGCGCGCAGCGTTATATCGCGGCGCTCGGCGGCGCGGCGAATCTCTCGTTGGTGGATGCGTGCACGACCCGTCTGCGTCTGTCCGTCGTGGACTCCAGCAAGGTGTCGGAAAACGAACTGAAGACCATCGGCGCGCGCGGCGTGCTCAAGCGCGGCACGACGAACGTGCAAGTCATTATCGGGCCGGAAGCGGACATCATCGCTGATGAAATTCGGACTGCGATGGAGCGGGGCGGCAACGATGCAGGTGCGGTGAAGCTGGCTGCCTCCGCTGCTGCGGTTTTGACTTCGGCTGCAACTTCGGCGGCGGGTGGTGTGGTTGCTGCGGGCGGTGCTTCGGCAGCCGCAAATGGTCCGCTCGATCCCGATCCATTGCGTTGGCTGGCGGTGTTCGGCGGCGCCGGCAACGTGAAGTCGCTCGACGCCGTGGCGGCGACGCGTCTGCGTATCGTCGTTCAGGATCCGTCGGCGGTGGATCGTCAGCGTCTCGCGACACTCGACACGGCGTGGGTTGCGGCGGATACGTTCCATATCGTCGTCGGCGATGCGGCGCGGCGTTACGCGGAAGCACTGGCAACTCGCCTGCCGCCCAGCGGCGGCGCGGCGCCTTTGCCTGCGTGACTGAACAGGTGTGGCGGCGAAGCGCTCAAGGCGCTTCGTGCCACGCCGCGATGCGGTTAGCGCGGGTCAACTGAACGCCCGACCAGCAGCGCAATAAGAAAGCGGCACCTCGATCCGAGGTGCCGCTTTGCGTTTACCGGCGCCATGCCGGACACACTACTCGTTAGTGTGCTGTACGCCGACCCTTCTCGCGTAGCCGGCGCATGTTCATCTGTCGCAGCGCGGGAACGACGCATAAAAAAAGCCCCGCCGTCTTGCGAGGCAGGGCTTGCGACTTCAGCGCTTCTTTTTGGGTCAACCGGGCTTGCACCACGCCGATGTGACCGCTAGCGTGCGTTACGCGTATTCGGTCAGCGCACCGCGCATCTTCTTCATTGCGCTAGCTTCGATCTGGCGAATACGCTCAGCCGATACGCCGAACTCGTCGGCCAGTTCGTGCAGCGTCGAGCCGCCCGAACCGTCGTCTTCCACCTTCAGCCAGCGAGCTTCGATGATGCGGCGGCTGCGGGCGTCGAGTGCCTCCAGTGCCGTCGCGATACCGTCGCTTTGCAGCTTGTCGCGTTGACGCGAGGCCAGTACCGCGGTCGGCTCGCTATGCGAGTCGGCGAGATACGCGATCGGCGCATACGACTCTTCGCCGTCTTCAACCTGGCCTTCCAGCGCGATGTCGCCGCCCGAGAGGCGCGTTTCCATCTCGGCTACTTCTTCGCGCTTGACGTTCAACTCTTTGGCGAGACCTTCGATCTCGTCCGGCGTGAAAGCGCCCAAGCCTTGTTTATGGCTGCGCAGGTTGAAGAACAGCTTGCGCTGCGCCTTGGTTGTGGCGACCTTCACCATGCGCCAGTTGCGCAGGATGTATTCGTGGATCTCGGCCTTGATCCAATGCATGGCGTACGACACGAGACGTACGTTCTGCTCCGGATCGAAGCGCTTCACGGCCTTCATCAGGCCGATGTTGCCTTCCTGGATCAGGTCGGCGTGCGGCAGCCCATAGCCCAGGTAGTTGCGCGCGATCGAGACGACCAGCCGCAGGTGCGACAGCACGAGGCGGCGTGCAGCCTCGAGGTTGTCGTGCTCGCGGAATTCTGTGGCGAACTGGCGTTCTTCTGCCGGCGTCAGCATCGGAATCCGATTTACGGCCTGGATGTAGGCGTCGATGTTGCCCAGTTGACCGGGCAGCAGGGAGGAATGCGAGAGCGCCAGCGCACCTGCCGGAGCGGCCTTAGCCGACGACGGGCTCAGAGTACTCGGAAGGGTCAATGCATGGCTCACGTTTAAAGCTCCTTTGGAATCAGGCAAAAGCTTGTTCAGGTAACGACTCCAGCGTTGGATGTTAGCACTCTCGATTTCCGAGTGCTAATACTTAGAGCCCATAGGGGCATCCAAGTTCCGTTGTTTCCTATTGAATTTCAACTTTCAATAGTCATCATACTCGCCTTTGACGGCCAGCGCTGGTGCCGTAGAAATTACCTAACGAAGTCCATTCATTCTTACTTTCGACCGATTTTTTCAATTTATGATGTATGTAATTGCGAAAATTTAAATTTCTTAACAGGATCCACCGCCTTCAGATTGTCTTTAGAATACGCAAACTGTTACAGAATGTTCAACTTGCTGAGCTCGGGTATCAGATGGACAACAAAAAGAATGTCTTCCGTGGTCTGGCTCTAAAAGCTGCATGCGCGGCTCTGCTGCTTACTCTTTCCGGCGTTGCTGCCGCCGATCAGTTCGGAGTCCAGGTCACCGGGGCTCTGGGCGATCATCATGTCAAGAAACTGGACCTCGGCCTCGTGTGGGACCCGAATCTCACGTGGTGGCAGGTCGGCGACTGGCATTTCGCGCTGATCGGCGAGGCCCACGTTGCCTGGTGGCACACGAACGAAGGCAATGTGCATGAGAACATCGGCGAGATCGGTGTGACGCCTATCATTCGCTTCATTAAAGGATCCGGATCTATCCGGCCTTTCGTCGAGGCAGGCGTGGGTGTGCGCTTGTTGTCGAGCCCGAGAATTTCTTCGACTTTCACACTGTCCACTGCGTTCCAGTTCGCCGATATGGCGGGCGTGGGCATACAATTCGGCGGCCATCAGCAGTATCAGGCGGGCTACCGCTTCCAGCATGTTTCGAATGGCGGTATCAAAGAGCCGAATCCTGGTATAAATTTCCACCAGCTATACCTGCAATATAACTTCTGACGACCGTGGCCGCGTCTGGCTCACCGGTGCAAGGGGCTGAGCAATGGCGGCAAAGACAATCGAGGCGATCCGCGGGCTGGAACGCGAACGCTTCCGCGCGATGGTCGACGGCGACGGTCAATCGCTCGACGCGCTGCTCGCAGAGAACGTGAGCTACGTGCACACGAACGGCAAGCGCGAGACGAAGCGGCAGTTCATCGACGGCATTACCGCCGGGCGCCGCCGCTATCGGCAAATCGAAGTGCAGTCGCAAGATGTGCTGCCGGTCGGCCGCGAAACCTGCGTCGTGACCGGCCGCGCGCTGATCGAGATGGAAGCGAATAGCGGCGCACTGCTTTTTCCGATTGCCTACACGGCGATCCACACGCAGGAAGACGGCCAATGGCGCCTCATTGCATGGCAGGCGACGCGTTGCGCGATTGAGTGAGCCTCAGTGCGCGGGCGTTCGCGCGACGTCGGCAATCAACTCGACTTGCCTCTCTATCGCGCTTGGCACCGGCGCCTCGCCGCGCAGCACGGCGCCGATCCATGCCGCTGTCGTCGCGGCATCGCGCGCTTCAGGCAACTCGACCTCAGGTGCGTCGCGCGACGAGCGCTCATGCGGCACTCGCGTCTCGCAGATCCCGTCATGCAGCCAGTCCACCTGCACCTGACGCCGGGTGTCGGCGACTGCTTCGCCCTCAGTGCCGCGCGCGAGCAAAGCGCCGCCGGCCGCCGCGTCGGGATGGGTGCTAAATAGCTGCGTGAGGCTGTCCCGATACGGCGGATGCGTGTAGTTCACGAGACGCAGCCCGGCGGGCGCGAACGGCTGGAGAATCTTGACGAGCGTATGCGTCGAATTGCGCACGCCCATGCGCCGCCGCAGCGCGAGCAGACGTGCAAGCTTTGGCGCGAGCACGTCGATCGGCGCAAACGCGAGACGGCGCTCTGCGAGGCCGTCTTCAATGTCGTCGTGCGAGGTCGCGTGCGGTATCCGCAGATGCGTGAAAATTTCGGCGCTCGTCACGCGGCCAGGATCGTCGGTAATGCCGTGCACGAGAACCGGCACCCCTTCACGCGCCAGCAGCAGCGCAAGCAGCGGCACGAGGTTCGGCTGTTTGCGCGCGCCGTTATAGCTGGGGATCGATACTGGCCGGAACTCGCCGGGACGCAGATGAACCGGCTCGAACGACGCATGGGCGCCTGCCAGCATCGCCGCGAGTTCGTCGGCGGTTTCGCCTTTCACACGATAAGCGAGCAGCACCGCGCCCAGTTCCAGTTCACCGACGCGGCCGTCGAGCATGGCAGTGTAGAGCGCGCGCGTATCCTCGGCGGTGAGCGCGCGGGCTCCGTTCGGCCCGCGGCCGATTTCCTTGATGAAGCGGGCGCAGGGGAATGGATTGGCGGTGTCGGCAGAGTCTGTCATGAGGGCGATTGACGTGCTGGCGTGCCGCCGTCGGGGCGGTCGCCACGGTATTCAAGGGACGTTCTGGTGTGAGTATCGCATCTATAGCCGTCCGCCGAGACGCGCGCACTGACGCGTCGCTGTCCCGAACCCGTGCCTGACTTGCGCGCGCCACCTTCTAGCGCGCGTTACACTCGCTGTTTTATCGCCGCACCGCGGCTCATATCGAAGAACGGAGAACCGGATGAGTTACGTATTTGCACCGGCACCGGTGGTCGCAGTGCCGGTTGTTGGGTCCAGCGAGCAGTTCCCTGTGCGTCGCATTTATTGCGTCGGCCGCAATTACGAGGCGCATGCCCGCGAGATGGGTCATGATCCGGACCGCGAGCCACCGTTTTTCTTCAGCAAGCCGGCGGATGCCGTCCTGTATGTCGCGCCGGGCGAGACCGGCGAATTCCCGTATCCGACGCTGTCTAAAAACCTCCACTTCGAAATGGAACTCGTCGCGGCGATCGGTAAAGGCGGCAAAAATATCTCCGCGGAAAGCGCGCTGGATCACGTCTACGGCTACGCGCTCGGTCTCGATATGACGCGCCGCGACCTGCAGGCCGAGGCGAAGAAGCTGGGTCGTCCGTGGGACACCGCAAAGGGTTTCGATCAATCTGCACCGCTCGGCCCGATTCATCCGGTGTCGAGCGTCGGCCACATCGGGAAGGGCGCGATCTGGCTGTCCGTGAACGGTGAAGAGAAGCAACGCTCGGACGTGTCGCAACTCATCTGGTCCGTGGGCGAGACCATTGCCTACCTTTCGACGTTGTTCGAGTTGCAGCCGGGTGATCTCATTTTCACCGGCACGCCAGAAGGCGTCGGCGCGGTGGTGCAGGGCGACCTGATGAAAGGCGGCGTGGACGGACTGGGCGAATTCAGCGTGCGCGTCGTCTGAAGCAGTTTTGGGAGGAGACAACGACATGAAGCTCTACAGCTATTTTCGCAGCTCGGCGTCGTATCGGGTGCGGATCGCGCTCAACGTGAAGAACCTGCCGTACGAGTATGTGCCTGTGCATCTCGTGCGAGATGGTGGGGAGCAGCTGAAGCCGGAATATCGCGCGGTCAACGTGGATGGCATCGTCCCCACGTTGATCGACGGCCATGAGGTGATGCCGCAGTCGCTTGCCATCATCGAATATCTGGAAGAAACGCATCCCGAGCCGCCGCTTTTGCCGAAGGCGCCCGCCGACCGTGCGTATGTCCGCTCGCTCGCGTTGCAGGTGGCGTGCGAGATTCATCCGCTCAACAATCTGCGTGTGCTGAAGTATCTGAAACACACGCTGCGCGTGGAGAACGACGCGAAAGACGCCTGGTACCGGCACTGGGTGGACACAGGCTTTGCGACGCTGGAGGCTCACCTTGCGAGCGACGCGCGCACCGGCAAGCTCTGTTTCGGCGACGAACCGACACTCGCGGACGCGTGCCTGATCCCGCAGGTGTTCAACGCGCAGCGCTTCAACGTCGATACGTCGAAATATCCGACCATACAGCGCATTTACGACCACGCGATGCAAATCGACGCATTCGCGCGCGCCGCGCCCGGCGTGCAACCAGACGCCGAATGAGCCGTACCGCGTTGCCGGTGTAGAAAGGGCACTCCGAAGAGTGCCCTTTTTTGTGACTTGCTGGCGAGGCGCCGATAGTGGCGAGGCTTCCGCCTATCCGCCTAGCAATGCGTCGGAGAACTCTTCAGCGCTGAAAGGCTGCAAGTCCTCCACCTTTTCGCCAACGCCAATGAAGTACACCGGGATGGGTCGTTGCCGCGCGATGGCTGCAAGAATGCCGCCTTTGGCCGTACCGTCGAGCTTGGTGACGATCAGGCCGGTCAAGCCGAGCGCGTCGTCGAAAGCCTTGACCTGCGCAAGCGCGTTCTGCCCGGTATTGGCGTCGATTACGAGCAACACCTCGTGCGGCGCGCCGTCCTGCGCCTTGCCGATCACGCGCTTGACCTTGCGCAGCTCTTCCATCAGATGCAACTGGGTGGGCAGACGGCCGGCCGTATCCGCCATCATCACGTCGATTTTGCGCGCCCGCGCGGCGCCGACCGCGTCGAAAATCACGGCCGCCGGATCGCCGCTTTCCTGCGACACCACGGTGACGTTGTTGCGTTGCCCCCAGATTGCCAACTGCTCGCGCGCGGCGGCGCGGAACGTGTCGCCGGCGGCAAGCAGCACCGACTGGTTGAAACTCTGCAGATGCTTGGCGAGCTTGCCGATGCTCGTCGTCTTGCCCGCGCCGTTGACGCCCGCGATCATCATGACGAGCGGCTGCGCGCGTCCGAGCATGAGCGAGCTTTCGAGCGGCTTGAGCAACTCGACCAGTAGCGTGCGCAGCGCCGTCTTGACCTGTTGCGGCTCCGTAAGACGCTCGGTGCGCACCTTCTCGCGCAGCGCTTCAAGCAGGAATTCGGTTGCGTCGACGCCCGCGTCGGACATGAGCAGCGCGGTTTCCAGCTCTTCGTAAAGATCCTCGTCGATCTTGGTGCCGACGAAAATGCCGGTGAGGCTCGAACTGGTCTTCGACAAGCCGGTCTTCAGGCGAGTCAGCCACGAGCGTTTCGCGCTCGCATCCTGCAACGGCGGAGGCACGATTTCGACCGTCTCGAGCGTCGATTCCTCGAAATCGGGCTGGGGCTGGGGTTCGGGCGAGGCGGCGGGCGGCGACACAATGCTCGCCGGCACGCTGGCACTTGCGGCCGGCCCGGCTTTCGCGGGCACAGGCGGCTCGGCCGGCGCTGCTGCAGCCGGCTCGTCAATTAGCCCCTCAGGCGCGATTTGCGATTCGTCTGGCGCGTTTTCGGACTCTTTCGAACCCTTGAATCGTTTGAAAAAGCTGAACATGATCTGGCGTGGTGAGAGCGCGCGCCGATGCGCGCGGCCGGTACAGCACCGGCGAAAGCGGCAGGCAGCGTTGCGATGCGGGATGCAAGGCGCTGGAAGCCGCACATTTTATCAGGCGCGCCGTCGCACGTTGTATAGGCCGAACGGCCAGGCTGGACGCGCCGCGCCCCTGTGGTAACGTTGGCGCTCCGGTCCGCTTGCTTCGACGCAGCGGACGCTTCTGTCAACGCAATCGAAACTGCATGCCCCGTTCAGCCTCTTCCCGCGCCCATGGCGCTTCGTCTAAAGGCGGTAAGCCGCACGCCATCCGGATTATTGGCGGCGACTGGAAACGCACGCCGCTGCCCGTGCTCGACCTCGACGGCTTGCGCCCCACGCCGGACCGGGTCCGCGAAACGCTGTTCAACTGGCTCGGGCAACGTCTGGATGGCCAGCGCTGCCTTGACCTGTTTGCCGGCAGCGGCGCGCTCGGCTTCGAAGCGGCGTCGCGCGGCGCCGCACGCGTATTAATGGTTGAGCGTAACTCGCGAGCGGCGTCCCAGTTGCGGGCGAACCAGGAACGACTCGCGGCGCGGATGATCGAAATTGCCGAGGCGGACGGTTTGCGTCTTGCAGCGAGTCTGCCGCCCGGTTCGTTCGACGTGGTATTCCTCGACCCGCCGTTTGGCTCGGATGTACTGGACAAAGCGCTCGCGCTGGCGGCTCCGCTCGTGAGCGGCGACGGTTTCCTGTATGTGGAAGCCGGCGTGGCGATCGAGCCCGGCGCGAACGAAGCGCTTGCCGGGTGGGAAATCGTGCGGCAGGGCAAAGCGGGCGCTGTCCACTTCCATTTGCTGCAACGCGAAAATGAGGAATAATGCGCCTTCCATAACAAGCGCCGGACGGGTTCGCCGTCACGCGCGCGGCCGGTGCCAAATGCGTCGCGTGGACGCTTTGACGTGCCCATCTGTCTGAAGAGAGGAGAAGTCTCATGGTAGTCGCCGTGTACCCGGGCACGTTCGATCCGCTAACGCGCGGTCACGAAGACCTCGTTCGGCGCGCGTCGAGCATCTTCGACACGCTGGTGGTCGGCGTCGCCGACAGCCGCAACAAGAAGCCGTTCTTTACGCTGAAAGAGCGGCTCGATATCGCTCACGAAGTGCTGGGCCATTACCCGAATGTTCAGGTCATGAGCTTCAAAGGGCTGCTGAAGGACTTCGTTCGCAGCAATAACGCGCGAGTGATCGTGCGCGGGCTGCGCGCGGTGTCCGACTTCGAGTATGAGTTTCAGATGGCGGGCATGAACCGCTATCTGTTGCCCGACGTCGAGACCATGTTCATGACGCCGTCCGATCAGTACCAGTTCATCTCGGGAACGATCGTGCGCGAGATCGCGCAGCTGGGCGGCGACGTGAGCAAGTTCGTTTTTCCGTCGGTCGAAAAATGGCTGAAGGAGAAGGTTGCGGCATTGGACCCGGATAACGGTGCTTCGGCGGCGCAGCCGTAACCGGCGTAAACTGTCGGTTTGACGGATCAAAGCCGGCTGCGGCCGGCGCGAAGTGAGAGAAGTATGGCCCTGATGATTACCGACGAGTGCATCAATTGCGACGTGTGCGAGCCCGAGTGCCCGAACGACGCGATTTCGATGGGCCCGGAAATCTACGTGATTGACCCAAAGAAGTGCACTGAGTGCGTCGGTCATTTCGACGAACCGCAGTGCATCCAGGTGTGTCCGGTCGAGTGCATTCCGCGCGATCCCGAGCACCTCGAAACGCCGGAAGGCTTGATGGCGAAATATCACGCATTGCAGGCAGCAAAGAGCGCGTGATGTTGTTGCGATGGAAATGTGAAGCGGCGAGCCACGGGCCTCGCCTTTTTTTTGCGCAGATCTGCTCAGCCGATGTAAGCGCTAAATATGTCGCGCAATGCGTCGAGCAGAATGCCGCATTCGGCGTCGGTACCGACCGAAATGCGCAGGTGCTGGTCGATTCTCGGTGCGTTGAAGTGACGCACGAAAATTTCCCTTTCACGAAGAAGAGACACGAGCATTGCCGCGTCGTAGGCCTCGTGACGCGCAAAAAGCAGATTGGCTGCCGACGGCACGACGTCGAAGCCTAGCGCCGTCAGCCCCGCGCTCAGTCGCTCCCGGCTTGCAATCACCTTTGCGCAGGTGTCGCGAAACCACCGGTCGTCTTCGTAGGCCGCGCGGGCGGCGACTTGTGCGAGGCGGTCGAGCGGATACGAATTGAAGCTGTCTTTTACCCGATTGAGCGCGTCGATTAGGTCCGCGTTGCCAAAGGCGAAGCCGACGCGCATGCCCGCCAGCGAGCGCGACTTGGACACTGTCTGCACAACGAGCAGATTCGGATAGCGATCGATCAGTCCGATCGCCGATTCGGCTCCGAAGTCCACATAGGCCTCGTCGATCACCACAACGGAATCAGCGTTTTTCGCTACGAGGCGCTCAATATCGGCGAGGGGCAACGGACGTCCGGTGGGCGCATTCGGATTCGGAAACAGGATGCCGCCGTTCGCAACGGCGTAGTCGTCGACGTTGAGCGCGAAACCATCGTCGAGCGGAATCGTCTGGTAGTCGACCTCGAAAAGCCTCGCGTACGTGGGATAGAAGCTGTACGTGATGTCAGGGAACAGCAGAGGCTTGTCGTGCTTGAGCAAAGCCTGGAACGTGAGCGCAAGCACTTCATCTGAGCCGTTGCCCGCAAAGACCTGATCCGCACGGATGCCGTGGTACGTGGCGACCGTTTCGCGCAACTTGAGCGCGGTGGGGTCCGGGTAGCGGCGCAGCGACTCACCCGTGTCGCCGAGTTCCTGGCGAATCGCCTCGAGCACGCGGGGCGACGGAGGGTAGGGATTTTCGTTGGTGTTCAGCTTGACCGGACGGGCGAGGAGGGGCTGTTCGCCCGGCACATACGGCGTCAGACGGTGAACAATGTCACTCCAGTATCGGCTCAAAGCGCTCTCCTATCGTTGCAGTGCGGTTGGTCGGGGTTGGCGCTCCGGCCGCTCTTGCTGCTCTGGCACGAGGCCGCGCTGCTTCATCCCAACCTGCGCCGCCGAGCAACACAGCTTAAGAATTGCGATGCAGTTGCATCATTGCCCGTTCAAGCTCGCCTTTGACGATCTGCGGCATGACTGCCAACGCGCGCTCGATGGACGCGTCGATCACGTCTTGCTCTTCGCGCCGCGGCGGTTTCAGCACGTAGTTCGCGACGTCGGGCTTGGCGCCCGCACGCGCACTTTCGGGAATCAGGTCGCGCGGAT
Organism: Paraburkholderia caledonica NBRC 102488; assembly: GCF_000685095.1. Taxonomy (GTDB): domain Bacteria; phylum Pseudomonadota; class Gammaproteobacteria; order Burkholderiales; family Burkholderiaceae; genus Paraburkholderia; species Paraburkholderia caledonica. The sequence goes on from NZ_BAYE01000007.1 coordinate 39,762, forward strand.
GCCCGATGCCGATGCGCAGCCGCCAATATTGCTGCGACGACAAATGCGCGGTGATGTCCTTCAAGCCATTGTGTCCGCCGCTCCCCCCGCCGAGCTTGAGCTTTACGCTGCCGGGCGGCATGTCGAGCTCGTCGTGCGCGACGAGTATCTCGTCGGGAAGAATCTTGAAGAACTGCGCCACCGCGACGACGGACTGACCCGAGCGGTTCATATAAGTCTGCGGCTCCAGCAGGTGCAATTCCTCGCCGTGGAGTCGCGCCTTAGCGTAGAAGCCATGGAAGCGCCGCTCGTCGCGCAGCGTTGTGCCCGCCTCGCGCGCCATTTGATCCACCAGCCAGAAGCCGGCGTTATGGCGCGTCGCAGTGTATTCGGCGCCCGGATTGCCGAGGCCGACGATCAGCTTGATCATGATTGCGTGGGTCCATCTTGGCCCGCAAACCAAACGCGGCCGGGCCGAAATAACCGAAAAAAAACCCGCCGGGGCGAGCCTCGGCGGGTCACATCGATCGTCTCATTGAAACGGATCGAGAGGATTACTTGCTCGCTGCGCGAGGCGCACTCAAGCAGCCGGCGTTTCGCCTTCACCAGCAGCGGCGTCGCTTTCGGACACTGCGCCAGCCGGGATCGTTGCAGCAGCGACCACCGGGTTTTCTGCTTCGACGTGAGCAACCAGCGACACGCCTGCCGGCAGCGGGATGTCCTTAGCGTGAACCGATTGACCAGCTTCGATCTTGGCCAGGTCGACTTCAATGAATTCAGGCAGTGCCGACGGCAGGCACTCGATTTCCAGTTCATTGACGACGTGCGAGATAACCGCGCTCGCCAGCTTCACAGCCGGGTTGCTTTCCTGGTTCATGAAGTGCAGCGGCACCTTGGTGTGCAGCTTCTTCGATGCATCGACACGCTGGAAGTCCACGTGCAGCACGAGCTGACGGAACGGGTGGTATTGCACGTCGCGCAGCAGAACCTGTTGCGACTTGCCACCAACTTCCAGATCGAGGATCGACGAGTGGAAAACTTCTTTCTTCAGCGCGTGCCACAGCGCGTTGTGGTCCAGTTCGACCAATTGCGTTTCAGCACCAGCGCCATATACGATGCCCGGGGTCTTGCCCGAGTTACGCAGGCGGCGGCTCGCACCCGTACCTTGCAAAGAACGCTCGAAAGCGACAACTTTCATTTTGAATCTCCAATGCACTGCCCGCGACCAGGCAGTAAAAACGGGGCCCGCAAGCCGTTATGGCTGAGGCCCCAGAGCTGCGGCATGAACCTTCGTTCGTTCACGCCGATTGTGCAAAAGCGCGTGTGTCGCATGAAGCGATACACCGCGCCTTCGCAAATACTTAACTTTCAGCGAACAGCGACATGACCGAATCGCCGCGGCGGATCCGCGAGAACGTTTCGGCAAGCAGGCCGGCGCTGGTCAACGAACGGATCTTCGCGCACGAGCGGGCTTCTTCGCCGAGCGGGATCGTGTCCGTGACAACGAGTTCGTCGAGTGCGGATGCGGCAATGCGCTCGCCGGCGCCGCCCGACAGAACCGGGTGGGTGGCATAAGCGAAAACCTGCTTCGCGCCACGTTCCTTCAAAACCTGGGCCGCCTTGCAAAGGGTGCCGGCGGTGTCGACCATGTCGTCCATGATCACGCAGGTGCGGCCTTCCACTTCACCGATGATGTTCATCACCTCGGCAACGTTCGCCTTCGGGCGACGTTTGTCGATGATCGCGAGGTCGCAGTTCAACTGCTTCGCCAATGCCCGGGCACGCACCACGCCGCCGACGTCCGGCGAAACGACCAGCAGGTTCTCGTAGTTCTGCTTGCGCAGATCGCCGAGCAGCACGGGCGTAGCGTAGATGTTGTCGACGGGGATGTCGAAGAAGCCTTGAATCTGGTCGGCGTGCAGATCCATCGTGATGATCCGCTCGACGCCTGCGATTTCCAGCATGTTCGCCACGATTTTCGCCGAGATGGCGACGCGCGCCGAACGAGGGCGGCGATCCTGACGTGCATAACCGAAGTAGGGGATGGCTGCCGTGATCCGACCGGCCGATGCGCGCTTGAGCGCGTCGACCATGATCATCAGTTCCATCAGGTTGTCATTCGCCGGTGCGCACGTGGACTGCAGAACAAAGACGTCTTTGCCACGCACGTTTTCCTGAATCTCGACCTGGATTTCACCGTCCGAGAAACGGCTAACCATTGCTTTGCCGAGGGGAATACCGAGGATTTTGACGACTTCCTGTGCAAGCGCGGGATTTGCGTTGCCAGTAAAAACCATCAGGCCGTCATGGCTGCTCATCGTGCACCTGCTTCAGGCTGGGGGCGAGGGGAAATGCGAGAATTATTGGCAGGGGAGAAAGGATTCGAACCTTTGCATGCCGGAATCAAAATCCGGTGCCTTAACCAGCTTGGCGACTCCCCTACACTAACTTTGAGCCCCGCCGAACGTGGAGTTTCGTTCGACGATGCAAAACCTATGACGCGAAAGCAAAGAGTGGATGTTGTTCCAGACTGGCGGCCACTGCGCTGTTCCATTCGCCTGGCAGTTTAGCTTGCACCGCTTCTGCTTCAGCTTTACTACGGAACGCTGCAAAGACACTTGCACCAGATCCGGACATCCGCGCCGGCGCGACGTTTTCAAACCATCGCAGCACTTGCGCTACTTCCGCGTACTTTCCGACGACAACCTGCTGCATGTCATTACGGCCAAAGCTTTCTGGCCATTCAGTGTTGCAGCTAAGTTCTGCAGGAAAGTCCGTAATTGTGAGGGCTTTTGAATCTCTTGTCAACGCTTTTTCGGAAAAAATCGCTGCAGTCGGAACATGAACCCTCGGCGTCACTACCAGGAAATGACGCGGCGGCAATTGTACAACGTCTAAAGCTTCACCGACACCCTGGGCAAACGCATTTTTTCCAAAAACGAAAAATGGCACGTCGGCGCCGAGCTTCAACGCCAGCGCCTGCAATTCCAGCCGCGGCACGTTCAATTTCCACAGCCGGTTCAGCGCGAGCAGCGTGGTGGCGGCGTCGGAACTGCCGCCGCCAAGCCCTGCGCCCATAGGCAGGCGCTTTTCGATTTCAATGTCGACGCCTTCCGGCGAGCCCGTATGCGCTTTCAGAAGCGTGGCGGCGCGCACGGTGAGGTCGTGTTCGGGGAGCACGTCGGCGATTTCGGTGCTACGCGTGATGAGCCCGTCGGCGCGACGCTTGAAGTGCAGCGTGTCGCCCCAGTCGAGTAGCTGGAAGACCGTTTGCAGCGTGTGATAACCGTCCGGCCGGCGCCCGGTGATGTGCAGAAAGAGGTTGAGTTTCGCTGGCGCGAGGCAATCGCGCAGCGAGTCGGTCGTTTCGATCATGTCGAGGCTGCATGCGCCAAGGTGGCGCCGAATAAGCGGCAAGAGCGCGAGGCGCGCGTTTTATTGGTCCAGTACAAGCTTGATGTCGAGCGGCGGCTCCGAGCGCGTCAGATTCACCCGTTTTACGCCAGTGGCCGGCGCTTCGGCGTAAGCAAGATAGTCGATCGTCCAGCCGTCCTGAGTGATTTCCTTGAAGCGTGACGGCTGTTCCGGGTCTCGTTCCGTCTTGGCACGCGAGGTGGGCGCGGGCGAAGGCTGCAGCCAGTAACGCAATCCTTCGACGGGAAGTGCAAAGCCGAGCGCGTTTTGCATCAACGTGGAGACGTTGTCAGCGGTGAGCGGTTGGCGGTTCGGCAATTCAAGCGTGGCCGAAGCCGGCGACGACGTGACGATCGCCAGTGTCTGCCCAAGCGGATTGCGCAATTGCAAGGTCACCGTGTCGCCCGTTTCCTGCCACGAGAAATTGCCGTACGCATTGCGCTGCTGGCCATTCTGGTCGCTGTACTGGATGGCGAAACGGCCTTGGTAAGCACGGCTCGTTTGCGTGGTCACCGCGGTCGCCGCATTCGACGTGGACGGCCCCTGCGGTTTCACCGAGGCGCAGCCGACCAGTGTTACGACGGCCGCCGCAGCGAGCCCGAGCGCCGCGCGACGCGGCGCCCATGAAAAAGAATTGAAACGGGAAATACGCATCAAAGATCGTTCACCTGAAGACGTTGCAGCGTTTTGACGAGCGTTTCGTTGTTGGGTTCGAGCTTGCGAGCTTCGCGGAAAGCGGCGCGGGCCTGGTCCTGATCGCCGGCTTTCCACAGCACCTCGCCAAGGTGCGCGCCGATCTCAGCGTTCGGCTGAATGTCGTAGGCCTTGCGCAGCACTTTGATCGCGTCCGACGTGTTGCCCATGCGGTACTTGACCCAGCCGACGCTGTCCATGATGAACGCGTCGTTCGGTGCAAGCGACGACGCCTTCTCGACCAGCTTGTCCGCTTCCGCGAGACGCTGATTGCGATCGGCAAGCGAATAGCCAAGCGCGTTGTACGCCTGGGGATTGTCTGGCTGCGTCTGAATGAGCTTGCGCAACTGCGCTTCCATGACGTCGAAGTGGCCGTTCTTTTCGGCCGCCATTGCGTAGTCGTAGCTCAGATCCGGGTCGTCCGGAAATGCCGCCGTGGCTTGTTGCAGGCGCGTTTCCGCTTCAGGGTAGCGCTTCGCGTCGAACAGGATGGCCGCGTCGGTTCGTGCGACCAACGCCTGGTCGCGCGGATCGGCTGGCCGCAGATTGGCCAATTGGCGGCGTGCGTCGTCAGGCTTGCCTTGCTTCGCGAGCAGCTGCGCGCGCGTGATCTGCGCGGGCATGTACTGCTGGCTCGACGGCGAAATCTTGTCGAGCCAGTCGGCGGCGGCCGCTTCGTTCTTCTGTTCGAGCGACAACTGCGCAAGATAGATATACGCTTGCCCCGCATCCGCGCCAGGCGTCTTCTCGGCTTGCTGCGCGTACTGCGTGAGATAGGTCTGCGCCTCGTTGAAATTCTTCTGCTGGATCTTGATGAGCGCGAGCGCCATGAGCGGCGTGAGGTCGTTCGCATTCGCCTTGTGCATGATCTCGAACTGCTTTTGCGCGTCGTCCAGGCGGTCGCTCGCCAGATACATTTGAGCGAGCGCGAGACGCGCGTCATGCGATTTCGGGTTTTGCTGCACGTATTTCTCGAGTGACGCGATTCCTTCCTTGCGTTCCTCAGGGCCCATTTGCGACAGCATCAGCGCGGCGGGCAAATAGTCAGGCTTAAGGGCAAGCGCCTGTTCCAGCGACTTGCGAGCACCCGGCGCGTCATTGGAAACGAGTTGCTGACGTGCGATGGCCAGCTGCGCTTCCGGCCGGTTCATATCGTTCTTCAGCAGGTCCTGCAACACGTGCAGACCGCCGATGCGATTCGGTCCGCGAGAAATCAGCAACTGGAGCGCAAGAATTGCGCTGCCGCGATTCTGGGCGGGCACCTGCTCGAGCTCGCGCGCAAGCAGCGGCGCTGCGTCATCGGGCTTGCCTGACAGTACCAGCAGCGACGCGTCGAGTTGCGCGGCGCGTTCCGAGTTCGGCGCATACTGCTGCCACAATTGCGCGGCGGCCAACGCGTCTGACGGACTCTGCGCGGCCAGCGCGATTTCAGTGGCGCGCTGCGCCATGCGCGGATCGTGCGTGTCGCGCGCGAGCGCGAGATACGTCTGATAGGCGGGCGCAGGCTGATTACGCTGCAGCGCGACTTCGGCGGCGAGCACCTGGAATACGATCTGGCTCGTCAGTTGCACGTTCGGCAGCGCTTTCTGTTCTTCCGCTGACGGCGGGCCGAGCGGGTCGGACAGCGTGACCGAGGTGTCGTCCGACTCCGGCGATGGGTCCTGCGCGTGCGCGGGCAGCGCGGCGAACGCCCAGAGCGCGAGCGCGGCCACCCCCAGCGAGCGCCGCGCGGACACTGCGTGCGGCACGCGGGACGCGCTAGCCGGGCGCTTCGAAAACAGCTTCACGAAGGACAAGTTCATGGAAATCCGTTCAATGTTTCGGACGATTGTAACGCGCTCGCTACAATACGCGCACAACCACTCACGCAAGTTGCAGACCAGTTAGACATGCCAGAGCTGCCAGAAGTTGAGGTTACCCGACGAGGGATCGAGCCGTATGTGTCCGGCCGCAAGGTGCAGCGCGTCGATGTCCGTACGCCTGCGCTGCGGTGGCCGATTCCCGCGGACCTTGCGAAGACCTTGCGAGGGCACGTCGTGCGCAACGTCGAGCGGCGCGGCAAATATCTGCTGTTCGAAATCGACGCGGGTTGGTTCATCGTGCATCTTGGCATGACGGGCACACTGCGTGTATTGCGTCATGTGCCGCATCCTCCGGCCGCGGCGAAGCACGACCACGTCGACTGGATTTTCGACGATTTCGTTCTGCGCTTCCGCGATCCGCGACGCTTCGGCGCGGTGCTGTGGCATCCGCGTGAAGCCGGCGACGTGCTTGAGCATCCGTTGCTTGCGAGTCTTGGCGTTGAGCCGTTTTCGCCCGCATTCTCAGGCGCGCTGATGCACCGGCTCACGCGCGGGCGCAAGGTGTCGGTGAAGCAAGCTCTGCTGGCCGGCGAAATCGTGGTCGGCGTGGGAAATATCTATGCGTCCGAAAGCCTCTTTCGCGCAGGTATCCGGCCCACCATTGCGGCAGGCCGCGTCTCGCTCGTACGGTACGGCTTGTTGGCCGATGCGGTACGCGTGACGCTCGCAGCGGCGATCGAGAAAGGCGGCAGCACGCTGCGGGATTTCGTCGGCAGCGATGGCGAAAGCGGGTACTTCCAGCTCGACTATTTCGTCTATGACCGCGCGGGGCAGCCGTGCCGCGTGTGCGGCACGCCGATCAGACAGATCGTGCAAGGTCAGCGCTCCACTTACTTTTGTCCCACCTGTCAGCGCTAATTTTCAATGCCTTCCCGCTTAACTCCGAACTCCGGTCCGCGTTCCGCGCCGTCCGCCGCGCCTGCTGTATCCGCAGTGCCCGCATCTGCGCTGACGTCCCGGTTTGCCGCCCGGCTGATCGCGTGGCAGCGCAAGCATGGGCGCCATGATCTGCCATGGCAGAACACGCGCAACGCCTATCGCATCTGGCTGTCGGAAATCATGCTGCAGCAGACGCAAGTGTCGACGGTGATTCCGTACTATGCGAAGTTTCTCGCGCGGTTTCCGGATGTTGCCGCGCTTGCCGCGGCTCCCGTCGATGACGTAATGGCGCTGTGGGCCGGCCTCGGCTATTACACGCGCGCCCGAAACCTGCATCGCTGCGCGCAGGCGGTCGTCGAGCGGCACGGCGGCGCGTTCCCGGCTTCGGTGGACGAACTCGCGGAACTGCCCGGCATCGGCCGTTCCACCGCGGCGGCGATCGCGTCGTTTGCATTCGGCGCCCACGCGACGATTCTCGACGGTAACGTGAAGCGTGTGCTCGCGCGGGTGTTCGGCGTCGAAGGGTTCCCCGGCGAGAAGAAGGTCGAGAATGCTATGTGGACGCTGGCTGAATCGCTGTTGCCGTCGAATGCATCGGACGACGAAGTCAGCGCGTACACGCAGGGTCTGATGGACCTCGGCGCCACGTTGTGCGTGCGCGGCAAGCCTGACTGTTTGCGTTGTCCGTTCGCCGCCGACTGTGTTGCGAACCTGACGGGACGTCAGCGCGAACTGCCGACCGCGCGTCCGAAGAAAGCGGTGCCGACGCGTCGCACGTGGATGCTCGTGCTGCGCGACGGCGACGCGGTAATGCTCGAAAAGCGCCCGCCGTCCGGTATCTGGGGCGGCCTGTGGAGCTTACCCGAGGCTGCGGACGAAGCGGCACTCGCCGTGCGAGCGCGCGAGTTCGGCGGCGACGGCGCGGTGTCGCCGCTCGCGCCGCTCACGCATGTGTTCACGCACTTCAAACTGGAAATCGAGCCGCGGCTTGCAGAGTTCGATCGCGGTGTCGGCGCTCTCGCGGCGTTACGTGATGCGGACACGGCTTGGGTGTCGGTGAGCGATCTCGATTCTTTCGGCGTGCCCGCGCCCGTACGGAAACTTCTGGAGAGTCTGCAGGGTTCGCTGATCTGAGCGGTCACGCGCGGAGCGGCCTCTTACAGCAGTTGATGCTGCTGCATGTAGTGATGAACCACGTCGATGCGCGCGCCGGCATCCAGCATTTCCATGAGTTTCTGCCGCGCTTTTAATGCGATCGGCAGTACTTCGGCGAGACGGTTGGACACCCACGACGGGTCTTCCAGTTTGAACGGTTCAGCGAACGGCAGGCTTTCCGGATCACGCTCCTGGATCGTCGCGATGATGCGCTCCAGCACCTCCGCGCACGCGCCGAACTTGGCGAGTTGCTGGTTACCTTCCAGCGGCCGGTCTTCGCCGAGCGGCTCGGCCATACCGACCAGCAAACCGCTGCTTTCCACGCGATGCGACAGCAGCCGGAAGCGCCGCGTGCCGCGCGCGCGGATCAACAGCATGCCGAAGGTCTCAACGTCGCATTCTTCAATTTCGGCGAGGCAGCCGATTGATTCGGGCACCGAAGGCTCGTGTTCCCGCGCGACCTCGGCGCCGCTTTTCAACAGGCACACGCCGAACGGCGTCTTTTCGCGCAGGCAGTCGCGCGCCATATCGAGGTAGCGCGCTTCGAAGATTTTCAGCGGCAGAATGCCGTCAGGAAACAGAACGGTATGCAGCGGGAACAGCGGCACATCGGCGAGCACAGTAGAAGTAGAGGACATGGCGCAACGCTTCGAGTTAAGGCCGCGCGATGCGGCCAGTTAAGCCACTAACTTCGATGACGCCCCGGCGTCGACCGGTGCGTCGCGATGCCGCACGATTACATTCGCTGCATTGGCGAGACGCGCGGCAAGCGTCTCCGCAATGAACACCGAGCGATGTTGGCCACCCGTACAACCAATCGCGACTGTCAGATAACTGCGATTGTCATCGCGGAAATGCGGCAGCCATTTGGCGAGAAACTTCTCTATATCGTCGATCATTTCGTGAACGACCGGCAGCGCGTCCAGAAAATCGATCACCGGTTTGTCTAGACCCGTCAGCGGGCGCAACTCATGGTCGTAGTACGGGTTCGGCAGCGTGCGCACATCGAACACGAAATCGGCGTCGAGCGGCACGCCGCGTTTGAAGCCGAACGACTCGAACATCAGCACGAGACCTGCATGCTCCTGCTCGATAAAACGCTTCACCCACTGGCGCAGCACGTTCGCGCGCAGATTGCTCGTGTCGATCTGATGGCCGAATTCGGCAAGTCCCGCGACGAGCTCACGCTCGCGTTCAATTGCTTCCGCAAGCGACGTGAGCAACCCGACATCTGCGTCATGCGCGGTCGAGCCCGACAACGGATGGCGGCGACGCGTTTCTGAGAAGCGCTGAATCAGCGACTGCGTGCTCGCGTTGAGGAACAGCACCCGCACGTCGTGAGCGCGCGAGAGGTCGCGGATCATCGCGGGCATGTCGTCGAGTGACGCACTCGAGCGGGCGTCGATTGCGACCGCGAGGCGGTCGTTTCCGTCTTCGGCGAGGTAGGAGGCGAGTTCGGGCAAAAAGCGCGGCGGCAAATTGTCGACGCAGTAATAGCCCGCGTCCTCAAGCGCGTTGAGCGCGACGGATTTGCCAGAGCCGGATATGCCGGTGATGAGGATTATGCGCATGGAGTCGTGAAATCGGTCCGTTTCATCATAGCATCTGACTGCTCTCGCGCGTACCTGCAGCCGGCCACTGGCGTGGGCTGCAAGTACTCGATCTACGACCGACTCAGATCAGTTTGCCGGGAAACTGACTATCCGGGTCCTGCATGGCGAGGCGCTGTCGGTCCATGAAGTCACGCAGCGTGTCGATGCCGCGCAATTGCAGGATGGTATTGCGCACCGCAGCTTCGACCAGCACCGCGAGGTTGCGGCCTGCGGCCACCTGAATCGTGACCTTGCTGATGGGCAGGCCGAGCACGTCGACGGTTTGGCTCTCCAGCGGCAGCCGCTGGAATTCACCGTCAGGACGGCGTACCAGTTGCACGATCAACTTGAGCTTCATTTTCCGGCGCACGGCGGTTTCACCGAAAATCGTCTTGATGTCGAGCAGCCCCAGGCCGCGCACTTCCAGCAGATTTTGCAGCAGCGGCGGGCACCGCCCTTCGACGAAGTCCGGGCCTAGCCGGACGAAGTCGACGGCGTCGTCGGCGACGAGGCCGTGCCCGCGGCTAATGAGTTCGAGACCGAGCTCGCTTTTGCCGAGACCCGAGTCGCCGGTGAGTAGCACGCCCATGCCGAGAATGTCGAGGAACACGCCATGCAATGTGGCGCGCGGCGCGAGAATGCGCGACATGTATAGGCGCAGGCTGTCGATCACCGCTGCCGCCGACATCGGCGTCGTAAACAGCGGTGTGGACGAGCGCGTGCAGCGAAGCACCAGTTCCGGCGGAGCTGCGACGCCGCCCGCCACCACGAGGAACGGCGGTTCCAACGCAATAAGCTCGGCCATGTGGCGCGAGCGGTCTTCGTCGGTCTGGCGCTTGTAGTAGTCGATTTCGGCGTCGCCGAGGACCTGGATCCGGTTCGGGTGGATCAGGTTCAAGTGGCCGACGAGGTCCGCGCTCGACGTGGCATTGGCGACCGATTCTGAAGAAAAGCCGCGTTCCCAGCCTTCATGCCCTGTCAGCCAGCTTAGCTTCAGCGTGGCGGCGTTATCGTCGAAAATGCTCTGGGCGTTGATGCTGGACGTATCCATGAGTCAGTGACTCCAGTGTTGGCCGCTTGCCGGGCAAACCGCTGGCCACGCTAACGCGGGCCGTGCGCCGAGCCTGGCTATATCCGCACGCGGGCGGTGGGACGTGCGGATAGGCGGCGTGCGGATGACCGCCGCTGCATCAAGGTTGCCACTGAGTGAGCAGGCGATGCAATGATTCGCGGTCTTCTTCCGTATGCAGGCGCTCGCGGGCCTCGCGATCGGACAAAAGTTGCGCGATTTCCGAAAGGATTTCGAGATGCTGCTGCGTGGCCTGTTCAGGCACGAGCAGGAAGATCAGCAGCGAGACCGGCTGGCCGTCGGGCGATTCAAAGGGAATGGGTTCGGCCAGACGGACAAACGCGGCGAGCGGCTGCTTGAGTCCTTTGATGCGGCCGTGCGGAATCGCGACGCCTTCGCCAAGCCCTGTCGATCCGAGGCGCTCGCGCGCAAACAGATTGTCTGTGACCGTGCTACGGGCGATGCCGTTCTGGTTCTCGAAGATGAGGCCCGCTTGCTCGAACACGCGCTTTTTGCTGGTGACCGATAGTCCGACGACGACGTTCTCGAGGGGAAGAAATTTGGCTAAACGATTCATGTTGACAGGCGAAAACGTGGCCTGGGTTCTCCTCGCTGGGGCGATTGATTGGCGTTCCATTCGTTTGATGCTCACCGCGATGTGCGTTGGAGTCCGAAAGCACAGTACTCCGGCAGACCGCGTGCATGCGACCTAGACCCCGATGGTAACCGGAACATTATAGAACAGGGCGGCGGCGTATGGTGCGGCGCGCCATCAATGCTCAATAGGTTCTTTTTTCAGGGCGATTCGCGCCGCGGCAACCTTGCGGATCGTTCGGTGGGAACCGGACAGCAACCGACAAACAAACCGCAATCCCAACGAAAAACCGCCCGAATTCGGGCGGCTGAGGTGAAGCGAAATGAAGTAAGTCTTCTAATTTCGCTTACTGCGGCGGCACGTCAAGTTGCGGCGCCGGTTGATACTTGATCGCTTCGTGCTGATGGCCTTGCAGACGATCCTTGTGACGTATCACTTGCCGGTCGAGCTTGTCGATCATGAGATCGATCGCAGCGTAGAGGTCGCTGTCGCAGCTCTCGACAAAAATGTCCTTGCCCTTCAAATGCAGGTTGATTTCAACCTTTTGCCGCTTGTCCTTTTCCTTGTGGTTGTCGACCGAGAGGACCACACTGCCGTCGATGACCTGATCGAAATGTCTTAGCACCCTATCCAGTTTGGTGATCACGTATTCGCGCAACGCAGGCGTTACTTCGAGGTGGTGTCCACTGATCTGCAGATTCATAGTGCTTCTCCAAGCTAATGGCCGCTTGGTCCGCACGATGACGTAGGTCCGGTCGATCTGTCGGCTTGCCTGAGTCGCCCCCCCGGTGACTGACTTCTGGCAGGTCGCATCGGCCGGCCTGTCCGCCAACTTGCGGAGCGGCCGGTAAATGCCCGCCACGGAAGGCGACGGGCTACAGAGACTTGCGCAGGTTGACTGCCGGAATCCTGAGTGCTTCGCGATACTTCGCCACGGTGCGCCGTGCGACCACGAAGCCCTGTTCCGCCAGCAGTTCGGCTATGCGGCTGTCTGAAAGAGGCGTTTTTGCGTTTTCCGCTCCTATCAGTTGCTTGATGAGCGCGCGAATGGCCGTGGAAGAGGCCGCGCCGCCCGTGTCTGTCGAGACATGCGATCCGAAGAAGTACTTGAACTCTAGCGTCCCGAACGGGGTGAGCATGTACTTACCGGTTGTCACACGCGAGACAGTCGACTCGTGTAGGCCCAGCGTATCAGCAATTTCCCGCAAAACCAAGGGGCGCATAGCAATTTCGCCGTGCACAAAAAAGCTCTTCTGGCGCTCCACAATGGCCTGCGCGACGCGCAGGATTGTTTCGAAACGTTGCTGGATATTCTTGATGAGCCAGCGCGCTTCCTGCAGTTGCTGGCGCAACGAACCGCTGCCCGGATCGCCGCGGTTGTTGCGCAGAATATTGGCGTACAGGTGATTGATGCGCAGCTTCGGCACCACTTCGGGATTGAGTTCAGCCTGCCAACCCTGGGCGGTTTTGCGCACCATGATGTCCGGCACCACATAGTCCGCTTCGGCCTTGCCGTACGCCGCGCCGGGGAACGGCTCGAGCGAGCGGATCAGCATGTGCGCGTCGCGCAGGTCGTCGTCGTTTGCTTTCAGATGCTTGCGCAGACGCGTGAAATCGCGCGCGGCCAGCAGTTCCAGATAATGGGCGACGATTTCGAGCGCGAGCGTTCGCGTGGGCGAGGACGGCAGCCGCAATAGTTGCAGCTTGAGACACTCGGAGGCGGAGCGTGCGCCGACGCCCGCCGGGTCGAAGCTATGCAGCAGCGCGAGCGCGGCATTCAGCTCGTCGAGGTCGACTTCGAGTTCTTCCGGCAGATCCGAGAGCACTTCGTCGAGCGTGGCGGCAAGGTAGCCGTCGTCGTCTAGCGACTCGATCAGGAAGGTAATCAGCGCCCGGTCACGCTGACCCGCCTGCGTAACGCGGAGTTGCGCCATCAGGTGATCGCGCAGCGAAGTACTCGATTCGTGAATTTGCAGCGGGGGTAGATCGTCGTCGTCGGAGGCGTTGCCGGAGCGGCCGTAGTCGTCGAGATTCCATTGCGACGCGTCGCCGTTGCTGTCGCCCGAGAGGCCGTTGTACTCGTCCACGCCTTGCGGCTCGCCGTTTTCCGCGCGCTCACTGCTGCTGGACGATGACGAGCCGTTGCCGCCCATCTGGTCGGGTGGCGCTGACGAACTGGGTGTCTGGGTAATCAGCGAACCGTCGGCCGCCACGCGAAGCGGGCTCGCGATCCAGTCGTCCTCGTTCTCAAGGAGCGGATTCTGCGAGATCGCGGTTGCCACTTCCTGCTGCAGTTCGAGCGTGGACAGCTGAAGCAGCCGGATGGACTGCTGCAGTTGCGGGGTCAACGCAAGATGCTGCGATAGGCGGAGTTGGAGGCTGGCTTTCATGGCAAGTTCAGATTCATTGTAGAGAGTTTGCCACGACCGCGATACCTTGCGAATTCGCAATTATGCTGCGCCGGTCCCGGCGACGCCGGACGCGCGCCGTCCGCGACAGGAACAGGCCCGGGCGCTTGCCACGGAAGAACCGGCAAACGCGCGCGGCGCCGCCGATTCCCGCGAGCACTTACATGCGGAAATGCTCGCCCAGATAGACGCGCCGCACGCTTTCGTTTTCGATGATTTCGCTCGGCGCGCCGGCGGCCAGCACGCTGCCGTCGCTGATAATGTAGGCGTGATCGCAGATACCGAGCGTTTCACGCACGTTATGGTCGGTGATTAGCACACCAATATTGCGTTGCTTCAGAAATTTAACGATCTTCTGGATTTCGAGCACCGCAATCGGATCGACGCCCGCGAACGGCTCGTCCAGCAGAATGAAGCTCGGATTGGTGGCGAGCGCCCGGGCAATTTCGACCCGGCGGCGTTCGCCGCCCGACAGCGACAACGCAGGATTCTCGCGCAAATGCGAGATTTGCAGCTCATCCAGCAAGGCTTCCACGCGGCTCGTGATTGCGTCTTTTGTGAGGCGCTTGCCGTTGTCTTCGTGCTGCAATTCCAGCACCGCGCGAATATTCTGCTCGACGGAAAGCTTGCGGAACACTGAAGCTTCCTGCGGCAGATACGAGAGCCCGAGCGAAGCACGCTTGTGGATCGGCAACAAGCTGATGGACTTGCCGTCCAGATCGATTTCGCCTGCGTCGAGCGGCACGAGGCCGACGATCATATAAAACGACGTGGTCTTGCCCGCGCCGTTCGGCCCGAGCAGCCCGACCACTTCGCCGCTTTTCACGTCGAGTGAGACGTCTTTGACGACTGTGCGGGAACCGTAGCGCTTCTTCAGATTGCGTACGACCAGCGAACTACTGGTGCCGGCCGGCTTGCGATTGGGGAGGGACGCGGAGGTGCTCACTGATTCGGCGCTCCCTGAATCGTGGTGGACGGCGCGAGCGTGGCCGACGCACCGTTCAGCGGCGCCGCGCCGCCGTTGCGCGGCGAAAGCATCGCGCGCACACGGCCGCTCGGGTTGCCCGGTCCCGCGACGTCCTTGCCTGCCTTCGCGGTATAGAAGTCCTTTTGCCCGTCATATGTGATGACGCTGCCGTGCACCTGGTCCATCACCGTGGAAAGGCCTTGCAGACGCTTGACGGTCGCATTCGTGGTGAGGGTGGTCAGGTCCTGCTTGCCGTCGTAGTCGATACGAACGGCCGTGCCTTCGATGTATTCATCGAGACCTTCGCGCTTCTGGCGGAAATACGACAGGTTGCCGCCGCTCGACGTGCCGGTTGCGTACTGATAGCCCTGCGGGTCTTGCGTCACGTCGACACGGTCGGCCTTGATCACGATCGTGCCTTTGGTCGCGACCACATGGCCGGTGAAGATGTTGACCTGTTTGAGGTCGTCGTAAGTCATGTTGTCCGCTTCGATATTGAGCGGCTTGTCCTTGTCGGCGCGGTCTGCGTGCGCGAGCGGCGCGAAGCCGGCGAGCGGCAACGCGACAATCAGCGCAGCAAGTCCGGCGCGGCACGCGGACAGGGTTCGCGAGCGGCCGGTATGAAAACGGGGGAACGATTCGTTCATGCAGTCACGCCTGGAATGGATTTACCCGGGTTACTTGGGCGAGCTGCCGCCGGCGTCGGACGCGGCGATCGCGCCTTTCACATTGCCGAAGAGCTGCATTACCCGGGTGACGTTGTTGTAGTTCATGCCGCTGGCAGTCATTACGGAGACGCCGCGCTGAAGTTTAACCGGCTTTTCCGTCTCGATCACATCGTCGTTGACGAGCACGCGGAAATGCTCGGAATCGGCTTGCATCTGCGGGTCGCCATAGCCTGGCGCGCGCAGGATGCGTGCGTTGCCATACAGGTCAACGATGGACGCGTCGCCGTTGACCTTGCCGGTGTCGCCGGTTGCTGTGACGATCGGCTTGCCTGGCTGGAACGCGCGCATCGCGGGCTTGACCAGATCGCTCAGTTCGTCGTCTTCGTAGTGAACCAGCGACTGCGCGGTCAGGCGATATTGCGTCGAGCCCGACTGATCGAGTTCGGAAACCGAAAAGTTGTCGGCGAAGTAGTCGGGCGTGTGTTCCTTCGGACGCACCGCGCCTTCGTTTTGCCGCGGCAACGTGGCTTGCAGAAGCCACCACGTGATGCCCGCGAGAGCGGCCATCGCGACGAGCGGGATCAGCGAAGTCAGGCGAAACTGATTCATCCGACGAGGCCCCGCTGTTCGCCGCTACAGGCGGCTGCGAGCAGCGCCTCGTACTTGTGTTGGGCGCGCAGCAGCGTGTCGCACACTTCGCGGGCCGCGCCGTGGCCGCCGCGCGCCTCGCTGACCCAGTGGGCTCGCGCGATCACTTCAGGATGCGAATTAGCCGGTGCGGCCGCGAAGCCGACCTTCAGCATCACGCCGAGATCGACCCAGTCGTCGCCCATGTAGCCGCATTGTTCCGCACTCATGCCGGTCGCCTGGAGCAACTCCGCGAATGCCTGCGGCTTGTTCTCGATGCCCTGATACACGTGCGTGATATGCATTTCTTTCGCGCGCGCGGCGACGATGCCCGACTTGCGCCCGGTGATGATCGCCGTTTCAATGCCGGCCTGGCGCAGCAGCTTCATGCCGTGGCCGTCCATGGAATTGAAAGCCTTCATCGTGTCGCCTTCCGCCGTGAAGAGCAGCCCGCCGTCGGTCAGGACGCCGTCGACGTCGAAAATCATCAGCTTCACGCGGCTTGCGCGTTCGGTAGCGGTAGGGGGCGCGACGGCCATCAGATCACCTTTTTCGAGAACAGGTCGTGCATGTTGAGTGCGCCGATGAGCTTGCACGCTTCGTCGACGACCAGCATCTGATTGATGCGATGGCGCTCCATCAGTTCCACGGCTTCCACTGCGAGATGATCCGGACCAATGGTGCGCGGGTCGGCGGTCATCACCGAAGCGATCGACAGCGCGCGAAAATCGCCGTCACGCTCCAGCACGCGGCGCAAGTCGCCGTCGGTGAAAATGCCCTTCACGCGGTCTTCGCTATCGACGATCGCGGTCATGCCCATACGCTTGGCCGTCAACTGGAACAACGCGTCGCGAACGGTCGCTTCGGGCGTGACCTTTGGCACCTGGTCGCCCGTGCGCATCACGTCGCTGACATAAGTAAGCAGGCGCCGGCCGAGTGCGCCGCCCGGATGCGAGCGCGCGAAGTCGTCGCGGCCGAAGCCCCGCGCGTCGAGCACGGCGACCGCGAGCGCGTCGCCGAGCGCGAGCGCCGCTGTGGTGCTCGCTGTAGGCGCAAGATTCATCGGACACGCTTCTTTGGCGACGGCAGAATTCAGATGGACGTCGGCCAGTTTCGCGAGACTCGACGACGGGCGGCCGGTCATTGCGATCAGCTTTGCGCCGATCCGCTTGATGAGCGGCAGGATTGCCACGAGTTCTTCGGTTTCGCCAGAATTGGACAACGCAAGAAATACGTCGTCGGCGGTGACCATGCCAAGATCGCCATGACTCGCTTCAGCAGGATGCACGAAGAACGCCGGGGTGCCGGTGCTGGCCAACGTGGCCGCGAGCTTGCGGGCCACATGCCCGGATTTGCCGATGCCCGAGACAACCACGCGCCCGCGGCAACCCATGATGAGTTCGACCGCGCCGACGAAGGCGCCGTCGAGTTGATCGCGAAGCGCGCGCACGGCGTCCGCTTCGATGTCGAGCACGTCACGAGCGAGCGCAAGTGCCCGGTCGCCATTGATTTTCGCTATCATTCGCGAAGTATAGCAAAGGCGCTTGTTCGCCGCGCCGGGCCTGCTGTGCAAAGCCGCTGCCTTCATCGGCCCCTTCAACGGCCGCTTTATCGCCCCCTATAACGGCCCCTCAACCTTGTCGCACGGCGTGTTGCGTGCGCGGTTCCGCTGACGAACGAGGACGCTTCACTCATGCGTTTTTGCCGATGATTTCCCCGCTCGAAATGACGCTTTTCCTGCTGCTGGCCTCGGTCGCGGGCGTGGTGATTTTTCGCTTTCTGAATCTTCCGCCGATGCTCGGCTATCTGAGCGTCGGCATCGTCGTTGGGCCGAATGCGTTGGGTCTCGTTCCCGATTCCGTGGGCGCGCAGAACCTCGCGGAGTTCGGCGTCGTGTTCCTGATGTTTTCGATCGGCCTCGAGTTTTCGCTCGCGAAACTGCGCTCCATGCGCCGGCTCGTATTCGGTCTCGGCCTCTTGCAGGTGTTGGGCACGATCGCGATCGCGGTGACGCTCGGTTTCGTGTTCGAGCGTTGGGTGCATATCAAATGGCAGGCTAGCGTTGCGCTTGGCGGCGCGCTGGCGATGTCGTCGACGGCGATCGTCAGCAAGATGCTCGCGGAGCGGCTCGAGATAGAAACCGAGCATGGCCGCAATATCTTCGGTGTGCTGCTTTTCCAGGATCTCGCGGTGGTGCCGCTCCTGATCATTATCTCGGCGCTGGGCGGCGATTCGAAAGACCTCGTCAACGCGCTCGGCGTCGCGGCCATCAAGATCGTCGTCGCTTTGTCGCTGCTTCTGATCGTCGGACAGCGCTTCATGACGCGCTGGTTCAATGTGGTCGCGCGGCGTCGCTCGCAGGAACTGTTCATTCTCAATCTGCTGCTCGTGACGCTCGGCTCGGCGTTCATCACGGACAAGTTCGGGCTGTCGCTCGCGCTGGGCGCATTCATCGCAGGCATGTTGATCGCGGAAACGCCGTACCGGCATCAAGTGGAAGAAGACATCAAGCCGTTTCGCGACGTGCTGCTCGGGCTCTTCTTCGTCACGACCGGCATGCTGTTGAATCCGCGCGTGATCTGGGAGCATCCGCTGATCGTGTTGGGCTTCCTGATCGGTCCGATCCTGCTCAAGGCGGTCATGATCACAGGGCTTTCGCGTCTGTTCGGCGCGTCGCCGGGCGTCGCCATGCGCACGGGTATCGGCCTCGCGCAAGCGGGCGAGTTCGGCTTCGTGCTGCTGAATCTGATTCTCGACAAACATCTCGTCGACGCCACGCTGCTGCAGGCAATTCTTGCGGCGATGCTGCTGTCGATGCTCGCCGCGCCGTTCCTGATCCAGAACGCGGACCGTATCGTGCTGCGGCTGTCTTCGACTGAATGGATGATGCAGTCGTTGCAAATGACGCGCATCGCCACGCAGAGCCTGAAGCAAAGCGGCCACGTGATCATCTGCGGCTACGGGCGCGCCGGACAGAACCTTGCGCGCATGCTCGAACACGAAGGTTTGTCGTATGTCGCGCTGGACCTCGACCCGGACCGCGTGCAGGCGGCAGCCGCCGCGGGCGAGTCGGTCGTGTTCGGCGACGCGGGCCGCCGCGAATCGCTGCTCGCGGCCGGCATTCATCGCGCCGCGGCGATCGCGATCACGTATGCGAACACGCCGTCGGCATTGCGCGTGCTGCACAACATCCACGAGCTGGAACCGACGCTGCCGGTGATCGTTCGTACCGTCGACGACGCCGATCTGGAAAAGCTGCTGGCCGCCGGCGCGACGGAGGTGATTCCCGAGATCGTGGAGGGGAGCCTGATGCTCGCTTCGCACACGCTTGTCGTGATGGGCATACCGATGCGCCGCGTGGTGCGCCGTGTGGAGGAAATGCGCGACGAACGTTATGCGCTGCTGCGCGGCTATTTCCACGGCGCCGACGACATGGACGACGACGACGGCCACGAACAGGTACGGCTACAATCGGTCCCGGTCGACCAGAACGCCGACGCGGTTGGCCGCACGCTCGCGGACCTCGGTCTGTACGAACTGGGTGTCGAAGTGACGGCGATTCGCCGACACGGCATTCGCGGCGTGGAGCCGGACCCGTCCACCAAGCTGCGCGCGAGCGACATTGTCGTGTTGCGCGGCTTGCCCGAACAGTTGGCGCAGGCCGAGGAGCGCCTCTCGAAACACCGCCGCGCGGGCGCCGCCGCGGCCTAGCAATTGCTGCACGGTTCGTGCGGCTGCACCGATTCAGCTTTTCATTGGACCTGTCGAGGTCCATCCGGAGACATCATGTCAAACGCGCTCGCGAGCGCGCCGCTCGATGCGGCCGATTACATCAAGAGCCATATTCGCACCGTGCCCGACTGGCCCCAGGCCGGCGTGCAGTTCCGCGACATCACGCCGCTGCTTCAGGAGCCGAAGTCGCTGCGGGTGCTGATCGACCTGTTCGTGCAGCGTTATATCGACGCGAAGCTCGACTACATTGCCGGGCTCGATGCGCGTGGTTTCATCATCGGGCCAATTCTTGCGTATGAGTTGAATCTGGGCTTCATTCCGATTCGTAAGGAGGGCAAACTGCCCTACAAGCGCGCGTCGCAATCTTATGAACTGGAGTACGGCACGGCAACCGTCGAGATTCACGAAGACGCTTGCAAGCCGGGCGACCGCGTGGTGATCATCGACGATCTGATCGCGACCGGCGGCACGATGATGGCCGGCAAGATTCTGCTCGAGCGGCTCGGCGCGATCGTCGTGGAAGGTGCGGCGATTATCGACTTGCCTGAACTCGGCGGCTCGAAACTGCTCGCCGACGGCGGGCTGTCGCTCTATACGGTGACGAGTTTCGACGGTCATTGAGCGCGCGGCAAACTCGCCGTTGCGCGCTTCATCTTGTGCAATAAAGAACGTAAGAACGATGCCAAACTTCATGTTGTTCCTTGCCACGTCGATTGCGATCACGATGGCGCCCGGTCCGGACAATCTGCAAGTGCTCGCACGCGGCATCTCGCAGGGCCGTGCGGCTGGTCTAGTGGCCGCGCTCGGCTTTGCGACGGGCATCACGTTTCACACGACGCTCGCCGCACTCGGGGTGGCAGCGCTGCTGCGCTCCTCGCCGTTCGCTTTTCCGGCGATCAAGCTGGCCGGCGCGGCGTATCTCGTCTGGATCGGCGTCAAGGCGCTGCGCAGCCAGGGCCTCGCGACCGCACACGAACGTGCGCCGCAACCGTTGACGGCCGTGTTCCGCCAAAGCGTGCTTGGCAATCTGCTCAATCCTAAAGTGACGCTGTTCTTCATCGTATTTCTGCCGCAATTCGTGCAGCCGCACGGCGCGCAAAGCGTCACCGTGCAAATGCTCGAACTCGGTGCGCTTTTCATGTTGCAGACCCTGGCGGTGTTTTCGCTGTTTGGCGTGTGTGCAGGAATCATCGGCGGGTGGTTGAAGCGCCGGCCGCGTGTGGGCGTGTGGCTCGACCGTCTTGCCGGCGCCACGTTCATTGCGATCGGGATTCGAGTCGCGTTGCGTGATTGATCTGGCTCACCGCCGCTTGCCGCCGACAGTTTGGAGTTTCGAATGAGTTTGCCTTGCCTTATCGCCGCGCGCCGCTTCGACGTTGCTGCGCATCTGCCGTTCTACATCGACGCCGACCAGGTCGGCTGGATTCGTTCGAGCGATGTGCGATTGCTCGCCCGTTGGCCCGACGTGTTCGATATCGGCGATGCGCGCGTGAACCTCGCGCCTTCGTTCAACACCGTTGACTTGCGGAGCGCGGCGCTCGGATCGGTGATCGGCGCGCTTGCCGCCGAATGCCGCATTCCCGGCTGGCGCAACGAGACCTATGCGATCCGCAATGCGTTCGACGCGCCGCCGCTCGCCTACATCGAACGTGCGGCGTCGCGCTTTTTCGGCACGCTGACCTACGCGGTGCATCTGAACGGCGTCGTAGAATATGCAGACGGCGGCGCGCCGAAATTGTGGATCGCGCGCCGCAGCGACACGAAGGCGACCGATCCCGGCATGCTCGACAACGTAGTGGCGGGCGGAATCGGTTGGGGTTTCGGCGTGGAGGCGACGATCGTCAAGGAGTGCTGGGAAGAAGCCGGCATTCCGGAAGAGATTGCCGTGAGCGCGGTGGCGGGCCGCACAGCGTATGTGCTGCAATCGCTGCCCGAAGGCACCCAGGCGGAACAGATTTTTATCTACGACCTCGCGCTGCCGGCGGACTTCGCACCGCGCAATCAGGACGGCGAAGTCGGTGAGCACCGGCTTGCGCGCATCGACGAAGTGGCGCGCTGGATCGAGGAAGGCGCAATGACGGTCGACGCGAGTCTTGCCACGCTGGATTGCCTGCTGCGCCGCCGCTGGATCGACGAAGAGGCGTGCACGGGAATCGAAGCGTTGTTCGCACCGCCCGTGCTCGCGTAAGCACGTCACCGCGGACCTTGCCAAAGCGCCTTGCGCCGCACACCATACAGCAACACCGAACAAACCACGCATTGAAGAAGGGAGTCACCCAGGTCATGTCGACCGATCACAGCTTTATCCTCAAACTGTCGTGCGCCGATCGCCCCGGCATTGTTCACGCCGTGTCGGGCTTTCTGTTCGAGCGTGGCAGCAATATTCTCGACTCCGCGCAGTTCGGCGACAGCCGCACCGGCGAGTTCTTCATGCGCGTGCATTTTCAGCAGGTGGGCGGCGATCCGGGGCTCGAGGCACTGCGTGCGTCCTTCGGGGCGCTCGCCGAGCAGTTCGGCATGAGCTGGGAATTGCACGATGCATCGGTGAAGCCGCGCGTCGTCATCATGGTTTCGAAAATTGGTCATTGCCTGAACGACCTGCTGTTCCGCTACCGTACCGGTCAGCTGAATATCGAGATCCCGGCGATCATCTCGAACCACAAGGAGTTTTATCAGCTCGCAGCGAGCTATGACATTCCGTTTCATCATTTCCCGCTGCTGGGCGGAACGCCCGAAGCAAAGGCCGCGCAGGAAGCGCGCGTGCTCGAAGTGATCGACGAGCATCAGGCAGATCTCGTCGTGCTCGCGCGTTACATGCAGATTCTGTCGCCGAAGCTATGCGAAGCGCTTGCAGGTCGCGCAATCAACATTCATCACTCGTTTCTGCCGAGCTTCAAGGGTGCGAAGCCCTATTACCAGGCGTTCGATCGTGGCGTCAAACTGATCGGCGCAACGGCGCACTACGTGACGACCGATCTGGACGAAGGTCCGATCATCGAGCAGGAAGTGGAGCGCGTGGACCACAGCATGACGCCGGAGCAGTTGACGGCGATCGGCCGCGACGTCGAATGCGTGACGCTGGCGCGTGCGGTGAAGTGGCACGTCGAGCATCGCGTGGTGCTGAACGGTAGCAAGACGGTGGTGTTCCGTTAGAAACGGGGGAGGGCTTGCCGCAGCGGCTCGCCGGGCGCTGCGGTAAAGGCTCGCAGCGAGCGGCATCCGTCATTGAAGCGCCGCTTCGGCTGCCGTTGCGCACAGGTATCTGTTTATTCGGGCGCGACGTTTGGCTTCGACCGTGCCGGGGCTCTGCCGGCGTCCCTGGTCACTGGCGCTTTGTACATTCTCTGCGCGTTCTGCGATGAGCGGCGGCGCGCATTCAGCTTCTTCATCCAGATCAGCAGCCCCGTCGCGCTTAGCACGGCGACCGCGATGCCGGCTGCGCTAATCAGGATCCGCCCCCCGAGGCCGAGGATGCGTCCCGAGTGCAGAGGAAACTGCACCTGCATGAAGACGTCGCCCGCTGTGCCTCTACCCGGAATCTGCTGGCCGAGCAGCTTGCCGGTTGCCGCATCCCAGTACATCCACGGGTTGCCGAGGCCCATGTCGCCGTGATCGTTGCCGGTCTCGTAGAAACCGACGCCGTACGCATGCCGGAATTCCGCGTAATAGATTCCCCCCGGAGGCGCCTGAAGGTGCTGCTTTTTTCCCGCTTCTTGCGCCAGTTGCACGACGCGCTCGCGGGTGAGCACGCTGTCGCCCGGTTTCGGCGCTCGAAGAATCTCCGGGTTGTTGATCGGGTCCGGCGTGAGCGTCGAAAACATCGTGACGATGGGGCGCACAACGGGTGACGCGAGGTTCATCGACACCGACGTCACCGCGACGATCATCAGCAGTCCCCAGATCCACACGCCGCCTGAGCGGTGCAAGTCGAACGTGAGCGCGTAGCCGCCGCGCCTGAAGCGAAACGCGAACGACTTTCGCCACGTATTGAGGCTCGGAAACGACAGGCACAGCGCAATCGCGCTATCGAACAGCCAGATGATCCCGACGATGCCCATCAGCCAGACGCCCACGTCGATGCCGCCGGTGAACGGCAGATGCAGCGTGTAGTGCAGCTTGTAGATGAACGGAATCAGGTCGATCCTCGCTAGCGAAAACGCGCCCCACTGCCGCTGACCCTGAATCTTGCCGGTGGCGGGATCGACGGCGATCTGGTTGAAGTCGAGCTTGTACGGCTCTCGCGTGACGGGATCGGTGCGCGGAAGCACCATCATCTGCAGCGTATGACCGGGCTCTACCACGAGCGGCAGATATGTCACTTGCAAGCGCGGATCGGCGGCTTCGACGCGTCGCGCGAGTTCCAGCCCGGACAGGGCAGGCCCCTCGGTGCTTGCCTTGAAAAACGAAGGATTGAGCGCGGCATCGAGCTCGTGATCCCACGCGATGATCGCGCCGGTCAGTCCCGCGACGAACAGGAACAACGCAGTGGCGACACCAAACCAGCGATGCAGACGGACGAGCTGGCGCCTCATGGGCGTACCGGAAATGCGAAGCGGAATTGCGGACGACGGATCACAGCGGTACCAAAGTTGTAAATGGGAATTGTTCGCATCTTATGCGAAGCATGTCGTGAGCCGCAAGTTCCTTGAAAGTTGGGCGGGTCCGCGGCTTCGATCGCCTCTCGGGCGGCTCGACTAGTGGGCGTGCGCCGCCGCGCCTAGTAAGGCTGCCAAGGCACCTTCACAGCGCGTCTGCGACAAAATGTCGCGTCTTCAGCCTTACAATTGGCGAAGTTTTTGGGCAATATCCCGTCCCGTACAAATAGTAATGATTCTCATTTGAAGAAATGAGATAGAGAAACGGGATCGACAATGAAGAAACATAGCGGGGCAGGACGTTCACGAAAGACTCGCACAATGCACCGGTTGCACTGGGCCGCGTGCCTGGCATTAACGGCAAGTCACGCCGCGCTGGCGCAGCAGGTGCCAGTAGTGTCTTCGGAAAGTGGTGAAAACGCGTTGCCGGCCGTCAAGGTCACGGCGGCACACGACACCGCCCAGCATCTGAAAGAGGATGTCGGCAGCGGCGCGCTCGGCACCCGCTCGCAGCTCGATACGCCGTTCTCGACGACCGTCGTCACCAGTGAAGAGTTGCAGGATCGCCAGCCGTCCAAACTCGGCGACGTGTTTGCCACCGACGCCTCCGTATCCGACAACGGCAACGCCTACAACGCGTGGGCCACGTATCTGACCGTGCGCGGCATGCAACTGGATTGGCAGTCGGGGTTCAAGATCGACGGCATGCCGTTCAACAGCTACGGCATCACGATGCCCTACGAGCAACTCGAAAAAGTGGAGCTGCTCAAAGGGTTGACCGGCTTCATGTACGGATTCGGCGCGCCCGGCGGCGTCGTCAACTACGTGACGAAAAAGCCGCCCGTGTCGACGACGCCAGTACGCAGCGTCGACGTCGGCTACTACACCGACGGTGTATGGACCGAGCACGCGGACCTTGGCGGTCGCGTGGGTCCGGACGGCATGTTCGGCTATCGCCTGAACGCCACACACGAGGAAGGCAAGACCTATAACGACGGCAACGTGCGGCGCGATTCGGTTTCAGTCGCACTCGACGCCCGCATCACGCGCGACCTGAAGGCGACCTTCGGCGCGTTATATCAGGAGCGCCATTCGACCGGCATTACGGGCGCGATCTCGACGGCGCAATACACCGGCACTAGTCTGCCGCATACGATAAGCGGCGGTACCGGCGATCTTTCCGGGCCCGACCAGCATCTGAACACCAGCCTGCAGCTTTACACCGCCGGCCTGCAGTACAACCTCGGCCCCGACTGGACGCTCAACGCGAGCTACAGCTACAGCAAGAGTTCGCGTGACCGCAACGAAAGCACGTACTACCTGTTGAACGGCGCGGGCGATTACACCGACAGCCGCTTCGCGGGCAAGGAAGGCCATCAACTGAGTCTGTGGCAGGTGTCGGCGGAAGGCCGTGTGAAGACGGGACCGTTGCAGCATCAACTGGTATTGGGCGCAGCCTATCAGCGCCAGACGAACGACTACGGTGCGAACAGCTTCTTCGGCCAGATCGGCACGGGCAACATCTACCAGCCGAACACCAACACGTTCGGCGGCGCGTCCAACTACTACACCTACCGCGACAGCGATATCACGCAGAAGGCGCTCTTTGCCAGCGATACTATCGAGTTGACTCAGCGCTGGTCGGTACTCGGCGGCGTGCGTTACACGAACTACGAGCAGCACGGCTATTCGACGACTGGAGCGACGACCTCGACCTATAGCCAGAACGGCGTTTTGACGCCAACCGTCGCGCTGATGTTCAAGCTCGCGCCGACCACGACGTTGTACACGAGCTATGTCGAGTCGCTCGAAGCGGGGACCGTCGTCGGCGATACGTATGCGAATCGCGGCGAACTGCTCAAGCCGTTGCGCAGCAAGCAATACGAAGTGGGCGTCAAAACCGAGCAGGGACGCTGGAGCGCGACGGCTGCCTTGTTCCGCATCGAGCGCGGCTCGGCGTACGCGAATAGCGCGAACGTCTATACGCAAGACGGCGAGTCGATCTTCCAGGGTGTCGAGATGGGCGGCGATGTGCGTCTCGGCCGCAACTGGAACGTGGGCGGCGACCTGATGTGGATCGACACGAAGTACGAGCGAGGCGCGGCCAATAACGGCAACCGCGTGGCGGGCGCGCCGCAGTTTGTGGTTGCCGGCCATGCGACTTACTCGGTGCCGTACGTGCCGGGGCTGCGCATCGGCGCGGACGCGAAGTTCACGGGCAACACCAATGTGCGTCCGTCGGACAACCTGAATGCGCCGGGCTATTTGCTGGTGAATCTGGGCGCGAGCTACGCGACCCGCATCGCCGGCTATGACGTTACGTTCCGCGCGGCGATCGACAATCTGCTCAACCGCCGCTATTGGGAGTACCAATACGCCGACTACGTGACGCCGGGCGATCCTCGCACGTTGTCATTGAACGCGCGCATCGACTTCTGAGTAAAAGAAACGGCACCGCGGTGCCGTTTTTCTTTGCGTTCTCCTGCGTGCAACAGATTCAAACCAGCCGGAGATAGATCAACTCGCGCTTGATATACGCGTAGAAAATCGGCGCTGCGACCACGCCGGGCAGACCGAACGCGGCTTCCATGACGAGCATTGCCACGAGCAGTTCCCAGGCGCGCGCCTCGATCTGCCCGCCGACGATCCGCGCGTTCAGGAAGTACTCGAGCTTGTGAATCAAAATCAGAAACGCGAGCGACATGACCGCCGCCGGAAAACTCACCGACAGCGCCACCGCAACGATGATCGTGTTCGAGATCAGATTGCCGATGACCGGCAGCAAGCCGACGATGAACGTGACGAGTACCAGCGTTTTCGAAAGCGGCAGCTGATCGTGGAAGATCGGCAGAAACAGCAGCAGGAAAATGCCGGTGAACACCGCGTTGATCGCAGAAATTTTCACCTGCGCAAACACGATGCGGCGGAAGGCGTCGGCAAAACGGGTCACGCGCGTGACGAACGCGGTGGACAGCGGCAGCCGGTGCATGTGCTGTTGCGCACTCACCGCGATGATCGCGCCAATGATCATGCCGATCAGAATGTGCGTGAACGCGCGCGCCGCGCTCTTGCCGCTTTGCTGCAGCATGTTGGCGTGGGTCTGCATCAACTCGGCGGCTTTGGTTTTCATCTGCTCGGTGTCGACCGGCAGCGAACTCGCGATGAATTGCGGAATCCGCCCGCGCGCCTGATCGATCAACTGCATGGCCTGGTCGAGCAGCCTCTGCACACTGGGCACATCGTTCTCAAAGTGCTCGATGATGCCGAGCGTGAGGCCCGTGAGCGCGCCCACGATCACGGCCGACAGAAACACCACTGCGAGCCAGCGCGCCCGTTTGCTGGACATATGACGTTCGATGCGTGGCGCGATCGTATGCACCAGCTGAAACACCAGCAGCCCGGCGAGCAGGGCGCCGAGCAGCCGGAGTTCGATCACCGCCCACATGCCGAACAGCATCAGCACGTAACTGCCGATCTCGACTGCCGAGAGCTTCGGCAGGCTCATGTTGCTGGTCAGCCTGACCGGGCGTGGACGTAGGTCCTCAACTTGCCCGTCTTCGCGCGCCTGATTCCGCTTGGCCATGGCTTATCCGTCTCCAACCCGTGTTGTGCAGCGTTACTTTTTACTGGCCGCGCGCTTGAGCAGGGGCGCCAGATATCTACCGGTAAAACTTGCTTTGGACTTCGCGATCTGCTCGGGCGTGCCCTGCGCGATGATCTGGCCACCGCCCGCGCCGCCTTCCGGACCCATGTCGATGACCCAGTCGGCAGTTTTGATTACATCGAGATTATGCTCGATGATCACGACGGTATTGCCCTGGTCGCGTAACCGATGAATAACTTCGAGCAGCAGCGCAATGTCATGAAAGTGCAACCCGGTCGTGGGTTCGTCGAGAATGTATAGCGTGCGACCCGTATCGCGCTTGCTCAGTTCCAAAGATAGTTTGACCCGCTGCGCCTCGCCGCCCGACAAAGTGGTGGCGGACTGGCCGAGCCGGATATAGCCGAGACCGACGTCGAGCAAGGTTTTCAGCTTGCGCGCGACGACCGGCACCGGCTTGAAGAACTCATACGCATGCTCGACCGTCATGTCGAGCACCTCGCTGATGTTCTTGCCTTTGTACTGCACGTCCAGAGTTTCGCGGTTGTAGCGCTTGCCGTGGCAGACGTCGCACGGCACGTAGACGTCCGGCAAGAAGTGCATCTCGACCTTCAGCACGCCGTCGCCCTGGCAGGACTCGCAGCGCCCGCCCTTCACGTTGAACGAGAAGCGGCCCGGGTCGTAGCCGCGTTCCTTGGCTGCGGGAACGCCCGCGAACAGTTCGCGGATCGGCGTGAAAAGACCCGTATAAGTGGCCGGATTCGAGCGCGGCGT
Source organism: Paraburkholderia caledonica NBRC 102488 (assembly GCF_000685095.1). Classification (GTDB taxonomy): domain Bacteria; phylum Pseudomonadota; class Gammaproteobacteria; order Burkholderiales; family Burkholderiaceae; genus Paraburkholderia; species Paraburkholderia caledonica. The sequence goes on from NZ_BAYE01000007.1 coordinate 68,372, forward strand.
GCGGCCGATCGGCGACTGGTCGACGTTGATGACCTTGTCGAAGTGCTCGAGACCCTCGATCGATTCATACGGCGCCGGCTCCGTGGACGAGCCGTACAGATGATGCGAGACCGCGTGATACAGCGTGTCGTTGATGAGCGTCGACTTGCCCGAGCCCGAAACGCCGGTCACGCACGTGAGCAGACCGACCGGCAGGTCCAGTGTGACGTGCCGCAGGTTGTTGCCGTGCGCCTCGACGATGCGCAAATGCCGCTCGTCCGGGTCCTTGCGCTCGTCCGGATACTCGATGGTGCGCGCGCCCGACATGTACTGCCCCGTCATGGATGCGGGGTTGCCCTGCACCTGTTTGGGCGTGCCCTCGGCGATCACCATGCCGCCGTGCTCGCCGGCGCCCGGGCCCATGTCGACCACGTAGTCGGCCATGCGGATCATGTCTTCGTCGTGTTCGACGACGATCACCGAGTTGCCCAGGTCGCGCAGATGCTTGAGCGTGGCGATGAGGCGGTCGTTGTCGCGCTGGTGCAGGCCGATGGACGGCTCGTCGAGCACGTACATCACGCCGGTCAGACCCGAGCCGATCTGCGACGCGAGGCGAATGCGTTGCGCCTCGCCGCCCGACAGCGTTTCGGCACTGCGTTCCAGCGACAGGTAATCGAGCCCGACGTTGTTCAGGAACATGAGCCGTGCGACGATCTCTTTCACGACCTTGTCGGCAATCTCGCGCTTCGAGCCTTCGAGCCGCAGCGTCTGGAAATAACCGAGCGCGTCGCGCAACGGCCAGCCGCTGATTTCATAGATGCCGCGCGCGTCGCCGTCCGTGCCGATCCGCACAAAGCGCGCTTCCCGGCGCAACCGCGTACCCGCGCACGCGGGGCACGGCTGATTGTTCTGATACTTCGCAAGCTCTTCGCGCACTGCGGCTGAATCCGTCTCGCGATACCGCCGCTCCAGATTCGGGATGATGCCTTCGAACACATGCTCGCGGACCGACGTGCGGCCGCGCTCGTTGATGTACGAGAACGGAATTTCCTGCTTGCCGGACCCGAACAGCAGGATCTTGCGGACCTTTTCAGGCAGGTCTTCGACGGCTGTGTCGATGTCGAAGTCGTAAAACGCCGCGAGGCTTTGCAGCATCTGGAAGTAGAACTGGTTGCGCCGGTCCCATCCCTTCACCGCGCCTGCCGCGAGCGACAGCGACGGATGCGCGACCACCCGCTTCGGATCGAAGAAGGTGATCTGGCCGAGGCCGTCGCATTCCGGACACGCGCCCATCGGATTGTTGAACGAGAAGAGCCGCGGCTCCAGTTCCTGCAGCGAATACGAGCAGATCGGACACGCGAACTTCGAACTGAACAGGTGCTGCTTATCGGTGTCCATTTCGAGCGCGATCGCGCGGCCGTCGGCGAGACGCAGTGCGGTTTCGAACGATTCCGCAAGGCGCTGCTTCATGTCGGGCCTCACCTTGAGGCGGTCGACCACGACGTCGATAGTGTGCTTGTCGTTCTTCTTCAGCTTGGGCAGGGAGTCGACTTCATAGATCTTCGCCGCACCTTCATTGGCCGTGCCGCCGCCCGAGCGCACGCGGAACCGGATGAAACCCTGCGCCTGCATCTCCTCAAACAACTCGACGTGCTCGCCCTTGCGGTCGGCGACGACCGGCGCGAGGATCATCAGCCTGGTTTCTTCCGGCAGCGCGAGCGCCGCGTCGACCATTTGCGACACGCTTTGCGCTTCGAGCGGGATTTCGTGATCCGGACAGTAAGGCGTGCCGACCCGTGCGAACAATAGCCGCAGGTAGTCGTGAATTTCGGTGACGGTGCCCACAGTGGAGCGCGGATTGTGCGACGTGGCCTTCTGCTCGATCGAGATCGCCGGCGACAGGCCTTCGATCAGATCGACGTCGGGTTTTTCCATCAACTGCAGGAATTGGCGTGCGTAAGCGGACAGGCTTTCGACGTAGCGCCGCTGTCCTTCCGCATACAGCGTGTCGAACGCGAGCGACGATTTTCCCGAGCCGGAAAGACCGGTAATTACGACGAGCTTGTGACGTGGTAGGTCGAGATTGACGTTCTTCAGGTTGTGGGTGCGAGCCCCACGAATACGGATTTGTTCCACGGATTTATTCCATGAACTGCGGAAAGAGGAAGAGGCTAAACCTGCTACTATAACGACTTTTCAAGGCCGCCGTTACGGCTGCCTGACGGCCCGAACAGGCCCGAACAGCGCCTCAGGCAAGCTGTAAGAACGCGGTTCAGCGCTAGCGGGAAAAGGTCTAACTGGGGCCGTTTCCGGCAAGTACAAGGCGCCGCGAAGCGCGCCGTGGCCGCAAAGGCATTAGAGCCGAAGGGTCAGGGGCGCGGTCAGCGCGGAGCGGGAACGCTGCAGGCTGCCCGGTTGGCTTAAGCGGCGGTGCCGCACCGTCTGCAGGTCGTCCCATGGAAAGCCGTCCGGTCGTGGCGCCCCGGTGCGTCACCCAGCTCATTCAAAGAACGCTTCCGATGTCCAATCCGTCTGCCACTTCTTCACGCATGAGCGCGCCTGAACTGCGCGCGACCGTGTCGCTTGCCGCCATCTTCGCGCTGCGCATGCTCGGGCTCTTCATGATCATGCCGGTGTTCTCGATCTACGCGAAGACCATTCCCGGCGGCGAAAACGTTCTGCTCGTCGGCATCGCGCTGGGCGCTTACGGCGTGACGCAGTCCATGCTCTACATTTTCTACGGCTGGGTCTCCGACAAGATCGGCCGCAAACCGGTCATTGCTACGGGCCTGCTGATCTTCGCGCTCGGCAGCTTTGTCGCGGCGGGGGCGCACGACATGACGTGGATTATCGTCGGCCGCGTGATTCAAGGCATGGGCGCGGTGTCGTCCGCGGTGATCGCATTCATCGCCGATCTGACCGCCGAGGAGCATCGCACGAAGGCGATGGCCATGGTCGGCGGCAGCATCGGCATTTCCTTTGCGGTGGCGATTGTCGGCGCGCCGATCGTTTTCCATTGGGTCGGCATGAGCGGCCTTTTCACGCTGGTGGGCGTCTTCTCTATTCTCGCTGTCGGCGTGGTGCTGTGGGTGGTGCCCGATGCGCCGAAGCCCGTGCATGTGCGGGCGCCGTTCGCCGAAGTGCTGCACAACGTCGAACTGCTGCGTTTGAACTTCGGCGTGCTCGTGCTGCACGCCACGCAGACGGCGTTGTTCCTCGTCGTGCCGCGCATTCTCGAAGCCGGCGGCCTGCCGGTCGCGTCGCACTGGAAGGTGTATTTGCCGGTCATGGGCTTGTCGTTCGTGATGATGGTGCCCGCTATCATCGCCGCTGAAAAGCGCGGCAAGATGAAGATCGTACTGCTCTCCGCCATCGCTCTTATCCTGTTCGGACAGTTGTTATTGGGCGTGGCTCCGCATACGATTCTGAGTGTGGCGGCCATCCTTTTTGTGTACTTTCTGGGCTTCAACATTCTCGAGGCGTCGCAGCCTTCGCTGGTGTCGAAACTGGCGCCGGGCAACCGCAAGGGCGCGGCAGCCGGCGTGTACAACACCACGCAATCCATCGGTCTTGCGCTGGGTGGCATGATCGGCGGCTGGTTGCTCAAAGCGGATGGTCAGAGCGCTGTCTTCTTCACTTGCTCGGGGCTCGTCTTTTGCTGGCTTATAATCGCCGCAAAGATGAAACAGCCGCCGCGTAAAGCGTCATCGTGACACGCGCGGAACACTAGCAGCACATAGGCGGCGACTCGGGCGTGTCCCGGCATCACCCAGAACTCACCCGGCGGCGGGCAGAGGCGCACTTCTGATCTCGGGCCGGCCAGGCGTGAGAGGCGAACTGTGTTGCCGGGCCGCCCGAAATGGAATCAACAGGAGAAACTCATGGCATCCGTGAACAAGGTCATTCTCGTCGGCAATCTCGGAGCCGATCCGGAAGTCCGTTATCTTCCGAGCGGCGACGCAGTGGCGAATATCCGCCTTGCAACGACGGATCGGTACAAGGACAAGGCGTCCGGTGAAATGAAGGAAGCGACCGAATGGCACCGCGTGTCGTTCTTCGGCCGCCTCGCCGAGATCGTCTCCGAATACCTGAAGAAGGGCTCGTCGGTTTACCTCGAAGGGCGCATTCGCACCCGTAAGTGGCAGGCACAGGACGGCACCGACCGTTACTCGACGGAAATCGTTGCCGAGCAGATGCAAATGTTGGGCGGTCGTGGCGGCTCCATGGGCGGCGGCGACGAAGGCGGCTACAGCCGTGGCGAGCCGTCGGAGCGCAGCGGTGGCGGTGGCGGTGGCGGCGGACGCGCTATGTCGGGTGGCGGTTCGCGCGGTGGCAGCGGTGGCGGTGGCGGCGCAGGCAGTGGTGGCTCCAGCCGTCCGAGCGCACCGGCCGGCGGCGGCTTTGATGAGATGGATGACGATATTCCGTTCTGATCCGCTCGTAGCGCAAGACCAGCAAAAAACCCCGCTTCCTCAGCGGGGTTTTTTCTTTTCAGCAGTCGTTATCGCCTCAAATGCTCCAGCGCGTCTCGCATCGGCAAGCTGGAGATCATGATCGGCCCGGTGAGCGGCGTATCAAGATCGACGATTACATAGATCGCCGACGCAATCGACACAGCCCCCAGCGAAATTGTCACGAGCGCCAGCGCATTGCGAGGCGCGATGAGCCCGAAACTCAGAAATATCACGCAAAGCCAGAACGTCAGCGTCTTGAGGAAGGGCTGCGAGATGGAGCTGTGTGCTTCCTCGATGATCTTCCAGCGCGCGTCCACCACGCGGCGAAATTGAGTCAGGCCGTCGTCGAGCGAGTGCTGTTGCAGCGGATCATGCGCGCGCAACTGCCGCAATTGCCGGCCTACCGACGTCAGCAATTCGCCGAGCCGCACGTTTTCCAGCCTCTGCGAGTTGTCCGGGGAGCCGAGGTGGGTGGGATAGTCGCCCGTAGGAGCCGGTTCGTTTGGCCACGTCGATGCAATTGCCGCGGCCGTGTAGACGCGCAAGAGATTGCGCGCCGGTTCGGTGTCGTTGCCGTAGTCCCTCAACGTCGTGTCCAGTTCGATGATGTCGGCGGCATAGGTGCGCAAGTCATTTGACGCCGTGTCGAAGCTGGATTTCGCCGACGCGGTCATCAAGCCGAGCACCAGTGCGGCAAACGTCACCAGCATGCCGATCACCAGTTGCACGAGTTGCACGGTCTCGTGTGCCTTGTGCTCCTCGGGCAGGAGCGGGCGCACCCACACGCCGATGCCGGTGGTCGCGAGCAGGAGAATGAAAACCACCAGAGCCGAGCCTATTTCGGACATAGAAATGCTCCTATGACATTTGCATCGACTGCCAACCGGCTTAGGTAGGACGCCTGAAACTCGGCAGTCCCGCTATCGCCGGCGTTCGGACGGCTTTCGCGCCGCTTGTAATTTGATGTGACGCAAAAGCGTACGCCATCCACCATAAAGTTTTTAGCGATTCAGCCGTAGTCCCTATCTGTGGCATTCGCTTAATTTTTGACAAAAACGGTTGCGGACCATGCCAAATGGGCTGGGCGCAGCATGCATGGCCGACGCAAATTTCACTGAACATTCGGTCAGGCGGCCCAAATGGAGACTAGCCCGATGCTGAAAAATCTGTCGATTCGCAGTTGCCTTACCCTGATGATCGCGTTCTTTGCCGCCGCGCTGCTGCTGGGCGCCGCGGCCGGGCTGCTGTCGCTGCGCTCGAGCAACGCGTCCCTGCAACAGATGTACACCGTGGACACGCCCGCCGTCGCCGATCTCGAAGGCAGCGCCGGCCAGCTGTTGCGTCTGCGCCTCGCCCTGGCCACTTATGCGTCGCTCGTCGATCTCAACGACCAGGACGGCGCAAATGCTGTGCTCAAGCGTTTCGATCAGTACCAGAAAGCATCGAACGAGCGGCTCGCCCACTATGTGAGCCGCGCGAGCGCCGAGGCCGAGGAGCAGCGCCTCATCAAGGATATGCAGGACAAGCGCGACACGTTCCTTCGCGAGGGTGTCGAGCCGGCGCTGGCCGCACTCAAGGCGGGCGACCGGACCGCGTTCCAGCAATTGCAGGCGAAAAAGCTGCCGTCTCTGTACAGTTCGTTCGAAAAGGCGATGCTCGCGCTCGAACAGTTGCAGCTCGACCACGCCGAACAGCGCTATCAGAGCGCACAGGCCCTCTTTTACGCGATCTGCGTGACGGTGGCGATCGGCATCGGCATCTCACTGCTTGGTTCGCTGCTCGGTCGCGCGGTGCTGGTGCGCGCAATCGTGAGTCCGGTCGATGCCACCATCGCCCAGTTCCAGCGGATCGCCAATGGCGACCTGACTGGACAGATCGTCGTCACGAGCAGCAACGAAATGGGACGCCTCGCCGCCGCGCTGCGCAAGATGCAGGAGTCGCTGATCGCGACGGTGAATTCCGTGCGTCAGGGCACCGAATCGATCGACAGCGGCGTAAGCGAAATCGCCGCGGGCAATACGGATCTGTCGCAACGTACCGAAGAACAGGCGGCGTCGCTGGAAGAAACGGCGGCGAGCATCGAGCAGCTCACGTCGACGGTGAAACAGACTGCGGACAACGCGAAGCAGGCGAGTTCGCTCGCGCAAGGCGCGTCGACGCTTGCCGCTCAGGGCGGCGAATTGACCGAGCAGGTGGTAGGCACGATGCACGAGATCGTCGACGACTCGCGGCGCATCGCGGATATTGTCGGCGTGATCGAAGGGATCGCATTTCAGACGAACATCCTCGCGTTGAACGCTGCGGTCGAGGCGGCGCGCGCCGGCGAGCAGGGCCGCGGCTTTGCGGTCGTCGCGAGCGAAGTGCGTTCGCTGGCCCAGCGAAGCGCCGCGGCCGCGAAGGAAATCAAGGCGTTGATCGAAGCGTCGACTACGCGCGTCGAGAACGGCTCACACCTGGTCGAGCGATCGGGCTCGACGATGACCGAGATCGTCCAGGCCATTTCGCGGGTCAGCTCGATCATGGGCGAGATCGCCGCGGCGGCGACCGAGCAGAGCACCGGCATCGACCAGGTCAATCTGGCCGTCGCGCAAATGGACGAAGTGACGCAGCAGAACGCCGCGCTGGTCGAACAAGCCGCGGCGGCGGCAAGCTCGCTGGAGGAGCAGGCGAGAAGGCTCACATCGGCCGTGGCAGTGTTCCAGACGGAAGGCGGTTCGTCGTCGCGGGGTCTGGCCGGCTCGCGCAACGGTCAGAGCGCCGCAACCAAACGTGCAGCGAACAGCGCGGACGAACTGGTGGTCGCTTGATACAGTCGCGGGCGGCGTTGCGTTAGGTTCGTGGCGCGTGCGGTGAGGCGGTAGTACGCTGCATCTCACCGCGGGGGGGCGCCGCGCCCCGGCCCGCACCGCGCTTAAATCGTTCGCTCTACTGCATGCCCGCGTAGTACGTCGCGACACTGTCGATCTCCGCCGATGTCATCTGCCGGGTGACATTGCGCATCTGCTCGTTGATGTCGTTGCGGCGTGCGCCCGAAGCGAACGCCCGCATCTGCGCCACAAGGTAAATCGACGATTGGCCGCCAAGCCACGGCGCCGAACCCTTGCGATCGAGCTGCCCGTGACATGCCGCACATGGCGCGATGTTGCGCTGCGGATCGCCCTGCATCGCGAGCCGCACGGCGTTGGCATCGGGCGTGCTGCCGGTGGGCGCGACTTCCGCAGCGGGACCACGTGGCAGCGACGCGTAGTAAGCCGCGAGATCGTGCAGGTCCTGGTCGCTGCGAGCGGCGACGATCGGCTGCATTACCGCGTTTTGCCGCACGCCCTGTTGATAATCGCGCAACTCCTTGTAGACGGCGTCCGCATATTGACCGGCCAGCGCGGGCGCCGTGACCTGCACCGTACCGAGCACGCCGTGGCACATCGAGCATTTCTGCGTGGCGAGGGTCGCGCCGCGCCCGATCGAATCGGCGTCGGCCCGCACGCGACGCAGCGGCGGCAAGACGACCACGTCGCTCGGTGCCCGGCCTGCGATGTTGGTACCGCTGTACCAGCTCGACGGCGCGCCCGCAGCGCTGCAGATCGTCGCCCATAAGCTGCGGTTCGCGAATGCGCTATTCGCCGAAGGCAGCCAGATGAAACCTATCAGCATTGACACGATGGCCAGCGCGAGCGTGCCGGCCACGCTTACCGTGAACCACGGATTACGCAAGCTGAAGACGCGTTCCTGATTCATCGCTGTGCTCCAACCGCCACCGCGGGCACGGACGTCTGCGGCAGCTTGAGCAATTGGACGATGGGCACGCTGTAGTTGACGACGGTCAGGCCGATCATCAACGCGACCCACAAGCCGAAGCTATTGAGCGCGGCGGGCACGCGTTCGACCGGATGCACCGCGCTCGCGAAACGGAAGCCTTGCTGCGGAACCGCCGGCCCGAACTGCGACTTCGCCAGAACGTAGATGAAGAGCGCGCCCGATATGGCGAGAACCACTCCGCCGACCGCCGACATGCCGACCCAGAACGCCTGCGATTCGAGGCCCGGCATCTTGTAGTCGTAGTAAGCCATGCGGCGCGGTGCGCCGAGCAGGCCGACGTAATGCCACGGCAGCGTGACCACCAGCATGCCGATGAACCACAGCCACAGTTGCGTGCGCACCAGCTTCATCGACACGATTGCGCGGCCGGTGAGTTGCGGCCACAGTTCATAAGCAATCGCAAAATACATGATGACGATTGCGCCGCCGAAGATCAGATGGAAGTGTCCGGTCACCCACTGCGTGTTGTGCACGGTGGTATTCAACTGATAGCTCATGTTGATCAGACCGCCGGCGCCGCCGAGCCCCAGCATCACGAACGAAAACGCGACGACGAGCATCATCGGGTTCTGCCAGGGCAATGCGGTGAGCCAGCCGAACGCACCCTTGCCGCCGCGCAGCCTGCCGGCAATTTCCACCGACGCGCAAATGGTGAACACCGTCAGCAACGTGGGCACGGACACCATCCCCGTGAATACCGCGTGCAGGAACTTGAAACCCGAGCCGATCTGCGGATCGGCAAACAGATGGTGGATGCCGATCGGCATGGCGAAAACGAGGAACAGGATGAACGACACGCGCGCCATCGAATCGCTATAGAGCCGCCCGCCGATGGCTCGCGGCACGATCGTGTAGTACGCGATATAGGCGGGAATCAGCCAGAAGTAGACGATGGCATGCAGCGTCCACGAGAACAGGACGCGTGACAGGCCGGCGTCGATCGTATTCGTGAGGCCGAAAGCAACCGGCAGAATCTGAAGCAGGATTTCGAGCGCCGCGCCGACGGCCGTCCATGCCCAGAGATATGCGCCGGCGACATTGGCGAACATCGCGAGCGGCACCGGCTTTCCGGGGTTCGCGCGCCGCCATACGGCGAGGTTCACGTGCATCAACGCGACCCAGATCCACGAGCCGACTACCACTAGCACCACGCCGAGATAATAGAAGGGACTGCCGATCATCGGCGGATAGAACGTGTAGAGCACCGAGGCCTTGCCGAGGGCGACGGGCACCATCGCCATCACCGCGCCGACCGCCAGCATGATGAACGCGGCCCATGCCCACTTCAGGCCCGCGAGGCGCTGCGCGAGTGCCAACTCGACGATTGCATAGCCGAAGCCCATCGACACCAGAGTCGGCAGCACGTAGGCCATTACTGAACCGTGAGCGGTGACTGAGCGGTAGTACAGCTCGGGGTCGCCGATCCACGGCGCGAGTGGACTGCGCACGAGCATCTGCCAGGCGCCGAGAAACAGCGCGACGATAAACGCGATGAATGCGAGCCAGAAATGCGCGAGAACGAGTCGCTTAGCGTGAAACACAGCTCAGCCTCCGTGATTGTCGGGCCTGCTCGAAGAAGGCGGCTTTGTCGACCACTTTCACATGCGCCCACATGGCCTGATGGCCGAAGCCGCAGAACTCGTGACAGGGCATGGTGTGATCGGCGGGCGCGTCGAAGCGCGTGCTCAACGTGGCCACGTAGCCTGGCACGACCATCGTGTTGATATTGGTGTTGGTGACGAGCAGACCGTGCACGACGTCCGCGCTGGTGGTTCGGATCGTGACAGGCGTGTCGGCGGGCACGAGCAGACACTGTGGCGTGAACGAGTACTGCTGCGCGATGAAACGCACGACCACGGAGCCGTCGGGTTCGACTGCGCTGCCCAGATTGTCCTCGACGAATTCGCCCGACAGTTGCAGACGGGACGGGTCGATCGTTTCCACGCGCGATGGCGGCATCATCGCCCAATGGAGCCCCGAGTACACGATCACGGCCAGCATCAGCACGATCAGCGCGCCGACGAAGATCGCCCAGCGGCGCTCGGCGCGTAGCGCGACGGTGTGGCCACTGCCCGGTTGGTGTTGGGAGTCGGGGGAATGAGTAGACATGATCAGTGCACGACGCCGCGCGGCAGAAACACGAGGAAGTAGAAGCCGAACCAGATCGCCATGACGATCAGCGTGGCCACGCCTGCGACGGCGATCGCACCATGCGGACCCGCGACGACCACGCGTTCAACTTCTTCGTCGGTGGGAGGGAGCGCGGCGCGCGTATCGTTCGCTTCCATCTAGGGCTTCTCCTATTGCCGGTGCGGCGGCTAGTGCAGCGGCGCGTTGCGCAGTTCGTTGACATCGCGGGCGGTGACCGGCGTCCCATGATTGCCCCACGCCGTGCGTATATAGGTAATGACGGCGGCCGCGTCGGTGTCGTTCAGTTCCTGCGCAAAAGGCGGCATGCCGTAGGGCTCCGGATTACGCATCGTGCCAGGCGGGAAGCCGCCGTTCAGCACGATGCGGATGGGATTGACCGCGGAGTTCATTTCGATCGACTGATTGCCCGCGAGCGGCGGATAGTGCTGCAACTGTCCTTCGCCTTTTGCGCCATGACACAGCGCGCACTTGTCGGCGTAGATCTTTTCACCGAGCGCGAACACGTTGGTGCCGGTCGGCGCTGTCGGCCCGGACTTGCGGCCGCGATTGTCCGGCAACGTCTTCAGGTACACCGCCATTGCCTTGACGTCTTCGTCGGTCATGTATTGAAGGCTGTGATAAGTGACTTCGGCCATTGGGCCGTACACTGCGCCGCGATCGGAAATGCCCGCTTGCAACAGGTCGACGATGTCCTTGATGCTCCAGTCGCCGAGTCCGCCGTCCTTGTCGGAGGTCAGCGACGGCGCGTACCAGTTCTGCACCGGAATCAGACCGCCGGCGAACTGCTCGCTTTGCGACGAACCGCCGAGCATGTTGATCTTCGTGTGGCACATCGTGCAGTGCCCGAGCCCTTCGACGAGATACGCACCGCGATTCCATTCGACGGAGCGGGTCGGATCGGGCTTGAATTCGCCTTCGCGGAAATACAGCGTGCGCCAGCCATACAACAATTTGCGCTGATTGAACGGGAAGCGCAGCGTGTGCTTGCGATTCGGCGTGCGCACCGGCTCGACCGATTTCAGGAAAGCGAAGATCGCGTTGGAGTCCTCACGCGTGACCTTCGTGTACTGCGCAATCGGCATGGCGGGATAGAGCAGCTTGCCCTCGGGCGTGATGCCGGTGCGCATCATCCGGAAGAACGCGTCCTCGCTCCATGTGCCGATGCCGTATTGAGCGTCCGGCGTGATGTTCGGCGAATAGAGCGTGCCGAACGGCGTTTCCATCGCGAGGCCGCCGGCGAACAGCTTGCCGCGCGGTGCGGTGTGGCAGGCCACGCAGTCGCCCGCGCGCGCAAGGTATTCGCCGCGCTTGACGATGTCCGTGCGGTTGTCGACGGACGTATTGGCCTTGGCTTGTGTGGTGCTGTCGGCGGCGCGAGCTTCGGCGACAAGCGAGGGCAGTGGCGCGCTGCCGGTCACGAGCGCTGCGGCGGCAACCAGTGGCAGGAGCGAGCGGTGCAACTTACGTGAGAGCACGCGCAGCGAACGAAGTGTCGTTTTCATTGCGGTTGGCTCCCGCATGCGAGAGGCAAGCGCTCCGCGGACTCCGGCACGGGCCGCGGGTCGGCTGGACGCGGTTGCCGCGCAAGCCACGTCGAGACGGCGGTGATGTCCTTGTCGGTCAGCTTCACGGCGATCGACCGCATGCAATCCGGCGCGAGCGCGTGACGTGTGCCGGAGCGCCAGGTTCCCATCTGCCCGGCTATATAGCTCGCATGCAAACCGAGCAGGCCGGGAATGCCAGGTTGCTGGCCCGTCATGCGCGCTCCGTGACACGCGATGCACGCGGGAATCTTGCGCGCCGGGTCGCCCTGCATGACGAGTCGCTGACCCGCGGCGAGCACGGCGGGCGCGACGTTCGATTGATCGGCGTTCGGATAGGGTGGCTGCAAATCGGCGAAGTACTGGCTGATCTTGCGTAGATAGTCGTCGGGAAGAAACGCGACCAGATAGCCCATCGGCGGATAGGTGCGGCCGCCATCGCGAAACGCGGTTAGCTGATTGAACAGATATTCGGCCGGTTTGCCGGCGATGCGCGGGAAGTAGTCGTTGTTGAGGCCTTGACCCTGCACGCCATGACAGGAGGTGCAGGCGCGCACGCGTTCGTCCATGGCCGAGGGCATGGGGCCGGGCGCGCTGGTAGCCGCGAGCGCCGTGCCGTTCCATAAGACGTAAAGCACGAACAGAAGCGCAAATCCCACAGGTCTACGATGCACATCGGGCCTCGCTGGGGAACTTTCTTTTGTCGATCTGCTTCGCCCGCATTGATGGCTGGATTCACTTCCAGCCTGGTTCGCCATGCTCAGCGGGTCTACCTTTTTTCTCTATCGCGACAGCGCGAACTGCAAATGGAAGTGCACTTTTAGTGGGTGGCGAAACGTTGGTTCGCCCTGCGTTTCAGTGGCTCGTCAAAGAACGCGTTGACACGCGTAAGCGCGAGGGACGGCAGCTTTCCCGTCGCTGGATCGACGCGTTGATGTGTGACTGCATATGCCAGACTGCAGCAATCCATTCGGAGCGTCAATGACGAAACAATAAGGCTGGCTGACTTCGTCTCTGATCATGATAGGCGGCGTTCAGAACGCTTTCAACACTTCTATTCACGCCGCAGGCAAAAGGACGCTAGCGCACGGATGTGATGGTCTGATGTGCTCAATTGAAGAGCCTCATCAACGCGGTGCGCGCATTGGTCACACGTTCGCTCTCGCCGATCCGCCCGGGCAGCAAATGAAACTCGACAGCGGGTAATGCGGGTAGGCCAATGCCCGGCGGGCATGCGACCACACCTGCTCCAATCGACGATTCGTTCAGGCACGAGATGCCCAGTCCAGCCTTCAACGCCAGTTGCAATCCGGCTACGCCCGAGGCGGAGTGCGACACGACATAAGGCACCTTGTTTTCGTCGAGAAGCTTGACGACGAAGCGCTGCAACTGGCAACTCGACGGCAACAGCACCAGTTGATACGGCGCGACCGGGCGCGGGCTCGCATCCGATGCGCTTGCCCACAGCAATTTCTCACGCCGCACGACGGTGCTCTGCGCGCTGCTGCGCCCGCCGGACGCGCGAGTGTTGCCCGTGACGAGCCGCAACGAGAGACCGATGTCGAACGATGCGTCGTCGCCGGCGCTACTGTCGATCACGGCGCTCGGCAGCACGGTGACATGCAGCTTCAGACGCGGGTGCTGCTCGGAAAACGTCTTGAGGATGCGAGCGATGTCGTGCGGGCGGTAGTAGTCGGTAATCGCAATGCGCAGTTCGCCGTCGAGCGAGCGGCCCTGGAGGTCTTCGAACGCCGCTTCGCTCATCGCGATGATGCGGCGGGCATGCTCCAGCAGGCGGCTGCCCGCGGGCGTCGCGCTCACGCCCTGCTTGCTGCGCACGAAGAGCGGCTGGCCTGCACGCTCCTCGAGTTTTTTCAACTGCTCGCTCACCGACGATTGCGACAGGAACACGCGCTCCGCACCCGCCGAAACGCTGCCCGATTCGGCGACGGCGACGAAGGTCCGTAGTTGCGTGAGGTCGAATCCGCGCTGGCTCATGTTTCGTTATTCCCGATGGATGGCATCTGTATTTCCGGCTTTTCCGATAACAGACGCCGCCGTAGCATACCTCCGAAATCATTGCGGAGGAAACATGGAAAACGCATTACGGGCAGGCGCCCGGATAACTGGCGGCCTGGCGGCGAGCCACCGGTGGAAGGTATTGGGCGTGGGCTTTGCCGCCAACGCGAGCTTTTCGGCCGCATTCTCGGGGATTCCGACCACGGCGGTTTACTTGCGCGCGGGTTATCACCTCGGCAATGAAGGGCTCGGGCTTGTACTGGGCATGCTCGGCCTGGGCATCGCGGTGAGCGAATTGCCATGGGGACTCCTGACGGACCGGTGGGGCGACCGTCGTGTGTTGTTGCTGGGTCTGCTTTCCACCGCCGCGGCGCTGGCCGGCCTGGCGTTGTTCGCAGCACCGTCCGGGTCGCATGTGCCTCACGTGACGACGCTTGCACTCGGGCTGTTGCTCGTGGGTTTGCTCGGCGGCAGCGTCAACGGTTCGAGCGGCCGTGCGGTGATGGCGTGGTTTCGCGAGGGCGAGCGCGGACTGGCCATGAGCATTCGACAGACGGCTGTTCCCGCAGGTGGAGGACTCGGCGCGCTGTTGCTGCCGGCGCTTGCAACGAGATTCGGTTTCGTGAGTGTTTATGCGTTGCTGGCGCTGAGTTGCGCGATAACCGCGGGATTGGCATGGCGCTGGTTGCATGAGCCGACGCATGTCGAGAGTGGCGATGTGCGCGCGGCGTATGTCGGCGGTGGGCACGGAGGGAATGGTGAGGGCGCTTTGGGCGGTGGGAACGGTGCGAACAGTGTGGGCGGTGTGGGCGGTGCAGACGGCCCAAACGGTGCAAACGGCATTGGCAGTGCAAACGACATAAACGGCGCACACGCCTGCAGCCGCTCGCCGCTGCGTGACGCCCGCATCTGGCGCGTAGCGCTCGGCGCGGGTGCGCTTTGCGTGCCGCAATTGGCCGTGATCACCTTTGGAACCGTATTCCTGCACGACTTCGGGCGCGCCGGCGTGCTGACCATCAGCATCGCGATGGCCGCGGTGCAGGCAGGCGCTGCCGTCGCCCGTGTCTGGAGCGGCCGGTGGACGGACCAGCGCGGCAATCGCCGGGCATACATGCGCGGCTGCAGTCTGCTGACGGCGGTGCTGTTCGCTGCGCTCACGCTCATGAGCGGTGTAGCCAGCATGCAGCACACCCCAACGACAATGATGACGATGTTTCTCATGCCGATGATCGTGCTTGGCGGGGTGAGCGCGTCTGCCTGGCACGGCGTCGCCTTCACCGAACTCGCGACGCTCGCCGGGACGAGCCGCGCCGGCACTGCGTTGGCGCTCGGCAATACCTGCGTTTTCATCTCGCTTTTTCTGACGCCGCTCGCGATTCCGCCGCTGCTATCGCTCGGGTCATGGCCGATGGTGTGGGCGGTTACAAGTCTCTGCGCGTTGATTGCGTTGCCAGTTTTTCCGCGCGCACTGCGTGAGGTCAGCCCACGCGCGCCGCGCGCTTGTGACACGGCTTGACGATTGCCCGCGTGCGCGATGCAGTCTTTGCGCGACTTTTATCGAAATGCCGCGCGGGCCAAGGTTAATTCAGACGTGATTTTCCCCGCGAACCTGGCCGCACGGATTTTCTCAATTTATTCATTTTGAATAATTGGGGGCTTTTATTGTCCGTGCACCGTAATTGCCGGTGAATTTCAACACGTGATTCGGAACACTCCGATTTTCGTTACGCGCACCGCGATGATTTTATGGTCCCGTCGACGCGCGATGGTTAAAAACGATTGCGCGTCGACGCAGGCGTGGAGCGTGTCGATTTGTCCTGCGTATCTGACGACTATTCCTACAACAAACGAGATCAATCTAGTGAACCTCCGAATCATTCTCGCGGATGATCATCCATTCGTTCTGCTTGGCGTGAGAGCAATGCTCGAAACGAGAGCCGGTGTCGCCATCGTCGGCCAGGCCGTCAGCCCGACGTCGTTAATCAAACTGCTGCGGCGCACACCATGTGACGTGCTGGTCACCGACCTGTCGATGCCTGATCCCGGCGCCGCCGTGGAAGACGAACTGAACCTGATCCGGCAGATCCATGCTGAGTGGCCGCGACTGCGGATCGTCGTCATGTCGACGACGACCAATTCTGCGTTGCTTCGGGTCCTCGCATCCGAGCGCGCCGTGAGCTTGCTCAGCAAAACCGAATCCATGCACGAGTTGTGGCGTGCGATCGAGCAGCATGAAAGCAGTGAGCCATACATCGGCAACTCGATCGCCGCACTTCTCGCAACGCCGCACGAAGCCGGGTGCGAACGGCCGCTCGCGCTCCCTCTGTCGGTAATGCAGAAGACGGTCGTCAGGATGTTCGTCGACGGCCGATCTATTGCTGAAATTGCCGCCACTCTCGGATGTCATCGCCGCACCGTTAGTCGGCAAAAGCGCGAAGCAATGGTAAAACTTGGCGTTACTAATGATCCTGGTTTATTCTCGTGCGTTAGAGCCGGTGAAATTCTTAAATTTGAATCGCATATCTAAGTAAATTAATTGGCCGAGTTATTGAAGTTATTTCGGAGCGATCTTATGTTTAACGTCGCCACAATGTCTGCTGATGGGGCAGGGCCGGCTGGGAGGGAGATGGTGATAGCGAGTCAGGATATGGAGGAGAGATGGACGATGGGCGACACCGCTGAAATAAGCACGCCGGTCCGCGCGATCATCGCGGACGATCATCCGCTCGTCCTGTTTGCAATCGAGAACTTGATGGGCGGTTATCAGAATATGGAGGTGGTCGGCCGCGCGGCCGATGCAACCGATCTCTTTGCCGAGGTCGACCGTACCGGTTGTGACCTGGTGCTCATGGACCTCTACATGCCAGGCGGCGCAGATGGCAGTGGGGTCGACGCAGTGCGGCAGTTCAGGAGCCGCTACCCCGACGTGGCCCTCGTCGTGCTCACCATGGAGACCGAGGCAACAGCGCTGCAAAGCGTGATCTCGCTCGGCGTTCACGCGCTTATCAGCAAGCGTGACCGCATCGACCTGATTCACGTGGCGATCATCACCGCGCTCGCGGGCGAATGCTATCTCGGGCCGGCCGTGCGCGCGGTCATTGCGGACGCGACGGCGATGCAACGGCTCGACTTTGTTCGTTCGGTGTTGTCGCGGCGCGAGCTTGAAGTGTTCACGCAGTACGCGTCCGGATTCGGCGTCACTGAAATTGCCGGGCGGCTGGGGCGCAGCGTGAAGACAATTAGCGCGCAAAAGTGCACCGCCATGCGCAAGCTGGCGTTGCACAGCGACGCTGAGCTATTTCGCTTTGCGGTTGAGCACGGCGTGGTAACCGAGGCCCGCGTCGAAGGGCGCTGAAGAACACACGAGGTCGCGCCGGGCCGGCGTGACAGGCATAAGATGTGTTGGCGTTGTCCGGGGAAAGTACATCTTGTACTGGACATGCCAATCGATAAGACAACAAATACATGACAGACAAGATCCGCGTCATCGTGGCGGACGACCACGACTGCGTTCGAGCCGGCGTGAGGAGGTTGTTGCACGCCACGCCGCATATTGAAATTGCTGGTGAGGCCTGCAACACGCATGACCTTGCCGCACTGCTCGACGTCCGCGAATGCGATGTCGTCATCTCCGACATTGGCATGCCGGGCCTCGACGGAGCGAGCAACGCCGTTCCTTTCCTGCGTCGGGTATTGAGAGGGCACGCGCATCCCGCTGTTGTTGTGCTCACCATGATTTGTCATGCGCATATGCTGTCGGGCCTGCTGCATCTTGGCGTCAGCGCAATAGTCGATAAGCGCGACACGACGGCCGCATTGATCGACGCAATCCAGGCCGCGTTGACGGGAGGCGTGTATCTGTCGGAGCAGGTGCGCGTTGCGATGGAAGCGACTGACACTCCGCCGCAACTGCGCGCCAGCGTTTTGAGTGCGCGCGAATGGGAGATCTTCCAGCTCTATGTGCAGGGTGTCGCGGTACACGAAATCGCGAAACGGCTGCAGCGCAGCGGTAAGACCATCAGCACTCAAAAGCGTACCGCAATGCGCAAGCTAGGCCTCGAAACGGAGTCCGATCTTATTCTCTACGCACGGCAGATCGGGTTGATCTAACACTCGGCAACGCTGCGCATACCGGCAACTCACAGTCCCGATATTAAGACTCTTCTGATTGGTTGGGAGACCTTGCCACTCCATAGTTCTGAATTAGCTTCGGCTTTTGCTGACGTTGGCCTCATTAGAGCAGTTATATCTTGAGACCGCGCCGCTCAAAGCTGAGGAAGTTCAAGCAGATGTTCGCGGAAATTGCGTAGCGCCGTGCGCTTCGCATAGCGACAGGGAGGCGGCATGGCCGTGCTAGGTAAGCGGTTGTTGGTCGAGAGCGTGGGTACGGCATGGCTTGTGTTCATCGGCTGCGGCAGCATCGTATTGAATACCGGCGCCGTTCAGCAGGGCTACGGCGTGCTCGAGGTATCACTCGCGTTCGGTCTCGCGCTTGCCACTGCGAGCTACTGGTTTGGCGAGATGTCGGGCGCTCACTTCAATCCCGCTGTCACGGTAGGTTTCACCGCCGCGCAACGTTTCCCGGTCAAAGACCTGCTGCCGTATCTTGCCGCTCAGATTGTTGGCGCGGTCGCTGCCGCAGCGCTTCTTGTTTATGTGGCGAGCGGCCGGCCGGGCTTCGAGATCGGCGCGAGCGAATTCGCGGCCAATGGCTTTGGCGATCACTCCCCTTCCGACTATCAGTTGCACTCGGCGTTGGCTATTGAGTTCGTGCTGTCGTTTGCATTTGTCATGGCGAGCCTTCTCGTAGCCGCACGGTACGAGACGAAGCCGGGCGGACCGATGGTCGTCGGCGGATGCCTCGCGCTCGTCTACCTCGTGTCGATTCCGGTC
The DNA here is from genome assembly GCF_000685095.1 of Paraburkholderia caledonica NBRC 102488. Taxonomy (GTDB): domain Bacteria; phylum Pseudomonadota; class Gammaproteobacteria; order Burkholderiales; family Burkholderiaceae; genus Paraburkholderia; species Paraburkholderia caledonica. Next base: position 87,225 of record NZ_BAYE01000007.1, read on the forward strand.
ACGAACGGCTCGGTTAATCCGGCCCGCTCCACGGCGCAAGCGCTTTTCGTGGGCGACTGGGCGCTAGACCAACTGTGGCTCTTCTGGGCGGCGCCTATGTCCGGCGGCGTCGTCGCTGGCTTCGTGTTCTCGTTGCTCGGTGGCAGGTCCGACCAGTCCGCAGCCGCGCTTGCCGATGGCCACAGCGAAGCCGCGTGAGTTGTGCCGTGACGTTTTTCTCATTCTTTGCCACACGGTTCCAACGCGCTGCGATAGCGCGTGTGCGGCGGGGCGTGTCGGTGTGCGTGCTGGCAGGGCTCTCTCTATTGGCCGCGACTCAAGTTGCGGCTGCCGGCCACCCTTTTGTGGAACCCGGCTCGAGCCGGGTCGTTAGTGCCTTCCCACAGAAGCTGACCGTCGGCGTACTTGCGGATAGCTGGTTGCCATTCGACGCGCTGCAAAGCGGGCAACTCACAGGCCTGAGCGTCGACTATCTGCGTGCACTGGTCGGGCCGAGTGTTGTGATCGAGGCGAAGGCATATCCCGACATGCCGCAGCTACTCGCTGCCGCCTGCGCGGGCAACGTCGATCTGTTGATGAGTCTCGCGCGCACGCCGGAGCGGGAGCGCTGTGTCAGTTTCACCGCGCCGTATTTTCGAGCGTCCGCCTCAACGGTTGTACGCAGGGACGGCGACATGTATGAAGGACCCGCGCGTCTTGCAGGCGCGTCCATTGCCATAGAGAAAGGCTTTGCGCTTGAGCGCTCGTTGCGCGAGCGCTTCCCGCGCGCCCGCATCAGCGTGTTCACATCGACGCACGCGGCGCTCGCCGCCGTCGCCGGTGGCGACGCGGACGCATATATGGGTTTCACACCAGTCGTCGAATATGCGCTCGCGACAGAAGAGTTCCGCAATCTGCGCGTCGCATTTGAGGAAAGCACTCGCTCCGCTGAACTGCGCTTCGGCGTGCCGCGTAGTCAGGTGGCCTTGCGTGACCGGCTGGACCGCGCGTTAGCCTCAATGAATCAGACTGACGGCACGGCGATTCGGGTCCGGTGGCTTTCAGGCAGTTTCGATGCAAAGCCGGAGCCCGCCACATCCCGTCTCGAACTGACGCAGCAAGAGCGGGCGTGGCTTCGTTCGCTTCCGCCGCTGCAGGTCGGCTTCGACAACAACTGGCCGCCATTCAGCTATCTCGACGCATCGGGGCGTCCTGCCGGCGTGACCGCCGACTACCTCGCATACCTGAGCCGCACGCTTGGCGTCGTGTTCAACCGCGCGCGGCAGCCCGACTGGCCGTCCGCGATCGACGCGTTCCAGCGCGGTGAACTGGCGATTCTCACCACGGGCTCGAGTAACGACCCGCGCCTTCAGAAGGCACGTCATACCCATGCGTACGAAAGTTATCCGCTGGTAATGGTGGGTCGCGACGACGAGCCGGCCGCCCGTTCACTCAACGATTTCGCCGCGCGGCGCATCGTGGTGTCCTCACACGTTGCCGGGGTCGACCCGCTCGCATTCGAGCGCATTCCGAAAGATCACCTGGCCGTAGCGCCAAGCCTTGACGACGCGCTGCGCATGGTTGCTTCCGGCGAAGCAGATGTCGTTGTGGAAAACGTGGCAGCCGTTGACATTGTGCTCAAGCGGCAATACGCCGGCGTGCTGAAGGTAGTCGGCACAGTGGGTAAATCCGATGCCCTCGATTTCGCTGTGCGTCCGGACCTGGGTCTGCTCGCCGATCTGATCGACCGCGCGTTGCTAGCAATGCCGCCAGCGGAAAAGCAGCGCATCCGGCAGAAATGGGTGACCGGCGACGCGTCGGCAGGCGGTACATGGAGCGTTTCTGCAGTGCGCCTGCTACCTGTGCTGATCGGCATCGCCTCGGTACTGCTCGTCACCCTGCGCGCCTATCTGCTTTTGCAACGCGAAGTCAGGCGCCGCAAGGAGACCGAGCGCGAGCTCGCGCTGCAGTTAAATTTCCAGGAAACGATGATGCAGATGGTGCCGTATCCGCTCGCCGCCCAGGATCTGCAGGGCCACTACATCGCAATCAACGGCGCGTATGAGCGAGCGTGCGGGCTAAGCCGCGAGGCGATTATCGGACGCAGCACGATGGAGGTTCACACATGGGGCGAGGCCAACAGCCGGGTACTCGCCGATATGACCCGCGACCTGCTGCGAGGCGGCGACATGGCCCAGGTCGAGCTCCAGTTCGAGTCCCCTGCCGGAGATGTGCGTCACGGTCTCTTCTGGACGAGCATCTGTCGCGGCAACGACGGGGAGCCGGTCTGCGTACTCGGCACCATGGTCGACATCACCAACATACGGCGTGCGGAGATGCGCGCGCGCGACACCGAGCGGAGGCTCTTCGACGTCACACGCTCCTTGCCGGCCGTGGTGTTTCAACTGCGCCGCACGTCAGGCAGTGCTTATTCGTTTCCTTACATAGGTGGGGACGCGAAGCTTTTGCTCGGACACGGCAACGCGGTGGCGGGCAGCCGCGATCATGTCGACTTCGACCGTATCCACGAGCAAGACCGTTCGTTCGTCATTGCAGAACTCGAGCGCTCGGCTCGTCTTGAAACGCCGGTACTGATCGAATTCCGCATGCGCTTCCATTCGAACGTGAAGTGGGCCCGAGCGGAACTGGTGCCGCGTCGCGAGGCGGACGCGAGCGTCGTCTGGAGCGGCTACTGGGTCGACGCGAGTATCGAACATGCGCGCGCTGAAGAACTTGCCCGCGCGCGAGATGCGGCTGAAGCGGCGTCGCGTGCGAAAGACGACTTCTTCGCAATGATGAGCCACGAAATCCGAACCCCTATGAACGGTGTACTCGGGCTTGTCGAAGTGCTCGAGCGCACGCCGCTCAACGCGGATCAGGGTGAAATGCTCGGCATGATCCACGAGTCGGCGGGCGCGCTGCTGCAAATTCTCGACGACTTGCTCGATTACTCGAAAATCGACGCGGGACGGCTGACCATCGAAGCAGAGCCTATCGACCTGCGCGAACTGGTCGACAACGCAGTTGGGTTGCTAGCGGGCCGCGCGCATGAGAAGGGCCTGAAAGTGAGGGTGAATATTGGATCGGACGTGGCGGCCACGCTGCGAGGCGACAGCGTGAGATTGCGTCAGGTCCTGTTCAATCTGCTCGGCAACGCGATCAAATTCACTCCCGAAGGTCAGGTAGACGTGAGCGTGGCGGTGCTCGCGCAAAAGGGCGACATTCAGACAATCGAGATGGTCGTCGAGGACACCGGCATCGGCATTGCGGCGGACGTGCAGGCGAAATTGTTCGAGCCGTTCGTGCAGGCTGAGTCGTCCACCACGCGCCGCTTCGGCGGCACGGGCCTTGGCCTCACCATCTGTCGCAAGTTGATCGAACTGATGAACGGCTCGCTCACGCTCGACAGCGAACTGAACCGCGGCACGCGCATGACGGTGCGGCTCAGCATGCCCGTCGAGACGCAGCGTTACTCGGCGAGCGGTTTGCGCGGCAAGCGTTGTCTCGTGGCGACTAACGACGCGCGAGTCGGTCAGGCTCTCGTCGACTTCGGAAAAGCGTTGGGATTGGAATTGCGCCTGGTTCCGGCCGACTTTGCGCAGTTGCGTTGCCGCGCCGCGCTAAGCGGCGTGGATCTGCTGTTCGCGAGCGAGGACGTGGTGCTGCCCGCCAACGTCAGACGCAAACTCCGCGTGATATCCCTCACGGAAAAGCCGAAGCCTACGGGCTACCGCATTCTCGAAGACAACGTTCGCCTGAGCATCAATCCGATATCGTGGCGCGGACTCGGTGCTGCGTGTGCTGCGGCCATGACGGGCCTTCAGCCCGCGCCGGCGCCGTCGGTCGGCGTACCGCGCACGCATGAAAGCATCACCGCGCCGCCGGACCGGGAGCGGGCAATCGCGAGCGGCCGACTGATTCTCGTCGCCGAAGATCACCCGGTGAATCAGGAACTCATTCGCCATCAACTGGCGTTGCTCGGTTTCGCGTGCGACGTCGCGAACGACGGTGCCGAAGCGCTAGCCGCGCTCGAACACACCAGTTACGGATGTCTGATTACAGACTGCCATATGCCCAACGTATCTGGCTATGAACTGACGCGGCGTATCCGGGAGCGTGAACGCAAGCAAGGCCGCTCAGACCGTCTGCCGATTCTGGGCATCACCGCCAACACGGCGCCCGAAGACCTGAGCCTTTGCCGCGAGGCAGGCATGGACGACAATCTCGTCAAGCCGACGCGCCTCGCAACGTTGCGCGAGTATCTGAGCCGCTGGTTCGGCACTGACGGCGCATGGCAGGCGACACCCGCAGATAACGCTGATACCGAGGAGGCGACAGACTCGCCGGCGGCGGGCACCTCGGCCTTCGTTCCGGTCGACCTGAATCAGATGACGCAATTGTGGGGCAGTGAATCGACGGTCAGGGCATTGCTCGATTCGTTCGTTTCTTCCGTCCGCGAAGACATTCAGGCACTGTCGTTGTTGCTGGAAGACGCGGACACTCTGCGCGTGCGCGAGTGGCTTCACCGGGTAGCGGGCGCGGCGAGCGTACTGCAATACCCGCCGCTCATCAGCGTGCTCGACGAATATCGCCGCGATATCTCGGGCGCACCCGAGCGCGTGCGCCATAACGGACTCGCGGTGATCGACAAATGCAACGCGATGCTTGACGGCATCGAGCATCAGGCGGCATTGCTCGCCTGAGCGCGGGCGTTAGCTGGATCAACGCCCAAAGCAGTGTTGCTCGCAGCCGCGCCGCAATCGACGGGCGAAAAAAAACGCGGCCGAAGCCGCGTTAAAGATTTGGAGACATCCCTCGATGAAGGAGTCACTTCTCGCGAGCCCAAAGCATACGCGGGAAAACGCGGATGATTCAGTGCAGAATCTGCAAATAATTGTTTGGAAAATCGTTACAAGCGAAATCAACGGCGCGACTTAGATGCGCAGACCGGCGCGTTCCTCGCCATGAACGTCTTTCGAAGATTTGCACTAGTATGTGATGGCTTCGCGCGTGGCCGAGGTGTCGGCGCGGCGGCGCATCTAGTCGGAGAAGACCATGATTACGCTAAAAAAACTTAAGCTGGCGGTGGCGTTGTGGGCCGTAACTGCGGGTGTCGGGTTTGCGGACACGGTCGCGCTAAAAGCGGCTCTCGAACCTTCGAGCGAAGTGCCGCCGCGTGTAAGTCACGGACATGGCACGCTGAACGCAACGTTCGATACGTCGACAAAATCCCTGCAATGGACTGTCAGCTACGAGGGCCTTAGCGGCCCGGTAACTGCCGCGCATTTTCACGGCCCGGCGCCGGTCGGACAAAATGCAAAGGTCCAGGTGCCGATCGACAAAGGCGCGCTCGCAAGTCCAATGAAAGGGTCTGCCGCCCTCACCGAGCAGCAGGTAACCGATCTGATGGCGGGCCAGTGGTACTTCAACATTCATACCGCGCAAAACCCGACGGGTGAAATTCGTGGGCAAGTGATGCCCGCCAACTAGGTAAGAGAATCCCTGAAGCGGCGCGTCGCCAAAGCGTCGCCGGGGTCTTCAGCAAAATTAGAAGCCGCCGTCCACCGGCATGGCGGCCACGCACGTACCATGTCGGGACATTTTCCAGGGAGGATGTCCCAATGAGTTGGCAAAGCGTAGTCGCGTGCTGGTTTTTGCGCAGGCAGTTTCGCCCTCAAACCCTGAAGCCGCATATCGATGTCGAGAAAGCGCGCGCATTGACCGCGAAGCGAGCCTGGTCGCCGGATGTGCCGCGTGGCTGGCGTCTTCGGGAACTGGACGGCGCGGACGGCAAACCGCTGCGTGGCGAATGGATCGAGCGCTCGGGTGAGCCGTCATCTGGCGCGCGACCCACGGTGCTGTATCTCCACGGCGGTGGCTATTACTTCTGCTCGCCGCGCACCCATCGCTCGATTGTCTTCGGCCTCGCAACGCGCGCGAACGCGCCGGTCTTTTCGCTCGACTACCGCCTCGCGCCTGAACATCGCTTTCCAGCCGCACTCGACGATGCGACTGCCGCCTATCGTTACCTGATAGCTGAAGGCACGGCACCGGAATCGATTGTGATTGCCGGCGATTCAGCAGGCGGCGGTCTTGCGCTCGCTACATTGGTCGCCCTGCGCGACGCGGGCGATCCGTTGCCCGCAGGCGCCGTGCTGTTCTCGCCGTGGACCGACCTCGCGGCAACAGGCGCCAGCATTGTCGACAACGATGGCGCCGATCCCATGTTCAGCGGCCCGGCAATTGCGAAAGCCGCGAAAGTCTATCTGGGCGATATGCCTGCCACCCATCCGTATGCGTCGCCGGTTTATGCGGACCTGCGCGGATTGCCGCCGCTGTTCATGATGGCCGGCAGCACCGAGGTGCTGCTCGACGACTCGCGGCGCGTGGCGGCTAACGCTCGCGCGGCCGGCGTGGATTGTGAGATCGAGGTGTGGAAGAAGATGCCGCATGTGTGGCCGATCTTCGCGCCGTTCATCCCCGAGGCAAACCGTGCGCTCGATCGCGCAGCGGCCTTCGTTGGGCGCGTGACGAGCCGCGCGGCCAATGCGGCTCAGGTATCCAGGGCGACGTCGATAGTCTGATAGGCGGCCTTTACCGTCTGCTCGCCGTACTGCCGTTCGAGCCGCCGTACGGTGAAATGGCCATGCGCGACCTGCTGGAAGTGGTCGATAAACACGGTGTTGACCATCGCGCCGAGCACCGCGCCGATCGCCGGAATGGACTTCGCGGCGATCTGTTCGCTCACCTGCACCGAGAAGCGCGCGGCGATCGAGTGCAGCAGGCGCAGCAAGGCGGCCGAGCCGTGTGCGGTGAATCCTTTCGTTGCCATTTCCGACGACGCTTTCGACACCGCCTGCGCCAGCGCGCCGCGCATGATGAAGTAGCCGAAGTCGGCGTCGTCGTCCGAGGTGGATGTGCCGCCCATGCCCAACACGGTCAGACACTGCAGTTGGGTGTCGACTGCCGTCAGATCCTCGCCCTCGCTGCGCGCAATATCGCAGATCGAGCGGAACATCAACGTCGTGGTCACGGGCAACTCGACAGGCAGCGCAAAGAGGCCAAACGCGCCGCCGGCTGCGCCGGTCGTGGCCACCGCGAACTTGTGCAGCAGGTTGCTCGGTTTGTCCGGCACAAGCAGGGGCGAGGCGCTGTCGCGGCGGCCGAGCGTGCGCATCGCAATCGAGAGACACTTGCGCAACGCCAGTTCGGTCGCGTCCGCGACCTTTTCGTTCGCAAACGCCGGCATGCGCGAAATCAGCTTCTCTAGCGGCGCCCCGACGATGCTTGCCAGTTTCATTGCCAGCGCAGGACTTTCCAGTTCGTGTTTCGCGCGCCGCAGCGCGCTGAGGTCCTCGTCGGACAACAATTGTGTTGCGAGCGAACTCGGCTGCATGTGCCTCCCTGGCGTCATTTAATGTGGGTTCTTCAGTCGATTGGGAGCGGCGCCTGGCGCGCCGGACCGTCCTGCTTAGAGGGCGAACGCATGGTATGATTCCCAATCGTTTGACGAGTCAACTGTTGCTCCATCAAAAATGGCCGTTCACACCGCAGCCCACCATTCGAGCGGGCAAGTCTTACCGTTCCGGGAATCGCTTCTGGCGATGCTCGGCATCTCCTTTGTCACCATGCTGGTCGCGCTCGACCAAACGGTGGTAGGCACCGCGCTGCCTACAATCGTCGCCGAACTCAAGGGTTTCGAGCTATACGCGTGGGTGGCGACGTCGTATCTGCTCACTTCGGTGATCACCGTGCCGATTTTCGGGCGCCTCGGCGACTATTACGGACGCAAGCCGTTCGTGATCGCGTCGATCATCGTGTTCACCGGCGCGTCCGTGTTGTGCGGCGTCGCGAACAACATGCTGTTTCTTGTGCTCGCGCGCGGCTTGCAGGGAATCGGCGGCGGCATGCTGGTCGGCACCGCCTTCGCGTGTATTGCCGATCTTTTTCCGGACTCCGTCGTGCGTCTGCGCTGGCAGGTGCTGATGAGTTCGGCGTTCGGCATCGCCAACGCTATCGGTCCATCGCTTGGCGGCTTCCTGACGCAGTACTACGGCTGGCGCTCTGTCTTCTATGTAAATCTGCCGGTCGGCCTGCTGTCGCTGTTCTTCGTGTGGCGCTTTCTGCCGCATCTGCGACATGTGGAGCATGAAGGCAAGATGCGGCTCGACTGGCCCGGCGCCGTGCTGATCGCGGTGGCGCTCGGCTCGCTGCAACTGTTCGTCGAATTGCTGCCGAAGCATGGGCTCACATTGAGCGCATGCGCGTTGCTCGTGCTGAGCATCGCCTCGGCATATGCACTGTGGCAATGGGAGAAACGCTGCCCAACGGCAATCCTTCCCGTCGACATGTTCCGCAATCCGAGTCTCGCAGCGCTATTTACACTGGCGGTGCTCGGGGGCTTCACGATGTTCTCGCTGCTCTTCTACGCGCCGCTGCTGTTCCAGGGCGGCTTTGGCATGTCGCCGAAGGAAGCGGGCCTCGTCATCACGCCACTCGTCGTGTTCATTACGATCGGCAGTATTGCCAACGGGCGCGTCATTTCGCGCGTGCGCAACCCGAACCTGATGCTGTATGTCGGCTTCGCGCTGCTCGCGCTCGCGTGTCTGGGCGTGGTCGTCGCAACGCGTTCCATGCCGCAGTGGCTACTCATGTCGTTCATGGTGCTCGGCGGGCTCGGCCTCGGTTTCGTGATGCCGAACCTGACGATTTTCGCGCAGCAGACGGCCGGTCGCGAGCATCTCGGCATCGCGACCGCGCTGCTGCAATCGCTGCGGATGATCGGCGGCATGATCGGCACGGCGCTCACCGGAACGCTGGTCAGTCATATGTACGCGAGCGGCGTGCGCAGCGCGCTTGACAGCGAGCGCGCATCGCAATGGTTCACGGACCTGGGCGATCCACAGATTCTGATCAATCACGAAGCACAGGCACGCTTACTCAGCGAGCTCGCACAAGCCGGGCATAACGGCGCCATGCTTCTGGAAAGCGCGCGCGAAACGCTCGTAGCCGCAATTCATTTAGGTCTGGCGATGGCGGCAATCATCGCCGTGGTGTCGGTATGGCAAAGTCGACGTGTTCCGCCGATCAAGCTTCAGCGCAAGCTGGAGCCGGTGATTCACGCCGACTGATTTCAGCTTTTGAGTTTCACTGAACCACCATGGAAGAACAGGACCGCATAGCCGTCATGCAGCAATTTGGACGCACTTACCGTACGTTCATGTCGGCGTTCGAGGCGCAAGTCGGCCATCCGCTGCCGCGCTGGCGCATCATGCTCGCGCTGCATGAGCAGTCGGGAGAGTCGTCGCAGAAGCGGCTTGTGGAACGCTTGCGGGTCGATCCTGGCGCATTGACCCGCCAGTTAAAAGCGCTCGAAGGATTGGGCTGGATTGCGCGCAGCATGGACTCGCGCGATAACCGCGTGACCAACGTTCGCCTGACCGACGCGGGCTTGTCCGCAACCGAAGCGAGCTTGCCGCGCCGCAACGCTTTTTTGCACGACACAATGGCCGCGCTGCCGGACGATGCTCTGAACGCGCTGTCCGGCGCGCTGAAAATGCTGGAGGCGAGGATTGGCGAAGTGGTGTCCGCAGCGAACGCCGGAGAAACAGCCGGTGACGTCACTGCTGACGACAGGCAGCCGCCCGTCGATCGGCTGGCCGTCAAGCAACGTGCTTGACGGTTGGCGAGGCGAGCAGAGCGCTAAGAGCACAAGCGGCGCGTCCCATCCCGCCGCTCGCCGCCCGCGAAACACCAGAACAATCAGAAGAACGTTTCGATCACCTCGGTAACGCGATAAGCCGAGTCAAGCACCAGCACCTGACGCCACTTATCGAAAGTCAGGCACGGGTGCGAAATGTCGAACGCGATCATGTCACCGACTTTCACATCGGCGCCCGCGGGAATCCGCAAATACGCGTGCTGATCCATCAGGCCGAAAATCTCCCAGCCTTCGCTCGCCGCTATGTCGCGCGGCGCCGGATTGCCCGGCCGGTAATGGCGGGCCGGTTCGGGCAGGCCCGCGTCGAATGCGGAGTCACGCTTGCCGAGACCGATGATTGCGCGATCCGGTTCGGGAATCGACTGCACGTAGGCCCACAATTGCAAAGCGGGCAGCAAGCCTTCGCCCATCTTTTTCGCGACCGGATTGCGCGCGAAGATATCCGTCTGCGCCTTGCGGTAAATGCCGACGTCATGTGTCAGATAGCAGCCGGGACGCAGCACGACTTCGACTTTACCTGTCTCCGACGCCTTCACGAATTCCTCGGCGACCACGTCGTACCATGCGGAACCTGCGCCCGACAGGATAGCCGGCGTGCGATCGAAACGTCCTTCGTCGAGGAGCGCGCGTGTGACCGCGACCGCGCTTTGCAGAAACTCGCGTACTTCGTGTTCTTCCTTCAGCACGCCTTCGTATAGCTCTACGCCAGCGAGCTTGAGCACATCGGGATAACGCGCGATCGCTTCGAGCACCGCGTTACGCTGCGCTTCGTCGCGAACGCCAGTGCGGCCGCCCGTCACGCCGAGCTCGAGCAGGACTTGCAATGGCTTTTTCACCGACGTAAAGAACTGTCCCAACTGCTCGACGCCATCAACTGAATCGACGAGGCAAAAGAACTCGAAGTCCGGATCGCTCAGCAACTCGGCGACCATCATCATGTTGCGGCGGCCAACCAGCTGATTCGCCATCAACACGCGCGAGACGCCGCCGTGATAAGCCGCGCGAACCTGATGCGCGGTGGCGAGCGTGATGCCCCACGCGCCGGTTTCCAGCTGACGGCGGAACAGTTGCGGCGCCATTGTTGTCTTGCCGTGCGGCGCGAGCTTGACGCCGTATTCGGCAACGAACGCCTGCATCCATTTCAAATTGTGCTCGACGCGGTCGGCGTAAAGCACAGCGGCGGGCAGGCTCACGTCTTCGTTCAGCAGATTCCACTCTAGACGCGCAGCATCTGTGAGCTGGATGCTGGCGCCTGGAACCATGCCCAAGCCCTTGCTATAAGGATCAATCGTAGCGCCCTGATAGTTTGTAACTTTCATGTCTCCTGCTCCATCGTCCGGTTAAATTGCGTCGAAGTTGACTTTACCATGTTACCGAAAGTACGATGGGCGAAGAAATGTTATTTAGTACCAAGCTAGGCCCGCACTCGCGCTGTGATTCACCGGCAGCCGTTGCGAGCCCTGGCGCGGTGATCCCGGGCTGTAATGAACTCAACCGCCGAACCGCTGGCCTTCGACATCGTCGCGCGCATCGCCGAATGTGCGCCGGGGTTGCGCTCGGCTGAACGCAAGGTCGCCGCGCTGATCCTCGACGATCTGATGAGCGCATCGCGCGCCAGCATCGGCGCGCTCGCGCAGCAGGCGCAGGTGAGCGTGGCGACCGTCACGCGGTTCGCCAAGGCGGTGGGCTGCCGCGACGTCCGCGAGTTGAAGCTGCGGCTCGCACAAGCGGCCGCGGTCGGCCAGCGCTTCTTGCAGCCGGGCACCGCGAACGACGCGCCCGAGCACATCGCAACCCGCGTGTTCGACGAACTGCAGACGGCGCTCGCGCACAATCATCAACTTTTGCGGCAGGCGCCGCTTGGGGATGCCGCAGCAGCGCTGCGGGCCGCGCGCATGATCTATGTGTTCGGCATGGGCGGCGGCTCGACCGCGCTCGCCGACGAAATGCGTTTTAGACTGGTGCGGCTGGGCCGGCCCGCTGCCACTTATCAGGACGGCTTGTTGCAGCGCATGGTCGCGAGTACCGTGTCGCGCGACAGCGTCGTGATCGCGCTGTCCACGACGGGCCGCGTGCCGGAGATGGTGGAGAACTGCAAGATCGCGCGCAGCTATGGCGCAACGGTGATCGCACTGACCGCCCCGGCGTCGCCGTTGGCGAAGCTGGCCGACTGGGTCATCCCGATCGTCGCGTTTGAGACAGACTTCATTTACAAGCCGTCGTCGTCGCGCTACGCAATGATGATGGCACTCGATGTGCTCGTCACCGAACTTGCCGTCAGTCAGGGTGATGAGAGCCGCGAATTGCTACGCCGCATGAAGCACGCGCTCGACACGCACCGCGGCGGCGGCGATCGACAACCGTTAGGAGACTGATTCATGCACTCGCATCCCGAAGCCGCCGATACGCTGATCGTCGGCGCGCAACTGTATGACGGCACAGGCGCGCCGCCTGTCGAGCGCGACGTCGCGGTCCGCGACGGGCGCATCGTCGCGATCGGCAATCTGTCGAACTGGCTCGCCGAAGAAGTGATCGAGGCCGAAGGCCGGGCGCTGGCGCCGGGTTTCATCGACGTACACACGCACGACGACACGCACGTGATCCGCTCGCCGCAAATGCTGCCGAAAATCACGCAAGGCGTGACGACGGTGATCGTCGGCAATTGCGGCATTAGCGCGTCGCCGGTTGCGCTGAAGGGCGATCCACCCGACCCGATGAATCTGCTCGGCGAGCGCGACGCGTTCCAGTACCCGAGCTTCGCGGACTACGTGAAAGCCGTGAACGCGGCGCGTCCGGCCGTGAATGTCGGTGCGCTGATCGGGCACACCGCGTTGCGAAACAACCAGATGGACCGGCTCGACCGCGCGGCCACGCCGCAAGAGATCGACGGCATGCGCGCGCAACTCGAAGAAGCGCTGGCCAACGGCGCGCTCGGGTTGAGTTCGGGACTCGCCTACGGCTCCGCGTTCGCCGCGCCAACCGAAGAAGTCATGGCGCTTGCCGAACCGCTCGCCGCCGCCGGCGCGCTGTACACCACACATATGCGCACGGAGTTCGACGCGATTCTCGACGCGATGGACGAAGCGTATCGCGTGGGCCGTCACGCGCACGTGCCGGTGATCATCTCGCATCTGAAATGCGCGGGCCCATCGAACTGGGGGCGCAGCGCCGAAGTGCTGAACTCGCTCGAAGGCGCGCGGCGCATGCAGCCTATCGGTTGCGATTGCTATCCGTACAACCGCAGTTCGTCGACGCTCGACCTGAAGCAGGTCACGGGCGACATCGACATCACGATTACGTGGTCGGAACCGCATCCGGAAATGGCCGGCAAGCTCGTCAAAGAGATTGCGGCCGAGTGGGGTGTTACGCAGCAGGAAGCGGGTAAGCGCCTGCAGCCCGCGGGCGCGGTCTATCACAACATGTCCGAGGAAGACGTGCAGCGCATCCTGTCGCATCCCGCGACAATGGTCGGCTCGGACGGTTTGCCGAACGATCCGCTGCCGCATCCGCGGTTGTGGGGCGCGTTTCCGCGCGTGCTCGGCCATTACGCGCGCGACGCTGGGTTGCTGCCGCTAGAAGAAGCGGTGCGCAAGATGACGAGTCTGTCGGCGCGGCGCTTCGGCCTTGCGCAACGTGGTGAGGTGCATATCGGCTATCACGCCGACCTCGTGCTGTTCGACCCGGCCAGAGTGCGCGACGCGGCGACGTTCGAAAAGCCGCAACAGGCGGCCGACGGCATCGACGCAGTATGGGTGAACGCCGTGCTGACTTACCGCAACGGCGAAGTAACGGGCGAGCGCGCCGGACACTTCGTCGCGCGCGGCGCGGCGTCGAAAGGCGATGCGCAGGGCGCATTCTGATTACCCGATCGAATGATCTACCATGGCGCGCGCCGCAACGAGCACGCGCGCCCGACTTTTAAGGAGCATGACGATGAAGCGATATGGCGTTGAAGGCGGGAAGGGAACGGGCGGTCAGCATATGCCGTTTGCGCGTGCAGTTGAAGCCGACGGCTGGCTGTTCGTTTCCGGGCAAACGCCGATGGAAAACGGAGAAGTGATCAACGGCGGAATTGTCGAGCAATCGCACAAGGCGATCCAGAACGTATTCGCGATTCTGAAGGAAGCGGGCTACGGCGCGGAGCATGTGGTCCGCTGCGGCGTGTGGCTCGACGATCCGCGCGACTTCGCGTCGTTCAACAAGGTGTTCCGCGAATACTTCGGCGACAATCCGCCGGCGCGCGCATGTGTCGTTTCGTCGATGGTGATCGACTGCAAAGTTGAAGTGGATTGCGTCGCATACAAGAAGCCGACGGCTTGAAGCATCAGATTTGCCGCGGGTGCATGACTGCGAGAACCCGCGGCGAAACGCTGCTTGCTTACTGACGCGCGAGCCGCATGTTGTCCGGCATCGGCAGATTGTAGTTGGTGCGGAACGGGTTGATATCGAGCCCGCCGCGCCGCGTATAGCGCGCATAGACCGCGAGCTTGACCGGCTTGCACGCCTTCAGCACATCGATAAAAATTTTCTCGACGCACTGTTCGTGAAAACCCGTGTGATTACGGTACGAGATGATGTAGCGCAGCAAGCCAGCGTGATCGATCTGCGGGCCGACGTAGTGAATCTGCACGCTGCCCCAATCGGGTTGGCCGGTCACCGGACAATTCGACTTCAACAAATTCGAAAACAGCGTCTCCTCGACAGGCGCTTCATCTAACGCCGCTTTTAGCAGCGAGGCGTCGGGCTGGTAGGTATCCGTGTCCAGGTCCAGCCGGTCGAGCGACATGCCCTCGAATTCTTCCATCTGCAATTTGCCGAAATCGTGCGGCGCAGTCAGATGAACCGAAACGGTCGCGCCGCAAGACGCCGACACGTCGCGCCTGATCGTGTCGCGCACCACGTCGATCGACTCAAACGCGGTCTGCGCGAACGAGCCGAGATAAAGCTTGAACGACTTCGACTCGACGATGTTCGGCGACTCGGCGGGCACGAAGAAGGTCGCCACCGCGATTTGCGGTTTGCCGCGCTGATTCAGCCACGACAATTCATACGCGTTCCAGATGTCCGTGCCGAAGAACGGCAGTTGCGCGCCAATGCCGATGGCGTCGCGTGCGTTGCTGCGCGCAATCGGAAAAAGCAGCGAGGCGTCGTACTGTTCGGTGTAAGTGGAAGCCTTACCCAGCGGTGATTGTTCGGGTGTCATGGTGCATTCACGATGCCACTCAGCACGTGCCCGGTCGCCGTCACGACGCGGGCCGATTCGCAATGGCCAATTTGGTCGTCGAAGAAAAAGTCCGGCTCGAACTCGCGCAGAAATGCGCTCTTGTCGAGGCCGCCGAGGAACATCGCTTCGTCGATTTCGATGTTCCAGGCCATCAGGGTTCGGATGGCGCGCTCGTGCGCGGGCGCCGAGCGGGCCGTCACCAATGCCGTACGAATATGCATGGGCGCGGCTTGATCCGCGAGTTTTTGCAGCCGGTGAAGCGCTTCGAGCAAGGGTTTGAGCGGCCCGTCGGCGAGCGGCAAATCCTTGTTGTGCGTCTCGTGGCCGACGAACGCCCGCAGGCCGTCCTTCTGAAACACGCGCTCGGCTTCGTCGGAGAACAGAACCGCGTCGCCGTCGAAAGCAATGCGGATTTCGTCCGGATACTTGCTCGCCATTTTCGCCGATTCCGGCAGGACGCGTGCAGCCGGGAAACCGGCGGCCAGCGCGTCGCGCACGTCGTCCTGATTAGCCGAGAGAAACAGCGACGCGTTCAAGGGCTTCAGATATCCGAACGGCGCACGGCCGCGCGTGAACACTCCGCGCTCGATGGCGAGCCCGTGTTCGCGACACGAATGAAATGCCCTCAGTCCGCTGATCGGATCGCTGCGAGACAGGATCACCACTTCCACATGATGACCGCCCGTATTCAACGCCAGCAGTTTGCGGATCAGCGGAAACGCGACGCCGGGTTTGGCGGGCACGGTCAGCCGGTCGCGCTGCAGCGCTTCATAGGTCTGTAGATCGCCTTCTTCGTACACGCGGTTCTCTTCCTCGAAATCGAAGAGTGCGCGCGACGATATTGCCACCACCAGTTTGTCGACAAGCGAGAGAGCCATGTGCGCGTTTCAATCCAGAAGTTCAGGCAAGAAACAGCCGATACACCGGATTGTGCGTCTCTTCCCAATGCGGATAACCGAGGGTGGCGAGGAAGCGCTCGAACTCCGCGTTGTCCGTTTGCGGCACCTGAATGCCTACGAGAATCGAGCTATAGTCCGCGCCCTGATTACGATAATGGAAAAGGCTGATATTCCAGTCAGGTGCCATCGACGAAAGAAACTTCATCAGCGCACCCGGCCGCTCGGGAAACTCGAAGCGGAAGAGGCGTTCGTCGTGTGCGAGCGGCGAGCGGCCGCCGACCATGTAACGGATGTGCTGCTTCGAGAGTTCATCGAACGTCAGATCGACGGTGGCAAAGTTGTGCGCCTCGAACGCGCCCGCAATCTGCGCCGATTCGCTGCGGTTCCGGATCTGCACGCCCACGAAAATGTGCGCGGACTCGGCCTGCGCGATCCGGTAATTGAATTCGGTGACGCTGCGCGTGCCGACCAGTTCGCAAAAGCGCCTGAAGCTGCCGCGCTCTTCGGGAATGGTCACCGCGAACACCGCCTCGCGGGCCTCACCCACTTCCGCGCGCTCGGCCACGAAACGCATGCGGTCGAAGTTCATGTTCGCGCCCGACGTGATCGCGATCAGCGTCTGGTTCTCGATGCCTTCGCGCTCGGCATACTGTTTGGCACCCGCCACAGCGAGCGAGCCCGCCGGTTCAAGCACGCTGCGGGTGTCCTGAAACACGTCCTTGATCGCGGCGCACAGCGCGTCGGTGTTCACGAGCAGCACGTCGTCCAGATATTCGCTGCACAGGCGGAAGGTTTCTTCGCCGACGAGCTTCACCGCGGTGCCGTCGGAGAACAGGCCGACTTCGTTTAGCGTGACGCGCTCGCCGGCTTTCAGCGATGCGGCCATCGCGCACGAGTCGTCGGTCTGCACGCCGATCACCTTGATCTCGGGACGCACCGATTTCACATACGCCGCAACACCGGCCGCGAGTCCGCCGCCGCCGATCGGCACGAAGATCGCATGAATCGGGCCCTGATGCTGGCTCAGGATTTCCATTGCAACCGTGCCTTGCCCGGCGATCACATACGGATCGTCGAACGGATGCACGAAGGTCAGCCCGCGCTCTTCCTGCAGTTGCACCGCGTGGCCGTAGGCATCGCTATACGACTCGCCGAACTGCACGACCTCGACGGTCGGGCCGCCATGCGCGCGCACCGCGTCGACCTTGACCTGCGGCGTGGTGACCGGCACGACGATGATCGCCTTCACGCCCATGCGCGCGGCAGACAGCGCGACGCCCTGCGCATGATTGCCCGCCGACGCGGTGATCACGCCGCGCATGAGCGCCTCGGCGGGAATATGCGCCATCTTGTTGTACGCGCCGCGCACCTTGAACGAGAACACCGGCTGGTTGTCCTCGCGCTTCAGATAGACCGGATTGCGCAGGCGCGCCGATAGTTGCGGCGCGCGTTCGAGTTCGGTCTCGCGCGCCACGTCGTAGACGCGTGCGGTGAGGGTTTTCTTCAGATAGTCGTGGGAGGCCATGCGGGTGGCGCGATGCGCTCTGGAAGGCGGAAAAGCATCAATGATAGCGCCAACGCCGCATGCACTGCCCTCACCGGTCGTCGGGCAGCGCCCCGCCGCGCGCGGTCTAGAAGATATGCGGCGGCCTGCCGTCGGTGAGTTCGCGCGGCAGCGGTTCATCGAGTTGCCATTCGACATGCGGCAGCGCGAACAGGTCGCCGTGAAATTCGACCGGGCCCTCGCTCGTGAAAAGCCCATCGAGATAATCGAAGTTCAGCTGCGATGAGACGGCGCGCAACGCCGCGTCGACCGAGTGCGACGGTTGCAGATCGAGCGGATCGACGTCGAGCCGCACGGTGTAGCGGTCGCCTTTCGTTTCCATGGCGCCGACGTCGATCAGCTTGCCGTCCGGGTTTTGCGCAATGACGCGCTCGCCGTTGGCGAACAGCCTGAACGTGGCCCGAAGCGCCGCGGACGCGGCGGGTTGCTTGGTTGCCATCGCGATTCTCCTTGTGATTTCGCGTCGCAGATGTGATTCAGCCGGCTTCCCCGACTTCCTTCGGGTCGGGCAGATTCGTGCCGCCACCAGGCTTAGGCGGCGCGGGTTCATTCCTGGCCGATTGCTTCTGTTCGTCGGACAGACGGCGGTCGCCGGCAGTCGGGTCGTTAGGCGTTTGACGCGGGGGCGTCGGGCGGGCGGATTCGCTGGTCATCATGGGCTCCTGGTCGTGTCGATCGGTGAAAGTCGTGCTCAATCCGGCGAGCGCGTGCGGTCGGCGTCGCTTTGCGTGCCAGGCGGCGTGCCGGGTTTCGTGTTGGGGTCCGCGCCCGGTGCGACGTCTTCCAAGCGTTGAGTCCCGGATTCCCCGTCGCGCCGCTCGTCCGAGCCGTCGCTGGGAATGTTCTCGGTATGGCCGGGCACCGGTTGCTGCTCGATATGCTCGGCGTTCTTCATGTCGGGGTCGGACATCATGAGCCTCCATGGATCGCTGGTTTCGTGTAGCCGATCAGCATCCCGCATGCCGCGTTCTTTGCGGTCGTCGGCATCTACTGGCTGATGGTGACAAAAGTCGCCTGATCGATAGAGGACCATCGACGCCGCGCGGCCCGCGCCGCAGCGCGGCTTGGACGCCGTCGAACCCGCCGCGCTCGCATTTCCGCCTGCAACGCGTGGCGGGCCGATGCGGTAGAATTCCATTTTGGAATAAGGATCGGAAGATGCACTGGCAGCCTCGGATCGCCCACTTGATGCCCGCCCCGCGTGAGTCTTGTCCCGCGGCGGAGCGTCATGTCCGCCACGCACGATCGTGTAGCTGTATCTGAGCGCCGCGAAGCGACCGACGTGGGCAGGCCGTCGGTGGTGCTTCGTTCCCCAAGAAGATTTCCAAGCATTGCGCCCCACGCGCACCGTCAGCCGGCGCCTCGCCATGAGCGCGCATGACTGACCCACCGAGTCGTCCAAACATGAACGCACCTCAAGTTTTCGATCCGCACGGAGCCGCCGCTGCGGTGGTCGCCGATCCCGAAGCGCGCCTGCGCGAAATTCCCTACAACTACACGTCGTTCTCCGACCGCGAAATCGTCATCCGCCTGCTAGGCGACGACGCATGGGCGGCGCTTGCCGAACTGCGTGCGGAGCGCCGCACCGGCCGCTCGGCGCGCATGCTGTACGAAGTGCTCGGCGACATCTGGGTGGTGCGCCGCAATCCGTATTTGCAGGACGATCTGCTCGACAACCCGAAACGGCGCGCAATGCTGATCGAGGCGTTGCATCACCGTCTGTCGGAGATCGAGAAGCGCCGCCGCGCCGATCTGATCGAGCATGGCGATGAAGCGGGGGTCGACCGTGCCGCGCGTGTCGAAACGCTGGTGCAGGCCGCGCGCCGCGCCGTCGACGAATTCGAAAGCGAATTCCAGAAGACTTACGATCTGCGCCGCCGCGCAACGAAGGTGCTGGGCCGCGTCACCGAAAAAGACAACATCAAGTTCGACGGTTTGTCCCGCGTTTCGCACGTGACCGACGCGACAGACTGGCGCGTCGAGTATCCGTTCGTCGTTCTCACGCCGGATACCGAAGCCGAGATCGCCGGCATGATCAAGGCGTGTTTCGAGCTCGGGCTGACGGTGATTCCGCGGGGAGGCGGCACCGGCTACACGGGCGGCGCCGTTCCGCTCACGCCGTTCTCCGCAGTCATCAACACCGAAAAGCTCGAACAGCTCGGCGCGGTGGAAATGACCGAACTGCCGGGCGTCGACCGCAAGGTGCCGACCATTTTCTCGGGCGCAGGCGTGGTCACGCGGCGCGTGACCGAGGCGGCCGAGCAGGCCGGGTTCGTGTTCGCCGTCGATCCGACCTCGCTCGACGCGTCCTGCGTCGGCGGCAACGTCGCGATGAACGCGGGCGGCAAGAAAGCGGTGTTGTGGGGCACGGCGCTCGACAACCTCGCCTGGTGGCGCATGGTCGACCCGGAAGGCAACTGGCTCGAAGTCACGCGTCTGGATCACAACCTGGGCAAGATTCACGATATCGAGGTCGCGCGCTTCGAACTGAAATGGTTCGACGGTAACCATGCGCCGGGAGAGAAGCTGCTGCGTACCGAGTCGCTCGACATCAAAGGTCGCGTGTTCCGTAAGGAAGGGCTTGGCAAGGACGTCACCGACAAGTTCCTCGCCGGCTTGCCCGGCGTCCAGAAGGAAGGCTGCGACGGTCTCATCACGTCCGCACGCTGGGTGCTGCACAAGATGCCCGCGCATACGCGCACCGTCTGCCTGGAATTCTTCGGCCAGGCGCGCGAGGCGATTCCGAGCATCGTCGAAATCAAGGACTACCTGTTCGAAACGTCGAAGCAGGGCGGCGCGATTCTCGCCGGTCTCGAACACCTGGACGAGCGCTATCTGCGCGCGGTCGGCTATGCGACCAAGAGCAAGCGCAACGCGTTCCCGAAGATGGTGCTAATCGGCGACATCGTCGGCAACGACGCGGACGCGGTCGCGCAAGCCACGTCCGAAGTGGTGCGGATGGCCAACGGCAAGAGCGGCGAAGGCTTCGTCGCGGTGAGCGCCGAGGCGCGCAAGCGCTTCTGGCTCGACCGCAGCCGTACCGCCGCAATCGCAAAGCACACGAACGCGTTCAAGATCAACGAAGATGTGGTGATTCCGCTCGACCGCATGGGCGAGTACACGGACGGCATCGAGCGTATCAACATCGAGTTGTCGATCAAGAATAAGCTCCAACTGGTCGACGCGCTGGAAGCGTTCTTCCAGGCAGGCAAGCTGCCGCTCGGCAAGAGCGACGACGCCAATGAAATTCCGAGTGCGGAACTGCTGGAAGACCGCGTTCAGCAGGCGCTGGATCTGCTGAAGCGCGTGCGCACGCGTTGGGAATTTCTGCGCGACAAGCTCGATCTGTCGTTGCGTGAAGCGCAGCACTATCTGGTCGGTCTGGGCTACGAAGCGCTCGCGGAGAAATTTGCCGACCGTGTCGACACGCAGGCCGGCGCCACCGTGTTCGACGTCACGCAGGACCGCACCATCCGCGTGTCCTGGAAGCAGGAGATTCGCGCCGAGTTGCGGCAGATCTTCAATGGCGGCGAGTTCAAGCCGATCCTCGACGAAGCGCAGGCGATCCACAAGCATGTGCTGCGCGGCCGCGTGTTCGTCGCGCTGCACATGCACGCGGGCGACGGCAACGTGCACACGAACCTGCCGGTGAACTCGGATAACTACGAGATGCTGCAGGACGCCCACACTGCGGTCGCGCGCATCATGAAGCTGGCCCGCTCGCTCGACGGCGTGATTTCCGGCGAGCACGGCATCGGCATTACCAAGCTCGAATTCCTGACCGACGACGAAATCGGCGAATTCCGCGCGTATAAAAAGCGCGTCGATCCGCATGGCCGCTTCAACGCAGGCAAGCTGCTCGAAGGCGCCGATCTGCGCAATGCCTACACGCCGAGCTTCGGCCTGATGGGCTACGAATCGCTGATCATGCAGCAGTCCGACATCGGGGCGATTTCCGAGTCCATCAAGGACTGCCTGCGCTGCGGCAAGTGCAAGCCGGTGTGCGCGACGCACGTGCCGCGCGCGAACCTGCTGTACAGCCCGCGCAACAAGATTCTCGCGACTTCGCTGCTGGTCGAGGCGTTCCTGTACGAGGAGCAGACGCGCCGCGGCGTGTCGATCAAGCATTGGGACGAGTTCAACGACGTCGCCGATCACTGCACCGTGTGTCACAAATGCGTGACGCCGTGCCCGGTGAAGATCGACTTCGGCGACGTGACCATGAACATGCGCAACCTGCTGCGCAAGATGGGCAAGAAGAAGTTCAATCCGGGCAACGCGGCCGGCATGTTCTTCCTCAACGCAACGAATCCGCAGACCATCAACCTCGCACGTACGGCGATGATGGGTATCGGCTACAAGGCGCAGCGCCTCGGCAACGACGTGCTGAAAAAGTTTGCGAAGAAGCAGACGGCGCACCCGCCCGCAACGGTCGGCAAGCCGCCGGTCACGCAGCAGGTGATCCACTTCATGAACAAGAAGATGCCGGGCAATCTGCCGAAGAAAACCGCGCGCGCGTTGCTCGATATCGAGGACAACAAGATCGTCCCGATCATCCGCAATCCGAAGACGACCACGGCCGACACGGAAGCGGTGTTCTACTTCCCCGGCTGCGGTTCCGAGCGGCTCTTCTCGCAAGTCGGCCTCGCGACGCAGGCCATGTTGTGGGAAGCGGGCGTGCAAACGGTGTTGCCGCCGGGCTACCTGTGCTGCGGCTATCCGCAGCGCGGCTCCGGGCAGTACGACAAGGCCGAACAGATCGTCACCGACAACCGCGTGCTGTTTCACCGTGTAGCGAATACGCTGAACTATCTCGACATCAAGACCGTGGTGGTGTCGTGCGGCACGTGTTACGACCAGCTCGCCGGTTATGAATTCGACAAGATTTTCCCGGGCTGCCGGATCATCGACATTCATGAGTTCCTGCTGGAAAAGGGCATGAAGCTCGACGGCGTGAACGGCGTGCGTTACATGTACCACGACCCTTGCCACACGCCGATCAAGACGATGGATCCGGTCAAACTCGTCAACTCGCTGATGGGTTCGGAGAAAGACGGCTACAAGATCGAGAAGAACGATCGCTGCTGCGGTGAGTCGGGCACGCTCGCGGTCACGCGTCCTGACATTTCGACGCAGGTGCGTTTCCGCAAGGAAGAGGAAATCCGCAAGGGCGCTGCGAACTTGCGCGGCATTCCTCTGCTCGCCGAAGCCGGCGCGAACGCGATCAACCCGGCCAATGCATCGGCTGGCACGGCGGGCGCGGGGAACGGCTCGGTGCTGAAGGCTGGCGACGGTCCGCAGCCCAAGGGCGCCACCGACGTGAAGATCCTGACGAGCTGCCCGTCCTGTCTGCAAGGCTTGTCGCGTTACAACGAAGACGCGGGCATCGAGGCGGATTACATCGTGGTGGAAATGGCGCGTCACGTTCTCGGAGAAGACTGGATGGTCGACTACGTGCAGCGGGCGAACAATGGCGGAATCGAGCGCGTGCTGGTTTAATGGCACGACTGACGATTTTTGCCTGAGGACGACGATGGACTGCGTTTTTTGCCGTGAAGATGGCGGCGATGTGCTTTGGCAGGACGACACCTTGCGCGTCGTCCTTGCCGACGAACACGATTACCCGGGCTTTTGCCGCGTGATCTGGAATGAGCATGTGGCGGAGTTCTCGGACCTCGACGCCGCCGGCCGCGATCGCGTGATGAAGGCGGTCTACGCCGTGGAACGCGCAATGCGGCGCATCCTGCAGCCGGCCAAGGTGAATCTCGCGAGCCTCGGCAACCAGGTGCCGCATGTGCACTGGCACGTGATTCCGCGTTTCTCGAACGACGCGCATTTCCCGCTGCCCATCTGGGCGCCGCGTCAGCGCACGGTGTCCGAGGCAATGCTGTCGTCACGCCGTGCACAAGCCACCCTGTTGCGCGAAGCGGTGCGGCAGGAAATCGAACAGGCTCTTGGCTGAGCGCCACTAACCATTCCTTCGCGCCGCGCCGTTTCAAGGGCGACTTGTGGTGCGGCGGCGCTTTCTAAAGAGGCCATGATGAGCGGATTGACTCCCGATACACCGGTGCCGACCGGCGTCGTCGTGCATTCCAAGTCGCGCGTGCTGGAACTGCAGTACGCAAGCGGCGAATCGTATCGGCTGCCGTTCGAACTGCTGCGCGTGTATTCGCCGTCGGCGGAAGTGCAGGGCCACGGGCCCGGCCAGGAGACGCTGCAAACCGGCAAGCGCGACGTCACGATCACGATGATCGAGGGCGTGGGCAACTACGCGATCCAGCCGACATTCTCCGACGGGCACTCCACCGGCATCTATTCGTGGGACCTGCTCTACGACATGGCGCGGCGCCAGGACGAACTCTGGCGCGCGTATCTCGACAGGCTGGCGGCGGCGGGCGTCGACCGCGACGCGCCAATGCCTACACCTGGCGCTGCGCACGGCCACCGTCACTGATACGATTCGCCTGACCCGCTGCACTGATGCGGCGCAACATTTCAGAATACGCGAAAGGACAAGCGCGATGAGCAAAACCCACTTCGGCTTTCAATCGGTCGACGAACAGGAAAAAGCGCAGAAGGTGGCGGGCGTGTTCCACTCGGTTGCCGCCAACTACGACTTGATGAACGACCTGATGTCGGGCGGATTGCACCGGGCGTGGAAGATGTTCACGATCGCCCAGGCCAACGTGCGGCCGGGCTACAAGGTGCTCGACATCGCGGGCGGCACGGGCGATCTGTCCAAAGCGTTTGCAAAGCAGGCCGGCGAAACCGGCGAGGTCTGGCACACGGACATCAACGAATCCATGCTGCGCGTTGGCCGCGACCGTTTGCTCGACAAGGGAGTGATCACGCCGGCGCTCCTTTGCGACGCCGAGAAGATCCCTTTTCCGGACAATTACTTCGACGTCGTGACCGTGGCATTCGGCTTGCGCAATATGACGCATAAGGACGTTGCGCTGGCGGAAATGCGTCGCGTCCTGAAGCCGGCAGGCCGTCTGCTAGTTCTCGAGTTCTCGAAGGTATGGGATCCGTTGAAAAAAGCCTACGATGTCTATTCGTTCAAGGTGTTGCCGTGGCTTGGCGAGCGCTTTGCGAAAGACGCGGAAAGCTACCGCTACCTCGCGGAATCGATCCGGATGCATCCGGATCAGGAAACCTTAAAGACAATGATGGAACAAGCCGGCCTTGACGGCGTCAAATATTACAATTTGTCAGCTGGCGTGGTAGCTTTACATGTGGGAACCAAATACTAGGGTTCCTAACCCATCGTTTTTAAAGGAAAGTGCCAAAATGTCCGATTCAGCCGTGTTATCTCCCCGTAAGGTTAAGCGGTCGCTGGCGAGACGAATCGGACTGATCGCGATGGTCGGCCTGATCATGGCCGGCTCCGTCGCCTCGCTCGATGCGGAAGCTCGCCGCATGGGCGGTGGCCGTAGTTTTGGCCGTCAGTCGAACACCGTTCAGCAACAGGCTGCGCCGTCGCAGCCTTCCCCGTCCAATCAGGGCATGCAGCGCGCGCAACCGGCGCCCGCGCCTGCGCCGGCTCCTGCCCCGCAACCTAACCGCTCGCGCTGGCTCGGTCCGATCGCGGGTCTGGCAGCCGGTCTCGGTATCGCAGCACTGCTGTCGCACTTCGGTCTGGGTGGTGCGTTTGCGGGCGCAATGGTCAACATCATCGTCATTGCGTTGCTCGCCATGGTCGGCATCTGGTTGGTTCGCCGCTTCATGGGCCGCAAGCGCGATACGTCGCAGCCGGCTTACGCGGGTCAGTCGCCGTCGCTGAATTCGGGTGCCACGGGTTACACGCAGGAGCCGCGCTACAGCGCGCCGCCTACGGGCTCGTATCTCGAACCGCAGGGCAATCCGCTGACCACGCCGTCCATCAATACAACGCCGAGCGTGCCGGCGGGCTTCGATTCGGAAGCGTTCCTGCGTAACGCAAAGGTGTACTTCGTGCGCCTGCAGGCCGCATGGGACGTCGGCAATATCGACGACATCCGCGAATTCACCACGCCGGAAATGTTCGCGGAGATCCGCGTCGACCTCGCTTCACGCGGCGCCGAAACGAACCAGACGGACGTCGTTCAGCTCAACGCCGATCTGTTGGGCGTGGAAGAACGTGCGAACGAATACTTCGCGAGCGTGCGCTTCTCCGGCCTGATTCGCGAAACGCCGGGTGCGGCGGCGCAGCCATTCGTCGAAGTGTGGAACCTGTCGAAGGCGAACCGTCCGGGCGAAGGCTGGCTGCTGGCGGGCATTCAGCAGCTCGCGCAGCATTGAGATGGCGCGGGCTCGCGGCGCTGCTTGCCCCGCGTCCGCATGCAACGTTGGCCTGCGGCCGGCCCGCAGTTAGCCGTTCAGCCGAGCAAGCCGCGAAGCGAACGGACGTTACAATAGGAACCCGCGCGAGCACTCGCTTGCGCGGGTTTTTTCTTGCCACTTTCAATGACCCTCGCCGCCAAGCCTTTCGCTGCTGCTGTCAATCATCTGCTCGCCCGCGAATCGTGGGCCCGTGAGCGCCTCGCCCCTTATGCGGGCAGGACCGCCAGACTGTCGTCGCCACCTGTCGTGCTGATGCTGCTGGTGCAGCCGGACGGCTATCTGACTACGCTCGGCGCAAGCGACGCCCGACAGTTCGACGTGACCATCTCGGTCCCGTCCGACGCGTTGCCCGCTTTAGTGCAGGGCGGCCAGGCGGCCGTCATGAAACACGTGAAGATCGAAGGCGACGCGGAGTTCGCCACGGTCATTGCCCACCTCGCCGAGCATTTGCGCTGGGAGCCGGAGGAGGATCTTGCAAAGCTGATCGGCGACGGTCCCGCGTGGCGTGTTGCGTCGATCGTGCGCACGGTCGGTGAACATGTCCAGCGCACCGGCCGCAATCTGCTCGATACGGCCACCGAGTATCTGCTCGACGAGAATCCCCAGCTCGTGCGCCGCGCCGCGCTGGAAGACTTCAATGCCGAGCTGGCACAGGCCCGCGACGCGTTGGCGCGCGTGGAAAAACGTATCCAGCGTCTTGAACAGAAGGTCGAAGCCCACTGCGCAGTTGTGCCGGGCGGCGCCGCCACGTTGCGCGGCACGCGCTAGTCACCGGGCACAACCATGCGTTTTCTGCGTTTCCTCAAGATATTTTTCACGGTTATCCGCTTCGGTCTCGACGAGATGATGCTGGGCCGCGTCAACGACCGGCGCGTGCGCATGCTGCTGCGTATTACCACGATCGGCCGCAAGTTCGACGCGCCGCCCGGCGTGCGTTTGCGGCTCGCGCTTGAAAGCCTCGGGCCAATCTTCGTCAAGTTCGGGCAGGTATTGTCGACGCGGCGCGACCTGTTGCCGGTCGATATCGCCAACGAACTCGCGAAGCTTCAGGACCAGGTGCCGCCGTTCGATTCGGCGGTGGCGATAGGGCTGGTCGAGAAGTCGCTAGGCGCACCGGTCGACGTGCTGTTTGACGATTTCGAGCGGGTGCCCGTGGCGAGCGCGTCCATCGCGCAGGTGCACTTCGCAACGGTGAAGGCCGGACAGCATGCCGGCAAAGCCGTCGCTGTGAAGGTGCTGCGTCCGAACATGCTGCCCGTTATCGATTCGGACCTCGCGTTGCTGCGCGACATCGCCGTGTGGGCCGAGCGTTTGTGGGCGGACGGCAAGCGCCTGAAGCCACGCGAGGTGGTCGCCGAATTCGACAAGTACCTGCACGACGAGCTCGACCTGATGCTCGAGGCGGCCAACGGCAGCCAGTTGCGCCGTAATTTCGCCGGGCTCGATCTGCTGCTCGTGCCGGAAATGTACTGGGAGTTCTGCACGCCGACGGTGCTCGTCATGGAGCGCATGGTCGGCGTGCCGATCAGCCAGGTGGATACATTGCGGGCGGCGGGCGTGGACATCCCGAAGCTGGCGCGCGAAGGCGTCGAAATTTTCTTTACTCAGGTGTTCCGCGACGGTTTTTTCCACGCGGACATGCACCCCGGCAACATTCAGGTAAGCCTCGATCCGGCGCACTTCGGCCGTTATATCGCGCTGGATTTCGGGATCATTGGCGCGCTGTCGGACTTCGACAAGAACTACCTCGCGCAGAACTTCCTCGCGTTTTTCAAGCGCGACTATCACCGCGTCGCGACGCTGCATCTGGAATCGGGCTGGGTCCCGCCGACCACCCGCGTGGAAGAACTCGAGAGCGCCATCCGCGCGGTGTGCGAGCCGTATTTCGACCGCGCGCTGAAGGACATCTCGCTCGGACAGGTGCTAATGCGTCTGTTTTCTACGTCGCGCCGCTTCAACGTCGAAATTCAGCCGCAACTGGTGCTGTTGCAAAAGACGATGCTCAACGTGGAAGGGCTCGGCCGATCGCTCGATCCCGAGCTGGATTTGTGGAAGACGGCAAAGCCCTATCTCGAGCGCTGGATGAACGAGCAGATCGGCCTGCGCGGCTGGTACGAGCGGCTCAAGATCGAGGCGCCGCAATGGAGCAAGACGCTGCCACAGTTGCCGCGGCTGATCCATCATGTGCTGGCCGAGCGCCACGATCACGGGCGGGTCGGCAACGACGACATGATCCGGCAGATCCTGCTCGAACAGAAGCGTACTAACCGGTTGCTGCAGGGCTTGCTGTTGTTCGGCGTGGCGGTCGGCGTCGGCGCGGCGCTGGCGCGGGTGGTCCTCGCGCTGGCCTACGGCAGCTAATGAGTTTGCGAGGCGCGTGATGAGCGACACGACCCAATCCCCGATTCCCGATTTCGAAAACCGTGATCCGAATTCGCCGGCGTTCTGGAACGAGCGGTTCGAGCAGCATTTCATGCCATGGGATCAGGCGGGTGTGCCGTCGGCGTTTCAGTCGTTTGCGGGCCGGCACGCTGGTGAGGCGGTGCTGATTCCTGGTTGCGGCAGCGCATATGAAGCCGCTTGGCTGGCGGCGCACGGCAGCCCGGTTCGGGCGATTGATTTCTCACAGGCAGCGGTTGCGGCGGCGCGGGCGCAATTAGGCGAGCAACATGCACAACTGGTGGAAGAAGCCGATTTCTTCGCCTACGAGCCGCCGTTCAGGCCGGCGTGGATCTACGAGCGGGCGTTCCTCTGCGCGTTGCCGCTGGCGCGGCGCGTCGACTATGCACGTCGAATGGCGGATCTGTTGCCGGCGGGCGCGTTGCTCGCCGGATTCTTTTTTATCGGCACGACGCCGAAGGGGCCGCCGTTCGGCATCGAACGTGGCGAACTGGAAGCGCTGCTGACGCCGTTTTTCGAACTGCTCGAAGACGAACCCGTGACCGATTCGATCGCCGTATTCGCCGGGCGCGAGCGCTGGCTGACCTGGCGCCGCCGCGCGTGAGCGAGGCGCGACGGGAATCGGCGGGCGGCTATAGCGGCAACTGGAAGCGGCTACGTGCGTGACGTGTAACGCGCTTCCGGCGTCAGCGCGGCCCTTGATTTTCCCGGTAGCCGCCCTCATCTGGCGCATCGGCGGTCGCGTCGGACCATCGGCGGTCGCGTCGGACGCTTATCCCCAAAATGCGGGGGCGTTATCGTTTGCGGCTATAATTCAAGGCTTTGCAAGCGTTTACAAGATTTCAGTAGGGAACAGGCTATGCCGATCTACGCTTATCGTTGCGAGTCATGCGGCTTCGGGAAAGACGTGCTTCAGAAGATGAGCGACGCCCAGTTGACGCAATGTCCCGATTGCGGGAAAGACACTTTTCGGAAACAGGTCACGGCCGCGGGCTTCCAGTTGAAGGGCTCCGGCTGGTACGTGACCGATTTCCGCGGCGGCAATAGCGGCACGAGCGCGCCGGCGAAGGCGGACGCGGACGGCGCGTCCAACGGCAACCCGGCCGGGACTGCCGCACCGGCCGGCAACGGCGCCGCCCAAGCCGACACGGCCACGGCCAGCAGCGCAGCCGCCACGCCGGCCCCGCCCGCTGCGGCGCCGGCGGCTAGCACAGGCGCTAGCAGTTCGGGCAGCGCCTAGTGGGACTGCCGCCCTCGCGGGCGGCGCACACGCCGCGCAGCGCTTTAGCGGCGCGGCTTTCTGGCGGTACACATGACGACGAAAAAAACGACACTCAAATCGGTGTTTCTGACTGGCCTGCTGGTGCTGGTGCCTTTGGCCATCACACTGTGGGTGCTCGGTCTGATCATCGGCACGATGGACCAGACGCTGTTGCTGCTGCCGCGCGCATGGCAACCGGAGCGTGTGTTCGGCTTCCGCCTGCCGGGTCTCGGCGCGGTGCTGACACTGGCGTTCATCTTTGTCGTCGGGCTGCTGACGCAGAACTTCGTCGGGCAGAAGCTCGTGAAGTGGTGGGAAGTCGTGGTCGCGCACATTCCCGTGGTCGGACCGATTTACACGAGCGTCAAGCAGGTGTCCGACACGCTGCTGTCGAGCAGCGGCAACGCCTTTCGTAAGGCGCTTCTGATCGAATATCCGCGCCGTGGCTCCTATACGATCGCGTTTCTCACCGGTATTCCGGGCGGCGACGTGATCAATCACCTGAAGGAAGATCACGTCAGCGTCTACGTGCCGACTACGCCGAACCCAACGTCCGGCTTCTTTCTGATGGTGCCGAAGAGCGAAGTGATCGAACTCGACATGACCGTCGACGCCGCGCTCAAGTACATCGTCTCGATGGGCGTGGTGGCGCCGTCCGCGCCGCCGGCGCCGGTGCGCCGCACGACAGTCGAGCCTCCGCTGTAATGCCGGCGCGCAACGTTTCACGCAGTGTTCAGCTGCGGCGCGCCGTTCAACTAATGCAAAACGAAAGTCAAACATCATGTCGATGAGATCTGAATACTGCGGTCTGGTGACCGAAGAACTGCTGGGCCAAACCGTCTCGCTGTGCGGCTGGGTAAGCCGCCGCCGCGACCATGGCGGCGTTATCTTCATCGACCTGCGCGACCGCGAAGGCCTCGTTCAGGTCGTCTGCGACCCGGACCGCGCGGAGATGTTCAAGGCCGCCGAAGGCGTGCGCAACGAATTCTGTCTGCAAATCAAGGGCGTGGTGCGCAGCCGTCCGGAAGGCACGACGAACGCCGCGCTGAAAAGCGGCAAGATCGAAGTGCTGTGCCACGAGCTGATCGTGCTGAACGCGTCGATCACGCCGCCGTTCCAGCTCGACGACGACAACCTGTCGGAAACCACGCGTCTTACGCATCGCGTGCTGGACCTGCGCCGTCCGCAGATGCAGCACAACCTGCGTCTGCGCTACCGCGTCGCAATCGAAGTGCGCAAGTATCTGGACGCGCAGGGCTTCGTCGACATTGAAACGCCGATGCTCACCAAGAGCACACCGGAAGGCGCTCGCGATTACCTGGTGCCGTCGCGCACCAACCCCGGCCAGTTCTTCGCGCTGCCGCAATCGCCGCAGCTCTTCAAGCAGCTCCTGATGGTGGCGAACTTCGATCGCTACTACCAGATCGTCAAGTGCTTCCGCGACGAAGACCTGCGTGCCGACCGTCAGCCGGAATTCACGCAGATCGACTGCGAAACCTCGTTCCTGTCGGAACAGGAAATCCGCGATCTGTTCGAAGCGATGATCCGTCACGTGTTCAAGGAAACGATCGGCGTCGAGCTGGACGAGAAATTCCCGGTTATGCAGTATTCGGAAGCTATGCGCCGCTTCGGTTCGGACAAGCCGGACCTGCGCGTAAAGCTCGAGTTCACCGACCTGACCGACGCGGTCAAAGACGTCGACTTCAAGGTGTTCAGCACGCCGGCCAACACGAAAGACGGCCGCGTCGCGGCGATCCGGGTGCCGAAGGGCGGCGAGCTCTCGCGTGGCGACATCGACAGCTACACGGAATTCGTGCGCATTTACGGTGCGAAGGGTCTCGCGTGGATCAAGGTCAACGAAGTGGCGAAGGGCCGTGACGGCCTGCAAAGCCCGATCGTCAAGAACCTGCACGACGAAGCGGTCAAGGCGATCATCGAGCGCACCGGCGCGCAAGACGGCGACATTATTTTCTTCGCGGCGGACCGCGCGAAGGTGGTGAACGACAGCCTCGGCGCGCTGCGCCTGAAGATCGGTCACTCCGAATTCGGCAAGGCAAACGGCCTCGTCGAATCGGGCTGGAAGCCGCTGTGGGTGGTCGACTTCCCGATGTTCGAATACGACGAAGAAGACAACCGCTACGTCGCCGCGCATCACCCGTTCACTAGCCCGAAAGACGAGCACCTCGAGTATCTGGAAACGGACCCGGCGCGCTGTCTCGCAAAGGCTTACGACATGGTACTGAACGGCTGGGAAATCGGCGGCGGCTCGGTGCGTATCCATCGTGAAGAAGTGCAGAGCAAGGTGTTCCGCGCGCTGAAGATCAACGCGGAAGAAGCGCAAGCCAAGTTCGGCTTCCTGCTCGACGCGCTGCAATACGGCGCGCCTCCGCATGGCGGCATCGCGTTCGGTCTGGACCGCATCGTCACGATGATGGCCGGCGCCGACTCGATCCGCGACGTGATCGCGTTCCCCAAGACGCAGCGCGCGCAAGACTTGCTCACGCAAGCGCCGAGCGAAGTGGACGAGCGCCAGTTGCGCGAGTTGCATATCCGCTTGCGTACGCCGGAACCGAAGGCGTGATCGAGGCGACCCGCGGCTGCCTGTGAACGGCAACGCGGGCTAGCACGCAAGCTAGCGTAGGGAACGTCGAGCAAGATACGCTCGATGAAATAGCAAAACGAGAAAGGCGCGTCATGCGCCTTTTTTGCTTTTTGCGTTACAGTCCATGCAACAGCTTCTGCTCGCTCATTGGACCACTCGCCGACATGTACCGCGCAAGCGTTGCGCCCAGTTTTCACGCCATGCCGAAACCGCCAAAGATCCCGCAGTCCGTACTTGTCGTCATTCATACGCCCTCGCTCGACGTGCTGTTGATCGAGCGCGCCGATATTCCGGGCTTCTGGCAATCGGTGACGGGTTCTAAAGACCGGCTCGATGAGCCGCTCGCCGAGACGGCGATCCGTGAAGTGGCCGAAGAAACCGGCATCGTGATCGGCAGCGCACTGGTGCCGGAGAGCGCCTTGTTCGACTGGCAATACTCGATCGAGTACGAGATCTATCCGCAGTTCCTGCATCGTTACGGCGAAGGCGTGATCCATAACACCGAGCATTGGTTCAGCGTACAAGTGCCCGAACAACTCGAAGTGACATTAGCGCCGCGCGAACACACCGCATTTCTCTGGCTGCCATATGAAGAGGCGGCCTCGCGTTGTTTTTCTTCGTCGAATGCGGATGCGATTCTGCAATTGCCCAAGAGGCTGCGCGAGCGTTCGGAGTCTCGCGGATGAGCGTCGGCGGCGCACGCCGTTTCGCCCGCCTGCGGCAATCGCTGCTCGGCCGCCGCTATTGGCAGCGCTACCGCTTCACGAGCGGCAACGACGTCAAGCTGCTGCGCTCGGGCGGCGAGTTCTTCAGCGCGCTCATCGAGCGCATCGATGCCGCGGAGCGCGACGTCGTTCTCGAAACCTACATCTTCTGCGACGACGAGGCCGGCCAGTCGGTCGGCGCAGCGTTGCTGCGAGCGGCAGCGCGCGGCGTGCGCGTGCGAGTGATTACCGATGGCATCGGCACTGCGCGCCTGTCGATGTTCGACGAATGGGCGAGCGCGGGCATCGAGCATCGCATCTACAACCCGCATATCTTCGGACGCTTCGGCTTTTCGCGCACGCATCGCAAGCTCGCCGTGATCGACGATCAATTCGGGTACTGCGGCGGCATCAACATCGTCGACGATTACGAGAACGACGGCGAAAGGCTGCCCTATCGACGCTGGGATTTCGCGGTGGAATTGCACGGGCCGGTGGTCAACGACATCCGCGAGGCCTTCGAAGTGCAGTGGCGCCGGATTCGCGTCGGTCATCGGCCGCTTGATTCGTTGGAGCCGGATCTGGCTCCGAAGACGGCAGCGTCGCTCGGCAACCTGAGACGTCGCCGCCGGCGCCGCAACGAGGAGCTGTGGGCGGGCGGCGAACCCTGCGTGGCCTTCGTCGCACGCGACAACCTGATCAATCGCAGGGCGATCGAAAAGGCTTATCTGACGGCGATCGGGCAAGCTCGCGAGGAGGTGCTGCTAGCGAACCCGTACTTCATGCCGGGCCGCAAGCTGCGGCGCGCGCTGGTGTATGCGGCGCGGCGGGGCGTGGTGGTGAAGCTGATCATCGGGCGCAAGGAATTCAAGGCGCTCGATTACGCCGTGCCGTTTCTCTATCGCGCGTTGCTTCGAGCAGGGGTGCAGATCGCCGAGTACGAGAAAACCCTGCTGCACGGCAAGGTCGCGGTGGTCGACTCGAACTGGGCGACCGTGGGTTCGTCGAATCTCGACGCGCTGAGCCTGATGCTCAATAACGAGGCTAATGTCGTGCTGGTGAACGATCCGTCGATCGACGCGCTTCGCGAAGCGATTCTGGTCGCTTTCAAGGACTCACGGCGTATCGACGAAGCGCACTACGATGCGCGTCCGGCCGGCGAGCGCCTGCTCAACTGGCTCGCCTACACGACCTACCGGGCGGTGATGAAGCTGCTCACGGTGGGCGGTTACGATTGAGGGGCGGAGTCAATGGCCCCAATCGTCGCGCACGCGCACGTCGCCGATGCCATGCCGACGCATCGCGAACTCAGCGCCCGGCCCTTCCTGATAGCGGCCTTTCTACGGCATCATGCCGGCCTGACGGCGAAAACGGCAACGGAAGCAGCAATCAAGCG
The DNA here is from genome assembly GCF_000685095.1 of Paraburkholderia caledonica NBRC 102488. Taxonomy (GTDB): domain Bacteria; phylum Pseudomonadota; class Gammaproteobacteria; order Burkholderiales; family Burkholderiaceae; genus Paraburkholderia; species Paraburkholderia caledonica. The sequence goes on from NZ_BAYE01000007.1 coordinate 121,297, forward strand.
GGCGTCCTCCTGAGCAACAATTGCCTCAAGGCGAACCCCTCTAAAAAATCAGCTTCCTCCGATTGCCAGATGCCGCAGAATTGAAACCTGGTTAGAAACCGGTTTCTAATAAAGTCCTTGTTTCGCGGACGGCGCCACTCAATAATAGTACGGCCGTTCGATTTTCATTCGGTCACATTAGAACGGTAAAAAGCTATGCGAAAAGGCGAACAGACGCGAGTCGCGATTCTCGATGCAGCACTTGATCTCGCAAGCCGCGACGGACTTGAAGGTCTGACGATTGGCCTCCTGGCCGAGCGCATGCAGATGAGCAAAAGCGGTGTGTTTGCGCATTTCGGATCGCGCGAAGACTTGCAGGTCGAAGTGGTGCGCGAGTATCACCGTCGTTTCGAAGACGAGGTGTTCTTCCCGAGCCTGCGCGAACCTCGCGGACTGCCGCGCTTGCGAGCGATGATTTCCCGCTGGATCGAGAAGCGCATCCAGGAAGTCACGACCGGGTGCATCTACATCAGCGGCGCCGTCGAGTACGACGACCGCGCGGATAGCCAGGTGCGCGAGCAACTTGTGTCGAGCGTGACGATCTGGCGCGCGGCGCTGACTCGCGCGATTTCGCAGGCGGTAGAGGAAGGGCATTTGCGTGCCGATACGGACCCGCAGTTGATGCTCTTCGAACTGTACAGCTTCACGCTCGGCCTGCATCACGACGCGCGCTTCCTGCATCTGCCGGATGCGGTGCGTCTCACGTGGGCCGCGCTCGAAAAATTGATTGTTTCGTATCAGAGCGAAAGCCGTTAGTGCAAACCGCGGAACCTGAACAAGGTTCCGCGGCGAGAACGCGAACAACATCCGCGTGACGCACTCGCGCTAACGGCCTGGCTTCTTGTCAAACTTTGGAGAGAGTCATGGGACAGTACGCCGCGCCGCTGCGCGACATGCAATTCGTGTTGCACGAACTGCTCAACGTCGAAGCCGAGATCAAGCAGATGCCGAAGCACGCGGATCTCGACGCGGAGACGATCAACGCCGTGCTCGAAGAGGCCGGCAAGTTCTGCTCCGAAGTGTTGTTCCCGCTCAATCACAGCGGCGACCAGCAAGGTTGCACCTACGTCGGCGACGGCGTCGTCACCACGCCGAAAGGCTTCAAGGAAGCCTATCAGCAGTATGTGGAAGCTGGCTGGCCGGCGCTTGGCTGCGATCCGGAGTACGGCGGCCAGGGGCTGCCCGCGTTCGTCAACAACGCGTTGTACGAAATGCTGAACTCGGCGAATCAGGCGTGGACCATGTATCCGGGTCTCTCGCACGGCGCATACGAATGTCTGCACGCACACGGCACGCCCGAGCTGCAGCAGCGCTATCTGCCGAAGCTCGTTTCCGGCGTGTGGACCGGCACGATGTGCCTGACCGAACCGCATTGCGGCACCGATCTCGGCATTCTGCGCACCAAGGCCGAGCCGAACAGCGACGGTTCGTACTCGATCAGCGGTACGAAGATTTTCATCTCCAGCGGTGAGCACGATCTCGCGGAGAACATCGTCCACCTCGTGCTCGCACGTTTGCCGGATGCGCCCAAGGGCACCAAAGGCATTTCGCTTTTCATCGTGCCGAAGTTCGTTCCGAACGAAGCCGGCGAGCCGGGCGAACGCAATGGCGTGAAGTGCGGCTCCATCGAACACAAGATGGGCATTCACGGCAACGCGACCTGCGTGATCAATCTCGACGACGCGAAGGGCTGGCTCGTCGGTGAGCCGAACAAAGGCCTGAACGCGATGTTCGTGATGATGAACGCGGCCCGCCTTGGCGTCGGCATGCAAAGTCTCGGCCTTACCGAAGTTGCATATCAGAACTCGCTCACGTACGCGAAAGAACGTCTGCAGATGCGTTCGCTGACTGGCCCGAAGGCGCCCGAGAAGGCCGCTGATCCGATCATCGTGCACCCCGACGTGCGGCGCATGCTGCTCACGCAAAAGGCCTATGCGGAAGGCGCGCGCGCGTTTTCGTACTGGTCCGCGCTGCACATCGACAAGGAACTGTCGCACGCCGACGAAGCGGTGCGCAAGGAAGCCGCCGACCTCGTCGCGCTGCTCACGCCGATCCTGAAAGCGTTCCTGTCGGACAACGCGTTCGAAGGCACGAATCACGCGATGCAGATTTACGGCGGCCACGGCTTCATCGCGGAGTGGGGCATGGAGCAGTACGTGCGCGACGCGCGTATCAACATGATCTACGAAGGCACTAACGCGATTCAGGCGCTCGACCTGCTCGGCCGCAAGATTCTCGGCGACATGGGCGCGAAGATGAAGAAGTTCGGCAAGCTCGTAACGGAGTTCATCGAAGCGGAAGGCGTGAAGCCGGAAATGCAGGAATTCATCAACCCGCTCGCCGACATCGGCGAAAAGGTGCAGAAGCTGACCATGGAAATCGGCATGAAGGCCATGCAGAACCCGGACGAAGTCGGCGCCGCTGCCGTGCCGTACTTGCGTACTGTCGGCCATCTCGTGTTCTCGTACTTCTGGGCGCGCATGGCGCGCATCGCGCTGGACAAGGAAGCGTCGGGCGACCCGTTCTACAAGGCGAAGCTCGCCACCGCGCGCTTCTATTTCGCGAAACTGCTGCCTGAAACGGCCATGACGATCCGTCAGGCGCGCGCCGGTTCGAAGCCGCTCATGGAAGTCGAAGAAGCGCTGTTCTAAGCCATCTCACGGAACGCGTCGCGCACATTCGAACAGCGCGGCGCGTTCGCCAGCCACACATGTCGCGAACCAGCCGACACATTCGCGACGCCGCATAACTCCCCGGAGGAACGACGTGAGCAATCTGATCATTCGCAAGGTAGCCGTGCTCGGCGCCGGCGTGATGGGTGCGCAGATCGCCGCGCACCTGATCAACGCCAAGGTGCCCGTGCTGCTGTTCGACCTGCCCGCCAAGGAAGGCCCAAAGAACGCAATCGCGCTGAAGGCGATCGAGAATCTGAAGAAGCTGTCGCCGGCGCCATTCGGCGTGAAAGACGACGCGCAATACATTCAGCCGGCGAATTACGACGACGACATCGCCAGGCTCGCAGAATGCGACCTCGTGATCGAAGCGATCGCCGAGCGCATGGACTGGAAGCACGACCTGTACAAGAAGGTGTCGCCGCATATCGCGCCGAACGCGATTTTCGCGACCAACACGTCGGGCCTGTCGATCACCGAACTCTCGCAAGGTTTCGCGGACGAGCTGAAGGCGCGCTTTTGCGGTGTGCACTTTTTCAATCCGCCACGCTACATGCATCTGGTGGAATTGATTCCGACCGCGACGACGCGTCCGGAAATTCTCGATCAACTCGAAACGTTCCTGACGAGCGTGGTCGGCAAGGGCGTCGTGCGCGCGAAGGACACGCCGAACTTCATCGCGAATCGCGTCGGCATTTTCTCGATTCTCGCCGTCATTACCGAAGCCGCGAAATTCGGCCTGCGTTTCGACGAAGTGGACGATCTGACCGGCTCGCGTCTCGGCCGTGCGAAGTCGGCCACGTTCCGGACCGCCGACGTGGTCGGTCTGGACACAATGGCGCACGTCATCAAGACGATGCAGGACAACCTGAAGGACGATCCGTTCTTCCCCGTCTACGAAACGCCGGCCGTGCTCGCCGAACTCGTGAAGAAGGGCGCACTCGGTCAGAAGACCGGCGGCGGCTTCTATCGGAAAGAAGGCAAGGCGATCAAGGTGCTCGACCCGAAAACGGGCGACTACGTGGATGGCGGTGCAAAGGCGGACGAACTGGTCGGCCGCATCCTGAAGCGCCCGCCGGCCGAGCGGCTCAAACTGCTGCGCGAATCGCAGCATCCGCAGGCCCAGTTCCTGTGGTCGATTTTCCGCGACGTGTTCCACTACATCGGCGTGCATCTGGAATCGATCGCCGATAACGCGCGCGACGTCGACCTGGCAATCCGCTGGGGCTTCGGCTGGAACGAAGGCCCGTTCGAAGGCTGGCAGACCGCGGGCTGGAAGCAGGTCGCCGAATGGGTGCAGGAAGATATCTCGGCGGGCAAGGCGCTTTCGAACGTGCCTCTGCCGTCGTGGGTGCTCGACGGCCCGGTCGCCGAGAAGGGCGGCGTGCATACGAACGAAGGTTCATGGTCGCCCGCTTCGAAGACTTTCGTGCCGCGTTCGTCGCTCGGTGTGTACGACCGGCAGGAGTTTCGCGCACCGCTCGTCGGCGAAACGGCTGCTGACCCGAAGACCTATGGCAAGACGCTGTTCGAAACCGACGCCGTGCGCGCCTGGGTGGACGACCGCGCCGGCGAAAACGACGTGCTGATCGTGTCGTTCAAGAGCAAGATGAACACGATCGGACCGTCGGTGATCGACGGTCTCACGCAGGCAATCGAACTCGCTGAGAAAGAGTACAAAGGTCTCGTCGTATGGCAGCCGACTTCGCTGAAGCTCGGCACGCCGGGCGGCCCGTTCTCCGCAGGCGCCAACCTGGAAGAAGCGATGCCCGCGTTCATGATGGGCGGCGCAAAGGGCATCGAGCCGTTCGTGAAGAAATTCCAGCAAGGCATGCTGCGCGTGAAGTATGCGAGCGTGCCGGTCGTCTCCGCGGTGTCGGGCATTGCGCTTGGCGGCGGCTGCGAACTGCTGCTGCATAGCGCGAAGCGGGTCGCGCACATCGAAAGCTATATCGGTCTGGTGGAAGTCGGCGTGGGTCTCGTGCCCGCGGGCGGCGGCCTGAAGGAAGCGGCGCTGCGCGCAGCGGAAGCCGCGACGCAAGTCGGCGCGACCAACGACCTGTTGAAGTTCGTGCAGAAGTCGTTCGAAAACGCGGCGATGGCGAAGGTCTCCGCCTCCGCGCTCGATGCTCGCGCAATGGGTTATCTGAAGCCGTCCGACACGATCGTCTTCAACGTGTTCGAGTTGCTCGACGTCGCGAAGAAGGAAGCGCGCGCGCTGGCCGGCGCGGGTTATCGCCCGCCGCTGCGCGTCACGCAAGTGCCGGTCGCCGGACGTTCGGCGATCTCGACGATCAAGGCTTCGCTCGTGAACATGCGCGACGGGCGGTTCATCAGCGAGCATGACTTCCTGATCGCAAGCCGTATCGCGGAAGCCGTCTGCGGCGGCGACGTCGAAGCAGGCAGTCTCGTCGACGAAGAATGGCTGCTGCAACTGGAGCGTCGCGCGTTCGTGGATCTGCTGGGCACGCAGAAGACCCAGGAACGGATCATGGGCATGCTGCAGACCGGCAAGCCGGTGCGGAATTGAGCGACTGGCGCAAATACATTTGCATGGGGCGGGAGTAAGCGCGAAAGCGTCACCGCCGCCTACATCGGAGCTTCAAATGACAAAGCAATTGCAAGACGCATACATCGTCGCCGCGAGCCGTACGCCGATCGGCAAGGCGCCGCGCGGCATGTTCAGGAACACGCGCCCGGACGAACTGCTGGTTCACGCGATCAGATCGGCCGTTGCGCAGGTGCCTGGGCTCGACACCAAGGTGATCGAAGACGCGATCGTCGGCTGCGCGATTCCCGAAGCGGAACAGGGGTTGAACGTCGCGCGGATGGGCGCATTGCTGGCCGGTTTGCCCAATTCGGTCGGCGGCGTCACGGTGAACCGCTTCTGCGCGTCGGGTCTGACCGCGCTGGCTATGGCCGCGGACCGCATCCGCGTGGGTGAATCGGACGCGATGATCGCGGGCGGCTGCGAATCCATGAGCATGGTGCCGATGATGGGCAACAAGCCGTCGCTGTCGCCGCATATCTTCGATCGCAATGAAGACGTCGGCATCGCGTACGGCATGGGCCTGACCGCGGAGAAAGTTGCCGAGCGCTGGAAGATCAGCCGCGAGGCGCAAGATGCGTTCTCGGTCGAATCGCATCGTCGCGCGATCGCCGCGCAGCAAGCCGGCGAGTTCAGCGACGAAATCGCCGCTTACACGATCACCGAACGCTTCCCGGATCTGGCTACCGGCGAAGTGCGCGTCAAAACGCGTGAAGTCGCGCTCGACGAGGGCCCGCGCGCGGACACCTCGCTCGAAGGTCTTGCGAAGCTGCGCACGGTGTTCGCGAACAAGGGCTCAGTGACAGCGGGCAACAGCTCGCAGACGTCGGACGGCGCGGGCGCGCTGATTGTCGTGTCGGAAAAGATCCTGAAGCAATTCAATCTGACGCCGCTCGCACGCTTCGTGAGCTTCGCGGTGCGAGGCGTGCCGCCGGAAATCATGGGCATTGGGCCGAAGGAAGCGATCCCGGCCGCGTTGATGGCTGCGGGTCTCAAGCAGGACGACATCGACTGGATCGAGCTGAATGAAGCGTTCGCCGCGCAGTCGCTCGCGGTGATTCAGGACCTCGGTCTCGATCCGTCGAAGATCAACCCGCTCGGCGGCGCGATCGCGCTGGGTCATCCGCTCGGCGCGACGGGCGCGATTCGTGCGTCCACAGTCGTACACGGCCTGCGCCGTCGCAACTACAAGTACGGCATGGTGACAATGTGCGTGGGCACGGGCATGGGCGCAGCCGGCATTATCGAGCGGCTGTGACACAGTCCCCGCCGGTGTTAGCGGCAAGCCTGTTAAGGCGCGCAGAACGGTTCGCAGGCTTGCCGCTTGCGAACCGTTTTCGCATTCGCAGCAGCAGTTTTCCAGCAGTTTCCGCAGCAGTCGAGGAGACAAAATGACGACGGATATTCTGGTCGAGCGCGCAAATGGCGTGCTGACGATTGCCTTCAACCGGCCGGACAAGAAGAACGCAATCACGGCCGCGATGTACCAAACGATGGCCGACACGCTGGTGCAGGCGCAAGGCGACGCGTCGGTGCGCGCGATTTTGATTCGTGGCAGCGCAAACATCTTCAGCGCCGGCAACGACCTCGAAGACTTCATGAAGTCGCCGCCAATGGGCGAAAACGCGCCGGTGTTCCAGTTCCTGCATGCAATCAGTTCAGCCGAGAAGCCGGTGGTCGCGTCAGTGGCGGGGCCGGCGGTGGGCATCGGCACGACGCTGCTGCTGCATTGCGATCTTGTCTATGCCGCCGACTCCGCGAGCTTCTCGCTGCCGTTCGCGCAACTCGGGTTGTGCCCGGAAGCGGCGTCGAGCCTGCTGCTCGCGCGCGTCGCCGGCTACCAGGCGGCAGCTGAAAAACTGCTTCTTGGCGAGGCGTTCGACGTCGCGGAGGCACAGCGCATGGGCTTTGTGAACCGCGTACTGCCGGCTGCGGAAGTCGATGCGTTCGCGGCATCGCAAGCAGCGAAGCTGGCCGCGCTGCCGGCGTCGTCATTGCGGGTGACGAAGAGCCTGATGAAGCGCGCGAGCCACCAGGAACTGCAAACGCAGATGTCGGAAGAAGCCGTGCATTTCGGCAAAATGCTAATCGCGCCCGAAGCGCGCGAGGCGTTCAAGGCGTTCTTCGAAAAGCGCAAGCCTGACTTCCGGCAATTCGACTGAACCGGCTACTCAGCTTTGTGACGGCTGCGCGGTGTCGTAATCGACGTAGCTGGTTTCACGGCAGAAGCTGACGAGCCGCACGCCCGCCTTGCGGGCAATCGCAATTGCAAGCGACGAGGGCGCCGAGATCGTCGCGACCATCGGCACGTCGACGCGAGCAGCTTTGCGCACGAGCTCGTAACTCGCGCGGCTCGACAGGAACACGAAGCCCTCTTTCGTATCCACGCGATCGAGCACGAGTTGGCCGATCAGTTTGTCGAGCGCATTGTGGCGGCCCACGTCTTCGAACGCGTAGCGTATTCCGCCCGCCGCGTCGCACCATGCGGCGGCGTGCAAGCCGCCCGTGAGACGCGTGAGCGCCTGATGCTGCGGCAACTCGCGAGCGGCGCGCGCAATCGCGTCCGGCGCGAGCCGCTGCAAAAAGCCAGTGTCCGGCACGCGTTCGGGTTTCAGATCGAGCAAGTCGATGCTTTCGATGCCGCACACGCCGCAGCCGGTGCGGCCAGCGAGCGCGCGGCGCTTTTCCTTCAGCGCGACGAACGCCTGCTGCACGACCTGCAACTGCACTTCGGCGTGCGGCAATTCGCCGTCGTCATGCAATTCGACCTCGATGTCCTGAATGTCGCTGCCACGCCCGACGATTCCTTCCGAGATTGCGAAGCCCACCGCGAACGCTTCGAGGTCGCGCGGGGTGCACATCATCACCGCATGCGAAATGCCGTTGAAGACGAGCGCGACCGGCCACTCCTGACCGACGTGGTCGGTGACCGTTTCGACCGCCGCACCGCGATAGCGATGCACCTGACGCTCCACCGCGCCTGGCTGGCCGGCTGTTTCCAGTTCGTTCAAGCTGATTCACTCCATTTATGCTGCGTGCGCGCCGTACCGGACTGCGCCGCCGGTGTGCGAATAAGGTTCTAAAATACCTCAAGCCGGGCTTGTGCGTTGCCCGTCAACAATGAGGAACACTGTCATGGGACTCAACGAGGCACCGCTGCTGTTCAACTTCGAGGTGAAGTCGTCGGAGAATTTCACTTACATCCCGATGTCGGTTCGCTTCAATCTCGATCGTTTCGGCCTGCGCATTTCGCTCGCGCAGTGGCAAATGCTGCCGCTCGAAGACCGCAAGCTGCTCGCACGTTTCCCCGTCGAGGACGACGCGGAGATCGAGCCGAACTTCGATCACGCGCTGTTCGAAATGTTGCGCACTCACGCGAACGTCGAGCCGGAGTGGTTCACGCCCGACGAGGCGCCAGCCTGGCGCAGCACGGACGGCGTGCCGGAGAGCGTCGTGCGTCAGGCGAAACAGGCCGGCCTGGCGGCGCCGAGCCCCGCGCTGTGGGCGGAACTCGATCCGTTCAAGCGCTACGTGCTGGCCAAGCTTTCGCGCAAGCAGGAGATCAACCACGACTTCATCCCGGCGATGAAGGAATTTGGCGCGGCCGGCTAGGCGCGGCCGGCTAGGCGCGGCCGGCCAGGCGCCACCACCGAAATTTTTTTCACTCGCAACCCTCAACCTGTTCCGAACGCTGCCGTTATCCATGGGTTGGCGCGTAAAAGATTCGCATCGATGCGGCCGGACGCATCGGAAGCGGCCTCGCGCTCCCGCCTGAAGAACGATCGACGTTCGGAACCCATGACCCATTTCATCTCGAAGCGGCTGCTGATCAATATCGCGGTCGTGGCCGCCGCGCTCGGCGCAAACGTGTTCGTCGCGTATTTGCAGATCGGCGGGCAGCGCGATGCCGACGCCCGCATGCTGCATTCAACGCACGTTCGCCAGAGTCTCGACGCCTACCAGACGGCGCTCGACGCCGGTCTCGCCGCGCTCGCCCGGTTCGAAGCGTCCGCTGAACCGTCGCCGGGAAACGCCGCCGCGACGATGAGCGCTACGCTCGCCAGTCTCCAGCGCGAGTTGCGCGACGAGCTTGCCGACGAGCCCGCCATGCTCGCCACGCTCACGCAGATCGACGCCGACAGCCGCGCGCTGCAACGCGACATCGACGACGCGCTGCTGGGCCGCGATGCCGCCGAACCGGCCGCGTCACGCGCATGGGCGGCGGCGTCGTATATGCATGTCGGGCTCGGGCTGCAACGTGTCGAAGCGGGCCTCGCCGCGCTGCGCGACGCCGAAAACCGCGCGTTCAAAGAGTCGCTCGCGGCTTCGACGAAACGGGCGAAGCACGCCATGTTCATGTTGGTCGCGACCATGATCGCGGGCAGTGCGCTCCTCATTTTCACTTTCGGCATCCGCGAAAGCAGTGCGCGCAAGAAGCTGCACAGCGCGCGGGCGCTTGGCCGCAACGACGAGCGTTTTCGCAGCCTGTTCGACGATCATCCGGTGCCCATGTATATCTTCGACCGCGAGACGCTGCGCTTTCTCGCCGTCAATTCTGCGGCGATTCAGCAGTACGGCTATTCGGAGGCCGAGTTTCTCGACATGACGATTCGCGCGATCCGGCCGAATGTGGAGATCGCGCGCCTCGAGTCGCACCTGCAGCGCGCTGACAGCGTGCAGCACGGCCGCACGATGGCGGGCATCTGGCATCACCGGCGCAAGGACGGCTCGACCATCAGCGCGGACATCTCGTATCACGCGTTGAACTTCATGGGACGCGCCGCGTTTTTCGTTCTCGCCGACGACGTCACTGAACAGATCAACGCCGAAGCCGAGGCTCAGCGTTCCAATCAGATGCTCGAAGCGGTGATCGACAACATTCCGCAGCGCATTTTCTGGAAAGATCTGGAGTCACGCTATCTGGGCTGCAACATGGCGTTCGCGCGTGACGGCGGGCTCTCATATCCAGAGCAGGTGGTAGGCAAGAGCGACGCAGACATGCCGTGGCGCGCCTTCGCCGAACTGCTGAACGCGCACGACAAGGAAGTGATCGACACCGGCGTGCCGAAGATGAACTTCGAGGTCGACATGGTGATCGACGGCGTGCATCGCACGACGGTGACGAGCAAGCTGCCGTTCACCGACGGCGAAGGCCGTGTGATCGGCGTGCTCGGTTCATACACCGACATCACGGAGCGCAAGCGCGCCGATCTCGCTCTGCGTCTGCAAAGCCGCGCGCTCGACGCGAGCGTCAACGCAATTCTGATTACGGCTCCCTCGCCGTCGGGCAATCTGATCGAATACGTGAATCCTGCGTTCATGCGGATCACAGGCTACGATCCCGCCGAAGTGATCGGCCACGATTGCCGGGTCTTGCAACGCGACGATCGCGAGCAGGAAGGCGTTGCGTCGATCCGCAAGGCGCTCGCCGCGAATCGCGAAGTGAGCGCGGTGGTGCGCAACTATCGCAAGGACGGCGCGCTGTTCTGGAATCAGCTTTTCATTGCGCCCGTGCCGAACGCGGAAGGCGTGATTACGCATCACATCGGCGTGATCAATGACGTCACCGACCTGATGCGCTATCAGGAACAGCTCGAATATCAGGCCAACTACGACAGCCTCACGCGCCTGCCCAACCGCAATCTGCTGCGCGACCGTCTGCAGCACGCGCTGATCGTCGCGCAGCGGCAGCACAAGGGCGTGGCGGTGGTGTTCATGGACCTCGACGGTTTCAAGAACGTCAACGACAGCCTGGGCCACAGCGTCGGCGATCGCCTGCTCGGCGTCGTGGCGGAGCGGCTCGCGCGCTGCACTCGCACGAGCGATACCGTCGCGCGTCACGGCGGCGACGAGTTCGTGATCGTGATGACGGACACTGTCGATGAACAATCGCTGATTGCGTGGATGGAGCGCGTGCGCGCTTCGATTTCGGAGCCGGTCTGGCTCGACGGCACGGAACTGTACGTCGGGTGCAGCATGGGAGCGAGTCTGTTCCCGCAAGACGGCGACGACGCCGAAACGCTGATGAAAAAGGCGGACCTCGCGATGTATCGCGCGAAGGACATGGGCCGCAACACGTTCCAGTTCTATCAGCCGGAGATGAACGCGAGCGCGGGCGCGCGTCTGAATCTTGAAAGGCGCTTGCGCCGCGCGCTGCGCGACAACGAATTCCTGCTGCACTATCAGCCGCAGGTCGATATCGACAGCGGACAGATCGTCGGTACCGAGGCGCTGGTGCGTTGGCGCGATCCTGAAGTGGGGCTCGTGCCGCCGTCGTCGTTCATTCCGGTTGCCGAGGAAAGCGGTCTCATCGGGCCGCTGTCCGAGTGGGTGCTACGCGAGGCGTGCCGTCAAAACAAGGCCTGGCAAGACCTTGGCTTGCCGCCGGCGCGTGTGTCGGTCAACCTGTCGGCGCGCGTGTTCCAGCAGCGCGATATTGCGAAACTCGTCATGCAGGTGCTCGACGAGACCGGCCTCGAGCCGCAATACCTCGAACTGGAACTGACTGAGAGCGCGATCATGCGCAATGCCGAAGAAGCCGTGTCCATGCTCAACGAGCTGCACGCGCTCGGCATTGGCCTTGCCATCGACGACTTCGGCACGGGTTATTCGAGCCTCAGCTACCTGAAGCGTTTTCCAGTGGACCGGCTGAAGATCGACCGCTCGTTCGTGTCCGACATCGGCATATCCGGCGACGACGAGACGATTACCTCGGCCATCATCGCGCTCGCTCATTCGCTGAAGTTGCAGGTGATAGCCGAAGGCGTCGAAACGTCGGCGCAACTCGACTTCCTGAAGGAGCGTGCTTGCGACGAGATGCAAGGCTTCTACTTCGCGAAGCCTTTGTCCACCGATGCAATTTACGACTTGATGCAAGGCGGCGCGGCGCGCGAACTCGCGCTAGTTTGAATGCGGCGGCGGCGCGTTCGTTCGCTGCGGCTGGATCGGTCGCGATATATAACCGCGATACAGCTACGCCTGCGTTAGCGCCGCCGGTCTCACACTGCCGGCGTGCTCGCGAAAACCGGCAACTGCTCCGCCGCGGCCGAAAATGCCTGCAAATGCGGATGCGCGCTGGCGCTCACGATCTGCGGCAGCATTGTCTGAGTGAAGTTCCATGCGACCGCGAGCGTCACCTCCGCCGCGCCGAAGCGCTCCGCCCCGGTTGGCAACGGCGCGGCCGCGGCTTCCTGTTCGAGTTCGGCATACGCGGCGAGCACTTGCCCGCGCACCCGCTCCATCCACGGCTCGTGCTGCTTGTCCACCGGCCGCAGATTGCGTTCGTAGACGATCTGCACCGTCTTGTCGCACGCGGCGAGCGAGAGGCCCGTCAGGCGCGCGGCGCGCAGGCAGTCGTCGGAATTGGACGGAAATAGCCGCTGCCCGGAACCGGCGAGCGACGCGAGATACTGAAGGATCACCGTCGAATCCATCACCGTCTTGCCGTTGTCGGCGACGAGCGTCGGCGCCTTGACAACCGGGTTGATGGCCGCGAACTGGTCGTAGGTACCGAACACGGAGATGGGCGCGTGTTCGAAATCCAGCTTCAGCATCTTCATGCAGATAGCCACCCGGCGCACGTAAGGCGAGTCCAGCATTCCGATCAGTTTCATGTTGCTCCCGTGAGAAGTTCTATCGCGATGCGCGGCCGCTTCCGGTGGCCGTGCATCTGGCCGCCGGTGCAGCATGGCGCGCTTCAGGGCAATAGATTAAGCCTCAATGAACCCGGTCGAGTTCAATCGAGTGCGGGCAGCGCGCGCGGACGGCGGTCGCTGTCGGTAGCGACGTAGGTGAGAATCGCCTCGGTTACCTTCACGAGCTCTTCTGTGAGGCTCATACGTTGCGCGTAGACCTCGACGGAAACGGTGACCGACGTATTGCCCGTCTTGACGATGTCCGCGTAAAAGCTCAGCAGATCGCCGACGAACACTGGCTGCTTGAACACGAACGAGTTGACCGCGATGGTCGCGACCCGTCCATTCGCGCGGCGGCTCGCGGGAATCGAACCGGCAATGTCCACTTGCGCCATGATCCAGCCGCCGAACACGTCGCCGTGAACGTTCGCGTCCGACGGTTGCGGCATGACGCGCAGTGCGCAAGGCTTTTGCGGGAGTTGGAGAATATCGGTCATTGGTACCCTGGAAACGCGTTGATCTGTTTGGCTCTGTCGGCTGGACCAGCAGGTGGACTACGCGGCAACCGCTCCACGCGAGCTGCGGACATCGCCAGACGGCAAGCCCGCGCGGTCAATCTTGGACCGAATGCTCGGATAGCCCACGAAAAGCGGCGCCGGCCGGCTTCTGCGACAATAGGAAGATCAGGAATTGTACGGGAAAGCGCCCAGCGAGGTTGCGCCGCCAGGCAACGTGCCCACGTGCACACAATGGCCGGCGTACCGCTGTGAACTCCGGCATTTCCACCTGCTCCCCCAGCCGAATCCATGCGCCGCTCGCTTCCGTCAGAACCCTCGCCCATCTCCACCCAACCGCGCAACGACTGGCAGACGATCCTGTCGCTGCTGCCTTACCTTGCGACCTACAAGTGGCGCGTGATCTTCGCGCTCAGTTGCCTGATCGGCGCGAAGATCGCCAATCTTGGCGTGCCGATCGTAATGAAGCGTATCGTCGACAGCCTCGCGTCGGTGCAGCATCTGACCGCGCTCGGCCGCGCGCACGATTCGCCGGGCATCGTGCTGCTCGGCGGCGTCGGCTTGCTGGTGGTCGCATATGCGGTGGTCCGGCTTTCCACGTCGCTCTTCACCGAACTGCGGGAAATCCTGTTTTCGAAAGTGACGGAAAGCGCGGTGCGGCAGCTTGCGCTCAAGGTGTTCCGGCATCTGCATGGCTTGTCGTTGCGCTTTCATCTGGACCGGCAGACGGGCGGCATGTCGCGCGACATCGAACGCGGCACGCGCGGCATCACGCAGCTCATTTCCTATTCGCTGTACAGCATTCTGCCGACGCTGGTCGAAGTCGGGCTCGTGCTCGGGTTTTTCGTCGTCAAATATGAAGCGTATTACGCAGTGGTCACGTTCGTGGCTCTCGCGGTGTACATCGTGTTCACGGTGAAGGTGACCGAGTGGCGCACGCATTTTCGCCGCACGATGAACGAACTCGATTCGAAAGCGAACTCGCGCGCAATCGATTCGCTGCTCAACTATGAGACCGTCAAATACTTCGGCAATGAAGAGTGGGAAGCAAGCCGCTACGACGAAAATCTGAAGCGCTATCGCACGGCTGCTATCAAGTCGCAGCGTTCGCTGTCGGCGCTGAATTTTGGACAGCAGGCGATTATCGGCACGGGGCTCGTGTTCATTCTGTGGCGCGCGACCGAAGGCGTGATGGCCGGACGCCTCACGCTCGGCGATCTCGTGCTGATCAACACGTTCATGCTGCAGCTTTATATTCCGTTGAATTTTCTTGGCGTGGTCTATCGGGAACTGAAGCAAAGCCTCACCGACATGGACCGCATGTTCACGCTCCTCGGGGCCGCGCAGGAAGTGCCGGACCTTCCCGACGCACCCGCGTTGCAAGTGAGCGGCGCGCAAGTGCGCTTTGACCGGGTGAACTTCTCGTACGAACCGGCGCGCCAGATTCTGCACGACGTGAGCTTTACGATTCCAGCCGGCACCACCACGGCGGTGGTCGGCCATAGCGGCTCGGGCAAGTCGACGCTTGCGCGGCTCATGTTCCGCTTCTACGACCTGGACCGCGCGACGGGCGGCACGATCACCATCGACGGTCAGGACATTCGTGACGTGGCGCAAGCTTCGCTGCGTGCTTCGATCGGCATCGTGCCGCAGGACACGGTGCTGTTCAACGATTCGATCTACTACAACATCGCTTATGGACGGCCGTCCGCGACGCGCGACGAAGTGATCGCGGCGGCGCGCGCCGCGCACATTCATGAGTTCATCGAAGGACTGCCGAAAGGATATGACACGCCCGTCGGCGAACGTGGGCTGAAGCTCTCGGGCGGCGAGAAGCAGCGTGTCGCGATCGCGCGGACCATCCTGAAGAACCCGCCGATCCTGTTGTTCGACGAAGCCACGTCGGCGCTCGACTCGCGTTCAGAGCGCGCCATCCAGCATGAGCTCGATCAGATCGCACGCGAACGCACGACACTCATCATCGCGCACCGGCTTTCGACGGTGGTACACGCACAGCAGATCATCGTGATGGACAAGGGGCGCATTGTCGAGCGCGGCACGCACGCCGAACTGTTGCGCGCGAATGGCCTCTTCGCTCAGATGTGGGCGTTGCAGCAGCAACGCGCGCTTGAGGCGCCGGAGTCGGCCGAGATTGTGGGGGCCGGCAATGGCGAGGCGTGACGCGGCTGGCGGCGCGCGTAGGGCGCCGCGCGGCTGGAGCATGCCCTCGCGCGACGTCGCTCAGCGCTCGACCAACCGCTGATCCAGCGCCTGAAGCTGCGCCGGCGTTCCGACGTTTTCCCACAGGCCTTCGTATAGCTCGCCAGTCGCGAGACCGCGCGCGATCGTCTCGCGGTAGTACGGCTTGAGCGCGCGCCGTGTACCGCGCGGGAGATCGCGGAACATGCGCGTGTCATAGAGCCCGATATTGCCGAACGTGAAGCGCGGCTCGGCGTCGAGCGACAACACGCCGCCCGTGAGCGCAAAGTCGCCGTTCGGATGAAACGCCGGATTCGGCACCATCACCAGATGCATGCCCGGCTCCGCCAGCGACTTCATTGCCTGCGCACGCGCATTCAATGCGCGGTAGTCGAAATCCGCGTACACGTCGCCGCTTACTGCGAGGAACACCTCGCTCACGCCGTTATCTTCGATAAGCGGCAGTGCGTTGACAATGCCGCCCGCCGTCTCGAGCGCTTCCTGCTCGGGCGAATAGCGCAACTGCACATGCCAGCGCGAACCGTCGCCGAGCGCGGCTTCGATCTGCTCGCCGAGCCAGGCGTGATTGATGACAATCGTCTCGAAGCCCGAGCGGGCGAGCCGCTCGATCTGCCACACGATCAGCGGTTTGCCGCCTACTTCCAGCAAAGGCTTGGGGCGCGCGTCGGTCAACGGACGCATGCGCTCGCCGCGGCCCGCGGCGAAAATCATCGCTTTCTTGAGAGACATTGTGTTGGGTCAGAACGTGTAGCCGACTTCGTTCGAGCGGCCTTCGAGATCGTCGAGCAGCTTCGCGAACGGACGCAGCGGCGCATAACGCTCGGCCACCTTGCGCGCATAGCCGATGAAGCGCGGCAGATCTTTCATGTAGTGCGGTTTGCTGTCGCGATAATTGATGCGGCAGAACAGACCCAGCACCTTGATATGCCGTTGCAGTCCCATCCACTCGATCTGGCGGTAGAACTCTCCGAAATCGGGATCGACGGGCAAGCCGGCTTTTTTTGCGCGCTCCCAGTAATACACGAAGCAATCGAGCTCGAACTCCTCGTCCCAACTGAGGAACGCGTCGCGCAGCAACGATGCGACGTCGTAGGTAATGGGGCCGTACACCGCGTCCTGGAAGTCGAGCACGCCGGGATTGGCCTTGGGACTTGCTTCGCTCGCCGCGTTCGGCGCGGCGCAGACCATCAGATTGCGCGGCATGAAATCGCGCAGCATGAACGCTTGCGGCTGCGCCCGCGCGCTCGCTATCAGCAATGCGAACGTGCGGTCGAGCAGGCCGCGGGTGTTGTCGTCCACTTCGCGGCCAAGGTGCCGGCCGATGAACCACTCGGGCATCAACTCCATCTCGCGGCGCAGGAAGGCTTCGTCGAACGGCGGCAGCACGTCTTCGCGCGACGTGAGCTGCCAGCGGATCAGCGCGTCGAGTGCGTCGCGCATCAGCGTGCGCGCGCGGCGCGGGTCGTTGTCGTTTTGCGCGGCAGTGAGCGCGCCGAGGTACGACTCGGTGCCCAGGTCGGTGACAAGCATGAACCCGGCGTCGAAGTCGGTCTCCAGCACGCGCGGCACGTGCACGCCGGCGTTGCCCAGCAACTGCGCGACCTGCACGAATTCGCGGCACTTTTCAGGCGGAGGGGCGTCGACCGCGATCAGCGTGGCGGCGCTTTCGCCTTGCGCCGCCTTACCGGCGAGCCGGAAATAGCGGCGAAAACTGGCGTCGGACGAAGCCGGCGCGAGCGTGCCGAGATCGAGCGCATAGCGCGTCGCGTGGCCTTGCAGCCAGGCTTCGAGCAGTTCGAGGCGGCGGTCGGCGGGGAGGTGTGTGAAGTCTTGGGAAGGGGGCAGCGTCATGAAAACCGGCGGCAAATTCAGGGGGGCAACGTCTTGCCATATAATACCCCACGACTTTTTTGACGCGACTCACGCCAGCTTTCGCGTATTCCGCTTTACCGCCCGCCTCACCGTTCGAAGATTGTAAATATTGATGTGCAGCCGACTGTCACGGTCGTGGTGTGCAGGCGGTGGATCGTGACTGCAGAAGCTGACGGACGGGCCGATTCGCCAAACGATACATGCCGCCTAGACAGCTTTCCCAAACGATTCCCTCTTGTGCCGCGGTGCCGCGCAAAAGGCGGCTCGTCGCGGCGTTGATCGCCGTTCCGGGTCTCATGCCCGCGCTCGCTCACGCCCAACTGGCCGGCGAGGCCGCGCAGCCGCAGCCCATCGACCCGCCCTGGGGTATGCAACTCGCCCCGCAACTCGAAGATCATGTGCTGCAGCCGGGGCAGAAGCCGGCCACGTTCGTCCTCGGCGATTCGACCAACGGCACGACCGATCAGGACATGGCCGTCAAGGGCTCGGCTGAAGTGCGCCGCAATACTGTCGTGATCAAGGCCGACGCGCTGCATTACGATCAGGACACGGACATGGCCGACGCATACGGCCAGGTCCGCATGAACAACAACGGCACCACGTTCGCCGGACCGGAAGCGCACATGCGTGTGGATTCGAGCGAAGGCTTCATGACTGCGCCGAAGTATCACTTCAACGTAACGGGCGGCTCGGGCAGTGCGGAGCGCGTCGACCTGCTCGATAACGAGCGCTCGGTGTTCACCAAGGGTACTTACACTGCGTGCGCGTGCGCGGACGATCCGGCGTGGTACATCAAGGGCAGCGAATTCGACTTCGACACCGGCGCCGACGAAGGCGTGGCCCACAACGGCGTGCTGTTCTTCCAGGGCGTGCCGGTTTTCGCGTCGCCGTGGCTGTCGTTTCCGCTGTCCGGCGAGCGGCGCAGCGGTATCCTGCCGCCCACGTTTTCGCTCAGTTCGACGAACGGCTTCGAACTGTCGGTGCCGTATTACTTCAACATCGCGCCAAACCGCGATCTGACGGTCACGCCGCGCATCATCTCGAAGCGCGGTGTGCAGTTGCAGAGCACGTTCCGCTATCTTTCGCCCACGTATTCCGGGTCGATCTCCGGCGAGTTCCTGCCGGACGACCGGCTGACCAAAACGAACCGCTACGCGCTGTACATCCAGCACAACCAGAACTTCGGCAACGGGTTCGGCGGCTACATCTACTACAACAAGGTTTCGGACAACACCTATCCGGAAGACCTGTCGTCGTCGGTCAATCAGTTCATGAACGGCACCCAGCTCCTGTATCAACAGGAAGCCGGGTTGACGTATAACAACGGCCCGTGGTCGGTGCTCGCGCGCGAGCAGCACTGGCAGACGCTGACGCCGTCGGTCGCGCCGTATGGCCGCGAGCCGCAGTTGAACGTGAAGTACTCGAAGTACAACGTGGGTGGGTTCGACTTCGGCGCCGAAGCGGACTACACGAACTTCCGCATTACGACCGCGGACATGACCGAAGGTCAGCGGGTGGTGTTCAACCCGTACATTGCGTACTCGGTCGTCGGGCCCGGCTACTTCGTCACGCCGAAGGTGCAGTGGCATTTCGCGTCGTATAACCTGCGCAACATCAGCAGCGACGTGCCGGTCGGCACGCCGAAGAATTTCACTGAATCTATCCCGACGCTGAGCTTCGACACCGGGCTCGTTTTCGACCGCTCGGTCCGGCTCTTCGGCGAGGATTACATCCAGACGCTCGAGCCGCGCCTGTACTACGTGTACACGCCGTATCGGAATCAGGAGTCGGCGCCGCTCTTCGACACCGCCGAATCCGACTTCGGGCTCGCGGAAATCTTCACGCCGAACACGTTCGTCGGCAACGACCGCATTGCGGACGCGAACCGTCTGACCGCGGCCATCACCACGCGCTTCATCAATCCGGCAACGGGCGACGAACGCGCGCGTTTCGTGATCGCGCAGCAGTACTACTTCCAGGATCAGCGTGTCACGCTGCTCCCGAATCAGACCAGCACGCAAGCCACGCATTCGGACCTGATCGTGGGCGCGTCGCTCAAGCTCGGGGCTGGTTTCGCGTCGGAAACCGCGTTCCAATATAATGCCGACAACAATCAGCTGGTCAAGACGAGCGTCGGTTTCGGGTTCAGTCCGGCGACCGGCAAGGTGCTCAACGTCGGGTATCGCTACACGCGTGCGAACACCACGCTGGAAAACCAGCCTATCAATCAGGTGCTGGTGTCAGGGCAATGGCCGCTCACGCATCGGGTATTCGGGGTCGGGCGGTTCAATTACGATCTGGGCGGGCATCGGATCGTCGACGGGCTCGTGGGCTTGCAATACGACGCGGACTGCTGGACGCTCGGCGCGGGTATCCAGCGCTACGCAAACGGCCTGAATACGTCGGGGCAGCATCAGTCGAGCACGCGTTTTCTCGCGCAGTTGACGTTCAAGGGCTTGTCGAGCGTCGACAACGGGCTGATTTCCGCGTTCCGCAGCAGCGTGGCGGGCTACACGCCGCTGCCGCCTCCGCCGCCGCCCGAGTCGCGGTTCATCAATTACGAATGACGCTCGCCCGGTCGTTCATCGAATGCGAAAAGACGGGCCAGGCGTGCCCGACATCATTGGAGTATCTGTGGCAATCATGAAAAAGCTTCGCTTGGCAACGCTCGCGGCAGGTCTTGCCGCCGCGGCGTCTTTCCTGTCGGTTGCGCCGGTACAGGCGCAGGCGCTGGGCGGCAACCGCGGCGGCCAGACCGTCGACACGATCGCCGCAGTGGTCAACAACGGTGTCATCACACGGCGCGAGCTCGAAGAGCGCGTGGGCCTGATTACCCGCCGTCTGAGCCAGCAGAACGCCCCGATTCCGCCGGCCGATCAGTTGCGTCAGCAGGTGCTCAACCAGATGGTGCTGGAGCGCATCCAGTTGCAGAAGGCGAAAGAAGACGGCATCAACATCGACGACGCAGCGGTGCAGAAAACGCTCGAGCGGCTCGCACAGGCGAACAACCTGTCGCTCGACGTGTACCGCTCGCGGATCGAGGCGCAAGGCGTGCCTTGGGCCACTTTCACGAGCGACGCGCGCACCGAGCTCACGCTTTCACGTCTGCGTGAAAAGGAAGTGGACAGCAAGGTCACGGTGTCGGACGCTGAAGTCGCGAACTACATCGCCAGTCAGCGCGGCCCGAATGCCGGCGCGACGAGCGACCTGCACATGCAGCATATCTTGCTGAAGGCGCCGCTGAACGCGCCGCAAACGGATATCGAAGCGGCCCAGAAGAAGGCCGAGGCATTGCTCGCCGAAGCTAGGGGCGGCGCCAACTTCGAGAAGCTCGCGAAATCGAATTCGCAGGCGCCGGACGCATCGAAGGGCGGCGACATGGGCTTTGCCGCGCCGTCGAAGCTGCCGCCGGAATTCGTCAAGGCCGCCTCGGCGTTGCGTCCGGGGCAGGTCAATCCGGAAGTGATCCGCACCAACGACGGCTTTGAAGTCGTGCGCCTCGTCGACCGTCGCAGCGGTCAGGGCACGAGTTCGGACGCGCCGAAGCTCGTGCAAACGCACGTGCGGCACATCCTGCTGCGCGTGGGCGACGGCATGTCCGAGCCGCAAGCGCGCCAGAAGCTGCTCGAAATCAAGAAGGAAATCGCTGCGGGCGGCGACTTCGCGAAGTTTGCGCACACGTATTCGCAAGACGGTTCTTCGTCGCAAGGCGGCGACCTGGGCTGGATCAGCCCCGGCGAGACGGTGCCCGAATTCGAGCGCGCAATGAACACCTTGCAGGACGGTCAGATCAGCGACCCAGTGCGCAGCGAATATGGCTATCACCTGATTCAGGTGCTGGAACGCCGCGAGTCTGAAGGCTCCATCGCGCAGCAAATGGATCTTGCGCGCCAGGCCATCGGTCAGCGCAAGGCAGAGCAGGCTTACGCCGACTGGCTGCGCGAACTGCGCGACACCGCGTACGTCGAAGTAAAGCCCGATCTGTCTCGCGTTCAATAAACCTCATGAATTCCGCCGCCCCGTCAGCCAGCTTGCCGTTGCAGATCGCGATCACGACGGGTGAACCCGCCGGCGTCGGTCCCGAGCTGACCGCGCAGGCGCTTGCGGGCGCGGCGGCACATTGGCCCGGCGCGCGGTTCACCGTGCTGGGCGATGCGGCTCTTGTCGCCGAACGGGCGCGCTCAGTCGGCGTAGACTGGCCGGCGCTCGTGGCCGACGCGTCGCGCATTCAGGTGCAGCACCGGCCGCTCGGCGCGCCGGCTGTCGCGGGCAAGCTCAACGCGGCCAATGGACGTTACGTGCTGGATCTGCTGGACAGCGCAATCGACGGCGCAATGGCCGGCACATTCGACGCGATCGTTACCGCGCCGCTGCAAAAAAGCACTATCAACGACGCGGGCGTGCCCTTTACCGGCCACACGGAGTATCTCGCCGAGCGCACGCGCACGCCGCGCGTGGTGATGATGCTGGCGGGCACCGGCGAGCGTCCGTTGCGGGTTGCGCTCGCCACCACGCATCTGCCGCTGAAGGACGTTTCGTCCGCGCTCTCGGTGGAGGGCATCGTCGAAACGCTGCGCATTATCGATCACGATTTACGGCATCATTTCGGGTTGCCCGCGCCGCGCATTCTCGTCACAGGTTTGAACCCGCATGCCGGCGAGAACGGCTATCTTGGACGCGAGGAAATCGACGTGATCTCGCCGGCGCTCAAGCTCGCGAACGGTGAAGGTATCGACGCGCGCGGTCCGTACCCGGCGGACACGCTGTTTCAACCGCGTTATCTGGACGAGGCTGACTGCGTGCTCGCGATGTTCCACGATCAGGGCTTGCCGGTGCTCAAGTACGCGACGTTCGGCGAAGGCATTAACGTCACGCTTGGCTTGCCGATCATCCGCACGTCGGTCGATCACGGTACCGCGCTCGATCTTGCCGGCACGGGCCGCGCGGATGCGGGCAGCCTGATCGCCGCGATCGACACGGCGGTTCTCATGGCGCAACATCGCCGCGCGGGCTGATTCAACGTCACATCGGCGCCTCGTGCGTAATCATTTCCAGGCAGTTTTCTTTCTTTAGCGTTTCTTCGATGTCCACCAGCAGACAGCAGCAGGGCCGGCACCAAGGTCATATCGCGCGCAAGCGTTTCGGGCAGAACTTCCTGGTCGACATGGGCGTGATCGATTCGATCGTCGATGTGATCGGGCCGCAGCGCGGCCAGCGCATGGTCGAAATCGGGCCGGGGCTCGGCGCACTGACCGAACCGTTGATCGAGCGTCTCGCGACGCCCGAGGCGCCCTTGCACGCGGTCGAGCTTGACCGCGATCTGATCGGGCGTCTGAAGAACAAGTTCGGCGAGCTGCTCCAGCTGCACGCCGGCGACGCACTCGCGTTCGACTTCGGCTCGCTCGCCGCGCCGGGCGACGAGCCGTCGCTACGCATTGTCGGCAACTTGCCGTACAACATTTCGAGCCCGCTACTGTTTCATCTCTCTGCGTTTGCGCACCGTGTGATCGACCAGCACTTCATGCTGCAGAACGAAGTGGTCGAGCGGATGGTGGCCGAGCCAGGCACCAAGGCCTTCAGCCGTCTCTCGGTGATGCTGCAATACCGCTACGTCATCGACAAGCAGCTGGACGTGCCGCCTGAGGCATTCCAGCCGCCGCCCAAAGTCGATTCGGCAATTGTGCGAATGATCCCGTATGCGCCGCACGAAATCACGCCCGTGGACGAGCGCGTACTCGGCGAAGTGGTGACGGCGGCTTTCTCCCAGCGTCGCAAGATGTTGCGCAACACGTTGGCTGCGTTGCGCGACACCGTCGACTTCGACGCCATTGGCTTCGACCTGCAGCGCCGCGCCGAAGACGTGCCGGTGGCCGAATACGTGCGCGTCGCGCAGATCGTGGCGGGTAAGCGTTAAGCGATGGGCGCGGGGGTTTGGGGCGCTGAGGTTCGTGGGCTGAAGCGTCGGCAGGAGTTCCGAGCCGTTAAGCCGGGAGTTCAGTCGCAATAGTTCCAGGCGAAAGCTCAAGCCGCTCACCGCTTGCCCGGCGCATTGACCAGCGCGATGCCGGTCAGCACAAGTGCCGCGGCCATCAGAAACCGCAAGCTGAATGACTCGCCGAGGAGCAACACTCCGAAGGTGACCCCAAACATCGGTGTGAGAAACGAGAACACCGACAGGCGCGACGCGACATAGCGCGTGAGCAGCCAGAACCACACCAGATAGCTGACGAACGCGACCACCACCGCCTGGTACGCGAGGCTCGCGATCGCCAACGGCGTGACCGTGTCTACATGCGCCTCGCCGAACGCAAGCGCCAGCGCAAGCAGCACCACGGCGGACACCGCCAGTTGATAGAAGAGCGTCTTGCTCGCGCTCGAGTGCGCAAGCCGCGTCGCACGCACCACGACGGTCGTCGCCGCCCACGCGATGCCTGCGAGCACGCCGAGTGCGTCGCCGGCCACGGCGGCAAGCGACGCGCTGCGCGCCGTTGCGCCATGCAGGAAGCCATCCGCGAAAGCCAGCGTGATGCCGGCAAAAGCCACGAAAATGCCGAGCCATTGAATGCGCCGCATCCGCTCGCCATCGACGAACCAGTGCAAACCCAACGCCGTAAAGCAAGGCGCGGTGTAGAGAAAAACCGCCATGCGCGACGCACTCGTGAGTGTGAGTCCGAGAAAGATGCACACGAACTCGGCAGCGAACAGGATGCCCGCCAGCAGACCGGCGCTGAGCGTGCCGTCGTCGCGGAAAAGCGGCGTGCCGCGCGAGCGCGCCCAGGCCCAGACCAGCAGCGTGGCGATCGCCGAACGCAAGCCCGCCTGAAAAAACGGTGGCAACGCGGCGTTGGCGCTTTTGATCGCCACTTGCTGGAATCCCCAGATCGCGCACAAGCCGACCATCAGCAGGATGGCGAAGCCATCGGGGGTGCGGCGCGTGCGAAGGGCAGTGGTGCTCATGGCGTTGTGGTGGCGAAAGGGGCAGGACGGGGTTGTCCGGCGCAGCGCGTACGATACCAAACCCGCTCACACGTCCATTCGATGACCCCACCGCCTACGCGTGCTTCCGACAAGTCGCAAGTCATTTGAGAATTCGGGACGCCTGCGCAACTCCCGCGCAACACCTATTTCTTACCATCATGATTTCGCGCTAAGGTTCGACGACATGTTCTGTCGGTACGTTCGTACGCGCTGCGTCGCGGAATCGGGCTCCAGTAGCTTCAGCAAGAAGCCGGCCACCGGGCGATGCGTCGCGTGAGCAGACAAACTCTATCCGCGCAAAGCGGAGCCTGTACGAGGAAACGGCATGAAGACCCTCAGCAGAGGCGCGGCGGTCGTGGCGTTGGTATCGTTCGGTTGTCCGGTCGCGCAAGCTCAATCGAGCGTGACGCTTTACGGCGTGGTCGACGAGAGCGTGCGCTACCTGACGCATGCCAACAAAGCGGGCGACTCTTCCCTCGGACTGGGCACGGGCGGCATGACGCAAAGCCGCTGGGGGCTGAAAGGCGTCGAAGACCTTGGCGGCGGCTGGTCCACCTTCTTCAAACTCGAAAATCGCCTGTACATCAACAGCGGACAGAGCGATCCGACCTTGCCGTTCTTCAACGAAGCGCAGGTCGGTGTGCGCTCCACTTCCTACGGGCAGGTCATTTTGGGCCGTCAGTACAACGTGATGATCGAAGGCATCACGGTAGGCGGCTATGGCAGCAATCCGTGGATTCCTTACGACTTCAGCTTCCAGCCTGAGGTGACGATGACGGGCGGCATCTGGACAAGTAATCAGGTGCAGTATCAGGCAAAGTACAACGGCTTGAGCTTCGCGGCGGGCTACGCGTTCGGCGGCAACGCCGGCAATTCGTACGGCAGCCAGATCGGCGCGGCGGCCGCTTATGCGCCCCCGGGAGGACCATTCACCGTCGGCGGCGCGTACGAGGAGTCGAAAGACTCGGTCAACGGAGCCTCGGCCAAAGCGTGGACGTTCGGCGGCTCGTACACGTGGGACAAAACGCGCTTTTCGCTGGGTTACATCGTCAATCGCGCCGACGCCGGTTTCTCCACTTTCGCGAACGGACCGTTTACGGCTGCCGCGCTGACCGCGCTGAAATACACGGACTTTTCGCGACGACGCATGTTCATGGGCGGCATCACACAGCAGGTGGGCGACGCCTGGCACCTCGCGGCAAACGTCTGGCGCACGCTACAGGACGGCAAGACCGCGGCCAAAGACGGTTCCGCATGGCAATACCAGCTCGTCGCGGACTACAACCTGTCAAAGCGTACTGACGTTTATGTGGAAGGCGATTATTCGCTGTATCGCGGCGATCTGATCGGCGCGCAACTGCAAGGCGTGAATGGCGTCGGGCTCGCGCAGAAAGGCTCGCAAATCGGCTTGATGGCGGGGCTGCGGCATCAGTTCTGACATATCGGGTACAAGGCGGCGCGGCGCGCTCGACGCCGCCCGCTACGCGCCGGCGTTCCTGCAACGACGGTCGATTCCGGGTACATTTATGCTCTCGACATCAAGCAACAGGGAGTACACGATGCGCCTGCTTCACACCATGCTCCGGGTCGGTAACCTGGACCGTTCGATCGCGTTCTACACCGAACTGCTCGGTATGAAGTTACTGCGCCGCGAAGATTATCCGGACGGCAAATTCACGCTGGCGTTCGTCGGCTACACGGACGAGCGCGACGGCACTGTCATCGAGTTGACGCACAACTGGGACACGCCGGCCTATGATCTCGGCAACGGCTTCGGGCATCTCGCCGTCGAGGTGGAAGACGCCTATGCCGCATGCGACAAAATTAAGGCGCAAGGCGGCACGGTTGTGCGCGAAGCGGGGCCGATGAAACACGGCACCACGGTGATCGCATTCGTCACCGATCCGGACGGCTACAAAATCGAGTTCATCCAGAAGAAAAAATAAACGCCGGCGCCGGCGAGCCGAGGTCTCATTCGATCACGTCATGAACAACAACAATCCCTACTTCAACGAACTCGATGCTATCCACGTCGAAATCGAGGCCTTGTTCGACGGTTCCGCGGACGACCTCGCGCTCGAACGGATCATGGCGCGCTTCGCGCCGCAGTTCACGTTGATCATGCCTTCCGGCGCCGCGCTCGATCGCACCGCACTGCGCGAGACGTTCGCGAGGCTGCGCGGCACGCGGCCGGGCTCGCAGATCGACATTCGCGACAGGGTGATCGTCGCCGAATATCCGTCTGGCGCGGTGGTGAAATATCGCGAGTATCAGCGGGACAATGCTGGCAATGCGAACGTGCGGCGCTCAACCGCAGTGATGGACGTCGACGCGCAAGGCAAGGTGACGTGGCGTCATCTGCATGAGACGTTTTGCACGGAGTAGGTCGCGCGGCGTTGATCGTTGTCCACGCCGCGTCGGCCTCTCACGGCACTGCGGCAAGCAGGACCAAACGCCGGCTCTAGAGCGTCGGCAGCAGTTCCGGCGGATGCGACTTCAGCGTCTGCCGCGCTTCGCGGAATTCCGGAAAAATCGATTCGACCGTTTGCCAGAAGCGCGGGCTGTGATTCATTTCCCGCAGATGCGCCAACTCATGCGCGACGACGTAATCGATGATGGAAAGCGGAAAGTGAATCAGCCGCCAGTTCAGGCGAATCTTGCCGTCACTCGAACAGCTGCCCCAGCGCGTGGCCGCTGAAGAAAGCGCATACGCGCGATAGTTGACGCCCAGCTTCTCCGCGTAAATAACGAGGCGCTCGCCGAACACACGCTTCGCTTCGTTCTGCAACCAGCCTTGCACGCGGTCCTTGATCTGCTGCGGGTCCGCTTGCAGAGGCAGCGGCACTTGCAGGGCAGAGTCGGTCGCGCTAAACGCGAGCGTGCCTTGCGGCGAGCCGAGCGTTACGCGCACCGGTTGCCCGAGATAGGGCACCTCGGCGCCGTCTTTCCAGTCGACCTTCGGCAACGCGCGCTGTTCGACGCGCGTTTGCCATTCGATCAGCTTCGTGAAAATCCAGCGCTGTTTTTCGGTGATCGCGGTTTCGATATCGGCGAGCGTGACCCAGCGCGGCGCCGTGATCGTAAGACCGGTGCTGTCGATTGCAAAGCCGATCGAGCGGCGCGCCGAACGCTTGAGCGCGTAGTGCAGCGTGCGCGACCCGATGACGAGACTGCGCAGCTTGCTGCCGTCCGGTGCGAGCGGCACCGCGGGCTGCTGACCCCGAGGCGTTGCCGAAGGCGCGGACGGTGAAGGGGACGACGAAGTCGACCCCGGCTCTGCGAAGAGCGGGAGATCGAGTTGCCGGTTATCGAGCGCCGCAGCGGGCTGCGGCGTAGGAGACTTCTGCATCGGATTCGGCTTCGCGCAAGTACGCCTTCGAGGGCGTGGGCGCGTCAGATAGGTGCGGCGGCGGAACTGCTTCCCGCCGCGCGATACGCAGTAGGATCGATGCGACGCATTTCAGCTTCGATCCACTGTTCGACGCGCGTGTTCACTTCGTCGGGCGTGAGCCCCGTCGTCTCGATCGGCTTGCCGATCGACACTGTGACTATACCCGCATATTTGAGAAACGAGTTGCGAGGCCACACGCGTCCGGCGTTGTGCGCGATCGGGACGACCGGCGCGCCGGTTGCAATCGCAAAGCGCGCACCGCCGGTTT
Source organism: Paraburkholderia caledonica NBRC 102488 (assembly GCF_000685095.1). Taxonomy (GTDB): domain Bacteria; phylum Pseudomonadota; class Gammaproteobacteria; order Burkholderiales; family Burkholderiaceae; genus Paraburkholderia; species Paraburkholderia caledonica. The sequence goes on from NZ_BAYE01000007.1 coordinate 149,434, forward strand.
TGTACTTGCCCTGCTTGCCGGTCGGCGTGCGTGTGCCCTCCGGAAACATGATCACCCAGGCGCCTTCCGCCATGCGCGCCTTGCCCTGCCTGATGACCGATTCGAACGCGTACTTGCCTTCTTTGCGGTCGATATGAACCATCTTCAGGAGGCCGAGCGCCCAGCCGAAAAACGGCACATACAGCAACTCCCGCTTGAACACGTAGCACAGCGGCCGAGGCATCAAGGCGGGAAACGCCAGCGTTTCCCATGCCGATTGATGCTTCGACAACAACACCGCCGGACCGTTGGGCAGGTTCTCCATGCCCTCGATCGTGTAGCGGATGCCGTTGAGCCAGCGCACCGCGTTGAGCGTTGCGCGGCACCAGCCGGCCGCCATCCAGTAGCGGCTATCGGCGCGCATGAACGGGAACGCAATGAAGCACGCGGTCGCGTACGGCACCGTGAACACGATGAAGTAAATCAGCAGTAGCGAAGAACGAATGAAGCGCATCGGCGTGGTCAGTAGGGGGTGGGGACGCGCGTGGTACGCATCACTCTTGAGCGTCGGCGAGGAAGTCGAGCGCGAACGCTCTCAGGTCGTCGTGGACGACGGTGCCATCCGGCAGGCCGCCCGCCGTGAGCGTTTTGCGGCCTTTGCCCGTGAGCACCAGATGAACCGGGTGGCCGAGCGCCGCGCCCGCTTGCAGGTCGCGCATCGCGTCGCCGACCACCGGCGTGTTTTCCGGGTCGACCTCGAAACGCTCGTTGATCATCTTCAACATGCCGGGCTTCGGCTTGCGACATTCGCAGTGGTCTTCCGCCGTGTGCGGGCAGAAGAACACCGCGTCGATGCGCCCACCCACGGACGCCGCCATGCGATGCATCTTGAGGTGCATTGCGTTGAGTGCGTTCATGTCGAAGAGCCCCCGGCCGATGCCCGACTGGTTCGTTGCGACTGCCACGCGATAGCCCGCCTGGCTGAGACGCGCAATCGCTTCGAGCGAACCCGGCAACGCGACCCACTCGTCGGGCGACTTGATGAACGCGTCGGAATCGGCGTTGATCACGCCGTCGCGGTCGAGGATCACCACTTTTTTGGTCGGCATGGCGTGCGGCTCAGGCGGCGAGGCGGGAAATGTCGGCGACGCAATTCATCTGCTGATGCAGCGCGCCAAGCAAGGCCAGACGATTCGCGCGCAGCGCCGGATCTTCAGCGTTGACCATCACGTCGTTGAAGAACGTGTCGACCGGTTCGCGCAACGCGGCGAGCGCGGTGAGTGCGCCCGTGTAATCGCGTGCGGCGAGTTGCGACTGCACACGCGGCGCGACCTGCTCCAGCTGCGCATGCAAGGCCTTTTCCGCTGGCTCGAACAGCAGCGTGACCTGCACGCCGCCGGTAGCGGTAGCGCCTTCCGACTTCTTCAGGATGTTCGAGATGCGCTTGTTGGCTGCCGCGAGCGATGCCGCTTCGGGCAACGCCGCGAACTCGCGTACTGCATCGAGGCGCGCGACGATATCGTCGAGACGCGTCGGGTTGAGCGCGAGCACCGCGTCGATTTCGCCCGGTGCGTGACCGCGTTCGCGCAACAAACCACGCAGACGATCCATGCTGAAGTCGTAGATGGCTTGCGTCGAATCGACGACGTTCGGCACTGCGGCAAATTGCGCGTAAGCGGTGCGCAGCAGTTCGACGAAATCCACGGCAAGTTGCTTCTCGACCAGAATGCGCAGCACGCCGAGCGCGTGACGGCGCAGCGCGAACGGGTCTTTCTCGCCGGTGGGCTGCAGACCGATGCCCCAGATGCCGACCAGCGTTTCGAGCTTGTCGGCCAGCGCGACGACCGTGCCGGTTGCCGTTCCCGGCAACGCGTCGCCGGAGAAACGCGGCTGATAATGTTCCGAGCATGCGAGCGCGACTTCTTCCGGCTCGCCGTCGTGGCGCGCGTAGTACGTGCCCATTGTGCCTTGCAGCTCGGGGAACTCGCCGACCATGTCGGTAATCAGATCGGCCTTGGCCAGACGCGCGGCGCGCTTCGCGAGCGCCACGTCCGCGCCGATCAGGCCGGCGATCGCGCCGGCCAGCGCTTCGACGCGCTCCACGCGTTGGAGCGCCGAGCCGAGCTTGTTGTGATACACGACGTTCGCAAGCAACGGCACGCGGTCGGCGAGCGGCTTCTTCTTGTCCTGCTCGAAGAAGAATTTCGCGTCGGCCAAACGCGGGCGCACCACACGCTCATTGCCTTCGACGATATCGCTAGGCGTGGACGTTTCGATGTTCGACACGATCAGGAAGCGCGAGCGCAGCTTGCCGTTGTCATCCGTCAGCGCGAAGTATTTCTGGTTCGTCTGCATGGTGAGGATTAGACATTCCTGCGGCACTTGCAGGAATTCGTCCTCGAAACGGCATGCGTAGACCACCGGCCATTCGACCAGCGACGTCACTTCGTCCAGCAGCGATTCAGGCATCACGACCTGATCGCCGTCAGCGTGCGCAAGCAGATGCGTGCGGATGGTTTCCTTGCGGTCGGCGAAGTTCGGTACTACCCGACCTTTGTGCATCAGCGTGTCGGCATACGAATCCGCGTGCTGGATCTGCACGAAGCCTTCGGACAGGAAGCGATGACCAAGCGTGGTGTCGTCTGCGTCGATGCCGAGCGCGCTGACCGGAACGATCTGCTCGCCATGCAGCGCGGTCAGGCGATGCGCCGGCCGCACGAACTGCACGTTCGTGCCGTCCGGGCGCTGGTAGGTCATCACCTTGGGAATAGGCAGCTTGGCGAGCGTTTCGTCGAGCGCAGCCTGCAGGCCTTCCGCCAGCGTGGCGCCCGGCGCGGCGTAGCGCAGGAAGAAGGCTTCAGCCTTACCGTCCTGCGCGCGCTCCAGGTCGTTCACCGAAAAATCGGGGAAGCCGAGCGCGGCGAGCTTTTTCGCGAGCGGCGCGGTGGGCTGGCCGTCTTTATCGAGCGCGACGGAAACCGGTAACACTTTTTCGCGCACATGCTTTTCCGGCGCAACCGTGCGTACGTTTTTGATCGTGACAGCGAGGCGGCGCGGCGTCGCATAACGTTCGAATGACAGCTCGCCTTCGATCAGATCGCGCGCCGCGAGGCGCTCCGCAATACCTTCCGCGAAGGCGTCGCCGAGACGGGCAAGCGCTTTCGGCGGCAGTTCCTCGGTCAGCAGTTCGACCAGCAGGGTAGCTTGATGGGATTGAGTCATTTCTTGATGTTCTCGTCAGTCCGCGTCGATCTTGCGTTCGACTTTCAGCGGCGGCGCCCACGCGGGCATGGCGGCGTCCTGCTCGTCGGTGGTGAGGCCGGGCACGGCGTGCACCGGATTGCCGAGCATCGGGAAACCGAGCTTCTCGCGTGAATCGTAGTAGGCCTGCGCGACCAGGCGCGACAGCGCGCGAATCCGGCCAATGTACGCCGCGCGCTCTGTGACCGAGATCGCGCCGCGCGCGTCGAGCAGATTGAATGTGTGGCCGGCCTTCAGCACGAGTTCATAGGCGGGCAGCGCGATCTGCGCTTCGATCATGCGCTTCGCTTCGGCTTCGTAGCTGTTGAAGAACGTGAACAGAAGATCGACGTTCGCGTGCTCGAAGTTATACGTGGACTGTTCCACTTCGTTCTGGTGGTACACGTCGCCGTAAGTGAGGCGACGCGTTTCCGGGCCGTTCGGGCCTTGCTCCTCCCACTCGGTCCAGACGAGGTCGTAGACGTTCTCGACCTTTTGCAGATACATCGCGAGGCGCTCGAGACCGTATGTGATTTCGCCGAGCACCGGCTTGCAGTCAAGGCCGCCGACCTGCTGGAAATAAGTGAACTGGGTCACTTCCATGCCGTTCAGCCACACTTCCCAGCCGAGTCCCCACGCGCCGAGCGTGGGATTTTCCCAGTCGTCTTCGACGAAGCGCACGTCGTTCTGCTTCAGGTCGAAGCCGAGTGCTTCCAGCGAGCCGAGATACAGATCGAGGATGTTCTCCGGCGCGGGCTTCAGCACCACCTGGTACTGGTAGTAATGCTGCAGGCGGTTCGGGTTCTCGCCATAGCGGCCGTCTTTCGGGCGGCGCGACGGCTGCACGTAGGCGGCGCGCCACGGTTCCGGGCCGACCGCGCGCAGGAAAGTGTGGACGTGCGAGGTGCCCGCGCCGACTTCCATGTCGATCGGTTGGAGCAACGCGCAACCCTGCTTATCCCAATAGGATTGCAGTGTCAGAATGATTTGCTGAAACGTGAGCATGAAGTGCCTTTCGGGCATGAGGCCGCGCCGCGAGCGCGTGAGCGCGCGAGGCGGCCGTGGAGCGAAGTGCTAAACCTGCGATTTTAACGGAAAGGCGGGGGGGCGTCCGGTTTTGGGGAGGGACTGGCAGGACGAGCGGCGCTTTCTCACGCCACCGCCAATTCCACCTTTGGCGAAAACGAATCGCTTTGCGCGACCGGCCACCACTTCTCATACAACGAGTAGCGGTATTTCCCGTTGAGCAGGTCGTCCGGCTCGAGATACTTGAGCAACTCGGACATCAACTGCACCTCATGCGACGACACTCGGCGCACGATGTGATGCGCGCGCAACTCGGCGGGATGCTTCAACCCGGCGGCCTGAATGATTTCCTTCAGCGCATGCAGCGTGTTGTGGTGGAAGCTGAACACGCGGTCGGCCTTGTCCGGCACGACGAGCGCACGCTGGCGCACCGGGTCTTGCGTCGCGACGCCGGTCGGGCAGCGTCCCGTGTGGCAGGTTTGCGCCTGAATGCAGCCCACCGCGAACATGAAGCCGCGGGCCGCGTTGACCCAGTCCGCGCCGATCGCGAGTGTCTTCGTGATGTCGAACGCGGTGATCATCTTGCCGCTCGCGCCGATGCGAATCCTTTGCCGCAAGCCGATGCCAACCAGCGTGTTGTGCACGAGCAGCAGGCCTTCCTGCAACGGCACGCCGACGTGATCCGTGAACTCGAGCGGCGCTGCGCCCGTGCCGCCTTCCGCACCGTCCACGACGATGAAGTCCGGCAGAATGCCTGTCTCCAGCATCGCCTTGGCAATGCCGAAAAATTCCCACGGGTGCCCGATACACAGCTTGAACCCGGTCGGCTTGCCGCCCGATAACGTGCGCAAGCGGTCGACGAATTCGAGCAGCCCGCGCGGCGTCGAAAACTCCGAGTGCGTGGCCGGCGAGATGCAGTCGCGGCCCATCGGCACGCCGCGCGTCTCCGCGATTTCAGGTGTGATCTTCGCGGCCGGCAACACGCCGCCATGACCCGGCTTGGCGCCTTGCGACAGCTTGACCTCAATCATTTTCACTTGCGGTTCGGCCGCCTGCTTCGCGAATTTTTCCGCGCTGAAGGTGCCGTCGTCGTTACGGCAGCCGAAATAGCCTGACGCGATTTGCCAGATGATGTCGCCGCCGTGCTCGCGGTGATACTTCGACATCGAGCCTTCGCCGGTGTCGTGCGCGAAGTTGCCTTTCTTCGCGCCGAGGTTCAGCGCCATGATCGCGTTTGCGGACAGCGAGCCGAAGCTCATTGCCGAGACGTTGAAGATCGACATCGAGTAAGGCTGCGCGCGCTCTGCGCCGACTACGATGCGGAAGTCGTGACTATCGAGCGTGGTGGGCGCAAGCGAGTGGCTGATCCATTCGTGCGCGACGGCCTTGACGTCGACCTCGGTTCCATAAGGGCGGCTATCGACGTCGTTTTTTGCGCGCTGATAGACGATGCTGCGTTGAGCGCGCGAAAACGGCTTTTCGTCGGTATCGCCTTCGACGAAATATTGGCGGATTTCCGGGCGAATGAACTCGAACAGAAAGCGGAAATGACCCCACAGCGGATAGTTGCGAAGAATTGCGTGCCGCTGCTGACCGAGATCGAAGAGGCCGAGCGCGACGAGCGCGAGCGGCACGACGATCCACAGCCACGACATGTGATGCGTCGCGGCGAGCGCCGCGCAAACGGCGAGGAGCGCGACTGCGCTCCACATGGCCAGATAACGTCGAGCAAACATTGGGACTCCGGTGCAGTGAAGATCGTCGCGAAGGGATCGTCGGCGCCGGCGGCGCGGACGGATCCACCGCGAAAGAAAACGAGCGACTGCCCGTCGGGAAAAGCGGACTGCCGGGAGACGCGAGCGGCTTTAACGCACGCTCAGCAATGCCGCTTTTTGCGGCTCGCTCGCGGTTGGCTGCGCAGTCGCAGCATGTTCGATGATGCCGCCGCCGAGGCACACGTCGCCATCGTAGAGCACCGCCGATTGCCCCGGTGTGACAGCCCATTGCGCATCGTCGAAATTGAGTTCGAAGAGGCTTTCGCCGTAGTTCGCCGTCGTGAACGTGCAGCGTGCATCAGCCTGCCGGTAGCGGGTCTTCGCGCCGCAGGCGAAGCCTTCCGCAGGCGGCTCGCCCGCGACCCAGCTCGTGTTGCCCGCGCTGAGCGTATGACTCAGGAGCCACGGATGATCGTGACCTTGCGCGACGTACAGCGTATTCGACGCGATGTCCTTGCCCGCCACGAACCACGGCTCGCCGCTGCCTTCCTTGCTGCCGCCGAGACCGATTCCCTTGCGCTGCCCGAATGTGTAAAACGCAAGTCCGATGTGCTCGCCGACCGTTTTGCCGTCGGTGGTTTTCATCGGGCCCGGCCTGGTCGGCAGATAGCGGTTCAGGAAGTCGCGGAACGGCCGTTCGCCGATAAAGCAGATGCCGGTTGAATCCTTCTTCTTCGCATTGGGCAGCGCGATCTGTTCGGCGATTTCGCGCACCTTCGTTTTGGGAATTTCGCCGAGCGGAAACAGCGTTTTCGACAACTGCGCCTGGTTCAACCTATGTAGAAAGTACGACTGATCTTTCGTATGGTCGAACGCCTTCAGCAGTTCGAAGCGGCCATTGTTCTCACGCACGCGCGCGTAGTGGCCGGTCGCGATGGTTTCCGCGCCGAGCGACATTGCATGGTCGAGGAAGGCCTTGAATTTGATTTCGGCGTTGCACAGCACGTCCGGGTTTGGCGTGCGCCCTGCGGAATATTCGCGCAGGAACTCGGCGAACACGCGGTCTTTGTATTCGGACGCGAAGTTGACCGCTTCCACGTCGATGCCGATCAGGTCCGCGACCGACACCACGTCAATCCAGTCCTGGCGCGTCGAGCAGTATTCGCTGTCGTCGTCGTCTTCCCAGTTCTTCATGAACAGGCCGACCACGTCGTAGCCCTGTTCCTTCAGCAGCCACGCGGTAACCGACGAATCGACGCCGCCCGACATGCCTACTACGACTTTCTGCTTGCTCATAAGATGCTCACTGGGTACTGCGAAACTTCATGGATCGTGGGTCGCTGCTGCCGCGCGGTTATATCCGCGGTTACCTCTTCGGCCCGACCGAATGCGTATGCACGAAGTCGAGCGGGAAACGCCGGCCTGCCAGGTAATCGTCGATGCATTGCATGACGAGCGGCGTGCGGTGCCGTTCGGGGCAGGCGCGCAGTTCGTCGGCGCTCATCCACAACGTTCGCACAATGTCGGGATCGAGCGCGCGTGTTGCCTCGCGTTCGCCGCCGGTGCCGCAATAAGTGAAGCGCAAATACGTTACGCCTTCGCTGCCCGGCCGCTCGAAATGCGTCATGTACATGCCGACCAGCGCCTCGGGCGTGAACGGGTGCGCGGTTTCTTCGAGCGTTTCGCGGACCACTGCTTCCAGCAGCGTTTCGCCGGCTTCCAGATGACCGGCCGGCTGATTCAGGCGCAGACCGGCCGCCGTGTGTTCCTCGACCACGAGAAAGCGCCCGCCACGCTCGACGATGGCCGCGACGGTCACGTGCGGCAGCCAGGTTTCCGGTTTCATGGGTGCGCATTTTACCGTTTATAGGCACTCGCTGCCGGGAAGCGGGCGGCCGGCGCGACGGGCGGTTGGACCGCGGGCTGCGGGGTGCGCGGCTCGGACGCGACCCTGAATGGCCGCCGAACCCGAAACGCACGGCCCCCAGCGCGCGCCAGCCCACCGGCACCCCCGGATTGTCCCCGATTTCTGCCGCCCCCCATGTTTCGGGTAAAGTGAGGCGTTAGCCGTTGCACTTGCAAGCCGGCGTGCCTCGTCGGCCGATCTGTCGTCAAACAGTAAGTCGAGGAGGAAGCACGATGCACATCGGAGTGCCAGCCGAGACGCGCGCGCACGAAACCCGCGTCGCCGCGACGCCCGAAACGGTCAAGAAGTACGTGAGCCAGGGCCATCGGGTCACCATCCAGAGCGGCGCCGGAGCTGGCGCCAGCTTTCCCGACGACGCCTTCACAGCCGCCGGAGCGGAAATCGTCGACGCCGCCAGCGCGTTTGGCGCCGAGCTCGTCCTCAAAGTGCAGTCTCCAACCGAAGCCGAACTGCCGCTCCTCAAGCGCGGCGCAGTGCTGGTCGGCATGCTCGATCCGTTCAACGCAGAGAATGCGTTAAAACTGGCTGCCGCCGGCGTTACCGCTTTCGCGCTCGAAGCCGCGCCCAGAACGACCCGCGCGCAAAGCCTCGACGTGCTGTCGTCGCAGGCCAACATCGCCGGATACAAGGCAGTGCTGCTCGCGGCGACGCTGTACCCGCGCTTCATGCCGATGCTGATGACCGCGGCCGGCACCGTGAAAGCCGCGCGCGTGCTGATTCTTGGCGCGGGCGTGGCGGGGTTGCAGGCAATCGCGACGGCCAAGCGCCTCGGTGCCGTGATCGAAGCGTCCGACGTCCGTCCGGCCGTGAAAGAGCAGATCGAATCGCTTGGCGCGAAGTTTCTCGACGTGCCTTATGAAACCGACGACGAGCGCGAAGCCGCCCAAGGCGTCGGCGGCTATGCGCGGCCCATGCCGCCCTCGTGGCTGCAGCGGCAGTCGGCGCTCGTCCACGAGCGCGCGAAGCAGGCTGACGTGGTGATCTCCACCGCCTTGATTCCCGGCCGCGCGGCGCCGACGCTGATCTCAGTCGAAACCGTGCAGGCGATGAAACCCGGCTCCGTGCTGGTTGACCTTGCCGCGGGCCGCGGTGCGGACTATGAAGGGCAGCGCGGCGGCAACTGTCCGCTGACCGAAGCCGACAAGGTGGTCGTCAAGCATGGTGTGACGATTGTCGGCTACACGAATCTGGCCTCGATGGTGCCCGCCGACGCTTCGTCGCTCTACGCGCGCAATCTGCTCGACTTCCTCAAGCTGATCGTGACGAAGGAAGGCGCGCTCAACATCGACCTCGCCGACGACATCGTCGCCGCCACGCTGCTTGCCCGCGACGGCGAAGTCGCGCGCAAGGCATAAAACGAATCCACCGAGGAGAAACGGCGATGGAAGTGCTCAACCACACCGTCATCAACCTGATCATTTTTGTGCTGGCGATTTATGTCGGCTACCACGTGGTCTGGAACGTCACGCCGGCTCTGCACACGCCGCTCATGGCCGTGACGAATGCCATTTCGGCGATCGTGATTGTCGGCGCGATGCTCGCGGCCGGCCTCACGCTCGGCACGCCGGGCAAGTTCTTTGGCACGCTCGCCGTCGCGCTCGCGGCGGTCAATGTGTTCGGCGGCTTCCTCGTCACGCGGCGAATGCTGGAGATGTTCCGCAAGAAAGAGCCGAAGAAGCTGATCGCCGACAAGAGCAAGGAGAACGCGTAATGAGCCTGAACGTCGTCACGCTGCTTTATCTGATCGCGTCCGTCTGCTTCATTCAGGCGCTCAAGGGGTTGTCGAATCCGAAGACCGCGCGCATCGGCAATACGTTCGGCATGGTCGGGATGGCAATCGCGATTCTCACGACCATTGCCTTGATCGCCAAGCAGGCCACCGCGCTCGGATCGAATCTTGGCTTGGGCCTTGGGCTGCTGCTGGTCGCTTTGATCATCGGCGGCGCTATCGGCGCGTTTGTCGCCGCGCGCGTCGAGATGACCAAAATGCCGGAGCTCGTCGCGGCCATGCACTCGCTGATCGGTCTCGCGGCGGTCTGCATTGCGTATGCGGTCGTGTCGGAGCCGGCCGCGTTCGGTCTCGTCGATCCCGAGTATCCGGTGCCGGGGTTTCTGCCTTACGGCAATCGCGTCGAGCTGTTTATCGGCACGTTCGTCGGCGCGATTACTTTCAGCGGTTCGGTGATCGCGTTCGGCAAGCTCTCGGGCAAATACAAGTTTCGCCTCTTTCAAGGCGCGCCGGTGGTATATGCAGGCCAGCACCTGATCAACCTGATGCTCGCCATCGCGATGCTCGGCTTCGGCATCATTTTCTTTTTTACGCAGTCGTGGCTACCGTTCATTGTCATGACGGCGATCGCGTTCGTGCTCGGCGTGCTGATCATCATCCCGATTGGTGGCGCGGATATGCCGGTCGTCGTGTCCATGCTCAACTCGTATTCCGGCTGGGCGGCGGCGGGGATCGGCTTCTCGCTCAACAATCCGATGCTGATTATTGCGGGCTCGCTGGTTGGGTCGTCGGGTGCGATTCTGTCGTACATCATGTGCCGCGCGATGAACCGCTCGTTCTTCAATGTGATTCTGGGCGGCTTCGGCAACGAGGCGGGCGCGGCGGCAGCGGGCGGCTCGGCCGAGCAGCGTCCGGTGAAATCCGGTTCCGCCGACGATGCGTCGTTCATGCTCGGCAACGCCGAGACGGTCGTGATCGTGCCGGGCTATGGCCTTGCGGTGGCGCGCGCGCAGCATGCGTTGAAGGAGTTGACCGACAAGCTCGTCGAGAAGGGCATCGAGGTCAAGTACGCGATTCACCCGGTGGCCGGACGGATGCCTGGCCATATGAACGTGCTGCTCGCCGAAGCCGAAGTGCCGTACGACATGGTGTTCGAGATGGACGACATCAACGGCGAGTTCGGCCAGGTCGACGTGGTGCTCGTGCTCGGCGCGAACGACGTGGTGAATCCGGCCGCAAAGAACGATCCCAAGTCGCCGATTGCGGGCATGCCGATCATCGAGGCTTACAAGGCGCGTACTGTCATTGTGAACAAGCGCTCGATGGCCGCGGGTTACGCCGGCCTCGACAACGATCTCTTCTACATGGACAAGACGATGATGGTGTTCGGCGATGCCAAGAAGGTGATCGAAGATATGGTGAAGGCGGTCGACTAGACGCGTGCGGGAGTCTCGCGGATTGTTTGGCCGCTAACGCGGGACTCGATCCACACCGGAAGCCTGTATTTCAATCCGGCGGCCGCGACACTCGGCTCGCGTGGCCGCGCTAGCGCGGCTTTGCGTTGACGTGCCGCAACAGGTCCGCGAGTCGCCTGCCTTGCTGGTCCGGATAAGGTTCGCGCACTTCGAGTTCCTGAATCCGCTCCAGTCCAAAGTTGCGGAAGTCGCCGCGCAATTCACACCACGCGCCTAGCGTCCAGCGCGCGCCCCAATACGCGAGCGCGAGCGGCCACACGCGGCGCTCGGTTGCCGCGCCGTTTGCATCGGTGTACGAAAAGCTCACCACGTGCCGTGTGTCGATTGCTCGATGCAGCGTGTCAAGCTGTGCTGAGAAATCACTCCTGATATGAAACGACGGCGCGAAGACAGCAAGTCTTTCGAGCGACGCGCGCTTGTCCGCCGGCATCGCCGAGGCAATCTTGGCGAGCGCGCCGCGCGCTCCGCTTGCAAAGTCGGCGCCGCCCCACGATTCCAGCATGCGCGCGCCGGCGGCGAGTGCCGCGAGTTCGTCGGCGGTGAAGGTGAGCGGCGGCAGGCTCGCCGCGCGGCTCAGACGGTAACCAATGCCGGCCTCGCCCTCGATCGGCACGCCTGATAATTGCAGATCGCGCACATCACGATAGACCGTGCGCAGCGAGATGTTGAGCCAGTCGGCGAGTTGTTGCGCGGTGGTCAGACGCCGGCCGCGCAGCAGTTCGGCGATCTGGAACAGGCGGTCGGCGCGGCGCGTCATCGTGGGCGTCTTGTAGAAGAGGACGGGGACAGTCCCGCGATGATAGCGCCGCATGCCGCGCTCCGGTCAGCGTTCGGGCGTCGCACGTGTGGCGCTTCGTGCTGCGCTGCGTGCGCCCTGTTCGCCGCTTTGCGCCCTAGCCGTTGGTCCGCGAGTGCAGGCCGAGGCGGTTGCCTTCGGTATCGGTGAAGAACGCGATATAGCCGATGTCCTGCGGCAGCTTGACGACTGGCCCGTCGGTCTTGCCGCCGGCTTCTTCGATGCGGGCGAGGGCGGCGTCCACGGTCGGCTGCGCGTTCAGATAGACGAGCACGCCGTCGCCGTTGGGCGTCATCGACGGACTGTGGACGATCGCGCCGCCCGTGGCCGGTTCTTCGTAGCCGAACACGGCAATCGGCTGCCCGCCTATTTCCTGACGATTCAGTTTGACGTCGAGCGCGGTTTCGTAGAACCGGACGGCGCGGTCGAAATCGACGGACGGGATCTCAAACCATGCAACAACTTTCGACGATGCAGACATGACACTCTCCTGTTGACCCGAGCCAGTGCTTCAGCGCTTGCTCTGGTCCCATGCAAGATGGTTCGGTGGATGGACGGCGGATAAGCCGTGTAAAGCGCCGGATGGCGTGAGGAGAAGTGTGCGGGTGTGCTGCTGACAGCGTGGTGTCAGTAGGGTGCCAGGGCGAGGAGTGGGGCGTGCGGTTTCAGCGACGCGAAAAAAACCGCGGGAGTCGGTTCCGCGGTTTCTTTGGCCTGCTTCTGCCTTTACTTGTGCTTCCGTCCGTGCTCGGGTTTATGAGGTGCGCAAGCCGCGCCTCTACGCCGGAAACGGTGCGTGGCGAGCGGCTAGCGTCAATCGGCGGGCGCGTCGTTCTGCGGCCGCTGGCGCACGCTGCCCGCGATCAGATCGAAGCGGAACAGTCGGCATTCGAGGGCGCCGTTGAAAAGCGGCGTCTTGGTCGATTCGCGCAGACGCAACTGGCCAGGCAGCTTGCGATCCGAAGTCAGGATGAACGCGTGCCAGCCGGTGAAGCGCTGCTTGAGCGCGTCGCCGAGCGACTGGAAAAATTCGCTGTCGGGCGTTTCTTCCTGAGCGCGGCGGAAGCCGTCGTCATCGCGATTATCGCGGTTGCGCGGCTCGCGCAATTCACCGCGCGCGTTGCGCCCGCGCACTTCGATCCGCTCGCCGTACGGAGGATTTGCGACGAGAATGCCCGGCTCGGAGCTCGGCGGCGTCATGCCGCGAGCGTCGACCTGTTTGAGCGGGATCGACGGCAAGCCTGCACGCTGGAAATTCGCACGCGCTTTGTCGAGCATGTCGCCGGAAATATCGCTGCCGAAGATCTGCAGATCGGCGCGCGAGGTACGAGCGGCGTGCTTGGCGTCGAGCGCGGCGGCCTTCAGTGTTTGCCAGGTTTTGCTGTCGTATTGCTTGAGCTTCTCGAAGCCGAAGCGGCGCTCCGCGCCGGGCGCGATGTTCAGCGCGACTTGCGCGGCTTCGGCCAGGAACGTGCCGCTGCCGCACATCGGGTCGTACAGCGGCGTGCCTGCATTCCAGCCCGTCAGACGCAGAATGCCCGCCGCGAGATTCTCGCGCAACGGCGCGGCGCCCTTGTCGAGGCGCCAGCCTCGTTTGAATAGCGGGTCGCCGGACGTGTCGAGGTAAAGCGTGCAGTCGGTCGCCGTGAGAAACGCGAATACGCGCACGTCGGGCGTCGCGGTGTCGATGTTCGGGCGCGCGCCGCTGACTTCGCGCAGACGATCGCAGATGGCGTCCTTTACGCGCAGCGTGGTGAATTCGAGGCTGCGCAGAGGCGACTTGATCGCGGTGACGTCGACGCGCAAAGTTTCGTTCGCCGAGAACCACTGCTCCCAACGTTGTTCGACGGCGAGCGCATAGATGTCCTGTTCGCTGCGATACGGGCGATGCGCAATTTTCAGCAGCACGCGGCTCGCGATGCGTGAATGCAGATTCGCTGCCATGCCGGCCGCCCAGCCGCCGCGAAAATGTACGCCGCCGGGGACTTGCGAGCCCGCCGAGAATGGCGCGCCGTTCAGATGTTTCGCGGCGATTTCGGCGAGTTCAGTGGCGAGCGAGGCTTCGAGGCCGCGCGGGCAGGGGAGGAAGAAATCAAAGGACATGGGGTGGGGCGAGCCGGTGGGCGGTGGGTAAGCGCGTATTGTACGCGGTAGGGTGGTGGGCGCTGTTTGCTGCTGTTTTTAACCCCGTTGGCCTTTCCTTAAATTCGTGGTGGTCTATTTGTGTTGCTGTTGTGTAGGGCGGCACTTACTTTCTTTGCGGCTAAGTCCCCAGTCTGTACAAACCACCTAAGCAAGCGAAACAGGGGCGCTTCTTCAAAGAGGTGACGCGGAGTGTCCCGAGCGGTGAATGGCAAAATAATGTTCATCTGAACATACGTCCATAGGAAAAAACATGCGTGCCGAACTCAAGTCGGTCGATTCTCCGGATGTCGACTTTGCAACATATTGGCCGGAAGACGAAAACTGTTTCTCTTTCCCGATCACCCTACGAATCGGAGCAGAGGGACATGACGCGGCCGATCTCTTCCAGATGACTGTGTGCACCCAGGCTGGCTCAGCAGGGAAAATGCCGGCAAGGCCGCGGTACTCGGTCAAAACTTGCTGATAGTGTTCCACTACAACTGGGAAATGATTCATTCGTATCTGCAGAATAGGATCAATCGTCTCACAGCAGAAAACTGGTCTACTCTTGCCGTTAAGCTCAGCCGTTTCGCAAGTTGGGAGTTCGAGAATTACCAGGCTTAGGTGACTTGTCCGAGGCCGGCAGCATAAGCCGGCCGATTGCATGGTCGACATGCGGTCACGCCAAGGCGAATGAATCTGATTGCTGATGACACTCTGGCGACATCCGACTGCGAGCGGCATTCGCAGCGAACTGCGCGGATGGCATCCGTTATAACGGTCGAATAACACGGCAGCCATGAACGCAGAAATCAGGAAGCTCTATTCTCTCGAAGTAGAAGATGATCTGATCCGCTATCAACCTGCCGAGCGGGACAATTTCGGAACGTGGATCCGTCTTTCAATAGGTGTTGTTGGTCAACCCGGCACCGACAATTTCGACCTTCTAGTGTGTACGCCGCAATGGCTTTCCGAGGAACTCAAGCGAGACGCGGGTACTCGCTGGGGCCGTCATTCGCTGATCGTGAGCGAGTATGACCTTGTGGTGATCACCGGCCAGCTTCAGCGCATCGTGCAGCATTGCGTCGGACCCGACTGGCCAAGCATCGCCGTCAAGATTGCCCGGTTCGCCCGCATGGGAGTTCGAAGACTATCAGATGTAAGATCGAGCACGAATCGTCTGTCCGAAGAAAGCGCGAGTGTTCGCGCTTTCTTATGGGTTCGAACTGTTGCGCCACCAGCGGCGGTTGTTGCTCGACGAAAAATCGGCCGGAGAGGAGAGGCCAAGCAGATAAAAAAACAAAAGCCGGCGACGCAAGCGGGAGCTGCTAGCGAGCAGCAACACCCGCATCTAGAGAAGGACAACCCGGCACAGCAACTCGCGCAGCCGCCTTCCCTCCCTGCGAAGCAGAAGAGAAAGGCCCAGCGGCAGCCATCGCCTGCAAAGCCCCCGCCACTTGCGCAGAGACCCGCTGCAAAGCCCTCCGATGTCCATCGACGAGCGAGTCGTACCCACTTCCGACCTGCTCGCTCACGACACTGCGACAAGTCATCACAGCAGTACTCCGAACAGCCCGCACGCTCCACACCGCGTCGATCAGCGCATGCGAGCCGGGCCACGATTCGAACCGCTGCACATTCATGCTGACGCGATACACCGGCGTCGTATCGGAATAAGCCGTGCCGTACACATCGATCGTATTCAACTGCTGCGTGAGACTCGTCGACAACGCCCGGCGCAATTCATCCCCGGGCAATGACGCCCAACGCTCTTCTTCCAGCACCTTCACCTGCGTCGGGCCTGTTTGCACGACCAACTGGTTCTTCGCCACCTGCGGCGGAACATCGATCGGCGCAACCTCGATCAGCCACGCCGGCGCGGCCGAAGTCCGCACGCTCGCCGCTGCAGCCGGTGCGCTCGCGCTCACGTCGCCCAAGGTATAGAACCGGCTGCTCGGCGATGAACACGCCGCCAGTGCAAACGCCGTAGCGAGCGCGCCGGCACGGACTGCGCCGCGCGCGAATCCGCGCGGCAGGCGGGGGAGTCGGGCAAACATCATGGTTTATCTCCTGCTTTACCGCGCAACAACGATTCGGGGTGGCGCTCCAGATAATCCGACAGCGCATTCAGCGACTGCAACGTCCGCGTCAATTCCTGCAACGCCTGATGCACGTCCGACTGCAACGGCGAGTCCTGCTGCAACGTCGCCTCCGCCGAGCCGAAGGTCTGCTTCGCCGCCGCCAGCGTGTCGCGGGCTTGCGGCACGACTTCCGTGTCGAGGCGCTTGAACAGCTGATCGGCATTCTTCAGCGCGCTGTTCAGGTTGTTGCCGATCTGGTCGAACGGTACCTTGTCGAGCTTCTTCGCGATGTCCGCCACCTGAAGCTGCAACTCGTCGAGCGTGTTCGGGATCGTCGGCAATTCGAGCGGATCGCTGGCTACGTCGACGGTGGCCGGCGGCGCCTTCGGGAAGATATCGAGCGCAACGTATAGCTGGCTCGTGATCAGATTGCCCGTGCGCAACTGGCCGCGCAGACCGTGTTTGACCAGCTGTTGCAACAGGTTCTGACCAGCAAGGCTGCCCGGCGCCGGAGCCGTTTCGCGGAAGCGCTTGCCGAGGCGGTCCGGGTAGATATTCATGGTCACGGGCATCGTGAAGCTGCGCGTCTTCGGATCGTAGTCGATGCCGATATTCGTCACCTGACCTAGCACGATGCCGCGGAAGTCCACCGTAGCGCCGACCGACAGCCCGCGCAGCGACTGGTTGAAGTTCATCACGACGCGTAGCGGCTCGCCGTCCGGCTCGCGCATCGCGTCGCCCTCGTCCGAACCGAGGCGGAACGTCATGTTGTTCGGCGCCTGCGCGCCCACACCCTGGCCCGGCGGCGACTGGAACGACAAACCGCCGACGATCACCGTCGCGAGCGACTGCGTATTCAGCTTGAAACCGCTCGAATCGAGCCGCAGATCGACGCCGCTCGCATGCCACCAGCGTGAATTGGTGCCGACGTACTGGTCGAACGGTGCGGACACAAACACCTGCATCGTCACGCCGGTGCCGTCCTTGTCGAGCGAGAAGCCGACCACCTGGCCGACCTGCACCCGACGGTAGAAAATCGGCGAGCCGATGTCGATCGAGCCCAGCGAATCGCCGTGCAGGATGAACTGGTGGCCCTTCTGGTCGCCGGTAACAGGCGGGGGCGTCTCGAGGCCGACAAAATTTTTCTCGCTGTCTGGCGAATGGCCGGCGTCTGCGCCGATATAGGCGCCGGAAAGCAGGGTGGTGAGCCCCGACACGCCGCTTGCGCCCACTCGCGGCCGCACGACCCAGAAGCGCGAGTCCTTGACCGCGAAGTCTTCGCCTTCCTTCGTCAACTGCACCTGCACGAGCACGTGGGAAAGATCTTTTGACAAGGTGATCGACTTCACCGCGCCGACGTCGACGTCCTTGTATTTGACCTTCGTTTTGCCGGGCTCGAGGCCTTCGGCGCTCACGAAACTGATCGTGATGGTCGGGCCTTTCTCCGTCACCGACTTGATGACGAGCGCAACGCCGATTAGCGCCGCGATCAATGGAATCACCCAGACGAGCGACGGCAGCCAGCGGCTGCGTGGCTCGATTTGAGGATCTGGGAGTTGGGGCGGCAGCTTCGGTCCGTTCGAATCGTTGCGCGGCGCATCGGAGGCGGGCGTCGGTCCTGGCGGGCTAGTCATGTTCGAGATCCTGAGGTTTTTGAGTACTGCCGTCCACGTCGTCCCAGATGAGCCGTGGATCGAATTGCATGGATGCCATCATCGTGAGGATCACCACCGAGCCGAACGCGATCGCGCCCGGTCCAGCCGTGATGACTGCAAGCGACTTGAAGCGCACAAGCGCGACGGTCAATGTGACCACGAACACGTCGAGCATCGACCAGCGGCCGATCCGTTCGACCATCCGGTAAAGCGTGGTGCGTTGCTCCGGACGCCAGCGCGAGCGGCGCTGCGCGGTAATGGTGAGGAGTGCGAGCACGCTCAGCTTAAGCATCGGCACCATGATGCTGGCGACGAACACAATTACCGCAAGCGGCCAGTCGCCGGACGTCCAGAAGTACACGACGCCGCTCATGATGGTGTCGTCCTCCGAACCCAGCAGCGACGATGTATGCATGACCGGCAACAAATTTGCCGGAATATACAGCAAGGCCGCCGCGATCAGCAGCGCCCACGTGCGCATGAGGCTGTCCGGATTGCGTGAGTGCAGGCGTGAGCCACACCGTGCGCAGTGCTGCGGCGTAATCGAGCGGATGCGCGGTTCGACGCGTCCACACGCGTGGCAGGCGACGAGGCCCGCGCGTCTTGCGGTGATGTATCTCATGCGCGGGTCACCCTCGATGCGGCGCCGGCGGCACGCCGGGGCTTGCGTCGGGGGCCTGGTCGCGGTCTACGCCGGGCTCCGCATCGACTTGCAGCGCAGGCGGAGCGGGCGGGCCTGCAACCGCGCCGACGGCGAGCGCCGCGCTATCGGCCGAACTGCGCGGCAGCGGCCGCTGGTTGCGTGCGCCGAGCTCGTCCGCGAGATCCCACAGAATGCGCGGGTCGAAGGTGACGACCACGGCGAACATCAGTGTCAGCACGCCGAACGCGAAAAGCGCCGCCTCGGGTATCACGCGTGCGAGACTGACCATCTTAACGATGGTGATCAGCACACCGAGCATGAACACTTCGATCATCCCCCACGGACGGACGAACTGGATAGCGCGCAAGACGCGGTTGAAGCCCGCAGGCACATAGCCGGAGCGCAGCGGGATCAGAACGTAGAGCAGCGCGACGAGTTCGGTGAGCGGAAAGAGAATGGTCGAGCAGAACACCATGACCGCGACGATCTGCATGTCCTCGTTCCAGAGCGCGACGAGCGCGCCGAACAGCGTGGTCTGCGAGGTAATGCCATTGGTTTCGAGTTCGACGATGGGAAATCCCTGCGCGATCAGGAATGTGATCAGCGCGGCGAGCGTCATGGCGCTGATGCCCTCCAGCTTGCGCGACACGCCGCTGTAAAGCGTCGCCCGGCAACGCGGACAGCGCGCGAGTTTGCGCCCGGCAAGCCGCGGCTTGCGGAATAGCGTATCGCACTCGTGGCACGCAATCAGGTTGTCATTTTCCATACGGCAGCGGGCCAACGATATGTGAGTAAGCGTGCAATGCCGGTCGCAGGTGTGGGCGAATAACGCAGCTCGAAAAAATTTGTGCAGCAATAGTACCAAACGCGTTGCAGGCGCGCGCGTGGGCGCTGCGCCTTGTGAATGAAAGCTCTGACAGCGTCCGTCCCCAATTGTTCAACGGCGTGGCGAGGCGCGCCCCAAGTCGCCTTTCGGTAAATTTCGCGTCGCTGCAGCCAGCATTTTCCGCTTCGGGTAGCATGGCGGCCTGGCGCGTCTCGAAGGCCGCGGCGCCTGGCCATCCGCCGATAGACTTTGCATCGGCGCGGAATAGCCGGGCCTGCCGCACCGTTAACCTCTCTTAGCAAGCGTTCACCTGTCATGGCACACAACCCTTCATTCGGTGGCCGGGAGTCGTACACGCGGACTGCCATTGCCTTTCATTGGCTGGTCGCATTGCTGATCGTCTGCGGCTTTGCGCTCGGCTGGGTGATGACCGACATCCCTGGCTTTACGCCGACCAAGCTGCGCTATTTTTCGTGGCATAAATGGATTGGCGTGACGGTATTTGCGCTGGCTATCGTGCGCATTCTCTGGCGCGCGATGCATGGCGCCCCGGCGATGCCGCGCCGCATGCCCACGTGGCAGCGCGGCGCCGCTCACCTCGTGCATCTGCTGCTCTATGTGTTGATGATCGCGATTCCCGTCTCCGGCTATCTGTACAGCTCGGCGGCGAACGTGCCGGTTGTCTATCTCGGGTTGATTCCGCTGCCGCGTCTGATCGCGCCGGACCCCCATCTGAAGGAATTGCTCAAGAACGTCCATATCGTGCTGAATTACACATTGCTGGTGCTGGTCGGGCTGCATGTAGCGGCGGCGCTCAAGCATCAGTGGCTGGACCGCGACGGCCTGCTGTCGCGCATGCTTCCCTTCCTCAAATAAGGACAACCATGAAGGTCTCGTTTTATCGCTATATGCTCGCCGCATTTGCCGCAGTTTCGCTGACCGCAACTGGCAGCGCGCTGGCCCAGGTCGATGTCGCAAAAAGTTCGGTGACGGCCACGTCGAAGCAGATGAACGTGCCGGTGGAAGGCAAGTTCGGCAAATTCAGCGCGCAGATCAAGTTCGACTCGGCCAAGCCGGCCGAGGGCAGCGCTCAACTGAACATCGACGTCGGCAGCTACGATCTCGGCGACGAGAGCTACAACGATCAGGTGCGCGGCAAGGAATGGTTCGACGCAAAGACCTATCCCAGCGCCACGTTCGTTTCCAGCGCCATTGCGCCGGCCGGCGGCAACCAGTACAAAGTGACTGGCAAGCTGACCATCAAGGGCAAATCGCAGACGGTGGTGGTGCCGGTCACCGTGACGCAGCAAGGTGCGACGCAAACATTCGACGGTTCGTTGCCGATCAAGCGCTCGCAATTCGACATCGGCACGGGCGAATGGAAAGACACGTCGGTTGTTGCCGATGACGTGGTCATCAAGTTTCATATCGTCGCCGCACATAAATAACTTGCGCTGCGCGGTTCAGTGCAGCCGTTTTTAACTGACTGGGAGCATGAATTGAAGACATCCATGTTGATCGCCGCCGGTGCATTGGCATCCTGTGTTTCGCTCAGCGCATTCGCAGCCGCCGACACTTATCAGCTCGACCCGACTCACACCTATCCGAGCTTCGAAGCGGACCACTTCGGCGGGCTGTCCGTGTGGCGCGGCAAGTTCACGAAGAGTTCCGGCACGGTCACGCTGGACCGCACCGCAAAATCGGGTACCGTCGAAGTGAACGTGGATCCCGCTTCGATCGCCACCGGAAACGGCAAGCTCGACGACCATCTGAAGTCGGCTGAATTCTTCGACGTGTCGAAGTTTCCCGCCGCGACCTACAAAGGCACCGACATCAAGTTCGACGGCGACAAGCCGTCGGAAGTGATCGGCACCTTGACGCTACACGGCGTGACGAAGCCGCTGAACCTGAAGGTCGAGTCGTTCAAGTGCATGCAGCACCCGGTGCTCAAGCGCGAAGTGTGCGGCGTGGAAGCGAGCGGTCATTTCGACCGCGCGGACTACGGTATCGACTTCGGCACAAAGTACGGCTTCAATATGGACACCAAGCTGCATATTCAGGCTGAAGGCATCAAACAACAGTAACTGCTGAGGTGCGCGCATGCGCACCGATTCACGATGACGCGATGGCGCCCGTTGCGGCGCAGCACAAATAGCGCTTCGCGTCTCGCCGAATATGACCGCTTCGTTCGCTTCCGCGACGAAGCGGTTTTTTCATGGCGCGGCCCGTGCATCGCGGCGTGCGAGCCTTATGCGGCGCGGGCGCGTAATTTGCCGCTCGCCTCGGTTTAATTTTTCGGGTACATAGAGCGCTGGCACCGCGTTGGTTGTGCGCGCATCCAATACGGCGAGATGGGGCCTGGGTCCGCATCCATAATATTCGCGCAAACTGGAGATCTGCATGAACGCAACGACAGCAGCAAGCCTTGCGGGAAGCCGGCGAAATTCGTGGCGGGCGGTGATCGCCGCATCGATCGGCAACGCGCTGGAGTGGTTCGATCTGGTCGTCTACGGCTTTTTCGCCGTGGTCATCGCCAAGCTGTTCTTTCCCGCCGGCAACGACACAGTTTCGCTGTTGCTCACGCTCGGCACGTTCGGCGTGTCGTTCTTCATGCGTCCGCTCGGTGCGATCGTGATTGGCGCCTACGCGGACCGCGCCGGGCGCAAGGCCGCGCTCACGCTGTCCATTCTGCTGATGATGGCCGGCACGCTGATCATCGCGGTTTTGCCGACTTACAGGAGTATTGGCATTGCCGCGCCCGTGATTCTCGTCATCGCGCGATTGATGCAGGGCTTTTCGGCGGGCGGTGAGTTCGGCAGCGCCACCGCCTTTCTCGCGGAGCATGTGCCGGGACGGCGCGGCTTTTTCGCAAGCTGGCAGGTCGCAAGCCAGGGCCTTACTACGCTGCTTGCCGCCGGTTTCGGCGTCGCCCTGACGGGCAATCTGACGCCGGACCAGATGGCGTCATGGGGATGGCGCGTGCCGTTCTTCTTCGGGCTCCTGATCGGACCAGTCGCCTGGTACATCCGCACGAAGCTCGATGAAACGCCGGAGTTTCTCGCTGCTGAAACGACGCGCACGCCGCTGCGCGACACGTTCACGAGTCAGAAACTGCGGCTACTGATCGCAATCGGCGCGGTGGTGCTTGGCACCGTATCCACTTACCTCGTGCTGTTCATGCCAACGTTCGGCGTGAAGCAACTGGGGCTCGCACCTTCGGTCGCGTTCTCCGCCATCGCGCTGACGGGCTTGATTCAGATGGTGTTTGCGCCGGTGGTCGGACATCTATCGGACCGGCATGGGCGCACCACGATCATGCTGATTTCAGCAGTGCTGCTTCTCGTGCTGATCTATCCGGCGTTCGTCTATCTCGTCGCGCATCCAACCTTCGGCACGCTGATCGCACTCCAGGTGGTGCTCGGCTTTCTCATGACAGGCTATTTCGCGGCGTTGCCGGGTTTGTTGTCGGAGATGTTTCCGGTGCAGACACGCACGACCGGCATGTCGCTTGCCTATAACATCGCCGTGACGGTTTTCGGCGGCTTTGGGCCGTTCATCATCGCGTGGTTGATCGGCTTTACGGGTTCGAAGGCCGCGCCCAGTTACTACCTGATTTTTGCCGCGCTTTTGAGCGTCGCGGCGCTGATTGCGGCGCGGCGTAACTTGGGCTTCCGGTAGATGTCGACGGTTTCAGTCAGCCGGCGGACCCGGCGAGACGGGCAGTAAAGCGCTGAGGACAACGGCACAAATGAAAAAGGCCGGTTCGCGATGAACCGGCCTTTTTTTGTTGCCAATGCGTTACTTACTTCAACTCGATCAAACCTGAGCGCCCGCGTTCGGATCGTTCGGATCGACGCGTTCTTTCTTGTCTTTGATCAGATCGTCGCGCTTCACGCCGAACCACATGGCAAGCGCCGCGGCAACGAACACCGACGAGTAGATACCGAACAGGATACCGACCGTCAGCGCCAGAGCGAAGTAGTGCAGTGTCGGGCCGCCGAACAGGAACATCGACAGCACCATCATCTGCGTACAGCCGTGGGTGATGACGGTTCGCGACATGGTGCTGGTGATTGCGTGGTTGATGACTTCGATCACGGTCATCTTGCGCTCGCGGCGGAACGTCTCACGAATCCGGTCGAAGATAACCACCGATTCGTTCACCGAATAGCCGAGCACCGCAAGCACGGCGGCCAGCACCGACAGCGAGAACTCCCACTGGAAAAACGCGAAAAACCCGAGAATGATCACGACGTCGTGCAAGTTCGCGATCACGCCCGCCACGGCGTACTTCCATTCGAAGCGGAACGACAGATAGATCACGATGCCCGCGACCACGCAGGCGAGCGCAAGCAAGCCGTCGGTAGCGAGTTCCTTGCCCACTTGCGGACCGACGAACTCGACGCGCTGCAACTGCGCCTGCGGCGTTTCGGTTTTCAACGCGCTCATGACCTGATCGCTTTGCTGCGCGGACGTCAAACCCTGCTTGAGCGGCAAACGGATCAGCACGTCGCGTGAGGTGCCGAAGTTCTGCACCTGCGCGTCGGCGTAGCCGAGCTTGCTCAGCGTGCCACGCACCGGATCGAGCGGCGCGGCGCCCGGATACTGGACTTCGATCACGGTACCGCCGGTGAACTCCACCGACAGATGCAGTCCCCGGTGCACGAGAAAAAACACCGCGGCGAGGAACGTCAGCAGCGAAATTGCGTTGAAGATCAACGCGCGCTGCATGAACGGAATGTCTTTACGAAAGCGGAAAAATTCCATGGTCTTGTTCTCCGGGACTCAGCGGGATGAACCCGGTTTCTGCGGCGTGTTCGGCGTGCCCTGTGCATTGCGGCGGCGTACGGTCGGCTTGCCCGCGCGCGACTGCGCGGCAGCGGCCGGCGCCTTTGGCTTCACGGCGGCGGCCGACGCGGCACGCATGGCCTGCGCCGTGTCGGTAGCTGCGTCCTCGGTGCCGAGGTAAGCAGCGGAGCCCGCAGGCGCTGTTTCTGGACGCCACACCTGGCCGATTGCCAGCGACTTCAGCTTCTTCTTGCCGCCGTACCAAAGGTTGACGATGCCGCGCGAGAAGAACACTGCCGAAAACATCGAGGTCAGAATGCCGATACAGTGAACGATCGCGAAACCGCGCACCGGGCCCGAGCCGAATGCGAGCAGCGCGATACCGGCGATCAGCGTGGTGACGTTCGAGTCGAGAATCGTCGCCCATGCATGCGCGTAGCCGTTCTGGATGGCCAGTTGCGGCGGCGCGCCGTTGCGCAGTTCTTCACGCACGCGTTCGTTAATGAGCACGTTGGCGTCGATCGCCATACCGAGCGCGAGCGCGATTGCAGCGATGCCAGGCAACGTGAGCGTGGCCTGCAGCATCGACAGCACCGCGATCAGCAGCAACAGGTTCACGGACAGGCCGATCATCGAGATCACGCCGAACAGCATGTAGTACGCGATCATGAAGACGGCGATCGCCGCGAAGCCCCACACGACCGAGTGGAAGCCCTTCTTGATGTTGTCGGCGCCAAGGCTTGGGCCGATCGTGCGTTCCTCGATGATGTCCATCGGCGCGGCCAGCGAACCGGCGCGCAGCAGCAGCGCGAGGTCGGCGGCGCCTTGCGGCGTGGCCTGGCCAGTGATCTGGAAGCGATCGCCAAGTTCCGACTGGATGGTCGCGACCGTCAGCACTTCGCCCTTGCCCTTTTCGAACAGCACCATTGCCATCGGCTTGCCGATGTTGTCGCGCGACACGCTGCGCACCGCGCGGCCGCCAGCCGAGTCGAGGCGAATGTTGACGGACGGACGCTGATGTTCGTCGAAGCCCGCCGACGCGTCGATAATGCGGTCGCCGGTGAAAATGATCTGCTTCTTGAGCAGCACCGGCGTCTGGTTGCCGTGCGTGAACAGCTCGTCGCCCGGCGGCACCGGGTCGGACGGATTCGGATGCGTGTTGACCGGATCGGCGAGGCGCGCTTCGAGCGTTGCCGTGCGGCCGATGATGTCCTTCGCCTTCGCCGTGTCCTGCACGCCCGGCAGTTCGACCACGATGCGGTCGGCGCCCTGTTGCTGGATCACCGGCTCGGCAACACCGAGTTCGTTCACGCGGTTATGCAACGTGGTGATGTTCTGCTTGAGCGCGGCGTCCTGCACGGCTCTCTGCACAGCCGGCGTGAAGGTGCCGACGAGCTGCACGGAGCCGTCAGTGCCATTCTGCGACGCCCACTGGAGCTCGCTGATACTGCGGCTCAGTTGTTTCGCTGCGTTGTCCGCCGTGGCCTGGTCGGCGAAATTGATCACCACCGTCTGGTTGACGCGGTTCACACCGCCGTCGCGAATGTTGTTGTCGCGCAGGAGCGTGCGCGCGTCCGACGCGTCGGAGTCGAGCTTCTTGTTCAGCGCGCCCGCCATGTCGACCTGCAGCAGGAAGTGCACACCGCCGCGCAAGTCGAGACCGAGGTACATGGGCAGCGCGTGCAATGCGGTCAGCCAGCGCGGCGACGCACTTTGCAAGTTGAGCGCCACGATGAACTGCGGGTCGGTGGGGTCGCTGTTCAGCGACTTCTGAAGCAGATCTTTTACGCGCAATTGCGTGTCGGTGTCCGGCAGGCGCACGCGAATGTTTGCGTTAGCCGACGTGTTGTCGAACGTGACGTCGTCTGCTTTGATCTGATTGGCTGCGAGCGCGGCTTCGACTGCCGACAGCGTGGTCGAGTCGAGCTTGACCGTTGCCTTGCCGCTCGACACCTGCACCGCCGGCGCTTCGCCGAACAGGTTGGGCAGCGTGTACACGAGGCCGATGACGAGAGCCACCAGCATCACTGCATATTTCCAGAGGGGGTAACGATTCATGAGTAGTCCAACGGAAGGTTGGCTTGAAAGCGATGCGCCCGGCGATGAGCGCGGGCGATCCGGCGTCTGCTTGCCTGACCGCCGGCGAGGCCGCGCCGGACGCGAGAGAGCAGGCCTTACAGCGACTTGATCGTGCCCTTCGGGAGAATCGTCGTGACCGACGCTTTCTGCACGGTGATTTCCGTGCCTTCCGAGATTTCGACGCCGACGTAAGCCTCGCCCACCTTGGTCACCTTGCCGACGATGCCGCCGTTCGTCACAACTTCATCGCCCTTGGCCATGGCGGCGAGCATGTTGCGATGTTCTTTCTGGCGCTTCATTTGCGGGCGAATCATGATGAAGTACAGCACGCCGAACATCAGGATCAGCGGCAGGAAGCTCATCAAGTTCGATTCGATGCCGCCTGCGGCTGTGCCTTGGGCGAAGGCATTGGAAATGAACGACACGTTGGTCTCTCCGTTATAGATCAATTCAATCAAAAAAATCAGCCGGTTATTCTACCACCGGCATTGCGCGCGTCGGCGCGGCGATTCGGCTTTGGGATCAATCGTTTAAAGCTGTTTTTCGCCGTCCGCGAAAGTAGATTGTAAGGTTTTCTGCATGCATCTGACGGATTCTTCCGCCGAATCCGACGAACGAGGCGATCAAGGCGCCTCGTCGATGCCGCGCGCGCGGTTCTCGTGAAAGCGCTTGCGGAACGGTTCGAACATTTTCGCGTCGATGGCGTCGCGCATTTCCTGCATCAGTTCCAGGTAGTAGTGCAGGTTGTGAATCGTATTCAGTTGCGCGCCGAGAATTTCCCCCACGCGATGCAGATGGTGCAGGTAGCCGCGAGTGAAATTTCGGCACGTGTAACAACCGCATTGCTCATCGAGCGGACGCAGCGAATTCTTGTGCGTGGCGTTGCGGATCTTGATGTCGCCGAAGCGCGTGAAGAGCCAGCCGTTGCGCGCGTTGCGGGTAGGCATCACGCAATCGAACATATCGACGCCCGCAGCCACTCCGGCCACCAGATCTTCGGGCGTGCCGACACCCATCAGATAGTGCGGCTTGTCGGCCGGCAGCTTCGGGCCGATGTGATTCAGCACGCGCATCATGTCTTCTTTCGGCTCGCCGACCGACAAGCCGCCGATCGCGAGGCCGTGGAAGTCTTTCTCCGCGAGACCCGCGAGCGACTCGTCGCGCAGGTCCTCGAACATCCCGCCCTGGACGATACCGAAGAGCGCGTTCGGATTGCCGAGCCGCTGGAATTCGTCGATCGAGCGCTGCGCCCAGCGCATCGACATGCGCATGGAGTCGGCCGCTTCCTTGTGCGAGGTCGGCACGTTGTTCGTTGCGTAGGGCGTGCATTCGTCGAACTGCATGACGATGTCCGAGTTCAGCACCTTCTGGATCTGCATCGACACTTCCGGCGACAGGAACAGCTTGTCGCCGTTGATCGGCGACGCGAACGTGACGCCGTCTTCGGTGATCTTGCGCAGGTCGCCGAGCGAAAACACCTGGAAGCCGCCGGAGTCGGTCAGTATCGGCTTTTTCCAGCCCATGAAACCGTGCAGGCCGCCGTGTGCGCCGATCGTTTCGAGCCCCGGGCGCAGCCAGAGGTGAAACGTATTGCCGAGGATGATCTGCGCGTGCATTTCCTCGAGTTCGCGCGGCTGCACGGCTTTCACGGTGCCGTAAGTGCCGACGGGCATGAAGATCGGCGTTTCGACGACGCCGTGATTCAGCGTGACGCGGCCGCGGCGCGCCTGGCCGTCGGTGCCGAGCAATTCGAAGTGGAGGCCGTTGGCGGGGCGCTCGGTGGTTGTCTGTTGCGAGTCGTGACCGGAGGTCATTGAGGTAACTCCATGGGCAACCGGAAAACAGTCCGGCGCAAACAATGAAACGCCGCCGAAGATGACCGGCGGCTGAGGAAACTGCAAACTCGTGGACGGGGCGTCAGACGGCTCGGTCGTCGCGCCGCGTTAACAGCATCGCGTCGCCGTAACTGAAAAAGCGGTAACGCTCCTCGATCGCATGGCGATACGCGGCGCGAATCGTCTCGACGCCCGCGAATGCCGACACCAGCATCAGCAGCGTCGACTTTGGCAAATGAAAGTTCGTCACGAGCCGGTCGACGACGCGAAACCGGTAGCCCGGCGTGATGAAAATATCGGTCTCAGTGCTCGCTGCAGCGAGTGGGCGACCGGCCGCTTCAGCGTCGCGCGCGGCGGCTTCTAGCGCGCGCATCGACGTCGTGCCCACTGCTATCACGCGGTTGCCGCGCGCCTTCGTCGCCGCGATTTTGTCGGCTAGAGACTGCGGCAAGTGATACCACTCGCTGTGCATCTTGTGCTCGGCCAGGTTCTCGACGCGCACCGGCTGGAACGTGCCGGCGCCGACGTGCAGCGTCAGTGTGGCCCGCTGAACGCCAGCGGCGTCGAGCCGCGCGAGCAGCGCGTCGTCGAAATGAAGGCCGGCTGTGGGTGCCGCGACAGCGCCGGGATTTTGCGCGAACACGGTCTGATAGCGTGTTTCGTCCGTCGAGTCGGGGTCGTGCTCGATGTACGGCGGCAGCGGCAAACGCCCGAACTGCTCGATCAGCGTCAGGCAGTCGTCGGGGAAATGCAGCGTGTAGAACGGCTCGACGCGCTCGCCGACGGTCACGTCGAACGAATCGGCAAGACGAATGGTCGTGCCCTCCTGCGGGCTCTTGCTCGCGCGGATCTGCGCGAGCGCCGTGCGCTCGCCGGTGAGGCGCTCGACCAGAACTTCGATCTTTCCGCCACTGGCCTTCTGGCCGAGGAAGCGCGCCTTCAGGACTTTGGTATCGTTGAAGACCAGCAGGTCGCCGGCCGAAACGCATTCGGGCAGTTCGGCGAAGCGGCGGTCGACGAGGCGCGCCGCGCCGTCGGCATGAGCCGCGTTGTCCACCTGGAGCAGCCGACTGGCGCTGCGCTCGGGTAGTGCGACTTGCGCGATCAGCTCAGGCGGCAGATCGAAATCGAAATCGGAAAGCTTGAACATGCGAACGACTGGAAGCGAATGGAGACTGAATTGAGCCGAAGGCCGAGCCGGGCGGCTATGATTGCGGGGCGCCGCGGCGTGCCGCTAGCCCGTACTTGCGCACCAGCCACATAGCGACGCACCCTTCGATACTTTTGACAGCCGATATTGTACTTGCGAAGCAGCCCATGCCTTTGTCCGACCGCCGATTGCCCTCTGCTACCGATGAAGTGAGCGCCGAACCGGCAGCCCCGGTCGCGCGAGGCGGCACGGCGGCGGATGCAAGCGGGCAGGCCGGCGGCACGGCGCAACCCAGGCGGACGGCGCGCGCTCTGAAGCGAGCGGACCAGATATCTGATGAAGCGCCTGATGAAGCGTCCCGGCGAACAACGCAGCAGGCGCGTCAGCAAACACCAGAGGGAATGACCGCCCCCGTACCGCAGGCGGCGGCAAAAGCGAGCGCGTCGGCGAAATCGGCGGCGAAGTCATCGGCGAAAGCGTCCGCTAAACCTGTCGACAAGCTCGCCAAACTCGGCCTCACGCGCGACATCGACCTGGTGCTGCATCTGCCGATGCGCTACGAAGACGAAACTTCGTTGACGCCGATCGGCCACCTGCTGCCGGGCGGCATAGCGCAGACCGAGGGTGTCGTGTTCGACAACGAGATCGCCTATCGTCCGCGTCGGCAGTTGCTCGTCAAATTGCGCGACGACGCGGGCGACGAACTCGTGCTGCGCTTTCTGAACTTCTACGGTTCGCAGGTCAAGCAAATGGCGATCGGCGCGCGGCTGCGCGTGCGCGGCGACGTGCGGGGCGGCTTCTTCGGCATGGAGATGGTGCATCCGGCGGTGCGTGTGGTCGACGAAGACACACCGCTGCCGCAAGCGCTCACGCCGGTCTATCCCAGTACAGCCGGCGTGACCCAGGCGTATTTGCGCAAGTCGATCGACAACGCGCTGTCGCGCACGTCTTTGCCGGAACTGCTGCCCGAAGCCGTCGCGCGTGAATGGTTGCAGCCGCTCGGCGTGCCCTCGCTGATGGACGCGGTGCGCACGCTGCATCATCCCGGCGCGCAATCCGATGAAACCGCGTTGATCGACGGCACGCATCCGGCATGGGTGCGCATCAAATTCGAGGAATTGCTCGCCCAGCAGATGTCGCTCAAGCGCGCGCACGAAGAGCGCCGCACGCGCTCCGCGCCGCCCATGCCGCGCCGCAAGCTAGGCGACGATTCCGCCTTGGTCGCGCGTCTGCTCCAGGCGTTGCCGTTTTCGTTGACCCGCGCGCAGGAGCGCGTCGGCGGCGAGATCGCGCTCGATCTGACGCAGCCGCATCCCATGCAGCGGCTCTTGCAAGGCGACGTCGGCAGCGGCAAGACGATTGTCGCCGCGCTGGCCGCCGCGCAGGCTATCGACGCCGGTTATCAGGCAGCGCTCATGGCGCCGACCGAAATCCTCGCTGAACAGCACGCACGCAAATTGCGCGGCTGGCTGGAGCCGCTCGGCGTGAACGTCGCGTGGCTCGCCGGCAGTCTGAAGGCCAAGGAAAAACGCGCCGCGATCGAAGCCGCGGCGCTCGGCACTGCCCAACTCGTGATCGGCACGCACGCGATCATTCAGGACGCCGTGGAGTTCGCGCGCCTCGGCCTCGTGATCGTCGACGAACAGCACCGTTTTGGCGTCGCGCAGCGGCTGGCGTTGCGCGCAAAAGCGAAGAACGCCGCCGACGGCGCGCGCGATTTCCAGCCGCATCAACTGATGATGTCCGCCACGCCGATTCCGCGCACGCTCGCCATGACCTACTACGCGGACCTCGATGTATCGACCATCGACGAATTGCCGCCCGGGCGCACGCCGATCCTGACCAAGCTCGTGTCCGACGCGCGCCGTGAAGAAGTGATCGGCCGGGTGCGCGAGGCCGCCCTGACCGGGCGTCAGGTCTACTGGGTCTGCCCGCTGATCGAGGAAAGCGAAACGCTGCAACTGCAGACCGCGGTCGAGACCTACGAAACGCTGGTCGCGGCGCTGCCTGAACTGAACGTCGGACTCGTGCACGGCCGGCTGGCGCCGGCTGAAAAAGCGGCTGTCATGGAAGCCTTTACCCGCAACGAAGTGCAGCTGCTGGTCGCGACGACGGTGATCGAAGTGGGCGTCGACGTGCCTAATGCATCGCTGATGGTGATCGAGCACGCCGAGCGCTTCGGCCTCGCACAGTTGCACCAGTTGCGCGGGCGTGTCGGGCGCGGCAGCGCGGCGTCGGTGTGCGTGCTGCTGTACACCGGACCGTTGTCGATGACGGCGCGCGCGCGCCTGCAGACCATGCGCGAAACGACGGACGGCTTTGAAATCGCGCGCCGCGACCTTGAAATTCGTGGTCCCGGCGAGTTCCTCGGCGCGCGGCAATCCGGCGCGGCGATGCTCCGTTTTGCCGATCTGCAGAACGATCAATGGCTGATCGAGCCCGCGCGCGAAGCGGCTGCTGCTTTGCTGCAGACGTATCCGGATGTCGTCACGCAGCATCTGGCGCGCTGGCTGGGGGCTCGCGAGCAATATCTGAAGGCATGACCGGACGCACCGACCGTCAGCCGCCGTCTGGTGCCGCACCCGTGGCGCGTTTCGCGGATATTGAAAGCCCGCGTACCGGGTTGGCGAACCGACCCTATGGGTGTATAACTGAAACCTATCGAATCCACTGCACTGATTGGTCCCCCAATGACGCTCACCGAATTGAAGTACATCGTTGCCGTTGCCCGCGAGCGGCACTTCGGCCGGGCCGCCGAAGCGTGTTTCGTCAGCCAGCCGACCTTGTCGGTGGCCATCAAGAAGCTCGAAGACGAGCTCAACGTACAGATTTTCGAGCGCGGCACCAGTGAAGTGAGCGTCACGCCGATCGGTGAGCAGATCGTCACGCAAGCTCAGCGGGTGCTGGAACAGACGCTCGCCATCAAGGAAATCGCGAAGCAGGGCAAAGATCCGCTCGTTGGGCCGCTGCGCCTCGGCGTGATCTATACGATCGGACCGTACCTGCTGCCCACGCTCGTCAAGCAGATGATCAAGCGCGTTCCGCAAATGCCGCTGATGCTGCAGGAAAACTACACGCTGAAGCTGATCGAGCTGCTCAAGCAGGGCGAGATCGACGTTGCAATCATGGCGCTGCCGTTTCCCGAAACCGGACTGATGCTGCGCCCGCTCTATGACGAGCCGTTCGTCGTCGCGCTGCCGTCGGGTCACGCGTGGGAAAACCGTCAGAAGATCGACGCCGACGATCTCAAGCAGGAAACCATGCTGCTGCTCGGCAGCGGCCATTGCTTCCGCGATCATGTGCTGGGCGTTTGTCCGGAATTGATGCGTTTCTCGCAGAACGCCGACGGCATCCAGAAAACGTTCGAAGGATCGTCGCTGGAAACAATTCGCCACATGGTTGCAAGCGGCGTGGGCATCACCGTGTTGCCGCGCATGTCCGTGCACGAGGTGAAGCCGCACGCGGGCGGCATCGACTCCGGGCTGCTGTCCTACGTCCCGTTCGGCGAACCGGTGCCCGACCGCCGCGTCGTGCTCGCGTGGCGCAAGAGCTTTACGCGGATGCCCGCCATCGACGCGATTTGCGACGCAATCAGCGCCTGCGACCTGCCGGGCGTTAAAAAACTGGATCTGCCGGTCGCCGTGAACTGAACGGCGGCAGGGCGCACGGGTGCCGACGGCTTATCGCCGCAGCGCCCGCCTCGCTCAGCGGCGGCGCGCCAAGGCGCGCCTATTGGATAGATTAAATTTATAAAATACGCGTTTCCAATAGTATTGATATAGTGTTCTCCATGGATCGCAAGATCCCCAAAGCCCCGAGAACACCATGACTCAATCAGACTCGCCGCAAACTCAGACATTCGCCGCCGACCCAGCCGGCGCCAACACCGGTTTTGCCGCGGCCATGCTCGGGATGCGCACGGTCGCGCTTTCTCTCCTCGTCGACCGCGCTCTGTCGGCCTGATTGTTCGCATAAGCCTTCGGCATGGCTTTGCCGCGCTTCTCCCCACATTCCTTTCGAACGAAAACCATCCAGGAGTCCCGCATGTCAGAACAGAAGCTCACCAATGCCGCCGGCGCGCCCGTCGCCGATAACCAGAATTCGATGACGGCCGGCGTGCGCGGCCCGGTCGTCCTGCAAGACGTCTGGCTGATCGAAAAACTCGCTCACTTCGACCGCGAAGTGATCCCCGAGCGCCGCGTGCATGCGAAGGGCTCGGGCGCGTTCGGCACGCTGAAGGTGACCCACGATATTTCGCGCTACACGAAGGCCAAAGTGTTCGCCGAAGTGGGCAAGGAAACGCCGTTGTTCATGCGGTTTTCGACGGTCGCGGGCGAACGCGGCGCGGCCGATGCGGAACGGGACGTGCGCGGCTTCTCGATCAAGTTCTACACCGAAGAAGGCAACTGGGACGTGGTGGGCAACAACACGCCGGTGTTCTTCATTCGCGATCCGTTGAAGTTTCCGGACTTCATCCACACGCAAAAGCGTGACCCATACACCAACCTGCGCAGCAACATCGCCGCGTGGGATTTCTGGACGCGTCATCCGGAGTCGATGCATCAGGTCACGATCTTGATGAGCGACCGCGGCATTCCGAAAAACTACCGTCAGATGCACGGTTTCGGTTCGCACACGTACTCGTTCATCAACGCGAACAACGAGCGCTTCTGGGTGAAGTTCCACTTCAAATCGCAGCAAGGCATTGAAAATTTCACCGATGGCGAAGCGTCGCAAGTCGTCGCGCAAGACCGTGAAAGTGCGCAGCGCGATCTGGTGGGCAACATCGACGCGGGCAACTTCCCCAAATGGCGCTTTGCGATCCAGGTAATGCCGGAGGCGGAAGCCGCAGCGTATCGCTTCAACCCGTTCGATATCACGAAGGTGTGGTCGCAGAAAGACTATCCGCTGATCGACGTTGGCACGATCGAATTGAACCGCAACGCGGCCAACTATTTCTCGGATGTGGAGCAGGCAGCGTTCACGCCGGCCAATGTGGTGCCTGGCATTGGCTTCTCGCCAGACCGGCTGTTGCAGGGGCGTCTCTTCTCGTATGGCGACACGCAGCGCTATCGTCTCGGCATCAATCACCACCAGATTCCGGTGAATGCGTCGCGCGTGCCGAACCCGCATTCGTTCCATCGCGACGGGGCAATGCGCACGGACGGCAACCTCGGCGGCAACGTGAACTATGAGCCGAACCGCTTCGGCGACTTCGTGCAGGACACCAACGCATTGGAGCCCGCACTCGCAGCAGGTGCGGTCGACCGCTACGATCATCGCGCGGACGACGACTATTACACGCAGCCGGGCATGCTGTTTGCACTCTTTGACGCGGCGCAACGCGAGCGGTTGTTCGGCAACATCGCGCGGCACATCAACGGCGTACCGCAAGACATCGTTGCGCGCGCGGTCGAACATTTCCGCCGCATCGATCCCGCTTATGCCGAAGGCGTGATCGCTGCAATGGCAGAACTCGCGGAAGGCGGCAAGAAGTAACCAGGCAGCACGAGCGGGACGCGTAGGCGTCCCGCGATGGGTGAACGGAGTGAACGGCGTTAACCGAGGAGCACGTTGATGATCGAGATGATGAAAGCCACTGCGGGCAAATCGCGAGCCGCTCATCACGCGCAATTGCACTACGCGCTGGGATTGCGCAGAGCCGTGGGTATCGCGATCGTGATGAGCGGGCTCGCGGTTATCGCGGCGCAGGTGCTGCAGCATGCAGTTGGCGGGTAGCGGGCAATGGCAGGCAACGACATGCAACAGCGGGCCCGAGTAGGCGCGTAGCGGTGTGTGATGGCGTGCAGGGTAGGCCACCGTTGCGAGCCGCGCAGAACACCGCGCGCCGCTTGTGCCCGCCGTAGTGACGACGCGCCACACGAGCGCGACACCTTTCTACGATAAACTGTCAAGCGCCCGTTCTACCGGCTTCGTCGTCAGTCAGTCCATAGCACGCCGTTACTTTGCCACCGGTTCGTATCACTCTTCAAAGGAGTCATCATGGCCAAAAAAGAAGCTGTACAACACGTCAATATCGGAATCAGCGACAAGGACCGCAAGAAGATTGCGGAAGGTCTGTCGCGTTTGCTCGCTGACACCTATACGCTGTACCTGAAGACCCACAACTTCCACTGGAACGTGACCGGTCCGATGTTCAACACGCTGCATCTGATGTTCGAAACGCAATACAACGAACTGGCACTCGCCGTCGATTCGATCGCTGAACGGATTCGCGCGCTTGGCGTGCATGCGCCGGGCAGCTACAAGGAGTTCGCGAAGCTGTCGTCCATTCCCGAAGCGGACGGCGTGCCGGCTGCAGAGGAAATGATCCGCCAGCTGGTGGAAGGTCAGGAAGCCGTGGTGCGTACCGCGCGCGCAATTTTCCCGTCGACGGAAGCCGCGAACGACGAGCCGACCGCCGACCTGCTGACGCAGCGCATGCAGACGCACGAAAAGACCGCGTGGATGTTGCGCTCGATGCTGGCCTGATTTCGCGCTGCGGCCGTTCTTTTGCCGGTCCGTCGACGGCCGGGGCACGATCTGATTCCGGTTCGTGGAGCCGGAATCAGCCGGCACAGGCGAAAACGCCCAGACGCGCTCAGATACAGCCGGCCATATCAAAGCCTCCCCTCGCGGGAGGCTTTGTTTTTTGCGGCGCGGCTTTCGCAACCGCTGTTGCGGCATGAGCGTTCAACCCGCGGGCCGCACGACGCTCGACGCCGGCTGCATCCCGTAAAATGGCGGCACTGTTTCCGCATTCCGCCCGCTTTTACAGAGTCCGCCATGTTTGCCCGACTTCCGCTCTATCTGCGCCTTGTGCGTATGGACAAGCCTATCGGCAGTCTGCTGCTGCTGTGGCCGACGCTCAACGCGCTGTGGATCGCGTCCGAGGGTCGTCCGTCGTGGCCGCTTCTCGTTATCTTCACGGTAGGCACCGTGCTGATGCGCTCGGCGGGATGCGCGATCAATGACTATGCAGATCGCGATTTCGACCGCTACGTAAAGCGCACCGAGAATCGTCCGATCACGTCAGGCAAGGTCAAAGCATGGGAAGCGGTGGCGCTCGCCGCTGGTTTGTCCTTGCTGGCTTTTCTATTGATTCTGCCGCTCAATGCGTTGACGAAGGAGTTGTCGGTGGCCGCGCTCTTCGTCGCCGGCTCGTATCCGTTCACGAAGCGTTTCTTCGCGATTCCGCAGGCGTACCTGGGCATCGCATTCGGATTCGGCATTCCGATGGCGTTTGCCGCCGTGCAGAACCACGTGCCGATGCTCGGCTGGGTCATGCTGCTGGCGAACGTATTCTGGTCGGTCGCTTACGACACCGAATATGCAATGGTCGATCGTGACGACGACATCAAAATCGGCATCCGTACTTCGGCGCTCACTTTTGGCCGCTTCGACGTGGCCGCGATCATGTTCTGCTATGCGGTGACGCTTGGAATCTACGTCGGCATCGGCGTGATGCTGGGTTTCGGCGTTCTGTACTGGTTAGGCTGGCTTGCTGCGGCGGGCTGCGCGGTCTATCACTACACGCTCATTCGCAATCGTGAGCGGATGGCCTGCTTCGCGGCGTTCCGGCACAACAACTGGCTGGGCGGCGCGTTGTTCGTGGGCATTGCCGCGCATTATGCGGTGGCCTCGTTCTGAGTGTTGGCGCGGTCTGCCCATTTGCCGCATGTCTCTTTTCGCTGGACGCGGAGCGGGTCGATCCGACTCCGCGTCGCACGGCTTATCTCATTGCAGCAGGTAATAAGCGATAGAGAGTAACCGGCGAACCGGCGAACCGGCGATAGCCGCGCTTATTGCTTACCGAACTCGTCGCCCATTTCTTTCGCGCGCGCATCGGCGGCGAGCGCCCCGCGAACGATTGCCTCCTTCACGCCGCTTGCATCGAACGAGGCAAGCGCCGCGGCAGTCGTACCGCCCTTCGACGTCACGCGTTCGCGCAACAGGCTCGGCGGCTCGTCCGAATTCGCCGCCAGTTGCGCGGCTCCCGTGAAGGTCGCCACAGCGAGCGCGCGGCCTTGCGCTTCGTTCATGCCGAGCTGACGCGCGGCTTCCTGCAGCGCTTCGATGAAATAGAACACGTAGGCCGGGCCGCTTCCCGAAATGGCGGTGACGGCGTCGATCTTCGCTTCGTCGTCGAACCATACCGTCTCGCCGACGGCGCCTAGCACCTGCGATGCAAGCGCGCGGCCCGCTTCGTCGACACTTGCCGTTGCGGCCAATCCGGCGACGCCCATGCCGATCAACGCCGGCGTATTCGGCATGACGCGCACGATCCGCGTATGGCCGTTCAGCCAGCGCGACATATCGTCCATGCGAATGCCGGCGACAATGCTGATTGCCAGTTGCGACGCCTTGAGATGCGGCGCGAGCGATTCGGCGACGCTCTTCAGGATTTGCGGCTTCACCGCGAGCACGACGGCGTCATACGCAGCGAGCGCCGCGTCGGCGGCGGCGCCGGTTTTGATACCGAAGTGCTCTTCGTTACGCTTGCGCGCGTCTTCGTTCGGGTCGATCGCATAGAGATCGGCGGGCGCGACGCCACGCTTGATAAGGCCGCCGATCAACGCCGCAGCCATGTTGCCGCCGCCGATAAAAGCAATTTTCATGATGGTCCGGATGGTTTGATTGAGCGTATGAGTCCGCGCTTGCAGCCGCGTGTGCAACCGCTAGTTCGAGTAATCGCGCGCGCCGAAGATGGCAGTGCCCACGCGCACGATGGTCGCGCCTTCGAGCACAGCAGCCTCCAGGTCGCCCGACATGCCGATCGAGAGCGTATCGAGCGCGAGACCTTCGTCGCGCAGACGCTCGAACAGCTCGCGCAACCGGCGATGCGGCACGCGCTGTTCGTCGATGCTGCCGACCGGTTCGGGAATTGCCATCAGGCCGCGCAACTTCAGCTTGGGCAGCGTGGCGATTTCCCGGGCGACTTCGGCGGCTTCCTCGACGCTCACGCCGCTTTTCGAGCTCTCGCCGCTAATGTTGACCTGCAGGCAGACATTCAACGCCGGTAGATTATCGGGCCGCTGTTCGGAAAGCCGCTGGGCGATCTTGAGGCGATCGACCGAATGCACCCAGTCGAACTGCTCGGCCACCGGACGGGTCTTGTTCGACTGCAACGGCCCGATGAAATGCCATTCGAGCGAGCCGCGCAAATCGGCGAGCGCTTCGATCTTCGTTAGGGCTTCCTGCACGTAGTTTTCACCGAACGCGCGTTGACCGGCGGCGTGCGCCGCGCGCACGTCTTCGGCGGGGAAAGTCTTCGAGACCGCAAGCAGCGCGATGGAACGCGCGTTGCGCCCGGCCACGTGTGCGGCCATTGCGATGCGCTGCTTCACCGCTTCGAGGTTATGAATCAGATCGGGCATGGAGCGAACGGGGAACGGACGGAAGTCGATGCCCCGATTATACGGACAGCATGTGCTCCACCAATTCGATCCAGTGCGCGACCGGTGTGGAAGTGCCGCTCTGCAGGTGAGAAATACAGCCCACGTTCGCGGACACGATCATTTGCGTCTCCTCCGCCTGCAGCCGCTCGAGCTTCTGATCGCGCAACGCATAAGAGAGCCTCGGCTGCGTGAGCGAGTAAGTGCCGGCCGAGCCGCAGCAAAGGTGGTTGTCGGCGGGCAGGCGCACTTCCACGCCGAGTCGCGTCAGCAGATGTTCCACTGTGCCGCGCACCTGCTGTCCGTGCTGCAACGTGCAGGGCGGATGAAAAGCGACCGTGTGGATCGCGCGGCGGCGCGTGATCGACGCGAGTTGTTCCTCGAAGTCCGGCAGGATCTCGGCAATGTCGCGTGTCAATTCGACGATGCGGCGCGCTTTCTCCGCATACGCCGGGTCATGGCGCAACAGGTGCGCGTATTCCTTGACGGTCGCGCCGCAGCCCGATGCGTTCATCACGATCGCCTCGACGCCCTGTTCGACATACGGCCACCATGCGTCGATGTTGGCGCGCATGTCGACGAGCGCTTCGTCGTTGTAGCCGAGGTGCAGGCGCACGGCACCGCAGCAGCCCGCGTCGGGCGCGACGAGCGTTTCCACACCGAGCGCATCGAGCACCCGCGCGGTGGCGACGTTGACGTTGGGCATCATCGACGGTTGCACGCAGCCCGCGAGCATCAGCATCTTGCGCGCGTGTCTTGCGCTCGGCCACTCGAGCGGACGCTGCCGCGCGGGCACCTTGTCGCGCAATTTTCGCGGCAGCAGCGCCCGGAAATGCTGGCCGAGACGCATGGCCGGCGTGAATAGCGCGCTGTTCGGCACGAAGCTCGCAAGGAATCGGCGCGTGAGACGCTGGCCGAGCGGACGCGTCACTTTTTTCTCGGTGATCTTGCGGCCAATCTCTACCAGCTTGCCGTACTGCACGCCGGACGGGCAGGTCGATTCGCAATTGCGGCACGTGAGGCAGCGGTCGAGGTGAACCTGCGTGCTACGCGTGACTTCGGCGCCTTCCACCATCTGCTTGATCAGATAGATGCGGCCTCGCGGGCCGTCGAGTTCGTCGCCGAGCAGTTGATAAGTCGGGCACGTGGCGGTGCAGAAGCCGCAATGAACGCAATTGCGCAGGATAGCGTCGGCTTCGTCGCCGTCTGGCGTGTTGCGAATGAAGTCCGCGAGATTGGTTTGCATCGCGCGCTCAGAAGTCGGGGTAGAGACGGCCGCGATTGAAGATGCGGGCCGGGTCGAAAGCGGTTTTCAGGCCGCGATGGATTTTCATCAGCGGCGCGGGCAGCGGTGTGAACACCCCGGCTCCGCGGTCATAGCCGAGGCCGGTGCGGAAGATGGTCGCGTGACCGCCGGCTTGCTTCGCGCTGATGCGCACGGTTTGCGCGTCGGTGTCGGTGATCCACCAGCGCTGCGCGCCGCCCCATTCCATCAATTGAGCGCCGGGCAATTGAAGCGGCTCGGTGATGGATGGCAGCGCGAGCCGCCACAGCGCGGCTTTCGGCGGAATTGCGGCGAAGAATGTGTCGGTCTGCTCGCGCAGGCCTGCCCAAAAACGCTCGGCCTCGACCGCATCGACAACCTCGCCGCCCAGCGACGCACGCGCCGACTTGACCGCGCTCTCTGCGCCGGCGAGACGCACTGCAAGCGTGCCGTGACGCCACGCGCTCGCGGTGATCGGCAATGGGCGGCCGCCCCATTCGTTGAGCTTACGGACAGCGTCGGTGCCGTTCACGTCGAACTTGAGCGTGGCTTCGGCCTGCGGCTGCGGCAGCACCTTCACCGAGAGTTCGAGGATGAGCCCCAGCGTGCCGAGCGAGCCCGCCATCAAGCGCGAGACGTCGTAGCCGGCGACGTTTTTCACCACCTGGCCGCCGAAATGCAGCGCTTGTCCCTGGCCGTTCATGACGACCGCACCTAGTACGAAGTCGCGCGCCGCTCCGGCCGACGGACGGCGCGGGCCGGCGATGCCCGCAGCGATGCAGCCGCCGAAGGTGGCTTGCGGTCCGAAGTGCGGCGGCTCGAAGGCGAGCATCTGATGGTGTTCGGCCAGCGCGGCCTCGATTTCGAGCAGCGGCGTGCCGGCGCGCGCGGTGATGACCAGCTCCGCCGGGTCGTAAGCGATGATGCCGCGATAAGCGCGCGTGTCGAGGATCTCGCCTTCCAGCGTCTGACCGTACCAGTCTTTCGTACCGCCGCCGCGAACGCGCAACGCGCGGCCTGCGGCGCTGGCGGAACGCACGCGTTCCGACCACATGGCGACG
Source organism: Paraburkholderia caledonica NBRC 102488 (assembly GCF_000685095.1). Taxonomy (GTDB): domain Bacteria; phylum Pseudomonadota; class Gammaproteobacteria; order Burkholderiales; family Burkholderiaceae; genus Paraburkholderia; species Paraburkholderia caledonica. The sequence goes on from NZ_BAYE01000007.1 coordinate 190,222, forward strand.
ATGTCGTCCTCTTCCATGATGCCCTGCTTCGTTATGTTTCGATCGATTGTACCGGGCGGGGGCTCGCTGACAACCCGGAGCGGACCCGCATCGGGTAATCAGGGTGGGATGGCGGCAAACGCCGCCGCGGCGGGCTATGCGTATTGCCTGGCGCTAGAAGCGAGGCAGTTCCGGATGCGGCAACAGACCGCCGCGCACATGCATCTTGCCGTACTCGGCGCACCGCGCTCGCGTGGGAATGCCCTTGTCCGGGTTCAGCAGACCGGGCGGATCGAACGCACGTTTGACCGCGTGAAACGCATCGCGCTCTTCCGGCGAGAATTGCACGCACATCGAGTTGATCTTCTCGATGCCGACGCCGTGCTCGCCCGTCACCGTGCCGCCCAATTCGACGCACGCTTCGAGGATGTCGCAGCCGAATGCCTCGGCTCTGTGCCATTCATCCTGGTCGTTGCCGTTGAAGAGAATCAGCGGATGCATGTTGCCGTCGCCCGCATGAAAGACGTTGATGCAGCGCAGCGCGTACTTCTTCTCCATCTCCTCGATGCGCGAAAGCAGCGGTCCGATACTGCGGCGCGGCACGGTTCCGTCCATGCAGTAGTAGTCCGGCGAAATCCGGCCCGCAGCCGGAAACGCATTTTTACGGCCGGACCAGAAGCGCAGCCGCTCGTTTTCCGTGCGCGAAATCTGGATACGGGTTGCGCCGTGCTCGCGCAGCACCGCGGTCATGCGGACGATTTCGTCGGCGACTTCCTCGGGTGTGCCATCGGATTCGCACAGCAAGATTGCCGCCGCGTCGAGGTCGTAGCCCGCGTGGACGAATTCCTCGACCGCGCGCGTGGCCGGCTTGTCCATCATCTCGAGGCCGGCCGGAATGATGCCCGCGGCAACGATGCCGGCGACCGCATCGCCGCCTTTCACGACGTCGTCGAAACTGGCCATGATGACCTGCGCCGTTTGCGGCTTTGGAATCAACTTGACGGTGACCTCGGTGACGATCGCGAACATGCCTTCGCTGCCGATCAGCACCGCAAGCAGATCGAGGCCGGGCGCGTCGGGCGCGAGCGAGCCGAACTCGACGATTTCGCCTTCCATTGTCACGGCGCGCACGCGCAGCACGTTGTGCACGGTGAGGCCGTACTTGAGGCAATGCACGCCGCCCGAGTTCTCCGACACGTTGCCGCCAATCGTGCAGGCGATCTGCGACGACGGGTCGGGCGCATAGTACAAACCGTACGGCGCGGCGGCTTCGGAAATCGACAGATTGCGCACGCCCGGTTGCACCGTGGCGGTTCGCGCGTAAGAGTCCACCTCGATGATCTTCCGGAAGCGTGCGAGCGACACCACCACGCCGTGGCGAATCGGCATTGCACCGCCGGACAGGCCCGTGCCCGCGCCGCGCGGCACGATCGGCACCCCGAGACGATGGCAGATCTGCACGATGCGCTGCACTTGCGACTCCGTCTCCGGCAACGCGACGGCGAGCGGCAGACGACGATAGGCGGCGAGGCCGTCGCAGTCGTACGCGACGGTATCTTCGTCGCGATATAGCAGACAGTGGTTTGGCAACACCGCCATCAACGCCTGCACGACTTCGCGCTGGCGCTGGGCGAGAACCTCTGCTGACAGTTCGGCGGGTGCATTCATGTGAGTCGTCTCCTCCTGTCTTTTACCCAGCGCTATCCAGCGCTTGCGTGGCGGCCCGTTTGCGGCCGCCGCGGCTCGATAACGCTCAGCCGCGTTCAGTCCTACTCAATCGTTCCCGACAACGCGCCTTGAAACGACGCGTCAGGCGGCCCAGCTGAAAATCTTGCCGGGGTTCATCAGATTGTGCGGATCGAGCGCGTGTTTGATAGAGCGCATGGTGTCCACCGCAACGTCCCCATGTTCTTCCAGCAGAAAACCCATCTTGTGCAGACCGACTCCATGCTCGCCGGTGCAGGTGCCGTCCATGCGCAGCGCGCGCTGCACGATGCGATGGTTCAACCGCTCGGCTTCCGCGAGTTCTTCCGGTTTGTTCGGATCGATCAGGATCGCGACGTGGAAATTGCCGTCGCCGACATGGCCGACAATCGGACAGGGCAGCGGCGACGCCTTCAAGTCCTGCTCCGTTTCGACGACGCATTCGGCGAGTCGCGAGATCGGCACGCAGACGTCGGTCGTGACGGCACGGCAACCGGGCTTCAGTTGCAGCATGGCGAAATAGGCATTGTGACGCGCGTTCCACAGACGGCTGCGGTCTTCCGGCCGCGTCGCCCATTCGAAACCTTCGCCGCCGTTCTGCGCGGCGACTTCCTGCACGAGTTCGGCTTGTTCCTTGACGCCAGCCTCGGTGCCGTGGAATTCGAAGAACAGTGTGGGTGCCTCGCGCAGCGTGAGGTTCGAATGCCGGTTGATCGAGCGGATTGCTAGCGCGTCGACGAATTCCACGCGCGCAATCGGCACGCCGATCTGAATTGTTTCGATGACGGCGCGAACCGCGTCGCCCATCGACGGAAATGCGCAGACAGCGGCGGACACGGCCTCCGGCTGCGGATAAAGGCGCACGGTGACTTCGGTGATCACGCCGAGCGTGCCTTCCGAACCGACGAACAGACGCGTGAGGTCGTAGCCCGCGGACGATTTGCGCGCCCGCGTGCCCGTCTTGATCACGCGGCCGTCGGCCAGCACTACGCTGAGGCCGAGTACGTTCTCGCGCATCGTGCCGTAGCGCACGGCGTTGGTACCTGACGCACGCGTGGCCGACATGCCGCCGATGCTCGCGTCCGCGCCCGGATCGATCGGGAAAAAGAGGCCGGTGTCGCGTAGCGCTTCGTTCAACTGCTTGCGTGAAATGCCTGGCTCGACGGTGACCGTGAGGTCTTCGGCGTTGATGGACAGCACGCGGTTCATTTCCGACAGATCGATCGACACGCCGCCTTGGACCGCAAGCAGATGCCCTTCCAGCGACGAGCCGTTGCCGTACGGAATGATAGGTACGTTGTACTGGCCGCACAGCTTGACGGCCGTCTGCACGTCTTCGGTGTTGCGCGCGAAGACGACGGCGTCGGGCAGTTGGGGATCGAACGGCGATTCGTCGCGGCCGTGGTGCTCGCGCACGGCTTGCGCGATCGAAACGCGCTCACCGAAGGCGTTGGTAAGCGCGCTCAGCAATTCGGCAGGGAATGGCCGGCGCAGCGTGGCCGGCGGAACGGAATGATTCACGCATGTCTCCTGTGTCGACCGGCGGAAGCGCGTTGGCACTTGCTCCAGCCCCATGGAAAGGTTTGTTAGTAAATGTCAGGCGAAGCTGCTTTTTTGCAGCAGGCACTTCATTTTACGCCGATCGCTTTCTGCCGGGGGCGGGCCGCTTCCATTGCTTCTGGGGCGTCGCGCCGACTATCGCTCCTATAATGGCGGCGGCTGCTAGCTCCGCGCAACATGGTTAACGCGGTGACAAGACAGAGATAACGCGGCAGATGATGCGCTAACCGATCTGCCGCCACCACAGCGCAAGAAGACCGGGACTTTAGTCGGCGACCGATGCGCTGTCGGCGCGGGCTTCATCATTGAACGCAGGGAGAAATCATGGGTAACCGTCTGAGCAAGATTGCCACTCGTACCGGCGACGACGGCACCACCGGTCTCGGCGACGGCCGGCGCGTCCGCAAGGACAGCGCGCGTATTGCGGCGATCGGCGACGTCGACGAACTCAATTCGAATCTTGGCGTGCTGTTGTGCGAGCGCCTGCCTGATGACGTGCGGGCGGCGCTGGTCTCGATTCAGCACGATTTGTTCGACCTGGGCGGCGAACTTTGCATTCCCGGCCACACAATGATCACCGACCGCCATCTCGCGCAGCTCGACAGCTGGCTTGCCGACTACAACTCTGCGCTTCCGCCGCTGAAGGAGTTCATCTTGCCGGGCGGCTCACGCGCGGCGTCTTTCGCCCACGTTTGCCGTACTGTTTGCCGCCGCGCGGAACGCTCTATCGTCGCCCTTGGTGACGAGGAGGCCGTCAACGCCGCGCCGCGTCAGTATGTGAACCGTCTGTCGGACCTTCTGTTTGTGCTCGCGCGCGTGCTCAATCGCGCTGACGGCGGCGCGGACGTGCTCTGGCAGCACGATCGCGCGCAAAACTAGGCGCCACGGCCGCTTTCAGCAATCGGCAGTGGCCTGCGACAATCTGTCTGGAGCAAGTCACGGCTTAAAGATGTATTGTGTATGCATCTTTAAGGAGAAGTATAAATGACCGCCCTGACCGCCGAACAGCTTGCCCGCGTTAAAGCCACGGTGCCCGTGCTTGCTGAACATGGCACGACCATCACGAAGCACTTCTACAAGCGCATGTTTGCGCATCATCCGGAGTTGAAGAATCTGTTCAACCAGACGCATCAGCAAAGCGGCAATCAGCCCGAAACGCTGGCGCGCGCGGTGTATGCGTACGCAGCCAACATCGACAATCTGGGCGCGCTCGGCCCGACTGTCTCGCGGATCGCCAACAAGCACGCGAGCCTGAACATCCGGCCCGAGCATTACCCGATTGTGGGCCGCCACCTGCTGGGTGCGATCGTCGACGTGCTCGGCGACGCGGTCGATCAACCCACGCTGGACGCCTGGGAAGTCGCGTATGGTCAGCTTGCGGACATCTTCGTGGGCACCGAGGCGAAGCTGTATGGAGGCGCGGCCTGGAGCGGCTTCCGTCCGTTCAAGGTGGCGCGCAAACAGGTGGAGAGCGACGAAATCACGTCGTTCTATCTGACGCCAGCCGACGGTTCGGCCGCGTGTGACTTCGAACCGGGTCAGTACGTGAGCGTGAAACGTTTCGTCGACAAGCTGGGTGTCGATCAGCCGCGTCAGTACAGCTTGTCGGACGCGCCGCATGGCAAGTGGCTGCGCATCTCCGTGAAGCGCGAAGACGGCCGCGAAGACATAGCGCCCGGCCACGTGTCGAACCTGCTGCACGCAGATGTCGAAGAGGGCACCGTCGTGCATGTCAGCGCGCCGATGGGCGACTTCACGCTCGATCGCAAGAAAACCACGCCTGTGGTGCTGATGAGCGGCGGCGTGGGCGTGACGCCCATGACCTCGATGCTGTCAACCATCCTCGCCGACGGCAGCGAGCGGAGCGTGACTTTCGTTCACGCATGCCGCAACGGCCGCGTGCACGCGTTCCGTCAGTGGCTCGACGAGACGGTCGCGTCGCATTCGAACGTGAAGCGCGTGGTGTTCTACGAAGCGGTCGGTGAGGGCGACCGGCAGGGCGTCGACTACGATTTCGACGGTCGTCTCGACATACCGAGAATTGCCGAGCAGGTCGTCGTGCCGGATGCCGACTACTACATCTGTGGACCCGTGCCATTCATGCGCGCGCAGTGCGATGCGCTGGCGGCACTCGGCGTGGACCCGGCGCGAATTCACACAGAAGTCTTCGGTTCGGGCGTGGTCGAGTGAAACGTAGCCGTGCATGATAAGCTCCAAAATGAAGCTTAAAAGACGCGAGTCATGCACGCCATCGTCAACGTAACCGGCGGCTTCGGCCCAACGCAAGTCGTGCCGAGACCGACCATGACTTGCTACGGTACTGAGGCGGTCCATCCAGCACCATTCATCCGTTTGGCCAGAAAAAACCCGGCTCGTCGAGCCGGGTTTTTCATCTGCCAACTGCGTCACACGACGCAATCGAACAGCAGTCAGTTGCCGCTTCCGCGCGCCACGCGCCGTTGCTTAACGGCGTCGGCGAGACCTTCGAGCACGGCAACGCTTTCGTCCCAGCCGATGCATGCATCGGTCACGCTCTGCCCGTACGTGAGCGCGCAGCCTTCCTGCAAGTCCTGGCGGCCTGCCACCAGATGCGATTCCAACATCACGCCGATAATTCGTTCGTCCCCCGAAGCAACCTGCCGGCCGATGTCCGCGCACACCGGAATCTGGTTCTCATGCTTCTTCGAACTGTTCGCGTGGCTCGCGTCGATCATCAGGCGCGCGGCGAGACCTGACTTGCCGATGTCCGAACACGCCGCGTTGACGCTGTCCGCGTCATAGTTCGGCGTCTTGCCGCCGCGCAGGATGATATGGCAATCCTCGTTGCCCGCCGTCGATACGATCGCCGAGTGGCCGCCTTTGGTGACCGACAGGAAATGGTGCGGCTGCGACGCGGCTTTGATTGCGTCGACGGCGATCTTCACATTGCCGTCGGTGCCGTTCTTGAAGCCGACCGGGCACGACAGGCCCGAAGCGAGTTCGCGGTGCACTTGCGACTCGGTGGTCCGCGCGCCGATCGCGCCCCACGAGATCAGATCGGCGATGTACTGCGGGCTGATCATGTCGAGATACTCGGTGGCGGCCGGCAGACCCAGTTCGTTGATGCGCAACAGCAGCTCGCGCGCCGTGCGCAGCCCTTCGTTGATCTTGAAGCTGTTGTCCATATGCGGGTCGTTGATAAGACCCTTCCAGCCGACCGTCGTGCGCGGCTTTTCGAAGTACACGCGCATCACGACTTCGAGTTCGCCCGCGAAGCGCTTGCGCTGTTCGACGAGGCGCCCTGCATATTCCAACGCCGCCTTCGTATCGTGAATCGAGCACGGCCCGACGATCACGATCAAGCGGTCGTCCATGCCGTGCAGAATGCGATGCATGGCGGTGCGTGAGTTGTAGATCAGGTCGGACACCGCTTCGTCGCAGGCAAATTCGCGGATCAGGTGCGCGGGAGGAGTGAGCTCTTTCAATTCGCGAATGCGGACATCGTCGGTGTTGTGCGGGGGCATGTTGTTCTCCTGAATCGGTTCGTAGCGTGTTCGCGCAGGCGGTGCGTGCAAAACATAATGTTCAAAGACGGAAGGCGAAAAAAAACCGCCAGACTCGCTGGCGGTTTTTCGGGAATTCTCGGTGTTCTACGTGCACTAACACCCCTCTCGATCCGCCAGCGGTCTGAGATACCAGAAAAAGTAAAAGTAAAACTTGGCGGACATGGCGAAATGGAGTCGCTGGTCAAAAAGGGTGAGTGACTTTATAACCCGGCTAAGCTCGATTGACAAGCAGCGGGGCGAGAAAATGCGGAAAACCCGCATGATTCATGCAGTTGATGCACGAATCATGCGGCGAGTGCAGTTTTAAGCCGTGCCCCCAACCGTCATCCGGTCGATGCGCAACGTCGGCTGCCCGACCCCGACCGGCACGCTCTGGCCTTCCTTGCCGCACACGCCAACGCCTGAATCGAGCTTCATGTCGTTGCCGATCATGCTGACGTATTTCAGCGATTCCGGACCGCTGCCGATCAGCGTCGCGCCCTTGACCGGGTACGTGATCTTGCCGTCTTCGATCATGTACGCCTCGGATGTCGAGAATACGAACTTGCCGTTGGTGATGTCGACCTGGCCGCCGCCGAAATTCACCGCGTACAAGCCGTTTTTCACGGATTCGATGATTTCCTGCGGGTCCTTGTCGCCGTTGAGCATGTACGTGTTGGTCATGCGCGGCATGGGCAGCGCCGCGTACGACTCACGGCGTGCATTGCCCGTGACCGGCATTTTCATCAGACGCGCGTTGAGCGTGTCCTGAATATAACCCTTGAGAATGCCGTCTTCGATCAGCGTCGTGCACTGCGTCGGATTGCCTTCGTCGTCGATGTTGAGCGAGCCGCGGCGGTTCGGCAGCGTGCCGTCGTCGACGACGGTCACGCCCTTGGCCGCGACCTGCTCGCCGATGCGTCCTGCAAACGCCGACGAACCCTTGCGATTGAAGTCGCCTTCCAGACCGTGGCCGATTGCTTCGTGCAGCAATACGCCGGGCCAGCCCGGTCCAAGCACGACAGTCATCGCGCCCGCCGGCGCCGGACGCGCTTCGAGGTTCACGAGCGCTGCGTGCACCGCGTCGTCGACGTAGCGCGACAGCACTTCGTCGGTGAAATAGCTGTAGTCGAAGCGGCCACCGCCGCCGCCGCTGCCGATCTCGCGGCGTCCGTTCTGCTCGGCGATCACCGTGACCGACACGCGCACGAGCGGACGGATATCCGCCGCGAACCCGCCGTCGCTGCGCGCGACCAGCACGACGTCGTATTCACCGGCGAGGCCCGCCATGACTTGCTGGATGCGCCGGTCGCGACCGCGCGCCATGTGTTCGATGCGCTCGAGCAGCTTGACCTTGGCGGTCGCGTCGAGCGAATGCAGAGGATCGGCGGGCAGGTATAGATCGCGCCCGGCAATGCCGGTCAACGACGACGCCACCTTGATCTTCTGCTTGCCGCCGCCCGCCTTGGCAATTGCACGTGTGGCGATTGCCGCCTGGCGGATCGCTTCGGGCGACAGGTCGTCCGAATACGCGAAAGCCGTGCGGTCGCCCGACACGGCGCGCACGCCGACGCCCTGGTCGATGCTGAAACTGCCCGACTTCACGATGCCTTCTTCCAGACTCCATGCTTCGCTGCGGGTTGCCTGGAAATACAGGTCCGCATAGTCGACGCGATGCGTGAAGATCTCAGCCAGCGTGCGGGTGAGCAGGGACTCGTCGAGACCGTAGGGCGTCAGGAGGATGTCCTTGGCGGTGGCGAGATTACGGATACCGGGTTCGATGATATTCATGCGAAGTATGTTCTGCTCGATACGAAGGATTCGGTTAGCGCCACCATCACTATATGGGTGAGGGGCGCCGCAGTTTCAATGTCAATGTGTCTAGCTGAGCACCCGGTGACGCCAGGCGGGCAGGCTCTGCCGCACTTCGTCGATACGCGTGCGCTCCAGCGTGCCAGCGACCACGCCGGCGCCTTCGTCACGCACTGCCACGATTTCCCCCCACGGGTCGATCAACATGCTGTGGCCCCACGTGCGGCGGCCATTCTCGTGCTTGCCGCCTTGCGCCGCGGCCAGCACATAGCACTGGTTTTCGACGGCGCGGGCGCGCAGCAGCATCTCCCAGTGCGCGTGGCCGGTCGTGTAGGTGAACGCCGATGGCACAACGATCAGCGCGCAATCGCCCATGCGCCGGTACAGCTCGGGAAAGCGCAGATCGTAGCAGACCGACAGACCGACACGGCCGAAGGGCGACTGGAAAGTACGAACCTCGTCACCGGGACAGATGGTGCGCGCCTCGTCGAACGATTCCTCGCCTTTCTCGAAGTTGAACAGATGAATCTTGTCGTAGCGGGCAGCCTCGTGTCCTTGCGGGTCGAATACGAGTGTGGTGTTCAACACTCGCGACGGTTCGGGCGCCGTGACCGGCAGCGTGCCGCCGATCACCCACAGCTTGTGGCGGCGCGCGGCATCCGCGAGAAAGCGCTGAATCGGGCCGTCGCGGTAAGCCTCGCGCACGGCGAGCTTGTCCGTGTCCTTGAAGCCCATGAAGCAGAAGTATTCCGGCAGGAGGACAAGCTGCGCGCCATCGGCCGCGGCTTCAGCAATCAGGCGCTCGGCGTCGGCCAGATTTCGCTCGCGATCCGGCGTGCTCACCATCTGCAGCGCCGCGACGCGAAACGTGCTTTGTGTGCCGCTTGCCTGCTCAAGCTGTGAATCGCCAGGTGCTGCGGCCGACAAGGCAGGGGACGAAGATGAAGAGACGTGTGTTTCGCTCATGAGCGTTTCGAGAAACTCCCGGCAAAGGCGGCGGCGCTAAGTTCCGGCGCGCCGCATACGTCGTTTGTGGCTGGCTCGGGCACCTGGGTTCGAATCTCGGTCGATCCGTAACCCACCGACAGCGTCGAACCCGCCGTCGACTTGAAGCTTGAGCCAAAGCTTCAACTGAAGACGCTTATTGCGCGACCGCGGTCGAAGCTGGAGCGTCCATCTTACCCCGATCGCTCTTGACCCGCTCGATGTGCGGTTTCGACCACGAACCGGTGATCGCGTACTCCCGCGCGAACGCGTGCGAGATGGATTGGCTAAACGCCAGATCCGCCACCAGCGCGCCCAGGCCGAGGAATGGATTGATTACCGCGGCCGCGACGACCGCTGCGCCGGCGCTCACCGTCGGCACGATCTGGACATGCAGATCCTGAGTTTCCTGAGCCAGATCGACGGAGCCTTTCATTTCGGCGCGGGCCGGCGCGGTCACCATCTCGAAGTTTTCGGTGCGGCCGATGCCGTTGCGAATCTGCGCGGTTCCCGTGACGTGCTCGAACGGCAGACCTTCGCCGATCACGTCGCGAAAACTCAGCGTCGCGAAGCGCGCGAGGCTTTGCAGACTAAGCACGCCGAGCAGCTTGGCGACGCCCGGATCGACCTTGAGAATCTGGCCGTGACGAAGATCGACGGCCATGTTGCCGTTTAGCGTCGGGTAGTCGATGGCGGTCGGGCCACCGCGCCACACCATCTTGCCCGATAGCGTGCCGCTGCCCGCCTTCAGCGTGCGCGGCTGGCCGAAGCGCTGGAGCAATCCGCCCGCGTCCTTGATGTCGAGCTTGAAATCGAACACGGTGCGCCGCGACGTGGTGTCGTCGGCGGAGTTGGCCAGTTCGGTCGAGGTGCGCCAGTTCGCCGTCGCAGAGAGCGTGGCCGAGGGATTTGCAATGTCCAGCTTGTCGAGTTGCCAGACGGGCACGCCGTCTTCGTTGAAATTGTGCGCCAGCACTTCGAGCCGGCCGATATCGCGGTCGCGCACGATCAGTTCGTTGACGACCAGATCGATCGACGGCATGTTCTGCACCGGAGCCGAAATAGCTTGACCGAGCAGATCCTTGTCGGCCACCGACGGAATCACGACGCGTGCAAAGCGCGCCTGCAGCGTGCCCGGCGACGCCTTGTCGGCGCCCGGCAGCCACGAAACGTGACCCGACACCTGATTGGAGGCGATATTCGCCTGCCATTTGGCATCCGCGTGCGAAGCGCCGACGATCACGCTGTCCCAATGGCGCTTGAGCAGCGTCAAAGTGCCGATGTGGAGCGCAAAGCGGCTCGGCAGGAACTGCGCGACAGTCGGGTTGGGGGTGGAAGGCGCGGCCGATTCAGCAGGCGCTTCCTTGTTGCGCATCTGTGTAACGAGCGCCCGCCATGCGTCGGCATCGAACGCTTCGAGGTCGACCGCGGCGATCACCCCTTCCGAGGGCAGGTCGGCCGGCCGGTTCACGCCGATTGCGCCGCGCAGCACCGTCGGCGGGCTTTTCGGCTTGTAGTCCAGCAAGTAGCGCGCGGCGATTGGACCAAAGTTCAGTTCCGCACGCTCCAGTCCGCTTTCGCCGGCAACCGTGGACGGCCCGGCGGCGAGCCGTAGCGGCATCGGTGCGCCGACCGGCTTGTTGAACGGTGCCGGAAAGTCGAGCGCGAGGCCGGTCAAGTCCGAGTTCACCGTGAGTTGCGGCAGCCTGCCTTTTGCGCCGCGCACATTGAGCGCGTAGGGTGCGCTGCCGCTCATGCGCGTGAGCACCTGGGCCGCCGGACCATGCAGGCCGAGACCGCGCGCCGCATCGACGGCCAGATGACCGTCCAGGTCGAGAGCGTAAGTGCCGTCCTGCTTCAGTCCGCCGCTTGCCCGCAGGTCGCCGCCAAGAAACTGCGCGGTGAGCCGGTCGGTCTGCGCGCTGCGTTCGGTAAAGTGCACTTTGCCCCTTAACTGCGACAGCGGCGGCACGTTTTCTACCGTCAGTCGATTATTCTCGAAGCCCAGCGCGCCTTCCACGCCGATATGCGGCTTGGGCGTGCGCGGAACCGTCAGCTTCAACGCGAGCGAGGCCGGCCCTTCGGCGCGGATCTTCTCGGTCTGGTGCCGCGCCATGATGCCGAGCGAGCTTTCGTTCACGTAGTCGAGCATGTCGGCGAGCGGCCCGAGCCCGTCGCCCTTGATCACGAGGTTCGACTCGCGCGTGCCGAGGTCGTCGATCCTGCCGTTCACGCCATGCAGCGCCACGCGTTTATAGCGTGCGCGGTCGATGTCGAAGCGCAACATCTTCTCTTTGAGTTCGAACACGCCGTCGATGCCGTCGAGCGGCGGCCACACGTTCGGCGTGCCGTTCCTCATCTTGCGCGGCGGGTATGGCGAAGGGTCGAATTTGCCGCCCTTGAACGGCGCGACAATGTGAAAGACGCCCGCGTCGGGATCGCGCGAGTAGGGAAACTTCGTCAGATCGCCATGTATCTCGATCGTCGCGCCGCGCGACATGCCGGCCTGCAAGCCGTGCCCGAGATAGATGCGCAGCTTTTCGCTGATGCTGGTCGGAAGATAGCGGGCGATGCGCGAGACCTGCGCGCGCTCGAAGTCCGCTTTCAGGTCAAGCGAGCCGCGGCCGTGGCCGGGGTTGCTGTAGTCGGCGGTGGCGCTCGCCGCGACGTCTGCATTCGAGACGCCGAAGTCGGCCAGTTTCACTGTGAACGCCGGGTGGTTGTCGCCGGGCGCTTTCTTGCCGATGGTCCAGTCGGCGCGACCGTGCAGATGGTCGAGCTTGAGGCGCGGATCGTCGAAGACGCCTGGCAGCGTGATCGCCACGTTGGACGTGTCGAGCAAAGCCGTACCGTGACGTTGATCGGCGTCGACACTGCCCCAAAGATTCTCGATACCCGGAATGCCAGCACGTGGGTGATTGCGCGCGGTGAGTCCAGGCGGCGGTTCTTGCGCGGCGAAGCTGATGCCTTGCAGGTCGCCCTTGAAGCGATAACGCTCGACTGGCTCGGCGCCCGTCGCGTGACGGTCGCCGCCAGGCTCGCCCGATTCCGGCTTGCCGCGTTCCACTTCGATCAGATAGTTGGCAACGATGCCGCGCGGGTTGTAGCGCACGAGACCGTTAAGAAGGGGCCGCGGCAGCGGTAACGCTCGGCTGAATTCCGCGAGAATGCCTAGGTCCACGCGGTCGCCCGACACGCTCATGAGCTGTCCGTTTTGCTGCGACGCTTTGCGATAGTGTCCGTCGAGCGTGCTGAACGTCAGTGTGCGCGTAAGCGGCGTGCCGTCCTCGAGCGGCGGCTGGCCGAGTTCGGCGCGCATGTCACTCAGTTGAAGCTTGTAGTCGCCCTGATCGACTTCCATGCGCCACCCGAAATGGGCGACCGGCACAAGCAGCTTGGGCTGCGTGGGCCGCACGCGTAACGCGACATCTGCGCCGGCCATCTGGCCGCTTGCCGACTTCATGCGGCCGTCGGCGAACTCGACCCAGATCGCGTTGTCGATGCGGCCGGCGAACGTTTCGATCGGAAACCTGACGTAACGCGCAAGCGTCGGCAGATCGACCGGCCCGGTCGACACATAGGCCTGTCCCTTCCAGTTGATCGGCTTGCCGATCGCCGCGAGCGGCGCGTGCCGGAAATGCGTGCGGAAATCGATTGGGCCGTGTAGCAAGCGGCCATCCGGCGGCGCTTGAAGGGCAAGACGGTGATCGTAGCCGTCGTTCAGGATCGCTATGCGGATGTCGCGCAGAGCGAGTTCCGGTTCGTCACGCTGGACGTCGCGCCAGCGCAGCACGCCACCGCGCACGACGATCGCCTGCTGTCGCACGAGCCACGTCGACAACGTGTCGTTGCCGCTGTGACGGGTCGGCACCGGCACGCCTGCGACCGAGAGTTCCCCGTCGCCGCCGCGCGCAATCAGCACATCCGGTTGATCGACGATCAGGCTGGAGAGCGTCGGATAGAACTGCCAGAGCGAGCGCCACGACAAGCTCGCGGTGGCGTGCGGTATGGTGAGCGCGGGTTTGCCTTCATGGTCTCGAATCACCAGATTAGTGATGTCGAGCCCTGGCTGGAACCCGCTCCAATGCGGCGCGAGCTTGCCGATGGTGAACTGCGCGTGCAGCTTTTCGGAGACGGCGGCTTCGATGCGCGGGCGGAAAGCGTCGGCGCGCGGCAGCACCACATAGCGCAAGCCGAGGTACAGTCCCGCAGCGATGAAATAGAGGACGAGCGCCAGCGCCAGAACGACGTGAAGAGTCCGGCGCAGCACGACGTGGTCGCTTCCGCTCAGAGGCCGGGCCTGCCCGGTTTCCTGCGGGTCGGCGGATTCGTTTCGCTCGGACATGCTGCGGCGGGTGGGCGTATGGTAGTTTTGCGATTTAACGACGAAATGTAACACACGGGAAAGCGTCGGCAGGACTTCGTATAGGCCCTGTCAGCACGCCGCCGCGCGAGCCTCATCGGCGTCCGGGAAGTCGCGGTGCGACGAAGCGGCATGCCTCTGGCGCACAGTCCCCGACAACCAAGCAACGAGCGAGCCAGACCTTTGATGACTCACGCTACTCTTCCGAGTTCCGACTATTCGCACTACGCGGCGCGCGCCGCCGCGGCGCATCCCAAACTCGCCGTGCAGGTGGCGGAGCTTGCGTCCGCGCCGTTGACCCGCGAGCGCATCGACGCCCGCTTTGACACGCTCTGCGCGGAGGCCGCCGGCGGCGCTGCCGCTCCCTTGACCGAAGAGGCACTGAAACGGGCTCTGCGCCGGTTGCGCACCGAGGTGTTTTGCGCCGTGATGGAGCGCGACCTGGCTGGCGAGGCGGACGTCGCCGAAGTCACCGGAGCGATGACCGATCTGGCCGAGACGACGATCCAGCGCGCGCTCGCCGTTCTTTCCGCCGAACTCGAGGCGCTCTTTGGCGAGCCCCGCGGCCCGCAAGGCGAGCGGCTCACGCTGGGTGTGGTCGGCATGGGCAAGCTCGGCGGTCGGGAACTGAACGTGTCGTCGGACATCGACTTGATCTTCATTTATGAAGAGGACGGCGAGACCGCCGGCGGGCAGCGCGCGGCGATCGCCACGCAGGACTTTTTCACGCGCCTCGGCAAGCGGCTGATCGGCGCTCTCGCCGAAGTCACCGCCGACGGCTATGTGTTTCGCGTCGACATGCGTTTGCGCCCGAACGGCGATTCGGGGCCGCTCGTATGCAGTCTCGGCATGCTCGAAGAGTACTTCTATGTGCAGGGCCGCGAGTGGGAACGCTATGCATGGATCAAGGGCCGGCTGGTTTCCGAAGCCACGAGCGAGGCGGCGCGGCGTCTCTCGAAACAGCTCGATGCGATCGTCACGCCGTTCGTCTATCGCCGTTATCTCGACTTCGGCGTGATCAGCGCGATTCGCGCGTTGCATCTGCAGATTCGCCAGGAGGCACAGCGCCGCGCGTCGATGCGCCCGGACAAGGCCGACGACATCAAGCTGGGGCGCGGTGGCATCCGCGAAATCGAATTCAGCGCGCAGGTGTTCCAGTTGATCCGCGGCGGTCAGGACGCCGGTTTTCGTGTGCGTCCGACGCTCGCCGTGTTGCGTCACGCCGCGACGCATGGGTTGATCGACACGTCGGTCTGCGTGAAGCTTTCGCAGGCGTATCGGTTCCTGCGCGAACTGGAACACCGGCTGCAATATCGCAACGACGCGCAAACTCATGCGATGCCCGTCGATCCCGAGGACCGGGCGGCGCTCGCCCGTGCCATGGGCTGCGACGACTATCCGACGTTGATGGCCCGGCTCGACGCGCACCGTGAGCTTGTCGAACAGCAGTTCGATCAGATATTTGCCGACAAGGTAAGCGGCCGCGATGGCTGCGGCGCCCCCGAAGACGGCGCGGCGGCCTGGGTCTGGAGCAGCGCACTCTCGGACGACAGCGCGGAAGATGCGTTGCGCGCGCGTATCGTCGAACTGGGTGTGGCGGAGCCGGGCGATCTGCTCGCGCGGCTGCGCGGCGTGTGGCAATCGTCGCGTTACGCGGGGCTCGCGGAGCGCAGCCGGCAGCGTTTCGACATCGTCGCGCAGCGCGCGCTCGAAGCCGCGCGCACGCTGGAGCCGCCCGAGCGGCGCGGCGATACGCTCGCGCGTCTTTTCGATCTGCTCGAAGCGGTGAGCCGGCGCGGTGCGTACCTGGCGCTGCTGACCGAGTACCCGCAAGCGCTGCATCGGGTGTTGTCGGTGCTGGGCGCCTCGCGCTGGGCGGCCGGCTATCTGATCCGCCATCCGCAATTGCTCGACGAACTGCTCGACGACGAGGCGATCAACAGTCCATTTGACTGGTCCGAGTTCAAGCGCACGTTGCGCTTGCGGCTGGCCGCCGCGGACGGCGTCGAGCAGCAAATGGACTTGCTGCGCCACGCGCACCAGGCAGAAGTGTTCCGTATTCTGCTGATCGACCTTGCCGGCAAGCTGAGCGTCGAACATGTGAGCGACCGCCTGTCCGAACTCGCCGATGCTGTGCTCGATGTGACGCTCGAAGCCGTGTGGAACCAGTTGCCGAAGCGCCATCGCCAGGTGCCGCGTTTCACGGTGATCGCATACGGCAAGCTGGGCGGCAAAGAGTTGGGCTATGCGTCCGACCTCGACGTCATTTTCCTCTACGACGATCCCGACGACGCCGCAGCCGATATCTATTCCACGTACACCCGCCGGCTCATTACCTGGCTGACCACGGCCACCGGCGCAGGCACATTGTTCGATATCGACCTGCGCCTGCGGCCGAACGGCGAGTCGGGTTTGCTCGTCACCGATCTGGACGCGTTCCGCCGCTATCAACTGCGCGAGGGCGACGCAGCCAACACCGCATGGGTCTGGGAGCACCAGGCACTAACCCGCGCGCGTTACTGTGCGGGCGACGCGCAGATCGGCGCGCAGTTCGAGGCGATCCGCGAACAGGTGTTGACCACGCCGCGCGACGCCAGGCAGCTTGCCGCCGAGATAGTCGAGATGCGCGAGCGGGTGATCGCCGGGCACCCTAACCATACGACGCTGTTCGACCTCAAGCATGATCGCGGCGGCATGGTGGATATCGAATTCACCGTGCAGTACTGGGTCTTGCTGCACGCGGCGCGCGATCCCGAATTGATCCGCAATACCGGGAACATTGCTCTGCTGCGCGAAGTGTCGCGCCTCGGGCTGATGAGCGAGGCCGAAGCCGAGACGGTCGGCGCGGCTTACCGCACGTACCGGAAGTTGCAGCATAAGTTGCGGCTGGATGGGATGGAGAAGGCGCGCGTGGAGCCGGCTCTCGTCGCGACGGAACGCGATGCCGTGCTCGGGCTTTGGGAGCGGGTGTTCGGCGAGGGTTGAAGGAGACGTGCGTCATGGCGGGCCGCGGCCCAAGCGCGGGTTGCCGGCGCTTTGTCCCGTGCCGCTTCGGCGGTAAAGACCTGTGCCCGCGCTGAAGGCCGGGCCTTCGCCGCAGCCTTGGGACTACTAAGCCGCCAGCATTTCCTTCGCGTGCTTGCGAGTGGTCGGTGTGATTTCGAGCCCGCCGAGCATTCGCGCGACTTCTTCCACGCGGCTCGCCTTGTCGAGGGAAACGACGCTGCTTACCGTACCGCCCTTGCCGTTGCCGGTCTTCGCCACCTGGAAATGATGGTCGCCCCGTGCGGCGACCTGCGGCAAATGCGTCACGCAAAGCACCTGGCGCGCTTCTCCGAGTTGATGCAGTAGCCGTCCGACCACTTCGGCGACGCCGCCGCCAATGCCCGTATCCACTTCGTCGAAGATCAGCGTGGGCGTCGGGCTTGCGGCGCTTGCGATCACGGCCAGCGCAAGGCTGATCCGCGCGAGTTCGCCACCCGATGCGACCTTGGCAAGCGGCCGCAGCGGCACGCCTGCATGCCCGGCGACGCGGAATTCGACCTGCTCCAAACCATGCGCGCCGCCCTCCGGCAGCGGCACGAGCGCTACTTCGAAGCTGCCGCCTTTCATCGACAGTTCCTGCATACCGGTGGTGACCGCCGCGCCGAGGGCCTTGCCGGCCTTTGCGCGTGCCTTGGACAGCTTTTTGGCTTCCGCGACGAATGCCTCGTGCGCCTTTGCTTCTGCTGCATGCAGGCTATCGAGGTCGGCGGCAGCGTCTAGCGCGGCAAGCTGCGCACGGCGCGTTTCATGTTCATCGGGCAGCGTTTCGGGCTGCAAGCGAAACTTGCGCGCCGCCGAATGCAATGCGTCGAGGCGCTTTTCGACCTGGGCGAGCCGGTCGGGATCGAGTTCGAGCTTTTGTGCGTAATGGCTCAGCGAGTACGCAGCTTCCTGAAGCTGGATCTCTGCGGGTTCGAGCGCGGCCAGTACGTCGTTCAAGGCCGGATCGATTTCCGCGAGATCGCGCACCTTCGACACGATCGACGCAAGATGCGTGATCATTGCTTCGTCCGATTCGGATAACGCAGTCAGCGCGCCCTGCACGCCGTCGATCAGGTTCGCCGAATGCGACAGCCGCCGATGCTCCGCGTTAACCTCTTCCCATTCGCCAGGCTGGGGCGACAGCTTGTCCAGCTCCGCAAGCTGCCAGGCAAGCCGCTCGCGTTCCAGTTGCAACTCGCGGTCGCGCGTTTGCGCATGCTCGACCGCCTGAACCTTCTCGCGCCATGTGCGCCACGCGCGCGTGACGCCCGCGGAAAGTTCGCTCAGGCCTGCGTGGGTATCGAACAGTTCGCGTTGGGCGTCGGGACGCATCAGCAACTGGTGCGCGTGCTGGCCATGAATGTCCACCAGCATTTCGCCGACCTCGCGCAGTTGCGCCAATGTCGCGGCCGTGCCGTTGATGAAAGCGCGCGACCGCCCATTTGCATCCACCACGCGGCGCAGCATCACGGTGCCGCCGTTCTGGCCGTCGGCTGCCGACGCGGCGAACGCCTGCTCGTCGAGCCACTGATCCACCTGCGCGTGTGTGTCGAATTCCGCGGTGATGTCGGCGCGGCTCTCGCCGGTGCGAACGACGCTCGCGTCAGCGCGCGCGCCGAGCGCGAGCGCCAGCGCGTCGATGAGGATCGACTTGCCGGCGCCGGTCTCGCCGGAAAAAACGGTAAAGCCGCTGTCGAATTCGAGATCGAGCGCGGCGACGATGACGAAGTCGCGTATCGAGAGGTGGCGAAGCATGAAGGTGGTCTGTGAGCCTGATATTCGGGTTTCTCTAGCGGCGCTTGTATCCCGGCATTCCGCCGGTCAGAGCTTGTCGTCTTCTTCGTGCGATGGGTATTCGTTCCAGTGCAGCTTCTTGCGCAGCGTCGCGTAATAGCTGTAGCCGACCGGATGCAGCATTGGCACCGTATGACGCGAGCGGCGCACTTCGATCGAGTCGCCCAGTTCGAGCGACGTAAACGACTGCATGTCGAAATTGACGTTGACCTCGCGCCCGGAAACGATCTGGATACTGACCTTCGAGTCGTCCGGCAGCACGATTGGCCGGTTCGACAGCGCGTGCGGCGCGATCGGCACGAGTACGATGCCCTGCAACTGCGGATGAAGAATCGGCCCTTGCGACGACAGCGCGTAAGCCGTCGAGCCGGTGGGCGTGGCGACGATCAGGCCGTCCGAGCGCTGGTTGTACATGAAGCGCCCGTCCACCGAAACGTGCAGTTCCGCCATGCCGGAGAAGCCGCTGCGATTGACCACCACGTCGTTGAAGGCAAGCGCGTGGTAGATCGGACTGCCCTGGCGCATGATGCGCGCCTCCAGCAGCACGCGCTCCTCGCGTTCGAAGTTGCCCGCCAGCATTTGCGGCACGATCTCGCTCATGTCCGAGATCGGGATGTCGGTAATGAAGCCCAGCCGGCCGTGGTTGATGCCGATGAGCGGAGTGCGGTAAGGCGCCAGTTGCCGCCCGATGCCCAGCATTGTGCCGTCGCCGCCCAGCACGATCGCCACATCTGCACGCGCGCCGATCTCGGCCGGACGCAGCGCCGGATACTCGGTGACGCCGATTTCCGCGGCGGTGTCGGCTTCGAAAAAGACTTCGAAGCCGCGCTTCGCGATGCAGGAGGCGAGCGCCGTCAGGGGCTCGCGAATACCCGGGGTGTTGTTGCGCCCGACGAGCGCCACGGTCTTGAACTGGCTGGTTACTTGCATGCCGGCATTACACCATAGGTAAGGCCCGAAAAGAACCGCGCGCGGACCCGGCGGCCCGCCGGCACGGGCGGGCCGCCAGCGCAGTTAGGGATTATCGTTAGAATGGTGAAGCCTTGATGACATGTGCGCCCCGCAAACTGCAACGGCGCGCTGCGGGCGGGGCCGTCAGCAACAGGGCTGGCGGCGCCCCGGACCGAACGCGGCACCGGGCGCTGAAACCGGCGCAAGAGGCAGTCCTGGCGAGCGGCGGTTGATCCGCCGGTGTTGGGCGCCGTTAGCGCTCGCGGTAGTCGCACCATTGAGCTAAAATTTTCCGTCATGCTAGATCCTCGCGCACAAACCCTCCTAAAAACTCTGATCGAGCGCTACATTGCCGAAGGTCAGCCGGTCGGCTCGCGCACGCTGTCGCGCTATTCCGGCCTGGAGTTGAGTCCGGCGACCATCCGCAACGTCATGTCGGATCTCGAGGATCTGGGCCTTGTGATCAGCCCGCATACTTCGGCTGGACGCATTCCCACGCCGCGCGGCTACCGGCTTTTTGTCGACACAATGTTGACTGTCGAGTCGGCCGCAGACGAAGAAGCAGTCACGCGTACCGTCAAGACTACGCTGCAGGCCGGCGAGCCACAGAAAATCGTCGCCGCGGCGGCGAGCGTGCTCTCGAATCTGTCGCAGTTCGCCGGTGTCGTGCTCACGCCGCGGCGCAGCCACGTGTTCAAGCAGATCGAATTCATGCGCCTGTCCGACAAGCGCATTCTGCTGATCATCGTTACGCCCGAAGGCGACGTGCAGAACCGCATGATGGCGACCCAGCGCGACTTCACGCCGTCCGAACTGGTCGAAGCATCCAACTACATCAACGCCCACTTCGCCGGTCTTTCTTTCGACGAAGTGCGCCGCCGCCTGCGCGAAGAGATCGACCAGTTGCGCGGCGACATGACCACGCTCATGCACGCGGCCGTCACCGCGAGCACCGACGAATCGGACACTGGCGAGACCGTGCTCATTTCGGGCGAGCGCAATCTGCTCGAGGTCGCGGATCTTTCCTCGGACATGGCGCGCTTGCGCAAGCTCTTTGATGTGTTCGACCAAAAGACCAGTCTCCTTCAGTTGCTGGATGTGTCGAGTCATGCGGCTGGCGTGCAGATCTTCATAGGCGGCGAGTCGAACCTCGTGCCTATCGAGGAAATGAGCGTCGTTACCGCGCCGTACGAGGTGAATGGCAAGATCGTCGGAACACTTGGCGTGATCGGACCCACGCGAATGGCCTACAACCGCGTGATCCCGATCGTGGACATCACCGCGAGACTGCTCTCGCTGACCCTCAGCCAGCAGTAGCGCCTCGCCGCTGCCGCGTTTCATCCAGCACATGATGCGCGAGCCGGCGCCGCCTGCCAATTGGCCGAACGGCCAGGGGTCTCCAGGGCGCGCGGCCACGAGGCGCGCCGCTATAATGAATCCCACCTGATTCCACTTCCCGCCTTGTGCGGTTATTCCTGCTGCCTATGCGCTTCGACCTCGAGCGGCCCTCGCAGAACGCCACGTCGCACCGCGTTGCCGTGCTGCTGATCAATCTCGGCACGCCCGACGCGCCAACGCCTCGAGCGGTTCGCCGCTATCTCGCGCAGTTCCTGTCCGATCCTCGCGTGGTAGAAATTCCGGCGCTGCTGTGGCAAATCATTTTGCGGCTTCTGATCCTGCCGTTCCGGGGCCGCGCATCCGCGAAGAAATATGCGGCCGTGTGGATGCCCGAAGGCTCGCCGCTGCGCGTCTATACGGAAAAGCAGGTGGAAGGTTTGCGCCACCTGCTGCAATTGAATGACTACACGGTGCTCGTCGAGTACGCAATGCGCTACGGCACGCCCGGCATCCCGGCCATGCTCAATCAGCTGAAGCTCGCCGGTGCCGAACGGGTGCTGCTGATGCCGATGTATCCGCAGTACTCGTCGTCGACCACGGCGACCGCGTTCGACGACGCGTTCTCCGCCCTCAAGCGCATGCGTAACCAGCCCGAGATCCGCACGGTGCGCCAGTACGCCGATCATCCCGCGTATATTTCAGCGCTCGCTGCGCAGGTACACCAGTATTGGCATCTCCATGGTCGTCCGGATTTCGCGGCCGGCGACAAGCTCGTTCTCAGTTTTCATGGCGTGCCCAAGCGAACGCTCGATCTTGGCGATCCGTACCACGAGCAGTGCCAGACGACCGGCGCGCTGCTGATGCAGGCGCTCGGCCTGACGCCGGTGGAATGCCGGATCACCTTCCAGTCGCGTTTCGGCAAGGCGGAGTGGTTGCAGCCGTACACGGCACCCACGCTGAAGGAACTCGGGGCGGCAGGCGTGCGGCGTGCTGACGTATTTTGTCCCGGCTTCACCGCCGACTGTCTCGAGACGATCGAGGAGATCGGCATGGAAGTGCGCGACGAGTTCCTGCATGCTGGCGGCAAGGAGTTTCATCGCATTCCTTGCGTGAACGCGTCGCAGGCGTGGATTGCCGCGCTTGGCGAAATCGTCGCGCAGAATCTGCAAGGCTGGCCGGTGCAGGCGGTTCCCGTACCGCATCACACTCCGGCTTGAGCACGCATATGAACTACCGAATTTCGACGGAACCGGGCGCGAAGCTGCGCATCGACAAGTGGCTTTGGGCAGCACGCTTCTTCAAGACGCGCTCGCTTGCCGCCGACGCGGTCGAGAAGGGGCGTGTGCGCATAGGCGGAGCCAACGTGAAGCCGGCCAAGGACGTGCGGGTCGGCGATCTCGTCGAGATCGAAATCGAGCGGTTCGTATGGCAGGTGCAGGTGCTGGGCGTGTGCGACGTGCGCGGCCCAGCGAGCGTCGCGCAGACGCTTTACGCCGAGACGGACGAGAGCCGGCAAAAGCGGCAGGCCGAGCACGAGCGCCGCAAGACGTATCGCGAGCCGGCCGAGGCACTACACGGCCGCCCGACCAAGCGCGACCGCCGGACTATCGACAGATTTTCAGGTGGGGATTGAACAGTTGTTCCATGGTCGCGTTCACGCCGCCGTATTCGGTTGTGTGATCGTTGACCGCCCCAGACATACAGATGGTCGTGGTGCCCGCAACGAGTACCAGTGCGACCACCGAGATTGCAAAGGTCAGTTTCACGGTACCCCCTTTTGGGATGGTGCGGAAAAGAAACGAGCTAGCCAGGTGGAAATTGCAAAAAGGCGGAAAGGTTTATGTCGGATTAGGGTTAACGCTGTTTTCCGCCGCGTAACTGGAGCATAGGTCACTTGCACGCCGCGCTCAATCTGAATCTGATCGCAGCGCTCTCATGGTTGTAACCGCGCGTTTCGGCGTGGCCTGCCGGTTTGAAAATTTCGGCGGAGACGCTTGAAAACGCGCGTTTGCGGCCCAACCTGCCATTTCGATACGTGGTAGCGCGCCTGGATAACTGTCGCGATTTTGCAACGCACAAATCGCGTTGGTGTCATGCGCCGTTGCTGCCGTTGGCTTTTAATTTTTTAACGACTTTTAGCGACATGGAAAACACGCAAGAGAACCCGACGAGCCAGAATCCCACGCCCGCGGACGAAACCGCGCGCCAGGCCGCCGAGGCGGTCACGCCGGAGCAGGAAGCCGCTGCGAGCGTCGCCACGGACACGCCGGCAACGGGTGCGGAAGCTGCATTGACCGAAGCGCAGGCGAAGATCGCCGAATTGCAGGAAAGCTTTCTGCGCGCGAAGGCCGAGACGGAAAACGTGCGCCGCCGCGCGCAAGAAGACGTTGCGAAGGCGCACAAGTTTGCCATCGAGAGCTTCGCGGAGCACCTGCTGCCGGTGATCGACAGTCTGGAAGCAGCCGTCGCTCACTCGACCGACGATCTTCAGAAAGTGCGCGAAGGTGTCGAACTCACGCTGCGTCAGCTCACAGGCGCGCTGGAGAAGGGCCGCGTCGTCGCGCTGAATCCGGTGGGCGAGAAGTTCGACCCGCACCGCCATCAGGCTATCTCCATGGTGCCGGCCGACCAGGAGCCGAATACGGTTGTCGCCGTGTTGCAAAAGGGCTTCGTGATCGCGGATCGCGTGCTGCGCCCGGCGCTCGTCACTGTCGCTGCGCCGAAGTAAGGCCGGTTTGCTCCGTTTTCGGTTCGGATTCCGCTCGCGTTTGCCGTACAGAGCCGTAGACAACAGATAGGCACCAGGTAGGCATCGTCATGGCCAAGATTCCCGTCGACGCAACCGCGTTTTCGGCGTTTGACATGCAGGAGCTAAGCGCCGAATCATTCGACGCCAGTCTCGCCGAAGCGGGTGACCAACTCGCGGTGGTGTTCTTCTGGGGACTCGACTGCTTCAACTGCGAGATCGCCAAAAAGGCCATGCTCGCTCAACCGGACGCGATCCGTGCGCTCGGCTTGCGGTGGTTTCACAGCAATGTCTACGAGCACCGCGAACTTGGCCGGCGTTTCATGCTTCATGGTGTGCCGACGTGGTTCTTTTTCCACCGCGGCAAACGGCTGGGTCGGGCGACCGGCTGGCACGGCCTCGCGCAGTTCGAGGCGGCGGTTGCCGCGGCGCGCGAGAAAATCCGCTCGGCCAAAGCGGCAGTTGGTGCGCAAGCCGACGGAGCGGATTCGGGCAAAAGTCCGGTCGATTGAAAAAAATTAAAGACCGCATCGCAAAAGAGGTCTTGAAAACGATGCGGACGCACTTATGTTGAGTGCAGGTATGAATTTAGGGCGGATTGCCTTGCCGCCAGACGGCAAACAGGGCGATTCCCGCAGCGATCAAAGTCAGGAGATTAGTAAAAATGGGCAAAATCATCGGTATCGACCTCGGCACGACCAACTCGTGCGTGGCGATCATGGAAGGCAATTCGGTCAAGGTGATCGAGAACTCGGAAGGTGCGCGCACCACGCCGTCGATCATCGCCTACATGGAAGACGGCGAGATTCTCGTCGGCGCGCCTGCCAAGCGTCAGTCGGTCACGAACCCGAAGAACACGCTGTACGCAGTTAAGCGCCTGATCGGCCGCCGGTTCGAAGAGAAGGAAGTTCAGAAAGACATTGGCCTCATGCCGTACAAGATCATGAAGGCCGATAACGGCGACGCATGGGTCGAAGTACGCGATCAGAAGCTGGCTCCGCCGCAGATCTCCGCGGAAGTGCTGCGCAAGATGAAGAAGACCGCTGAAGACTACCTCGGCGAGCCGGTCACCGAAGCCGTGATCACGGTTCCCGCGTACTTCAACGACAGCCAGCGTCAGGCAACCAAAGATGCAGGCCGCATCGCCGGTCTGGAAGTCAAGCGCATCATCAACGAACCGACCGCAGCCGCGCTCGCGTTCGGTCTCGACAAGAACGAGAAGGGTGACCGCAAGATCGCCGTGTATGACCTGGGCGGCGGTACGTTCGACGTGTCGATCATCGAAATCGCGGATGTCGACGGTGAAAAGCAGTTCGAAGTGCTGTCCACGAACGGCGATACGTTCCTCGGCGGTGAAGACTTCGACCAGCGCATCATCGACTACATCATCGGCGAGTTCAAGAAAGAGCAGGGCGTCGATCTGTCGAAAGACGTGCTCGCACTGCAGCGCCTGAAGGAATCGGCTGAGAAGGCGAAGATCGAACTGTCGTCGAGCCAGCAAACCGAAATAAACCTGCCGTACATCACGGCCGACGCGTCGGGTCCGAAGCACTTGAACCTGAAGATCACGCGCGCCAAGCTCGAAGCGCTGGTTGAAGAACTGATCGAACGCACGATCGAACCGTGCCGCGTCGCTATCAAGGACGCAGGCGTGAAGGTCGGCGAAATCGACGACGTGATTCTGGTCGGCGGTATGACCCGCATGCCGAAGGTGCAGGAAAAGGTTAAGGAATTCTTCGGCAAGGATCCGCGCCGCGACGTGAACCCGGACGAAGCCGTGGCCGTTGGCGCCGCGATTCAGGGCCAGGTGTTGTCCGGCGACCGCAAGGACGTTCTGCTGCTCGACGTGACTCCGTTGTCACTCGGCATTGAAACGCTCGGCGGCGTGATGACGAAGATGATCAACAAGAACACCACGATCCCGACCAAGCATTCGCAGGTCTACTCGACGGCTGACGACAATCAGAGCGCCGTGACGATCAAGGTGTATCAGGGCGAACGCGAAATGGCGGCGGGCAACAAGCTGCTGGGCGAGTTCAACCTTGAAGGCATTCCGCCGGCACCGCGCGGCACGCCGCAGATCGAAGTGAGCTTCGACATCGACGCGAACGGCATTCTGCACGTCGGCGCGAAAGACAAGGCGACCGGCAAGGAAAACCGCATCACGATCAAGGCGAACTCGGGTCTGTCCGAAGCCGAAATCGAGAAGATGGTGAAGGACGCCGAAGCGAACGCGGAAGAAGATCACAAGCTGCGTGAGCTGGCCGACGCCCGCAACCAGGGCGACGCGCTCGTCCACAGCACGAAGAAGGCGCTCACCGAGTACGGCGACAAGCTGGAAGCCGGCGAGAAGGAAAAGATCGAAACCGCGCTGAAGGACCTGGAAGACGCTCTGAAGAGCGGTTCGACCGACAAGGCCGCACTCGAAGCCAAGATCGAAGCGGTGGCGACTGCCTCGCAGAAGATGGGCGAAAAGATGTACGCCGACATGCAGGCTGCGCAAGGTGCCGAAGCTGCGGCAGCAGGCGCGGCGGGCGCGAGCGCGGGCCCGTCGGCTGGTGGCGCGAGCCAGCAGCAGGACGACGTGGTCGACGCCGACTTCAAGGAAGTCAAGAAAGACTAAAGCCAGGTCGCATTCCGACCGTAAAGCCGCACACGGGTTTTGTGTGCGGCCCGGCTGCACGAAGCACCGCGGGCATCTGGACGCGGGAACGTGCAAGAGCGGTTATCACGCCTGGCGAGCCTTTTAGGCTCTCCGGGCACATTTGTTTTATGGAGGCCGTTGTTTTGAGCCGCATTCAGGCGGCACGAAACACGACCGGACGAGTCGTGAGACTCCAGCATTCAAGAGGAGCCACCGCGCGGCACTCTCGCGAGGGGCGTTGAACCGATATGGCGAAACGGGATTACTACGAGGTTCTGGGCGTCGCAAAGAACGCGAGCGACGACGAAATCAAGAAGGCTTATCGCAAGCTGGCGATGAAGCACCACCCCGACCGCAATCCGGGCAACAAGGATGCGGAAGAGCATTTCAAGGAGGTGAAGGAAGCCTATGAAATGCTCTCGGACTCGCAAAAGCGTGCGGCATATGACCAGTATGGTCACGCGGGCGTCGATCCGAACATGGGCGGCGCCGGCGCGCAAGGCTTCGGCGGCTTTGCCGATGCCTTCGGCGATATTTTCGGCGACATCTTCGGCCAGGCGGCCGGCGGCGCGGCGCGAGGCGGCGGCGGACGTGCGGGCCCGCAGGTGTATCGCGGCGCCGATCTGCGCTACAGCATGGAAATCACGCTGGAACAGGCGGCGCATGGTTACGACACGCAGATTCGCGTGCCGAGTTGGGTCTCGTGCGAAGTCTGTCACGGTTCGGGCGCGAAGCCCGGCACCAAGCCGGAAACTTGCCCGACGTGTAGCGGTTCGGGTGCGGTGCGGATGTCGCAGGGCTTTTTCAGCATCCAGCAAACCTGTCCGAAGTGTCATGGCACCGGCACCTATATTCCTGAGCCGTGCACTCACTGCCACGGCGCGGGCAAGGTAAAGGAAACCAAGACGCTCGAAGTAAAGATCCCGGCAGGTATCGACGACGGCATGCGCATCCGTTCGGCCGGCAACGGCGAACCCGGCATCAACGGCGGGCCGTCAGGCGATCTGTACGTCGAGATCCATATCAAGCAGCATTCGGTGTTCGAGCGCGACGGCGACGATTTGCATTGCCAGATGCCGATTCCGTTCACCACGGCGGCGCTGGGTGGCGAAATCGAAGTGCCCACGCTCGCGGGCCGTGCGAGCTTCACGGTGCCCGAAGGCACGCAGTCGGGCAAGACGTTCCGGTTGCGCGGCAAGGGTATCAAGGGCTTGCGTTCGAGCATTGCCGGCGATCTGTACGTGCACGTGCAGGTCGAAACGCCGGTCAAGCTCACGGAACCGCAGCGCGATCTGCTCAAGCAGTTCGAAAAAGCTTTGGTGGAAGGTGGCGCTCGGCACAGCCCGCAAAGCAAGAGCTGGTTCGATAGGGTGAAGAGCTTCTTCGATTAACGGCAGTTAGAAGTTGGCGGTACGCATGACGGCAGATGAGCGCGGTGCTGTGTTTGCATTGCTCGATGATTGCGACGCGTCGGCGGCGCGCCGCTCGAGCAGGTTGTACACCGGTCTCGCGCATGAGCGGGTATGCGCCGACGCCGCGCAGCTCGAAGCCGTTTGCGAGGCCGCCGAATTGGATGCACGGCACGGCCTGCACGCCATCGTGCTCGCCGACTACGAGTTCGGCCGGCATCTTCTCGGCGGGGCATCTGACCCGTCGTTCAAAACGCAGCATGGCGACGCCACGCTGCGTTTTTTATTGTTCGAGCGTTGCGAGAAACTCTCACGCGACGAGGTCGACGCGTGGCTCGCAAAACATGACGGCGATCTCGCGGAGCCGTCTGTGGCGGGCACGGCCAATGTGCGCGAGAGTGTCGAACCCGCGCAGTTCAATGCAGCCATCGGCGCAATTCATGCCGCCCTGCGCGACGGCGATTCCTATCAGGTCAACTACACATACCGGCTTGGCTTCGACGTATTTGGCCCGCCTATCGCGCTTTATCGGCGGTTGCGGGCGCGTCAACCCGTTCGGTACGGCGCTTTGATCGCAATGCCTGGTAACGCGTGGGTGCTGTCATGTTCGCCGGAGCTTTTCGTCGAGAAGCAGAATGCAACGTTGCGCGCGCGCCCGATGAAAGGCACCGCCCCACGCTCAGCCGATCCGTCAGCGGATCGCGGCGCCGCTGAATTTCTCGGCAACGACCCCAAGAATCGCGCCGAAAACGTGATGATCGTCGATCTGCTGCGCAACGATCTGTCGCGCGTTGCTCAGACGGGCTCCGTCAAAGTGCCCGCGCTCTTTTCCGTCGAGCCGTATGCATCGGTTTGGCAGATGACGTCGACGGTTGAAGCCGCTTTGCGGCCCGGCACGTCGTTCGCCGCGATATTGCGCGCGCTCTTTCCTTGCGGCTCGATCACCGGTGCGCCGAAGCATCGCACGATGCAGTTGATCGACGAACTGGAGAGCACGCCACGCGGCCTTTACACCGGAGCGATCGGCTGGCTGGATGCACCCGCGCCCGAGCTGGCGGCGAATGAAAATAGCGGTGGCGACTTCTGCATGTCCGTCGCGATTCGCACGCTGACCTTGAAGCCATCCGCGCCCGCGGGAGAATTGCGCGGCACGATGGGCATCGGCGCGGGCATCGTGCTCGACAGCGTCGCCGAAGACGAATATGCGGAGTGTCGATTGAAAGCGCGCTTCCTGACCGGTGCGGAACCCGGCTTCGAGCTGTTCGAAACCATGTACGCGACGCGGGAAGAGGGCGTGCGCCATGTGTCGCGCCATCTCGCGAGGCTGTCGGCGAGTGCCGCGACGCTAGGCTTTCAATTCGATGCCGCAAGCATTCGCGCGCAGATCGCGGAGCGGTGCGCGTCTTTGCCCGCGGCCACACCGCACCGCATGCGCGTCGCGTTAGGCAAGAGCGGTGTAACGCAAATTACGGCCGCGGTGTTGGTGCCGTTGGCCGATTCGACGGTCCACGTTCTGCTCGCAACGGATCACGATTTTGGGGCGACCCAAGCCGGCGATCTACTGCTGCGCCATAAGACCACGCACCGTGCGCAGTACGATCACGGCTGGCGCGAAGCGGAGGCAAAAGGCGCCTTCGACACGTTGTTCTTCAACGAACGAGGCGAGTTGACGGAAGGCGGGCGCTCGAACGTATTCGTGAAGCTGGCGGGGCGGTGGTGGACGCCGCCGCTCGCGTCGGGCGTGCTGCCCGGTGTGATGCGAAGCATCCTGCTTGAAGACGACGCTAATCTGCAGGCGGCTGAAAAGGTGCTGACAGAGGCTGACGTATTGAGCGCCGAAGCGCTGTTGGTTTGCAATGCATTGCGTGGCGCGCTGCCGGCTCGGATTGCCCGCT
Source organism: Paraburkholderia caledonica NBRC 102488 (assembly GCF_000685095.1). GTDB lineage: Bacteria > Pseudomonadota > Gammaproteobacteria > Burkholderiales > Burkholderiaceae > Paraburkholderia > Paraburkholderia caledonica. Next base: position 219,952 of record NZ_BAYE01000007.1, read on the forward strand.
AGAAACACCGAAACGCGGCCACGCTGATATCGTCCCCGCGAAAGTACTCTCAGAACGAGTGCTCAGGCCCAGGAAAAGTCCCGTCCTTCACGGCCTGCACATACGCTTCCACCGCGGCAAGAATACTTGGCTGCCCGACCATGAAATCCTTCACGAAACGCGGCCGCTTGCCGGGAAAGATGCCCAGCATGTCGTGCAATACCAGCACCTGACCCGAGCAGTCGAGGCCCGCGCCGATCCCGATGGTTGGAATCCGCAACTGCTTCGTGACTTCGCTCGCGAGCAGCGTCGGAATCGCTTCCATCACGATGAGCTGCGCGCCGGCCGTTTGCATGGCGAGCGAGTCGCGCAACAACTGGTTCGCGCCTTCCTCGGTCTTGCCCTGCACCTTGAAGCCGCCAAAGGCATGCACTGATTGCGGCGTTAGCCCGACATGCGCACACACCGGAATTGAGCGTTCCACGAGGAAACGGACAGTGTCAGTGAGCCATTCACCGCCTTCGAGCTTCACCATCTGCGCGCCCGCGCGCATCAATTCGACGGAGCTTCCATACGCTTGTTCCGGCGTGCCATAGGTGCCGAACGGCAAGTCCGCGACGATCAGCGCAGACGGCCGCGCGCGCGCCACGCTCGCCGTGTGATAGGCGATGTCGGCGAGCGAAACCGGCAGTGTGGTGGTCTGTCCTTGCAGGACATTGCCGAGCGAGTCGCCGATCAGCATGACGTCGACACCCGCGCGATCCAGCAGCGCGGCGAAGCTTGCGTCGTAGCAGGTGAGCATGGCGATTTTCTCGCCAGCATCGCGCATTGCCTGCAGTTTTGGCACGGTGACGGCGCTGCGGCTCGTCTCCTGCAAATAGGTCATGGTCGATCCGTTGAAGAGAGAGGCGCGCGCCGCTCAGAGCGACGTGCCCTTGACAAAGAATTCCTTGCGTCCGCGCATGGTTTCGATGCGCTCGGCGAGCAGCGCAAGGTCCGCGTCGGAGTCGAGCGGATTCAAATGTTCGGCGTTAACCGTCAGCACCGGCGTGCGGTCGTAGTGATAGAAGAATTCGTTGTAGGCGTCGCAAAGGGCATGCAAATACGCATCGGAAATCTGCAACTCCATCGGCACTGCGCGCTTTTGAATGCGCGAGAAGAGAACTTCGGGACTCGCCTGCAGATACACGACGAAGTCCGGCGCCGGCGCGCTCACTTCCAGCCGTGCGGCGAGCGCGCGATACAGATGCCACTCGTCTTCTTGCAGCGTGAGGCGCGCGAAGATGTCGTTCTTCTGCGTCATGAAATCGGCTACGAGCGGCGTGCCCGCCACTTGCGCCGCGTTCACTTCCTGAGCCTGCTGCGCGCGTTGCAACGCGAAGTGCAATTGCGCGGGCAACGCATAACGCGCGGTGTCGCGATAAAAGCGCTCGAGGAAAGGATTGTCCTGCGGCCTCTCGAACAGTTCCTGCATGGACCAGCGTTGCGCAAGACGCCGCGCGAGCGAGGTCTTGCCGACGCCAATAGGTCCTTCGATCGCCAGATAGCCGAATGGAGGCCGCAATTGCGGCGCGGTGACGGTAAGCGGTGTGGAATTCATTCGCAGCGGCCCTTGCCCGCGGCGACTGCGTTCAGCATCGGGCACTGGCAGGGTCCTTTCACTTTCTCGATGCGCTGATCGCGCACGGCGTCGAGCAGCGCGTCGGCGCGCCCATGTCGCGGAATGATCAGCGCAGCGTCGATTTCGACAAGCGGCACCAGCGCGAAAGCACGCTCGACGAGGCGAGGATGCGGAACGATCAGATCGGCTTCGTCGATCGATTGATCGCCGAAAAGCAGGATGTCGAGATCGAGCGTTCGCGGTGCATTGCGAAAGGGCCGCTCCCGGCCGAACTGATGCTCGATCTTGTGGCACAGCGCAAGCAGATGCCGCACGGGCAGCGTCGTGTCGATCTTTACGACGCAGTTGAAATAGTCGTCACCGCCCGCGTCGATCGGGGCCGTGCGATATAGGCTCGACTTGGCGAGCACGGTGATGGTGTGCTGTTGTGCGAGGCACACCACTGCGTCTTTCAGGGTCTGGCGCGCGTCCCCGAGATTCGCGCCGAGGCCGAGATAAGCAACCGTCATGGCATAACTTCCTGCAACTATCGTTCGACGGCTTCAGCGAACGCTGCGTCAGTCTTCGTGCGGGCCTTCATGGCCCGCTTCGGCGTCTGTGCGTTCGGCTGGCGTGCCGCCCTCCATTCCGTCGCCCGATTTGCGGTTTCTCGCGCCACTGCTGCGTCTCCGTCGTTTTCTGGGGCTTCGGTCCTTCCCGCCTTGCGTAAGCAATGTTTCACGCGCCGCGATGTCTCCTTCGATGAACTCCGTCCACCACGCTCCGACCGACTCATCGAGTTCGCCCGATTCGCAGCGCAACAGGAGGAAATCATACCCCGCTCTAAATCTTTGGTGTTCCAGCAGCTTCAGCGCGCTTCTTCCCGAGCGTTTTTCGAGGCGCAGTTGCAAGCCCCAGATCTCGCGCATGTCGGACGAGAAGCGCTTGTGAATAGCGAGCTTTTCCGTCTGCATGTCGAGGACTTCGTCCATCGCGCGATGCAGCGCCGGCACCGGATATTCACCATTCGCTTCAAACTTCTGCCAGCGCTGTTGCACGTCGTGCCAGAGCAGCGTGGCGAACAGGAAGCCGGGTGACACCGGCTTGCCGGCGCGCACGCGTGCGTCCGTGTTGGTGAGCGCGAGCGTGATGAATTTCTCGCCGGTGGGCTGCTCGAGCACGACGTCGAGCAAGGGCAGCAAACCACGATGCAGGCCTTCCTGGCGCAGGCGCTTCAGGCAGGCGAGCGCGTGGCCGGACAGCATGAGCTTCAGCATCTCGTCGAACAGACGCGCGGCCGGCACGTTGTTGATCAGGTCGGCCATTTCGACGATCGGCGCGCGGGTCGCGTCTTCGATCTCGAAGTCGAGCTTTGCCGCAAAACGCACCACGCGCAGCATGCGCACAGGATCTTCGCGATATCGCGTGGCCGGGTCGCCGATCATGCGCAGCAGGCGCGCGCGCACGTCCGCCATGCCGTTGTGATAGTCCAGCACGGTTTCGGTGGCGGGATCGTAGTACATCGCGTTGATCGTGAAGTCGCGGCGCGTGGCGTCTTCGTGCTGCTCGCCCCACACGTTGTCGCGCAACACGCGTCCGCTTGCGTCGACCGCGTGCGTGCGGCGATCCAGCTCGTCGCGTTTCAGGCGCCGCGGCGGCGCGGCGTCAGCGGCGGGCGGATCGACCAGCGCGCGGAACGTGGAGGTTTCGATGATTTCCTGGCCGAACTGCACATGCACGATCTGAAACCTGCGGCCGATGATGCGCGCGCGGCGGAACAGCTTCTGCACCTGTTCGGGCGTGGCGTCGGTCGCCACGTCGAAGTCTTTCGGCTTGATGCCGAGCAGCAGGTCGCGCACCGCACCGCCGACGATAAACGCGCGGTGCCCCGCCTGTTGCAGGCCTTCGGTCACGCGAATCGCGTTGCGCGAGATCAGCGTGGGGTCGATGCCGTGTACGTCGTGCGGAATGATGACCGGCACGTCCGGGTCGCGCACTGTATTTGCGGGCACGCCATTGCGGGCCGGTTTGCGGCGCGCGCGGCCGGTTCCCGCGGCGCCTGCTGCATTGCGTGCCGGTGCGCTGCCGGGTTCGTCTGAGTCGGCTTCAGCCGGCACGGTGTCGTCGGCGGACGCTGTGTCCTGGCCGAATAGCTTACGGATGAGTTTTTTGATCACGTGGGTTGAAAGAGTTCGAGGATGCGCCAGCCTTTGGCCTGCGCATGGGCGCGCAATGTGTCGTCGGGATTCGTTGCGATCGGATCGGTGACTTTTTCGAGCAGCGGAATGTCGTTGTGCGAATCGCTGTAGAAGTAGCTGCGCTCGAAGTCGCTCCAGCTCTTGCCGAGCGACGCAAGCCATGCCTCGGTGCGCACGATCTTGCCTTCCTTGTAGCTCGGCGTGCCGGTGGGGCGGCCGGTGTAGGCCGAGTGCGGCTGGCCGTCGACGGTTTCCGCTTCGCAGGCGATCAGCGTGTCTACGCCGAACGCGCTCGCGATGGGACGGGTGATGAATTCGTTGGTCGCGGTGACCACGCAGCACAGGTCGCCGGCTTCGCGGTGCCGCTTGACCAGTTCGACGGCCGCCGGGAGGATGGCCGGCGTGATCACTTCGTGCATGTACTGCACGTGAAAGTCCGCGAGTTGCGCGCGCGTGTATTTCGCGAGCGGCGTGAGCATGGCGATCAGATAGGCGTGAATGTCCAGCTTGCCGGCTTTGTAGTCGGCATAAAAGCGGTCGTTTTCACGAGCGAAATTTTCGCCGTCGACCATGCCGTGTTTCACCATGAAGCGGCCCCATTCGTGGTCGCTGTCGGTGGGAATGAGCGTGTGATCGAGGTCGAAGAGTGCGAGATTAGCCATGGGGATCTATTTTACTTGAAGCGGCGGACGACGCGGCGGGCCCGTCCGCGCCCGGCGAAGCCAGCATCGTGCGCAAAAGCGGCAATGTAACCGCGCGCTTCTGTTCGAGCGAGAAACGGTCGAGCGCGTCGAGAAGCGCCATCAGGCTTGGCATGTCGCGACGAAAATGCGTGAGCAGATAGGCCGGCACGTCGTCGGCCAGCATGATGCCGCGCTCGCGGGCTGCGTGCTTCAGCACCGCTGCCTTGCCTTCGTCGGGCAGCGGCGTGAGGTGGAACACGAGACCCCAGCCGAGCCGCGTGCGCAGGTCCTCGCGCACCGTCATGCCGATCGGCGCCGCGTTGCCGGTGGCGACGAGCGCGCTCGTCGGATGCGCGCGCACTTCGTTGAAGAGATTGAACACGGCGATCTGCTGCGCGGCCGACAGGCCGTCGCAATCGTCGATCGCATAGAGCGCCACGCGCGGATCGAAACTGAACGCGGCAAGGCCGCTTTGCGGACCCGCGAAGCGCGCGTGCCCCGGCGGCGCTTCGTGCACGAGCGCTTGCAACAGGTGAGTGCGACCGCTGCCCGCTTCGCCCCAGATATAGAAGGTGCGATCGGCGACAGGCCCGGCCGCAAGCGCGCCGTCGAGTTCACGCAGGCGCGTCACCAGCTCGGCGTTTGCGCCAGCGAAAAAATTGTCGAATGTCGATGGCGGCGGAGTGCCGAGATCGAGCGTCAGTTGACGAAGCACAGTAGGTTAATGCCGAAAGTAGGGCTGAGGCTGCCGATCGTCCTGGCGAGCCGGGTCACTGGAGCAGAAGGTCAATTGTTGTACAGGGTGCTTTCCAGATAGCTTTGCCGCAATTCGCGCACCGCCACGGACAAAATCGCACTCACGGGCAGCGCAAGCAGCACGCCGAAAAAGCCGAACAGTTGCCCGAACGCGAGCAACGCGAAAATGACTGCGAGCGGGTGCAGCCCGATCCGCTCGCCGACGAGGCGCGGCGTCAGGAAAAAGCTCTCCACGATCTGACCGACGCCGTAGATCACAGCCACCGCACCAAAGCCATACCAGTTGCCGAACTGCAGCAATGCTGCAAGAAGCGCCAGCGCGAGCCCGGTCGCAAAGCCAATGTACGGGATGAACACTGCGAGCCCGGTGAAAATGCCCACCGGCAGCGCGATCTCAAAGCGGGCGATGCTGAGCGCCACCGCATAGAACGCCGCGAGCACGCCCATCACGAGTAACTGGCCGCGCAGGTATTGCGACAGCATCTGATCCATGTCGCGCGCGAGTTGCAGCGTCTTGTCGAGCCAGCGGCGCGGCACCACGCCCTGTACGCGCAGCAGCATGCGGTTCCAGTCGTACAGCAGATAGAACAGCACGAGCGGCACCAGAACGAGATTGCCGATTACGGTCATCATGACGTTGCCGCTCGTCACGATCGAGGTCCATGCATAACGCGCGACCGTCTGCGCGCTGCCTTCCAACTGGCCCATCACGAGATCGCGCACGCTCGCGAAATCCAGCGAATCGGCGAGCCCCAGCATGGCGAGCTTGGGCTGCAGCCACGCATTCACATGGGCGAACAATTGCGGCACCTGCTGCCGCAGCTGCGGGCCTTCCTTCTGGATGACGGCGAAAACCAGCAGCGCGAGCATTGTCACCAGCAACGTGAAAAGCAGCATCATCAGCAACGCAGCGATCGCGCGCGGCACGCGCCGGCGCACCATCCACGCGACGCCTGGCTGCAGAATGTACGCGAGAATCGCGCCGAGCAGAAACGGCGTGAGGACGGGGCTCAAGAGCCACAGCAGAATGCCGACGCCGAGCGCGATGGCTAGCCAGATGGAAGCGCGGCGCTGGACCGGAGTCAGTATCGAGGAGTTCTGTTGCAATGTTGTTTCCTGGTGTCGCCGGAACGGATGATTCAAATTCCAGCCAGCCGGCCGGCAACGCTGTATGGGACCAGAGTAAGCGCTGAAGCGCCAACTCTCGATCGGCATCGGGTAAAATCGCATTTTACCGACCTTCGAGCTCTCCCCCATGAATCAACCGAAATCCGCCCCGAATTCAACCGGTTCGGCCCAAGGTCTGTCGTATCGCGACGCCGGCGTGGACATCGACGCGGGCGACGCCCTTGTCGACGCGATCAAGCCCTTTGCCAAAAAGACGATGCGCGACGGCGTGCTGGGCGGCATTGGCGGATTCGGCGCGCTGTTCGAAGTGCCGAAGAAGTACAAGGAACCGGTGCTGGTATCGGGCACGGACGGCGTGGGCACGAAGCTGCGCCTCGCGTTCGAGTTGAACAAGCACGACACCGTCGGCCAGGATCTGGTCGCCATGAGCGTGAACGACATTCTCGTGCAAGGCGCCGAGCCGCTCTTTTTCCTCGACTACTTTGCCTGCGGCAAGCTGGACGTGAACACGGCGGCAACGGTCGTCAAGGGTATCGCTTACGGCTGCGAACTGGCGGGCTGTGCCTTGATCGGCGGCGAGACGGCTGAAATGCCGGGCATGTATCCGGACGGCGAATACGATCTCGCGGGCTTCGCGGTCGGCGCGGTGGAAAAAAGCAAGATTATCGACGGCAGCACCATTGCTCCCGGCGACGTGGTGCTGGGCCTTGCTTCGAGCGGCATTCATTCGAACGGTTTTTCGCTGGTGCGCAAGATCATCGAGCGCGCGCAGCCAGATCTCAATGCGGATTTCGACGGCCGTTCGCTAGCCGACGCTTTGATGGCGCCCACGCACATTTACGTTAAGCCGCTTCTCTCGCTGATGCAGCAAATCGCCGTGAAGGGCATGGCGCACATCACCGGTGGCGGGTTGGTCGAAAATATTCCGCGGGTTCTGCGCGAAGGCCTGACGGCCGAGCTGGATCATCGCGGCTGGCCGCTGCCGCCGCTCTTCTCGTGGCTGCAAAAACACGGCGGCGTGGCGGATGCGGAAATGCACCGCGTATTCAACTGCGGTATCGGGATGGCGGTGGTCGTCTCGGCTGCTGACGCGGACGCTGCAATCGGTCTGTTGTCCGCAGCCGGCGAGCAGGTCTGGAAGATCGGCACGATTCGCGAGAGCGCGCCGGGTGAAGCACAGACGGTCGTGGTGTAAAGATTGGCAGCCAGCGCGGCGTGAATATTAAACGCCGCGCTGGCTCGCAGTTTCAAGGTTTCTGAGGTCTAGCAGTCCGCCAGCAAGCTTCCCGTCTGGGTAGCTCGAAAGCGCAGTGCTTCCACGTGCTTCAAAGTGCTTCAACTTACTTCAACGAAGCGCATCAGACAGGTTGTGAAACCAGCGCTTCGATCAGATCAAGCACCTGCGCGCTCGCGTTTGGGTCGCAACAGTCCACCACCACCCGCTCGTTCATGCTGCGCAGCCATGTGAGTTGCCGTTTGCACAATTGCCGCGTCGCGAACACGCCTTTGTCGCGCATGGTCGGGTAGTCGACGGTTCCATCGAGATATTCCCAGACCTGCCGGTAGCCGACGCAACGCATCGACGGCATCTCGGGCGATAAATCTCCGCGTTCGCGCAGCTTCACCACTTCATCGACAAAGCCGCTCGCAAGCATGGAATCGAAACGCTGCTCGATGCGCGCGTGCAGCACGCTTCGGTCCGACGGCTCGAGTGCGATCGGCGCGAAGCGCCACTGCGCCGCTGCGTCGTCGATGCGAGCGGGCGCGGCCAGCAATGCGGACATCGCTTGACCCGTTAGCAAGAACACTTCGAGCGCGCGCTGGATCCGCTGCGAATCATTGGGCGCAAGGCGCGCGGCAGTCGCCGGATCGACGGCAGCCAGGCGTGCATGCAGCGCGGGCCAGCCATCGCGCGCGGCGTCGGCGTCGAGTTGCGCGCGGACAGTCGTGTCGGCTGCGGGCAAGTCGTTGAGCCCTTGAGTCAGTGCCTTGTAGTACAGCATCGTCCCACCGACCAGCAGCGGCAGCCGGCCTCGCGCACTGATCTCTGCGGTCAACCGGAGCGCGTCGGCGCGAAATTCCGCGGCGGAGTAGGCGTCGGCGGGATCGACGATGTCGATAAGATGATGTGGCGCTACCGCCCGCTCGTCGGCGGTAGGCTTTGCGGTGCCGATGTCCATCTCGCGATACACGAGCGCCGAATCGACGCTGATGATTTCCACCGGCCGCCGCGCGGCCAGGGCCAAAGCAGCTGCGGTTTTGCCCGACGCAGTCGGGCCGAGCAGGCACGGAATGGGCGTAGCGGTGCGTGCGTTCATGAACGTGCCGGCGCTCGGCAATCGAGCCTCGAAAAACGCACCGTCACTGTCCGCGCATGAAGAGGCGGTCGAGGTCGGAGAGCGTCAACTGATACCACGTGGGACGCCCGTGGTTGCACTGGTCGGCGCGCTCGGTCGCTTCCATCTGACGCAACAGCGCGTTCATTTCGTCCAGCGTGAGACGCCGGTTCGCGCGCACCGCGTGATGGCAGGCGAGCGTGCCGAGCAGTTCGTGCTGACGCTCGGTCAGGACACGCGAGCCGCCGTAAGCGTGCAGATCGGCCAGCACCGCGCGCGCCAATGCCTGCAGGTCGGCGTCTTTCAGCAGCGCCGGCACCGCGCGGATGGCGAGCGTGGTCGGCGACAGAACGGCCAGGTCGAAGCCGAGTGCGTCGAGCGTGTCGCGCTCTTCTTCCACTGTGCCGATTTCGACGGGGTCCGCCTGCATCGTCTGCGGAATCAGCAACGGCTGCACGGCAATCGTTCGGTCGGCGAGCGCGTTCTTGAACTGCTCATAAAGAATGCGCTCGTGCGCGGCGTGCATATCGACGATCACGAGCCCATGCGCGTTTTGCGCAAGCACATAGATGCCGTGAATCTGGCCGAGCGCGAAGCCGAGCGGCTGATCGTCGGCGGGATTGAACGCGGGCGGTGCGTAGGGCGCTGACGAGTTGTAGGGAGACGGACCTTCGGCGGCGGAATCGCGTGCTTCGAAAAGCGTCGCGCCTTGCGCAGTTCCGGCGCTGGTGTCCTTGCGGCCGAACAACGCGTCATAGAAAGCGAGCGGTTGGGCGACCGGCAGCGTGCCCTGTGTCATGCGGGACTGCCGCATCCACGTATTGCCCGCTTGCGACGCGCTGAAGCCGCCGCCCGCCGGTCCCGGCGTGCCGTTCGAACTCGAGCCGCCGACAAAGCTGCCCGCACCGGAACCGCCGAATCCCGCAACGTCGGCGCCGCCCGGTGAAGTCCCCAACGAAACCGCTCCGTCCGCCAACGCTTGCAGATGCGCCGCATGCCCGCCTGCGGTCGTCTCCGGCGACGCGCCCGCATGGCGCGCCAGCGCACGCTGGACCGCGTGGAAAACGAACTGATGAATCGAGCGTGAATCGCGGAACCGAACTTCGATCTTCGACGGATGAACGTTCACGTCGACCGCTTCGGGCGGCAGATCGAGAAACAGCACATATGACGGATAACGGTCGCCATGCAGCACGTCTTCATAAGCGGCGCGCACCGCGTGCGTCAGCAGCTTGTCGCGGACGAAACGGCCGTTGACGAAGAAGTACTGCTGATCGGAGCGTCCGCGGCTTGCGGTCGGCAAACCCGCGCAACCGTAGACGGCGAGCGGACCGGCGGATTCATCGAGCGGCAGATGAGCCGTCGCGAAAGTTTCGCCGAGTATCTTCGCGACTCGCGCAGGCGGTTCGCTCGCGTTCCAATGCTCGACGGCCTTGCCGTTGTGCAGGACCGAAATGGCGACGTCCGGTCGCGCCAGCGCAGCACGGCGAATCTGTTCGAGACAATGGCCGAGTTCTGTCTGTTCGCTTTTCAGGAATTTGCGGCGCGCGGGCGTGTTGAAGTACAGCTCCCGCACTTCGATGGTGGTGCCTTGCGTGCCCGCAGCCGGGCTCAGCACGCCGGTTTGTGCATCGACGCGCACTGCATGCGGCGCATCGGCCGTGCGGCTCGTGATGGTCATCTGCGCGACCGACGCAATCGAGGCCAGCGCCTCGCCGCGAAACCCGAGCGTCGCGACGGCCTCGAGCTCGGCGAGCGAGCGGATCTTGCTGGTCGCGTGGCGCATCAACGCGAGTGCAAGTTCGTTCTCGGGAATGCCGCAGCCGTCGTCGGTGATCGAAATACGTTTGACGCCGCCCTCGTCCAGCATGATGCGAAGCGTTTGCGCGCCCGCGTCGAGGGCGTTTTCAAGCAACTCCTTCACCACCGACGCGGGCCGCTCGACCACTTCGCCGGCGGCAATCTGGCTGATGAGCTGATCGGGCAGCGGCAGGATTGCCCGCAGCGGGCGCACAGCCGGTGTAGCGGCGGCGGCCGTGGCGTCGACAGGCGTTTCGGAAAATTCGGACATGGCGAAATTATAGCGATTCGGCGCGGCGGTCCTCGGATGGCGGAAACGAGCCGGAGATTTTCGAAGTTCGCCCGGGCACTTTCTGTATGATGACGCGGTCAATTTGGGCGGCGAGCGAGCGCTCGCCGCTATCCCGGAGGTCTGCTGCCGACCTTCCTGCCACGTTCACTCTTGCCTCATAAAGGACGCTTTTTGGACACGCTGCTACATCTAGCCAATCTTGTGCTGCACATCGACAAGTTCCTGGGAGAATTCATCCACGTGTACGGCGCCTGGGTCTATGCGGTGCTGTTCCTGATTGTGTTCTGCGAAACGGGGCTCGTGGTTCTGCCGTTTCTTCCGGGCGATTCGTTGCTGTTTATCGGCGGGGCTTTCTGCGCGTCTGGGCAGATGAGTCTCGGTCTACTGATCCTCTTGCTGTTCGTCGCGGCGACCACGGGCAATACCGTCAACTATACGATCGGACGAGCGATTGGGCCGAAGGTTTTCAATTCGCATATTCCGCTGCTCGAGCGTTTTCTCGACCGGCGCGCGCTGCAGAAAACACATGACTTCTACGAGAAACATGGCGGCAAGACCATCGTCCTTGCGCGCTTCATTCCGGTTGTGCGGACGTTTGCGCCGTTTGTCGCGGGTGCTTCGGAGATGACGGTTAGCCGGTTTCAGCTGTTCAATGTCGCCGGCGCGCTGTTTTGGGTATTGCTGCTTGTTCTGCTCGGCTATTTCTTCGGCAATATTCCGTTTATCCGCCAATATCTGAATGTGATCGTGCTCGTCGGGATTGGCGCTGCAATCGTGCCGGTCGTGCTGGGCGCGCTCTGGAAGATGATGCGCAAGAGTGCGTCGAAGCCTGGCTAACGCCGGCTCGGGCGCTTAGTCCGCTAACCTACTCGCATGAGCAAACGGCGTCGCGTAAATTGCGACGCCGTTTTTTTGCGTGCGCGGCCACACGCCTGCATGCACGGTCACGTCACTGCACGCGGCGCGAGCGGGGTTTCCGGCGTCGGGTAACCGGCCTCGCGGAATGTCTGAATGATCGCGCGGTTAGTGTCGAAGTACACCTGCCAGTAATGCTCATTGTGTGCATAGGGTCGCACGCAAAGCAGCGGTCCTTCAGGCGTGAAGCTCAGCACTTCGACATCGGGCGCGGGGCTTTCCGCAACGTTCGGTATTTCGGCGATGGCGGCCTTCAGCCGGTTCATCGCGTCCGTCGCGTCAACGCCGTTCGCGATCTTCGCTGTCAGCTCGACCCGTCGCACCGGCAGCACGCTGTAATTGGAAATCGTGTCGGAGAAAATCTTGTTGTTGCCGACGATCGTCGTTACGTTATCTGGCGTGACAATGGTCGTGCCGAACAAACCGAGTTCAGAGACGGTGCCCGTGACGCCGCCCGCGGTCACGAAGTCGCCGACCTTGAACGGCCTCAACACCTGCATGAAGATGCCGGCCGCGAAGTGCGCGAGCAGTCCGCCCCACGCCGTGCCGATCGCGAGGCCGAGCCCGGCGAGAAGCGCGGCGAACGAAGTGGTCTGCACGCCGAATACCTGCAAGATCGCGAGGATTAGAAGCAGGTTCAATAACGCGCCGAGAATCGAGCCGAGGTAATGCGCGAGTGTGGGGTCGACGCGGCTGTTGCGCATCAGCACCGCACGCAGCAAGCGGGTAGTCAGTCCAATGACCCAGCGGCCGACGATCCACAAGGCGATCGCACCGAGTACTTTGACGCCGAGGTCGATGCCGCGGGTCATCATGAAAACGCGTACGGTTTCGAAATCCAAGATGTTCCCCAATCGGTGAACTTGCTCTGACTGATTTACGACGTGACGCGATGCTGCGGCGGGCGCCTGGGTGGCCGAATCTCATCCGGATACCGCTTGGTCTTGGAAAGTTATAGGTGAAGGCGCGAGGCTTCGCAAGGACCGTTCCCGCGACGCCTCAAGCTCGCGCGACGCGTTTTACATCGGCAGGTGCGAGTCGGAGTAGGGCGATGTCGGAATGACCAACGTCTTGCCTAACGTCGATCTGGTGGGTCGGTTTCGACGACCCAGACTGCGCCACGCAACTGCCGCAACGATTGCGAGCGCATATGCGGCGCTGCGTACGAAGAACGCCGTCGGCGAGCTGAACTGGCCATAACGCGTGCGGGCGTCGGCGAAGACAAGGAAAGTGAGGGCTGCATCCAGCAGCATAGCGGCGAGCGCCAGCGCGGAAAATACGCGAGAGCCGTCTATCGCGGCGCCGGGTATCAGGCGATTACACCCATTGCACGCAACGAGCACGATCGCCAGCAACGCAAGATTCGAAGCGAGATCGAACAGGAAATTGGTCATATCGATGGAATGAAAGCGCCGCAGGTTGCGGTGTTGCGAGAGCGTCTGCGTCCGTCGGTTCTCGGCGGATTGGCAGACGGCGGCGATCATTGCACGTCTTTATGTCTCAATAAATGCTCACGTTCGCAGTCCGTAGCGTTGTCGGAATGTGCGAAATATCGCGTGAGGAAAGTCGGGGGCGTAACGAGAAATCGCGGCGAGTTGTGGACTGTTTTCGCTGTGGACTTCGCCGTGTTGTTTGCGCTCGTTGTTCTTGACGAGAAGAGCGCTGTCAGGAGACTAGCGGAGCGCGCGCTGCAAAGAAAAACAGCGACGAAAAGAAGACAGCGACGAAAAAAGAAAAGGGCTTACGACGCTGACGCGTGTAAGCCCTCGAATCTTTTGGTAGGCCGTACGGGATTCGAACCTGTGACCAACGGATTAAAAGTCCGCTGCTCTACCAGCTGAGCTAACGACCCAAAAGAGAAGCGAAATTATAGCGATAGCCCCGGAGGACTGTCAACCAGTTCCGAGCAATCCGATGTACACGTTAGTGAAGTTCAGATAGTGAAAAGCCCGGGGCGTGAAGACCCAGGCTTTTCAGCGAGAGGCGCGCGTGACCATCTTTTTTGGCGCTCACGGACACTGCGCGTTACTGCCAACTGCTCGACACTACTGCGACTACTTGATCTGCGACAGCTTGCTTTGCGCCGACTGCGCGACGTCCGAGCCGCCGTATTGCGCGACGATCTGCTCGAGCGTCTTCTTGGCCGCGGCCTTCTGACCTTGCTCGAGCTGATTATTCGCGATTGCCATCAATGCCTCAGGCGCTCGCGGATGCTGCGGATAATTCTTCACCACACCCTGCCAGGTCGCCGTCGAGCCCTTGTAATCGCGCAACGCATAGAGCGCGTTGCCGAGCCAGTACTGCGCGGTCGGCTGATAGGGGCTGTTCGGATACTTGGAGATGAAGCTGCGGAACGACGCCGCCGCATTCTTGAAGTCGCCGTTGCGGAACTGCTGTGAAGCCGCATTGAACGACTCCGTTTCGCCCGGCTGCACCTCGCCCTGAACGCCATCCACCGTTTGCTGCTGCGGCTCGAATTTCTTCAGGCGCGTGTCCAGATCGGTGTAGTAGTCCTTCTGCTGTTTTTGCAGCGTGGCGAGCTGATTAGCCATGTCCTCGTTCTGCCCGCGCAGCGTCGCGACCTGTTGATTCATCTGGTCGAGACGGTTGGACTGATCGAGGATCGTGCGCTGTGCTGCCGACAACTGGCTCGACAGGCTGTCAGTCTTCGACCGAAGATCGAGAATGGCCTGACGGGCCTGATCGTCGTCGAAGATACCGGCGTGCGCCGGCACAGCCATGAAGACCGTGCCCGCGACGCAGGCCGCTGCGGCAAATCGCAGCCAGGAGAAACGATGCGTCATTCGGCTCATCACCTGTTACTTACTGTTGGTACACGAGATCGGCGCGGCGGTTCTGTGCCCACGACGATTCGTCATGACCGGTAGCTTGCGGCTTTTCCTTGCCGAGGCTCACGGCTTCCATTTGCGAGTCGGTCACGCCCATCAGCGACAGCGAACGACGCACTGCTTCGGCGCGCTTCTGGCCGAGTGCCAGGTTGTACTCGCTCGTGCCGCGCTCGTCGGTGTTGCCCTGGATCAGCACGTGGCGTTGCGGATGGCTCTTCAGATACTGCGCGTGTTGTTGCAGCAGCGACTGGTAGTCGTCCTTCACCGAATAGCTGTCGAAGTCGAAGTAAATGCTGCGCTTTGCGAGCGGGCTGTTCGGATCGTTCAGCGGGTCGACGTTCACTTGCGCGACATCGTTCGGGTTCGGTTGCGTCGAGACGGCGCCGCCCTTGTTTGCGTTTTCGTCGAGCTTGACGCCCGAGTGACATGCGGCCAGTGCACCGACCATGAGGACTGCGAATGCGAAGCGAAGTTTAGACATCATTTTTTACTCTCCTTGTGTTATTGCATCAACGTTATTGCATGAAAGGGCCCCAGGACGGCTCACGTACGCTGCCGCCCTGCACTGACAGGACCTGCCGGGTGCGACCGTCGGTCGAAACCGCAGCCAATACGCCACGGCCGTTCACCTGAGTGGCGTAAAGAATGTACTGACCGTTCGCCGCGAAGCTCGGCGATTCGTCATGTGTCGTGTCCGTCAGGCCCGTGGCCGTTCCGCCTTGCAGGTCCTGGATATACAGCTTGAAGCCGCCGCCGACGCGCGAAATATACGCGAGTTGCTTGCCGTCCGGGCTCACGCGCGGACTGGTGTTGTAGCTGCCGGTGAACGTGACCCGTTGTGCCGCGCCGGCGCTTTCACCCTGCGCCGACATCTTGTAGATCTGCGGTTGACCGCCGCGGTCGCTCGTGAAATAGATCGTCTGGCCGTCTGGCGAGAAGGTCGGCTCCGTGTCGATCGAGCTGCCTTGCGTGAGACGGCGCATGCCAGTGCCGTCCGCATTGACGGCGAAGATTTGCGTGTTGCCGGTGCGCGAGAGCGCCACGGCGAGCGTGCGCCCGTCCGGCGACCATGCTGGCGCGCTGTTATTGCCTTTCTGGTCCGAAACGACAATACGCCGACCCGTAGGCAAATCGTGGATATAGACGATCGGTTTCTTCTTTTCGAACGATACGTAAGCCACCTTGGTGCCATCAGGCGACCATGCCGGCGAGATGATCGGCTCGGGGCTCGACAACGCAATATGCGCGTCCTGACCGTCCGAATCCGAGATCTGCAACTGATAACGGTTGCCGGTCTTGATGACATACGACAGCCGCGTCGCGAACACGCCGCGGCCGCCCATCAGCTTCGCGTATATGTAGTCGGCCACCTTGTGCGCGCTCATGCGCAGGCCGCTTTCGGGGCTCACCAGCACGAGGCCGCCGAGGCTCTCGCCCTTGACCGTGTCGTACAGCTTGAAGCGCACTTCGTACTGGCCGTTCGGCAGGCGGTTCACGCTGCCGGCTACGAATGCATTCGCGCCTTTGGCCTTCCAGCTGCCGAGGTCGACCGAGGCCGTTTCGGGAACCGGCGTCGAGCCTGCGTCGATATTGGTGAATTTGCCGCTGCGTTGCAGGTCCTGACGCACGATAGTGCTGACCTGTTGCGGCGAGCTCGCTTCGTTGGCGAAGTTCGCCGTTGCGATCGGGAACTGGGTGGACCCGACGCCCGTCACGAGGACGTTGAGTTGTGCGTTCGCGGCACCGCCGACGGCGATCAGGCACGACGCTACAAGTGTCCGCAGGCCTAGCTTGGTCATCAAACTCATGCTGTATGGATTCCCCAAAAAACGGTTTTACTAAAGCTTCGCGACAGCAGACAGACCGGAAAAGGGCTAATTCGTTCCCGAGCGCGCCGCGCCGGGCGGGGCGCTGGGTCTACTGTCAAGTTCCTGTCAGGCTTTCATCAACCTGCCGGTCGCAACGTAATTCTGAAGCTCGCCGGCGTCTTGCCGTCGATGTCCTGAGGCATTGGGTCCGAGCGCTGCACGGCTCGCAAGGCCGCGTCGTCCCATGCGGAATTGCCGCTGCTGTGAGCGATCGTTGCGCTCAACAGGGTACCCGTCGGTGAACAACGAACGGCGATCACCGTCTCGAGGCCCTCCGTCTCACCGCCCCACGAAATGTTCGGCCGCACCACGCGACGCACCTTGTCAGCGTAACCCGGCGATGCTGCATTGCCACCCGAGCCGCTGCCCGTGCCACTCTTGCCGAGGCCATTGCCAGTCGAGCCCGGAGGCCCGGCCATGCCTTGCATCTGCGCAAGGCGCGCGCGGCGTTCCGCGTCGACCTTCTTCGCTTGCGCCGCTGCTTCGGCTTGTGCGGCTTGTGCCTTCGCCTTCGCCGCCTTTTGCGCGTCCGCCTTTTTCTGCGCTTCGGCCTCAGCCTGCTTTTGCTGTTCCTGCTGCTGTTCCTTCAACTGCTGCTGCTTCTGCTGCTCGGCCAACTGCTGTTGCTTCAGCTTTTCTGCCTGCTGCTGTTGTTGCTTCTGCTTCGCGGCCGCCGCTTTCTGGGCCGCCAATTGCGCCGCCTGTTCGGCCAACTGCTGCTGACGCTTCGCCTCGGCTTCCTGCTGAGCCTGCAGCTTTTCCTGACGTTGTTGTTCCGCGAGTTGCGCCTGACGAGCCGCTTCCTGTTGCTTGTGTTTCTTCTCCTGCAGCGCGATCTCGGCCTGTTCGTCCGCCACCGGCGGAGCAGGGACCGCAGGCGCGGGCGGCGGCACCACGCGCGGGATCGCGGTGTCCGGTACTTCGGTCCACAGTTCCGCTTCGGCGCCTTCGGGCGTGCTGTTCTGCCACTGAATGCCGTGATAGAGGAAGAACCCGAGCAGCGCATGCATCACCAGCGCGAACGCAAAGGCGCGTCCGGTGCCGCGTTCACGCGGTGGCTGGAGCGGATAGTCGGTGTTCTTACGGATCATTGCGATTTGACGAGCAATCCAACGCGTTTGACGCCCCGTGCCTTCAGCTCGGACATCACGTTCATCACGGCTTCATACTTCACGGTCTTGTCGGCGGCGATCACGACGGGCTGATCGGGATGCGACTGCGCGCGGTCGGCGATAAAGCCGTTGAGGCCCGCCTTCGTCATGTCCTCCTGCTGCTGCGCGCCGGAATCGTCCTTGTATTTGACGCTCATGTTGCCGTCCGCGCGAATGTTGACGATTACAGGCGGCGTTTGCTGTTGCGGCGCTGCGCCACCGACAGTCGGCAGATTGACGATGGACGGCGCGACTAGCGGCGCGGTCACCATGAAGATGACGAGCAGCACGAGCATCACGTCGATATACGGCACGACGTTGATGTCTGACATCGCGCGGCGCGAGCGGCCGCCGCGCATGCTGGAGGAGCGAGAGCCTGCCATCGTGGACTCCTTAGTGCGCCTGGCGCTGCAAGATGTTCGAGAACTCTTCGATGAAGGTCTCGAAGCGGATCGCCAGACGGTCGATGTCGTGCGCGTAGCGGTTGTATGCGACCACGGCCGGGATCGCGGCGAACAGGCCGATCGCGGTTGCGGTCAGCGCTTCGGCGATGCCGGGCGCCACGTTCGCGAGCGTGGCCTGTTGCACGTTGGCGAGTCCGCGGAACGCATTCATGATCCCCCACACCGTGCCGAACAAACCGATATAAGGGCTGACCGAACCGACCGACGCCAGAAACGCGAGGTTCGCTTCGAGCACGTCCATTTCACGCTGGAACGCTGCACGCATTGCACGGCGCGCGCCGTCGAGAATCGCGCCCGGGTCGTTCAGGCGTTTCTCTTTGCCCTTGAGAAATTCGCGCATGCCCGACTCGAAAATCCGCTCGAGCGCGCCAATGGTGTGACGGTTATTGGCAGCGCTCTGATACAGCGCCTGCAGGTCGCCGCCCGACCAGAAATCGCGTTCGAAACGCTCAGTCTGCGCGCGGGCGCGACGGATCGCAAACCACTTGCGGAAGATGAAAGTCCACGAGAGCAGTGACAGCAACAGCAGGAGCGCCATGACGGCCTGCGCCAGCAGGCTCGCGTTGAGTACGAGAGAAACGATCGACAGATCTTGTGTAGTGTTCATAAAGGTTCGTTTTATCGTCCCGAAAGGGGCGTCCGGCTTTGCAAGGCCACACGAAGCTTTCCGTGAGCAAAACGGAAGCATCGGCGGCACTGCAAGCCGAACCATGCTTTTGTGCTGCCTGGTCGATGCGAGTTCACTGGCCCCGTAACAACGAGAGTCAGCATGCGTTCGTTGACACGCCGCCGTCGCGCACGCATGGTCCGCGCCGCAAAGCTGCCAGAACTTGCGGCGGAATCGCGGCGGGGCGCAGCGCTGTACGCTCGACGCAACCGACCCGGATCGAGCCGGTAGCAAGCAACGTGCCGTCGCGCCACGCTTCCTGCGCGAAGTCGACAGAAGCTCTGCCGAGCCGCTCGATCCGGCTCACCACCTTGACGACGTCGTCGAGACGCGCGGGCGCCCGATAGTCGACTGCGGTGCTGCGGACGATGAAGATCGCGCCCGTTTCATCGGCGAGCCGATTCTGGTCGATGCCGCACGCGCGCAGCCATTCGGTGCGCGCCCGTTCAAAGAACTTCAGGTAATTCGCGTAAAACACGATGCCGCCGGCGTCGGTATCTTCGTAGTACACGCGGATGCCCCACGAATGGCCGAATTCCGTGCCTGGCTGGCTGGTCGTCATATTCATGCGGCGCATTTTACCGGATCGCACACTGCGAGGTCTGTTTCAAGATGTGCGCGCCGTCTGGCGGGCCTTTAGCCGCGATGAACGGACAAACCCGCGAACGACTGCGCCACCGGCATCAGTTCGATCGTGTTGATGTTGACGTGTGCCGGGCGAGTGGCGATCCAGTAGATCGAATCGGCAATATCGTCGGCCGTCAGCGGCTGGACGTTTTCGTAGACCTTGCCAGCTTTTTCGTCGTCGCCCCGAAAGCGCACGTTCGAAAATTCGGTGCCGCCGCACAGACCCGGTTCGATGTCGGTCGCGCGAAGCGCGGTGCCCGCCAGATCCGCGCGCAGGTTCAAGCTGAACTGGCGCACGAACGCCTTGGTGGCGCCGTAGACATTGCCGCCCGCATAAGGCCAGCTGCCAGCGACCGAGCCGAGGTTGAAAATATGGCCGCGGTTGCGCTCGACCATGCCGGGCAACAGCGCGTGCGTGACCTGAACAAGGCCGGTGCAGTTCGTTTCGATCATCGTCTGCCATTCGTCGAGGCTCGCCTTCTGCGCCGGTTCGACGCCCAGTGCGAGGCCGGCGTTGTTCACGAGCACGTCGATCGCGGCGAAGTCGGCCGGCAACGCTGCTGGGACCGCTTCCACCGCCGCGCGGTCCCGCACGTCCAGTTCATAGGGCAGGAGGGCGTCGCCGAGTTCAGTGGCGAGCTCATCCAGGCGGTCTTTGCGGCGGGCCGTGGCGACGACGCGATGGCCGCCCTTGACGAAGGCACGAGCGATGGCGGCGCCGAATCCTGCGGACGCACCGGTGACGAACACGATCATTACAGTTCCCTGGTCGGTAGAAGACAAAGGCCCCAAGCCTACTTCCAATGCGGCGCTGCGGCAAGGATAGGCGAGCCGGATGGATGGCGCCGCAAGACGTCCGCGCACGCTTCCTGGCGGGCCTTTGCGGGACGGCTGTGCGCTGCGCTTCTCGCCCTCGGTCGCCGTCGTGCCAGTGCCTTGGGCGACGGCGGAAACCCGGTTGCCTATTCGATCCTCTTCCAATAAACTAACGCGCTCATCCCTGCGTGACTGGCGATAGAACCGATCCAACCAATCGGGTTCAAGGTGGAAAAACCCACCGTGAAGCGCAGGGTGCCGTTTTGCCGTTCGCCTGGGCAGCCGTGATCCGCGCGCATCAATCTGCGCTGACGGTGGCTGTCCTGCCTCGCGTGTGCGGCGACTCTCCTCTCGCCACGTCAGGGCTGGCCCAGCCGCCAGCAGCGCCGCGTACCCTCTACGCAAGATTCGGCGCACGATCCGGTCAACCTGAACACACTCAACGGAATCCGTATGTTTGACAGAGCCCAAAGCACCATCGCCAACGTCGACCCTGAACTCTGGAAGGTGATCGAACAGGAAAACCGTCGTCAGGAAGAGCATATCGAACTGATCGCGTCGGAAAACTACACGAGCCCGGCTGTGATGGCTGCGCAAGGCTCGCAACTCACGAACAAGTACGCCGAAGGGTACCCGGGCAAGCGCTACTACGGCGGTTGCGAATACGTCGACGTGGCAGAACAGCTCGCGATCGACCGCGTGAAGCAACTGTTCGGCGCCGAGGCCGCCAACGTGCAGCCGAACTCGGGCTCGCAGGCGAACCAGGGCGTGTTCTTCGCCATGCTCAAGCCGGGCGACACGATCATGGGCATGAGCCTCGCGCACGGCGGCCACCTGACTCACGGCTCGCCCGTCAACATGTCGGGCAAGTGGTTCAACGTCGTCAGCTACGGCCTGAACGAAGCCGAAGACATTGACTACGACGCTGCCGAGAAGCTCGCCCAGGAACACAAGCCGAAGTTGATTGTTGCCGGTGCGTCCGCCTTCGCGCTGCGCATCGACTTCGAGCGTCTGTCGAAAATCGCGAAGTCGGTCGGCGCGTACTTCATGGTCGACATGGCCCACTACGCGGGTCTTATCGCAGCGGGCGTGTATCCGAACCCGGTGCCGCACGCAGACTTCGTCACCACCACCACGCACAAGAGCCTGCGTGGCCCGCGCGGCGGGGTGATCCTGATGAAGGCCGAATTCGAGAAGCAGATCAACTCGGCAATCTTCCCGGGCATTCAGGGCGGCCCGCTGATGCACGTGATCGCCGGCAAGGCGGTTGCGTTCAAGGAAGCGCTGTCGCCGGAATTCAAGGCTTACCAGCAACAGGTCGTTGAGAACGCTCGCGTGCTGGCGGAGACGCTCGTCAAGCGCGGTCTGCGCATCGTGTCGGGCCGTACTGAAAGCCACGTGATGCTGGTCGACCTGCGCGCGAAGAAGATCACTGGCAAGGCCGCTGAAGCCGCGCTCGGCGCCGCTCACATCACGGTCAACAAGAACGCGATTCCGAACGACCCGGAAAAGCCGTTTGTGACGAGCGGTATCCGTCTGGGCTCGCCGGCCATGACTACACGCGGCTTCGGCACCAAGGAAGCGGAGCAGGTGGGTAACCTGATCGCCGACGTGCTGGACAACCCGGAAGACACGGCCACGATCGAACGCGTGCGCGGCCAGGTCGCCGAGTTGACGCAGCGTTTCCCGGTCTACGGCTAAGCCGCCATGCATTGCCCTTTCTGCCGTCACGCCGATACGCAGGTTGTCGACTCGCGTGTCTCCGAAGACGGCGCGACGATTCGCCGGCGCCGCCGCTGCCCGGCCTGCGACAAACGTTTTACGACGTATGAGCGGGTCGAGCTGGCGTTGCCGTCGGTCGTCAAGAAAGACGGCAGCCGTACCGAATTCGATCGCCGCAAGATTGTCGCAAGCATGCAACTGGCGCTGCGCAAGCGCCCGGTTGCAGCAGACGCGATCGACGCGGCGGTCGCCCGGATCGAGTACCAACTGCTCGGCAGCGGCGAGCGCGAGGTGCGCAGCGAGCGCCTCGGCGAACTCGTAATGAACGAGTTGCGCGCGCTCGACACCATTGCCTACGTTCGTTTCGCCTCCGTTTACCGGCGCTTTGAAGACGTCTCTGAATTTGAAGACGTGATCGAAGAATTCCGCCACGCTTCCTCTCCTCCCAAGCCGTCGCGCAAGCGCTGAGCGCCCACGCCCCTCGCGTCGCGTCCGACTATTCGTGTTGTGCCGCGTCGCTTCGCGTCTCTGCATTTCCCGCTCCGTCATCGTTCGTCGCGTGAATTTTTGCGCGCAATAGCGTCTGAATGCCACCTGGCCATTCGGCCGATTGTTGAGTCGTCCTCGAACCGCTAGATTGGCCGCATTCTTTGAAATATTCAGGAATGCAAATGAAACAGCATGCAATCGCTTCGCCGCCGTGCGGCGGATTTACGCTTGTCGAAACGCTGGTCGTAGTCGCGCTGCTGGCGGTGGTCGTGCTGTGGGCGACTCCATCGTTCGTAGCGTGGCAGGTGCGGGATCAGGTCGACGCCCGCGCAAAGGCGCTCGTGTCGACGCTCGGATATGCGCGCAGCGAGGCTTTGCGTCGCGGCGCTCGCGTGACCGTATGCCGTACAGATGCGGCGCGGCACTGCCTTGCCGCCGGGCAACCGTGCGGCACTGGCCAGACCGACTGGTCTTGCGGCTGGGCGGTACTGGCGGATCGAGGCGGCACTCTTTCGTTGCTGCGCGCCCATCCCTCGCTTTCGTCGGTGAGCATCGTGGGTACCCAGACGAATCTGACGTTCACGCCGCCCGCCGGTCAGTTGATCGGCACTTTCCGCAGTTTCGACATTGCGCCGCGTGCGCCATCGAAAGCGACTCAGGGCGATAAGTGGCGGCGTTGCATTCGCATTGCTGCGGGTGGGCGGACGCGGATCGCAGAAGGTGCGTGCGGGACGGCGTCATGAGCCCGTTCGAACTATCGTTGGCACAAGCACCATCGCACCGTTGCAGCAGCAAGTGCGGCGGCAGCTCTTTGATCGAAGTGATGCTGGACGTCGCAGTGCTCGCGGTCACGGCACTCGGTTTGATCGCCGGGCAGTTGTGGACAGCGCGTGAGGCCCGAGCAATGTCGATGCGAGAACAGGCGGTGTGGATAGCCGATTCCGTGGCTGAGGCGGTGTCTGTGCCGTCAGGCAACGAGGCCGCGCTCGCGTGGTGGAACTCGCGCGCGGCAAAAGTGTTGCCGCGCGGCGATGCATCGGTCGTCGCGACAGGTGGCGTGTCGGCGGCTCGCGTGACATGGTCGGCTTTGCAAAACTTGCCGCGCGCGAACGACGTAATCGACAAGCCCGAGCCGTGTGGCGGAGCGAGCGCGCCCGTGGGCTTCTCGTGTATCGCACTGGCGTTCGTCAAATGATGTCGCGCTTGCATCGTGCGTGCGGTCATACGTTGGTCGAGTTCGTTATTGCTGTTGCGCTGGGGCTCGTGGTGACCGCAGGAACGGTGTCACTTTATACGACACAGCGCGCTGCCTTTGAGCAAGCGAGCAATGGGCTGCGAATCCGCGAGGCCGGTTGGACGGCGCTGACCGTTGTCGGGCAGCAGTTGCAAATGGCGGGCTTCGTGCCGGCCGACGCCGCGCAATATCGCGCACCGGCGCCATTGTTCGGCTGTTCGGGTGGTCACCCCGCCGGCACGGATGACAGCCGTCTGACGTGCGAGACATTGCCTGGCAAATCAGACGGCGTCGCAATGCGATATGTCGGCGATAGCGTGTCGACGTGGCCGTCATCCACGGGACAGACAACGGACTGTCTCGGGCAAGCCGTGACCAGCAGCAGCGCCGCGCTTGGCGAGCGCGGCGTGCCGGTGGTCAATCGCTTCTACGCCAAGACGAGCGGCTCGACCGGCCAACCGGAGCTCTATTGCGAAGGCAATGGCAAGACAGGCTCCGCGCAACCGCTGGTCGGAGGCGTCGAGCGGCTGCGGATCAGGTATTGGCTGGCTGGCGCGGTCAATGCAATCGACGCGTCGGCGGTAATGCCCGACCAGTGGGCGAGCGTTGTCGCGGTCGATCTTTGCGTGCTCGTGCGAGGCGCACCCCAAGGGCAGCGCTCGCGCTATGCAGATTGCGTTGGCGTCAGCAGCATCGCGAGCGACTTGCGTCCGCGGCAGGCATTCTGGCGTCGGATCGCGCTGCGTAACTACGTGGAGGCTATTTCGTGACTGACACACCGGGCAGAACGGCGTGCCGCTGCGTCGCTCATGCGCTGTGCGGCAGCTCAAAGCAACTGGCTACGCTGCAGGTGGCGTCTGGCGGCCGGAGACGTCGTGCTTCGTGCCTACGCCGCGGCGCGCATCGCACGCGTTGCCGCGGCGCCGTGCTGCCCATCGTTCTGCTGATTTCGGCGATGCTGTTGGCGACATCGGCGGCCTGGCTCGAAGCATCGGTGGCGGCCGCGCGTAGCGCCGTCAATGTGCGCGACTACTTGCAGGCATTCAATGCTGCCGACTCGGCATTGACTTTGTGTGCCCGCAGCGTCACTGCAGGCACGGGCATTGGCGCATTGGCATCGCCGCCAGTCGCCCGCGAGCCGACTCAGTGGAAAGTCGAAGCTACGTTCGAAGCCGCGGCCGCGACACCTGTCGCTCAGTGGCCCGGGGCACTGCGCGCGCCGCAATGCGTGGTCGAAGGATGGAGTCTGCCGGCTCGCCCCGACGCGCGGGCGTACCTGCTGACATCGCGCGGTTTTGGCATGAATAAGGACTCGCAGGTATGGCTGCAAATGGAACTTGTTATCGACGGCGACAGGATCGAACGCCATTGGCGCCGCGTCGCCGCACGGCCATTTTAGTGAGGCATAGATGAGAAGGGCGCACGTATCCGCATTCACCTTGCTCGAGCTGATTATCACTCTCGCGATAGTCGCGGTGCTGGCCGTCTTTGCCGTGCCGTCGTATCGCAACCACGTCGTGCGAACACATCGGGTCGACGCGGCATCGGCGCTGTTTCGGGCGGCGCAGTTCGTCGAGGGTGCGGCAAGTGACAGCATTGCCGCGCTGCCGCCGGGCCTCGATCAGGCTCCGCAATTCGGCGCGGCTGTCTACCGGCTGCATGTACTGCCGGCGGACGATGCTAACGGCGGTTATTCAATTGAAGCGGCCCCGGACGAATCGGGGCCGATGCGCGATGACCCGTGCGGCGTTTTCACGCTCGACGCAACAGGGATGCGAAGTAATAAGAATGTCGCGATCGGGTCGGCGCCGCCCACCGGGCAGTGTTGGGGCACTGGCTAGCAAGCGCCTCGAAGTCGGCACACGCTGCAGTGCGTTCGTTAACGGACTGGAAAGCAGGCAACCACTGGGCGCTCAAGCAATTAGCCAACCCGGCACTTCACCTCTCGTCGCCCGAACCATACGATGCACGTGACTCCCCCTTGATCTGCTGCCACACGCGGTACGCTTCCCACGCGGCAAGCGCGAGGCCACCCCATTTCAGCGCGGGCTTTGCGCCAGCAGCAACGGTCGCGCGCAACGGCTTCGCGAGGACGAGCGAGGCGATCGAGCTGACAAGCGGATACTGTTTGAGAAGAGCGCCAATTGTCCCGGCGTTCAGGAAATTCGCTTTAGAGCCTGTGCCCATGCGCAATCCGCCGAAACCCGGCACGATGAACTTGAGCCAACTGAAGTGTGTGACGGCTTCGCGCAGTTCGATCGTCGCCTGGGCCAATTCCATGCGCTCGACGTCCGCGCGCACGAGCAGCAATTCCTTGCGTAGCGCTCGCAAGTGCGGCGCGCTAAGGTCTCTCGCCGGCTGGCGCTTGTTACGGAATGCGGGACTTGAATGGCTCTGGCTCATGGCGTATCGGCATTATGGAGGGCTAGGAACAGCGCACGGAACGGCACAACGAGCGGCGCAAAGAACGGCTTGGAAAAAGTCGGTGCAACCGGCGCGCTTCACATACGCTAAACAACCGGTTCACGAACTTGCCAATTAGAAAAAAACGTCTCGCGCTCCGTGCGCTCGCGGTGCTACGGTCTACGAAATACGTCGCGGTCTTTTTCGAATTCGGCGATGGTGGACTCGAAGACCATTGGCGCATTACGCAGACCACTACGCGCTTTTAGCGCGCAGACCAGTCCGGCAATCGCATAAACCAGTGTGATGCCGGCAAGCGCCTGCCACCGGTATGTGTCCCAGAACGCGATGGCGACCAGCGCGGTAAGAGCGATCAGGGCCATGGTGGTCAGCATCATCGCCGCAAGGCCAAGAAAGAGCACGCCCAGAAGGCGGTCTTTTTCTTCAGCCAGTTCAATGCCGACCAGTTCAAGGCGTGTTTGCAGAATGGCAGACACCGAACTGATGATGCGGCGTAACGGGCTATGTTGTTCGCGCTGCGAATGTGTGTCGGTCGTCATGGCTGTGGGCGTTGCGCGTGGTGGCCTAAGCGGCGCGTGCAAACGTGCGCGCCAAGATAAGCGGACCGGCCGGACATGCGCCGGTCCGCTTGATTCGCTGGCAAGCCGGACTTAGTTCGTCCGGCAACGTGCAATGGTGTTACTTGCGGTTGATCAGCAGACCCAGCAACACGCCGGCGCCCGCAGCAATGCCGATGGATGCCCACGGATGCTCGTGAACGTAGTCGTCGGTTGCGCGAGCAGCCTTCTTGCCTTTCTCAACCACGACGACTTGCACGTCGGCAGCTTTTTCCCGGGCTTGCTTCAGACGGGACAGCGCCGTTTCGCGCAGTTCCGAAGCGCGCTCGCCCGTTGCGCTTGCGGCCTGTTTCAGCAGGTCTTCCGCGTCCGCGAGGACGGTTTTGATATCCGACATCAATCTCTCCTTGTTGACTTCCGACATTGACAGCTCCCCTTTTCGTCTCACGCCACGCGTGAATCCTAACCAAAGAAACGGCGGCTGGCGAGCGCACTGCCCGGTCTGCGGAGCCGAACGCACGAACCGTTCCCGGCGAGGCTAAACACTTCCGGACAACATCTGCATGACCCTCACAGATGATATTAGTGCATGATTGAGTTGATCTGTCCCGCAAAGTTTCCACTAAATCGGCGAAAATTACAAAAAGGCATAAAGTAGTGAGCCGATGTTCGTTCGTCATGTACGGTCGCTGCCGTATGCTTTATCTTTGCCTAGCGCTGCGGGCAAATGCTCGCGCTGGTGTCCGAACACTTAAGGAGATGCACATGAGTCTACGTCTTGGCGATACCGCACCGGATTTCGAGCAGGAATCCAGTATCGGCCGCATCAAGTTTCATGAATGGCTCGGCGACAGCTGGGGCGTGCTGTTCTCGCACCCGGCCGACTTTACGCCGGTCTGCACCACGGAACTCGGCCTGACCGCCAAGCTTGCCGAGGAATTCGAGAAGCGTAACGTGAAGACCATCGCGTTGTCGGTCGACAGCGCCGAGTCGCACAAGGAGTGGATCAAGGACATCAACGAGACGCAGGCCGCCAACGTCGGGTTTCCGATTCTGGCCGATGGCGACCGCAAAGTGTCCGAGTTGTACGACATGATTCACCCGAACGCCAATGAAACGCTCACGGTTCGCTCGCTGTTCATCATCGATCCGAAGAAGAAGGTGCGTCTGATCATTACGTACCCGGCAAGCACGGGGCGCAACTTCGACGAAGTGCTGCGCGTAATCGATTCGCTTCAGCTCACCGATAGCCACTCGGTTGCAACGCCCGGCAACTGGAAGCAGGGCGACGACGTCGTGATCGTGCCGTCGCTGAAGGACGAAGAGGTGATCAAACAGAAATTCCCGAAAGGCTACAAGGCGCTGCGTCCGTATCTGCGCATGACACCGCAGCCGAACAAGTAAGCGCGGGCTCGGCGCAAGGCCACAGGCGTTCGAAAGCAGAAAGCCGCGAGCCGCGAGCCGAAAGTGGCGCCACATACGGACAAAGGCCGGTTCGTCGCGAACCGGCCTTTTACTTTCGACGCAGGAACAAACCGCGCTGCGACAAACCTTGGTTTGCCGTCAGAAAGGCTTTAGAAAAACGCCTGGATGCCCGTTTGCGCGCGTCCGAGAATCAGCGCGTGAATGTCGTGCGTGCCTTCATAGGTGTTGACCACCTCGAGATTCACCAGATGCCGCGCGATGCCGAACTCGTCGGAGATGCCGTTCCCGCCCAGCATGTCCCGCGCGAGCCGCGCAATGTCGAGCGCCTTGCCGCATGAATTGCGTTTCATGATCGACGTGATCTCGACGGCCGCCGTGCCTTCGTCTTTCATACGACCGAGGCGCAGCACGCCTTGCAGCCCGAGCGTGATCTCCGTCTGCATATCGGCGAGTTTTTTCTGGATCAACTGGTTTGCCGCGAGCGGCCGGCCGAACTGCTTACGGTCGAGCACGTACTGACGCGCGGTGTGCCAGCAGGATTCCGCGGCGCCCAAGGCGCCCCACGCAATGCCGTAGCGGGCTGAGTTCAGGCAGGTGAACGGACCGCGCAGGCCGCTCACTTCGGGAAAGCGGTTTTCTTCCGGTACGAACACTTCGTCGAGCACGATCTCGCCGGTGATCGACGCGCGCAGGCCCACCTTGCTATGAATGGTCGGCGCTGACAGTCCCTTCCAGCCCTTCTCGAGGATGAAGCCGCGAATCGCGTCCTTGCCGTTTTCCTCGAGCTTGGCCCACACCACGAAGACGTCGGCGATCGGCGAATTGGTGATCCACATTTTCGAGCCCGACAGCGAGTAGCCGCCGTCGACCTTCTTTGCCCGCGTCACCATGCTGCCCGGATCGGAGCCGTGATTCGGCTCGGTCAGTCCGAAGCAGCCGATCCATTCGCCGGTGGCGAGCTTCGGCAGGTATTTCTGCTTCTGTGCCTCGGAGCCGAACTCGTAGATCGGCACCATGACCAGCGAAGACTGCACCGACATCATCGACCGGTAGCCGGAGTCGACGCGCTCCACTTCACGCGCGATCAAGCCATACGCCACGTAGTTCAGCCCGGGACCGCCGTATTGCTCGGGAATGGTCGGACCGAGCAGGCCCAGTTCGCCCATCTCGCGGAAGATTTCGATGTCGGTCTTCTCGTGACGGAACGCTTCCAGCACGCGCGGCTGCAGCTTGTCCTGCGCATACGCCGCGGCGGCGTCGCGCACCATGCGTTCGTCTTCGGTGAGCTGCTGATCCAGCAGCAGCGGGTCTTCCCAATGAAACTGCGCGGCCTCGGCCATGACGTATCTCCTGATTCTTCGCTTGATTCAAGCTTGACTAGAGTTCCGCTATGCAGAACAATGTTTTGCAAACCACGATTGAGTGTATCACCCGATGACGTCCGCATCCACTTTGTCCGATCCGCTCGACGAGCGCAAATTCGTTGTCGCCCTCGCACGCGGGCTTGATTTGCTGCGCGCATTCAAGCCGGGAGAAACGATGCTCGGCAATCGCGACTTCGTCGAACGCACCGGCTTGCCCAAGGCGACTGTCAACCGTCTCGCCTACACGCTGACGGTGCTCGGCTATCTTCGGCTTGATGAGGCAATGGGAAAGTACGCGCTTGATGCAGGCGTGCTGTCGCTCGGGTTTGCGCTGCTCTCGGGCACCGACACGCTCGAACTCGCCCGCCCGCACATGCGCGGGTTTGCGCGCGAGGTGGGCGCGGCTGTTTCGCTTGGCTGCCGTGACGGCCTCGACATGATCTACCTCGACACGATACGCAGCGAAACCGCGCTCACGCTCGGCCTCGCACCCGGCTCGAAACTGTCGATGCTGACGAGTTCCATGGGTCGCGCTTATCTCGCTGTGCAACCTGTCGATGTGCGCGCCGCGTTGCTTGCGGAACTCAGGAAAGCGGCGGGAAAGGGCGGTGCGGCGCTGGTGGCCGACGCTGTGAAGGAAATCGCCGCGTTCGAAAAAGAGCGCTGCTGCTATTCGTTCCGCGCCTGGCACGACGATGTCAACGCGGTCGCCGTGCCGTTTCGCGAGCCGCGCGAAGGGCGCTGGCTGGTGCTCAGTTGCAGCGGGCCGGCTTCATCGATGGGAGAAGACGTGTTTCGGGAGAAGGTTGCGCCGCGGCTGAAAGCGCTTGCGCGGCGCCTCGGAGACGCTGGCTGAGGATTCGCATTCGGGCCGAGTGGAGCGAGTCAGTCAAAGCAAAACCGGCCGAGTGAATTGCATCAAGGGCGTCAACCGCATCAACCGGATCAAGCCGGGCGAATCGCCCAGAGCAGATCAAGCCAACCCGTAAATCAAGCCGCGCGGTCGTGATAGTGCGCATTGAACAGCGGCCCTTGCACGAAGCGAACATCGTATTGCTGCAACGCTTCGAATTGCGGCTCGTCCATCACGCGATTGAAGATCAGCGGAATCCGCAGCCGGCTCGCATACCCCACCAGCGGCTTGACCGTCGCGTCGCGCAACGCGGTCGCCGCATCCATCTTGATGAAGTCCAGCCGAGCGGTGTCCGACACCGACAGAATCTGCCCCGCGTTGGACAGGTTGCCCGCCACCTTGAAGCCGTAGTGCTGATAGCTCTTGGTCAAATAGCCGAGAAACGTCTTATGCGCGACCGCGGCTGCCGGCAGTTCGATCACTATCCTCGACGGGTTCAACCCGAACGACGTGAGTACGCTCGAAAAGTGCCGCCCATGATCGTATTTCACGCTCTTCAGAAGCCGCTCGTGTACGCGCAGGAATAGCAGCCCGTGCCGTTGCGCGCCGAAAAAATTGACCGAGTGGAGCGCACGCGACATGCGGTCGAGCGCGACGACTTCCTGGTCGTCGGCGATGCGGTCGAACGCGTCGAACATATCGAATGGCGCGGCGTCGAGCCGCTGCGTGACCGCCTGAAAACCCAACTCATCGCCGAAACGGTCGACGTTTTCGACGTCCGACGACATCGATTGCGCCAGCGCATGCACGCTGATGTCGAAGATCGGTTCGTAGGCGCTCGTGAGTTCGAGGTCGTGGAACCGAGCGAGCGCAATCTCGCCGTGCGTGCCATGTCCCATCGCCAGATGTGTGCCGAGGAACGGATGCTCAGAGGCGCGGGCAACGAGACTGGGAATGGTCGGCGGGATCATTTAAGCGAATCGGTCAGGTGAGTGGTGCGTTCGCTCGAGACTCCAGACAGAACTCATGCGCCGCATGCTTCGATGGTAGCAGTCCGCATCGCGCGCACATGAACAAAATGCTGCTAACGATATCCGTGAGCCCTTGCCTGGCGGCGTCGCTGCGCGTCTGTTGTTCTGCTACCAGGGTATACGTTAATTTCACTTAACGTAATTCGTTTTACCATGCGTAAATTGTCGTGTGGCTGACGAGAGCCGACTCGCGCTGTTCCGCGTGATTCGCATAGGCCCGCAGCCGCAGACATTCCAACCATTACACGTGGAGACAATTCCCATGAGCGCCAAGCCGGCATCCGCTGCCCTCAACGTGATCGAAGTCGAGCGGGTGCTCGGCGAGACGCATCACCCGGCATTCCAGTTCATGCTGCTCGCGTTGTGCGGACTCTGCCTCGTGATCGACGGTTTCGACGCGCAGGCCATGGGTTACGTCGCGCCGAGCGTGATCGGCGAATGGCATGTGTCGAAGGCGGCGCTCGGCCCGGTATTCAGCGCAAGCCTGTTCGGCATGCTGCTCGGGGCATTGGGGCTGTCGGTGCTGGCGGACCGCATCGGCCGTCGTCCGGTGCTGATCGGTGCAACGTTTTTCTTTGCGCTGTCGATGCTGGCCACGCCGTTTGTCTCGACGATTCCCGCATTGATCGCGCTGCGCTTCATCACGGGGCTCGGCCTCGGTTGCATCATGCCGAACGCAATGGCGCTCGTAGGCGAATTTTCGACGCCCGCTCATCGCGTCAAGCGCATGATGCTGGTTTCGTGCGGCTTCACGTTGGGCGCGGCGCTGGGCGGCTTCATCAGCGCTGCGCTGATTCCGGCCTATGGTTGGCGCGCGGTGTTCTGGGTCGGCGGCGCGGTGCCGCTAGTGCTGGCGGTCGCCATGCTCGCCGCGCTGCCCGAGTCGTTGCAGTTTCTCGTGCTGAAGGGCCGCAGCGACCGCGCGCTGCGCTGGCTCGCGAAGTTCAATCCCAGCCTGCCGATCGATGCGAACACACGCGTCGTCGTGCGCGAGAAGGGCAATGCCGGTGCGCCGGTCGCGGAGTTGTTCCGCGCGGGGCGTGCTCCGGTCACCTTGATTCTGTGGGCGATCAGCTTCATGAACCTGATCGATCTGTACTTTCTGTCGAACTGGTTGCCGACCGTCATGCGCGATGCCGGCTATTCGCCGGGCACGGCGGTGATTGTCGGCACGGTGTTGCAGACGGGCGGCGTGGTGGGCACGTTGCTGCTCGGCTGGTTCATCGAACGCTTTGGTTTCGTGCGCGTGCTGTTCGTGTGCTTCGCGGGCGCGGCGCTCGCTGTCGGCACCATCGGCAGCGTGGCGCATGCTTTGCCGTGGCTGCTGATCGTCGTGTTCGCGGGCGGCTTCTGTGTGGTCGGCGGGCAGCCGGCCGTGAACGCGCTCGCGGGCCACTTTTATCCGACCGCACTGCGATCGACGGGCATCGGCTGGAGCCTCGGAATCGGGCGCATCGGCTCGGTGATCGGACCGCTGGTCGGCGGCCAACTGATCGCGCTGAACTGGTCGAACGAATCGCTGTTCCATGCGGCTGCGGTGCCGGTGCTGTGTTCCGCGCTGCTGGTGATCGCGCTCGCCGCGGCGACGCGGCAACGCAGTCGCCCGTCCGAACCGCAAACCGCGTGAAGTGATGTCTAGGGTCAACGGAGAATCTTGCATGGATACCTCAACACGTCAGCCGAATACCGTCAGGTCGCGGCTCGAGATCGAACCCGGCTATCAGTCGGGCTTCGGCAACGAATTCGCGACCGAGGCTTTACCGGGCGCGCTGCCGGAAGGGCGCAATTCGCCACAGCGCGCGGCCTATGGTTTGTATGCCGAACAGTTGTCCGGTACCGCTTTCACTGCACCGCGCGGGCACAATCGGCGCACCTGGCTGTACCGCATTCGTCCCGCGGCAGTGCATAAGCCGTTCACGCCGCTGCCTTCGGAGCGGCTCGTCGCGAATTTCGCCGAAGTGCCGCCCACGCCGCCAAATCAGTTGCGCTGGGACGCGTTGCCGATGCCAACCGAGCCGACGGATTTCGTCGACGGCTGGGTCACGATGGCGGGCAACGGCGCCGCCGAAACGATGAGCGGCTGCGCGATCCACCTGTACGCAGCGAACCGCTCGATGACGGACCGTTTCTTCTACAGCGCCGACGGCGAGTTGCTAATCGTGCCTCAGGAAGGTCGCCTCGATATCGCGACGGAACTGGGCCGGCTCGAAGTGGAGCCGTTCGAGATCGCGGTGATTCCGCGCGGCGTGCGCTTCGCGGTCAGCCTGCCGGACGGCACGGCGCGCGGCTACATCTGCGAAAACTTCGGCGCGTTGCTTCGATTGCCGGACCTCGGGCCGATTGGCTCGAACGGTCTTGCCAATCCGCGCGACTTCCTCACGCCGCATGCCGCTTACGAGGACCGAGAAGGCGACTTCGAGCTCGTCGCGAAGATGAACGGCAATCTGTGGCGCGCGGACATTGGACATTCGCCACTCGACGTGGTCGCGTGGCACGGCAATTACGCGCCGTATAAATACGACTTGCGGCGCTTCAACACCATCGGTTCGATTAGCTTCGACCATCCGGACCCGTCGATCTTTCTGGTGTTGCAATCGCAAAGCGACACGCCGGGCGTGGATTCACTCGACTTCGTGATCTTCCCGCCGCGCTGGCTCGCCGCCGAAGACACGTTCCGCCCGCCATGGTTTCATCGCAATGTCGCAAGCGAATTCATGGGACTCGTGCACGGCGTCTACGACGCGAAGGCCGAGGGTTTCGTGCCGGGCGGCGCGAGCCTGCACAACTGCATGTCCGGTCACGGCCCGGACGCGGATACCTTCGAGAAAGCTTCGCACAGCGATACGTCGAAGCCGGTCAAGGTCGGCGACACCATGGCGTTCATGTTCGAAACCAAAACGCTGATCAAGCCGACACGTTTTGCGCTCGAAACCGCGCAACTTCAGGCGCATTACTACGAGTGCTGGCAAGGTCTTCAGAAACACTTCAACCCGGAGCAACGATGAGCGCATTGAGCGATCTTCAGGCGACGCTCGATCCGTCGCGCAAAAGTTGGGTGCAGTCGGCCAACGAACCGAGCAACGATTTTTCGATTCAGAACTTGCCGTTCGGCATTTTCAGCGACAGCAAGGACGACACGCCGCGCGTGGGCGTTGCAATTGGCGATGAGATCGTCGATCTGGCCGCGCTGGAGGCGGCGGGCTTGCTCAGGGTGCCCTCGAAGGCAGGCGTTTTCGCGCGCGATACTTTGAACGAGTTCATCGCGCTCGGCCGCGACGCATGGCGCAGTGTGCGCATTCAGTTGAGTAATCTGCTTTCGCGTGACACCGCGACGTTGCGCGACGACGCTACGTTGCGTGCGAAGGCGCTGGTGCGTCAGGCCGACGCGCGGCTCCATCTGCCCGTGCAAATTCCCGGTTACACGGATTTCTATTCATCGAAGGAGCACGCAACGAATGTCGGCTCCATGTTCCGCGATCCGAAGAACGCGCTGCTGCCGAACTGGTCGGAGATGCCGATAGGCTATAACGGACGCGCGTCGTCGGTCGTGGTGAGCGGCACGCCGGTGCGTCGGCCGAACGGTCAATTGAAGTTGCCCGATCAGGAGCGTCCCGTGTTCGGCGCGTGCCGGAGGCTGGACATCGAACTGGAGACCGGCTTCGTGATTGGCGGCGGCAACGCATTGGGCGAGCCGATCGCCTGTGCCGATGCGGAAGCGCATATCTTCGGCATGGTGCTGTTGAACGACTGGAGTGCGCGCGACATCCAGCAATGGGAATACGTGCCACTCGGCCCCTTCAATTCAAAAACATTCGCGACCACCATTTCGCCGTGGATCGTCACGCTGGACGCGCTCGAACCTTTCCGCGTTGCACAGCCCGTGCAGGAGCCGCAGCCGCTTGCGTATCTGCGGCACGAGGGCAAGCATGCATTCGACATAGCACTGGAAGTGAAGCTACGTCCGCAAGGCGCGAAAGAAGCCACGACCATTGCGCGAACCAACTTCAGGCACATGTACTGGACGATGGCTCAGCAACTCGCGCATCACACGGTGTCGGGTTGCAATACGCGAGTGGGCGATCTGATGGGCTCGGGTACGATCAGCGGGCCGACGGAAGACTCGTACGGCAGCCTGCTCGAACTCACGTGGAACGGCAAGAAGCCGCTGGAATTGAAAGAGGGCGGCACGCGCAGTTTTATCGAAGACGGCGACGAGTTGACGCTCTCGGGTTGGTGCCAGGCGGACGGTTATCGCGTGGGTTTTGGAACGTGCGTTGGCGAGATTCTGGCGGCGAAGGCCTGAGGTAGAAACGGTCGCGTTTGCCGGAAGCGCGCCGGCATGAACCGGCGTGAGCCCGCGCGGGCCGCTGTCAGCCCGCCACGGCCATCCGCTGCGCGCGCCGGTCGATGGACACCGACCACAGCGTGAGCAGGAGCGCGCCAATCGAGGTCACGACGCCGACCCACGGCAGCGTGGTCAACGGTGCGCCCGCGCCGATCGCCATGCCGCCGAGCCATGCGCCTGTTGCGTTGCCGAGGTTGAACGCGCCCTGGTTCAACGTCGACGCAAGATTCGGCGCGTGGCTTGCCCGATCGACGATCAGCATCTGCAATGGCGGCACGATTGCAAATGCCAGAACGCCCCAAACGAAAACGGTGATCATTGCCGGAATTTCGGCATGCATGGTGCCGGCAAAGATCGCGAGAATCACGACGATGGCGAGCAGAAAGGCCACCAGCGACGGCATCAGGCGCCAGTCGGCGAGCTTGCCGCCAAGCGTGCTGCCAACCGTCAGGCCGAGCCCGAACAGCAGCAGAACGAGCGTGACCGCGTGCGGCGTGAAGCCGGTCACGTCTTCGAGAATCGGCGTGATGTACGTGAACGTGGAGAAGAGGCTCGCTGAAGCGAGCACGCTGATGCCGAGCACCATCAACACCTGCGGATTTTTCAGCACGCTGAATTCGCGCACGAGGCTCGCCTTCTGCATCTCGATCTGCGCCGGCAGGCACACGGCGAGCGCGGCGGCCGCGGCAATGCCGATGGCCGTCACGGCCCAGAAGGTCGCGCGCCAGCCGACAGCCTGGCCGAGCGCGGTGCCGAGCGGCACGCCGAGCACATTCGCAAGCGTGAGGCCGGTGAACATCAGCGCGATGGCCTGCGCGCGGCGGTTCGGCGCGACGAGACCCGCGGCGACCACCGAGCCGATGCCGAAAAACGCGCCATGGCAGAACGCCGTGACGATCCGCGCGGCCATCAGCACCGCATAGCCAGGCGCGACCGCGCACAGCAGGTTGCCGACGATGAATACGCCGATCAGGCTCATCAACGCTTTCTTGCGCGGCATGTTGGCGACCGCGATTGCCACGATCGGTGCGCCTATGGTCACGCCAAGCGCGTATGCCGAGACCAGCATGCCCGCTGCCGGGATCGAGACAGACAGGTCACTGGCGACGTTGGGCAACAGCCCCATGATGACAAATTCGGTGGTGCCGATGCCAAAGGCGGCAACGGCGAGAGCAAGCAGGGGCAAAGGCATGGCAGCAGACTGTGGATCGGCGCGGCGCGAAGCGTCGCGCGGCCGGCGCGCGTTTTCGGGACGAGAGCGCATGCGCCGTGCGGGAAGCAAAGCAGTCAGGGATTCTACCTAAGTCAAAACGATAGTGCTGAGCGCCTATGCACATGTTGTTTTTCGCTGAACACCGCGCGACGTCACGCCGCTTGAGTGTGTGCGACCAGTGGTGCCGATGGCTACGGTCGCTTCTTTTCCGCGCCCCGCTAGCTGCTTCCCTCGTGCGAATCAGGCGTTTCGCCGTGACGTCCAGCGCTTCTTGCAAAACGTGCGGCACCGTCGATGCCTTCGTCGAATACAGCCCGATATCCGCCGGCGCCTTCGCGCTGGAGTGCCTCGGCCAGGTCGCCGAGAATGCTGTTTTCCAGCACTGAACGGCGGTCGGCTAGTAGCGCCGCCTGCGGGAATGCTGCGAGATCCGCGGCCAGTTGCTCAGCCGCGACGCGCGCCTCGCCCCTGGCGACCACACGATTGACGAGGCCAAAACCGAGCGCCTCCTGGGCGCTCACCGCACGTCCCGTCAGAATCAGATCGAGCGCGCGCGACATGCCGATCAGCCGCGGCAGGCGGATCGTGCCACCGTCGATCAATGGAATGCCAACGCGCCGGCAGAACACACCGAGCACCGCATCGTCCTCCGCGACACGCAGGTCGCACATCGCAGCCAGTTCCAGGCCGCCCGCCACCGCATAGCCCGCGATGGCCGCGATGACCGGCTTCGTGAAGTTCATCCGCGTCGGTCCCATCGGCCCAGCTCCGCGGCCGTCGGCGTGTATCTCGTTGCGGAGGTTTTCGTCGGCCAGCGCGCTCAGATCCGCGCCCGCGCAAAAGGTGCCGCCTGCGCCGAACAGTACTGCGGCGCGCCATGCCGATTCCGCCTCGAAGCATTGGAACGCAGCGCTCAAAGCGTCGGCGACAGCGCGGTCGACGGCATTCCGGCGCTCCGGGCGCTCAAGCACGATGGTTGCTATGCCGTTATCCTGGTTAGCCTCGATGCGCACATATTGACTGAAATTTTGGGTGCTTATCATCGTCGTGTCCTTGAAGGTCCGCGTTCGCCCGTCCATTCGGGCGCTTGTGCCGCGCTCGTCGGGCGCTCATGCAGAGCAGTTAATACCGTGGCTTGACATGCTTCTTTCACAATCGACTCGTAGCGTTAGCGCTCTCTTAACGCGCTGGCGAATCTTCGCCGGCTCAGCGAGCCTGCCTTTGCCTCTGACCAATTCATCGTCCGCCGCTGCGCCGGCTTGCGCGGAGACGGTCTGGATCGTGCCGCTGCATCAACATTCATGGTACGACCATGTGCGCCTGAAACGCGTGTTCGTCGCCGACGGCACCCGGCATCAGGTCGTGCTGGTCGACGTGCGCAAGCTGCTCGCCTGCGCGGATCGCGACAACACCGACTACGTTCTGAAGCCCATTGCCGAATGGCATGCGGGCAAAGTACGAGGCATTCGCGAATTTCTCGATCCGGACAATCCTCGTATTCCGCAGATGCCCTACGTGACGATTTGCACGCGCCGCGCAACCGGTCTACTCGGCTGGCTCGGTTTCGAGCGCGAGGGTGTGGTGGCGTTTCGCAATGGCCAGCATCGCGCGCGTTATCTTGCCGATGCCGGCGCGCGCTGGTTTCCGGTGGAAGTGCACGAGCGCGAGGCGGCCTTGCTGCGTGAGATGTGCGGCGCACCGGACGACGCCCGCACCGCGATCCGCCCCGTTTCGCTGAAGGCGGGCGGCGTCTAGCCTGTTGTGCCCGCTGTGCCCGCTGTGCCCGCTGCGGCCCGTTGCAGGGACCGTGTTGCGAGGCACACCCGTTTGCCAGGCGGCGATGTTATCGAGCGTGGTGTGCGCGATCTCGTTCATCGCCTCGCGCGTGAAAAACGCCTGGTGGGCGGTCACGATGACGTTCGGGGACATCAGCAGACGCGCGAGCACGTCGTCTTGCAGCGGGAGATTCGAATGGCCTTCGAAGAAGAGACCGCCTTCTTCCTCGTAGACGTCGAGGCCCAGATGGCCAAGCTGGCCGTCCTTCAGTGCACCGACCAGCGCATTGCTTTCGACGAGTCCGCCGCGCCCCGTGTTGATCAGCATCGCGCCGCGCTTCATTTTGGCCAGCGCGGCGGCGTCGATCAGATGGTAGGTGGAAGGCACCAACGGACAGTGCAACTCACGATGTCCGATTCCGCCAGAAGCGTGTCGAGCGCGACGTAGCGCGCGCCGAGCGCGAGCAGGTGCCGAGGTGTTCGGCCGTT
Source organism: Paraburkholderia caledonica NBRC 102488 (assembly GCF_000685095.1). Classification (GTDB taxonomy): domain Bacteria; phylum Pseudomonadota; class Gammaproteobacteria; order Burkholderiales; family Burkholderiaceae; genus Paraburkholderia; species Paraburkholderia caledonica. The sequence goes on from NZ_BAYE01000007.1 coordinate 259,002, forward strand.
GCGAGGTCCACGTGGTTGAAGCCCGCCGACCGCAAGGCAATCATCCGCGTGCCGCCTGCGTAGAGCCGCTCCAGCACGGCCGCGTCGACCCGGTCGTTGACGAACGGGCACACCACCTCGTAGCCCTGTGCCAGAACAGCGGTTTCGCTGTCCAGATGCGATTCCTGGAAATGCAGATCATAGCCATGGCCGCTGTTCGCTCCAGTGAACGTTTCGATGTCATATTGGCGGCTGCTGAAGAGAATGATGCGCATCGCGTACTCCGATAAACGTTTCGCGGCGCTCGCGAATTCCCGGCTAATGCCGACGAGTCAAGTCTGCCTGGGCGAATGAATATAAGGGAAGCAATGCGCTAAAGCGAATGCGGATGGGGTTTGTTTAGGTCCGCGCTCCGTGAAGTCAAGTGTTCATGGCAAAAAAAATAGCATTGACAGGGATACTAAACTTTCATAATTTAAAAAAGCTCGTGAATCACCGCTCCATTCATGAGTGAAGACATTTCGTACAAACCCCACTTGCGGCGTTTCACCTTGCCGGGCGCATCAAGCGAAGTCCGGTCAGCAATGTTTTTCGTTTAATGACGCAGTAGTCACCGCGGCATTCGTGATTTGCTGCGCGCTTTTTTTGCGCCATATGACGCCATTCCATCTTTTCCGTGGGATAGCTGATTCAAGTCAACTATCCACAACGCCAACGGGCTTAATTTCGCTGGCGTGGATATTTAGCAATTTGCGAATAATTTCCAAAATCGGCTAGCCAACATGATCGGTGAATTGCTGAGGACTCAACCGGAGATCGCTCTGTTCACGAGCCTCGCAATCGGCTATTTAATTGGCTCTTTCCGCATTGGTCCTATCCAGCTGGGCGGTGTTTGCGGCACATTGATCGTTGCGTTGTTACTTGGTCAGACAGGCGCGCGCCTCGCGCCCGATCTGAAGAACATCGCCTTCGCATTGTTCATCTTTGCGCTGGGCTTCACCGGTGGGCCGCAATTCTTCGCCAATATCGGTCGGGGGTGGCGCTACGGGCTGCTGTCAGTGGTCGAGATCGTGTCGGTGCTCCTCCTGATCATGATCGCGGTGACCGTCATGCGGCTCGATGCCGGTACTGCGGCTGGTCTGCTGGCCGGCGCGGCGACCGAGTCGGCCGTGATCGGCACGGCCTCCGAGGCGATTGCCAGGCTCGGTTTCGACGAAGCGCAGACGCTACGTCTGCAAGCCAACATCGTGACTGCTTACAGCGTGAGTTACCTGTTCGGGCTGGTCACTATCGTCCTCTTTACGAGCCAGTTTGCACCTTTGCTGTTGCGCATCGATTTGCGCGAGGAGGCGGCGCGCGTGTGGCGCAAGCTGGGCGGTGACGGAGCATTGGGCGAGGGCCAGCATGCCGCCGCACCGGCGCTGGTGGGCCGCGTTTTTCGCATCGGGGCGGCGCATGGTGCGACAGTTCTCACCATCGAGCAGCAGCACGGCTTCAATCTCACCATCGAGCAGGTGCGGCGCAACGGCGCGAACGTGGCGGTAGATCCGCACCTCGCGCTGGCTTCGGGCGACGTCGTGCTCGTCGCGGGCCGCCGCGAAGCTATCGTCGCCGCGGCGCCCGATCTCGGCGATGAAGTTGACGGCGCTGGCTTCGGTCAGGTGCTTGCCGAGAAGCTCGACGTCGTGTTGACACGGCGCGACGCGCACGGTCTCACGGTTGCCCAGATGCGTGAGCGGGCACCGCCAGACGAGGCGCGTGGAGTCTACATCGCGGCCGTCACGCGCCTGGAGACGACGATACCCGCGCTGCCCGGCACCGAACTGAATCGCGGCGACGTGCTGACGCTGGTCGGCGCCAAGGCCGATGTCGAGCGCGGCGCGCGGCGTCTCGGCTATGTGCTCGTCGCAACGCAGAAGACCGACTTCGTCTATCTGGGCCTCGGCGTGCTGGTCGGCATGGCGATTGGCCACTTGGGCGGGCGCATCGGCGGCGTATCGCTCGCATTGGGCACCGGCGGCGGCTGCTTGTTGTCCGGGCTGCTGTTCGGCTGGATCCGCTCGCGACATCCGCTCGTCGGCTCGCTGCCTCCGGCGGCCGCGCAGATTCTCAAGGACTTCGGGCTCGCCACTTTCATCGCCGCGGTGGGATTGTCGGCGGGACCGGACGCCATCAAGCTGGTGCGCCAGTACGGCCTCGCGCTGCCCGCGGCCGGCATTCTGATGGTGCTCGTGCCGGGGCTGCTGTCGTTGTGGATTGGCCGCATGTTCCTCAAGCTCGAAACGCCGATGCTGCTCGGCGCGATCGCCGGTCAGCAGTGCAGCACGCCGGCGATCAGCGCGCTCGTCAGTGTGACCGGCAACTCCACGCCGGTGATCGGCTACACGATCACCTACGCGCTTTCCAACATCTTTTTGCCGTTGATGGGACCAGTCGTGGTCGGCCTGGCCGGCAAGCTCAGCTAGCCGGTCGGAATTACCGCGCGGGGGTCGAGCACCCGCGGCGGGCAGTGTCGGGTAATTAGCATCGCAAACTATTCAGCGAGGACATGATGGACTGGCTACATCACATATTCCAGAAATCACCTGAGATCGCGCTGTTTTTGTCGCTCGCGGCTGGTTACTTCATCGGCCAGATCAACTTCGGCAAGTTCCAGCTGGGCGGCGTCGGCGGATCGCTGCTGGCGGCGGTGGTGATCAGTCAGGCAGGCGTGACGATCGACAACGGCGTGAAGTCGGTGATGTTCGCCGTATTCATCTACGCGGTCGGCTACGACTCCGGTCCGGGTTTCTTCAATTCGCTGAATCGCAAGACGCTGCGCGAAATTGCGATGGCGGTTTTCCTCGCGGTCACAGCGCTGATCACCGTGGTGATCTGCGCGAAGCTGTTTCACCTGAACAAGGGACTCGCGGCCGGGCTCGCTGGCGGCGCGCTGACGCAGTCGGCGATCATCGGCACTGCGGGCGACGCGATCGCGCGCCTCGGGCTGCCCGCCGACGAGGTGAAATCGCTGCAATCCGACGTTGCGATCGCCTATGCGGTGACGTACGTGTTCGGCTCGCTCGGCGCGATCATCGTATGCGTGAATATTTTGCCGAAGTTCATGGGGCAGAGTCTGCGCGATGCGTCCATCGAAGCAGAACGCGAGCTCACCGCGGGCGCGCCGGCTCGCGGGCCAGGACAGCTTCTGGCGTTGCCGGAACTGGTAGGGCGCGCGTACCGGATCGACGTCAGCGCGGGCAAGACGGTGAAACAGGTCGAGACACTGCATCGCGACATGCTGACCATCGAGCGCGTCAAGCGAGGCGGCCATACGCTCGACCCTACGCCCGACCTGGTATTGGACCCCGACGATGTGGTGCTGGTCGTGGGCCGTCGCGAAGCCGTCGTCGAGTTCGGCTCGAACGGCAGCGAAGTTGCCGACATTGGCGATGTCGGCGTCGTCATGCAAACGCGCGAAGGCGTATTCACCCGCAAAGGCATGAACCACACGACGATCGCGGCCGCGCGGGAAATGGTGGATCGTGACATGCGCCATGGCGTCTACCTGCAGGGCGTGACGCGCGCCGGGCAGCCGCTGCCGCTGCTGCCGGAAACCCATCTGGAACATGGCGACGTGCTGACGTTTTATGGCTCGCCGAAAGACACCAAGCGGGCCGTGGAAGCCGCGGGTTACGAGCTGCCGTACAGCAACAAGACCGACTTCATCTACATGGGCGTCGGTCTCGTGCTCGGCTTGCTGATCGGGCTCATTGTTATCAACGTGGGTGGAATTCCGCTCACGCTCGGCTCAGGCGGCGGCTGTCTGCTCGCCGGCCTGCTGTTCGGCTGGATGCGCGGCAAGCATCCCATGTACGGCGTGATGCCCACGGCAGCCTCGCAACTGCTGAAGGACTTCGGGCTCGCGGCCTTCGTCGCCGTGGTCGGTCTGAATTCTGGCCTGCAGGCCGTGGTCACGGTCAAGCAGAGCGGCATGACGATCTTCCTGCTCGGCGTGTTCGTCACGCTGTTCCCTCTCTTGCTCACGATGCTGTTCGGCCGCTACGTGCTTCGCTACAACAATGCGGCCATTCTGGCAGGTGCGCTGACGGGCTCACGTAGTGCGAATCCGGCTTTTGGCGGCGTGCTGGACAAGGCGGAAAGCGCGGTGCCGACCGTGCCGTTCGCCATCACCTATGCAATTGCGAACGTCGCGTTGACGTTGCTGGGCCCGCTCGTGGTGGGACTCGTGTAGCAAACGCGTTGTATCGATCTCTTCGCGCCGGCCGCGGCATCGCGCAAATCAATGCCCGGCGGCGTCTTTCACCTGGCTCAGGAGAACACATCATGGCAAAAGAGAAGGACGACAGGAAACGTGGCGACATGGCACAGCCGGGTCTTGCCGCGCTCAGCCCGTTCGAGCTCAAGGACGAACTCATCAAGGCCGCGGGCGGCGGCGCCGTCGAGCGGCCGGCCAATGCGTCGATGCTGAACGCCGGTCGGGGCAACCCGAATTTTCTCGCAACGATCCCGCGCCACGGCTTCTGGCAGCTTGGGCTCTTCGCCATGCGCGAGTCGGAGCGCTCGTTCGCTTATATGCCTGAAGGCGTCGGCGGATTTCCACGGCGCGAAGGCCTCGAAGAGCGCTTCGACCTGTTCTTGCGCGAAAACAAAGGCGTTGCGGGGATCGACTTTTTGCGCGGCGCGGTATCGTACGTGCGCGATCAGCTGGGGCTTTCCTCCGGCGACTTCCTTTATGAAATGTGTGAGGGGATTCTCGCATCGAACTATCCGGTGCCCGACCGGATGCTCAAGCTATCCGAAGTCATCGTCGGACAATATCTGCGCCGGGAGATGATCGGCCGGCATCCGTTCGTCGGCGAATTCGACGTGTTCGCGGTGGAGGGCGGCACGGCGGCCATGACGTACATCTTCAACACGATGCGCGAGAATCACCTCATTAAGCCGGGGGACACCATCGCGCTCGGCATGCCGATCTTCACGCCGTACATCGAGATTCCGCGGCTGAACGACTACCAGTTGAATGTGGTGAATCTGAACGCCGGTGTTGAGAATGGCTGGCAGTACACGAAAGAAGAACTCGACAAGTTGCGCGATCCGAAAGTGAAGGCCTTCTTTCTCGTGAACCCGAGTAATCCGCCTTCGGTGAAAATGGACGACGAGAGCCTTCAGTACATTGCCGACATCGTCAAGGAACGGCCCGATCTGATTCTTCTCACCGACGACGTGTACGGAACGTTCGCGGACGACTTCGTGTCGCTATTCGCGCTTGCGCCGAAGAACACGATTCTCGTGTACTCGTACTCCAAATATTTCGGTGCGACCGGCTGGCGTCTCGGAACGATCGCGACGCATCGCGACAACGTGCTCGACAGGCTGATTTCGGAACTGCCGAAAGACGTGAAGAAGCAGTTGCACGAACGCTATGAGTCGATCACGACAGAGCCTGAAAAGCTCAAATTCATCGACCGTCTGGTGGCCGACAGCCGCACCGTCGCGCTGAATCACACGGCAGGGCTGTCGACGCCGCAGCAGGTGCAGATGGTGCTGTTTTCGCTGTTCTCGCTGATGGATACGCCCGACGCATACAAGAACGCGCTGAAGCGCCTGATCCGCAAGCGCAAGCAGGCGCTTTATGAAGAGGTCGGCATTGCATTCGACGACAGCGATCCGAACCAGGTCGACTACTACACGATTCTCGACGCCGAGTACCTTGGCGAGCGGATGTTCGGGCGCGAGTTCGTCGATTGGCAGTTGAAGAGCACGCAGCCTACCGAGTTGCTGTTCCGTCTTGCTCGCGAGGCTCGGGTGGTGCTGTTGCCGGGGCTCGGCTTCGGCACCCAGCATGCGTCGGGGCGTGTGTCGCTGGCCAACCTCAACGAGTCGGACTACCGGCAGATCGGACGCGCGGTGCGGCGGCTGATCGAAGAATACGTCGAGCGTTTCAATGCGGAAACCGGCAAGAAGCTCGACAAGACCAAGGTGAAGTGAGGTTTTGCCGCGGTGCGGCCAGGCGCGTCGCCTACGCGCGTTTGCAGCGGCCGCCGGCAAAGCATGGTCAAAAAACTTGCGCAATTGCGCGGATCGGTGAATGATCGGACGACGGCCTCACCAGTGTCACAGCTGGCGAGGCCGTTGGCTCCTGTGCATTCCATCTTTGCGCTTTCCTTCAAGTACCGATCATGCCGACTTCATCATCTAACGTTGCGTCTACTGCTGTGCCGTGTCCGGTTGTCGAATCGCTCGACGCCATCCTTCCCGAAGAGCCGTTACTGATGATGGGCGCCGGTCCCGTGCCGATTCCCGCAGCGGTCGCCAAGGCCAATACGATCGTCATCAACCATCTGGGCGCAACCATGGTGAAGGTGATCGGTCAGGTAAAAACGATGGCGCGCTACGTGTTCCAGACCAATTCGAAATGGGTGCTGGGCGTCGCGGGACCCGGTTCGGCCGCGATGGAAATGGCAATCTCGAATCTCGCGTGGGAAGGCACGCGCGTGCTGAGCATCAAGAACGGCTTTTTCAGCGGGCGCATGGCGGAGATGGGCCGCCGCGTCGGCGCGCGAGTGACGGAACTGGAAGTGGCCGACCGCGCGGTGGCGAGTCTCGACGAGATCGCCGAGGCAATCCGCCGTGAGCGTCCGGAGATCGTCACGGTGGTGCAGGGCGAGACTTCGAATACGGTCTGGAATTACCAGTTGAAGGACATCGCCGCATTGGCGAAGTCGGCGGGCGCGCTGGTGATCGTCGACGCGGTGTGCACATTGAGCACCATGCCGCTCGCCATGGACGCGTGGGGCATCGACGCTGTGATCACGGGCGGGCAGAAGGGCTTGTCGTCTATTCCGGGAGTCTCGTTGATTGCGTTTTCCGATGCAGCCTGGGAGCGCGTGAAAGGACGTACCGCGCCGAATGCGCACTGGTGTCTCGACGCGTCGCTCGCCGAGAACTTCTGGCATAACGCGGGATATCACTACACGGCGCCGGTCTCGGGCGTGCTGGCTTTACATGAGGCACTGCGGCTCGTGTGCGCAGAGACGCTTGAAAAGCGTTTTGCGCGGCACCTCAAGTGTTCGGTGGCGTTGCAGGAAGGCGTGACCGCGCTCGGCTTGCAGCTGTATGCGCCGGTTGCTTGCCGGTTGAATTCGGTGGTGGGCATCGAGGTGCCCGCCGGGCTGAGTGCAGGTGATGTATGCGCGCATATTTCGCGGCAGCATCAGGTCGAAATTTCGGGGTCGTTCGGATTGCCGATTGTTCGGATCGGGCAAATGGGCGAGCAATGCCGCGAGCACAATCTGTTTCGCACTCTGCACGCGCTGGGCCGGACGATGGTCGACCTCGGGGTTAAGGTCGATTTGCCCGCCGGGGTCGCGGCGTTGGAGCGGGGATTGTCAGGAGGAAAGTAGAGGGCTGGGACCCGCTCCGCTAATGCGACACGCTCGAAAGTCCGCCTGCCGGAGGTAATCCTGGCGGCGGACCACTGTCGGTCAAACTGAACGTCGACATGGAACTCGGGCAGTGGAACGTCTTCAGCACATCGCTCGTCAGAGGATTGGCAACGCTGCCCGCGCCCACAATGTCGAGTACCGCCTTGCGCCCGTCGAAGTTGAACGCAACGCGCGTACGTCCGGATGTCGCTGTTCCCAGCACCTTGCTCTTGTGAGTCATGCCCATCAGCACCCACGGTCCATCGGCTGATATGGTCGGCGTATGTGAAAGTAAAGACGCCAGGCGCGCCGCGCGACAGCGAAGCGCCGCTAACCCGAGTAAATACCGTTCCCGTCTGCGAACCAATCGCGCGCATCAGCCTGAGTCCCTCGGCGCTTCTTTCCGAAGGGCCGCTTTGGCGCACCCGTGAAGCCGTTCCGTCGCGCTGCTGCTGTCGAGGAGCGGGCGAGCCCGTTGAATCAGCGCACCGTTGCGCACGAAAGGCGACTGGACCACTCGCGAGTGGGAGAAGATTTGCTAGACGCGAGCGATCTTCGAAGCACGCCCCTCGATTACCGCTGCGCAGTCGGCTTTCGCCCACTCGTCGAGCACCACACCTCAAACTCGTCCGCAGAAACACAAGTGAGACTGATCCGATTCGGTGACGTCACCGAGCAAGATGGCGAAGCTATCATTGCGTCATCGACGGTGACCTTCGATGATCGTCCGGTCGCCCGTATGGGCGACGAAGTCTTATGCCCCCGGCATCCGGAAATTACGCCGAAGCTGATTGGTGAGGGTGATGAGTCGATGATGGATGACAACCTTCCTGTTGCTCATCCTGGACATCGTCCGACATGGGGTTGCCAATTGATTTCGAGCCTGTCGCAACGATAACGACTTAAGCCGTTGCAGAAACGCAACTGGGACGGCTAAAGGCCTAGCCTTCCCACGAGTATGGGCTTCTACGCACGGAACGTACGACCACTTCGTCATCGAGTCCAAATGTGTCGCGGCTCTGATTGTGATTGCACTGCTGCACGCTCGGGACCACGGAACTCAATTGTGAGTTGGTGCGTTGAGCAGAAAGAACCCTCAAAGCGCCGCAGGCATCTTCCCAACCTTCACATCCCGAAGATAAAGAAAACTGGAAAGCCCCACTGCCGCGGCAGCGGCAATTGCCGCGAACAGAAACACTGACCCATACCCAAACTCGCCGGCAATATACCCCGCCAACGGCCCAGTAATTCCCAGCGACAGATCCAGAAACACCGAATAAGCCGACAGCGCCGCACCACGGCTCGCGGGCGGCACGAGTCCGACTGCCTCGACGCCGAGCGCCGGAAATACCAACGCAAACCCGAATCCGGTCAACGCCGCCCCAGCGAGCGCGATATGCGGCTCAGGCGCAAGCCACAGCATCAGCAAGCCGACACATTCAAACGAAAACGAAACGATCGCGACCCGGAAGCCCCCGTAGGTCTTGATGGTGTTGGCGAACAGTAGCCGCGCGCCGATGAACAGCGTGCCAAACACCGTCAGCGACAATGCCGCGTTCGGCCACTGCTTCGCCGCATAGAACAATGTGATGAACGTCGCAATCGATCCAAAACCGGCCGACCCGAGCGCTAACCCGATGCCGTGCGGCAGGACCCGCGTGAACACGCTTCGATAAGACATCCGTTCACCGTGCACGATCGGCACGGATGCCATCGGCCGGGCGAGATAGAAGCCGAGCGCCGCCAGCAGGATCACCAGAATGCCGAGCGCCGCAAATCCGACCGTCCGCTCGATCGCAACGCCGAGCGGCGCGCCGACCGCCAGCGCCCCATACGTGGCGATGCCGTTCCACGAGATCACTCGCGCGTTGTTGCTCGTGCCCACGCGGCCGATCCCCCACAGAATCGCGCCGGTGCCGCACAGACTCTCGCCGAATCCGAGCACGAGCCGGCTGCACACGAGCAGGCCAAGGCTCAGCACGGGCCAGCGTCCGCACAAAACCGCCAGCAGCAAAAGAACGCCGCTCGCGCCGCATCCGAGCAAGCCGATCGTCACCGTGCGCTTCGGCCCCAGCGTGTCTGCCGACCGTCCTGCCAGCGGCCGCGACGCCAAAGTCGCCAGGTACTGCACGCTGATCGCAGCGCCCGCGAGCACCGCGCTGTAGCCTAGGTCGTCGTGCACGTAGCCTGGCAGCACCGCGAGCGGAATGCCGATCGTCAGATAGCAAAGAAACGTGAAAAAGACGACCGGAATGATCTGCATGGTCGTCGCAAACTCGCTGCGGGGTGTCGCTGTGTCGGTGGACATGGGGAAAACCAGACTTGAAAACGGCGGGAAGGCGTGATTTTCCCATGGAACCGATTCTCTTGCAGCATTTGCTTAATAATTGGTCAGGCTTAAGCCGCCGCGAAGCCCAGATAGTGGGGTATCGGACGCTCAACTTGCTCTCGGCGACGCGCGATATGGTCCACCCCGCGCCCCAAATCTGGCCGAAACTAAACAATTAAGCATAAAACATCGAAAATCAGACAACCCAACATAAGCCCACAGCGCGCTGATTTCATCTCGATATCGCTTTGAGAATATGTCCCGCATGCGACGCGAGCTATGGGTTGTATTTATTGACGGTGATAGTTTTCGAACCATCCCTGCTGCACAAAGAACATTCGAGAGCGATAAGACATGACCGAGCCAATCCGCTTTTACCATCGCAACGCGATCCGCGAAATCAAGGACGCGCCTGTCACCCGCACGGTCCTGCAGTATCTGCGTGAAGACGCGCACTGCACCGGCACCAAGGAAGGTTGCGCCGAAGGCGACTGCGGCGCGTGCACGGTTGTGGTTGGCGAGCGCAACGAAAAGGGCGGCGTCGACTTCAAGGCGGTCAATGCCTGCATACAGTTCATGCCGACGCTCGACGGCAAGGCGCTCTTCACCGTCGAAGATCTGCGTCAGCCCGACGGCTCGCTGCATCCGGTACAGCAGGCGATGGTCGAATGCCACGGCTCGCAGTGCGGTTTCTGCACGCCAGGCTTCGTCATGTCGATGTGGTCGCTCTACGAAAAGCACGGTCACGAGCATGGCTGCGCGAACAGGACGGTGCCCTCGCGCGAAGCGATCAGCAACGCGCTCACAGGCAATCTGTGCCGCTGCACCGGCTATCGTCCCATCGTGGATGCGGCCGTGCGCATGTTCGAAGTTCCCGCGCCCAAGGCACCGGTGAATGTGGAGGCGCTCGCAGGCACGCTCGCGACGCTGCAACGCGACGACACGTTCCATTACGAGCACGCCGGCCAGCGCTTTGACGCGCCGCGCACGGTCGAAGCGCTCGCGCAGATCAAGCAGGCCGAACCGGCCGCGCGCATTCTCGCGGGCAGTACCGACATTGGCCTGTGGGTCACCAAGCAGATGCGCGAACTCGGTAATGTCGTGTACGTCGGGCAAATCGCCGAATTGCAGAAGCTCGAAACGCATGCCGACTGGATCGAAATTGGCGCGGGCGTGACGGTAGAAAACGCCTACACGGAGATCGCGAAGCAGTACCCCGAACTTACCGAAATGTGGCTACGCTTCGCTTCGCTGCCCATTCGCAACGCGGGCACACTCGGCGGCAACATCGCCAACGGCTCGCCGATCGGTGATTCGATGCCCGGTCTCATCGCGCTCGGCGCGCGCGTGATTGTCCGAGGTGGGGACATCGAACGCGAAATGCCGCTCGAAGACCTGTACGTCGCGTATCAGAAGAAGAATATGGCCGAGCACGAGTTCGTCGTCGGCCTCAAGGTGCCGACTCGCACGGGCGCGCGCTCAAAGCTGCAATTTCGCACCTACAAGCTGTCGAAGCGCTTCGACTCGGATATCTCCGCCGTGTGTGCCGCGTTCTCGTTTGTCGCCGACGGCGAGTTAATTCGCGAGCCGCGCATCGCATTCGGCGGCATGGCCGCGACGCCGAAGCGCGCAACGCACGCAGAAGCCGTGCTGCGCGACGCCGAATGGCATGAAGCCACCGCGCAAGCCGCGATGTTCGCGCTCGGCAACGACTACGCGCCGCTTTCCGATATGCGCGCGACCAGCAATTATCGTCTCGAAGCTGCAAAGAACACGCTGTATCGCTTCTGGCTCGAAACGCGCCCCAACAATCCGTTGCGGAAAAGCTCGCTCGATGTGCGTGCGGTGGCTGCGGCGTGCGCGACTGCGGACATCGGTGTCGACGGCAGCGTCGAAGCAAATGCCTGAAGCGCACGAAGAATACGGAGAACACAAACAATGAATCAGCATGCCGAACCCTTTCTGAAGGACGCTCAGGCGCTCGACGACTTCACGCAGGTTCATGTTTCGCGCCCGCATGAATCGGCGCATCTGCACGTGAGCGGCCGCGCGACTTATACCGACGACATCCCGACGGTCGCAGGCACGCTGCACGCCGCGCTCGGCCTGTCGAGCAAAGCACACGCGAAAATCGTGTCGGTATCGCTCGACAAGGTGCGCGCGACGCCCGGCGTGGTCGCTGTCTTTACCGCGGACGATATTCCCGGCGCCAACGACGTCGCGCCGATCGTCCACGGCGACGACCCGATTCTCGCCGACGGCCTCGTTCAGTACGTCGGACAGCCGGTCTTCATCGTAGTGGCGACGTCGCACGAAACCGCGCGGCTCGCCGCGCGCCGCGCGGAGATCGTCTATGAGGAGTTGCCTGCCATCCTGACCGCGCAGCAGGCGCGTGCCGCCAATCAGCACGTGCTGCCGCCGATGAAACTCGCGCGCGGCGAGGCCGGCACGAAGATCGCGCGCGCGTCGCATCGTGAGGCTGGCGAAATGCTGCTCGGCGGCCAGGAGCAGTTCTATCTCGAAGGGCAGATTTCGTATGCGGTGCCGAAGGACGACGACGGCATGCACGTCTATTGCTCGACGCAGCATCCGACCGAAATGCAGCATCTTGTCGCTCACGCGTTGGGCATTGCGTCCCATAACGTGCTGATCGAATGTCGCCGAATGGGTGGCGGCTTCGGCGGCAAGGAATCGCAGTCGGGTCTTTTCGCGTGCTGCGCGGCGCTCGCTGCCTGGAAGTTGCTGTGCCCCGTCAAGCTGCGCCCGGATCGCGACGACGACATGATGGTGACGGGCAAGCGGCACGACTTTCACTACACGTATGAAGTCGGCTACGACGACAAGGGCGTGATCGAAGGTGTGGCCGTCGACATGACCTCGCGCTGCGGTTTTTCGGCCGACCTGTCCGGTCCGGTGATGACGCGCGCGCTGTGCCACTTCGACAACGCGTACTGGCTGTCCGATGTCACCATCGAGGGCTTCTGCGGCAAGACCAACACGCAATCGAATACCGCGTTTCGCGGCTTCGGCGGTCCGCAAGGTGCGTTTGCGATCGAATACATCATGGACAACGTGGCGCGCTCGATCGGCGAGGATTCGCTCGACGTGCGCCGCCGCAATCTGTATGGCAAGACCGAGCGTAATCAGACGCCGTATGGCCAGATCGTCGAAGACAACGTGATTCACGAACTGATAGACGAACTGGAAGCGACTAGCGAATATCGCGCGCGCCGCGCGGCCATCAACGAATTCAACGCTAACAACGAGGTGCTGAAGAAAGGCCTCGCACTGACGCCGGTCAAGTTCGGTATTGCGTTCAACGTCACGCACTTTAATCAGGCCGGCGCGCTGGTGCATATCTACACCGACGGTTCGGTGCTCGTGAATCACGGCGGCACCGAAATGGGCCAGGGCTTGAACACGAAAGTCGCACAGGTCGTCGCACATGAACTGGGCGTTGGCTTCAACCGGATTCGCGTGACGGCAACGGATACCAGCAAGGTCGCAAATACTTCGGCGACGGCGGCTTCGACGGGTTCGGATCTGAACGGCAAGGCTGCACAGGACGCGGCGCGCCAGCTGCGCGAACGGCTCGCCGCGTTTGCCGCCGAGCGTTTCGGCGCCGGCGAGGTCAATGCTTCCGACGTGCGCTTCACGCATGACCGCGTGATTGTCGGCGAGGCAGTGGTGCCGTTCGAAGAAGTCGTCGCAAAGGCATATCTTGCGCGAATCCAGCTATGGTCCGATGGTTTTTACGCGACACCGAAGCTCTACTGGGATCAGGCGAAGCTGCAAGGCCGGCCGTTCTACTACTACTCGTATGGCGCGGCCGTGTCCGAAGTGGTGATCGACACGCTGACCGGCGAAATGCGCGTGCTGCGCGCGGATGCGCTGCATGACGTAGGCGCGTCGCTGAATCCGGCGCTCGACATCGGCCAGGTGGAAGGCGCGTTCATTCAGGGCATGGGCTGGCTCACCACCGAGGAGCTGTGGTGGAACGCCGGCGGCAAGCTCATGACGCACGCACCGTCCACCTACAAGATTCCGACTGTCAACGATACGCCGCCGGTTTTCAACGTGCGTCTGTTCAAGAACCGCAATGCGGAGGACAGCATCCATCGCTCGAAAGCGACTGGCGAGCCGCCGCTGCTGTTGCCGTTCTCGGTGTTCTTTGCGATTCGCGACGCGGTGTCGGCAGTGGGCGGTCATCGGGTGAATCCGCCGCTCAATGCACCTGCCACGAGCGAGGAAATCCTCAGGGCGATCGGCGCGGTGCGGGCCGCCGCGTCGACCGCGAGGTGATTGAAGATGAACGCGATCAGCCACTGTTCTTCGATTCGGATCGGCCGGCGCAGCGCGGTCGACGAACCGCGTCCCGCGCCCATGCACATCGTGCTGTTCGGCGCGGGCCATGTTGGTCATGCGCTTATTCGATTGCTCGGCAACCTGCCGTGCGTGGTTCAGTGGGTCGACGAGCGCGATGAACTGTTCCCCGACGAAACGCCTGCGAATGTGCAGATCGAAGCCACCGACACGCCCGACGCGATCGTCGATACGGCACCGCCCCGCGCCTGGTTTCTGGTGATGACGCATAACCATGCACTCGATTTTTCGCTAGCGGAACGCATCATGCGGCGACGCGATTTCAGCTACTTCGGCATGATCGGTTCGAAGACAAAACGCGTGAAGTTCGAACGGCGCCTGCTCGCGCGTGGCGTGGAGCTCGAACGGTTGCAGCAGATGACATGTCCGATCGGCGTGCCAGGCATCGTCGACAAGGCGCCGGCCATGATCGCGGTGGCGGTATGCGCGGAGTTGCTGCAGGTCCGCGGGCGGCGAGCCGCGGTTCCGCTCGCAATGGCAAACGGAACGCACGCGGCGCTTCAACCTGTGGCGACGAACGTCTGAAATGGATTGGCCGCGTTTAGCCTCGTTAGCCGACGCGAAGGGGTCGACTATGTCAATCGCATCAACAACATCAGCCCCGAACACTCCTTAACGTCTCCTCAACATGGACGCCTCATCGCTCCATTTGCGCGTTTGCCTCGCCCTCAGGTGGACCCTTGCCGCGGCTGCTTCGCGCGCCGAACCTTCTGCGCGACCAGCCCGTCCGACACCTGTGACATCAATGCACGCAGCCAGCCGAGATCGCTCGGGCGATCCGGCTGCGGATGCCACATCTGATAGCACTTGATACGCGGAAACGGGATGGGCGCCTCGACAACCGCGAGCGGCAGAATGCTCGCGTAGTGCGTTGCGAAGCGCCGCGTCGTCGTGAAGATCAGATCGGATTGCAGCAGCGTCTGCGGCACGAGGCCGAAGTACGGCAGCGTGGCGACGATGCGCCGCTCGGCGCGTGCGCGCGCAAACCCGATGTCGATGGCGCCACCGCGCGCGCCGCTGTAAGGAGTCGGCGCAAGATGCGGCGCCGCGAGATACGCGTCGCGCGTGAGCGGCGCGCGCGCCAACGGATGATCCGCCCGCATCAGGCACACAACCGTGTCCGAAAACAGGTCGCTGCGCTCGAAACGCGGATCGGGCTTCGGCCAGTTGCCGATTACCAGGTCGAGCTCGCCCGCATCGAGCGAGGCAGTGTGGTCGAGCATCGGGCTCAGCGAATCGATTTCGAGCCGAGCATGCGGCGCCGCCTCGCGGAACTGCGCGATAACGGTCGGCATGAAGAAGTCGTTCAGATAATCCGGCGCGGCTACCCGAAAGGTCCGGCGCGAACGGCCGGGATCGAAGTCGCCGTGCGGCGTGGCCACGAAATCGACCTCACGCAGCACCCGTTGCGCGGATGCGAGCAGCGACTCGCCATATTCGGTCGGCACCATGCCCGACTTGCCGCGTACGAGGATGGGGTCGTTCAGCGTCTCTCGAAGCTTGCGCAGCGCGGTGCTGATTGCGGGTTGCGTCTGGTTCAGGCGCAGCGCGGTTTGCGTGACGCTGCGCTCGACCAGCAGCGTGCGCAGCACGCGCACGAGCCAGATATCGAGGGAGGCGGCGGTGTCGTCCATGGAAAAGAGGGAGGCGAAGTCGAGCGGGCGTCACAAGGATCCGCACCGCGCGAGAGGCGATCAGCACGCGGTCTATGCGTGACGCAAAGGTTATAACCTTAGGCCCGATTGCACTGCGGCCGCCATAGCCGGCGCGGTATGCCCGGGATCAGCAGCGTTCGGTTTCCACGCGCACGCTCCACGCATGCCACTGCACCGAGCGCTCAGATGTTGGCCAAACCCGACGGCAGCGCACTGATCCGCTTCACTTCGCTCGATTCCAGCCAGTTGGGCGTGCGCGCGCAGTACAACACCATCGGCAACGCATCTTCGCCCCAGAACAACTGGTCGTTCAGCCGGAAGGTCGGCACGCCGTACACGCCGAGACCGATCGCGTCGGCAGTATTGCGCTGCAACTGCGCCTTTACTTCTTCGCTCTTGATGAGTTCGGGGCCGTCCGGCATGCCCACCCGTTCGCACAATTCGGCGAATGCCGCGTCGCTCGACGGATCGCGGCCTTCACGCCAGATGAAGCGGAAGATTTCGCGCACACAGACCACGTCCGCCTGAGCGGCGGTGGCGAGGAGCAGCGGCTTCATGGAGTCGAAAGGATGAGCCGGCGGCATCTTGTACGGTATGCCGAGCTGCTCCGCGCGAAAGAGCGCGTGGCGGTACAGGAAGGTGCGTTTGGCCGGCACGCTGTAAGCCGGCCGTTGCCCCCAGTGACGATACAGGTCGTTCAGCACCACCGGCGTGAATGCGAAGTCGAAGCCCGGCCATTTGTCGTGTTGTTCAAGCAGCAGATACGTGAACGGCGAGACGAAATCGTAAAACCACAGCGGCTGCGCGGCGTCGATGCCAACGGTCATATGTGTCTCCCGGATTGCCTGTCCGACAGATCGGCGGTTGCGTCTGCCAGATCGTCGGAATTGTAATGATCTTACGCGGTGCGGCGGCGGCTTGCACCGTCAATCTGGTTTGCGGCGCTCGTCGGCGCGTGTCTCGCCGATCACCGCGGCTTCGTCCGGCGCGCCGGGCGCGGTGGCCGCGTCGCCTGCTTCGGTCACCGTGGCGAAGTCCTGGTTGGCACCTTCGTCCTGCTCTTCTTCGGACATCTCGGGCTGCGCTTCGCGGCTTTGCATGAGCCTTGCCCGCACAAAACCGATGTGCTCGCGCAGCACATAGAACTGATCGGCATAGGCGAGCGGCATCTTCAGACCATTCACCGAGTCTTCGATCGCATCGAGCCGTTGCAGAAGCGACGCGCGCTCGGCCGGCGAATGGTCGCTAAGCGCGCTGCGCTCGATAGCGATCAGTGCGCCATACCAGCGATAGATGCGTGACTTCACGCGCCATGCATACAGCGACGGCACGAGCCGCAGCGCCGGGATCAGCAGCACGACGAGCGGCACGACCACCACGAGCAGCCGGTCGGCAAGGCTCGCGAGCCAGAACGGCAACAGGCGGTACAGGAAGCTCTTGCCCGACTTGTAGTAGCGCGCGGCGTCGTCGCTGATCGTGAAGTCATGGGCCAGCGGGGCAGGGAATTCACCCGCGCGCTGCATGATGTTGGCCCTGCCGTGCACTTCGCGCGCGGCTTCGATCAGCAGGTCCGACAGCGCCGGGTGCAGCGAGTCGCGCGCCACTAGTTCGGCGGTCGGCGCGACCATGTGGATCGGCGCGGACGGCAGGTTCTTGCCGAGATCGAACGCGCCCATCGGCAATTCGAGTTGCGTCAGATACGGAAAGCGGCGCGTGTATGCGTCGGCCTGCGTGAAATCGTAGAACTGCACGTTTGGCGTGCGGTAAAGCTTGCCCATGACCGCGGGTTGCGCGGAATCGCCGGCGAGGAAAGCCGCGTCGACCTTCCCGGAGATGAGGGCCTGCGCCGCGTCGTCGCCGGATAGCGGCAGCAGTTTGGTCGCGCCGCCCGGCTCGATGCCGTTGGCCTTCAGGAGCGCGAGCGCCAGTTCGCGGGTGCCGCTGCCTTCGGCGCCGACTGCGAGCCGCTGGCCCTTGAATTCGGAGAGACGCGCGACCGTCGGCCCGTGATAGAAGATCGCCAGCGGCACATACGACACGCTGCCGAGCGACATCAGGCCGTTGCTCGCTGCGCCGGGCGCGACGCCGTCCTGCACGAAGCCCACGTCGACGTTCGAGTTCGGGTCTGACAGCCGTTTGAGGTTTTGCAGCGAGCCTTCCGACGGCAGAACATTCAACGTGATGCGGTTGCGCGCCAGAATCTCCTTGTACTTTTGGGCCGCCGTCCAGAAGCTGCTGCCTTGCGGCCCGGCGCTAATGGTGAGCGTGCTGGGCGGCGCGGGCTGGATCAGGCGCACCGCGAGCCAGATCGCGACGACAGCGATCAGCACGATCGGCCCGAACGACACAGCCAGATCGCGCCACGAGATCGCGACGAAACGGGCAACGAGGTGGGTAGGGCGTTTGCGGCCGGTGGCTGGCTTCATCGGATGACAGGACGGCTACGGTCCGGAGTGAACTGAATGGGGGCGCTGCGCGTGGCGCCGATGGTACCTGAGATTGCCGCGGCGGCGGAATGGACGACTGGGCAGGGCGCGGAGAAACCCGTAACAAAAAGTGACCACGGAGTAGCGGCCAAGCGGCGAGCGCGCAATGAAGGCTCAGTGAGCGGCGAGTGCTTCGCCGGCAAGCAGGGCGCAGGCGGCCATTAAAAAGCGCCTCGGCGACAAGTGCTTCGAGCATGCGAAGCGCTTATCGGAAGCACGTGAACAGTATATCAATGCCTGCAAACATGCGCATTTAACCCGACCCGCTCGCATCGAGCATAACTAAACCCTTTGCGCTTCTGGCGCGGCTAGATTAAATTGTGCATCGCTGCCGCGAACACACATTTCGCGCGGCGCGACCCGGCACGACACACAAGAACCGGGCGCGTCTGCGAATATCGCGGCTTGCCGGTCTGCGGACCGCATCGCATGAGCGTCTTCGCCATCGCGTGCGGCACATGGCAGCCGGCCTCTCATCGCCTCTCGCATCTCGTGTCGCAGCCACAGCCGGCTATGCCTCGCCGCGCGCCTCGTCGCGCCTCGGGCATGGCCGCAGGTAGTCGTAACGAAGCCGCTTATTCAAGCGGTCCAATGTGAAGCTAAGGAGAGAAGCAATATGAAATCGGTCGGTTTTCTGAAGACGCTGGGCTCGGTGGTGGCAATGGTGGTGGCATGCAACGTCTATGCTCAGGCAAGCGATGCAACGGCAACGGGCACGACAGCCGCTCCCGCCGCCAGCGCGAAGGCGAGCAAGAAGGCCAATAGCCAGCTGGGCCGCAAGGTGCGCGCCGCGCTCTCGAAGACGCAAGGCATCGACGTGTCCAACATCGCCGTGCGCGCCCGCGGCGGCGCCGTGACGCTCACGGGCTCGGTGCCCGATCAAGGTCAGATCGACGCGGCCGGCGAGGCAGCGAAGGGTGTTGCCGGCGTGACGTCGGTGTCGAACAAGCTGAACGTGATGCAGCAGTAAGTGCGGCGAGCGGGCGCATCGGTAAGCCCGCTGTGACGGCGCACTGATCAGGCGCCTAGCCGCGCAGCGATTAGCGCCCCTCACACGGCGCGGCTTATGAGGTGGTGCGTCGCGCGGGTGTTTTCCGACGTAACGCACCACTTCGACCACTTCGATGTGCGCGAACGAGAAAGCTCCGGCAGCCATGCCGGAGCTTTTTTGTTTTGTGCCACGCCGTGCATGAAACGGCAGCGGCAAAGCTGCAACAACATAGCGGCAACGACGGTTTCATCAGACGCTGCACTGCAAGCCAGGCGCCGTCGTCCAATGTGTGGGATGACACATTTCCGACGCCACGCTAAGCGTACCGTATGCATGAAGAACTGGAGTCAACGCCATGCAAACTACGCTCCTGCGCTATACCGATCTGCCTATCACCGACCGGGCCGCATTCGAACTGGTGTGCGCGCGGCACGGCTTTGCGCCCGTGCATTTTGACATCAGCATTTGCGCCGATCCCGCCGATGCTGCCCATGAGCGCCTCGTCACTGTGCGGCGTGGCGGCTGGGCTCAATCGTATTACGACCGCCAGGGCCAATGGGTCAGACAGTTCGAGGCCGATCTGACCTGCCGCTTTTTCAGGTGACGACGACGGCGGGAGCCCGGCATCGTCGTGCGTCATCAGTCTGGCACAAGGCGAAGATCAGACCGGCGTGACGCCAGCTTCACGCGACGTCACGCGGCTTCACGCCAGCACCAGACGCACGCCTACCAGCGTGAGCGTCGCCGCGAGCAGATTGCGTAGCAGCGCATCCGGCGCGCGCGCGGAGAGCATGCTGCCCACCGCGATGCCCGGCAGCGAGCCCACGAGCAGCGACAGCAGCATCGACCAGTCGACGGAACCGAGCAGCCAATGGCCCGCGCCTGCCAGCAGCGTAAGCGGTACCGCATGCGCAATGTCGGAGCCGACGATGCGCGTTGTCGGCAGCATCGGGTAAAGCAGCAGCAAGATAGTCACACCGATCGCGCCCGCGCCCACCGAAGTCAGCGATACGAGCACACCGAGCACCGCGCCCGTCAGCATGGTGAGTCCCAGCGTGCGTCCCTGGCTGGGCGTACGCTGACGGTGCGCGCCCAGCGCCGTGAGTTGCGGGCGGAACACGAGCGCGACTGCCGTGACCAGAAGCGCGACCCCGAGCACGATCTGGATCAGTCGGCTCGCGCCCGGCGTGTCCATCCCATAGCGGTGCAGCAGCACCAGCGTGACCGTCGCGGCCGGCACGCTACCGGCGGCGAGCCGCAGCGTCACCTGCCAGTCCACGGAGCCTTTCAGGCCGTGCACCAGCGTTCCGGTCGCCTTGGTGGCGGACGCGTACAGAAGGTCGGTGCCGACTGCGGTCGCCGGATGTACGTTGAACAGGAGGACCAGGATCGGCGTCATCAGCGAGCCGCCGCCAACGCCCGTCAGCCCGACCAGGAAGCCGACGAACAGGCCGGAGGCGGAGTACAGCAAATCGATATGGGGAAGAGCCATTGATGAGACCGCTGGCGGTCGGTGGATTGACAGTTAGGGCACGGGCGGCGCGCGTGTCCCCGTCGCCGACGCAGCTCGGCAAATCGGGCATCTGGCAACGCTCGGCGCAGCGAAAGCCGCTATTGTCGCAAAACTGACGCGCGAGCGTACGAACGGCGCGGAACGCACATGCCGAAGTCGTCCGCGCGCGGCCTGACGCGTTCCCCAGCGCTCAAAGCGCGCGGCGAATTTCGACGACGCCGAAGGCCGCGAGCATGATTCCGACGAGCCGGTCGATCGCGAGCCGCAATTTGCTGCCGATAGCGTGCCGCGCGAGCGATACCACCGTCACAAGAAAGCACCACCACGCGATTGAGCCGCAGAAAACGCCGCCGACCGTCGTGAGCGCAATCGTCGACGAAAACGCGCCGCGCGGTGCCAGCGTCGTGAACAACGCGGCGAACATGATGACCGTCTGCGGATTGGTCAGCGTGAGCAGCAAGGAACTCGCGTAGGCGCGCAGCGCCCCCGCGCGGCCCACTTGCGCGAGCTTGCCATTGCCGTTCGCCTCGCCGTTGGCCGCGTCGACGGGAGGTTTTTGCAGCAACGTGCGCACGCCGAGATACAGCAAAAACAGTCCGGCAAGCAGATGCAGCGGCCGGTCGTATGCCAGCATGAACTGCGAAATGCCGACGAGTCCGAGCGCTGCGATCAGACCATAGAACGCGTCGCCGCTCGCAATGCCCAGGCCGATCGCGAGTCCGGCGCGCGGGCCGCCCGTCAGCGTGCGGCGGATGCAAAGCATACCCATGGGCCCCACTGGCGCGGCAATCGCAAGGCCGACGCCGGCGGCGGTAACGAACAGGCTGGTCATGGACATGGCGATTTCCGTGAAGTTTTCATGGTCGGTAGCGATACAGTCACCGGGCGGGCCGCATGCATCGCAAAACATAAAAAGAAAGCGACGGCATCCGCGAGCAACGCCCAGCATAACGAGCCCGCAAGCCGCGAGCAAGCGGCCAGCGGTCCAGCAGCAGAGCCACCGCGCAAGCGCTGCGCATCAATCGACCGTGGATACCCTGGCATCAGGTCCGGCACAGCTTTACTCGGGCATAATTTTCCCCACTCTTACTTTGGAGCCATCCCGCATGTGGCAGATCGATCAGGTGACGTTGCGCTTGTTCATTGCCGTTTGCGAGGAAGGCACGATCGCGCGCGCCGCGGAACGCGAGTTCATCGCGCCGTCGGCGGTCAGCAAGCGGCTCGCCGACCTCGAGGCGCTCGTCGACGTCGCGTTGCTTTCGCGCAGTCAGCGTGGTGTGCGCGCCACTGCCGCGGGCGAGGCGCTGTTGCGGCATGCACGGCTCATCATGCGCAGCCATGAACGCATGCAGGCCGAACTGAGCCAATATGCAGCCGGCGCGCGCGGCCATGTTCGCGTGCTGGCGAACGTGTCGTCGATGGTCGAGTTTTTGCCCGAGGCGTTGTCCGAATTTCTAAAGGCCAATCCGCAGATACGCGTGGATGTCGAAGAGCGCGTGAGCACGGAAATCGTTCGGGGCCTCGAAGAAGGCGTGGCCGATCTCGGCATCTGCCGCGACGTGGTGCCGATGGGTAGTCTCGACGCGCTGCCGTATCGAGCCGATCACCTCGCGCTAATCGTGCCGCGTGGCCATCCACTTGCCGGCGAGGCGGCCATCGGCTTCGAGCAGACGCTTGCGTTCGATCACCTCGGGCTCTCGTCGAATGCGTCGGTCAATGCGCTGATGCAGCGGATCGCGGCTGAGAAAGGACGCGAACTCAACTATCGCACCTACGTGTCGACGTTCGACGCCGCCTATCGTTTTATCCAGGCCGGCCTCGCGGTAGCCATTCTGCCCGGCGAGGCGCTGCCCCGTCATGCCGCCGACGAATACGGCATCGTCGCCGTGCCGTTGCGCGAAGCGTGGGCCGAACGGCGCTTCGTGATCTGCGTGCGCGACCGCAGCGCGCTGACGCTCGCCGCGGCGCATTTGCTGGAGCATTTGCTGCGCATGGTTTGACGCATGCGCAGAGGTAGCGCCCGACTTCCAATCCGAAGCGAAATCAGGCCGCCTGGCCGCTTGCAATCTGCGATTCAAGAGACGCGCATGGGCGCGCAGGTTGGCACTTCGCATCCTCTGAAAAGCCCTTAAGGGTTTCCCCTTTGCGACGGCGCATGCCCGTCCCGCTTGTGTCGCCGGCCATCGTCAACGGCGATGGAGTGCTTCGTCAACGCAGACTTTGCGACGCGGCCTCGCGCAGGCACGCTGTGATCCGTGCTTCATTTCCCCGCATTTTCCGCAGGATTCAAAACATGAGTGATATGAGGGAGCGCGTCGTCGTGACCGAGGTCGGCATGCGCGACGGTCTGCAAAGCATCGCCCAAACGATGCCCACCGAATCCAAACGCCGCTGGATCGACGCCGCCTATGCCGCCGGCGTGCGGCACATGGAAGTGGCTTCGTTTGTGCCGGCGAAGTTGCTGCCGCAAATGGCCGACGCCGACGCGGTCATTGCCCACGCGCTGGGCTATGGCGATCTGATCGTGACCGCACTCGTGCCGAACCTGAAAGGCGCGCAACGTGCGCTCGAAGCGGGCGTGCATCGGATCGTCGCGCCGATCTCGGTGAGCACCGCGCACAGCCTCGCGAACGTGCGCAAGACGCCGGCCGAAATGATCGACGTGTTCGCGGCAATGCGCGAGGCGATCGACAGCGTGCCGGGTGCAGGCACGCGGCGTGTGGAGTTGATTGCCGGTTTGTCGACTGTATTCGGCTGCACGCTGCAAGGCGCGGTGCCCTATGAAGACATCGCCGCCATTGCACGCGACGCGGTGCGTGCAGGTGCCGATGTGATCGCACTCGGCGATACGACCGGCGAAGCGACGCCGCGCCAGGTCGGCGAGATTATCGAAATCGTACGGGACGCGGCGGGCGACAAACTGCGCTCGCTGCATCTGCACGACACGCGAGGCCTTGCGCTCGCCAACACGTTGGTCGGACTACAACATGGCATCCGCGAATTCGACGCATCGCTCGCCGGGCTTGGCGGTTGCCCGCACGCGCCTGGCGCGACCGGCAACGTCAACACCGAAGATCTCGTCTTCATGCTCGAAAGCATGGGCTATGAAACCGGCATTGACCTCACGCGCCTGATCGCGTCGCGTGCAGTGCTCGCCGATGCATTGCCCGGTGAGCCGCTTTACGGCTATCTCGCGCGTGCCGGTTTGCCCAGGCAGTTCGCCGCTTCGAGACAGATCGAATCTTTACCTTCTTCCTGCTCACAGGTGCTGCAATGAACGCCCATTCCGCTATCGCCAGTTCCGCCACTGAAGCGCCGCCGCAGAGCGCGTTGCCGCTTGCCGGCATTCGCGTAATCGAGTTGTCGCATATGGTGATGGGTCCGACCTGCGGGATGATTCTCGGCGACCTCGGCGCAGAAGTCATCAAGGTCGAGCCGCCGCGCGGCGACGGCACGCGCCGCCTGCTCGGCACCGGCGCGGGTTTTTTCCGCACCTTTAATCGCAACAAGAAGAGCGTCGCGCTCGATCTCGATAGCGAAGCGGGACTGGCTGCACTTCACAAGCTTGTCGATACTGCCGACGTGTTCGTCGAAAACTTCAAGCCGGGCCGCATGGCGACGCTCGGTCTCGACTATGCGTCGCTCCGCGAGCGCAACCCGAAGCTGATCTACGTATCGCACAAGGGCTTTCTCAATGGCCCGTACGAACACCGCCTCGCGCTCGACGAAGTCGTGCAGATGATGGCGGGCCTCGCGTACATGACCGGTCCGGTGGGCCGCCCGCTGCGTGCGGGCAGTTCGGTCAACGACATCATGGGCGGCATGTTCGGCGCGATCGGCGTGCTCGCCGCACTGCACGAACGGCATTCGAGCGGGCGCGGCAAGGAAGTGCAAAGCGCGCTCTTCGAAAACTGTGTGCTGCTGTCCGCGCAGCACATGCAGCAGTACGCCGCGACCGGTGTGCCGCCGGCGCCGATGCCTGAGCGCATCAGTGCATGGGCCGTCTACGACGTCTTCACGCTCGCGAACAACGAGCAGATGTTCATTGCCGCGACCGGCGACGGCCAATGGCGCGCATTGTGCGCGATTCTCGGCCGCGGCGATCTGCTCGCCGATCCGCGCCTTGCGACGAACAACGACCGCGTGCTCGCGCGCTCATGGCTGCTGCAAACGCTGGGCGACACCTTGAGCCGTTTCGAAGGCGCGGCGCTCGTGCCGCTGTTCGAGCGCGACCATATTCCGTTCGCGTCGATTGCGAAGCCCGAGGAACTGTTCGACGACCCGCACCTTAAGGAAAGCGGCGGCCTTGCTCGCCTCACGCTCGACGACGGCAGTGAAACCGCCATGCCGCTGCTGCCTATTTCGATCGACGGTGCGCGTTTGCAGCCCCGTCAGCCCATCGCGAAGATCGGCGAGCACACGGTGGCGGTATTGCGCGAGCTCGGTTATGACGAGGCGCAAATCGCGCTGCTGAACAGCGACTCGAATCGGGCGCCACGCGAGGCTGCGTGATCAGCAGCGAACACGGTCAATCAAGCTTATCCGGCGCAGACCGGCATTCAAGGAGACAGACGATGAAGTCGTCGAATCAGACGGTGTATGCGACAGCGGTCGGCGATGCCGGCGCCCTCGGCTTGCCTTCGGGCGCAGGTGCATCGGCGGGTAGCCGCGCAGAAGAAATAGCGCTGGGCGGCGCGCGCATTTCCGCGCGGCTCGACCGCTTGCCGGCCACGCGTTCCATCTGGAAGCTGGTGATGTTGTTGAGCCTCGGGCTCTTCTTCGAACTGTACGACCTGATGTTCTCGGGCTATATCGCGCCGGGACTCGTGCGCAGCGGCATTCTGACCGCGACGACGCATGGCCTGTTCGGCACGAGCGGCGTGGCGAGCTTTATCGCCGCGTTGTTCGCGGGGCTCTTCATCGGTACCGCGGCTTGTGGCTTTCTCGCCGACCGCTTTGGGCGCCGCGCAATTTTCACGTGGTCGCTACTTTGGTATACGGCGGCGAACGTCATCATGGCGTTTCAGGACACGGCGCTCGGGCTCAACTTGTGGCGTTTCATTGCGGGCATCGGCATAGGTGTGGAGATCGTGACGATCGGCACGTACATCTCCGAACTCGTGCCCAAGCACGTGCGCGGCCGAGCGTCTGCGTGTTCGCAGGCAGTCGGTTTTTGCGCGGTGCCGATCGTCGCTTTTCTCTCGTATCTGCTGGTGCCTCATCAGTACTTTGGTCTGGACGGCTGGCGTCTTGTTGTGTTGACCGGCGTGGTGGGCGCGCTCGTCGTGTGGTGGATCCGGCTCGGTTTGCCGGAGAGCCCGCGGTGGCTCGCGCAAAAAGGCCGGATCGACGAAGCGGATGCGATCATGACGCGGCTCGAAGCGCGAGTCGAACGCGAGTACGGACGAGCGCTGCCGGAACCCGCATTGCCCGAGCCGGTTCGTGCCCGCGCAGCGTTCCGCGATCTGCTGGTGCCGCCGTATCGCAAGCGCACGCTGATGCTCATCATCTTTCATGTATTCCAGACGATGGGCTACTACGGCTTCGCCAACTGGATTCCGACGCTGCTGATCAAGCAGGGCATTACGGTGACGACGAGCCTGATGTACGCAAGCATCATCGCGGTGGCGGCGCCGCTCGGACCGTTGCTCGGCTTGCTGATTGCCGACCGTTTCGAGCGCAAGACCGTCATCATCTTCATGGCGGCCGTGAATGTGGTGTGCGGTTTGCTGTTTAGCCAGGTGCGAGAGACGGTGCTGCTGGTCAGCCTCGGCGTGTGTCTCGTGCTCGCGGGCAACATCATTTCCTATAGCTACCACGCGTATCAGGCAGAGCTCTTTCCGACGAGTATCCGGGCGCGCGCCGTGGGCTTCGTTTATTCGTGGAGCCGGCTGTCGGCAATGTTCTCTGCATTCGTGATTGCCGGTTGCCTGAGCCGCTTCGGCGTAAATGGCGTGTTCGTGTTCATTTCCGGTGCGATGGCAATTGTGATGCTCGCTATCGGCACGCTCGGCCCGAAGACACGCGATGTCGCGTTGGAGGACATCTCGAAGTAGGGTCGTTGTTTGCGGAATCTGCGTCGCGCATCAACGACCAGATGTCGCTGCTTTCATCGCACGTCTCGCCAATGTGCGGTAGCGCTCATTAACGCTCGTCAGACATTTGGCGAAATGGTGTAATGGATCGGCCGACCTATTCGGTCTCCAGAAGAAATTCACCTCCTAAGTGGGCGATACCGCTCATTTCGAAGCCGAAGAAGTCTTGGACTTGGCGCAAACTTGCTGGATCTTGGGTGTAACGTTTTCTCGCGACGAGAACCGGTGCATTGGCCGGTCGCGTGTTTCGGAAAGGGCGCGCGTTGCAAAGGCGTGCGCCACATACAAACTATCGGATGAGAGCGCCCAGTGTGCCGTTGTTCACTGGGCCGACTCATCTATCCGCTGCAAAATGGGCGGTCATCAGAGAGATTAATCGTGAGGATTCTTCAACTGGTTCACGCACCACGATTGTCCGGGGCAGAAGTACTCGTAAAAGGTCTTGCGATTCACCATCAGCGTGCCGGACACGAAGTTTGCATGACTTCGCTGCTGCCGCAGCAAGACGACTTCGTCGCTATTCGAGCCGAGCTCGAGGCAGCGGGTGTCATGTGCCGCTTTCCCGATGTGCGGCATGGCAGGATCGGCAAACTGCTGCACCTGTATCGCGTGGTGCGCGAGTTTCGCCCGGATTTCATCATTGCGCATGCGACGCTTGCTGCGCTGTACGTGCGTCTGTTGCCGGTGCACACACCTATCGCATGGGTGATGCACTCGGGCGTCAACGACTTCGAGAACGGTGCGCTCAAGCGCGCCGAACGCCTGCTATCGCGCCGGGCGAGGGCCATCATCGGCGTCTCGCAGCAGAATATCGACGACTATATGCGCGAGATCGGCCGGCATCCTTCGATGGTGGTCATTCCCAATGGCGTCGACGCGTCGCTATTCGCTGGACACGACAGTTCGCCCGCACACGACAGTGCGGTGCCTTCGAAGCAGATCGTTCAGCTCGGCCGATACATAGAAGGAAAGAGTCAAACGGACACGGTTCGCGCATTCGAGCGTGTACTTCAGGTCGAACCCGAAGCGCGTTTGCTGCTGTGCGGCGTGGTCGAGGAACTCGATTATCACCGCGCGGTGGTGTCGCTCGTGAGGCAACTTGGTCTGGAGAGCAAGGTCAGCGTATGCGGACCGCGTTCGGACGTTGCCGCGGTGCTGCGCTCCTCGCGCGTGTTCGCGATGCCATCGCGCTTCGAAGCCCAGAGCATAGGATTTCTGGAGGCGCTCGCATCGGGAATTCCGGTCGTGGCAAACCGCATTCCTTCATTCGGTTTCGCGAGCAATCTGGCTGGCGTGAATCTCGTCGATACGACGGACGTCGACGCCTATGCTCACGCGCTCGTCAAGGCATTGGAAACGCCGCGCGCGCACCGGCAACTCGCGGGCTATACGCTGCACGACACTGCGGACCGCTACATGTCGATTGTGCGCAAGTTCGCTCAGCCGATGCAGATATCGGCCTGAATTGACCTTGAGCTCATTCTGAGCTTATGGACCGGCGCGCCACGCGTTATTGCGCGAGCCGGTCTATTCTCACCGTCTCCGAAAACAGCCCTGGTAGCTCGCCGAGATCGTGCGGCGCGCCCAGGGTAAAGCCGTTTTCCAGCGGATAGCGCGACAGAGCCGGTGCGCCGCCAGTAAAGTAAAAGTCGCCGAGCGTCGCGTCGGTTCTGCGATAAAGCACGAGCGCAGCGCCATGCGTGTCGCGCACATAGCCAGGGAATACATCTGACCACGACATGCCGCGCAACGAAGCCACGTGGACCGGCGTCGCTGCGGATCCGGCGAGGTCGAGCGTGGCGATGTCGATCAGCATGTCGGCGTCGGTGCCATTTACACGCGGCGTGACCAGCATTAGCGTGTCGCGATCGTCGCCGCGCGACGATGCGACCGTCGTCTTCACGAAGCCAGGCACGAAGTTAGCCGGCAACATTCTGCGTTCGCCGATGCTCATGCGCGCCCCGTCGTTCGAGATGACCGTGAGCGACACGCGCCCTTGCGCCGTCTCCATGGCGACGAGCGACGAGCGCGAGCCCGCGTTGCCGAACGGCAGCAACGCAGCGTTCTGTGCGAGGCCTTGAGCTTGCGCGACGAGCACAGGGGCGGTGCCACGATCTGCAGCGCCGGCAGATGACGCGATCCACAAGTCGAGACCGCTATCTGCGCGCTTTTGCGCAATGAGCACACTGGCTCTGCGCGTGCCGGTGAAATCCGCAGCCACGTATTGCTGAGCCAGTTCGGGTTTGAATGCCGCGTCCGTTTGCAACCAGAGGCGGGGCGCATCAAAACGATCGCCCAAACTGCGCAGTAGCCAGAAGGCGGTACCGTTCTCTCGCGCAGTAACAACCATCAGGTCAGCCTTGCCATCGCCGTCGAAGTCGCCGAGCAGGAAACGCGCGCTGTCGAAGCACAGTTTGTCGCCCGCGCAGCTCGGCGCGGTGGCGTCTGGGTCGAACGGCACAGCGGCTGCATACCAGAGCGCCGGGGGCGCGGCTTTTTCGAGCGACGCTGCGTAGACGTTGAAGCCCGGACCATCGTGCTGCCGCTGCACATAGATTGCGGATTGTGCTCCCGTGCCCGTCACGTCTGCGTACATTGCGGTGGCAAGCCGGGGATCGTTTGCCTGGATGCGTTGCGTCGTCGCCCAACGGTAACGCGTGGTGAGCGCGGTGCACCCGCGCATTGTCAGCTTGCCGTCGTTTTCTCCGAGGCAATGACGCATAGGCGTGTAGACAAGGCCGAAGTCCCATGGCGTCCAGCGTTGCGCAAGGTCCCACTGATCGCAGCTTTCCGAGCGCAGATAACCGTCGCGCTCGGCGATGCATTGCGACGTCGCCACGCTGACAAGCGCCGCATTGCGCGCGTTGCCGGGATAGACCGGTACCGGCTCCCATCGCCATTGCTGCGCGGCGGATCCATTGCATGCGGCGAGCGTGGGTGCACGGCCGGGCCCGCTTGCCGTTACGCAGCGATTCGTCGCGACATTGAATAGCTGTATTGGACGCGCCTGGAAGTCCGGCACGCGACGATCGCTGCGATCCGCGAATGCATAACGCCGCGCGATCCAGTTGCCGTCCCACTGGAACTCGCCGAATACATGCGACGACTCGCTTCCGTCGATCGAAAAGTAGCTCGCGACAATGTCGCGCTTGCGCTGCACTTCGGCCGCGGGAACATTGGCCGGCCAGCCGCCCGTCGGGTACGTCACGTGATAGACGATCGGCACGCTCCTCGCGAGAGTCTGGGCAACATGACGCGCAATGCGTGCGGCAAGGATGTGATCCGGATGTTCGACAAATGGTACGGTGTCCGGATTAAGCGTGTAGATCAGCGTAGCCTCAGCGAGAATTGCCTTCAATGTGGCCGACAGCGTGTCGCGGTCGTATTTCATGCGCCCCGAGCCGTCCGTGCTCATCGGATACGAGAAAAGCGTTGCGCGCTGCTCCCACAGCAAGCCGAGCGGCTGGCGTCCGCCACGCACGCCTCCGCCCGGCAGTCGCAATTCGAGTAGCCGAACCTGGGGCTTTGCTTTCAGCACCATTTGATGCACGAGCTTGCCGGCAATCTCGATGTTCGATTCGCTCCACGCGTCAGGCACCCCCGCCATGCGCGAATACGCGAGCCGCGAGGCCCGTTCGCGCGTGAGCACATAGGAAAAGTTCGCACCGTTTGCGCCGCCGATCAGATGCACCGTAGTGATGCACCATCCTGCGTCCAGACGTTCGCTGATCGCGGGATCGACAAACAGCAGATCGTCGTCGAGATGCGCGACGACCGTGACGAGTGTGCCCGCCTTGCAGGCGGCCGCGCGCGCTGTCGCTGGAAAGATGGCGAACACGAGCACTGCGAGCACCGCGACGAGTGCAATGCACGACCCCCGAACAGAACTGGCTACTGCTGATCGCATGTCGATTCGAGCCGTTAAAAGTGGGCTCGATCATACTGCAATGGTCTGACGTTCCACGTTGCCGGGATAACACTGCGCGCGACATGACGCCCGCGCTTCGCCGGTCAGCAATATCGGCGCGATTAGCGGAAGTACGCCTTGGTGTTTTCGTGGACGTCCGGGTGAGCGAGCAGCTCGGCCGGCGTGAGCCACAGATAGTCGCTGTGCTGATCGGGCCGCCCGATCTGCTGCGTGTTGCCGGGCGACAGCGCATATGCGAGCACGATGTAGTGAGTCGAAACGCCGGGCTCTGCCGCGAAATTGTCGCTGTAGTGATGTTCGAATACGCCTTCGAAGCGCGCGGACGAACGCGCGAGCTTCGCGATACCCAGTTCGGCATCCGCAATGCGCGCGAACGCGGCGTCGAGCGTTTCATCTTTCAGAATGCGGCCGCCGGGCACAAACCACGTGCCGCGTGCGGGCCGGTTCCGGCGATGGCCGATCAGGATTCGTCCGTCTGCGTCCCTCACGATCAGATCGATCGCGACGAGTGGCGTTAGACGAACAACGTCGAGAAAGTCGATCTCCGTGAGCATTTCAGTTCCTTAAGCGAGGTTGCTATGTCTGGCGCGACTTTTCTATTGCAAGCGCTAGTAGTCGCTAGTAGTCGCCGCGGTTGTCATCGTCGCGGGTCAGCTTCTCTGCTACATAGGCGAACAGCAACAGAAGCACGAGTGTGCCCGCCGCCGCAAACACAAACGCGCTGGCTACCGCCGCGAGTACCAGCATCATCCATGCAACGCCGTTCATTGGGCGGCTCCAGCGCGTCGATAAGAATGCTAGCTTTACCGGCGCGGATTTTTTGTGCGCTACCTAGCTATCGCGTCGGTTTCGCGGCGCGATGTCGCGTACCGATCGCGCCATCCATACGAATTTCTATCGGGCAACGTATCCTTCCGGCGCAGTCACCGCGTCCTTGAACACGTCGGCGTTCCTGGACAGCACATAGAGAGGCGCGGGCGACAGTTTCAGGTTCGCCACGCCGTCGCGATACGGTACGGCCGTTGCGTTGCCCATCATGTCGAGCGCAATGACCTCGCCGCTCGTGCCCGGTGCGTCGACCCGCAAGCGGTAGTCGACGCCTTGTCCCGCGTTGAAGCCGGTTTTCGCGCTCCATCGGTTGTTGTCGTGAGTCCACAGCGCAGTCACGATCTTGCCGCCGCCAAGCCTTCTGAACGCATATGCATGAACGCCTGCTGGCAGGCCCTTCAGAGGCCCAAGCGTATTGGTTCCGTCGATGATGCGTGTCATTGCCGCAACCGCGAGCGCCGCGGGTTTTGGGCTGATCCGGGAAGGACCATACGCGCCTTTCGCGTGTTCGAGTTCGAAGAAGATGCCATAGCCCGGCGCGGCATCCGGCATGTCCGCGAGATAGAACACGTAGGTCATGTCGGCGCCCTCGCCGAGCAGGATCAAATGCGTGCGGGCGACAACCGCGGCCTGTGCGTACAGCACGTCCGCGCTTGGATAGTTCTTGCCGTACGATTCGCCGATGTCGTAACTGATGCCCGTTTCGGTAACGAAGAGCGGCGCGCCTGGCTTCAGGTATTGACGCATTTCGTGGCGCAACGCACGCATCGAAGCAGCCAGCGCTCCGGACACGGTGCCTTCATTGCGCGTGTCGGCGACACGCTCCGGCGGATGCGATGGCGTGGTGCCGATGTCGTAATAGCCGTGAACGGTCATGCCGTCCATATAGCGGCCGATGCCTAGCGGACCCAGACGGCGCATCCACGTCACGTTGCCCTGCACCGATGAATACGTGAGCCCCATGACCACGGCATGCGGGTCTGTCTGGTGGATGCCTTCCCACACTGCCTTGTACATCGTGACGAAATTGGCGTCGCTATCGCGCCAGGGCAATCCGCCATCCGCGTCCGGCTCCCACGTCACCTGATAGTAATTGTCACGCTGCTTCGGAAAATACGTCGTGCGGACGCGGTTCGATTCCGAGCCGACCTTTGCCATGTAGTCCTTCATCTGCGGGAGTGAAGTAGGTGCGTAGCTATGAGTCTCCTTGCCCGTGGGGCTTGCCCACTTGGGGATGCCGTCGAGCTGGATCAGACGCATGATGTCGCCGCGCTGGAAGTACGGCGTGAGCTGCTTCGTCGCGGGATTGAAGGTGGCCGGCTTATCGGGCTCCTCCATGTACCAGTTGCGATTGTCGTTGGCCCACGTCAGGCCGAGTGCGGTATAGACCGGACGGTAGCCGTCACCGTCGCAGCAATGCTGGCCGGGCGCGAGATAGGCGGTGCCCTGGCCGCCAAAGCGGTGCAGGTCCGCGTAGGGAAACTGCACGGGGGGCAAGGCCGGCGCGGTATCGGGCAGTACGCCGAAGGTCGCGATACCTGCGGCACGCGTGCCGCGCGATTCGAGCTGTCCTCGCGCACGTTCGAGCGAGGCCGACACTGCAAAGTAGCCCGCCGCTGTAGATGAGCAACTTAGCGTCGCCGACGTCGTGCCCGCCGCGACGCCAAAGCTCCCACTTGCACGCACAAGGTTCCACGTGTCGCGTATCTGCCAGTTGAGCGTGTCGTTTTGCGGTGCGCGCGTGGTGATGACGAGCGTGAACGGTTTCGACGCGGCGAAGAGGCGTGTGCCGTCGCTGGGCGTGTCGGCTTCGATGAGATCGCCGTTGGATGCCGCGCGCGTCTGCGATGACGGTGCCGAGCAGCGCAGACCTTGACCTGACGGCGTTTTGACGTCGACGGGAGCCGCGGCCACAGCGGCTGCATTGCATTGAGCCGGGACGCACCACAGTAGGGTGACGACGGCGAAAAAGAGGGCGGCGGGCCGCATTGGAGCGCGCGCTGCGGATGGATCGCTCACGCTTCGCGCTGCGCCGTGTTTGCTTCGATTCGACATAGATTCCCCCGTGCGGTTCGCGGCGTATGTGGACGCGCGAACGTCGTCAAACTGCTAATTCACCAGGTCAGAGCCGCCTCGGTGTAGTGTCCGTTTGTGCGCATTGCGGAAAATGCATAGTGCAATTCCGCAATTCCGTGGCGGTTTCCGCCGGTTTCCGGTCTCGCGCCTTACGCTTCTGGTCCGTCATTTGCGCTGCCGCGTTATCCGGTGTTATTTCCATGTTTCAGGTCTGAAACATTAATCGGCATCTTTATATTCAAGACGGCCAATAAGAACAAATTAAATAATTTAAGTGAGCAGTAACGCGCCTATATTAGACACTTCTTTGCGCTATTGAAGTGCGTGGTGTCCATCGAACGCGCAAAGGTGCGCAGCAAGTTCGGCGGCGAGCCTACGCGTGGAGGAGAAATCATCTGCGCGGCCCGCACAAGGCGGCAAAAACAGCTTTATAACAGCGACCGGGACGGGCGGATTGGATTGTAACCGCCCTTTTTTGAGTCGTGATCCAGTGTGCGGTGCCGAACGAAATGCGCTCCTGGTTTGCACTAACATTCGCACAACGCCAATTCAATGATATGCGGAATCGGCAATTAATTCGGTGCAATTCGGTGACGGCAGAATATTGCCGAAAAATCACCGGCGAACCACCCCTGTCAATGCGCCAACATGTCAACACTATCGGTCATGGCGGCTAAATACTTGATTTAGGGTGGCTATGATGCACTGCTCGGAGTCGGCCCGCCGTGGCCGTTGACGGTGAAGGAAGCCGTTTTCTGGTGAGGATAGCTATGACCTGCGCGAGTCTCGAGTCAGCAATGCTGCGCTGGGTGCACGCACCGAACAAGGGGATGCGTCGCATCGCGATATTGATGTTCAACGACTGCTCGCTGCAAGGCGCCGGCGTCGTAGCCGAAGTGTTTCAGGCGGCGAACGATCTCGCGTCCACGGGCTCCGGCGGCTGCTCTTATGACGTGTGTTTCCTGTCGGCAGACGGCGGCATGGTGACCTCATCGTCGGCTCTGCGAGTGTGGACGGATGGACTCGACGCGAGACATTACAGCGGCTTCGACGCGTTGTACGTGGCCGGCGGCAAGGGTGCCCTGGCCGCTGCGAAGGACGAACGCCTGATTGCCTGGTTGCGCCGCGTGCGTCACAACACAGGAATGATCCGGCCGATCGCGGAAGGGCGCGCACTGCTCGACGCGGCATACGTGCCGGACGCAATGGGCGGCAACGAGTTGCGCGAGCCGTCGGTACTGCCGCGCCAGACCGAGCAGACCGCCGACGCAGGCGATCGTCTCGAGTCCATGCGCAGTGCGCTCGCAATGATCAAGCGCGATCTGGGCGCCGCGACCGCGCGCACCGTTGCGGAGCGTTTGCTGGCCGATTCGTGCTCGAACCTCGGTCCGCTGCTGAGCGAAGACGGCGCGCTCACGCCGGGTGACAAGGTTCGCGCGGCGGCGCGCTGGCTGCAGGAAAACTGTCAGCAGTCGATTTCGATTGCCGACGCTGCGCAGTTCGCGGCGATGAGCGAGCGCAACTTTCTGCGTCGCTTCAAGATGGAAATGGGCATTACGCCTTCTAGTTTTCTGCTGCACGAGCGTCTCGCGGTGACGTGCAGTCTGCTGACGGAGTCCGAACTGCCGGTCGACAAAATCGCGCGACGCACCGGCATGGGCAACGGTGACAGGCTCGCGAAGGTATTTCGCAAGCGAATGAGAATTTCGCCTACGGAGTTCAGGATTCAAAGCCGCCGCATGGTGGGCCAATAGCCTCGGCGGCGCGAGCCGGGCCTGCCTGATACACGCAGTCGCCACGTCTGCTCTGGCGTTATTGAAGAATCATAAGGATCACGAATATGTTGACTCAGGGAACCGAAAACGGCGCGTCTTCCAATGTGGGTGGCGAGGCAACCGGCGTGCGTTGCACACGCATCGTCCCCGTCATCCTTGCGGGCGGATCGGGCACGCGGCTGTGGCCGGTGTCGCGCGAGAACTATCCGAAGCAGCTTATCGACGTGGTGGGTTCGGATTCTCTGCTGCAAGCCACCGCGCGGCGCATGAACGGTTTTCCATCAAACTGGCAGGTCGACGCTTCGCCCATCATCGTATGCGGAGAAGAGCACCGCTTCGTGATTGCCGAGCAGTTGCATGAGAACGGCGTCGAGGCTCGCCTGATCGTCGAGCCCGCTCGTCGCGATACGGCGCCCGCGCTCACGCTCGCGGCATCGCTTGCGTGCGCAGACGGTAGGGACGGCATTCTCGTCGTGATGCCGGCCGATCATTCGATCGCTGATCTCGGTGCATTGCAGGCCGCGCTGGAACGCGCAGCGCTTTACGCGGAACGAGGCGCGATTGCGACGCTGGGCGTGCCGCCCACGCGGCCGGATACTGGCTTCGGCTATATCCGTATCGGTGCCGCGCTGCCCGACGGTGGGCATGCGATCGACGGCTTCGTGGAGAAGCCAGCGGAGGAACTCGCTGCGAAGTACGTTGCCGCGGGAACGTATTGGTGGAATAGCGGCATCTTCATCGTGCGTGCGAGCGTGTGGCTTGCTACCCTCGCGCGCCTACAGCCCGAGATGCATGCTGCGTGCGAGCGCGCGTTCAGTGGCGGACGCAGCGAAGGCGCGTACTTCCGACCGCTTGTGGACGCGTTCCTCAGCGCGCCTGCCAATTCGATCGACTACGCCGTAATGGAGCGCCTGACCGACGCACCGGACGCGAATGCGGCCGAGCCGGCTCAGGCAGGTGGCGCATCGCACGCGGGCGTAGTCGTCAGGCTGGAGGCCGGCTGGTCCGATCTGGGTTCGTGGGACGCGGTGTGGGCCGCGATGGAGAAAGACGCCAACGGCAACGCAGGGCGTGGCCGCGTGACGTTCGAAGGAGCGGTGTCGAGCTACGCGCACTCCGAAGGACGCCTTGTTGCGTGCGTCGGCACGACGAATGTGGTGGTCGTCGAAACCGCCGACGCGGTGCTTGTGGTGGACCGCTCGCATGTGCAGGACGTCAAGGGTCTCGTATCGCGCATCAAGGCGCAGCACGCTCCCGAAGCCGATGCGCACCGCAAGGTGCACCGCCCGTGGGGTTTCTACGATTCGATCGACCACGGCGAGCGCTTTCAGGTGAAGCGCATCGTCGTGACGCCCGGCGCACAGCTTTCGCTCCAGTTGCATCATCACCGCGCAGAACATTGGGTCGTGGTGCGCGGCACGGCGCTCGTCACGCGAGGCGAAGAGCAATTCCTGCTGAGCGAGAACGAGTCGACTTACATCCCGCTCGGCACGCGCCACCGGCTTGAAAACCCGGGCAAGGTGCCGCTCGAAATTATCGAAATCCAGTCGGGTACTTATCTGGGCGAAGACGACATCGTGCGATTCAACGACAACTACGGCCGTTGCTCATAGGCAGCGTGCCGGACGGGTTGCGAACAGGAACGGCCAGTACGAGGTAAGCAAAATGCGCAAGTTTCAGGATTTACTCGCGCGAATGTTCGATGTCGCGTTGGTGCTGGCGGGTGCGGCGGTAGCGTCGCAGATCCGCTTCGATTACCTCGCTCAATCTGGTTTCTATTGGGCGCTGGTGATGTTTGCCGCTGCCTTCGCGCTGGCGATCTTTCCCGCGTTCGGCGTGTATGAATCGTGGCGCGGCCGCTCGAAGTTGATGCTCGCGGGTCAGGTGTCGCTTGCATGGCTGATCGTGCAGGGCAGCGCGCTCGTGCTCATGTATTCGTTGCATCGGATCGACTTCGTGTCGCGCCTGTGGTTCTCGTACTGGACTGCCATCACGGGTGGCTTGCTGATCTCGTACCGGCTCATCACGCATGCGGTGCTTGCGCGAGCACGCAGTGCGGGCATGAATCTGCATCAGGTGGCGATAGTAGGGAGCGGCTCGCAATGCGACGCGATCATCCGCCGTATCGAATCCGCACCCACCACGGGATTTCGCGCGACGGCGGTCTACAACACGAGCCCGGAGAAGTCGCCGGTCACGAGTACGCGGGTGCCGGTGTTCGACCGTGTGGATGCGCTCGCTGAATACATCCGCACGAACGACGTTCACGAGTTGTGGCTGATGTTGTCGCTCTCCGAAGAGCCGTTGATCTGTTCGCTCGTCAGCGAGTTCCGCGACGATCTGGTGAACATCCGTTTCATGCCCGACGTGCGCAGCCTGGCGCTCTTCGAAGGCAGCGGCGTGATCGACGTTCTCGGCGTGCCGGCGATCAATCTGGTTGCGTCGCCGTTGTCGGCGAACTCAATGCTGAAGAAGGAGATCTTCGACCGTCTGTTCGCGGCCGCTGCGCTCCTTTGTCTCGGTCCGGTTCTGCTTGCTATCGCCATTGCGGTGAAGCTCTCTTCGCGTGGGCCGGTGTTTTTCAGGCAGAAGCGCAAGGGTGCGGACGGACGTGTATTTACCATCTACAAGTTCCGTTCGATGCGCCTGCACACCGAGGAAAAAGGCACCGTCAAACAGGCTACGCGCGACGATCCGCGCGTGACGAAGGTAGGTGCGTTTTTGCGCCGCACGAGCCTCGATGAGCTGCCGCAGTTTTTTAACGTATTGCGTGGCGACATGTCGGTCGTGGGACCGCGTCCTCATGCGCTCGAGCACGACGACCTCTATCAAAAAGTGGTCGCGGGCTACATCAATCGCTATCGGATCAAGCCGGGCATTACAGGTTGGGCGCAAATCAACGGCTTTCGTGGCGAGACCGACCGCATAGAAAAAATGGAACGTCGCGTCGAACATGACCTCTACTACCTGGGGCATTGGTCGTTCGCACTCGACATGCGGATCATCGGCGCGACGATTGTTGCCGGACTGGTGCATCGAAACGCTTACTAGTTGTTAACAAAACACGCGGGGCGTCGCCTTATCTGGGGAACGCCGCTCCCGCGCAAGGAGGAAATGTTATGAGCTCGCTTGGTACACGCACGGGAAGTCTTACGGTTTTCGCCATCGCTGCATTGCTCGCGGGCTGCGCCGCCGCGCCTGGTCAGCGGATGGACACACCGGCCATGCTTCAGGAAACAGGTGGCGATTTCAGCACCGAACCCGCGCAGCAACAGACGATACCGATTACCGATATCAATCTGTCGCTGGTGCGCAAGATGCGCACCGAGCAAACCACTGCCGCATTGCCGTCGGAAACACTGGCGCTTTTCGGCAAGCCGACTCCCTATCGCGTGGGTCCCGGCGACGTGCTGCAAATCGTCGTGTGGGATCACCCGGAACTCGCGGCAGCTTTAGGCCAGCCGGCGCAGAACGGCAAGACGACCGACGCGGCATCGGGCTTTCTCATCGACGAAAAGGGCGATGTGCAGTTCCCGTACGCGGGCACGGTGCACGTGGCCGGCAAAGACGTCGGCACGATCCAGAAGGAACTGTATAGCCGCCTGAGCAAGGTCTATCAGAAGCCGGAAGTGACCGTGCGTGTAGCGTCTTTCCGCGCTGCGCAGATCTATGTAGACGGCGAAGTCCGCACGCCTGGCACGCAGTCGATCAACGACATTTCGATGTCGCTCACGAGCGCGATCAACCAGGGCGGCGGCTTCAGCCCGAATGCCGATCGCAGCCGTGTCGAGCTGATTCGCAATGGCGTCACGTATCAGCTGAACATGGATGACCTGCTCAAGCGCGGACACAACCCGTCGAACATCTACCTGCAACCGGGCGACGCGATACGCGTGGCCTCGCGCGAAGACAGCGGTGTCTATGTGATGGGCGAAGTGAACAAGCCTGCGACGATCACGCCGATGCGCAACGGTTCGCTGACGCTTTCGCAAGCCATTTCGGATAGCGGCAGCTTCGATTCGAACACAGCCGCCACGCGGCAACTGTTCGTGATCCGCAACTCGACGAGCGATTCGCCGCAGGTCTATCACCTCGACGCAACCTCGCCGGTTTCGATGATTCTCGCCAACCAGTTCGAGCTGCAACCGAAGGACGTGGTGTATGTCGGTCAGGGCGGACTGGTTCGCTTTAACCGTGTGTTGAACCTGCTGCTGCCGGCAATCAATGCGGCTGTGACTGGTGCCGTGCTCGCGAAATAACGACCCTATAACGTAAATCAGAACCGCCGGGTTCCGCTGGGTGACCAAAATGGCAATCAATTTCGAAAACCGCTACACCGACGTGTCCGGACCGGACGAGCTTCATCTGTCGGACTATCTCCGCACTATCGTGCGGGGCTGGCGCACCATCGCCATGGTGACGCTGATAGCGCTCGCGCTGGGGTGCGCGTACGCTTTCCTGGCCCCGCCAACGTATCGAGCGGATGTGTTGTTTCACGTCGAGGACAAGACGGCGAATGCCAACGCGAACGGCAAGGACTCGTTGCCGCCGCTCACCGGGATGTTCGATACGAAGCC
Source organism: Paraburkholderia caledonica NBRC 102488 (assembly GCF_000685095.1). GTDB lineage: Bacteria > Pseudomonadota > Gammaproteobacteria > Burkholderiales > Burkholderiaceae > Paraburkholderia > Paraburkholderia caledonica. Next base: position 299,044 of record NZ_BAYE01000007.1, read on the forward strand.
GTCGACCGCGGCCGAGATCGAGCTGCTCAAATCGCGTCTCGTGACGGAGGAGACCGTCAAGAAACTGCATCTCGACATCACCGCTACGCCGCGCTATATGCCGGTTATCGGCAGCCTGATTGCCGGGCTCGTGAACGGGCAGTGGGGCTTCAAACTACCGCAGTTCATCAATCTGTCCGGCTACGCGTGGGGCAATGAAAGCATCTCGGTGTCGCGTTTCGACACGTCGAAAGAGATGTACGACACGACGTTCACGCTGATCGCCGGCAACGATCGTTCGTACGTGCTGCGCGACAAAAACGGCATTGCGATTCTGTCGGGTCACGTCGGCGAAACGGTTGAAACCGACACGGCGGACGGTCCGATCGCCCTGCGTGTCGATTCGCTGACCGGCGCGCCGGGCTCGCAGTTCGAGTTGTCGCGTGCATCGACGTTGAGCACGGTCGATCGTTTGCAGAAAGCGCTCGTCGTGCAGGAAACCACGCTGCAGTCCGGCGTGATCCGCGCGAGTCTCGAAGGCGGCGACAGCGCGTTGACCGCGGCGATCGTCAACAGCATGGCGCGTGAATTCGTGCGCCAGGACGTTGCGAGCCGTTCGACGGAAGCCGAGCACATGCTCGCATTCCTCGATCAGCAATTGCCGGGCTTGCGCAAGGAACTGGACGACGCCGAACAGCGCTACAACAAGTTCCGCAACACGCACGGTACGGTGGATCTTGGCGAAGAGAGCCGCTTGCTGCTTCAGCAGATCGTCGACAACAAGACCAAGCTGCTGGACCTGCAAACGCAACGTGCGGAGATGTCGCAACGCTTCACCGCGAATCACCCGGCGGTCGCCTCGCTGGATGCGCAAATCGCAGCACTGCAGGGCGCGCAGACCAATATGAACCGCAGCGTGTCGGTGATGCCGGACACGGAGCAGACCGCGTTGCGTCTGTTGCGCGATGTGCATGTCGATACCGAGCTTTACACGAATCTGCTGAATAGCGCGCAACAACTGCGCGTGGCGAAGGCAGGTCAGGTCGGCAACGTGCGGGTGGTCGATTTCGCCGAGGCGCCGGATGAGCCGGTGCGTCCGAAGCGCGTGATCGCAATCCTGATCGCGCTCGGCGGCGGCCTCGTACTCGGCATCATGCTGACCTTCTTCAAGCGCGCGATGTACGGCGGCGTGGAGCGTCCTGACGAGCTCGAAGCGGTGCTGGGCGTCCCGGTGTTCGCCGTGGTGCCGCGCAGCCAGACGCAGTTGCGGTTGCAGGAAAATGTCATGTTGCGCCGTCGCGGATTGCATGTTCTCGCCCAGCAGGCACCGGAAGATATCGCTGTCGAAGGCGTGCGGAATCTGCGCACCTCGCTGCAGCTTTCACTCGACCACGCTCCGAATAACGTGGTGATGATCACGGGTTCGCGGCCCGACGCGGGCAAGTCGTTCCTGTCGGTGAATCTGGCGGCACTGGTGGCGTCGGCAAATAAACGCGTGCTGGTTATCGACGGCGACATGCGGCGCGGTGACGTGCACTCGCATTTCGGCATCGCGCATCAGCCCGGTTTGTCGGATGTGCTGAGCGGCGGCGATCTGGCGTCGATGATCCAGCGCGACGTGCTGCCGGGTCTGGACGTGCTGGCGAAGGGCACGCTGCCGTCGCATCCTTCCGAACTGCTGATGAGTTCGCGCTTCGAGTCGATGCTCGAAGAACTGAAGGCGCGCTACGACCTCGTGATCATCGATACGCCGCCGGTTCTCGCGGTGACCGATTCGACACTGATCGGCAAGCATGCGGGTACGACACTGCTGGTGGTGCGCCATGGCCGTCATCCGGTGAATGAAATTGCGGAGACCGCCAAGCGTCTTCGTAATGGAGGCGTCGGACTCAGAGGCGTATTGCTCACTGATGTGCCGCAGGAAGGAGCATTCCTCGGTTCGGGTTATCAGGGCGGCTATTACGGGTACGACAGTATCGCGGGTTGAAAGAAAAGACAGTATCGCGGGTTAAAAGACGGTATCGCGGGTTGAAAGAAAGTATCGCAGGTTGAAAATCGGGGCTGAGTTTTCTCGCCACAAGTACTAAAAAGTTCAAAAGGGGAAGCTTCATGAAACGCAAGGTCGCGCTGATCACGGGGATCACGGGGCAGGACGGGTCGTATCTTGCCGAGCTGTTGCTCGCTAAGGACTACGAAGTTCACGGCATCAAACGCCGCTCGTCGCTATTCAACACAGATCGAATCGATCACCTGTATCGCGATCCACACGATCCGGAACAGCGGCTCTTTCTGCATCATGCGGATTTAACGGATTCCACCAGTATTCTGCGCGTGATTCAACGCGTGGAGCCGGACGAGATTTACAACCTGGCGGCGCAAAGCCACGTTGCAGTATCGTTTGAAGAGCCGGAATACACGGCTAACGCGGACGGTCTCGGCGCGTTGCGCATCCTCGAGGCTATCCGTATCCTGGGCCTTCAGAACAAGACGCGCTTTTATCAGGCGTCGACTTCGGAACTGTATGGCCTCGTGCAACAGGTGCCGCAATCGGAGACCACGCCGTTCTATCCGCGCAGCCCTTATGCAGTGGCGAAGATGTTCGCGTACTGGACGACCGTCAACTATCGCGAAGCCTACGGCCTTTATGCATGCAACGGGATCCTGTTCAATCACGAATCGCCCGTACGCGGCGAGACCTTCGTGACGCGCAAGATCACGCGTGCCATTGCACGTATCGCGGTCGGCATGCAGAAAACGCTGTACCTCGGCAATCTTTCCGCGTTGCGCGACTGGGGTCATGCGCGCGACTACGTCGAGATGCAATGGCGCATGCTCCAACAGGAGCAGCCGGAGGATTACGTCATCGCCACCGGTGTGCAGTACAGCGTGCGTCAGTTCGTTCAGCACGCGGCTGCCGAACTGGGCGTTACGGTGCGTTTCGAAGGCAGCGGTGTCGACGAAATCGGCATTGTCGAGAAGGTGGAAGGGCGCGAAACCAGAATGTCGCCGGGCGATGTAATTGTGCGTGTCGATCCGCGCTACTTCCGTCCAGCGGAAGTGGAGACGCTGCTCGGCGATCCGTCCAAGGCGCATGCGCAGCTCGGATGGCAGCCGACCACGCCGTTCGCTTCGCTCGTCAAGGAGATGGTTCGCTCCGACTTCCAGATTGCACGTCGTGACGCGCTCGTCACGCTCGCCGGTTTCACGGCGCTCGAACATCACGAGTGACTGCGATGGACAAACATTCACGCATTTTCGTCGCGGGGCACCGCGGCATGGTCGGCTCTGCGCTGGTCAGACGGCTCGCTGCCGCGGGCTATACCAACGTGATTACCCGGTCGCGCGTCGAACTCGATCTCACGGATCAGGCAGCCGTGAACCGCTTCTTCCAGGCGGAAAAGATCGATGTCGTGCTGCTGGCCGCGGCGCGCGTGGGCGGTATTCTTGCCAACGCGTCGCGGCCGGGCGAGTTCATCTATGAAAATCTGGTGATCGAAACCAACGTGATTCACGCGGCGTATCGCGCACAGGTCGAGCGGCTCGTCTTCTTCGGATCGTCGTGCATTTACCCGAAGCAGTGTCCGCAGCCGATCCGCGAGGAATATCTGTTGACCTCGTCGCTCGAGCCGACCAACGACGCCTACGCGATTGCGAAGATCGCGGGCGTGAAGTTGTGCGAGGCGTACAACTGCGAATACAACACGCAATACGTGTCGTTGATGCCGACCAATCTGTATGGCCCGAACGACAACTACGACTTGAACAGCAGCCACGTGTTGCCGGCGCTTTTGCGCAAGGCGCATGAAGCGAAGCTGAACGGCGCGGACACGTTGACGGTGTGGGGCTCGGGCACTCCGCGGCGCGAGTTCTTGCATGTTGACGACCTGGCAGCCGCGACGTTGTTCGTGCTCGAAAACAACGTGACCGAAGGTCTTTTCAACGTGGGTGTCGGCGAAGATCTGTCGATTCGCGAACTGGCGGAGTGCATTTGCAAGGTGGTGGGTTTCGAAGGCGAACTGGTGTTCGATGCGTCGAAGCCGGATGGCACGCCGCGCAAACTGCTCGACGTCTCGCGTCTTGCGAAGATGGGCTGGCGCTCGACGGTCGGACTCGAGCAGGGAATCGCGTCGACGTACCGGGATTTCGTCGAATCGTATACCGGGTCGGCGACCACGGCTGCCATGCAATGACGCCTTGTCGAGGAGCTGCATAAAAATGTCTGCATCAGTCACCATCTTCCACAACGTCGTATGGTCGCGTCACAAAGGTGTCGTCTTTTCTGCGCTGCATAATATTTCGGCATCCGGAGCAATTCGTTATTCGATGGTCCAGATCGCCGATACCGAGCACGACCGCATCGGCTTCTCCGACGTCGATTATTCGTACCATCGGTATCCGATGCAGAAACTGTTCGACGGCTGCTACGAAGACGTGCCGACAATCAAGATGATCGCCCGGCTCACATGGGAGGTGCTGAAGGCCAAGTCCGATTTGATTGTGCTTCCCGGCTATCACCGTCCGGAATATTGGGCGATGCTTGCGGCGTGCATCGTGACGGGCAAGCGGCGAGCGGTGTTTTGCGATTCGACTGCACGGGATCGGCCTAAGAAGCTCATTACGTCGATTCCAAAGCGAGTGTTCTTTGCGCTGTGCGACGGCTATTTCGGGTTTGGGGAGCGCAGCCGCGAATATCTGCTGTCGCTCGGCGCGAAGCGGGAAAAGATCTTCGTGCCGTGCCAGGCGGCCGCGTTGCCGGGTTCGTTTTCCCCGGAACGCGCGTTAGTGGAGCGCGTCGCCGCGCGCGCCGGAAATCCCCCGGTGTTTCTATACGTGGGACGTCTGTCGGAAGAGAAGGGCATCGGCACGTTGATTGAAGCGTTCGCCGGCCTGCGCAAGCGTGTTCCTGCATCACAGTTGCGCATAGTGGGCACGGGGCCGATGGCCGACGCATTGCATGCGAAGGTCGCGGAACTGCAACTGACCGGCGCGGTGACTTTCGCCGGCAGTTTGCAGGACGAGCCGCTCACGCGGGAGTACTACGGCGCGACGTGCATGGTGTTGCCGAGCTATAGCGAGCCGTGGGGCCTCGTGGTGAACGAGGCGCTCGCGCACGGTTGTCCGGCAGTGGTCAGCGAAAGCTGCGGCTGCGTGCCGGAACTCGTTGTCGACGGAGTGAGCGGCTATTCGTTTACCGCCGGCGACGTTGCCGGATTGCAGCGCACGCTCCTGAAGGCGATGGAGGCTTTCGCCGATGCGAGCGGCACCGCTCACCGGTGCATGGATGTCATTCGTCGTTTCGATCCGCCTTCTGCAGCCGCCAATATTGCCCGGGGCTGTGCGCTGATGCTGAGCGATTGACGGGCGTCGCGGCGCCGCCGCGAGGTCGGGCATAGCAGCCTTAAACACGTTCAGACACGCACAATGAAGATCCTGATCTACGGCCTAAATTACGCGCCCGAACTCACGGGGACTGGCAAGTACACGGCAGAAATGGCCGCGCTGCTTGCGAGCCGGGGGCACGACGTCCGCGTGGTATGCGCTCCGCCTTACTACCCGGATTGGCGGGTTTCCTCGGGGTACACATCGTGGCGCTATCGTCGGGAAGAGCGCGACGGTGTCACGGTATGGCGCGCGCCGCTATGGGTGCCTTCACGCCCCAGCGGCGTAAAGCGGATGATTCATCTGGCCAGCTTCGCGGCAACCTCTTTGCCGTTGCTCGCGTTGCAGGCCTTCTGGCGCCCCGATGCAGTACTGTTGATCGCACCGACCTTGATGTGCGCGCCCGCGACGATCGCGCTCGCCCGGGTCGCCCGCGCGAGCGCATGGCTGCACATTCAGGACTATGAGGTCGACGCCGCTTTCGAACTCGGTCTCCTCAAAGGTTCGCGTGCCGCGCGAATCGCGCGCTGGATCGAAAGCCAGTTATTGCGCCGCTTCGATGCAGTGTCGTCCATCACGCGGCAAATGAGCGCGCGTGCGTCGACAAAGGGTGTCGAGCCTTCGAAGGTGGTGTGCCTGCCCAACTGGGTCGATGTTTCAGCGGTGTTTCCGCTGTCGCGGCCGAGCGAGTATCGTAGCCTGCTCAACATATCCGACGAGCAGAAGGTCGTTCTGTACTCGGGCAACATGGGCGCGAAGCAGGGTATCGAGACGCTTGCGGAAGCGGCGGCCTCGCTCGCGTTTCGCCCCGACGTCACGTTCGTTTTCTGCGGTAGTGGCGCGGCGAGAGAGAACCTCGTCAAGCGCTGCGCCGCGTTGCCGAACTGCATCTTTCTTCCGCTGCAGCCGGTGGAGCGCCTGAACGAACTGCTTAATCTAGCGGACATTCACGTGCTGCCGCAACGCGCCGATGCGGCCGATCTGGTGATGCCGTCGAAGCTGACCGGCATGCTCGCGAGCGGTCGCGCGACGATTGCGATGGCACGGCGCGGTACGGCGCTTCACGAGGCGGTGCATTCGCGTGGCGTAGTCGTGCCGCCGGATAACGTGAAGGCGCTGGTCGGCGCTATCACTGCACTCGCAAACGACTCGCAGCGGCGAGCTGCGCTCGGCCGCGCCGGGCGTGACTATGCGGAGAGCACGCTGTCGCCGGATTCGACGATCAGTACGTTTGAAGAACGCGTTGGAATGCTGTGCCGCGCGGCAGGAAGAAGGCGGGCGAAAGCGAGCAAGACGTATTTCGACGCAAGGCCTTCAGCGGTGGCGGTGCCGCATGCAAAGCCGGCTACTACGGAGGATGCCGCGCCGGACTGAACCGGCACGCGGCCTTCTCATGAATGCGCCATTACCACGGCGACCTGTAGACGGAGCGCTTACCCGTTGCGTACGGGTCGGTGTAGGCGGCCTTGGCCGCGCCTTCGGGCAGCAGCTTGTCTGCCGCGCGTTGGCCGGGGGCCGCGTCGGCCACGCGCAACTGGCCGTTGGCTGCGGCAGGCGCCTTGCGCTTACCCGCAGCGCCCTGCTGGGCGACTTGTTCGCCTCCGATAACAGTCATGCGTTGCTCGTCCATCAACGCCGCGCGGCGTGCGTCGTCGATGTTGCCGCCTTGCGCATCGGCAGCGCCGTATCCATCGGGCGCGCCGAGCAGCTTCTGCTCCCGCTTGCGCTGCACGGCGCGGCGATCGATGGGAGCTTGCTGGGGCGCGCCATAGCCGGTCGGCGCGGTGGCGGTCATTGCCGGTGCTCGCGCGGGCGCGGCGTTCTGGGCGAGCGCCGGTCCTGCGCACGCGGCGGCAAGGACGAGCATGCAGGTGGCAGTGCGTTGAAGAGAAGTGGTCATTGTGATCCCCGGGTTAATACAGTCGTGGTGAAGATATCGTGCGCCAGAATCCATGCACGTAGCCGCCAAAACGCTTGCCTGGACCGACACGTTTGAACGCACATATGGCGGTCAATGCCACTCGCAGAAAAATAATCAGTATGCCTGTGTATATCAGCAGGAAAGCAAGGTATGGAGGAACATGATGGGCAACATTGCTGACGACCCGCGGCTCGCATGTGCGCCGCAAGCAGAAAGCGACGCCGCCGTGCGCCGCGTCATCGACCTGAGTCTCGCCGGCAAGGGGAATTACCGCGCGGGGCGCAGTGCGCTCGTAGAGCTCATCTGGTTCTTCGTGGAAGCCTGCGTAATCAACAACAAGCTGCTGCCGTTTTCATTCGTGCGAGTCGCTTTGCTGCGCCTCTTCGGCGCGAAGATCGGTACGGGGTGCCGTTTCGTGCATCCATTGCGCGTGAAGGCGCCATGGCATCTCGAGGTCGGCGACAAGTGCTGGTTCGGCGTCGACGTGTGGATCTACAACCAGGCGCCGATTCACATCGGCTCGAATGTGTGCATCTCTCAAGGCACGTTCCTCACGGCCGGCTCGCATGACATGAGCACCACGATGGACCTGCGTGTGGCACCTATTGTGATCGAGGACGGCGTGTGGATCACGTCGAAATGCGTCGTGCAAATGGGCGTGACGATCGGCCGCTCGGCAGTCGTCACGCCGCTGTCTGTCGTACATCGTTCGCTTGAAGCCGAGGGCGTGTATGGCGGAAATCCATGCCGCTTTTTACGGAAGCGGTTTCTTTCGTGACCTGAAGCACAGAAGTAAAGCCGCAGCGTTTATACGCTGAGGAGACCGACGTGGTGGCAACCGGAAAAAGGCACATCCGGTCACGACATATGGGCGCGTTGCTCGCGAAGCCGCTCGCTTGCGAGCCAGCGACGCCCCACAAACATTATGAAGAATACGGGAGCTGCGGATGTTCATCGATACTCGCAATGTCGAGCAAAACACGGTCATAGAAACGACGGTTTGCATCATCGGGGGAGGGGTCGCGGGCATCACGCTCGCACGCGAAATGTCGCGGATCGGCGTGGATACCTGCATGCTTGAAAGTGGCGGCCTCGTTCCCGACGAGGCGACACGCGACCTCTATCGCGGCGAGAATGCCGGGCTGCCGTACCGGTTCGCGGACGGCTCGCGCAGCCGCTATCTTGGCGGCAGCAGCAACTGCTGGGGCGGCTGGTGCCGCCCGCTCGATCCGTGGGACTTCGAGAAGCGCGACTGGATTCCGCATAGCGGCTGGCCGTTCGGTCTGGACGAGCTCGCGCCATACTATGCGCGCACGCACGATCTGCTGAAGCTCGGCCCCCAAACCTTCGATCCCGCCTACTGGGAGCGCGAGATCGGCCGCTCGGACGTGCGCCGCATCCCGCTAGGTACCGGCGATATGCGCGACACCGTCGCCCAGTTCAGCCCCCCAGTGCGCTTTGGCAAGGTGTATCGCGAGGAACTGTCGCGCTCTACGCGCGTGCGCGTGTTTCTGTACGCGAACGTCCTGAATATCGACGCGGATGCGCAAGGCACGACGATTACCCGAGTGCAGGTCGGCACGCTCAGCGGCCGCAGAATGTCTGTGAAGGCGCGCATCTTCGTGCTCGCCACGGGCGGAATCGAGAACGCGCGCCTGCTGCTTGCTTCGAACAATGTGCAGGCGGCGGGACTCGGCAACGCGAACGATCTGGTGGGACGCTACTTCATGGATCACCCGCGCATGATGTCGGGGAAAGTGCGTTTCCTGCCGGGCGTTGCGCGCAACAAGCTGTATGACATCAAGTACCACTACCAGAACCCGGCAGTCTCGGCGCATGGTACGAAGATCTCGTCTCAGTTCGCGCCGAAACCGGAGATGATGGAGCGCGAAAAACTGCTCAATTCTCGCGTGTGGCTTTATTCGCGGTGGTACGGCGAAGGCAGCGCGGGCTCCGAGGCGCTGATCCGCTGCAAGGAAGCGCTGATGCACAAGGACCAGCCGGGGCGCAGCCTGAAGGCGGACATTGCGACGATGGCGGCGCACCCTCTGCATACGGTGGGATATGGCTTGACGCGGCTGTTACAGTGGCCCGCGCTGATCACCGACGTCACACTGCAGGCAATCGTCGAGGCAGTACCCGATCCGGATAGCCGCGTCACACTGTGCGCCGATAAGCGCGATCAGTTCGGCATGCCGCGCGTGAAGGTCGACTGGCGCCTCGGCGACCAGGTGAAGCGCACCTTCGACAAGACGTTCGACGCGCTAGCGAAGGAGCTGCGGCTCGCACGCGTCGCCGAAGTCCAACTCGATGCGCCGCTCGAAGGCAGGGCCTGGCCGCAAAAACTGGAAGGGACGTGGCATCACATGGGCACGACGCGCATGCATGATTCACCGCGCGAGGGCGTGGTCGATCGCGATTGCAAGGTACACGGAATCAGCAATCTTTACATTGGCGGCAGTTCGGTGTTCCCGACTGTCGGCGCGAACTTCCCGACCATTACGATCGCCGCATTGTCGTTGCGGCTCGCCGGCCACCTGGCTCGGCAGCTCGACGTTCCGAACATCGTCGGCAATACGCGCGCGGAAGCGGCGAATAGCGGTGTTACGCCGGCGCAGTCGCCGGTAGAGACGCTGCCGATCGCGGCCTCGACGTTGACGCCGTTGATGAAGGAGCAGTGAACCGGCAGTGCAATGAAAGAGGCGACGGCGCGGTGAACGCGGCGTCGCCTGGAACAAAAAAAGGCGGCGCTTATATAAGCGCCGCCTTTTCTATGGAATGTCAGCGAGCCTGTTGAGTGGCTTTGCGAAAAGTGGGGAGCGTGGTCTTCTCTGCTTCGTCGTGGTGACCGCCTCTCGTTTCAAGCAAGGTGGTCAACGCGCTCACCATGGTTTCGATCCTGAAGCGGGCGTTGAATGTGCGCGCGGCTTGCACACGCATCGCTTCACGAGCAGCATCGTCGAGTTCCAGCCAGCGAACGAGGCTTCTTTCGGTGCCCTCGACGGTGTCGGGTCCGATCAGCCCCGCGCCGTCTTCTTCGATTTCGCGCCACACGTTGACCTTATCGGAGATCAACGCGGGCAGGCCGCAGCCGAGTGCCTCGGCCACCGCGACGCCGAAATTCTCCTGATGCGACGGCAGCGCGAATACGTCGCTTGCGTGAAAGGCTCCCCACTTCAAGTCGCCCTGCAGCATGCCGGGCAAGCTCATGCGATGTGCGATCCCGGCAGCCTGCGCCTGAGCGCGCAGACTCGCGGCCCAGCCGGTTTCATCCGGGCCGGCGATCACGAGATGCAGCGCCTGGTCGCGTTTGGCCACGCGCGCGAATGCGTCGATCAGAAGGTCACAGCCTTTTTTCGCGTGCACTCTGCCGAGAAACAGCACGACGCGTTTGCCGCGTGCGCTGGGTACTGCCTGCAAAAACGCTTCGCGCACTGACGCTGCGTCGACCTTAGGTACCGTTGTTCCAAACGGCACGATGCGCTCGCGAGCGCGGTAGAGCCAGAACGATTGGCGTGCCCTGGTGCGCTCTTCTTCGGTGGTGAAGATCACAGCGCGCGCGTCGCGCAGCACACGGTACTCAGCCCACGGCCAGTAGAGCCACTTCTTTAGATGCTTGAGCGGATACGCCTCTTTGAACCACGGGTCCAGCATGCCGTGCGTGTACACGTAGTACGGCACGCCGCTGTCGTGCAGCGCTTTCCATGTCGCAAAGCCATGGTATTGCCACAGGCCGTGCACGACGACGGCGTCGAAGCGCTTCGCATGACTCGCGAGCCACGGCGCGAGATAGGCGCTATAGCTGTAGCGGTTGGTCGTGGGACCGAACGCATGAACCGGGAACGGAAAAGCCGCGAGGTATGGATCGTCAGGGGCGTCGCAGGTGGCAACTTCGACTTCATGCCCCGCATCCTGCATAGCCACGCCGCTACGGCGAACGCCTTCAACCGGACCGCCGGCGCGTGGATCGACGCTTGCAAGCACGTGTAGGATTTTCATCGCGCGATGTCCGGTCGGTTGGAACCCGGCAGCCGTGCCGTCTGCGACATGCCCAGCGTACTAGCGACATCCGTGCGGCCCATGCCTGGCTGCATGCTGCGCGGCAGGTCAGGCGAGGCGGCGGCCCGCATGCGGCGCGCGGCGCTCATGCGGTTCGCGCGTGCGGGCAGCGCGCGCTGCAAACGCGTGTAAGTGGCAATCATCAAACCGAGTCCAATGCCGAATACGAGCCCCGAAAAGCGAGGCCCAAGCGGATTGCCGCCGATAGAGGTGGCCGGCAACGCGGCGAACAGCATGATCGCGCGGCCAAGTATCGGCAGCATGGGCGCATCGGGCGCTACCGAGCGCCAGTAGCGATAGGCGAAGAAACAGAGCGCGAGCGCGCCGAGTGTGGCTAGAGGCATCGCGATACCGAACACGACCCCGCCCGCGAACAGCTGATAGACCCAGAAGTTGTGGCCCGCAGCCCATTCGTTGATCGCGTAGAAATCCTGCTTGCTGAACTGCCCTGCAAGGTCCGGCAGATAATCCGGTGAATAACGGTAGTAGTGCCCGTAGCCCGCACCGAACAGCAGCGTTTCCGGAGAGGCGGTGACCTGGTCATATTGGTCACGCATTTCTGCCAGACGCGTGATGGTGGTCGGATCCTTGCCGGAGATGGTTGCTTCCGCCACGAAAATGCGCTGCGTCCAGTGCTCCGCGACATTGGGAACCGCCAGTACCGCGATACCCGCCACGCCCGCCAATACCACGACAACCATGAGCCCGCGAGCGACGGCACGCCAGATCTGCCGCATCGACGGCGCGCTAAGTGCCATTGCGATCACGAACAGAAGCACCGTACCGACCAGGAGGCTGCGAGTCACGCTTAGCAGTTCGACAATCACGGTGCCGGCAAACACGGCGATCGTGAACGGCGAATAGCGCTTGGCGACTACGAATTCGTGAAGCAGCACGCCTTGCAGTCCGAGCAAAGTCACGGAGATGATGCGAAAGCGCGCATCGTCCAGGCCGCCGCTCGTCGCGAGACCATAGACGAAGGTGAACACGAGACTGACTACGTTCGCCGCGAAGAGCGCTTTTTCAAACTGCGCGATTCTTTGCTCGCTCCACGGTCTGCACGCGACGAGATAGCCGAGCAGGAAAAGCATGAACGGCAGCAGCACGCGTAGATAGTTGCCGCCGTCGTTATCCTGGATGAGTTGCGCAACGACACTACCGAATACGCACAACAGCAGGCTCGTGGTGACGATCGTGCGAAGCCGGGAGCGCTCTTGAAAGCGCGGTGCGATGAGCAGGAGGGCGAGCCCCGCTGCCACTGCTGGAGCGACGAATATGAATTGGGCGAAATGGCCCGTGGTCGCGTTGGTGGCCTTGTAGTCCAGCGCAAGCGGTAATAGAAAAATCCATATCCAAGGTGCTGCATACTGATGGCGCATTCTTCTTTCCTCCCCGTCGCCGTTTGCCGTCGTCTAAGCGGACGGTCTCGCGTCGGGTCATTGTGAGCGCAACTTTGTGCTTGCGGATATCGCAAATTGCTGTTCGTCTCCGCCTGCCTGGATTCTGGCGACAGTGGAAAGGGCTATGCCTGCAAGACGCACGCAAGCTCTCCTTTATTGTCGGTGAATGCCTTGATCTTGGCGGTCGCATGTACCTGCCGGCACCGAAGATGCAAAGACGGGGGATGCGACCGAAAAAACGGAAAGGGGAAAACAAAATGAAGCTATTTGGCGGGACGGGACCCGCGAAAGCCGGACGTGCGATCGAACTGGACTTCGTTCGCGGCATCGCAATCATTGCGGTGATGGGCTTTCACTTTCACGCTGTTCATACCGACAATGTACTCCTTCAGATTATCGAGTATCCACTCAAGAACTTTGGACGAGAGGGCGTCAATCTCTTCTTCACATTGAGCGGCTTTCTCGTCGGCGGCCTGCTGCTTCGGCAATACGCTGAGACAGGTCACGTCGACGCGCGCCGTTTCATCGTGCGGCGGATGTTCCGTATCTGGCCCGCGTATTACGTTCTGATTGTTTTCCATGTGCTGGCCGGCCGGCATCCGTGGAATACATTTCTTTTCCAGAACATGACGCATTTGCAGAATTACCTCGGTACTTCGATCACGCAGACTTGGAGTCTCGCGGTCGAAGAACATTTTTATCTCGTTCTGCCGGCGCTGCTTTTACTTTTCTCGCGCTTGCGACTCGGTGCATGGACGATTATCGGCGTACTTTCGGCGATCTGTGCGGTAACGCTCACAGCGCGTTGCTTTGCGGTGGCGGGCGGCGATCTGCAAGGCGCGTTTGCTTATACCCAGTACCGCATCGACAGTTTGCTGATTGGTGTGATCCTGTCCGCGATCTACTGGATGAAGCCGGGCATCTATCACCAGATCGCGAAGCGCAAGTGGCTGCTGATCGGGAGCGTCGCGCTGCTATGTGCATGGCTCGTGTTGGCGACGAGCAACATCGCACTCGACGAAAGCATTGGATACACGATCCAGGCACTTGGCTTTGCCGCGCTGATCGTGCTGGTGCTGGAGTACTCGGGGTCGCTGCGCACGACATGGATTTATCGCGGCGTCGCCTGGGTGGGTCTGTATTCGTACGGAATCTACTTGTGGCACTCGCTCGCTCTCGCTCCCGGCGACATGGTGATACGCAAGGCCACCGCACTTGGCCTCGCACCTGGCGTCATCTGGATCGTTGCGCTCATGGCGCAGTTCGTCATTGCAATCGTGATCGGTTATGTGACTACGCGCGCAATCGAATATCCGTTCCTGCTAATGCGCAACGCGTTGTTTCCGGAAAAGCGCAGCAGCTCGGTGCGCGAGGAAGTGCCTGTGGCCAGCGGGCAGTTGTCGTGAGTAAACGCATGATGTGCGCTGGCGTGACCGCCGGCGCACATCATGCGTACGGTGGTTGAATCACGCCATCTGTTGCAGCAAGGTTTGCTTGAATTCGCCGAGCGTGTGCCGCGACAGTAGATTGTCGCGCGACGATGCCGTTGCATGTTCGTGCGGCCACGAAGTCATTGTTTCGGCAATGGCCTTGCCGATCGACGCAGAGCTCAGGTCGCTCAGTATCGGTCCCAGCTCGCAACGCCTGCTGAACCAGCCAATCAGCCCGTCTTCTGTTGCGATTACCGGCTTGCCGAAGCGGTAAGCCTGCACGAGCACACCGCTCATGCCGTAGTGGCCTTTGTAGCCGAGCCATACCGCGTCGCACGCGGAAAACAGATCGCGCTCCATGTCGTTGGAGATGAACGAATCCAGCACGAGCGGCGCCGGCGTGAGACTGCGAACGTGATTGCGCATGAAGTGCCGCGTACTTGGATCCTGCTCGCCTGCAACGATCAACGTGGGGGCGCTTTCGAGACGCGTCATCGCATGAACGAGTTCGTAGATGCCTTTGCGCTCGGTAATCGCACCATAGACGAGCAGGTAGCGTTGCGCGGGGTCGAGCCCGAGCCGCTCGCGCGCGAGTGCGGGGTCTTCCGCGCGTTCGTCCGGGAAGGGGTCGGCTACGTACGCGACCTTTGCACTGTCTTTCGATGCATTGAGTGCCGCCCATTCCGGCAAAGTGGGATCGATGCTCAGCAACGTGCGCAGTCCCGGCGTGCGAACCGCGCGTTTGAACAACTGTGCCTTGATGGTGTTGACGAGCGGACGATCGGGCGCCTTAATGCCGACCTTGTGATGATGAAACGTCGAGCGCATCGTAATGCCGACCCACGGCGTCTTGCCGAACGGCGAGCCGAGAAACGGCAATCCATTGAAGAAATAATCGGCATAGGGCACGACCACCAGCCGGATCGACTGTGTGCGGCTGCGAATGCGATATGCACGCTGGAAATAGTTGTGAAAGCGCCAGTACTGATTGCGCTCGCGCAAACGGTGAGTGCGGCTCTCTTCCGGATCGACAAAAGCGATTTGCTGATCGGGGCGGTTGGCTGCAGTGATCTGTCTTGCGAGCCGGTGATCTTCGTTGGCGCATTCAGTGACCAGAATGCACGGATAGCCGGCCTCTGCGCAGGCTTGCATCGTCCACTCGGCATACCGCCAGCGGTGGCCGGTGAGATTGGGCTCCACGATCAGGACAAAGTCAGGTTCGATCACGTCGGTAGGCATAGTTGAAATAGGCGTGCATGGGATGACGAATTGCGTCATCGGGTTCTCCGCAGCGAGCGGAAATGGCCCGAGCCGCGGGCTCTGCCGTGGCGTCAGATGAATAACGGTAGCACTCGCCACAGCATGAAAAACGCCTATCTCTCGCGTTGTGTGGGTAAACGTACTACCACACAAAGGCTTGGGCCGAAGCGGCCTGGTTGATGGCGGTTGACGGCGAATGTCTCGCGGTATGGTCCTGCTTACGGTGATGCATGAACCGTCGCCAGCTTGCTGGCGGGACCTAATTCCAATCAGGCGCCGCGGCGTTCACAGCGAGTCACGACACGCTGATCAAACCGCTGCAAAGCGCTGCAATTCGACGGAGAACCAGCTTGCGGGCGATCAGGCTTCCCGCGCTCTCGATAGCCAGCAGTTTCGGCGCGAGCGCGGCGACATGGGTGTTATTGCAACAGTTCGCGGTGCGTGGACTGGTGGCCATCAAATTTCTTGCGATCGGCCGGATGCTCGGGCCGGCGGCGATCGGCAGTGTGAGCGTGGCTTTGCTCGCGGTCGCGATTGCCGAGGCGCTGTCCGACACGGGGCTCGCGCAGGCAGTGATTCAAGGCGAGCACGCACCGACGCGCTCGCAGCTCGGCGCGGTCTGGACCACGCTCACGGCGCGTGGCTTATTGATTTCGCTGTTGCTGGTGGCGCTCGCGCCGTTGCTGAGCAGTCAGTTTCATCTCGATGGATCGCTCGTGCTGATCCAGCTTGCCGCGTTGCTGCCGCTGTTGCGCGGGCTCGCGTCGCCGACGTACTACGTGGTCCAGCGCGAGCGGCGCTTTCAGCATATCGCGGGCGTTGAGGTGGCCGCGGCGTTTGTCGACTGCTCGGTCGGCCTTGCGCTCGCTTATCTCGGCGCGGGCGCGGCTTCGGTACTGATCGGCCTCGTCGCCGGCGAATCGCTCAAAAGCGTGCTGACGTGGGCCACCATGACACCCAGGCCGCCGGTGCGCCCGGTGTGGTCGGGCATTGGCCAGTATGTCGGCTTCAGTCGATGGATCTGGGCGAGCAGCGTGATCAACCTGCTGCTCAACCAGTTCGACAAGGTGGTGGTCGGCAAGCTGCTCGGACCCGCGCAACTCGGCGGTTATCAGATGTCGTCGCGTCTCGCGCAGATGCTGCTGGCCGATGCGGCGATCGCGATGTCGCAATACCTGTTTCCGACTTTTGCCGCGCATCATCGCCGCGATCCTAAGGCGGCGTCGCGCCTCATCAGGGTCTATCTGCTCGCGGCCGCAATCGGGCTCGCCGCGTTTGTCGAGGTGCTGCGGCTGATCGCGGAGCCAATGTTCTCGCTGATTCTCGGCGCGGCCTGGCTGCCCGCGGTGCCGCTCTTCAGGATACTTGTCATCAACATGGCGGTAGGCGCTTTGATCGCGGTGCTCGTTTCGTATTTGCGGGCAATCGGCGATGCAAAAGCGACTGTGCATGCATCGGCGATTCAGGTAGTGGTGCTGCTGATGAGCGCGCCGCTCGCGGTTCGCTGGTGGGGCGTGACAGGTATCGCATGGTCGATGACATTGGGCCTCGGCTGCGCCGCGGCGTGGATGCTTTATAGAACCTTGAGAGCAAGGACTGCATGATGCGCGTCTTCCATCTCGTACTGGCGCCGCGTTTGTCGGGCGCGGAAGTGCTCGCGAAAGACCTCGCGCTCGATCAGTGCGCCGGGGGCATGGCGGTATGCGTGGGGTCGCTCCTGCCTGCGCATGAAGACTTCACTTCGCTGGCGAGCGAGTTACAGGCGCACGGCGTGCAGTGCTGGTTTCCGCAAAAACGACACCACGCGGCGCGCAAGTTGTGGAACCTGTTCGTCGCGGTGCGGCGGTTCCGCCCAGATGTGATCTTCGCGCATGCCACGATCCCGTCGTTCTACGCGCGTGCGTTGCCGTTGGGCGTGCCTGTGGTCTACGTAATGCATTCCGCGACCAACGATTTCGAGCGCCCGCTGTTCCGGCGCATCGAACATCTTCTGTCGGGGCGCGCGAGCGTCGTGATCGGCGTATCGCAGCAAGGCGTCACGGACTACGTAGAGGCAATCGGCGTGCATCCGTCGATGACGGTGGTGCCGAACGGCGTCGATCTTGCCCGCTTTGCATTTACCGACGGTGCGCAGCGAGCCGCAAGTGTTCCGCAGATCGTTCAGATCGGCCGATACGCGTCTGTGAAAAATCAACTGCTCACGGTGCGCGCTTTCGGGGAAGTGCTCAAGCAGGTCGCCGACGCACGGCTCGTGCTGTACGGCGTAGTCGAGGACCCCGACTATCAGCGCGCGGTCGTTGCGCTCGCAACGGAGCTGGGCGTCGCGGAGCGTGTCGTGGTCGCCGGGCCGCGCAGCGATGTGGCGACCGT
The DNA here is from genome assembly GCF_000685095.1 of Paraburkholderia caledonica NBRC 102488. Classification (GTDB taxonomy): domain Bacteria; phylum Pseudomonadota; class Gammaproteobacteria; order Burkholderiales; family Burkholderiaceae; genus Paraburkholderia; species Paraburkholderia caledonica. The sequence continues at coordinate 316,842 of NZ_BAYE01000007.1, forward strand.
GCTCTCCGAGTCGAGCGTTTTCGTCATGCCTTCGCGTTCGGAAGGGCACAGCGTGGCGTTTCTGGAGGCATTGGCCTCGGGCGTGCCGATCGTCGCGAGCAGGATAGCGGCGTTCGCATTCGCCAATGGGTTCCCCGGCGTGCAATTGGTCGATACCGACAACGTGAGCGGTTACGCCGACGCCATCGTAAAGGCGTTGAGCGAGAAGCGCGTGCAAAGATCGCTTGCCGGGCTCACGCTTAGAGACACGGCCGAGCGATATCGCGCGATCGCGCGACAAGTGTGCCCGGCAGTGTCGGCGCGTTAAACGTCGAGCTGGGCGCGCTTTAATGATGCAGGTTGATTTCGCGTGTATCGGGCGCAGTTTCGGTTGTCGGCTCAATCGTCCGCGCACTTTCTAGTGCCGACTCCTGTGCCGCAAGTGTCATCAGATGCCGCGCTTCCTTGCTGCTCGAATCGATACCGAGTGCGCTGCCTGCATTGAGCGACACGCAATCCCACCGGCCAATGTGGCCGCAGCCTCGGGCAAGACTCAACAATGCGTCGCGCTGTTGTTCGCGTGTGTTGACGGCCGCGCGCAGGTTCTGCGCGTCACGGCTTTGAGGTTGCACCGCGATCGCCGCGGCGACGCGCGCCTTCGTTGCAGATAAATTATTGCCCTGAAGGCTTGCACGCGCGGCACGCAGGTGCCGCGCCAGGTCGGCACGCGCTTTTTCTTCTGGGGTGAGCGGCGGTGCGGCATCCGGACTGCGCTTTGCTTGCGCGGATGCAATGGTGATAGCTGCGGCGGCCGGCGCAGCGGACCTGGCCCCGGCAGTCGAAGCGGCCGGCGCAGTGCGGCGCGCGGACAACGACGATAAAGCGGCTGACTCTGCGGTCGATGCCGCTGGCAACCTGGCGGGCGCCGTGTCGAAGCGAGGAGCGGCGGTGACCGCTGTCGAGCGCGCAGGAGCAGCAGTCTCAGGACGCTGCTCCGCCAGAACCGGCGGCGCGCTCTTCGGTCTGCTGATCGCACCCGACACAGTTATGGGGTCGCCGTCTGCATCGCTGTCCTGGCTGTGTATGAAGCCGACGTAGACCGCCGAGGCTACGATCAGAGCTGAGGCGGCCAGAGCGAGCGGTTCGCGCATCCGTTGATAGGTGCTCCGGACGATGGCTGCATCTTCCAGCACAGCATATGGATTGGCGAGCGCACGTGTCGGGCTCCAGACTCTTCGCGTCGGTAGGCGCCGCGCTTTCGGCGGCCGCGCGTCGGTGAGTCGCACGGTCAGCGTCGGCACCATCGCGGCGTACGCAGGAACGCTGCGCGCATGACATGAGGGGCAGGGAATGGCGCGGCTCACGAGTGGTGCGCCACATTGTTCGCATTCCGAATAATGATTCTGATCTCTATTCATGTCGTTATATTCGCGATGTTGCCGGCGGCGTGCGACGCGCTCCCCGTAGCCGGCGTAGTGGATGCCGCAAGCATGCATGCGGCGAAGGCTCACTGCGCAACGACATAGCCTCGTGCCTGCATGCATGCGCCGTAGGCAGCCCAGTAGCGCGTCATGGGCGGCTCGGGCGCCGGTAGTGGCGGCAGTGCGGCAGTGCCCGGTTGCGACGCGCCCGCATCGCTTGCTGTGGTCGCTGGCTCAGAAGCGGGCTTGTCCCCGATTGCCGCGGAAGGCGGCAATGCGGCAGATGCGGCGTGCCCCGCATCCGCGGTTTTGGATGCCGCTGGGACTCCACTGGCGGGTGTCGCACGGGCCGCCGACGCGCCATTGCTGGCTGTCCCGACACCGGGTTGCGGCGCCGAAGCCGCGTTGGGCGCGGCCGGCGCCGTGCCGTCAGGCAGCGCGGGACCAGCAGGCGCGGCTGAGAACGTGCTTGGAGGTAGCGGCGGGCGCGATGGTGCGCCAGTAGAAGACGTCTTGGTTGCCGCTGGCTTTGGCGGCGGAATTTGCGCCTCGCGCACGGTGTTGACTTTGGTTTCCTTATTCGCAGACGCGTAGCAGAGCGCACTGTCGACGCTGCGCTGATACGCGCTTTGACTTTGAACGGGGTAGATGAGCGGCTGCCACGCTTGGGCTGCGTTACTAACCGCCAGTAAGGTCATCAGGGTATAGGTTTTGTATCCCATCGCAGTGGCTCCCGCAGCGATGTTGAGCCGTTAGCCGGCAATTGCGCTTCGCGGTGCGTTCTAGTCGCTCGAATGTCGCCGCAATGCGGCGGCTCACTGCCCGCGAAGGCTGCTTTCTTCAGCGTACCACTCTGGTGCGCAACGTCAGTGCGTTGCGTAACGCGCTAAAACGCCATGGTGCAGTCGAATCAGGACAGTCGGCAATGATTTTTAGCTTGGGTTAAACACTACGCAATACGCGTACCAGTGTCACGCATTCTTCGAAATTTGCTAAGTTCCTTCTGGCGATGCAGCCGAAAATGGCGATCAGATAATTCTACAGGCCACGTCAATCGGCTTATCCGCCGACGAATAGAGCTTTTACGTTTTCTACGCAATGCGGAGGCAAGCTTTTCGTAGCGGAGCCGATCGGGGAATGCACTGGCTCCTCATGACGGAGTACGGTTTCAATTGCTGCTTATTAAGTTGCGCCCCCTTGGTTGCAGTTTTGAAACGTTTATAATTCTTCCGCCGAGACGCCCAGTAACTAATGCCGCAGCGTTCACATCAGGCATTGGTTCTGAGTAAGATTTCCTTATTGGCCCGTTGCGCCGAGCATTTGTCGCAGGACCGCGCTAATGGCGCAGATTTCGCGAGGCGTTGTCGCCTGCTTCGTTTCTGCGGGCCAGTCTGTGATTCATGTAGCGGGCGTTGCACCAACGAACAGATTGATCGTTGATGAAAAGCCATCTGGCTGAAGTACTAGCTTAGCTATCCTAATCGATTGAGTATTAGGAGAGGCGGCGTTCGCACAGCCGTGATTTGTTTCGCACCGCGCGCACAGGCACAGCTGCGCCGGCCTTCGATCGTCCCGCGTTTGATGCTGCAAGACGGACCACATTGCGTCCGGGGCACAGCTTTTCTCTCACATCCAATAAGACAAAGGCGTGACGGCCCTGCCGATCCTGCTTACTTTTTCGGGGATAACTTCTCTTCACAAAGACAGGGACAATGGTTAGATATTCGAGGTTGGTAGGAATCGCGGCGGCGACGGCGCTGACATCCCTGGGTGCTCAAAGCGCGCAAGCGCAGGCAAGTACGATTACGGTTGCGGGTCAGCAATTCAAGCTGTGCGCGCAAGAGAACGGCAAGTGCTCGTTTCTCGGCACGGCTTCGGTGGTGTTCGGCGCGGTCCCGCCCGATGCACCGTCGACAATGTTGACGAGTCCCCGTACGTTCAGTAACGGCGTCGGGTGTTATGTCGGCTCCGTTTCGCAGGTCGATCCCGCGTTCGGATACAACAAGGCGTGCTGGATGAGAGCGGCGGCAGCGACGCCGTCACCTGCACCTGCACCTGCACCTGCACCTGCACCAACGCCCACTCCCGCGCCGACACCGACACCGACACCGACACCGACACCGACACCGACACCGACACCGACACCGACACCAAGCCCTACGCCGTCTTCGTCCGCAGCGGCGACTACGAGCGCCGCCATCTCATGCGGCAACCCGACGCAAACGGCGGGCGGAACTGCTAACGGCGTGATCAGCGCCGACACGCCGACCACCGACGGTCTGCGCGTGTTTCCGAACAACGCCACGTTCAAGATCGCCATTACGACGAATGCACCGAACGCCGACACCGTCGTCTGGTCAGTGGCGGACTCGAATGGCGCAATCAAGACGCAGGGCAGTTTCGCCGTGAGTTCGGGCGTGCAGACCAACACGCTGTCATGCAAGTCGACGTGGGCCGGCTACGGCGCACTGACTGCTACGTTGCGCTCCGGCGGCGGCACACTGCCCAGAAGCGGGACGCGACCGGTGGGCATCGCAACGTTCGGTGTTCTGCCCGATCTGAGTTCCGCGATCGGGACCGTCGCCTATGCGCATCAGGATCAGCACCGCTTCGGTATGCAGGGCTTCAACGGCAATATCGCGGCACTGCACGCGCTCGGTATCTCATGGACGATCGACGATCGCCAGGTGTCGGCGATGGAACCCAATGGTCCAAATACCTACACGCCGAGCGCGAACGACCTGGATCCGTTCTATAAGGCTAATCCCGATCAGATGCGGATTGTGCGTCTGGACGGTCTGCCTGCGTGGGACTCGAAGACGGGGCAGTTCAACGACAGCTATTACGCGCCGTCCAACATGCCGGAATTCCAGAACTTCATGGCAAGAGTCGGCACGGATACGAACGCAATTCGCGCCGCGAACTATCCGAACCAGCAGAAGAACTATTATCAGGTAACGTGGGAACCGAGCCTCGGCTGGGCAGACAGCGACGCGAATTTCGTCGCCATGTATAAGGCGGCATACGAAGGCATCCACTCGACAGATCCGAACGCGATCGTGATGGGCACGGGCAATCCATTCGCTGCGAATTGCGACACCTGCACGACCGGCTATCTGAAGAAGTTCGGCGCGCTGGGTCTGTGGAATTACATCGACGCCGTGTCGACGCACGGTTACTGGAATGCTGGTACTTATCCGGCACATCCGCCGGAATTGCAGGACTCCGACCCGGATCCGGCGAACCAGGCGAACGCGCTCGACAACCAGATGACGCAATTGCGTTCGGTGATGCAGGCGGGCAAGCCGAACATGAAGCTCTTCTTCACCGAAGCGGGTACCAGCTACGATCCGGGCCTCAGTTATGGTCCGACGGTGCCGTCGCAGAACCAGTTGTTCGCTCACGCGGCAGTCGGCGTGCGCGCACACATCATCGTGCTCGGCGGCGGCGCCCAGGTCACCACACTTTTCTACGGCCCCGACTATCCGGGCGAAGTGGGCTACGGCTCGTTCTTCGATCTGAACAACGCGCAGGGTGCATTTGGCGCGACCAACCTGTCGCCAAAACCGGAGGCAATGGCATTCGCCACGATGACCCGCGTACTCGATGGCACTAATACGCTCGGTCGCGTAAAGGGCACTCCGTCGGGCGCATTTGTGTATGCGTTCCAGCAACTCGGCAACGGCAAAGTGGTGACGGCCGCATGGGCGCATAGCAACGCGCAATGGCCGACAAGCAACGGCGTGTATAGCCAGACCTACTCGAGCAGTTACACGTTGCAGGTCGACAATGCGGGCACGTCGGGCAATGTGACGAAGATCGATGGGTACGGCAATGTCAGCACACTTCCTTATAGCAACGGCGCTGTGACGTTGACGCTTACTGAAATGCCGCAGTACATCGTGTCGAATAACGCGACGGTGGCGAAAAACAATTCAACGGTTCCACTCGGTTATACCGGCCAGTAATCGCGCCTTGATAAATGCACTGAGTTAATTTCGACGCGCGCCATTGATCATGGTGGCGCGTCGATCTGAATTTGGTGGGGATCACAGCGATCTGCGAAAAGTACTGAACGTAGCGCACTTCCGTTTCTACCGACGTTGGGCCGACAAGCGCATGGGCTCCAGCGTGGGTGGCCGATGCTGAGCCTATTTGTTGTGTCGGCGCGCTCTTCGCCGGCCGGCGAAACGCTCTATTGTCTGGAGCGCTTGCATGGACACGCTGAGTGCAAGAAAGATGCATAGCACCCGTACGACGGAGAACGCGCGCTTGATCTTCAGGGTCATCGGAATCGTCGTCAATGCCGTACTCCACAGAGAAAAAGCCAAGCGAACTCGAGAAAAATGGCAAGGAGGCCGTCAACGCGTCATCTTCGCGTAGAACCTTCCGGCCTGGTTGCGGCGCCTTGTTATAAGAAAGTCGCCTCCTAACGCTGAGATGAGCAAACCATTTAATGCGGCTACCGTCGTATGCCCGTCCTTCAAGCATACGTTGCCATCCTAGCCGTGGCCTGCCGTTGTCTAGAGCAATCCAACGGCCTCGGCGTCATGGCGAACGCGCGCCCTTTTGCCATGGCACCGTGTTGTCCTCAGCGAGGCGCGGACCAAGCATAAAACGAAACGTTGCCCTAAGGTAATAATATTATTTGACGGTACTTGTTACTGTTGTCTGCAATACTTACCGCGCGATGTGTCCTTCCGCACGGAGCGGTACATTTTAGGCTCTTATCGTCACGCAAGGTTTCCGCATTCTACTGTTTGCTACTCGAAAGATTGGGCAAACCTGCTTTCACGCTGTGCTCCATCCTGTTTTGCGCAATACGCTGCCTGGAATAACAGTAAGCCATCCTGGTTGCTTGTTGCTCGACAAGCACGAACCCGAAAAAGTTGAAAATCTCGCGCTAATTCGCGAGTCAGAATTGCGTGTTCGCGTTAAGTGGTATCAATCCCTTGCTTTGCTTTGCTTCGCGTTTTGCGGCTCCAACGCAGTTTGGCGCTGGCACGAAATAAACGCGGCGTCGTGAAATCGGCGATTTCACGACGCTTCGCATGATTATAAGTTATGCAGATTAATTTTCGCATTTTGCGTTTTAAAACGAACGCAGGCTCCAGGTCATTGGATCAATTTGTCACGTACCTGGGCGGCGAGCACGGTGGATAACTTGGCAAATCGTTAATTGGCGCGGGAGCCCCATGAGAATCGTTCACGTTACCGAGGCATTTGGAGGAGGCGTTCTGTCGATGCTCACGGAGCTTTGCAACCGCGCAGCGGCAATCGGCGCGCATGTCACGGTCCTTTATTCGACACGGCCGGAAACTCCGAAGAACTTCATCGAACTGTTCCACCCCAAGGTCGACCTCGTGCACGTGTCCATGTGCAGGGATGTTCATGTCCGCAAAGATTGGTCGAGCGTGTGGGAACTCGCCAGACATATGCGGCGCTGCGACCCGACAGTGATCCACCTGCACTCGTCGAAGGCTGGCGTATTGGGGCGTGCGGCCGCCAGAATTGCGACGCAAAACGCGAAGGTTCTGTACTCGCCGCACGGCCTTGCTTTTCTACGTCGCGACGTCTCTCGCGCGAAGCAGCTTGCGTATCTGATGTTCGAGCGCATGGCCGACATGATGGGGGGGACTGTCGTCGCGTGCTCGCCCGGAGAGTTGCACGAGATTGAGGAAAAAGTCCGAGTGAAGGACGCAACGTTGATAGAGAACGGCGTGGACATTAGCAGCATCCCGCTGCGCAAAAATCGCGAGGACGGAAATGTCGTCGTTGGAATGAATGGCCGTGCGTCGTTTCAGAAACACCACGAGCTCTTTATCTCTCTCGCGAACACGTTGCACGACTCGACCACCAGATTTGTCTGGATCGGGGGCAATAGCGAAGAGTTGCCCGATGCGAGTCAGGCGTCTGCGCTCACGTGCAGCGGCTGGCTAACGCGTTCGCGCGCGCTTTCGTTAATGTCTGAGCTCGACATCTACGTGCAGACGTCACGCTGGGAAGGCATGCCTGTAGCGCTGATCGAAGCGCAGGTAGCGGGCATTCCCGCGGTCGTGACCGACGTGGTGGGCAACCGCGACGTGGTTGTTCACGGCGTCACGGGATTCGTTGGGTCGGATGAGGAGATGCCGGGTTACCTGGAGCAGCTCCGCGGCGATCGGAAACTGAGGGAAGAGATGGGCGCGGCCGCACGAGAACTCGCGGTGGCGAAGTTCTCGATGGACATCATCTTTCACAGATGGCTGAACACCTATGAGTCCAGCGGAGAGAAACACGTCAAGGAAGTACTGGAGCCCCATTCAATTGTCCCTTGCGATATCCAGCCCAACCCGGACAAGTCATTGTAGTTCCGGCGTCCGATCTGAACGACTAGTTGACCGCACCAACGATTTACGGGGACCAACTGTGTACAAAATCTTCTTGCTACATCCCGGCCGGGCTAATTACCCCGAACTCGTGGCATATCAGGACTACTACGCCGCACGCGGTGTCGATGTGGTCGCCGGCACACTGAGCGACTACAAAGCGCTTGCGGATAAGGCAGACTTTCTCGTGTGGGCGATCATGGGCTTCTATCCGAAGCAACTGGCGTCTGATTTCGTCATTCACGACTACAGGTCGCTCTCTGTGGGCGGCTCGGCTGGCCTGAAAGACATTGCAAAGCGCTATCTGAACGCACGACCCAACTTGCGGATCTTCCAGAATACGCGGCAGCAAAACATCATGAAGTTCAATGACGACGTGCCCTCGGTGATCCTCCCAATGGGTGTTCCGAAATGGATCTTCGAGGTGCCGCAACAACCGCCTGATGCCGAGGATATCGCCGACTTTTGCTATATCGGCGACATGAGCTTCGAGCGGGGCTTTCATCTCGTCATTGAGGCATTTCTCGAGAACTTCCGCGAGGTGGATGCTTCGCTGTTGCTTGTAGGCAAGCCCGAGCCACGCCTTTACGAGCGATACGCCGGCAGGCGCGGATTGGTCTTCGCTGGCGCGTTGCCACAGCGCGAGGCACTTGGCCTTGTCGCGAGGTCGTCGATCGCGGTGTCGTACTTCCCATATCACCGTCCGCATTGCTACCAGACGCCGACCAAACTTCTCGAGTACGCTGCGCTTGGGAAGAAAATTCTGTGCAATGACTCTCCGTCGAACGTCGCGTGCTGCGAGGATTTGCACATCAACAGCATCATCACCAGTTCCTCCATTTTCACCGGGATGACCGCCGCCACCATTGAGACGGCGAAGCCGAATCAAAGGGCGAATTTCACGCAGCTCGCGTGGGACAACGTTATCGAGAAATCGAACATCAATAGCTACATTTCCGGAAAAATAAACTTCAGCCAGTAGGACGCAACGCCTTCGGAAGCAAAGAGTTCGTCGACCACGTGGATGCAGAGTGTGAGCAACGGAGGTAGGAAAAAGTGAAACTGTTTATTTTGCATACGGGCAAGGCGAACTATCCCGAGGTGGCCGCGTACACGGAGTATTTCGAAAAGAACGGCTACTTCGTCAACTCAGGCACGATGGCTGACTATCGGAAAATTGCGGACCCGCACAACTATGTGCTCTGGTGCATCATGGGGTTCTATCCAAAGAGGCTGCCCTCGCGCTACGTGATTCATGACTACCGCTCGTTGTCGGTAGGCAGCTATATCACACTGAAAGACGCGGCGAAGAAGTTGCTGCAGCCGCGTCCAAATCTCCGAATCTTCCAGAACGAATCCATGCAGAAGCTGATGGACTTCGACGACAGCGTGGAAACCATTCTGTTGCCCATGGGTGTGCCCGACTGGATCTTCTCCTGCAAAGGCTCTCGCAACGGAGCGCTGCCCACGGGAACGTTTTGCTATATGGGGGAGATCACCCGTGAGAGGGGCGTCGATGAGTTTCTCGCGGGTTTCGCGTCTGCGCGGCGCGGTTCCGACACCCTGGTACTTGTCGGTGCCGTGGAAAAGAAGATTGCCGACGCTTATCAAGGAGCGCCCGGCCTGATATTCACTGGAAAACTGCCGCAACGGGATGCTCTCGATGTAGTAAAGAACTGCGAGTACGCCATATCGACGATTCCGTACTCGCGTCCCTACAACGTGCAGACTCCGACGAAGCTGCTCGAATACGCTGCGTTGGGCAAACGGATTATTTGTAACGATTCACCGTCAAACCTCACTGCAGCGGCCGCATTCGGGATTCTCTGCAAGGTCACGGGGCCCGACATCTTTGCAGGAATAGGTCAACTGTCGGATGAGACAGTGCCAGCGAACGACCCTTCCAGTCTCGAACATCTGCGGTGGAATAACGTGATCGCGTCATCGGGAATCGACCGCTGCCTGAACGCCGCGCTCCACGTTCACTGACCATCGTGGGACTTGAGCCATCTGCGCTCTGGCTGGCCGAAATGGAAGTGGACGGGGCGGGTGGTAGTGACATGAGGCGCGTCCGGCTTGCGCTCCAATCGCGATGAAAGCAGCAGATACATTAAGAGCGGCGCGATCGGCGACAGATGACGGAGAAACGAGCCATAGTCGGGTTCGAAGATCGCCTGAGTTGCAAGAAAGCTGACGATGAAGCAGAAGCACAGCTTCTCAAAGCGATCTGGCGCTGCGACTGCACCTCTTCTCTGATACCGCGAGAACATGGAGGCGAGAGTAAAGAACGTGCATATTCCGCCGATGGTCTGTGTCGCCACCCCCGAGAGAACCAGCGGTAAAGGCAGCAGAAACGTGCCCAGAATGAGCATGGCGTTAGTCACGTCCGAGACCATATTGCCGCCGGGGATGATCTGTACGATAAGCGACCCAACCTCGCTCGGATCTCTCGACTCGTTGACCATCTGCCGTGCAAAGTCCAGCGTTTCGCCGTACTGCATACGGAAGTTAGCGGCTACGCATGCGAACAGAATGACAGCCAGCAATGCGAGAAAAGGCGGCCTGCGCAGAACAGCGGGCCCGAAGTACAGCAACAGCGCCGGCACTAACGTGATGGCCCAATAGGTGCGAAAGAAGATGGCAATGAGTGCGACGCAAGCTGTGAATACGACAACGATGAACCGCGAGTCCTTGCACTGCAGGATGAAGAGAACCGCTAGCGATATAACGATCTCCTTCGAAGGCATACCAATGTAGACTGTCTGCGCAAAGAGCCAGAAGCAGGCGAGCAGGAATTCCATGTACGTTAGCGACGCCACTCCAGACCGCCAGATCGCGAGCACGAGGCCGACTGTGGAGGCGAAAAATCCGATCAGCGATATTCCCGGCGTGCTAATGCCGAGCGACCGGAACGTCCATGCAAGGTTGTCGAAGGAGTCGCCAAAGGCTTCGAAGCGACTAACCGTCAGCATTCGTTCGAGGATAACTTGCTCGTCGAGCAGGAACTTGGCCGGGAGCACCGTTTCATGGGCGATGGAAACGAAGCAAAGAAGGGCGAGCAGAAGCAGCCAGGTTGTCGCCGACACGCCGGGACTCGCGCTTCGCCCGATTAGCCCGGGTACTTTGACAATACGCACGTTCACCCCCTTAGATTGCAACCGAATCCCGCGGCTTGATGCTCATGCCGCCTTTCGCCACGTTCACCGAATAGTAGATGCCGACGCATGCCACGAGCGTTCCCGATAGGCTGAGAAGCAGCACCACCGACATAAAGTCCAGCTTGAAGACGCTCGTGAAGGCGAAAATGATGAATATGCTGACGGCACTCATCAGTTGAATCACCAGATCGAACTTCTGCTGCTTGAAGACGATGAATACCTGTGCAAGCGAACCGAACACGGCCATCGTCAGGAAGTACGGCGAAAACAGCATGTAAACGTGCATCGACTGCTGCCAGAGGTCTCCCATCTTGAAGTTGATGATGAGCGCGAGGCCGAGGTAGCCCGCTGCAATGAGCACCACGCTCAGCGGCATCAGAACCAGAGAGAACGATGTCGCCGGATTCCTTGCGCCGCGCACGTCCGTACCTCTTTCCACCAGATCGATGAGATCCCGTCGGAACACCGCGCCGAGGCTCTGTGACAGGAGAGACGCAGGGAAATAGCCGACGCGATAGGCAAGAGCAAAAACGCCCGCGTCGTGGGGTGCGAAAGCAAGTGGCATGAGGATCGCGATTGAATAGATCACGACCGAATTGAGCGACGTTGTCGGCAGTGAGAATTTGGCGTAGTCGAGTTGCAGCCGGGAGAACTTCAGGCACTCCGGCGAAAGCATCGACCGGGAACCGAAAAGATATCCGGCCAGCGGAACGACGGCTGAAACAAAGAACACGAAGCTGTACACCGCGAAAATGTCCGGTCCGCTCCACGGGTGTCTGGCCACCATCATCAGCGCAACGAACGCCATCGCAAATGCGACATTCGGAAATGCGCGTTGCACGGCGATGCTCACGTACTTGCGCTCGCTAGCCAGTGCAGACGACAGCGCCTGCTGGAGGAATACACCGCACGCCAGCACCACTACGGTCAAATACTTCTGCTCGCCACTGACCACCGCGACGGCGGCTAGCAGCAGTGCGATCGCCATGGCGACGCAACTCGAACTCACCAGCGCGCGAACGGCAAGCGTCCTATCCGCAGCCATACAGGCAACTTCGAGCCGCAAGCCCAGCACCGAACCGGCGAAAAGGCCTATCGCATTCAACTGGCTGAAGTAACCGAGCTCGCTCGGCCCGCAGAACTTGCCAATCAGTATGACCGCAATGAAGTTCGCGGCCTGACTGAGCACAACGCCCGCGATGCTAACGACCGAATGCTTTACATTAACGATCATCTTCTATTCGGAGTTCGGTTTTGACAAAGCCGTACCGGTTATGCCGCATCGGCCACACAGGCTTTCTGCGGCATGCGCTTAGGCAAGGGGTCAACTGCCGGATTTGGAGTCGCCCGAGGCGGTCGCGTACTGATACGACAGATATCGGTTACGGCCCGCATGCGAACCCAAGCTGTAGCGATAGGCAGCGGGATGGAAGGCGTTGAAGATTACGCCTTTGACTTCCACGTTCGCATGCCTAAGTTGCTTGACGGACTCGCGTACTTCTTCGACCGACGTCGTGCCGAAGCGCGTTGCGAGGAACACAGTGCCGCAGCGGTGCGCCAATACGGCGGCATCGGATACCGCGAGGACGGGCGGAGTATCGATCAACACCATGTCGTAACTGTCGCCTACCGACTCCAGGAGACGGGACATTGCATCGCCCATCAGAAGCTCCGCGGGGTCGGACGGTGTAGTACCGTTGGGAAGGAAGTCGAGTCCGGGCGCTACGTTACGCTGCAGGGCGTCGTCCAACGTGGCACTCTGCGTCAGAACGTCCGCGAGCCCCGGTTGCGATTCCTTGCTGAAATACTCGTTTAGATGGCCCCTGCGCAAGTCAGCGTCGATCAGCAGCACCCGCTTGCCGGATCCGGTCATCACGGCTGCCAGATTGGCGGATAGAAACGATTTGCCGATCTGTTCGCTGGGACCGGTGAGCAGCACGCGATTGTTTCCCGCTTCCAGCATTGAAAGCTGCAGCACGATGCGCAGACTGCGTAGACTCTCGACAGATGGATCTCCAGGAGAATGTGTGGCGAGCAGCAGCAAGCCCTCGTTCCGTTTTGGCGATTCATGCTCGAGCGCTGCTTGTGTGCGCGAAACCGGCACGGTCGCATAGACAGTCAAACCAGTTTCCTGCTCGATGTCCTGAGGGTTTGTCACACCGCCTCGCAGTATGTGGCGCAAGAAGGTCACCACTATGCCCAAGACGAGGCCGAGTGCTGCGGAACCTGCGATCAGCAGCGGCTTATTCGGCTTGATAGGCTCCTTCGGAACGACCGAGCGGTCGAGCAGTCGCACGGTGCCGACTTTGCCTGCCCGCACGAGTTTTAACTGCTGCATGTTGTTGAGCATGCCGACGTAGAGATCGTTATTGACGCGCACATCGCGCATCAGGCGCAACGACTCCTGTTCCAGTTCCGGCAGTGACGTCATTCGCTGTGAAACAGCGGCCTCTTTGGCGCTCAAGGCGGCAAGCTGCTGGTCGACGGCACGAACCGACGGGTGCTCACTCGTGAAAAGTGCGGTGAGTTCTGAGCGTTTCTGCTTCAGTGCCAGTGCACTAGCCTGTAATTCGACGCTTTCGCGCAGATAGGTCTTGCCTTCCTCGCTGATGTCGAATGTGCCGCGCTTCATTCGCAGCGCGTTGTAGCTACGCTCGGAATCTTCAAGTTCGCTTTTTAGTTGAGGAAGTAAATCGCTGAGAAACGCGAGCGATTTCTCGGCCTCGGCTGCCTTGCGCGCGATGTTTGCCGCGACGTACTCGTCGCCGATGTTGTTCAGGATCTTCGCGGTCAGTTGCCGGTCGGTGCCTGTCAGCGACGCCCCGATAATGCCGCTCTGCTTGCCTTTTTCAACGATAAACAGCTTGTCTTGCAGGTTCTCCAGCGTCTTCAGTCGCGAGTTCCTCACCACCAGAAATTCCGTGCCGGGATTCGCATTGAGTGCCTGCACGCGCAGCGTTATCTTGCCCGTGCTTTCGTTGGAAACGATCGTCTCGCCTACACGTCCGTAAATCGGCGCGTCGAGCTGCTTCTGTTCGACAACATAGCGACCTCCGCCGAGCGAGGTCAGCTTGAAGTCGTCGCCTTCGAGATCTTCTGGGACATCGAACGTCCCTACGTTGATCGATTCGCTGCCCCACGCATAGCCGCCAGCGCCGAGCACGCCGGGCTGCGACAAGCTTTTGTTCCAACGCGCAATCCAATTGCCGATCAGTGGAAAGCGCTTCGGCTCGGCGCTTATGTAGAGTTTGAGATTGTCGACCGCATTCCCTACCACCATGCGCGAGCGCAGTACCTCGATCTGAGCGGTGGTTTCTGTTTTGACGTCGAAGAGGCTCGATACATCGCCAAGCAAGCTCTTGGTATTGGTAGGACTCTCCTGTTCTACCTGCAGGAGAATATCGGACTGGTAAACGGGCGGTGCGAGAAGACTGTAGGCCACGCCCATTGCAAGCACCATGCTCGCGATTGCCAGAACGAGCCACCGGTTCGCCAAGACTACGTCAAGGTAACGGACCAGATCAACGTCATTCTGGCGGGAGCCGGCAGCCTGCGATTTTGGAGAAAACTCGTTCATAAGGAGCCCATCATCGAAGAGGTTTAACCGACCACCCGCACACATGGATGTGCAGGTGCTGATGCCAGCAAAATTACGTTGCCGCACGCTATTCGTCTGCGTATCGGCGTCAAGCGTCGCGGCCCATTACTTTCCGCCCGAGTTGCGAGCGTCGTTCGAGCCCCTGAATATGCCGACGAAAGTCTTTCCATCGCTTCAATGGAAGAGGCGGCAAACAAGGCTCATACATTGTCGGAATGCTGCGACTCGTCAGACGCGGTTCGTGCCTGAGTGAAAACCGGGTCGCGTGTAGAACGGTGTGAAGGTGGACTAGCGCATGATGCGCACCAGTCAGCACTGCCAAAGTCTGCGGTGCCAATTTCGACGCGTATGTTCGCGAGCGCACAACCTGAACGGGATCATTTGCGCCGCATAGGCGCAGCACCACTGTGAACAAGATCTGAATATGCACTTTGTCGGCGACGGTATTCGCGAAAAGTGGAACCGTTAGAGCCAAATGAGGGCAAGCAGCGTCTTTGTGGTTAACCGCACGTTCTGGCCTTATTGGGAACGGTATAAGGAAGCGCTCAACCCGTGCTGTATTTCGTGACCTGAAGAGGCGACATGAAACCGAAGCGACTAATGCGCACGATTTTTACGCACGCCATTCTTCTCAGCGGATTACCAGCGCTCACACGCTTTCTGCTATGGCGAGACCGGGTTGCGGTGCTTCTCTATCACGATCCCGATCCAGCCACGCTTGATTCACACCTTGCGTATCTGAAGCAGTATTGCGACTTCGTTCCGATGTCCGAAGTGAACACGCCTGGAAGAGGTCGCCGCCGCGCGGCGCTCACATTCGACGATGGTCATGTTGGAAACGCTGCGCTGTTGCCGATTTTCATCAAGCATGGCGTTCGTCCTACCATTTATATTTGCAGCAGCATTGTGGCGCATGAGCGCACTCACTGGTGGCTCACGCCCAGCGCGCAGCATGCGGGCGTCAAGCGTCTGATCAAGCTGCCTAATGCGCAAAGGCTCGAGGAGTTAGCACGGTACGGGTTTCATCAGAATGTGCGCAGCGACGAAGCTCCGGTCAGCGGGCTCAGCGAAGACCAAATAGAAGCGATGCTGCCGTACGTGGATTTTCAATCGCACACGCGTTTTCACCCGACACTCACGCGCCTGGAAGATCAGGAGTGCATCGAGGAGCTCGCGCAATCGAAGCGTGAGGTTGAAGAGCTTACCGGGGCACCCTGTGAACACTTCGCATACCCCTATGGCCGATATGGCTCGCGCGAAGTGGCAATGCTCAAGGCGACCGGATACAAGAGCGGACGCACTACAGCGGTGGGCTGGAACGATGAAAAAAGTGATCCGTTTCGTCTGAGCGCATTCGATATCGAAGACGATTCGTCATTGCCGTGGTTTGCCGCGCAAATGACCGGCGTGCCGCTTGCGTGGCGAAGGCTACCTTTGGGCGCGGTGAAGTCGATATTGGTCAGGACGTTTCGCTTCGCTCGTATCGGCAAGCCGCAGACGAATGCCGGGTAATTGATCGGTAGCTTGCAGCGGGTGATGTCGCCATCGCACCGCGGCGGATGCTGGAGGCTTCTCGACAGCAAACCATTTGTGCTCGAACCTGCGGGAAAAATTTTGAGCGAACAGAGGCGCAATTTCCTGACGAAGCTAACCACGACCGCGGGCGCGGCAGTGGCGGGCTACTTTTCGGCTAAACCGGCAGCTGCGTCGAATGCAACAAATACACGCGGGCCGAATGGCGAAGCAAGCGTGCTGGACTTCATGTCGCCCGAAGCACGCGCCGACGCACGATCTGGCACGCCGTCCGTCGATCACAGCGCTGCGATACAAGCGGCCTTCAGCAGCGGCGCCGCAGTCGTGAATGTCCCTGGCGGGCACGTGTTCAAGGTGACGAAGCCGCTCAGGATTGAGAAGACGATTCGTGTAGTCGGCGGCGGCGAGTTGCGATTTACAGCGGGCGTCGCCAATGCAGCGGCAATCACAGTGACTGCTCAAGGCTGTGAGTTCGACGGAGTCTATCTGACGAACCCGAACATGCATCAGTCGAATAGCGGCGAACGCAACGTCGGCATTATGTTTCGCGCGAGTCTTGGTTCCGTCACGCGCTCGACCATTCGCTATTTTCAGAACGGCATTCAGGTTGAGTCGACGGGCGAGTACCACGACTTCATCATCGCCAATAACAGGGTTATTGACTGTATCGGCGCTGGTGGCGGCCCCACGCAAAAGTCTACGTATGGCGAGGATCGCGGTGACGGTATCACGGTCTGGGGTTGCGCAGCGACGATCACCGGTAATCTCGTGACGGCGAGAGCCGGTCAGGACTGCCGCATCGGCATACACATGGAAGGGCTGGCGAACTACCATGCCGACTCTTTCCCGCTGCAGGACAACATGTGCACTGTGGTGGGCAACGTCGTGCGAGGTTCGTTCCGGCGCAGCATCGTGACGGAAAATGTCAATAACTCGACCATCACGGGCAACACCTGCGAGGGCGCGAAGTGGTGGGGCATAGCTATCGTCCGATCGCTGGCGTGCTCGGTCACGGGTAACACGGTGATATTCGATCGTGCGGCCACCGACGGCACCGGGTCCGCATGGGATCCGATTCACGCTGGCATTGCCGTGTATGGCGGCGCCGTGCAGTGCGTCATATCGGGCAACACAGTCGACCTCACGCGCGGTCATGCGAAAGCCGCAATCTGCTTGCTGGGCTCGGACACCGACAATGCGGTGTCAGTGGAGCAGCGGGCGGCGACAAACGGCACGGCTCGCGTGACGCTTGCATCCGCAAATCCTGCGGTTCAACTCGGACAACTCATTACTGGGCCAGGCGTGCCGTCAGCAACGTTTGTTGTGAGTGTTGCTGGAACTGCGCTGGTTGCGAGCAACCCGATACGCGCCGGCTCGCCGCTATTAACTTTCATCTGGCATGAGCGCGGACAAGGCACCGCTGTCACCAATAACAGTGTGCTTTGTAATGCGGCGGATGGCGCAATTGGCATTCTCGCGCTCTACCAGGATTCGCCGTCGATTCTGAGCAATAACCTGCGCTACATGGGCGCTCACGGAATTCATTGTCTGGACGTGTCCGACCCGGTAATCAATGGCAATACCGTACTCGGTCAAGAGAGCCCGAAGCACGGCATCTATCTGGAGTCCAGCGCGACGGGGGCGGTTGTAGTGGGCAATGTGGTCGAAGGTTTCAGCGGGCCTGGGGGAAGTGGAATTGCGGCGGCAAATCGCGTTGGCGGTGTTGTGTCGGCCAATCTCGTGCGCCGTTGCGAGACAGGCATGAATCTGAACGGCTGCACTGCCATGTCGGTGACCGGAAACAGCGCAATGAGCTGTGGCACCAGTTATTCGCAGGCACGCGGTGCCGGCATGCTCCTCGCGAGCAACGTCAGTGCGGGTTGAGAAAATGACATCGCGGCACGCGAATCAATATAGATCGCGACAACGCTTCGCATTGCCGGATTCTTTCAACTGTCCCACGTTCCGAACCACCACGCGCAAACAGGTTTCACGTCACGAAGCACTGGGAAGTGTGGGGTACTAAACAAACCGTAGTCGCGGTCTTCGCATACGATCGAATGCCGTCGACGTTAATCGCTGCCTCCAAATACGTAACCGGTTCGCCGCCCTCGGAACCGACGCAACGTAGCGATCGCCGACTCACCCGACGTGTTCATTGACTGCCGCGCCAAACGCTGTTTGCGAAGGCGAGTGTGCAGTTCTGTGAGCTTTTGCGGAGGACGACGCCTTGTTTCATCCGAAAGCTCTCATGCGCGCTGAACGTGGCGAGTCCACGTCGGTTGAAAGATCGTCGCGGCGCGTCTTTCTGCGTGATGCCGCAATGCTTGCAATCGCGGCAGCGCCTTTGCCGTCGTACGCACAGCATGGAACGTCGGGGCTCGTCACTCCGCCAGTTCGTCTGGAAGACACCCGACTGGTCGATCAGACCGGTACAGAGCGATCGCTGAACAGCGTGCTGCTAGATGGCGTGACGGCAGTTCAAACCATCTATACCGGATGTAGTTCCGTATGTCCTCTGCAAGGAGCGCTATTCAGCGCGGTGCAGCAACGGTTGCCACAGATTCGTGGGCGCTATCCGGTTCGATTGCTCTCGATCGGAATCGATCCGCTTTCCGACTCACCATCCGCGCTGCATGAGTGGCTCAAGCGTTTTCAGGCAGGGCCAGCATGGACTGCTGCGACTCCGACACTGCGAGACGTCGACGGTATGCGGATGGCGCTTGCGGGCAGCCGCTTGCCGCTCGGCAACATCGCGGATCATGCGACCCAGATCTACTGCTTCGATGCAAGCGCGCGGTTGCGCTGGCGCAGCGCGGATCTTCCGCGTGTAGACGAAATTTGCAATGCGCTGGGCGCATTGGGGCGCGCGTAGTTCAACGTTAACTGGAGCAGAGATCATGGCGCCAATTCCGTTTGTCAGATTCATCTCGCTCTATGCAGGCGGGTGCATGAATGCACTTTTCGTCGCCGCTATAGCGTTCGCGCTTGCCACGTTTGCGACGCGCGTAGAGGCGCAAACGGTAGGTCCGATAACGCTCAGTGGTATGAACCTGTGCGCGGACGTTGACTCCGCATCTACAACGGGCGGCGCCTCGGTCATTTCCTGGGGCTGCTCGGGCGGTGCAAATCAGCAGTGGCGACCGGTGGCCACCGGATCCCAGTTCCACTTCGTGAATCAGAACAGCGGCCTGTGCATGGACGTGACAGGAGAGAGCTTGAACGCTGGCGCCGCCATCATCCAGTGGGCGTGCAACGGCCAGACGAACCAGACATTTACTGCGAAGCCGCAAGGCAACGGCTATGCGATTGTCGCTGCGCACAGCGGCATGTGTCTGGCGGCGCAGAGTCTGACTGGATGGGGGCAGCAAGTCCGACAGCAGGTATGCAATGGAAGTGCTCTGCAGACATGGCAGTTGAGCGGCCTGAATGTGAAGACATTGCCGTCGAAGTGGTCGGCGCCTGTCGGGGTGCCGATGGTTCCTGCGGCGGCCGCCAATCTTCCCGACGGCAATGTGCTGGTGTGGTCGTCGGATATGCTTCTCGACTTTACCTCCGGTGAAATCACGCCGGGAAAGACCTACACCGCGGTCTTCAACCCAACCACGGGAACCAACAAGCAGGTGCTGGTCAGCAACACCGGGCACGATATGTTCTGCCCCGGTATCGCGAATCTGCCGGACGGCCGCCTGCTGGTGAACGGGGGATCGAGCAGCTCGAAGACGAGCATCTACACGCCTTCGACCGGTCAATGGTCGTCGAGCAACCTGATGAAGATCCCACGCGGCTATCAGGGGACCGTTACGTTGAGCAATGGGAGCGTGTTCACGCTCGGTGGTTCATGGAATGGCGGCGAGGGTGGCAAAAACGGCGAAACATGGACATCCGGTTCGGGTTGGCAAATCAATGGCGCGATACTGGCCGACTACATATTGACCCAGGACGCAGCAGGCATATTTCGCGCCGACAATCACGCGTGGTTGTTCGCGGTGTCCAACGGACGGGTGTTCCACGCCGGACCGAGCCAGGCCATGCACTGGTTCGACACGGCCGGTAACGGCAACGTGACCGATGCCGGCAAGCGCGCGAACGATACCGATGCGATGAATGGCAACGCCGTGATGTACGACATCGGCAAGATTCTCGCTGTTGGTGGTGCGCCAAGTTATGAGCAGTCGAATGCGACTTCGAATGCCACGCTCATCGATATCAGCACCGGCACAGCGGTCGCCACCGCGCTGCCTCCGATGAGCTATACACGGGCATTCAGCAGCAGCGTTGTGTTGCCGAACGGGCAGGTCGTCGTGGTGGGCGGTCAAGCCTTTGCGCAGCCTTTCTCGGACGACACTGCTGTGCTCACTCCGGAGTTGTGGGACCCGACGACGAAAGTCTTTTCGCAGCTCGCGCCGCAAGCCGTGCCGCGGACGTATCACAGCGTTGCGCTGCTATTGGCGGATGGCCGCGTGCTGAGCGGAGGCGGGGGACTGTGCGGCGGCTGCGCGACTAACCACACAGACATTGAAATTCTTACGCCGCCGTATCTACTCAATGCGGATGGATCGGCAGCGACACGGCCGACCCTCAGTAACGTGCCGGCCGATGCACAGCTCGGTACTTCCATCGCCGTGAAAGCGAGCAGTGGTGTCAAGGCGTTCGCGCTCATGCGTCTGTCGTCCAACACGCATGCTGTAAACAACGAGCAGCGACGCGTGCCGTTGAGTTTCACGGTAGGGACGGCTGGCGAATTCATTCTGAAGATTCCGGCCGATCCCGGCGTTGTCGTGCCTGGCTATTACATGCTCTTTGCGTTGAACACCAACGGCGTGCCGAGCGTGTCACGCACGCTGCGCCTGCACTGATGATTACGTCGACAACCTTACGCCAGGCGATTCGGCTGACGATCTGCCTGGCTATACTAAGTAATGCGCATTTCGCACATGCCGACTTGAGCTGCTCGCCGGGCGATATGGGCTGCGCGATCTTCACCGGGCAACGTGCGGCAGTAGCGCACCTGCGCGACGACAATCAGTCGCTGCCGGACTGGACCACGCGATGCGTGAATTGCCATACACGGACGGATCCATCGCCCGGCTTTGCGCCGCCCCTTACTCGTGGCTACTTGCTCGATGCAAGAAGCCGCCGGGGCGGACCGCCCAGTCGGTACGATCCCGTTGCGTTCTGTCGGGCAGTCAAGGACGGCATAGATCCGGCAAGCGTGGTCTTGCGCAAATCCATGCCTCATTTCGAGCTATCGAGTGCCGAGTGTGCAGCGCTTTGGCGCTTTGTCACTAACCCGTAGTGCGCTGAGCGCATAGCGCACATGTCGCCCACTGGTCGGCTCGAAGAGAGCACCGGGGCGAGCATGGCTTACTGCTTATGCGGCGCGTGCTCGAGCATCGCATCGGCGATACGATGGTTGCCGTTTTCCTTCAGCGCTTCGGCTGCGCCCTCAATATCGCGTGCGTCCTTGTTCTGGCTTAGCTTGCTCTTGCCGACGAGCCGGGTGATCTCGATCTCCAGGCCGACAATCGCTTTGAGCATGGTGTGGATATATTCGCTCGGCGCGTCTCCCATTTTCCACGGGCGAGGCTGGCCCGCCTCATGTGTGCGAGTCAGGCGCGCCACGACGCCTCGCACGTATTTTTCATCGTCGCGAATCGTGATGCGGCCGTGCGCGTGTACCACCACGTAATTCCACGTGGGCACCTGTCTGTGCGTTTCCTGCTTGCTCGGGTACCACGTCGGCGAAATATAGGCATCGCCCGCATGGAAGATGACGAGCACTTCATCGCCGTTAGTCACGTCCTGCCACAGCCGATTGTTTCGCGCGACGTGCGCGTGCAGCACGCCGAATTCGCCTTCTTCCGGCGCTAGTTCGAACGGAATGTGATTCGCGTCCAGACCGCTCGTGCCGTGAGTGATCAGCGTGCCGAAGGGATTGTGCGCGATCAACGCATGCAGCACGTCTTTGCGCGCTTCGTTGAAATGGTCGGGTACGTACATGGCTGCTCCGTTGAGTTCTGTACGCAGTGTGCGCCAAAACTCGTTTGGCCTGTAGAGCCAGCTTCGGGCGATTTCTTCAGGCCAGAGTCGCAGCGTCGCGTGTCGGTGTCTCGTGAAAAACAAATGGCCTCCCGCCAGAGAGCGGCGGGAGGCCAATTCCTACATCGGACGCAGGCAGGCGGATCAGCTATCCGCGTGGCCCGACGTAAAGTTCGAGAATGCGCCGTACGGCGGATTCAGCGCGGTCCCGTTTGTCATAATGCCGAACGTGTTGTTGCCGCTATCGAGCACGTAGTACATGACGGACTGAATGTTGTGCGTCTTGCGTGCCGCATAGAACGAGCCCAATTGCGACGTAATGTAATTCGCTCGATATGTTTGCGTCTGCTCCGGGCCGGTGTTCCACTCAGTGATGAAGAACGGCACACCGTACCGGGCCTTGCAGTACGCAGGCAGGTTGATGCCCGGACCAGCGCCATCGGTACCGATGTTGAAAATGTCGCCGTACACTTCATAGTTGTGCCATGTCGTGATATCCCAGCGCACCTTCGGATAGCCGCCGCTGCCGTCGGGTTGCATGCCGTCCCACAGCGCGTCCGAGGCACCGACGTCGGCGACGCAGAAGTTGATACCGCATTTCGCGCCGGGCTGCGCGGCTTTCACTCCGTCGATCATGCCGCGCATCGCGCCACGCATGGTGGGCCAGTTCGCATTGTTGAAGTCGAGGGCCTTCGTTCCTGCGTTCGTCGAATCGATGATGATCGCCCTGTCGCGCGTCAACTCGTTACCGCATTCGTAGAACGTCACGCCGTAGGGCTTGAGCGCGTTGGCGATCGTGAATGCCGGTCCATACGTGGCGTTATACGCGGCGGATTCGCCTGCGAGCAGTTTGCCGTTGCTGTCGTAAAGACCCAGGTTGACCAGCACGAGCAGCGTCATACCGGCCGACTGGAACGCCTGTGCCAGTTTAACCACGGCATTCAATTGATTCGGATCTGCTGTGCAGCCGACGCGGTAGCTCGTGCAGCCCAGGCCCTTCAGGATCGACACGAGTTGCGTCGGCGTGTACGGGTAGTCGAAGTGACCGTTGATGCCAAAGAAGCTTCCGGCGGTCGCGGCGGTGGCAATGCGCGGATCGCTACATGGCAACCATTGGGAGGCCACCTCTGCATTCGCATAGAACTGTCCGCTGGTGTTGCGGCAATAGATCTTGCCGCCGTACCAGAGCACCAGCGACACGTTGTAGTTGTTGCCCACAACTGCGCCGTTCCGGGAGATAACACCGTTGGTCAGCGTCCACACGGCGCCGGTCTTGTCGACAATGTTGGGAGCCGACGGCATCGTCGTACCGTCCGGCGACGTCGTACCTTGTCGCGGGTCACTCGTAGACTGCCACGTCGACCCGGTCCATTGGTAAAACTGTGAGCTGGTGTTCTCGACGTAAATGTTGCCGTTGAAGCACAGCGCGAGAATCACGTTGTAGTTGTTCCCGGCCTTCGCGCCATTGCGATAGGCGACGCCGCCCGAAAGAGTCCAGGTGGCGCCCGAGCCGTCGATCAGGGATGTCGCCGGCGGCATCGCGGCGCCGTTCGGCGACGTGCTTTTGGCCGTTGCGTTCGCCTTTTGCGCCGCAGAATTAGCGGTAATTGTGCCGCCTTCTTCTGCGCCGCCGCCACATGCGCTCAAAATAACGCTTCCGCTCAGTGCCGTCAGTGCGCCAATAAACTGTCGTCTTTTCAACATTTTGAATTATCCGCTATCGAAAAAAACCCCGAAAAAATTTATAAATTCATTCTTGTATTTTGTTAATTACTGATCTTGAAACCAGAAAATCTTTATTTTTATTCGCACTACTGATGGTCGATAAAATCTCAGTGCTATTTGGTGCGTTATGCCGTGCGTCTGCCGAACCGGTACGCGCCGCTTCAATGAACGAGGCGGTTCAAAGAAACGCGCACGAGCCAGTCGAAACGGCCGGGCCGATTCGCGCGTCGGGGATTCATCAACAGTGGGGTCAACCGAACGATTTGCCGGAACCGCGGATCAGAACGGTGTCCGTGCAAACGTTTGCCGGGAAGCGAACCCGCAGTGCGTAAAATTTGCGGGGTTGCTACTGCGAACGGGGTAGATCTTACCCGCAACAGTGGTCGGACAAAACGAGAAATAGCAAATTCCCGCCAGAAAGCAAGATCGTTTCCGATTTGGCGGCTTGTCCCGAATAAGTTTTACTTTCTCCTTATCGTATGGGGACTGGTCGCCCTGCATTTTTTTCGCTTTGACCCCACGAGGCGGAGGTCATATTTTCCGCTTTCATGCGCATCAGGTTAGCTTCCCGCCGCCACTTCGGCGCCGGGCAAATCGACACGGTTGCATATGTTCAGCACTTTCGGACACTGGCGCGCGGGGCTCCCTCAGATTGGCGCGTTCTAAGGTGATGCGACTTCGCAAAACGATTTGGTGCATGCTAAGCTGAACTTAAAGATGGAGCGTTAATTAACTCAATACTGGTTTAGGCGTTTGAATGATGGGCATTGTAAATGTCCGTGTATTCGCCTGAGCGTGTTGTTTTCGCGCGTGAAGCTTGACCGGAGATTGTCGAATGTCGCAGGTCATTGACAAAACCAGTTACGCGACTGGAAAAAACGAAGTGAAAAGACGGCCTCGAGTATTAATGTGCCCTTTTAGAAATCCTACAAACCGCTACATCGACATTCAGAAGGATCTATATAGATCCGCCGGCTACGATGTGTTGCCGCTGTCAATCAGGGGACTGCTGAGCGGCGGGTTCGCCGATCTGCTAAAGCCGGAGAACATGCTGGTATTTCATTGGCTTGAATACCGGGCGTTCAGGCGTCAGAAAGGCACGGCACAACTTAGCGTGACCGGCTGCCTGCTACTGGCGTTCTACTGTTTATTGATGTTGATCGGGCGAGCCAAGGTCGTGTGTTTCGTGCATGACCAGGCAGTGCACGATACGGTCGGCCTCAACAGGCGCCTGTCTATGCGGATCATTGCGTTCGTACATCGTCTTGCCGATGTCCGCGTTGTGCACGCGCCGGATTTTCAGGGCCGCTACAGTGCGCAGTATTTACCTCATCCGCTCTATTGGGACGCTCCCGGCCATCCGCCAGGTACGGCGAAGGCCCGCAGCGCGGCGCCGCTTTATACGATGCTCGGCGTGATTCGTCCATATAAGCAGATCGACGCGGTACTCGACGTCTGGCCGGGCGATTGCAAACTGCACGTCGCCGGCCACGGTACCGAAGCTTATCTCGCGACGCTGAACGAAATCATCGACAGGAAAGCGCTGCGAGAAGTCGTGCGCATCGATTCGAAGTTTTTAACCGACGCAGAGTTCGCGCAAAGCATTGCGCAGAGCGATGTGTTGATCTTGCCGCACGCGGTCGACTCCATGCTCGTCAGCGGCGTCTTCTTTGAAGCCATTGGTCTCGTGCCGGTGCTGATCGCACGATCGACACCTTTCATGGCGTGGGCCGCGAGGAGGTTCGAGAACGTCATGCTGTTCGATGACGTAAGCGAGCTCCCCGCGATTCTGCAGTCGGTCAATGAGTCGTGGCGGACCATTGCCAGCAATGCGGCCAAGCGCAAAGCTGTCGACGAGTTCGGCTGGAATGCCTGCTGCCGGCAGTACGCGCAGTTTTTCGAGTCGGTCGTGGGACATGCGAACGCTGTCGAAAAGCCGGTAACTGAGTGACGCTGTGAGCCGGTAGCGCGTTGTTACGCTGTTAGTTAGCCGAGGCCGTGTTAGTCGCGGCGGTTATCCGCTGCGGTTCTGCAGCCGCCAAGCGGTTTGCGTGCGACAACCTGCTTTGCTATCGCGTGAGTGACGCCGTCTTCGTCGCAAAGATATCGACGTAATTGAGCGGGTCGTCGCGCCATTCTGTAATTGTGCTCCGCAGGCGCGCTGCGATTGTTCGCATTGGTTCCGTCTCGGCTGGCTTTCCCGCCTTTGCGTCGGTTTCTTCAACCTTGCCGTATGTGAAGTGCTCCTCAAGAAACTGGAGGACGACGTTGGGATCGCCCCCTAACCGCGCCATATGATACGGCGACCATTCCACGAGGATCGCATCGGCTTTCGCAAGGGTCTTGCTGCCGCCAGCAAACACATAGGGCTCCGCACCCTGGGTATCGACTTTCGCAAAGACAGGGCCTGACAACTGAATAGGAAGATCATCCAGTCTTGCGCAACGCACTTCGATGATCTTGCGACCCACCTCGTTCTGTTTCGCCGGAAGGTCGGTTTCGATGTGGAGGCGGTGATCGCCCAGATTGCCGTCGGCAATCTCGAAGGGCAGTACTTCCTCGCGTTCGTGCAACGCGAGTTGGAAAGTCTCTATGTTGGGTGACGGGCAATTTTCCGCAATGTTGCGCAGAAGATTGCGGTAGTTGACCGGTTCCGGTTCGAACGCATAACACTTCACGCGCTCGTTGTGCTGCGCAATCGGTATGGTCGTCATCCCGATGTTCGCGCCGATGTCGAGATATGTCCCTCCCGAACCGGCGAAGAATAATTTCAACTTGTCCGAGAGCTCAGGCGCCCAACGTCCGGTCTCGGCGTACTTCTTCAGAATGCTCAGGTCATTCGAACTGCTGACCATCGTGCCGTACTGTCCATTTGCCGAGAACCGTACAACATTCAGCTTCCGTGAGAGGCTGGACAAGTAGAGATAGCCATACTCTCTCGCGAGCGAGTTATCCTCGAGGAGGGACTTTGCCATCACATGCCGAAGCCTCAAGGGAAGCATCGAGGTTACAGCGCCAGCGGCGGAGAGGACGAGTTTCTTCATGAGAAACAGAATACAGCAACCCTATTTCTACAGTGTTTTCACATCTCCTCGCTTTCGGCAAAGGCATCAACGAAATCGGCCAGGCTTGGTAAGCGGACGACACAACACGAATGCAACGTCGCGCTGATTAGGCAAGAGGCCACGTGATCGCTATACGAGCGACGCAACTGTAGCTAACAGTTGATCTAGCGTCGCGCCGCGAACCCGCGGCCGATGTCAGGCGGTGCGGAAAACCGACACGGCCGTGCGCAATTGCTGCGCTTGATGTTCGAGAGAGCCGGCGGCCGCAGCCGCCTCTTCGACTAACGCGGCGTTCTGCTGCGTCACTTCGTCCATCTGCGTGATCGCCTGATTGATCTGCTCAATGCCGCGGCTCTGTTCGTGCGACGCCGACGCGATCTCGCCCATGATGTCCGTCACCCGCTGAATCGCGATGCCGACCTTCTCCATGGTTTCCCCTGCGCTCGCGACGAGTTCGGCTCCGGTCTCGACCCGCGAGCCCGATGCCTCGATGAGCGCCTTGATATCTTTGGCGGCACTCGACGATCTTTGCGCGAGACTGCGGACTTCGCTTGCGACGACGGCAAAACCCCGGCCTTCCTCGCCCGCTCGCGCGGCCTCGACCGCCGCGTTGAGCGCAAGAATGTTCGTCTGAAACGCGATGCCTTCAATGATGCCGATGATCTCGGCGATTTTTCCCGAACTCTCCTGGATCCCGCTCATCGTGTCCACCACTTGTCCCACGATCCTGCGTCCTTCGAGCGCGACCTGATTGGCATTGTCGGCGAGTCCGTTCGCTTGCCTCGCGTTTTCCGAGTTCTGCTTGACGGTCGCGGTCAGTTCTTCAATGCTCGCTGCCGTTTCCTGCAGCGATGCGGCTTGCTGCTCGGTCCGTGCCGAGAGGTCCGTGTTGCCCGCTGCGATCTGACTCGTCCCACTCATTACGGCCTCGGAGCTCGTGCCGATGCGGACCACCATGTCGAGCAATGACTGCCGCATGCGTGCCACCGATGCGAGCAAGCTCGTTTCATTAGCGCCCGTAACGACGATCGGAAGACTCAGGTCGCCGACCGACATGCGGTGCATGGCCTGCGAAACGTCGGCGGGTTCGCCGCCAAGTGCGCCGGTCACGCGGCGAATGATTTGCCAGGCAAGTGCCGCAATACCCAGAATCGCAACCGAGATCAGGGTGATGAGGAACGCGCCCGTCCGCCAGAACGTCGCGCTGATATCGGTGGTGAAGATGCCAGTTCCAATCCACCATCCCCACGGCTTGAACTCGACCAGTCCGTTGATCTTTTCTACCATCTCGCCGCTGGTGGGGTGCTTGGCCAGCACCGTCATGATCGGAATATGTTCGCGGGCGAGCATTTCACGGTAGAGGTCGCCGTCGGGACGTCCGTCGGGTGCTTTTCCTACGTTGATCTTGCCGACGGTCGAAGCCTTGCGGTGTACCAGCGTGAGGCCGTCGGGAAGCCGAGCCCAGAAGTAGCTCTCGTCCGAATAGTTCAGTTGACTCAAGGCCTCTTTCGTCGCGGACTGCGCCTGTTCGGTCGTCAATTTCCCGGCCACTTCCTGGTCGTGGTAGTACGAAGCGAGGTGTTCTGCCATTCGCAGCAGATTGGTGATCTGTGCGCGCTTGTCGTCGAGCATCGCCTGTCTGACGCTGTAAAGACTGTAGGAACCGACAACCAGGAGCGCGACGAGCGCCGCGAGTGCAAGCATCGTCAGCCGCGTGGAGACCTTCATTAGAAACCTCAATTGTTCAGTGATCCCGCCGCCGAAGCAGGGTAAAGAGCGCGCAGGTTTCTCATCAACGGCACGGCGCGCCGATACTGTATAAGGGTTTCTATTGATTCGATGACGCGCGCCCATCGGCGGAGCAGGAAGGGGCGCGAAAATCTTGCGACTGAGCAGGTCGGGTTTTCCCTGCCATCGGCGCCGGGTATCAAGTCAAAGCGAGCTGGTGGTCTAGCCCGTGACGAGCCCGATCAGGTAAATCTCAACTGTCCCCACATCCCTTCTTGAATTTGTCACCACCCGTCCATATAATTAGCACTCGCTGCACGAGAGTGCTAACAACTTCGCCGGTTGGCTCGGCCAGCCGGGTTTTCCAAGCGTTCTTCAGTCTCAATCAAGAGAGGAGTATGTATGAACCTTCGTCCTTTGCATGATCGCGTGATCGTCAAGCGTCTGGATCAAGAAACCAAGACCGCGTCGGGCATCGTGATCCCCGAAGCCGCAGCAGAAAAGCCGGATCAGGGCGAAATCCTGGCGGTCGGCCCGGGCAAGCGTGACGACAAGGGCGCACAGATCGCGCTCGACGTGAAGGTTGGCGACCGCGTCCTGTTCGGCAAGTATGCAGGCCAGACCGTCAAGGTCGACGGCAACGAACTGCTCGTGATGCGCGAAGAAGACATCATGGCCGTGGTGCAGAAGTAAGCGCAAAGCCGCTACTTCACCGGTTATATCCCAAGAATTCAAGGAGTTAGAAGATGGCAGCTAAAGACGTCGTATTCGGTGATTCCGCCCGTGCCAAGATGGTCGAAGGCGTGAACATCCTCGCGAATGCTGTGAAGGTCACGCTGGGTCCGAAGGGCCGCAACGTTGTCCTGGAACGCAGCTTCGGCGGCCCGACGGTCACCAAGGACGGTGTGTCGGTCGCGAAAGAGATCGAACTGAAAGACAAGCTCCAGAACATGGGCGCGCAAATGGTCAAGGAAGTGGCTTCCAAGACCAGCGACAACGCAGGTGACGGCACCACGACCGCAACGGTTCTGGCACAGTCGATCGTCCGCGAAGGCATGAAGTACGTTGCATCGGGCATGAACCCGATGGACCTGAAGCGCGGTATCGACAAGGCTGTGACCGCCGCGATCGAAGAACTGCGCAAGATCAGCAAGCCGTGCACGACGAACAAGGAAATCGCACAAGTCGGCGCGATTTCGGCAAACAGCGACTCGTCGATCGGCGATCGTATCGCTGAAGCAATGGACAAGGTCGGCAAGGAAGGCGTCATCACCGTCGAAGACGGCAAGTCGCTGCAAGACGAGCTGGACGTCGTCGAAGGTATGCAATTCGACCGCGGCTACCTGTCGCCGTACTTCATCAACAACCCGGACAAGCAAGTTGCCGTGCTCGAGAACCCGTTCGTGCTGCTGCACGACAAGAAGGTCTCGAACATCCGCGATCTGCTGCCGGTTCTGGAACAAGTCGCCAAGGCTGGCCGTCCGCTGCTGATCATCGCAGAAGACGTCGAAGGCGAAGCACTGGCAACGCTGGTGGTGAACAACATCCGCGGCATTCTGAAGACGGTTGCCGTGAAGGCTCCGGGCTTCGGCGATCGCCGCAAGGCCATGCTGGAAGACATCGCGATCCTGACCGGCGGCCAGGTCATCGCTGAAGAAACCGGCCTGACGCTCGAAAAGGCAACGCTGGCAGAGCTGGGCCAGGCGAAGCGCATCGAAGTGGGCAAGGAAAACACGACGATCATCGACGGCGCTGGCGAAGCTGCAAACATCGAAGCGCGTGTTAAGCAAGTCCGCACGCAAATCGAAGAAGCTACGTCGGACTACGACCGTGAAAAGCTGCAAGAGCGCGTTGCCAAGCTGGCAGGCGGCGTTGCAGTGATCAAGGTCGGCGCTGCGACCGAAGTCGAAATGAAGGAAAAGAAGGCACGTGTCGAAGACGCACTGCACGCAACGCGCGCAGCTGTGGAAGAAGGCATCGTTGCTGGCGGCGGCGTTGCGCTGATCCGCGCACGTACGGCGATCGCCGGCCTGAAGGGCGCTAACGCCGATCAGGACGCAGGTATCAAGATCGTTCTGCGCGCAATGGAAGAGCCGCTGCGCCAGATCGTCACGAACGGCGGCGAAGAAGCCAGCGTCGTGGTGGCGGCAGTTGCTGCTGGCCAGGGCAACTACGGCTACAACGCAGCAACCGGCGAGTACGTCGACCTGGTTGACGCTGGTGTCGTGGACCCGACGAAGGTCACGCGCACTGCGCTGCAAAACGCAGCTTCGGTGGCAGGTCTCCTGCTGACGACCGACGCAGCTGTTTGCGAACTGCCGAAGGAAGACGCAGCGATGCCTGGCGGCATGCCCGGCGGCATGGGCGGCATGGGCATGGACATGTAATTTCATGTCTGCTCCCCGGTTGCGCCTCGCACAGAGGTTCAACCGCGAGCCCATGGAAAAGCGCGCCGCAAGGTGCGCTTGCCAAAGAAAAAACCCGCAATCAAATGCGGGTTTTTTTTGTTTCTGCGTTTATTCGTTTTTGCGTTTCTGCGTGACGAAAAGCGGTCAACGCCTTACGGCTAAGCCGGTTGCGCGAGGCAATGCTCGTGCAAGTACCGGAAGATGCCCGCTACGCTTTCGACCGGCGTCAACGTTGCGGTGTCGATTGTGATATCCGGATCGAGCGGGGCTTCGTAGGGCGCTGATACGCCTGTGAACGATGCAATTTCACCGGCCAGCGCCTTTGCGTACAGACCTTTCGGGTCGCGGTGCGCACATACCGCGAATGGCGCGGACAGATATGTCTCCACAAATTTATCGGGGCCCACGATATCGCGCGCCATCGTCCGGTCGGCCTGCGTCGGCGAGATGAGCGCAGTAATAACGATAAGTCCTGCGTCGTTCATCAACTGGGCGACATGCGCGACACGGCGGATGTTTTCGTGGCGGTCGTGCTGATCGAAGTCAAGATCGCTGCCGAGGCCGTGGCGAACGTTGTCGCCGTCGAGTACATAGCAGGCCCGGCCTTGGGAGACGAGTTGCCGTTCCAGTTCGAACGCGATGGTCGACTTGCCTGCTCCCGAGAGGCCGGTCAGCCAGATCGTGACCGGCTTCTGGTGGAGAAGACGCATCCTGTCCGCGAGCGTAATGGCACCGTGAAACCGTTGCACCGGGCCGCCGAGCTGCTGTTTCATTGTGTGTTCCTGAAGGCTTAAACGCAGTGCCAACCCCGGCGCCATACGCCGGCGTTATGAAGCCGTTCTGCCGAATCGGCCACGGCGACATGGAATACGTCCGGCGCGTCCGGCGGCAAAGCGATCGAAAAGCCGGTGTAGGCGCTCGGATAGCCGGCGCTTGCAACATCCGGCCGATGCTCGCCGGTTGAGCCGCTCGCAACGACCTCGCTGCCGACGCGCACTTCGAGCCGCACACTTTGTTCCGGGCGACTGAGGTTCACGGCCCAGCCGGACACGACACCGTCGCGCACCGAGTCGACAAAGCCGTCGTACATATCGGCAAACGTTCGCGCTTCGCCCTGCGCGAACCGCAGGTATTCGTTGATCGGTGCGAGGTCGAAACGGCTGATCACGCCGTGTACTTTGACAAGGAACGCTTCGTCGAAGCCGAATACCACCGAGCTGTGAAGGTACGGATTCTGAGCTGATTAATTTCTGCCTGGATCACGTGAACCAGATTTAGGGCATTCGCGAACACGCTGCCCGACTTATGCGCGTCGCTTTGAATTTCGCGCTTCGCGTATTCGAAGATCTCGTAATCCAGGCGATTGTCCTGAATAAATTTCTGTTTTGCGCTTTCGCTCAACTGACCAATGTTTTTCGCCGAACCGCTCGTAATGTTCGTCTCAAAGTAGAACGGCAATTTCATTCCGGTTTTGGCACAAAGCCGGAGGAGAAATTCGCTCATGTTTTCGCAGATGCCGACTGCGCTGAAGTGATGATGCAGGTTGGCTTTCGCAATACCGAGACTGAGTTCATCCGGCGCCGGATGACCGCTCAACATTTGCACGAATACATTCCTGCCGCCGAGCGACTCGCTGACCCACTCGTCAAGCGAAAGGGCGCCGCGCAGCACGAGCGCTTCGGTTGCCGACACGCTCGCACCGCGTGCAACATCACCGTTTTTTCCGTTCAGTGCATAGCGGTAATGCGATATTTGCCGGGCGAGCGGATCGCGCAGAATGGTGCAATAGGCGAGCGGCGTCTTGAGACTTCTATGAATACCGTACGGTTGATGACCGCCGCCAATGCGCGTTTGAAGTAGCTTGGCACGGCACCGGTCCCAACCGTCGCCGGTCCATTCGAATACGGTGAATTGATCTTTGGCTTTATTCAGGTCGAAAAATGAAATCACCGTGGATCCCCCGCTTTTGGGCGGGTGAATGAAAAACGTGGGCGATGACATAGGAATGTGACGATTTACGATTCCTGAGTGTATCGCGCGCTCTTGTCTCTCGTTGTAACGTTTAATTACGCGACGGATTCTGGATTCGGGGGCGGGACGTCATTTACAGGCCGCTGCCGCGGCGACAAAAGATGGCGTCAGATGCGCGGACCGCCAGGAGACAGGAATTGGGTCAACGCCGCAGCACACGACTACCGCGCACGCCGTGCGAGCGGCGGCGCGCTAACAATCAAAACAGGCAATGGGCGGTAAGGCGAAAAGAGGAGAGCGCGTCTCAGTGCCGCGCTTCGCCGGGCGCCGCGTCCTTGCCGCTTGCCGGCGGCGTTTCGTCGTCGCTGCTGCGAGCCCAGAAGAAGCGATCCGGCATATAGGCGCCCATGCCCGGCCGGAACGCGCTGCGCACCGCCTGATACAGATATTCCTGAGCCTCGCGAACCGCTTCTGCCGGCTCCTGGCCATTGGCGAGGAGTGCAGCGATGGCCGAACCGAGCGTGTCCGTCAGGCCCATGATGCGGTGGCTGCCGCGATCCCACATGTCCTGACGCAACTGGCCGTCTTCGCTGAAAAGCGTATTGACCAGCCGGTGCGTGCCGGTTTCTGTCGACAGAATGTATTCGCAGCCCTGCGACAGCAGATGCGAGATCGCGGCGTCGAGGCTCGGCGCTTCTGCGTCGCCGTCGGGCTGAGCGAGCGCGAGCAGGGTGGCCGAGTCGGCGACCAGCAAGGTGGTTTGCGGCGCAAGCAGGTCGGCAATAGCTTCACGCAGTTCATCGGCGGCGAGGACGTGCTCGTCGTCGAGAGTGAAGTCCGGGGCAAGAATTAGTGGAATGTCGTCGTAATCGGCCACTACTTCGGCGATCGCGCTCACTACCTCGGCGCGCGTGCAGGCGCCGACCTTGAACGCTGCAATCGGCATGTCTTCGAGCAGCATGCGCGCCTGGGTCGCTACAACCTCTGGGTCGAGCCCGTTGACTTCGTCGCAGCTCGCCGAGTCGCGCACGGTATAGCCGGTGAGCACGGAGACGCCATGACAGCCCATGCTGGCAAGGGTCAGCAGGTCGGCTTGCAGGCCAGAGCCGCCGGTAGGATCGGAGAGGCCGAAGGTGAGGACGATCGGAGGCGTGTCGCTGGGCATGAAGATTTACAAAGGAGCAGTATTTTTGGCGCGGTCAGTGCGCAAGCGGCTCAATTATGCGTCCTAAAACGGCGCGGGGGCGTTTTTTCGCATCCCCGTCGGCTTCATCCCGTTCTTCCTGGCTAACCTGTGGCGCGACGCCGCACGCAGCGGCACTTTTCCCATCCGGCATTGCCGAAGGGCGGCGGGCACAGGGACTGCGCGTTTGCGATTGCTAGGCATTGGGGCGGCAACACGGTACCATCATGGCTCCCGTTTCCACGGACTTCACGACGCGATACAAGAATGGAATATCAAAGCTGGATGTGCCTGATTTGCGGCTGGATTTACGACGAAGAAGCCGGTTTGCCGGACGAGGGCATTGCGCCGGGCACGCGCTGGGAAGACGTTCCCATCAACTGGACGTGCCCCGAGTGCGGCGCGCGCAAGGAAGACTTCGAGATGGTTCAGATCTGAAGACAAACGGCGGCCGGCATCGCCCGGCCGAGGTGTGGCATCGCGCCGGAACGTCCTCGTGCTGGCCGTGTCTCCAACC
Organism: Paraburkholderia caledonica NBRC 102488; assembly: GCF_000685095.1. Classification (GTDB taxonomy): domain Bacteria; phylum Pseudomonadota; class Gammaproteobacteria; order Burkholderiales; family Burkholderiaceae; genus Paraburkholderia; species Paraburkholderia caledonica. The sequence goes on from NZ_BAYE01000007.1 coordinate 351,538, forward strand.
GCAGGTTGACGTTGCGTAGTCTGTCATGGCGCATTGGTCGTTCTGCATTTGTTCCTGTGCAGCTGTCATCGCGCATTTGTCATTGCGCATTTGCCATTGTTCAGTCGCCGGTTCGCGCGTTAGGCGCTCAGTCTGCGTGCGGCGCCCAACGGCGGCCCGCCGACTTTCCGTCGCCAACTCATGACTCTTCGATCCGCAGCACCAGTTCCCTTCGACGCATTGCCCAATCCGCGCGGCGGCGCTGTCCGCCCGGCGGAACTTGCGCTAGCCGAAGCGCTGCTGGCGTTCGAGCAACACACCGGCTGCACTACCGCTCTGGTGCGCGCCTCGCACGCACTGCGCAGCGCGGGCTGGCTGAGTGCCACGCGCTTCGCCGACGTGCTCGTGCGCCTTTCGCCGCTGGCCGCGGGCGATCCGTCCGAGGCCGAAAACGTGCGGCCGGCGTTCGGTGCCGCGCTGCGCGACTTCCGTGCAGCGCTCGAGCGTCACAATCTGCGCGAACTGGCCTGCTCGCCCACGCTCTTCAGTCATTACCGCGAGTTGTGTGCCGACCTCGGCGAACACACCGCGGCTTCTCCAGTGGCTTTCGAAGACCTCGCATTGACCGCGCGCCCCGTGCCGCCGGTTTCGTTTCATGCACAGTCGGCCGAGCAGCTGGCTCATCTGCGTGCGCGCTACGAACGCGCGCTGCTCCCGGTGCTGCGCTCGCAGCCGGATACGGGCAGCGTGGCGGCGCGTGCTGCCACTAACGCCGCGCTCGACGAACTCGACGCTGTATTCACCGAACTCGCCGGTCCCGATCCCTACGACTTCTGGCGTCTTGCCAAAGCCTGCGCTCGTGCATTGCGTGTGAGCGGGCGCGCGGCGGGTGAGCCCGACTCGCGGCGTTTCTACGCGCGTTGCAATCTCGCGCTTGCCGACCATGCACGCGGCATCGAACGTGCGCAGCGCTCGCTCGTGAGAGCTACCCTCGCGCTGCTGTGGCGCGATTACGCACTGTTCGGCGCCGCCGCAGAAGACGCCGACCAGGTCGAGGTGCTGCACGATTACGGCTTGACGGTCGATTGGCACGTCGCGGGCACGCAGGCATCGGAAATGCTTTGGGAAGCCGGAGCGGTGGAGGCGCAGTCACTCAGCGCACGCACTTCCATGACACGCGAACTGGGCGTGCTGAGCGTGAACGCGCATGCGTACGAAGACTTCCTGCAGACGGCCGACGCGGCCATCTCCGCGCTCGCCGAACATGCGCGCGCCGCGGACCAGCCTGAGAAGGCCGATCCGAGCGAAGCGCTCCAGGCGGGCGATGCCGCGTATCGGCTCGGGTCCGCAGCTTGCGCGCTCGGTCTCGGCCATGTTGCGCTGCTGGCCGATGCGCTGGGGCTCGCCTGGCGCCGTCGCGCTCATGCTGGCGTGGCGACGCCTGCGGTGCGTGCGCACGTGATCGTCGACGCGCCCGCGGCCAGTGCGCTGGAAGGCGCGGCCGAGGCATTGCGCGCCACGCTGCACAAGGTGGCGGCGGGCGTGGCGCCGCCGGCCAGCGGCGCGGCGCTGAGCGCGCTCACGCGGGCAATCGAGCAGGGCGGCGCGTAACCGGCGTCACGAGCGCCAGGGCCGCGCAGCGAGCGCATCAGGTACGCAACTGCGCAGGCAACGAAGTAGGCAACAAGCAGGCAAGCGCGCAGGCCCAAGCTGCACCGTGGCAAGGCCCGCGTGCGTGATAGAGTGCAACATGAATCGCCGTCGATGGCTTGCGGCACGCTCCATGACTCGCGTCGCCAATCCACGCTCAAAGCCCGCCATCCTGCACTGTCTTTGCTAAAATCCGAACTATGTCCAAGAGTACCGATCGCATCAATCTGACCAACCAGTTCCTGATCGCCATGCCCAACATGGCCGATCCGACGTTTTCAGGAACGGTGGTCTACCTTTGCGATCACAGTGAGCGCGGCGCGCTCGGCCTCGTGATCAACCGGCCGACCGATATCGACCTGGAAGCGCTCTTCAGTCGCATCGACCTCAAGCTCGAAATCGAGCCTCTCCTTCATGTTCCCGTGTATTTCGGCGGCCCGGTGCAAACCGAGCGCGGCTTCGTGCTGCACGACCCGAAAGACGGCAACACTTATACGTCGTCCATGTCGGTGCCGGGCGGTCTCGAGATGACCACGTCGAAAGACGTACTCGAGGCGGTTGCGAGCGGCACCGGTCCCGAACGTTTCCTGCTCACGCTCGGTCATGCCGGCTGGGGCGCGGGTCAGCTCGAAGAAGAGATTTCGAAAAACGGCTGGTTGACGGTCGAGGCCGATCCGAAAATCGTGTTCGACGTTCCGGCCGAAGAGCGTCTCGAAGCGGCGCTGGCGCTGCTCGGCATTTCGCTGTCCATGCTGTCGGGCGAGGCCGGGCACGCATGAGGGGCGCCGCATGAGCCTGCCGGCCGGACGTGAGGCGACGCTGCTTGCGTTCGACTACGGTGAAAAGCGTATCGGCGTGGCGGTCGGCAATTCGCTGACGAAGAGCGCGCGGCCGCTCGTCATCGTGCAGAATCGCAGCCGCGAATATCGCTTCGCAGAGGTCGGCAAATTGATCGCCGAATGGAAGCCGGACGCGCTCGTCGTCGGCTTGCCGATGCACCCGGACGGCACGCCGCACGAAATGACGCAACTCGCCAAGCGCTTTGGAAATCAGTTGAACGGCCGCTTCAATTTGCCCGTCACGTGGATCGACGAGCGTTATTCGTCGGTAGAGGCAAAGTCGGGTATTCGCGAGGGCAAGGGCCGTGCCGACATGCTCGACGCCGAAGCCGCCAGCATTATCCTTCAGCAATATCTAGACGGACTTTCCGACAATCATGAGTTCCATTGACGCCGAAGCGCTTTATCGCGCGCTGCTCGACCAGATTCGTGCCGCCTATGGCAACGAGTTCGGTGCGGCACAAAACGGTGCCGAGGGCGCCGTGCTCGCCGGCATATACAGCGGCGGTGCGTGGCTCGCCGAACGGCTCGCGCATGATCTGAAGCTTCCGAGTTTCGGCGTTGTGAATGTCGCATTGCATCGGGACGACTACGCGAAGAAAGGTCTGCACTCGCAGGCGAGTCCGACATCGCTGCCGTTTTCCGTCGACGGTCGCCGCATCGTGCTGGTCGACGACGTGCTGTACACCGGCCGCACGATCCGCGCAGCGCTTAATGAACTCTACGACTACGGCCGCCCGGCGGCGGTCGAACTGGCGGTGCTCGCCGATCGCGGCGGGCGCGAGTTGCCGGTGGCGGCACGCTTCGTCGGCGGCGTGGTGGATGTGCCCGCAGACGCGACGCTCGTGCTCGCGCGCGAGGAGGGCAGCGCAGGCCAGCCGCGTTTCACCTTTCACACCGAAGCCCGCGCCGATTGAGCACGGCATCGGGCGCGAGTGCGCACGCACCGCGACTCGCCGCCCGCCGCACACACGTTGAAGTCCGTATCTCCAGCAGGTAACTCATGAACACCGCGAACCAGGCCTCTCACGACCAAGCCGATAGCGCCACCGAGCGCTTCCGCTACGGCTTCCTGAAGGGCAACCCGCAGCTCACGAAAAACGGCGAGCTGAAGCATCTGTTGTCGATTGAAGGTTTGCCGAAGGCGATCGTCAACCATATTCTCGACACGGCAAGCCAGTTCGTCAGCGTGACGGATCGCGAGGTCAAGAAGGTCCCGCTGCTGCGCGGCAAGTCGGTCTTCAATCTGTTCTTCGAGAATTCGACGCGCACACGCACCACGTTTGAAATTGCCGCGACGCGGTTGTCGGCCGACGTGCTGAATCTGAACATCAACGCTTCGTCTACGAGCAAGGGCGAATCGCTGCTCGACACGATCAACAATCTGTCGGCCATGCACGCCGACATGTTCGTCGTGCGTCATGCGTCGAGCGGCGCGCCGTATCTGATCGCCCAGCACTGCGCACCGCACGTGCACGTGATCAATGCCGGCGACGGCCGTCATGCGCACCCCACCCAGGGTCTGCTCGACATGTACACGATCCGCCACTACAAGAAGGACTTCACGAATCTGCGTGTGGCGATTGTCGGCGACATTCTGCATTCGCGCGTCGCCCGCTCGGACATTCACGCGCTGACCACGCTTGGCGTACCCGAAGTGCGCGCGATCGGCCCGCGCACGCTGCTGCCGGGCGGCCTCGAACAAATGGGCGTTCGGGTGTTCCACAACCTCGACGAAGGGCTGAAGGACGTCGACGTGATCATCATGCTGCGTCTGCAGAACGAGCGGATGAGCGGCGCGCTGCTGCCGTCGGCGCAGGAGTATTTCAAGAGCTGGGGCCTGACGCCCGAGCGGCTCGCGCTCGCGAAGCCCGACGCAATCGTGATGCACCCGGGCCCGATGAATCGCGGCGTCGAAATCGATTCGCAGGTGGCCGACGGTCCGCAATCGGTGATCCTGAATCAGGTGACGTTCGGCATTGCAGTGCGCATGGCGGTGATGGGGATCGTCGCGGGCAATAACGATTGAGTAATTAGCGTTAAGGCAGCGAACAAATCCTTGCTCACAGGAGCATGGCAGCTGGATCTGTTAGTGTTGTCTTCCTTTGTGCTCCACGGTTCGATCATGTTGGTATGGCAAGTATGGAACGCCGCAAAGTCACCTTCAGGCTCTACCCCACCGCCACGCAGGCCGAGCGCCTGACGGGCTGGATCCGCTTGCACTGTGAGCTGTACAACGGGGCGCTCGAGGAGCGAATGGACTCGTATCGGAAGACGGGTAGATCGATCGGTTATTACGAACAGCAGAACGCGTTGCCGGCGATTAAAGCTGATCGCCCGGAGTTTGTCGAGCTAGGTAGTCACGCCCTCCAGCAGACACTGCGCCGGCTGGATCTCGCGTTTCAGGCGTTCCTTCGCCGTCTCAACGCTGGACAGAAGCCGGGTTTCCCGCGCTTCAAGGCCAGCAAGCGGTTTTCTGGTTTTTGCTACCCGGATCCGGCAGGCTGGAAACTCATGCAGTCCGGCGCGCGCGGCGCGACGATTCGGGTGGGCAGCGGCAAGCAGGCCATGTCGATCCGCGCGCGTGGCCGGCATCGGTTCGGCGAAAGTGTGAAGCCCAACGACCTCACGATCATGCGCAAGAACGACGAGTGGTTCGCGTCTGTCACTTTGCGGGCATCGGCGGCGGCTTGCGCCCGTGTGCGCAATGGTGACGATTATCGCGGCGTTGACTTCGGTATCAACGACTGGGCCACGTTCGACAATGGCGAGACGATCGCCAATCCGCGATTCATCCGCAATGAGCTTGCGCGGATGGGGGATCTGCAGCGTTGCAGATCGAGGAAACATCGTGGATCTGTCCGCCATATGCGGCTCGGTCGGCAAGTGGCGAAACTTCACGCGCGCATCGGTAACCTGCGTCGTGAGTTTCTTCACACCACGACCTCCAACATTGTCGCGTCCTGCGCGGTGCTCGCCACAGAAGAACTGCGCACGCAAAGCATGAGCCGTTCGGCCGGGCGCACGCATGACAAGCCTGGCCGGATGGTTAGGCAAAAGGCTGGACTGAATCGCGAGATCCTGTCGGCCGGATTCAGTATGGCGCACAAAATGCTCGCGTACAAAGCGGTAGAGGCTGGTACGCGGCTACATATCTCGAACACACTCAAGTTAAAGCCTTCGCAGCGCTGCGCTGCGTGTTGGGAGATCGTGCCCAAAGCGCTCGCGAAACGTGTGCATGAGTGTCCACATTGCGGACATATTGCACCGCGCGATCAAAACGCAGCGTCGGTCGTCCTGATTGACGCACACACGCCTGGGACGGGCGTGGCGGCGAGACCCAAACCTCTGTCGCGGCAACGCGCCAAGCCAAAGTCGGTGACCCGCGAAACCCCTGCTACAGTATCGCCCGACGCTTAGTAGAGGGAGAGTTCATGATTCATATTCAAGGCGGCACGCTGATCGATCCGGCAGCGGGTACCGAACAGCAGCAGGACGTTTTCATCGAGGCGGGCAAGATCGTCGCGCTCGGCAACGCGCCCGCCGGTTTCGAGGCGACGCAAACCATCGACGCGCGCGGTCTGCATATCGCGCCCGGTCTCGTCGACCTGTCTGCGCGTCTGCGCGAGCCGGGCTTTGAACACAAGGCCACGCTCGAATCGGAGATGGCCGCGGCGCTCGCTGGCGGCGTGACGAGCCTCGTTTGTCCGCCGGACACCGATCCGACGCTCGACGAACCCGGTCTCGTCGAAATGCTGAAGTTCCGCGCCCGTAATCTCGATCAGGCGCATGTGTATCCACTCGGCGCGTTGACGGTCGGCCTGAAAGGCCAGGTCATCACGGAAATGGTCGAACTGACCGAAGCGGGCTGCATCGGCTTTTCGCAGGCCGACGCGCCGATGGTGGATACGCAGGTGTTGATGCGCGCGCTTCAATACGCGAAAACGTATGGATACACGGTGTGGCTGCGTCCTGTGGATGCCTATCTCGGCAAGGGCGGCGTGGCGGCGAGCGGCGCGCTGGCGTCGCGGCTCGGCCTCTCCGGCGTGCCCGTCGCGGCGGAAACCATCGCGCTGCATACCATCTTCGAACTCGTGCGGGTGACGGGCGCGCGGGTGCATCTGTCGCATGTGTCGTCAGCGGCGGGCATCGCGCTCATGCGCGAGGCAAAGGCCGAGGGCTTGCCGGTTTCGTGCGACGTCACCGTAAACCACGTGCATCTGATCGACCTCGACATCGGCTACTTCGATGCGCAGTTTCGGCTCGACCCGCCGCTGCGTCAGCAGCGCGATCGCGAAGCGATCCGCGCGGGTCTTGTCGACGGCACCATCGACGCGATCTGCTCCGACCACACACCGGTCGATGACGACGAAAAACTGCTGCCCTTTGGCGAAGCGACGCCGGGCGCTACCGGCCTCGAGCTGTTTCTGTCGCTAACGGTGAAGTGGGCCGACGAAGCCGGTGTGCCGCTTGCAAAGGCGCTCAACCGCATCACCGCAGCGCCGGCCGCCGTGCTCGATCTGCCAGCGGCGGGCAGCGTTGCGGTAGGCAGCGTAGCCGACCTGTGCGTGTTCGACCGGCACGCGCATTGGCGCGTCGAACCGCGCGCGCTGAAGAGTCAGGGGCATAACACGCCGTTTCTCGGTTACGAATTGCCGGCTCGCGTTCGCGCGACCATCGTGGCCGGCCGTGTCGCATTCGAGCAGCGCTAACGTGCCCGGCATGGCTCACGCATTGGCCAGTCTGGATTTCGCATCGACCCGCAACGGAAAGCTCCGAACATGAAGCTCGCGTTACGCAAGGCCCGTCTCATCGCGCATCTGCTGCACGGCACGTGGATCGTGGCGACGCGCTTTCCGAAAGCTGACGCGGACCGGCGTCACGCGCTCAATCGCGAATGGTCGCTCAAGATGCTGCGCCTGTGCGGCATGCGGCTCGTCGTGCATAACGACAGCGCGCGGCTCGACCGCGGCGCGCTGGTAGTGGCCAATCACATCTCGTGGATCGACATCTATGTGATCAATGCGTGGCGGCCCACGCCGTTCGTGTCGAAGGCCGAGATCCGCCAATGGCCGTTGGTCGGCTGGCTCGCGCAGCAACTGGACACGGTGTTCATTCAGCGCGAGAAGCGCAGCGACGCAAAGCGGATCATGCATGAGCTGTCCGACCGTTTGAGCGCGGGCGAGCTGATGTGCGTGTTTCCGGAAGGCACGACGTCCAATGGACTCGCGGTGCTGCCGTTTCACGCGAATATGTTTCAGGCGGCGGTGTCGGCGTGCGCGCCGGTGCAGCCGCTGTGCATCATGTATGAAGACGCGCAAGGCCGGCAGTCCACGGCGCCTGCCTATATCGACGATCTCTCGCTCGCGGACTCGCTTGACTTGCTGCTGCGCGGCGGGCCGTTGACCGCACATGTGTACGTGTGTGCGCCGCTTGCGGCGGGCGCGGACCGTCGTGCGTTGGCGGCGCAAGCGCAAGGCGTAATCGAAGCGGCGCTGCGGGAGATGCAGGGCGGCGCGGCAACAAGCGGCGCGCTCGTCGCCGAACAGGCGGAAATGTCCGCATCCGCCGAAACAATGATTGAACCCGCCGACAACCCGCTCCGCTCGCCAGGCGTCTAAATCCCGTACCGCTTAATTGCCGCCGCTCGAGCGACAGTTGTCGCATTGGACCTGGGTGAGTGTGCGTTCCGCGGGAATCTGCGCGAGCCGCACCGCTGACAGCTTTTCGCCCCACACGCAGCCAGAGTCGAGTCCGATCAGGTTGTCGCGCAGCATCAGCCCTAGCGCGGCCCAATGGCCGAACACCACGGTCACGTCGGCGGTCTTGCGCCAAGGCACGTCGAACCAGGGCATGCAGCCGGGCGGCGCGGCGTTCAGGCCGCCGCTGCTGCTGAAGTCCATCGCGCCTTCCGCACTGCAGAAGCGCACGCGCGTCAACGCGCTGCAGGTGACGCGCAGACGCTCGATGCCTTTCAGATTCGGCGTCCACAGGCTCGGCTCGTTGCCATACAGGCCCGCCAGTGTCTCCTTCCAGTTCGGCGCGCGCAGCGCCCGCTGCAATTCGTCGGCGAGTTCGAGCGTGAGGTTCACGTCCCATTGCGGCACCACGCCCGCGTGCACCATCAGCATGCCGTTCTCGTAATGCGCGATAGGGCGGTGACGGACCCATTCGAGCAGGTCGTCAGCATCGGGTGCGGCCAGAATGTCGTCGATCGTGTCGCCCTTTTTCGACTTGCGAATTCCCGCCGACACCGACAGCAGATGCAGATCGTGATTGCCCAGCACCGGCACCGCGCGATCGCCGAGCGCGATGATGTCGCGCAGCGTGGCAAGCGATTCGGCGCCGCGGTTGATCAGATCGCCCGCGAACCATAGCGGCGTGCCGGCCGGCGGCGCGGCCTTCGCGAGCAGCCGCTGGAACGGCGTGCGGCATCCTTGCAGATCGCCGAAGGCCAGAGGCACGGGTTGCTGCTGCGAAATTGACGAAAGGGATGAAGGCGCGGTGAAGGGAGTCATCGAGGAAATGTTTGCGGTTCGATACACGCGGCGGCGAACAGGGTGTGCCGCGTTGGGCAGTGCAGCAAGCGAGCGTGACATAATAGCCCGTTTGAAGCGCCGGCATCGCGCCATGCCTCGGCTACCGCTGTTGTCGCCGCATGCAGTGAACGACCGGCGCGATATTGCATCACAACAGGATGACCCTCGTGAACGGAGAAAGCATGTCGTCTTTCGATGCAAAGAAACCCGTCCGCACGCTCGTCACCGGGGCGAGCGGCTTCACTGGCCGCTATCTGGTCGATAATCTGCTCGGTCGCGGCCATACCGTGATCGAAACCTTCGCCGGCCGCGACGAGCGGGAAACGCCCACGCGTTTGAGGCTCGATATCACCTCGCCGGAGAACTGCCGGCGCGTGATCGAAACGGCGCGGCCCGACTATATCGTTCATCTCGCTGCGATCAGCTTTGTCGGCCACGACGATCCGCTCGACTTCTACCGCGTCAACGTGATCGGCACGCTGAATCTGCTGGAAGCGTGTGCCGCGACCGGTCATACGCCGCGCAAGGTGCTGATCGCGAGCAGCGCGAACGTGTATGGCAACGTGACGAGCGATGCGATCGACGAAAGTTTTCCGCTCACACCGGTCAATCACTACGCGGCCAGCAAGGCGGCCATGGAAACGATGGTGCACACCTGGTTCGACCGGCTGCCTATCCTGATCGTGCGTCCGTTCAACTACACGGGCCGCGGACAGACGTCGAACTTCCTCGTGCCGAAGATCGTCGAGCACTTCGCGCGGCGCGAGCTCTCTATCGAACTGGGCAATATCGATGTGGCACGGGATTTTTCCGACGTGCGCTACGTGGCGAATGCTTATGAGGCTTTGCTGGAGGCAGAGGCCGCTTCTGAAACGGTCAATGTCTGTACCGGCACGCCTTATACGCTGCGGGACATTCTCTCGGCGGCGAGTGAGCTGACCGGACATGAGCTCGAGATTCAGGTCAATCCTGCGTTCGTGCGGCAAACCGACGTGAAGATGCTGGCCGGGTCGCCGGCCAAGCTGCGCTCGCTGGTGCCGGAGGTTGAGGCGATTCCATTTATGGACACGCTATGGTGGATGTTGGCGGCTTAATTGGCGAAACCGGCGGTATCTGCGGACATCTGCCGTCATTCTGAGTTGTGGCGTCGCAACAAACCACTCGCTTGTAGGTCAATGGACAACAAGGTGGTCAAGCTGTTTCAAATCGTTAGGGTTCTGGTTTTTGCCCCGGGCGGCTTTATAATCAGGGCTTTATAAGATTGGTGTTTGAGCGGCTGTCCGCTGTGCGAGGGGTAGCGCCGGGCGCTGACAAGAATCCAACGCCACAACGCGAGGTTGCGTGGATCGGCAAGCGATTTCGATCTGCCTCCAACATCTAGAAGGGAAATTCATGATCCTGGTAACGGGCGGTGCCGGCTTTATCGGCGCCAATTTCGTGCTCGACTGGCTCGATGCGTCGGACGAAGCGGTGCTGAATGTGGACAAGCTGACCTACGCCGGGAATCTGGGTACGCTCAAGTCGCAACAGGCCAATCCCCGGCATGTGTTCGTGCGGGCCGATATCTGCGATCGTGCGGCGATGGATGCGCTTTTTGCCGAGCACAAGCCGCGTGCTGTGCTTCACTTTGCGGCTGAAAGCCATGTGGATCGCTCGATTCACGGCCCGGCTGATTTCGTGCAGACCAATGTGGTCGGCACCTTCACGTTGCTCGAAGCCACCCGTCAGTACTGGAATACGCTCGGCGAGGCTGACAAGGCCGCATTCCGTTTTCTGCATGTCTCGACCGACGAGGTGTTCGGTTCGCTGTCGGCCAGCGACGCGCAGTTCTCCGAAACGACGCCCTACGCGCCGAACAGCCCGTACTCGGCCACGAAGGCGGCCGCGGATCATCTGGTGCGTGCCTACCATCACACGTATGGCTTGCCGACGCTGACGACGAACTGCTCAAATAACTACGGCCCGTATCACTTCCCCGAGAAGCTGATCCCCCTGATGATTGCCAACGCACTGGGCGGCAAGCCGCTGCCTGTGTATGGCGACGGACTCAACGTGCGCGACTGGCTGTATGTTGGCGACCACTGCGCAGCGATTCGTGAGGTGTTGGCGCGCGGCACGTTGGGCGAATCCTACAATGTGGGCGGCTGGAACGAAAAGACCAATCTCGACGTAGTGCACACCTTGTGCGATCTGCTCGACGATCTGCGTCCGAAGGCATCCGGGTCATACCGCGACCAGATTACTTTCGTTAAGGACCGCCCCGGTCACGACCGTCGCTATGCTATCGATGCCCGCAAGCTTGAGCGGGAGCTCGGCTGGAAACCGGCCGAGACCTTTGAGACGGGTCTGCGCAAGACGGTGAAATGGTATCTGGACAACCAGGACTGGGTGCAGGATGTGATGTCTGGTGAATACCGCAATTGGGTGGCGAAGCAATATGCAGCCTAAGGCGACGCGTATTCCCACGTTGCTTGTGACCGGAAGCAACGGCCAGCTCGGCTTCGAGCTGCGTCGCAGCTTGGCGCCGCTGGGTCATGTGATTGCACTGGACCGTGCGGGATGCGATCTGGCGCGGCCGGATGAGTTGCGCCGCCTCGTACGTGAATTGCGGCCGGACATCATCGTCAACCCCGCAGCTTATACCGCCGTCGACAAAGCCGAGACTGAGACTAGTCTCGCGCACGCCATCAACGGTACCGCGCCCGGTGTGTTTGCCGAGGAGGCCAAAGCTCTGGGCAGCCTGCTGGTGCACTATTCGACCGACTATGTATTTGATGGCCGCAAGGTTGGTGCGTATGTCGAATCTGATGCAGTGAACCCGCAGTCTGTCTACGGCAAGAGCAAGCTAGCCGGCGAGCGGGCCATTGCAGCGTCCGGTGCGACGGCCTTGGTGTTTCGCACCTGCTGGGTGGCCGGCGCTCATGGCGGTAACTTCGCCAAGACTATGCTCAAGCTGGGCCGCGAGCGCGACAGCCTGCGTGTGATTGCCGACCAGTTCGGTGCGCCGACTACCGCCGCCCTGATTGCCGACGTGACTGCACAGATTGTCTCGCGCCACTGGCTGCACGATCGACGCGACGCTTTCCCCGCCGGCGTCTACCATCTGGCCGCTGCTGGCGAAACGACGTGGCACGGCTATGCTAATGAAGTGCTGCGTGGCGCGGCGGCACGCGGAGTAGAGCTGAAGGTGGATCCGGCACTTATCGAAGCGATTCCGACTACCGCTTATCCGCTCCCCGCACCGCGTCCGGCCAACTCGCGCTTGAATACTGGCATGCTGCGCGAGACTTTCGACATCCACCTTCCGGATTGGCAGCAGGGCATTCAATTCCTGCTCGACCAGATCCTTTCCTGATCATTCGCACTATGCGCAAAGGTATCATCCTTGCCGGCGGTTCCGGCACGCGGCTGCACCCGGCCACACTTGCGATCAGCAAGCAACTGCTGCAGGTGTACGACAAGCCACTGATCTACTACCCGCTTTCCACGCTGATGTTAGGTGGCATGCGAGACGTTCTGATCATCAGCACGCCACAGGACACGCCCCGCTTCCAGCAACTGCTGGGCGACGGCAGTCAGTGGGGCATGAACCTGCAATACGCGGTTCAGCCCAGTCCGGATGGATTGGCGCAGGCGTTCATTATCGGGGACCAGTTTCTGGGCGCCTCTCCCAGCGCGTTGGTGTTGGGTGACAACATTTTCTATGGCCACGACTTTCAGGGGCTATTGAGGCAGGCCGACCAGCAAACCAGCGGTGCGACTATCTTTGCTTATCATGTGCAGGACCCCGAGCGCTACGGCGTGGTGAATTTCGACAAGATGGGGAAGGCCCAAAATGTTGAAGAAAAGCCCAAGGTTCCGAAGAGCAATTTTGCCGTTACTGGTCTCTATTTTTACGACAACCAGGTGGTAGACATCGCTAGGGCGGTCGAGCCCAGTGCACGCGGCGAACTGGAAATTACGGCGGTTAACCAGGCGTACCTGGAGCGCGGCCAACTCAATGTGCAGATCATGCAGCGTGGCTACGCGTGGCTGGACACAGGTACTCACGAAAGTATGCTGGAAGCAGGCCAGTTCATTGCCACGTTGGAACATCGTCAGGGTCTGAAGATCGCTTGCCCGGAAGAAATCGCTTGGCGTCATGGCTTTATCACGGACGAGCAGCTCGAGAAATTGGCTCAGCCGTTGGCCAAGAGTGGCTACGGACAGTACATTTTGCGTTTGCTGAAGGAATAGGACAAATCATGAAAGTTACCCCCACGGCAATTCCTGAGGTTTTGATTATTGAACCGATGGTGTTCGCCGATGCGCGTGGCTTCTTCTGCGAGAGTTTCAATCAGAAAGCCTTCGCCGATGCGACGGGTTTGAGCCCGCATTTCGTACAAGATAACCACAGCCGCAGTGGCAAAGGCGTGCTGCGTGGCCTGCATTACCAAATTCGGCAACCGCAAGGAAAGCTGATGCGTGTGACGCGCGGCGCGGTATTTGATGTCGCCGTGGATATCCGTAAAACCTCCGACACGTTTGGCAAATGGGTTGGCATTGAACTGACGGGCGAAAATCACAGGCAATTCTGGGTGCCGGCTGGTTTCGCTCACGGCTTTGTCGTGCTCAGTGAATCCGCGGATTTCTTGTACAAGACGACGGACTACTACGCTCCGGAGCATGAGCGTTGCATTGCCTGGAATGACCCGGAAATCGGGATCGAATGGCCCGAGTTGGGCTGCGAGCCGATACTGTCCAGCAAAGATCAGAAGGGTGTGGCCCTTGCCCGCGCCGAGGCGTTTGTCTGATCGTTCCCGACGCGTCATAGGCACCAGTTCTGTTCCGTCAACAATTTTGAATCTACTCAATGTCCATGTCTTCTACTTTGCCTATTAACTTAACTCAGGCGAGAATCGCCGTAATCGGTCTTGGCTACGTTGGCTTGCCGCTGGCTGTGGAGTTTGGCAAACAGCGTCCGGTAGTGGGTTTTGATATTAATCCCGCGCGGATCGCCGAGCTCGAGTCGGGACAAGACGGTACCTTGGAGGTCAGCCCGGAAGAACTCAAAACTGCCGGCGGACTTAGTTACAGCAGCAACACGGAAGACCTAAAGGCTTGCAAGATCTTCATCGTCACCGTTCCTACCCCAGTGGATCAGGCCAACCGCCCCGACTTGACTCCACTAGTCAAAGCCAGCGAGACCGTTGGCAAGGTCATGCCGCAGGGCTCCGTGGTGATCTACGAATCGACCGTCTACCCCGGAGCAACTGAAGAGATTTGCGTGCCGGCGCTTGAGCGCGTCAGTGGCAAAAAGTTTAACGTAGATTTTTTTTGTGGCTATAGTCCCGAACGCATCAACCCCGGCGACAAACAACATCGTTTGCCGACTATCACCAAGGTTACCAGCGGTAGCACTGCCGATGTCGCCGAAGCGGTTGATCGCCTATATGCGCAAATCGTTACGGCGGGCACGCATAAGGCCAGCAGCATAAAGGTAGCGGAAGCCGCCAAGGTAATCGAGAACACGCAGCGCGATGTCAATATCGCTCTAATGAACGAACTCAGCCTCATTTTTCACAGGCTGGGTATCGATACGCTGGAAGTGCTGCAGGCTGCTGGCACCAAGTGGAACTTCTTGCCATTCCGTCCTGGCCTCGTGGGCGGCCATTGCATTGGCGTTGATCCTTACTACCTTACTCATAAAGCTCAAGAAGTCGGCTATCACTCGGAGGTGATTCTTGCGGGTCGCCGCATCAATGACAACATGGCGAGCCATGTTGCCGATGAAACGATCAAGCTGATGTTGCGTAAGAATTTGCCCGTCCTTGGTAGCAAAGTCCTGATCCTTGGGCTCACATTCAAGGAGAACTGCCCGGACGTTCGCAACACCAAGGTTGTGGACATCGTTCGTACCCTGCGTAGCTATAACGCGCACGTCGATGTGTACGATCCCTGGATCATCACGGACGATGCGGAGCGCGAATACGGCCTGAAGTGTCTGCGCGCCATGCCGGCGCCGGGGCAATATGCAGCGATCATCCTGGCCGTCGGTCACCAGCAGTTCGTCACGCTGGGCGAACAGGGCATTAAAGCGCTGGGCCAGCCCGGGGCAATCCTGTTTGACGTCAAGGGCATCTTGCCCTTGGGCGCAGCGGATGGCCGTCTGTAAATAAGAATAGTGCCTGAATCGGATCCATATGACAGAGTCTTCCTCCCAAACCACCGCCTACGATCAACTTAAACTTCAGCTGTGCGCCGAGTCGCACACCTGGCTGGTTACAGGCGTGGCCGGCTTTATTGGCAGCAACCTGCTTGAGATCTTGCTACGGTTAAACCAGCGCGTAGTAGGTCTCGACAACTTCATGACGGGCCATCGCCGCAATCTTGATGAAGTGCGGTCGCTGGTGACTGCAGAACAGTGGGCCAATTTCCAGTTTATTGAGGGGGATATCCGCGAACTAGATGACTGTCGCCGCGCGATGACCTTTCATCCGTCGTTCGAGAGTCGCGGTCCCGAGGCGCTGTCCGCCGGGCTCACCTTCCCGGTTGAATACGTTCTCCATCAAGCGGCCCTAGGCTCGGTCCCCCGCAGTCTTGCGGATCCCATTGCGACGAATACGACCAATATTTCTGGTTTCCTGAACATGTTGGTTGCTGCTCGTGATGCCGAAGTGAAGAGTTTCACTTACGCTGCTAGCAGCAGTACTTACGGTGATCACCCGGATTTGCCGAAGGTGGAAAATCGCATCGGCAAACCATTGAGTCCATATGCTGTAACCAAGTACGTAAACGAACTCTATGCGGATGTCTTTGCACGTTGCTATGGATTCAACACTATTGGGCTTCGGTATTTCAATGTATTCGGAGCGAGGCAGGATCCTAACGGGGCCTATGCCGCTGTCGTTCCAAAATGGGCGGCAGCGATGATCGAGGGGCATGAAGTCTATATTAACGGTGATGGAGAGACCAGCCGTGACTTTTGCTATATTTCCAATGCGGTGCAGGCCAATTTGCTAGCGGCTACCGTTACGGATCCCGAGGCCAAGAATCAAGTCTACAATGTAGCTTTGGGAGATCGCACCACATTGAATGACCTTTTCAGGTTCCTGAAAAGCAGCCTGAATAAGCGTGGCGTTGCGTACGGCAGAGAGCCCAATTATCGCGATTTTCGTGCGGGCGACGTGCGGCATAGCCAGGCAGATATCGGCAAAGCGCGGAATTTGTTGGCATATGCTCCCGAGCATCGCCTCGAGGCCGGTATTGAGCAGGCGATGCCTTGGTACATTGCGAACGTTTGAATACCGGCGCGCCCGTATCGGGCTATTCGCCGTTGATCCAATTCATCTCGGTTCTGATATCACGCCGCAAGCACATTGGCGAAGTGAGAATCTTGGAACAAGGAGATTATTTGTCTGAACCTTCGATGAAAGACCCATGCGACTGTCCCATATAGCTTGGAATCTGGCTGGCTTGTCATTGCCGTTAGCCGTGGCAGCGGTCACGGTGCCAAATTTGGTCAATAAGTTAGGTGATGAGCGTTTCGGCCTCCTTGCTTTGGCGTGGGGATTGATTGGCTATGCGGGAGCTCTCGATCTTGGGATAGGGCGCGCTTTGACGCAGATGGTCGCTCGTCTACGTGGTGAAAATAATTGGTCTGCAATACCGGACTCGTTAGCTACGGCCGAACGTATTACGCTTGTGGCGGGACTCGTCGGTTGCGTGCTAATCATCATCGCAGCACTGCTTGGTGCCGGTGCTTTCGTCGGTGCCAAACACACTTCTTCGGGAGAAGTAAGGGGGGCGATGTTGCTGTTAGCCATTGCCCTGCCTGCCCAGGCCATGAGTGCCACTTATCGAGGCTTGAATGAGGCCTACCTCAATTTTAAAGGCATTAGCTTGGTGCGCGTGGTCTTGGGTATTGTCAATTTCGGTGGCCCTTATCTGGTGGCGCTATATACAACGCAGTTGCCGTGGCTCGTGGCGACGCTTGTGGTTAGCCGTCTCCTGGCGTTGTTCGTCTACAAGTGGCTTGCGCTCGCCTGCTTTGATCGCGAGCCGAGCATTGAGCGCAACGGTACATACTCCGGCGCGGTAGCGCGATCGCTCTTTACCTTCGGTGGGTGGTTTACCGTCAGCAGCGTGGTTAGTCCAATATTGATGCAAGCTGATCGTTTCATGATCGCTTCGACCTTGTCTGCCGCCGCTGTCACGATTTATGTGTTGCCCTACGAACTGGTAGTGCAAAGCTTAATTCTTGTTGGTGCCGTCTCATCAGTTATATTCCCGAACCTGAGTTGGTTGATCCAGGAAAAACCAGATCAATGGGAAGGCTATTTTCGCCGATGGCTGCTAATTGTTGCAGTGCTGATGCTTCTCGCGTGTGTGATATTGGCGAGCATCTTGCCGACCCTGCTGCCGTTTTGGATCAAGAAGAATCTGTCGCCCCAGTCTGTGCTGGTGGGGCAAATACTATGCATCGGTGTTTTTGCGAACGCCATTGGCTCGATGTTCTATGCATTGATTCATGCAAAGGGTCGCTCCGATTTGACGGCGAAGTTACACATGACCGAGTTACCCATTTACGTTGGCGTTTTGTTTCTTCTGTTGGGGAAATTCGGAGTCGTCGGTGCTGCATGGGCGTGGGTATGGCGGATGGTGCTCGACGCCGTGGCGCTTGCATTGATTGGGAGAGGGCGGCGATGAGCAGAGAAATCGCGATCCGGTTCTTGGTTTCCCTGTTTTTTGCCATCGTGATAGGTTTGGCGGCAGGGTATCAGGTCCTTGCCGTCAGTCGGGACTATGATAACTACTCTCAATTCTTCAATCTGGTCCGGTCTGCGCCCAGCTACTGGGGGATTCAGTATAGATTTGAGCCCGGATTTACGATGGTTGTATATTGGTTGGTGAATCTCAATTTCACTAACTGGATTGTTTACTCCGTAATTGCGGGAAGCATCGTCTTTGTGAAGTATTTCTCGCTTGAGTTTGTCGAGAGATACTGGCATGCGGTGCTGGTATTTACGTTTTATTTTCTGGCAAGATATGTCCTCCTGTTCGAGATGACGGTGCTTCGAGCTGCCTGCGCTCTCGCGCTGGCATTCGTTGTCTTCTACCGAAAGACGGAAAGTGGAATTCAGATCAAGGACTTGATTGTTCTAGCGTTGGCCGTGCTGTTTCATTATTCGGCTGTTATATTTATTTTTATTTACCTTATCCCTCCGGTAACTCGTCTGAGGATAATTATCGTTTCGATGGCTGTTTTCTTGGTGATTATTCTTTGTAAGCATATTGCCCTGGGCTACTTGCCGGACTATCTTTCTGTTTTTACAACATACGAAGAGTTCGGGAAGGCGACGACTTTTCCCATTCCACTCGTTGTTGATATGGTATTTTTTCTATTTGCCGTTCATTATTTTGACGAGGCCGATTTGACAATGCGCTATGCTATTTTTGGAATGGCAATGTGCTTTGCATTTCATTTTTCCCTGCTCGATTATTCACTTTTGGCGGCGAGATTCAGAGAGCTGCTATCTATATTTTTTCTGATCTATCTTGTTCGCGCGGTATTTTCTGATAATGAGCGAGTGATCAGTGGTTCGATGGCGTATGCGTTGCTGTCGGGTGCGCTGTATTTTTTTGTGGAGTTTTATTATGAGCCGCTCCTGACATGAAACTCAGTGTGGATATTATTGTTATTAACTGGAACTCCGGCGCCCAATTGCTTGATATGATTTCAAGTATTGGCCGGTTTCATGATAATCTCGTTGAGTCGCTTATTATCGTGGACAATGCATCAAAGGACGGTTCGCTCGCCCATGTAAAGACAATGGCCGCCAGTTTGCCGTTTCGCGTGCAGATAGTTCGCAATGAAGAGAACCTGGGTTTCGGAGCGGCTTGCAATCAAGGCGCCAGATTGGCGACTGCAGATCTATTGCTTTTCCTCAATCCGGACGCGTGTCTGTTTGAAGGGTCGCTGGAAAGACCCCTGAATTTTTTGCGTGACCCGATCAATTCCAATGTAGGAGTTGCGGGTATTCAACTCGTGGGCGAGGGCGGGGAGATTGCGCGGAGTTGCAGCCGGTTCCCTACGCTCGCTGTCTTTATTGCACAAGCGATTGGGCTAAATCGCTTGTCCGCGTTTTCCGCGATGAGCACGCATATGTCGGAATGGGCACACGATAGCACCCGAGACGTAGATCATGTGATCGGTGCGTTTTATCTGATGCGCCGAGCACTATTTGATTCTTTGGGCGGATTCGACGAAAGATTCTTTGTCTACCTTGAAGATCTGGACTTATCGCTGCGAGTGCGGCAGGCCGGGTACCGCAGCGTTTATATAGCAGACGTCCGGGCCTTCCACGCAGGGGGGGGGACGTCTCGCCAAATCAAGGCACACCGCCTGTTTTATTCCTTGCGCAGTCGCCTCCTGTATGGTTTCAAGCATTTCAATCCTTTGCAGGCATGGGTATTGGTTTTCCTGACCATGTGCATCGAACCGCTGACGCGTACCGTATTTTCTCTGCTGAGCGACGGATGGAGCGGCGTTCGCAATACATGGCAGGCCTATGGCATGTTGTTTGGCGACTTCGCCAGCATTCTGCGCAAGGCTGGAGATACATGAAAGTTTTGATTCTCAGCCGCTATGGTCCGCAAGGCGCATCTTCGAGGATGCGCTTTTATCAGTTCTTACCCTGGCTCGAGGCAGAGGGGATCGAATGTGTTGTCTCGCCCTTGCTCGGCGATTCGACCCTGCTCGCCAGGTATCAGTCCGGTGGTTACGGACTACGCCCCTTGCTTGCTGCTTATCGGACTAGGGTCACAGCGCTATGGCACAGGCGCCGATTCGACCTTGTGTGGATCGAGAAAGAGGCGCTGCCTTGGGTACCCGCGTGGTTCGAAAAGTGGCTGCTGCGGGGAATTCCTTATGTAATGGATTTCGATGACGCCATTTTTCATGGTTATGACCTGCATCCGTCACCTTGGGTGAGGCGTGTGTTTGGTCGCCGCATTGACCGGCTTATGGCCGGTGCAAGCCTAGTAGTGGCCGGTAATGGGTATTTGGCACGGCGCGCCCGGGCCGCCGGCGCGCCGTGGGTAGAACAGTTGTCGACGGTGGTGGACCTGGAGCGCTATCAGGTGAAAAGGGGACACTCTCCAGCCGCACCTGGAGCGAAACCGCGCATCGTATGGATCGGTTCACCCTCTACGGCGCAGTATTTGTCGCTGATTGCCAAGCCGCTCGCGTTGCTCGCGCAGGAACAACCTTTTATATTGCGTGTGATTGGGGGCGGCGCCGTGTCGATGCCGGGCGTCGAGGTTGAGGTGGTGCCTTGGTCGCTCGAAACGGAGGCTGCTGCCATTGCTGAGTGCGATGCGGGTGTTATGCCCTTGATGGATACTCCTTGGGAGCAAGGCAAATGTGCGTATAAGTTGATTCAGTACATGGCATGTGGACTGCCAACCGTTGCCTCCACCGTCGGCGCAAACTGTGAAGTCGTTGTTGAGGGCGAAACAGGATTTCTTTCTGATACGCCAGACAGCTGGATTGACGCGTTGAGGCTCTTGCTTCGCGATAGCGCACTGCGTCAACGCTTGGGCGCCGCGGGAAGAGCTCGCGCGGAAGCCGAATTTTGTCTGCAGCGCGCGGCGCCCAAGTTGTCGAAATTGCTGAAAAAGGCGTGGGGAGGATAAAGATGTGCGGTATTGCTGGTTTTTTCGGAGGCAGTCCCCTCGCTGGGCAGAATGATGAGGCCCTAGCGGCGGCAATGGCCCATCGCATCGTGTACCGTGGACCGGATGACGGCGGCGTCTGGTGTGATAGCGAAGCCCGCATTGGGCTCGGCCACCGTCGGCTGGCCATTGTGGATTTGTCAGCTGCCGGGCACCAGCCTATGGTATCGGGAAGCGGCCGATATGTGATTGCATTCAACGGTGAAATCTATAATCACCTGGACTTGCGCGAGCAATTGGGCGAATGGACCTGGCGTGGTCACTCGGATACGGAGACGCTTTTGGCTGGCTTTGATCGCTGGGGCGTACGGCAAGCGGTGGAGCGGTGCGTCGGCATGTTTGCCTTCGCTGTTTGGGATAAGGCTGAGCGCACGCTAACGTTGGGCCGCGATCGGCTGGGCGAAAAGCCACTTTATTACGGCTGGCAAGGCGAGGGGAGTCAGAGGAGTTTTTTGTTCGGATCGGAGCTACAAGCGCTGCGAGCTCACCCAGCATTTGCTGGCGAGATCGATCGAGGAGCACTGTCTCTTTTTCTGCGGCACGCCTACGTGCCTGCACCTTATTCGATCTATCAAGGCATTGCGAAGCTAGAGCCGGGGTCCCTGCTGACAGTGTCCCTGCGACAGCCCACACCGGCGTTTGAAACCTATTGGAGCGCAGTGAGCGTGGCCCGGAACGGTCAGGCGAATCTATTCGCAGGTTCGCCGGATGAAGCTGTATCTGAACTGGAGCGGCTGGCAAAGCAGGCCGTGGGGCGGCAGATGATGGCCGATGTCCCGTTGGGTGCGTTTTTGTCTGGAGGCGTCGATTCCTCGACCATCGTAGCGTTGATGCAAATCCAGTCTTCAAGCCCTGTGAAGACTTTCACCATTGGCTTCGAGGAGAAAGACTACAACGAAGCCGAACATGCTAAGGCGGTCGCCAGGCATTTGGGCACGGAACATACCGAGCTGTATGTTTCCGC
Organism: Paraburkholderia caledonica NBRC 102488; assembly: GCF_000685095.1. Taxonomy (GTDB): domain Bacteria; phylum Pseudomonadota; class Gammaproteobacteria; order Burkholderiales; family Burkholderiaceae; genus Paraburkholderia; species Paraburkholderia caledonica. The sequence goes on from NZ_BAYE01000007.1 coordinate 373,224, forward strand.
CGCACAGGCTATGGACGTGATTCCACGACTGCCCCATCTGTATTGCGAGCCTTTTGCAGATTCGTCTCAAATACCGACTTATCTAGTGAGCCAATTGGCGCGGCAACACGTGACGGTGTCTCTGTCTGGGGATGCCGGTGACGAATTGTTTGCCGGGTATAACCGGTACCAAATCACCTCTAGCCTGTGGCGCAAGCTGGAGCGTTTGCCGACGTCGGCCCGCGATGTGGCTGCTCGCGGCATTACGGCCTTGTCACCTGTGGCATGGGACCGTATCTCGCACTGGCTCCCGGGCGGCACAAGGTACGCGACCTTCGGCGACAAATTGCATAAGGGCGCTGGTGTACTGGCAAGTCGCACAGTAGACGAGTTGTATCTTGGCTTGGTGTCGCACTTGCGAGATCCCGCGGCATGGGTGCTCGACGGGTCTGAGCCACCGACTTATCTGACGGGCTTGCGGCCGTCGCTGGACGGTCTGGACGGTGTTGGACGCATGATGGCACTCGATGCAATCACCTATCTCCCTGACGACATCCTGGCTAAAGTCGATCGCGCGGCGATGGGTGTAAGCCTCGAAACACGCGTGCCGTTCCTGGATCATCAACTGGTCGAATTTGCGTGGAGTCTGCCTATTGCGTACAAGCTTCGGGATGGACAGACCAAGTGGCCATTGCGTCAGATGCTATACCGTCATGTACCTCGGGAATTGATCGAGCGGCCGAAAATGGGCTTTGGCATCCCCTTGCATCAATGGTTGCGTGGCCCGCTACGGGAATGGGCGGAGGAGTTGCTTGGCGAGACGCGATTAATGAGCGAGGGTTATTTCAACGCCTCGCTCGTTCGCCAGAAGTGGAATGAACATATGAGTGGACAGAAGAATTGGGCTTCGCATCTATGGACCGTACTGATGTTCCAGGCGTGGCGGGAGGGCAACTACGCATGAGCCGCACGCTGATGTTTGTGGTGAATGTGGATTGGTTCTTCCTGTCGCATCGTTTGCCGATTGCCTTGGAGGCGCAGCGTCAAGGCTTTACCGTCCATATCGCTACCGGACTGACTGACAAGCTGAATGAATTACAACGCCATGGTCTGGTGGTGCATCCGTTAGTGCTAGAGCGCGGCAGCGCCAGTTTGGTGAATGGATGGCGAACGGTTGTGGACCTGTTGCGTATCTTCCGGAGCGTTCGGCCTGACGTGACTCATCTGGTCACGATCAAGCCGGTCTTGCTGGGAGGCCTCGCGGCGCGGCTGGCTGGGATGCCCGCGGTAGTGGCAGCGGTGTCCGGCTTGGGTTTTGTCTTCATGGCCCGAGGCTCCAAGGCCGCTGCACGTCGCTGGCTGGTAGGCATCCTGTACCGCGTAGCCTTGGGACACCGTAATCTGAAGGTGATCTTTCAGAATCCGGATGATTTGCGCAGCTTGGCCAAGGTAGCCAACCTACCCGCCGATACAGTGGCCCTGATCCGCGGATCTGGGGTCGATCTGGATGGGTATGTCCAAATGCCGCTGCCTGAAGGTGTGCCTGTGGTTGTCATGGCAGCGCGATTGCTGGCAGACAAAGGCGTCGGCGAATTCGTGCAGGCGGCCCGTATCTTGAAACAAAGGGGAAGTCTTGCGCGCTTTGTCCTGGTCGGTACGGTGGATCCGGACAATCCCACAAGCTGTAAACAGAGTGAATTGGATGCGTGGGTAGATGAGGGCGTAGTCGAATGTTGGGGGCATCGTCGCGATATGCCGCAGGTACTGGCGGCTGCGACATTGGTTGTGTTGCCTTCATACCGGGAAGGCTTGCCCAAAGTCCTGATAGAGGCGGCCGCGTGCGGTCGGGCTGTCATTACTACTGACGTGCCGGGCTGCAGGGACGCCATTGATCCGGGGATTACGGGAGTGTTAGTACCAATGCGCGATGCCGGCGCATTAGCTGACGCGATGGAGGACCTGATTGGCTCGCCTGAACGCTGTCGGGCTATGGGCGATGCCGGGCGTAAGCTTGCGGAGCGGGCATTTGATGTACACCAAGTAGTGGCGACACATCTGGATATTTATCAGGATCTAATAGAGAAATCTTGCAATCGCGGGTGACTGGCGCCGCCGGAATCGTCGGCAGCGCCGTAATGCAAAAGATTCAGAGCAGGAGCGGTATGTCGTTCGCTATCTGCATCCGCTCTGGAATCATGCCGCGTATTCACGTCGAAAGGACCCGTACCTTTGCTGGGTTCCTCGCGCCGGTAATCACCCAAGGTCCGGCAACTACCTATCAATACCTCTGCATTAGGTCAGTTTACCCGTGCGTATTTGCGCGATCTGATGAGCGGCCTCAAACTTTCGCGTGCAGTGAAAGCAACGCCTGCCAACAAACCTAGCGCAGCGCCAATTGCAGTCAGCGCCGTTTTGCTCGGTGTGGCCGGCTTTTGCGGAACATAAAGCGCTTCAACTACGCGCGTTGGATAGCTCAATATAGGGCTGATGGCCTGCTGCAGTCCAACCACTTGCTGTTTCAGAATCACGATCTGCGCATTGAGCAGTGTTGCCGTGTTGCCCACGATTACGTCACGCGAATTGTTTGTGGTATCGGCTTTACTCTGTGCCGTTGACTCGCGAGCCAATTTCAGGGTGAGGGCATAGTCCCGCTCAGCCTCGGCGAGCTTAGCGGAAGTGCTATCAAGTTCGCGCTTCGAGTCAGCCACGGCGGGCGCGAAAAGTTTCTGATGATCGGCCGAAAATTCTTGGAAGGATGCCATCAAAGCCGACGAGGCCTGTTCCCGGGAGTAGGCCGAGACCTGCAAGTCAATCATGTCAGAACTTCTCGAGGCCGTGGCCTGCATCGAGTCGAAAATGACTCTAGAGTCTCGGTCACCTTCGTCAGGCAGTGGCAAACCCAGATCCTTGATCACACTCAGCCGAAAGCCGGGCAGGTTGTATCGAACAGCGGCGTTCGCTTGGCTTTCGATCGGCCGGCTTACCACGGTGCCGTTGTGCGACATGGAAATTTGCCCAATCTGGATCGTCATTCTGGCAAGCCATCGGGGATGCAGCATGTGAGATATCGCTGCACCGGCCAATGCTCCGACTACCGTAGTCAGGGCGACGAGCATGACTGGCTTCGCAAACCGGCGCATGTGTTCGCTAGGTGAATGTGAGGCTGTGGAGGGTGTTTGGTGCATGCCGGAAAAAATAAGTCGGAGGGATTGTAGAGATTTGAGTGTAATTGTAGCGCGATTTGTACTCGATGCCTGCTGCACGCTCGGGTTACTTGTTGAGCGTTAGTGGGCCGTTCAGTACCTTCGACAGCGGTCATCCTGTCTCAATGGCATAACGTTGCCTGCGGCAAAATAGGCGCCACAAATCACGCAGCCCATCGGGATTGTTTCTTCATAGGAAGAATTGCACCTGTTGATATGTTCTTGTTGCCTTTCGCCGTAAAGGGGCCGGGTGTTTTCGGCGTAATGGCGCCAGCGAAAGGCGCCTGATTCGGGGCTCGAACGGGGATCAAGAATCCTTGTTTTTACCTCCTTTCGCAAGTGCTGATTTGTTGCTCTCGGGCATCGGGCGTGGAACACGGTAGCTCTCGCCGTCGAGCACGACGCGGTATGCCGCGTGTCGCAAGCGATCAAGCGTTGCAGCGCCGAGCATTTTGTTTGTCGCGAACGCATCACCCCATTCCGTAAAATCAAGATTGCTGGTTAGCACGGTGGATGTACGTTCGTACCGTTCGGCGATCAGATCGTGGAAGTCTTCATCTTCGGGCGTGCGCATGGGTTTCAGCCCGAAATCGTCAATGATGAGCAGCGGTACCTTGGCAAGCGCCTGGAAGCGCCGGTCGTAGGAGCCGACGGCTTGCGCGTTGCGTAGCGCGCCGAGAAGCCGGGTCTGGGTCATGAACAGGACATCGTGACCTTGCCGGGCGGCGGAGTGGCCCAGTGCCTGCGCCAGATGGCTTTTGCCCGTTCCACACGGACCGGCGATCAGCACGCTGACCTTCTCATCGATGAAGCGGCAGGTCGCCAGATCATGGACGACGGCGCGATTAAGGTTGGGCAGCCGGTCGAAGTCGAAACCTTCCAGTGTCTTCTGG
>NZ_BAYE01000006.1 GCF_000685095.1 Paraburkholderia caledonica NBRC 102488
AAAGATGTTCCCCAACCTGGACTGGTTCAGCGCCGTGTCGTATCACATGATGGGCGTGCCCACGGCGATGTTCACGCCGCTATTCGTCATTGCACGCACGGCTGGCTGGAGCGCGCACATCATCGAGCAGCGGATCGACAACAAGATCATTCGTCCGAGTGCGAATTACACCGGACCCGACGATCTGCCGTTTGTGCCGCTCGCGAAGCGCGGCTAACGCCGTCAGAGCCCTCGCGCAAGCACATGGACCTTGGCTCGCTGATACCCCGAGCCAGGGCCGCTCTTTGCCGTAGCGAGCTACACTAGACCGATTGCTTCACGCAGGCAGGAACGCGCCGTTAAAAACGCCCGCTCAATGCGATGGCCGCCGCCCTTGTTCCCGCATCATTACTGTTGGTCCCCCACGCCATGAATACTGCCTACCGCAAACGCCTTCCCGGCACCCAGCTTGATTTCTTCGATGCGCGCGCCGCCGTCGACGCAATCCAGGCCGGCGCATACGACAAGCTGCCGTACACGTCGCGCGTGCTTGCCGAAAATCTCGTGCGGCGCTGCGATCCGGTGACGCTCGTCGCGTCGTTGAAACAGATCGTGGAACGCAAGCGCGAGCTGGATTTCCCGTGGTTTCCGGCGCGCGTGGTATGTCACGACATTCTCGGCCAGACCGCGCTGGTCGATCTCGCCGGTTTGCGCGACGCGATCGCCGCGCAAGGCGGCGACCCCGCGCTGGTCAATCCGGTGGTGCCGACGCAACTCGTCGTGGATCACTCGCTTGCCGTGGAGTGCGGCGGCTTCGACCCGGACGCGTTCGCGAAGAACCGGGCGATAGAAGACCGCCGCAATGAAGACCGCTTCGATTTCATCAACTGGACGAAGCGGGCGTTCCGGAACGTCGACGTGATTCCGCCGGGCAACGGCATCCTGCATCAGATCAACCTCGAACGCATGAGTCCGGTCGTGCAGGTGAACGACGGCGTCGCGTTTCCCGATACGCTGGTGGGCACGGACTCGCACACGCCGATGGTCGACGCGCTCGGCGTGATCGCGATAGGCGTCGGCGGGCTGGAAGCGGAAAGTGTGATGCTGGGCCGCGCGTCGTATATGCGTCTGCCGGATATCGTCGGCGTGGAGTTGACGGGTAAGCCTGCTGAAGGCATTACGGCAACCGACGTCGTGCTCTCGCTGACCGAATTTCTGCGCAAGGAAAAAGTTGTCGGCGCATACCTTGAATTCTTCGGCGAGGGTACGGCGAAGCTCACGCTCGGCGACCGCGCGACGATTGCGAACATGGCGCCCGAATTCGGCGCGACGGCCGCCATGTTCTATATCGACGAGCAGACCATCAAGTACCTGAAGCTCACCGGCCGCGACGACGAACTCGTGAAGCTCGTCGAAACGTACGCAAAAGAAGCCGGCTTGTGGGCCGACAGCCTCACGCATGCCGAGTACGAGCGCGTGCTGAAGTTCGATCTGTCAACGGTCGTGCGCACGCTCGCCGGGCCGTCGAATCCGCACCGGCGCTTGCCGGTTTCCGAACTGGCTGCGCGCGGCATCAGCGGCAAGGTCGAGAACGAGCCGGGCTTGATGCCGGACGGCGCGGTGATCATCGCGGCGATCACGAGCTGCACGAACACCAACAATCCGCGCAACATGATCGCCGCCGGCCTGCTCGCGCGTAACGCGAACCGGCGCGGGCTCACGCGCAAGCCGTGGGCGAAGACATCGCTCGCGCCCGGCTCGAAAGCCGTCACGTTGTATCTGGAAGAAGCCGGCTTGCTGCCCGAACTCGAAAGGCTTGGCTTCGGCGTCGTCGCGTATGCGTGCACATCGTGCAACGGCATGTCCGGCGCGCTCGACCCGGCGATCCAGGAGGAGATCGTGGAGCGCGACCTGTATGCAACTGCTGTGCTGTCGGGCAACCGCAATTTCGACGGCCGCATTCATCCGTTCGCGAAGCAGGCGTTTCTTGCATCGCCGCCGCTGGTGGTGGCTTATGCGATTGCGGGCACGATTCGCTTCGACATCGAGAAGGATGTGCTCGGTGTCGATGCCGATGGCAATAACGTGACACTGAAGGACATCTGGCCGTCGGACGAAGAAGTCGACGCAATCGTGGCTTCGAGCGTCAAGCCCGAGCAATTCCGCAAAGTCTACGAGCCGATGTTCGCGGTCTCGGTGGACACACAGGAGAAAGCGAACCCGCTTTACGACTGGCGTCCGATGAGCACGTACATTCGCCGTCCGCCGTATTGGGAAGGCGCGCTTGCGGGCGAGCGCACGCTGCAGGGCATGCGTGCGCTCGCCGTGCTCGGCGACAACATTACGACCGACCACCTGTCGCCATCGAATGCAATCTTGCCGGACAGCGCAGCAGGTGAATACCTGACGAAAATGGGGTTGCCCGAAGAAGACTTCAATTCGTATGCGACGCATCGCGGCGATCACCTGACGGCGCAGCGCGCCACGTTCGCGAACCCGACGCTCAGGAACGAGATGGTGATCGAAGACGGCAAGGTGAAGGCCGGTTCGTTTGCGCGCATCGAGCCGGAGGGCAAGATCACGCGTATGTGGGAAGCGATCGAAACGTATATGGAGCGCAAGCAGCCGCTGATCGTGATCGCCGGAGCGGACTATGGCCAGGGGTCGTCGCGTGACTGGGCGGCGAAGGGCGTGCGTCTTGCCGGCGCGGAAGCGATTGTCGCCGAAGGATTCGAACGGATTCACCGCACGAATCTTGTCGGCATGGGCGTGTTGCCGCTCGAATTCAAGCCGGGCGTGAACCGCATCACGCTGGCAATCGACGGCACCGAAACCTTCGACGTAATCGGCGAGCGCAAGCCGCGCACGGATCTGACGCTGGTGATTCATCGCCGAAGCGGTGAGCGCGTCGAGGTGCCGGTGACCTGCCGGCTCGACACGGCCGAAGAGCTTTCCATCTACGAGGCCGGTGGCGTGCTGCAGCGTTTTGCGCAGGACTTTCTGGAGTCGTCGAAGGCGGCGGCTTAATCAATATCGTTCAGGACACTGTTTCATGGCGCATAAACCGCAGATCAGAATTCCGGCCACTTACATGCGTGGCGGCACGAGCAAAGGCGTCTTCTTCCGCTTGCAGGACTTGCCCGATGCGGCGCAAATGCCCGGCGCCGCGCGCGACGCGCTGCTGCTGCGCGTAATCGGTAGCCCAGACCCTTACGGCAAGCAGATCGACGGCATGGGCGGCGCCACGTCGAGCACGAGCAAGACGGTGATCATCGCTAAAAGCAGCAAGCCCGATCACGATGTGGACTACCTGTTCGGACAGGTGTCGATAGACAAGCCGTTTGTCGACTGGAGCGGCAATTGCGGCAATCTCTCTGCTGCAGTGGGCCCGTTCGCGATCAGCGCGGGGTTGGTCGAGGCTAACCGGATTCCGCGCGACGGCGTGTCGACCGTGCGGATCTGGCAGGCGAACATCGGCAAGACGATCATCGCGCACGTGCCGATGACCGACGGCGCAGTGCAGGAAACGGGCGACTTCGAACTGGACGGCGTGACTTTTCCGGCGGCGGAAGTGCAGCTCGAATTCATGGACCCCGCCGCGGAAGAAGACGGCGCCGGCGGCTCGATGTTCCCGACCGGCAATCTCGTCGACGATCTCGAGGTGCCGGGTGTCGGCACGCTCAAGGCGACCATGATCAACGCCGGCATCCCGACGATTTTCGTGAACGCCGAGGCGATCGGGTACAACGGCACGGAGTTGCAGGACGCCATCAATAGCGACGAAAAGGCGCTCGCAATGTTCGAGACGATTCGCGCACACGGCGCATTGCGCATGGGGTTGATCAAGCATCTGGACGAAATCGCGACGCGCCAGCACACGCCGAAGATTGCGTTCGTGGCGAAGCCGGCCGACTACGTGTCGTCGAGCGGCAAGCGGATCGGCTCGGGCGACGTGGATCTGCTGGTTCGCGCGATGTCGATGGGCAAGCTGCATCACGCGATGATGGGCACGGCCGCGGTGGCGATCGGTACTGCGGCGGCGATTCCGGGAACGTTGGTGAATCTGGCGGCTGGCGGCGGCGAGCGTGAAGCTGTGAGGTTCGGGCATCCGTCGGGGACGCTGCGGGTGGGGGCGGAGGCGGCAGTTGTCGGTGGCGAGTGGGTGGTCAGGAAGGCGGTGATGAGTCGCAGTGCGAGGGTTTTGATGGAGGGTTGGGTCAGGGTGCAAGGGTAGGGAGAGGCGCTCCGGTGCTGGCCGGATGCGTCGCGTCGAATACGGACTCTGACTGGGACTCGGACTCGGACTTTTAGCGCACCCGGTTGAACGTGCGTGGCTTTGCACTGGTTATAATCCCCGGGCCATCAAGAAACACTCAACGGTCAGTTCTGGACGCTGTGATCGTAACCACGCATCCGCACACATGAGGCATGCGTCTGCCTCTGCTGGGCTGTGTTGCCCATCTCAACCGAATGCCCGCCGACCTACTGAAGTCTTAGCGAGATCGCACAATGAGTAAGAATAAACGCCGATCGCAAGCCGATTCTCGGCCGCCCGTCGACGCTCTCCAGTACGAAAAGCTTGCGCTCTCGGCTTTCCATCTCTGTGACCGGCAGATGAGCAAGCTCGACTCGTTGATCACGCTCGCGTCCACGATATGTAGGAATCCTGCCGTCACGATTGACGAGCGCCGCCGGCAGCAGACCATGCTGGAATTGCTCATCAGCACCGGCGAGCAATATCAGCAGGAGCTTGCGTGTGACCGCGAACTCTTCCAGGTGATCGCACTCGATGCAAAAGGAGTGGCTAAGAAGCGCATCACGGCGAGCCGGGCGGCGCGCCTGCTTCAGGAAGCAAAGGAGCTCGCGTCGCGGGTGCCGGGCATGAGCACAGGTCCGCAAGAAACCGCTTGCGTCGATGAAGCGTCAAGCGACGAGGTGGAAGCCGGACCCGGCCCCGACCCCGACGTCACACGCCATTGAATACACACAGCGTTGCCGGCGACCGAAGGCCGCCGTTCTCCGTGCTGGTGTCCGTCTAACCACACGTTGCCTTCGCAGCCTTACTTCGCCCCGTGTTTGGCCTGCCAGCGTTGCATGAAGGCGATTTCGTCATGCTGCGCCTTGATGATGTTTCTCGCCAGGCGCTTCAACTCCGGGTCTTTGCCGTACTTGAGTTCGACCTGCGCCATGTCTATCGCGCCCTGGTGGTGCGGGATCATGTGCGCGACGAAGTCCTTATCGGCGTCCCCCGTGTAGGTCGGCGCGCTCATGTCTTTCATCATCTTTTCGTCGGCGGCTTTGAATGCCGGCGTCGAGTCGCCGGAAGCCGCACCGGCTGACGAAGACATGTCCATGCCGGGCATGGAGGCCGTGTGTTGCGCGTGAACAGGCGCGGTGGCGACGGCGCATGCCACGCCGCCGAACACGCACAATGCACGAAAAGCGCGAAGTTTCTTCATAGTTGATTCCCATTAAAAAGTTGTTCGAGCGACGCGTGGCTATCAGTCTCTCACCGACGGATGAAATCCCGCCGCCGCGATTGCTTCCGTGAGTTGCGTTGGTGTCAGCGTCGACGCGACCTTGACCATCTTCTTGGACACGTCGATGTCGACCGCGGCAGCCGGGTCAAGACCGGCAATCGCGCGAGCAATCGCGTTTGCGCATCCACCGCAAGACATATCCGGAACGGCTAATTCCAATTTCATTTCCAATCTCCTGAGACAAGCCTCAAGACGATCTTGGACCTTCCCACGGCGGTAAGGTCAAGCCTGCGAGCATGCGTCTTTACTTTTACCGCTGACGCCAATCTGTGCCCTTCATTGGGAACGGTCCTACACAGGCGCTCGCCTGAGCCGTCGATAATCGGCGTGACCTCAAGCGCAGGCCAGCGTTCGCAGCCTGCACCAGTCGAGGCCTCACGATTCATCCACGCAGACTCACTCGCGCGCTCATGCAAAACCAGTCCCCTGTTTCACCCCAAGCCATTTCGCTCTGGTTCAACGAAGCGGAAGAAGCACGCCTCGCAGGTCGCTTCGACACGGCGCAGGCGCTTCTCGATCGAATCATTGTGCATGATTCGACGCACGCGGCCGCGCTTTACTCGCGCGGACTGGTGGCGCTCGCACTGGACCAGCTGCCCTTGGCGCAACGCTGGATCGAGCGGGCGGTAGAAGTCGAGCCGCAGCCGCCGTTCTTCGATATGTTGTGCCTCGTCCAGATCAGGCTGCGCGCGTTCGCGAGCATTGTGCAAACTGCCAGCGCGGGGCTCACGTATCAGCCGGATTCGATTTCGCTTCACTATTACCTCGGCGTCGCGCTGCAGTTGCAAGGGCGTGCGGAAGAGGCGGCAGCAGTCTATCGCAGGTTGATCGAACTGAAGCCGGACTATGTGCAAGCGCACGCTAACTTGGGCGTCGTCGTGAAAGACCTGGGCTCGTTGAGCAAGGCCGAGCAGCACCTCAGGCACGCCATGACGTTAGACCCGTCCAATCGCGGCGCCCGTGCAAGTCTCAGTCAGGTGCTGCTGGCAGCGGGCCGATACGAAGAAGCGTGGCCGTACTTTGAAGACCGTTGGGCCAATTTCGTCGATGCCGACGGGCAGCCCGTATCGCAGCGGCCGGAACTCCCATGGCCGCAATGGAAGGGCGAGGATGCCGGCGTGGCGGGCGGCGCGCGCCTGCTCGTTCTGCCGGAGCAAGGTCACGGCGACAGCTTGCAATTCGTGCGTTATCTGCCGCTCGCACTCGAACGTTTTGCCCAGGTGGGCTACATCTGCCCGCCGTCGCTGCGGCGGCTATATGAAGAGTCGTTGTGTGCGCGCTGGCCGGGCCTCGTCATGCTCGACGACGTCATGCCTGATGCCAAAGAGTGGGACTGGCAATGTTCGTTGATGTCGTTGCCCCTCGCATTCGGCACGCGCCTCGACAACATTCCGGCCGAGGCGTATCTGCGCGCAGAGCCGCAGCGTTCCGCAGAGTGGCGTGCAAGACTCGGGGCGTTGTCGCGGCCGGACCTGCCGCGCGTCGGTGTCGTATGGGCCGGCGGCCACTCCGGGCTCACCGAAGATCGCGCGCGCAGCCTGACATCGGCGCAGTTCGCGCCATTGCTTTCCTTGTCGCGGATTCGCTGGATCAGCTTGCAGAAAGCCGACGACCTCGCAAAGCGTGCGAACCCCTCGACAAAAGCGTATCTCACCGACTGGATGGACGACGTGTCGGACTTTGCGGACACTGCCGCGATCATCGACAACCTGGACCTCGTCATTTCGGTCGATACGTCGGTCGCTCATCTGGCAGCGGCAATGGGCAAGCCGGTCTGGCTGCTGAATCGTTTTGCCGGTTGCTGGCGGTGGCTGCGCAATCGCGACGACAGCCCGTGGTATCCGACGGTGCGCATTTTCACGCAACCGCAACGGGGCAATTGGGACGAAGTCATCGAGCGCGTCGCGGCGCAATTGAAGCAGCGTTATGAACCGGGCATAACTTACCGTTCCTTTGTGCGCTAGCTAACTCAAAGCCGCGCCGGATTTACTGAATGGTGAGTTCGGGGTGCTAAGCTCGGGCGCTGTCGTGTTGTGGTTTCTCTCGCCGGTAAGGCGGGTGCCGTTTGCCAAAATAATCGATCAAGAGGGGCCGGGCATGTTGAGAAAAGTCGTCGACAGGGCAAAACAGATCCGTCGGAGCGAGCGATTCAAGCATTCCGTCGCCATGCCTCGACGCATATCGCTGCATGCGATGCAGCGCCTCAACCGGGGCGTCTTTGCAATCGAGATCAAGGAGAACTCCGGCTTTTTCTCCGTCATGCAAATGGTGTTGTTCATCCTCATGTTTTGTGAGGAAAAATGCCTGACGCCGCGCATCAGCGCTCGCGGCGGCCTGTATGGCGATGCCGATGGAAAGGTCGACTGGTTCTCCGCGTTCTTCGAACCGGTACGCGCTCCGGCTGCCTTGCCTCTCGCGCGCAAGCTCAGGACTTCGACGGTTCGTGACCTCGTGCAGTTGGGCTTCCGGCAACGTTACGAGCACGTGCTGGAACTCGGCAGCGCGAGTGAACTGTTCTTTGCATACTATCGGCCGGCGCAGCATATCCTTCGGCAGGTGGATGCAGTCTGCGAGCAGCTCGGCATCGGCGCCTTCACACTGGGCGCGCACTTCAGAGGCACTGACAAAACGCTCGAAGCGGTTCCCGTTTCGTGGAAAGACTTTTGCCGCCACGTCGAAACGACGCTGGCGGAAAATCCGTGTTTGAACCACGTTTTCATTTCAAGCGACGAACAGGCCTTTGTCGACTACTTCGTCGCGTGGCCGTTCAGCAAGCCGGTGAGCGTCGCGCCCGCGAGATTGCTCGCGAACGGTGCGACGCCGGTTCATTTCAGCGGCTTTCCGGGGCTGGAAGTCGGTCGCGAAGCGCTGGTCTCCAGTCTGCTTTTGTCGCGCTGCGGCTATCTGGTCAAAACGCCGTCTTATCTGTCCGCGTGGTCGCGAATCTTCAACCCGGCGCTGCCCGTCAAGCTCGTCGCTCCGCCGCGGCCAGATGCGTTCTGGTTTCCCGACAGCCGGTTGTGGCTCGAGCAGGAGGCGCACGACAAAGCGGCTTGAATGTTGCGTCGCTGAAGCCGCGCGACTGCCCGACCTCGCGACATGCTCGAGCGGCTTGCGATATGCTTTTGTGACAAGCCGCGCGCCGAGCGCCCAAGCACATCACAAAGGACTCGCAACATGAAAGCCGTCAAGATCGGAACGCCTGCCGGCGTCGACAATCTCCAGTTGGTCGATATCGACGATCCGGGACAGCCAGGCCCGGGCCAGGTCCGCGTGCGTATCCACGCCAGCTCGTTGAACTTTCACGACTACGGCGTCGTAAGCGGCGTGCTGCCCGCCGACGCCGGACGTATTCCAATGGCGGACGGTGCGGGTGTCGTCGAGGCCGTCGGCGAAGGCGTCGGCGAATTCAAGGCGGGCGACCATGTGGTGTCGTGCTTCTTCCCGTTCTGGGAGAACGGTACTCCCACGATTGGCGACTTCAAAACCACACCCGGCGACGGCGTTGACGGCTATGCCCGCGAAGTCGTCGTGCTGCCGAGCCACTACTTTACGCATACGCCGAAAGGCTACAGCCACGCCGAAGCCGCGACGCTCACCACGGCCGGACTAACGGCATGGCGCGCGCTGATCGTCGACGGTCAGTTGAAACCGGGCGCGACGGTGCTCGTGCTCGGTACTGGCGGCGTGTCGATCTTCGGCTTGCAGCTTGCCAAGGCCATGGGCGCCTCGGTGATCGCGACGTCCTCGTCGGATGCGAAGCTCGAAAAGCTTCGCGCGCTCGGCGCCGATCACACGATCAACTACCGCGAGAATCCCGAGTGGGGCAAAACGGTGCGCTCATTGACCGGGGGCCGAGGCGTCGATCATGTGATCGAAGTGGGCGGTCCGGGCACGTTGCCGCAGTCGATCACCGCCTGCCGGATAGGCGGCCACATTGCGCTAATCGGCGTGCTGACGGGACGCGCGGGCCCGGTGCCCACCGCGGCGCTGATGGCACGGCAACAGCGGCTGCAGGGGCTGATTGTCGGCAGCCGGCAGGATCAGCGCGACATGACCCGCGCGCTCGAAGTGACCGGCATCAAGCCTGTAATCGACAGCACGTTCGAACTCGCGAAGCTCGGCGACGCGTTCAGGCACGAAGCGGCGGGCGCACACTTTGGAAAGATTTGCGTATCGATCTGAGCACGACGCGGTTGCGCGTCCATGCAGCGCGGTGACGCTCAACCGCGCTGCGCGAGATCTGCGAATGTGACGCCTTTGGCCCCGCATGCTTCGGTGAACGCTTCGTCGTAGCTGGAGAAGAACACGGTGCGGGTTTGCGCGAGCGTCGTGAACAGATCCACCAGCACCGCACGCGCGGCGGCGTCGAGTCCGCCAACGGGCTCGTCCGCGATCAGCACTTTCGTTTCGCCAATCACGGCGGCTGTCAGAAAAAACTTCTTGCGCGTGCCGAACGACATCTGTTCAAAGCGCTTTTCCATATGCGGCGTGAGTCCGAAGCGGTCGGCGAGCGCCAGCGTCGCGTCGCTGACCACCGCGTCTCTCGCCGAAGCCACGCGCTGCAGGTATTCGCGACCGGTCGGATCAGGCGACGGCATGCAATCCTCCGGCACGTACGTCAGCAGCGATTGCGCGGCCTCACGCGCCGTGCGCAGTGAATGATCGCCGATCCAGATTTGCCCTTCATCAGCCTCGATCACGCCGGCAAGCATGCCGAGCAAAGTCGATTTGCCGCTGCCGGACTCGTCGTTGAGCGCCACGCAGCCTGCGGCAGAGTCGTGCCACAGTCGCTGAAAGATGACGCGGCCGCCATAGCGCTTGCTGAGGTTTTCGAAACGAAGCATGAGTGGACGTGAAATGTGAGTCGCCGCGCAACGCCTATTGTGAGGAGCGCGCGCGGGATTTTAGACGGATGGCAAAGCCTATCAAAAACCGGACGATTGTTCCGATTTTCCGCGGGTTGGCGGCGGTATCGCCAAGCCGCTAGCCCGTAATCGCCAAACTGCATCGCCTTCACAAAAATAGGGCGGGGTGAAATGATAGGTCTACAGAATACGCGGCCTTTTTTGCGCTGCTAAACTGTGCGCCGGAGCAGTTTTCTTCCGCACTCATGCGCCACTCGCGCCCTCAATTTCCGTCAGCCTCAACCTGCGGGATAAGCGGTAGAAACAGGCCTTTTCTGCGATTTGGAAGAAGCAGCCGCACGGCATACTGGCTTATACGCGGCGGGTGAAAAAGGGACGCATGGTTGGGTGTCCTTTCTTCCAGGCAGGCATGGCGTCGCAATTGCCGATTCCTCTCCCAACCGCTCATCCTCTGTAATTCGATATGTATCGGGGCTCGCTTGAGCTCGTTTTTGGAAGTGACTCATGAAGCCGGGAAAGAATTCGCTTGGGAAAACACGCACGCGCAAATTCGTCATTGCGGCGGCAGCGGCGCTCATCGCATTGACGCTCGCATTCAGTTTGTGGCATTACCAGCAGCGCTCCGCGCAGGTTGCGCCCGCGCTGACCGGCGTCGCCAACCAGATGCGCCACGACACGTCGGCCTGGACGCGCGAGGAGAAAGACGCGTCGCAAATGCTGCGCGACATTCATGATGCGAAGGTTGCCGCAATCGGTGTGAGTCCCAGTGCGATTCTCGTGTCGAAGCGCGACGGCTCCAAATATTTCGTGACCGACCACAACGCGACCTTCTCGCACGCGCTGTTACTCGGTGAGCCGAAGAACGGCGACGCGGCTTCATACCAACTCGTGTGGCTGCCCGACGCGGACATCCGCACAGGCGGCTCGAACTGGGTGCAGGCTTTCGACCAGACGCGCGACGTAATCAGCCTGCTGCTGCCGTTGCTGCTGATCGGCGGCATGGTGTGGTTCATGCGCCGTGAGATGCGCGGCGGCGCGACGCTGCTCGGCAAGGCGCCCACGCTGCGCTTCGACGACGTAATTGGCGCCGGCGAAGCGAAGGCGGCGCTCGCGGACATTCGCGGCTATCTGTCGAATCCGAAGCAATTCACGTCGATGGGCGTACGAGCGCCGTGCGGCATCCTGATGGTGGGCGGCCCCGGCGTGGGCAAAACGCGGCTCGCGCAGGCGCTGGCAGGGGAATGCGGCGCGAGCTTCATCTCGATCACCGGCAGCTATTTCAGCGCGAAGTATTACGGCGTTGGCATTCAGAAGGTCAAGCATCTGTTCGAAATGGCGCGCAAGAATGCGCCCACGGTGATCTTCATCGACGAAGCCGACGGCCTCGCGAAGCGCACCGACACGGGCGGCGGTCCCGTCGAAGCGGAGAGCAACCGCATCATCAATCAGTTGCTGGCGGAAATGGACGGCTTTGCTTCGAACGAAGGTGTGATTATCGTTGCGGCCACCAATCATCCGGACAATCTGGACGAGGCGTTGCGCCGGCCCGGCCGTTTCGATCGCACCGTGCAGGTTCGCCTGCCCGATCGCGAGGACCGCGCGAAGATTTTCCGTTTCTATGCCGAGAGGCTGAAGTCGAAGGCGGCGGACATCGACTACGATCAACTCGCGCGCCTTACCACAGGCTTGTCGCCGGCGACCGTCGCGATGGTCGTCAATCAGGCGGGGCTCGTCGCGCGCAAAGCAGGCGACACGGAAATCGCGGCGAAGCATTTCATCGAGGCGATCAAGATCGCGCGTATCGGCGACGTGAGCGGCGCGGAACGCGCATTGACCGAGGACGAACGCACGCGTATTGCCGTGCATGAAGCCGGGCATGGACTGGTTGCGGCGCTGCTCGGCACCGGCGTACTCGAGGAGGTCACGATTTTGCCGCGTGGCGGCGCACTGGGCGTCGCGCTTATCACCAAGGCGCAGGACAAGCATCTTTATCGTGAGACCGAGATTCGCAATGAAGTGAAGGTCCTGCTCGGCGGCCGTAACGCGGAGATCCTGGCGTTTTCTGAAGCATCGAGCGGTGCCGCCTCCGATCTGCAGGAAGCGTCGCGTATCAGCCTCGACATGGTGTCGAAGTTCGGCTTCAACAGCGACGGCAATCTGTTTAGCCTCGCCGCATTGCCCTCGCAATACGCGGGTTTGCAGATGAAGGGCGCGATCGAGCAGGCAAACGTGCTGCTCAAGGAGTTGAACGAGCAGTGCTATAGCCTGCTGCACGCCTATGAACCCGTGCTGCGCGCTATTGCAGACGAACTTCTCGAGCAGGAAACGGTGCCGGGCGAAACGGTGTATCGCCTGATCAAGGAGCATAAGAGCACGCTGAAGATCGTGCACGAGCCCGAGGCGGCTTGAGCGGCCTGACACCACCGCGCTACGCGAAGTCCGACGGTCCCGGAGGTGGAACGCCGGGAGGCGTTTCTGTCTCGCCCAACGGATCGCGCTTGGCTTCGTCGTCTTCAGGCAGCGGGTCTGCGCCTTTTTCCGGCAGAGGCTGGTCGAGCCCCGGTTCGACCGGTGTCGGGATTGCATCGCCAATGGGCTTCGAGACCTCGGTGGGCGGACCGCCCGGCTCCGCCGATTTGTCCTGGTCGGGCTCGTTCCGGCTATTGGGCTGAGTGGCCACGGCGCATCTCCAGTTGGTAACGGTCATGTCTTCTATCAGCAACCGCTGTGCCATGAGTGCGACGTCATGCGACCTCATGCTGCGTCTGAAGCGGTTCCCTCGTCCGTCAACGCATGCCGGCTATGCTGCTTCTCCGGTGAAGTGGACGTAGGCGTTGCCGCGTGCTTCGACGTAGCATCTACCTTGTCCCAGGCGCCACGCCGCGTCTTCAAACGAAGAATGGGTTCTTCGATGATTCGCCACGACAGCACCGCCAAGCCAAGCGAAATCGCAAACGACGCCCCAATCCCGGCCACATGCGCCCACAGCGGCACCGCACCGCCGAACAGCGCTTGCGCATGATGATTGCGCGTGAGGTCCGGAACGAGGTTGTGATACAGATAGAAGCCATAGCTGATGCGTCCGAGGCCCGCAAGCCAGCGCGCTTCCAGCAGAGCCAGCACGACCGTATTCCGGCAGCACGCAATCGAACACACCAGCGCCGCTATACACAGCCCATACGCGCCGCTGACGACGGTAAAGAGCAAGGGATTCTCGATGTCGCTCCACGCCGGCTCGGTTGCACAAAAGCCCACGAGACAAAGGCTTAAAACAAACAGCGTGGCGCCGTGTCCGAGCCAGGCGCGCACACCGCGTGCACCGTCTACACCGCCGCCGTTCTCCGAAATCATCAAGCCGCCCAATCCGCCGAGCGCCAACAACCAGAAGTTGCTCAACGGATGCGTGTAGATCGTGATCTCCTGCCAATGCGCGGCGCGCATCGCCAGAAGCGAAACCAGTCCCGTCACGACGATCAGTGTGCATATCGCCAGATGCCGCCGCGCTGCGAGCAGCAACAGGAGCGGTGCGAACACGAGATAGAACTGCTCCTCAATGGCAAGACTCCACAAATGCGAGTAGCGCCCCGGCCAGTAGTGCAGCACTGAGCCGATCCAGAAGTTCGACAGGTAGGCAAAGTGATACGGCATGCCGCTCGCGAGCTCCGGACTCGCCATGCCGACGAGCATCAACGCGCTCATCACCGTGAGCATCAGGTAGTAGATCGGAAAGATTCGCAGCATCCGGCGAAACAGGAAGCGCTTGAGTTCTGCCGCGAAAACGCTGTTGCTTTGCTCGATTCGCTGCCGCTGGGCCGACAGAATGCGGATGATCAGAAAGCCGCTCAGCGCAAAGAAGATCCAGACGCCCAGATGGCCTATCTCGCCGATGTCGCCGAATAACCGGTGTTGCAGAAAGACCATCAAGACTGCAATGGCGCGCAGTCCGTCGAAGCCGGCAATTCTGTTGTTCATGTGAGTGTCTTCCAATGCGAGGGCGGTGCGCGGCGCGCGACCGTTCAGGTCGGTAATGGAAGGACCGGTGCCGCGCAAATGAAAGCTCGATCACGCAAACGAGCAGCGGCAAAAAGAAGGCGTCGCACTGACGCTCAACGCGCCCGCCGAACGCAGGTCCGGCGGGCAAGCGTGTCCGGTCCACATGAGTGGCCGCCGTGCGGAGATACTTGTCGCGCGGGTTGCGCGAACTCCGACGGTCATGCATGAATTCATCCTACGATGAAAAAAAGCGAAAAAAATCGCATCGTACGACGCGCCGATTTTTTTCCGCGACGCGAGTCGGCCGTCTTTGCTCGTTCCACATGAAAGCCGCAAAAGTTGCTGCAAATCATATGCGCGGCGAATCACTCTTACCGCATGCCTACAAGCGGATTTCAGATTGCCAGCGGGGCGCCCGAATGACAGGCTGCTTGTCAGCACATACAACGTGACCGCACGGCGTCGGCAAGAAGGCGATATCGTGACGCGTTGCTGGATAACTTTCCTGCGAGAACACGAATGGAAATTCGCCGCGGACGCTCCCTCGAAGTGGACTTCTTTCGCGGCGTCGTGCTGATCGTCATCGTGCTGGACCACATGCCCAGCAGCACGCTTTCTCATCTGATGCTGCATGCGTACGCACTGTGCGATTCGGCTGAGGTGTTCGTGTTCCTCGGCGGCTATGCGTCGGCGGCGGCATACACAGCGGTGGTTGCGGCCCGCGGAGAGCGGGCCGCCAAGCTGCGCTTCGTGCGACGCTGCTGGGAAATCTACCGGGCTTATCTGTTGACGGCAGTACTCACCCTGCTGTCGGGCGCGGCGCTCGCATTTCTGCGACTGAACCACCCGATGGTGGAGCTTACCGGCTGGCCGCCGTTCGCCATGCAACCACTGCATCAGACGTTCGAAATCGCGGTGTTGCGACGGCAGCCCTACCTGTCGAGCGTGTTGCCGATGTACCTGTTCTTTGCGCTCTGCGTGCCGCTTGTGGTGCCTCTGGCGCTGCGCTCGCGCATCACGGCGCTCCTGTTCAGCACAGTTGTGTGGTGGCTCGCGCGGCCGCTGGCCGGGCTATTGAGCATTGACGACATGGCCGAGTGGGCTTTTAATCCGTTTGCATGGCAACTGATGTTCGTGCTCGGCATTGTGTGCCGGCTCGCGCCCATCAGCGAGCAGTTTCATGCTGGCGAGGCGGCGCGCTGGTTCACGCGTGCCGCCATTGCCGCGGTACTCGCGTTTGCCGTCGTCAAACTGTTCGTGCTGACGCAGCCGTTGGCCGGCACCCTTAAACAGAATCTTTCCGTGGATCGCGTGATCAACTTCATTGTCATTGCCTGGCTTGCCGCGCGGCTCGTGCGCATGGGCGCCATCGCGCGGCTCGCGCAGCGTTTGCCCGCCGTGGTTACTGTGGGCCGGACCGGGCTCGTATGTTTTGTCGGTGGCACGCTGGTGTCGTTGATCGTGGACACAGCAACGCCGCATACGTTTCACGGCTTTCGCGGCGTGTTGGTCGGACTGGCCGGAGACTTCGTCGCCATTGGTGCGCTGCTCATGCTTGCGCGCGGTTGGCACGGCTGGAAGGGACAGCAGTTGCGTGCGGCTGCGAGCGGCGCGCGTTGCGGATGAGGGCGCGGTCGCGCCGCATGCGTTTCATGCGAACTTCAGGTGTCCGCGCATGGGCGCTCGCGGCCACCGTTGCCGGTACTCTGCTGGGGACCGGCGCTCATACGGCGTTCGCCGCGCAGAAAGATGCACCGCTCTCCATGCGTTGCGCCGAATTCGCGGGCGCCGTGTTGCCGCCGGAAGTGATCGCGTTGCCCACGGCCGGCGCGCAGATCGAGAGCGCATCGATGGTCGGCGCAACCGCGCCGGGCAATCAGCAAGGCGGCGAGTATTGCCGCATCACGGGTCGGATCAAGGCGCTCAAAGCGACTACACCCGACATCCGCTTTGACCTGAATCTGCCGCGGCGCTGGAACGGCCGCGCGCTGCAAATCGGCGGAGGCGGCTATAACGGCGTCGTGGTCAGCGGCACGGGCGTGATGCCGTTCTCGCCGGACCGCGCGCCGCTCGCGCAAGGCTATGCGACCTTCGGCGACGATTCCGGACATGTCGGCGATTCCTCGCTCGCGGTGTTCGGTCTCGTCGACGAAGCCGTGACGAACTTCGGCTACGCGCATCTGAAGAAGACGCACGACGCCGCGCTTGCACTGATTGCGCGCGCTTATGGCCGGCCGCCGCAGCGTATGTACTTTGGCGGCGGCTCAACGGGTGGCCGCGAAGGCTACACGGTGATACAGCGCTTTCCCGACGACTACGACGGCGTGATCGCCAACTCGCCCGCGCTCAACTTTTCGGGCGTTCGCCTGATCGGCGTCAAGCTCGGCCAGGCGGAATATGCAACGCCGGGTGGCTATGTTCCGCCGTTGCTGCTGGAGCAGGTCTATCAACGCACACTCGGCGTTTGCGACCGGCTGGACGGCGCCGCGGACGGTATTGTGAGCGACGTCCCCGCATGCCGCGAGCATGAATCGGAAATCATTGAGTCGTTGCGTTGCGCGGGACGCTCGCCTTCGAACGAGCAATGCCTGAGCGAGTCGCAACTCGCCACGTTGATGGTGATGCGCGACGGCTTGTCGCTGCCGTACAAACTCGCTTGGGATGTCGCCGGCTATCGCGGCTACAACGTGTTTCAGGGTACGCACCTGACAGGCTCGCTCGGGTTGGGACATCAAGCGGAGCGCCTGGCCGTGCCCAGATTTTTTGCTAATGGCTATCTGTTCGCGCAGGGCGACGGCTACGTACGCTACTTCGTTGCGCGCGACGCGGAGTTCGACTCGCTCAGATTCGACCCGCAACGTCCGGGCAAATATCGCGCACAGTTGACCGCGCTTTCCGAAACCATCGGCGCGATGAATACGGACGTTGCGCGCTACATTGCGCGCGGCGGCAAGCTCATTACGCTGCAAGGTCTCGCCGACGAAGTCATTAGCCCGAATCAGACGATTGCCTACCATCAGGCATTGGTCGATCGCTACGGCGTGGACCAGGTCAATCGTTTCATGCGCCTTTACATGGTGCCCGGTTTTCAGCACGGTAGCGGCGCATTCATTCCTTCGGTGGACCTGCTCGGTGCGCTCGACAACTGGGTGACGCGTGGCGCGTCGCCGGAAACGTTGATCGCCACCGACATCGCTGCGGCGACCAATGGACGCTCGCGCCCACTGTGCCGCTATCCGCTGTTTCCACGCTATACGGGTAAGGGCAATGTGAATCTTGCAAGCAGCTTCGTGTGCACGGAACCCTGACCATGTGCTGCGATTCTACTTCGATGCAACGCGCGACTTCTTTACATTGGAGCCGTTGCAAAATCCACTAACTGGCTGCAAGCGTCGCAGCGCGGCTCGAAAAACAAAAGGACGGCGATGCCGCGCAGCGGCACCGCCGTCCTTCTCAACGCCACTTGTGCAGCGTAAAAAGCTGCGTGAACACTGACCTTCGTTACTGGCCGTTCTTCATCGTGCCGTTGGTGCTGCCCGTACCGTTGCTCGTGCCGTTACTGGAGCGATTGGTGGTCGCGCTATTCGGCGACGCGCCGGTACCCGTGCCCATGCCGCCACCGGTGCCGGTCACGCCCGGCGAGCCATAGCCCGAGTCGCCCGGGTGCTTCATCGCGCCGGGGCCCACGCCCGGGGTTGCGGTTCCACCTGCGCCGCCCGCTGTGCCGCCGCCGGCGCCCACGCCGTTACCGCCCGAACCGCCTGCCCCCGCGCCAGCGCCAGCGCCAGCGCCACCGCCCGCACCGCCGCCCGCCTGTGCAAAGGTTCCGCCTGAGAGTGCCACTACAAGCGCCGATGCGAAAATCGTCTTGGTAAAGCGTTTCATGGTTCATCTCCATTAGAGTCGATCGATGTCACGCGAGCGCGTCGCACTCACATGCGAAGACTGCAGCAAGCACTGTGCCTTAGGTGCCGGCGCTAAACGCGCCGGCGCAGCAGCATGGCGAGGATTCGAGCATGACGCGTTCCTGAGGCGGCGCGGCACCTGCCGTCTGCACGTCCTGGACCGGCGCTCGCATTGCAGTTGCGTTCAGCTGATATCGCTACGGAAACCGAACTTTCTTGCAGCGCAGCGAAGGCCTCGGCGGCGAGAATCGCGGCATGCACCGCCGCGGAGGCTTTCACTGCGGCGCGATCCTTTCGCTGCACGCTTTCGCAGATTCCATTACATTGCGGGTGCGGTCGCGCTTGCGCGTCATTTCCTCCACTTTCACAGCGGTGTCTGCCATCGTCGAATCCATGCAGCCAATCGTCTCAGTCAAGAATCTGTCGAAGACCTATGCCAGCGGTTTTCAGGCGCTAAAAAACATCAATCTGGCGATCAACCGGGGAGAAATCTTTGCCCTTCTGGGGCCGAACGGGGCGGGCAAGACCACGCTCATCAGCATCGTCTGCGGCATTGTCAACGCGAGCGAAGGCAGCGTGACGGTCGACGGCCGCGATATCGCCGCCGACTATCGCGGCGCGCGCTCGTTAATCGGGCTCGTGCCACAGGAACTCACCACCGATTCGTTCGAAACCGTATGGGCGACCGTGTCGTTCAGCCGTGGCTTGTTCGGCAAGCCGAAGAACCCTGCGTATGTGGAGAAGGTGCTGCGCGACCTGTCGCTGTGGGAAAAGCGCGATAGCAAGATCATCACGCTATCCGGCGGCATGAAGCGGCGCGTGCTGATCGCGAAGGCGCTGTCGCACGAACCGCGCGTGTTGTTTCTCGACGAACCCACGGCGGGCGTCGACGTCGAATTGCGCCGTGATATGTGGAAGCTCGTGCGCTCGCTCGCGGCAAGCGGCGTGACGATCATCCTCACTACGCATTACATCGACGAAGCGGAGGAAATGGCGGACCGCATCGGCGTGATCAACGGCGGCGAAATCATGCTCGTCGAAGAGAAAACGGAGTTGATGCGCAAGCTCGGCAAAAAGCAGTTGACGCTGCAGCTGGAAACCCCGCTCTCCGCGTTGCCGGCGGCGCTTGCAGGCTATGGCCTCGATGTCGCGAAGGGCGGCAACGAGTTGATCTACACGTATGAAGGCGACGGCGGCCGCACCGACATCATTGCGCTGCTCAAGGCGCTCGACGACGCCAGCATCCGTTTCAAGGACCTGCACACCACGCAGAGTTCGCTTGAAGACATCTTCGTGAGTCTGCTTCGAGGTAACCAATGAATCTCTACGCCATTCGCGCGATCTACAAGTTCGAGATGGCGCGCACCTGGCGCACGCTGATGCAAAGCATCATCGCGCCGGTGATCTCCACATCGCTGTACTTTGTCGTGTTCGGCGCGGCCATCGGCTCGCGTATCAAGGAGGTGGACGGCATTAGCTACGGCGCGTTCATCGTGCCGGGACTGATCATGTTGTCGTTGCTGTCGCAGAGTATTTCGAACGCGTCGTTCGGCATTTACTTTCCGCGTTTCACCGGCACGATCTACGAGTTGTTGTCGGCGCCAGTGTCGTATCTGGAAATCGTCGTGAGTTACGTGGGCGCGGCGGCGACCAAGTCGATCCTGCTCGGGCTCATCATTCTCGCGACGGCGGGCCTGTTCGTGCCGCTGCAAGTGCAGCATCCTTTCTGGATGATCCTGTTCCTCGTGCTGACGGCGGTTACCTTCAGCCTGCTTGGATTCATTATCGGCATATGGGCGGATAGCTTCGAGAAGCTGCAACTGGTTCCGCTCCTGATCATTACGCCGCTCACGTTTCTCGGCGGGAGCTTCTATGCGGTGAACATGCTGCCGCCGTTCTGGAAAGTCGTGACGCTATTTAATCCGATCGTCTATCTGGTGAGCGGATTCCGCTGGAGCTTCTACGGACTCGCGGATGTCAACGTCGAGGTGAGTCTCGCTATGACGGCTCTCTTCCTGGCCGTGTTTCTTGCGATCGTTGCGTGGATCTTCAAGACGGGTTACCGGCTCAAGAGCTGATTAATTCTGCTGATAAGAGAACGGCATGACGGCGCTCGCCGTCATGCCGTTCGCATGGGTTACTGCAATACCGCCCTGGTCTACGACACGTACGCTTTCGCGACATTGATCAACTGCACGCGGTTGCGAACATTGAACAATTGCCGCAGACGCCGCAGGTGATAGTCGACGTTATGCGGCGACAGCCCGAGGAAATACGCAATTTCCTTGTCGCGCTGCCCCTGAAATACCGCCTTCAGCACCGCGTGCTGCAACTCGCTCAGCGTGACGCGCTGCTGCTCGGGCGTCATGCCGATTACGCTTTTCGCGTGCGTCCAGATGAATTCATGAATCGTGTGGGCGAACATCAGCGTTTCGGCGACGATCGATTCGGTCATCCAGCGTGGATTGCCGATCTCCGAATTGAAGCACAGGCTCGCGCTCAACTCCGGCTCGGGCAGCGGCATCTGCGTGAGAATGCCGCTCTTTCGGCCGGTCGCCTCCAGCATGTCGATCAGGCCGCCGAGCCGCTCGCTGCGCATTTGCGCGCGCGGCAGGTCGGCGCGCATGTCGACCGTGTTCCAGAGGAACGGCATGCCGGTCGGCGAGGCCAGCGCCACGCGCGGATCGAGCTCGAAATAGCGCTCGCGGAAATAGCGCGTCAGCCAGCTTTGCGACTCGTAGCTCGTCAGCACGAACATTGTCTTGCGATGCGCGAACGTGCGCGTGGCCGTATAGCTGAACGAGTTGAACCCCAATTGCCTGATGCGTTGCCGCACAAATTCGATGCGGTCCTGCGCACTGCCAAAACGTACCAGCGGACTGATGACAGGCGCGCGCCGTGCGGCGGGCGCGGGCGTGCCGATCTCCTCCTCGGTGAAGAGGGTCAGGAAACCAGCGGGCGCCGCACCTGCTGCCGCGCGGCTCGATACCATCGATGCGTCAGCCGCGTGGGCTGACTTGGCGGGCTGCCGCGTGCCGGCCGGGTAGGCCGGTTGTGCGGTGACCGCCGGGTTGTATGCTGCGGATGCATGGCCGGATTCGCCCTGCGGCGAACCGGTCAGCCAATGCGGCAGCGTATCGCATTCGTGTTCCATGAAACGGTAGCTCCGGCGTTCGAAACGCGTGAAAGACGACACCCTAATGATTAGCTATTTCCGAAAATTGCGGTAGCCGGTTCCTTGCTATCATTTTCGCGATCTTGCGCTGACAGCCGACCGGTAACGCGGGTGTGACAGAGTTCTCTCATTTGCATACGGCACCTCCTTGGGAATGGACGTGATGACACGAATTCCAAAGCTGACAACGACGCTTGCCTACGACCGCTACATGGCGGGCCAAAAACTGGTGTCGAGCGTGGATCGCCCGTGGCGGCACCTGGTGTTGCGCTCCTATCTCGAACCGGACGAGCAGGAACTGCTGGAAGCACCCGGTCTGCAAGACCTCACGCTGATGACGCTCGCGAGCGGCGCCGAGCATCTCGAGCGCAATCTGAACGGGCGCTGGGAAAGCGCCGACCTTCGAGTGGGCGACGTCTGGTACGTGCCGCCCGCGCCGGTCTCCTGGCGGTGGCGTTCGATCAGCGATA
The DNA here is from genome assembly GCF_000685095.1 of Paraburkholderia caledonica NBRC 102488. Lineage (GTDB taxonomy): Bacteria > Pseudomonadota > Gammaproteobacteria > Burkholderiales > Burkholderiaceae > Paraburkholderia > Paraburkholderia caledonica. Next base: position 21,931 of record NZ_BAYE01000006.1, read on the forward strand.
AGCCGCTGTCGACCGTCCATTTACATATTGAGCGCAGCCTGATCGACAGCGTGGCCGATCAGATGGAGCTCGACGGATCGCGCCGCGAGCTATCGCTCAGCGACGCAATGCGGTTCCGCGACCCGCTGGTCGCCGCCATGCTGAACGCATTGCACCGCGCCGCCAGCGATCCGGCCGACTCACGGCTTTATGTCGATGCGCTGCTTCACGCGCTCGCCGCGCATCTTCTTCAACATTATTCGGGCGGCCGGCAAGCGGAGACGGCGCGCCTCGCGCAGCCCGAACGGCTGGTACCGCGCCGCATCCGCCGCGTGACCGACTACATACGCGCGAATCTTGGCGCGGATCTGGCCATTGGCGATCTCGCCGCGCAGGCTGGTTTAAGCAGCTTCCACTTTGCTCGCGTGTTTCGCCGTGAAACTGGCGAAACACCGCACCAGTACGTGACGCGCTTGCGGCTCGAACAAGCGGCGAAGCTGCTGCGTTCGACCGATCAGACGGTGCTGCAGATTGCGATTGCTGTTGGTTACGAGAATGCCAGTCACTTCTCCGTACAGTTCAAGCGCGATTACGGCGTCACACCGCTTGGCTACCGGCTGCGCGGCTGAACAGGCGGATGGCGCGCCAGCAACGGCGGGCAAGTGGACAGTGTAGCCACAGGCGGGGTTCCGGCAACGGCCGGTGAGAAACGGGGACCGCTGCACTCGCAGGTGCAAGCGGCGCCCTCCGAAGCCTGGCGGCGCTGCGCCTTTCTTCGCGCTTTGGGTTGGCGGCCTGTCGACTGCGCCGTGCAAGGGAAGGCTTAGCCGGAATGCCGTCTGTAGGAATCACGCACCTTTCGAAGTGTGCTGTGCATTGCGCGGCTTGCAAACTACGAACATTCGTGGCGCAACGTGGGGCGAATCTGGCACGGGGGGTGCCGCTTCCGCGCGCACGCTGTGATAGGCGCCGCGCCTTACGGATCGAACTGGCCTGACAGGCGGGTTGCGAACTGTATCTGTCTAAGCCTTGCACGGGACGACAGAATGACCGGCCCACAGCTTGGCCCGAGCCGCATCCGACCGACCATCCTCATCCTCATCTCACCGACTTACCGGATACCTAGCGATGACCCGACTTCGAATCACCTCCTGCGGCCACGTCTTTATCGCCGAAACGAATCCCGACGCGCCGCAAACCGTGGCCGCCTTCCTGAAGCTGTTGCCGTACCGCCAGAAGATCATCCATGTGCGATGGAGTGGCGAAGGCTGCTGGGTGCCGCTCGGCGAGTTCAAGCTGGAGAACGACGGCGCGGTGGTCGGCTTCGAGAACCACACGAGCCATCCGTCGGTCGGCGACATTCTGTTTTATCCGGGTGGCTACAGCGAAACGGAACTCCTCATCGCCTATGGCTCGTGCTGCTTCGCGAGCAAGATGGGGCAGCTCGCGGGCAACCATTTCCTGACCATCGTCGAAGGCAAGGAGAATTTGCGCGAAGTCGGCGTCAAAGTGCTGTGGGAAGGCGCGCAAGACGTGCTCTTCGAAAAGATCTGAGCGCGCCCAGCATTTGGCACCGCGCCGCGACGCTCGCAGCGCCACAGTTTTTCTACTTACGAGCCAGCATTGACTGGCTCGTATTTCTTCCAGGCCGGTTCTCGGCCACTCTCAGCATTCCACTCAAAGCCGCTTAATCACGCAGATTCCGCATTAAGACATTTGGCAATTTCCGTCTGAATCGCATTATGCCTTTTAGCTAATTCAAGCGAAAATTTCGCTTTTAGGATTAGTCGTATGCGCGAATCCCGGAGGCGGCTGCACACTCGGGGTTTAAGCCTTGTTTGCCGGTTAATCCGGTGCGTCCCGAGTCTGTCCATTTCAAATAATACTTAGGATGACATAAGAAAATATTGGCAAAGATTAATCGATTCCGAGTGGGAGGAATGTTGAACAAGACCTATAAAACTGTGTGGAACGAAGCGAGGCGCGTGTACGTGGCGGTGTCCGAAGCAGCGAAAAGCGGCGGTGCAGCATGCGCTTCGGTATGCCGGGCCGTGGCCGCTGCGAGCGCTGGCCTGGTCGGCGCGCTGGTGTTTGCGCAGCCGGCTGGCGCTCAGGAGTGCGCGCCAGCCGGCTGCGCGAATGTGGCCGACGCGTTGTTCTACGACAGCGGAGCGCATGACATGGCGACGCTCGGCAACTCGGGTACTCCCGTCAAGTTGACTAACCTGGCGCAAGCTGCGCTGAACGCGAGCAGTTCCGACGCGGTAACAGGCGCGCAACTCCACGCAACGAATGAGGCGGTAGCGCAGAATTCGGCAAGCCTTTCCAGCCTCGCCAGCAACCTCGACAACGGTCAGATCGGGCTGGTTCGGCAAGATCCCGGTACGGGCAATCTCACCGTTGGCGCAGGCATTGATGGCCGGTCCGTAGACTTCACCGGACTCGGCGGGGCGCGCGAGCTGCTCGGCGTCGCGGCGGGCACCGGAGCGCAGTCGGCGGTCAATGTGACGCAACTCAAGCAGGTCGTGTCGACATTGGGCGGCGGCGCATCGGTCAGTGCGAGCGGCTCGACAGTCGGCCCGAAGTACTACGTGCAGTCTGGCACGCAAACCACCGTCGGCAACGCGCTTACTTCGTTGGACACGGGCATCACGTCACTGCAGTCGCAAATCGTGTCGGGCAGCATCGGCCTTGTCAAACAGGATCTTGGTACGCGCGACATCCTGGTTGGGCCGTCGTCTACAGGTATTCGGCTCAACGTGGCGGGCTTGAACGGCAACCGCACGGTCACCGGCCTGTCGCGCGGCGCGCTTGGCGCGTCGAGCACCGACGCCGTGAACGGTGCGCAGCTGTACGGCAACGCGGCGAGTGTGGCCGCGGCGCTGGGCGGCGGGTCGGCGGTGAATGTAGATGGCACCGCAAAGGCCCCTGCCTACAGCATCGGCGGAATTACATATGGCGACGTCGGATCGGCTCTGGCGGCAGCAGTCACGACGAGCGTTGCAACCAGTACCGCGGCGAGTACGGCGGCAGGCGCGAGCGCGATCGCGGCGGCCACCGCCAATTCGGTGCAATACGACTCTTCCGTGCACGACAGCATGACGCTCGGCAGCGCCGGCGCGCCGGTTCGCGTGACCAACGTCAGCGCTGGGCAGCTCACGAGCGACAGCGTGGACGCAGTGAACGGCGGGCAACTGTTCGCTGCCAATCGGGCGATAGCGTCGAACAGCGACAACATCGCGACCCTCGACGCGCGCGTCGGCACCAACACGGCGAACATTGCCAACCTCGATCAGCGCGTGAACGTGAACACAACGAAGATCGCCGGGCTCGACACGCGCACCACCACGCTCGAGGGCAACCTCACGAACGTTGCGAACCAGATTACGAACGGCGAGATCGGGGTGGTCCAGCAAGACCTGGTGTCGCGCATCATCAGCGTTGGACAAAATACGAATGGCGCACGCGTCGATTTTGCGGGCACCGGCGGCGCACGCCAATTGACCGGCGTCGCGGCGGGCCGGACGGACACGTCGGCGATCAACTTCGCGCAGTTCAGTCCGGTTGTGGCCGGACTTGGCGGCGGCGCACAGGTCGGTATCGACGGTTCGGTGATTGCTCCGTCGTATCACGTGCAAGGCAGGACGCAGAGCAACGTCGGCGATGCGCTCGGCTCGCTCGACAACGGGTTGACCACCTTGCAACAGAAAGTCGAGATTGGCGGCGTTGGCCTCGTGACGCAAGATCCGGCCTCGCGCGTCATCCAGATCGGTGCGTCCACGGACGGCCGGGCAATCAGCGTGGCGGGTACGCTGGGCAATCGCGTGGTGACCGGCGTCGCGCGGGGCTCGCTGAACGCGGCGAGTACCGAAGCGGTCAACGGCTCGCAACTCTTCGCGCAGGCAACGAGTACGGCCACGGCGCTAGGCGGCGGCTCCACGGTGAATGCCGACGGCTCGGTTAGCGCGCCGTCGTACAGGGTGGGCGGCCAGGTGGTGAACACTGTCGGCGGCGCGCTCAGCAATCTCGATGGCCGTGTCACGCAGAACAGCGGTGATATCGCCGGCTTGCAAAGCGCAGTCGGCCGCATCGGCGGAACGGTCGCGAACGCGCTTCAGTACGACAGCTCGGCCCATGACAAGGTCACGCTCGGCGGCATATCGGCTAATGCGCCGGCAGTGCAGTTGACCAACCTGAAGAATGGCGAGGTCTCGGCAACCAGCAGCGACGCGGTCACCGGCGCGCAGCTGTGGCAAACCAACCAGCAGATCAGCAGCATCGACAAGAGCGTCAAGAACTATGCGGCCACTGGCAATAGCTACATGGCCGTCAACAGTTCCGCAGAAGCTCCGCAGGCGACCGGAAACGGTTCGCTGGCCTTAGGCGGTGGCGCGAAAGCATCGGCTGCAAACACGGTCGCGCTTGGCGAAGGGTCGCTCGCGGATCAGCCGGATACGGTCTCCGTAGGCTCGCCGGGCAACGAGCGACGTATCACCAACCTCGCGCCGGGACAGGCGGCGGCCGACGCGGTCAACATGCAGCAGTTCCAAAGCGGCATGGGCGATCTCGCCCGGCGCGCCTATGCCGGAACGGCTTCGGCGATGGCGATGAACATGGTACCTGACGTCGATGCTACGAAGAACCTCGCAATCGGTGTGGGCACAGCGGGCTACATGGGATATCAAGCGGTGGCGGTAGGCCTGTCGGCGCGCGTCGCGCAGAATTTCAAGGTGAAGCTGAGCGCGGGCATTAGCTCGGTGACGACCTCGGTGGGCGCCGGCGCCGCGTATCAGTGGTGAGGAGGTGAAGGCAGGCGGCGAGAGGTGCCGGTGGCGGGCACCCCACCGTGCAAACGGCGGGGTGCGGGTGCGGTTACTGGAATAGCTTCATCGCTTGCGCGAGCGTGTTGTACACGCCCCACGCAAGAGGAACCATCACATACAGCCAGAATACGGCGAGCTTGACCTTGTTGGTCGGGTGTACGGGTTGAACGGTCGACATGCGAGTCTCCTTATGCGCCCTTGGCGACTTGTGCGTCGGTCATGTGATGCTTGTCGTCCACACGCTTGACCAACAGATTGCAGATGAAGCCGATCACCAGCAGCACGGCCATGATGTGAACCGTCATCGTGTAGGCGTCGGCTTTTGCCACGCCGTGCGCGACTTCATAGGCGCGGATGTAATTGACGAGCACCGGGCCCGCAACGCCAGCCGCGGCCCACGCGGTCAGCAAACGTCCATGAATGCCGCCGACGAATGCCGTGCCGAACATGTCGGCGAGATAGGCGGGCACCGTCGCAAAGCCGCCGCCGTACATCGTGAGGATGATGCAGTAGGCCAGCACGAAGAGCGCCATCTGACCTGACGCGGCGAAACTCGGCACCAGGAAGTACAGCACCGCGCCGAGCGCGAAAAAGATGAAGTAGGTGTTCTTGCGGCCGATCCAGTCCGAAGCCGATGCCCACACGAAGCGGCCACCCATGTTGAACAGCGACAGCAGGCCGACAAAGCCGGCTGCGGCGGCCGCCGTCACGGTGCCCTTGAAGCTTTCCTGGATCATCACCGAAGCCTGGCCGAGAATGCCGATGCCTGCAGTGACGTTCAGGAACAGCACGAGCCAGATCAGATAGAACTGCGGCGTCTTCAGGGCCTCGTCGATGTGCACGTGGTTGCGCGTGATCATCTTTTGCTGCGAGGTTTGCGGCGGAGTCCAGCCTGCCGGTTTCCAGTCCGCCGGCGGCACGCGAATGGCCAAGGCGCCAATCGACATCGAGATGAAGTACACGATGCCGAGCACGATAAACGTCTCAGCTACGCCGATGCTCGTTGCGCTGCGGAAGTGATTCATCAGCGCGACCGACAACGGCGCCGCGATCATCGCGCCGCCGCCGAAGCCCATGATCGCCATGCCGGTCGCCATGCCGCGGCGGTCCGGAAACCAGCGGATCAGCGTCGACACCGGCGATACGTAGCCCAAGCCGAGCCCGATCCCGCCGATCACGCCATAGCCGAGATACAGCAGCACGATCTGGTGCAAGTACACGCCCAGCGCGGAAATAAGGAAGCCTCCGCCGAAGCAGCAGGCAGCCGTGAACATCGTGCGGCGCGGGCCGACGTGTTCGAGCCACTTGCCTGCAAACGCCGCCGACAGGCCGAGGAATACGATCGCCAGCGAGAAAATCCAGCCGAGAGAGGTCAGCGACCAGTCGTCCGCAGTGGATTGCGTGATGCCGATAACCTTGGTGAGCGGGCCGTTGAACACGGAGAACGCATAGGCCTGGCCGATACAGAGATGAACGGCAAGTGCCGCGGGCGGAACCATCCAGCGCGAAAACCCGGGTTTTGCGATGGTGGCTTCCTTGGAAAAGAATGGCGCGGAGCCTGAATTGTGCTGCGGCTCGGTGATACTGCTCATGGTCGGTCTCCCGGAAAGCGAAGTCTTTGTTATCGGCGCATCAGACCGAATGCTTTAGTGTTGGCGGCGTAAAAATTGCTATTGGATGCTGGTTCATATATGCGGCTGATCTTCATATGAACCTGCGCAAATTCCGCTGGAAACTTGCTTGGTCGAACGATAGGGCGGCAGGCCCGGGTTGGCAATATGAGATAGAAGTGCATAAGGCATTGCCCGAGGAAATGCGACCAAGATCTGTCACATCGCGGCAGCCATCGCGTCAATTCGAGGTACGGCCTACCGAAAAGGCCGTTCCACCCAGGGCATAAAGTAAAAAAAGCCGACAGTGGCAATCGCGCCACGCCGGCTTTTTCTTAACCGCGGTCGGTCATTCAGACAGTGCGCCCGGTTTTCATCTTCGCGGCGACTAGCACTGAAATCAGGCAACCGATTGCGAGGTAGCCCGCCACCGGGTGCCACGAACCGCCGGCAAAACTCACCAGCGCGACCGCGATGAACGGCGTGAAGCCGCCGCCAACCACACTCGCTACCTGGTAGCCGACGCCCGCGCCGCTGTAGCGATATTCGGTGCCGAAGAGTTCGGTGAACATCGGCTGCTGAACGCTTACCACCATGTCATGCGCGATGTTCGCGAGCATCACGGCGAACACGACGATCCACACGGTGGAGCGCGCTTCGAGAGCAAGAAAAAACGGCACCGCGCTGAACATGCCGACGAGCGCGCCGACGATATAAACGCGGCGCCGGCCGAAACGGTCGGCGAGCATTGCAAAGAGCGGAATTGTCACGCAGCTCACGGCGCCGACGAGCAGGCCGATCGTGAGGAAAAATTCGCGCGGCATGTGAAGATTCGCGGTCGAGTAGTTGAGCGCGAACGCGGTCACGATGTACATCGTGAACAGCTCGGCAAGACGCAGCGCAATGATCAGCAGGAACGCCTTCGGATGACGCAGCAGAGCTTCGACAATCGGCAGCCGCACACTGCGTTCGCCGCGCGCGCCGACTTTTTCGACGAACTCCTGCGACTCTTCCATGCTGGAGCGAATCCACATCGCAATCAACACCAGCACCACGCTGAACAGAAACGGCAAGCGCCAGCCCCAGCTCATGAACGACGCGTTATCCATCGAGCGGCTGATCAGCGCGACGAGGCCCGTCGCCAGCACGAGGCCCACGCCGTAGCCGACCTGCACGCCGCTGCTGTAAAACGCCTTCTTCTTTTCCGGCGCGCTTTCGACGGCCATCAACGCTGCGCCGCCCCATTCGCCGCCGACCGCGAAGCCCTGAATCGCGCGCAGCGTGACGAGCAGCACCGGCGCGAGCCAGCCGATCGTCGAAAACGACGGTAATAGGCCGATTGCAGCGGTAGAAAGGCCCATCATCATGACAGTGAGCACCAACATGCGCTTGCGGCCGAGCCTATCGCCAAAGTGGCCGAACACGAAGCCGCCGAGCGGGCGGAACAGAAAGCCGACGCCGAATGTGGCGAAGGCTGCCAGCGTGCCCATCGCCGGGCTTACTTTCGGAAAGAACTCGGCGTTGAAGACCAGTGCCGCAACGATCCCGTACAGCAGAAAGTCGTACCAGTCGACGACAGCGCCGATGAAGCTGCCGAGCGCCGCTTTGCGTGCCCGGCTGCGCGCCGCGCGATTGCCGGCCGCTGCGGCCGGCGAGAGGGTGGTGCTCATACGGTCTCCTTGGATTCTCGAAACACTGCCGACCGGCGCCGTCGCGGCTTATGCCTGCGCAGCTAATCGGTTGCAGGATGTGCGGAAGATTAATACGAGGCAGGCGCCGAACACTCCGCAATTCGGCGATACTGCGCGATCTTCGGACGCTACTGCGCGCATAGCGCGCGTTTTCCGCGTATACACGGAGCGGCGCGAGTTTAATTGAAGGGCAGGCGGGACGGAGCGGTGCGTGCTACCGTAAGAGGTGCCACGAAAACAACAGTCGCTGATATACTACATACCGAATATTGATTTTTGCGGCGATGCAGCATATGATTGAGTCATTCGTTCACTCAATCGTTTGGAGCTACAAATGGAATTTGTTCCTCTCTCGCTGCTGGCTGCCGCTGTTGTTGGCTTAGGCTGTTCCGCCACCGTTCTGCTGGCCCGCTGGATTCCGCAGCCGGTCGCGCAACTCGCAGCGCAACATGGCCGCTTCATCGGCCTTGACGAGCAGCGCGCGGAAGCGGCAGTGCCTTATCGTATGCATGTTCAACAAGAGGCGATGAATGTCGTCGGAACTTCAAACTGAAGCAGTGGCAACTCCTTTGACATTGTCTTTACAGCCTATCGGCGCAAGCGCGAGCTTGCGCGATCAGGCTTACGCAATGTTGCGTCAGGCTATTGCCGACGCGGACATCTACCAGACTCGAGATGAAATCCGTCTGGACGAGCGCGTGCTGAGCGAAACGCTCGGAGTAAGCCGGACGCCGGTGCGCGAGGCAATGACGCTGCTCGAGCAGGAAGGCTTTCTGCGCATGGTCCCCCGTCGCGGCATCTACATCGTGCGCAAGAGCAAGCGCGAGATCGTCGAAATGATCCACATGTGGGCCGCGCTCGAAAGCATGGCTGCGCGTCTCGCGACACAGCGCGCTACAGACGAGGAAATCGCCCGCCTGCGGCACATGTTCGACAATTTCCGCGACGCCACGCCGGCCGAGCACATTGCCGAGTATTCCGACGCGAACATCGCCTTTCACCAGGCAATCGTCGAGTTGTCGAAGTCGCAGATCATTCTCGACACCATCAAGAATATTTTTATCCACGTGCGCGCGATCCGGCGCATGACCATCTCGCAGAGCGATCGCGCTTCGCGGTCGATCGTCGACCATTTACGCATCATCGAGGCGCTGGAGAAGCGGGACACGGAACTGGCCGAACGTCTTACGCGTCAGCATTCGCTCGACCTGGCGGCGTTCGTGGAGAAGAATTGCGATTTTCTCGACTGACAACTTAAGTTAGACGAGGCCGCTGCCAGCGGTCTTGCATCAGAAGCAAAAAAGCCCGCGGTGTTCACACACTGCGGGCTTTTTTCATTGCGGGTTGGCGCGTAGGGAAACACCGCGCTTGACGTCTTGTGAAATGTGGTATGTGATATATCAGCAGGGCGCGGTTATTGAGGCTGCTCAGTGTTTTCCCTCGAAGCGATGGTCAGGACGAAGCGCGATAAGCAGCGATCCCTTGTCCTGTAAGGCTCTTCATGGGAATGCAAGTGTTGGAAACGCCGTTGGATAACTCTTGCCACTTATTGATATATCACATACTGTATGTGGAGAAGTCAGGATAAAACGCGAAGGCGTGTCCCGGAGCGGGGCATCAGTCAATAACCGTTACAGAACCACCAAGCAGCAGTCTTTCATGGGACCGGAGTAAGCGCTCACGCGTAGACCTCCATCGATGCCAAAGCATGGGACCGGACCGAGCGCAAGAGCGCGGGCTCCGGTCGACACACAGGAGACGACCATGTCTGCAGTTGTTTCATCCCTGAACCCAAGCACAGCCAGCACCACCGCCGAAGACACGCTCAAGCAGAAGACGCGCAACGCGGGCGTCGTCTCGGGCGGCCATCTGGTCGCGAAGGCGCTAAAAAACGAAGGGGTCGATACGATCTTCACGCTGTGCGGCGGCCACATCATCGACATTTACGACGGTTGTGTGGACGAAGGGATTCGCATCATCGACGTGCGGCATGAGCAGGTCGCGGCGCACGCGGCAGACGGCTATGCGCGGCAGACCGGCAAGCTCGGCTGCGTGGTCACCACCGCGGGGCCCGGGTGCACGAACGCGGTGACGGGCATCGCGACCGCGTTCCGCTCGGAGAGCCCGATCCTGCATATCGGTGGACAGGGAGCGCTGACGCAGCACAAGATGGGGTCGCTGCAAGACCTGCCGCACGTCGACATCATGGCGCCTATCACGAAGTTTGCCGCCAGCGTGTCGAGCACGGAGCGGGTCGCCGACATGATCTCGATGGCCGCGCGCGAGTGCTTCAACGGCGCGCCCGGTCCGGCATACCTGGAAATTCCGCGTGACGTACTCGACCGCGAAGTCGACCTCACGCGCGCGGTCGTGCCGCAGCCGGGTCACTATCGCGCGTCGACCAAATCGATTGGCGACCCGCGCGACATCGAGAAACTCGCGGACATTCTCGTCAATTCCGAGCGCCCCGCGATTCTGTACGGACAGCAGGTGTGGACCGCCCGCGGTCATGAGGAAGCGATCGCGCTGCTACGCGGCCTCGACATTCCCGGCTATTTCAATGGCGCGAGCCGCGGGCTGCTGCCGCCGGGCGATCCACATCACTTCGACCGCACGCGTTCACAGGCGTTTGCCAATGCGGACGTTCTCATTGTCGTCGGCACGCCGTTCGATTTTCGGATGGGGTATGGCAAGCGCATCAGTAAAGAACTGACGCTTGTGCAGATCGACATGGACTACCGGACTGTCGGCAAGAACCGCGATATCGACCTCGGCCTGGTCGGCGATCCGGGTGCGATCCTCGCCGCTGTATTGCAAGCCGCAAGCGGCCGCCTGAAGGACGACAAGCGTCAGGCACGCCGCAAGTGGATGGCGCAGTTGCAGGACGCGGAAGCGACGGCAACTGAAAAACTCATGCCGCTCTTCAAGTCGAACAGCACGCCGATTCATCCGTATCGCGTGGCCTACGAGCTCAACGAGTTTCTCTCCGACGACACCGTTTATATCGGCGACGGCGGCGACGTCGTGACGATCTCCGCGCAAGCAGTTCGTCCGCGCCGTCCTGGCCAATGGATGGACCCGGGCGCGCTCGGCTCGCTCGGTGTCGGTACCGGATTCGCGCTTGCGGCCAAGATCGCGCATCCGCAGAAAGAAGTGCTGTGCTACTACGGCGACGGCTCGTTCGGCATGACCGCATTCGACATGGAAACGGCAAACCGCTTCGGCGCACCGTACCTCGCGGTGATCGGCAACAACTCGGCGATGAACCAGATCCGCTACGGTCAGCTCGCCAAATATGGCGACGAGCGCGGCAATGTCGGCAACCTGCTGAGCGACGTGCCCTTCAGCAAGTTCGCCGAGATGCTCGGCGGCCACGGCGAGGAAGTGCGCGACCCGGCGCAGATCGCGGGTGCGTTGCAGCGTGCACGCGAAGCGATTCATCGCACGGGGCGCTCGGCTGTCGTCAACATCTGGGTCGACCCGCGCGAGTACGCGCCGGGCACGAAGAACCAGACCATGTACAAGTAATACGGATACCTTAGGAGACACGACATGGGCAAAGCACTCGACGGCGTGCGCATTCTCGATTTCACGCATGTGCAATCGGGCCCGACATGCACGCAATTGCTGGCGTGGTTCGGCGCGGACGTGATCAAGGTGGAGCGAGCCGGAGCAGGCGACATCACGCGTGAACAACTGCGTGACATTCCGGACGTGGACAGCTTGTACTTCACGATGCTCAACCATAACAAGCGTTCGGTCACGATCGATACGAAGAACCCCGAAGGCAAGCAGGTTCTCGAAGCACTGATCCAGAAATGCGACGTGCTGGTGGAGAACTTTGCGCCGGGCGCGCTCGATCGCATGGGGTTTACGTGGGAGCGCATTCAGGAATTGAACCCGCGCATGATCGTTGCATCGGTGAAAGGCTTTGGCCCTGGTCCGTATGAGGACTGCAAGGTGTACGAGAACGTCGCCCAATGCGCGGGCGGTGCGGCATCCACCACGGGCTTCGACGACGGCCCGCCAGTGGTGACCGGCGCGCAGATCGGCGATAGCGGCACGGGGTTGCATCTCGCGCTCGGCATCGTCACTGCGCTTTATCAGCGCACCCAAACCGGCCGGGGACAGCGCGTACTCGCCGCCATGCAGGACGGCGTGCTCAATCTGTGCCGCGTGAAACTGCGCGATCAGCAACGGCTCGAACGCACCGGTGTAATGAAAGAGTATCCGCAGTATCCGAACGGCAAGTTCGGCGAAGCGGTGCCGCGCGCGGGCAATGCATCTGGCGGCGGTCAGCCCGGCTGGATTCTGAAGTGCAAAGGCTGGGAGACCGATCCGAACGCATACATCTACTTCATCACGCAGGCGCCGGTGTGGGCGAAGATCTGCAACGTGATCGGCAAGGAAGAGTGGGCCACCGACCCCGACTACGCGACGCCCGCCGCGCGTCTGCCGCGCTTGAAAGAGATCTTCGCGGAGATCGAACGCTGGACCATGACCAAGACCAAGTTCGAGGCCATGCAGATCCTCAACAAGTACGACATTCCGTGCGGGCCGATTCTTTCGATGAAGGAGATCGCGGAAGAGCCCTCGCTGCGTCAAACCGGCACGATCGTCGAAGTCGATCATCCGACGCGCGGTAAATATCTGACAGTTGGCAATCCTATCAAACTGTCCGACAGCCCCACTGAAGTCAAGCGCTCGCCGCTGCTTGGCGAACATACCGACGAAGTCATGGCTGAACTGGGTTATTCACCCGAACAGATCAGCGCATTGCGTACCGCCGGCGCCATCTAGGCGCATTAGAAAAACCGTAGTGCAAGCCGCCCGCCGCTCGCCATTCAGGCGAGCGCGGTGCCGGGCGGCGCCTTTCGAACCCGCATTGGAGACGGCAGGACATGGCATACGAAGACACGCTCTCACTGAAAGAACGCGGCACCGCCCACACGCCCGACGGCCACGCGCAGGTCGCCAACAAGGACGTCGTGCGGCATATTCTCGATCACGCCAAAGCGGAAGGCCGCACCTCGCTCACCGCGCCGGAAGGCAAGCTGGTGTGCGATGTCTATGGCATTTCGGTGCCGAAAGAAGCGCTCGCCACGACCGCGGCCGAAGCCGCGCAATTTGCGACCGAGATCGGCTTTCCGGTCGTGCTGAAGATCGTTTCGCCGGAAATTCTCCACAAGACGGAGGCGGGCGGCGTGCTCGTCGGCGTGAAGAATGCTGCCGACGTCGTGCAGGGCTTCGCGACGATCATGGAGAACGCGAAGCGCTATAACGCGCAGGCGAATCTGCTCGGGGTGCAGGTGCAGCAGATGATCGGCGCCGGCCAGGAAGTGATTGTCGGCGCGGTCACCGATCCGTCATTCGGCAAGCTGGTGGCGTTCGGCCTTGGCGGCGTGCTCGTCGAAGTGCTGAAGGACATTACGTTTCGCCTCGCCCCGGCTACACGCGACGACGCGCGTTCGATGCTCGACGGCATTGCGGCAGCCGAGATGCTCAAAGGCGTGCGCGGCGGCGAGCCGGTTGATCGCGAGGCGCTCGCGGGATTGATTGAAAACGTGTCGCGGCTCGTATCCGATTTCCCGGAGATATCGGAGCTCGATCTGAACCCGGTGTTCGCGAGCAAGCGGGGCGCGATTGCCGCCGACGTACGGATCGTGCTCGACTTCGAGCCGCCTGTGGAACGCTACCGGCCGAGTCAGGAAGACATCGTGCGGCAGATGAACCGCATCATGAAGCCGGACCGCGTCGCTGTCATTGGCGCGTCGGCGGAGGACGGCAAGATCGGCAACTCGGTCATGAAGAATCTGATCAACGGCGGCTATCAGGGAGAGATCTATCCGATTCATCCCAAGGCCGACGAGATCATGGGACGCAAGGCTTATAAAAGCGTGCTGGATGTGCCGGGCGATATCGACGTTGCCGTATTCGCGATTCCGGCAAAATTTGTCGCCGGCGCGCTGACGGAAGTCGGCAAGAAAGGCATTCCCGGCGCGGTGCTGATTCCTTCGGGTTTTGCCGAAACGGGCAACGTGGAGGGCCAGCAGGAAATCGTTGCGATTGCGCGCGAATACGACATTCGCCTGATGGGCCCGAATATTTACGGCTTTTACTACACGCCGAAGAACCTGTGCGCAACGTTTTGCACACCGTACGATGTGCAAGGCAAGGCGGCGTTGTCTTCGCAGTCCGGCGGTATCGGCATGGCTATCATTGGCTTCTCGCGTTCGGCGAAGATGGGCGTGTCGGCCATTGTAGGCCTCGGCAACAAGTCCGATATCGACGAAGACGACCTGCTGACATTCTTCGAACAGGACGAGAACACCGACATCATTGCGCAGCATTGCGAAGATCTGAAAGACGGTCGCGCATTCGCGGAGACGGCGGCGCGCGTCTCGAAGAAGAAGCCAGTGGTGGTGTTGAAAGCGGGCCGCACGAGTCTCGGTGCGCGCGCTGCGAGTTCCCACACGGGCGCGCTTGCGGGCAACGACCGCATCTACGAAGACGTGTTCAAGCAATGCGGCGTTATACGCGCGCGATCTCTACGCGACCTGCTGGAATTTGCGCGCGGCATTCCGAAACTGCCCACGCCGAAGGGCGAGAACGTGGTGATTATCACCGGAGCGGGCGGCTCGGGCGTGCTGTTGTCCGATGCTTGCGTGGACAACCGCCTGTCGCTGATGACCATGCCCGCCGATCTCGACGCCGCGTTCCGCAAGTTCATTCCTCCGTTTGGCGCGGCCGGAAATCCCGTCGACATCACAGGCGGTGAGCCGCCGTCGACGTATCAGAACACCATACGCCTCGGGCTGGAAGATCCGCGCATTCACGCGATCATTCTCGGCTACTGGCACACGATCATCACGCCGCCGATGGTGTTCGCGCGACTCGTTGTCGAGGTGAAGGAAGAGATGAAAGCGCGCGGCATCGAGAAGCCGATCGTTGCATCGCTCGCGGGCGACGTGCAAGTGGAAGAGGCGGCCGAGTACCTGTATGCGCATGGTGTTCCCGCGTACGCGTATTCGACGGAGATTCCTGTCGCGGTGCTGGGTGCGAAGTATCAGTGGGCGCGCGGTGCCGGGTTGATCTGACCTGACGCGTAAAACGGGAGGCGGCACGGTTTTCATCGCGACCAGCGGGGAAGATCGTGCCGAAGCGCTCAAGGAGCGGCATATGGATACGTGGATGCGTTTCATGTCGAACGACGGCGGTGTGGTGTTCGGCCGCGTCGAAGGTGCCTACCTGCACGAGTACGAAAGTCTCGATCAGCCGGTACCGACCGGCGTGGTGTTGTCGACGCGCGCACTGACGCCGCTCGCGCCTTGTGCGCCCGGCAAGATCGTCGCGCTGTGGAATAACTATCACGCGCTTGCCGCAAAGCTCGAGAAGCCGGTGCCGACGCACCCGCTCTTTTTGCTGAAACCAGCGGGCTCGGTGATCGGCTCCGATGAGCCGATCCGCCGGCCGGCCAGCTACGCGGGCAAGATCGTCTATGAAGGAGAGCTGGGCATTGTGATCGGCCGGCGCTGCCGGGATGCCGACGTCGAGGAGGCCGCTCAGGCGATCTTCGGCTACACGCTCGTCAACGACGTGACCGCTGCCGATCTGCTCAACGAGAATCCGCATTTTCCGCAATGGTGCCGCGCCAAGGGCTTCGATACTTTCTGCTGCATTGGCCCGGCGATCGTCTCGGGCTTCAATTGGCAAAGCGCGAATCTGGTGACGATGCTCGACGGTGTCGAGCGGCAGAACTATCCGCTCTCTGACATGGTGTTTTCGCCGGCCGAGCAGGTAAGCCTTATTTCGCAAGACCTCACGCTTGAACCCGGCGACGTGATCGCATGCGGTACGTCGATAGGCGTGGGGTCGATCAAGGACGGAGCGACGGTGTCGGTTTCCATCGACGGGATCGGCACGTTGCGCAACACGCTGAACTCGGCACGCGCGGCCGGTTCAGAGACGCCGAAACCAGGCGTCGTAGCGGGACTCGTTTGAACGGTGGGTCGGTCCGCGGGCCACGAGCGCGCGGAGTTGCATCGAGAACACGAAGGAGCACGCGTGTCGCAAGCGTCAGACAGTACCGTGTGGCTGGGGATGTTCATACCGTTGATGGCAACGCTTGCCGGGCTGTTGGCTTGTGCGCTCGGCTCGGTGCTCGCGGCGCTCGGGCCATTGCCGTTACACGGGCTGCCTCTGATGCCGCGGCCCTCGCCGCGGATGCCGATTCATAACTCGCGGTCGTGCTCGAATTCGGCGCCCGGAAGTCAGCCTTGCTGGCGTGCCGCCGCGTTGGCCGCCACCGTTTCCGGCGTGTTCGCCGCGGGCCTCGGTGCTGGCGTCGCCGATATTTGCGCGGCAGTTGCAGGCGCCGTTGCCGGTGCGCAGTTCGTGCGTCGGCGCAATCTCGCATGGCGCGCCGCGCGCGTCGCGCTGGTGGCGAGCGGTATGGGCCTGTCGATCGTGGTCGCCGGCGTCGCGCGTTATTTATCGCCGCTATCGTCACTACCGTCGTCGATCGAGGCGATCTTCGAGCGAATCGAACTGTGCACGGCGGTGTTCGCCGGCGCGTTGATGTTCGCCACATCGGCGATTGCATTCTGCAAATTGCGCGGCGTGTTGCCGCTTCGTGTGACGGCGCGTCGGGGCCACGACATCGTCAACGTCGCTGCGTTTCTGTTGTGTGGATGGCTCGGCTATGGGTTCGCGACCGAAGCGGTACAGCCGTTCGGACTCGCCGCGCTGCTCGCAATCAGTGCGCTTGCATCTTCAATAGGCGTGCATGCGATGCTCAGTCGGGAGTATTCCGAGTGTTCCGCGTTTTGCGAGTGTCCGAACGTCCACGCGCATGCACATGCCGCGGGCGGCGTTGGCAGCACTGCTGTCGCGATGGACGGGCGACATGACGCACAGCCGGAAGACATGCGTGAGGCGTGGGAGGTCGGCATGGTGCGCGCGGCAGCATACCGCCGCCGTCGAGGCTGGCATAACAGCGGCAACGGGCAATCGCACACTCGCGCATATGCGGCGCGCCGCCTGCCCAGCCGATCTTCGGTAAGCCGACAGCCAAGAAGCCTGCCACGATGAAAGCACAGACCTCGACGGCCTATCTGTCAGCAGAGGGAACGAGAGCCACAGAGTCTCTACGCGGCGGGAACATGTTCCCGCCGTGCTGCTCATTCGCCAGTAGCGGCAAATTCGCTGTAGTACTGCGCTTTCTTCTGCAGGATCAGTTGAGCGAGGAAATCGGCGTCATAAGCGCGATGAAGATGCGCGTGAAAGCGCTCGATAAAAGCGGTGATGCGAGCGGCTTCGCTGTTGAACTCGCTCAGAATGTCGAGCGTGGCGTGGTCCCAGCGAAAGCGCAGACCCAGATCGCTGAACGCGGCGTTGTAGGCGCTCAGATGCGGGTCGTTGGGATGGTCGGCGGTAGCGCGGGCTGTCCGTGCGCTGGCATGAGTCGCAACCGAAGCGTGGTTCATGATCGGCCTCCTGGGCTGACAAGTGATGGAACTCGCTTGCAGCATAGAAGTACTGATCGATTTGCAATAGTTAAAGTTTTATTGGATTTCCATAGGCTATTGCTTATACACGCTCAGTTCCTTCACTCGCGTGATCTTCTCGATGAGGCTCGCGCCCTCTTCCATCAGAAAGCGCTTGAACGCCACGGCAACGGGCGGCAGACGCTTGTTCTTCCGATGAACGACATACCAGTTGAGCATGACCGGGAAGCTCTCGACATCGAGCACGACCAGGTGGCCCAACTGCAGTTCGAGACTGATCGTGTGCGCGGACAGAAACGCGATGCCCATGCCGGCAATGACCGCCTGCTTGATAGTCTCGGTGCTCTTGATCTCCATCGCGATTTTCAGATTGGAGAGGCGACCGGCGAAGCCTTCCTCCATGGAGTTCCAGGTGTCCGAGCCGCGCTCACGTACGATAAATGCCTCGTTCGCCAACTGGCTCATCCTGATGTTGCGCTTTTGCGCGAGCGGATGCGTAGGCGCGGCCACGATCACGTACGGGTGCGGCGCGAACGGCTCGTTCGTGGCGTCCATCTCATGCGGCGGGCGCACCATCACTGCGAGATCGGTCTGGTTGGTGGCGAGCTGATGCAGCAACTCCTCGCGATTGTGCACCGCAAGATTCAGCACGACGCCCGCGTAGCGCCGCGTGAACTCGGCGAGCAGCCGCGGAAAGAAGTAGTCGCCGGCGCTGATGACCGCCACATTCAGCTTGCCACCGGAGACGCCTTTCAACTGGCTCATGGCTTCGTCGACTTCGTGAAACTGCTGAATGATCGCGCGGCTGTAGTGCAGCATTTCGGTGCCGGCTGGCGTGAGGTAAATCTTTTTGCCCAGCTGTTCGAAGAGCGGCAAGCCGGCGTGCTCTTCAAGCTGACGAACCTGTGTGGAAACGGCGGGTTGCGTGAGGTGCAACTCCTCGGCGGCGCGCGAAAAGCTCAAGTGGCGCGCCACGGTCTCGAATACCTTCAACTGCCGGAGCGTGGCATTGCGCATCGTCATGGCCGATGTATAAGCAAACGTGAATCAACATAATAACAAACTTTAATTATTAGTAATTCAGCAATGACCCTAGCATGAGTTTGTAAAGAAAAACGAAGCTGCCGGCCTCACACTCGGGTTAACGCTTGGATTCAGGCGTGGCGGGACCGAAAGGGGATCGGCGGAAAGCAGCAGAAAGGATTAGTCGGAATTAAGAACTTCCCAAAAGGCGATGATTAATTCGCTTTTTAAAAGGAAGCGATTTAAAGACGCAGATATTAAAAATTCCCGAATTGCAAGGCTTTTCGGGTCATAACGATAAGGCGGGACACATACAGCACGGCGCGTTGGCCGGCTGCACTAAATAATTGCGGAGACAAGGCACATGGACGATATCACTCAACAGACCACGGCCCGCGTATTCTGGGCGAACCGTTGGTGGCAGCTCGTCATCGGCATGGTGTGCATGGCGTTGGTGGCGAACCTGCAGTACGCGTGGACGCTGTTCGTCGCGCCGATGGACGCGCGGCATCACTGGGGCCAGGCCTCGATTCAGATGGCGTTCGCGATTTTCATCCTCACGGAAACCTGGCTCGTTCCACTGGAAGGCTGGCTCGTCGACAAATTCGGTCCACGGCCAGTGGTGGCGGGCGGCGCGGTGTGCGCGGGCATTGCATGGGTCATGAATTCGTACGCGACGACCTTGCCGATGCTTTACGTCTCCGCGGTTATCGCCGGGATTGGCGCGGGCGGTGTGTACGGCACCTGCGTCGGCAATGCGTTGAAATGGTTTCCCGACCGCCGCGGCCTCGCTGCGGGCCTGACCGCCGCCGGCTTCGGCGCGGGCGCAGCAGTGACCGTGATCCCGATTGCGAACATGATTACCCGCTCCGGCTACGAGCACACGTTCTTCTTCTTCGGTATCTTGCAGGGCGTCGCGATTCTGCTGCTCGCCATGCTGCTGGTGAAGCCTGTGTTGCGCAAGCACGTGCCCGCCAGGAAGAAATTCGCGGTGTCGAAGGTGGACCTCACGCCCGGCCAGATGATCAAGACGCCAGTGTTCTGGGTGATCTACGTTTCGTTCGTGGCGGTGGCGGCCGGCGGCCTGATGGCAACCGCGCAGATCGGCCCGATCGCGAAAGACTGGGGCCTTGCGCGCATTCCCATGACGATCTTCGGCGTCACGCTGCCGCTGCTGACAGCCACGCTTTCCATCGACAACGTCTGCAACGGCTTCACGCGTCCGCTGTGCGGTTTCATCTCCGACAAGATCGGCCGTGAAAACACGATGTTCGCGATCTTTATCGGCGAAGGGCTCGCGTTGCTCGGCATGATGGAGTACGGCACGAACCCGTATGCGTTCATGACGTTTGCCGCGCTGATCTTCCTCTTCTGGGGCGAAATTTTCTCGATCTTCCCGGCAATCTGCGCGGACACGTTCGGCAGCAAGTACGCGGCGGCGAATGCCGGCACGCTGTACACCGCGAAGGGCACGGCTTCGCTGCTGGTGCCGGTCGCGTCGGTGTTGTCGGCAACGGGTGGATGGAGCCTCGTGTTCACTGTTTCGGCTGTGATTACGATTGTCGCCGGCGTGTCCGCGAAATTCATTCTGGCGCCGATGCGCTCCCGCTGGATCCACTCGCAGGACGAGCCTCAGCCGGGCGTGCTCGCCGTCGCGGGTAACGGCAAAGCCTCGCGGCTGAGCCACTGGCCCGAGCAAACCGGCGAATAGGCTGCCGAGCCGTTCGCGGCCGGCCATGACCTCATGAATGTTTCGTTGCAGCAACTCAAGGTGTTTGTTGCCGTCGCGCGTGAACGGAGTTTCACGCGCGCGGCGCGCGAGTTCGATCTGACACAGTCGGCGGTGAGCCGGTGTGTGCGGGAGCTCGAAGATGCGGTCGAACTCAAACTGTTCGATCGCACGACGCGCCAGGTTCAACTGACGCACGCGGGCGCAAGTCTCGAACGAAGGATTGGCCGCCTGCTCGATGAAATCGATCTGACGTTGCGCGAAGAGCGGGCCGCTTACGAAGGACACCGCGGCGTCGTCGCTGTGGCGAGCAATCCTGTGTTGTCGTCGGGATGGGTCGCACAGGGACTCGCGCGTTGTGCGACGGCATATCCAGAACTGACGGTCACCGTCGAGGATCAAGCCCAAAGCGGCGTACTCGCGAGCGTCGAGCACGGCGAAGTCGATTTCGGCGTGGTCTCGCTGGCCGCGCCGCTCGCCAACGACCAGTTGCACGCGCAGGTCATGTTCACGACGCCGCTGCATGCGGTGATGCCGTCGACGCATCCGCTGGCCCGCCACGCCAGCGTCGCGTGGGCGGCGCTGCATGACTGGGCGCTCGTCACATTGAATGCGGACGCGGGGGTGCGTGCGGCGCTCGATCCGGCCCTCAACGCGAACGGACTGAAGCGTCGCCCGGTGCAGGAATTCGGACATGTGGCGGCGGTGTTGCGCATGGTGGAACTCGGGTTGGGCGTCGGCGTTCTGCCCGTCGACGCGCATTGGCCCGCCGTCGGCGAGTCGCTGGTGAGCCGGCCGCTCGTTCCTGAAATCGCATTGACGACGCTGCTCGTGCATCGCCGCAATCGCTCGCTAAGGCCGAATGCCGCGGCCGCGTGGGCCGAGTTCGCGGCGCATGGCGGAGCGCCCTCTACGAACGCAAGTCCGGACGACGGTTCGGGCGAAAGCTCAATCACAACCCCATCCACAACGTCGGCCGCATCCCCGCACGCGTCACCTCGCGACTCTTCCTGGCCTGCGGCCGCGCGCAGCGGCGCGGCGCTTCACGAGCCGTAGCGCTCGATCGACTTGCCGAAACCGGCCTTCGCCCCAAGGCCGGCTAGCAGCAATCAGCCCAAGCAACATTTCAATGCAAGGAGCTTCATGATGGACACTGATACCGGCCTCAGGCGCCATGACCTGTTGATCGACGGCAAGCGGTTGCCGCCGGCCACGGGCGAATATTCCGTCAATATCAATCCGGCTACCGAGGAGCCGATCGCGCACGTTGCACAAGGTAGCGCCGCGGACGTCGACACGGCAGTGCATGCAGCGCGCGCCGCATTGAAGGTGTGGAACGGAATCAAGGCGGCGGAGCGCGGCCGCATTCTGTCCCGCCTTGCTGGCCTGATGCGCGACAATCTCGACGAACTGGCCGCGCTCGAAAGTCTCGACGCGGGCAAGCCGATTGCCGCCGTCATGCGCCAGGACGTTCCGGCCGCGATCGATACGCTCGAGTACTACGCAGGCTGGTGCGACAAGATCAACGGGCAGGTGGTGCCCGTTCGGCCGGACGCTTTGACCTACACGTTGCGTGAACCGGTCGGCGTGGTCGCTGCAATCGTGCCGTGGAACTTCCCGCTGATGATCGGTATGTGGAAAATCGCGCCGGCGCTCGCGTGCGGTTGCACGCTGATTGTGAAGCCCGCCGAGATCACGCCGCTCAGCGCGCTGCGCATCGGCGAGCTCGCGCTCGAAGCGGGCGTGCCGCCGGGAGTACTGAATATCGTCACGGGCAAGGGACGTGTGGTCGGCGACGCGCTCGTCGCGCATCCAGGCGTTGACAAGGTTACGTTCACCGGATCGCCGTCGGTGGGGCGCGGCATTCTGCAGGGCGCGGCCGGCAACTTCAAACGCGTGACGCTGGAACTCGGCGGCAAGTCAGCCAATCTGATTTTCCCCGATGCGAATCTCGACAACGCAGTGCGGGCCGCGGCGTCGGGCATCTTCTTCAACACGGGACAAGTGTGCTCGGCGGGCTCGCGCATTCTCGCGCATCGCGATGTCTACGACGAAGTGGTGGAGCGCCTCGCCGCGCGCGCAAAGTCGATCAAGGTTGGCGATCCGTCGTTGCGCGAGACGTCGATGGGTCCGCTTATCTCCGCCGCGCAAATGAAGACCGTGCTCGGCTATGTCGATGCCGGGCGCTCCGAAGGCGCGTCGCTGGTGACAGGCGGCGCGCGCATCGGCGAGCGCGGCTTCTTCGTGGAGCCGACGGTGTTTGCCAACGTCGAGCACGAGATGCGCATTTCGCAGGAGGAGATTTTCGGGCCCGTGGCGAGCGTGATTCGTTTCAACGACGAAGCGGACGCTATACGTATCGCGAACGGCACGTTGTACAGCCTCGCGGCCGGAGTGTGGAGCGCGGACATTGGTCGCGTGCATCGCGTGGCACGGGACCTGAGAGCGGGGACCGTCTGGATCAATACCTACGGCTATACCGACGTGCGCCTGCCTTGGGGCGGCTCGGGCGATTCGGGCTTCGGCCGCGAGCACGGCGATGTGGCGATTGAAAACTTCACCGAGCCGAAAGCGGTCTGGCTGGCCATCGATCAATAGCAGCTGTATTTTGCCGCGCAAATAAAACGGATCGGACGCCCGGCGGCGTCCGATCCTTTTTCAACGTACCGCGATGAACGCGAGAAGCGCAAACAAGTCCTATAGGATCACGCGCCCTGCAATGCCATGCGTTCGCGCAGTTTGACGAGCGCAAGCACGACGTCGATGGTAGGCGTCGGCTCGTTGACGAGGTGTCCCATTTCCTGCACCACAGTCAGAAGCGGATCGATTTCCATGGGCCGCCGGTTCTCCAGATCCACGAGCGTCGACGTTTTATGTGCGCCGACCGCGCCCGCGCCGTCGATACGCTTTTCCACGTCGACCCGAAAGTGCACGCCGAACTGATCGGCAATGCGCTTTGCCTCGAGCATCATCGTGCGCGACACTGCGCGCGTGCCGGGGTCGCTCGTGAGCACGTCGAGTGTTGCATGCGTCAACGCGCTGATCGGGTTGAAGCACAGATTGCCCCACAGCTTCAGCCAGATTTCGTCGCGGATGTTGTCGCGGATCGGCGCCTCGAAACCCGCTGCCTGCATGATCTCGTGCAACTGCTGGATGCGCGGCGTGCGCTCGCCGCTCGGCTCGCCGATCGGAAACTTCTTGCCATATACATGCTTGATGAGGCCCGGTTCCACGATTTCTGCGGCCGGATAGAGCACACATCCGATCGCCCGTTCGGGGCCGAGCTTTGTCCATTGACTGCCGTCCGGATCGACGCTCGCGAGCCGCGTGCCGGCGAACTTGCCGCCGTGTTGATAGAAGTACCAATACGGAATGCCGTTGACCCCGGTCACGACGGCAGTGTGTTTGCCGAGCAGCGGCTGCATCGCGTCGACAACGCCAGGCAACGAGTGCGCCTTCAACGTAATGATCACGAAGTCCTGCACGCCGAGTTCGCTCGGGTCGGACGTGCAGCGAACCGGCGCGCTGACCGTCTCGCCGTCGATAATCAGACGCGCGCCGTGCTCGCGCATTGCCGCGAGATGCGCGCCGCGCGCGATGAAACTGACGTCGGCGCCGGCGCGTGCCAACTGCACGCCCATCAAGCCGCCTATCGCTCCCGCTCCGAAGATGCAGATCTTCATGATGCCGCTCCTGTGACTATGAGAAGTCGCTTGCCCATGCCGCGTCTCGCCGAGCACGGCGGCGGGTCACTTAATGAGCATAGGGGCGTGCGGTCAATACAGATAGTTAAACTTTCTCGGCGCAAGCATTAGGCATTGCTTATGGACGGCGCCCCTCTGCACGCGGTTCTAAGAAGGTCAGGCACGTCTGACCAGCAGGAAACTGAGTCCGATGGCTGCGAGGAATGCGCCGCAGCTGCGATTGAACCAGCGCCTGACGCGAGCGCGCACAAGCCACTTGCCGAGATGCATCCCCGCCCACGAGTAAAGCGCGATAGCCACGCATTCCAGCACGAGGAAGCTCATCCCCAGCGCAGCGAATTGCGGAAGCATCGGTTTCGCGATGTCGACGAATTGCGGTAGAAATGCGGTAAAGACCAGTATCGCCTTGGGATTGCCCGCTGCCACGAGGAATTCCTGGCGTGCGATCCTCGCGAGCGATGCCGGTTGCTCTTGCGTGGTGTCCACCGCAGGCGCGTCGCTGCGCCACAGTTGAATGGCGAGCCAGATCAGGTAAGCGGCGCCCGCGAGTTTGATGGCGAGAAAGAACCACTCCGATGCATGCAGCACGACCGCGAGACCGGTGGCGGCGAGCGCAATCATGGTTGCAAACGCGACCAGCCGTCCGGTACCGCCGAGAAACGCGGTCATGAAGCCGTGCCGCGCGGCCACGTTGATCGAAAGCAGATTGTTCGGCCCCGGCGCGAGATTGATCGCGAAACAGGCGGGGAGAAAGAACAGCCAGGCGGTGGTGGACATGGAGCCTCGCAGGGAATGAACGCGCGGGCGCGAGCCAGGTGCAAACCCGTAAACCCGCAAGCGCGCAAACTGAAAACGCGCCGCGCTGGTTCCGATTGTAGCGAAAACCGGTGGCGCGTCGGCTCGCGTCTGCGCTGACGGGCGTTTGCAGGTGTCGTTGGAAGACGCCTCTGGCCCACTCAGTCCTCAGTTCACTGCATTGATGAACCCGCTATCGCCCACCAATGCGTCGACGCTAAGCCTCACCGTGTCTTCGATCGCAATGGAACTGCTGGTGAATTTCGGCGATTTCCGTTTGACGGTCTTGGTGGTCGAGAACACAACCTTTTGCGTGGCGGAATCCGTCACCACGTAGCGCATCTTCAGTGTCCACAGCGCGGGCGAACGGACGTCGTCGACAGTAAATTTTTCGATGTTACCGCTCAGCACTTTCCTACCATCGTTGAGATGGAAGCCAGCAACCTTGAGACGATTCGCGATGCTCTCGCGCACCGCCTGGTTGATATCGTTTTTCAGCACCAGGGCGGTCATCGCCGTGTTTTCGATGCGATTCGGCGACATGCGTCCTTCAATAGCCGGCATGTAGGCGAAATCGCGGGCGGGCGCGACGCTGAGCCAACCCGTGGAGTGTGCCGCCGCGCGGGGCGGGCTGTTCAGCCCAAACCACGACCACGAGCAGGCGGACAGCATCAAGGGCAGCGCGATCACGCCGCAGCCCTTGAGCACGATATTTCCCAAGGTCGCCGGCGTGCCCGCTGCCGGGCGCGCCGGATGACGCGAAAGCGAACCATGCCGCGCCGATTCGGGCGCTGTGCTGGAACAAGCGGCGGTCGAGATCAGAAGAGTGGCCCTTTAAGTGGTGATACATGCCGTTGAAGAACAGCATGGTAACAGCGGGCACCTGCGCGCCATCTTCGAAATAAAAAGCGCCGGGGCGCTGCCATTAGAAGAAGCCGGCTTTGCCCTGTGTCATATCGACTAGCGTGCGCCGTGCGTCGTCGACCGCGTTGACCGGCAAGCGGATGGTGATCTTCACGAGCATTGCGTGCGCGGTATCGGCGAGCGCGTAGCCTTGAGCTTCGATCCATCGCCGCACTTTGGCTTCGTCGGCGTAACCGACTTCGACGGTCAGCGACCCCTGTGCGATCCGCTCGACTCGCGGCGCGTCCAGCAGCGCCGAAGCAATTGCGTCGGTGTATGCACGCACGAGGCCGCCCGCGCCGAGTTTGACGCCGCCATAATAACGGACTACCGCGCCCAGCACGCCGTCCAGATCGTGGTGCCGCAGCACTTCGAGAATTGGCCGGCCCGCGGTGCCGGACGGCTCGCCGTCGTCGGACATGCCGGACTGACCGCCTGCCAGCAGCGCCCAGCACACGTGCGTTGCGGTGGGGTGCTCGTCGCGCAGACGGCGCAATTCGTCCATCGCGGCGTCGCGATCCTCGACCGGCACGGCGTACGCAATGAACCGGCTCTTGCGAATCTCGAGTTCGTGGATGTGCCGCGTGGACAGCGTGTAAGTCACCTTCGTAATTCCAGTCAATAGCGATAGTCAAGACAACTCGTGAGCCCGTTGAAGCCCGCGACTCGAATGATAGCCAGTTTGCGAGACGTAGCACGATATCGCGCCGGCAAGCGCGCTACGTGCGTCGCAAGTACACTGTTCGAACCGTCCGCTTGCATCGGACGGGCGCAAACAATCTGGAGACGACATGCTCGAGCTATCCTCGTTAGGCACTTTCATTGCCGTTGTATTCGGCCTCTTTCTGATTCCCGGGCCCGCCGTGCTGCTGGTTTTGACACGCACGGTGCACGGAGGACGCAAGGCCGGCATCTTCACCGGCCTTGGCATTGCAGTAGGCGACTTCATTCACACGCTGGGCGCGGCCGTTGGCCTCTCTGCCTTGCTGATGACGTCGGCACTCGCGTTCAACGCGGTCAAATGGATCGGCGCCGCTTATCTGGTTTATCTGGGCATTCGCGCATTGCGTGAAAAGCAGACCAACGCGAATGTGCCCGCGAGCGCGCCCGTGTCCGCGTCGAAAGCGTTCTTCCAGGCCATTCCCGCCGAGGTGCTCAATCCGAAGACCGCGCTTTTCTTTCTCGCGTTTCTTCCGCAATTCGTTCATCCCGAACATGGCTCCACGTTTTTGCAGTTCACGACGTTGGGCCTGATTTTCGTCGGCATGAGCGCGCTTTACACCACGCTGATCGTATTGACGATTCGCCCGCTCGGCAGGCTCATCAAGCGCCTGACGTGGCTGCGGCGGTGGCAGAACAAGATCATCGGTGTGCTGTTTATTTCGCTTGGACTGCGCGTGGCGACGCAAACGCGCTGAGCGCCCGCGTGTTCCCACGCCCTTTTGCCATCTATGCGAGCGGCGAAGTCTCTTGTCATAGTTAGCGCTTTCCCGTTCAACTGGCCCGCATTGCACGAGAATAGAGATGGACCACATCACCGCTTCCGCAACCACGCCAGCACGCCGGATCGAGTTCTGGTTCGACTTCGGCAGCAACTATAGCTACCTGAGCGCCATGCGCATCGAGGCTGAGGCCGCGGCGCGGGGCGTGAGCGTCGATTGGCGGCCGTTTCTGCTAGGGCCGATCTTTCGCGCACTTGGTTTCGACAATTCTCCGTTCGTTCTGCAAAAGGAGAAGGGCGCCTACGTGTGGAAGGACATGGAACGGCAGTGCCGCAAATACGGCATTGCGTTGACACGTCCGAGCGTTTTTCCGCGCGCAGCGTTACTCGCGCTGCGTGTAGCACTGCTCGGCGCAGAGCGCGAATGGATTGCCGCGTACTGTCGCGAGATCATGCAGCAGAATTTCGTGCATGACCGCGATATCGGTTCGATCGAAGTAGTGAGCGAAGCGCTCGCGAAACTCGGGTTGCCTGCGCAACAGATCATCGCGGAAGCGCAGAGCGACGCGAACAAGCTGCGTCTGCGTGAACAGACGGAAGTTGCCGCGTCGAAAGGCATCTTCGGCGCCCCTACGTTCTTTGTCGGCGACGAAATGTTCTGGGGCAACGACCGGCTGGAAGACGCGTTGGACTTCTGCTATTCGTCGCCGCGCTGACAGAAGCGCCTGCCAGGCACATGCGATACGACGGCCTGCGCAATTTCGAGCGGTGTACTTTCGGCAGGCACCACGCGGCGACTTGCTTCGGGCGTGTGCTTCATGGTCCATTCGACGAGCCGGTACGAACGTCCCCAAGGCGGTTGCAGCGGGTCAGAGACCTTGCATGAGTGAATCTGCCGGACCCATTCGTTGTCAGGCATGGCGCGCAGATGCTCGAATACCTTGTTCTCAACCATGGTGTGACCTCTTTCTTTTTCGCAGGCATACAGCCTGTCTTTTAGCGCGTCGGCAAACATCGCTGAAAAAAAACGCCGCCGGTGATCTGGCGGCTCAACAGGGGATGTTGAGTCGCATGGTTGCAGCAAAGAATTAAGCGAGACTTAAGATCGCGCAAATCCGTACGCATACGCGGAGCGGTCGGGCCCAGCGTCACGCGCCGGGTCGCGCATCCGGCGGCACGCCGAGCAGTTGCAACGCGCCGCCCGTTACCGCGCTGAACACCGGGCCGGCGACAGTGCCGCCATAAAACGCCTTGCCGGCCGGGTCGTCGATCATCACGGCGACAATCAGTCTCGGGTCGCTCATGGGCGCCATTCCGACGAAGAGTGCACGGTAGCGATTCTTCGCGTAAGTCGCGCCGACCTGCTTGCGCGCAGTCCCGGTCTTGCCGCCCACACGGTAGCCTTCCACTGTCGCGGCCCGCCCCGTGCCGCCGTCGCCCGTCGCCATTTCCAGCATCGAGCGGATCGCGCGTGCGGTGCCGGGCGTGGTGACCGCGTGGTGCGTTTGAGCAGAAGCGCCTGCACTATTGCCGCCCGCCTCGGTGCTCTCGCGTAGCAACCGCACGCGGT
Source organism: Paraburkholderia caledonica NBRC 102488 (assembly GCF_000685095.1). Classification (GTDB taxonomy): domain Bacteria; phylum Pseudomonadota; class Gammaproteobacteria; order Burkholderiales; family Burkholderiaceae; genus Paraburkholderia; species Paraburkholderia caledonica. Next base: position 50,705 of record NZ_BAYE01000006.1, read on the forward strand.
GCATCGTTCCGTCGCCGGCATAGGCGGTGTAGATCTGTGCGATCTGCAATAGCGAAGCGGAAAGTCCGTAGCCATATGCCATGGTCGCCTGCTCGATCGGGCGCCAGCGTTTGCAGGGACGCACCTTGCCAGATGCCACGCCTGGGAACGTCAGATCGGGCCGCAAGCCCAGCCCGTATTCCTGGTACTTCGTCCAGATTTTCTCGGCCGGCAAATTGAGCGCGAGCTTGGCGAGCGCAATGTTGCTCGACTTCTGCACCGCTTCCGCAACAGTCATCGCGCCGTGATTCGACGTGTCGTGGATCACCGCGGGACCGATCTTGTACCAGCCCGGCGCCGTGTCGATCACGCTTTGCGGCCGCACTTTGCCTTCGTCGATGGAAAGCGCGACGACCACTGGCTTGATCGTCGAACCCGGCTCGAACGTGTCCACCACCGCGCGATTACGCAGTTGCCGACCGGTCAGACGCGCGCGGTCGTTCGGATCGAAGCTCGGATAATTGGCGAGCGCGAGGATCTCGCCGTTGCGCGCGTCGAGCACGACTACGCTGCCTGCTTCCGCGCGATGTCTGGCAATCGCGTCCTTCAACTGCCCGTATGCGAGTTGCTGAATGCGCCGGTCGATGGTCAGATGGATCGTCTCGCCGTTCTGCGCGGGTACGAGCGGGCGCGTCTCGGACACGACGCGCCCGAGCCGGTCGCGGATTACTTCGCGATGGCCGGGCACGCCGAGCAGTTGTTCGTTGGCCGCCAGCTCGACGCCTTCCTGACCGTTGTCCTCGATGTCCGTAAAGCCGACCACGTGCGCCGCCGACTCGCCTTCCGGATAGAAACGCTTGGAATCGGCAATCTGCGTGATGCCCGCGAGTCCGAGCCTGGAAAGATGGCCGGCGGTATCCGCGTCGACCTGACGCTTTAGCAGCACGAACGTCTTATCGCCGCTCAGGCGACGACGCAGTTCCGCGAGCGGCAGATCGAGCAGCTTCGAAAGCGGCGGCAACGCGGCTTCGTCGAGTAGTTTCGGGGACGCCCAGATCTCGTAAGTCGCGAGACTGACGGCGAGCATCGAGCCATTGCGGTCGACAATGCGGCCGCGCGTTGCATCCAGTTCGATCGTGCGTTGGTAGCGCTTTTGCCCTTGATCGACGTAGAAGTCGCGATTCACCACTTGAACCCAGAGCGCGCGGCCGGCGAGCGCGGCAAATGCGCCGAACACCAGCACGACGATGAACTTCGAGCGCCACATTGGAAGGCGCGCAACGAGCAACTGGTTCTTTGCGACCGGCGCGTACGGGTCGCGTGGTTGAGACTTTTTCTTCTGGATCATAGAGGCGGATAAACAGCGGATTGACTTGCATCGCTCAAAAGCGGTGCGGCTCATTGTAATGAGAACGTAATCTTTATGAGGGATTACTGCAAGTCAACTCGCGCGACGGGCGAAAAAAAGCCGCGCGGATCCGAAAATCCGTGCGGCTCGTGTTCAAGTGCTTCTTTGCGTCGTGTTGTCTAGTTGTCCGTTGTTTCTTGACGCTTCCCGTTGCGCTTTCTCAAGCTCGTCATCGTCAGGCCGGCAGCGCAAAGCTGGAAATCGCTTCGCGCAGAACGCCCACCTGGTCCTTCAGCGAGTGCGCGGCGGCAGCGGCCTGTTCCACGAGCGCCGCGTTCTGCTGCGTGACCTGATCCATTTCGCCGACCGCGCGATTCACCTGCTCGATGCCCGCGCTCTGCTCGCGCGACGCGTTGCTGATTTCCTCGAGGATCTCGTTCACGCGACGCACCGATTGCACGATCTCGCCCATCGTCGAACCCGCGTTGGACACGAGCGACGCGCCTGCTTCAACGGTACTCGTCGACGTCTCGATCAGCGCCTTGATCTCCTTGGCGGCCGTGGCCGAGCGTTGCGCGAGACTGCGCACTTCCGCGGCGACCACCGCGAAGCCGCGTCCCTGTTCGCCCGCGCGGGCCGCCTCGACCGCCGCGTTCAGCGCGAGAATGTTGGTCTGGAACGCGATGCCGTCGATCACGCCAATGATGTCGCCGATCTGCCGCGAGCTCGTTGTGATCTCGCCCATCGTACGGACCACGTCGTCGACGACGCGGCTGCCGCGCGTGGCGACGTCCGCGGCCTGACCCGCGAGTTGCGCGGCTTGCAGCGCGCTGTCGGCGTTCTGCTTCACGTTGACCGTCATCTGATCCATGCTCGACGCCGTCTGCACCAGCGCGGCCGCCTGTTCCTCGGTGCGCTGCGACAGATCGGTGTTGCCCGCGGCGATTTCGGTCGCGCCAATGTTGATGTTTTCGGTGCCGGTACGCACGCGCGAAACGGTGTCGACGAGACCGGCCTGCATGGTCTGCAGCGCATGCAGCAGGCTGCCGGCGTCGTTGTCCTTGACCGGCACGCGCGTCGCGAGGTTACCGCGCGCCATCAGTTGCGCATGTTCGACGGCCACTTCCAGGTCGCCGCCCAGCGAGCGGCGGATGCTGCGCAACACGAGCAGCATGATGGCCGTAGCAACAGCGCCGAGCGCGACGGTGATGGCGAGCCAGCGCAAGAGATTTGAATAAAACGCGCGCTGCACGTCGTCCATATACATGCCGGTGACGACATACCAGTCCCACGGCTGGAAGTGCATCGCATAGCTCGTCTTGGCCACGGGCTTTTCGCTGCCGGGCTTGGCCCACAGGTAGTCGACAAAGCCGCCGCCTTCGCGATTGCCTGCTTTGACGATGTCCACGAACAGATGGTTGCCCGCCGGGTCGGTGAATTGCGCCAGGTTCTTGCCGACCATCTCTTTCTTGAACGGATGCATCAGCATGACCGGCTGGGAATCGTTCACCGAGATGTAGCCGTCCTTGCCATAGCGCATCGCCTCGATTGTTGCGAGCGCCTGCTTCTTCGCTTCGTCCTCGGTGATGACGTGTTGCTGCGCCAGCGTGTAGTAACGGCTCACGACGTGATTCGCCTGATCGATCAGCGACGTGAGCTGATCGCGCCGGTCGGCAATCATCGACGCACGGTTTTGCCATGCACCGAAGCCGCCGATCAGGATCAGGCCGAACCACAGGACGGCGATCATTGAGGCCAGTTTTTTGTTCAAAGTCATAGCGATGGGTCGTGCTTTCACAAAGGGTCGATCGGATTGGCTGTTTGCTTTTCGCTGACTTTGTTTACGGCACTTGCAGGGTGTCTCCTGAGGCAGGGGAAACCCGCTGTTTTAGCAGGGGTTTTGTCTGACTAAATATCCGCTGGGCTTCGTGAGGCCACGAGTCGCCTGTTTATTAAAAACGCAATGAAATTTGAAATGCAGTAATCAATAAATCGTGAAGCGATATTCATCGGGATTCCGCAAACAACCCGATCTTTATTGAAATATGCTTGTTACAAATTGAGTCGCTGGATTGCGCCGATTCGACTGCGGATCACGGGCACGCGGCGTCCTGTCAAGTTTCCACAAAACGCCAATTAACTCCAAAGGCCGTGTGGCTGCGGCTCTCTGCAAAAATCGACACATTTTTCCACTTAACAGCAAGGCGGAAAAAGCAGAGCCGTCTAAATGACCGATAAATGAAAATTCCGCTATAGTCGCCATTTTCCAGTCGCCAGCCGGGCAAAAAGAGCGCCAATAAGCCCGCCACAAGGAGTACCGAAAATTGAATGCCCGCGAACCCGCCTTCGTCTCCGCTTCCCGCAGCGCACGTCTGCGCCAGATGCTTGTCAGCAACGAACTCGAATTCATGATGGAGGCCCATAACGGCCTGTCCGCCCGCATCGTGCGCGAAGCAGGTTTCAAGGCGATCTGGGGCTCGGGCCTCGCGATTTCCGCGCAATTCGGCGTGCGCGACAACAACGAAGCAAGCTGGACGCAGGTAGTCGACAACCTCGAATTCATGGCCGACGCAAGCGATCTGCCCATTCTGCTCGACGGCGATACCGGCTACGGCAACTTCAACAACGTGCGCCGCCTCGTGCGCAAGCTCGAACAACGCGGCATTGCCGGCGTATGTATCGAAGACAAGCAGTTCCCGAAAACGAATAGCTTCATTAACGGCGAAGCGCAGCCGCTCGCCGATATGGACGAATTCTGCGGCAAGATCAAGGCCGGTAAAGACTCGCAGTCGGACGAGAATTTTTCGATCGTGGCGCGTGTGGAAGCGCTGATCGCAGGCTGGGGCATGGACGAAGCGCTGCGCCGCGCGGAAGCCTACCGCCGCGCCGGCGCCGACGCGATCCTGATTCACAGCAAGCTCTCGCGTCCCGACGAAATTCTCGAGTTCGCGCGTGAGTGGGCGGGCCGTGGGCCGCTCGTCATCGTGCCCACCAAGTACTACAGCACGCCGACCGAAGTGTTCCGCGAAGCTGGCATCAGCACGGTGATCTGGGCGAACCATCTGATTCGCGCGGCGACCTCGGCGATGCAGGCCGTCGCACGAGAGATCCATACGAGCGAAACGCTCGTCAATGTCGAAGACCGCATTGCCGGCGTCAACGAAATTTTCCGCTTGCAGGACGCGGACGAATACTCGGAAGCGGAAGACCGCTATCTGTCGAGCGGCCGCGCGGCGAGCGCCGCTGTCGTGCTTGCAGCGAGCCGCGGCAAGGGCCTCGAAGCGGTCACTCAGGACCGTCCGAAGGTCATGCTGCCGATCGCCGGTAAGCCGCTCTTGCGCTGGCTGGTCGACGCGTTCAAGAAGCAGGGCGTCAACGACATCACCGTGGTCGGCGGTTATCGCGCCGATGCGATCGACACGGCCGGTATCAAGCTCGTGGTCAACGAGAAGCATGCGGAAACCGGCGAACTCGCATCGCTTGCGTGCGCGCTCGACAAGCTCGCGGGCGACACGCTGATCTCGTACGGCGATTTGCTGTTCCGCAGCTATATCCTGCGCGATCTGGTGGAGAGCGAGGCGGCGTTCAGCGTGGTGGTGGATTCGTCGTTGACCGATGCGGAAAACGCGAGCGTGCGCGACTTCGCATGGTGCTCGGCGGCCGACGACCGCGGTCTCTTCGGCAACAAGGTGCTGTTGCGTCACGTTTCGAGCGGGCAGCAGGCGTCGTCGGAGATTGCCGCGCAAACGCCGCATGGCCGCTGGGTCGGTCTTCTGAACGTACGCGGCGAAGGCTGTGAGCGTCTTCGGGCAGTCATGCAGCAGTTGCAGGCGCGTGCCGATTTCGCGTCGCTCGACATGCCCGCTTTGCTGAACGCGCTGATCGAAGCCGGTGAATCGATCGAGGTGCAATACGTGCACGGCCACTGGCGCGGTGTGAACGATCTCGAAGACTTCCGCCGCGCCGGAGACTTCGCGCATGGCCAGACGCCGCTCGCCGCGTCGGTCGGCACGCAGGCAACGGATTCCGCGAACGGAGCCGCGCAATGATCGAGGCGGCACAGTTCGTCGAGGCGGCGCGCGAACGCGGCTTCGACTGGTACGCGGGCGTACCGTGCTCGTACCTGACGCCGTTCATCAACTACGTGTTGCAGGACGAGTCGCTGCACTACGTGTCGGCGGCGAATGAAGGCGACGCTGTCGCGCTGATCGCCGGCGTCGCGCTCGGCGCGCGCGATGAGCGTGATGCAGGCATACGCCGCCGCGGCATCACGATGATGCAGAACTCCGGGCTCGGCAACGCGGTGAGCCCGCTGACGTCGCTCACGTGGACCTTCCGTTTGCCGCAGTTGCTGATCGTCACGTGGCGCGGCCAGCCCGGCGTCGCCGATGAACCGCAGCACGCGTTAATGGGCCCCGTCACGCCCGCGATGCTCGACACGATGGAAATTCCTTGGGAGACCTTCCCCACGGAAGCCGACGCAATCGGCCCGGCGCTGGATCGCGCCATCGCCCACATGGACGAAACGGGCCGCCCGTACGCGCTCGTCATGCAAAAGGGCAGCGTCGCGCCGTATGAGTTGAAGGCCAGCGCCGCCAGCGAGCGCCGCGTGCCAGTGGCGGTGCGTTCGCAGTTCGCCAACGTGGCCGCGAGCGAACTCGCGTCGCGCCATGACGCGCTGAAGAAGGTGATCGCGCATACGCCGATCGAGTCGACGGTGGTGCTGGCGTCGACCGGTTTTTGCGGGCGCGAGCTTTACGCAATCGACGATCGTCCGAATCAGTTGTACATGGTCGGCTCGATGGGCTGTGTGACGCCGTTCGCGCTGGGTCTGGCGCTCGCGCGCCCGGACCTGCACGTCGTCGCGCTCGACGGCGACGGCGCCGCGCTGATGCGAATGGGCGCCTTCGCAACGCTCGGCGCATACGGCCCGTCCAATCTCACGCACGTGCTGCTCGACAACGGCGCGCACGACTCGACCGGGGGGCAGGCGACGGTGTCGTCGCAAGTCTCGTTCGCGGGTGTCGCGGCGGCGTGCGGGTATGCGTCGGCGGTCGAAAGCGACGATCCGGCCGTGCTCGACCAGTTGTTCGAATCGGCCCCGCTCGACGGCCCGCGTTTTGCGCGCCTCGTGATTCGCCGCGGCACGCCTGACGGCTTGCCGCGTCCCACCATCACTCCGCCCGATGTGAAAACGCGCCTGATGCGCCACATCGGCGCCGCGTGAAGTCAACGTAAAGGAGCGCCCATGCTGCTGCTCAATCCCGGTCCGGTGACGCTCACCGAACGCGTTCGCAACAGCCTGTTGCAGACGGACCTGTGCCATCGCGAAAGCGAGTTTTTCGATTTGCAGGAAGAGGCGCGCACGCGTCTCGTCGACCTGTACGGTCTCGACGCGAGCGAATGGCAAGCGGTGCTGATGACGGGCTCCGGCACGGCCGCTGTCGAAAGCATGACCGCCGCGCTGGTGCCGCAAAACGGCAAGCTGCTGGTGGTGGAAAACGGCGTGTACGGTGAGCGCATTTCGCAGATCGCCGCGCAGTACGGCATCGCGCACGAGTCGCTCAAGCACGACTGGATGCAGGCGCCCGACGTCGCGAAAATCGCCGACTGTCTCGACGCGGACAAAGCGTTCACACATGTTGCCGTGATTCATCACGAGACGACGACGGGGCGTCTGAACGACCTCGCGGCGTTGGGCACGCTGTGCCGTGCGCGCGGTTTGCGTTTGCTGGTGGACGGCGTGAGCAGCTTCGGCGCCGAAGCGATCGATTTCGCCGACGCGAGCCTCGACGCGGTCGCCGCGACGGCCAACAAATGTTTGCACGGCGTGCCGGGCGCCTCGTTCGTGCTGGTGCGCCGCGCCGCGCTCGCGCAGGCGGCGAGCCGCACGTACTACCTCGACCTCGGGCGGCTCGCGCGCTTGCAGGATCAGCGCAACACGCCGTTCACGCCGTCGGTTCATGCGTACTACGCGCTCGTCGAGGCACTGCGCGAGATCGCCGACGAAGGCGGCTGGCGCGCCCGTCATGCGCGTTACGCGGCGCTCGCGGAACAGGCGCGCGCGGGACTGGCCGAGCGCGGCATCGGCAGCGTGCTGGCGCCGGCGGAATCGTCGGTGGTGTTGCGTGCATACCGGCTGCCGAACGGCGTGACGTATCCGCAATTGCACGATGCGCTGAAGGCGCGCGGATTCGTCATCTATGCGGGACAGGGCGGGCTGTCAGCCGAGCTGTTCCGTATTTCGACGATGGGCAATATCCACGCCGCCGACATCGACCGGCTGTTGCAGGGCTTTACCGAACTGACGCGCTGAGCGCCGCGCTGCAGGCTCACACAGGGTCTTTGTCCGGCGGCCCTTCCGGGCGCTGCGGCTCTTCGGTGTGATGACCGGGCGATGGCGGCGTCAGCGGATCGCCTTCCGGATCGCGGGTCGGATCGGCGTTAGGGTCGGGGATCGGGCTTGTATGCATGTCGTAGCTCATTGCATCACCTGTGGTTGAGAACCCTGCGATAGCGGGACGGCGTCCGGCGTTCTCTTCAAGCGTAGACGCTTCCTGTCAGGCTTGACCGCCAGAGTTGCTGCGCTGATCGTCCTGTTACTTCTTCACGCGACGGCCGACGGTGAGGTGCCAATAGCGCTCGGCGGCAAAAACGTCCTCGTAGTTGCCGGCGCCGAACGCGCGCAACTGGCTCTGATACGCATTGACCGCTTCGCGCTTGATCTGTCCGCGGCGCTGTGCGTCGATCGTGTGTCCGGCGCTCGGATTGGCCGGCGTCGCCACGATGCCGCGCTGCGCGAGATCGGCAAGCCGTGCCTGCACGACACCCGGCGTGCGCCGGTGAATGGCTTCCTCGTAGCCGAACCATTCGAGATGCGACAGGCGCGGCAGGATCTCGCAGCACGCTTCGAATACGCGCACGTGGTCGTCGTGAAACAGGCCGAGCGGCATCAGCAACGTGTTGGCCGTGGTTCGGTAAATGGTTTCCTCTAGCGCCGCTGCCATTTTGCTGATCGACGGCGAGTCGGAATACTGACTGTCGCGAAACGGCATTCGCAGCGGAATCGCATCGAGCAATTCAAGCGCGCGATTGTCTTCGAGCGTGCGCTCGTGTATTGCCTCATGGGCGTTGCTGAAGCCGGACTTTTCATCCCATTCGGTACGCATCGTATGCTCGGGCGGTGCGGCGAAGACCGTACAAACCGCAGCGTCGGGATGCGCGGCGAGCAATGCGCCGCAACTGAACACGGCGTCGTCGAAATGAGGTGAGACGATGAAAAGGCGCGGACTGGTTTCGCTCATGGGAAGTCGGGTGGTTGCGAAACGTGCGCCGCGTGAGCGGCATAACGTTGTGTGACAATCGCGGCGTCACATCAGCTTAGGCGGAAATGGAACGAGTTGCGCGGCTGATTCGCAGTCTATTCACGGTTCCGATTGCATCGAGCATTGATCATGTTCGGCGCAAGCCTTATGCCTGAGGCGCTTTCGCTTTCAGCGGCGGGTCAGCGCAAAGCCCGCAAATCGTCCGCCGTGTCGATATCGCGCAAGATTCCGGCGTCGTCGACATCGAGTCTCGTCACGCGCTCGGAGCCGAGCAACGAGCGCGCGCCGCTGTCGCCGTCGAGGCACAGCAGCGCGGCGCGGTGAACGGCGCCGAACCCTACGGGATGGCCGCGCTGCCCGTCGTAAAACGGCGCCACGATCGGCGCGCCGCCGTCGAGCGCGCGCGCCACCGCTTCGATCGTGGTGATCTCGATGCGAGGCATGTCGGCGAGTGCGACGATCCAGCCCTCCGAGTCCTCGCTCGCCTGAATGCCGGCAGCGAGGCTTGCGCCCATGCCGCGTTCGGCGCCGGGCGCGAACGCCACGTCGCAGCCCGCATCGTTCAAAAGCCGCGCAAGCGCTTCGGCGCCGGGCCGCACCACGGCCAGCACGTGCGGCACGACCCTCAGTAGCCGGTGCGCCGCTTCCTGCGCGACCGGCGTGCCGTCGGGCAGCCGCGCCAGCAGCTTGTTTTGCAGGCCGTGCGGATCGAAGCGGGAGCCGACCCCGGCCGCGAGCAATATGCCAGTGGCGAGCGACGCGTAAGCCATGGATGGGCACCGTTGAGTAAGATGCCACCGATTGTGCGGCGCAACGCAGCGCGAGGCAAGCGGCCCGCGCAGCGCGCTCAGACCTGCGTCGTCGTCATTACCTTGTCGAGCGTTATCGGAAGATCGCGCACGCGCACATCGGTTGCGTGGTACACCGCGTTGGCAAGCGCGGCGCACACGCCCGTAATGCCGATCTCGCCGATGCCCCGCACGCCAAGGGAGTTGATATACGGGTCGGGCCGGTCGATAAACGTAATATCCAGCGCGCCGATGTCGGCATTCACTGGCACGTGGTACTCGGCGAGATTTGCGTTCGTGAAACGCCCATAGCGCGTATCCAGCGAGGTTTCCTCCTGCAACGCTGCACCCACGCCCCATACGATACCGCCGAGCATCTGGCTGCGTGCGGTCTTCTCATTGAGCACGCGCCCCACGTCGTACACGCCGACCACCCGCGGCACGCGAATCGTGCCGAGGTCGGCATCCACATGCACTTCGACGAACACCGCGCCGAACGAGTGAAACGAGTACTTCTGTTTCTCGCCGCCCGGCTTGACGGTGGACGTCGCCTCGATCGGTTTGCCGCCGGAGCGCGCGACGATCGCCGCCGCCGGATCGCGCTTCGCCGGTTGCGAGCGGCTCGTTACCCAGCCGTTCTCCACGGTGATGTCGTCGAGCGCCATGCCGTGCACGGGCGACGCAGGGTCCGCCAATGCCAGGGCGATGAGCCGCGCGCGCGCCTCGGTCGCGGCGTCGCGCACGGCCGGCGAAACGCTCGCCGCCGATTGCGAGCCGCCCGACACCGGCGCCTTCGGTAGCGACGAATCGCCGAGCGCAAAGTGGATGTTTTCCGGCGCGAAGCCAAGCGCATCGGCGGCGACCTGGGTCATTACCGTGTACGTTCCAGTGCCTATGTCCTGCGTGCCCGAGGCCACCATCGCGGTGCCGTCGGGCAAAATCCGCGCGATGGCGCTCGCTTCACTGCGATTAGCCGGGTAGGTCGCGGTCGCCATGCCCATGCCGATCAGCGTATTGCCTTCACGCATGGAACGCGGTGCGGGGCTGCGCCGCGACCAGCCGAATTTCTCCGCGCCGATCTGATAGCACTCGCGTAACGACTTGCCCGACCAGGGCTTGTTTTCCTGCGGATCGGCTTCCGCGTAGTTCTTCAGGCGCAACGCTAGCGGGTCCATTTTGAGCGCGACCGCCAGTTCGTCCATTGCGGATTCCAGTGCAAACGAGCCGGTCGTCTCGCCCGGCGCGCGCATGAAGGTCGGCGTGCCGACGTTGAGCGGCACGAGCCGGTGCGTGGTCACCTGGTTCGGCACCGCATACAACATACGCGTGACCATGCAGCAGGTCTCGGTCCAGTCCTCGATCATGGACGTGTTTGAAATGCTGTCGTGACGCATGGCGCTCAGCGTGCCGTCGCGCCGCGCGGCCAGCACGAGGCGCTGTTCGGTGCGCGGACGTGCGCCGACCGGACCGAACATTTGCGGCCGCTCGAGCACGAGCCGCACCGGACGCCCGGTCTGTTTCGCGGCCATCGCGCACAACGACACATGCGACCAGGACGAGCCCTTGCAACCAAATCCGCCGCCGACGAACGGCGAGATCACGCGTACGTCGCCAGGTGAAATGCCGAGCGTTCTGGCCACCGCCTGCGCTTCGCCGCTCACGCCCTGGGTCGAATCGTAGAGCGTAAGCTGCGGGCCGTCCCAACGCGCCATGGTCGCGTGCGGCTCCATTGGATTGTGATGCTCGATGGGCGTCGTGTACGTTGCGTCGATATGCACCGCGCTGTTCTGCATGCCGTCTTCGAAGCTGCCACGCTGCGTATCCGTTTGACGCCCCTGCGGTTTGTCCGGCGCATGTGCATTTGCCTTCGCCTGTGCGAAGTCGAGCGTGGCCGGCGTGCTCTGATACGTGATGCGCAACCGGCGCGCGGCATCGGTCGCATGTTCGAGCGTATCGGCGACGACTACCGCCACCGGCTCGTTGTTGTAATGCACCTGGTTGTCCTGCAGGAGCGACAGTCGACGACCCGCAGGCGGGGCCAGTTGCGCCTTGCCGCCGTTCGGCAGACGCGGCGCATTCTGATGCGTTATGACGAGCAGCACGCCGGGCACGGCCTGCGCGCGGCTTGCATCGATCGACGCAATCGTGCCGCGTGCAATCGTGCTCGTCACGAGCACGGCATGGGCGAGGCGCGCTTCCGGAAATTCCGCGGCATAGCGTGCTTCGCCGGTTACTTTGAGTAGACCGTCGGTGCGGTCGAACGGTTGACCGATCAGCGTCATGCGACACCTCCTGCGCGGCCGGCGGCCTGATTCACTGCACGCACGATCGCGCGTTGCGCGAGCTGCACCTTGAAGCGGTTGTCGGCGAGCGGCCGGGCATCGCGCAACGCGGCGGCAGCGGCGTTGGTGAGCGCGGCTTGTGTCAGCGGCTGTCCGTTCAGCATCTGTTCCGCTGCGCTCGCGCGCCACGGTTTGTGCGCGACGCCGCCCAATGCAATGCGCGCGGTCTGCACGCGCTCGCCGTCCATCTGCAAGGCGGCGGCCACCGAGACCAGGGCGAATGCGTAACTGGCGCGGTCACGCACTTTCAGGTAATGCGAATGCGCGCTGAAAAGCGGTGGCGGCAGATCCACCGCGGTAATCAACTCGCCGGGACGCAACGTGGTGTCGACATCGGGTCTGTCGCCCGGAAGCCGATGGAATTCGGCGAACGGAATGCTTCGCTCCCCGGCCGGGCCACTCACGCGAACCACCGCATCGAGCGCGGCCAGCGCCACGCTCATGTCCGACGGGTTGACCGCGACGCACTGCGGGCTCGCGCCGAGAATCGCGTGCATGCGGTTGTGCCCTTCGAGCGCCGCGCAGCCGCTGCCCAATACGCGCTTGTTGCACTGGGAAAAAGCGGTGTCGTAGAAGTATGCGCAGCGGGTACGTTGCAGCAGATTCCCGCCGACCGTCGCCATATTGCGCAATTGCGACGACGCGCCCGACAAGAATGCTTGCGATAACAACGGATACTGTTCGCGCACCAACGCATGGTTCGCGGCGTCGCTATTGCGCACGAGTGCGCCGATGCGAATGCCGCCGTCGGGCAGCGTCGTCACGCCGTCGAGTCCGCCGATATGCGTGATGTCGATAAGCCGCACCGGCCGCTCGACACCTCCCTTCATCAGATCGAGCAGATTCGTGCCGCCGCCGATGAACACCGCGCCCGGTTGCTGCACGGCGCGCACTGCGCCGGCGACATCGGCGGCGCGTTCGTAGGTAATCGCATCCATGCCGTCGCTCCGTTACGCGTTGTCGCGGTTATCGTGGTTGTCGCGATGGTCACTATGGTCGGCGCCAGCCGTGCCCGCATTCTGACCACTGCCTTCATGCGCCGCGCGTATCGCGGCAACGATATTTGCATAGGCGCCGCAGCGACAAATGTTGCCGCTCATGCGTTCGCGAATCTCGTCGTCGGAAAGTTTGGCGGGACGTTGGCGCACATCGGCGGTCACGACGCTCGCCGTGCCGTTGCGAAACTCCTGGAGCAGGGCGGTCGCCGAGCATAGCTGCCCCGGCGTGCAGTAGCCGCACTGAAACGCATCGTGCTCGATGAACGCGCGTTGCAGCGGGCTCAATGCACCATTGCTCGCGAGCCCTTCGACCGTGGTGATGGTCTCGCCTTCATGCATCACGGCGAGCGTCAGGCAAGAATTGATGCGGCGTCCGTTGGCGATCACCGTGCATGCGCCGCATTGTCCGCGGTCACAGCCTTTCTTCGTGCCCATCAGGCCTGCGTACTCGCGTAATGCATCGAGCAAGGTCACACGCGGTTCGAGTTGCAACGTATACGCACGGCCGTTGACGTTCAATTCGACGGGACGGGGCGGCACGGGAGCAGGAGTCTGCGCGGGTGGCGCGACAGATGTTTGCGCTTGTGCGCGAAGGTGCGGTGCCGCACCGACAGTCGCGGCTGCTGCAGCCGATTGTAGAAAACGGCGACGAGAAGGTTGGTGCAAGGCGGCGGCTTCGTCACCCGGATCATGACATTCGTTATCTGTTGCCATAACGTTCTATTGACTCCGCTGAAAGGTCAATGCAGGCTGACGATGCGTCGGTATCCGAAGCTTCGCGTCCAACAACCGAGGGTAACAAATCCGGCGCAGTTGCGTGAACAACGCTGACGCAAAACGGTATTGTGAAAATAACGGAGACAGCACATATGAGATCACCCATTGGAGTCGGGCACGCGCTTCCCCTTGCAATCGTTGTCGCTCTCGGTGTGAGCGCCTGCCACGGCGACCACGACGACAGCACGCCGCAGCCGCAAGCCAACGTCCTGCCCAGCTTCATCGCGGGCACCGTCAGGACGCAGTCATATGACGGCAATAGTGACGACCTGCTCACGGCGGGACTCGGTAAAACTGGCCTCGCTTCAGCCGCTGCTCCCGCGATTGCCAACGCCGCGCAACCGACAGCGGCGGAGCTGCGCCGACTCGCGATCTGGTCGAACTATCGCGCGCTCGTCGACATGACGAGCAACGGCGGCTATGGGCGCTTCTGGGGTCCCAATGTCGATGTGAACGGCAACGACACGTTGGGCGAAGGCAAGATAGCGGGCAAGGAGTACCTCGCTTTCGCGGACGACGGCAGCGGTAAGCAGAATGTCAGCGTGCTCGTGCAAATTCCGGCGAGCTTCAATGCGGATCAACCGTGCATCGTCACGGCAACGTCATCGGGTTCTCGCGGCGTGTATGGCGCGATCTCCGCGGCCGGCGAGTGGGGTCTCAAGCACGGCTGCGCGGTCGCCTACACGGACAAAGGCTCGGGCAACGGCGCGCACGAACTGTCGACGAATCGCGTGACGCTGATCGACGGCACCTTGCAGGACGCGAACGCTGCGGGCAACGCGAGCCTCTTCACGGCCAACCTGGGCAACACGGATGCCGGCACCTACAACAGCCAGTTCCCTAACCGGTACGCGTTCAAGCACGCGCACTCACAGCAGAACCCGGAGCAGGACTGGGGCAAGAACACGTTGCAAGCGATCCAGTTCGCGTATTGGGCGCTCAACGATTCGTATGGAACGTTGAACGGCTCGACGCGCACGGTACGCTATAACCCGGGCAGCATCACGACGATCGCGGCATCGGTGAGCAACGGCGGCGGTGCGTCGCTCGCAGCCGCCGAGCAGGATACCTCCGGGCTCATTACCGCAGTGGTAGTCGGCGAGCCGCAGATCAACGTGCGCGTGCCCTCGCAAGTGTCGGTGACTCAGGGCGGTGTCCCCGTGGGCGCATTCGGCAAGCCGCTTGCGGATTACATGACACTCGCGAATCTGCTGGAGCCTTGCGCGGCGCTCGCGCCTGCCGCGGCCGGCGCGCCGTATCTGACGGCGCTACCGCTTGCCACGACCACCGCGATTCGCACCGCGCGATGTTCGGCGCTCGCGGCTAACGGTGTGATCGCGGGGGCGGACACCGTCACCCAGGCAACCAATGCGCTCGCGCTGTTGCATCAGAACGGCTACGAGACCGACTCCGACGTGCTACATGCGCCGATGTGGGATTCGCAGGCGGTGCCCGCCGTCGCCGTGACTTACGCGAACGCTTATGCGAGAGCGAGCGCGAGCGCGAACCTGTGCAACTTCAGCTTCGGCACGACGAGTTCGACGGGCGCGGCGGGCGTCACGCCGGCTGTGTCGCCGATGCTCACTGTGTTCGGCAACGGCAATGGTGTCCCGCCCACCAACGGTATCAACCTCGTCTATAACGCGGGCACCGCGGGCGCATTCGACCACCGGCTCGCAACCGCCGATGCGAGCTATGCGGGCGCAGCCTGCCTGCGTACGCTGTGGACCAACGGCGGGCTGACAACGAGCGTTGAAGCGATCAAGGTGAATGCGAATCTGCATGGCAAGCCCACCATCATCGTGCAAGGCCGGGCCGATGCCCTGGTGCCGATCAATCACGCGTCGCGGCCCTATGTTGGAACCAACCAGCTGCTCGAAGGCGGCGCAAGCAAGCTCTCGTTCTATGAAATCACGAACGGCCAGCACTTCGACGCGTTCCTCGGCGTGGCGGGCTTCGACAACCGCTTCGTGCCGCTGCATTACTACAACATTCAGGCGCTCAATCTGATGTGGAGTCATCTGAAG
The DNA here is from genome assembly GCF_000685095.1 of Paraburkholderia caledonica NBRC 102488. Classification (GTDB taxonomy): domain Bacteria; phylum Pseudomonadota; class Gammaproteobacteria; order Burkholderiales; family Burkholderiaceae; genus Paraburkholderia; species Paraburkholderia caledonica. Next base: position 66,289 of record NZ_BAYE01000006.1, read on the forward strand.
AGCGGCACGCCGCTGCCGCCGTCGCAAGTGGTTCATACGGTGCCGCGCGGCGGCTCACCCGGCGCTGCTCCAGCATTGACCGTCGCCAACTTGCCGGCGATTGCGGCCAACCCGGGCGGCAATGCCATCACGGTGTCGAACGGGGCGGTCAACGTGCCGAACTGATGGTGGCTGCGTGTCGATAGCGGACCACGTGCGCGGTGCCTGATCGCGCGCGTGGTCGCTACGTCAAACACCTGGCCGGGTATGAACGATGCTACCTGTATTCGAAATCAAGCGCGTTCAGAGGACAGCCGATGCAGTTCGACTACAAGCATTTTCACATCGATTGCCGCGCACGCCACGCCGACGAAGGCGTCTACTACGCGCGCGCGAAAGTCACTCGCATACCGCAGAAAAACGAGCAGTTCCGGTCGCACGATTCCGGCGACATCGACGCTTTCTCGAACGAAGCCGATGCGATCGCCTGCGCAAGGTCGTGGGCAATCGAATGGTGCGATGAGGCAGCCGTGTCGGGAACGGCGTCGAAATAACTTGCGTTGCAGGAGGAACCGTCGTGGCGAGGCTGCGCATTGCGACATTCAACATCAACGGAATCCGTTCGCGGCAGGCTGCATTGCTGCAATGGCTGGAGCGCGAAGCGCCGGACATTGTCTGCTTGCAGGAACTGAAGGCCGCCGACAGCGCGTTTCCCGCCGACGCATTGCGCGAAGCGGGCTACCACGCCATCTGGCACGGCCAGAGCGCGTGGAACGGCGTGGCGATTCTGTCGAAGGGCGAGCCGCCGCTCGAAAGCCGCCGTGGCTTGCCGGGCTTCGAAGAGGACACGCATAGCCGCTATCTGGAAGCGGCCGTCGACGGCGTGCTGGTGTGCTGCCTCTATCTGCCTAACGGCAATCCGCAGCCTGGTCCGAAGTTCGAGTACAAGCTCAAGTGGTTCGACCATCTGATCGACCATACGGCGAAGCTGCTCAAGAGCGGACATCCGGTCGTGCTGGCCGGCGACTTCAACGTTGTGCCTACCGACGAAGACATATACAACCCGCGCTCATGGCTGAAAGACGCGCTGTTGCAGCCGGAAAGCCGCGAACGCTACCGGCGTCTCGTCGCGCAGGGATGGACGGATTCGCTGCGCACGCATTTCGGCGAGGAGCGGGTCTATACGTTCTGGGATTATTTCCGCCGGCATTGGGACACCAACTCCGGCTTGCGGATCGATCATATTCTTCTGAGCCCGGACCTCGCGCCGCGCTTGCGCGACGCCGGCGTGGACCGCTGGGTGCGCGGCGAGCCGCATGCGAGCGACCATGCGCCGACATGGGTCGAGCTGGACATGAGTGCGTCGCGTCGCAAGACGCGTGGCTGAAGCACGCGTCTTGCGACTGGCAGTGACGCATCGATGCGAGGGGTAACGCTAGCGAACTATCGTCGCGCCCGGAGCCGGATGCATGCGCGCTGCGACAGCCGGGATAGCCGAGCTGGCAGGCACGTTTTCATCGATCGACGTACGTCCGCCGTCGTGGAAGAACGCTTGCTCCGCGGCCTTGTTCATTACGAGAATGCTGATACGCCGATTGGTTGGTTCGTCGACGACATTGCTGTTGAGCGGCAGTACATCAGCAAGACCGCGCACTTGCAACAGCTTTTCGACGTGCATGCCGCCTGCCACGAGCGCGCGCCGCGCGGCATTCGCGCGCTCGGAAGAAAGCTCCCAGTTCGAATAGCCGACCGGTCCGCCTGTGTACGCCACGGCGTCGGTGTGCCCCGCGATCGAGATGCGGTTCTCGACGTCGTTGAGCGCGGCGCCGATCTGCGTGAGTATCGCGACCGCGTAGCTCTGCAGCTTCGGACTGCCCGATGCGAACATCGGGCGGTTCTGCGAATCGACGATCTCGATGCGCAGTCCTTCGTTCGTAATCGAAATGCGGATCTGATCCTTGAAGGCCTTCAGCGCAGGACTCTGTTCGATCAACGAGACCAGCTTCTCTTTCAGTTGCTGCAAACGGGCCGTGTCTGCGGGCGCGACGGTCGGCACCACGTTCACAGGAGTGGCGGGTTCGATCTGGGTTTTCTTGCCGTCGCCGGGGCGCGTGTCGGAGATGTCGCGGCCGCCGCCTTGCACGATGCTCGGCCGCGCGGCTGCCGTTCCTTCGTTGCCGCCGAACAGGCTCGATAACGGCGTGTTGAAGTAGTCTTCGATACCTTGCTTGTCGAACTTCGACGTCGAGCCGAGCAGCCACATCAGCAGGAAGAACGCCATCATCGCAGTGACGAAGTCGGCATACGCGATTTTCCACGCGCCTCCATGATGCCCACCGTGGTCGTCGCCCTTTTTCGAGCGGCGCACGATGATCGGCGGCGGCGCTTCGTCCTGGGAGCCGCGTGACCTTCTTTGCGTCATGACGCGGCTCCCTCGGTGGCCGGCTTCGGCGATTTGGTCGCGCGCACGGCGTCGTCGAGTTCCTGGAAGCTCGGGCGATCGGCAGTGAACAGCACCTTACGGCCGAACTCTACCGCGATGGGCGGTGCATAGCCCGACAGTGAGGCGAGCAGCACCGCCTTCACGCATTGGAACGGCTTCGCTTCGGCACGGCCCTTTGCGTTCAGCAGATCGGCGAGCGGACCGATGAAGCCATACGCGAGAAGAATGCCGAGGAACGTGCCGACCAGGGCACCCGCGATCATCTCGCCGAGCACGGCGGGCGGCGCGCCGACCGAACCCATGGTGTGAACCACGCCCATCACGGCGGCCACAATGCCGAAGGCAGGAAGGCCGTCGGCCATCTTCTGGATGGCATTGGCCGCCACCGACGCTTCCGCGTGATGCGTGGCCAGTTCTTCATCCATCAGGTCCTGTACTTCGAGCACGTTGACGTTGCCGCCCGACATCATGCGCAAATAGTCGACGATAAAATCCAGCAGATGATGGTCGGCGAGAACGTGCGGATACTTCTGGAAAATCACGCTTTCTTCCGGCGCAAAGACGTCGGCTTCGAGCGACATCATGCCTTCCTTGCGTGCCTTCTGAAGCAACTCGTAAAGCAGCGCGATCAGTTCCAGATATTTTTCTTTCGTGTAGCCGCCGCCCTTGAAGCACGAAGGAATCGCCTTGAGGGTTTTCCTCAACGTCGAAGTCGGATTGCTCACTACGAACGCGCCGATTGCCGCGCCGAAAATGCATAGCAATTCGAACGGTTGAATGAGCGCCGGCAAATGACCGCCCACGCCAATAAAGCTCCCAATGACGGAGCCAATTACCAACAGCCAGCCAATCGCAACAAACATATATTCTCCATAATCTTGCGCGCCGCACGTTGTGAGAATGAGCCCTTGGTCAAGGGCATTTGCGTGCGTCACTGAATTTCCGCATGTACTGGTAAACGGCTCGAAAGGGTGATTGCTGAAGAGCGTGAACTGACCGGAATTCAAATATTGCGGGGCGCCGCTCGCGCATTCATCCGGCATCGGTAAAAGCGCCCGCACTTTTTTACCGGTTGCTCTGCTAGCATGCAGTGCGACCCGCGTCAGGGCTCCTCGACGGTGAACTCTCAAGAGGAACGGAGATGACTATGAAAGCCAGCACCATTGCGGAGCGCGAGGCCCGCGGCCGTGCCGCCCGCGAAAAATCGAAGCGGTCGAGTCATAAAACGGTGGGTGCATTAGAGCGCGATCCAATCGAGCTTATTAAGCAAAGCAGCGAAGGCCGGGTGCAGAACCTCGTGCCGCTGCGCTACGGACGCATGGCCGTGTCGCCGTTCACGTTCTTTCGCGGGACCGCGAACCTGCAAGCTCACGATCTAAGCCAGGTTCACGACAACGGCCTGACCATGCCGATCTGCGGAGACGGGCATCTGATGAACTTCGGCGGCTTCGCGACGCCCGAGCGCCAACTGGTTTTCGACCTGAACGATTTCGACGAAGTGTCGGTGGGCCCATTCGAATGGGACCTCAAGCGCCTTGCCGCAAGCATCGTGCTGGCCGCGCGTCACATGCGCCTGAGCCGCGGCACAGCGGAGAATCTGGTGATGACCGCCATGAGCGAATATCGCAATCGCATGGCGCAATACGCACAATGCGGCGCGCTGGAACTCTGGTATGAGCGCATTACCTTCGACCGCATGGCGGAGACGGCGCTTTCGCCGGAGCGCCGCCGCGCTGTGCGCCGCGGCATGGAGAAGGCCGCGAGCCGCACGCACGAAAGTCTGTTCGAGAAGATGGCCGAGCATGACGGCGAGCGCTGGGTGATTCGCGATGCGCCGCCTGCGCTTTTTCACGTGCTCGGCTCGAACACGCTCTTCACCGCCGAAGAGACCGATGAACTGAAGGGCTCGCACGGACACAAGATACTCGACGGCATGTGGAGCGAGTACATGAAGACGATGTCGCATGACCGGCGCGAACTGCTTGGTCAGTTCAGCGTGCAGGACATCGTATTCAAGGTGGTGGGCGTGGGCAGCGTGGGGACGCGCTGCATGGCCGTGCTGCTCGTCGACCCAACGGGCAAGCCGCTTTTCGTACAGATCAAGGAGGCGAAGCCGTCGGTGATCGCCCGCTACTACAAGTCGCCACCGGTCAAGCATCAAGGCGAGCGCGTGGTGCAGGGGCAGCGCATGTTGCAGGCCGCGAGCGACATATTTTTAGGCTGGGCGACGAGTTCGCTCGGCCGGCATTATTACTTCCGTCAATTGCGTGACATGAAGCTGTCGGCCAGCATCGAGTTGTTCGACAGCGATCTGCTGGACGGTTACGCGAGGCTATGTGGCTGGGTGATGGCGCGTGCCCATGCAAAAGCGGGCGGCCAGGCGGTCGAAGTAAGCGCGTATATCGGGCGAGGCGATCAGTTCGCCGAGGCGCTGGCAGCTTACGCGGCGAGCTACGCCGATCAGGTGGAGCGCGACTACGATGTCTTCGTCAAGGCATGCCGCAGCGGCGTTATCGAGGCGCGCTCGGACGAAGACATGGCGGCGGATTTTCGCATGTGACGGGTTGAGCACACGCTGTGAATCAACGCTGTAAAGCGTCGACCCTTGCCTCGCGCAGCGTCACGAAGCGCAAGTTCCTTTTGCGAGCCGCTTCGATGACACGTGGCAGCACGGCGAGAATCAGCGGCTTTCCGTCGGCGGTCAGCGCGGCGTTGCCGTCGTGCAGCAGCAGTATGTCGCGCGGCGCCAGACCGTCGAGCAGCCTTCGCGTGACGACTTGCGGATCGCGCTCGCGTGTGTCGTAGCCGCGCCGCGTCCATGCCGCTAGCCGCAAATCGAGCTTGCGCAGCACCGGCTCCAGAAAAATATTGCGCAGGCCTGCCGGCGCGCGAAAGAACATGGGCGGCTCGCCGCTGAGTTCTTCGAGCGTGCGTTGCGCGGCATCTATCTCGCGTAGAAGCGCACGCGGAAACGTCACGGAAAACGTGTGCACGTGAACCTGCGAATGGTTTTCGAGCGCATGACCGCGCGCGACGATCTCGCGTGCGAGTTGCGGACAACGCCGCGCCTTTTCTCCTATGCAGAAGAACGTGGCGCGCACGTGCAGGGTATCGAGCAGGTCGAGTACTTGCGGCGTGACGATGGGATCTGGACCGTCGTCGATAGTCAATGCGATTGCATCCGCGTTGCGCGCGCCAGCGGGCAGGCGCGTCCAGTTCGGACCCAGCAGCGAGGTGCGCGGCAGCAGACCGGCTAGGGTAAATACAGCGTGATTCGCGAAGATCGCGGCGAGCCACCACGGCCATGCGCGGGGCGCCAGCAGCCATGCGACCAGCACGAAGACGTGCCACGCGGCGGTGGCGGTGAGCATCGCGGGATAGCCGGTCTGAGGCCACCGGCGCAGCGGTGGCGCTCCAGCGTCGTGTGGCGTGGAGAGTTGGTTCATAAAGCGTGCTTCCGGTAATTGCGCGGGCAAGCAGGGCACCGCGCGCAACGTCGAACGATACCATTGATGCGCGGACTGGCACGCTTGCGGACGGGAACCGCAATGAAAGCGCGCCGACTGCATGATGGAAGCTCTCGCAGACGGCATTTGTGATCGACCGTCCGCTGCGGTATGGTTCAAAAAAGGTGCCGAACAATCGTGCAGCAACGATGGTGCGGAGCGGCCCTTCATTCATGGAACAGGGAGACGAGCGGTGACGGTGACTGGAATCAGAAAGGTGGCTTTGGTAACGGGTGCGGGCAGCGGCATCGGCCGTGCATGTGCGGTGCGTCTCGCGGAGCATGGGTATAGCGTGGTGCTTGCGGGCCGTCGTCAGGCGGCGCTCGACGCCGTAGTCGACGAGGCGCACGCCGTGGGCGGAGAAGCGCTCGCGGTGTCTTGCGACGTGACGGACGCGGACAGCGTCGACGCGCTGTTCAACACGGTCCGCGATCGTTATGGCCGGCTCGACTTGCTGTTCAACAACGCCGGGCGCAACGGCTCGCCGGTCGACATAGACGAACTCGACATAAACGAATGGCGTTCGGTGGTCGACACCAACCTGACCGGTGTGTTCCTCTGCACGCGCGCGGCATTCGGTCTGATGAAAACGCAGAATCCGCGCGGCGGGCGCATCATTAACAACGGCTCGATTTCGGCGCACGCGCCGAGGCCGAACAGCATTGCCTACACAGCGACCAAGCACGCGATCACGGGCCTCACGAAAGCCGTGTCGCTCGACGGTCGGAAATACGACATCGTGTGCGGGCAGATCGATATCGGCAACGCGGCCACCGAAATGGCCGAGCGCATGGCGCGCGGCGTGCCGCAGGCAAACGGCGAGATCGCTGTCGAGCCGTTGATGGACGTGCAGCATGTCGCGGACGCCGTGCTGCACATGGCGCAATTGCCGCTGTCGGCGAACGTCCAGTTCATGACCATCATGGCGAGCAAGATGCCGTTTGTCGGGCGCGGCTGACGGCCACCCGCGCCAAGCGCGGCGCGGGAGATCAACATATACTGAGCGCTTTCCTTCTTCGCCTTCGCTGCCTCGCATTGCGTGCGTTCCGAGCGTGTTCACGTGAAGTCATCAGCCGTGCCCCAAGCCAGCACCGTGGACGATCCAAGGCCCGCACCGCCGGTGCAGCCTGACCTCGAGGATTGTTGCCATAGCGGCTGTAGTCCGTGCGTGTTCGATCTTTATGACGACGCGCTGGAGCGCTACCGCGTCGCGTTGGCCGAATGGGAAGCGCGGCAGGCGCAACGTGCTGCGGTCCCAATCCCGACGGCGAAGCGCGGCGCGCGCAAGCGCCGGTGAAGCACCGTCGCGCGCTTCTGCGCCGCCGCAGTCATCAGTGATCCCGTCATGACCGACCTTTTTTCCGCGCCACTCGAACCCTTCAACGAATCGCACACCCTCGACGATCTGCACGACTTCGTGCAGCGCTATCCGCGTCTCTTCGTGCTGACGGGCGCGGGCATCAGCACGGATTCCGGCATTCCCGGCTATCGCGACGACAACGGCGAGTGGAAACGCTCGCCGCCCATCACGCTGCAGGAATTTCTCGGTACGGACGCAATGCGCAGGCGTTACTGGGCGCGCAGCATGGTCGGCTGGCCGGTCGTTGCACAAGCGCAGCCCAACGCCGCACATGTCGCGCTTGCGCGCCTCCAGGCCGCCGGTCATGTGCCGACGCTCGTCACGCAGAACGTCGACGGATTGCATCAGCGTGCGGGTAGCCGCGACGTGATCGAATTGCACGGCGGCATCGACGGTGTCGTTTGTCTCGATTGCGGCACGCAGCATTCGCGCGCGTCGATCCAGCAGACGCTCGAGGCGGAGAATCCCGCGCTGCTGAGCGTGACCGCCGAAACTGCCGCCGACGGCGATGCGCATCTCGAATGGCACGCGCTCGAAGCGTTTCGCGTTCCGGCGTGCACGAATTGCGGCGGCTTGCTGAAGCCAGCGGTGGTGTTTTTCGGCGAAAGTGTGCCGCGCCAGCGTGTCGAGGCGGCTTCGCATGCGCTCGATGCCGCGGACGCCGTGCTGGTGGTCGGCTCGTCGCTGATGGTCTATTCCGGCTATCGCTTCTGCGTGTGGGCGCAGAAGCAACGCAAACCTGTCGCCGCGATCAATCTCGGGCGCACGCGCGCCGATCCGCTGTTGTCGTTGAAAATTGCGGCGCCATGCGCCGATACGCTGACCGCTTTGGCCGGCCGTCTCGCGGTAGATTGAACTGCGGCTCGGTACGAATACAAGCGAATGCAAGCCATGCAGCCCAATCCAACGCAAACAATCCACATTACATCTACATGACCGAACCTGTTCCGTCGATGCGGCAATATTCGCCCTCCGCCGAGCGCAATCGCGAACCGATCCTCGCCGTCTTGCGCACGGTGTTGCCGGCCACGGGCCGAGTACTCGAAATTGCGAGCGGCACGGGTCAGCACGCAATGTGCTTTGCCGGCGCGATGCCCGGACTGGACTGGCAACCGACCGACGCCGACGCGCAAGCGCGCGAGTCGATTGCCGCATGGATCGCGCACGGCGCGCCGCCGAACGTGCGCGCGCCGCTTGCGCTCGACGTCCATCAGGCCGACTGGGGCGTGGGCGCGCTCGATGCGGTGGTCTGCATCAACATGATTCACATTGCGCCGTGGAGCGCGGCGCAAGCGCTGTTCGCGGGCGCGAGCCGCCATCTCGATCGTGGCGGTGTACTGTATCTGTACGGCCCTTACAAACGCGGCGGCGCGCACACGGCGCCGAGCAACGAAGCTTTCGACCGGCAATTGCAATGCCGCAATCCCGCGTGGGGCGTGCGCGACATGGAAGCGGTCGTGACGCTCGCGGCATCGGAGGGATTCACGTGCGACGAGCCGGTCGCAATGCCGGCCAACAATTTCAGCCTCGTGTTCCGAAAGCGCGAAGCACAGGCGCATTGATCGGGCGGAACGGGCGCAAAGCCGTGTTGCGTGCCCGTTAACGAGCGGCAAACCGGCATTTCTTTTATGCTTTCACCCTCGACGTCCGGCCGACGTTCTTTCCGGCGCGGCGTCACGACACTTTTGGACACTGGAGAATTCACATGGGCAAACAGGCAATCGGCGTGGTGGGGCTGGCGGTCATGGGCCGCAATCTGGCGCTCAACATCGAAAGCCGCGGCCACGCGGTGTCGGTCTACAACCGTAGCCGCGAAAAGACCGACGAACTCATCGCCGAATATCCGGACAGGAAGCTGGTGCCGGCGTTCACGCTCGAAGAGTTCGTGGAGTCGCTGGAAAAGCCGCGCCGCATTCTGCTCATGGTCAAGGCCGGGGAGCCGACCGACGCGACCATCGCATCGCTCAAGCCGCTGCTGGAAAAGGGCGACATTCTGATCGACGGCGGCAACACGCATTTCACCGACACGATCCGCCGCAACCAGGAGCTGGCGAAAGCCGGCCTGCACTTTATCGGCACCGGCGTGTCGGGCGGCGAGGAAGGCGCGCTGAAAGGTCCCTCGATCATGCCCGGCGGGCAACGCGACGCATATGACCTGGTTGCGCCGATCCTCACCGAGATCGCCGCAAAGGCGCCGGACGGCGAGCCGTGCGTAGCCTACATGGGCCCGGACGGCGCAGGCCATTTCGTGAAGATGGTGCACAACGGCATCGAATACGGCGACATGCAACTCATCGCCGAGAGCTATGCGGTCCTGAAGCAGGTTGTCGGCCTGTCTAACGAGGAACTCGGCAAGGTCTACACCGAGTGGAATCAGGGCGAGCTCGACAGCTATCTGATCGAAATCACCGCGAAGATCTTCAGCAAGAAAGACGACGAAACCGGCAAGGATCTGGTCGACGTGATCCTGGATCGCGCGGCGCAGAAGGGTACCGGCAAGTGGACGAGCCAGAATGCGCTCGACCTCGGCGCGCCGCTGCCGCTGATTACGGAGGCCGTGTTCGCGCGCGTGCTTTCGTCGCTGAAAGATCAGCGTGTTGCCGCGAGCAAGGTGCTCGACGGGCCGCGCGCGAAGCCGCTCGGAGCTGAGCGCGAAGCGTTCATTGAGTCGGTGCGCCGCGCGCTGTACTTCAGCAAGGTGATCTCGTACGCGCAAGGTTTCGCGCAGTTGCGCGCGGCTTCGGAAGAGTACAAGTGGGATCTGGATTTCGGCACCATTGCCAAGATCTTCCGCGCCGGCTGCATCATCCGCGCGCGTTTCCTGCAGAAGATCACCGACGCCTACACGAAAGAAAAGACGATCGCGAACCTGCTGCTGGACCCGTACTTCCGCGATATTGCGAGCAACTACCAGTCGGCGTTGCGCGAAGTGGTGGTCGCCGCGATCAATGCGGGCGTGCCGGTACCGGCGTTCGCGTCGGCGGTTGCATATTTCGACGCTTACCGCTCGGAGCGGTTGCCGGCAAATCTCGTGCAGGCGCAGCGCGACTTCTTCGGCGCGCATACGTTCGAGCGTATCGACAAGCCGGGCAGCTTCCACGCGAACTGGAGCTAATGCGCTGTAACCCCGGCAGCGCGCGCCCGGATCACGCCGGGCGCGACGCTGGGGGTGTTGAAACGCCCGGCCGGTATTGTTGCTGCGAGCGTCGGTCATTTCGACACTGACAGGATTCGGACACCGACTATTGCAATTTACGGAATAGAGTTTCGTCGTTTTAGGGGTTTCCCCTAGATGTTCTCGCTCCTAAACTTCTATTTAAGCGCTAGGGACAACAAAGCCCGAAGCGAATCACAACAAGTTCTGGAGGTTATACATCATGAAGACTCTTATCTCTGCCGTAGTCGTCGCCGCCGCTGTTTTCGCCGCCCCTGTCGCTTCGTTCGCTCAATCGAACCAGCCGGTCACGCGCGCTCAAGTTCGCGCCGAACTGGTCCAGCTCGAGAAGGCAGGCTACAACCCGGTCGGCGACCATGTTGACTACCCCGAAAACCTGCAGGCTGCTCAGGCACGTGTCGACGCTCAGAACGGCACCGCGCAAGCCGCGGCTCAAGTGGCCAACAGCGGTTACGGCGCACCGATCGCAGGCAGCTCGCAAGCAGGCCGTGCGGTCACGACCGATCGTAGCTCGGTTTATTTCGGCAACTAATCTGGCAGTCGAGCGGCGCCGCATCGCGCAGCCGTTCGCGTAAAAGCCAACCAGAGGCGCCGCCTGACCGACAGGTGGCCGCCCATAGAAAAACGCCGTCAAGGTTTTTGCCTTGACGGCGTTTTTCTGTTTACCGCTTTGAGGACGCATGCCGCATGGCAAGCGTGCTTCACCGCGCACCTTCTTCGTGCTCTTCTTGCCGGAACCAGGCGATTCAACGAGTCGGCAAATGTGGAATCGCTTCGTTGCTCGTCAGATTGAGCTGCTGCATCTGCCGATGTGCCTTGTTCAGATGCGCCTGCGCGGCCACGCGTTGAGCTTCGAGCTGGGACACTTCCTTGCGCACCTGATGCTGCCGGCTAGACGCCGCCTGTTCCTGCGCGCTACGCCGCTGCAAATCGCTGCGTAACCGTTCGGCTTGCGCTTCGGAGCGAGCGATCTGGCGGGCCAACTGCTCGTTCTGCGCCTCCAGTTGCGCGCGGCGGGTTTCACAGTCCGAGAGCCGCGTCGCCTGGTCCTCGAAATGATGGAAGGCCGCTTCGGCGGCTTCGAGGTCGGCGGCCTTCAACGCACGCCAGAGCGCGCCGTCCTGGTAGAGGGCGACGTAGTACGTCACCTCCTTCGCATGAAACAGCAGGCTCACCGAATACGCGAAGCTGCGGAACACGCGAAACGGCATGAGCGCCTCTTCTTCGGCGAGCCATTCGACTTCGGCGGTGTTCGCAATCTGCACGCCACGCGCGCTCACCTGCGACGGCACGCTCTGCACGGGCCGCAATGTCAACACCGGACGAGCGGCGCCGCGGGCCACCGTCGCCTGCGCCGGGTCGGATGCGAACGCGGACGGAGCATCGGACGAAAGCGCAGACGAAAGCGCGGATGGCGCGTCGGACGCCATCTCGGGCGACGCCTGGTCGGCACCGTCGGGCGGGACGGGCGCGGCGGCATTGTCCTGCGCGACCCTGACGACATGCGATGGGCCGGCCAGCACGCTACGGCGGTTCAGGAGACTTTTCACGGCGGTTCCTCCAGTTGACTCGCCCGAAGGGCCAGACGGCGCCGGCAATAAAGCGTTCCGGCTAACTGGCGGATTGGGCGGTGAGCGAAAAGCAATGGCTCAGCGGCGCGAGTGGGCGGATGCCACGGTTGCGCCGGGGCTGCGCGTGCCTGCGGATGTCGTCCGCGTGCGCAGTCCTAATGCAGGGTGCGATGCCGGCCTATGTCCGCGAATAACGCGTGACTCGGCTCAAGCGCGAGCAGCCACGATTCGTCGTAGCCGCTCAGAATGTCGAGCGCCTCGCGCAGACGCTCGATGGCCAGTGCGGGGATTTCGACGCGCGCCTCCACGCCGCCCGACAATCCCGCGATACTCGCGAGTTGCACGAGTGCGTCGGCGGCCTCGGCCACATCGGCGGCAAAAACCAGATGCGTGTTCAACAATTCGGCCAGTCCAGGCGACGCCGCCACGTCGTCGACGTTGAGTTGCACGGCGAGAAATGTGGCTTTGTTCATCGTCGACTCCATGCGGGATCCGCTCGTTTCAGTCCACGCCCCGTCGGCGCAGCAAGGTTGAGTATAGGCGAGCGTCTAAAGGTTTCAATGATCACACCATTGCGATGGCACTCCCTGACTGGGCGTGGACCGCGTGTCGCGCGACTTATAATGAGCGTTCAAAAAGCTGCCCGGCAGCGCCCGGCGTGCGCTTCCACGGCCGATTGCGACTGGCGCAAAGCGGCGCTCTCTTTATCAAATGCGTTAGCGACCATGAAGATCATTCGCAGCAAGAACTTCACCGCGACGCGCCCGTGGGGCGCGCTCGACATTGCCAACATGGGCGGCATCACGACACGTCTGCATTGGACGGATCAGCCCTACAAGTGGCACGTGAACGACGGCGAAGAAGTGTTCGCCGTGCTGGATGGCCGCGTCGAGATGCGCTATCGCCAGGACGGCGTGGAGCAGGCGGCTATTCTGGAAACGGGCGATGTGTTCTATGCGTCGGTGGGCACCGAGCACGTGGCGCATCCGATCGGCCCGGCGCGCATTCTCGTGGTGGAAGCCGAGGGCAGTGTTTAGGTTCGCAGGCGCAGTAATGTGCGAGGTTGCCGTGTGCTGACCCGCGAGCGGTACGGCGATTGCTACGGGCATCGATCAAGACGATCGATCAGAAGCTCGAATCCAAAAAATGTCGAGGACAAATCACATGATGAGACCATGGCAACTGAAGGGGACCCATTTGCTGGCGACCGCCGCGCTAGGCGTGATACTCAGCGGCTGCGCGAGCGCGCCGTGGGACAACACGCCGTTCTACGGCAACACACAGTCCCGGCCCACCACGCTCAGCACGGTGCCCGTGCCTGCCGGCTTCTATCGCGTCAATCCCGGCGATACGCTTGCCGGAGTTGCATCGGCTTATGGGCACAGGCCGCAGGACATCGCGACGTGGAACGGTCTGCCGGTCAACGCGGCCGTCGCGCCTGGGCAGGTGCTGCGCGTTGCCCCGCCGATGGCGTCCGGCAGCGTCGCGGCGCCGCCCGTCGCTGCTGTACCGGCCGCGCCCACAGGACCAGCCGCACCGACGGCGGCGGCCGCGCCGCAGCAGGGCGTGCTGCAATGGCCGTTGCGGGGGCCTATCCTCAAGACCTTCGCCGCAGGCAAGTCGAACGGCATCGTGATCGGCGCACGACCGGGCGACCCCGTCAAGGCAGCCGCCACCGGCCGTGTGGTCTACGCGGGTTCGGGCATCGAGGCGTACGGCCCGCTCATCATCATCAAGCACGACGACTCGCTGATCACCGCTTACGGCCAGAACAGCACCCTGCTCGTCAAGGAAGGCGATGCGGTTGCGCAAGGGCAGACCATAAGCGAAGTGGGCGTGGATAGCCGCGGCGTCGCGTCGATCCAGTTCGAGGTTCGTCAGAATGGCCAGCCGGTTGATCCGCTCGCCTGGTTGCCTAAGTCAGGCGGCTAGGCGCGGTTGAGCCTGGCTTGAGCCCGACCTGTGCGCGGGAGGAACTCCGGGCTGAGCCGCAAACTGAGCCAGGTATGCTTCGACCGACTTTCACGCGGCCATGCGAGCGCCGCGCGAATTGAATACACTGTGTGGCTCACGAGCCGGCGCCGCTGCTGCCGCTGCTGCCGCTGCTGCCGCTGCTGCCGCTGCAGCCATTGCGACCGTTGCACGCGGACGCGGCAAGCCGGCCGACCGTCATGGCCTCTCACACGAAAGACGCACAGGGACACACAATGATCGATTTGCGCAGCGATACCGTAACCCGTCCGACTCCGGCGATGCTCGCGGCCATGTCGGCCGCCGAAGTCGGCGACGACGTCTGGGGCGACGACCCGACCGTGCTGCGTCTGCAGTCGACGCTTGCCGAACGTACCGGCAAAGAGGCCGGTCTGTTCTTCCCGAGCGGCACGCAAAGCAACCTCGCGGCGTTGATGGCGCACTGCGCGCGCGGCGACGAATACATCGTCGGGCAGTTGGCCCACACGTACAAATACGAAGGCGGGGGTGCAGCGGTGCTCGGCAGCATCCAGCCGCAACCGCTTGAAAATGCCGCAGACGGTTCGATTCCGCTCGACAAGATCGCGGCGGCGATCAAACCCATCGACAACCACTTTGCGCGCACGCGTCTGCTGGCGCTCGAAAACACCATCGGCGGGAAAGTGCTGCCGGAGGGTTATGTCGCCGAAGCGGTCGGGCTTGCGCGCGAACGCGGTTTGTCGGCGCACCTGGACGGCGCGCGCGTCTTTAACGCGTCGGTCGCGTCGGGCAAGCCGGTTGCGGCGCTGTGCGAGCCGTTCGATTCGGTTTCGATCTGCTTTTCGAAAGGCCTCGGCGCGCCGGTCGGCTCGGTTCTGGTCGGCAGCCGGGCGCTGATCGACGTGGCCCACCGCTGGCGCAAGGTGCTCGGCGGCGGCATGCGCCAGGCGGGCGTGCTGGCGGCGGCCTGCCTGTATGCGCTGGAGCACAACGTCGAGCGTCTCGCCGACGACCACGCGAACGCCGCGCATCTGGCGGCGGGTCTGGGAGCCATCGAGCAGGTAAAGGTGCAGTCTGTTGCAACCAACATGGTGTTCGCGCAGTTTCCGCAGCAGCATTGCGCGCCGCTCGAAGCCTGGCTCAAGGAGCGCGGCATTCTCACGCAGATGTTGTACGCGTCGAGGTTCGTTACGCACAAAGACGTGTCGCGTGAGGACATCGACACGTTCATCGCGGCCGTGAAGGGGTACTTTGCCGCGCGTTGATTGCGTGCTGCTCGCCCGTTTTCATTTCCCCGACGTTTTCACATGCACGCCCGCTCGATGCGACGGCGCAAGGAGCCGCAATCCGCTCGCCAGACTCGCCGCGCCCGCGAAGAAGGCGCCGGCGCCGAGCGCGAGCGTCGGCCCGTGACGGCCCGCGATCCCGAAGCTCAACGCGACCAGCGCCGCGCCCGTAGTCTGGCCGAGCAGCCGCGCCGTCGCGACGATGCCGCTTGCTCCGCCGCTGCGCTCGGGCGGCGCACTCGCCATCAGCGCTTTCAGATTCGGCGATTGGAAGAAGCCGAAACCCGCGCCGCAAATCGCCATCCGGATGCCGATGTCGAGCACGTGCGGATGCACCGGCAATAGCGCAAGCGAGGCCATTCCCGCCGCCATCACCGCGAGCCCGACGGCGCCGAGCAGGCCGGGCGGATAGCGATCGGATAAGCTGCCCGCGAGCGGCGCCGCCAACGCGACGACGACCGGCCACGGCGTCATCAGAAAGCCGGTTTCAACCTGGCTGCGGTGCAGTACATCTTCGAAATAGAAGGGCAGCGAGACGAACGCCAAGCCTTGCGCGGCGAACGAGCACACGGCGGTCACTGCCGACAGCGCGAACACGGGCCGCTTGAAAAGATCGACCGGCAGCATGGGCGCCGGGTGCCCGGCTTCACGGCGAATCAGAAGCAGGCCGAAAATCACCGCGACGGCAGCGGCGCTCAGCACGAGTTGCGTCGATGCGCGCTGGGCCGCTTCGCCCAGCGCAAAGATCAGTGCGGCGAACGTCACCACGTTCAGCAGCGCGGCGAGCGGATCGAAGTTGTGCGCGCCGCGCTCCGTGTGCGGCAGCGCAGGCCATGCGAAAGCCAGCGCCAGCACGCCGAGCGGCACATTGACGGCGAACAGCCACGGCCAGGAAGCGACCGAGAGGATCAGCGACGCGACCGTGGGGCCCACCGCAAACGACACGCCGACGATCAGCGCGTTCATGCCGAGCCCGCGTCCGAGCCGGTGCGGCGGATACAGGAAGCGGATCAGCGCGGTATTGACGCTCATGATCGCGCTCGCACCAAGGCCTTGCAGCACGCGTGCGCCCGCAAGCATCGGCAGGGTCGGCGCCATCGAGCAGGCGAGCGACGCGATGGTAAACAGCGCAATGCCGCCGATATAGATCCGCCGATGCCCAATGATGTCGCCGAGCGCGGCAAGCGGCAGCAGCGTCGCGACCATTGCGAGCTGATAAGCGTTGATGATCCACACCGACGCAGCGGGCGCCGCGTGCAGATCGGCCGCGATGGCGGGCAGTGCCGTGTTGGCGATTGCCGTGTCGAGTGTCGCGAGCGCGACGGCAAGCATGATCGCCGCCATCGCACGGCGGTTGGCGGCGGACATTGGAGCATCCGCGGGAAAGGGCGGCGCGGACGCCGCGCTCAGCTTGTCGGACAAGGCGTGGCTCGTCAGGTGTGCGTGTCGACGCGGCAGGAATCTGGACATGCGGCGCGCGAGTGGCAGGGTTGTGCATAACGCAAGGCGCGGGCTTGTTGGGCGAACGCCCAAGGCCGCCGCGCGGCGAATGGAGCGATTGTTACAGAGGCCGGGAAATCCTGCAGCGCGCGCGTGCGCTGTAAGGTGTATGAAAAACGAATGTGTATGCAACTAACTGTCAGCCCCGCGACGCGCGTTCGAGTTGAGGTGCGCCGTCGCCGGTTATGCGCGGCACCGCTCGCCGTCACACGCTTGATACTCCCGTCGTCAGCATCAGCCAGGTGAAGCTTGAGACTCAATCGTTTCTTTGGCCGTCCGAACGTTACGAGCCAAAAAAATAATTGCTTCTGTCACGTGATTTGCGTCGCATCCTGTCACGCTTGCGGCGAACGCCTTCACACTTTGGCATCACTGCTCCGACCAACCGGATGCACGCGTGCAGTGCCCGTTCACGCGCGCCTTGCACCGTGCGCGTGCGCAAAAGTGGCCGGCTCTGTACGTGGCCGCGCAGACAGGCGGGCATGGCATGTGCGTGACCAGCACCCGCGCTCGCCGGCATCCGGGAGTCGTAAAATGTCCTACTCTGATTCTTAACCCGCCTGACCGGCACGCGCCTCCCGTCCGTCATCTGTGCGGTTCGCGCATGTCGCAGCGTTTTTTCCCGGAGGCTTCGATGACAGCCGTCGATCTGGAATTCGACCAGCTCAACAGTACCGTCGACGCGCTACGGCGCTCAATTTCCAATCGCATGATGTACGGCGTCGGCAAGGACGCCGTCACCGCGCATCCGCATGACTGGCTGCACGCCGCGGCGCTTGCCGTGCGCGACCGGCTCGTCGCACGCTGGATGAAAACCACCCGCCTGCAATACGAGCAGGACGTGAAGCGCGTTTACTATCTGTCGATGGAGTTCCTGATCGGCCGGACCTTTACCAACGCGTTGCTCGCGCTGGGCATTCACGATCAGATGAAGGAGGCGTTGGCGAGCCTCGGGGTCGACATGGACGCGCTCATCGACATAGAGCCCGACGCCGCGCTCGGCAATGGCGGTCTCGGCCGGCTCGCCGCATGTTTTCTCGATTCGATGGCGACGCTCGGCATTCCAGGCTTCGGCTACGGCATCCGTTATGAATACGGCATGTTCCGTCAGGAGATCGTCAACGGCGAGCAGGTCGAGGCGCCCGACTACTGGCTGCGCGCGGGCAACCCGTGGGAGTTTCCGCGGCCCGAGATCAAGTACACCGTGCATTTCGGCGGCCGCACCGTGCAGCGCGGCGATCAGGTCGAATGGATCGACACCGAGCATGTGAACGCAACCGCATACGACACGGTGATTCCCGGCTACGCGACCGACGCGACCAACACGCTGAGGCTGTGGTCCGCGCGTGCCACAGACGAACTGGACCTCGGCGCGTTCAACCGCGGCGACTACCGCAATGCGGTGGACACGAAGAATATGTCGGAGAACGTGTCGCGCCTTCTCTATCCGGACGACTCGACGCCGGCCGGTCGCGAGCTGCGGCTGCGTCAGGAGTACTTCTTCGTCTCGGCGACCATGCAGGATCTGATCCGCCGCTATCAGCGCACGCACAGCACGTTCGGGCGCTTCTCCGAAAAGGTCGCGGTGCATCTGAACGACACGCACCCCGTGTTGGCGATTCCAGAACTCATGCGATTGCTCGTGGACGTGCATCACCTGCCGTGGGACAAGGCGTGGAAACACGTCACGCAGATTTTCTCGTACACGAACCACACGCTGATGCCCGAAGCGCTCGAAACGTGGGACGTCGAGATGCTGTCGAGGCTGCTGCCGCGGCATCTCGAGATCATCTTCGAGATCAATGCCGGCTTTCTGAAGCATGTGAGCGAGCATTCGGGCCATGACGCCGAAATGATCCGCCGTATTTCTCTGGTCGACGAATACGGTCAGCGGCGCGTGCGCATGGCGTATCTGGCGATTGTCGCGAGCCACAAGGTGAACGGCGTGTCGAAGCTGCATTCGCAGCTCATGACGCGCGACATCTTCGCCGACTTCGCGCGCATTTATCCGGACCGCTTTACGAATGTGACCAACGGCATTACGCCGCGGCGCTGGCTGTCGCAGGCGAGCCCGTCGCTGTCGTCGCTGATCGATCAGCGAATCGGCACGCATTGGCGCGGCAATCTGTTCGAGCTCGAGCAGCTGCGCGAGCTACGCAGCGATAGCGGCTTTGTCGAAGCATTCCGTGAAGCGAAGCGGCAGAATAAATTGCGCCTCGTGCAGCGGCTCGCGCATCACACGAAGTTGCATTTCGATCCCGACGCGCTGTTCGATCTGCAGGTGAAGCGCATTCACGAATACAAGCGGCAGCTGTTGAACGTGCTGCATGTGATCGTGCGCTATAACCAGATTCGCGCGAATCCGGAGCACGACTGGGTACCGCGTGTCGTGATGTTCGCCGGCAAGGCGGCATCCGCTTACCGGATGGCGAAGACGATCATCAAACTGATCGGCGACGTGAGTCAGAAGGTCAATCACGATCCGCTGATCGGCGACCGCCTGAAAGTAGTGTTCGTGCCTAACTACGGCGTGAGCGTGGCTGAACTGATCATTCCCGCCGCCGACCTGTCCGAACAGATTTCGATGGCAGGCACTGAAGCGTCGGGCACCGGCAATATGAAGCTCGCGCTCAACGGTGCGTTGACGATTGGCACGATGGACGGCGCGAACATCGAAATCTGCGACGCCGTGGGCCGCGAGAACATCTTCATCTTCGGTCACACGGCAGACGAAGTGGACGACCTGCGCGCAAGCGGTTACCGGCCGCGGCAAGTGTACGAGGAGAACGCCGAACTGCGCATGGCCCTCGACCAGATCCGCAGCGGTTATTTCTCGCCGGACGATCCGTTGCGCTTCTCGGATATTTTCCACACGCTGGTCGACTGGGGCGATCACTACATGGTGCTTGCCGATTTCGCCGCGTTTGCGAAGGCGCAGAGTGAAGTGGACGCGCGTTTCGTCGACAAGCGCGCGTGGACTGAGAGCGCGATCGAGAACGTGGCGGGCATGGGGCAGTTTTCGTCGGATCGAACGATCAGCGAATACGCACGCGAGATCTGGCGCGTCGATCCGCTCAATCTGGGCTGAGCTTTTGCGTTGCTCCGCTGCGAATGGCGTGACTTTCCGCAGCGGCGAGAAGAAAGGCCGCGCGTGTGCTGAACGACGCGCGGCCTTTTCTTGTTGAGGCTTTGTTACGGTGTGAGGTTTTCGACCGCCCGATTCGCGTAGAGACCCAACTGGGCGCGCGGAAAATCGAACAGCACGTCGATATTCTGCATGCCCATCAGACCGATCACGATGCGGTTCTCGCCGGGCTGCGCCTTGACGATGGTCACTTGCGCGTCTTCGTAGCGGTGCGCCCAGTTACCCGAGCCGACCGCTGTGTTGTAGTTGCCCTGTATCAGCACTTTGCCCACGCTGTCGTCGCCGGTCCAGTTCGGCGCGGTATCCGTCTCGATGCGGATCATGCTGGTGGTGGCCGTGGCGAACACGAGCGGCGCGCAGAACGTCATCTTGTCGCCGACATTGATGCAGCCTCGCGGCCATTGCATCGTGCCGTCGTTCGTTACGGTCATCGGCACGATCGTGAAGTCCTTCGTGATTGCGCTCGACGGGCTCAATAGCAGATATGGCTTTGCGAAGTTCGAGTGCACGAGATACCGCTCGCCAATGTGGCCGGCCAATGCGCGCAGCGGCTGTGTGCAACAGGCGTCGCCAGGTTGCGCGGCGCCCACGCCGAAAAGCCCCGAGAAGGCCCAGCCGAATTCGCCGCTGTAGCCGTCCATCGCAACGCAATGCCTCGAGGTGGCCTGGCAACTGACGGTGTCGACCGCTTGCGCGCCGATCTGTACGGCCTTCGATCCTGCGACGCTCAGCGGCAACTTCACGGCCGCGCCGGAAACCTGCGCGCCGTTCGCGAGCAGCAGCGTGCTGGCTGGCGCGGCGCTCGCATAGTCGGAACGTGGCAGCACCGACTTCAATACACGAACCCCTTGCGTGCCCGTATCGAGCGCGACGTAGACGGGTTTTCCGTCCAGTTCGACCGGCAGGCCGAGGCGAGCGTGATCCTGGTCGGCGCGTTCCACATGGAGAGGAATCAGCACGCCGTCTTTGCCGCCGTTGATCAGCGAAACAGCGGGAGCCGGCGGTGTGGGCGTCGGGAAAGTGACCGAGCAGCCGCTCAACGCCGACAACACGCCGGCGGCCACCAGCGCGGCAGCGGTGAAATGGGAAAAGTGACGGTGCAGGTGCCGGCACGCGGCATCGACAATAAGCAGGGACATGGAGCACGCTCGCAAAAGCACGGTCCCTGGCGAAGGCGATGCATACGACCGCTTTGCGGAAAGAGATGCACCGGCGAAGGCGCCAGCAAAGCCACCGGCTCTTACTGGTTACTAGCAGTGCGAGCCGAGTGCCCCGATGCCGCGGCAGATGCGGCACATGCGGCACATGCGGCATCGCGAGGCCTGCGCCAGGGAACGCGCGATAACAGAAGCGGCGACTCTACCTGCGCACCGGCGCGCACTTGCAAAGATGTGTGAAAACCTGGACCGTGACGCGACGCGCAGCAGCGGGGTCTCTTTGCTTCGATGGATATACCGCGGTGCGAGCATTGCCGGCGGCGGTTGCATGAGCCCGCGGGCGCGGGCCCCGCTTTGACTTGCTCAGGCTTTCTGCGCAGCAGAAGCGGCTGTGCTTTTAGCTTCGTTCACGGCCGCGCCGACGCGCTCGACGAACTCGCGATCGACGCTCGAAAGCGCCTCGCGTTCGCCATTGGCCGTTTGCACCATCAGACGATGCGTGATGTCCTGCGTCACCCAGGTGAGCCAGCCGACAACCACCAGCATCACGCCGCACACGATGCCCACCGGCGCGTGCAGTACGCCGCCAACAATCCCGCCGACGAGCCCCAGCAGCGAAATGGTGACGGGCAATACCTTGTTCTTCTCCACGGTGACGACCTGCACGCTGACGATGTCGCGCAGCGGAAAGACCTGGCCAGCGGATGAGAGCGCGTTGCGCGTGACAGACACGCCGCGATCGTTGAATGGGTTTTCCATCGAGATTGAATGCAAGCTGTTGCAAAGGGCGCAGGGTACCAGACTTCAAAGTTCCAACGGAACTCGGTTCTTCCATTGCCCGGCAGCGGATCGCCTAGCGGGTCGCGGCGGACCTGTCCCGAAACAGCTGTGCTTCTTCGCAAAGCCATTTCGTGAAAAGGCGAAGTCCTTTCTTAGGGCGCGCCGACGCCATTTGCACGAGGCGATAAGAGAACCCCGGCAGCGACGGGCCTTCGATCCGGCGCAGGCGCCCGGTGCGCAGTTCTTCGTCGACCAACACGCTGCTGCACATCAACGGACCAAGGCCACATTCCGCCGCGTAGAGCGCGAGCATTTCGTCGCTGTACCAGGAAATGCGCGACTCCACAGTCTGATCGTGTTCGACGAGCGCAAGCCACGCGGACCAGTCCGGGGCATTCAGCGCGCCGTTTTCCCACCTGTACGCGAGAAACGGAAGTTTGCGGAAGTCCTTGATGACCGGCGGACGATCTGCGGGGCAAATGTCGCGATCGGCGACCGCGATATAGCAGTCCTCCAGGATGACGGAAGTCTGCTCTTCGGCGCCGACGGGACCATAGCGGATCGCCAGGTCAATATCGTCCGCGCGCAGATCGACGGACTTCTCGGAGCCATGGATATGCACCATGACGTCCGGGTGAATCGCATTGAACCGCGCCAGCCTGGGCATCAGCCAGCGCTGCGCGAATGCACGGGTGGCCGAGATCCGGATCGAATCTTCGTCGATGCGGGAATTGACAGCCTCGAACGCCTGAGCGATCTGGTCGAAGCCGTCTCTCACCAGCGGATAGATCGTCTTGCCCACCGGCGTAAGCGTGACCGCACCGCCCGTTCTCTCGAACAGTTTGTGGCCGATGCGCGCCTCCAGTTGCCGGATCTGGTGGCTCACCGCCGTAATAGTCACGGACAGCTCAGCGGCGGCCTCGGTAAAGCTCTGATGCCGGGCGGCGGCCTCGAATGCCCGAATCGAATTGAGCGGCGGCAACTTGCGCATGGCGAGATACCTTCATGCGAAGGCGGGCCGGTTACGGTGAATGCATTCTACCGAAAGCAACCGTGCGCCCTTGTGACTCGTCGCGGCGCTTTCGTCCAGAAACGTCTGTTGCGCCATGGATAGTGCGGGTGTGAGCAATCAATCACCCGTTGACGCTGTGACATCTTGCGAGTCGGCCGACCAGTACCGGTACCGCAGCGAAAGCATCCGCGACCGATGCTTCGTGTCGCGCGTCGCCGAACTCCTGGTAGCTGATGCTGATTGCGTGACTTTCTTCGACGCCAAGATAATTCGCGCAGGTCAGGATGTGTGTTTCGAGGTGATTCATTTTTTCGCGCACGCCGCCCGGGCCGAATCCGAATTCACCATGCGAACTCAGAATGACGAGCTTTTTGCCGCGCATAACTGGCTCAAGCGGAAAGTCTCCGCGTGCAAGATCGAACGTGAACGTCTTGCCGATTCGAATGACCATGTCGAACCATGAGTTCAATGCCGCTGGCATTCCATAGTTATACATCGGCGTGCCGATCACGATCAGATCCGCGCGGTCGAGTTCGTCGATCAGTTCGTCGGACAGCCGCAATGCTTCGCGCTGCTCCGGCGTGAGGTTCTCCGCAGGCGTGAAAACGGCAGCGATCCAATCCTCGGAAATGGCCGGCGGCGGATTGGCTCCCACGTCGCGGGTAATGATCCGA
Organism: Paraburkholderia caledonica NBRC 102488; assembly: GCF_000685095.1. Taxonomy (GTDB): domain Bacteria; phylum Pseudomonadota; class Gammaproteobacteria; order Burkholderiales; family Burkholderiaceae; genus Paraburkholderia; species Paraburkholderia caledonica. The sequence goes on from NZ_BAYE01000006.1 coordinate 89,827, forward strand.
GTTGCGGGTTGGATTTCCTGCCATGCGTCGATGAAGGCGCCCGACAGCTTGCGGCTGAGCGAACGGCTACTGCGCGCGCTGGCGGTGATGTGAAGGAGAGTAGTCATCGCGTGTGCGTTCCTTGGCATGATGAGACGAAACAACGGGAACGCCGATTTAGCCACGCGGCAGCGGTTAGTGAAATTGACGATTTTTTTGTGAGCTTGAGAAAAACTCAACTGCCATGCGGCGGCTGGGTGCCCGATCCTGGCTGCGCACAGAAAAGCGCAGCATAATCGGGGGCGAAGGGCGCACGGGCGCGTTGAATGCAGGTGCTTTCACAACGGCTTGGCATGTGCGAGTCCATCGGCGCTTCGCAACGATTCAAAGGTCAGATCGTGAAATCCGGACAAGGCGCGATATGCGTCGCTCTCATCGCCGCTGCGCTATTCGGCGCCGCCACGCCGTTGGCCAAAGCGTTGCTCGGATCAGTCGATCCGTTCATGCTGGCGGGACTGTTTTATCTGGGCAGTGGGGCCGGGCTCGGCCTGGGTATCGCGTGGCGTTTACTGATGTCGCCCGGCTCGCGACCCAGCTTCGGCCATCGCATCAAGAAAGGCGAGTTGCCTTGGCTTCTTGGGGCAATTGCAATGGGCGGCGTCGCGGGTCCGGCGCTGCTGATGCTAGGGCTAGCGAGCACGCCGGCGGCCACGAGTTCATTGTTATTGAACCTCGAAGGCGTATTAACCGCTGTAATAGCCTGGGTGATTTTCCGCGAGAATGTCGACGTTCAGGTCTTCCTCGGCATGGTGGCGATCGTCGCGGGGGGCATGATTCTGTCGTGGCATCCGGGATCGACGCGCATGCCCGTCGGGGCACTGCTGATTGTCGGCGCGTGTCTGTGCTGGGCCATCGACAACAATCTCACGCGCAAGGTCGCGGCGAACGACGCAATGGTGATCGCGTGCGTCAAGGGCCTCGTGGCCGGTCCGGTGAATCTCGCGATTGCGATCGCCGCCGGCGCTTCGCTTCCATCTACTGGAACCGTGGCGGCGGCCATGCTGACGGGGCTGGCCGGTTACGGCGTTAGCCTCGTGTTGTTCGTCGTCGCTCTGCGCCATCTCGGTACGGCGCGTACCGGCGCTTACTTTTCGGTCGCACCGCTGTTCGGCGTAATCCTGTCACTCATCATCTGGCCTGCGCTGCCCGGTCTGTCTTTCTCGGCCGCCGCGCTTCTGATGACGCTCGGAATCTGGTTGCACGTGCGGGAAAGGCACGAGCATCGACATAGTCACGAGCGACTCGAACACACGCACCGGCATCGTCATGACGAACATCATCGTCATGAGCACGACTTTCCTTATTCCGGCGACGAGCCGCATACTCACCCGCACGTCCATCTGCCGGTCACGCATTCGCATGCGCATTTTCCCGATATTCATCACCGCCACCGCCATTAGCGCCCGGCCACGATAGGCGAGGGGTTGTCATCCGCTCGCGCTTAGCGCCTTGAAGAGAGCCTGATGGTCGAACGGTTTCTGACACCGCGGATAATGACGATAGCGTGCATCCACCGCGTCGATTCCATAGCCTGTCGCGAAAACGAACCGTATATGTCTCGATGCGAGCGCGTCCGCCACCGGATACGACGGTTCACCATTCAGATCGACGTCGAGAATCGCCGCGTCGATGTGTTCGTTTCCTTCCTCGACCAACGTGACAGCTTCGCGCGCTCCCGAAATCGGTCCCACAACGCTTGCTCCAGCGCCTTCCAGCACGGTGGAGAGCGCAAGCGCGACCAGGTAGTCGTCTTCGACCACCATGATCCTTTGACCTGTGAGCACGTTTGCGAACCCCATGTTCGACCCCTTTTGACCGCTGCCGCTAATGAACCGCAGGCATCGGTATTTCGATATGACACGAGACGCCGTCCGCATTGAACAGGAGCGCCGTCTTTGCGCCGAGCGTGAACTGCAGCGCCTTTTCGATCAATTGCCGGCCGAAACCGGTCCTCGTGCTGTCCGGAGCGACACGCAAGCCGCTTTCGATCCAGTCGAACACCAGCGACGCAGCGCCCGGCAATTCCGTTTCGACGCGCCAGCGCACCGCGAGCCGCGCCTCCCTGTCCCTGAGTGCGCCGTACTTCACTGCATTGGTTGCCAGTTCGTGCAGCACCAGTGCAATTGTCTGCACGTTCCGAAAACCCAGCGGCACGACGGGCCCGCGCAGTTCGATGCGCTCGCTGTCGGCCACACCGAGCGCATCCAGTTCGAGGCGCACAATCTCCCGCAGGTCGATCAGATTACCGTTTGCGTCGCCGATTAGCCCCTGTAGACGGCCGAGCGCCGCAAGGCGGCTCGTGAACGTGTCGAGCGCCGAATCGCCTGCGAGCGTTTGTTGCGCGATTGACTGGATGACCGCCAGCAGATTGCGCGTGCGGTGCTGCAGTTCCGCAATCAGAACCTCCTGACGTTCTTCCGCATGCACCATGCCCGTTATCTCGACGAAGGCGATAACCACACCGTCGGTTTGCTGGTCGCCGTTGCGATAGGGGGCGAGGCGCACGAGAAAATGCGAAAGGCCGTCTTTCCCGCTTACCTGGCGCTCCCTCGGCTGGTTCGTATTGAAGACAGCTTCGATATCGAGCTCCAGTCCGGGCAGATCGAGACGGCTGACGAGCTCCGTGATAGGGCGCCCGCGGTCAATGGGGCGAATATGAAAGATGCCGCCCATTGCCGGCGTAAACGAGCGAATGACCAGATTGCGGTCGAGAAAAACGGTCGCAACCGAGGTGCTTTCGAACAGATTCTGCAGGTCGCTGTTGGAGCGGTCGAGCGCGTCGATCTTGCCGTTCAGTTCGAGATTGACTGTGTGCAGTTCCTCGTTGAGCGAAACCAGTTCTTCCTTCGACGCCTCCAGCTCTTCGTTCGACGACTGCAGTTCCTCGTTGACCGATACGAGTTCCTCGTTCGACGATTTGAGTTCCTCCAGCGCCGTTTCATACTCTTCGATCATCGATTGCAGGCGTTCGCGCGTGTCGCGCAACTCCTTTTCGAACTGCACGGCCGTGCCGTCATGCATCGACTGAGCGCGCGCAAGCGCCTCCTCGCGCGCGAGCCCTGGGCCCTGGTCCTCGAAGACAACGATGTACATGTGCTCGCCATGCACCTGCTCGCTCAGCGGTTCGACCGTCAGGCTGATGATCTGCACGCGCTCCCCTTCGCCCTCGACGACCACGCCTGCGCGCGTAACCGTGCGGCCAGACTCCACAGCTTCGCGGAACACCGAGCGCAGGTCGAGACTCAGTCCCTTGCGTGCCAAGGCGAAGAGTTGCCGCGTCGGCACACCGGGAGCGGGCTCCAGGTACTTACCCGTGCGGCCCGAGTAATACACGACGTCGCCCTCGCGCGTGACCAGCACGTGCGGCGGGGTGAACCGCTCGAGCATGTGGTTGTCCACCACGTGCCGCAGCCCTGCGCTACCCAGCGAAGGACGCGTCGGCGTGAGTGAAGCAATCTGCCCGATCCGCAGCGCCGATATGGTCAGGGGCAAGCGGAGTTGCGGCGCGACGTCGGCCCTGCGCCGGAAAATCCGGTGCTTCTTGTCGACGGGCGTAAAGAGTTCGTCGAACTGGCTGACGTTTTCCGACGTGCCGAGAAACAGATAGCCGTCTGGACGCAACGCGTAGTGAAACGTCGGGATTACCTGGTTCTGGATTTCACTGCCGAAGTAGATCAGCAGATTGCGGCACGAGACCAGATCGATGCGCGAAAAAGGCGGATCGCGAATCACGCTATGGGGCGAGAAAATACACAGGTCCCGCACTTCCTTCGAAAGCACGTAGCTGCTGCCGTCTTCAACGAAGAAGCGCCGCCGCCGCTCTTCCGAGACGCCTTCGAGCAGTGGGAGCGGATAGCGTGCCGCGCGCGCGACGCCGAGCGCGCCGTCGTCAATGTCGGTGGCGAAAATCTGCACTTGCGGCGCGGCGGTGCGGCCCTCCATCTGCTCTCGCAGAAGCATGGCGATGGAATAGACTTCCTCGCCGGTCGCGCAGCCTGGCACCCACACGCGCACGGTATCCTCGGCGCCGCGTCCGTCGAGCAACTTTGGAAGCACCGTCCCGGCAAGCGTCTCGAAAGCCGGGGCATCGCGGAAGAAACTCGTGACGTTGATCAGCAGGTCGCGAAAAAGCGCGGCGACTTCTTCCGGGTCCCCGGCAAGTCGCGCCACATAGGCGTCCGGAGTCTGGATTTCGAGCACCTGCATGCGCCGCTGTACGCGGCGCAAGAACGTCTTGATCTTATAGCCGCTGAAGTCGTGCCCCACCTGATTGCGCAGGATCGCGTAGATCGCGTTGCGCGCTTCGTTGAAGTCGCTGGCGTCGCCTTCGCCGGCCGGGCCTGCAGCGCGTTCGTCGAGCGTGTCGAGCCCGTCGAGCATGAAGGCACCCGCTGCGAAGCTGACGAGCTTGCCGCCCATTTCTTCGGCAGGCACCGCGAAATCGACAAGGCCTGTGGAGATAGCGCTTCTGGGCATGTCCGCATGGTGCGGGCCGTAGCCGTCGCTAGCCTGGGCAAGGGTAAGTCCGCCGCGTTCCTTGATCGCCCTGATTCCAAGTGTGCCGTCCGTGTCCGCGCCCGAAAGTATTACGCCGGCGGAGAGTTCGCCGACGTCGGCAGCAAGCGTGCTCAGGAAAATGTCGATGGGTTTGCGCTCGCGCCGGCTCCTGTTCTGTTCCTGAACATGAAGCGTTCGATTTGCCACGCTCACGACAGCATCGCTAGGTAGCAGATAGACGTTGTCGGTCTGGATTCGCATGCCGTCGGTGATGGCGTGCACCGGCATATCGGTAAAGCGCGCCACGATCTCGGGCAGCATGCTTTCGCGGTCCGGGCTCAGGTGCGTGACGATCACGCAGGCGAGGCCCGGCTTTTGAGGCAAGCCGCGAAAAAAGCCTTCCAGGGCCTCTACTGCGCCAGCAGAGGCTCCCACGCCGACAATGGGGAAGTCGGTGGCTGGCGCCATTGTTTCTCCTTGGTTGATGCCTCGCTACGGCCGTGGGTGCGCTCAATATGCGTTGTGCGCACTGCGCCGTTGCCGCTGCCGGACACTGCACGATGTGCAACGTCCTCTTTCAGCAAGCACAAACCGACACCCACGACTTCACTGACGGTGCCGTAGCGGCCTTTGTTGATTTCTTTCCGTACGAACGAAGTCAGATGCTCCGTCAAGCTGACATTGTTGGATGCAGGCTTGCTGAGCACGTGAGCCTTTCGTGACTGGTGGGATCACTCAATCTTACCCTTTCGATGCCACGATCGGCGCATTTGCTGCTAAGGGAGCCGCCTTGGGATTGGTCACGCAACTGGTCACGCAACGACCGTTCCCGCTGCGCCGGAAGGATAGCCGGGCAGCCGGATACGGCCTCAACCGAAGAATGCTGCTTACCTGCCGGCAGATGGATGCCAATACGGCGGCTTGCATGCGATGCGCGGATATCCGGCGCACAGGGAAAGCGTCGGCGCGCTGCCGCTTGCGTCGGTCAACGCGTTGGACGATGATGATGCGATGGTCTTCGCCTGTGTGCGTGGGGGTAAATGTCATGGCTACTTTCGGTATCGACGCTGTGCGTATCGACCCTTCGACCGACCGCATCACGCACGTGCGCTGGGCGGCTGTCGATCCGGCAACACGTAGCTGGCTGTCTCCCACTTCGATTGTCGAGGTGCCTCAGGTCGTGGCCGCTATCCGTCGCGGCGACGCCGTCTGGTCTCTCTTTACGCTCGGCGGCACGCGTTTTCTCGGGCCGAAAATCGTCGCCGTCGCTCATACCAGCGGGCACGACGGGATCGACACCGACGTTCCAGACGGCCACATCGAAAAATGCATTGACGACCTGCCGCGCATCTAGCGCGCGCGGTCGGCTACCGCTGCATGTTCTTTATCGAGTCGTGTCGATCTCCCCGTAGTCGGATCGTCGTATCAGTGTGTCCAACTTCTCAACTGAAAGGCTGACCATGACTACCGGAACCATCCGACTCCACCGTGTATTGCGCGCGCCTGCGGAACGGGTTTATCGCGCGTTCCTCGAACCGGACGCACTGGCGAAATGGCTGCCTCCGTATGGCTTTACTTGTCAGGTCCACCATTACGAAGGGCGCGTGGGCGGTACCTACAAGATGTCGTTCCGCAATTTCGGCAGCGGCAATAGCCACTCGTTCGGCGGCGAGTATCTCGAACTCGTGCCGTCCGAGAAAATCCGCTATACGGATCACTTCGACGACCCCAACCTGCCGGGCAAGATGTCCGCGACGATCACATTCCACCGGGTGTCGTGCGGGACCGAGGTCTCGATTCTGCAAGAAGGCGTGCCCGAGGTCATTCCCGTCGAAATGTGCTACCTCGGCTGGCAGGAATCGCTGATGCAACTCGCGAAACTGGTCGAACCCGAGATCGTCGACTGAGCAGCGACACCACCTGATTTTGTCCGGCGCCATCTGCGCGTAGACTGAATACAGGTCCCGCATCCGCTTGTAACGTGTCGTTCGTTGCACGCGAACCATGTGCTGCAAAGCGGCGATCTGCTGCAATGCGGCATACGACCAGGCGGGCGCCGGCTCACGACGGGAGGTGGCGATGACCGATTTCAACGAGGCGCGCGAACGGATGGTCGAGCGGCAGATCGTCCGGCGCGGCATTCGCGATCCGCAGGTGTTGGCCGCGATGCGCGTTGTGCCGCGCGAGGCTTTCGTGCCCGATTATGTTCGGGATCTGGCGTACGAAGACAGACCCCTGCCCATCGGCAACGAGCAGACCATTTCCCAGCCAGCCATTGTCGCGACGATGATCGAGGCCGCGCAACTGCAGCCCGGCGACATCGTGCTCGACGTGGGCACCGGTTCTGGCTATGCGGCTGCCGTCGCGGCGGCGATCGCCGCGCATGTGTATTCCATCGAGCGACACGCGGAACTCGTTGCGACGGCCCGCGACATCCTCGCGCGGCTGAACATATCCAACGTGACGGTTCATCTCGGCGACGCGACGACAGGCCTCGCGGAACACGCGCCGTACAACGCGATCATCGCGGCGGCGGGCGGGCCGCATATTCCCGCTGCATGGCGCAACCAGCTGGCTATCGGCGGCCGGATCGTCATGCCGGTTGGCCGTGAGCGGCATTATCAACGGCTCGTCAAACTGGTTCGCCGCAGCGAACACGACTATCGCAGCAGCTCGCTCGGCGAGGTAAGTTTCGTGCCGCTGGTAGGCGCCGACGCGTGGCCGGCACCGGATGCGGCTCAGTGCGATGCGGGCGGCACAGTCGGCACTGGCGGCGCCGACGACCGGCGTCCGTGCCCGATGAGCGCCGGCGCGCACGCCAGCCGGCATCGCTTCCTCGCAGTGGCTTGAACGGTATCGCACGGCGCCGGGGAGACATCGACATGAACGGTTACCAGATCACATTTTTCACACAGCACGATCGCCGTCATCGCGGCAAGCCGCTTGCCGACTGGCTCGTCCATCTGGCCGGCGAACTCGGGCTGCGCGGCGCGACCGTAATACCGGCGAGCGAGGGTATCGGCCACCATCGTCGCGTGCACTCGTCGCACTTTTTCGAACTGGCGGACCAGCCTTTGTCCATCGTGATGGCGGTGACGACCGAAGAATCCGGCCGATTGTTCGAACGCCTGCGGGCCGAGGGCGTGCATCTGTTCTACGTGAAGACAGCCGTGGAATTCGGCGTAGTTGGAGACGAGAACAGCGGCGGGGTCGCGAAATAGGATGCCGCATTGATCGCGACACAGCGATCAATGCGGCCCTCGTGAGCGTGTCGAAACGAATGTTTGCCGTCCGGCTACCGCGTTGGCATTCAGCCGCCTTGCTGCCTGCGCGCCCATTGCGCGAGACCGGCGCAGGCAATCAGCAAGCTGCCTGTGACGAAGAACACCGAATGCAATCCCAGGTACACGCCGATCTGCCCGCCGATCACCGGCCCGATCACCTGGCCGCTAAATTGCGCGGACTGGAGATAGCCGAGCATCTGACCGGTTTTGCTTTCGTCGACGGAGTGTCTTGCAAGCTTCGAAATGGCCGGCAGAAGACCGGCGAGGCTCATACCCATCAGCAATCGCAAGCCGGCGAGTTGCCACCATTCTGTGACGAAGGCTTGCGGAATCATCGCGATGCCGGTCACGATCAGACACGCGACAATCACATTCCAGCTACCGATGCGGTCGGCGAGTGCGCCAAGCCGGGCCGCCGTCAATATGCTGCCCAGCGCGGAACATGCCATCACCACACCGGCGATACGTGTAATGTTTCCGGGCGCCACGCCGAGCCCGCCGATGTAGACGGTGATGATCGGTTCGATTGACATGTTGGCGAGCAGCACCATCATCGCGGTGGCGAGCAGCGCGGTGACGATCGCGTAGTTCGTGCGACGGGCTGGCGGTGCCGCGCTGGTGGTATTCCGGGCGGCGGCGTCGGCAGGATGAAAATCTTCCTTGACGACGAAGATGGTCAGCAGGGCCGCGACCGCGATCATGGCTCCTCCGGCGAAAAACGTGCCGCGAATGCCGAGCCACGCCGGCAACACGCCGCCGACCAGAGGGCCGATCAGACTGCCGGCCAGCGCGCCGGTCGACAAAATGCCCAGCGCCCAGCCCGCGCGCTCGCGCGGCACCTGAGTGCCGACCATAACGGTAGACGCGGACGCATAACCGCCGACGAGTCCCGCGATCAGCCTCAGCGCGACCAGTTGATGCACGGTATGCGCGACGCCGATCAGCGACATGACCACGGCCATGCCTACAGCCGCGCGGACCAGCATGGGCTTGCGGCCGTAGCGGTCGGCAAGCCGCCCCCACAGCGGCGCGGTAACGGCGGTTCCGAGGAACGTCGCGCCGAACGCGATGCCCGACCATTCGATGATTGCCGACTGCGACGACACGCCGAGTTGCTGCACATACAGCGGCAGGAACGGCAGCAACATGCTCAAGCTCACGAGTGTGGTGAACGATCCGAACACGCAGACAACCAGATTGCGCCGCCAGTGGTTTTCGTTGCGTTCGGCATAGCCTGGCCGCACGGACTGCAGTCCGGAAGGGAATGGGGAGCTGGCTGTCTGGTTCATGTCGTCCTCTGCGCGATGATCCGACCTGGGTGAGTCCAGTCAGTCTAGATTGCCTCGCATCGCGCGAGAATCCACGGCACCCGGAAGATATTCTTACGCCGGACGGTTCAATCCGCTCCGGTGATACTGCCGAGCATCTTGAAGTGCTTGCGCAGACGTGGCGCGGCAAAGTCGACGAATGCACGCACCTTGGGAACCGAAAGCCGCCCATGGGGCGTGAGCAGATGAACCGGCAGCGGCGCCTGTTCGCTGTCGGGCAGAACGATTTTCAGCGATCCCTTTTTGACTTCCTCGGCGACGTGATACAGGAACATGCGCGTGACGCCATGACCGGCCGCCGCCGACGCGACGGCCGCACGAATCGTGTTGACGATGAAGCGCGGCGTGAACTGAACGACCTGCGGTATCGGCGAGCCGCTCGACGTGGGGAAGGTCCATGAGTCGACGCCGAAGTGCGTCATTGAAATGATCTGGTGCTGTGCAAGATCGGCGGGGACTTTGATGCGCGGATGCCTTGCGAGGTACCTGGGCGAAGCAGCCACGACGCGCCTGACTTCACCCACGGGGACCGCGACGAGCGTCGAATCGGCAAGATGCGCGATGCGCAGCGCCACGTCGATTCCTTCGTCGATCAAACTCACCGGCCGGTCGAGCAATTGCAGCCGGATCGATACCGCGGGAAAGCGTTCGATGAATTCGTCGACGATTGGCCGCAGCAGGTCTTCGCCCGCGGCGACGGGCGCTGTCACGGTCAGCAGACCGCGCGGCGCCGAGCGTTCGTGCGCGACGAGCATGTCCGCTTCTTCCAGGTCGGTCAGGATGCGCCGGCAGGCGGACGCATAACGCTTGCCCGCTTCGCTGAGTTTGATGCTGCGCGTCGTACGATGGAGCAGCGCCGTGTCCGTATGTGCTTCGAGGAACGCAATCGCACGGCTCACGGCCGCGGGCGAACGGCCTAGCCGGCGGGCCGCGCCCGCAAGACTGCCTTCGTCCAGCGTGGCGATGAAAACTTTCATCGCGTCGATTCGGTCCATGGCGATTCCCTCATGCTCGACCAGATGATGGTGCAAGCATTATCGCTTCACGACCGCGCAAAAATAACGACGCCGCACCCGGAAAAGTGGCGGCGTCGCGTCGCTACGTTACTGCGGGCGGTTTCAAACGATCGCGATTACAACGTCGATATTGCCGCGAGTCGCCTTCGAATACGGACACGTTTGATGTGCGGTATCGGTGATCGCCTGCGCGGTCTCGCGGTCGATTCCTGGCAGGCTGACGTTTAGCCGCGCTTGCAGGAAATAGCCGCTGTCGTTCATCGCCAGATCGATTTCGGCGTCGACGGCGGTGTCTGCCGGCAGCGCGACTTGCAGCTTCTTCGCGGCGAGCCCCATTGCGCCGATTAAGCACGCGGACCATCCGGCAGCGAGCATCTGTTCCGGATTCGTGCCGGTCGCCGACGCGCCGGGCGAACCGAGCTTGACGTCGAGCCTGCCGTCCGAGCTGCGCGATGCGCCATCGCGTCCGCCGGTGGTATGCGTTTTGCCGGTGTACAGCACCTTGGTTGATGAGTTCATGATCGGAGTTCGCTTAATGGGTGGTGGGAACAGGTTGATCTCGAGTCTGACGCTTAGCTGCCCTGATAAAGCTTGTTCAGTGAAGCGATCTCCCCGCTTTTCGTCGCGCGAGCCAGTTCCTGACGCACTTCGGCACGGCTTTTCGCCGCAGTTTGCGTCGGCGTCCATTGGTGCGTTTGCTGCGCGTCCCCATTGCTCATCGCAACCGTGGAAGGATTGGCGGAAAAAGCGGGAAGAGTGGTAGCGGAAAGGGCCAAAGTCAAAGCGATCGTGGATACTTTCATGTCGTGCTCCGTGAGAGATAAAGTAAAAAGCGTCCGTGGACCGGGGAGCGCGCCGCAGTTCCGGCAATGCCGGCAAGACTGCATCAGGAGCGCTGCCCGTGTTCCGTCGTTGAGGCATTAGAACGGCGGCGGGTATCTGGCTTGTGTCAGCAAAGCGGCGTATTGCAAGGCTGTGTATCGCGTGAACCCGCATATACACTGCGATACAAAGCCGCTGCCCGTGCAGTGAGATTCAGCGCATGACGCCATCTGGCGATCGTCCGGCTCTCTGACCTATTCGCGGATGCGCCCGTCGTTGAACTTTTTGTCTGACCGAACCGCGACGCGCTCATTGGCCGGCATTCACGTGCACCGTGGGGCCGCCACGGGCGTCGGTGCAATGTTATGTGTCAGGGGCGAGCCCGGATACATTGCGACATAAATTGCCGCTCTCCGCGCGCTATAAAGCAGACATTGCACTATCAGGAGAGTCCGCATGAACACCGATTTGCTGAAAGGAAGCTGCCACTGCGGGGCCGTCAAATTCGAAGTGAACACGCCTGTCGCGCCCGCGGCGCGCTGCAATTGCAGCTTGTGCCGGCGCAAGGGCGCGCTGATGACCCCGCCGTTCACAGCTGACCAGTTGACGATCAAGCAAGGCGAGGATGCGCTGACGCTGTACCAGTTCAACACGCGCGTGGCGAAGCATTTCTTCTGCAAGCACTGCGGTATTTATCCGTTTCATCAGACGCGCAAGGATCCGAAGCTCTGGCGCGTCAATATCGGTTGCCTGGAAGGCGTCGATCCGTATACGCTGGATGCCGGTCTTTCCGACGGCGCCAGTCTTTCCGTCGTGGAGGACGCATGAGGCGGCTGCTGGCAATCATCGCGTTTATCGCGGGCGGCATGGCTGCGGAATGGGCGCATCCGGTGCAGTGTTCAATGCTGTGTACGAGCCGGGTGCAGGTGAAACGTCAAAAGAGATGATCCATTGATGGACACGATCGACCACGTACTGATCGTCGACGACGATCGCGGAATCCGCGAACTGATCGCCGGCTACCTGGAAAAGAACGGCATGCGCGTTTCGCTTGCCGCCAACGGACGACAGATGCGCGCCGTGCTGGATCAAGGCGCGCCGGACCTGATCGTGCTCGATCTGATGATGCCCGGCGAAGACGGTCTCGTGCTGTGCCGCGAGTTGCGCGCGAGCAAGTTCCGCACGGTGCCCGTGCTGATGCTGACAGCGCGCAACGAGGAAGCGGACCGCATCCTCGGTCTGGAAATGGGCGCCGACGACTATCTGCCGAAGCCGTTTGCCGTGCGCGAGCTGCTCGCGCGCATCCGTGCCGTGCTGCGCCGCGCGCGCATGCTGCCGCCCGGCATGCAGGTGACGGAGACTGCGCAAATGCTGGAATTCGGCGACTGGCGGCTCGACACCACGGCGCGTCATCTGCTCGACTCCGAGGGCACGATGGTCGCGCTAAGCGGCGCCGAATACCGTCTGCTGCGCGTGTTCCTGGATAATCCACAGCGCGTGTTGACGCGCGACCAGCTGCTCAATCTGACGCAAGGCCGTCAGGCGGATCAGTTCGACCGCTCGATCGACCTGATGGTGAGCCGTCTGCGTCAGCGCCTGCGCGACGTCGCGCGCGAACCGCGTTACATCAAGACGCTGCGCAGCGAGGGCTATGTGTTCTCGGCGTCCGTCAGCGCGATCGAGGATCAGCAATGAGCCTTATTTCGTCGCTGCACTGGCCGCGCACGCTCTTCGCAAGGTTGACGGTGATCCTGTTCTTCGGGCTCGCCTCTGCGCAGGCGTTGTCGTTCTGGCTCACCATGACCGAACGCGACCAGACCATGACGAACGTGATGATGGGCTACATCGAGCGTGAGGTCGCGAGTTCTGTCGCGCTGCTCGACCATCTGCCCGCCAACGAACGTGCGCAGTGGCTGCCGCGTCTCGCGCGGCGCAGCTATGAATTCATGCTCGGGCCGGGCGTGAGCGGTGGACCGGTGGACGCGAATCTGTCCGCGCGTGTCGCACGGTCTATCGACGAGGGCATAGGCACGAATTATCCACTCACGGTGAATGCGGTCCCGGGCGACCGCGAACGGCTGCAGGTTCACTTGAAGCTCACCGACGGCACGCCGCTCACCATCGACATGCGCCCTATGTCCGGCGCGCCGTTATCGCGCTGGCTGCCACTCGTGCTGCTGCTGCAACTCGTCGTGCTGCTTGGCTGCTGCTGGCTGGCGGTGCGCACGGCCACGCGCCCGCTGCACGATCTGGCGGTCGCCGCCGACGCGCTCGGGCCGGATCTCAAGGCTGCGCGTCTGAGCGAAAGCGGGCCGTCCGAGGTCGCGCGCGCGGCGCGTGCATTCAATGCGATGCAGGAACGCATTGCGATGTACGTCACCGAGCGCATGCAAATTCTCGCGGCCATTTCGCACGACCTGCAAACACCGATCACGCGCATGCGTTTGCGCGTCGACATGATGGACGCCGAATCTGAAGGCATCAAACTGCGCCAGGATTTGCAGGAAATGGAAGCGCTCGTGAAAGAGGGCGTCACCTATGCACGCACCTTGCACGGCGCAACGGAATTGCCGTGCCGTATCGACCCGGATGCGTTGTTCGACAGTCTGGTTTGCGATTATGTCGACGCCGGTCAGGCGGTGTCGTTGCAGGGCCGCTTCGGCATGCCGCTCATGACGCGCCCGCAGGCGCTGCGGCGTATCGTCGGCAATCTGGTGGATAACGCTCTGAAGTTCGGTGGCAGCGCGGAGATCGACGTGGCGATGTTGCCTGGTGGACAGGCGAGCGTCGCCGTGCTCGACCGCGGCCCCGGCATTCCGGCCGATTCGCTTGAAGATGTATTCCAGCCGTTCTACCGGCTCGAAGCGTCGCGTAACCGTCAGACGGGCGGAACGGGGCTTGGTCTCGCAATCGCGCGGCAACTGGCGCTCGCCATGGATGCAACCCTTGAACTCCACAATCGCGCTGGCGGTGGGTTGGAAGCGAGGCTCACGTTGCGCAACCTGGTCATGGCGTCGCCTGCCGCGGTGGCGTAGAGCGGTCACGGCAGCGTTCGTTGCAATGCATATCACGATTGATCGTTTGGCCGCGGCGGCGTGCATTGCTAGCATCGTCGACTTCTCCATGAAGCGCCGCTGCCGCAATGACCCCAAGCAAAACGTCGCCCGATCTGCCGCCATCGCGTAGCCGCCGCCGGCTGCTGGGCCGTCTCGCCGCGGGCGGCCTGGTTGCGTCGCAAGCTGCGGCCGCAGGCGAGCTGCTGCGGCCGCTCGAAGTCGCACCGTCTAGCCGCACGCCCGGTGCGCCCGTACTCGATCATCCCTATGGTGTGCCGTCGCCGCGCGAGGCGGATGTGGTGCGCCGCAGCGCGCGCGCATGGCCGCTGCCCGGCGCGGCCTCGTCGATGACGCCGCTCGCCGATCTTTTCGGCACCATTACGCCCAACGGACTCGTCTACGAACGTCATCATGGTGGCGTGCCCGACATCGATTCCGATCAGCACCGCCTCGCGATTCATGGCCTCGTGCGCACGCCGAAACTGTTCACAATGGACGATCTGCTGCGCCTGCCCGCGGAGTCGCGAATCCACTTTCTCGAATGTTCGGGCAACACCGGCAGCGAGTGGAACGGTCCGAGCGGTCTGCCCGTGCAACTGACTCACGGCCTGTTGTCGTGTTGCGAATGGACGGGCGTGCGTCTTTCCACGTTGCTGGAAGAGGTAGGAGGATTGTCGACACAAGGCAAGGCCAACGACGGCCCATGGCTGCTCGCTGAAGGCGCGGACGCCGCCGCCATGACGCGCAGCCTGCCGCTCCATCGCATACTCGATCGCGCGCTCGTGGTCTACGCGCAGAACGGCGAGCGCTTGCGGCCCGAGAACGGCTATCCGCTGCGGCTGATCGTCCCCGGATTCGAGGGCAATACCAACGTCAAATGGCTGCGGCGGCTGAAAGTGGTCGACGCGCCGCTGCAAACGCGCGAGGAAACGTCGAAATACACGAATCTGCTGGCGGACGGCAGCGCGCGCCAGTTCGTGTTCGAAATGGACGCGAAGTCCGTTATTACCCGGCCGTCGCCGGGGCATCGCCTCACCACGCATGGTTTTTACCCGATCAGCGGCATTGCGTGGTCGGGGCGCGGCGCCATTCGCAAGGTCGAAGTGTCGACCGATGGCGGCGCGTCCTGGCGGCTTGCGCGTCTGGACAGCGCCGCTCGCGATCGCGCGCTGACGCGCTTCGAGGCGGATTGGCGCTGGGACGGCGCGCCGTCCGCGATCGTTTCTCGTGCCACAGATTCCACGGGCTACGTGCAGCCCACGCGCGCGGAACTGGTCGCCGCGCGAGGCCTGAATTCGCAGTACCACTACAACGCGATCCAGCAATGGCGCGTCGATGCCAACGGCGAGGTGCGCAATGCGTGAGCGCCGTTCAATCGGTCGTTCCGTACGTTCAGCGTGCGCCGCGCTGGTGTCGATCACGGCGCTCGTTGCGTGTTCAACGGTTGCCCCCGATGCTCGCAATGTAAGCGCGCCGCACGACATCGGCGCGCCCCTCACAGAGCAGGCTATCGCCGCCTGGAACATCGACGTGGCGCCCGACGGCCGCGGCCTGCCCGCGGGCAGCGGCGATGTTGCGACCGGCGCGCACGTGTTCGCCGCGAAATGTGCGGCGTGCCACGGTGCGCAGGGCGAAGGCGGCCTCGGCGACCCGCTGGTGGGCGGCCAGGGCACGTTGTCGAGCGCAAAGCCCAAGCGCACCGTAGGCAGCTACTGGCCCTATGCAACGACACTCTTCGACTATATCCGCCGCGCGATGCCCTACAACGCGCCCGAATCCCTTTCCGCCGACGAGGTCTATGCGCTCAGCGCATTCCTGCTGAACCGCAACGGCATCGTTCCCGCCGATACGCGGCTGGACGCAGCGTCGCTGCCGCGTGTCGCAATGCCCAATCGCGACGGTTTCGTGCCCGATCCGCGTCCCGGACGACTGTGACGCACCGCGCAAACAAAGGCTCTTGCGCGGCTCTCGCGCGTTGAAACATCGGGTTTATCACTCCAGCAGATATCCGTATCGGATTTGCTTCGTTGTCCTCGCGCGTGTGCGCCGGTACATTCATCTGACTGCGCCGGTACGGCGTTCCGCGAACAGATACGACGAAGAGTTTCCCGTGACGACAGCCTTTGCTCCCACCGCCGCGCACGACGCCGGCGGCGCCATCGCCGATCAGCACATCGAGATTCGCGCTTTCGACGGCCCCGTCGGAGCCGAAGTGCTCGGGCTCGATCTCAGCAAGCCGCTCAGCCCGCAGAACTTCGCGCGCATTCACCGCGCGCATCTCGACCATCATGTGCTGGTGTTCCGCGATCAGCGCATCTCACCGGACGAGCAGATTGCATTTAGCCGCCGCTTTGGTCCGTTGCAGATTCACGTGCTGCACCAGTTCCAGTTGCCTGGCTATCCGGAAGTACTGGTGGTGTCGAACATCGTCGAAAAAGGGCAGCCAATCGGCCTTGGCGACGCCGGTCACTACTGGCATTCGGACCTGTCGTATAAGGAAAAACCGAGCCTCGGCTCGCTGTTGCACGCGCAGGAATTGCCGGTCGAAGGCGGCGACACGCTGTTCGCCAACATGCACCTTGCGTGGGACACATTGCCCGCGCATCTGCGCAGCGCGGTGGAAGGCCGGTCCGCCGAGCACACCTATCTCGCGAAATACGCCGAGTTGCAAAAACGCAGCCCGTGGCGGCCGAATCTCTCTGCGGAGCAGATTGCGCAGGTAAAGCCGGTGGTCCATCCGATCGTGCGAACGCACCCTGAGACCGGGCGCAGGGCGCTGTTCGTGAGCGAGCATTTCACGACGCGCGTGATTGGTTTGCCGGAAGACGAGAGCAGGCAATTACTCGACGAAATCTTCGCGCATAGCGTGCGTGCCGAGCATGTGTACCGGCACCGCTGGGCCGAGCACGACATGGTGTTCTGGGACAACCGCTCGTTGATGCACCTCGCGGCGGGCACGCCTGACAATCTGCGCCGCAAGCTTTATCGCACGACGATTGAAGGCGATGTGCCGTTCTGATTGCACCCGGCGCGCCGAGCGCAGCGCTATAGCCGACAACTCAAACAATTCACACCTCTCGCCGACCGGAGTTCCGATGTTTGCCAGGTTTCATTCGACCGCCGTGCGGTCGTTGCTTGCCCGACGTTTCGCTGCCACGTTGATCGCCGTCTCTGTCGGCGCGGCCGGCATGAGCGCAGCCGCGCCTGCGCGAGCCGAAGGGCAGATCCGTATCGCCGAGCAATTCGGCATTGTCTATCTGCTGCTGAACGTTGCGCGCGATCAGCAGTTCGTCGAGAAGGAAGGCCGCAAGCAAGGTCTCGATATCAAAGTGGACTGGGTGCAACTCTCTGGCGGGGCAGCCGTCAACGACGCATTGCTGTCGGGCGCGGTGGACATTGCAGGCGCCGGTGTGGGCCCGCTGCTGACCATCTGGGACCGCACGCACGGCAAGCAGAATGTGAAGGGCGTGGCTTCGCTCGGCAATCTGCCGTACTACCTGGTGAGTAACAATCCGGACGTCAGGAGCATCGCCGATTTCAGCGCAAAAGACCGCATCGCCGTTCCCGCAGTGAATGTGTCGGTGCAGTCCCGCGTGTTGCAATATGCCGCGGCGAAGCGGTGGGGCGACAAGGAATACAACCGCCTCGACAAATACACGCAGGCACTGCCGCATCCCGACGCGGCGGCGGCGATCATTGCGGGCGGCACTGAAATCAGCGGGCATTTCGGCAATCCGCCGTTTCAGGATCAGGAACTCGCAGCGAACCCGAAGGCGCATATCGTGCTGAATTCGTACGATGTGCTCGGCGGGCCGAGTTCGGCAACGGTGCTCTACGCGACGGAAAAATTCCGCGACGGCAATCCAAAGACTTACCGCGCGTTTGTCGATGCACTGGCCGACGCGTCGAAGTTCATCGCTGCGAATCCGGAAGCTGCGGCCGACATTTATGTGCGCACGAACAAATCGAAAATCGACCGTGCGCTGCTGCTGAAAATCATCAGAAATCCGCAGGTGGAGTTCAAGATCGCGCCGCAAAATACATTGGGGCTCGCGCAATTCATGTATCGCGTCGGTGCGATCAAAAACGAACCGAAGTCGTGGAAAGACTATTTCTTCGACGACCCCGCAACGGCCGCCGGCAGTTGAGCATGACACGCCGCGTTTTTAACATCGACGGAATGCAGCGAGTGCCTGACGGTTCCGCGCAATCCACATCTTGGGAGCGATCCGATGGTGGCTAATCCTACGCTTCTCTTTCCACACAACACCGAGCGCACGGCGCGCAGCGGGCCAGCCGTCAGCGAAAAGCTGCTCGCGGTGGAGAACGTCAGCCTGGAATACCGGACGCGCGAGCGCATCGTCCGCGCGACGCACGACGTCAGCTTCGACGTCTTCGGCGGTGACCGCTTCGTGCTGCTCGGACCGTCCGGTTGCGGCAAGTCGACGCTGCTCAAGGCGGTGGGCGGCTTCATCGAGCCGGCGTCGGGCACCATTTCGCTCGACGGTCAGATCGTGCGCGGCCCAGGCGCCGACCGCATTGTCGTGTTCCAGGAGTTCGACCAGTTGCCGCCGTGGAAGACAGTGCTGCAAAACGTAGCCTTTCCGCTGCGCGTTGCGAAGAAGCTCTCGCGCGCGGAGGCCAACGAGCGTGCTCTGCATTATCTGGAGAAAGTCGGCCTCGCTGCGTTTGCGAACGCTTATCCGCATACGTTGTCGGGCGGAATGAAGCAGCGCGTGGCCATCGCGCGGGCTCTCGCCATGCAGCCGCGCGTGCTGCTGATGGACGAACCGTTCGCCGCGCTCGACGCATTGACTCGCCGCAAGATGCAGGAAGAACTGCTGCGCCTGTGGGAAGAAGTGAATTTCACGCTGCTTTTCGTCACGCATTCAATCGAAGAGGCGCTCGTGGTGGGCAACCGCATACTGTTGCTGTCGCCGCATCCAGGCCGAGTGCGTGCGGAATTGAACAGTCACCAGTATTCGCAGGACAGCTTTGGGCGCAGCGATTTTCAGCGCAGCGTCGCACGTATCCATCATCTGTTGTTCGACGAGACGGAGGCTGTGCAATGAGTTCGCCCGCTACATTACTGCCGCCGGTTCGCGAAGAATACGAGCGCCCTCTGGAACCGCTCGGCGAGCTCGTCATTGAGGCGCCGCTGCCGCTCACGAGGCGCATTTTCGCGCAGAGCTGGCTGCGCAAAACGCTCATTGCGCTAGTGCTGATCGCTGCATGGGAAATTGCGGCGCGCGTGGTCAACAACGATCTGCTGCTGCCCACGTTCGGCGCGACGTTCAGCGCATTCGTGCAGGGCGTGTGGTCCGGAGAATTGCTGCAAAAGACGGCCGTGTCGATGTCGGTACTGCTGCGCGGTTATCTGCTGGGTGCGGCGCTGGCGTTCGTGCTGACATCGCTTGCCGTGTCCACACGTGTGGGCCGCGATTTACTGTCGATGCTGACCGCGATGTTCAACCCGTTGCCTTCCGTCGCGCTGTTGCCGATTGCGTTGTTGTGGTTCGGCCTCGGCACGGGCAGCCTGTTGTTCGTGCTCGTGCACTCCGTGCTGTGGCCGCTTGCGCTCAACACGTATTCCGGCTTCCAATCGGTCCCGGCCACGCTGCGCATGACCGGACGCAACTATGGACTGACGGGAATGCGCCATGTATTGCTGATTCTCGTGCCGGCCGCATTGCCGTCAATTCTCGCGGGCTTGCGCGTGGGCTGGGCATTTGCCTGGCGCACGCTGATCGCGGCAGAACTCGTGTTCGGCGCGAGTTCGGGCAGCGGCGGACTTGGCTGGTACATCTTTCAGAACCGCAATGAGTTGTACACGGACCGCGTTTTCGCTGGGCTCGCCGCGGTGATCGTGATCGGACTGCTGGTCGAGCACCTGGTGTTCGATACGCTGGAGCGGGTTACGGTGCGGCGCTGGGGGGTGCAGCAGTAGGTTTGGTAACTGCGGCCGCTGGGCGAACGGCACACATGCCGCCATGCGCTTCGCTGCACAAGCGATCCGGACACCAGCGCAGCGGCGCAGTAAAGTACTGACGCAACCGCGCCATCACCCACGCGAACGTGCCGCACCCACCGACAACGGCCGGTCCCTTTCTTCGTCCTTCACTTCGTTGCGTCCTGCGAGTTCGGCCGTCGCTTCCGCGCCAAACAGAAACACCGCTGCGGAGAAGTAGAGCCACATCATCAACACCGCAAGCGAGCCTGCTGCGCCGAACGAACTGGCTGTGCCCGCATGCGTGAGGTAAAGGCCGAACAGGTGCCGGCCAACCGAGAATAGTACTGCCGCTGTCATCCCGCCAATCGCGGCGTGCATGAAGCTCACGTGCGCGTCCGACATCCATCTGAGGAGCGCGGTGAATGCGGCGCCCAGCACGATAAGTCCTATTACCGTTTGCAGGATCGCGGTGACGACGACTAATGGCGAATCGCCGAATATCGCATGGCCCGCATACGTGATCGCGGTGTCGAGCACGAGGGACACGACGAGCAGAAAGCCGAGGCCGAGCACCATGCCGACCGACACCAGCCGGGTCCGCACGAGCCAGGTGATGCTGCCCTTGCTTTTGGCGTCTTTCGCAGCTTCGAGGACGACATCGAGCGCGGTGTTCAGTGAAGTGAAAGTCGCGGATGCGCCGACGATCAGCAGCACGAGGGACACCACTGCGGCAATGCCCCCGCCGCTCGCCCGATGCGCGTGCTCGACGATGGTCTGCATCGCCTCAGCCGCGTCTTTGCCGAGAATGCCGCGCATCTGATCGAACAGACGTCCGCGTGCCGCGTCTTCACCGAAGAACCAGCCGGCGACCGCCAGCACCATGAGGAGCGTGGGCGCCAGCGAGAAAGCCGAATAAAAGCCGACGCTGGCGGCCATCATCGGGCAGCGGTCCGACATGAAACGCTTGCCTGCGTTGACGCCGACGGTGAAAGCGTTACGCAACCATCCGTGGTTTTTCGACACCGCCGCGCGGGATGAGATCCTGTTCATATACGCCTCGCCGTTGAATATGATGACGCTCCGCGGCTCCCGGTTAGCCGGCGGCTAAGCCCGCCCGGCGGGCCCGCAGCGCTGGATTGCACTGCGCATCCCTTGTGCCTGCCCGCCACGCGAGCCGCCGCGGCTGTCAGCGTCGGTATCGACACCGGCAACCGCGGCTTGCCCCTCTCGACGCTGTCCAATGTCGATTGGCGCCTCGTCGAAACCCGCGCGGCCGCCGTAGTTTTTCTTTTCCGCCGCAGCAGATCTTCTCGTTTGTCCAATGGCCGCGCAAAGCCGATAGTTCAGTCACCGAGGGCGCACTGCAAAACCCGCTTCAGCAAGCGGCAGCCGGCCAGGCAGCACGCTCTCATATCTGAATCTAAATACTTTGGAGCACAACATGAATACGTCGGAAAAAGTCGCAGTGGTGACGGGCGCATCGCAAGGCATCGGCGCCGAATTGGTCAAGGCTTTCCGTCAGCGCGGTTATCGAGTGGTCGCAACGGCGCGCGGCATTACCCCGTTCGACGACCCGAACATCGCCACGGTCGCTGGCGACATCGCCGACCCGGCCACCGCGCGGCGCGTGATCGCAGAAGGTGTCGCGCGTTTCGGCCGGATCGATACGCTCGTCAACAACGCGGGCGTCTTCCTCGCGAAGCCTTTTACCAGCTATACGGCAGAAGACTACGCATTGGTGAAAGGCGTGAACCTCGACGGCTTTTTCAACATTACTCAACTCGCCATTGCCGAAATGGAAAAGCGCCAAAGCGGGCACATCGTCACCATTACGACGAGCCTCACGGATCACGCTGTTAGCGGCGTACCTTCGGTGCTTGCCTCGTTGACGAAAGGCGGCCTCAACTCAGCGACGAAGTCGATCGCCATTGAATACGCAAAAGCGGGGATTCGCGCCAACGCGGTGTCGCCTGGCATCATCAAATCGCCGATGCATGCGGTCGAAACGCATGCAGCGCTTGGTGCGCTGCACCCGGTCGGCCACATGGGCGAAATGGACGACATCGTGCAGGCTGTGCTGTATCTCGACGCGGCGCCGTTCGTGACGGGCGAAATCCTGCACGTGGACGGCGGCCAGAGCGCCGGTCACTAAACCCATCGAAAATAACCGGGCGCCGATTGGCGGCGCCCGCTTTGCCATGGAGGACGACATGCCTATCGTCACGATTCAGGTTACGCGCGAGGGAACGAAGCCTGGCGCATCATCGGTCACCGCCGACGAAAAAGCGCGCTTGATCAGCGGTGTCAGCCACGTGTTGCTCGACGTGCTGAACAAGCCGCTCGAAGCCACGTTCGTCGTGATCGAAGAAGTGGACATGGAAAACTGGGGTTGGGGCGGCTTGCCGGTTCAGGAATACCGCAAGCAGAAAGCGCTGAAAAGCGGCGAGAGCGGCAAGACCGATTGAGCCGCGCGGCTACCGCGCGCTGGCTTCCGCAAGAAGCCACTCCTTGAATGCGACCACTGCGGGCTCGTTGCCGTTGTCTTTCCGGTGGACCACGTAGTAGGCGAGTTCGCAAGTCTGCGCCTCCGCAAAGGGCCGGACGAGACGGCCCTCCGCGATGTCGCGTTCCACCAGACAGGTCCTGCCGAGTGCCACGCCATTGCCTGAGATTGCGGTGTGGATCGCTGCGGCGGAGTCGTTGATTTGCAGTCCGCGATCGCAGTCGACAACGCCCGCGTTACCCGTCTTTTGCACCCAGGAACGCCAGGTGGGGAAGGTGGGGGCCATGCGCATCGAGATGTCGTGTATCAACGGGTGGTAATTCAGATCGGCGGGTGTCTTGAGCGGATGTTCGCCCGCGAGTAGCGCGGGGCTGCACACCGGGAAGAACTCGTCGCGCATCAGGAACGTTGCGGTAAGCTCCGGCCACTGGCCCGTGCCGTAGCGAATGCCGGCATCCACTCTGTCGGCGGTGAAGTCGACGAGTTTAAGCGACAGGTCGATCCGCAGATCGTAGCGCGGATAGTTGCGCTGAAATCGTTCCACGCGATGCAAGAACCACTTGTCGGCGAGAGCGGGCGGCACGGTGACTGTCACCGTGATGCGCTCCTTGCTGGCCTTCAGACGCTCGACAGCCGTCGCGAGCAATTCAAAACCCGCTTGCAGTTCGGGCATGGCCGCGCGGGCCGCGTCGGTCAGCATGAGCCGCGACGCGCCCGACGTCGAGCGATGAAATAACTCGATCTCCAACGTTTCCTCCAGCCCGCGAACCATCTGGCCGATCGCGGCGGGAGTCACGTGCAGTTCTTCCGCAGCGGCGACATAACTCAGATGCCGGCCGACCGCCTCGAAAGCGCGCAGTGCATTCAGATGATTGGGTGCTCGCATGGACCGTCGCCAAGCCTGCTTAATTAGATTGACGCATGCTCGCAGGCGGACCCGGCGTCGTCAATACCGGAATGCGGCGGCGCCGCATGACGTCAACCCGGTTGCGCCAGCAACTCGCGAATCTTTGCCTCCGTCTGTGCATAATCGCCTTCGCCGAAGTGGCTGTAGACGACGTGGCCTGTCTTGTCGAACAGATACAGCGCGGGCCAGTACTGGTTATTGAAGGCGTTCCACGTCGCGTACTGGTTGTCGAGCGCCACCGGATATTGAATGTCGAACTTCTTGAGTGCCGCGCTGACGTGCCCGGCGTCGCGTTCGAACGGGTATTCCGGAGTGTGAACGCCGATCACTTCCAGTCCCTGATTGCCGTATTGCTTGTACCAGCCCTTCACGTACGGCAGCGTGTTGACGCAGTTGATACATGAATACGTCCAGAAGTCGACTAGCACGACCTTGCCGCGCAGTTGCGGCAGTGTGAGCGGCGGGCTGTTGAGCCACTTGTCGATGCCGGTTATCTGAGGCGCGGCCGGCGCATTGCGTTCGGCCGCGGTAATCGCGCTGCCGCGCGTTGCAAGCAGACTGGCAAGCAGCGCAAGCGCGATAAATGAGCCGACAGTGGCGATCGTTTTGAGTCGGGCGTGCATGATCGAATGTCCTTTTAGAAGACGCGGGTTGCGCGCAAGGGTTGATCGGTAGACATGACGTCATTGGGCGCCGCCGACGTATCTGGCATGTGTCGCTGCCTGAGCTCGTGCGCAATGTTTTGTGTCAGCACAGCCGCCCGATACGCTGAGATACAAAGTCATGCCCGTCCCGCGAGGCTCAACGACTTTTGTGTCGCACTGTATCCAGGCAGCCGCCGATACATGAGCTTGCACTTCGCCGCGTGCACCGACACAAGCCCGATACGTGCCGGTAGTTCAATGCATGTAAGCGTTCCGCCCTGGTCTACTGACCTGGCCGACGAACTCATTGAACGAAAGGACATCGTTATGCTGCTCATACTTCTCGCCTTTGCCGGCGGCATGCTCACCATTCTCAGTCCGTGCATTCTCCCGGTCGTGCCCCTCGTGTTTGCGCGCGTCGATCAGTCGTTCGTCCGGCACGGGTTGCCGCTGCTGGCCGGCATGGCGCTGACCTTCGCGGCCGTCGCGAGTCTCGCCGTGGCCGGCGGCACCTGGGTCGCACACGTCAACGAATACGGCCGGTGGATCGCGCTCGCGTTCTTTGGCGTATTCGGCGCTGCGCTGCTGTTCCCGACGCTGGCCGAGCGGCTCACGCATCCGCTCGTCAGTGCCGGCAATCGTCTCGACAGCGCGCTGCGCCGCGACGGCGGCGAACCGCGCGTGGTGTCGTCGGTGCTGCTTGGCGTCGCGACCGGGCTGCTGTGGGCTCCGTGCGCAGGCCCGATTCTCGGTCTCGTGATGACCGGCGTGATCCTGCATCGACCAGGCGGAGCGAGTGTCTTGCCGTTGCTCGCGTTCGCAGCGGGTGCGGCGACTTCGCTTGCCATCGTCCTCGCAATTGGCGGGCGGCTGCTCGCCACGCTCAAGCGCTCGTACGGAGCGAGCGAGCGCGTGCGCCAGGTGCTCGGCGTGGCAGTGCTCGTTTCCGCTGGGGCGATTGCGCTCGGTGTCGATACGCGTGCGTTGACCTATCTGCCTTCGTTGAATACCACCGGCATCGAAGGAAAACTGGTTCAGCGCTGGTCGCCGAGGGCGAATGCGCAGCGCCCGGACCCCGGCGGGTTGCTGAAGGTCAGCGCGAGCGCTGAGGGCAGCGAAGTATCTAATCCAATGCGTGCTGCAGCGCCGCTTGCGCTGCCCGTGGAAGGCGCAATGCCGTCGCTGTCGGGCGCGGTCGGCTGGCTGAATTCGCCACCGGTGAAAACGGCCGATCTGCGTGGCAAAGTGGTGATCGTCAATTTCTGGACGTATTCGTGCATCAACTGTCTGCGTACATTGCCGTATCTGAAGACGTGGTCGAGCCGTTATCGCGATCACGGGCTCGTCGTCATCGGTGTGCACGCACCGGAATTCGCGTTTGAACACAACATTGCAAACGTGAAGCGAGCCGCGGCGGATCTCGGTGTCGATTATCCGATCGCGATCGATAACAAGCTCGCCGTGTGGCAGGCGTTCGACAATCAGTATTGGCCGGCCTTTTATATCGTCGATGCGCACGGCGACATTCGCTATCACCATTTCGGAGAGGGCGGGTACGAGCAATCTGAAGAAGTCATCCGTCAATTGCTGGCGGACGCGGGGCATACGAAGCTGCCGGCACCGGCGGGTGCGGCGAAGGCGACGGGAATTGAAGCTGCCGCCGACCCGCGGGATTTGCGCTCGGGAGAGACCTACGTCGGCTATCGGCAGGCGGAAGGTTTTGCGTCGCCGGAAACGCTCGCGCCGGACGTGCTTCGCACATACACCTCGCCCGCCCGACTGCCGTCCGGAAGCTGGAGCCTCGACGGCGAGTGGAATGTCGGCGGCGAGCGCGCGCAGTTGGCCAAAAGCGGTGGAAAGATCGCCTACCGGTTCCACGCGCGCGACCTGCATCTTGTGCTGGGGCCGATGGCGGACGGCAAGCCGGTGAGGTTCAAAGTCACGATCGACGGGAAGCCGCCGGGCGCTTCGCATGGCGCGGACACGGACGCGAACGGCGTCGGCGTTGTCGATGAAGAGCGGCTTTATCAGCTCGTGCGGCAAAGCGGGCCGGTTCAGGACCGAACGTTCGAGATCCAGTTTCTCGATTCAGGGGTGAGCGCGTACGCATTTACATTCGGCTAGCACAACCGGAGTTCGGCTGCGGAGCCGGCCGGGACAGGCAAGTGCGGCACGGTGTCCGTGCCTGCCTGCCTGCCTGCCTGCGCGGCGCGACGCAGGAGAGCGACGCGACGACCTTCCTGCAAGCGCGCCGTGGAATGCGACTTGCTGCGCTGCGATAGTTTTTTATTGCAAATCGTGACACATGTCCCAGACAACGAGTAGCTGCCAGAGATGGAGCGCCCGCCAGGTGCGGGTATTGCACGAGGTGCCGCGCGTCCTCGTGGTCGACGACAACGCGGGCGCTGCGGAAGCGCTCGCTACCTATCTTTCGTACGAGGGTGTAGAAGCGCGTGCGGCAATTGGTTGTAACGAGGCGCTGCGCTGCGTGAAAGACTGGGTGCCCGACGTGGTGGTGCTCGACATCATGATGCCGGAGCGCGACGGCTATGAAACGGCCAGCGCGCTGCGCACCTATCTGCCCACGCCGAGTCTTGGCATTGTCGCGTTTACCTCGCTCGACGAAGACCATGTGCGGGAAACCGGGCGTGGCCGTCACAATTTCGACGGCTACTGCCAGAAGGGCACCGCGCCGACCGCTTTGCTTGCGCTGATGCGCAATCTCTGGCGCGAGACAAACTGATCGTCTTTGGCGGCGGCCGTGGCGGTTTCTGGCGACGCGCGACCGGGAAAAAGGAGAGCGCTGTCCATGCAGTTCGTGCGGCCCGGCTCACGCCCGAGCCGCACGGCTTTCGTCAGCCCTTGACGTGGCTGCTCGAGAGCCAGCCGCCGCTCACGCCGATCTGCGCGATCTGCTTTGCCACCGCATCGGCCAGCCGCGTTGCGTCGGCGGACACTCCAGCGCGCTTCGTTTCGGAGGCCGCGTGCAAACCGCCGCCCACGGCCGCCGACGTCACGATACCTCCCGCCGCCGCGCCCACGCCTGCAGTCTCGGCCATGCCCGGCGTCTTGCCGCTGTCGGCGCTTGCGTCGAAGGTTTGCACCAGCTGCGGCGCGCCGCCTGCGGGCTTATAGAAGATCTGCACCGAACTGCTCACCTCGCTCTTGCCGGCTCCGAGACCGATCAGTGTCCGACGGCGGCGGTTTCCCGCGTCGATCTTATCGAAGCTGCCTTGCACCATCAGCACGTTCTGATCGGCGGGCGCGGGTATGTCGGAGCGGATCGCGCGCAGGCCCATCGACTGCAACTGGTGCACGATTTCGTTCGCGACCTGCTCGCGGACTTCGGTTGCGTCGTTGGATTGCTCTTGTGCTGCCGATGAACCGCCGATATGCGTCTTCAGTTTCTGCAGCATGCCGCCGTCGAGCTTCACCTGGTCGGCTTGCGTATCGAACGTGTAGACGTAGATGTTGTCCGGACGCACGGTCGGCTGCGCCGTAGCCGCGCTCGGATTGCTGACGCTGCCGCCCGCGCAGCCGGTCAGCAACGCGCTGACGCTGACAAGTGCGACGCAGGCAACACGGGCCGTGTTCTTTTTGATGAGCTTGATTGAATTGAGCATGGTTGTCTCGTTGTCGGCACGTGGTGCCGTAGTGTTCGAACGTATCTTCCGATGACCGGCAACCGGGGGATCGTGATCATCGGCGACAGGTATCGCACGTAAAGCACTCTTGATCGCTTGCGTTCTGTTTCGTACGCACCGGCAGCGAAACGAAGTATGGGGGAGGCGCTTGTCCAACTCCATCGAACAATTATTTCGCGCAATGTCACGCGCAGAGCGGGCGTTTTTGCATGGGTTTAATGCACCGTGGACAGCTGAGAAGCGTCGCGCGGCCATGGCCGGCGCAACGTGCAGAAGGGTTTAGTTCAACGCAAGCGTCACGATGCAGCAGAGCACGAACACAAGCAAAGCCGCGGCAACGGCCACATCGACTGGATAACGCATGCTTCACTCGCACGGGCGTTTAGACAGCCTTTATCGTAATCACCTGACGGAAGAGGAAAAAGCGGCCAGTGAGCGGCAATGTGTGAGAACTAACGCTGCGCGACGAACGTCGGCGGCGGCCTGTTCGCCGCAGCGCTTCCAGTGGGAATAGCGTTACTGCGGTTTCGCAGCATCGGGTCATGAGTCCTGTTGAGCACGTCGTGATACACGGCGACGATGTCGCCCGGGCGTCCGGTCAATGCGTACAGTCGGCGCAACTGTTCGAGGTCGTTGATCACGGCAAGACCCACTGGCTCCTCCACGCTTACGAAGTCTTGCGCCCAGCCTTTTGCCAGGCGAGCTATTCGCGTCGGGTGGCGTGCGGGAATGGCGCATGCGCTGGCGCAATAGCGTGGGATGGCGCATGATTGACGCAATGTGCCGTCCGACCCCACAGCCGCGCAATGCTGTGGCGGGGCGCGGCGCACCGGATACCGCAGGTGCCTGCATCGCGTGAATCTTGCGACGCGGCGCCGGTGGCGATTGTTCAACCGTAAAGGAGGATTTCGCATGGACCGACCTGATACCGCCAATCCGTTTGGCGATTTCACCAAAATGCTGGAGCAGTTCAAGCTGCCCGGTTTCGACGTGCCCGCCATCATGGAAGCACGGCGCAAGGACGTCGAAGCACTGGTTCAGGCGAATCAGACAGCGTTCCAGGGCATGCAGTCGCTCGCGCAGAAACAGGCTGAGATGCTGCGCACGACGCTCACCGAGTTGCAGTCGCTAACGGGGCAGCTCTCGGCGAGCGGTTCCACGCCTTCGGCGAAGACAGCCGAGCTGATCCAGCAAAGCTTGCACAAGTCGCTCGCGGATATGCAGCAGCTCGCACAGGCGGCGTATCAGACGCAAGCCGAGTCGTATGCGGTGATCGCCAAGCGCGTGGAAGAGAACGTGCAGGAATTACGCTCGCTTTTGCAACAGCAACAGCCGAAAAAGTAAGCGCGCAAGAGTGCTGAATCGCTTCTCTGCGACAGGTGTTGCAAAGAGCCAATGCCGCGAATGGTCGTCGGATTCCGTCGAGCCGTTCGCGGCTTTTCTTGTATGAGGCCGCCCCGAATGCGGCGCAATGTGCGTCAGCGCACGCTTTACGTTGCCTGCTTCGACGCCGCCTGCTTCGCCGGACTTTTCGAGCTTTGCGAAGTCGATGATTTATTCCCGGCGTCCGCAATTACGCGATGCACGAAGCGCAATTTGTCCACTACCGGTACGGCCAAAGTGAACGGATAACCGTCCGCCATGCCGAGGCTGCGGTTCAGACTGTTCAATGCGTAGGTGAGCGGATACCAGCGCTTCATCAGATTATCGAAGCTTGCGTCTTCAACCGGTGTGCGGTCGGTCAGCGTCGGTTCGCTCGGATCGTCGGGTAGCAGCGCGACGCCGTACGAGGTCGACGTGTCCAGCACGTCGACGATCAACATGTAGTGCGCCCAGGTTTCGGCCCAGTCTTCCCAAGGATGCATCGTCGCATACGCGCTGATGTACGACGCCTGCCAGTCGGCCGGCGCGCCGTCGCGATAGTACGCGTCGAGCGCTTCGCCGTAATCGGCGCGCTCGTCGCCAAAAAGCTTGCGGAACGGTTCGAGCCAGCGCGGGCTGTTCTCCACCAGTTGACTGAAGTAGTAGTGGCCGATTTCGTGGCGGAAGTGGCCGAGCAGCGTGCGGTACGGCTCGCCCATCGCGGTGCGCACTTTTTCGCGGTGGGCATCGTCGGCCTCGGCGATATTCAGCGTGATGAGCCCGTTGTCATGCCCGGTCATCACACGTGAGCCGTCGCCGCCGTCCTCCAGAAATTCGAATGCGAGACCGTGCTCGGGATCTTCCTGGCGCGATTCGATATCGAGGCCAAATTCTGCGAGTGTGTAAAGCAGCCGGCGTTTCGCCACTTCCAGCCGATACCAGTAAAGCCGGTTCTCGGGCGCGCCGAGATTGGGAATGGTGTGTGTCAACTGGCATGACTGGCACAGCGTGTCGCCAGAATCGGCCGGGATCATCCAGTTGCAGACGTTCTCAACGGAGTAGTTATGGCATTGCCGGTAAAGCGCGCCGTCCGCTTGCGGGTGCAGACTGCGCCAGCGCTCTTCACCCGCGTCTTCGAAAGCGCTGATCTCGCGCAGTTCCGGCACATAGCCGAGTAGCGCCTCGCAGCGCTCGCACCGGACGTTCTCGAAGAACACAAGGTGCGAGCAGCGATTGCAGTGGAACGTTTTCATGGACGAAGCCCGGGCGGTGAGTGACTGTAAGGAGCGTCGACGTCGCGCAATGTTCATGCCGCATTTGCCAGACGTCACCGCTTTAACGCACAGTATGGGCATGATCGTGCATCGGCGCCGCCTCTATTTGGTGCACGGCTCTGTCAACGGCAGTACCGTGGCCGCATGCGGCTTTCAGACGAACGGCATAAAGCTTGCTTTTGGCGGGCTGCCAACCATAGACCAGGAGTCCGGTGTGTCCATACGCGTCGCGTTGAACCACGTCACACATTACCGTTACGACAGGCTGGTTGCGCTGTCGCCCCAGGTCGTGCGTCTGAAGCCTGCGCCGCATTGCCGGACTCCGATCCTCTCTTATTCGATGCGGGTCGAGCCGGCTCAACACTTCATCAACTGGCAGCAGGACGCGTTCGCCAACTATCAGGCGCGGCTCGTTTTCCCGGAGAAGACGCGTGAGTTCAAGGTGACTGTCGATCTGGTCGCCGAGATGGCCGTCTACAATCCGTTCGATTTCTTTCTGGAGCCGTCGGCCGAAAAATTTCCGTTCGAGTATTCACCGGACCTCGCTCTCGAACTCGCGCCGTATCGCGTGAAGCGCCCCATGACGCCGCGCTTCGCCGAGTTCGTTGAAAGTATCGACCGCGCGCCGACCGCGACCGCGGACTTCCTCGTCGCGTTGAATCAGCGGCTGCAACGCGAAATCCGCTATCTGATCCGGATGGAGCCCGGCGTCCAGACGCCCGAGGAAACGCTCGTGAGCGGCGCTGGATCGTGCCGCGATTCGGGCTGGCTGCTAGTCGAGACGTTGCGCCAGTTGGGCCTTGCAGCGCGCTTCGTATCGGGCTATCTGCTGCAGCTTGCGCCCGATATCAAATCGATCGACGGTCCGAGCGGCACTGAAGTCGACTTTACCGACCTGCACGCATGGTGCGAGGTCTATCTGCCAGGCGCCGGCTGGATCGGGCTCGACCCGACTTCGGGCCTGCTTGCGGGCGAAGGCCACATTCCGGTCGCCTGCACACCGGAACCCGGCAGCGCCGCGCCGATTTCGGGCGCGGTGGACGAATCCGAGGTCGAGTTCAGCCACACCATGTCGATCAGCCGCGTGCTCGAAACGCCGCGCGTGACCAAGCCCTATAGCGACGAAGTCTGGAGCGACGTCCTCGACATGGGCGCGCAGGTCGACCGTCGACTCACGGACATGGACGTGCGCCTGACGATGGGCGGCGAGCCGACGTTCGTGTCGGTGCGCGACCGCGACGCCGCCGAATGGAACACGGACGCGCTCGGCCCGACCAAACGCGGCTACGCCGTCGCGCTGATGGACAAGCTGCGCTCACGCTACGGCGCGAATGGCTTCCTGCATATCGGCCAGGGCAAATGGTATCCGGGCGAGCAGTTGCCGCGCTGGGCGATGTCGTTGTACTGGCGTGCCGACGGCGAGCCGTGCTGGCAGAACCCCGAGCTGTTCGCCGACGAACGCGAGCCCGGCACCTACACAGCCGCCGACGCTCAGCGCTTTCTCACGCACCTCGCCACGAAGCTGTCGCTCGACGAAGGCTGCATCCTGCCCGGTTTCGAAGACGTCTGGTACTACCTGTGGCGCGAGCGGCGTCTGCCCGTCAACGTCGATCCGCTCGATGCGCGCCTCGACGACGAACTTGAGCGCGTGCGTTTGCGCCGCGTGTTCGACGCGGGTCTCGGCGGCGCGGCCGGCTATGTGCTGCCGCTTGCGCGCGAGCGCGATGTGCCGCATGAGGCGCCGAAGTGGGTCAGCGGTCGCTGGTTCTTTCGCGACGAACGCATGTATCTGATTCCGGGGGATTCGCCGATGGGTTATCGGCTGCCGCTCGATTCGCTGCCGTGGGTGTCGAAGACCGACTATCCGTATCAGCACGCACACGATCCGTTCGCGCCGCCGGTGCCGTTGCGTTCGGCCGCGCAGTTGCGCATGCAGTACGACGGCGAGCGGCACGAAATGACTGGCGCTGACGCGCGGCGCGCTGCGGCGTTGTCGTCGTCGGCGGGCGATCTGTTGAGCGGCATGCCCGGCAGTGCTGTCCTCGCGTATGCGTCTCAGCGTGGCGATACCGGCGCGTCTGTTGCGCCCGCGCGCGGCGAGTCGTCGAAAGAAACGCTTCGCACCGCGATTTGCGTCGAGGCGCGCGATCCGAAGCGCGCGGCCGGTCCCAAAGCGGAAGCCGATGGGCTCGGCAGCGGCCGATCGCTCCTGCACGTGTTCATGCCGCCGCTCACCGAACTCGACGACTATCTCGATCTGCTGGCCGCCGTCGAAGCGACGGCCTCCGAATTGCGCATGCAGGTCGTGCTCGAAGGCTATCCGCCGCCGCGCGATGCTCGCCTCAAAATGCTGCAGGTCACGCCCGACCCCGGCGTGATCGAGGTGAACATTCATCCGGCAGCGGACTGGGCTCAACTGGTCGATCACACCGAGTATCTCTATCAGTCGGCGGCGCAGAGCTATCTGAGCAGCGAGAAGTTCATGACCGACGGACGCCATACCGGCACCGGCGGCGGCAATCACCTCGTGCTGGGCGGCGCGACGCCCGCCGACAGTCCGTTCCTGCGGCGTCCGGACCTGCTCGCGAGTCTGATCGCGTACTGGCATAACCATCCTTCGCTTTCGTATCTGTTTTCAGGGCTTTTTATTGGCCCGACGAGCCAGGCACCGCGCATCGACGAAGCACGCAACGATCAGGTCTACGAACTCGAAGTGGCGTTGCGCGAATTGCAGCGGCAGATCGATCTGCTCGGCGGACGCGACAGTGCGAACCTGCCCGCGTGGATGATCGACCGCTCGTTGCGCAACATTCTGATCGACGTCACGGGCAATACGCATCGCGCGGAATTTTGTATCGACAAGCTGTACTCGCCCGATGGACCCACGGGGCGCCTCGGCCTGCTCGAATTGCGCGGTTTCGAAATGCCGCCGCACGCGCGCATGAGCCTCGTGCAGCAGTTGCTGCTGCGCGCGCTGGTCGCCCGTTTCTGGCACACGCCGTACACGCAGCGGCTCACGCGCTGGGGCACGGAACTGCATGACCGGTTCCTGCTCGGCACCTTCGTGAAGATGGATTTCGACGACGTGCTGGACGAACTGAACCGCGCGGGTTTCGCGTTCGACAGCAGCTGGTTCGCACCGCATTTTGAGTTCCGCTTTCCGCTGGTCGGCGAGACCACGGTGAGCGGCGTATCGCTGACCATTCGCAATGCGCTCGAACCATGGCATGTGATGGGCGAGGAGGGCTCGCCGGGCGGCACCGTGCGTTATGTGGATTCGTCGGTGGAGCGTCTCGAGGTGCGTGCGCTGGGGCTTAACGAGAACCGCCATGTGCTGACGGTCAACGGCGTGCCCGTGCCGTTGCAGCCGACAGGCCGCGTCAGCGAATATGTGGCGGGCGTGCGGTTTCGCGCGTGGTCGCAGCCTTCGGCGTTGCATCCGACCATCGGCGTCGACGCGCCGCTCACGTTCGATCTGGTCGATACATGGAATGGCCGCTCGGTGGGCGGATGCCAGTATCATGTCGCACATCCGGGCGGGCGCAACTACGAGACGTTCCCCGTGAACGCCTACGAAGCCGAAAGCCGGCGGCGCGCACGGTTCTTCGCGTCGGGCCATACGCCGGGGCCGCTTGCAGTCGATGCGCCGCAACGCAGCCTCGAATTTCCGTTCACGCTCGATCTGCGCTACGGGTAAGACAGCTCACCTTCAATAACGATACGACCTTGGCTTTTCAATCGACTTTTCCCTTCGAAACGTCCGCGACCCGTGCGGACGCTTCGTCCCTGTTGCGGCTTTTACCCGCTCACGAGGGACATTGGGACGAGTTGCGCGACGCGTCGGGCGCGCTGCGCGCCCCTTGGCGGCAGTTCTTCGAGCGGCTCGGCGAAGACGGCATCGCGCGGCTCGAAGGTCACCGCGCTTCGGTCGCGCAGCAGATCCGCGATAACGACATCAGCTACAACGTCTACGCGGATAACGGCGAGCCCCGCGCGTGGGCGCTCGACCTGCTGCCGTTTCTGATCAGCGAAGCCGAGTGGGCGCATATCGAGCGAGGCGTCACACAGCGCGCGCATCTGCTCAATGCGATCGTCGCCGACATCTACGGGTCGCAAACCTTGCTTCAACGCGGACAGTTGCCTCCCGCGCTGGTGTTCGGTCATCCCGGCTATCTGCGCTCCGTGAAGGGCTATGCGCCGCCTGGCGGGCAGTTCCTGCAAGTGGTCGCTGTCGACCTCGCGCGTGCGCCCAACGGCGAGTGGACCGTGATGGCGCATCGCACGGAGGCGCCCTCCGGCCTCGGCTATGCGCTGGAAAACCGGCTGATCGTTTCGGCGCTATTTGCCGATCCGTTCCGTTCGATGCACGTAAGCCGCCTCGCGCCGACCTATTCGCAGCTGATGTCGACGCTGGTTCAGGCGGCGCAGGCGACCATGCGTCACGATTCGCCTCGCGCCGATGCTACGCCTCATATTGCGTTGCTCACGCCGGGGCCCTTCAGCGAGACTTACTTCGAGCATGTGTTTCTCGCGCGCTATCTGGGCGTCACACTCGTGGAAGGCAAAGACCTCACGGTGCGCGGCGACATGCTTTATCTGAAGACGCTCGCCGGTCTGGAACGCGTGCATGTCGTGCTGCGGCGTCTGGACGATGCGTTCTGCGATCCCGTGGAATTGCGAGCCGACTCGACCATCGGCGTGCCTGGCCTGCTGCAGGTCATGCGTGCCGGCAATGTAATCGTTTCGAACGTGCCGGGGTCCGGCTTTGTCGAGTCGCCCGCCTTGCACGGATTTTTGCCCGGCATAGCCGAAACGCTGTTCGACGAAGACCTCGTTTTGCCGAGTGTGGCCACCTGGTGGTGCGGCGAACAGGCGGCGCGCGAGCACGTGTTCGCGCATCTCGAAGAAGCTTTTATCGTGCCCACGTGGCCGGTTGCGGCCCGCGATGCGCCGCCGGGCGTCGAGCAGGGCAGACAGCGGCTGTCGACGTGGCGCGAGCGTATCGAGGCGACGCCCGGCAACTATACGATCCAGCAGGCGCAGCGTCTTTCCTGCACGCCGCGTTACGAGGACGGTACGATCGGCGGGCGTCCTTCCGTGTTGCGGGCGTATGCGATCGCCGATGCGAACGGCGGCTGGCACGTCATGCCCGGCGGCTTCACGCGCATGGGCGCCGAGCGGCAGGCCACGGTATCCATGCAGTACGGCGGCAGCAGCGTCGACACGTGGGTGCTGTCCAGCCAGCCCACGTCGACCTTCACGCTGCTGCCTTCGCCGATGCAGCCTGCGGACCTCGCGCGCAAGCATCGCACCGTGTCGAGCCGCGCTGCGGAGAACCTCTTCTGGGCCGGACGTTACGGCGAACGCGCGGAAAACAACGTGCGTCTGCTGCGCTTCATTCTGGGCTCGCTCGAAGGCAGCGATGCCGACACGATGCTCCCGACGCTCGTCGAACTTGCGCTGCACTGCGGACTTCTGCAGGCAGGCGACATCTCCGTGCCGCACACGCCGCAAGCATTCGAGCGCGCGCTGGTCGCCAATCTGAGCGAGAGCACGGGCGCTGCGAGCATCGGTCAGAACCTGAACTGTCAGGCTCGCTCGAATGGCGAAGTGCGCGGGCGGTTGTCGAACGATCATTGGCGCATCATTCTCGCCGCGCGCAACGACTTCCGCGACGCGTTGCAGGAGCTGATGCCGGCTGCCGGT
Source organism: Paraburkholderia caledonica NBRC 102488 (assembly GCF_000685095.1). Taxonomy (GTDB): domain Bacteria; phylum Pseudomonadota; class Gammaproteobacteria; order Burkholderiales; family Burkholderiaceae; genus Paraburkholderia; species Paraburkholderia caledonica. Next base: position 125,859 of record NZ_BAYE01000006.1, read on the forward strand.
ATCAGCGATGCGTTGCCACCGGCAGCGCTGAACGGCCGTGCTACGAATGGCAGCAGCCGTTACGACCGCGTCACGCTGATGAACGCGCTTGAACGGCTGTCGGTGCAATTGTCGGCGATCAGCGGCGCACAGGGCGACCGTATGACACGCGACGAGGCGTGGCGGCTCCTGTTCGTCGGGCGGCATATCGAGCGCGTGTCCGCCATGAGCACGTTTGTGCGCGTGGCCGCCGACAAAGGCCAGCTTGCCACGCCGGCCGGTTTCGATCTGCTGCTGCAGTTGTTCGACAGCACGCTCACCTACCGCTCGCTTTATCCGGGACGCCTTGAAGTGCCGGCTCTGCTCGATCTGCTGGTGATCGAGCCGACCAATCCGCGGGGAATTTACGGTGTGTACGAGCGGTTGCGCAAAAAACTCGACGAAATCGCGGTGGCCGCGGGCAGCACGCGGCATCGTCCGTTTGCGGAATTGATGCCGCCTGCCGCGTCGTTACCGACGCTTGCGTCGCTGTGTGAGGTGGACCGGGACGGCGGATATTGCAGTCTGACTGCGGTATGCGATCAGATCGGCGGGTTCGTCGGCGCGGCGGCGCATGAAATCAGTGCGCGCTATTTCAGCCACGCCAGCACGGTGGCATCGCAGGTGTGGTCATGAAAAACGCGCCCGTCGTGCTGTCGGTTTCGCACCGCACCACGTACCACTACTCGACATATGTGGAGACCGCGCAGCATCTTGCGACTATCCGGCCTATTGTCTGCGCCTGGCAGCGCGTCGTGTCGCACGACGAACGCATCGAGCCGCGGCCCTCGTATCTGAATAGCCGTATCGATGCGTTCGGCAACGACGTTCTCTATTTCGCGCTCGACACGCCGCATGAGCGGTTGCAACTCGTCAGCGAAACGACCGTGGCGCTCACGCCGCGCTGGGCCGATCTCGATCCTCAGGCCACACCGGCGTGGGAAGAAGTGGCCGACGCGCTCGAGTTTCGCGTGGGCGGACGGTTTCGAGCCGAGGCGGAGTTCTGCTTCGCGTCGCCAAATATCGTGCCGCGGCCGTCGCTGCGCGATTATGCGTTGCCGAGCTTTGCGCCCGGCACGCCGGTCGCCGCTGGTGCGATCGATCTGATGCACCGCATTCACAAGGACTTCGCGTACAAACCTTCGGCGACCATGTTCGATACGCCCGCCGAGCGTGCGTTCGAATTGAAGAGCGGCGTGTGCCAGGACTTCGCGCAGGTGATGATCGGCTGCCTGCGCTCGCTTGGTTTGCCCGCGCGTTACGTGAGCGGCTATCTGCGTAATGATCCGCCAGCGGGGCAGCCGCGGCTGATCGGTGCGGATGCGTCGCATGCGTGGGTGTCGGTGCATTGTCCCGGCAGCGGCTGGATCGACCTCGACCCAACCAACGATGTGCTCGCCGATACCGACCACGTCACGCTCGCTATTGGCCGCGATTACAGCGACGTGTCGTTGTTGCGCGGCATGATCCTTGGCGGGGGCGCGCATCGCGTGGAAGTGGGCGTGACGGTTCTCGCGCTTTAGCACCGAGCCTCCGCTGCGTAAAAGTACTTGACGAAGTGCATATGCACACATAGACTGCGAAGCATGAACCGTCCTCTCTCCTACGACGAATGCAATTGCTTTGCGCTGCGGCAGGCGGCGCGGCACATCACGCAGCTGTACGAGCGCCATCTCAGCACGGTGGGGGTCACGGCGGCGCAATTCACCATTCTCGCGAAACTCGCTCGCACGCCGAACTTGCCGATCCTGGATCTGGCAGACGCAATGGTGATGGAGCGCACCACGCTCGTGCGCGCCATGAAACCGCTGCAACGAGACGGTCTGGTGGTTGCTGAATCGGCTGAACACGACGGCAGGACCTATCTGTTCAGCCTGACGGAGAAAGGCGAGAAGACTTTCGATCAGGCGGCTATCGCATGGCGTGCCGCGCAAAGCGAGTTCGAAGAGAAGTTCGGACGCGACCGCGCCAAGGCATTACGTGCCGAGTTGTTCACAATTACCGGCTAACGCCGAAGTATGGCTCGCGAAAAGTTGTCGTTTGCGAGCTTTTTTATATCTGTATGTGTGCGTATGCACTCATTGGAGTTGCAGCGATGGAAGAGCCATTCGACGACGATTGTTTCGCGATCCGCCAGGCGGCGCGTTATGTCTCGCAGATCTACGACCGCCATCTGGCAAGCGTGGGCTTGACGATCACACAATTCTCCTTGCTTGGCCGCCTCAAACGCACGGGCCCAATGACGATGAAGCAACTGGCTGAAGCCATGCGCATGCAGCGCACCACGCTGGTTCGGACGATCCAGCCGCTGCGCCGCAGCGGGCTGCTGTTGAGCGAGGCGCACGGCCCGGACGCACGAGCGCTGTCGGTCACGCTCACAACAGAAGGCGAAGCGCGGCTCGAGGCGGGGCGAAAGCACTGGCACGCCGCGCAGGCCGAATTCGAGCACAGCTTTGGCGGGCAACGTGCGCAAGCGTTGCGCGGCGAGTTGTTCGCGATCACCGGCCACTTGTGAATTGAGCACAAGGCAATGACAGACCGGTAGCAATCTAAGCAATGAACGGGCGCCATCAATCGGCGCTATTTTTTCAACTTGACCAGTGCATACGCACACATACAACCATCATGTCCACTACACCTTCGACTGTTGCGCCAGCGGGCGCCGCGCAGGCCGGCAAACCGGCCAGGCGCGTTCCGTGGATGCTGCTCGCGATCATCACGGTGCTTGCCGTGCTGGCGCTCGCCGCGTCGTACTGGTTCTTCGTGGGACGCTTCGTCGAAACGACGGACGATGCTTACGTGGGCGGCGACGTCACGGTCATGGCGCCGAAGGTGAATGGCTTCGTGGCTGACGTGCTGGTGAAGGACAACCAGTTCGTGCATGCGGGGCAAGTACTCGTCAAGCTGGACTCGCGGGACTACGACGCACGCCTCGCGCAAGCCACGGCAGAGGTCCGCAGCGCCCAGGCCGCCGTGACCGAATTGCAGGCGAAGAAATCTTTGCAGCTTGCAACGATCGACGAACAGGCGGCGGAAGTTCGCGCCAACGGTGCAGAACTGACGCGCAGCGCAGCGGATCAGGCTCGCTATCGCGAACTCGTGAAAGACGACGCGGTATCGAATCAGGTCGTGGAGCGTGCCAATGCCGATCTCACCAAGGCTCATGCCGCGGTGGACCGCAGCGGCGCGTCGTTGATCGCGGCGCAGCGGCAAATAGCCGTGCTCGACGCGCAGATTGGCGACGCACTGGCCCGCATTGCCACCGCGGAAGCGGCGCAGCGCGTGGCGGCGTTGAACGTCGAGTACACCACCATTCGTTCCCCGATCGACGGCTACGTGGGTAATCGCACCGCGCGCGTCGGACTGCTCGCAAACACCGGCGTTTCGCTGCTGACGGTGGTGCCCGCGAGCGGATTGTGGATCGACGCGAACTTCAAGGAAGACCAGCTGAAGAAGATGAGCGTCGGCGACACGGTCGATGTCGATCTGGACGCTTCCAGCACACGCATCCGCGGCGTGGTGGAGAGCCTCGCCCCAGCAACCGGCGCAACGTTCAGTGTGCTGCCCGCCGAGAATGCGACCGGCAACTTCACGAAGATCGTGCAGCGTGTACCGGTGCGAGTGCGCCTGATCGTGCCGCAGAACATGCAAGGCGTGCTGCGTCCCGGTCTCTCGGCGACGGTAAAGGTACACCTCGACCGCGCTGATCACGCCGGCGCTCAAAGCGCACCGGCTCGCGGATAAACCATCATGACCGACGTTTTCGCCAATCCCGCCGACCAGCCGACGCGCACGAAGGTTTTTGCATTCGCGCTGATGTGTCTCGGCTTTTTCATGGCGACGCTCGATATCCAGATCGTCGCGTCGTCGCTCAAGGATATCGGCGGCGGCTTGTCCGCTAGTCAGGACGAACTGTCGTGGGTGCAGACCTCGTATCTGATCGCTGAAATTCTGGTGATTCCGATGTCCGGCTGGCTAACGCGCGTGTTTTCCACGCGCTGGCTGTTCGCGTTCTCGGCACTTGGCTTCACCGTCACGAGCATGTTGTGCGGACTCGCATGGGACATCAATTCGATGATCCTGTTTCGCGGCCTGCAAGGTGCGCTCGGCGCAGCGATGATTCCGACCGTATTTACGACGGCATTCGTGTTGTTTCCCGGCAAGCAACGCCTGATCGCGTCGACCACGATCGGCGCGCTTGCGTCGCTCGCGCCGACCGTGGGGCCTGTAATCGGTGGATGGATCACATCGCAATGGTCGTGGCACTGGCTGTTCTATTTGAACCTGGCGCCAGGCCTTGTCGTCGCGTTGACGGTGCCGAAATACGTGCATGTCGATAAAGCTGATTTGTCGCTGTTGAAAAAAGGCGACTACCTGGGCATTGCGCTCATGTCCGGCTTTCTCGGCTGCCTCGAATATGTGCTCGAAGAAGGGCCGCGCAAGAACTGGTTCGGCGACGACGTGATCGTTCTGTGCACCTGGATATCGGCTATTTGCGGATTTCTTTTCCTGGTGCATGCGTTTACCGCAAAGGAACCGATTGTCGATTTGCGTGCGTTGGCCGTTCGCAATTTCGGCATCGGCAGTTTGCTGTCGTTTATCACGGGCATTGGGATCTTCTGCACCGTTTTCCTGACGCCGGTATTTCTGTCTCGCGTGCGCGGCTTCGACTCGCTGCAGATCGGCCTTGCGTTGTTGTCGGTAGGCTGTTTCCAGTTGCTGGCACTCGTTGCGTACTCGACGCTTGCGCGCTTTGTCGATATGCGCCTCTTGATGGTGTTCGGCCTCGCGTTGTTCGGCCTTGGTTGTTATCTGTATGTTCCCCTCACTCATGAATGGGGCTGGCAGGAGTTGCTGATTCCGCAGGCGCTGCGGGGCATCGGTCAACAGTTTTGCATTCCCCCAATCGTCACGATGGCGCTCGGTTCACTACCGCCGTCTCGACTTCGGTCCGCGAGCGGCCTCTTCAATCTGATGCGTAATCTGGGCGGCGCAATCGGCATTGCAGTGAGCAGCACGATGCTCAACGACCGGCTCAATTTGCACTACGAGCGGCTCGATGAACACTTGACGGCGGGTCGTCCGGTAGTCGAATCGGTCTTGCAACAGCAAGCCGCGCATTTCGCGGCACTCGGTGGAAACGCGCTGAATGCCGCCAATGCAGGACTCGGCGCATTGCATGCGGTTCTGATGCGAGAAGCTCTGGTGCTCACCTTCTCCGACACTTTTCTCGCCGTGTCGCTGTGTTTTGTCGTGGGCTTGCTGAGCGTGATTTTCTCGCGCCCATTTGGAAATGCCGCGCCCCCGCCCGATGCTCATTGAGGACCTGATGATGAAAACGATCGCTCTCAAAGTACTCACAAGCGCTCTAACGCTGGCGCTTGCCGCATGCGCCGTGCAGCCGGCGACGCACGCGGATCTGCCGCAGACGGTGAGCGCGCTCGCGCCGCAAGCGTGGAGCGTGGACGCGCCGCAAGACAGTGTGAGCGCCAACGTGTGGTGGGATCAGTTTGGCGACCCTGTCATGCATCGGCTGGTCGAGTCGGTATTGACCGGCAATCTGGATGTGCAGGCGGCGGTGGAGCGCGTCAGGCAGGCGCAGGACCTGGTCACGCAGAATCGCGCTGCCTTGCTCCCCGAGTTGAATGCTGGTGCCACCGCGTCGTATTCGCGTCAAAACACACCGCCGCCGCTCGGATACGTGCGCCAGGCGGGTGCCGGACTCACGGCCAGCTGGGCGCCGGATGTATTCGGCGGGGAGCGTCTGGCCGTTCTGGCGGCGCAAGCACAAGTGTCGGGCCGGCAGTCGGCGTTGAACGAGGTACGGCTTGCGCTCGCCGCCAATGCGGCAGCAGCCTATATCGATCTGCGTTGGGCTCAGGCGCAGCTGCAGATTCTGAACGAGAACGAGCAGATACGCGCTCGCGCGCTGAAGCTCACGCAACAGCGTCTGCATTACGGCCTGTCGTCACAACTCGACGTCGCGCGCGCGCAGAACCAGTTGCAGGACTTGCAGGCGCAGATTCCACGCATGCAGACGGCCGTGCAGCATCAACTCAGTCTGATCGCGGTTTACTCGGGACGCACACCGGAGAGCGTGGATAACCTGTTGCTCGCCGATGCGCGCGACATTCCCGTGCCTGCACAACGTGTGCCGCAGGTGCTGCCATCAGAAGCATTGTTGCAGCGGCCCGACGTGCGCACCGCGTATGCCACCGTCGAGCGGCGCGCCGCGGAAGTGGGCGTCTCGAAGGCCGAGCGCTACCCCAAGTTCAGGTTGAATCTCGCTGATGGTTTGCTGGCCTCTTCGTACCTCGGACTGCCCACGCTGACCGACAACCTGTTTAGCGCAGCATTGAGCGCGACGAGCCCGATCTTCAACGCCGGCCGAATTACCGCAAATATCGATGCGAGCGAAAGCCGCATGCGTGAATCGCAACTTGGCCTGCAGCAGGCGATGCTGCAAGCGTTAAAAGAGATCGAAGATACGCGCAGCGAGCTGGTAAATGGCGCTGTACAAGTCGAGCGCCTTGGAGGCGCGCTGGATGCGTCGAATCAAGCGTTGCGTTTGTCGAGTGACCTTTACAAAGGCGGTGCGTCCAGTTTCCTCGATGTCCTCGCTGCGCAGGAGGCGTACTTGCGCGACGCCGAATCGCTGAACCAGGCAAAGCGCGAGCATGCGCTTGCCGCCGTTGCCTTATATCGTTCGCTGGGCGGCGGCTGGGATGTTCCTGAAACGGTGACGGCAGTGTCGTCGAATAATTGACCTGCTATGTGCCCGGTGCAATGCGGGTTGAGATCGTGCGGGCATGCGGAATGCGTGGCGAAAGTGCAGGCGGGAAGGCGGTTGGCTTACGCCTTCGTAACGATACAATCCGATGACGCGACGAAGCCGACGAGGACATGATGGCACGGCCGTTCTTCACAATTGGGCACTCCACGCGCACGCTGTCCGAACTGATTGATTTGCTAAATACTTCGGAGGTCGAAACATTAGTCGACGTGCGCAGCATTCCACGTTCTCGTACTAACCCGCAGTTCAACCGCGATACGCTGCCGGAGTCGCTGGCGCCAGCTCGTATCAAGTACCTGCATCTGGCGGAACTCGGAGGGCGTCGTGGCCGCCGCAAAGATGAGGGTCCGTCTCCGAACGGGTACTGGACCCACCCCGCGTTTCGAAACTATGCCGATTACGCCATGACGGACCCTTTTCAAAAGGGCCTGGCAGAACTTCGCGAACTCGGACATCGCAGGCGCTGCGCGATCATGTGCTCGGAGGCAGTGTGGTGGCGCTGTCACCGGCGCATCATTACGGACTATCTGCTGGTGCACGGTGAAACGGTAATGCACATCATGGATGCGCATCACGTGAATCCGGCGACTATCACGCCGGGTGCCAGCGTGCAGCCCGACGGTTTGCTCGTCTATCCGGCGCAGTCCGCTTCGCATTGAAGCGGACCGGTTTCAATTAGCCCGCTTTGCCGATGGGCGCGAATCGCCGTTTGCCACGCGCCGGCGTCAGACGGCGAAACCGCTCTTTCTTGTGCTCTTCTTCAAAGTGACTGAGCGACGGCTTGACGAGATCGCTGCGCGAGACGATGCCGACAAGACGCATCGACTTTGCATCGGCTACAACGGGCAATCGCTCGAGGTCGTGCACTGCCAGTCTCGTCGCCACGAGACGGCAGGTCTCCGAGGGCAACGCGAACGTCAGTGAGCGCTGAGCGAAGACGTCCGCGACGCTCATGGCGGGCCGCAGGTTCGGGTCCTCGTCGCGAAACTGTTCGAGCAGCGCGCGATCGGCCACGCCGATTACCACGGCGCCACGCACCACCGGGTACGCGCGACGCGTCTGCTTTGCACCGAAGAATCTGTCGAGCGCCGTGCCGACCGTCATGTCGGCTTCGATTGATTCGACGGAGGTTGTCATCACCTCGTCCACGTGATGACGCTCAAGAGGGTCCACGCCGTATTCGCGGTAGATGTGATAGCCACGTCGCGCGATTTTTTCCGTCATGATCGAGCGGCGCATGGTGACCGTGGCAAAGCCGTGAGCGACTAGCGTAGCAGTGAGCAAAGGCAATAGCGCGTTGCTGTCGTGCGTGAGGCCGAACGCGAAGACGATGGCGGTCAACGGCGCACCGAGTGTCGCGCCGAGCGTTGCCGCCATACAGACGAGCGGCCACAGTGCAGGTTGATTGCCGGGCAGCCAGTGTGAGAGAACGGTGCCCAGTCCCGCACCGAGCATCAGCAGCGGGGCGAGCACGCCACCGGATGTACCCGACCCGAGCGCGACGACCCACATGATGGCTTTCACCGCGAGCAGCACGATGGCGATCTGCAATGCAATGTGTTGATGCAGGAGGTCGCCAATCACGTCATAACCTACGCCAAGTGCTCGCGGCTCGAGCCACCCGCCGATACCCACTACGACGCCACCGAGTGCGGGCCACCACATCCAGTGGATTGGCAGCTTGCCGAACAGGTCTTCGGTTTTGTAAAGCGCGGCGGAAAGTCCCGACGCGAGCGCGCCGGACAAAAGCCCTGCAATCAGGCAAGAAAATAGCGACCACCCATCTGGCGCGGCTGTTTCGAGCGGAAACAATGGACCTGTGCCGAAGAACGCCGCGCGAGCGAAACCGGCCACCGCGCAGGCCACGGCCACGGGCAGAAAACTGCGTGGCCGCCATTCGAAGAGCAGTAATTCCACGGCCAGCAGCACCGCCGCCACGGGCGTGCCGAACACGGCGGTCATGCCTGCTGCTGCGCCTGCCACGAGCAGCGTTTTCCGTTCCGCGGACGTGACTTTGAAGCATTGCGCAATCAGCGAACCGAGCGCGCCGCCCGTCATGATGATGGGGCCCTCAGCGCCGAACGGACCGCCGCTGCCGATCACGATGCCTGACGACAACGGCTTGAGCACGGCCACTTTGGGCGACATCCGGCTTTTGCCGAACAGGATCGCCTCGATCGCCTCGGGAATGCCATGCCCGCGAATCTTTTCCGAGCCGAACCGCGCCATCAGTCCGACGATCAGTCCGCCGATTATCGGCACGCCAATGACCCAAACGCCAAGGCTGTTATGGGCGGGCGAACGTTCGACGAACGACAATGTGCCGAAGAAAAACAGGTTCGTGAACAGATGAATCAGGTTCAGCAACACGAAGGCTGCGAGCGTGCTGACTGCGCCGATGCAAGCGGCGAGCGCGAAAATGCCCGGCAGTCGCGCGTTGGCGGAGAAGTCCCGCTTGTGGGAGTCGGTGTTCATGATTAGTCGAGGTCGATCTGAGGAACCTGGAAGGCGCCCTTGAGCGATCTGAGCTCGGCGCGATGAAGCTCGGCAAGTCTCGCAAGCACTCTTTCGCCTGCTTTTTCAATGTGTACTTCAACCTGGCGGCGGTCGGTCTCGCTAGTTTGACGGCGCACCAAATTGAGTGCTTCGCAGCGCGACACCAGCGCGACGACGCCATGATGCTGAGCCTGAAGCCGCTCCGCGAGTTCGCCGACAGTCGCCCAGTCGCGCTCTGGATATCCCTTGATATGCAGCAGCAACAGATACTGCAGCGGCGTAATGCCTTCGCTTTGCGCGGCCTGTTCCGAAAACCGTTCGAAGCGCCGCATCTGATAGCGAAACTCCGACAGTTGCTCGAAGTCGGCTTTACGCAATCCTGGAGACCGTTCTTTCATTGCTCACCGCCGGTGTAGATAAGCAAAAACTATATCACGAAATGATGTAATTTTGAGGGCGCAACTCCCGCTTCAACGTTGCCCGTTGCGGTTTGGCGTGCAACCGCGCGCAGTGCGTTGCGGTGCTGCGATCACGCGGCCTGCTGCGCCTTGACCACTGTCTGCCGATAGAGCCCGGATATGAGATCCACTTGCGTAATCATGCCGACCACGTGGCCAGCGGTATCCAGCACAGGAATATGGTGGTGACCGTAGTTGGCGAACATCGGCACGAGGTCGGTAATCGGCGCATTGGTCCTGACGGTGCAGACGTCGGTGGTCATCACGCTGCCGACCGTTGGCGCACGCAGCGCATCGCCGCGCAGCCAGCCGTCTATGTACGCAATGAACGGCACGAACTGGCCGAAAATTCTTTTATCGACGAGATCTGCACGCGTGACTATGCCGATCAGGCTGTGGTCCGCGTCGATCACCGGAAGCGCTTTCACCTTGTTGCGTTTCAACAATGCCCACGCAGCGACCGCGCGGGTGCCCGCCGACACCGACACCACATGACGCGACATGATGTTCTCGCAGGTCAGTTCGTTGAAACTGCGTGAGAAGGCCTGAAGCTGAGTCTCGCGCAGCAGCGATTCCAGGTCGTCCGGGTCGATGTCGAGCATTTCGCTGCGGCGTTTGAGGACGGCCTCCAGATCGGCGCGTGTGAAGCCGGCGCGCGAGTCGGCGTCTGCAGTACTGCCTGCTGCGCCGCGCGACGCGCGTGCTGAATGCGGATAACGGTGGCCGGTGGCGGCGTGGTAGGCGATCGCGGCGGCCAGCAACGCGGCCGACTGTACCGCGATCGGTTCGAGCACGAACCGGTAGCCGAGCGCATGAATGGCCGGGCCCCCGAGCACGGCGGTCAACGCGACGGCGCCCGACGGCGGGTGCACGCAGCGAAGCGCGAACATACCGCAAATGGCAAGCGCGACAGCCACCGCGGCCGCCAGTGTGGGATCGACGATCACGTTCGCGCACGTCACGCCGATCGTCGCGGAAACGAGATTTCCGCCGATGATCGACCATGGCTGCGCGAGCGGACTCGCGGGTACAGCGAACAGCAGTACGGCGGAAGCGCCCATCGGCGCAACCAGCAGAGGAATGTTCGCGCCCGGTCCCGACAGCAGATACATCGAGCCGCCGGTGAATGCGATACCGAGCAGCGCACCCAGACATGAGCGCGCGCGCTCCTGCCATTTGACCGTGACCGGAACGGGAATAAAGCTGGAAAGCCAGCGCAGGACGATGGAGCGGGACAAGATGCGAACGAGGAGTTAGTCGATTGTACTGGGCTGCGAAGATACCCGCGAAAGCTGCGCCAACGCGAATACCGTGTGGTCATAATTATATTTCAATATGATATAAAACGTCGGCCGTGCCTAAGGGTGATGCGGGCGGCGAAGGGCATTCACGCAACAGGGCTCTTTGCGATTGGCGATCCGCTTGATCAGATTCCGCACTTCGCCAAAGAACTAATGTGGATCTGATTTCCGGCGAAAGAAACCAGCGGTTCAACGAATTTCGTGACCACCGTTCGCGCGTTCGACCTCGTTGACCCGATCAATAGCAGGATCGCGCGCATACATGTACGTCCGATTGAACGGATAGTCGCTGTGAGCCCATGGCATGCGGCCCGCGTGACCATCATCGGCTTTTACCGACTCTGCGGGGCGCGACGCGAGAATCTGGAATAGCGACGTCCAGCCGCGCTCGAATCCCATTGCCGATCCGGCCAGATACAGCCGGTACGCGCGGATAATTTTCTCCGCGTCCTTGCCAAGCACTTGACGTGCTTGATCGAGATGTGCTTCCAGTGCATCCGCCCAATGCCACAGCGTTCGTGCGTAATGCGGACGCAGGCATTCTGCGTCTACCGGCTCGAGATTGCCGCGCGTCATCGCATTCATCATTACGCTTATGTGTACCAGTTGGCCGCCCGGAAAAATGTATCTGTCGATGAAGTCGCCCATACCGCCGCCGACTTCCGCGTTGTCGGCGCCGCCCGCAGTAATGCTGTGATTGATCATGAGACCGCCGGGTCTGAGCAGACGTCGCATCTTCGCAAAGTACGCCGGGAGGTTCGGCCGACCGACGTGCTCGCACATGCCGACCGACGCGATCTTGTCGAAGGGCGCGGATTCATCGACGTCCCGGTAGTCCTGCAGCAGCATCGTCACGCGGCCCTGAAGTCCCTTTTGCTCGATCAGTCGGTTGACGTACGCGTGCTGGTTCCTGGAAAGCGTAATGCCGGTCGCAGCAACCCCGTAGTGTTCGGCAGCCCACAGCAACAGCGCACCCCAACCCGCGCCGACGTCGAGAAAGCGCTCGCCGGAGCGCAACATGAGTTTCCTGCAGATGTGGTCGAGCTTGGCCTGCTGCGCGTCGGCGAGCGACATATCCGGCGAGGAAAAGTAGGCGCATGAGTACACGCGCAGCGGATCGAGCCACAGCGCGTAAAAATCGTCGCAGACGTCGTAGTGATGCTGGATCTGAGCGGCGTCTTTGGCGCGGCTATGGTGCGTGCGCTCCCAGATCGCGCGGCGCGCGCGGCTCACGTGGTCCAGCAGCCATCCATGTGTTTCGTGTGTGGGATCGCTGCGCAGCAAAGCCGGCGCCGCTGCCATGAGGTCGTGCATGCTGCCGTCTATTTCCAGCCGGCCTTCCACGTAGTCTTCCGCGAGTCGCCCGATCGCGCCCTGAGTCAGATGCAAGAGCGCCCTCGTGTCGCGTATCTCGAACGACAGACGCGGCTCGCGCGCGCCGATGCGCTGACCGTCGGGCAGGGCCACAGAGCAGGGCAGCGGCATGCCGGCGATCTGCTGTTCCGCTGGCGAACGCAAAAGGCTCCAGAGCGTCATGGCGTTGACTCCTTGCAACAACGTGGATGATTTCCTCAAGCATCATTCGTGCCGCAAGAAAGAACCCGCCGGCGGGTTCTGGCGTCGTCGCACCAGTGAAACAGTCATTACAGTTAGCTATCCGGAGCTTTTCCAGACTCGGCATACCGACGTGCGTCGAGGGTTTTCCATGAGAGTCGAATGCCCGCGAATCGACATTGCAGCGAGGCTCACCGCGCAAGTTCCGTCTGCTTCTACTAATTGCCAAGCTTTCAGCGCAGTGACAGGATGCTTACATGATGGCGCCAACGGGGGCGCCATAGAACCATACGTCCATAACATCATGCAGCGCAGGAGCTTTGTACTCGCGGCGTTGAGCACGGCCGGCATGCTTGGCCGGCCGTATGCCGGGTCGTCTGCCGACTTCGACATCGTTCATCCGCGAATCCGCACCGGCGGTGAGGTTCATGCGGCATTTGCACTTGCAGTGCTGGACCTCGCGATGAGATCGGCAAAAGTCACCTATACGATTCGTCAGGCCGACGTGACCATGGAGCGCGGCCGCGCGCTGGCTGAGCTGGCCGACGGCGACTCCATTAATCTTCTTTGGACCAGCATGGACAGCCGGGCGGAAACCGGGCTGAACGTGGTCCACATTCCGGTGAACCGCGGCTTGATCGGCTATCGCGTGTTTGTGATAAGGAAAGACCGGCAGGCCGACTTCGACAAGGTCGACAACGTAGCAGATCTGCGCCGGTTGACCGCGGGCCAGGGGCTCGACTGGGTCGACACGGAAGTTCTGCTCGACGCCGGCCTGAAAGTGGAGACGTCCAGCACGGACACGTTATTCGCAATGACGCGCGCGGGACGAATAGATTATTACCCGCGGGGCGTAATCGAGGCGTTCCCCGAAGTCGACGCGCGCAAGCAGGCGGAGCCAGACCTGACGGTCGAAAAACGGTTGCTGCTCAAGTACCGGTCGGATTTTCTCTTTTATGTGGCTCGTCATGATCCAAAGCTCGCTATAACAATAGAGCGCGGCTTCATGGCGGCTTACAAAGACGGCTCATATATACGGCTCTTCGATTCGCACCCGTACATTCAGCACGCGCTGGCGCAAGCCAATTTGCGCGAGAGGAAGGTGATAGAACTGGACAACCGCTATCTGTCCGCGGCTGACCGAAAGATTCCAGAAGAGTATTGGGCGCAGTGGCCGGTGGCCGTGCGCGCGCGTGCGCCCTAGCGGGGAGAGAGGGAATGCCGCGTCGCTCGTGAGAACCGGCGAGCGGGGTCAGGATTTCCTTACCCCCGAATCAGGATACCCTTGACGGATCATCCGCGCTGTCTGACTGTTGCGCGACGACTATCGTTCTATGATGGATGAATCAAAATGGCCTAACCGGGTAACAGAGATGATTTCCTATCCGTCGCAGCGTGAAACCGAGGTGGAGCATATCAACTCGATCTGCTTCCGTCTCTTCGATATCTGGTGCGAACGACGCAGCATCACGCCGTTGGGTTATCTGATGCATTGCTGGCCGCTAGTCGATAGCGGACCGAAGGCGATCAGGCGAGTCGGAGAAACGTTGCGGGAACTACGAAAGTCGCATCCAATGGAACTGGATGGTGAGGCAACGGCAATGCTTCGTGAGCTGACCGAATGCGTCGACGCTCTGCTGCTTCGTGCGGTTCACGAGCCGCAAGGCGTAATTGAAATCCGGCTGTCATCCTGAGCGATGCGGGAAATTGGCGCGCACTGCGGCAAGCAATGGTGCAATGGAGTAGGCAACGAAGCAGAGTACATTGCGACGCGCGCGCACGGCGTCATAAGATAGTAACAACCGCTTTTTCCACGCGGGCGCCTGAAATAGCAGCGCGCTGCGCCAGCACCGAACGAGTAACGACATCACCATGCTTGCGGGGGCAATATGGCTGTCAACCCCATGGGGGAGTGGTGGTATCGGCTCAGGTGGTTACGGCACAGTATCGTGCCCCGGCTCCTTGCCATCGCGATCCTGTTTAGTTGCGTGCTCACCTTGTTGCTCACCGCGCTGCAGATCCACCGTGATTACAGCCAGGGCATTGCGCTCATAGAAAACCGCCTTTCGGACATCGACAAAAGCTACCGCGACAGTCTGGGCGAGGCGCTGTGGCGCCTCGACGAGGCGCAGTTACGGCTTGAACTGGGCGGCATTCTCCGTCTGGCAGATATCAGTGTGGCTGAAGTGCGCCAGTCGGGCGGCAGTTCGGCGCCCACGCTCGTAAGCGCGGGCCGACCAGTCAACGGGCCGGCGATAGCGCGTGAGTACCCGCTTATGCATCGCGTGCTCGGCAACGACCAGCGCATCGGCACGCTATACGTGCAGGCGACGTTGAGCGATCTGTACGACGATCTGAAGCACACGGCGTTGCTGATTCTCATCACTCAAGCCGCCAACATTTTCCTCGTTTCGCTTTTCATCGTCTTTATTCTGAATCGGCTCGTGACGCGCCATCTTGCGGTGCTTGCTCGTACCGTAGACCGCTACGACTTTCGCCAGCCAGCCGAACCTCTGAAGTTAAACCGGCGTGCGCCCCGCGAGCCCGACGAACTCGAGCGCGTGGTGACGGCGTTCAATTCGATGGGCGCCCGGCTGCATCGCGCATATCTCGACGAACGGGAGGCAGGAGCCGAACGCGAGGCGCGCCGCGCTGCCGAAGCAGCGAATCAAGCGAAGGGCGAGTTCCTTGCCAATATGAGTCACGAGTTGCGCACGCCGCTGAACGCGATTCTCGGCTATGCGCAGATCTTGCGGCGCGACCCGAGTTTGAGCGAGAGACAACGCGACGGCGTCGGCGTCATTCAACGCAGCGGCGACCACCTGCTCGGACTGATTGCAGATGCACTCGATTTCGCGCGGATCGAAGCGGGCCGGTTGCGCGTCGAGATTGGCGACGTGCCGCTCGCCGGCACGCTCGACGCGATTCGTGAAATCATCGAAGTGAAAAACGCGCAGAAGCATGTCGAGTTCATATGGCGCGTGGCGCCCGACGTGCCCGACGCCGTTCGCGCGGACGAACGGCGCTTGCGTCAGGTGCTACTGAACCTGCTCGCAAACGCATTCAACTTCACGGATCAAGGCAGCGTGAGCTTGCTGGTCCAAATGACTGCGAAGAACAGCGTGTGTTTCGAAGTGCGTGATACAGGCATCGGCATGGACGTCGACAAACTTCAGACCATTTTCGAGCCGTTCGAACAGATTGCGCACCTGGAGCGCGGCGCGGGTGGGACAGGGCTCGGGCTGACAATCAGTCAGCAGCTTCTGCGCGCAATGGGCAGCGAAATTCACGTGCAGAGCCAGCCTGGCCGCGGCAGTGTATTCTGGTTCGCACTGCCGGCGGCGTCGGGTGCGTTCCCCGCCGCGCCGGTCATTGCCGATACGCGCATGACGACAGGTTACAAGGGTGCGCGCCGCAAGGTGCTGGTGATCGACGACGTCGCGATGAACCGTGCGGTGCTGGTGGAATTTCTCGGCCGGCTAGGGTTCGCGATCGTTGAAGCGACCGGCGGCCGACAGGGACTTGCGAAAACGTTGAGCGAGCGACCGGCGCTGATCGTGACAGACATCGTAATGACCGATATGGATGGACTCGAAGCGACACGCAGGTTGCGGCAGATTCAGGGTTTTTCGGAAGTGCCGGTGATC
Organism: Paraburkholderia caledonica NBRC 102488; assembly: GCF_000685095.1. GTDB lineage: Bacteria > Pseudomonadota > Gammaproteobacteria > Burkholderiales > Burkholderiaceae > Paraburkholderia > Paraburkholderia caledonica. Next base: position 142,126 of record NZ_BAYE01000006.1, read on the forward strand.
GCCACTTCCGCGAGTCCATCAGGCACCGACGAACAGCGCAGCGTCGAAGCCGGCGCGAATGCGTTCCTCCCCAAGCCGATCGACTTCGGGCAACTGCTGGCGCATGTCGCGCACCTGCTCGATCTCGAATGGACCTACGCGCCCGCGGGTGCAATTGCCGGCGTGCAGGATGCACCTGCTGGGCATCCTGTCGCGGTGCCCGAAGACGAACTGGAAGAGTTGCATCTGCTCGCGCGCCGCGGCGATATGCAGGAGATAAGGCTGTGGGCCGAACGGGTTGCGACGCATGATCCTCACTACCGCGCATTCGCCGCGCGGATTCTGAGTCTCGCGAAAGGCTATCAATCGAAAGCACTGCTCCAACTCGTCGAGGAGCAACTCGAACGCAGGACGGTCAGATGAACGGCACGGCGCTTCCCGCTGACGACTCGCCCACGGTCCTGATCGCGGACGACAACCCGGCCAATCTGGCGATAGTTGTCGAGAGTCTGGTAGCGCGCGGCTTCAAGGTGCTCGTCGCGCTAGATGGCCCGGAGGCGATCCAACGCGCGCAATTCTCGCAGCCCGACCTGATTCTTCTCGACGTGAGGATGCCGGGGATAAACGGTTTCGAAACCTGCCGGCGTCTCAAGTCAGACGAGCGCACGCGAAATATCGCCGTCATCTTCATGACGTCGCTAACGGGCAGCGAGGACATGGTGGAAGGCTTCTCGGCAGGCGGTGTCGATTACCTGACGAAACCCGTCCATGTCGACGAAATGATGGCGCGCATCAGCACGCATCTTGCGCTCAGAGGCATGCATCAGAAACTCATTGCGCAGAACCGGCAATTGCAGGACGAAGTACTCGTGCGTCAGCGAGCCGAGGCCGCGTTGTCGCGCGTGCGCGACGGCCTCGAAGCAAGCGTCGCGCAGCGCACGGACGAACTCGGGCGCGCAAATGCGACGCTACAGTCGCAGATCGAGGAACGCAGGCGTGCGGAAGCGCGGCTCGTCGCGAGCGAGTTCCGTTTTCGCACGATCGTCGAAACGAGTCCGGTGCCGCTTTGCATCACGTCGATGCCCGAAGGGCACGTTCTGTACACGAACAAGCCGTTGCGCGAACTCTTCGGCATCGATTACGTGACCACGCATATCGGCAACATCGCCGAGTTGTATGCGGATATCGCAGACCGCGACCGGCTTGTCGAACAACTGCGTCATGAAGGGAGCTTTCGCAACACGGAGGTTCAGTTAAAGCGTGCGGACGGCTCGAAGTTCTGGGCCATCGCGACCGCGCGTGTCGCGTCCTACGACGATGCGCCCGCGATTTTCGTCGGCCTCAACGACATTACCGAGCGCAAGCGGATCGAGCAGGAACTGGTGGAATCGCGCGAGCAGTTGCGCGAACTGTCCGCGTACATGGAAGCCATTCGCGAAGAGGAAAGAAAGCGTATCGCGATGGAAATTCACGACGAATTGGGCCAGTTGCTAACGGCGCTCAAGATGGACGTGTCGCTGCTCAAAATGCGACTCTCCGGCGATCTAGAAGTGGCGAAAAGAACCGACGACATGCGCGAGCTCGTTGAAAGAACCATCTGGATGGTGCGCAACGTCGCGAGCCATTTGAGGCCTGCAGCACTCAATTACGGAATCGTATCGGCGCTCGAATGGCTCGTCGACGATTTCGGGCGGCGCAGCGGACTTGCCTGCCAGTTTCGTCTGAACGGCAGAGAGCCCGTGCTTTCCGATGCACACGCAACCGCAATGTTTCGAATCGTGCAGGCTTCGTTGACGAACGTCGCGCGGCATGCATGCGCGACGCGAGCGGACGTCACATTGACGAATACGTCCACGGCACTCGACCTGCATGTCAGCGACGACGGCTGCGGTTTCGATCAGGACGCCGTGCGTCGCGACTATTCGTACGGATTGCTCGGCATGAGCGAGCGGGCGCGTCTGATAGGCGGCTCGCTGCTGATCGACAGTGCGCCGGGAACGGGCACTGCGGTCTCGATACATATACCGCTTCAGGACGGGGTTCAGACATGATCAGGCTTCTGATTGCCGACGACCATCCGCTCGTGCGCGGAGGTCTCAAGCAGATAATCGAAACGACGCCCGACATTATGGTGGCGGGCGAAGCGGCGCAAGGTTCTGAAGTAATCGAGAAACTGCGCACCTGTCAGGTGGATTTGCTGCTGCTCGACATGACAATGCCGGGCATCAGCGGTGTCGATCTGATCCGGCGCGTGCGTGCGGAACGTCCGTCGCTGCCGGTACTCGTGCTGAGCATCCATAACGAGGCACAGGTGGTCTCTCGCGCGCTGCGTGCGGGCGCAACGGGTTATGTCACGAAAGACAGCAATCCCGACGTGCTGCTCGCTGCAATTCATAAGCTCGCCGAAGGCGGACGCTTCATCGACCCGAAACTGGTGGAGGGAATCGTTTTCGAAACGTACTCGGGCGACGCGCCGCCGCACGAAATTCTTTCCGACCGCGAGTTTCAGGTTCTGCAAATGCTTGCGCTCGGCAAGAGCCTGAACGAAATTGCCGATGCTTTCGCGCTCAGCGCGAAAACGATCAGCACGCACAAGATGCGACTTATGCAGAAGCTGGGCCTTGCCAATAACGCGGACCTCATTCGCTATGCGATAAGGCACGGACTGGTCGCCGAATAGATAGTGGACACGCGTCAGGAAAACCTGAGTACTGAAGCAGGCATTCCTGATCTGACATTCCGCCGCCGCCGATGGAGGCGTTGCCACCGTCGTTCTACGATGCACTATGCGAATGAGCGGAGGAGTTATGGCGGCGTCAGAGCGATCGTTGCGCGAACTGGTCGAGAAGTGGCTGGACACGAGCGGCGCAGCATCGGCTCGAATACAGTTGCAGCCATCCGCCGGCCAAGGGAGCAGACGCTGCATATGTGTCGAGGCACAACGTGAGACGGGCACGTTGACGCTCTTTTTCTTCCGTCACGGCAACGGTTTGTGGCACGTATTTCCGCCTGACGAGCGGCCCGCCATGAGGGTAGCCGCCAGCGCCGGCCAGGCGGCAATACGCGCGAAGAAGGGAGGATCATGACCCACGACGAATGGGGTTGGGGATCGCCGAAAGTATTGGCGCTGCGTATGTGGATGAGCGTGTGGTACGACCATGCGGTCGTGTCCGGCTTCATTCGCACGCCCTTCACGCTGAACGACGCGGACGCCGAGCGGCTCGAAGGCTATTTCAATCTCGGCCTGACACCGGAGGAAGGGGCTCGCGTGTTCTTTTCCAAATCGCATTAAATCCTGCTTTAAACATTCTCTCCAGCAGCAGTTTCGTTTAGCATCAGTGCCACTTTCATATGAAGAACTCGAGACATGGCACTCATCGCACGCAACGTACTCGGCATTGCCGTACTGCTCTTCATCGCTTTCATCTTTTCGACGAATCGGCGCGCCATTCGCTTACGGACTGTAAGTAGCGCATTGCTCGCACAAGTCTGCATCGGCGCATTTATTCTCTTCGTGCCGCTTGGCAAGACGATTCTCGCGGCGGCCGCCGCAGGTGTAAATAACGTGCTTGGCTACGGCAATGCCGGCATCGAGTTCCTGTTCGGCGGACTCGTGCAGTCCAGAATGTTCGAGGTGTTCGGCAACGGTGGCTTCGTCTTTGCCGTGCGGGTGTTGCCGGCCATTATCTTCGTGACGGCGCTGATTTCCGTGTTGTACTACCTGGGCGTGATGCGCTGGATCGTGATCGTGCTCGGCACGGTGTTTCAGAAGTTGCTCGGCGTGTCGAAGCTGGAGTCGTTTTCCGCTGTCACCACGATCTTTCTCGGCCAGAGCGAAATGCCCGCGGTCGTCAAGCCGTTCACGCGCGACATGACAGGCTCCGAACTGTTCGCGGTGATGTCGAGCGGCATGGCAGCGGTTGCCGGCTCGGTGCTGGCGGGTTATGCGGGTCTTGGCGTACGGATCGAATATCTGCTCGCAGCGTCTTTCATGGCGGTGCCAGGCGGGCTGTTGTTCGCGAAGATCATTCATCCATCAACCGAGCCGAGCCGCGTTCATCTCGACAACCTCAATTTCGACGAAAAGCGTCCCGCGAATGTGATCGAGGCCGCTAGCTCGGGCGCGACCGTGGGTCTCAGGATCGCGGTCATGGTGGGCGCCATGCTGATTGCGTTCGTCGGTTTGATCGCGCTGCTCAACGGTCTCGTTGGCGGCATAGGCGGCTGGTTCGGCCACCCGCAACTGTCGATGCAATCGGTCCTCGGCGTGGTGTTCGCGCCGCTAGCGTGGCTGATCGGCGTCCCGTGGAACGAGGCGGCGATTGCCGGCAATTTCCTCGGGCAGAAGATCATTCTCAATGAGTTCGTTGCATACGCATCGTTGTCGCCGTACCTGAAAGATGCGGCGAGCGTGACTGCTGCGGGCTTGCATGCGCTCGATCCGCGTACCATTGCTATTCTGTCGTTCGCGTTATGCGGCTTCGCGAACTTTGCGTCGATTGCGGTGCTCACGGGCGGCTTTAGCGCCGTCGCGCCGGAACGCCGCGCCGAAGTCGCGCGATACGGGTTGCGTGTCGTGCTCGCGGCAACGCTCTCCAATCTGATGAGCGCGACCATCGCGGGCATGTTCATTACGCTCAATTGAATCGAGGACGTCTTGCATGAACATGGAACAGCTGTTGGAACGCGCACGTGTGGCGCGAGAAAAGGCCTATGCGCCCTATTCGAAATTCAAGGTCGGCGCGGCGTTGCTGACGAGAGACGGCCGGGTGTTCGACGGCTGCAACGTCGAGAATGCGTCGTACGGTTTGTGCAACTGCGCTGAACGTACCGCGTTCTTCAGCGCGATTGCGGCGGGCTATCAGCGCGACCAGTTTGCCGCGCTCGCCGTGATCGGCGATACGGAGGGGCCGATTGCACCTTGCGGCGCGTGCCGCCAGGTGATCATCGAACTGGGCGGGCCCGAGTTGCCGATTCGTCTCGGCAATCTCCACGGCGCAACGCGCGACACGACCGCGCGCGAACAACTGCCGGACGCGTTCTATCTATGAGCACGCACAAGCTGATCTACGACACGGACCCCGGCGTGGACGATGCCATGGCGCTCGTGTTCCAGGCGCTGCATCCGGATATCGAACTGCTCGGATTAACAAGCGTATTCGGCAACGCCACGATCGAGACCACTACGCACAACGCGCGCTTTCTTGCGGGTAGGTTCGCGCCGGGCGTGCCGGTCGCACGCGGCGCGGCGGCGCCGCTCAAGCGCGCTGCGCCGCAGCCGCTCGCGTGGATTCACGGTGACAACGGACTCGGGAACATCGCGCTGGGCGCCACCGAACATGCGCCGCTCGATGCACGGCCCGCGCACCGATTCATCGTCGACACGGTGCGTGCGCATCCTGGCGAAGTCACGCTGCTCGCAGTCGGCCCGCTGACCAATCTTGCGCTGGCGCTTGCGGAAGATCCGCAGATCGCGCCGCTCGTCAAGCAGGTCGTGATCATGGGCGGCGCATTCGGCACCGGCGGCGTGCTCGGCAACGTCACGCCCGCAGCCGAGGCCAACATTCTCGGCGACCCCGATGCCGCCGACATCGTGTTCGGCGCGGCGTGGCCCGTCGCGATTGTCGGGCTCGACGTCACAGAGCGCACCATCATGAGCCAGGACTATCTGGCGTCGATCCGCGATCGTGGCGCCGCGGCAGGCCGGTTTGTGTGGGACGTGTCGCGGCATTACGAGGCGTTTCATCAGCAAAGCGCGCAGCTCCAGGGCATTTATGTGCACGATTCGTCGGCCGTCGCTTATGTGCTGGCGCCGCATCTATACACCACGCGCAGCGGTCCTGTGCGTGTGCTGACGGACGGCATCGCGGTCGGCCAGACTATTCAGAAGCCGTCCACTATGCCGGTGCCCGCGCCGGACTGGGACAAGCGGCCGGATTGCCAGGTCTGCGTCGGCGTCGACGCGCCCGGCATGCTGGCGCTGTACGAGAGCACCATTTGCGCAAAGCGTTAAAAGGTTTGTGCCGTTGACCGGACGAAGAACGCGCGATCACGCCACGCCCGGCACGTGCGCTTGTCCGATGCATTGCGTCAATCTTTGCTACATTGCTTCGAGCGACGACATTCACTCGAGAGGCCAGAGATGCGAATTCTAGTGGTGGGAGCGGGGGCGGTGGGCGGTTACTTCGGCGGACGGCTCGCCGCAGCAGGGCAGGACGTCACGTTCCTCGTGCGCGCGGGCCGGGCGGACAAGCTTCAGCACGACGGACTGGTGATCAGGAGCCCGCGCGGCGACCTCACGCAGCGCGACGTCAAAACGATTCTGGCCGGCGTGAACGCCGAGCCGTTCGATCTCGTGCTGCTAAGCTGCAAGGCATACAGTCTCGACGACGCAATCGATTCATTTGCTCCGCTCGTGGGCGAATCAACGCTGATTTTGCCGATGCTCAACGGCATGCGCCATATCGACGTGCTCACGGAGAAATTCGGCGAATCGCGAGTGCTCGGCGGACAATGCGTGATTGCGGCCACGCTCAACGCGGATCAGCAGATCGTGCACCTGAACGAGATGCATGCGGTTACTTTCGGGGAACTGGAGGGCGGCGTATCCGAACGCGTACAAGCCATTGCCGATGCAATGGCCGGCGCGAACTTCGACGTCACCGTTAGCGAAAACATCCTGTTGCGCATGTGGGAAAAGTGGGTGTTCCTCGCAACGCTGGCGGCGAGCACGTGTCTGATGCGCGGTTCGATCGGCGACATACTGTCCGCGCCCGACGGCAAGCGCGTAATCGAAGGCCTGCTCGGAGAGTGTCGCGCGGTTGCGGAACACAACAGCTTCACCATGGCGCCAGACTTCGATGCGCGCGCAACGCAAACGCTCTTCACACCGTCTCCGCTCACTGCGTCCATGTTGCGCGACGTGGAAAATCACTCGCATACTGAGGCGGATCACATCCTCGGCGATCTGATCTCGCGCGGCGGCGAAGCGCAAAACGGCGAACACGCTTTGACGTTGCTGCGCATCGCGTATAGCCATCTGAAGACGTATGAAGCAAGGCAAACGCGCACGTCGTAAGCCGTGAGCCGTGAGTCGCGAGTCGTGTGGCCGGAGGTTGCCGTAACCGCTCAATGACCGGAGGTGAACATGCCGGCTCCAATCGGATCAGTGCCCGCGCTCAGCGCGGCGTCGGCCACGATTTTCTCGATCGGTATTGCGTTCCTCGGCTACTGGGGAATGTATGAGCCGACCGGGTGGCGTGTTGCCGACATTATTGTGTTCGCACTCGCGCTGATCGGCTTTGGATGCCTCGGGCTTGTACCGTGGATGGCCACGAGCCCCGTGGAGCCGGAGACAAGCGACGTCAAGATACGCATTGCGCGTCATCTGTTTCTTGCTGGCGTCATGGCAATCTGGCTCGCGGTGGCGATCTCGGTGATCTTCTGAGTCGCCACCCACATGACGTAAAAACGCGCGCCCCGTATCAGTGTGGCGCGCGTTTCATTCAGGCGAAGCGGGAAACCTAGCGTTCGATCTGCCGGTTCCAGCGAGTGTCCCATTGCGCACGATGCGCGTTGATAGTGTCCCAGTCCACCACCGTGACTTTGCGCACGAGGTCTTCCACGTTGCCGAGGCTTTGCTGCATCGGCGGCGTCATTTTCGCGAGACGATTGGTCGGAATCTGGCGGCCGGCTTCAGCGGCTTTTGTCTGCGCCGGCGCGGACAGCAGGAACTGCGCGAGCTTTTGTGCAAGTTGCGGATCGGGGTTGTTGTTGACCACGCACAGATCAACGAGCAGCAACACGGGACCTTCCTTCGGATTCACATAGCCTACCGGAATCCCCTTATCGGCCAGATCGCCGACTGCGGTCGGCGTCAGCGGAAAGAGGCCGGCTTCGCCGGTTTGCACCATTTCCGAAATCTTCGCCGAGTTCGGCACGTACTCCACCACGTTCGGACCAACCGTGCTGGCCCATTTCGTGAAGCCCGGTTCGACATTCTGCTCGGTGCCGCCCATCAAACGGTTGATCGCAAGGAAACCGTGCAGGCCGAACGTGCTGCTCGAGGCGGATTGGAACACCACCTTGCCTTTGTATTTCGGATCCGCGAAATCCATCCATGACGTAGGCGGCGCCCAGCCTTTTTCAGCGAACAGCTTCTTGTTGTACGCAATGCCGGTCATACCGAGCTGCACGCCTGCGCCCATGTCGTCCTTCATGCGCGCGAACGGATAGAGTTCTTTGAGTACCGGCGAGTCGTCAAGTTTTTTGCACACGCCCATGCTGACCGCACGCGCCATCACGCCGTCGTCGAGAAACACCACGTGAATCTGCGGACTCGCCTTGTTTGCGAGCAGCTTAGCGAGGATATCCGACGACGTGCCCGGCACCACGACCACTTTCACATTGTTCGCTTTCTCGAAGTCGGGCAGCACCTGGCTCGTGTACGCCTTTTCCATCGGACCGCCATTCATGCCGATGTAGATCGTCTTCGTTTGCGACCATGCGGGTGCTGCCGCGCCGAATGCGCACAATGCGGCGAGTGCCGCGATCGACCTGAATAATTTCATTGAAGGCTCCTGAGTTTCACAAACGTGATCTAAGCGACGGATGAAGTAGCAAGCTGTGCAAAGCGGCCAATCGAAAAAGCGTCGAGAGGCGTGGACGTGGCGCCGTCGATAACGAGATCGGCGAGCACCTCGCCAACTCCGGGCGCGAGCAGAAAGCCCCCGCCCGAGAAGCCGAAAGCATGCAACAGACGCGGCACTGCGCGGCTCGGCCCGATGATCGGATTGCTGTCGGGTGTCTCGCCTTCCACACCGCTCCATGTGCGAATCAGTAGCGCCTCGCGCAACGCGGGCAGCAGCGCGCAAGCGTCGCGCATGACGGCCCGCGTGGTTTCCGTCGACGGCTGTCCGTATTCGCCGTCGCCATGCCCGCGTCCGCCGCCGATCACGCAATTGCCGCGCGCCACTTGCCGCGCGTAGATGCCGCCGCCATACACGCCCAGGTTGTGCGTGATGAAAAGCGGCAGCGGCTCGGTGACCCACATGTTCGGATAGATCGGCTTCATCGGCGCGCTTTCGCCGAAGTAGCCCGCGACCGTATTCGCCCACGCGCCGGCGGAATTGATCAGCCAGTCCGCGCTGATCTGCGTGTCGCCCGCGCGCATATGGAAGCGTTTGCCGTCGTGATGAATGCCGCTCAATGCGGTTTGCTCGCGCACGTCCGCGCCCGCGGCACGGGCAGCGCGTGCAAATGCGGGCGACACGATGCGCGGATTCGCGTGTCCGTCGCTCGCGCATAACGATCCTCCAACAGCCGCCGCGCCGAGCCACGGATAGCGCTCGCGAAACTGCGCGCCGCTCAGCAACTGCGCGTGGAGTCCGTAATCGCGCGCCATGTCCGCCCATTGCTGAAGCGCGGCAAGGTCGCTCTGGCTGCGAGCGAGGCGTAAATGCCCCGACACCGTAAATTCGCCGTCGATGCCGATCAGGTCCGGCAAGCGGTCCCAGATACGACGCGCGAGCATGGCGAGCGGCATCTGCTCTACCGGGCGGCCCTGGCAGCGTACGCCGCCGTAATTCACACCGCTCGCCTGCGCGCCGCAAAAGCGCCGCTCGAAGAGGCCCACGCGCAAGCCGCGCCTGGCAAGCGCGAGTGCCGCCGACGAACCGACGAGACCGCCGCCCGCGATCGCCACGTCGTAGTGCGGTGCGTCACTCATCGCGGGCCTCGTCGGGAATCGCAGCGACGTCGTCGGCATACATCGCGGGCGACAGCGGGATGGGTTTCACCGGCGGCTGGCTGCGCAGGCGCCCAACTGCATCGAGCGGACGGCCGGTTTCTTCGGCGAGCAACAGAAGTGCGGCTTCGCCGCACATGCGTCCCTGGCAACGACCCATGCCGACGCGAGTCAGCGCTTTCAGGCGATTGATCTCGTTTGCTTCGCCAATGCGGATGCAACGCCGTAACGTGCCCGCATCGACTTCCTCGCAACGACAGACGGTCATGTCGTCGGGCCATTGCGCGGCGCATTTCGTGGGCGGTTCGAATGCCGTCTCAATGCCCGCGCGAAAAACGGCGATATGGTGCAGCTTGCGTTCAAGCGACGCGGCATCGAGCATGCCAGGTCCGCGTGGATGCCGGATGCCGAGGTCGTCGAGCAAGGCCAGCGCGGCGCGGCGTCCCGCGAGTTCGGCAGCGTCGGCGCCCGCAATGCCGGCGCCGTCGCCAGCCAGATAGAGGCCGCGCACGGTGCTGCGCCCAGCGGAGTCGAGTTCGGGCAGCCAGCAACGGTTGAGCGCGTCGAACCGGAAACGGCAACCGGCCAGATCCGCAAGTTGTGTTTCGGGCTTCAGGCCGAAGCTGATGCCCACTGCGTCACATGCAATTGATTCGGTAACCGAACTATTATCAGAGGGACGCCATTCGATGGCCTCGACGTTGTGTGTGCCGCGAATACCAACGAGCTTCACGCCCCGTTCGATACGTATGCGATGCGCGTTGAGCCAGCCGACGTAATACAAGCCCTTGGCGAATGTCGCCGGAAGCCGGGCGAGTCTGGAAACGGCTGAAATCTGTTGGCTGAGCGGGCTCGTATCGAGCACGGCCATGACTTGCGCGCCCGCTTTTACGTATTGATATGCGACGAGATACAGCAATGGTCCTGTGCCCGCAAGCACCACGCGTCGGCCGATTGCGCAGCCTTGCGACTTTAACGCGACCTGTGCCGCGCCGAGTGTATAGACGCCGGGCAAGGTCCAGCCGGGCACAGGCAAAACCCGGTCCGTCGCGCCGCTCGCAATGATCAGATGCGAGAACGGCACGCTGATTTCGCGCCCCGCCTGAAGTGTGTCGAGTCGCCCGCTTTCGCATGCCCACGCGAGTGTGTCCGGCCGATAGTCGATGTAAGGCAGGAGCGCTTGCATTGTCGTATGCAACGCGTTGGCCTTGCGCGCCTCGAAGCCGTAGAGCGTTTTCTTCGAGCGCTGGAAGCCGCCGTGTTCCGGTGGCTGCCGGTAGATCTGCCCGCCCCAGCGCGCATTTTCGTCCACGACGATGGGACGCATGCCTGCCGCGACCAGCGTTTCGGCAGCGCGCACGCCGGCCGGTCCGGCGCCGACAATCACAATGCGGCGATCGTCGCTCATTGCGCGTCTCCACTGTGGCTTTTCGCTGCGGCGCTCGCCGGTTCGATACGCGTCAGCACACGCAGTCCCGGGGTGACGAGCGTCGAGCATGCGCGCAGACGCTTGCCGTCTTCGGTGCGTATCCAGCAGTCCTGGCACGCGCCGATCAGGCAGAAGCCGGCGCGCGGCGCACCGCTGAAGTCGCTGTCGCGCACGCGCCGCTGTTGCATCAGCACGGCGGTCAGCAATGTATCGCCCTGCAGAGCGGACACTTTCCGGCCGTCGAGATAAAAGTGCAGAGGTTCGCGCCGCGTTTCGGCGATGCGGACGAACTGAGCCTCATCTCTGGGCACTGCGGCGTCGGACGGCGAAGAATTGGACTGCATGAGGGCGTGAACAGAAGAAGACATCAGTGCTGGCCGATCAGAATGCGGTTGAGTCCATACACGCGATCGAGCAGCAGCATTGCGCCCGCCGTAATGAAGATCACGAGCGCGGAGACGGAGGCCATCATCGGATCGATGGATTCTGTCGCGTACATATACATGCGAACGGGCAGCGTGACGGTTTGTGGCGACGTTACGAAGATCGACATCGTCAGTTCGTCGAAGCTGTTGATAAAAGCCAGCAGCCAGCCACCGGTTATGCCGGGCAGAATCATCGGCAACGTGATGCGGCGAAACGCGGTCCACGAATCGGCTCCGAGTGAATGCGCCGCGTGTTCGACGCTGCGGTCGAGGCCACTTACCGAGGCCAGCACGAGCCGCATGACGAACGGCGTAATGATGATCATGTGCGCGACGATCAACCACGCGAACGAGCCAGTCGCGCCGATCAGCGCGAAAAACCGCAGCAGTGCGATGCCGAGTACAAGACCGGGAATCACCAGCGGCGAGAGCAGCAAGCCGTTCAGAAAAGCGCGGCCCGGAAAACGCGCGCGGCCAATGGCGAGCGCGGCAGGCAGCGCGACGATCAGCGAGAGCGTCGCCGATGCAAACGCGAGCTTCAGGCTATTGAAAAACGCCGAGATGAAGTCGGGGTAGTTGAGAATCGCGCGAAACCAGCGCAGCGAGACGCCGTGCGTGGGCAGCGTGAGCGTTTCGTCGGGCGTGAAGGCGACCAGCACGACGATCACAAGCGGCGCGAGCACGAACGCAATGACGAGCGTGTGGAAAATCAACGCGATGGGACCGTTCTTTCTCATGATGTTTCCGCGCGATGAGCCGCTGTATCAACCCAGGCTTCTGGTGTATCTGCGTTCCAGAACCCGGTAGTAAGTGAGCATCACGATCAGATTCGCAACCAGCAACAGCAGCGCGATGGTGGCGCCGAGCGGCCAGTTCAGCGAGCCGAGGAACTCGTCGTAGACGGCGGTCGCGGCGACCTTTAGCCGGCGTCCGCCGAGCAGTCCGGGAATCGCGAATGCGCTTGCCGACAAACCGAACACCATCAGGCTGCCCGACAGAATGCCCGGCGTGAGTTGCGGCAACACGATGCGGCGCAGCGTTGTTGCGGGCGACGCCATCAACGACAGCGCTGCGTTCTCCGTTTGCGGATCGAGTTTCTGCAACGCGGTCCACACGGGAATCACCATGAAGGGCAGCATGACGTGCACCAGTGCAATGACGATCGCGAAGGTGGTGTACTCGAGCTTGTAGGGGCCGAGGCCGAAGAGGCCGAACGCCTGATTCACGAGACCGTTGCTGTTGAGCAGCATGCTCCAGCCGAACGCACGCACGACGACCGAGACGAGCAGCGGCGCGAGAATCACCAGCAGAAACATCGAACGATACGGATCTCGCATGCGCGACAGCACGTATGCTTCCGGCGTGCCGATCACTACGCACAGCAGCGTCACGAGAAACGCAATGCCGAACGTGCGCAGAAAGATCGTGTGGAAATACGATGAGCCCAGCACTTCGGCGTAGTTGCCGAACTGGAACGCGGCGAGCGGGCCACTTGCCGGATCGAAACGATAGAAGCTCAACACGAGCGTCATCAGAAGCGGCACGAGCACGAGCGCGACGAACAGCAGGAACGCGGGCAGGCACATGAGCCACAGCGGCAAGAATGCGCGCCACGGCGCACGCCTCGCGCCTGCGGATGCGGTCTTGCCGTTCTCCGTTGCAGGCAGCGTGCTATCCATGATGCGCATCCCGCTGGATAAAGCGGATCGCTTCGCTGTTCCAGTCGACGCCGACTGCCGCGCCTTCAGGCAACGGCTCGTTGCCTTCGTTCTGGCAGCACACCAGCACTTCGCCGAGCCGGCTGTCAAGACGATACAGCCACTGACTACCGAGGAAAAAGCGGCTCGTGACCGTGGCCGGCACGCGTCCCGCGTCCGGCGGACAGAGCCGGAGTTTTTCCGGGCGAATGCACAGTGTTACCGCGTCGCCTACGCCGACCACGCGCTCGCGCATCGGCAATTGCGCGGTACGGCCGGTCTCGCAGAGATCATGTCCGAGGTCGATTCGGATCGCGTCGCCCTCGCGCGCGATCACCGTTCCCGGCAGCATGTTGGCCTTGCCGATGAACTGCGAGACGAAGCGATTCTCTGGGCGCTCGTAGGCCTCGTATGGCGTGTCGATCTGCGTGATGCGGCCGGCTTCCATCACCACCACGCGGTCGCTGATCGACAGCGCCTCTGACTGGTCGTGTGTGACCATGATTGTCGTCGTGCCGATCTTGCGTTGAATGCCGCGCAGTTCGAACTGCATGTCTTCACGCAGCTTGGCGTCGAGATTCGACATCGGTTCATCGAGCAGCAGCACGGGCGGTGCGATCACGATTGCGCGCGCAATCGCCACGCGCTGCCGCTGCCCGCCCGACAACTCGCGCGGGAAGCGGTGCGCGAACTGATCCAGCCGCACGAGCGACAACGCTTCGCGCACGCGTTCGTTGCGCTCCGCCTTGTCGACATTGCGCATTTCGAGTCCGAAGCCGACGTTCTCCGCCACGCTCATATGCGGGAACAGTGCGTAGCTCTGGAACACCACGCCGAGGCCGCGTTTGTTCGGCTTCATATGCGTGATGTCGCGACCGTCGAGCGTAATGCGCCCACGTGTCGTTTCGAGGAAGCCGGCGATCATCTGCAGCGTCGTCGTCTTGCCGCAACCGGAGGGGCCGAGCAGCGAAACGAACTCGCCTTTTTCCACCGACAGATTGACGTCCGCGACGGCCTGAAGGTCTCCGAACGATTTCGTGACGTCTGTAAGTGTGAGGAACGACATGATGTGGCCTTTAGATGCCTCGATGACGCCGACTCTAGCCAGCCAAATTATGCGGCGTCAATTTGAAATTCCGATTAGCGATATTTAATTTTGAAACATTCCGTTGAATGGAATACCGAGTTGGCATGCGGTGGGAAGTGTTTCATTGCGCAGCAGTGGTAAAAACCCTATGAGACTATGGCACCGTCGCAGGGCAAGGCGGGCGACCGCGATTCCACGAAAGGCGCAAACGCTTTATAGTATTCCGGTGATCGAAATACGAACGAGCCAAACGAGATGAATGCTGCCACCAAGCGAGATACCGGAAGCGGGACCGCCGAAACCGCCGAACCGGGCGCGGTGCCCGGCACGGGCATGCTGGAACGCGCTTTCGCCGTGATTCGCGCATTGTCGGAAGCCCAGCCCGACGGCGGTCGGGTCACGCGTCTCGCGAAAGCAGTGGGTCTGACGCAGGCCACCGTGCATCGCATCCTGCGTGCGCTGATTGCGGAGGGCATCGTCGAACAGGACGAAAACTCGAAGCTTTATCGCCTCAGCGTGAATTTTTTCGCGCTCGCGGCGCAAGCAGGAAACCCGAGTGGCATGCGCACTTTGTGCCGCCCCGCGTTGTTGAGGCTTTGCGCGAGTCTTGGCGACACGATCTTCCTGCTTGTCAAAAGCAGTTTCGACGCGGTGTGTCTCGACATCTGCGAAGGCCCGTTTCCGATCCGCTCGTTCACGGGAGATATTGGCGGGCGCGTGGCGTTGGGCGTGGGGCAGGGCAGTCTCGCGATTCTCGCGTTCCTGCCCGAGGCGGAGCGCGAGGAAATCATCCGCTTCAATGTGCCGCGAATTCGCGGTTACGGAGTGCTGGACGAAGTGTACTTGCGCACGGAAATCGAACGCGTGCGGCAGTTGGGATACGCGGGCCGCAATAGCGGCGTGCTCGACGGCATGGCAGGCGTGGCTGTGCCGATTCTCGACCGCACCGGCGTGGCGGTCGCGGCCTTGAGCGTGGGTACGCTGGCGGCGCGATTGAGCGACGATCGCTTGCCCATGGTCGTCGAACTGCTGCGCCGTCAGGCCGAAGCGATCGGCCCGCAAACCAATCCGTTCGATGTCGCGCTGCGACGGCCCATGCATGGCTTGTCGCGCGCCATGACCAGTGTGCGCATCGCGGGCTCGGAGCAAGAGTAAGCGGCACAGTCACGCGATAACCAGGCGTCGCGTGCGAACCACGCAACGCGACGCCTTTGCATCGAGCAGGAACTCCGCGCCTAAAACACCTTAACGGGCACGTTCACGACGAGACGGTATTCCATGTTGTTGCCGTCCGAGTAGTGGTAGCTGGCGTTATGCCACATCGCGATGAACGTGACCTTGGTGTCCTTGAAGCGGCCGCTTTGCAGCGTATAGCTCGGAATGAAACCGAACTCGTGATGATGGCCGTGCACCGGCTCTCCGTTCTTCCAGTAGAGATCGTGCAGCGCGGCTGACGGCGAAGCGTTTTCCGCAGCACCCGCCGATCCATCGGCGCCCCAGCCATACGCGCCCCAGATCATCGCCTTCAGCCCCAGCAAGCCGGCGTATTTTCCGTCGAATGTATAGCGCAGCTGCAGCGACTGTTCATGCGGCGCGTTGTAGTCGACGTCCATCGAGTTCGTCAGGTAGATGCCGTTGGTTTCGTTCACGTAGTCGAAGAACTGGTCGCCGAGTACCTGCTGATAACCGAGCAGCAGCGCGTGTGGGCCGTGTTGCGCGGACACGGACACGCTGTATGCGTTGCTGTTGATGTGCCCCTGACGCGACGCGCCTGTGTCGTGCGTCGAGTAGATGTTGGCGAGCCCGCTCCATTTGACCGTGGTCGGATCGCCGAACGACTGCGCGACCGAGCCGTAGTACTGGCGCCAGACGTCGTCGGCCTGATCGACATACAGAGCCATCTCGCCGTTCTTTGCATAGTGCCAGGTGCCGCCGAGATAGGTCACCCGGTCGATTCGCGTGCCGCCATACGATGTGGTCAGATTGCTCAGATTCGTGTGACCGCGTGCATCGACCTTCGTGAAGCTGCCGGCCTCGAGCGTAGTGTGAGCAAGATCGTTACTGACGAGCGAAACGCCAAGAAAGGTCGGCGGCAGCGCGCGGTTGTCGTGCGGTTCGAGAAACGGATTCGTCACGTCTTGAAGACCGTATTTCACGACCGTTTCCGAAATGCGTCCTTTGATGTCGTACATGCCCGGGTACGCCCACGCGAGTTGTTGCGACCCGCCGCCGCTTTTCCCAACGTGCACCATGTTGCCCGCGCCGTTGCCGCCGTCGAGCTTCAGCGCCGCGAACAGCGACGCGTCGACGCCAAAGCCGATCAGACCTTGCGTAAAGCCGGATTCATAGTTGACCTGCATGCCTTGCACCCACGCATGACGGTAAGTCGTGGTTGGCGCCTCGAAGTAGTCGGCGTAATTGCGGAATTGCAGGTTCAGGTGACTATCCGCGATGAAGCCCCGGCTCGCGGCCTGGTTCGATGGCGGCGTGGGCGGCGTGACGGTTTGCGAGGCCTCGGCGTTGACGATCGCGTTCGTCGTGTCAGGCTGATCGTTTCGAATCTGACCGCCCTGATCCGCGCGGCGCTTGTTCGCAGGCTGAGCCTGAGACACCTGCGCGGGCGACGACAACGTTTGCGCGGCAGGCGGAGCCGTAGCCGGGCTGGTCGAGGGCTGCGCTATGGCGTCGTCAGCATATGCATTTGCGGCAACGGCCATGGCGGGGAGGGTAATTGCACAGCAAAGCGCGGCAGTGAGTCCGGACTTTTTTGACCGGTTTTTTGTTGGGTTATGTTTCATTGGGAATGTCTCGACAGTTGTTATTGAAACTCTGGCTGACGCTTAGCCAGTCCATGCTGATCGCTCGTCATGCTGATGACATGACGAGCGAATCCCACGGCGTGGCGTAAACGCCGCGCCGGTGAATGTGAGGCCGCTGGTTAAAACGTCCGGGATCTAATCGTTGCTAACGCGGATGCACGCCACTCGTGTCGAGTTCGCGCCGTGCGTCACGGGTTGTGGAATCTGAGCCGCACAAGCGTCGATCGCATCCGGACACCGTGTGCGAAACGCGCAGCCCGACGGTGGGCTCAGCGGCGAAGCGATTTCGCCGCGCAACAGCAGATGGCGGCGCGCTCGCTCGATCGCCGGATCGGGCACCGGCACCGCGGACAGCAAAGCGCGCGTGTAAGGATGGCGGGGCGTGCCGTAGACATCGCGCTTGTCGCCGAACTCCATCACGCGTCCCAGGTACATCACGAGCACGCGGTGACTGATTGCCTTGACGACCGCGAGATCGTGCGCGACGAACAGTAGCGACAGCGACAACTCCCGCTGCAGATCGCGTAACAGATTGACGATCTGCGCCTGGATCGACACGTCGAGTGCGGACACCGGTTCGTCGCAGATCACCAGTTGCGGCTCGCCGATCAACGCGCGCGCGATGCCCACGCGTTGACACTGGCCACCCGAGAACTCATGCGGATAGCGGCGCAGATGCTGCGCGTTCAGGCCGACCCGTTCCAGCATGGTCAGTACCCGGCGCTGCACGTCGGCGCGCGCGATGTCCTTGCCGTGCGTGAGCAACGGTTCGGCGACGATCTGTTCGATCGTCATGCGCGGATCGAGCGATGCGAGCGGGTCCTGGAAAATCATTTGCACGTCGCGGCGCAACAGCGTCGTATCGCGGCGCGCGTTCGGCAATACGGTTTCGTTGCCGAGCCAACGCACACTGCCGCTTGCGACTGGCGCGAGCCCGACGATCGCGCGCGCGAGCGTCGACTTGCCGCAACCGGATTCGCCGACAAGGCCGATCGTCTCACCGCGTCGCACGCTGAACGACACGCCGTCGACGGCTCGCAATGTCGTCTTGCCTGACCACGGGTAGCCACCGCGTGGCACACCGAACTGCACTTTGAGTTGTTCGACTGAGAGCAAGGTGGTTGCTTCGCCGCTTGCAATGGAAGTCGCGTTCATACGTGTTGTGCCTCGAGTATTTCTCCGACGGGACGATGGCAGGCGCGCAGTGCTTGCGGATCGCCCTCCGCTGCAACGAGCGCAGGACGCGACTGGCGGCACTGATCGCTGCAGTACGCACAGCGCGGCGCGAACGCGCAACCTGCGCCGACTTCGCCAGGCAGCGGCGGATTGCCCGGAATGGTTTGCAACGGACGGTCGTCGTCGGGGCTGTCGGTGAGGCGCGGCAATGCGTTGAGCAGCCCGCGCGTGTACGGATGCGTGGGCGCGGCAAAGAGCGATGCGGCACTCGCCTGCTCGACGGTCTGGCCGGCATACATCACCATCACGTCGTCGCAGAGTCCCGCGACGACGCCCATGTCGTGCGTGATCAGGATGATCGCCGTGCCCCGCTCGCGATTCAGTTCGCGCAGCAACTCGATGATTTGCGCCTGCACGGTTACGTCGAGCGCGGTGGTGGGTTCGTCGGCGATCAGGATTTCGGGCTCGGACAGCAGCGCCATTGCGATCATCACTCGTTGCCGCATGCCGCCGGAAAACTCGTGCGGATACATGCCGATGCGGCGTGCGGAATCGGGAATGCGCACCGCTTCGAGCGTTTCGATCGCGCGGCGGCGCGCGTCGCGGCGCGACATCTTGCGATGCAGTTGCAGCGTTTCGGTCATCTGCCGTTCGATCGTCAGGAACGGATTGAGCGAGGTCATCGGGTCCTGAAAGATCATGCCGATGCGGTCGCCGCGGATTCTGTTGAGCGCCGCTTCGTTCATCGCAAGCAGGTTTTCGCCGCGATAGAGCGCTTCGCCCGACACGTTGCCGTTGCCCGCGAGGAGACCCAGCAAGGCCATGACCGTCTGGCTCTTGCCCGATCCGGACTCGCCGACAATGCCGAGGGTGCGGCCCGCTTCGAGCGAAAACGACACGCGTTGCACCGCGTCGACGGGTGCGCCTTCGCGGCGCGTGAAGCGCACGCTCAGGTCTTTGACTTCGAGTAGCGGCATGTCAGCGGTCCTTCGGATCGAAAGCGTCGCGCAAACCGTCGCCGACAAAATTCACGCAATAGAGTGTCACGCACAGCATCACGGCCGGGCATAGCAGAAGCCAGGGCATGGATTCGAGCTTCTGCGCGCCGTCCTGAATCAGCACGCCCCAGCTTGTCATCGGCTCCTGCACACCGAGGCCGAGGAACGACAGAACCGACTCCGTCAGCACGATATTGGGCACGGTCACGCTCGCGTACACCACCACGACGCCGAACAGGTTCGGCACGATATGACGCACGATGATCGACCGCGAACTCACGCCGATGGCCTTAGCCGCGTCGATGAACTCGCGTGAGCGCAGCGACAGCGTCTGGCCGCGCACCACGCGCGCCATGTCGAGCCACGAAAACGCGCTGATGGTCAGCACGACGAGATAGAACGCGCGGCCGAACATCGTCATCATCAGAATGGCGATCAGCATGTAGGGAATCGCGTACATCATGTCGACGATGCGCATCATCACCGCATCGACGCGGCCGCCGAGATAACCCGCGGTCGCGCCATATGCAACGCCGATCAGTCCCGACACGAGCGTGCCGAGCAAGCCGACTTCAAGCGAAACGCGCCCGCCTTGCAACGTGCGCGCGAGCAGGTCGCGGCCAAGCTCGTCGGTGCCGAACCAGTGCATGTTTTGCAGCGTGGGCGGCAGGCTGATCGCGGACCAGTCGCTGTCGATAGGACCGTTGGGCAGCAGCCACGGACCGGCCACGCATGCAATCACGATCAGCAACAGCACGGCAAAACCGGTGAACGCCGCGCGGTTGCGCACGAAGCGCGCGGCGGCGGTAGCAAGCGGCCCGCGCGAGCGGGGGGCGCTGGCAATGGCCGCGAGCGGATCGAGCGCCGCGGCAGTCGATTGAATGGAGCGGGCCATGATCAGTACCGGATACGCGGATCGAGCCACGCATACGCGAGGTCGACCAGCAGATTGAAAAGCACTGCAACGGCGGTCGTCAGCACGACGAGGCCGAGCACGAGCGTGTAATCGCGATTGATCGCGCCGTTCACCACCAGTTGGCCGAGCCCCGGCAGTGCGAATACCGACTCGGTCACGACAGCCGCCGTGATCGACGAAATACAGACGGAGCCGAGCAGCGACACGACAGGCATGAGCGCCGGCTTGAGCGCGTGACGCAACACGATCGTGCGGCCCGGCAAGCCTTTCGCGCGCGTCGTGCGAATGAAGTTGCCCGACAGCACTTCGATCATGCTGCCGCGCATTACCCGCGCAATTGCAGCCACGTTGATGAACGTGAGCAGCACGATCGGCAACACGCGATATCGCCATTCGCCTTCGCCCCAGCCGCCCGCGGGCAGCCACCCATGACCTTCCGAAGTCTTCAGCAGGATCGCGAAGATCCAGACGAGCACGGGCCCCAGCACGAACGGCGGCACGACGTTGCCGATATTGCCGAGCACCATTACCGCGTGATCGACGAAACGGTCGCGGCGCACCGCGGCCAGCGTGCCGAGCGTGACGCCGATCACGACTGCTATCGGCACCGACACGCCGCCCACGCCGAGGCTCACCGGCAACGCTTTCCACACCAGGTCGTTGACCGACCAGTCGGCGTAGCGGAACGACGGCCCGAGATCGCCGTGCAGGAGCGAACCGAGGTAGTGGAAGTACTGCAGCCACAAGGGTTCGTCGAGGTGATACCTGGCGTTGAGATTCGCGAGCACGGCCGCCGAGAGTTGCTTCTCGGTGTCGAATGGCCCGCCCGGCGTGAGATGCAGCAGCAGATAGCACGCGGTGATCACGGCGAGGATCGTCGGGATCGCCCAGAGCGTGCGGCGCAGCGTATAGGCCAGCATGTCGATGCTCCGCGCTTAGTGCTTGATCAGATACATGTCTTGTGTGGCGCGCTGGTCGACGTAGTTGGTCGACGTATAGCCGCCCACATACGGCTTCACGAGCCGCACCGCCGAGTACTGGAAGAGCGGCACCATCGGGTAGTCGTTCATCGCCGTGTCATGCGCCTTCGTGAGAAGCTCGGTGCGCTTTGCGTCGTCGAGTTGCTGGTTGGCTTCGTCGACGATCTTGTCTACTTGCGGATTGCAGTAGCGTTGATCGTTCTGCACGCTATTGCAGCGGATCAGGTCGAAGTACGACATCGCGTCGTTATAGTCGACGAACCAGCCGTCGCGCGACGCCTGCACCTTGCCGTCATGCCGCTGCTTGAGCAGCACCTTGTATTCGACGTTTTCGAGCTTGGTATTCACGCCGAGCTTGGTGCGCCATTCGGACGTCGCGAAGAGCGCGACCTTCTTGTGCAGGTCGTTCGTGTTGTACGTCAGCGTGAAGGTGAGCGGCTTCGCGTCGGAATAGCCGGCGCTCTTCAGCAGATTGCGTGCGTAGTCGACGCGCTTTGCCATCGGCCAGCCGGCCCAGTCCGGCTTGAAGACTGCCGCGCCTTGCGTGCCCTTGGAGATGAGGCCGTACATCGGCAACTCGCCGTCGGCGGTCAGGCGCTGCGTCAGCAGATCGCGGTCGAGCACCATCGAAAGCGCCTGACGCACGCGCTTGTCCTTGAAGGTCGGGTCTTCGTTGTTCAGGCTGTAATAGTAGGTGGCGATTTGCAGGCCGGTCTTGAGCTCGGGCCCGAACTGCTTGCTCACTTGTGCATAGATGCCCGACGGAATCGAATACGTGTAGTCGAACTGGCCGGCCTGGTACATGCGCATGGCCGTTTCATCGTTCTCAATCGGCAAATAGGTCACTTTGGTGATCACGACCTTGCTCGCGTTCCAGTAGGTCTTGCTCTTCGCGCCGACGAGACGGTTGTTGGGTTGCCAGTCGGCGAGCGTATAAGGACCGTTGCCGACGAAGTTGCCCGGCCGCGTCCACTCGCTGCCGAACCTGGCCACGACGTCGCGGTTGACCGGCGCCATGGTCGGCATCGCGGCAAGCTGCGGGAAGAAGGCCGCGGGCACTTCAGTGGTGACTTCGATCGTGTACGGATCGACGGCTCGTGCGCCGAGGCTCGAGAGCGGCGCCTTACCTGCAAGAATTGCCTTCGCATTCTTCACGAATTCGACCAGCACCGTGTATTTAGAGCCTGTCTTCGGATCCAGCACGCGTTGCCATGCGTAAATGAAGTCTGCCGCCGTGACCGGCTGGCCGTTGCTCCAGCGCGCGTCGTGGCGCAGCTTGAAGATCCACGTGTCGGGCGCGGTTCGCGTCCACGATTGCGCGACGCCCGGGACGACCGCGCCGGCCGCGTCGATGCGCGTGAGGCCTTCGAACATGTCGAGCGCAATGGTGTTGCCTGTCCACGATTCGATATGAGCGGGGTCGAGCGATTCGGTTTCCGCCGGCACCTGGCGGGTGATCTCCTGGCTGGCGGCGAGCGTGACGCCGGGCGGCACCGTGACGGCAAACGCGGAAGAGGTAAATGTAAGGACGAGCGCACTCAGCGCCGCCGCATAGGCAAACGGGGTTTTCATCGGTTCAGAATCGCAGGAAAGGTCGAGAGAGAAACGCGCAGACGCGGGAGCGCCCGGTTATCTGTCTTATTCGGGCCTGGGCGGCCCTTGTTGTTTGTCCAACATGCAGGAATCCTTACATTTGGTAATGCAGGCTGTCCCTGCCGGATGAACCGGAAAAGGAGCCCGCTTCTTTAAAACAGTCTCGGTGTGCCGACCCAGACGACCACCGACTCTACGCGAGCGGTGTTCACCCAACTGTGCGGCACCGTCGATTCGTAATGCGCGCTGTCTCCCGCGCGCAGCACAAACGTCTTGCCTTCCAGCGTCAACGACACTTCGCCGGCGATCACATACATGAACTCTTCACCGGCATGCGTCGTGACTTCCGAGCGCTTTTGCCCCGGCGGCATTCTCACGAGGATCGCCTCGAGCTGACGGCCGCCCGTCACATTGGTCAATCGGGCGAACAGATTGGCCGAGTCCGCGAAACCGAAAAACTTCAGCTGATCGCCGCGGCTCACCGACCGCTCTTCGCTAGGCGTGTCGACGAAATACTGCACCGTCACTCCCAGCGCGTGAGCGATGCCAGCAAGCGACGTGATGGAGGGCGACGCCAAACCTCTCTCCACCTGCGACAAAAACGGCTTGGAAATTCCTGCCGCGGTTGCCGTGTCGTCCAGCGTTCGCTTGAGTCGGTGCCGCAACGCGCGGATCTTGCTGCCTATTTCGAGTGCCGCATTGCTCTTATGAATTGTCGTGACCATAGCAGGAGGAAATTAGCCCGTCAAAATTTGTTTGATATATACAAATATGGTTTGATGACGCTTTCGCGGGACTGCGGGCCTGGAGCCCCGGCTGGATATGCGCCACATCTTTCGTAACAGCACGCTATGTTGCCAGAACCCACACGACCTCCGGCCAGTTTGACCGATGACGCCGCGAAAACCGGGCGTCTCTTCCGCCAGGATCGCGCGAGGTTTCGGCGCTGTGCGTGGCTATGCAAGCATCCACTCACGCACAACCGCGCGAGCCGAATTGATGCCGCTCTCCAATCCCTAAGTATGGGCTAGCGGGATGCAAACCCGAACGCCAAGACCGGCAACTCATGACCGTCGAGCCGTTTTCCGCAATTTGATTTTTCGCGGCGGCTAGCAAGTTCATGCCACCGCACACAACTGTTTCAAGCAAGAGGTAGATGATGAAATCATCCAGGCGCGCTGGCGCGCATATTTCGCAGACGCGTTCTTTTTCGACCGTCTTTCTGATCGAGATGTGGGAACGTTTCGGCTACTACGGCATGGCCGCGCTGCTCGTGCTGTTCATGATCGACAAGCTGCACTTTGCAGACAGCCACGCAACACTCACGTGGGGCGCCTTCACCGCGCTCGTCTACGCTTCGCCGTCGATTGGCGGCTGGA
Organism: Paraburkholderia caledonica NBRC 102488; assembly: GCF_000685095.1. Taxonomy (GTDB): domain Bacteria; phylum Pseudomonadota; class Gammaproteobacteria; order Burkholderiales; family Burkholderiaceae; genus Paraburkholderia; species Paraburkholderia caledonica. Next base: position 166,349 of record NZ_BAYE01000006.1, read on the forward strand.
TTGGCGACACCATTCTGGGCGCGCGCCGCACGATGATTTTCGGCGCCGTAGTGCTGGCCGCCGGCTATCTGATGCTGGCATTGCCCAACGACCAGCTTGCGTTCATGTACGCGTCGCTTGGCGTGATCGTCGTGGGTAACGGCCTTTTCAAGGCGAACGCGGCGAACCTTGTGCGGCGCATCTATGAAGGCGACGACGCGCGCATCGACAGCGCGTTCACGATCTACTACATGGCGGTCAATATCGGCTCGACGGTGTCCATGCTCGCCACGCCGTGGATCAAGGACCATTTGGGCTGGCATACGGCCTTCGGCGTCTGCTGCGCGGGCATGCTGTTGTCGGTGGCGAACTACTTCGTGATGTTCCGCACATTGGCGCATATCGGCTCCGCTCCGGACGCCGAACCGGTACGCTGGCGGCGCGTCGGCGCGGTCGCAGTTGGCGGCGTCGCGCTGGGCGTGGCGACCATGTTCGTGTTGCAGCACAAGGCGATCGCAGTCGCCTGCGTGTATGTCGCGGGCGCCGCGATTCTGGCTATTTTCGGCTACATGCTGCTCAAGTGCGAACGCTCGGAGCGCGCGGGTCTCGTGGCTGCGTTGATCCTCACCGCTCAGGTGATCCTGTTCTTCGTGTTCTATGTGCAGATGTCTACGTCGCTCACGCTGTTCGCGCTGCGCAACGTCGATCCGCGGTTCTCGCTGTTCGGCACGACGCTCTTTACCTGGAGCGCGGCGCAATTCCAGGCGCTCAATCCCATCTGGATCATGCTGCTGAGCCCGTTGCTGGCGCTGCTTTATACGCGGCTCGCGAAAAGCGGCAACGACGTCCCGGTCGCAGTGAAATACGCGTTCGGCTTCGCGGTGGTGGCGGCCGGCTTCTTCGTCTATGCGGCAAGCGGTCACTCGGCTGTCAATGGACGCGTGTCGTCGTGGTTCATGGTCGGCGGCTATGGGTTGTATTCGCTCGGCGAACTGCTCGTGAGTGGCCTGGGCCTCGCGATGATCGCCCGCTACGTACCCGCTCGTATGGGCGGCTTCATGATGGGCGCGTACTTCGTTGCGACCGGTGTGTCGCAGTATCTGGGCAGCGTGGTCGCGAATTTCGCGCAGATGCCGGCCGGCGACATGGACCCGCTCGTGTCATTGCCGCTTTATACGAAGCTCTTCACCGGTCTCGGCTGGCTTGCCGCCGCCGGTGCGCTCGTCGCGGTACTGCTCTTGCCGCTGATGCGCAAGCTCTCGCGTGAACATCAGCGATCCGGCAACGACGCGCGCGACCGCGCAACGCAGTCTGCTACGGCCGGCAGCGCGGTGACCGAATAAGCGCGGTTCGCCGGAACGCGGTGGACTCAGTTTGCGGCTGCCGTCTTGCTGCCGTCTGGCCTCGCCGAAGTATCATGGCGCGGACATCCCAGGTAGCCAGTCAAATGGAAATCCACATCGCCGTAGAAGGGCATCACGATCTGTCCGGACAGATTTATCGCCAGTTGCGAGCCGGCATACTCGAAGGGCGTCTTGCCGGCGGTACGCGGCTGCCGTCGACGCGCGATCTCGCGACGCAGTTGGGCGTGTCGCGCAAGACAACGCTCGACGTGTTCGAGCGGCTTCTCTCGGAAGGCTATCTCACCGCGCGAGCCGGTTCGGGGACGTTCGTCGCCGACGGTCTCGAGCGCTTGCCGGTGGAGCGCTCGCCGCATGCGCGCGTGGCGGACTCGGCGCGCGAACGTGCGAAGGGCAGGAGGGACGCGGCGCGCGCACAACCACTGTGGGAGCAGATGCCCGACAGCTTGCCGGTGCCGCGGCCATCGGTGGCGTCGCCGTACGATTTCATAGGCGGCGCCACCGACAAGACGCTGTTTCCATTCGACGTCTGGCGCCGCTGTGTGAATCACGCGTTGCGTGCGCAAGCGCGCGGACAGGGAACGTATCGCGACGCAGCCGGTGAACAGGAGTTGCGTCTGGCGATCGCACGCTATCTCGCGTTCAATCGGGCGGTGTCGAGCAACTGGGAAGAGGTGATCGTCACGCAAGGCGCGCAGCACGCGCTCGACCTGCTCGCGCGCGTGACGCTCGGACCCGGCGAAGTCGCCGCCATCGAAGATCCCGGTTATCCGCCGGCGCATGCTTGTTTCGAGGCAACCGGTGCGCGCGTGGCGCATGTGCCCGTCGACCGTGAAGGTTTGATCGTCGGCAAGCTGCCGGACAATGCTCGGCTTGTGTACGTGACGCCGTCGCATCAGTTTCCGCTGGGTATGCCGATGAGTCTCGAGCGTCGCGTCGAGCTGCTCGAATGGGCGCAGAAACGCGGCGCGGTAATCATCGAAGACGATTACGACTGCGAGTACCGTTTCGAAGGCCGGCCGATGGAGCCGTTGAAAAGCCTCGACCGCGCCGGCCTGGTTGCATACGTGGGCACGTTTTCGAAAACTATCTTTCCGGAGTTGCGGGTCGGGTACGTGGTGCCGCCGGCTTCGCTTTACGGGCCGCTTTACAAGGCGCGTCAGATTGCGGATTGGCACGGCTGCACGCTCACGCAAACCGCGCTGGCGTCGTTCATGCTCAACGGCGACTTCGCCAAGCACTTGCGGCGCATGCACAAGACGTACGCGGCGCGGCGCGCACGACTGCTCGAACATCTGCAAGGCGGGCTTTCGCCCTGGTTCGAGCCGATCGTGCCGACGGCCGGCATTCATATAGCGGCGAGCCTGCGATCACCGCTGACTGAGCAGGCCGTGGTGACGGCGGCGCGGGACGCGTCGATCGGTCTGTATGGACTCGCGCCGTTCTATCGGCGCGCTAAACCGCAGGCCGGTCTGATTTTCGGCTACGGCAACATCGCCGAGCCACATATCGATACGTCGCTCGGGAAACTTGCGGGCATCCTTGCGCGCCTCGCTTCGTCGCCTGGGAGCTGAGACGCCCGAGGTGACGCGATGGCGTTGCAAGAACTCGCGTGGCGCGGCCAATGCGGAGTTACCCGAAGCGCCGGTTACCGGTCGCTTCGCGAATCGAAGACAAGGCCAATGCCGTCCAGCGAACGTCGACACGCGATGCCCGCAGCGCCAAAAATGACCGGGCGATGGCACGTCTCGATCCATCGCGCCATGCAGAATGTGCCGCTATACATGCACTGAAACCGCTTGTAACGCACGTTACGTGTCCGTGTTGAAGGAGCCGCCGAAGCAGTTTAGCCCCTGAAACAAGGATCAAAATGTGTCGCGCAGTCTGCGCCGCGCAACAAACCTGCGCTGTTATACATAAAAGAGTCGCGCAAATCGCATCAGCGCTTGTAGAATCCGGCGTTGAAGCGTGCACATACCGTATGCGCTTCGTGCAATTCACTGACCACAACAGGTAGGAGAAACATGCCGACTTCCGCAAAAAAGGTGGCCAAGAAGGCTGCTGCCCCGGTACCGACCAAGAAGGTTGCTGCAAAGAAAGTCCCTGCGAAGAAAGCTCCCGCAGCTAAGAAGGTCGCCGTGAAGGCGTCCAGCGCACCGTCGCCGATCAAGGACACCTTCACGAAGGCCTCGCTGGCTGCACACGTTGCTGAACGCGCCGCTGTGGAACCGAAGGCTGCGAAGGCCGTTCTGGCAGCGCTCGAAGACACGATCCTCGGCGCTGTTCACAAGAAGGGCGCTGGCGAATTCACGCTGTCGGGTCTTCTGAAGATCGTCGTGCAAGCTGTGCCGGCCAAGAAAAAGCGCTTCGGCAAAGACCCGTTCTCGGGTGAAGAGCGCTGGTTCCCGGCCAAGCCGGCTAGCGTGCGCATCAAGGCACGCCCGCTGAAGAAGCTGAAGGACGCTGCAGCAGGCTAATTGCGCATCGCGCGTCGCCCAGGCGGTTGACCACGTTCGCGTTGGTTGACTTCCGCGGCTCACGCACTGCAATTCCGCACTGCAAGTCGTATGAATCCCCGTGAATGAAAATTCACGGGGATTTTTTTGCGCCCATGTTTGCGCTCGTTCTTGCGCTCGTTTTTCGCGCCGCAGGTCCCAAAAGCGCGATGCGGTGCATCCGCAATGTGTCCGTGCACTGTACTAGCGCATCGTGTGCTGCCGCAGTACGATGACAGCGAGGCCCTTCGCCCCGCTATGCGCTGTTCGTGTGCACGTCTGCGGTTTCATGCGCTAAAAGCCGAATGGCATAGCGCTTGCTTGAACGAATATCGAACACCGAATGCGCAGCGCATTCGCCTTCTATCCGACAACAAGAGCGGGGCGTGACATGCGATGCTATGACGAGATGCGTCATCATGACGATGCCGTGCGGCCACACTACGCGCGCTTCGAACGGTGGCTCTCGAAGCAGGGAAACGAAGCGATCGCACGCAAGCGTGCCGAAGCGGACCTGCTGTTTCGCCGGGTCGGTATTACGTTTGCGGTGAACGGCGACCTGTCGGGAACCGAGCGGCTCATTCCCTTCGACCTGATTCCACGCATCATTCCGCGCGACGAATGGAAGACGCTCGAAGCGGGGCTACGTCAGCGGGTTAGGGCGCTCAATCTGTTCATCCACGACGTGTACCACGATCGCAAGATCGTGCGGGCGGGCATCGTGCCCGCTGAACAGGTTTACACCAACGCGCAATATCGGCCGGAAATGCAGGGTGTGAATGTGCCGCTCGGTGTTTACGCGCATATCGCGGGTGTCGACGTGGTGCGCGCTGGCGACGAGGGCGAGTTCTACGTGCTCGAAGATAATCTGCGGGTGCCGTCGGGTGTGTCGTACATGCTTGAAAATCGCAAGATGATGATGCGGCTTTTCCCCGAGCTTTTCGTACAGAACCGCATTGCGCCGGTCGCGCATTATCCCGATCTGCTGCTCGATACGCTGCGCTCGGTAGCGCCCGAAGGCGTCGACGATCCGGTCGTGGTGGTACTCACGCCGGGCATGTACAACTCCGCGTATTTCGAGCACACGTTCCTCGCGCAGCAGATGGGTGTCGAGCTGGTGGAAGGCAAAGATCTTTTCGTCGACGACAACTATGTGTTCATGCGCACCACGCAGGGACCCAAGCGTGTGGACGTGATCTATCGCCGCGTGGACGACGATTTTCTCGACCCGCTCGCGTTCCGTAACGATTCGGCGCTGGGCGTGCCGGGCCTCCTGACTGCGTATCGCGCGGGACGGGTCGCACTCGCGAACGCAATGGGCACCGGCATCGCCGACGACAAATCGATCTATCCGTACGTGCCGGAAATGATCGAGTTCTATCTGGGCGAGAAGCCGATTCTCAACAACGTTCCCACGTTCCAGTGCCGCAAGCCCGACGATCTGGCTTACACGCTTGCGCATCTGCCGGAACTGGTCGTGAAAGAGGTGCATGGCGCGGGCGGCTACGGGATGCTTGTCGGGCCCGCTTCCACGAAAGCAGAGATCGAAGCGTTCCGCGAGCGTCTGATCGCGCGGCCGGCGGGCTATATCGCTCAGCCCACGCTGGCGCTGTCCGCTTGCCCCACGTTCGTCGAAGCCGGCATCGCGCCGCGCCACATCGATCTGCGTCCGTTCGTGCTGTCAGGCAAGACCGTCACGATGGTCGCGGGCGGACTGACTCGCGTCGCGTTGCAGGAAGGCTCGCTCGTCGTCAATTCGTCGCAGGGAGGCGGGACCAAGGACACGTGGATGGTCGACTGACGCAGTTGCCGCGCGGTTGCAACCACCGCGCCCGCAACCCAGCGCGCCGGGGCGTTTATCAAGAAGCCGCCGGCGCATACGGATAACCAGCGCGAGCTTTCACTTCATCGAGCTTCGCGTCATTAGATACGGAACGCCGTCATGTTAAGCCGCACCGCCGATCACCTTTTCTGGATGGCCCGCTACATGGAGCGCGCGGAGAACACCGCCCGCATGCTCGATATCAACCTGAAAGCGCTTTTGTTGCCGCAGACGCCCGAGCAGGAGGCGCGCGCACAACGTTCGGTGCTGCGCATTTCCGAACTCGAAACAGCGTTCGCACAACGCTACGACGAGCCGACGCGCGAACACGTGCTCGACTTCATGGTGGCGGACGCGAACAACCCTTCGAGTATTCACTCGTGCCTGCAGGCGGCGCGCGAAAACGCGCGTGCTGTGCGCGGTACGTTGACGACCGAATGGTGGGAGACCATCAACGATACGTGGCTCGAATTCAACGAGCGCATTTCGTCTGGCCAGGCGGCTGGGAATCCGGGCGCGTTGTTCGAATGGGTGAAGTTCCGTTCGCATCTTTCGCGTGGCGTGACGATCGGCACGGCGCTGCAGGACGACGCGTTTTTCTTCACGCAGCTAGGTACTTTCCTCGAGCGAGCCGACAACACCGCGCGCATTCTCGACGTGCGCTTTGCCGACGTCGAACCGAATTCGCGCGACGCCGCGCGTCAGCTCGAAGACTTCTATTACTGGACTTCGATCCTGAGCTCTGTGTCTGCGCTGGAAATTTACCGCAAGGTGTATCGCGATGTCGTCACGCCAGCGCGTGTGGTCGAACTGATGATCCTGAACCAGCAGATGCCGCGTTCGCTGCTGGCTTCGCTCGAAGGCGTCTGCGCGAATCTGGCGATGCTGCGAACGTCCGGCTCGAACCAGTGCGAGCGTTTTGCCGGCAAGCTGCGCGCCGAACTGCTGTACTCCGACATCCGGCAGATTTTCGAAGCCGGCCTGCACGCCTACCTGACCCAGTTCCTCGCTCGCGTGTTCGAGCTGGGCAATCTCGTCGCGCGTACTTATCTCATGCTGCCAGTCGCCTGACGGAGTGCTTATGTACCTGACGATCCGCCACGACACGTCCTATCGTTACGAAGCGACTGTCCATTATTCAATCCAGCAATTGCGCCTGACTCCGGCCAACGGCGCTTCCCAGATGGTGCGGCGCTGGAGCATCGACACGCCGGGCAAGCTCGACCCGGCCTTCGACGCCTATGGCAACGTGCTGCATACGCTCGTCATCAACAAGTCGCATAGCGAGATCCGGCTGCAGGTGTCGGGCGAGGTCGAGACGATTGCGCTGATCGACGGCCGGCTTCCCGACGACGTCGGCCCGATTCCGCTCGAGCACTTCACGTGCGCGACGCGTCTGACCGAAGCGGACGCGGCGATCCGCGAACTGGCGGGCTCGGTCCCGAGCCTCACCAGTTCGGCGAATCTGATCGCGCTGTCGGAACGGATCGTGGAGCGCGTGAAGTACCACCCCGGCATCACCGAGGTCACCAGCACGGCGGCGCAGGCGCTCGCGCTCGGCAATGGCGTCTGTCAGGATCATGCGCATCTGATGCTCGCATGCTGCCGCGCGCGCGGGGTTCCGGCGCGCTACGTGAGCGGCTATATCGAACCCGGCGACGTGCCGCATGCGGCGAGCCATGCATGGGTGGACGTGTGGGTAGACGGCACGGGCTGGGTCTCGATTGACGTCACGCATGCGGCCTTTGCCAGCGAAATCTACTGCAGGCTGGCGGTCGCGCGCGACTACGAGGCCGCGGCGCCGGTGCGCGGCCGGCGGATCGGCGGCAGGGAAGAGGAGTTGGAAGTTTCCGTCACGGTCAGCGCGCAGATGTCGCAGTAGATTGCGGCAGGGCACGGCAGCGCGCGGAAGGTGGCAGTGTAGGCTGCATTCGGCCGCGTTAGCGTTAGGTCCGCGACTGCCGGGCGCGCGAGTCTGTTTTGTGCGGGCGCCTGTCGAGCGCGCGCTCTTTCCCGCTTGACGTTCCGCGTGGCGCCCGCTGCGGCTGTCCGGACGTGGCGGTGTTCGCCACTATCAAGAACAAACCGGCCGAGGCCGTAATACGGTGAAGAGGCGCATCTGCGCCGCATTACAATAGCGCCGTTCAGTCGTTTTTCGCGGGTATCCTCTCTTATGACTTACTGTGTAGCGATGTCCGTCGACGAGGGCCTCGTGTTCCTTTCGGACACGCGGACCAATGCGGGCGTCGACCACATCAGCACCGCCCGCAAGATGTCCGTGTTCGAGCAGCCGGGCGAACGCATGCTTGTGCTGCTCGGCGCGGGCAATCTGTCGCTGACGCAGGCGGTGTTGCACGAACTGTCGGAGCCGAGCGACCCGTCGCAGCCCACGCTCTGGAGCGCGCCCACCATGGCTGACGCGGCGCGCGTGATCGGCCGCGCGGTGCGTTGCGTGCATCAGCGGGAGGCGGAAGCGCTGCAGGAATTCGGCGTCGACTTCAATTGCAGCTTTATTCTCGGCGGGCAGATTGCCAACAACCGGCCGCGACTGTTCATGATCTATGCGGCGGGCAACTTCATCGAGGCCTCGGCGGTCAACCCGTATTTCCAGATCGGCGAGGCGAAATACGGCAAGCCGATTATCGACCGGGTCCTCACGCCGTCCACGCCGCTCGACGAAGCCGCGAAGTGCGCGCTCATCTCAATGGACTCGACGTTGCGCTCGAACCTCTCGGTCGGGCTGCCGCTCGATCTGCTGGTCTATGAGAAAGATTCGCTGCGGGTCACGCGTTTCGTGTCCATCGATCACGACAACGCCTACTTCGAGATGATTCATCGCACGTGGGGCGAGCGGTTGCGTCAGGTGTTCGGCGAGATCCCCGATCCCGACTGGCACGAATCGCCCAATGTGCCGATGCTGCAGCGCGAGCGCGCGCTTGTGATGCATCGCGCGCCGGTGGGTGCGGACGGCGTGGAACACGATCTCGACGCAAAGCCCGCGCAGACTCTGGCGCAGGCGGAGAAGGGCAAGGCGCAGCGCAGGTAGCCGTCGACGTTTCGTGTTTGCTCATGGCTGCGCGCCGCAATCGACGTGGCGCAGATCTTGGCACAAGCGGATAAGCCGAACGCGCGGCTGGCCGGATGCTGCTGCGGTGCGACGGCTTCGAGCCGCTCCGTGTCCCGAACGCTTCCCTGCTGGACGCCCACGCCGTTTCCGTCGCCCAATGAAAAAAGCCAGCCTTCGGCTTGCGCCTCTGGCTGGCTTCAGAATACGGCTCGATGTCTCGAGCCGTAGGCCATGCTGTTCTATTAGAACTTGTGACGGATACCCAGGCTGACGATTTCCTGGTGGTTCGCAAGTGCATTATTGCCGTACGAACCGATCGACGCGCCTGCTGTTTGCGTAGTCGTTGCGTTGACACGCTGCGTGCCGGTTGCGTGCTGGTATGCGCCGAGCAGATACAGGTCGGTACGCTTCGACAGATTGTAGTCGGCGCCCAGCGAAACCTGATTGTAGCTTGCCGACAAATCGCCAGAACCGTGCGTGTAGGTGTAGCCCAGACCGACCAGCATAGCCGGCGTGAGCTGCCAGCCAGCGTAAGCGCCAGCAACCTGGAACTTCTCCTGCGTCGTGAAGGACGAGAATGCGTCCGGCTTGTACTGCGCGAAGCTATAACGCACGTTGAACGTGAACGGACCCGTGACAAATTGTCCCGCTGCCGACGTGATGTCGATCTGCTTGGCAGACTGGTAACCGCTGTTGATCTGCGAGTCGAACGTGGCGCCCGAGGTCGCGCCTGAACTCCAGGTGCCCGGGCCTGTGGGCGTTGCCGGGGTGATGCCACGGCTTGCCAGCGTATTGCCGTTTTCCATACGGAAGTAGCCAGCAGCAACGCTGAACGGACCGCCGCTCCACGTTGCTGCGCCCCCCCACGATTGCCCTGCGCCCGTTGCGCCAGCGACACCGCCGAGAGCGTACATGCCTTCGACCTGGAAGCCGCCCCACACCGGCGAGACGTACTTGATCGCGCTGTTCGTGCGCGAGCTGTTGTCGTTGTTGTCAACGTCGCCCGGCGTCGTGAACGTGCTGCCGAAGAAGTTGTCAGCCGTCAGCGGCTGGACCATGTCGACCAGCGGGTCGTACTGGCGACCCAACGTCAAGGTACCGTAGGCGTCCTGCGTCACACCGACGTATGCCTGACGGCCGAACATGAGACCACCTTGGCCCAGCTTGCCGTTGTTCACGTCAAAGCCGTTTTCCAACTGGAAGATTGCCTTCAGGCCACCGCCTAGGTCTTCCGTGCCCTTTAAGCCGAAGCGGTTACCTTGAATGTTGCCGGCAAACGTCTGGAACAGATGGTTGTTGTTGCGGTCGGCTTGGCCAACATACTGGATCGATTCATCGATCAAGCCATACAGGGTCACGCTGCTTTGTGCATGTGCTGCGCCTGCAGCGCCGAGCAGAGCCAGCGAGAGAGTCGACAGTGCGATTCGTTTCATCCAATTCTCCACGCAGATGATTAGTTTACTTGTTGCGGAAAGGAGAATAGCTCAGGGCGTCAATCGGTAAGAACTGGAAAAAAAAGAGTGTCGCCAAAAACCGACAATCGTCGCAAAGCCTTGTATTTAAAGCGGCTTTGAGATTGTTTCTTTTTTCGCAATATTGATTCGTCGTATTCGCATTATTGTTGTTTCATTGACTGAGACCGTATCGGAACCGGCCGTTTAGGTAATTATATGTAAGTAAAATGTAAGGAAGTCGTCTAAATCGAGGCTACGGGTTTTGGAGCGGGCACATGCGCCAGCGGCGCGACTACGCCAAAAAGCGGACTAGACACGGTGGCGCGATTGTGATCAATACGCACCATTGCGGGGCAAAGACGGTCGCAACAGCCGTTGCGCTACTCTGGCGCGATGTCGTCGTCCCGGTTGTGACGCGCGATGGTGGCCGCTGCGAGGCCCGCAGCCGCGGCGAGGGCGACCGATTTCCACGGGTGCTTGCGCACGTAGCGATTTGCCTCGACCGCTTTGCGGCTCGCCCCGAGCAACGTGACTGCGGCGAGATGGGTCGCTTGAGCTTCCGCCGAGATTACTGAGCGTCCGACGTTCAGCGCGGTCGCACGCGCGGACGCCTTTTTGCGTAGTTGCAAGCGGCGGGAGTCGGAAGCCGTCTGCGTGGCGGCTTCCGTTTCCGCGTGGGCGCTGCCGAGCGAAGCCGTCGGCGCGTCGCTGCCGGACGCGTCGGCGCCGGCGTGCAAGGCCGCGTTTGCCGGCACCGTCGACGCCGCCAATACCGATGCGAGTTTCGCGCGGCTGCCCGGCGGCGAGTCGGCTTGCATGCCCCAGCCGCCGCGCGGGTCGTTGAGGCGGCCTCGCGCGGCCGAAAACTCAGCGCCGAGCAGCAGCACGGCGGCCGAGAAGTACAGCCACATCAGCAGCACGGCGAGCGATCCCGCCGCGCCGAACGAGCTTGCCATGCCGGCGTGCGCGAGATACAGCGCGAACAGCTTCTTGCCGGCCGAAAACAGCACCGCCGCGACGACCCCGCCGACCAGCGCATCGCGCCAACGTACCTTCGCGTCCGGCAGGAATTTGAGCAGGCCGGCGAACGCAAACGCGAGCACCAGCAAACCCACGCCGAGTTGCAGCAGATTGCCGATCACGACATACGGCGAGTCGCCCCACAGCCATTTGCCGATGAACGTGATCACCGTATCGAGCACGAGGGAGACGATCAGCAGAAAGGCGACGCCGAGCACCAGGCCGAACGAGATCAGCCGCACGCGCACCAATGCGATCACGCTCGATGTGCGTGGACCGGTGTTCGGCCACACGACGTTAAGAGCGCTGTTTAGCGACGAGAAAGTGGCAGACGCGCCGATTGCCAGCATCGAGAACGAGATGATGGCCGCGATGCCGCCCGCGCTGCCGCTGTGGTGCGCGTTCTCGACGATGGTCTGCACGCCCGCCGCGGCCTGGTCGCCGAGCAGCCCGTGAATGTGGTCGAACAGTTCACCGCGCGCCGCCTCGGCGCCGAAGAACCAGCCCGCCACTGCGATCACCATGACGAGGGTCGGCGCGAGGGAAAACGCGGCGTAGAACGCAATGCTCGCTGCCATCGCCGTGCAGCGGTCTTCGGAGAACTGCTTGAGCGCTCCGATTGCCCAGTTCGCTTGCTGGCGAGCCGCGTGCTGAAGGTTCTCGGCGGAAAGCGTGTCGATGTCCATGGTCGAAGTCTCGATGGGTACGGGCGCCGGCCGGCACGCGCGACCCACTCGGCCAGGGCGGCGCAGCCTCGTATGGCAGTCTTTCGCAAACCTTGTGCCTGTGACTATAGCAAGCGCGTTAGTCTGCGAGCCGCTCGGCCACGCGCCAATGCGCACTGCCGCTAGACGCTAGAATGCGATGGGTTACCTCATCTACTTTTATAGACTGCCATGCATTCGCACGAAGCCTTAACGCAGTTGGACGTGATCCCCGCAGAAGAACTCGCCGCGCATTTGCCCGCGCATGTTCTCGCGCAGTTGCCGCCGAAAGGCGTAACCGTTTTCTCCGTGACTGACGACGCTTCGGACACCGCCGCCTTCAGCGCGCGCTACGGTTTTGGTCTTGAAGACTGCGCGAATACGATCGTTGTGCGCTATAAAAAAGACGGCGGCGAGCATTATGCGGCGCTCGTTTCGCTTGGGGCGTTGCGGCTCGACGTCAATGGCGCGGTGAAGGCGGCGCTCGGCGCGCAGCGGCTGTCGTTTGCCAAGCGCGAGGTGGCGGTCGAACTGAGCGCAATGGAGTTCGGCGGCATTACGACTTTCGGATTGCCGGCGGACTGGCGCATTCTCGTCGATGCCGCCGTGATGGAGCGCGCGCAGATCGTCATGGGAGCGGGCATCCGCGCGGCGAAGCTTCTGCTGGCGCCCGACGTGTTGCGCCAGTGGCCGCGTTGTGAGGTGGCCGACCTGACGTTGCCCGCGGAGTGAATTTCGTCAGCGTGCCCATTCAGGAGCACGCCGCATGAGCGCGAGGAATGAGCCCCCTGAGCCCAACCTTCAGGCGAACCCCACACCCGCGCGGCTCAGCAAGCGCCGGTTATGCTCGGAAAGGTTCTTCACGCGAAGCTGTTTGCCGGCTTTGCGATAACGCTCGTAAAGACCTTGCAGCGCCGCAAGCGCGGAATGATCTGCGAGCAGCAAATGACTGCAGTCGATCGTGACATCCGCCGGATCTTGCTGCGGATCGAACAACTCGTGAAAACGCGCGGTGGAAGCGAAGAACAGCGTGCCGCGCGGCACATAGGTTCTATTGTCGGCGCGGTCTTCGACATGCGCGTGAATTTCGCGCGCGTGCTGCCACGCGAAGTTCAGCGCCGCGATCACGATGCCGCACAACACGGCGATCGCCAGATCGGAAAACACGGTGATGAGCGTGACCGCGATGATCACGAGTGCGTCGTTGCGCGGCACTTTGCCGAGCACGCGCAGCGAACCCCACGCGAAAGTCTGCTGCGCGACTACGAACATCACGCCGACCAGCGCCGCAAGAGGAATGCGTTCGATGAGCGGCGACAGGAACAGGATGTACATCAGGATCATCGCGCCGCTGACAATGCCTGAAAGGCGTGAACGTCCTCCCGAATTCAGATTGATCATCGTCTGGCCGATCATCGCGCAACCGCCCATGCCGCCGAACAGACCCGAGGCGATATTCGCCGCGCCCAGCGCGAGACACTCGCGGTTCGGCTGGCCACGGGTCTCGGTGATCTCATCGGTCAGGTTGAATGTCAGCAGCGTTTCCAGCAGACCGACAATCGCGATCAGCACCGCATACGGCAGCACGACTTGCAGCGTCTCGAGATTCAGCGGGACGTCCGGGAGATTGAAACCCGGCAGCCCGCCCGCGATGTGCGCCATATCGCCGAGCGTGCGTGTGGGCAGGTGCAGCAGTTGCGCAAAAACGCCCACGCCGACGATCGCTACCAGCGCGGGCGGCGCTGCCCGCGTGACGCGCGGCAGTACATAAACGATCAGCATGGTGAGCGCGACGAGGCCGCACATCATCGCTAGCGCGCTGCCGTGCAGCCATGCTTCGCCTTGCGGCGTGCTCTGCCGGAAATGCGCGAGCTGCGCGGTGGCAATCACGATTGCGAGTCCGTTGACGAAGCCGAGCATGACCGGATGCGGGACCATGCGGATCAGTTTGCCGAGCCGGAATGCGCCGAACAGCATCATCAGAACGCCGCTGAGTATGACGGTAGCGAGCAGATACTGCGCGCCGTGTTGAACGACCAGCGCCACGATAACAACCGCCATCGACCCGGCCGCGCCCGAAATCATTCCCGGGCGACCGCCGAAGAGCGCAGTGATCGTGCAGATGAAGAACGCGCCATACAGGCCCATGAGCGGATTGAGGTGCGCGACGAGCGCGAACGCGATGCATTCGGGAACGAGCGCGAACGATGACGTGAGACCCGCGAGCACATTGGCGCGGATTCCGGAAAGCCTTGCGGGCCAACCGTGAGTAGGGCTAGCGGTATTCATCTTGAGCAAGGTGGTTTGCCGCGGCGAACGTTGCATCTGCAGATGCGGATGCCTGGCAATATGAGCGTCCTGGCCTGAGCTGTTTCGTGGGCCGGGCGTTTGCGAAAGGGGTGGATTTTACAGCAGGCCAGCGGTTTTGACCGGTGACGGTTTCAGCGTTCGCGGTGGATCGCGCTGGTTCGCGTGGAAAAGCGCAAGACCGTCGCCACGCGGTCCGCAATGCGGCCGCGTGGCTTCTCATGTCGATCAGATGATCAGGCGCGAGACCTTCGTGCCTTCGAGCGATACGCCGGCCATCAGGCCGCCGTTCGTCAGGACGAATGCTTCAACCGGGCTCGTCGCGGTCGACGTATCGATCGCGCCATTCGCGCCGACCTTCAGCACGGCAACGGTTGCGTCTGCACCGGCTGCCCAGCCCTGGCTGTTGAGGAATTTGTCGAGTGCTTCCTGCGTCATGAAGAGGAAGACGAGCGCTTTCGACTGTGCGCCGATCTGCAAGCCGAACGAGCCGGCCACCGTGCTGTAGTAGCCGCTCGTATGGCCACCGACGCGCAACGCGCCTTCGCCATATTGGCCGCCGACCCAGAAGCCCGCGGAGATCACCGACGGAAACACCAGCACCCCGCGCGCTTTCGCCACGAGTTCACGCGAACCGCCGACATTCGCATACAGACGCGAAAGCGTTGAATCGACACCCGCGTTGATCGTATCGCGCTTGCTGGCGTTGGCGGACGCCGACCCGTTCGAAGACGAGGACGTGGTGGTGCAACCGGCGAGGCCGAGACCCGCGGTAGCGAATGCCGCGCCGGCCGTCGTGATGAATTGTCGTCTGCGCATGTTATTTGTCCTTTTACGTTATCGAGGTGGTTTTTCTTTGTCGATGAAACGGTAATGCCATGACGCCGGCCGCTAGACCGGTGTCCATGATGATGCAGCATTTCCCGTGCCTGCACATGCCGCCCGCGCAAAGGCGACATGGAGGCCCGCGCGGCGCGGGTTTCGCGCACGCGGTTATGTCGAATTTCACGTTCCGCCGCTACACGGCCGGGCGAATGTTCTGGTTGTGACTGAATAGATTGTGCGGGTCGTAACGGCTTTTCACGGCGACAAGGCGTTCGTAATTCGGACCGTACGCGTCGGCGACGCGGCCCGCTTCTTCTTGCGTCATGAAGTTGACATAGACGCTGCCGAGCGAGAACGGCGCCGATGCGTCGAAGAATGCGCGCGCCCAGGCTATGCAACGGTCGTCGTCGGCGGGATCTTCCCAGCGACCATGCACGTTCATCGCGTATTGAGTGTCGCGACTCGAATACGCCGTCGCGTTCACCGGTACGCGTTGCGTTTGTCCGCCAATCTGCCCAAAGAAAATTTCACACTGCGGAGACGGCAGATTCTGGATCGACTGGAGCAGTGCCTCGATCAGGCCATCGTCGATGCTGGCAAGGTTGTGGGACTTCCAGTAGTTGCGCGATCCAGGCGCGAGCAACGGGTCGAACGCCTTTTGCCACATCGTGTAGGGCATTTCGCCGAGATGTTCGCCGACCGGCGTGCCGAAGGTCTTCACTGGCGCGACGGCCGAAGGGCCGTTCGCGGTCGGCCCCGTGTAGCACATCGCGAAGATGATGACAGGCTTGCCGTGTACGTCGGAGGGCAAGAACGGCAGCGGCGGCGCGAGGCGCAGAACGGCCCACACACTGAGTTCGTCTGGCATGTCCGACGCTGCTGCGCGATATTTGACGAGCGCGTCCCTCGCCTGATCGAGCGGTAATACGACGAGTCCGCCGAACACCATCGGTCCTACCGGGTGCAGCGCGAACACAAACGACGTAACGACGCCGAAGTTGCCGCCGCCGCCGCGAATCGCCCAGAACAGGTCTTCATTCGAATCGGCGCTGGCGTGAAGCAATTCACCATCGGCGGTGACGACGTCGGCTGAAATCAGGTTGTCCACTGTCATGCCGTATCTGCGGCTAAGCCAGCCGAAACCGCCACCAAGCGTCAAGCCTGCGACGCCCGTGGTCGAATTGATGCCCAGCGGAGTTGCGAGTCCGAAGGCCTGCGCTTCATGGTCGAAGTCAGCGAGCGTCGCGCCCGGTTCGACGTACGCGCGTTTCGCGAAGGGATCGATTCGCACCGATTTCATCAGCGAGAAATCCAGCACAAGACCGTCGTCGCATACGGCGCTGCCGGCAATGTTGTGACCTCCGCCGCGAATCGCAAGCGGCAGACCGTTGTCGCGCGCGAAGGCTACGCCGCGCCGCACGTCGGCGACACCGGCGCAGCGAAGGATCATCGCAGGGCGGCGGTCGATCATTGCATTCCAGATGCTGCGTGCTTCGTCAAAACCGGCATCGTCGGGCAGCATCAGTTGCCCGCGTACAGCGGTTTTCAGTTCCTCGATAGCGCTGTTCGACACATGAGCCATGGTTTGTCTCCAAGGTTTGGTGAGGGCGCTCGTCGAGCACCGTTGACTGACCAGGTAGATCGCAAGAATCTTGACAGCTTGGTTCAGCGTTCAGTAAACGGGGCTGTCTTATATAGTCAAACGCACGTAAACCCGCGTACGGCTCGACGCTCGTGCGGAAGCACGCAGCGCGGGCGTGCACGGACGCGAGGCGGCACTACAGCGGCGCTCGCGTGGCCAATGGTGCATGTGCTTGCGGAAAAGGTCGTGTCTGAAAGTGTTGGATCGCCAGCTGTGCGAGCGTTGCGCTACGACACATATGACAAAACGACGCAACCGTGTGCGGCCCGCGCGATCAGCGAGGCACCTCGATCACCTTCTCATGAACGACGAGAAAGACCCTCTCGCCACTGGATCGGCCGTCTTCGCGTGCACCGCCGGTAAAGCTGCCAAATGCGGGCAATACGCCGTGTCGCGGGCCGAAACGAAAGCACGGCACGCGAACCGAGTCGTTGCGTGTTGCGATTCGATAGACGGGATGCAAATGGCCGGCGAGTGCATACGCACCGTCGACGTTCTGGGGGTGATGACACAACGCCCACGGTCCTGTTCGCCACGGCTCCTGCACATAGTCGACATTGAGCGTGGCGGGCAAGGCGCCCGCATGCCGATCGTGATTACCTTCAACCAGCACGACCCGCAAAGCCGCATGCCGGGCGCGCCAGACGTGCAACGCATTGAGCATTTCGTCGGCGTGTGCCTCGCGCGCATGCAGCAGATCGCCGAGAAATACGAGCGTGCTCGGTTCGAATTCGGCAATCAGAATGTCGAGGCGCATCAGGTTGTCAGCAGTCGAGCCGACTGGCACGGGAACGCCGCGCGCGCGGAATACCGCGTCCTTGCCGAAGTGCGCGTCCGCAACGAAAAGGCAGCGCAGCGCGGGATCGAACGCGGCGCGCAAGCTCGACAGCACGAGCGCGTGTCCGGCGATTTCGACCTGCAACGAAGCAGGCTTCATGTGCGAGCCGCCTTTTCCAGTTCCGCGAGCATTCGCTCGACGCGATCCGCGAGCTTCTCCGTACTGACTTTTTCGCGTAAGCGTCCGACAATGAGCGGGAAGGCGAACGGCGTTGGTTTTTTTGGGCGCGTGAGAACGAGGCGGCTTTCGTTCATCCGTTCGAGCGCTGAGCGAATGCGTTTGGCGTCGAGTTCTTGCAATAGCACTTCGGCGTCTGCCTGATTGAGTAGTAAATTGCCGCTGTCGTGGTTGCGGAAGATATCGTAAAACAGGCCGCTGGAAGCCTGCAATTGCCGCGCGCTTTTCTGCTGGCCGGGATGTCCCTGGAATACCAGTCCCGAGACCCGCGCAATTTCGCGGAAACGCCGTTTGGAGAGTTCCGACGAATTGAGGCTCGCGAGTATGTCGTGGTCGAGTTCTTCAGGGGACAGCAAACCGCTCTCGAGTTCGGCAGCCCAATCGAATGGTTGCGCGGACAACAGCTCGAAACCGTAGTCGTTCATTGAAATGGAGAACGTGCCCGGTTTCTCTCGCGCCACTCTCCATGCGAGCAATGCGCCGAGACCGATATGCGCCGTGCGCCCTGCAAATGGATAACAGAAAAAGTGGTGCCCTTCGCGCGATTTCAGTACTTCTGCGACCAGCACGCCGGGCTCCGGCAACGCCGACCACCTCTGCTGCAATTCGAGCAGCGGTCGAACCGCGCGCATTTCAGGTTCGTCATAGATGCCGCCCGCGGCGCGCGCGAGCATGGTCAATGTCGCCTCGGCGAGTTCAGAAGAAAGCGGCATGCGGCTACCCGCCCATTGCGGCATTGCACCGCGTCCCGAGGCCGCGCGCTTGACCCATGCGGTCATGTCCTGCACTCGGATCAATTCCAGCGCCCGTCCGCCGAAGGTAAAGATGTCGCCCGGCTTAAGTCGCGAAACAAACGACTCTTCTATTGCGCCTATGCGTCCGCCCGCCAGATAAGCGACATTCAGCGTGCCGTTTGCGACGATAGTGCCGACGTTGTTGCGATGCCGCCGCACGAGGTCCTCGCGTGGCACGCGGTATAAGCCGTCGCTTTCGCGCACCACGCGATGATAGTCGGGATACGCGCGCAACGCGGTGCCGCCGCCCTCGACGAAGCCTAGTGCCCAATTGAACTCATTTTGCGTGAGATGCCGGTACGCATACGCGGTGCAAATTTCGTCGTACAGTTCGCGCGCGTCGAAACCGCCACCGATCGCCACGGTCACCAGGTGTTGAACCAGGACGTCGAACGGCTTTTCCGGCGTTTCGCGGCCCTCTATTTGCCGCTTTTCAACCGCTTCCCGCGCCGCGGCCGCTTCGACGAGTTCCAGCGCGTGCGTGGGCACGATCGTCACGCGCGACGGCCGCCCCGGCGCGTGGCCGGAGCGGCCGGCACGCTGCATCAAACGCGCGACGCCTTTGGGCGAGCCGATCTGGAATACACGCTCCACCGGCAGAAAGTCGACGCCCAGATCCAGGCTCGATGTACATACAACTACTTTCAATAAGCCACTCTTCAAGCCGCGCTCGACCCACTCGCGGACTTCCTGATCGAGCGACCCGTGATGCAATGCAATTGCACCCGCCCATTCGGGCCGCGCTTCGAGCAGTGCCTGATACCAGACCTCGCATTGCGAGCGGGTGTTCGTAAATACAAGCGACGTATGCGCTTCGCCAATGGCATTGGCGACCGCCTCGACCTGCCGCATGCCCATATGACCGCCCCACGGAAATCGTTCGATGGTCTCCGGAATAACCGTATCGACGATCAATGCTTTAGGCAGCTTGCCGTGCACGCTCACGCGCGGCGTTCCGACAGGCGCGAGAAGTACTTCGGCTGCGAACGGAAGGTTGCCGAGTGTCGCCGACAAACCCCAAACCTGCAGTTCCGGTCTCCAGTGCGCGAGCCGCGCAAGCGCGAGTTGCGTCTGCGTGCCACGCTTGTTGCCTAGCAACTCATGCCATTCGTCGACGATCACGAACTTTAAGTGCGACAGTACTTCGCGTGCGTCGGCGCGCGTGAGAATGAGCGACAGGCTCTCGGGTGTGGTGATCAGCGCGGACGGCATGCGCCGGTTCTGCCGCGCGCGTTCTGCGGAGGATGTGTCGCCGGTTCGCAGACCCACTGTCCATGGCACAGCCAGTTCGGTTGCCGAGCTTTGCAGTGCACGCGCGGTGTCGGCCGCGAGTGCGCGCATTGGCGTGATCCAGAGAACCGTGAGTGGCTCGGGCTGAGTCGCTGCCGCTCGTTTCCGGGTGACAGTGGGTGCGGACGACGCGCTCGAAGCAAGGGCGGCGAGCGCGCCGAACCATACGGCCCACGTCTTACCTGCCCCAGTGGTTGCGTGCAGCAACCCACTCGCGCCTCGTTCCATTTCGCGCCAGACTTTGCGCTGAAAGTCGAAAGGCTGCCAGCCGCGCGCCTCGAACCACGCGTGAAGCTTGTCGGCGAAAGGGCGGCGCGCCGCATCTTCGTCGATGGCGAATGGCAGCGGCTCGAATGCCGGCTCACGCGCGTCGAGCCGCGCCTGCTGCTCGCGGCTGCGCGGAATGCGTCGCGGCCGGGGCGCGCGACGCCGCTCCGGCATAGCCGTGGGCGGTGGAACTTCGCGGTTGTCGGGATCGGCCGGTTCACTCATCGAAAGCGCTCATTGGCATCGGGTTCGCATCGCGGCGATCGTTCGCAATGCAGCTTCTGTGTGGACCATGCATGTACCGTGCTGGTTCACCATATCCTCGCACTCCCACTTTGTGACCGTCCGTGATTAAATGCCGTGGCTTCACGTGTGCTTTGATAACGGAGTCTACGGTGAATAACAAGCTCGCGTCGTTACCTTCGGCGCCATTGCAAATTGCCGCTGCGCAGGCGCAACCGGTTTGCGGGGACGTGACGGCGAACATAGCGAAGACGGTCGAATTGACCGGTCGTGCCGCCGATCGCGGCGCAAGACTGGTGGTTTTTCCCGAGAAATTCCTGAGCGGATATGAACCCGGCCTGATTGCGGGCAATCCGTCGGAATACGCGTTCGGTCAATCGGATTCGCGGCTCGACCCGATTCGTGAAGCGTGCCACCGGCATGCCATTGCCGCGATTGTCGGCGCGGCCACGCGCGACGCCGATGGACTACACATCTCATCGCTCGTGTTCGATCGTCGCGGCGAAGACGTCGAGCCTTACCACAAGCAGTATCTGTATAAAAGCGAAGCGGAAATCTACCGTGCAGGCATGCGAGGCTGCATGCTGGAACTCGACGGATGGCGGCTCGCGCTCGGCGTGTGCTACGACTCGGGCTTTCCCGAACACGCACGTCATGCGGCTGTGAACGGTGCGCATGCCTATCTGGTGAGTGGATTGTTCAGCGTCAAGTCCGGCTATCGCCAGTTACGTGTCTGGTTCCCTGCCCGCGCCTTCGACAACACAATGTATGTTCTGTTGTCCAACCATGTCGGTACCACCGGCGGCTGGGATACGTGCGGCGCGAGCGCGATCTGGACTCCGTATGGCGACGTGATTGCAGAAGCCGGTCGCGAGCGGGAAGAAGTGATTAGTGCTTTGCTCGACCCCGCGGTTCTTGCCGATGTCCGGCAACGCGAAACGGCACTTGCGGACTTCGTCGCGCATGTCGACGCGCCGGCGCGCGACCATGCAATAAGGCGGATAGATTGACGGCACGCAGCAGTCGTTGCGCTAGAATGATCTGTACTACCCATCTGGAGATTCGTTTTGAAATCTATCGTTGCTCTGCTCGCTGCCACTGTACTTTCGTCCACCGCAATGGCCGCCGCTCCGGCTACGGAGAAGCTGCCTTCAGGCGTGATCGTCGAGCACCTCGTGCAGGGTACCGGCGCGCAGCCCGCGGCCACCGATGTCGTCAAGGTCAACTATCGTGGCACGCTTGCCAACGGCACTGAATTCGACGCTTCCGCAAAGCACGGCGGCGCCGCGACATTCCCGCTCAACCGTGTCATTCCTTGCTGGACGCAGGGCGTCCAGACCATGAAAGTGGGCGGCAAGGCCAAATTGACCTGCCCAGCCGCTACCGCTTACGGTAGCCGCGGCGTGGGCGTTATTCCGCCGAACAGCGACTTGACGTTCGAAGTCGAGCTGGTCGACATAGTGAAATAAGGCGGCGCAGAATGCGCTGAAAAACGGGCCCCGCTACGGATAACGCAGCGGGGTTTTTTTATGGGCATGGCATTGGGACAATGCCAGTCGGCGCACGCGGACAGGAACACATCATCAAACAATAAGAAAGAACACCGGCAAGCAGCGGCATGCTTTTAACTCACCGTCCGCTCGCTCGTTTACCAATGCTGTTGCTGTCATTCATCGTGCAGTAGGAGCGTATGCCATGAACATCGACTTTCACTACGGCGTGGTCTATATCGTTGCCCGAGTTGGCGGGATGACGCCCAGCGAGGCGCTGACTGTCGCCCATGCCTGCCAGTATGTCGACGACGCGACCACGCCGGGCATCCTCCGTTTTCAGGGCGGAGAAACATTCGAGCGCTTCGCCACCGCCCATAAGACGTTCGACTACGCCAATACCGAGAACGACCAGAACCGGCTCGTATGGGCGCCGTTCCATTTTCTGCCGGCAGGAGTGGGCGCAACGCTGGAGGAAAAAGCCGTGTGCCGTGCGGACAGCGCAGTCGCGCGCGAGGTCGTACGGCGTGCGATCCGTCAGCGCGGCGCGGAGATGGGCTTGCATCGTCTCGGGGTCACGCTTCATACGTATGTCGATACATGGGCGCATCAGGGATTTGCCGGTATCGAAAGTCCGGGGAACCGGGTTCATTCACTCGTGGCGCAGGATTGCACGCGTCATGGCTGGCTGGCCAACCTCACGCTCGCGATGCAGCACCTGATCCAGCACGTCGAGGAAGATGTCCTTACGCTCGCACTGCCCGTCGGACACGGTGCTGCCTTGCACTATCCGGATCAGCCGTGGGCAAAGTGGCACTACATCGACGGCCGGAACACGCTGATACAGAGACATAATCTGCCCGAATTCGTCGCGGCCGCGGATATGGCGTGCCGCGCGGTGCGCGCGTACGTGGCCGGGCGAGAAGACTTCGAAAACGAAGCGGGGCTGCCGGAAAACGTCAAAGAGGCCGTGACGGAATTGCTCGATACCAACCGGATCATGGACGACAACGAGCGCTTGCGCGCTGTCTGCGAGGTAGTCGGGAACGGCGGTATTCCCGGCTTGAAAGAGCCCATTCCGGATTACGTCCCCAAAGGCGTCGGCTCATGGAAATACAAAGCCACCGGACTTCGCTCTGAAGACGACTCCGGCGACAAACCGGTCTGGACCGAGGCATTCGAAAAGAGCGATTACCGGCTCTTTCACGACGCCGTCAAACAGCACCGTTTCTTGACGACCCAGGAGATCCTGCCCGCCTATGGCCTGCGGATTGCCTGACGTGCGTCCTTTTCAAAGCTCGGGTTTGCGAGGCTAATCTGCCCGCTGGACACGCGCAGAAAGGGCATCGCAAGACCAGTAACGCATGGTTACCGGCCAAAGCGGCGTTAAAAAACGAACTGGAAGCCTTTGAATATTCGAATGCTTGCCTATAGTAGAAGCGAGTATTGCCGCGACGCATAGTGGCGGCTCTTTCTTTATATAGGTGACGGGGTACCGACATGACGCCATCGAATGCTGCGATATATCAGTCGCAGACTTGCACGCCCGAGTCGTTGCGAACACTGGCCGGCTACCTGGAACTCGCGCTCGACGAGGGGGAAAGCGTGGTCCTGATGCGGATAGGTACGCAGGTACGCAGCGTTTATGTCGGCGATCCGTCCGGCGTTTTCGAGAACCTGCGGGACGAAGGCGTCATACCTGCCCAGCAGGCGGACGAGATCCTGGCGTTGACGAGAATCGGCCTCAACAGGATCACTGCCGACGACCAGCAGTACCGTTTCTTGCGCGGCGTCAGGTACATTGCCGACCGCCAGGTTGCTGTGTTTACGCCGACCTGATCTGTCCTGCAACAATTGGAAAGATAAAGAGAAGGCGAATAGCAGAAAGAAGTAAGCCGATAGTGAGACCAAAAAAACATCGAGGGCAAAGAACGAAGGCTCGAAAAAGGCGTCTATCGAGTGCATCGAAGAAAAGTTTCGTACTCCGGCACGCATAGCTGAAATAAACTGGGGTTTTTACGGCCACTCGACTATGCCTTTCTGACGCTATTCATGGCATAGTTCGATCGATTACCACATAAGGAGCAATTCAATGCCCACGTTAGAGCAGATCCAGGCAAAGCTTAAGAAGCTCCAGGCGCAAGCTGACATCCTGATTGCAAGGAAAGCACAAGTCGCAATCGACCAGATCCGCGACCTGATGCTCAAGCACGGCCTGACCACCGCAGATATCGAAGCCAAAGCAAAAGCGCGGCGAGAAGCCAATCGTCTTAATGGAAATACTGCAAGCGGCAATGCAAAGATTGCAGTTGCCGGCCAGAAAGTACCCAAGTATCGCGATCATAAAACAGGCGCGACCTGGACCGGACACGGTCGCGCGCCGGGTTGGATCGTCAGTGCAAAAGACCGGAGCGTGTTTCTGATCGACGGCGCAAGCGAATCGAACGGATTCACGAAGCTTGCCGCTAGTGGCGCGAAAGGCAAAGGTCAGCCCAAAGGCGCGCAACCGCCCAAGTATCGTCATCCAACCACTGGTGCGACGTGGAGCGGACGCGGCCCTGCGCCCGCATGGCTCGCATCGGTTAAAGATCGCACCAGGTTCCTGATAGATAGCAGTGCAGCACCGGCGTCTGGCGCTGCGAGCCAGAAAACGGCAGGCAAGGCGAAGTCGGCAGCCACGAGCGGCGTTGTCAGTAAGAAGGCCGCCGCGAAAAAAGTCGTGGCGAAAAAGGCGAAGGCGGGAGCGCAATCGGTAACGGCCAAAACAGCCGCAGTAAAAAAGTCAGCCGCGAAGAAAGTTACTGCGCGAAAGACAACCGCGAAAAAGGCTGCAACAAAGGCCGCAACGAAAGCTGCAACGAAAGTCGCTAGCAAGGCGCCAGGCCGCAAGAGGACGGCAAAAGCGGAAACGGCAACAGTAAGCACGTCCGCACCGGTCGCTTCCACTGTGCAAGCCGGCGCGTAAGCGTACTGGAATAACGAAGTACATGACCAACGCGCTCGAATCATCCCAGCAGGAGGACCAGGTTCTTCTGCTGGACTCAGTTCCTCATCCCGCAGACGACGCTGCCGAACCGTTCCTTGTCGCGAGCGACCGGCGTGTGATTCTCGCTTATCCCATTGCGGAGTCCGACTTCGAGCGGTTCGGTCCATTCGATCCGGACGACGACCCATTCTGCGCGGTGCTGTTTCCCGACACCACGTTTCATCGACTTGGGCCGCCGGGCGAGCACGAAATGCAGATCCACCCGCTTGCGTCGCAAGGTCTCGCTGCTTTCTCGGTCCACGAAGTCATCAATTCGTCTCTTGTCGAAGAGCTTTCTACAGTTTCGTTGCCCGAACCCACGAGGCGCCATTTCGTCATTACGTTTCAGCAATCGACGTTCGAATGTGTCGCGTCTGATTACACCGTGGTTGGCGTGTATGGCGCGGTGGAGATCGCCAGCCGCGAAGCATTTGCGCTGGTGCGGTAGGCGAATCGGCCGCAGCGCCCATGTCGCGCGGCGCGACTCACCTTTCTTCGCGCTAGTGGCCCGGGTCGATTAAAGGCCGGTCCGGGTCCGCAAGCGTTTTATACGGCAGTCTTGCGGCATGGGGATTAGTGGTCGTGTCGTCGATCACGCGTTCAACGTCCGCGGTTTTCGCGAGTTCGGAAAGGAATGTCTGCTTGTCAAAGCTTGCAGCAACGCAACCCTGCACATAGATAAACCGGCGTTGCAACGTGAGCCACAACGTCGACTGTTCGCGCCAATGCGTGGCGGTATTGATGTTGGCGAGACGCCGCTGTACGGCTTCGGCGATTTCAGCATCGTACAAATAGGCGTTCGATAAACGGCAGCGGCCTTCTATCCAGCAGCTGTTGCCGCGTTCAATGCGGTAATGACTGTCTGCGAGCCATTCCTGTTCGGTTTCGAGCGGTCCCAACGGCACTGGGCATCCGTCAATCGCTTCAGATATCTGAAAGAACGGATCGTGTCCGCGATTAATGCGCTCTTCCTCGCCTTGGGCACCGGGCGAAACTGAAGCCAACGCTGACGCCAGTATCACCCACATACATAGCGCCGCGCATTGCGATGCACTGGCGGGCGTCCGCATTAATCGTCTCATTGTCTTTGTCTCCACTCGGTGTGCAGCGAGACATTGTTTCGTATTAACGGCTCGCGCGCCGGTTCTCAACCGCGAACTTGATCAGTTCAGCCTGACCTTCGATATCGAGCTTGCGTTTCAAATTCAGACGATGCGTCTCCACAGTACGCACTGACAGATCATTACGTTGAGCGATCTGCTTGCTCGACAAGCCCTCGGCGAGTGCATCGAGAATATCGCGTTCGCGCGGCGTAAGCCGCTCGACCGGCGATTGCATGGCCGACGCTTGAATCAGCCGGGCACCGAGTCCCGCGCTGAAATACGTCTTGCCGTCGAGCACTGTGCCGATCGCCTGAATGATTTCGGTCGCCGGTGAGTCCTTCAGTACATAACCGCTCGCGCCTGCACGCACGGCCTGCGTGACGTATTCGAGGTTGTCGTGCATGGACAGCATCAATACTCGAATTGCCGGAAAGCGCTCATGGAACATGCCGGCGAGCGCAATGCCGTTCATTCCGTTCATGCCGACGTCCATTAACACGAGATGAGGTTCATGACTCTCCGCGAGCGCAAGTGCTTCCTGCGCATTGCCGGCTTCGCCGACAACCTCGATGTTGCGCACGGCTTCGAGCCGCGCGCGCAGCCCGTCGCGTACGAGTGGGTGATCGTCGACCAGGATAAGGCGGGCCGCTGCGTGCGAGATGTCGTTCATAAAGAGGTCTCCTGCAGGCTCGGGGTAGCAAGCTCCGTTGTGCCGACGCCGAGCGGCACGCGCGCCGTGACCAGCGTATGGCCGGGCTGGGAACTGAGTGCAAGCGTTCCCCCTAGTGCTTCTACGCGCTCGCGCATGTTGCGCAGGCCCACGCCTGAGCGGCGGCCAACGAAGGCGTGCGTGACGTCGAAACCCGAGCCGTTGTCCGCGATTGTCAGTGTGACCGCGTCGTGGGCGATTTCCAATGCGAGCGCCGCGCTCGACGCGTGCGCGTGGCGCACGATGTTGGTCAGCGCTTCCTGTGCGATACGAAACAGCACCGTGTTGACCGCATCGGGCAAAGGCGGCGCATGAGTGTGTGCAATTTGCGTGAAGCCGATTTCAATTCCCGATTGTTCGCTTAGTTCGCGGCTGAGTTGTTCGATGGCTGCCGCGACGCCAAGGTCGTCGAGCATCGACGGGCGCAGCGCATGGGAAATGCGGCGCACTTCACGCAAGGTATCGCCGAGACGCGTGAGACTCGTGGAGAGCGCGGCTTCGGCGGCAGGCACGCGGGTTTCGCTGCGTTCGAAGCGGGCAAGCGCGGACTCGAGCAGCAGTTTCACCGACACCATCATCTGGCTAATGCCGTCGTGCAATTCACGCGACAGCCGCGCGCGTTCGTTCTCCTGCGACTCGACAACCTGTTGCGCAAGCCGCTTCAGTTTCGCGTCCGCGCTGCGATATTCGGTGACGTTGAGCACAAGCGCGCACAGTGCAATCGCGGCGAGTCCGGCCAGCGCGATCGCGTCGATCCACATCATGGTGCGGTCGATATTCATCGCCGCCCGTTCGTCGATGTGCGCGAGCGTTGTGTCGACGTCGTCGAGATAGATACCTGTGCCGATCATCCAGCCCCAGCGCTCGAGCGGCACGACATAGCCGAGTTTTGACGCCAGTTTGCCCGTCGACGGACGATGCCACAGATAACGCACATAGCCGCCGCCTTGCGACGCCGCGGCGAGCAGTTTGCGGATGGTCGGCACGCCTTGCGGATCGCGCAATTCCGATAGATCGCGCCCTACGAGGTCCGGTTCGCGCGGATGCATCAGCGAGCGGCCGTGCATGTCGTAGACAAAGAAATAACCGTCTTTGCCGAAATCCATCTTTTCAAGGACGTCGAGCGCTCGCGTGCGGCGCAGTGCATCGTCGCGCGCATTGTCCTGGCTTGCTTCATAAAGCGGTGCGATTGCGGAAGTAGCCAGTTCCACATAATGCTTGAGCTCGATTTCCTTGCTGGTCATGTACGCAGCCTGGGTCGTCGCGTGCTGCGTCTGCGCGAGCGCGGTCGCTTCGCGGCGCACACCGATTTCGATGCTGGCAATAGCCGCGAGAAAAGGCACGATCGCCAGCAGAACAATCTTGGCTTTAAGTTTCATCGTTGAAAAACGGCCGGTAGGCTACGTAGTAATACGTAGCCGGCTTACGTAGTTGCGCGCTTGTGAGGACGCTTACGAAGGCGAATACTACATCCCCGCGGCGTACTGCGTCTTTGCGGGCCCCTTTCGCCCTGATGCCGCCGCGCATTTCGTATGAACGTTATGAGCCGGGCCCTGTTAATGCTGCGCCTGACAGGCGTTAGCAGCGCGCAAGGGCAAATTCCGGTTTGGCACCGCGGTATTGCAAGCAGATGCCCGGTGCCGGCTTTCCGCGTGCCGGACCACAAGTCCGGATGCGTGGTGTCAATAATAGATCTAGGAGAAGTACATGGAGACCTCCCCCACCGCCGGCCGGTCATGGCTATGGCTCATTCTTTTGCTCCCGTACATCGCGTTGCTATGGTTGCCGTTTTATAACGACACGCGTCCGTCGTTCGCCGGTTTTCCGTTCTTTTACTGGTATCAGTTCTTGTGGGTGCCGTTGACCTCGCTACTGATTTACGTCGTGTATCGAGGTGTCAAATGAGCGATCTGAATCCCGTCAATCCGGTGGCGATGACCGTCTTCATCGCGTTCTTTGTTCTCGTTACGGTGATCGGCTTCTTCGCGGCGCGCTGGAAGCGCGGCGACCTCACGCAATTGCATGAATGGGGGCTTGGCGGCCGGCAGTTCGGTACGGTGATTTCATGGTTCCTGGTGGGCGGAGACTTCTACACCGCATACACGGTGATCGCGGTTCCTGCGCTCGTGTACTCCGTTGGTGCTTATGGTTTCTTCGCTCTGCCGTACACGATCATCGTTTACCCGTTCGTGTTCGCTGTCATGCCGAAACTGTGGAAAGTCGCACATGCGAAAAACCACATCACGGCAGCGGACTACGTGCACGGTGAATACGGCGGCAAGTGGTTTCCGGCCGCTGTCGCGCTGACCGGCATTGTCGCGACCATGCCGTATATCGCGCTGCAACTTGTCGGCATGCAAGTAGTGATCAAGGGGCTTGGCGTGACCGGCGAATTGCCGCTGATCGTCGCGTTCGTGATCCTCGCGCTCTACACGTATGCAAGCGGCCTGCGTGCTCCGGCGATGATCGCGTTCGTGAAGGACATCATGATTTATATCGTCGTGATTGCGGCGGTGTGGCTGATTCCCGCGAAGCTCGGCGGCTACGCGCATGTGTTCGACGCAGCCGATACGTACTTCAAGGCGAAGGGCGGCGCGACCGGCATCATCCTCAAGCCGACGCAATTCACTGCGTATGCATCGCTCGCGCTGGGTTCCGCTCTGGCCGCGTTTATGTATCCGCATACGATGACGGCGGTGCTGTCTTCTTCGTCGGCGGCTACGGTTCGCAAGAATGCGATTTTCCTGCCGGCTTATACGTTGTTGCTGGGTCTGATCGCGTTGCTCGGCTACATGGCGATTGCGGCCGGCGTGCATGTGAAGTCGGCGTCGGACATTGTGCCGGCCCTCTTTGGCACCTTGTTCCCGTCGTGGTTCGTCGGTTTCGCCGCGGCGGCGATCGCGATCAGCGCGCTGGTTCCCGCAGCAATCATGTCGATCGGTGCGGCCAATCTGTTCACGCGCAATTTGTGGCGTCCGCTGGTGTCCCCGAACATCACGCCGGAGGCCGAGGCGTCGAACGCGAAGATCGTGTCGTTGGTGGTGAAGTTCGGCGCGCTGCTGTTTATCGTGTTCCTGCCCACGCAATATGCAATCGACCTGCAATTGCTCGGCGGCGTGTGGATCCTGCAGATTTTCCCGGCTATCGTGTTCTCGCTGTACACGCGTCGCCTGAATACGCCGGGCCTGTTCGCCGGCTGGCTCGTGGGTATCGTGCTCGGCACGGCACTCGCAATTTCACAGGGGCTCAAGCCGGTGTTTGCGCTGCATCTCGGCGATGCTGTGTACCCGATCTATATCGGCCTCATCGCACTGGTGGTGAACATTGTCGTGACGTTTGTCGTCTCTGCCGTGTCGCCGCGCCGGGTGGCAGTTAGCGCCTGATCGTCCAGTTCCTGTTCAGCTTCGCAGACGCCGCGAGCCGTAAGGCCCGTGGCGTTTTTGCTTGATTGAAAGAACGCAGCGCAGCCTGCAGCAAACGCCGTAGACCTGTACTTCGACCGATTGCATTGCCCGGCGAATGACGCCCGCCCGGGTCAACGATTCGTCGCGGATCGTTTCGATCAGGCAATCGATAAAGCATCGCGACGCGGCATCGGCCGGCTCGCCAGTGCGCACTATGACGCCGACGGTGGACTCATCGAGTTCGTCCGGCAATGGGATCGCACACAGACCGTCACGCGCCGCGCAAAGCTCGACAAGATGCCAGGGGAAAAATGCTGAGCATGTCGGTGCGCTTGGGCAGCGCGACCGCGACAGTCAGCGAGTGCCCAAGTGGATAAGTGATCCTAACTAAAAAAGGTAGCGTTTTATGCAATGGCTTCTAGAATCAACTTTATAAAAACGATGAGATTGAGTGCCAGTCGCACGGGCGGTGTTGCACTAATGAGGAGAGAGACTATGTGCGATGCAGAAGTCGCTGCTGTGTTGCTGAACCGTTGCACAGTTCAGCCATTCGACGAACCGGAGCCGTCTTACCTCGGCATACTGCGTGAAGGAAATCTGATGTTCAAACACGAGCATGGCTTCGGGGGCTTGCGCGATATTCCCGAAAGCGACGCGTGTCGTACCGAGTCGCTGATTTTTGCCGACGGCTCGCGTGCGTTGCGGGTTAGCGCGACCGGGAGCGAAGGTGGCTGGACCCGCTGGGCGGCCTTGCAACCGCTGCACTGAGCCCGGCGGCGCTGTGGTGGCGCAGGTAAAAGCGAGCGGCAATGACGCCGCTCGCGCTCGCCGTTAGAAACGGTCAACTCTGAATGGCCGCGGGTCCACCACCGTTTGCTCTCCGGTCATCATTTCGGCGATGAGGCGGCCTGTCACTGGCCCCAGCGTAAGTCCGTGATGCGCGTGGCCGAATGCGAACCATAAGCCCTGATGTTTTCCAGCGCGCCCGATCACCGGCATCATGTCGGGCGTGCAAGGCCGCGCGCCCATCCACGGTTGATCGTCGACACGTTGGTCCAATGGGAACAGCGTGCGTGCAATCGGTTCGACAGCGGCGAGTTGCGTGGGCGTTTTCGGCGCGTCGCGCAGCGCAATTTCGGCACCCGTCGTCAGGCGGATGCCGCTTGCCATTGGCGCAAGCAGGTAGCCATTTTCCACGTCGAGCACCGGATGATTCAGGTGTGCTCCAGCCCTTGGCGAATAGTGCATGTGATAGCCGCGCTTGACGCCGAGCGGCAGGGAGTACCCGAGCCTCGAAGTGATAACGTCCGACCACGGCCCGAGTGCGACGACCACCGAAGAGGCCGCGATAGTCCCAGCGTCTGTCGTCACCTCCCAGCCATTGCGAAGCGTGTTCGCATCGCCGGTGAAGATGCGTCCGCCGAGTGTTTCGAAGTACTTTGCGTAGGCTGTGACGAGTGCGTTCGGATCGCTCACCGAATCGGCTTGCGTGTAGCGCAATCCACCTTGCAATGCCTTGTCGAGATCGGGTTCGGCCTGCTGCAGGCGAGCCGCGTCGAGCGTTTCGAATTCGACGCCATATTCGCGGTGCCATTTCTCCGCGAGGCGTACTTCCGCGTCTTGGGCCGCGTTGCTGCGAAACACCTTGATCCAGCCGATGGGCCGAAGCAATGCACTCGCGCCTGCGTTTGCGGCCAACTCGCGGTGCTCGCTAATGCAGTGTTCGATAAGCGTCGAGTACGACCTCGCGATTGCAGCGTGCTTAACTGGCTCGGAATTGCGCCAGTACTTCCACAGGAACGGCGCGGCGTGGACCAGCGCATCGCCATGGTAGCGAACGTCGAGTGACTGGTTGCGCGCGTACCGAAGCAGGGCGCCGAGTCCGCGTGGGAACGCATACGGATAGACGCCTTCGCGCTGGATCAGGCCTGCGTTGCCAAACGAAGTCTCGTTGCCGGGCAGCTTGCGATCGACCAGCGCGACCCGACGGCCGCGTTGTTGCAGATGCACGGCCACGCACACGCCGACAATGCCTGCGCCTAACACTACGGTATCGAATTTGATTGCAGTCATCGGTTAAAGCGCTGAAAAGCCCGAGCCATTCGAGCCGGACCTGTTGAGAAGATAAGGTACGCGTCGAGCAGTTCCGCCGGCGAGATTGTCATCACGCCAATCATGCGGCGCAGCTCGATCGCTCTGCGCCCGGGCAATCCGGTGTCGTGAGTCATCGCCTCTTCGCTCATTGCGTTCTTGCTTGTTGCCTGTTCATCGTCAGCCGAGCGCTTCGCCCGTACGGTCTCGCAGCCAGATCACGGGTACTAGCGAGATCGCGCAGGCAGCGGCGACATACCAGGCCGGCGCGAGCGGATTGCCGGTGCGCGCGACCAGCCAGCTTGCAATAAACGGCGAGAAGCCGCCGAAGAACGAAGCGCTCACCACATATGTCAACGCAATCCCCGTTGCGCGCACATGTTTCGGGAACAGTTCCGGAATCATCACCAGCACGGGCACGATCTGCCCGGACACGAACACGGCGAGCAGCGCCGAGACCATGCAAAGCGCTGCCATGGACGGATGCGCGCTCAGAAATGCGAACGCCGGATACACGAGCAGGAGCATCGCCACGCGGGAGATCACCAGCACCCGCTTGCGGGTGAAGCGATCGGCCAGCATGCCCGCGAGCGGCGCCGCAACGAAGAGCGCGAGCGAACTGACGATACCCGAGATGACCGCGGACGTGGAAGAAAGGTGCAGCGCGCGCACCGCATGGCTCGGCAGGAAGAACGCGGTGATATAGACAGAAACCGAACCGCCCAATTCGGCGAAAGTGCCGAGAATCGTGAGCTTCAGATGCGTGGTCAACGCGGCCTTCAGCGCCCCGCGCGGCGCCGGTTCGCCGGGCTTGCGCTCGGTGAGCGTTTCTTCGAGGCGTCTGCGGATCAGCATGCCGGCCGGTGCCGCGACGATGCCGAGCACGAACGGGAGACGCCAGCCCCATTCGAGCACCGCCTCCTTCGGCAACAGCACGTTGACGAGCGTCGCGACGAGCGCGCCGAGCACGAGCCCCGCGGCGGTCGCGGCGAAGTTCCAGCTCGCAAAGAAGGCGCGGGTGTCGTCGGTCGCGTACTCGACGAGCAGCGTCGTGCCAGGCCCGAACTCGCCGCCCGCCGCGAAGCCCTGGATCAGGCGCGCCACGAGCACGATCAACGGCGCGGCGAGTCCTGCAACCGCATAGGTCGGCGCGCACGCGATCATCGCGCAACTGAGCGCCATCAGCATGATGGTCAGGACCATCGCGTTCTTGCGCCCCGCGCGGTCCGCATAGGCGCCGATCACAACGCCGCCCAGAGGCCGGACCACGAAGCCGACGCCGAATACACCGATCGACAGCAGGAACTGGTTGACCGGCGATGCACCAGGGAAGAACAACTGCCCGATCTGAATAGCAAAAAAGCTGTAGATCGTGAAGTCGTAGAATTCGAGCGCCGTGCCGATGGTCGTGGCAGTGATGACGCGGGTCTTCGTCAAACCGGGCTTACTGAGAGCAAGGGTAGACACGATAGGGTTCCCACAGAAATGGTGGAATCGACGTGAGTTATCATATACGAGAAAAAATAAATTTCTCACATACGAGAAATTTCCTTGCAAGCGGAATCCGGTGAGATGGCCAAAGTAGCAGTGAAACAACAGGCGGCGCTCAGACATGAAGCGCCACCCTTGCTCGATCACAAGCTCGTGGGCGCGCATTTGCGGCAGGCGCGCAAAGCGCGCGCACTGACGCTGGCCGAGCTATCGGAGCGCTCGGGTATTGCGGTATCGACGATCTCGAAGGCGGAGCGCGGCGACATTGCGCTGACCTACGACAAGTTCGCGGCGCTCGCGCATTCGCTCGAACTCGAATTCGACGCGATCTTCGGGCGGCGTCGCAAGCCGGCCGCCGGTGCGATGAAGCCCTCGTTTACGGCGGCGGGCAAGCAGCAGATTTACGACACGCCGAACTACGAGTACGGGATGCTGGCGAACAGTCTGACCGGCAAACGCATGATGCCGATGCGCGCACACATTCACGCCCGCGCCGTGTCCGACTTCCCCGAATACATCCGGCACTCGGGCGAAGAATTCGTTTTTCTGCTGAGCGGCAAACTCGAACTGCGCTTCGAGAACGGCAAGTCGTTCAAGCTGATGCCGGGCGACAGTCTTTACTTCGACAGCTCGGTTGGGCACATCTATCTGAGCGTCGGTGACGAAGACGCCGATGCGCTCGTGTGCTGCGTCGATACGGACGAGCATCGTCCCCGCGGGGCTATCTGAGCGAATGCGTTCGTGCTTGTACGTCGCGTGATCATGGGGCCGCGGGCCGGACGCGCGGACTCTACCGAACGCAATATGCGGGGCCGTGAGACGTCCCTGTTGCGGACCGATCTTCGGGGGACGGAAGCCGTCGTCCGCGTCAGCGTGTAAACTGCTGACTTTTTTGCATCCGGTGGTATGTTGCAAGCCCTTCAGCGCACAGCTCCCAGCGGCCCGGCGCTCATCCGCCTGCTGGCGCGTTTCGCCGATGCCGATGTCCCCGAACCCCGGCAATCGCTGTCCGACAGGCTGAGCCAGTGGCTCGGCTGGACGGACGCGATCGCGCTGTCTTCGGCGCTTACTGGCGCGCCGCCCTCGGTGCCTGCGGCCGCGCGAGCGTTCGGTAGCGCGGAGGAGGCGGAATGCGCGCGCGCGCGTGCGTCGCTAGTCAAGACCATTACAGGCGACAGCGCGTTTGCCGTCGCGAGGCGCCGCGGTGCCGGGTACGTCGAGCCGCAGGCCGTGCCGGTGGACTACGCGTTGTTTCGCCAACGCTACCAGGCCATGCAGCAGTCGATGGAAACGGGCGTCGGCAATTTGCGCGGCCGGCTGCGGGCGCTGCTCGCCGCGAAGACTCCCGCAATGAGCCGCCTCGCGCTGCTGGACGCCGTGATGGAGCGCGCGCTCGGCGAGCGCGAGCGGAATCTGCTGGCGAGCGTGCCCGTGCTGCTCGCCGGACACTTCGAGCGGCTCCGCGAGGCCGCGCAGCAGGCGCAAGGCCAGGAGCTGGAGCCGGCGGCGGACGACGGTACGCAAGCGGAGAGTGCAGCGAGCCGGGCCGCAAGCACGGCAGCAGGCAATGCCGCAGCCGCAGCCGCGGCCGGCAGTGCCGCTGAGGGCAGCGTTGAGCCGAAGGTCCACGTCCAGGCTCAGCCGCAGCCGCAAGCGCCCGCTCTTGACGCTGCGCCGAGGCCCGCCCACGCGGTCGCGCCCAATGCGTGGCTCGACGTTTTCCGCAAGGACATGCAGAGCGTGTTGCTTGCTGAACTGGATGTTCGTTTACAACCGGTCGAAGGGCTGCTCGCCGCCCTTCGTACTCGCTAACTGGGACACTATGTCCAGATTTCGTATTGAATTCGTTGTGTTCGCGGCAGGTCTTGCCGCGGTGTGCGGCATCGCTGTCGGCTATGTCGGTTCGAACTGGCTGGCGCTGGCCGTCACGTTGCTGATCGGCGCCTGCTATGTGGCGGGCGCGCTCGAATTGCGTCGCTACAGCCAGGCCACTGGGACACTCGCGCGTGCCGTGGCCGGTTTATCCGAGCCGCCGCCGCGGCTAGGCGCGTGGCTCGAACTGCTGCATCCAGGTCTGCGTAACGCGGCGCGGCTGCGTATCGAAGGCGAACGCGTTGCGTTGCCGGGGCCTGCACTGACGCCTTATCTCGTTGGCTTGCTGGTGCTGCTCGGCATGCTCGGCACACTGCTGGGCATGGTCGTGACGCTGCGAGGCACTGGCATGGCGCTCGAAAGCGCGACTGACCTCGCGGCGATCCGCGCTTCGCTGGCCGCGCCGGTCAAGGGGCTCGGCTTCGCATTCGGCACGTCGATCGCGGGCGTCGCAAGCTCGGCGATGCTCGGCCTGTTGTCGGCGCTCTGCCGCCGCGAACGGCTCGAAGCGGCGCAACGTCTCGACGTCAAGATCGCGACGAGCTTGCGCATTTACTCGCAGGCTCATCAGCGCGACGAAAGCTTCCGGCTCTTGCAAACGCAGGCTGAATTGATGCCGACGCTCGTCGATCGCCTGCAAACCATGATGGCGGCGATGGAGCAGCATAGCCTAGCTTTCAATGAGCGCCAGCTTGCGAATCAGGAGGCTTTCCACAGCAATGCGCAGGTCGCCTATACGCGGCTCGCGGCGTCGGTCGAGCAGTCGCTGAAGCGGAGCATCGCGGACAGCACCCGCGCCGCCGGCGAGGCCTTGGAGCCGGTCATGCAGGCAACGATGGCCGGCCTCGCGCGCGAGAGCGCGGCGTTGCACGCGAGTGTGGGGCAGGCGGTTCAGCAGCAACTGGATGGCCTGTCGAGCGGGTTCGAATCGGCCGCTGCGACGGTCGCCGACATCTGGAGCAAGGCGCTTGCGGGCCAGCAGCGCTCGAACGAGGACATGACGCAGCAGTTTCGCGCGTCGCTCGAGCGCTTTACGCAGACTTTCGACGAGCGCTCGGCCGGCCTGGTCGACGGCGTGTCCGCGCGGCTGGAAGCCGCGGCGGGCAACGTCTCGCAGGCGTGGAAGGAAGCGCTCTCGCGTCAGGAGCAGGCCGGCGAGACGCTTGCAGTGCGGCACGAGCAGGCGCTCGCTGCGGCGGCGGCGAGCTTCGAAGAACGTTCGGCGTCGTTGGTGCGGACCGTCGGGCAGTCGCATGCGGATTTGCGGACCGAGCTGGCCTCTCAAGACGAAGCGCGGCTCGCGGCGTGGACCGCGACGCTGGCCTCGATGGCGGCCAGCCTCGGCAAGGAATGGGAGCAGGCAGGCGAGCGCAGCGAAGCGCGGCTCGCGGCGTGGACCTCGAAGCTCGATTCGATGGCGGCCGGCCTCGGCAAGGAGTGGCAGCAGGCAGGCGAGCGCAGCGAAGAGCGGCTCGCGGCGTGGACCGCGAAGCTCGATTCGATGGCGGTCAACCTAGGCAAGGAATGGCAGCAGGCAGGCGAGCGCAGCGAAGAGCGGCTCACGGCGTGGACCTCGAAGCTCGATTCGATGGCGGCCAGCCTCGGCAAGGAATGGCAGCAGGCAGGCGAACGCACGGCGAGCCGTCAGCAGGAGATATGCGACACGCTCGCGCGGACCGCGAGCGATATCGCTGCGCAGACGCAGGCGCACGCGAGCGAGACCATCGCCGAAATATCGCGGCTCGTGCAGGCAGCGTCGGAGGCACCGAAGGCCGCCGCCGAAGTGGTCGCGGAACTGCGTCAGAAGCTCTCGGACAGCATGGTGCGCGACACCGCCATGGTGCAGGAGCGCAGCCGCTTGATGGAGACGCTCGAAACGCTGCTCGATGCGGTCAACCATGCATCGAGGGAGCAGCGCACGGCGGTGGATGCGCTCGTCGCGACGTCAGCGGATCTTCTCGAGCGCGTCGGGACAAGGTTCACCGACAAGGTCGAAACAGAGGCGGACCGGATCGGCGCGATTGCCGCGCAGATTACCGGCGGCGCCGTCGAAGTGGCGAGCCTCGGCGAAGCGTTCGGCGCGGCCGTTCAGCGTTTCGGCGAATCGAACGACAAGCTCGTCGCGCATCTGGAGAGAATCGAGGCCGCGCTCGACAAGTCGCTCGCCCGCAGTGACGAGCAGCTTGCGTATTACGTCGCGCAAGCACGCGAGGTGGTCGATCTGAGCGTGATGTCGCAAAAGCAGATCGTCGAAGATCTGCAACTGCTCGCTGCCCAGCGCGCTGCGGATGGAGCCGAGGCAGCATGAGCGGGATGAGCGAGGACATCGACGGCGGCGTGGAGCAGGGCGCGCCGATCTGGGCGGCGTTCGGCGACCTGATGTCCGTGCTGCTCGGCGCGTTCATGCTGATTCTGGTGGCCGTCATCGGCGTGCAGCTCGAACTGTCGAACAAGCTCGACCAGGAGGTCAAGCAGCGTCAGCTTGAAACGCAGCGCCGCAAGACGCTCGAGCAGGCGCTGGCGGGGCCGCTCGCGGCGGGCCGCGTGACGCTGGTGAACGGACGCATCGGCATCAGCGGCAACGTGCTGTTTGCGCTGAACTCCGACCAGTTGCAGCCGCAAGGGCGCGATCTGTTGAAGAGCCTCGCCGGGCCGTTGTCCGCGTATCTCCGCGCGAACGACCAGATCCTGATGGTGAGCGGCTTTACCGACGACCAGCGGCTGCGCGAAGGCAACCGCCGTTTCGCGGACAACTGGGAATTGTCGGCGCAGCGCGCGCTGACAGTGACCCGCGCGCTGATCGATGCGGGCGTGCCGGCGTCGTCGGTATTCGCTGCGGCGTTCGGCTCCGGACAACCCGTGAGCTCGAATGCCGACGAGCCAGGACGGGCGCGCAACCGTCGCGTGGAAATAGCGCCGGTTCCGAGGCCGTCGGCTGCGGCAGGCAAGCCCCATGAATAACAGCGCGAACGTCGACGCAAGGCCGACGCCGGGTGTGCCGCAGGCTGAATGCACGGGTGAAACGGTGCACGCGGCCGAGGCAAACCACCCACCCAGGGCCACGCCTACGAATTCCGCCGTGCAAACCCCTCGCGCCACCCTCGACGCGTGGCTCGAGCGCGGCGCCGACCGCCTCGATCCGCTGCGTTTCACTTTCATCGACGCGTTCGAACGACGTGCCGCCGCGCACACCGGCGCTGCGCGCCACGTGCTTGACGAGAAGCTTGCCGCGCTGCTCGAAACCTATGCGCGCAAAGTCGACCAGGCGGCGGCCACCGCCGGTCATGCGTCGTCTCCAGACGCGCCTGCACGCGGCACGCTTGCCGAACTCGTCGGCTACATGCAAGACGAGCCGCGGCGCCCTGCAGGCGAACGGGCCCCATACCCGGAGCTTCCCGCTCTCGACTATTTCAGGGAGACGTGGGCCAAGGTCCGCACTGAAAAGCAGTTGCGGCAGTCGCTGCAGCCGGCGCCCGGCAACGCCGGTCCGCTCAATTCGAGCAGCCTCGTGCACCGTTCGCTGTCGCTCATGCGCGAGTTGTCGCCGGGCTATCTGAAACAGTTTTTGTCGTATGTCGACGCGCTGTCCTGGATGGAGCAATTGAGCGGCGGCGCCCCGGCCAGCAAGGATGCGCCGCGCGCCGGGGCGGCGGCCAAGGGCACTCGCAGCAAGGCGCGCTGATGCCGGACGGCGTGGGCCGTGGCATATTGGTGGGGTAGCCATCGAAAGGAGCCCACCATGCGAATCCAGACGTCATTTTTATTCGATCTCGACGGCACGCTCGTCGACAGTGTTTACCAACACGTTCTGGCGTGGAAAGAAGCGCTCGACAGCGAAGGCATTCCCCTATCGGTCTGGCGGATTCATCGAAAGATCGGCATGAGCGGCGGGCTGTTCACCAATCAGCTTCTGCGTGAGACACACGGAGAGATCAGCGCCGAGCGCAGCGAGCGTCTGCGTCATGCGCACGCGGCTGCCTATCAAAACTTGCGCGCCCAAGTATGTCCGCTGCCGGGCGCGCGCGAACTGCTCGATGCCTTGACGCAAGCGGGCACGCCCTGGGCGGTGGCGACCAGCGGGCGCATGGAAACCGCTGCGGTGAATCTCGAAGCGCTCGGCGTCGATCCGGCAAAAGCGGTCGTCGTGACCCGCGACGACGTTAAATATGCGAAGCCCGACCCCGACCTTTTCCTCGCGGCGGCCGAACGCCTTGGCGTTGAGATCGAACACTCGGTCGTAGTAGGCGACAGCATCTGGGACATGCTCGCGGCGCGGCGCTGCCGCGCCCTCGGTGTCGGATTGCTGTCGGGCGGCTATGGCACCGAAGAGTTGGAGCGCGCCGGTGCGCTGCGCGTCTACGACGACCCCGCGGCTCTACTCGACCACCTCGACGAAGTCGCCTCGCGGCCTTAATCGCGAGCATCGCGCGGCCGCAATCAACGCGGCCGCGGCGGCTCGTTCCGCCCATGCTCATCCGGTTGATTCAACGCGCATAGGCTGCCGGCGCCACGCGTAACTTTGTACTGTTCGCGCCAAGAGCCCTGTACTATATGGTGAAACGGGGCCGGCCCTGCAATCTGCAATAGTTGACCGGCGTGTACGCACATGGCGGCGCGCCGGTATGTTCCATGAGCTCATGCGGTGGCCGGCGAGCCCGTCACGGTAACGCTCTGCGGCGGCCCGACGAACCACGCTAAAAACATGAACAAGTTTATTCGACCACCCGTCTCCTATCCGACAACGGTTGTTTTCGTCGACGACAACGACAACTACCTCGACGCCCTGCGCCGCTTCTTTCCGGACGTTTCCACCAATCTGTTCTTCTCGCGTCCGCAGGCGGGGCTTGCGTTCATCCGCCAGCATGCGCGTGAGAACACGCTGGAATTCGCGCCGGCTTCGGCCTGTTTGAGCGAGACCGGTTTTGATCGCTTCGTCGAGACATCGCCGCAGCGCGATGTGCTCGCGCGCGCAACGCGTTTCTCCGAAGTGGCAGCCGTCGTAGTGGACTACGACATGCCGGGCGTGAGCGGTGTCGAGTTTCTGTCCTCCATATCCAACCTGCATTGCGCGAAGATTCTGCTCACAGGCGTCGCAGACGAAACTGTCGCAGTGAAAGCGTTCAACGCCGGCATTGTCGATTTATATTTGCGCAAGACCGACGCCGATTCGGCGAACCGGCTCGTCCACTTCCTCAAAGACGCGAAGAGCCGTCACTGCTCCGAAATGGGCTGGCTCGCGTTGGGCGAGAACGGCATGACGTATTGCGACCCGCGCACGCGCAAGGTGCTAGACGAAGTGGTGAAGGACAAAGGCATCGTCGAGTATTACTGGCGGCCCGAGCAGAATGCGATTCTCATGTTCGATCGCGAGGGAAGGGGCAGTGTCTTCGTCGCGTGGGCCGAGCACGACTGGATATCTCAGGGCGAGATCGTTGCAGACGAAAGCGGCCCCGCCGAGTTGCTGAAACAGATGGCAGTGCGCGAAGTCATGCCGCTATTCTGGCCGCATCTCGCCTACCGGTCGGGCGTCGAATTCAGGATGCTCAAGCCGCAACCCATTCCCGGCTGGGGCGACGCTTTCTACTGCTGGAGCCCGATCGAGACGCCGGAAGTGGTCCAGGCCGGCGTCAGGCCGCTCACGTATGCGCAGTGGCGGAGTGACCGGGCACGCTAACGCCCGCCGGCATGTCGAGCAACATGTACGCCATCCCCACTGCCTTCGTGTCGGCCATGTTCGTCGTGTTCGGCCTCTACGTGGTCATTACGCAAGGGGTGACGCGGCTTTCGGCGCCTTTCCTTCTGATGTGCGCGGCGACTTTCGCATGGCAAGGCACATGGACGCTGCTGTTCCAGACCAAAGATACGGAAGTCGCCGGCTTGCTGGTTCGCGTCGGCTATCTGTTCATTCTCTTTCTGCCGACCACTTTCTATCATTTCGTGACAGAAGTTGCGGCGCGGCGCCGCGAGCGGCCGCTGCTGCTGGCGTCGTATGGTCTGTGCTTCGTGCTCGCGGTATTGCTGCCAGGCAATGAAGTAGTCGCCGGTTATCGGCATTTTTTCTTTGGCTACTATCCGATTGCCGGGCCGCTGCATCCGCTGCATGTCGTGCAGACGGTGCTGCTTGCCGCGCGCAGCGGCCAGCTTCTGCTTGGCGCGCGAAAAAATGCAGGCGGGCAGGCGCGCCGGCGTCTGGACCTGTGTCTCGCGGCGCTTGGCCTCTACTCGTTTGCCGCCGTCGACTATGCGGTCAACTATGGCTACCCGTTCTATCCGCCTGGCGTGTTGTTCATCGCGCTGAGTCTGGGGCTGCTTGCCGTCACGATTGTGCGCTATCACCTGATTCACCCGTATGCGCTTGCAGCTACCATCGCGCACGAGATTGCCACCCCGCTTGCCACGATCGGCATGCACGCCGACGAGATCGCGAGCGTCTGGAGTCATGTTTTCAAAGGTTATCGCCTCGCCGTCGCGCACGGCCTGTATGACGACGAAGAACATTCCGGCCAGTCCGAGCGCATCAGCCAGCTTGCCACGGCGATCAGACGCGAAGTGTCCGGCACGAGCGCGATGGTCGAAATGGCGCTGGCTTCGTACACGCTCGACCGGCTCGACCGCAGCCGTTTCAGCGCCCATCCGGTACGGCAGTGCGTGGATTCCGCGCTGGAACGCTACCCGTTTCGCGCCGACGAACGCGAGCGCATCACGATCTTGCCGATCGATCCGTTGCTGCGCTTTTCCGGCTCCGATACGGTGGTGGTCTTCGTGTTGTTCAACCTGCTGAAAAACGCATTGCATGCAATTCATGTGAGTGGCGAAGGGCAGATTACGATCAGCGCACTGGAGGACCAGGATTTCTGCATGCTGCAATTTCGCGACACGGGTCCAGGCATTGCGCCGGACGTTCTGCCGCACATCTTCGACGCGTTCTTCTCGACCAAGCGGCACGGCAGCGGCGCGGGCATGGGACTCGCGTTCTGCCGCCGCGCGACGGAGTTGCTGGGCGGCAGCATCGAATGCACGTCGGTGCGCGGTGCGCACACCACTTTTATCGTGCGACTGCCGCTGCCGGGCTCGGCAGCGGACAGGGCATTGTCCAGGTCGCCGGTACGCGAAGCGCGCCGGCGTTGAGACTTCGGTTTGAGCGCTGTGGCTTATTCCGTCAGCGCCGATAACGGCAACTCATACTCCTTCACACGGTCCACGATTCCATCCGGAAAGCGGCGGATCTTCCGGTCGCGCCCGGCGTACAGAATCTGCTGATAGCCTTGCGACACCTTGCGCCCATCGACGCAAAAGCGGAACAGCAGGTACGCCGAGCATTGCCTCACTTGCACCGTGTTCAGGTAGCAATCAACCCGCTGAAACGGAAAAGTCTCATGCACGTATTCCTGGTGCGCGCGCTTGGTCACGAACATGCCGTCCGAGCCGAGCAGGTTGTCGTGAATGCACTCGTGGAACCACCGCTCGCGGCAAACGCCTTGCCACTCGAAATAGCGGGCGAAATACGTGTTCATGAACGCATTCGAATCTTTTAGATAGATGTCGAACGAATGGACAAAGGTTTTCGGCGAATCCATTACCAGCGGGCTGTCCGAAAGATGAGCATTGCCACGATTCAAAGCGTGAGGGATAGCTTCTCGCATCAACATACGATTTTCCTTTTACAGGAACGGCTGCTTGTGGCAGCCACACATGCCGGCCAGCACGGCGGGCACATCCCATTCTCTTGGGGAAATGGCTGATATGGCTATTCGCGCGCAACAAGAGCCCGCAATTCGTGCGCGGCTCGCACGACGGGGCCCTGGTGAACGGACCATCAGTCCGACGACAGTGTTGATGCAGCGATTCTTTTATTCAGTGGGTCAGCCAACAGAACAAATCGAACTGCGACGCCGAATGCGGGAATGGGTATGAGCGAGCAGGAAACCGGCTTTGAAGCGCGTTTCAGCTTTAATGACCGATTGACAAACGGCGTTTATCGAAAGCGCATACATCACGCGGCAATTGCCGTTCACACCGCCTGGGCTTTTGCGGACAGAAAGCGGCAGACTTCGCCATGCATCGCCTGCACACCCGGGCTCGATTCGATAGCGCGCCAGCACCCATGCACGAGTCCTGTGCCGATCCACAGGTGCGCTTCTCCGCCTGCAGCCAGAATGCGTTCGGCGAACACACGGGCGTCGTCTCTGAGCGGATCGTGTTCGGCGCCTATCGCAAGCGTGGGCGGAAGGCCGTCGTAACGCGTGGCGTCGAGCGGGACGGTCCACTGGGGGTATGGCGCCGTTTCGCCCCAATACATGTCGCGAAACGCATGGACGTCGGTGAGCGTGAGCATGGGCGCTTGCGCTTCGGTATCGCGTGAGGGTGGCTGCGGGTCGGTGCCGAGCATCGGATAAATCAGCGCAAGACCGTTTATTCCTTCAATGCCCTCGTCGCGCAATCGCATCGCCACGCTGGCAGCGAGCGTGCCGCCGGCGCTATCGCCCGCGAGTTGCAGCGTGGCGCCGGCAGGCGAATCGAAGGGCAGCCGCCGTTCCAGCGCGACGAGCGTGATCTCCATGCAGTCGTCATGCGCGGCCGGTGCGCGATGCTCGGGCGCGAGCCGGTAATCGACGGCGATCACATCGAGGCCGGTATCCGCGGCAAGGCGCGCAGTGATGACCTGATGACTGTCGAGCGAGCCAAGCACGAAGCCGCCACCGTGGAAATACAGCACAGTGCCACGCGGCATCGCGCCCGCATTTGCACCGTTGCGATACAGCCTTAGCGCAATCGGATGGCCTGTCGCGGTCAGGAATTGCGCGTCTTCGGTGACGACCTCTGCCGGCAAAGGCGGAGTGAGCGCAGCCGCGTAGCGGTCGTAGATTTCGCGCTGCTCGCGCGGCGTCAACGAAGTGCTGTGCCCCGGATAGATCGCGGCGGCTCGCGCGATAAATTCAGCCATCTGCGGCTCAAGCATGCTGGCTCCGGCTACGTTGTGCGGCGGCGGGCAGGCCGATCATGCGGCCCGCGTAGGTTGCGGGCGGCAACGCGGCATGGGCGTCGGCCAGTTCCCGCACGCGAGCGGCTACGTCGGCATCGAACGCGACCGAGCGCGGCCCGCTCGTGTCGACGTGCAACAGCATCTGCTCGCCCGCGGCGACCGGCGTGTCGCTGCCGTCGGCGAACATCTCCAGGTAGAGTTGCAGCCGCTTGGCGTCGCACCCGAGCACGCGCATATCGACACGCACGCGCGTGCCTTCCTTGATTTCGTGCAGATAGTTGATGTGCGCTTCGAGTGTGTAGATCGAGCGCCCACGCTCCTTGCGCACGGCGTCTGGCAAACCGATCTGGTCGATCAGCTGGTCGGTCGCAAAGCTGAAGATCAGCATGTAGAACGCGTCGCGTAGATGGCCGTTGTAATCGACCCATTCCGCGCGCACCGTGT
Source organism: Paraburkholderia caledonica NBRC 102488 (assembly GCF_000685095.1). Taxonomy (GTDB): domain Bacteria; phylum Pseudomonadota; class Gammaproteobacteria; order Burkholderiales; family Burkholderiaceae; genus Paraburkholderia; species Paraburkholderia caledonica. The sequence continues at coordinate 211,246 of NZ_BAYE01000006.1, forward strand.
CGCGATAGCAAGGCAGGGCAGCGGTTTGCAGCATGGTGCGGAGTCTCCTTGTCTGATTCGTCGCCTGCTTCGCGCTTTGCGGCGTACATGGCGGAAGCGGCGCGGCACGGTGCGGTGCCGCGCATTGCGAGGCTCGCGTCAATCCGCAGGCGTCAGTCCGTGCCGCGCCTTGGCTTCGCCGATTGCGGCCAGCACACTCGTGATGCAGTCGTCGCGATAACGCTCCAACTGCTTGATCGAGCGCGGGCCGACCTGCTCGGCGGTGCCGTCTACGACGCGGTCGATCAGTTCGCCGGTCAGCTTCGGCGCTATCAGTTTAGTCCACGGCAGCTCCAGCGCGGGACCGAACTGCTGCATGAAGTGGCGCATGCCTGCATCGCCGCCTGCAAGGGCGTAAGTAAGGAACGTGCCCATGAACGACCAGCGGATGCCGGCGCCGAAGCGGATGGCGTCGTCGATCTCGCCGGTGGTCGCCACGCCTTCGTTGACCAGATGCAGGGCCTCGCGCCACAGCGCTTCGAGCAGCCGGTCGGCGATAAAGCCGGGCACTTCCTTGCGGACGTGCAGCGGGCGCATTGAAAGCGAGCGGTAAATGTGCAGCGCGGCGTCGATGGTTTCGGGCGCCGTGCGCTCCCCGCCGAGCACCTCGACGAGCGGCAGCAGATACACCGGATTGAACGGATGTCCGACGATGCAGCGTTGCGGATTCACAGCCCGCGCGTAGAAATCGCTTGGCAACAGGCCCGAAGTGGACGAAGCGATGATCGCGTCCGGCTTCGCGGCGCGGCTGATCTGCTCGTGCAACGCGAGCTTCAGTTCTTCCCGCTCGGGCGCGCTTTCCTGAATGAAGTCGGCGTTCGCGACACACGCTTCGATCGTATCGACGAAGCGCAGTCTCGACTGCGACGCGCCCTCGGCGAGGCCGACGCGCTGTAGCGCGGGCCACGCATTGGCGACCTTCTCGCGCAACTGCTTTTCTGCGCCCGGTGCGGGGTCCCACGCGATCACATCGAGCCCGTGCGCGAGCGCGCGCGCCACCCAGCCGCTGCCGATCACGCCCGCGCCGATCGCGGCAAATGTTTTGATATCGACGATCACTGCCATTGCTGACGTTTCCTTGTTTGCCTATGAGTTCTTCGATGCCCTAGCCGTTCGTGAGCATGCAACGCCGCACGCTTAAACGTATTCCCCAGCCACGCGCCGTTCGAGTTGCCGTTCTCCGCGCGCGGGCAGGCCGAGCTTGCGCCGTCCTTCGGCGGGTGTGAGCGCACGTCCGCCGAGGCGTTCGATGATTTCCACCGCGCGCTGCACGAGCGTGCCGTTCGTTGCGGGCACACCCTTATCGAGCCAGATGTTGTCTTCGAGACCGACTCGCACATGGCCGCCGAGCAACATCGCCTGCGCGACCATCGGCATCTGCATGCGGCCGATGCCGAAACCTGCCCATTGCGCGCCAGGCGGCAGGTTGTCGGCCATGGCTTTCATCGTCGTGGTGTCCGCGGGCGCGCCCCACGGAATGCCGAGGCAAAGTTGAAACAGCGGCGGCGCGTCGAGCAGGCCTTCCTTCAGCAATTGTTTTGCGAACCACAAATGGCCGGTATCGAAAATTTCCAGTTCTGGCTTCACGCCGAGTTCCTGAATGCGCGCCGCTCCGGCGCGCAGTTGCGCGGGCGTCGAAACGTAGATGTAGTCGCCATCGCCGAAATTGAGCGTGCCGCAATCGAGCGTGCAGATTTCCGGCAGCAACTCTTCGACGTGCGCGAGGCGCGTGAGGCCGCCGACCAGATCCGTGTTCGCGCCGAAGCGCATAGGATCTTCGCCCGGACCGATTTCGAGATCGCCGCCCATGCCCGCCGTGAGGTTGATGATGACGTCCGTGCCCGACGAGCGAATCCGGTCGACTACCTCGCGATACAACTGCGGATCGCGGCTGCCGCGTCCGGTTTTCGGATCGCGCACATGGCAATGGGCGACGGTGGCGCCCGCTTTCGCCGCTTCGATCGCGGCCTCGGCGATCTGCCTGGGCGTGACAGGAATGGCGGGATGCTTGCCGACTGTGTCGCCCGCGCCGGTGACCGCGCAGGTCACGATGACTTCATGGTTCATGCGTACTGGTTCCTGTAGATGAAAGTGTCGCGACTCGCGCGCTGACTCATAGCCCGAGGTAGGCCTTGACCGCGGGCAAACCGTCCTTGCCGTCGTAGGTCTTCACGCCGGCAAGCCATGCGTCGAGTACTTGCGGGTTTTTCTTCAGATAAGCCTTCGCGGCATCGGCGGGCTTTTGCTTGTTCATCACCGATTGCATGACCAGGTTCTCCAGTTGCGTGGAGAAGCGCAGGTTGCTCACGAGCTTGCCCGCGTTCGGGCAACGCTTCAGATAATCGGGCGACGTGAGCGTATAAACGCGCGCTTCGCCGTCGTTCGGACCGAATACGCCCTCGCTGCCGGACAGGTATTTCATGTCGATCTGAATGTTCATCGGATGCGGTTCCCAGCCGAGAAACACCACCCATTTCTTGTCGCGGATCGCGCGGTCCACGGAAACGAGCATGCCCGCTTCGCTCGATTCAATCAGCTTGAATCCGCCGAGACCGAACTGGTTGGTGGCGATCATTTTCTGAATGGCTGCATTCGCGCTGCTGCCGGGTTCGATGCCGTAGATCTTGCCGTCGAGTTGATCGCGATGTTTGGCGATGTCCGCGAATGTTTTGAGGCCCGCGTCATACGCATAGGCCGGCACCGCGAACGTCGCCTTCGCGCCCGTCAGATTGGGCGGCTGCAACACCTGGATCGACTTCGACTCGACGAACGGCGCGATGGCTTTTTCCTGCACTGGCCACCAGTAGCCGAGCGACACATCGAGCTGCTTGCTCTTCAGGCCCGCGAACGAAATCGGCACGGAGGCGACGGTAGTAATCGGCTGATAACCGAGCCCCTCGAAGACGGTGGACGCGAGGGCGGTTGTCGACGTGATGTCAGTCCAGCCGATGTCCGCGAAATGCACGGCGCGGCAGGCGGCCGGATCCTGCGCGAACGCAGGCAGCGCGGCAACGGCGGCGGCGAATGCGGCCGCGAGGTACGCGAGACGGGCCAGCCGCGTTTTGATGCGTAATTCCATGACGTTCCCCTATTGACGCTTGTGCGCGTTCAACCGCGCGTTGTCGAATGGACCGCTTACCGGTAAGGCTGCAAGGCACGGCTGCTATCTCACGGAATCGCCCGCCTCGATGCCCTAACGTTAATGCCCCATATTGCCGCCAAAGCGACCGTCAGCGACCCGTTCTTGCTTCCACGCGACAACAAGGGAAAACCAGCATGCGCCGGCGTGGCCTTGCGATTGAAATGCAGCAATCGGCTGGGAGATTTTTGGCACGCCTTGCCCGCCCGCGACGCGCTTGCTACGCTCGCCCGGAACCGCGGGGCGGCTTGCGCTTGCCGCTTTCGTCTCGCATCTTCGTCTTCGCATCTGACCGGGTCCCGCGCAATGCCTGAAGAGATATCGTTCCTGCTGCTGCCTGGTTTTTCGGCGATCGGCTTCATGTCGGCGGTCGAGCCGTTGCGCGTTGCCAATCGCTTTCGCGGCGAGCTGTACCGCTGGCGCATCGTGAGCCTCGACGGCACACCGGTCGCAGCCAGCAACGGCATCTCGATCAACGCCGACGCGGCAATAGCCGAAGTGAACGATGCGCGGCTGCTCTTCGTCGTGGCGGGCTTCGAGCCGCTCGCCTGCTACACGCGCGAACTGGCCGAGTGGCTCAGGCGCCTGGACCGGGCGGGCGCGACGCTCGGCGGGATAGACACGGGCAGCTTCGTTCTGGCGGAAGCGGGGCTGCTCGGCGGCGAGGACAACGTGACCGTGCATTGGGAGGCGTTGTCGGCGTTTCACGAGCGCTATCCGTCGCTGAATGCGAGCCAGGAACTCTTCGAGATCGGCGCGCGGCGCATTACATGCGCAGGCGGCACCGCGTCGATCGACATGACGCTCGACCTGATCGGCCGCAAGCACGGCGCGGCGCTGGCCTCCGCGGTGTCCGAGCAGTTCGTGGTGAGCCGCATCCGTCAGCGCTCCGACCATCAACGCATGGAGATCGCCGCGCGCTACGGCGTGCACAACCGCAAGCTGATTCAGGTGATCGGCGTGATGGAGCAACACATGGAAGAGCCGTTGACGCCCGACCGGCTCGCGCAGGAGATCGGCGTGACGCGCCGGCAGCTCGAACGGCTGTTCTGCGCGTCGCTGAAGGACACGCCGACGCACTTTTATCTGCAGTTGCGCCTTGCTCGCGCGCGTGAGTTGCTGCAGCAGACCGACATGTCCATTACGTCGATTTGCGTCGCGTGTGGGTTCGAATCACCGTCGCACTTCTCGCGGACGTATCGCGCGCGATTCGGCGCAAGCCCGCGCAGCGACCGTCAGGTGACCGGCGGTCTCGTGTCGAGGAACACGCTAATCAGCGCGCACGCCGCCGAATTATCACAATTACGACAACAGTGAATTCTTTCATCTGGGGTTTACCCTAGGTTCCTCGCCTCCTAAACTGTGTCCATCTGCTGAAGACGAACCGCCTTCAGCACAGCACAAAACAATCTCTGGAGGTAGTAATCATGAAATCCCTGATCGAAGCTGCTGTTATCGCTGCACTTATTTCCGCACCGCTCGCCGCTTTCGCGCAATCGAACCAGCCGGTCACCCGCGCACAGGTCCGCGCCGACCTGATCCAGCTGGAGAAGGCGGGCTACAACCCGGCAACGTCGAACGACTACGATTATCCGGCAAACATTCAGGCTGCCGAAGCGCGCGTCGCCGCGCAAAACGGTGCGGCTCAAACGAGCGGCTATGGTTCGGCAACGAACGGCTCGTCGCAAGCCGGCAACCGCGCTGAAGTGACGTCGAGCTCGTATTCGGCTCCGGTGTACGTCGGACAGTAACGGAATAGCGGCGCGGCGCCTTTCGCCGCGCGAAAAAAAACGGCACGTTTTTGCGTGCCGTTTTGCATTCAGATGCCACCCACGCACATGTACTTGATGACCACGTAGTCGTCGATGCCATAGTGCGAGCCTTCGCGCCCCAAGCCTGACTGCTTGACGCCGCCGAACGGCGCGACTTCGTTCGAGATAAGTCCTGTGTTGATGCCGACCATGCCGTACTCCAACGCTTCGGCCACACGCCAGACGCGTCCGATGTCGCGGCTATAGAAGTACGATGCGAGGCCGAACTCGGTGTCGTTGGCGAGCGCGATTACTTCCTCGTCCGATGAAAAACGGAACAGCGGCGCAAGCGGACCGAAGGTTTCGTCGCGCGCCACTTTCATGTCGGGCGTGACATCCGCGAGTATGGTCGGCTCGAAGAAGCCGTGACCAAGCGCATGACGCTTGCCGCCCGTCACAACGCGCGCGCCTTTGGCGAGCGCGTCTTCGATATGCGACTCCACCTTGAGCACCGCTGCCTCATTGATCAGCGGACCCTGCGTGACGCCTGCCTCGATGCCGCGGCCCACTGTCAGTTGCTCGACGGCGGCGCGCAGCTTCGCGGCGAACGCGTCGTACACCTTGTCGTGCACGTAGAAGCGGTTCGTGCAAACACAGGTCTGGCCGCTATTTCGATATTTCGATGCAATCGCGCCGGCCACTGCGGCGTCGAGATCGGCGTCGTCAAAAACGATGAACGGCGCGTTGCCGCCCAGTTCGAGCGACACCTTTTTTACCGTCGGCGCGCACTGCGCCATCAGCAGACGGCCAACGGGCGTCGAGCCGGTGAACGACAGCTTGCGCACGATCGGATTGCCGGTCATTTCCGCGCCGATCGCTTTCGGCTCGCCCGTCACCACGTTGAACACGCCGCGCGGCACGCCCGCGCGTTCGGCCAACACGGCGAGCGCGAGCGCGGAAAGCGGCGTCGCTTCAGCCGGCTTGACGATGATCGGGCAGCCCGCTGCGAGCGCCGGACCGACCTTGCGCGTGATCATGGCGGCCGGAAAATTCCACGGCGTGATTGCCGCGCAAACGCCGACGGGTTCCTTCGTCACGACAATGCGCTTGTCGTTCGCAGGAGTCGGAATGGTGTCGCCGTTCACGCGCTTGCCTTCTTCCGCGAACCATTCGAGGAACGAGGCCGCGTACTGGATTTCGCCCTTTGCCTCGGCAAGCGGTTTGCCTTGCTCAGTGGTGAGAATGAGCGCGAGGTCGTCGGCGTTCTCGAGCATCAGGTCATGCCATTTGCGCAGGATCACGGCGCGTTGCTTGGCGGTGCTTGCGCGCCATGCGGGCCATGCGGCGTTGGCGGCGTCGATGGCGCGGCGCGTTTCCGCGGTGCCCATGCGCGGCACCGTCGCGACGACTTCGCCGGTTGCGGGATTCACGACTTCGAAGGTAGAGCCGTCGTCGGCGCCTTGCCATTCGCCCGCGAGATACGCGTGGGACTTCAGCAGAGTCGGGTCTTTCAGAGTGAGCGTGGTCATTGGGCGTTTCCTCAAGCTGCGACAGCTACGCTGTCCTTGATGACGTCTTCGAGAATCGCAAGCGCTTCGTCAAAGACCGCGTCCTCGATCGTCAGCGGAAACAGGAAGCGCACCACGTTCGAATAGACACCGCACACGAGCAGCAGCAAGCCGCGTTCGAGCGCGCGTGTCTGCACGCGTTTCGTGAATTCAGCGTCGGGTTCCGTGCTGCCTGGCTTGCAGAACTCGACGGCCACCATGCCGCCGGGGCCGCGCACGTCGGCGATTTGCGGCGCCTCGTTTTGCAGCGCGATCAGCTTCGCCTTGACGCGGTCGCCGAGGATCGTGGCGCGCTCGCACAGCTTCTCTTCGTCAATGATGTCGAGTACCGCAAGCGCGGCGGCCACCGCCAGCGGGTTGCCCGCGTAGGTGCCGCCGAGCCCGCCGGGCGCGGCCGCATCCATGACGTCGGCGCGGCCAATCACGCCCGACAGCGGCATGCCGCCCGCGAGACTCTTGGCAACCGTCATCAGATCGGGCACCACGTCGTAGTGATGCATGGCGAACAGCTTGCCGGTGCGGGCAAAGCCGGTTTGCACTTCATCGGCTATCAGCAGAATGCCGTGCTCGTTGCAGAGCTTGCGCAGCGCGCGCACGAACTCGGCCGGCGCGGGATAGAACCCGCCTTCACCCTGAACCGGTTCGAAGATGATCGCGGCAACCCGTTTTGGATCGATGTCGGCCTTGAAGAGGAATTCGATGGCTTTCAGCGAATCTGCCGTGCTCACGCCGTGCAGCGGATTGGGGAACGGAGCGTGGAATACGTCGGAAGGAAAAGGACCGAAGCCCGCCTTGTACGGCGCGACCTTGCCGGTCAGCGCCATGCCCATCAGCGTGCGGCCGTGAAAGCCGCCGGTGAAAGCAATCACGCCCGGACGGCCGGTCGCGGCGCGTGCAATCTTGATCGCGTTTTCAACGGCTTCCGCGCCGGTCGTGAAAAACGCGGTCTTTTTCGGATGATCGCCGGGCGCGCGCTCGTTGAGCTTTTCCGCGAGTTCCACATACGACGCATACGGCACGATCTGATACGCCGTGTGCGTGAAACGGTCCAGCTGGTCGCGAATGGCGGCGACGATTTTTGGATGACGATGGCCGGTGTTGCACACTGCGATTCCGGCAGCGAAGTCGATGAAGCGGCGACCCTCCACATCCCATAGTTCCGCGTTCTGGGCACGCTCTGCATAGAAATCGCACATCACGCCGACGCCGCGCGGCGTGGCGGCATCCTTGCGGCTCTTCAATTCTGCGTTCTTCAGGTTCATCGCGTGGCTCCTCTGTGTCGGCGGACGCCGCGCGTCGCGCGGCACATGAAGCGACTATAGTGAGATTTGGCTCTTAGCTTCAGAGCCATTTAAATGAAAACGTTGGAGCCAATTGGGGGCGCTGAGGAGAAGGGCAGCGCCTGCATGAGTACGCCAGGCGAACTTCGGGTTTAAGAGTGCGCGGTTCCGAAGCGGCAACTTGCCAGCGCAAGGTCGCGCAGCCGCACGCGCATCAAATGCGAATCAGCACCGCACCCAACGTCACCAGTGCGCATGCAACGATGCGCCGCGCAGTAAGCTTTTCGCGCATGAAAAGCCAGCCGATCAACACCGCGAAGATCGAGCTCAACTCGCGCAGCGCGGAGACCATCGCAATGGGCAGATAACGGTACGCCTCGATGATCAGGCAATACGCGACGAGCGCGAGCGCGCCGGACGCCATGCCCTTGAGCACCACCGAGCGGCCGATGAAAAGCCCTTTGGCGCCGCCGCGCCAATGCCACGCGAGCAGAAACTGCGGCACGTTCCAGATCAGATAGACCCACATGATGTAGCTCAGGCCATTGCCTGCGACGCGCGCGCCGATTCCGTCGACGACCGAATATGTCGCGATGAAAAATCCCGTCAACAGCGCGAACGGCACGCTCTCGCCGGAGAAGCGCATGCCGCGGCGAAACGCGAGCGAGACAATCCCGATCGACACCAGCGCGACGCCGATCGCGGCGAGCGGTTTGAGCGATTCATGCGCGAACACCAGCGCGCCGACGAAGACGAGCATCGGCGACAGGCCGCGCGCAATCGGATAGATCTGCCCAAAGTCGCCGCTTCGGTAAGCGCGGATCAGCGCCAGCAAATAGCCGTACTCCAGGACCACCGACGCAAAGATATACGGCCACGCGGCAGGCGCCGGCAGCGGCAAGACGATCACACCGACCGCGCTCACGGCGATGTAGGGAATCGCCATCATGCCGAGCAGCCACACACGGTCTTCGGACAGATGCAGGAAGGCGTTCCACGTGGCGTGCAAAAGCGCCGACAGCAGGACCAGCAGGACGACAAGGGTTTCCATCGAAGGTCAGGACAAGGTTGGCTGGCCTGACTGCCGGCCGCAAGCCCGTGATTATTCCAGCAGAAGACGCAAATGGACGAGTGCACGACCAGAGTGAAGGGGCTTTATGGGGAAAAACGAGGCGATTTGTGGCGCGCTGGATGACGTCATGATGACGTCCATGCGACGTCCATGCGACGTCCATGCGACGTCCATATGACACGCGTATGTCAGCATTTCCTCGCTGCGCAGCCGTCATGCATGCCGGCCTGCGGCCAGGCTATATTGCTTCATTCGCCGTGCCGTCCCCGACACCCAGCACTCCTCGCGACGCCCCCATGCAGCCTTTGAGCTTTCTTCCCGACAGCTTTGCCGAGTACGAAGATCTCAAGGCGATCCTCGATCAGGGCAGTGCGAGCTTTGCGATCCGCACGCTCTGCGAGACGACGGTGCGCGGCCGGCGTTTCGGCGTGCATGTCGCGAGCATCGGTTCGACCGATCCGCGCGCGCCGGCCATCGGCTTCTTCGGCGGCATTCATGGACTCGAGCGAATCGGCTCTCAACTCGTGCTCGATTACATGCGCGCGCTGCTTGCGCGGCTCGAATGGGACGAACTGCTGGTCCGGCAACTTCAGTCGATTCGCCTTATCTTCGTGCCGATCGTCAATCCGGGCGGCATGTGGGCGGCCACGCGAGCCAATCCGAACGGCGTCGACCTGATGCGCAACGCGCCGCAAAATGCGGACGAGCGCGTGCCGCTGTTGGCGGGCGGCCAGCGCGTCGGCGCCTGGCTGCCGTGGTATCGCGGACGCCGCGGCGCTCCGATGGAAGCCGAGGCCGCCGCGCTGCTGCAGGTAGTCGAAACGGAACTGGCCGCGCGGCCCTTGAGCATCGCGCTCGATTGCCATTCGGGTTACGGCTGGAACGACAGCATCTGGTTTCCGTATGCGCGCACGCGCAAGCTGATGCCGCATCTGCCGGAAATGTACGTGCTGAAAACCATGTTCGAGCGTTCGCATCCGCATCATGGATATACGTTCGAGCCGCAGAGCCATCAATATTTGCTGCACGGCGACCTGTGGGACTTCGCGTACGACCGCGCGCCCGCGCCCAACGTCTTTCTGCCGATGACGCTCGAACTCGGTTCGTGGCTATGGATCAAGAAGAACCCGCGGCAGTTGTTCTCGCGTCAGGGAATCTTCAATCCGGTGAAGGCGCATCGCACAGCGCGTGTTTTGCGGCGCCACGCTAACCTGCTCGATTTTCTGGCGCGCGCCGTTTTTTCGGCGCAGCGCTGGCTGCCTCAAGGCAATCGCCGCGAGCAATTGCTGCAAAGCGCGATCGATCACTGGTACGGAGCGGACAACGCATGAGCAAGTGGATCTTGCTGCGCGGACTGACACGCGAGACACGTCACTGGGGCCGTTTGCCCGATGTGTTACTTGAAGCCGCGGGCGCTTCGGGCGTGAGCCTGATCGACTTGCCGGGCAACGGCGAATTTGCGCACTTGCGCGCGCCTGCGACCGTCGCCGGGATGGTCGACTTCGTGCGCATTGCTGCCGTGCAAGAAGCGGCGGACGGCACGGGCGCGGTCGGCACCCGCCCAACGGACATAACCACGCGCGGCCCATTCAACGTGCTGGCGATGTCGCTCGGCGGCATGGTCGCGACTGCCTGGGCCCAACGGTACCCCGACGAAATCGGGAGCCTTGTGCTGATCAACACGAGCATGCGTCCGTTCAGCCGCGTACACGAACGGCTGCGTCCGTCCGCATGGCCGGGTCTATTGACAATCGCCATGCATTGGAACGACGCGGTGCGCGCCGAGTCCGCCATTCATCGATTGACGTGCAACAACGTCGATACCCTTGAAGCCGATCTTCAATCATGGAGCATGATTCGCCGCAGCGCGCCGGTGAGCCGCGGCAATGCGTTGCGCCAGTTATCAGCGGCGGCGCGCTTTACCGCAGGCGCGGCCAAACCGGCTTGTCCGCTGCTGATTCTGTCTTCGCACGACGACCGGCTCGTCGATCCGGTTTGCTCCGCGAAGCTGGCCGCAGCGTGGGGCGCGCGTCATCGCGAACATGCATGGGCAGGCCACGACCTGCCGCACGACGATCCCGCGTGGGTCGGCGAACAGGTGAGTGCATGGCTTGCGCATGAAGCCGTTGACGCGGACCGCAGGCGGCAAATGGCGATTGCGCGCTTGCAGCATAAAGCCGGGCAGCGGGTATAACCTAAGTCGGTGCATGGGTCGCATTGCGGCGTGCAGGCGCATAATCCTTGTTCAAACGATGCATGCGATCCGGGCGATACCCGCCACTGCCGACAGCCGGGGAGTTCATCATGCAAGCAAAGAACGAAGAAGCCGTCACGCACTTGCTGAACGATGTCGTCGAGTTTGCACGAGGGCGCTTGCCCGAGCCGACGTTTCACATCGTCGAGCCCTTTCTGCGGCACTACTACGATTTCGTCGACGTCGACGATCTGCAAAGCCGCTCCATTCTCGATCTGTACGGCGCCGCGCTCGCGCACTGGCAGACCGCGCAGCGCTTTGTGCCCGGCAGGGAAAGGCTGCGCGTCTACAACCCGATTCTCGAGCAGCATGGCTGGCACTCCGATCACACGGTAATAGAAATCGTCAACGACGATATGCCGTTTCTGGTCGATTCCGTTTCGATGGCGGTCAATCGGCAAGGTCTCGCGCTGCATTCGGTCGTGCATCCGGTGTTTCGCATCTGGCGCGCGCCTGATGGCGACATCGCGCGTGTGACGCAGGGCGCGGAAGAAGCTGCCGACACGCGCTCGCAATTGGCCTCGTTCATTCACTTCGAAGTCGACCGTTGCGGCGACGCGGCGAAACTGGACGCGCTGCGCGACGACATCGCGAAAGTGCTGCGCGACGTGCGCGCCGCGGTTGAAGACTGGCCGAAAATAGTGGAACTCGCACGCGTCACGATCAAGGCCATGAAAGCCGGCGAGAGCGGGCCGGATGCGATGGAAGCGCGCGCGTTTCTCGAATGGATGGTCGCCGACCACTTCACCTTTCTCGGCCACCGCGACTACGAACTCGTGCAGCAGGGCACGGGCTACGGACTGCGCGCGGTGCCCGGCTCGGGCCTCGGCATCATGCGCGATGAACTGCGTGCAACGGATGGAGCCGCACCGACGCCAGAGGTGACGGTCTTACCGCCGGCCGCTGCCGAAGTCATTTCGAGCGCCTCGCCGATTTTTCTGACCAAGGCCAATTCGCGGGCAACCGTGCATCGGCCCGGCTATCTGGATTACGTAGGCATCAAACTGGCGGGTGCTGACGGCAAGGTGGTCGGCGAGCGGCGCTTCATTGGCCTCTATACGTCGACCGCGTATTTTGTGTCCGCGGCCGAGATTCCGATCGTCCGGCGCAAGTGCGCGAACATCGTGAGGCGGGCCGGATTCTTGCCGAAAGGTCATCTGGCGAAATCGCTCGTGACAGTGCTGGAAACGTATCCGCGCGACGAACTGTTTCAGGCCGACGAGAACCAGCTCTACGATATCGCGCTCGGCGTGCTCCGTTTGCAGGAGCATCAGCGCACGCGCCTTTTTGTGCGGCGCGACCGCTTCGACCGCTTTGTGTCGTGTCTCGTGTTTGTGCCGCGTGACAAGTACAACACCGATTTGCGGCAACGTATCGCCAATCTGCTCACTGACGCATTCAACGGAGCGAGCGTCGAGTTCACGCCGCTGCTTTCCGAATCGACGCTCGCGCGCATTCACTTCGTCGTGCATGCAAAGCCGGGCGGCATGCCCGATGTCGATACCCGCGAACTCGAAGCACGTCTCGTGCAGGTCTCGCGCCGCTGGCAAGACGATCTCGCCGATGCGCTGCTCGACGCGTTCGGTGAAGAGCAGGGCAATCGTCTGCTGCAGCACTACGCGGATTCGTTTCCGCCCGGCTATCGCGACGACTATGCCGCGCGCACGGCGGTGCGTGATATCGAACTGATCGAGCGCGTGCAGGGCAGCGAGCGCCTCGCGATGAACCTGTATCGTCCTATCGAAGCCGGGCCGCGCGCATTCCGCTTCAAGGTCTATCGAGCGGGAATGCCGATCGCGTTGTCGCGCAGTTTGCCGATGCTCGAACACCTGGGCGTGCGTGTCGATGAAGAGCGGCCGTATCTGATCGAAGCGCTGGGCGCGACGCCTGCGTGGATTCACGACTTCGGGCTCGAAGTGGTCGACGACGCCGAGTTCGATATCGAACGCGTGAAAGATCTTTTCGAAGATGCGTTCGAGCAGGTGTGGACCGGCGCGATAGAAAGCGACGACTTCAACCGCCTCGTTCTACGTGCGCAACTGAGCGCGCGCGAAGTGACGATACTGCGGGCGTACGCGAAGTATCTGCGTCAGGTGGGCTCTACTTTCAGCGATGCGTATATCGAGCGCGCGGTTACCGGCAATCCCGCGATTGCGCGCATGCTGGTCGAACTCTTCATCGCGCGCTTCGACCCGTCATTGGCCGGCACGCGTGAGGCGCGCGTGGAGAGCTTGCTGAAGACGATCGACAGCGCGCTCGACCAGGTCCCCAATCTCGACGAGGATCGGATACTGCGGCAGTTTCTCGGCGTCATCAAGGCCACGCAACGCACCAACTATTACGTCTTCGATGCTGACGGAAAGCCGAAGCCGTATCTATCGTTCAAGTTCAACCCTGCGCAAGTGCCCGGCTTGCCGGAGCCCAAGCCGATGTTCGAGATATGGGTCTACTCGCCGCGCGTCGAAGGCGTGCATTTGCGCGGTGGACGTGTGGCGCGCGGCGGCTTGCGCTGGTCGGACCGCCGCGAGGATTTCCGCACTGAGGTGCTGGGTCTGATGAAGGCGCAAATGGTGAAGAACGTCGTGATCGTGCCGGTCGGCTCGAAAGGCGGCTTCGTCGTGAAGAACCCGCCGCCGCAATCGGAACGCGATGCCTGGATGCGCGAAGGCATTGCGTGCTATCAAACGTTCCTGCGCGGTTTGCTCGATCTGACCGACAATCTCGCGGGCACGACGGTCGTGCCGCCGCGCGACGTAGTGCGGCACGACCCCGACGATCCGTATCTGGTGGTCGCCGCGGACAAAGGCACGGCCACGTTCTCCGACTACGCGAACGCGATCTCGCAGGAATACGGTTTCTGGCTCGACGACGCGTTTGCGTCGGGCGGCTCGGTCGGCTACGACCACAAGAAAATGGCGATCACGGCGCGCGGCGCCTGGGAGTCTGTCAAGCGGCATTTCCGCGAAATGGGCGTCGATACGCAGACGATGGACTTCACGGTGGTCGGTATCGGCGATATGTCCGGCGACGTGTTCGGCAATGGCATGCTGTTGTCGCCGCATATCAGGCTCGTGGCCGCGTTCGATCATCGACATATTTTCCTGGACCCGAATCCCGATCCGGCAGCCAGCCTTGCCGAGCGCGGACGTCTCTTTCTTCTCGATCGATCGAGTTGGGCCGACTACGACCCTTCGCTGATTTCAGCGGGCGGCGGCGTGTTTCCGCGCACGGCCAAGACCATTGCTCTTTCGCCGGCCGTGCAATCGGTACTCGGCATCAGCGCAGCGGCGCTGTCGCCGGCCGAACTGATGCGTGCGATTCTGCATGCGCCCGTCGACCTGCTCTACAACGGCGGCATAGGCACGTATGTGAAGGCATCGCGTGAAACGCACCTGCAGGTTGGCGACCGCGCGAACGATGCGATCCGGGTGAACGGCGCGGACTTGCGCTGCAAGGTCGTAGCCGAAGGCGGCAACCTGGGGCTCACGCAACTGGGCCGTATTGAGTTCGCGCAGCGCGGCGGCCGCATCAATACCGATGCAATAGACAATTCGGCAGGTGTCGACTGTTCCGACCATGAGGTCAACATCAAGATTCTGCTGGGACTCGTGGTGGCCGACGGCGAGATGACCGACAAGCAACGCAACGCGTTGCTTGCCGAAATGACCGACGAAGTCGGCCTGCTCGTGTTGACGGACAACTATTACCAGACTCAGGCGCTCTCGATTGCAGGCCGTTATGGTGTCGAACTGCTCGACGCTGAAACGCGCCTCATGCGCTATCTGGAACGCGCCGGTCGCCTGAACCGCGCGATCGAGTTTCTGCCGAGCGACGAAGAAGTGGCCGAGCGGCAGGCCGCGAAACAAGGACTCACTACGCCGGAGCGCGCGGTGCTGCTCGCGTACAGCAAGATGTGGCTGTACGACGCGCTACTCGATTCTTCGGTGCCCGAAGACCCGCTCGTCAGCGACATGTTGATCGAGTACTTCCCGAAACCTTTGCGCCAGCGCTTCAGCGAGCCGATGCAGCGTCATCCTCTGCGCCGCGAAATCCTTGCGACTCATTTAACCAACGCGTTGGTGAACCGCGTGGGGTGCGAGTTCGTGCATCGGCTGATGGAGGAAACCGATGCGCAACCCGGCGACATCGTGCGGGCCTGCATCATGGCCCGCGATGTGTTCGATCTCGACGATGTGTGGCGCAGCATCGACGCGCTGGATAACCGCGTCGCCGACGACGTGCAGGCGCGCATGTTCGTCGAGGTCGCGCGGCTCGTCGAACGATCGGCGTTGTGGTTCCTGCGGCATCTGTCGTCGCCGGGCGTGAACAGCGACGATGTGACCGGTCTGCTCGCGCGTTGCCGCGACGCCGCGCAGCGTCTCGCGCCGCAGTGGCCCGGTTTGTTGCCGGCTGCCGATCTCGAAGCGCTATCCGAACGCCAGCGGGTGCTGGTCGACGCCGGCGTTGATAGTGAACTCGCGGTGCGCATTGCGAGCGGCGAGATTTCAGCGGCGCTGCTCGACATCGCGGAAGTGGCGTCCACGTGCGAGCGCAAGCTCGAACTGGTGGCGGGTGTGTACTTCGTGCTCGGCACGCTGCTCAACTACAACTGGATCAGCGAACGCGCGGCTGCGCTACCCGCGCCGTCGCACTGGGACATGCTGGCGCGCGCGTCCGCATTGGCCGAACTTGCGCGACTCAAACGCGCGCTCACGATGAGCGCGCTTGCGAGCGCCGACGACGCGGCCACGCCGGACGCGCTCGTTCAGGCATGGCGCGACAAGCGCGCGACGCAGCTCGAGCGTTATGCGCGCCTGCTTGCCGACCTGAGGGCCACTGGCGGTGCGAGCCTGTCGATGCTGCTGGTGATTGTTCGGGAAATGGCCGCACTCGAGAGGGCATGAGCATTGCATGGAGGAAGCGGTAAAGAAAGGCTGACCAAATGTCCACGCACGCGGTGCGCATAGCACCGCGGTTGGACGCACGCTGCCCGGCATGTCCATAATACGGATTCCCGGCACGTGAAAGCCTTTTGAAAATCGACCAACGCCCTCCACGACGATGAAAGAAGAATCGCCGAAAGCCATTATTTATGCGCTTGCCGCCAACTTTGGCATTGCCGTTTGCAAGTTCGCCGCTGCGTCGTTCACCGGCTCCGGTTCGATGTTCGCCGAAGCTATTCACTCCACCGCCGACTGCGGTAATCAATTGCTGCTGCTCTTCGGCCTGCGCCAGGCGCGCCGGCCGGCAAGCCCATTGCATCCGATGGGCGGCGGGCGCGAGATCAACTTTTATTCGCTGCTGGTCGCGCTGCTGCTGTTCTTTGTCGGCGGCGCATTTTCAGTGTACGAAGGCGTGCATCGCCTGGTCGCGCGGGAGCCTCTGCAATATGCGTATGTCGCCCTTGTAGTGCTCGGCGTCTCCGTGGTGCTGGAGGCGTTCTCGCTGTGGGGCGCGATGAAGGAGATCCGCAAGGTGCACCCCGAGAAAACGCTCTGGCGCTGGTTCCGGGAAACGCGCGAGTCCGAGTTGCTGGTGGTCGCGGGCGAGGATATTGCCGCGCTGGCCGGCTTGGGAATGGCCTTCGTGGCCGTGCTGCTTACTTTGGTGACCGGCAATCCCGTCTATGACGCGCTGGGTTCCATCGCCGTTGGTTTGCTGCTGATGGTGATCGCCGGCCTCGTGGCGCGCGAGGTGAAGTCAATGATCGTCGGCGAATCGGCAAGCCCCGAAGTGCGGCGCGCAATCGAAGCGCATTTGCGCGCACGCGGTGAGATTCGCAGCATCATCAACATGATTACCCTGCAATGGGGACGTCATGTGGTGGTCGCCGTGCAAGCTGAGATGATCGACTACGCAAGCGGCCGCGCGCTGGTCGACGCGATCAACGTGATCGAGGCAGATCTGCAGGCGGCGTTTCCGCAGGTGCGCTGGGTATTTTTTGAACCAGACGTGCCACGCGTCTGACCATGCTTTTTCCGCGCACGTGACTCGCGCAGGGCTTTGCGCGGGTCACGCAATCGATACTTCACGTAGTGGAAAATAATTTCTTCGCATCTATACTTCCCTCGGCTTGAAAGCGGCACTCTCCCAAACTGCATCACAAGCAAAAGGAAGATCACGATGCTGACTCGCACATTCAACGCTCTCTCCGTCATTGCACTCGCGGCATGCACAGCCTTTACCTCCGGGCCGGCAAGCGCGGACGACAACGACGCTTTCTCACATGACGGCGGCGGCTCGCGCGGGCGGCCAGTCAAGGTGATGATCATTTCGATGTTCGGTCCGGAGGGCCAGGTGTGGCTCGATAAGCTCGGGCCATGGCGCGATATTCCGGTAGACGGCCTGTCGCCCGATTACCCGGCAGTACATTGCAACCGCCAGGACGTATGCGTAATGACGACCGGCATGGGTCACACGAACGCCGCCGCGTCGATCATGGCATTGACGTTCTCACCGCGATTCGATTTGCGGCATACGTATTTCATGGTGGCGGGTATTGCCGGCATCGATCCTCAACAGGGCACGGTGGGCTCCGCTGCGTGGGCCAAATATCTCGTCGACTTCGGCATTCAATGGGAGATCGACGGGCGCGAGATTCCGGCCGGCTGGAACACCGGCTATCTTGGCATCAACACGAAGAGCCCTTCAGAAAAGCCGCCGCTCGATTACCGGACCGAAGTGTTCCAACTTAATACGCAACTCGCCGATACCGCATTCGCCTTGTCGCGCAATGTGGTGCTTTCCGACAACGCGCAGGCGCAGGCCGCGCGTGCGAAATATTCGTACGCGCCGGCTAATCGCCCGCCGACCGTCATTCAATGCGATACGCTCGCCGGCGATACGTGGTGGTCGGGCACGCTGCTCGGGCAACGGGCTCGCGACTGGACCAAGATCCTGACGGATGGAAAGGGCGTGTATTGCACCACCCAGCAGGAAGACAATGCCACGTACGAAGCGCTGAAACGCGCGGCTTCAGTGCACAAGGTCGATTTGAACCGCGTCGCCGTGGTGCGTGCGGGCTCTGATTTCGACCGTCCCTACGACGGGCAGACCAGCGCCGACAACCTGCTGAACTACTCCGCGCAAGGCGGCTTTACGATTGCTCTCGAAAATCTGTACCGCTCAGGTAATCCGCTCGTGCAGGACATTGTCACGCACTGGAGCGAATGGCGCGAAGGCGTGCCCAAACGCTAACCAGCTAGTTGCATGCGGGCCGCTTCATGCGGCCCGCACTGCAATGGCGCGCGACACTCAACGTTGTGGTGCGCGATACGGTGTCCAGACGGCGGCGTCCGTATCCCAATGATCGAGTTCCGATGGTGTCATGATCTGCTCCTTTATGAAGACTGGAAAGCTATCGTGGCGATTGGCATTTATTCCGGAAAACTAACGATTCTGGTGTTTGCTTCTCTATGTGCTCAATGCCCCGCTTGTTGCTCCGCTAGTGCTTTGCTTATTGCTCGTTACTGGCCATTAGCCACACGCGTGACGTCGCCGTTCGCGCCTTCCTGCAACGCGATGCGCGCGGCCTGCGTCTGGCCGATCAGACCTTTGTTCGGGTAGCTCGTGCGATTGAGCGCGGGCAGCGAACCGTCACGATATGCGGCGACCAGCTCGGCCTGCACTTCAGCGCGCGTTTTTCCGCTCGTCGTCGAAGTCGGTTGAGTCTGGTAAGAACCGGCGTGGCCAATGCCGTTGCCGCCGCCGTTGCTTTGTGCAAATACCGGCGCGCTGGCGAGCAGCGAGAGAGCAAGACCTGCGAGAAGATTGCGTTTCATGATTCACTCCTGTCGATTCGTTTGCAGCACGAGGGGCGCTGCGACAGGGTGAAATGTAGACTTCGAGCCGGCCTCGATAAATCGCGCTTTCGCGAAATGAATTGTCGCGATTTCGGAACAATCGCGCGACGACCCCTATAAACACGGGCTCGAACAACAACCGCGGCATTAGCGCCGCGGTTGGAATTCACTGTTCCAGATTTTGTACTTCAATCTAATTGAATTACGCGACCCATTCGGAAATAATCGGCGTGTCGAGTGCGGGAGCCGATTCGCGTTCTTCCAGTGTGCGTTGCGAGCATGTTGCATCGAGCGCACCGCGGCCGCTCAGCAATGGGCAGCGATCGAATACTTCGGCGATCCAGTCTACGAAAACACGGACTTTAGGCGACAGATGCCGACTGTGCGGATAGACTGCGGAAATCGGCATCGGCAAAGGCTTGAGTTCTGGCAGTACTTCAACCAGTTGGCCTGAACGCAGATGCGGCAGCACCATGAAACGAGCCGGCTGAATCAGGCCAAAACCTTCCAGCCCGCAGGTCACGTAGGCATCGGCGTCGTTGACCGACACAATGCCCTTCATTTTTACTTCAACCTCTTTGCCATCAACCATAAACGCCCAGTCGAGCGTGCGTCCCGTACGGCTGGAGAAGTAATTGACTGCTTTGTGATTTTCCAGGTCGTCGAGCGAAGTCGGCATGCCGGCCCGTTCAATGTATTCCGGGGCCGCGCACGTCACGCCCTCGAATAGGCCAATACGCCGCGCCACCAGCGAAGAATCCTGGAGTGCGCCGACGCGCACCACGCAATCCACGCCTTCCTGCAAAAGGTCGACCTGTCTGTCCGACAAGCCGAGTTGCAAGTCGATGTCCGGGTAGCGCGTGTGGAATTCACATAGTTGAGGAATCACCAGCAAGCGGCCGATCGAGCCCGGCATGTCGATGCGCAGCTTGCCGTGCGGTTTTTTATTGCCGCTCTGAAAACTGGCCTCGGTCTCTTCGACGTCCGCGAGAATGCGCACGCAGCGCTCGTAATAAGCGGCGCCGTCCGGCGTGAGCGACAGGCGCCGCGTAGTGCGGTGCATGAGCCGCGTGCCGAGGAACGCTTCGAGGTTCTGAATGATCGTGGTAACCGATGCGCGGGGCAGGTCGAGCGTTTCCGCCGCACGGGTAAAGCTGTTGGTGTCGACAACGCGTGTGAACACTTGCATGGCCTGAAGCCG
Organism: Paraburkholderia caledonica NBRC 102488; assembly: GCF_000685095.1. Lineage (GTDB taxonomy): Bacteria > Pseudomonadota > Gammaproteobacteria > Burkholderiales > Burkholderiaceae > Paraburkholderia > Paraburkholderia caledonica. The sequence goes on from NZ_BAYE01000006.1 coordinate 231,352, forward strand.
GTCCATTGCAAACCTCCAGAAGGGGCAGGCGTACTGATCAGGATTCGAATCCGCGGAGCAATCGGATGGATTGTTCAGGGGCGCCGAATTGTGTTGCCGGATTATAGGCATTTATTTACGAGTCTGCCGAACCCACAATTCGCACCATTGAAGTTCTTTGCGCATTGCGCGGCTCGACATGCAAGCATTTAAACCGCCGTACTCCTTTGAGCCCACCGGCAGTGCACCGGTAGAGGCCGACAGCACGGCACTCGAAGTCACTGACGTGCAGATAGAAGGGCACGCTCAGGACATCACATTGCGTTTGTACCGGCAGGGAAAGAAAACCGCACTGCCAGTACTGCTTTATTTTCACGGCGGCGGCTTTACGAAGGGATCTATCGATCAAGCCGACTTTGCCTCGCGTTATTTCGCAGAGCATTTACCGGCATTGGTGGTGTCGGTCGGCTATTCGCTGGCGCCGGCGTTTCCGTTTCCCGCCGCGCCTGAAGACGCGCATCGCGCGGCATTGTGGGTACAGACGCGGGCGCGCGCTTTTGGCGGCAATAGCAGAAAGGTTGGCGTGGCGGGCCATGACGCCGGCGGGCAATTGGCCAATTGCCTTGCGTTCATCGCGCGTGATCGCGGCGACGTGCAGATCGCCGCGCAGGCTTTGTTTGGGCCGATGCTGGACCCGAGTCTCACCCGCCTTGGCGACGAGAAGCGCCTCGGCTCGGACATCACGGCGAGAGAGTGCGCGGCTTGTTACCGCGCGTACTTGCCGCAAGCGTCGCAACGCATGCATCCGTATGCGGCGCCGCTGGAATCGTCGCGACTCGCGGGCTTGCCGGCCACGCTGATCGCGACCGCGCAAAACGACGTGCTGCACGTCGAGGCGGAGAAATACGCAAGCAGCCTGATCGATGCAGGGGTGCTGACCCAGGTGGTCCGCTATCCGGCCGTCTCGCATGCGGCGTTGGCCGATCATCCGCCCGCCTTGCAGGAAGCGGTGCGATTTTTTCAGTGGCGCTTCGATGCGCGCGCCCATCGATGAAACACAAATAAGCAGAACTTCAATCAACGATACCGGGAGCTTCAAATGACCATTCTTTCTCTTTCCCGTCGCCGTGTGGCGATAGCCGCGCTAGCCGTGATCGTCGTAGCCGGACTGGGCACGTTCGGCGCAATTCGTGTCGACGCCAGTTCGCCTGCCGCGCCGACCATCGTGCCGGAAGTCGATGTCGCCACGGTGGTGCAAAAAACGATTACCGACTGGCAGAGCTATTCGGGCCGTCTTGAAGCGGTCGAAAAAGTGGACGTCCGTTCACAGGTGCCTGGAACGATCGTGTCGGTCAATTTCAAGGACGGCGCGCTCGTGAAGAAAGGTGACACGCTGTTCGTGATCGACCCGCGCCCGTATGCGGCGGAAGTTGCCCGAGCAGAAGCGCAGCTCGCGGCCGCGCAGGCGCGCACCGGCTACACGCAAAGCGACTGGGAGCGCGCGCAGCGCCTGATCACCGACAACGCAATCGCGAAGCGTGATTACGACGAGAAGCAGAATGCCGCGCGCGAAGCGAGCGCGAACCTGAAGGCCGCGCAAGCCGCGCTCGAAACCGCGCGCATCAATCTCGGCTACACGAAGATTGTTGCGCCAGTTTCAGGCCGTGTGTCGCGTGCGGAAATCACGGTGGGCAACGTGGTGTCGGCGGGCGCGAACTCGACGCCGCTCACCACGCTCGTGTCGGTTTCGCCGATCTACGCATCGTTCGACGCCGACGAACAAACGTATCTGCAATACCTGCGTCGTGCAAAAGACGGCGGCAAGGTGCCGGTCGAACTCGGTCTTGCGGACGAAAGCGGCTACTCCCGCAACGGCGTTATCGAGTCGGTGGACAACCGGCTCGATACGTCGTCGGGCACGATTCGCGTTCGCGCGCGTTTCGATAACCAGGACGGCACATTGATTCCGGGCCTCTACGCACGCGTGAAAGTGGGCGGCAGCGAGCCGCACCCCGCGCTGCTGATCGACGACGCCGCCGTGGGCACCGACCAGGACAAGAAGTTCGTGCTGGTGGTCGATCAAAACAATCACGTTGCGTACCGCGAGATTTCCGTCGGCGATATGCAGGGCAACCTGCGCGTCGTGAAGGGCGGACTGAAGGCGGGAGACCGGATCGTCGTCAACGGCATTCAGCGTGTGCGTCCGGGCGATGCAGTGCGCGCGCACATGGTGCCCATGACGACCGACCAGGACCCGAACAGCGCGCCGCTTGCACAGACGCGCGCCAAAGCGGACAAGAATTCGTGAGCGTCGCCGCCGCGGCATCGAACGCGCGGCGCCTTGCTCCAACCGCTTGCTCCAACATCAAGAGCTTCCAATGAACATATCCAAATTCTTCATCGATCGGCCGATCTTTGCGGGCGTGCTATCGGTATTGGTTCTGCTGGCGGGCGTCATTTCGCTCTTCAAGCTGCCGATCTCCGAATACCCCGAAGTGGTCCCGCCGTCGGTCGTGGTGCACGCGCAGTATCCTGGCGCAAATCCGAAAGTGATCGCGGAAGCCGTCGCTTCGCCGCTTGAAGAGCAGATCAACGGCGTCGAGAACATGCTGTATATGCAGTCGCAAGCAAATAGCGACGGCAATCTCACGCTGACGGTCACGTTCAAGCTCGGCACGAACCCGGACCTCGCGACGCAACTGGTGCAGAACCGCGTGAACCAGGCACTGCCGCGTTTGCCGGAAGACGTCCAACGGCTCGGCGTGACGACGATCAAGAGCTCGCCTACGCTGACAATGGTGGTCCACCTGATCTCGCCGAATAACCGCTACGACATGACGTATCTGCGCAACTACGCGGTGCTGAACGTCAAGGACCGGCTCGCGCGCATTCAGGGTGTCGGCGAGGTGCAATTGTGGGGCTCCGGCGACTACGCAATGCGTGTGTGGCTCTATCCGCAGAAGGTGGCGCAACGCGGTTTGACGGCGACCGAAGTGGTCAACGCGATTCGCGAGCAGAACATTCAGGTGGCGGCCGGCGTGATCGGCGCATCGCCTTCGGTGCCCGGCACGCAATTGCAGTTGTCGGTCAATGCGCGCGGCCGTCTGAAGACCGAGGGCGAATTCGGCGACATCATCGTGAAGACCGCGCCCGATGGCGGCGTGACTTATCTGCGTGACATCGCTCGTGTCGAACTGGCCGCGTCGGAATACGGTCTGCGTTCGTTGCTCGACAACAAGCCGGCGGTTGCGCTCGCGATCAACCAGGCGCCAGGCGCGAACTCGCTCGCGATTTCCGACGAAGTTCGCTCCGCGATGAAGGACCTCGCGCAAGACATGCCCGCGGGCGTCGAATACAAGATCGTCTACGACCCGACGCAGTTCGTGCGCTCGAGTATCGAGGCGGTCGTGCATACGCTGCTCGAAGCAATCGCGCTGGTGGTGATCGTCGTGATCGTGTTCCTGCAAACGTGGCGCGCATCGATCATTCCATTGATCGCCGTGCCGGTGTCCATTGTCGGCACGTTCTCGCTGTTGCTTGCGTTCGGCTTCTCGATCAATGCGTTGTCGTTGTTCGGCATGGTGCTCGCGATCGGGATCGTGGTGGACGATGCGATCGTGGTGGTGGAGAACGTCGAACGGAATATCGAAAGCGGGCTCAGTGCGCGCGACGCTACCTATAAGGCAATGCAGGAAGTGAGCGGGCCGATTATCGCCATCGCGCTCACGCTCGTCGCCGTGTTCGTGCCGCTCGCGTTCATGACGGGCCTCACGGGTCAGTTCTACAAGCAGTTCGCGATGACCATCGCGATCTCCACGGTGATCTCGGCGTTCAACTCGTTGACGCTGTCGCCGGCGTTGTCCGCCATGCTGCTGCGCGGCCACGGCGCGAAGGAAGACTTGCTGACGCGTGTGATGAACCGCTTGCTGGGCCGCTTTTTCAAGGGCTTCAACAAGGTGTTTCATCGCGGCTCGACGGCATACGGCCGCGGCGTGACCGGCGTGCTGCGCCGCAAGGGTGCGATGCTCGCGGTGTACGCGATTCTGCTCGGTGCAACGGTGCTGATCTCGCGTGTCGTGCCGGGCGGCTTCGTGCCCGCGCAGGACAAGGAGTACCTGATTGCGTTCGCGCAGTTGCCGAATGGCGCATCGCTGGATCGTACGGAAAAAGTGATCCGCGACATGAGCGCGATTGCGCTCAAGCAGAAGGGCGTGGAAAGCGCAGTGGCGTTCCCGGGTTTGTCGGTGAACGGCTTCACGAACAGTTCTAGCGCGGGCATTGTGTTCGTCACGCTCAAGCCGTTCAAGGAGCGCGGCGACAAGAAGCTCTCGGCGGGTGCGATTGCCGGCGCGTTGAACCAGCAATATGGTGCGATCAAGGACTCGTTCGTCGCGGTGTTTCCGCCGCCACCCGTGCTCGGTCTCGGCACGCTCGGCGGTTTCAAGATGCAACTGGAGGATCACGGTGCGCTCGGTTACGCGGAATTGAACAAGGCAGCAGAGGCCTTCGTGAAGAAGGCCGCGCAAACGCCTGAACTCGGCCCAACCTTCTCCAGCTATCAGATCAACGTTCCGCAATTGAACGTGGACCTCGACCGCGTGAAGGCGAAGCAACTCGGCGTGCCGGTCACTGACGTGTTCAACACGATGCAGATCTATCTGGGCTCGCTGTATGTGAACGACTTCAACCGCTTTGGCCGCGTATATCAGGTGCGAGTGCAGGCAGACGCGCCGTTCCGTCAACGCGCCGACGACATCCTGCAACTGAAGACGCGCAATGCCGCGGGCGACATGGTGCCGTTGTCGTCGCTCGTGTCGGTCACGCCGACGTTCGGTCCGGAAATGGTGGTGCGTTACAACGGCTATACCGCAGCGGACATCAACGGTGGACCGGCGCCGGGATTCTCGTCCGGTCAGGCGCAAGCCGCGGCTGAGCGCGTAGCGGCCGAGGTTCTGCCGCGCGGTGTCAAGCTCGAATGGACCGACCTCACGTACCAGCAGATTCTCGCCGGTAATGCGGGCCTGTGGGTGTTCCCGATCAGCGTGTTGCTCGTGTTCCTCGTGCTTGCCGCACTGTATGAAAGCCTGACGCTGCCGCTCGCCGTGATCCTGATCGTGCCGATGAGCGTGCTGTCTGCGCTGACCGGCGTGTGGCTCACCGGCGGCGACAACAACATCTTCACGCAGATCGGCTTGATGGTGCTGGTGGGCTTGTCGGCGAAGAACGCGATTCTGATCGTGGAGTTCGCCCGAGAACTCGAACACGATGGACATACGCCATTGTCGGCGGCGATTGAGGCGAGCCGGCTGCGTCTGCGACCGATTCTGATGACGTCGATCGCGTTCATCATGGGTGTGGTGCCGCTCGTGTTGTCGACCGGAGCCGGTTCGGAAATGCGTCACGCAATGGGTGTCGCGGTGTTCTTTGGCATGCTCGGTGTCACGCTGTTCGGGCTGATGCTCACGCCGGTGTTCTATGTGGTGCTGCGTACGTTGGCCGGCGGGACGATTCATGTCGCGCAGAAGGATTCGCCGCGCATTGGCGCACCGGTCACGGACGCCTGAGGAGAAAACAACAATGAAACGCTTTGAAAGTTTGAGTGGATGGGGCCGGGCAGCAGCCAGCGGTTTGCTGCTCGCGCTGCTCGCCGCCTGCTCGGTGGAGCCCACCTATAAGCGGCCGGAAGTGGATACGCCCACCGCGTTCAAGGAAGCGCCGGTAGCGGCTTCAGGGGCCTCGGCAGCTTCGGCGCCCTCCGCTGCATCGGCACCGGACGCCGGCACGTGGAAGACGGCGCAACCTGCCGACGACGCGCATCGCGGCGAATGGTGGAAGATTTTCGGCGACGCGCAACTCGACGCACTCGAAGAGCAGGCGGCCGCCGCGAATCAGGACCTGAAGGCGGCAGCAGCGCGCGTGCAACAGGCCCGTGCGGTGACGCGTGCAGCGAAATCGGACTGGTTCCCGAAGATCGATGCGGGCTTCGGCCCGACCCGCGAACGTGCGTCGGCAGCGTCGCAGTTCCTGCCGGATAGCGCCGGTGGAACGACCGGCACGATCTGGCGCGCGCAGGTCGGCGCGTCGTATGAAGCGGATCTGTTCGGGCGTGTCGGCTCTAACGTCAATGCGTCGCGTGCTGACGAGCAGCAAAGCGAAGCGCTGTTCCGTTCGGTGCAATTGTCGTTGCAGGCCGACGTCGCGCAAAACTATTTCCAGTTGCGCGAACTCGATACCGATCAGGATCTGTATCGCCGCACAGTGGCATTGCGTGAAGATACGTTGAAGCTCGTCGAGCGTCGTTTCAAGGAAGGCGACATCAGCGAGCTCGATGTTTCTCGCGCCCGCAACGAACTTGCGAGCGCGCGCGCGGATGCCGTGGGCGTCGCACGTCAGCGCGCGGCGTCGGAGCATAGTCTCGCGATTCTGCTCGGCAAGCCGCCGGCAGACTTCTCGTTCGCAGAAGCGCCGCTGGTGCCGGTAGCTGCGCGTGTGCCGCCAGGCTTGCCTTCGGCACTGCTCGAACGGCGGCCGGACGTGTCGGCGGCCGAACGCGCTATGGCCGCAGCAAACGCGCGGGTCGGTCTCGCGAAGTCGGCGTTTTTCCCGAAGCTCGATATCACTGGGGCATTTGGCTATGAGTCGGCAACCTTGGGCAATCTTTTCATGTGGTCGAGCCGCGCGTTCATTCTCGGGCCGTTTGCCGGCACTGCATTGACGTTGCCTCTGTTCGACGGCGGCCGGCGCAAGGCGAATCTCGCGCAGGCTCGTGCGAAATACGACGAGGACGTCGCGCAGTATCGTCAGCAGGTTCTGGTGGCGTTCCGCGAAGTCGAGGACAACCTCGCCGACCTGCGCCTGCTCGACGACCAGATGCGTGAGCAGAACAATGCCGTGCAGGCCTCGCAGCGAGCGGCGCGTCTGTCGCGCACGCAGTACACCGAAGGCGCGGTCAGCTATCTGGACGTGATCGACGGCGAGCGGCAGGTGTTGAATACCCAACTGCAGGCGAGCCACTTGCAGGGCACGCAGGCTGTCGCGACGGTCAACCTGATTCGTGCCCTCGGCGGCGGCTGGGGCGATATGGCTGCGTCCGACACCGCAGTGGGTTCCGCTGCACCGGCTGCAACGCCGGCTTCGTCAGCGGCGCCTGCCGATCAGGTGGCCAGGCGCTAGACGTCTTACTGCTGAGGCTGGACCCGAGTGCTGCAAAAAAGCCGGATCGCGCGATGAGCGCGGTCCGGCTTTTTTCTGCGCAAATCTTTTTTAGCACTTTCCTTTCGAAAATCCGTTCGTAGACCCGTAGGTATCGTGGACTCTATGATGATTCGCACCATGACGCGGGCCGTCGAACAGGCTCGCCGCGAACCTCATCACGTCTCAACTACAAGAGTCCACCATGCGCAATTTCGCTTCAAACGTGCGGCATTTTTTTCGCGCGCCGACGCTCGCGCTTGTCAGCGCCTTCGGCTTCGCACTGGCACTGCCCGCAGCGCCCGCATTCGCAGCGGACGCGCCGACACTGAAAATCGGCACGGCCACGAGTCCGCAAATCGAGGCACTCAAAGTAGCCGTGCGTGAGGCGAAAGAGCAGGGACTCGACGTGAAGGTGATCGAGTTCACCGACTGGAATACGCCGAACGCCGCACTCGCGAATAAGGATATCGACGTCAATTACTTCCAGCACATTCCGTTTCTCGAGAACGCGAAGAAGCAGGGCGGCTATAACTTTGTCGCAATTGCCCCTGGCACGATCATGAAGATCGGTCTGTACTCTAAGAAGATCAAACGCTTCGACGAGTTGAAAGACGGCGCGACCGTGGCGATCGCCAACGATCCTGTCAATGGCGGGCGCGGCTTGTTGCTGCTGCAACGCGCGGGGCTTATCAAGCTGACGCCCGGAATCGACTATCGCGCAACTACGCTCGACATTATCGACAACCCCCGGCATCTGAAGATCGTTCAACTCGAAGCATCCCAACTGGCGCGTTCGCTCGACGATGTCGATCTTGCACAAGGCTATCCGAGCTTCATCAAGCTCGCGGGGACGACGGACCCGAATAGCGCGCTGCTATTCGACGGTCTGGAGAACAAGAACTACGCAATTCAGTGGGTCGTGCGTCCGGAGAGCGTGAACGATCCGCGCATTCGCAAGTTCATTTCCATCTATCAGCATTCGCCGGCTGTGCGCGCCGCGCTCGACAAAGCATTCGGCACTTTGTATGCAGTCGCCTGGTAAGCGGCGCATTCCGCGCTGATCAGAAACAACAGGAGTGCCGCGATGCCGAAGAAGATTCTGTTGAACGCATTCAACATGAATGCGGTGGGCCACATCAATCACGGCTTGTGGACGCATCCGCGAGATCGTTCGGCGCATTACACCGATCTCGACTACTGGACGAGTCTTGCGCAAACGCTCGAACGCGGCAAGTTTGACGGGATCTTTCTCGCGGATATTGTCGGCGTGTACGACGTGTATCAGGGCGGTCCCGAAACGCCGTTACGCGAAGCCGTGCAGATTCCGATCAACGATCCCTCGCTGATCGTGCCCGCGATGGCGCATGTTACGCGTCATATCGGCTTTGGCGTGACGTCGAATCTGACGTATGAGCCGCCGTATCTGTTCGCGCGGCGCATGTCGACGCTCGACCATCTGACCAAAGGGCGGGTCGGCTGGAATATCGTCACCGGCTATCTGGATAGCGCCGCTCGCGGCATGGGTCTCGCGCAGCAGATCAGCCATGACGACCGCTATGACCGTGCCGACGACTATATGGATGTGGTCTACAAGCTCTGGGAACAAAGCTGGGAAGACGACGCGGTGGTGCGCGACCGCGCTTCACGCATCTTCTCGCAACCGGGCAAGGTGCATCGCGTGAAACACGACGGTCCTTTCTATTCGATCGACGCGATTCACTTGAGCGAGCCATCGCCGCAACGCACACCCGTGTTGTATCAGGCCGGCTCGTCGAGCCGCGGCGTGGACTTCGCGGCGCGTCATGCGGAGTGCGTATTTGTCGGCGGACAGAACAAGCAGTTGACGCGTTCGATCGTCGACGACATTCGCGCACGAGCCGTGAGCTTTGGGCGCTCGCCTGACGACATCAAGATATTCGCGGGCATCACCGTGGTGGTCGGCGAAACCGAACGAGCCGCACAGGAAAAGTTCGAAGAGTACCGGCGCTATGCAAGCGCTGAAGGCGGCATCGCGCATTTCTCCAGTTCGACAGGTATCGACTTTTCGCAATACGAGCTGGATGAGCCGATCTCGTATGTGAAGACGCAATCCATGCAATCGGCGGTCGAGGCCATTTCGAAGAAGAGCGTGAGCGGCGTCTGGACCAAGCGCAAAGTTCTCGAACAGATGACGCTCGGCGGTCGCGCAAAACCGGTGGTGGGTTCGCCCCAGCAGATCGCGGACGAACTGGTGTCATGGATGGACGAAGCGGGCGTAGACGGTTTCAATCTGACGCGCACGGTGATGCCTGAATCGTTTGAGGACTTCGTGGACCTCGTCGTGCCGGAGTTGCAGAACCGCGGCGTCTACAAGGAAGACTACGATCCCGCGCCTACGCTGCGAGAGAAGCTGTTCGGCGGCGGCCGCGCGCGTTTACCGGACGTGCATGTCGGCGCGCAGCATCGGCGAGCGCCACAAAGCGGCATCAAACAAACCGTGGAAGCCTGAGAGGAGCGAAGCGATGGCTAATCTTTTCGACGTGCCGCAGTTCATCGAAGAAGCACCGTCTGCCGCGGTCGATCATCGTGCGAGCGCGGCGCCGGCGCAAGCGGCCGTTGTATTCGACCGCGTCGGCAAAGTATTCGCGGGGTCCAACGGTGCCCCGACCGCGGCGCTCGCAGACGTGACGTTGAACGTTGCGCGTGGCGAGGTGTTCGGCATTATCGGTCGCAGCGGCGCAGGAAAATCCACGTTACTGCGGCTCGTGAACGGACTCGAAAAGCCGAGTTCGGGCGCAGTGCGCGTGAATGGAGTAAATGTCGGCGAACTCGACGAACGCGGACTCGTGACGCTACGCCGTCGCATCGGCATGGTGTTTCAGCACTTCAATCTGCTCTCCGCGAAGACGGTGCGTGAGAACATTGCGTTGCCGCTGAAGATCGCCGGCGTACCGAAAGCCGCGATCGACAGGAAGGTCGATGCGTTGCTCGAACTCGTCGGCCTCGCGGCGAAGCGCGACGCTTATCCAGCGAGCTTGTCCGGCGGACAGAAGCAGCGTGTCGGCATTGCGCGCGCACTCGTCACGGACCCCGACATTCTGCTGTGCGACGAAGCGACGTCCGCACTCGATCCCGAAACGACGCAAGCGATTCTCGCGCTGCTGCGCGACATCAACCGTCGGTTGAGCCTGACCGTTGTCCTGATCACGCATGAAATGCAGGTCATTCGTGAGGTGTGCGATACGGTCGCCGTGATCGAGCGCGGCCGCGTAGTCGAAACGGGCCCGGTGTGGCGAGTGTTCGGCGAGCCGCAGCACGATGCAACGCGGGCGCTGCTACGCACGCTGGTTCATGACTTGCCTGCGGACCTTGCCGACCGGGTGAAGCCGCTTGCCGGGATCGCGCAAGCCGACGCGCGCGTTCTGCTCGACGTGCGCTTTACTGGCGGCAATTCACGTGACCCCGACCTCGCCGGTCTGACTTCCGCGCTGAGCATCGACGGAGGCGGCGTGAGCTTCGTGCATGGCGGGATCGACCGCATTCAAGGCCATGCGCAAGGGCGCCTCATCGTATCCGCGCAGGTGCGCGCGAAAAAAGGCGCCACGGTGCATGCGCAGGTCGCCGCGCTGGTCGAACGCGCGCGCGGCCACGCTAACCACGTCGAGGTATTGGGTTATGTCTGATCTCTGGCTGTCGGAACTCGTCGGTGCGATACGCGATACGGTTGTAATGGTCGGCGTGTCCGCGGTAATCGCAGCACTGGTCGGCATTCCGTTGGCGCTGGTGCTGGTCACGACCACGCGTGGCGGCATCTTCGAAAAGCGCGCGGTGAACAGCACGCTCGGCGCGCTCGTCAATGCGTTTCGCTCGACACCGTTCATCATTCTGCTGGTCGCGCTGCTGCCCCTCACGCGCTTGCTGATCGGTACGACCATCGGCGTATGGGCGGCAATCGTGCCGCTCAGCATTGCCGCGATTCCGTTCCTCGCCCGCGTAGCCGAAGTGAGCCTGCGCGAAGTGGACCGCGGCCTGATAGAAGCAGCGCAGGCAATGGGCGCGCAACGCAGGCATATCATCTGGCATGTGCTGTTGCCCGAAGCTCTGCCAGGCATCGTGGGTGGCTTCACGATCACCGTAGTCGCGATGATCGGATCTTCGGCGATGGCCGGTGCGGTCGGCGCAGGCGGCCTCGGCGATCTTGCGATCCGCTATGGCTATCAGCGCTTCGATACGACGGTGATGGTGACGGTGATCGTGTTGCTGATTGCGATCGTGACCACGGTACAGCTGGTGGGCGATCGCTTCGTGCGGCGACTCGCGCAGCGCGCGTGAGGGGCGAGTTCAAATACTGATTGCCGTGTTCGCGTCGGCCTGCTGACGTAGCGCATTCGCATGACGAATGACGCGCGCCCTATCGGTCGCCGATCTCACCGCCTATCATGAAAGCTGCCGGATGCGCCGCAAGCCTCTCGCGAGCCCATTCCACCTGCACTGCAGGTCCGCCTCGAAAACATCATCACGTGGAAATAGCATGAACGATTTTCGCCAGACCGCGGCGCTGCAGACGCGCGAGGCGTCCGCTGCACCAGCCGTGCGCGATCTCGCCGGCCTGCTCGCGGCACTGCATGCGAGCGCCGCGGAGCGCGACCTTGCGGGCGGCCACGCCGCGCAGGAGAAACAGTGGATCGCCGACGCGGGCCTGCTCACGCTTGCCGTGCCGCGCGAATTCGGCGGCGAAGGCGCTTCCTGGCCGGAAATCTACGACACCATTCGCAAGATCGCGCAGGTGGACAGCGCGCTCGCGCATCTGCTCGGGTTCACGTTCTTGCAAGAGGTCAGTGTCTATGTGTGGGGTAATGCGGAACAGCGTGCACGCTACCTGAGCGGTACGGTAAAAGAGCGCTGGTGGTGGGGCAACGCGGTGAATCCGCTCGACACCCGGCTCGTTGCCAACGCAACCGGCGACGGCGGCTATCTCCTGAATGGCGAGAAAGGCTTTTGCTCGGGCACGCGCGGCTCGCAGATGATGACGGTTTCCGGGCACGACCCGCAGACCGGCAGCACGATGTTCGCAGTCGTGCCGACCACGCGCGAGGGCATCACGGTCAACGAAGACTGGAATCCGATCGGGCAGCGGCAGACCGACAGCGGCAGCGTGTCGTTTGTTCAGGTCCGGGTCGAGCCGGAAGAAGTCCTGCAACGCGCCGACACGCCATACGCGAGTTTGCGCACGCTCGTATCGCAGCAGGTCATGACCAATCTGTTCGTGGGCATCGCACAAGGCGCGCTCGATGAAGCGCGTGCGTACGTCACGCAATACGGCAAGCCGTGGATGACTTCGGGCGTGACGAAAGCCACCGACGATCCGTACTTGATCCAGCGTTTTGGCGAAATGCGTATTCAGGCGGTGAGCGCCGAAGCGCTGGCCGTGCGCGCCGCGCAAGCGCTCGATGCCGCGTGGCGCGAGGGCTCGTCGCTTTCCGCCGAAGCGCGCGCGCACGTTGCGCTCGCTACTTCAGAGGCGAAAATCGTCGCGCATCGTGCGGCGCTCGACGTCAGCGAAAAACTATTCGACGCCTGCGGCGCGCGCGCCACGCATGCGCCGCTCGCGCTCGATCGTTTCTGGCGCAACGCTCGCGTGCACACGCTGCACGATCCGCTCGACTATCGCGTGCGCGACGTCGGCCGTTATGCACTCAGCGGGACATTGCCGGAGGTTTCTTTGTACACTTGAGGCGGTCCGCGATGCAGCCAGTCTGCGCCGCGGTTTTATTCCTTCTCAAGAGATCTCCGGATTGCAGTTCAAATTACCGACTACGGCAACAGCGCCGTTTTGCCCGTCTGAAGTGCAAGGCTCGGTCGCCGTCTCGCAAGGCGCGCCTTTCTGGAAAAAGATCCTGCAGTTCGCCGGCCCTGGCCTGCTGGTTTCCATCGGCTATATGGACCCGGGCAACTGGGCGACCGACATTGAAGCCGGCTCGCGTTACGGCTACAGCCTGCTGTTCGTCGTCATGCTGTCGAGTCTCGCGGCGATGGCGTTGCAATGTCTGAGCATGCGTCTGGGTATCGTCACGGGACGCGATCTGGCCGAATTGTCGAGGGCGCGTTATTCGCCCGCGGTCGCGCGAGGGCAATGGTTTCTTGCCGAGCTTTCGATCGTCGCGTGCGATCTCGCGGAAGTGCTTGGCGGCGCGCTCGCTTTTCATCTGCTCTTCAAATGTTCGCTTACCACGGGCGTGCTGCTGACCGCGTTCGACACGTTGATCGTGCTCGGCCTGAAGGGCAAGAACTTCCGCGATCTGGAAGCGATCATGCTTGGACTGATCGCGACGATCGGCGTCGGGTATATCGTCGAACTCGCACTCGTCAAGCCGCATTGGCCGTCGGTCGCGCAAGGACTAATTCCGTCGTGGCAGGCTTTGAACTCGCGCGAGCCGGTGTATCTCGCAATCGGCATTCTCGGCGCGACGGTTATGCCGCATAACCTGTATCTGCATTCGTCGATCGTGCAAACGCGAGCGGTGAAGCGCGATCCGGCGAGCATCGGCTCCGCGATCGGCATGTCGCGCATCGACACCATCGTGTCGTTGCTGCTGGCGCTGATGATCAACATGGCGATCCTGATTCTCGCGGCCGCCGCGTTCCATGCGACCGGCCACAATCAGGTCACCGAAATCGAAGACGCCTACAAGCTGCTCGCGCCGATTGTCGGCACCGGCTTCGCGGCGGTGTTGTTCGCAATCACGCTGCTCGCGTCGGGACAAAGTTCGACCTTCACCGGCACGGTTGCGGGGCAGGTCATCATGGAAGGCTTCCTGAAGCTGAAGATTCCGTGCTGGCAGCGGCGCTTCATCACGCGCGCGCTTGCGTTGATTCCCGCACTGATCGGCGTGCAGATGATGGGCAACGGCGCGGTGGGCAAGCTGCTCGTCGCGAGTCAGGTCGTGCTCAGCCTGCAATTGCCGTTCGCGCTTTATCCGCTGATCCGCATGACCGGCGACCGCTCGCTGATGGGCGAGTTCGCGAATACGCTGCTCACGCGGATCGTCGCGTGGACGCTGTTCGCGGTGATTACCGCGGCGAACCTGTGGCTCGTCGTGCAGACGGTGGGACTCGTTGGGGAATGAAGGGGCGAAAGGGCTGTGCGGCCTGGTGCATCGCTGCGTTGCCGCGCGAATAGCGTGAACGTTGAACAAAAAAAGGTCCGCGCAAATTGGCGGACCTTTTATTTTGAGGCTTCGGATTCGAATCGGGCGGACCAGCCGTCATCGAAGATCAATCTGGCAAGTCGCGTGACTCAGGCGGCCTGGGCGACCTGCGCGGCTTCGAGTGCTTCCTGGCGAGCGGCTGCGGCTTTCTTCGTCTTGCCGGCACGCGACGGCGGCTGGCATGCGCCGCACACGACGTTGTGCTGCAGGTCGTGCTTGTGTGCGACGAACTTGCCGGTGCAACGGCAGCACTTCGTCAACTGCAGGATGTCGGCGTCGAAGAAACGCACCAGCGTCCAGGCGCGCGTCAGGTCGAGCACCGGTTCGGTTTCACTGTGCTTGCAGTGTTCGAGATAGAGCCGATACCCTTTGGTCAGCGCATCGAGATGCGAGCAACGCGCTTCGTTCTTCAGGAACAGGTACGTGTTGTAGAACAGCGACGCGTGAATGTTCGCAAGCCACGTCATGTACCAGTCCGCCGAGAACGGCAGCATGCCCTTGGGCGGCGATACGCCCTTCACCTCGCGGTACAGGCGGATCATGCGGTCACGCGAGAGCGTCAACTCGCTCTCGAGCACCTGCATGCGTGCGCCGAGTTCGATCAACGCGATCGCACGAAACACTTCTTGTGCATCTTCCGTCAGGCTACGCTTGAGCATCGCAGTCAACCTATTAGGCAAATTGCTCAGCGGGCTGGCCTGCAAGCAGGATCGCCGCGTGAGTCGGTGCAACTGCGGTGTGCTTCGTCGTTTGCGTCAACGCCGACAGCATCGAGTGGTCGTTGAAGCGGAAGAAACACAAAAGCTGATCGGAAGAGGCCAGCTTGACGATCTGTGCGAGCGACAGCCCGGCAAGCAGATCAGCCAGTTCCGACGACAAACCCAGACGGAACATTCCGATCGGTTTGTCCTCACGCAACATACGTTGCGCAAGCATGATGTACGACAGGTTAATCTCGCGGATTGAGTCCAGCGTCTCGCTGCTACGGTCCATTTTCTCTGTTTCCGAAGCCCCGAATTACTATGTCGGCTTTTTGCCGTTATGTCTTTTATGCCTCGCCGAAAACGTTGTCCTTCGGCTACAAGTCGTCCCGGATACACATGGCGACCTTTTGATACATCGCGTTACATTTCGTAACAGCTTGGGACGAATTGTATGAAGGGTAAAACCAGAAATCAATCCCTTCTCAAAAAAATATCTCGAAAAAGCGCATCAAATTTCGGTAAGAATTTCATGGGCTTGTAATGCGCCGCGCTGGACACCTTTTCCGTCCTGGCGAGCTTGCGTCAGATCCATGAAAACCCTTGTACGGCGGGGATTAGACCGTGTCGTCCGCGCAACACCGAGGGTGGATCCAAGAGAACCGGTAATTAAGACTGAATGGAAAGCGAGCGAAAAACCGGCGCCAAGTCGTGTAAATACTACCTAGCGATTTTCTGTTTCGGGGACGGACCGATTTTGTAACGAAAAGATGGCGCCCCGGTTACAAACCCGGCGAGTTTGTAACCGGATCGGTAAGAATTAGCAGCCCGTTGGGCGAACCCGCTCGACTTCGAGCCCGAACGCGGGCCGCAGGCGCGTGCCGAGCACGTTTCCGATGAAGGCGGCGACGAGCCACAACCAGCCGTGGAGGCTGCCTGAAACGATGCCGCTGAAGTAGGCGCCGATGTTACAACCATAGGCAAGGCGGGCGCCGTAGCCGAGCAGGAGGCCACCTACGACAGCCGCGATCAGCGAGCGCGCCGGCACTTTCCAGACCGGTGCGTAGCGGCCGGCGAGTGCGGCAGCGGCCATGGCGCCGAGAATGATGCCAACGTCCATCACCGTGGTGACGTCGTGTGTAACAGGCGCTGCCAGCGCGCCCGCGTTCGCGCGGGTCGCCCAGTACGGCCAGCTCGCCACGTCCACGCCCAGCGCGGCAAAGAGCTTCGCGCCCCATAACGCGAACGCCGAGGTCACGCCCCACGGACGGCCCGACAGCGCGAGCGTCGCGAAGTTGAGCAGCACAAGCGCGAGTGCGCCGACAAAGAGCGGCCACGGCCCTTGCAGCCAAGGGGATGCGCGCGGCGCGCGCGCCGGCTCGTTGACGAGGCGCCCGTGCCGGCGCCGTTCGACGATGACGGTCAGCGCCGCGATCGCCGCAAAAATGACGAGGTTCAGCGCGATCGCGGCGCCGGCGCCGAGCGTGTTGACCATCGACAACGGCTTCAAGGCGGGCAGCGCGGTCCAGAACGGCATGTGCGCGGTCGCCACCACCGAGCCTGTTACAAATGCCGCGAGCGTGACGATCATCCGCGTGCTGCCGCCGCCGACTGTGTACAGCGTGCCGGACGCGCAGCCGCCGCCCAACTGCATCCCGATGCCGAACATGAAAGCCCCGACGAGCACGGACGTGCCGGCGGGCGCGACGAGCCCCACCACCGGATGGCCGAACAAGGTTCCTGACGCGAGCACCGGGAAGAAGAGCACGACGCCCACGGCGAGCATCAGCATTTGCGCGCGAAGCCCGGCGCCGCGGCCGTCGGCGATAAATACGCGCCACGCCGACGTGAAACCGAACGCCGCGTGATAGAGCGACATGCCGAGCAGGGCTCCGACTATATATAGCGCGGCCTGACGGCCACTGACGGTCTGAGCCAGATATACGGCACCGAGCGCGATGAGAAGGAGAGCCGCGGCAAGCGGTTTCGGGTTGAGGTCGAAACGACGTGGCGCGGGAGAAAGAGTAGAAGAAAGTTCGGACATGATGAGATTGACCGACAACGCACGCGCGCCGGCGGCCCGGCGGGCGGCTGGCGCGCGTTGTTGGCAGACGAGCGAAAGCGCAATCAGGATCGAAAAAGATAGCACGTAGCGCATATCCTCGCAGGCGCGGGGCGCGCCGCTGTTTGTCGCTGTTTGCCGCTGCCGCGCCCGATGGCGCCGCCGCCGCCGCCCGCATCCCGTCACGTGCCGGCGGTCGCCCCGTGCACGCCGTCTGAGCGCCGGTTGCCGGCGAAGTCGTGCAATGCGGCTGCGGTCTGCGGATCGGCCGGAAAGAACGCTTCAATCGCCAGTTCCGACAAGGTCACGTCCACCGGCGTACCGAACACCGTCGTCGTGCTGAAAAACGACAGCACGCCAAGCGGCGTGCGCAGACGCAGCGGCACCGCAATCTGATTGAGCGGGCTCTCGCCGGGCTCGGGCGGCTGCGCGCCCGGCGGCGTTGGATAAGCCGCCAGTTCGTCGCGCAACGCGCTGAGTGTTTCGTCGGCGCTTACGTCGATCTGCCGTTGCAGTCGCGCGAGCACGTGTTCCCGCCACGCGTGCCAGTTGACGATGGACGAAGCGATGCCATCCGGATGCAGGCTCAGGCGCAACGCATTCACGGGCGGCTTCAGCAGATCGGGACTCGCGCCCGAAAGGAGCGGCCCGAGCGCGTTATTCGTGGCGACGATGTTCCAGTGCCGGTCGACGGCGAGCGCCGGATAGGGTTCATGGCCCTTCAGCACCAGTTCGACGGCTTCGCGCGCGGCGCTCAGTTGCGGGTCCGATAGCGGCCGCTCGCGAAACAGCGGCGCGTAACCGGCCGCGACGAGCAATGCATTACGTGCGCGCAGCGGCACATCGAGGCGCTCGGCAAGATGCATGACCATCTCGCGGCTCGGCATTGCGCGGCCGGACTCGACGAAGCTCAGATGCCGCGTCGAGATGTCGGCTTCGGCGGCGAGCAGCAACTGACTCATCCGTCGCCGCTGCCGCCATTCACGCAGCAGATCGCCGACGGTGCGGCTGGTCGCGGGCCGTGTCGGCGGGGCGCTTTGCGCAGAAGAAAGTGTGTTCATGCCAACGATGATAGCTAAAGCGCCGCGCCGATCCATTACCTGGGAGGTAATGCGCTCGACGCATTGCCGCGCACGAACGCCGGGACGCGCCGCACAACGATTACCTGCGACGTAATCGACGCGCGGCCCGCTAACCGCGAATCTTCACTCCGAGCCCGCCGCATGCGACGTGTATGCCGAGCGTAGCGCTCAGTCATTGCCAATCAAGGAGTTGCAGATGAACGCGCATACCGATCTGATCGACCGTTATTTCGACGCATGGAACGAGACCGATGGCGAGCGCCGTCGCAAGCTGATCGCCGCGACATGGGCGACGGACGCCGACTATCGCGACCCGCTGATGGCCGGCTCCGGCCACGACGGAATCGACGCGATGATCCGCGCGGTGCAGGGGCGCTTTGCGCATCACACGTTTCGCCGCTCGACCGACGTGGACGGTTTCGGCAACCGCCTGCGCTTTTCGTGGGCACTCGTCACGCCCGACGGCGAGGCGATCGTCAAGGGCTCCGACTTCGGCGTGGTCGACGCGCACGGCCGTCTGCAGGCAGTGACCGGCTTCCTCGATCAGGTGCCCACGGGCGCCTGATCGCACAGCGCCGCAGCTTCGCTACCGTCATCTTTGCGTGGAGACGATCATGCACGAGCCCGTCATCAAGTTTGCGCGATTCGCACATGCCATCGACGCGCTGTGCGGCGCGATTGCCGGCTTCGCGCTGCTCGCCGGCCCCCGCGCATTCATGTTCGCCGCGCTACTCGGCTGGCGCGAACCGGTGGCGGGCGGCGCGGGTCTGATGCTGCTCGCGGTCGTCGGATGGTTGCGGTGGCGTTGCGGCGGCGCGCCGCCGCAAGTGAGCGGCACGTCTTGCACTCTTCACTGGAATCTCCCCGAAACGCGCAACGTTGCTTGCTACAATCGATTGCCGCAATGCGAGCCATTCGAATAACCGCAAGCAACTTGCATGGAGACACAGTGCTTAAGAATCTCGATCCTCTGCTCAACGCCGACATACTGCATGCCCTGCGCTCAATGGGACACGGCGACGAGCTCGTTATTTGCGACGCCAACTTTCCGGCCAGCTCCGTCGCGCGTTCCTCGGTGCTCGGCAAGCTGCTTCGTCTCGACGGCGTGAGCTCGCCGCGTGCGATTCGCGCCGTGCTCTCGGTGATGCCGCTCGATACGTTCATCGACCAGCCCGCGTCGCGCATGGAAGTGGTCGGCGAGCCGCATACCATTCCCGCCGTGCAGCGCGAGGCGCAGGCCGAGGTCAATGCGGCCGAAGGGCGCGACGTGCCGTTTGCGTCCATCGAACGGTTCGCGTTTTATGAGCGCGCGCGCAAGGCGTATTGCGTGATCGCCACCGGCGAGGAGCGCGGCTATGGCTGCTTCGTCTTCACAAAAGGCGTTCTGCTCGCGCCGGACGCCCCTCGCTCCTAGTCGCCAGCCTGCCGCTTTGCGTCGTTCAAACGCTTGCCCGTCTTGGAAAGCGCGGGCAATGCACATATGCTCAGAGGCAAAGTAGGGAACTGCGGCCTTCTAGTCGGGTCTGCTGCTTATTCATCTATAGGAGTCCCCCATGACGCGTCCCGTCGATTCCGGCGTTATTCTCATCGCACGCATTGCTCTCGCTGTTCTGTTTCTATGGGGCGGTGTGATGAAACTGCTGGGCTATGCGGGCTTTGTCGGCTACCTGCACTCCAAGGGCGTGCCCTTCGTGCAGATCGCCGCGCCGATCGCCACCGCGGTCGAGGCATTGGGCGGGCTCCTGCTGATAGTCGGCTTCAAGGTGCGCCCGCTCGCGCTCATCATGGCGGTTTATACGGTGGCCACGGCGGTCCTGGGCCACGACTTCTGGAACGTGACGGACGCCGCCTTGCAGCGCGACATGGTGATCCATTTCTGGAAAAACATTGGTATCGCCGGCGGATTTCTGCTGCTGTTCGTGACCGGCGCGGGGCGTATCAGTATCGACGGTGCGCGCGCGCCGCGCAGCGGGTTGGGTCTTTGAGCGCACCACGCTCAGCGATTCCCCGCTGGTTTTGCCTGACTGACGTATTCCGGCTGCAAACAAGGGAGTAAATATGATTCAAAGTTTCGAGCAATCCATTGGCGGCAAAGTGTTGCAGTTGTGCGCGAGTCTTGGAGAAGGGCCCACGCCGCATCGCGTGATCATCAGCCTCGCCGAGTCCGCGAAAACACTTGTGGTGCTGGATGCGTCCGGCTTTCTGAGCGCAATCAAGGCCGAGATCGAAGAGCCCGAAAAACTGATTGCCGACGCAATCAGCAAGGCGCAAAGCGAAGGGCTGATCGAAGCCGCGATCAATACGGGAACGATTCAGGAGGCGTCGCTGTAGCGCGCCTGGAGCTTTACGCACACGGGCTTATTCACCGCTGACAATTCTGTTGACGACCCCCGGGGCGCGCGAGCCGCGGGGGTCGTTTTTCATGTGTCGTCCGCGAAGTCCGTCCGGCCAGACGCGCAAGCTCAGCGCGAATTGCCGACCGACGCGGAATCCGCCTCACGCCTCGCCTGCGACGACGAATGCGGCTGCGGATGCACGAGGCAGCTGATCACGCCAGCGAACGCGAGCAGGTCGACCGAGATCGCGGTCGCCGCTTGCATGCCCGAGACGATTTGCGTGGCCGCCGCCCCGCTGGCGAGCGCGCCGAATGCGGCCACGCCCACCGCGCCCCCCGCCTGCCGGGCCGTGTTCAATACCGCCGACGCCGTGCCCGCCCGCGACGCTTGCGCCGACGCCAGCACGGCGGTCGTCATCGCGGGGACGGCTAGTCCCATGCCTGACGGAATCAGCAGGAACGGCAGCAGCAGGCCGATCAGCGGCGTGCTCGCGTCGACCAGATGCAGCAGGCCGTAGCCAAGCCCGGCGGTGACCGCGCCGGCGATCATCGGCACACGCACGCCGAAGCGGCCCACCACCCAGCCGCTTGCGACATTCGAGATCAGGAAGCCGCCCGTCAACGGCAAAAATGCAAGACCGGCCTGCAGCGCCGTATAGCCGCGCACCCGCTGCAGGTAGAGGCTCAGCACGAACACCATCCCGTAATAGGTCATGTTCACGCAGATGCCGAACAGCACGGCCGCGCTAAAGCTGCGCCCGGCGAAGAGCGAAAGCGGCAGCATCGGCGCACTCGCGCGCGCTTCGACCGCGACAAACGCGCTCCCGGCGAGCGCCGCAAGGACGAAACCGCCTGCGACGAGCGGATGGCTCAAGCCGAGCGGCCGCCATTCGATCACCGCGGCGACGAACGCGGTCAACGCGACAATGGCGAGCGTCTGGCCGCTCAGATCGATGCCGCGCGGCGTCGGCGGGGCGGTTTCAGGACCAGCGGTTTCAGCACGAGCGGTTTCCGGGAGAGCGGCTTCGGGGCGTGGCACCCACAGCAGGGTCGCCAGAAAACCGGCAGCGCAGATCGGCAGATTGACAAGAAAAATGCTGCGCCAGCCGAAGGCGGCGATCAGCAGGCCGCCTGCTACCGGGCCGGCCGCGATGGAGATCGCGCCCGCCGCCGTCCACAGCCCGACGGCGCGAGCCCGCAGTTTCGGGTCGTGTCCGTACGACTGATTCAGCAAGGCAAGCGAGTTCGGCAGCATCGCGGCGGCGCCGATGCCTTGCAACGCTCGCGCGGCGACCAGCATCGGCGCGCCGGACGCGACGCCGCAAGCAAGCGACGCGAGCGCGAACAGCACGATACCCGCCGCGTACAGCCGACGCGCGCCAAAGCGGTCGCCGAGCGCACCGGCCGACAGCATCAGCACCGCGAAGGCGAGCGTGTAGGCGTCGACGACCCATTGAAGGCCCGCGACATTGGCGTGCAGATTCGCGCCGATTTCAGGTAGCGCAATATTGACGATGGTCACGTCGAGTTGCGTGACGACGAAGCCCACGCTGACAGTCGCGAGCACGCGACCGAGGGCGGGGGAAACGGTATGTTTTGTGGAGGTCATGCGCTATATCGTAGGCGCGATGTGGCGCACCACGTTTCGGGGCGGCGTGAAGTGTCGATGTCGGCGGAAAACTGCGGCCGTCGTGGTCTCCGGAATGGGGTGACGAACTGGACGCTGTCTACAAGCGAACAGGAAAACGCCGCCGCAAATAAAAACGGCGCACCCGAAGGCGCGCCGTTCTCTTCACCGCCGCGTGCGCTGGATCAGCGCTTCTGCGGCGCATCCTTGATGAACAGCGTGCTCAGTGCACCGACCACGCAGATCGCGCCGACATACAGCGGCGCGGCCATCGGGTTGGACTTCATCATCAGCGAAACGGCGATCGGCGTGAGGCCGCCGAAGATCGCATACGCGACGTTGTACGAAAACGAGATGCCCGAAAAGCGCACGACCGGCGGGAAGGCTTTCACCATCACGAACGGAATCGCGCCGATCACGCCGACGAGCAGCCCGGTCACGCCATACAGCGGCACGAGCGCCGAGGCATCGACCGAGAGTTGCTGGAACATCACGTAGTACGTCACGGCCAGCGCAAGGCCGCCGATGAAGATCGTGCGTCCCGCGCCGATGCGCCCGGCAATCGAGCCCGCCATCACACAGCCGATGGTCAGGCACAGCGTCGCCACGCAGTTGGCCAGCAAAGCGGTGGCCGGCGCAATGTGAAACTGCTTTTGCAGCAGCGTCGGCGTCATCAGAATCACGACGACGATGGCGGCGGACAGCATCCACGTGAGCAGCATCGAGACGATTACCGCGCGGCCGTGGTCGCGCAGCACGGCCTTGAGCGGCACTTCGGCGGCAATCGCCTTGCGCTGCTTCAGTTCGGCGAAGACCGGCGTCTCGTGCAGCCAGCGGCGCAGGTAGACGGAGAACATGCCGAACACGCCGCCGATTAGAAACGGAATGCGCCACGCGTAATCCGCGATTTCGACGGGCGCGAAGTTGCGATTGACCGCCGACGCGATCAGCGAACCGAGCAGGATGCCGGCCGTGAGGCCCGCCGTCAGCGTGCCGCACGCATAGCCGATGTGCCGTTTCGGCACGTGCTCGGAGACGAACACCCACGCGCCCGGCACTTCGCCGCCGACCGCCGCACCTTGCATCACGCGAAACAGCAGCAGCAGGACCGGCGCCATGACGCCGATGCTCGCGTAGGTGGGCAACAGGCCCATCATCAGCGTCGGCACGGACATGAGCAGCACGCTCAGTGTGAACATGCGCTTGCGGCCGAACAGATCGCCGAAGTGCGCCATGATGATGCCGCCGAGCGGCCGCGCGAGATAGCCCGCGGCGAAGATGCCGAAGGTTTGCACCTGCCGCAGCCAGTCCGGCATCGCGGCCGGGAAGAACAGCTGGCCGATTGCCGGTGCGAAGAACACGAAAATGATGAAGTCGTAGAACTCGAGCGCGCCGCCGAGAGCGGCGAGGCCGAGTGTCTTGTAGTCGCTGCGCCCAAGAGGGCGTGGGGTGACAGCCTGCGCTCCACCCAGATTTGTCGCTTGCATTGCTTTGTCGTTGTCTTGAATTGGAAACCACGTGTCGCGTGGAAAAACGGCGGTCGTCGGGCGAGAAGTGTGGCGGCGGCTGGGTAGAGCGCGGGACACCGGCGCACCGGCCCGGGTAGGGCGGCGCGATGACGAAACAAGCCAGCGCGGGATTTTACAGGATGAAAGCGATTCGCTTCGGGAAGTGCTTAATTAGATTGGGAAAAGTTCCGCCTATTCCGCAATTTTCCGGATCTTGCGACGAACCGCGCGTGTCATGCGAAGGCGGTTGTAGTCCGTCGGCCACTCGTCGATGCGATTCGTCAGAGCGCGCGTTAAATTCGGATTGATCCTATGGGATAGGGGCCAGGCGCCTTTGAGAATCGCGTCCACGCCACCTGTTAAGAGTCATCCCATGCGCATTGCCATTCTTCAACGTGATCCCGTCATGCGTCAGTCGATTGAAAAAATCCTGACGAGTGCCGGCCATACCTGCGCGGGCTACGACGACGGCCTCACCATGTCGAAAACGCTGGCCCGGTCCACCGTGGATCTGCTCGTGCTGGACTGGCACGGCACCCGTCTGTCGGGCACCGAGGTGTTGAGGACGGCGCGTGCGGTCGGCGGCGACCGCGTGCCGGTGATCTTCGTGTCGAGAGACACGTCGGAAGAAAGTATGGTGCGCGCTTTCGTCAACGGGGCCGACGACTACACCGCGCTGCCGGTTCGGCCCGCGGAATTTCGCGAGCGCGTCGCGGCGTTGCTGCGGCGCGCCTATCCGGACCGCTTCAGCACCTCGAGCTTCGACGTGGGCCCGTACCGCTTCGACACGCATCGCCAGATCGTCATGCTGCGCGGGCAGCCGGTCTCGTTATCCGGCACGCAATACCGGCTGGCTTCGCTGTTCTTTTCGAACATTGGCCGTGTCATGTCGCGCGATCACATCTTCGCGATGGTATGGGGCCGTGAATTCCGCGAGTTCACGCGCACGATCGACAGCCATGTGTCGCGGCTGCGCCTGTTGCTCGAAATCGAGCCGCAAAACGAGTTCCGCTTGCAGCCGGTTTATAAAAGCGGCTACAGGCTGCTGCATCTGCGTCAGGAAGAGGCGATACATGAGCAGCAGCAGGCCGCCTGAACTTCGCGGTTGGCTCAAAGGCGCGGCAGTTCCGGGCGCGTTTCCAGAGCCTTGCGAATCAGCGCTTCCACCGCGACGCGCTCGTCGCCGGCAAGAGGCAGGCGCGGCGGGCGCACGGGTTCCGTGCCGAGGCCAACCATCGTTTCGGCGAGCTTGATGTTCTGAACGAGCTTGTGCGAGACGTCGAGTGCGAGCAGCGGCGCGAACCAACGGTAGATCGTCCGTGCTTCTTCAAACCGTCCTGCTTTCAGCAGCTTGTAAATCGCCACCGTCTCATGCGGAAACGCGCACACGAGACCGGCCACCCAGCCATGCGCGCCCATCAGGATAGCTTCCATCGCCAGGTTGTCGACGCCGCACAGAATGGCGAAGCGGTCGCCGACCGCGTTGATCAGATCGGTCACGCGCCGCACGTCGCCGCATGATTCCTTGATGGCGACGATTTTCTTTTCGTCGGCGATTTCCGCGAACATGTCGGGCGTCATGTCGACGCCGTACGCGAGCGGATTGTTATAGATCATCAGCGGGAGTGCGCTTGCATCGGCGACGCTGCGGAAATGGTGCAGCGTCTCGCGCCGGTCCGACAGATAGCGCAGTCCCGGCAGCACCATGAAACCATTGGCGCCACGGCGGCTGCCGGCCTCGGCCTGGCGGCAGGCGTCGAGCGTGCTATTTTCCGCGATGGTCAGCAGCACCGGCACGCGGCCGCGAGAGGCTTCCACGGCGATGTCGAGCACCTCGAGCTTTTCGTCGAGCGAGAGCGTCGAGGCTTCGCCGAGCGATCCGCACACGATGATGCCGTCCACACCCGCGTCGATCTGCGCTTCGATATTCTTGCCGGTCCACGCACGGTCTATGCTGAAATCCGCGTTGAACTTGGTGGTGACTGCGGGCAATACGCCTTCCCAGATATGCGCCACGACTGCTCTCCTGAGTGTGATGAGTTCAAGCGCAGTGTAAGCAGCGAAAACGCTGGCGTCTTGCGTCAATGGCGCGTCGCGAATGACGATTTCGGCACAGTGATGGTGTGGCTCCGTATGCACGGTGGCTCATCAGCGGCGCGTTTTACGGAGATTCGCCAGCCTGTCCGTTGGTGCAATGAGGTGTACGACAAGCGAGCCGCGCTCCTGATCGTGGCTCCGCGGGATGCGCCGCGCTCACCCTTCAAAAGTGGCCGCGGTTTCGCGCACATGCGATGCTGCGATCCAACGGCGCTGTGCCGAAATCGTCACAATCCACGCGCAAGCTCACCAAGACTGCTGCCTTCGCCGTTCCTACCATGTGCGTCATGAAAACGCTCAATATCATCGACTCGCACACCGGCGGTGAACCGACCCGCCTCGTGGTGTCGGGCGGCCCGGACCTCGGCGGCGGAACGCTGGCGCAACGGCTCGACGTATTTCGCACTCGTTTCGACGACTGGCGCGCGGGCGTCGTCACCGAACCTCGTGGCTCGGACGTCGTGGTCGGCGCGTTGCTGTGCGAACCCGACGACCCGTCATGCGCGGCCGGCGTGATCTTCTTCAACAACGTCGGCTATCTCGGCATGTGCGGTCACGGCACGATCGGCCTCGTCGTTTCGCTCGCGCATATGGGGCGAATCGGACCGGGGCGGCATCGGATCCAGACGCCGGTCGGCGTCGTCGAAGCGACGCTGAATGACGATGGCAGCGTCGCCGTGCGCAACGTGCCTGCCTATCGTTATCGCAAGGCGGTTCAGGTCGATGTGCCGGGACATGGCGTGCTGACGGGCGACATCGGCTGGGGCGGCAACTGGTTCTTTCTCGTCGCGGAGCATGGCCATTCGCTGGAGGCTGCACGCATTCCCGAGTTGACCGCTTTCAGCGCGGCGATTCGGGATGCCCTGATCGCGCAGCGCATCACCGGCGCGGACGGCGCGCTGATCGACCATATCGAACTCTTCGGGCCCGGCTCGCGCGGCGGCATCGACAGCCGCAGTTTCGTACTGTGCCCCGGCAATGCGTACGACCGCTCGCCGTGCGGCACGGGCACGAGCGCAAAGGTCGCGTGTCTCGCGGCGGAAGGCAAACTCGCCGAAGGGGCAGTGTGGCGCCAGGAGAGCATTATCGGCAGCGTGTTCGAGGCGAGTTATCGCCATGCCGGCGATGGCGCATCCGCAATTCCTGGCGGCGACGGCATGTCAGTTGTTTCACCCCGCGACGGCGCCCCAGCAGTTCCAGCCGACGCAGCACCGGTAATCCCTACGATCACCGGCCACGCCTATATCACAGCGGAAGGGCGGCTTTGCTTCGACGAGCGCGATCCGTTCGCGTGGGGCATCCGCACGGTATGACGGCGGACGCGTTGATTGTCGGCGCGGGCATTGTGGGTGCGGCATGCGCGGCCGAACTCGCCGCGCTCGGCATGCGAGTCGAGGTGCTCGACGCTCAAGGCATCGGCGGTGGCGCGACGGCTGCGGGCATGGGTCATATCGTCGTAATGAACGACTCGCCCGCGGAATTCGCGCTGTCACGCTACTCGCGCGAACTCTGGCTGGACCTTGCGCCGCAGCTTCGTGCGCGAGATGCGTTCGCGCGCTGCGGCACGCTCTGGCTCGCCGCCGACGAAGAAGAGTTCCAGGCCGCCCGGGCAATGCACGCCGCCTACGAAGCGCAAGGCGTTTCGGCGGAACTGCTCGACGCGCGCGCATTGCGGGCGTGTGAACCGGCGGTTGTTTCTTCGCTAGTCGGGGGCTTGCGCATCGAGCACGACAGCATCGTCTACGCGCCGACGGCGGCGCAGTGGCTGCTGACGCGATCGTCGGCGTCAGCGAATATTCGCATGCGGCTCGACGCGCGGGTTATCTCGGTCGATGCTGCCGGCGCGATGCTTGCGAACGGCGAGCGGCGCAGCGCGGCGCACGTGATCGTCGCGAACGGGCTCGGCGCTCAGGAGTTGATACCGGCGCTGCCGCTGCAACCGAAGAAAGGCCACCTGTTGATCACGGACCGTTATCCCGAACTGATCCATCATCAGTTGCTGGAGCTCGGGTATATCAAGAGCGCGCATCATGCGACCGGCACGTCCGTCGCGTTCAATGCGCAACCGCGGCCTACGGGGCAGGTACTGATCGGCTCGTCGCGTCAGTTCGACACGACCGACCCGGCGGTCGAGATGCCGGTGCTTGCTCAAATGCTGCAACGCGCCGCTCACTATCTGCCGATGCTCCCGCAACTGAACGGCATACGCGCATGGACCGGGTTTCGCGCGGCATCGCCGGATGGGCTGCCGCTAATCGGCCCCGCCGGCGAGCACGCGCCCGGCGTGTGGCTCGCCGTCGGTCACGAAGGTCTGGGCGTGACGACTTCGCTGGCGACTGCGACGTTGCTCGGGGCGCAAATCGTCGGAAACGCGCCGGCCATTCCGGTCGAGCCGTATCTGCCGAGCCGTTTCGTTCCCGTGCATGAGGTGGCGCATGACTGACAGCGGCGCACGCATTCGGCTGAACATCGACGGTGTCGCCCTCAAGGTGGAAGCGGGCACGACGGTGGCTGCGGCGCTCGTTCTCGCCGGTGCGAAAAGCGGAACGCGGGTGTCCGTAGGCGGCGAGCCGCGCGCCGCGTTCTGCGGCATGGGCGTCTGCCAGGAATGCCGCGTGACGATAGACGGCCGCGCGCATGCGCTCGCGTGTCAGACGCTTTGCCGCGACGGCCAGACTGTACGCACGCAGCACGAGGGCGCTCGATGACCCGGCACTTCCAGGTGGCCTCTGCCTGCATTCCGCCGCACGGCCGGCCCGGCCAAGTGCGAAAGGCGGTCATCAAGCTGACGGAGCACGTCGGCGTCGGCGTCGACTCGGCGACGAATTCGCCGCACAGATTAGTCCGGCCGCGCGCAAGAGTCGCCCGCACGGTGACGCAACGCTCGCAGCATGGCATCCCGCCAGACCTGTACTGCAACGGCGATAACGCGCAGAACGTAGAGGTTGACGCATCGTGAGCCAGCACTTCGACGTCGTTGTGATCGGCGCCGGTCCGGCGGGTTTGCACTCGGCGCTTGCTTCGGCGCGCGAAGGCGCGAGCGTCGCGTTGCTCGACGACAACCCGCGCGCCGGCGGACAGATCTGGCGTCAAGGTCCGGGCCATTCGCAACATGCGCCGCTGCAAAAGCTGCTCGCCGATCTCAGTCGCCGCAGCAACGTCACGAATTTCCCATCGACGCGGGTTGTCGCGCCGCTCCCGCCGCGCGGACTGCTGGTCGAATCGGCGGAACGAGGCGGTATGTGTCTGACATACGAACACCTGATCCTCGCGACCGGCGCGCGCGAGCGCTTGCTGCCATTCGAGGGCTGGACTTTGCCCGGCGTGACTGGGGCGGGCGCGCTGCAAGCGCTGATCAAAGGCGGCATGCCGGTGCGCGGCGAGCGCGTCGTGATCGCCGGCAGCGGGCCGCTGCTGATCGCGGCGTTAGCCACGGCGCGCGCGGCGGGCGCACGGGTGCTCGCGGTTGTCGAACAGGCATCGAGCGTCGATGTTCTGCGCTTTGGCGCGTCGCTGATACGCGAACCCGCGAAGCTGCGGCAGGCCTTGAGTATGTCGCGCGGCTTTGCCGGCGTGCATTACTGGACCGGCAGCATGGTAGAGGCGGCGCACGGGGAGGGCCGCGTCCAGCGGGTCACGGTCCGGCGCGGGCAGACCAGCGTCACGCTTGACTGCGATCGCATCGCGTGCGGCTTTGGACTCGCGCCGAATGTCACGCTTGCCCAGGCGCTCGGTTGTGCAATCGATGAAGCGGGCGGCATCGTCGTCGATGCCACGCAGCGCACATCGGTCGACGGCGTGCTGGCGGCCGGCGAATGCACCGGCGTTGGCGGCGCGGAACTCGCGGCAGTCGAAGGCGAGCTTGCGGGCCTGACCGCGAGCGGCGCAACGCCGGATCGCAGCGCACTGCACGCGCAACGCGAGCGATGGCGTCGCTTTGCAGTGCGCATCGAGACCGCCTTCGCGTTGCAGACGCCCGCGCGCACGCCGCCCGCCGACGACACGCTGCTGTGCCGCTGTGAGGACGTGAGCGTCGGAGAAGTGCGTGTCTTCCGCAACTGGCGGGACGCAAAGCTGCATACCCGTTGCGGGATGGGCGCGTGCCAGGGAAGGGTATGTGGGCTCGCCGCGAGTGTCTACTTCGACTGGCCGTCGGCGACGCCGCGGCCGCCCTTCAGTCCCGCGCAAATCGGCACGCTGATCGCGGCAAGCACACAGCCGCCGCAGGTGGACTGACTCGCACCGCGCGCCGCCGGCGAGCGGATATTGTCGGCTAACCTGCCGCTTTATAATCGAGCGCGCATGCAGCGCTTACTCCTGCGCTCTTATAAACGGCTCGGACCCACGGGACCTGCACGATGAACACGCTGGCTCATCAGTTTTCACCTGACGAAGCAACGTTGTCCGGCATGCTGTCGCACTTCAGGCAGTTGGAGCCCGTGTTCGACGCGCTGCCCGACGTCGTTTTCTTTGTGAAAGACGCGGACGCGCGCTATGCGCTGGTCAACCGCACGCTGGCTTCGCGTTGCGGCTTCAAGGAAAAGACGGCGCTGTTGGGCAAAACCGCCGAAGATGTATTCCCACGCCGCTTCGGCCGCATCTATACGGCGCAGGACGAAGGGGTGATCCATGTCGGCAACCAGATGATCGATCAGCTGGAATTGCACCTTTATCCTGGTCGCCAACCGGGCTGGTGTCTCACCACCAAGCAGCCGTTGCGCGATGCCGCGGGCGTGATCGTCGGGCTTGCGGGCATTTCACGCGATCTCAGAGCGGACGAAAGCAGCCATCCGGCTTATAGCCGGCTCGCCGCGGTCGTGCAGTTCATCCAGGAAAACTATGTGCAGCCGCTGAATCTCAAGCAGTTGGCGGTGATGGCGGACATGTCCGTCGCGCAACTGGAGCGGTATTTTCACAAGGTGTTTCATCTGACTCCGCGCCAGGTTCTGCTGAAGACACGCCTCGACGCCGCCACGGCGCTGCTGGTCTCGCACGACAAGGTCACCGATGTCGCCGCACTGTGCGGCTACACGGACCACAGCGCCTTCACGCGTCAGTTCAAGGCGACCGTCGGCGTTACGCCGACCGAATACCGGATGCTGCTGCACGGCACTTCGCGGAGTTGAGCGTCGGCATATGGTTCGCCGTAAGCATCATTACTATGTGTACGTCGTCGCACTCGACGACAAGGTCTGGAACGAGGCGCGCTTTCGCCGCGCGAATCCGGATTACCGGTTCGACAAGCCGTGCGTGTATGTGGGGATGACCGGGCTCGATCCCGATCTGCGCTTCGACCGGCATAAAGCCGGCATTCAGGCAAATCGCTATGTGCGCGATTATGGCCTGCGCCTTGTACCCGAGCTATATGAAGTGTTCAATCCCATGCCGTATCGCGGCGCACAGGAAATGGAAGTGGAACTGGCGATTGGACTACGCGAAGCAGGGTACGGCGTATGGCAGGCGTAAAGCGTGCGTTACTTGACGCCCAGCCCGCGCAGCACGGCATTGCCTTCGGGCGTGAGGCGAATGCGCGAGCCACCTGCTTCGTTCGAGATCGTTTCGATCAGGCCGGCTTCGTGCAGTTGCGGAATCTCGGGTTTGGCGGACGCGTCGATAGGCGCGTGCAGCAAAAGCAGCAACGTCGCCAGTTCGTGATGGCTCAGGAGACGCCGCAGGATGGTCGGACGCCTTGTCGGCGCGGGCGTGTCGTTGGTATTCGGTTCGGGTTGGTTCATGGTGCGCACCTCGTGCGGGGTCGTGTCCGAGGCATCATGCGGACGAAGTCTTAAACGATTCTTAAGACCCATTGTCCTGTAACACCGTGACACGAAGATGGCACCGGCGCACCTTACCAACGCTTAACGGCGCCGCTTTTTTGGCCCGCTCGGGCAACCCCGGCTTACGGCGCGCAGGTTTTCCCCGCTGTTTCGATCCACAGATTGTTCACGTGGCGCTTGCCCGCATAGAAACGGTAAGTGGTCGCTCCGTTGTCGCTGCGCACCTTGATGATGTTCGAATCGCCAAAGTCCAGCATCTGGCCTTGCGGGATCGACGTGGATTTGAACGCGGCATTATGGTTCGACGCCAATTGCGTCAGGCAGGCGACGACATCGTTGACTGAGCGCTGCGTATTGGTGTCGGTGACCGGCTCGCCGGCATCCGGGTTCTTCTGAAAGTAAGCGCAAGCGCTGAGAAGCAGGGGAACTGACAGGACTACGGCAAACTTCTTCATATCTCTCCTGGCGTTTCATTCGGCCGGCGGTGGGCGCGGGTTCGAGCTAAAGGCGTGACGAGCGCGCTGCTCTGGCGTAGCCGCCGCCCTAGCCGACCTGCTTGAACCGCCCGACCCGAGTACCGACGCGGCCGCGCGGCGCGGACCGCGACTTAAGGCGCCATTATATCGGGCGAAGGGCATACTCCCGCGGATGCCGCACGACGCGTGCCCGCGCCGTCACGATTCGCGATGCAGTCAAGCGGCGCGACTTGCCGTGAATCTGCAATTGGCGATTGGCGTTCCCGGTCCGCGCGCCCCGCCGGCGAGCGCCGCCTACTTGCGCCGCTGGGCTTGCGCTGCGAGCCGCACCGCCGCGTTGCCCGCACCGTAGCCGTCGTAACCGCCGCGCCGCTCGACGATCTCCATGAAGAAGCGCTGATCGAGCTGTTCCGTGTAAGCGTGGAAAAACTCGCCGCCGCGTTCATCGCGGTCATAGAGGATATTGTGCTCGCGCAGCGCTTCCAGCATGTCGTCGGGCAGCGCGTAGCGGGCGGCGAGATCCTCGTAGTAATTACGCGGGATGCGCAGCACCGGCAAGCCGTCGGCGACGAATTCCGGAATTGCGCTGAAGATGTCGCTCGTGCTGAATGCAACGTGATTCAAACCGGACCCGTGATAGGTATGCAGCGCCTCGGCCACCGCCGTGTGGTGATCGACTGAAGCGTTCAGCACCACTCGGACCGAGCCGTCGCGGCTGCGCAGCGCGCGGCTGCGAACAAGGCCGTAAGGATCGGGCACGAGCACGCCCGGCTCCGCCTGAAAGCCGAACGCGGTGCGCAGAAACAGCACCCACGTATCGAGGGAATTCGCCGGCACGGCGAGGCACACGTGGTCGATGCGGGTCAACGGCCCGACTTCGAACGGGCCGTTGACGTCCGTGAGAACGAAGTCGGCTTCGAACAACGTGGGCTGATCGGGCGTTTCGTCGACGAAATAATTCAGGCTGCCGTCTGGCGCCTGCACGGCCGGAAGCACGCGTTCGTTAGGGCCGATCTGACCGGAGAACGGCGCGTAGCCGAAGCCGGCGGCGCGCTCGAAAGCCTGATTCGCGTCATTCACCCGAAACGCCGATGCGCACAGCGACAAGCCGTGCTGCTGGAAGAACGCATTGGCGAACGAATCCGGTTCCGCGTTCAGCACGATCGAAGCGGCACCGTGCTGATACAGCGTCACATCTTTCGAACGATGCTGGCCTGCCTGGCGAAAGCGCAGCTTGCCGAGCCAGTCGGCGAGATGCGCGCGTGTGGTGTCGTCAACGGCGAACTCCAGAAACTGATAGCCGACGTGCGCGGGAGCCGCGGGCGATTCGTACAACTCGCCGACCGGCTGCCGCGCGGCTTGCAGCAACGCACGCGTCTGTTCCTCCAGGAACAGGAGCGAGCGATGTCCGTCCGCAGCCGTGATGTTGGTGGGCGCGGCGCGAAAGCCGTCGTTGAAAATCTCCAGCGAAAGCGGGCCCTTGTAGCCCGTCTTGACGACTTGCGCGGTGAAGCTGGCCACGTCGAAATCGCCCTGGCCCGGAAAGCAGCGGTAATGGCGGCTCCATTCCAGCACGTCCATGGCGAGCTTGGGTGCGTCCGCGATCTGCACGAACGCAATGCGCTCGCCTGGAATGTCGGCGATCGCGTCCACCGTATCGTTGAGCGACAACGTGTGAAAGCTGTCGAGCACGAGTCCGAGATTGCAGTGATTTACCGCGTTCACGAGTTTCCACGCATGCCGGTACGTCTTGACGTGCCGACCCCACGCGAGCGCTTCATAACCGGCGACAACGCCCGCTGCCTCTGCAGCTTCCGCGAGCGCGCCGAGCTGGTCGGTCATTAGCGCATCGTCGCAGATGGTGTCCGGCGACACGTTGCTGCATACCAGAATGCGGTCCGTGCCCAGTTCATGCATCACGTCGAATTTACGTTTCGCGCGGTCCAGGTTGCGCGCGAGACGCTCGGCACTTACGCCGTCGAAATCGCGGAACGGCTGAAACAGCATGATTTTCAGCCCGAGATCTTCGGCGATACGCCGCACGTCGGCGGGCGAACCATCGAAATAGAGCAGGTCGTTTTCGAAGATCTCGACGCCCTCGAAGCCGGCCGCCTGGATTGCGGTGAGCTTCTCTACGAGGGTGCCGCTGATCGAGACGGTGGCAATCGAACGTTGCATGAACAGCTCCTGCAAAAACAGTCGGACGGAGATTGCGAGCGCGCGCCGTTGGAGCCAACGCGCCGGGCCACTGCCATGTTGCGGCGCGCAAAATGGGCTAGTTCGTGACTCGTGAAGCAAGCGCCAGGCCGCAACTGTCCATAGTAAGCGCAATTTTCGATAGTCTATACAAACTAACTAGATGGTACAAATTCGTATAAACCCCGAATGACGGAGAGGGCTCATGCGAGCACACTTCGCTTTACGTTGAGGAGCGTTTTGCGCTTGTCGCGATGCGCTTCATTGTTCGAGTTTGTTGCAACTGCGTTGGATGGGGCGGGAGTAAGCGCTAAAGCGCTAACTCTTGCCGACAGCTCTGCCGACAGGAGATCGATGTCATGAGTTTTGCTTCCGTACTGGTCCTCAATGGACCCAACCTCAACCTGCTCGGTACACGCGAGCCAGCCATCTATGGCGCCGAAACGCTCGACGATGTCGCGAAACTCTGCCGCGATGCCGGTGAGCGCCTTGATCTCTCAATCGACTTCTGCCAGTCGAACGCCGAACATCAACTGATCGACTGGCTCCACGCAGCGCGCACCAAGGTCGATGGCATCGTCATCAATCCCGCTGCGTACACGCACACGTCGGTGGCCATCGCCGACGCGCTCAGCGCAATCGAAAAGCCCGTCATCGAAGTGCATATTTCAAACGTGCATCGACGGGAACCCTTCCGTCATCACTCGTATGTGTCGGCGGTGGCCGATGCGATCATCGTCGGGTGCGGCACCCAAGGCTACGTGCTCGCGCTGGAGCGGATGGCCACCATCCTCAAGAATAGGGCGGCGAAATGAACGTGCCAATGAATGAACAAGCGAATGCAAAAACGAGCGCACAGGCCACTGCAAGTTCTTATCTTGTCGGTCTGATCGGATCGGGCATCGGCGGCTCGCTGAGTCCCGCGATGCACGAGGAAGAGGGCAGCAAGCTCGGCTTGCATTACGTGTATCGCCGCATCGATCTGGAAGCGTTGAAGCTCGATGTAGCAGCGCTGCCCGATCTGCTGGTTGCGGCCGAACGCATGGGCTATAACGGTTTGAACATAACGTATCCGTGCAAGCAGGCCGTCATTCCGCTGCTCGACGAATTGTCCGACGACGCCCGTGCGCTGGGCGCGGTCAACACCGTGCTTTTCAAGGGCGGCAAACGGATCGGGCACAACACGGACTGGTCCGGTTTTGCCCGCGCGTTCCGCCGCGGTTTGCCGGACGTATCGCTTGACCGGGTGGTGCAACTGGGCGCGGGCGGCGCGGGCGCTGCGGTTGCTCACGCAGCCCTCGCAATGGGCACACAAACGCTCACGCTGTTCGACGTCGACGCCGCTCGTGCCGCGTCGCTCGCAGCCGAGTTACAGAAGCGCTTTGCGGATCGGACGGTCACTGCTGGCACGTCGCTCGGAGAGACGCTCGCGGCCGCCAACGGGCTGATTCACGCAACGCCGACCGGCATGGCCAAATTGCCGGGACTGCCTTTGCCCGCCGAATTGCTGCATAGCGGTCTGTGGGTGGCCGACATCGTCTATTTCCCGATTCGCACCGCGCTGTTGCAGGCAGCCGAAGCGCTCGGCTGCCGCACGCTGAGCGGCGGCGGCATGGCGGTGTACCAGGCCGTCGACGCAATGCGCATCTTCACCGGGCTCGAACCGGACGCCGAGCGCGTCTACACGCATTTCCAGTCGTTGCTGGAAC
The DNA here is from genome assembly GCF_000685095.1 of Paraburkholderia caledonica NBRC 102488. Lineage (GTDB taxonomy): Bacteria > Pseudomonadota > Gammaproteobacteria > Burkholderiales > Burkholderiaceae > Paraburkholderia > Paraburkholderia caledonica. Next base: position 267,282 of record NZ_BAYE01000006.1, read on the forward strand.
GCTAACCGGTAGCGCACACCGGCAAACGACGACCAGATGATCAATGAGAGGAGACTACAACCCCATGCCGCAATCGACTCAAACCAGACCGGCCGACGGGACGCGTCAGGCCGGCGCAAGCGCGACTGCCAGCACCGCGCGCCGCTCCAACGCCCGTTACCAGATACTGGGGTTGCTGGCCGTCGGCACGATGATCAACTATCTCGACCGCACGGTACTCGGCATTGCCGCGCCGCAGCTGACCAAAGAACTCGGCATCAACGCTGCAATGATGGGGCTGCTGTTCTCGGTGTTCTCGTGGAGCTACGTTGCTTCTCAGATTCCTGGCGGCCTCTTCCTGGACCGTTTTGGCAGCAAGCTCACTTACTTTCTCTCGATGACCTTCTGGTCCCTGTGCACGCTCGCGCAAGGGCTCGTGCACGGCATTGCCGGACTGTTCGTGTTTCGCCTCGGCCTAGGCGTGTCGGAAGCGCCATGTTTTCCGACCAATAGCCGGGTGGTTGCGACATGGTTCCCGCAGAGCGAACGCGCGATGGCAACCGGCACCTACACCGTCGGCGAATATATCGGCCTCGCGTTTTTCAGCCCGTTCCTGTTCATGCTGATGGGCGCATTCGGCTGGCGTTCGCTGTTTTATGTGGTGGGCGGCGTGGGTATCGTGTTTGGCGTGATCTGGTGGCTCATGTATCGCGAGCCTCGAGATCATCCGTCGGCGAATCAGGCGGAGCTCGACTATATCGAGGCGGGTGGCGGTCTCACCCAACGTCACAAGGATAGCGGCGCTGCTGCGGCGCCCGCGAAAAGCGGCTTTGAATGGCGCACCATTGGCCGCCTGCTCAAGCACCGTCAATTGACGGGCATCTGTCTTGGTCAGTTCGCCGGCAACTCGACGCTCGTGTTCTTTCTCACGTGGTTCCCGACTTACCTCGCCACCGAACGTCATATGGGCTGGCTGAAGATCGGCTTTTTCGCGATCATGCCGTTCATCGCGGCGTCGATCGGCGTGATGTTCGGCGGGCTCTTTTCCGACTGGCTGCTGCGCCGCGGCAAGTCCGCCAACGTGGCGCGCAAGCTGCCGATCATCGCCGGCCTGTTGCTGGCCTCGACGATCATTCTGGCCAATTACGTCGAGAGCAACGTCGCGGTGATCGCAATCCTGTCAGTCGCATTCTTCGCGCAAGGCATGGCTGCGCTCGGCTGGACGCTGGTGTCCGATATCGCGCCCGAAGGGCTGCTCGGCGTGACCGGCGGCATCTTCAACTTCGCCGCGAATCTGGCCGGCATCGTGACGCCGCTCGTGGTCGGCTTTATCGTCGCGGCGACAGGGTCGTTTGTCGGCGCGCTCGTGTTCATCGGCGTGATTGCGTTGATTGGCGCGCTGTCGTACATCTTTATCGTCGGCGATATCAAGCGGATCGTGCTGGTGGATTGAGCACTCGTTCCACTGCGAAAAAAAGGGACGTGGCGCAGGCCAGGTCCCTTTTTCATTCGTCCGTGAAAGTGGACTATAAGAGGCTCGTCAATTTTCCTTGCGAACGAAGCGCAGCACCGCATCGACGATCATTGCCCGATGACGCGCGCGCAATCTGGGATGTGACGGATCGCGCCCAAATGCCGTGCCGAACGTATGACGATTGCCGACGCGATGAAAGCACAGTGAGCTGATCAACAGATGCAGGTCGATCGCGTCGACGTCGCTGCGAAACTTGCCCGCCGCGATACCGCGTGCAAGCAGGTCTTCGATTGTATGAATGACGGTGACGTTGCGGCCTTTAAAGCTCTTGACCTGCTCGACATACTTCGCGCCGTTGATGTTCTCGATCGTGACGAGGCGCACGAAGTCCCGCTGGCGGTCGTGATAGTCGAACGTGAATTCGACCAGCGCGCGCATGCCTTCGACCGGGTCGAGTTCGCTGACGTGCAGATCCTGTTCGAGCGCGCGAATGTCGCCGTACACCTTCTCCAGCACCGCCTGGTACAACCCTTCCTTGCTGCCGAAGTAGTAGTACAGCATGCGCTTGGTGGTGTTGGTGCGCTCCGCGATGGCATCGACGCGCGCGCCCGTCAGCCCCATCGCGGAGAACTCCTGGGTCGCGACGTCGAGGATATTACGCTTCGTCTGCTCGGGATCGTACTTGCGGCGGGCGTCGCTACGTCGGGCGTCTTTGCGCGGCGCGTCGGACGGGATGCCGTTGGTATCGGGCTCGGCGGCCTTGCTTCCCTTTTTCATTGTGTATTCGAGCGGCAGTGACCGCGCATTCTAGCATGGCGAAAATGGCCTCTGGCGCGGGGTTTTTACGCGAAACAGGCGGCATATCGCAGCGGTCTGGCGGCGTTTCGGGCACCTACGCGCAAGCCGGCCGCATCGACGCGGCGCTGCCTCGGCACACCGCACCGGCAACGCTTAAGCTGTGCAGACATAGCCGCGCGTTCGCGGCCCACACGATGCGTTTTCAGACGGAGCCGCGGGCCCGCCTGCGGCGCGCGGCGAATACGTCGCGCGTTTGCATCGCGGTGTACGTGAGTTGAGCGGCGGCGAGACCGAGTGCGCCATAAGCGGGCGTGAGGCCAAACGCGGCGAACGCCTCCGGAACCGCACGCTCGCCCGCAATGGCCGCGGCCAGCAGTTCGCCGGACACGGTGGTCGGTGCCATGCCATGTCCGCCGAAGCCCACCGCATGCCAGACGCCGTCCGCGGTGCGACCGATCTGCGGCATCTTGTGACGCGCGTAGCTCATGAGGCCACCCCACGCGTAGTCCACGCGCACGTCGTGCAATTGCGGATAGACCTTCAGCAGATCGCGCCGCAGTAGGCCGGCGATGACTTCCGGCGCGCGGTCGCGCACCGAGATGCGTCCGCCCCAGAGAATCCGCGTGTCGGGCAGCGGCCGGTAGTAGTCGAACGCGAAACGCGTGTCGTAGACGGCCGCGCGCGTGTCGATCGCATCGTGCAGCCGCGCGCCGAGGGGCTCGGTCGCCATCACATACGTGGCGATGGGCAGCACCGCGCGCTCCACCTTCGTGTAGACGTTGCGCGCGTATCCGCCGCCCGCCATCACGACGTGCCGCGCGTCGACGACGCCTTGCGGCGTGCGCAGGACGAAGCCGGCACCTTCGCGCTGCAAATGCACTATGGGAGACTGCTCGTGAATCCGCACGCCGGCGCTGGCCGCTGCATCGGCCACGCCGAGCACGTATTTCAGCGGATGAAAGTGAAACGCGTTGCGCTCGAACAGGCCGCCGTGATAACGGCGCGTTTTCAACTGGAGCGCCAGATGTTCGGCTGCCACCGGTTCCCAGTCGACGCCGAATGATTCGAGCATCAGACGACGCTGCGCTTCTAGCCGCGCGGGATCGTCGAACCAGTTCGCGAGAATGACGCCGGCGTCGGTGACATCGCAATCTATGCGATAACGCGCGATGCGGGCCCGCATCAGATCGACGGCGTCGGTGGTAAGCGCGTATAGCTCGCGCGCGCGAGCCGCGCCTAGCGTTTTCAGCAGATCGGCACAATCGAGGCTGTAGCCACCGAACACAAAGCCGCCGTTGCGTCCCGATGCGCCGTAACCGACCTGCCGCGCCTCGAGCACCGCGACGTTCTTCACGCCTCGCTCAACGAGACCTAGCGCCGTCGACAGCCCCGCAAGTCCGCCGCCGACAATGCAAACGTCCGCGCTATGTTGGCCGACGAGCGGCGCATAGGCGGACGGGCGTGTAACAGTGGCTTCGTAGAAACTTTCCATGGCCGCTAGCGTAGCGGCAATTGCATGTCCGCGTCCAGCCGCGCGCCGCTTCTTCTTCTATGGCGCCGCTACCGCTTCTAGCGAGCCCAGCGCAGCACCAGCGGATCGAGCCGTCGCGCGACTTTGAGCAGTCCCTCACGCGTGGCCGGGTGCATTGCCGGCAATGGATGACGTACCGCGTCGGAGCGAATCACGCCGCCTTCCTTCATCAACGCCTTGCACGAAGCGAGGCCGCCCTGGCGGTTCTCATAGTTGATCAGCGGCAGCCACTGCTGATAGTGAGCGGCGGCAGCTTCGGTGTCGCCTGCAGCATAGGCGTCGACGATCAGCCGGATACCGTCGGCATAGCCGCCGCCCGTCATCGAACCGGTTGCGCCTGCATCGAGATCGGCCATCAGCGTAATTGCTTCCTCGCCGTCCCACGGTCCCACGATCGCGTCGCCGCCCAACTGAATGAGTTCGCGCAGCTTGTTCGCCGCTTGCGGCACTTCGATCTTGAAATACGACACGTGTTCGATCTCATTGGCCATGCGGGCGAGAAACGGCGCGGACAACGGCGTACCGCTGACCGGCGCGTCCTGAATCATGATTGGAATATTGATCGCGTCGGACACCGTGCGGTAAAACTCTTCAATGCCGCGCTCGCCGATGCGGATCGTTGCGCCGTGATAGGGCGGCATGATCATGACCATTGCGGCGCCTGCTGCTTGCGCGCGGCGGCTGCGTTCCGCGCATTGATGCGAACTGAAATGCGTGGTCGTGACGATAACGGGTACGCGGCCCGCTACGTGTTCGAGCACGACGTGCATCAGCGTCTCGCGCTCTTCGTCGGAAAGGGCGAACTGTTCCGAGAAGTTCGCGAGAATGCACAAACCGTTCGAGCCCGCATCGATCATGAAGTCGATGCAGCGCTTCTGGCCTTCCAGGTCGAGCTGGCCGGCGTCGTCGAAAATGGTGGGCGCAACAGGGAACACGCCGCGCATTGCCGCGGTATTAACGGGTCGAGTCATGATATGGGCGCTCTGGAATGTGATGAGGCGGTGGAAGTGTCTCTGTCGGTCGCGATTCGCGCTTCAAGCGCTTCAAGCGCTTCAAGTGCTTCAAGCGCGTTAATCGCGTTAATCGCGTTAAGCGGTCTCATGCTGCTTATTGCCGCCGACTATACGACTGCGCGGCACGCAGGTATATTGAATTGTTTCCATCTCGTGATCGCTTTTACGACTCACCCGCCGTCTTCATGAAAAATACGTTGAATGTTCTGCTGGGAAAACTGCGCATGAAGCAGCTCCAGTTGCTGATCGCGCTCGACGACCAGAAGTCGTTGCATAAAGCGGCAGGCATGATGTCCATGACACAATCGGCCGCAAGCAAAGCGTTGCAGGAACTCGAATCAATGTTCGAAGCGCCGCTTTTCGAGCGCACGAAAAGCGGCATGATCCCGAACCAGCTCGGGCATTGCGTGATCCGCTACGCGCGCCTCGTGGCGACGGATCTCGCCGCGCTATGTCAGGACGTTGCCGAAATTCGCTCGGGGCACGGCGGGCGCCTCGCAATCGGCGCGATCATGGGCGCGATTCCCGAATGCGTGATCCCGGCCATCAACCAGCTGCACGCGCGGCAGCCGAATCTTTCTATCGAAGTGGTGGAAAACACGAGTGCGCGCATGCTCGCCCAACTCGACGACGGCCGCCTCGATCTCGTGATCGGCCGAGCTGCCGTGGCTGCGGATCCGTCGAAATACCAGTATCGTCCGCTCGCCGACGAGCCGTTGTCCGTCGTGGTCGGGTACGGTCATCCAGCGCTGCCGCGAAAGGATGTGCAGCTGAGCGACCTGGCGGATCACCGTTGGGTGGTGTATCCGTCGCATATGCCGCTGCACGCCCTGCTCGAACGGGAGATGGATCTTGCGGGGCTGGCCATGCCGGATAACCCGATCTCCACTGCATCCACTTTTGTGACTGTCGCGCTGCTGCAGAGCAGTGCGGATCTGGTGTCGTTGTTGCCGACCGCCATTGCTGACATGTTTATTCGGCAAAAAATGCTGCGTCGCGTGCCGGTTGCGCTCAAGTCGCCTTCGCAAACGTTCGGAGTCGTGACACGTAAGGGTGGCGTGCTGTCGCCGCCTGCGGAGCGCTTCGTGGAATTGCTGCGGCAGCAGACCCGAGTAGAGGAGAACTTGCCGGAAAAAACCCGTCAGTCAAAACGCGCGCCCATATCGACGTCTACCCGGACGCCGAAACCAACGCCGCGGCGCAAGGCCGCCCATGCAGCTGCAAAGCGAAAACTTGCCTGAGTCGGCGTTTTTTCAGAGCACGACAAGACGTCGAATATCGCACGGCATTTCGCGATTTGCTATCTTCTTGCGATGGGTGTTGTAGCGGCGACACTGGGGGTAAATCCGAACCAATTGCGCGTGCGCCCCCGCGCTACACTGCTTCGAGGGCGTCGGAGTGAAAAGGCTGGCGCCCATTCGGGGAGAGCAGTCATGAATCGGCCATCGGTTCGATTTCCGCTTCGCGCCACCGGCTCCGCTTCGGTCCGCAAGTGGTTCAAATGGGCGCTGGCGGCGGCGTTGTTGTTGGGGTTAGCGTGGGTCGTGCGCCTGTGCGAACTCGAAATAGAAACTTCCCGGCTGCAGGCCCATTACCTCTCCGAGCTCACGCGCGACATCGGCTTCGCTGTAGACGATGGTCCGAGCCATTCCATCCGTTTTCCCGAGGCGGACAAAGGTCCGTACGACACCCGCCTCGGCTACGCATTGCTGCCGTCAATCCAGCAGCGCTTGCTGGAGCGCGGCTTCGAAGTCACCGCACAGGCGCGCGATTCGGAGCGCATGCTTTCGCTAGCAGATAGAAGCCTTTTCTTGCCGTACGCCGAGAAGGACCAGGCCGGGTTGCAACTGTTCGACGGCACCGGCGCACCTCTTTTTAGCGCGAGTTTTCCTGGGCGGGTGTACGACAGCTTCGAGGCAATTCCGCCTGTCATCGTCAACTCGCTTCTGTTTATTGAAGACCGCTATCTGCTCGATCCGGATCAACCTAACCGCAACCCGGCCATCGACTGGGGGCGCTTTAGCCGCGCGCTGGCCGATCAGGGCGCACGCGTATTCAACCACCACCAGGCGGCGCCCGGCGGCAGCACGCTCGCCACGCAGATCGAGAAATTCCGCCACTCGGCGGGCGGCCGCACCGCAACGCCGCCGGAGAAGCTGAGGCAGATTGCGTCCGCTTCGGTGCGTGCCTATCTGAACGGTCCGCAGACCATGCCCGCGCGTCGGCAGATCGTCACGCACTATCTGAATTCGGTGCCGCTTGCGGCGCAACCCGGAGTCGGTGAAATCAGCGGCATGGGCGACGGCCTTGCCGCGTGGTACGGCCGCGATTTCGCGGATGTGAACCGCATACTGAACGCGCCTGCAACCACAGAGAACCTGCCGCAGCAAGGCGAGGCATTTCGCCAGGTGCTTTCTCTGATGATCGCCCAGCGCGCGCCGTCCTATTTCCTGCATCGCGGTTATCCCGAGCTCGAACGATTGACCGACAGTTATTTGCGGCTGCTCGCGAATGGCGGCGTGATTTCCGCCGCTTTGCGCGATGCGGCGCTTTCTGCCACGGTCGATTTGCACCGCGCGGGCAAACCCGCTCAAAACGCCGGCTCGTTCGTGTCGCGCAAAGCCGTCACGTCGATGCGCTCGAACCTGCTCGCAGCGCTCGGCATTCCGAGCTTTTACGAACTCGACCGGCTTGATCTGCAAGCCACCGGCACGCTCAACAACGCGGTGCAGCAGACCGTGAGCGAACGGCTTGCCGCTGCCGCAACGCGCGACGGCGCGAAGGCCGCAGGCCTTGTCGGCTTCGAAATGCTGCGCGCATCGGACGATCCGTCGAAAATCGCCTACAGCTTCACGCTATTCGAGCGGCGCGACGGAGCGAATCTCGTGCGTGTGCAAACGGACAGCGTGAACCAGCCGTTCGACATTAATTCAGGCGCACGTTTGAATCTCGGGTCCACTGCAAAACTGCGTACCATGGTGACGTATTTGCAGATCGTGTCCCAGTTGCATGCGCGTTACGCTGCTCGCAGCGCGGCCGAGCTCAAAACCATCAAGCCCGATCCGAGCGATCAATTGACACGCTGGGCGCTGGACTATCTCTCGCACACCAAGGATCGCTCGCTTCAATCCATGCTCGACGCAGCCGTGGAGCGCAAGTACTCCGCGAGTCCCGGCGAAACCTTCTACACGGGCGGCGGCGCGCAAACCTTCAACAACTTCGAATCCGACGACAACGGTCGCATTCTGACTATCCGTCGTGCGTTCCAGCATTCGGTGAATCTGGTTTTCGTGCGGCTGATGCGCGATATCGTCCACTATGAGATGGTGCAAACCACGGGACCGTCGTCGCAATGGCTCGGCGATCCGGCGATCCGCAAAATGTACTTGACGCGTTTCGCCGATCAGGAAAGCCGTGTGTACATGAATCGTTTCTACACAAAGTATCACGGCAAAACGCGAGAGCAGGCATTGGCGCTGTTGCTGCTCGGCGTGCGCAAATCGCCGCCTAAGGTCGCCACGGTATTGCGTAGCGTTGCGCCCGACGAGTCCAACGCATGGTTCAACGAGAAGATGCGCGCCGCGCTGAAAAATACGCCGGCCGCTTCGGTACTCGACGACGAAGACCTCGCGAACCTTTACGCGAAGTACGCAATCGACCGCTTCAATCTGAACGATCGGGGCTATATCGCGAGTGTGCATCCGCTCGAACTATGGACGCTCAACTATCTGCGCGAACATCCGAACGCCACGCTCAACGACATTCAGAACGCAAGCAGCGATGTGCGTCTCTCGACGTATTCATGGCTCTTCAAGACGCGCTATCACGCAACGCAGGATCGCCGCATCAAACGCATGGTCGAACTGCGCGCGTACGACACAATCGGCAAGTCGTGGCAGGCGCTCGGCTATCCTTTTGCAACGCTTACCCCTTCGTATGCGGCTGCGATCGGTGCATCCGGTGACAGACCCGCAGCGCTTGCACAACTGATCGGCCTGATCGCAAACGACGGCAACAAGGTTCCGACGGAGAACCTCACGCAACTGGACTTCGCGAAAGACACGCCGTACGAAACGCATTTCCGTCGTGCATCCGTCGCTCCGCAACAGCAGCTTTCGCATGAAATTGCGGGGATCGTGAAGGGCATGTTGCGCGATGTCGTGACGGGCGGCACGGCGCGTCGTCTCGCGCAGGGCATGACATTCCCGGACGGCCGGACCATGGAGGTGTACGGCAAGACAGGTACCGGCGATCAGCGCTTTAACGTATTCGCCAAGGGCGCGCGCCTCATTGAATCGCGCAAGGTGAACCGCAGTGCGACGTTTGTATTCGCCATTGGCGACCGCTTTTACGGCACGCTGACCGCGTGGGTGCACGAACCTTACGCGGCGCACTATGAATTCACGAGTGCGCTTTCGGTGCAGTTGCTGAAGTCGATGGCGCCCGCGTTGCAGCCCTTGCTCGAATCTGCGCCTGCAAAAACCGCTTCTATCGCTGTCGCGAAGGTCGTCGCGCAGTGAAGCGGCCGCGGCACATCCACATCAATATGCGGCTTCTGTTGCAGGTTTGAGAAACAGTTCGTGCACCGGCGCGAAGTGCGCGTAGAGCGGCAGGATTGCGCCGCCCATTGCACGCGCGTCGGCACCAATTGCGCCTTCCAATAGTTGCGGACGCACCATGCCTTCCCATTCGAATCGGTCCAGCACGCGCTCCGTGCGGCGAATGATTTCGCGCACCATTTGCCGGTCCAGTTCGCCGTCGATCACGACCGCTTCGAGGTCCAGCAACGCGGCGGCGCTGGTGAGCGCGTTGGCGATTGCGGGGCACGCGGTATCGAGCCATTCCTCCGTATGCCGCCACATCTCCGGCGACAGCGCGCGATGATCGTGCGCGGCGGCTGCCGGTTTCCCCGCGTCGCTCAACAGGCGTTCCAGTACGAAACCGGAGGCCGCGTGCAGCAGTTGCCGCGCGGGTTTGCGCGCGCCGCCGTCGCGCAGCGGAATAGAGCCGACCGCGCCGGCGTTGTCGTGCGGCCCGCCATGCAGGCGGCCGTCAATAACAAGGCCGCCGCCAATGAACGTGCCGACGAACAGGTACAGAAAATTGTGGATGCCGCGTCCCTGGCCCATCACAAGTTCCGCGGCGCACGCGGCTGTGGTGTCCTTCGCGAATTCGACCGGCAGCCCCGTCATGGTCGCGATACGCGAGCGCAAGTCGATCTCGTGCCATGCGTCTAACGCGTCGGGCGGCGCGCCGAGAAAGTCGCGCCAGCCGCCGAGCCACAATGGCGCAGCCACGCCTACGCCGACCACTTTGCTGGCGTTCGCGCCGAGCGCCTGATTCACGCGCGCGAGTTTGCTTTCGAGTGCGGGAAACAGCGTGCGCGGATCAGGATACGGGTACTCGAACACGTCGCGACACACCACGCGGCCGGCGAAATCCATCGCTAGTACGTCGAGACTGCGGCGCCCTACCTTGATGCCGATCGTATATGCGCCGTCCGCACGCAACGCAATGGGCACCGACGGCTGGCCGATCCTGCCGCGCACTCGAGCCTGCTTTTCCAGCAGGCCATCGTCGATCAGACGATCGACGATCATCGACACGGTCTGCATCGAAAGACGCGTGAGACGACCCACGTCTGCCTTCGGCAACGGTCCATGCAGACGGATTGTCTGCAGCACGATGCGCTCGTTGAATTGCCGCATGCCGACCTGATTCGAGCCGACCGTGCGTTTGAGGGGCGGGCGCACGCCTGTGGTATCCATGCTCATGAGCCCCTCAGCGATGTGATTGCATCATGCAATCGCCTTGACGTCGGCCTCTTTTGCGCCAGTCATGATCGCAACGGCCTCCGACATATGCACGTCTTTCGTATTGACGAGCGCGGCGCGCCGGCCGAGTCGCTGAATATGGATGCGGTCCGCCACTTCGAATACGTGCGGCATGTTATGGCTGATGAGAATCACCGGCAGCCCGCGGTCGCGCACGCGGCGAATCAGTTCGAGCACCATGTTGCCTTCCTTGACGCCGAGCGCTGCGGTGGGCTCGTCGAGAATCACCACATGCCGCGCGAATGCCGCGCTGCGCGCGACGGCAACCCCTTGACGCTGACCGCCGGAGAGCGTTTCGACCGCCTGACGCATCGAGCGAATGCCGATTTGCAGGTCCTTCATATGGGCGGTCGCTTCTTCAAGCATGCGGCGTTTGTCGATCATCTTGAAGATCGAACCGCGCCAGCCTGGTTTGACCAACTCGCGCGCGAGAAACAGATTTTCGGCGATGCTCATAGCCGGCGCGACCGCCAGTTCCTGATAGACGGTCTCAATGCCTTGCGCGCGTGCATCCAGCGGACTGCGAAATTTGACGGGCTTGCCGTCGAGCAGAATTTCGCCTTCGTCCGGCACCGTCGCGCCGGAAAGTGCCTTGATCAACGACGATTTCCCAGCGCCGTTGTCGCCGATCACTGCGAGAATCTCGCCGGGCAGCACTTCGAAGTCGCAGCCGTCGAGCGCGGTCACATTGCCATAACGTTTGACGAGGCCACGCGCCTGCAGAACGGGCAACGCGGCGGAAGCGGAAGTAGGTGTCGACATGACGGGCTCCTGTCGGCCTGAGTTAGCCAATGCGCTGACTCAGGCTTCATGCAATAAGGTTGCGATTGAATGCTCAACCGCGGCGATGAGAGAGTTTGTCCGCGGCCACCGCGAGAATCACCAGCATGCCGGTGATCAATACCTGGTAGACCGAAGAAACGCCGATCAAGGTCAAGCCGTTGCGGAATACGCCGACAATCAGCGCACCGAGCAGCGTTCCGGAAATCGATCCGCGTCCGCCGAAGAGACTTGTGCCGCCGAGCACTACCGCCGTGATGCTATCGAGGTTCTCGGTTTGGCCTGCTTGCGGATCGCCCACGCCGGTGCGCGACACCGACAGCAACGCAGCAACGCCGTAAATGGCGCCGGCCAGTGTGTAGACGGTCAGCAGGATCTTCTGCGACGACAAACCCATCAGCCGCGCGGCCTCGGCGTTATTGCCGAGCGCATACAGATGGCGGCCGGGCACCGTGTCGCGCAACACGAACCACGTGGCCAGATACATCAGCAATGTGAGGACGGTGCCGTAGGTGACGTCGGCGGGTCCGAGCTTGAACGTGTTGCCGAAGAACATGATCGCGTCCGGCAGATTCGACACGCTTTCCGCATTCGAATAGATTTGCGTGAGCGCGAACGCAATGTTCAGCGTGCCGAGCGTGACGATGAACGCCGGCAATTTGATGCGCGTAATGAGTACACCGTTGAGCACGCCGAATAATGTGCTCGCGCCGATGCCGCACAGAATCGCGAGTGCAGGCGGCAGGCCCAACGTCACCGCAAACTTCGTCATGATGATGGAGCCAAACGCCATCACCATGCCGCAGGAGAGATCGATGCCGCCCGTCAGCACAATCAGCGTCTGGCCGATTGCGATCACTGCAACGACCATGGTCTGTTGAAGGATCAACGAGAGGTTCTGGAACGACAGGAAACGGCTGCTCTGCGAGATGAAGAAACCGCAAGCCAGCACGAGCGCAATGAGCGGCCCGACTTCGGCAAGCGACGGCAGACGGTCTGAGAAATGGCGCGGATGGCCCGCGGGAGCGGAAGGAGTCGACATGATGGATGTCCTCGAAACATGAGCGTGGCGTGCGCCGCGCGGCGAATCATCCGGCGGCCCGGCGAGCGGGCCGCCGTACAGTGCGTGTTACTTGTTGCCCCAACAGTTGTCGAGGCCGAAGGTCGTGTCCTTACTGTCGATGCCGGACATCGGCTTGTCCGTGATCAGCGTCACGCCCGTGTCCTGGTAGCCGGAAACCTTCTTGCCGGTCTTCGCATAATCGACGCCTGCCGTCACGCCGAGCGCGGCCATCTTCAGCGGATACTGCTGCGAGGTCGCGGCGATAGAACCGGCCTTGACGTTGCGCACACCCTCACAGCCGCCGTCGATCGAGACGATCATCACGCTCTTGTCCTTGCCCGCTGCCTTCAGCGCGCGATACGCGCCCGCGGCCGCCGGTTCGTTGATCGTGTAGACCACGTTGATATCCGGCGATTTCTGCAGGCAGTTTTCCATCGCCGTCTGGCCTTTCGCCTGATCGCCGCGGGTGTCCTGGCTGCATACGATCGAGGGGTCGCCTTGCTTTACGCCGAACCCTTCCAGAAAGCCGTTATGCCGCAGTACGCCCACCGAAACGCCGGGCGCGAGATCGAGTGTGGCGATTTTCGCGGGCTTGCCGTTCAACGCCGCCTTCGCGTATTTGCCGATCAACACGCCGGCTTTGAAGTTGTCGGTCGCGAAGAGGGCGTCGGTGGCGTCTTGCGGATCAGTCGGCGTGTCGAGCGCGACCACCATCACGCCGGCGGCGCGCGCTTTCTTGATGCTCGGCACGATCGCCTTCGTATCGCTGGGAGTGATCAGAATCGCTTTCGCGCCAGCCGTCATCATGTTTTCGATTGCCGTCACCTGGCTCGCGTTGTCGCCGTCGAATCTGCCGGCTGCGGTAATCAGCTTGGCGCCGTCTTTTGACGCTGCCGCCTCCGCGCCTTGCTTCATCTTCACGAAGAACGGATTGGTGTCGGTCTTGGTGATGAGACCGACGACCGGCTGGTCGGCTGCCTGACTTGCGCTCGCGCACCAGACCGCCGATGCCGCGACGCACATCGAGACGATCTTCCTGGCGACAGGAAGCCTGCGGGAATTCAGATTCATGGGACGCTCCTCCGGTTATTGGCAATGACGTTCTTGGAACTGCTGGCGGTTGCACACGCGAACGCTGCGCGGGCGCAACCTGGAATGCGGCACGTCCGAACGGTCGAAGTAGGATCGCGGACGCCGCCTAAATCACTTTAGTTGATTTAGTACAGCAGGCGGAGAGGGGCGCGTCAAGGAATCCCGTTGGACGGGGACTTAGCTCGATACACCTTGGGAAGACCAGCAAAGCCTTGCGTGGCGGGGATTTCACCGCGATGGTGCAGCGCAGCGTACGCACGGCCGGATTGGGGAAAGTCCTGGCTTCAGTGAAAGCCGGTAGAAAGGTGTCTCGTGCGTTTTGACTGCATCGAGGAGGGTATAAGGAACGCCTGAACGGCTCCCGATGACTACGTTTCTGGCTTCAATTGCGCGTTCAGGAGGAGCGCGGCGTGCCAGTCGACGCACGCACCACGAGCTTCGGCGGCGACGAAATTCGCATCGGCACATTGGCCTCGCCGGGGCCGGCCTGTCCATACGACGATTCGATGAGTTCGCGCAGCAACGAAACGGCAAGCCCGGCGACTTCCACGGTCGGCACGGCGACTGTGGTCAATGCAGGCCGCGACTCGCGCGCGAGCTGGATGTCGGTGATGCCCATTACGGAAAGATCAGTGGGGACGGCGAGGCCGAGGTCGGCTGCGGCATGCATCGCGCCGAGCGCCGGCAGGTCGTTGGTCGCGAAGATCGCAGTGAGTTGCGGATCGGCCTCGAGCAACTCGCGCGCCGCGCTGTAGCCACCCTGGATCGTATCCGCAGCGTGTTTGACGCGGTTTTTGCGCACCCCCGCCGCGCGCAGCGCGTTGACGAACCCTTCATAGCGGGCAGCGTGAATGCCAGAAGCCTTGCTGCCGACAATCGCCCCTATCCGCCGATGTCCCAATTCGAGCAGATGCTTTCCGGCAAGCTCGCCGGCCAGACGAAAATCCACCGCAACGCAGGGCAGGCCCGGTGGCTCGTTGGGTCGCTCCCACATGCACAAAACCACGGGAGTGCCGCGCGATTCCGTCACGTGAAGGTCCGTGAATTGCAGGTTCGCATTGGTCACGAGCACGCCCTCGGAAAGCGTGCCGGCTATCTGGTCGAGGTACGCGCGGCCCGTTAAGGGATCTTCGTTAGTATTGCAAATGATCACGAAATGTCCGCTGGTTCGCGCCGCGCGTTCGACGGCTAGTGCGAACTCGGGGTAGAACGGATTGGCGATGCTCGACACCATCAAGGCGAGCGTCGGGGCGCGCCCTTCGGCGAGCGCGCGGGCGGCGAGGTGCGGCCGGTAGCCGAGCGCGTCGACGGCTTCGAGAACGCGTTGACGTGTGCTCTCGCCGACGCGCCCGCGATTGCGCAGCACATTCGATACGGTGGCAGGCGTGACGCCGGCATGGCGCGCGACTTCGCTAAGTGTGGGCATGTCTCTTCATTATTTGGGATGGCTGCCCGACATTTGCATCGGCGGGCAAGGCGCGGCACCATCTGTCGCACAGACAAAACGATAGCGGAGACAGGCAAGGCCCGACGATCGCGTGCGATCGATTTTTTATGCCCTGCTGATTAAGCGCTTAATCTCCGCCGTCGAGCCGATTAAATCACGGAGTCGAGGCGATGGCGAGCATTTCGTTAAGAGGCGTGCAGAAAGCGTATGGCGACGGTGCGCCGGTGATTCGCGACGTCGATCTCGAGATCGGCGAGAACGAGTTCTGCGTTTTTCTCGGCCCTTCGGGCTGCGGCAAGTCTACGTTGCTGCGCATGATCGCAGGGCTCGAAGATCTCACCGACGGCGACCTGTTCATCGGCGGCGAGGTCATGAACGACGTGCCGGCGGCGCAGCGCGGCGTGGCAATGGTGTTTCAGAGCTACGCGCTCTTTCCGCACATGACCGTGTTCGAGAACATGGCATTCGGACTGAAGCTCGCCAAGACCCCAAAAGACGAGATCGACCGCAAGGTGCGGGAAGCCGCGCGCATTCTGCAACTGGAAGCGCTGCTCGAGCGCCGGCCGAAAGCACTGTCCGGCGGTCAACGTCAGCGCGTTGCGATCGGCCGCGCGATCGTGCGCCAGCCCGGAGTGTTTCTCTTCGACGAACCGCTCTCCAATCTCGACGCAACGCTGCGTGGCCAGACGCGCATCGAAATCGCGCGGCTGCACAAGCAGTTCGCGAAGGCGAGTGTGGTTTATGTGACGCACGATCAGATCGAGGCGATGACCCTCGCGGACAAGATCGTGTTGTTGCATGCCGGGAAAGACACCGAACGTTACGGCAGCATTGCGCAAATCGGTGCGCCGCTGGAGTTGTATCACCGTCCCAGGAGCCGCTTCGTCGCGGGGTTCATCGGTTCGCCGCGCATGAACTTTCTGCCGGGACGTATCGCTTCTGTCGATGCGCAAGGCGTTGTCGTGGCGCTCGACCACACGCACGAGAACGTCCACGTTCCTGTGGATGGTGCCGCGTTGCAAGTCTCGCAAGCGGTGACGCTCGGCGTGCGTCCTGAGCACCTTGAATTCGTCGATTCGTCTTCGTCTCACGACGACGCCATTCTTTCGCGCGCCGTCTCGCTCGTCGAACAGCTTGGCGAGCACAGCTATGTGCACCTCGATCAACCCGGCGGCGCCGCACTCATCGCGAAAGCGCCGGGCGATACGCGACTCGCACCAGGCGATCGCGCGAACCTGCGTGTACCGCGCCACGCCACTCATTTGTTCACCGAAGACGGCTTCGCCGCCCCTTCGCTTGAATCCGTCGAACATTACGCATAAAGGACATTCGGATGCGCCTTGGAGTCTGTTATTACCCGGAACACTGGCCCGAGTCGATGTGGGAAGACGACGCGCGCCGGATGAAAGCGCTCGGTATCGAGCAGGTGCGAATCGCCGAGTTTGCGTGGAGCCGCATCGAGCCGACGCCTGGCGAATACGATTGGGCGTGGCTGGATCGCGCAATCGAAGTACTCGGTGCCGCCGGCTTGCAAGTCGTGATGTGCACGCCCACCGCGACACCCCCAAAGTGGCTGATCGACCGTCATCCGGATATCTTGCCGATTGGCGCAGATGGCCGACCGCGCGCGTTCGGCTCGCGCCGTCACTATGACTTCTCGTCGCCATCGTATTTCGCGGCCTCGCAGAGAATTTGCACTGCAATTGCCGAGCGTTACGGCAAACATCCGGCCGTTGCGTACTGGCAGACCGATAACGAGTTCGGCTGTCATCACACGGTGGTGAGTTATTCGCCCGCAGCGGTGGCGCGTTTTCGCGAGTGGCTGAAAGCACGCTACAAAACGATCGACGAATTAAACCGCGCGTGGGGCACCGTGTTCTGGAGCATGGAGTACCGCAGCTTCGACGAGATCGACGCTCCGGTGGCGACTGTGACCGAGGCACATCCTTCGCATCGGCTCGATTACCGGCGCTTCGCGTCCGACGAAGTCGCGCGCTATAACCGCATGCAGGTCGAGATCATCCGTGCGCATTCGCCGGGGCGGCCGGTTGCGCACAACTTCATGCAGCTCTTTACCGAGTTCGATCACTACAAGGTCGCTGCCGATCTCGACGTTGCCACTTGGGACAGTTATCCGCTCGGCGCGCTGGAAGAACAATGGTTCGCGCCCGATGTGAAAGCGCGCTGGCTGCGCAGCGGTCATCCGGATTTCGCGTCGTTCAATCACGACGTGTATCGCGGCATGTCGAAGCTGCCGTTCTGGGTGATGGAGCAACAACCGGGTCCGGTGAATTGGGCGCAGTGGAATCCGTCGCCATTGCCGGGCATGGTGCGGCTGTGGAGCTGGGAAGCGTTCGCGCACGGCGCGGGCTGCGTATCGTATTTCCGCTGGCGTCAGGCTCCGTTCGCGCAGGAGCAGATGCACGCGGGCCTGAATACGCCGGATAACCGGCTCGATGTCGGCGGTAGCGAGGCCGCGCAAGTGGCTTCGGAAATTCGCACGGTGCTCGCGGCGAATGCGCATGCCGATGCCGCGGTCCGTTCGAAAGTAGCGCTCGTCTACGACTATGAAGCTAAGTGGCTGTTCGAGATCCATCCGCAGGGTGCGGACTTTCACTATCCGCGCTTCGCATTCGAGTACTACTCGGCATTACGTGCGTTAGGTCTCGATGTCGACGTCGTGCCGGTCGACGCGTCGCTCGACGGCTACAGCCTGATCGTCGTGCCGCCGTTGCCGGTCGTGCCGGCTGATCTGGCCGCGCGCCTTGCAAGCTCGGGGGCGCAGGTCGTGCTTGGGCCGCGCACCGGCTCGAAGACTCAGGACTTGCAGATTCCCGCGAATCTGCCGCCGGGTGCGCTCGCCGATGTATTGCCGCTGCGTGTCTGGCGCGTCGAATCGATGCGCCCTAACGTGACCGAGCCCGTGCGGCTTTCCGGCACGCAAGACGCGAGTGTTGAAGACGGCGCCGCGCGTCACTGGCGCGACTTCATCGAAAGCAATGAGACGAATTCTTTTGATGTACTGGCGCGTTTCGCCGACGGGCACCCGGCGTATGTGCGTAGCGGTGCGTTCCATTACTTCGCCAGCTTGTTCGACGACGCGCTGACGACCCGGCTCTTCGAGCAGATCGCACAACGCGCCGGCGTCGAAACGATGCAGCTCGGCGAAAGCGTCCGCATTAGCCGGCGCGGCGCGCTGACCTACGTGTTTAACTACGGCGACACCGCGCACACGATCACCGGTGCGGCAGACAACGCATTTGTGATCGGCTCACGCGCTGTCGAGCCACAAGGCGTGGCAGTGTACCGAGCCGGATGACGGGTGCGGCGAGCGGGACGATGTGCAAACCGGAATTCCATGCAGTAACGACAACGATGCAAAATCAGGAATAAAGGAGACAGGTAGCATGAAAATGAAACCACGCAAGGTTCTGCTGGCACTCGCGGTCGCTGCGGCGGCTCTTGGCACGTCCGTCGTCAGCACTGCGCAGGCCGGCACGCTGACCGCAAATATCGCATTCAAGGGGGCGAGTCAGCGCGCGGTCTGGCAGTCTGTTGTGGATGAATTCAAGAAGGCGCATCCCGGCATCGACGTGAAGGTGTCGTTTATCGACGAAGAAGCGTACAAAGTGCAATTGCCGGGTTGGCTCTCCACTGTCGCGCCCGATATCGTCAACTGGCATGACGGCGAGCGCATGGCGTATTACGCGCAGCGCGGCCTTTTTGAAGACCTGAGCGGCGACTGGGCGAAGAACGGCTGGAACGACATGTATGCCTCGACGAAGGAAGCATCGTCGTATAAAGGCAAGCAATTTGCGGCGCCTACGGTGTATTACTCGTGGGGCATGTTCTATCGCAAGGATCTGTTCCAGAAAGCCGGCATCTCTGGCGAACCGAAAACGTGGGATCAGTTTCTCGACGACTGCAAGAAGCTGAAGGCCGCCGGCATTACGCCAATTGCCGTGGCGGGCCGCGATGCATGGACGCTCGCCGGCTGGTTCGACTATCTCGATCTCCGCTTGAATGGCAATGCGTTTCATCAGAAGCTGATGGCGGGTGAAATTGCGTACACCGATCCGCGTGTGAAGAAGGTCTATACGACGTGGAAGCAGTTGATCGACGCGGGTTATTTCATCGACAACTCCCTGTCCTACGATCTGGATTCGGTGCAGCCGTTCCTGTTCCAGGGCAAAGCCGCGATGATGCTGATGGGCACCTTCATCACCGCAGGCTTCCCGCCGAATGTGAAACCGGAGATGGGCTACTTCCAGTTCCCGATCATCGACGCCAATGTGCCGACCGCCGAAGACGGTCCGGTCGAATCGCTGCATATCCCGTCGAAGGCGAAGAACAAGGCGGACGCTCATACGTTCCTCGCGTTTGTCGAAACGCCTGAAATCGGCGCGAAGCTTGCTGCCGGTCTCGGGTCGCTGTCGGCGAATAGCAAGTCGCCGGAGCCGGAAGATCCGATCTCCAAGATTGGCTTCCAGATTCTTGCCAATACGAAAGGCGGCATTGCGCAGTTCTACGATCGCGACATGACGAAGGAAATGGCCGATGAAGGCATGAAGGGAATGCAGCAGTTCGTCTCCGATCCGACGAAGCTAGACAGCGTGCTCGCGCAACTGGAGCAGACGCGCAAGCGCATTTACAAGAAGTAGTGGGCGGTGGCGGCCGTTGGGTCGCCTTCCGGTGTGTCCGATCGGCAGCAACTGTATGTCGACAGCTCTGCATGGAGAATGATTTTGTCGCATTCCGTCACTCGTCATACTGTGGGCGGTCCCGCTGAATCAGGCGGCTCGCCGCTGCCTGCGTCGGGCAGCACAACGCGGGGCTACGCACGCGAGCGTCGTCCTTCGCCTACTGCGCGGCGTCAACGACGCGCCGCCTTTCTGTTTCTCGCGCCCGCTTGTGTGATGGTGGCCATTTATGTGATCTGGCCGATTCTGTCGACAATCCGCCTGAGCTTCTTCAACTGGGACGGCATGACGGAGCCGACTTTCGTCGGCCTCGCCAACTACACCGAACTGTTCCATACGCAGACGTTCTACACGGCGCTGAAGAACAACCTTATCTGGCTCCTGCTGTTTCTGCTCGCACCGCCGATGGGACTCGCCGTCGCGTTGTATCTGAACCAGGCGGTGGCCGGTATCCGGATCGTCAAGTCGCTCTTCTTTGCGCCGTTCGTATTGTCCGGTGTGGTGGTCGGGCTGATCTTCTCGTGGTTCTACGATCCAACGTTCGGCCTGCTCGCGGTGATTGTCGGCCACGGCGTGCCGGTACTCGGCGATCCGCGCTACGCAACGCCAGGCATTGTGTTTGCCGCGCTGTGGCCGCAAACGGCCTATTGCATGATCCTTTATCTGACAGGCCTCACTTCGCTAAACGCGGAACAGATCGAGGCGGCGCGCATGGAGGGCGCACGCGGCTGGTCGATGCTGTGGCATGTGATCCTGCCGCAATTGCGGCCCACTACTTTTATGGCAATCGTCGTCACGATTATCGGCGCATTGCGTAGTTTCGATCTGATCTCGGTGATGACGGGCGGCGGTCCTTTCGAAAGTTCGACCGTGCTCGCCTATTACATGTACGACCAGGCAATCAAGTACTACCGCATCGGCTATTCGGCGGCGGTGGCGGTCGTGCTGTTCGGCATCATGCTGGTGTACATCGTTTATCACCTGCGGCGGATGCTGCGCGCCGAGCAATAAGGAGCCAACCATGTTTCCAATTCCAATCGACAAGTGGAAACCGGCAACGCGCCGCGTCTACAAACTGACGCTGCCGATCGCATTGCTGATCTGGCTTCTACCGATGATCGCAGTGCTCGTCACATCGATACGCTCGAGCGAAGAACTCAGCGAGGGCAACTATTGGGGATGGCCGAAGCATTTTGCGCTGTTCGACAATTATCGCGAGGCGTTGACCACTTCGCCGATGCTGCATTACTTCTGGAACAGCGTGCTGATTACCGTGCCCGCGGTAATCGGTTCCATTGCACTTGCCGCAATGGCCGGCTTTGCGCTCGCAATCTACCGCTTTCGCGGCAATTCCTCACTGTTCGCTACTTTTGTCGCGGGCAACTTCGTGCCTGTGCAGGTATTGATGATCCCGGTACGCGATCTGTCGTTGCAGCTAGGGGTGTTCAACACGGTGAGCGCCCTGATTCTTTTCCATGTGTCGTTCCAGACAGGTTTTTGCGCGCTTTTTTTGCGCAACTTCATCAAGCAGTTGCCGTTCGAACTGGTCGAGGCGGCGCGGATTGAAGGTGCGAACGAGTGGACAGTGTTCTTCAGAATCGTCCTTCCGCTGATACGGCCCGCGCTCGCCGCATTGGCCATTCTCGTGTTCACGTTCGTGTGGAACGACTATTTCTGGGCGTTGTGCCTGACGCAAGGCGACGACGCTGCGCCGATCACCGTTGGTGTGGCCGCGCTGAAGGGGCAATGGACGACCGCATGGAACCTCGTTTCCGCCGGCTCGATCCTCGCTGCGTTGCCTTCCGTCGCAATGTTCTTCGCGATGCAGAAGCACTTTGTCGCAGGCTTGACATTCGGCGCGACGAAGGGTTAAAGCGGCTACCCGATGACCTTGCAAACGCACGAACGAAAAATAGCAAATCGAGTAGCGCGTATTGAGCGTTGAGAGTATGAGCGGCAAACGTTTGCGCGATTGCCGTCGCGTTTGCCCTCATTAAAGATTGGGATGGGCTTGTCGTTATCTAGTGAAATATGTCAGATCGTCGAACTGACTCGTGCTTGACGAAGGCACGCGCTGGACCAAAAAGCTCATCGGGGGTACCAATCTTGAACCAACAACGCACGCCATGGACGCGCACGGCGGCTCCGGGGGAAGTCATCTATTCAGAAGGCTTCCTGGGTGACGCAGTGATCTACGTCATTGCAGATGGCAAAGTCGAAATCTCCACCCAGTGCGATGAAAAAAAGGTCATTCTGGCTACGCTCGGCAAGGGCGAATTTTTCGGCGAAGCGGCGCTGTTGCCGCCCGAACCGCGAGCACACACCGCGAAAGCACTGAGCTTCTGCCAACTTACCGCCATCGCGGGCGGCATTGTCGAAGAAGAACTCGAGCGCGTCTCGCCGCTGCTGCGCCATATCGTGCGCACCATGATCCGTCGCGTCAAAAAGAAAGACGACATTCTCGCGACTAATACACATGCCGATTTTCTACCCGGCGTCCTTTCCTACGCACACGTTCTTTCGTTGATGGCCGGAGCCGAACCCAACGACAGATTCGATGGACGCGCGCGCCGTCCTCAAAACGAGGAAATCTCGATTCCGCTTTCCGAAGTCATCAAGAAATGCAACGCGATAGCGGGCCATTCGCGTCCGCATGTGATGGCAATGCTCAAGCGCATGGAGAAGCTCAATCTCGTGTCCATCGAAGGGGGACGCTCAGAGCGGCTGAACAATACATCTGGGCGCTATTCGGCAAGTGACGGCGCGGCGGGCCGGCAGCTCGTCACGTTCGACGCAGTGAAAATCACCGAACGCGCGCAGCAGGTGGCGGACCACGATCTGGACGTGTCGATCGGCAGCGAACTCGAACTCATCGAACTGGACGACCTGGAAGCCTTGATCGGCGTCGACCGGAAAGTAATTCTGAACAAGCTCTCTCACGCGGAGATCGCCGAGGACATCTTCGCATTCCGCAAGACCAAGGTACTCAACTACGTCGAGGAAAAAGGTCTCAGTTACTTCTCGCGCCGCAACGCGCGTGGCGCAGGCGAGTTGAAATCGCTCGACGATCTCGAGTTTGTCGATCAGCGCACGTTGTTCGAAGCGGTGAGTGCTTTCGATACCTATGACCTCGCGAAACTGCTGTCCGCGTCGGAGGGGCAGCCGATTGACGAGCGCCTGCAATCCGTGATGACGGAAGCCCGGAAGAAAGAGGTGTCGTGGGTCATGCGTCGAGAGATCAAGATCGACCCTGTCGAGATCATCGAAATCGAGCAGCGGTTCCTCGACACGGTGCGAACGCTGAAGTCACCCGTGGCAAATACTGCTCCGGCTGAGTCCTGACGCCTGCGGCGCCCGGTCCGCAACACCGGGCGCAACGCTTGAACGTTTAACTGTAATTCGCAGGCTGCTGCAGCCGGTCGCGAGGACGTATGGATCTTTTGACGATATTTGGCGTGGTGTTCGGCCTGACGGCGATCGTCGCGGGCTTCTCGCTCGAGGGCGGCAACTTCACATCGCTCTTTCAGCTGGAGGCGTTTGTCATCGTGCTAGGCGGCACCTTCGGGGCCGTGATGATCCAGAACACGTGGGCTCGGTTCTATGACGGTGTGAAGCAATTGCGCTTTGCTTTTGTCAAGGCGCGGCAAGTGGATCGCGAGAGCCTTTCCGTTCTGCTCGAATGGGGCGATCAGGCGAAACTCAATGGCATGCTGGTGTTCGAGTCGATCGACGCGAACGGAATTAGCCCGTTTGCCAAGCGAGGTCTTGAGCTGCTGGCAAACGGCGTATCGACCGCAGTGCTCGAAGATGCGTTGCAACGCGAGGTCGATGCCTATGAGCGCAATCACATGGCGGCCGCGCGAATCTGGCAGCAGGCGGGCGGTTATGCGCCGACGTTTGGCATTCTGGGCGCGGTGCTGGGCCTCATCCAGGTGACGGGCCATATGCTGGAACCGTCGCAATTGGGGCAGGGCATTGCGGTCGCGTTTGTTGCAACGCTGTATGGCCTGGCCCTGGCCAACCTCGTGTTTCTGCCGCTATACGGAAAGATCCGCGCTCAGGTGGACAGCGAATTGCGTTTCAGGCGTTTGTACCTCGACGGCCTGCTCGCCATCTCGCGAAAGGAATCGCCGCACACCATCGAAACGCGCCTGGCTGGCGACGTGCGCGAACGATCCGCCGAACTGCTCGGCTAATGGCTCGGCAATGCCTGAGCATCAATTCACAGCGGACTCGCGTGTATGAGCACATCGACTGGCAGCAAGCGTCTTCCGACGGACAAGACAGCGCATCAGGACGGTCACGATAGCGGCGAGCAGTCGGACCGCTGGCTGCTTTCGTACGCCGATCTGATCACCACGCTCATGGTGCTCTTTCTCGCGCTGTATGTTTTGCAACTCGCGAAGAACAGCGAGTTGCAAATCAAAACGCTGCAATATCACCCGGTGAAGGAGGCTGTCGACGTGCAGCCGCCCGTTACCGCAACGGATGCAAAAGAAGCTGCGAAGAAGCAACTTCTCTCGTTGCTGGAGCCTTTGCAGGGCAACCGTCAGATCACGATTTCGCACACGCCCCAAGGTGTGGAAATTGCGATTAACGCGAAAGTACTGTTCAATTCCGGCGACGCTCGTCTTTTGCCCGAATCGTTCGGTGTGCTGGATCAGATCGGCAAGGTGCTGCGTGAGCGCGCGAGAAACAACGTTCTGGTTGAAGGACACACGGACAGTTTGCCAATATCGACGGCGAAGTACGAATCCAATTGGGAACTGTCTTCCGCTCGGGCAGGCGCTGTCGTGCGCTTCTTCGCCGACAAGGGTATTGAAGCGCACCGTATGGCCGCCATCGGCCGCGCCGACAATTTTCCACTGGTTATCGGCAACGACGCGGCGGCCAATGCTGCGAATCGCCGCGTCACCATACTCGTCGAGTATTGAATGTCACGGTGCGAGCGCAAGGTACTGGTGTAGGGACTGAATCGCGGCCGCGCCTTCCCCGACGGCCGCCGCGACTCTTTTCACCGAACCGCTGCGCACGTCGCCCACTGCGAAAATGCCGGGTCTGCTGGTTTCTAGGAAATGCGCGGGGCGTTCCGACGTCCACTTGTGAGCGACATCGGGGCCCGTCAGCACAAAGCCATTCTTGTCCAGTTCGACGCAGTCGCCAAGCCATCCGGTACTTGGCTGCGCGCCGAGAAACAGGAACACGTGGCGAATAGCCTTCTCTTCGATTCGCCCCTGCTGGTTCCACTGAATCGATTCGAGATGTTCTTCCCCATTTAGCGCGACGATTTGCGTTCGCACGTGAACCGTGATGTTCGGCGCGGCTTCGATCCGCCGGATCAGGTAGTTGGACATGCTTGCGTTGAGTCCTTCGCCCCGAATCACGATATGCACATGGCGGGCGAATCCGGAGAGAAAGACCGCTGCCTGTCCCGCCGAATTACCTCCGCCGACAATGACGAGTTCTTCATTTCCACAAAACGCGGCTTCCATGAAAGTTGCGCTGTAATAGACGCCCCGACCCTGGAAATGCTCGAGCCGCTCAAGCTCCGGTTTGCGATAACGCGCGCCTGTTGCGATCACAACGGCGCGGGCATAAACATGCTCGTCGTAATTCAGGCGGATATGGAACGGCTGTCCTTTGTCGCATTCGATACCGAGTGCCTCGATCGGCACACCGACTTCCGCACCGAACTTCCGGCATTGGGACAGGCCACGTCCGGCGAGTGCCTGGCCGGAGATGCCCGTCGGAAAACCAAAGTAATTCTCGATCTTCGAGCTGGTGCCCGCCTGGCCACCGGGCGCCTTGGTGTCGAGAACCGCAACCCTCAGTCCTTCCGATGCGGCATACACGGCCGCAGCAAGACCGGCGGGTCCGGCGCCGACCACCACCACGTCGAATCGCTCGCCATTCAATCTGTCGGGGCTCAGGCCAATCGCGTCCGCCACGGCGCGATTCGTCGGCCGCTTGAGGATAGTGCCCTGCAACGTGACGAGTACCGGGAGATCTTCCTCAGTCGCGCCGTAGCGATCGAGCAGTGATTTGGCCTCTTCGTGCTCGGCAATGTCGAAATATGCCGACGGTTGCGCGTTGCGGCTCAGGAAGTGCCGCAATACGAGTGTCGGGAAAGAGCCGGAACTGCCAATCACGACTACGCCGCCGCTTTGATCCTGAATGTACGCGACGCGGCGCAGGATATAGGCGCGCATGATCGTCTCGCTCAGTTCCGCTTCTGCAACCACGAGTGCGCGCAGTGATTCCTCGTCGATCACGATCACCTCGCAATCGCTCGTTGCGCGTGCGGACGCCACCGCGCCGCGCCCGGCCAGCGTGCCGACTTCGCCGGTAAAGCTGCCAGGCCCGTGAGTACCCAGAAAATGTAGGTTCTCGCCGCTGCCGCGCGTCGCCTCGATGGTGCCTGACACAATCGCGAACATCGGAATGTGGCGATCGCCTTCGGTGAACAGTACCTCGCCGGCGCTCAGCTTGCGCCGCTCGCCGTATCTTTCCAGTACCGCAAACTGCGCGTCGTTCAGCCTGGGAAAGATCTGGTGGTGACGGCTGCCGCCTGCCAGCAGATCTTCACGCTTACCAGAAGTTTTGTCGCTCATGAGGTGTCCAATTAGAAAGACGCACGGTGCAGCACGTCGCTACGCTGCCGGATTGGAACGACGATGCGAATAATCGGCATCATCGGAATGGCGATGGACAGCGGTTTCGGCTGAGATTGTGCGCCAGAGTCGGTCCGCCAGTAAAGAGCGGCGTCAGGCCGGACAGGGCAAGGCGGCGCATGCAGGGGAGTGCCAATGGCATGCCGCGCGGGCCGGTCACATTCAAGTTCACGCATCATCTGCCGTTAATAATCAGGGAGAAACAGACAATGAACGGGTTCGGAAAGCATGCGCGATTTCACAGTAAGAAAAAGCTTACTCGCAGTACTGGTCCTGTTTGCCGCGATGATCACGTTTGGCGGCGTGGTGGGTGTCTTCGCGCTTGGCCGCTCGAACGAGAATGCGCAACGGCTCCAGGAGATTGCAACTCAGGAGATACTCGCCAACGACGGCTACAAAGACAGCACCCGCACCCGGGCAGCCCTCACTCGTGCTTACGCGGCGCTAAAGGAGCGCAACGATCTCGCCACTCGCGATTCTGCACTCGCTAGTGCGCAGCGAACCCTCGATCGCGCGGATGTCGAAACGCGTGCTTTCGCGTCGGCGTCCCGATTCGTGGGGCAGGACGATGCGCTGAAACAGCAGCTTGTCGACTCGTCGAATGCGCTGGCCGCAACACTGAAGAAGTCGTTCGACGCACTGCAGCGTGGCGACACCGACGCCTATGTCGCAATCAACGACCGCGATATTACGCTCGCCGGTCAGGTCTATTCGGCGAACGTGGAGAAGTTTCAGAACCTTGCTGGCGCGTTAGCGAAGGAGTCCGCGGCGAGAAATGAACGTGAATACGGCTGGATCGTCACGATGGTCGTCACGGGC
Organism: Paraburkholderia caledonica NBRC 102488; assembly: GCF_000685095.1. Lineage (GTDB taxonomy): Bacteria > Pseudomonadota > Gammaproteobacteria > Burkholderiales > Burkholderiaceae > Paraburkholderia > Paraburkholderia caledonica. The sequence continues at coordinate 294,483 of NZ_BAYE01000006.1, forward strand.
GTCGCACTTGCTCTCGCATTGATCGTTGCCACGCACTTCGCGTTGCGTAAGATCGTGATCCACCCGTTACAGCAGGCGTCGAAACTGCTCGACCGGATCGCCGGCAATGATTTGACCACCTCTATTCCTGAAGGCAGCAAGAGCGAAATCGGCCAGTTGTTCTTGTCGATGTCGCGCATGCAGGCCGGGCTCGCGCAAACGGTGTCGAACGTCCGTGTCAATTGCGAGGCGATTCACGGCGGCGCGCGCGAGATCGCCGCAGGCAACCTCGACTTGTCGAGCCGCACCGAGGAACAGTCGGCATCGCTCGAAGAAACGGCGGCGAGCATGGAGGAGCTGACCTCCACCGTGAAGCAGAACGCGGACAACGCTCGCCAGGCGAGCACGCTCGCGGCGAGCGCTGCCGACGTGGCGCAGCGTGGCGGCGACGTCGTGCAGCGAGCGGTGCAGACGATGACCGCCATCACCGCTAGCTCGCAGAAGATCGCGGAGATTACGGGCATGATCGACAGCATCGCGTTTCAGACCAACATCCTGGCGCTCAATGCCGCTGTGGAATCGGCGCGGGCCGGCGAACAGGGACGCGGCTTCGCTGTGGTTGCCGGCGAAGTGCGCACGCTCGCTCAGCGCAGCGCGAGTGCCGCGCAGGAAATCAAGTCGCTCATTTCCGCTTCGGTAGATGACGTGCGGCACGGTAATGAACTCGTCACGCAGGCCGGCCGCACGATGACCGAAATCGTCGGAGCGGTTCAAGGCGTTGCGACGATCATGGCGGAGATCACGTCGGCAACCGTCGAGCAAACCGCGGGCATCGAGCAGGTTGGCAAGGCCGTGAGCCAGATGGACCAGGTGACGCAACAGAATGCGGCCCTTGTTGAAGAGGCTGCAGCCGCGGCGAGTGCTCTCGAGCATCAGGCCCAGTCGATGACCGATGCGGTGTCGGCATTCCGCCTCCGCTAACTTAGGTTGATATTCATATCCAACTCGATCGGAAAATAAACATGGGCGTTAAAGCCGTCTCACGTACACTCGCAATCCTGTTAGCCGGTGTAACGATGTCCGCCGCTACGCATGCGGCCACCTACGCGTATGTATCGAACGCGGACAGTCAGGACATTTCGGTGTTCAGCCTCGATACATCGAATGGCGCACTGAAGCCCGTGGAGACGGTGGGGCTGGCCGGCACCGTCATGCCAATGGCTTTGTCGCCGAACCACTTGCGGCTTTACGCAGGTGTGCGTTCGAAACCTTATCGCGTGGTGAGCTTCGCAATCAATCCGCTCGACGGCCGCCTCAGCGAACTGGGCAAGGCGCCTCTCGCGGAAAGCATGGCCTACGTGTCCACCGATGCGCGCGGCCATTACCTGTTCTCTGCTTCTTACGGCGGCAATCTGCTGGCCGTGAACAGCATCGACTTGAATGGCGTGGCGCAAGACGTTCAACAGATCATCAAAACAGGCCCAATGGCGCATGCTATTCGCAACGCGCCCGATAACCGTTACGTATTCGCGTCGGTGCTCGGCTCCGACGCCTGGTTGCGCCTGAAGTTCGATCCGTCGAAGGGTTCACTGACCGAAGACGCCGCGCCCGCGTATTCGCTTGCCGCCAAATCGGGGCCACGCCATTTCGTGTTCTCGCCGGATCACCGGTTTGTTTATCTGATCGATGAACTCGACGGCAAGCTGCACGTGCTCGCATTCGACAATCAGCGTGATTCGGCTAAACCGGTGCAGAGCATTTCTATTCTGCCGCCCAATTTTTCCGGCGATAAACCATGGGGCGCCGATGTTCACATCACGCCGGATGGCCGCTTCGTGTACGCGTCGGAACGCACTTCGAGCACGCTCGCTGCTTATCGCGTGGAGCGGGCGTCGGGCAAGCTGACACGTATCGGCACTTACGCCACCGAAAAGCAGCCGCGCGGCTTCAACGTCGATCCGTCGGGCAATTATCTGCTGGCGGTCGGACAATTGTCGACGAGCCTGAGCGCATACAGGATCGACCGGAAGACCGGCGCGTTGAGCGCGCTGGCGCAATACCCGGTGGGCAAGGGCGCGAACTGGGTCGAGATCGTGCAGTTTGACGGTTCGAACGCCGAGTAGATATCACGGCGGCTGCGACCGCTCGCAGCCGCCGATGCAAAACCGCGTCGCCGACCGCGGCGAACGCTGGCATGCTGCTTTATTCGATGCCCTCGTGTTTCAACGCGAGCTGTACAGCGGGCCGCGTCCGCATGCGTTGTGCAAAGTCCGCGAGTTTTTGCGGTACTTCTATGTTCGCTTCCTTGGCCCATAGAAGCATTGTGAACAGGTACGCGTCCACGACGCTTGCTTCTGCACCGAACAGATAGTCGCCCTTCAGCATGGTGGAAACGAGCTGGAAACGCTGGCCCAGCTTCTCCCGCGCGGCACTCGCTTCTTCATTCGACGCGGGTTTGAATACGCGGCCGAATTGCTTGTGCAATTCTGTTGAAATGAAAGCCAGCATCTCCACCAGACGTGTTGTGCCTAGCTCGCCCGACGGTGACAGTGACGGCTTGCGTTGTGCGACCCATGACAGAATTGCGACGTTTTCCGTGAGCCGTTGACCGTCGTCGAACTCCACTGTCGGGACATAGCTCTTCGGGTTAATTTCATTGAAATTTTGACCTGTCTCCGTTGTTTTCGTTTTCAGGTCGACGCGCACGCGGTCGAAATCCATACCTGCTTCATGCATGGCAATGTGATCGGCCAGACTGCACGCGCCCGGTGAGTAATAGAGCTTCATGATGCGGTCCTCCATATATTTTGGTTGGTGATCTCTTCAGGGCAGCATTCGGCATGCCCTACGAAGTGGCCGCTATGTCATTTCGTAGGGGCATGTAATGGCTAACTGGCCAGCGCCGCACGACTTACCCGTCGTGGTGACCCGGAAGCACTGCGCCAAGCACCTGCTTTGCGGTCTGCACGATTACGTTGCCTTCGTCCGGGTCGCCCTTCAGCAAGGTCGATGCAAATGCCTTGGCCTGTGCCAGCGTGATATGCGGCGGCAACGGGGCAATGTTCGGATCGGCCTTCACCTCGATCACGACGGGGCGATCGGCGGCCAGCGCTGTGTCCCACGCGGCGCCCATCTGCTCTGCGTCGTCGACATAAATGCCTTTCAGGCCGATCAACTCTGCGAACTTGTGATACGGCACCGAGGGAATGTCCTGTGATGCCTCGAATTTCGGATCGCCTTCCATCACGCGCTGTTCCCACGTCACCTGATTCAGGTCCTGGTTGTTCAGTACCATGCAGATCCAGCGCGGATCGGCCCAGCCTTTCCAGTACTTCGAAACGGTAATGAGTTCGGCCATGTTGTTCATTTGCATCGCGCCGTCGCCGACAAGAGCGATCACTGGGCGCTCGGGATAAGCGAACTTCGCCGCGATCGCATACGGCACGGCCGCGCCCATTGACGCAAGACCTCCCGACAGCGAGCACATCATGCCGCGTTGCACTTTCAGATCGCGTGCGTACCAGTTCGCGCAGGAGCCCGAATCGCTCGTCACAATGGCGTTCGACGGGACGCGCGGCGATAGTTCCCACACGGTGCGTTGCGGATTGACCGCGTCCTTGCCCGGCTCGTGTGCGCGCTTGTCGAGCGCCTTCCACCAGTCGGCAGTCCAGCCTTCAATCGTTTTACGCCACTCGCGATCCTTCTTGTGTTCGAGCAACGGCAGCAGCGCGCGCAGCGTTTCCACGCTATCGCCGACAAGGTTCACTTCCATTGGATAACGCAGGCTCAGCATGTCGGCCTTCAGGTCGATCTGCACACCGCGCGCTGCGCCTTCCTTCGGCAGGAACTCTGAGTATGGGAAGCCCGAGCCGATCATCAGCAACGTGTCGCACTCGGTCATGAGGTCATAGCTTGGCTTGGTGCCGAGCAGACCGATGGAGCCGGTGACCCACGGCAGATCGTCGGGCAGCGCGGCTTTACCGAGCAGCGCCTTCGCGACACCCGCGCCCAGCTTTTCAGCAACGGCGATCACTTCATCGGTCGCGTGCAATGCGCCGGCGCCGACGAGTATCGCGACTTTCTTGCCGGCGTTGAGCACGTCCGCGGCCTGTTGCAGATCTTCCGCTTGTGGAACGAGACGCGGCGCCCGATAGCCGACACCCGAATGCAACGTGCCATGTTTGCGAGCGGGCGGCTCGTAAGGCAAGTCCTGCAAGTCGTTCGGCAGAACGAGCGCGGTCACCTTGCGCTCGGAAAGTGCGGTACGTATCGCGCGATCCACGAGATGGCGCACTTGCGCGGGCACCGTGGCCTGCTGGACGAATGCCCCTGCGACATCTTTGAACAGAGAGACGAGATCGACTTCCTGCTGATAATGACCGCCGAGCGCTGAACGTGCCTGTTGACCCGTTATCGCCAGCACCGGCATGTGATCCATTCGGGCGTCGTAGAGTCCTGTGACAAGGTGCGATGCGCCGGGTCCGGACGTCGCGATGCAAACTCCGAGTTCGCCGGTGAATTTCGCATGGGCCGATGCCATGAAGGCCGCCATTTCCTCATGACGAACCTGAATGAATTCGATCGGCTCCGGTTGACCCGTGGTCTTGCGATGCTTTTTGGCCTCCGTTTGTGCGCGATTCAGCGCGCCGAATACGCCATTGATGCCGTCGCCTGGGTAGCCAAAGATACGGCGCACGCCCCACGCCTGTAGTCGCTCGATAATGAAGTCGCCGACGGTGATGGACATGGATAGCTCCTCACAAAAGTAATCATGATGTCGATCCAGACAGAGTTGCAAAGCGCGTTCCGCGTTCTTTCACGCAGAAAGAATCACCTTCTCATGCAGATCTAGTGGGCTCGCTTTTTGCTGCGCTGCTATGCAGACGTGCTGCGCGAACGAAGCACAAGGGATCGCCATGAACAAAGTTGTCGTCGTGACCGGAGCGGGTGCCGGAGTTGGACGCGCGGCTGCAGAGGAGTTTGCGCGGCACGGCTACGATGTCGCATTGTTATCGCGTGACCCGGCGCGGCTCGCGCGCGCCGCCGACGAGATCCAGCGTGCATATGGCGTGCGCGCCCTAGCCATTCCGACGGATGTCGCCGATGCTGAACGCGTAGAAGAAGCCGCCACGCGCACGGAGTCGGAACTCGGTCCTATCGACGTATGGGTCAACGTTGCAATGGCCACCGTCTTTGCACCCGTGTCGAAACTTACCGCACAGGAATTCGAGCGAGGTACCCAGGTGACCTATCTCGGCCAGGTGCATGGCACGATGGCCGCGCTGTCGCGGATGCGTACGCGCAATCGCGGCACTATCGTCAACGTGGGTTCCGCGCTTGGGTATCGCTCGGTGCCGCTGCAGTCGATTTATTGTGGAGCGAAGTTCGCGGTCCGCGGCTTCACCGACGCGCTGCGTTCCGAGATCATTCACGACCGGCTCAATGTGCATTTGACCATGGTCGATCTACCGGCACTGAATACGCCGCAATTCGACTGGGCGCTCAACAAGATGGGCAGGAAGGCAAAACCGGTCGCGCCTATTTTCCAGCCGGAAGTGGCCGCACGTGCCATCTATTTCGCCGCAACGCATAAGCGGCGCCAGATATGGGTGGGCTTTCCGACGGCTAAAGCAATTCTTGCAAACCGCTTTGCGCCGGGATTGCTCGACAGATATCTGGCAAAGGCGGGCTACGAGGGACAACTCACCGACGAACCGCTCAGCCCCGACGCGCCCAGCAATCTTTTCGATCCAGTACCCGGCGATTTTGGCGCGCACGGGCGTTTTGACCGCGAGTCGAAACCGGCTAGCCGGGAAATGTTGGCTGTTCGGCACCGCGGCGTTTTATGCGCTTTGGCCAGTATCGGGATCGCTGGCGGCATCGGTTTGCTGATCAAAAAGAGCCGAGGCGCATAACGCGCACGCGTGCAGCGGTGTTCCTTGCCGCGCTGGGAGACGTGAATGGCCGGGATCGGTAACAATATGCCTGTCTCCGACTGTCTCGACCTGTGACCCCATCGCCTTTAGGAAAGCCATGTCCCAACCGCTCACAATTGATTTCGTCTCCGATATCGCATGCCCTTGGTGCGCCATCGGCCTTTCCTCGCTTCAACTCGCGTTGGCGCGCCTGGGAGATGCCGTAAATGCACAGATCGTTGTGCATCCGTTCGAACTGAACCCGCAAATGGGTCCCGAGGGCGAGGCGATCGTCGACTATCTGGGCAAGAAGTATGGGCGCACGCCCGAGCAGATTGCGCAGACGCAGGAAATGATTCGCGAGCGCGGCGCAAGCGTCGGCTTCAATTTCGGACCGCGCACTTATGTCTATAACACTTTCGATGCGCACCGCCTGTTGCATTGGGCCGGTCTCGAAGGCAAGCAGTTGCCGCTCAAGCTCGAATTGCTGCGCGCTTATCATTCCGAGGGCCGCGACCCGAGCAACCATGACGTGCTCGTCGCAGCAGCTCAAGCGGTGGGACTGGACGCCGATGCAGCGCGCAACGTGCTGCAAAGCGGCGACTACGCCGACGAGGTCCGCGCGGAAGAAGAGGAATTCCAGTCACATGGCATCCAGTCGGTACCTGCGATCATCTTCAATCGCCGCTACCTGGTGAGCGGCGGCCAACCTGTCGAGACCTTCGAGCAGGTCATCCAGCAGATTCTCGCCGAGGCGTAAGCCGGCACTCCGGAATTTAAATGTCCGCACGCAGTCATGCGCGCTGTGACGCAAACGAAGTACCGCTGGAGGCAATCGTCGATGATCACAAAGCGGATCGCTGCCGCGTTGTTCGGCTTCGTGCTGATGGCGCTTGCCTGCGTGTGCCATGCGCAATACACGACCGACTGGCTCGCCAATACCTACGGCACGCTCGCGGCGCACGTCGGCAACGGCGCGCGCTCGATGTGGGTTGCGCCCGAAGGAGTGATTTACACGTCGTCGCTGTGGGACGAGAACGAGGGCGGTGTGGCCATCTATCAGAACGGCCAGAGCATCGGCTCGATCGGCACCCACGCGGACTTTCAGGGCAGCGCGATAACAGGCAATGCGACGTCCATCTTTACGGCGTTGCAGTACAACAGGTCGTTTGGCAGCGGCTCCGTGGGACGCTATAACCGCGCGACGAAAGCGCTCGAACTTCGTATTCCCGTCAGCGTGTGGACCGGCATACCTCACGCCGATGTCATCACCGGGCTCGCCACGGCAGGCACGCTGCTTTACGTCAGCGACTTTTACGGTAACCGTGTCCGCGTCTATACAACCGACGGCGTCTGGCAGCAGGACATTAGCGTAGCCGCTCCAGGCGCGCTTGCGCTCGATAGCGCGGGCAATTTGTGGGTGGCGCGAAAAAGTGCAGGTGTCGTATCCGAATTCAGTGCGGGCGGTGCGCCTTTGAGCACGATCCAGATGCCTGCCGCATCGCGGCCGTCGGCACTTTATTTCGATGTGTCGACGGGACGACTCATGGTCGGCGACGAAGGGCCCGACATGAACATCAAGATCTACAACGTTGCGGGCACGCCGACATTGGCCGGCACGTTCGGTGTTCAGGGCGGCTATCTGGACACGACGACGGGAATCAAAGGACAGGTTGGCGACAAGCGCTTCACGCGTGTGGCGGGCATTGGCAAAGACGCAGCCGGTACCCTTTATGTGCTGAACAATCCGTGGGGCGGCGGCTGGGACCTCGGCCGCAACGGCCCGACGGATCTGCATGCATACGACAGCGGCGGCAATCTGAAATGGAAACTGCAGGCACTGAACTTTGAGGCCGTCGCAGCGCCCGATCCCACGACAGACGGCGCCTGGTTTTACAGCGGTGCGCACATTTATACGGGCAGCGCGGGCGGCACCTTCGTTGCGAATACCGTCGATCCGTTCACCTATCCTTCAGACCCGCGACTGAACATTAACGACACCCAGCGCGGGCAGCACTTCGGTCAACTCGTCAGCGTGGGCGGAAACCGTATTCTGGTTGCGTCAGGTCAGAATCCCGATACCTTCAACTTCTATCATTTCAACGCGGCGAGCGGCTACATTGCGATACCTGACGGATCGATTCCGGGGACCGCGTTCAACACGACGGTGAAGATAACGGGGGGCTTTTGCATCGATAGCCGCGGCGATGTGTGGGCCGGTCTCGACAGGACCAATCATATCTATCACTACCCGCTCACAGGTTTCGACGGAAACGGCAAACCGTTGTGGGGACCGGCAATCACGATTTCCATTCCGCTGAGTATCCGGCCGTTGACGCGCATCATCTATCTGCCGGAGAGCGACACGATGATTCTTGCGCAAGGCGTTGCCGGGAGTTGGGACTGGACGGCGATTCAATCGCGCATCGAGGTTTATCACGGCTGGAGTGCGGGCAATACCACGCGGCCGCAGCCGGTGATCAAACTCACCGGTGCCAATCCGAAGTCGATTACGGCAGCGGGCAATTATCTTTTCGTCGGGTACGTGCATACGGTGCCGAACATCGACGCGTTCAATCTCACCACCGGCCAACTGGACACCACGCTAATCAACAACAGTCCCGGTACGGTGGATGTCGGCAACGATGTCGATTCGATGTACGGACTTCGCGCGTTTGTGCGAGCGAGCGGGGAGTACGTGGTCACAAAAGACAACTACAACGGGTCGAGCATTATCGTTTACCGCTGGACCCCGTGGGCGGGCGCGATGCAACGGGGCTATCGGATAAGATACGGCCCTCGTGGCAATTTTTCCCTGCTTAAAAGGAGTGGTTTCAGTGATTCAGGCGAGTGACGTATTCAAACAGAACCTTGCGCAAATGCCCGCAATCGACGGTATCGTACGCATCGATCTGATCGACGCGCAAGGCACGGTGGTGGCAAGCATCGAGAACAAGCCGGGCAAGCAGGGCTCGCTTGCGGTGTACAACTATTTGCAGCAGACATTCGGCACGCTCGACGCAAAAGCGGCCGAGCATGGTCTCGCGGTGTTCGGCGAACATACCGCCGACGCGCGCAACCGCCCGGGCGCGCATCCGAATGTCGATCATCTTCTCGCGATTGCAGCAGGCGCGCCGGCTTTGCGCATCGACGTTATTCAGGCTGCCTGAATCCGCTTATGATGCGCTTGAAAGTCTTTCGGGCGCACAGTGCTACCGTTCCACCGACTCATACGGTGTAACTCTCTCGCGCCGCGAAGCACGTCCGAATAGTACGCGGTCGCCGAGCCACACTACGATCAGCGTGGCGCCCATCAGCGGAAAGACGATGCCGAGCATGATGAGGCCGGTCTTCCAGCCGCGCATCGGCGGTGCGGCTCTCTCCCGCGAAGGCGCTCCGAGCGAGCGCTGCGGCCTGCGCTTCCACCACATCACGCAGCCGGTTGCAGCCATCATCGCAAGACCGAGCGAGATCGTGGCGGACAAGATCTGATTGGCAACGCCGAAATAACGGCCCATATGCAATGACGTGCCGTAGGAAACCGCTTTCGATATTGCGCCGTAGTCGGCATAGCGAATGTCCTTGAGCACCGCGCCGCTGTACTGGTCGATATAAATGGTGCGTTCCTTTTGCGGATCGGCCGGGAAGTAAGAGACGGTGTACACGCCCGTTGCCGATGTGGGCAACGCGATGTTGTAGCCGCTCGTCACGCCGAGCGCCGCCGCTTGCGAGACGATGCGCCCGAGCGGTAGCGGAGGCACTGTTCCTTCATCGGCGGAAGCAGGCACAGGCGCATTGCCGACGGCCCACGGCGTTTGCGGCAACGGCAGGTCGTCCATGACCATGCCGGGCATCGAGTCCTGCTGCGCGGCCTGTATGTCGTGCCCCACGTGTGTTGCATGAGTCTTTGTTTCCGTCGTGTTCGCGGATGCCTCGCCGCGCGCCGCGACGGGCAGCACGGAGCGCAACGGCAAGCCGCCCCAGGTGCCGGGCGGCGCGCCGAGATTGGCGGCGCTCGCGAGTGCCTTGAACTGCTTGCCCCACGAGCCCGACCATGGAAGACCCGTCAACACGAATGCCAGCGCGCCGAGTGCGAGCCAGATGCCCATCACCGCGTGAACGCTTTTCCACAACGGGCGGCCTTTCAGTGTGAGGCGCGGAACCAGCGCATCGCGTGCCCGCGTCGCTCCACGCGGCCACCACAGCGCAACGCCGGTGCCGATCATCACGAGTGTCCAGCATGCGGCGAGCTCCATCAGCAACTCGCCCGGCTTGCCCAGCAACAGCTTGCGATGGAGCATGCGGTCGATCTGCATGAAGCGATTCTCGACGCTCAACGTGCCGAGTACTTCTGCGTTATACGGATTCACATATACGCTTTGCTTTTCTCCATCCGCGAGACGGAAGATGAATTCCATGCTGCGCTCAGGCGTGTCCGGGATAACGGTGGTCGCCGCAACGGAACCGGTCGGCATCGCAGCCCGCGCTCGCGCCAGCAGTACGTCGGCTGGCATACGCGGTGCGGTTCGAGATTCGACGACGAGAAGCTGCGGATAAAGCAGCGGTTCAATCTGGGGTTGAAAGCAGTACAGCGTGCCTGTTATTGCCAGCACGACGAGGAACGGCATCACGAACACTCCGGCATAGAAATGCCATCGCCACAGCGTGCGATAGCCGCTGCTGTTGGTCGTAGTGCCCGATGCAGCATTTTGCTGAATGGTGGTGGACATGGAATCCTCCTGCAAAAATGATCTGGTTCTTCCGGATTTGCGCGGCGCCGCGCATTACATGCGCAGCTTCGCTTCCACGTAGAAGGTACGGCCCGGATACGGGTGATAGACGTAGTAGCGCTCATCGAAAATGTTATCCACGCCAATGCCCACTTCGCTAAGCTTCGTGGGCTTGAACGTGAACTTCGCGTCCGCCACTGCGTATGAGCTCGTGCCGCCGAATACGTCCGGATTCGTGTCGGTGTTAGTGAGCGTGTTGTATTGGCGGCCTGAATAGCGCGCGGCAAGCGTCAATGCCGAACGCTCGTCGAAGCGATAGGTCGCTGCAATGTTCGCGCGCCACAATGGAATGCGATAAAAGTACTTGCCGACGCTTGCGGGGTTTTGCGCGTTGGCGAGAATCTTCGACTGCGTATAAGCGACGCTCGCAAGCAGATCCAGTCCACGCATGAATACGTTCTCGCCCGCATAACCCGTTTCGACACCTCGCGAGCGCACCTTGCCGATGTTCTGGAAGTTCGTCACGCTTGGAATCACGGTCGTGTCCGTCTGGCTGAAGATCGTGTTCTTTACGTCGTCCTGAAACAGCGAGAAGCGGAAGATGCCATTCCAGTGCGCCCATTCGGCTGTCAGTTCTTTCGAGAGATCGTCTTCCGGTTTGAGGTTCGGATTGTTATTGACGATTGACGAGCCATTGATTTGCCCCTGGAACAATTCGCTGACGGTTGGAAACCGATATGCGCGGCCAATTGAAGCGCGCAACGTCAGGTCGTCGCTCACGTCGAACGAAACAGAAGCTTTAGGCGAAAAGTGCCGCTGATTCGCGTCGCTCAGCGCGATCGTGGTACCGGGCAGGGACTGCGATCCGTCGTATGCATGCCAGTCTTCGTAACGTATGCCGTACACGAATTTCCAGCGCGGCAGGAAGCGCCATGCATCCTGTGCGTACAGCGCCTGAGTTTGCGTCTTGCCGGCGAATGAGTTGGCAAACGCAGCGGTTGCGCCATCGCGCCAGTTGAGCGTCGAATAGCTTTCGTTGTCGAGAAAGTAATTGTCGTAGTGATAGCCTAAGCTGAGCGCGTGATTGGCCAGCCCCGCCTGCGTCGACGCCGGTGTGTAAGTGGTGCGCAGATCGAGCGTTTTCCAGCCGGTACCGTCGCCGAGAGTGACGGTGCCCGCGCCATTGCCGGCCGCCCCGGAATTGGCGAGACGCGCGACGTTATCGCCCACGTCGTAATACGATGCGATCACCTCGCCATTCCAGCCCGTCGCATGGCGCGTTTTCAACGACACGCCGTATAGCCAGTTCTCGCTATGTCCGAGGCTCGGCGCAAAGGCGGCTGCTGGAACGGTGTACTCGTATCCGTCAATGGCTACCTTTCCGCTGTACACAGGGTTGCCGTTTGCGTCGCGCAGAAAGCTCGACGTCTGACTGTTATACGTTTGGTGCCAATAGCCCAGCGTGAAACCGCCTTGCAGTGTCGGCGTGAAGTCGTACTGCATCTTCAGCTTGAACTGGTCTTGCACCGTATGTTCAATGCCTTCGCCGTTAATGCCGAGTATGGCCGTCGGTGTATTGGTCTGGTTGTTGTAAAAGTAGGCGCCAGTCACGGGCGTGTCGCCTGCTCTTGCAGGCGTGCCCGATTTGGCGAGTGTGGCGAATTGCAGCGGCTGACTCGTGTTTTCCAGGTGGTTCACGCCCAGCGAATATGAGAACTTGCCGATCCGGTCGCCTAGCGAAGCACTCGCTTCACTGCCGTTGAAATTGCGATTCACGCCGTAGAGACTGAAATGCTGGGTGAATGCTTTTACGTCGGCTTCGGCTTCGAATTTCTTCGGCATGTGCGTGCTGATCAGCACCGTTGCGCCGAGCGAATTGCCCGGATATAGCGCGGAATAGGGGCCGTAAATCACATCGACTCGCTGTATCTCGTCGGGAGAGACCATCGACCAGCGAGGCGGAAAGGAAAAGCTGTTGCCGAGCAGATTGCTGAGCAGCAGGCCGTCCGCATAGACGAGACCGCGTGCGCTCTGTGTGTTGCTTGTGCCGCGCACTGCGATGATCGAATTCAGATCGCCGATAAAACGCTTACGGACCGCAAGGTTCGGCATGTACTTCAACACGTCTTCGGTGTTGACGACATTCCAATTGGAGAATTGATCGCGCGTAACCGTTTCAACCGTGGCGGGCAGATTTGGATCGACCGCGCGCGTCGCAGCGCTCTGATCGGCGGCGCTATTCGCGCTCACGCTTACGGTGGGCAGCGTGGTGTCGGCGCTAACTGTATCGGCACGAGCGGGCGACGCTGACAACGCCGCGAACCCTGCCAGGCCCGTCACAGCGGCCGGGAACAATGCGTGCAAATACGACGCAAATGAAGCGCAATGCAATCGCGCGAATGTGAAACCCCGAAAGGTGTGGACCGCACGAGTGGCGGCGCCGGCGCCACGCTCGAAGCGGACGCGGGCGGGCAACCTTCGCAACGCGAAGATGAACATGACAGTTTCCTTGATGCATTGAACGGACGATCGCGCGCGCCGTCGATGGATGCGACGAGTGCGGTCAATGCGCGATCAGAAACAACGACAATCAGGAAACGACAGGGGGGGCTCTTGGGCGCCCGGACGGAAACGCGCCGAGCGGTGTGAAGCGGGTGGAGAGAACAGGCGGTGCAGTGCCCGCAACCATAACGGCTAGCGGCGCGGGCGTTGCGGCAACCGTGGGCATTGCCACGTGATGTTGCAGGAGATGGCAGTACCCGCAAGCGCCGAAGGCGTCGTCGTGACTGAGATGCACCGCCATTGCATCGGCATGGGCTGCCTGATCTGCCGCGCCGGGCTGGACCGTTTGCAGCGCCGAACACAACGCGGCGATCGGCTCCTGCGCGCGGTTGGACGCCAGCACCTGACTCACGGCGGGCGCAAACACGACGAGCCACATGGCGATGAGGCCAAGCCAGGCTGTCAGACGGTTGCGGGAACGTGGAGTCATGGCGATGAGCAAGGAAACGCGGGCGATTCTAGCATTGCGCGCCGCTTTTTTCTGCCTGATGCCGGCTATAGCAGCGGATTGACGGCGTAAAACCGCTCATTTCGCGCCGTTACAATCGCGCCGCATCGCTTAATCTGCGTGATACATGTTCGCTTTCGCGCAACATGCGCGATTCCGTGCGCGAACGCCAGACCGCAACGTAACCCGACTCATGACTCTCACGCAGACGCTTGCCTCTTCTATCACCGAACTGAACCAGCAGGCGATGGCGCTTTATTCCGCGGATCAATTCGCTGCGGCATTATCGACCGTCATGCCGGTGATCGAGCGGGACGAAAGCGCGCTGGACGACGCTACGATTCACGCAATGGCCGACGCGCTCAACCTTGCGGGCGCTTCTTCGTGCCGTCTCGGCGAGCCGGACGATGCCGAGCGTTATTGGCGCCGGTGTTTGCGCATGATGCCGGGCTACGTCGAGGTATATGAAAGCCTCGGCGCGCTGCTGAAAGCGCGTGGACGTCTGTCCGCGGCAAAGGCAATCTACCGGCAACTGATCGTTCTGCAGCCCGGCCATGCGGATGCCCACAATCAGCTAGGCGCAGTGCTTTATGCACAGGGCTACCACGAAGATGCGGAAGCGTCGTACCGCAGGGCGCTCGTGCTACGCCCGGATCACGCAGAAGCGCATTACAACCACGGCGTCGTGCTGCACGCACTGCAACGCGTGGATGAGGCCGAAGCCGCTTATCGCGAGACGCTCGTCCGATTGCCGGCGCATGCGGAAGCACACAACAACCTGGGCAACGTATTGATGGACCTTGGCCGCGTCGCGCAAGCGGACGCTGCTTATCGCGAGGCGCTCACGATCAGACCGCAGTATCCAGAGGCATTGAATAACCTTGCCGGCGCGCTCAAGGCAGCGCAGCGCCTGACCGAGGCGGAACTTGCGTGCCGGCTTGCGTTGACCATGCGGCCCGATTACGCGGAAGCCCACGTGAATCTCGGGGCCACGTTGACCGATCTGCAGCGGCTGCCCGAGGCGGAGGCGGCCTACCGCAAGGCAATTGCGCTTCGTGCCGATTACGCCGAGGCGTACTACAACCTCGGCATTACACTCTTCAAGCTCGAACGTTTGACCGAGGCCGCAGAGGCATACCGGGAAGCGGTTCGTCTGCGGCCCGGCATCGCGCCCGCGCACAACAATCTCGGCTGCGTTCTGCGCCTGCTCGATCGCTTGCCTGAAGCTGTTGAGTGCTTCGAGCAGGCTCTGTGCGTTCATCCCGATCTCGCGGAAGCGCATTACAACCTCGGCGCTACGCTCGCACAGCTGAAGCGCTTGCCCGAATCTGAAAGTGCGTACCGTCGCGCGCTTGAATTGCGTGCCGATTACGGCGACGCTTGCTTCGGTCTAGCCACGTTGCTGCTCGGCATGGGGCGTTTCGACGAAGGGTGGCGGCTATACGAATGCCGTTATCGACTAGCCGGTTTCGTGCATCGGCACACGGCTCAGAGACTAAATTGCCCGCAATGGCAGGGCGACGCGCTGTCGGGGCGTTCGCTGCTCGTCTGGCAGGAAGACGGTCTCGGCGATATGCTGCAATTCAGCCGTTATTTCGCCTTGCTCAAGGCGCAGGGCGCAGCGCATATCGCGTTCGCCTGCGCGCCCGCGCTGCATAGGCTGATGGCTTGCGTAGACGGCGTTGATGCCGTACTCGACCACGACACGGCCGTCGCGCGCGCCTCCGCTTACGACTGCTGGACGAGTCTGCTGAGTGCGCCGCTGCATCTGCGCACGGCTGTCGACACCATCCCGCGACCGGTCCGGCTTGCGGTGGAACCGTCGCTCGTCGAACGGTGGCGGACCGTGCTCGACGCACTGCCGCCGGGTCGCAGGATCGGCCTCGTATGGAAGGGAAACGCGAAGCATCATAACGACGCGAACCGCTCGATTCCGTCGCTCGCGACGCTTGCGCCGCTGTGGAGCGTAGACGGCGTGAGTTTCGTGAGTCTGCAAAAGGGGCAGGGCGAGGACGAAGCACGAAATCTGCGTGCCAGTCAGCCGTTGCTTCACCTCGGCTCGATGGTGACCGATCTGGCCGACAGCGCTGCGATCGTCGAGCAACTCGATCTAGTGATTTGCGTGGATACGTCGATCGCGCATCTCGCTGCGTCGCTGGGCAAACCTTGCTGGGTGATCCTGCCGGAAAAAGATGTCGACTGGCGCTGGATGCACGAGCGTAGCGATTCGCCGTGGTATCCGCACACGCTGCGGTTATTTCGCCGCGAGCGAGGAGAGGAGTGGGCCGTGGTCGTCGAAAGAGTGAGGCAGGCGTGCGTGGCGCGATTCGGCGTGCGCAATTAACAAGGAGCGGCGCAAGCGCGCCTCGACTCGCTGGCACTACGGCTCTGAGCCGCGACTACTTCGCCCGCTTCGGCTTTGCCTTTTTGCTGGACGTGTTCAACGCGATTGCGGCTCGAATGAGCCACTTGAACGCATCTGCGTCGAGTTCTTCACCCTCATGAATGTCGATTGCGCGCCGCACGTTTCCGTCGAGACTCGAGTTGAACAGCTTCGCCGGGTCTTCCAACGATGCCCCCTTCGCGAAGGTCAGTTTCACGACCGACTTGTAAGACTCGCCCGTGCAGATGATTCCATCATGCGACCACACAGGCGTGCCCATCCACTTCCATTCTTCCACCACATCCGGATCAGCCTCTTTGATGAGCTTGCGCATCGCGCTCAAGGTCGTCCCGCGCCAGTCTGCGAGGTCCGCGATTCTTTTGTCGATCAGTTCGGAGGCCGACTGGGTTTCTGTGGAAGCGGAGCGGTTCATATCGTTCTCCTCGGCTTTCCGGTTCAAAGGCCGAACTGCTTTGCGTATTCGGTATTCAGGCGCGGCCACTCGAATTTCATTGCTTCGCCGGCGACGATACGTCCAATCGGATCGTCGGCAAGCAAATGGTCGAGCACGTCGAGGCAGATGTGCCAGCCAGCCGCACCCATCGATATGAAGTTGCGATCGATGTTGTGCCATAGCGTGAGACGCGTGCCGTCGCCGAGCGCTTCGAGTTGCCAGCGAAGATCGTTCTCGCCCCAGCGATACTCGAGCAGGTTGGGCGCGTCGGCGCGCGTCACCTGGGTCTCGGACACTTGCGGTGTGGGCGTGCCTACCGTGGAGAGCTTCACTGGACCGACCGAGGCGAGGCTGTGGTCCGCGTCGAACGGCGCCCATTCGCGCAAGCTGGCAGGATCCGTCAGCGCTTGCCACACTTTCTCCGGCGAATGGCGCAACTCACGCACGAGGACGAGTGTCCATCTGTCTCCGTCTTTCTGAACTTTGGCTCCGGCAGCAGGACCGGGCCTGTAAGACTCGCGATTGCTCATCGTTTCTTCTCCTTGCGGGGCGGTGCGGGATGGGTCTGATCGAGATGACGCTCGAGCGCGTCGAGATGAACCGACCAGAAACGGCGAAACGGAGCGAGCCAGGCGTCGATTTCCATGAGCGGCTCGGGCTTGATCCGATACACACGCCGCTGCGCCTCGACACGCGACTCAACGAAGCCGGCGTCCCGAAGCACTCGCAGATGCTTTGAAACAGAGGGCTGCGAGAGCTTGAGCTGTTCCTCGATATCGCCCACGGATTGCTCCGAAGAGGCAAGCAGACTGAGGATAGCGCGGCGGCTCGGCTCGGCGATGACAGCAAATGTTGAGTCCATGGTGCTTATATACCTCGCGGAGTATATAAATGTCAAGCCGCGAGGCATGACGAAACGCGGTCGCCTTACGGTGATGATTGCGGCCTTGCTTGCGGCTTTTTAGTACCCGCCCCGCACGCTGACGTGCGATCCCGCAGCGTTCTTATACGATGCCGCCAGATCTGCTGCCGCGCGGCTCAGCAAACCCGTATCCGTTCCGACAGCGACAAACGACGCGCCGGCCGCAAGATATTCTTCGGCGATCGCCCGATCCGGCGCCAGTACGCCCGCTGCCTTGCCCGCGCGCCGTACGCTTTCGATGCCGCCGCGAATCGCCTCGCGCACGCTGGCCTCGCCGGGTTGGCCGAGCAGACCCATCGACGCACTCAGATCCGCGGGGCCGAAAAACACGCCTTCCACGCCGTCGACAGCGGCAATCGCCGCCAGGTTGTTCATGCCTTCCACGGTCTCCACCTGAACCAGTACGCAGAGTTCGTCTGCGGCGCGGGTCAGGTAGTCGGGGATGCGGTTCCAGCGCGACGCGCGCGCCAATGCGCTGCCCACGCCGCGAATGCCTTGCGGCGGATAACGCGTTGCCGCCACCGCTTCGACCGCCTGGACGGCGGTGTCGATCATCGGCAGTAGTAACGTCTGCGCGCCGATGTCGAGCAGCTGCTTGATCAACGCGCTATCGCTTCGCACGGGACGTACCACTGCATGCGACGTATAAGCCGCCACCGCCTGCAACTGCGCGAGCGTGCTGCGCACGTCGTTCGGTGCGTGCTCGTTGTCGATCAATAGCCAGTCGAAACCGGCAGTGGCGAGCAACTCGGTCACGTAGGCGTCGGCCAGCGCCGCCCACAAGCCGAATTGCGGCGTACCTTCACGCAGTGCGCGTTTGAATGTGTTCTGCGGCAGGGACATGTGCGTGCTCAGATGAAGTTCAAACCGATGCCGCCTAGCGGACCATAATCGACGTGGAAGGTGTCGCCCGCTTTGGCGGGGATCGGGCTCGTGAATGAACCGCTCAGAATCACGTCGTTCGCATTCAGCATTTCGTCGTATGGGGCGATCTTGTTCGCGAGCCACGCGACGCCGGTTGCCGGGTGATTCAGCACCGCGGCCGCAAGCCCGCTTTCTTCGACGGCGCCGTTCTTGTAGAGCAACGCGCCGACCCAGCGAAGATCGACATCGAGCGGACGCACCGGACGCCCGCCCAGCACGATGCCCGCATTCGCCGCGAAGTCGGAAATGGTGTCGTAGACCTTGCGCGGGGCACGCGTCTCGCGGTCGAATTGCTCGATGCGCGCGTCGATAATTTCCACTGCGGGCGTCACATAAGCCGTTGCGTCGAGCACGTCGAACAGCGTAACGCCCGGGCCTTTCAGGGGCCTGCTGAGCACAAAGGCAAGCTCGACTTCGACGCGCGGCGCAATGAAGCGGTCCGCGCGGATGTCCTGACCGTTTTCGATAAACATGCTGTCGAGCAGCGGCGCATAGTCCGGCTCGTCGATCTGCGAAGAACGCTGCATCGCGCGCGACGTGAGGCCGATCTTGCGCCCCTTGATCACATGTCCTTCGGCGAGCTTGAGGTTCACCCATTCGCGCTGGATTGCGTAACCGTCTTCGACAGTCATCTGCGGATAAGCCGCGGAAAAGTGGCGCAATTGCGTGCGTGTTTTCTCTGCGTTGTCGAGTTGGGCGGCGAGCTCGCGAATGGTTTGTTGGTCTAGCATGATGAGTTCTCTATTGAGCCGCAGTCAGTGTGTTCCGGCTCGCTACTGCGCTTTGAGCCGCGCGTGCAGGTTGTTATGTTTCCAGGTGCCGGCTTCGCTGAATTCGTTGATTTCGAGCGATAACGCTAGTCCGCTCTGTTCGAACTCATTGGCGAAGTGCTGTTTGATGAGCGCGAATAGCGCATCGCCCGTTGCCTTCTTCGTGGCATCGGAGCGGCCTGCGGCAATCTTCAGGATTGCGTGGAGAAATGCTGCGTCGGCGCGTCCGTCTGCGATGCAATAGTGTTCACATCGCAACGCGCGGACGCGAATGCCGCCGAGCGGAAAGACACGTTGTTCGTTATCGCGCTGTTCAGCGAGGCATTGAGCGAGGGTATTGCACAGGCGGCCAATACTTTCTGCGTCAGCAAGATTCGCGCTGTACTCGAGTGTTAGATGCGGCACGTCAGTCTCCTTTACGCAAGTCAGGCGGTCAGTGGAGTCACTGGAAAGATCGCATTGATCTGGCCCGTACCCGAACTGCCGAAATAAGGCGTGACGACTTCCACCTTGCCGTCATAGCGGTCCCAGCCGAGCGCGCCCAGCAGCATCGCCGTGTCGTGCATGCCGCCTTCGCCCCAGCATTTTTCGTTGTAAAGCGGCAGCATTTCGCAGAACGTCTTCCAGTCGCCGGCTTGCCACAACTCGACAACCCGGCGGTCCATCTGTTCGAGAAACGGGCTCCATACTTTATGCATGAACTGCTCGGCGGTGCCGTTGTTGGCGAAATGGTGACTCAGCGAACCGCTTGCCAGAATCGCGACGGTGCCGTCGTAACGCTCTTCGATCGCCTTGCGCACCGCAAGCCCAAAGCGCGCGCTTGTATCAAGGTCATGCCACATGCACCAGCCGGCTACCGACACCGTCTTGAAGTGCTGATCGCCGTTCATATAGCGCATGGGCACCAGCGTGCCATATTCGAGTTCGAGCGTGGTCTCGCTATGCGCGCGGCTTTTCACACCCATTTCGTTAGCCACTTCCGCAATCAGATTGCCGAGGTCCACGTTGCCCGGATACGCGTAGGGCATGTTCTTGATGAAATGCGGTAATTCGTTGCTCGTGTAGATGCCTTCGAACTTCGGCGCGCAATTGATGTGGTACTCGCTATTAACGAGCCAATGCACGTCGAACACGACGATGGTATCCACGCCCAGTTCGCGGCAACGCCGGCCAATCTCACGATGGCCGTCGATTGCGGGCTGACGGCAACCCTTGTGCGGACCGTCGAGCTCGGACAGATATAACGACGGCACGTGTGTCACTTTTGCTGCCAGCGCGAGTTTGCCCATCGCGGTCTCCTCTTGTTTATGTCGCGAAACGCAGTGCGGCTCGCGCTCGACACGTCGGCGTGTCAGACGCCCCAGCGTGGAATGTGATGCGAACCGAGCGACACGCAAACGTTCTTCGGTTCGAGGAATACTTCATAGCTCCACGTACCGCCTTCGCGCCCCACGCCCGATGCCTTCGTACCGCCGAACGGCTGGCGCAGGTCGCGCACGTTCTGACTGTTGACGAAGCACATGCCGGCTTCGACGGCGGCCGCAACACGATGCGCGCGCCCCGTGTTCTCCGTCCAGATGTAGCTCGAAAGACCGTATGAGATGTCGTTAGCGAGTCTGATCGCGTCGGCTTCGTCGTCGAATGGGATCAGGCATGCAACGGGGCCAAAAATCTCTTCCTGCGCAATACGCATACGGTTGTCGACATCGACGAATACCGTAGGCATCACGAAGTTGCCATGACGCATGGAGTCGGGCAACCCGGGCATGTCGAGACCGCCGCAGGCAAGCGTTGCGCCTTCTTTCGGTCCGAGTTCGATATAGCTGCGCACTTTCGCCAGGTGCCCCTGGCTGATCATCGGTCCGATGATCGTGCTGTCGGCAAGCGGATCGCCAACCGTGAGACGCTTCGCACGTTCGATAAAGCGTTCAGCGAATTTCGCGTAAATCGACTTTTGCACGAGGATCCGCGAGCCGGCCGTACAGCGTTCGCCGTTGTTCGAGAAGATCATGAATACGGCAGCATCGAGCGCACGTTCGAAATCGGCGTCGTCGAAAATGACGAACGGCGACTTTCCGCCGAGTTCCATTGAAAACTTCTTGAGTCCGGCGCTCTGCACGATCCGGTTGCCCGTCGCAGTCGATCCGGTAAAGGAGACCGCGTGCACGTCCGGATGCGCGACTAGCGGCTCGCCCGTTTCTTTGCCGAAACCATGCACGACGTTCAGCACGCCGGCCGGGATTCCCGCTTCGAGAGCGAGGTTGCCGAGCATCGACGCAGTAAGCGGCGACAGCTCGCTCATTTTCAGAACCGCGGTGTTGCCGAACGCGAGACAGGGCGCGACCTTCCACGTGGCCGTCATGAACGGTACATTCCACGGCGAAATGAGCGCGCACACGCCGACCGGATGAAAAAGCGTGTAGTTCAGATGCGTGTCGGTAGGGTAGGTGTGGCCGTCCACGCGTGTGCACATCTCGGCGAAATAGCTGAAGTTGTCGGCCGCGCGCGGCACGAGTTGCTTGCGCGTCTGTGAAATGGTCTGGCCTGTGTCCTTCGTTTCGGTGTCCGATATCTCGGGCACGTTCTTCCCGATCAGCTCGCCGAGCTTGCGAATCAACTTTGCGCGTTCCGCAGCGGGCTTGCCCGCCCATGCGGGGAATGCTTCCTTTGCGGCTCGCACCGCGGCATCGACTTCCGCCTCTGTGCCACGGGCCACTTCCGCAAGTACTTCTTGCGTCGCCGGATTGACCGTTTCGAAGTAATCTTTCGCGCCGCCTGCTTTGCCGTTGATCAGATGTTCGATTCGCATTGCGTTGTCCTTTGCTTTTTTCTGGCGGTCAGGCGCGGCCGAAGTCCGCGTCGGATGCAATCGTATTGACGAGACGGCCGAGGCCGTCTATCTCGCACACCACTTCGTCTCCCGCATCGACATTGACGATGCCCTCGGGCGTACCTGTGAGGATCACGTCGCCGGGTGCGAGCGTCATGAAGCTGCTCAGATATTCGATCAACGCGGGAATATCGGTCACGAGATCGCGCGTATTGCCGCGCTGTTGCAGCGTGCCGTTGACGAACGTGCGCAACTCCAGTTGCGTGACGTCTTCAACGTCGGCTGCGTCGACGAACCATGGGCCGAGCACCGTGCCGCCGTCGCGATTCTTCACGCGCAGGTTGGGGCGGTAATAGTTTTCGAGGTAGTCGCGGATCGCGTAGTCGTTGGCGATCGTATAGCCGGCCACGTGTTGCATCGCATTGTCGCGCGTCACATTGCGTGCGCCCTGGCCTATTACGACAGCGAGCTCGCACTCGTAGTGCATGAAGGCGACGTCGGCCGGGCGGCGCGTAAAGCCCCGATGACCGAGAACCGTGCCCGGTCCCTTCAGGAAAACGAGCGGCTCTTCCTGCTTGTTGAATTGCAACTCTTTCGCGTGCTCAGCGTAATTCAAGCCAAGCGCGAAGATGGTGCCGACTTCAATGGGCGCGAGCCAGACGATCTGATCTTCGCGGCACACGCGGCCGTCTGCAAGCAGCACGCCTTGTGGATGCGGATAGGCTTCGTGAATCGCTCCGGCGTAAGCAACACGGCCGCGCATCATGGCTGTTCTCCGTCTAATTCTTTTGGGCCGATGAACGACACGTGAAGCGGCGGCAGCGCGCCGATCGACAGGGTCGCCGCGTCGCCGACGTGGGCAATGGGCGAGCCATGCGGAACGCCGAGCGTGATGACGTCGCCCGCCGCGAGCGTCATGAATTCGGTGATGTCGGCAAGCAGTCGCGCCACATCGCGTACCGACGAAGCGGTGCTGGCCGCGAAAGCACCCGCATCGTTCAGCGACACGGCGATGGCCAGCTCGTCGGGATTCGCAACATGACGCGCCGCGACAACCGCAGGCCCTACCACACAGAAACCGTCGCGGGCGCGAAAACGTACCGACGGTCTGTACACACTCGCATGCGGCACGCTGAGATCGGCCACGACCGTATAGCCCGCGATGTAATCGAACGCGCGCTCCGCGCTCACCTGCGTCGCGTTGCGCCCAATCACGATGCCGAGCGACGCGCC
The DNA here is from genome assembly GCF_000685095.1 of Paraburkholderia caledonica NBRC 102488. Taxonomy (GTDB): domain Bacteria; phylum Pseudomonadota; class Gammaproteobacteria; order Burkholderiales; family Burkholderiaceae; genus Paraburkholderia; species Paraburkholderia caledonica. The sequence continues at coordinate 317,633 of NZ_BAYE01000006.1, forward strand.
TACTTCGACGCCCAGTGTGTCGTCGGGTATGACGATTTGCCCACGATGTCCCGCAAGCGTGTTTCGCGGCTTCAGATAAAGAACCGGCGCTTTCGGCGGTGATTTGTACGGCGCTGCGTGCATTGCATCGCCTAGCGCCTCTAGCGCCGCACGGTCATTGAGCAATGTTCCGTAGATCGCGCCGCTAACCGGCGGACGGCAGGCGATGCCGCGCGCGAGTAACGCCGCTGCGGCATGCGCGTCTACGTCGCGAGGCAGCGCGTCGCCTTCAGGGTGCAGCAGATGATCGGCAAGTGCAAACATGACCTGACAGTGCCTCTGAATGGATACTTGGCATAAACACTAACATGTTAGTAGTATTGCGCTTGATATGATCCAGGGTCAATAGCCAGTCGGCTGATCGCGGGTTTTCCCTTAAGCTTCGACGGCTGCTTCCAACCATCGTCCACTATGTCTTCGTCCGCTTCCACACGAGTTTTGCACCGCAATCTGCCGATGCTGTTGCTGCGCGCCCGAGAAAAAATGATGGAGCGTTTTCGCCCATTGATTACCGCGCATGGACTGACTGAGCAGCAATGGCGCGTGATTCGCGCGCTCAACGAGCACGGCCCGATGGAGCCGCGTCATATCTCCGACATCTGCACGATTTCGAGTCCCAGCATGGCAGGCGTGCTCGCACGCATGGAGAGCATGGAGCTTGTGACGAAGGAGCGTTTCGCGGAAGATCAGCGCCGCGTGCTCGTGTCGCTAACCGACACGAGCGTCGAACTGGTGCGCGTGATCTCCAAGGATCTGGAGGCGCACTATCGGGAGCTGGAGCGCAAGGTGGGGCCGGAGATCGTCGGGCGGGTTTATCGCGCCGTGGACGATCTGCTGGCCGGTCTCGAGGAAGAAGACGACTGAGCGGGCACGCGGCGTTGCTTACCAGCCTTGGAAACGCATCCAGGGCGTGCTCTGGCCGTCTGGCGCAACGGCGTGGTACTCGGGGAACTGCGCGCCGGTCGCGCACGCGTGGTTGGGCAGAATGCGCAGTTTCATGCCGATCGGAAAGCGTTGCGTAATGTCGCCGTTAGCTTCGTGCGCGCCTTCTTCGGTCGGTGAAAGAATGCCGTGTTCCTGGTTCGCGCCGCTCACCACGTAGCCGGCAAGCGGCGTGCCGTTGAGCAGACACGGCTGACCGTAGCCGAAATCGTGCGCCTGCTTCGACGTGCCGCGATCGCGGCTAAAAGCCATCCATCCGGCGTCGAGTATGGCCCATCCTTTCTCGGGCTGATGACCGATTACGGTGGCCAGCACGCTTAACGCAATGTCCTCGAGCGCACAAACGCCGACGTTGTGCATGACGAGATCGAAGAATACATAGACGCCCGCCCGCACCTCGGTCACGCCATCCAGCTGTGTGGCAGCGAGCGCCGTGGGTGTGGATCCGACACTGACCTCCGGGCAAGGGATGCCAGCCTCGCGCAAGCGCTGCGCGGCGCGAACACAGCCGGCGCGTTCCTGTTCCGCCAGCGCGGCGAGCGCTTCAGGTGTGTCGAGTTCGTAACTGGAGCCTGCGTGCGTCATGACACCGCCGACCGTCATGCCGTTCTCGTGCAGAATGCGGCCGACGTGGAGCAAGCTCTCGTGCTCCGGCGTGATGCCTGAGCGGTGCCCGTCGGTGTCTACTTCGATCCATACCTCGAACGTCGCGCCATGCTGATCGCCGAACGCGGCGATGGCCGCTGCCGCGGTCGGGTTGTCCACCACCAGCTTGAGATTGCAGCCCTGGCGGCGCAGCGCCAATGCTCGCGGCAGTTTCGAAGGCGCGATGCTGACTGCGTAAAGAATGTCATTCACGCCGGCGGCATGGAACGCTTCGGCTTCCTTTAGCGTGGAGACAGTAATGCCGCGCGCGCCGGCGGCAATTTGCGCTCGCACGACGTCGATACATTTGGTGGTCTTTACATGCGGACGGAACGCGACGCCGAGCGTGTTCATGTGCGCCTGCATACGCGCAATGTTCTTTTGCATCCGGCCAATGTCGATCAGGGCCGCGGGCGTTTCGATCTGTTCGAGTTTCATGCTTTCACCGGGAAGTGGGCGGGGTTTCGAGGATACGGCTCAAGCCCGTGGGAGCGGAACACCAGGCGCCAATTATAAAGTCGGCATGCGGCGCGAAACTTCAACGGATCGAATTCATAGATTCAGTCTGGCTTAATGCGAGATTCGCCACGGCGGCAGCGGCCGGAATCTCGCCTGCAAGTGCTGCATGAAAGTTCGTGTACGCGCGGGCAAGCCAGCACGTTGATGGGTGAGCGCGATGACGTTCGCGTCCGGAGTTTTCCACGCGGGCAGCAAGCGCACGAGCCTTCCTTTCGCGATGTCGTCCGCAACGTCCCATTCGGAACGCAGGATCACGCCGCGGCCTTCGCATGCCCATTGACGGATCACGTCGCCGTCGTTGCAGCTCAAGTGCGATGAAACGCGTACGCTGCGGCGTGTGCGGCCGCGGCTGAACTGCCAGAGGGTGACGTCTTCGTTATTCTCGCGCAGCACGATACACGGCAGCCCGGCGAGGTCGTCGGGCGACTCGGGCGCGCCTATACGTTTGACGAGCGCGGGCGCCGCGCATACGAAGCGCGCGTTGGGGGCGATCGTGTAACCCACGCGGTTGGATATCGGCAGGTCGCCGATATGCACGACGATGTCGAAGCGTTCAGCCGTATCCATGAGCGGCTGGTCCGACAGCGTCAACGCGACGTCGATATCCGGATGCTGCTGCTGAAAGTCGGCAATCGCGGGCGCCACGTAACGCCGCCCGAAACCGAGCGGCGCGTTGACTTTCAATGTGCCGACCAGGCCCCCGCGGCGCATCTGCAGATCTTCGAACAGCGTATCGAATTGCTGTACGAGTTCCGCGCCGCGTTCGCAGAGCAGCGTGCCTTCTTCGGTAAATTGAAGGCGTCGCGCGCTGCGGTTGAGCAGTTGGGCACCGAGCTTCTTCTCCAGTTGTTGCAGACGCTGCGTGATCGCCGAAGGTGACAGCCCCAACTTTCGCGCCGCGGCGACAAGGCTGCCACTTTCGCGTATCGTCAGCAGGAAGCGTATATCGGCGGAGTCGTTCATGAAGGTGCGGTTTTCAGTCCAGGACCATGGAGCTTAATGCGTTTGCCTGCACGCTTCCAGTGCCGGTGCAGGATGAAAGGTAAAGTGGTGCTTCTGTAACGCAGACGACAGCTCAAAACGCTACAGTATGCGCAGCATGATTCCCTATCGCTTCACTAAAAGAGAACACCGATGCCGTTGTCACATGAGGTCGACGCCGCACCGAAAAGTGCCCTGAAACAGGGCGTATTTCTGCACACTGGGTGGCGAAGCGCAGGCACCTGGGTGTGGTCCCGTCTTCGGGCGCTCAACGCTGTGACCGCCTTTTACGAGCCGCTCAGCAATGTACTTGCCGATTTGAGCCTCGCAGATGTCGCCGCAAGCCGTCCCACGCTGACCTCGGGACATCCGCCGCTCGACGCCCCTTACTTCGACGAGTACACGCCGTTTCTGCATGAAGGCGCGCGCGGTGTGGCCGGCTACAGCAGGCAATTCAGCATCGACCGTTTCGGCGACGTGCCGGATGCCGGATTCCCCGCGCTGCACGCATATTTACGCAACTTGTGCGATCACTCGACGCGGCAAGGCAGCGTGCCGGTGTTCAAGTTCTGCCGGTCGTCGGGAAGGTTGCCGTGGCTCAGACACGCCTTTCCCGATGCGATGCACGTTGGTGTGTTGCGCAATCCCGCTTCGCAATTTGCTTCCGGCTGGCTACTCAACCAGCAATGGCGTAATCCGTTTTTTGTTGCCGCGCCTTTTCGCGTGCTCGGATTGAATCGTGCGGAACCGGTGGTGAAGCAGGTCATCGACATGTGCGATGTGAAGTTGCCGCCCGCCACGCCGGCTTCCGACGACGCCTACGCAATGGCCTGCGAACAGTACGCACGCAGCGCGGAAGGCAATAATGCATACCGGGCATTCGTCGCGCTATGGATTCTTTGCGCGTGGCGAATGGGGCAAGGAGTCGATCTGCTCATCGACATGGATCAGCTTGGACAGTCGCGCGAATACGCTGCTCGTTTGCGAGCGAGCTTCGAAGCGCAGAGTGGCTTGTCGCCCGATTTCAGCGGCGCGCGCGATCTGGTCGAGGAAACGCGGCGCAACGCGGCGCGCATCGGCGCAATAGACGGCGGGTCGATGCGCGCGGTACATTCCGCAGCGCTAAAATTTCTCAAGGCGCAAAGCGGTATCGAGGCAGCCTTTATTGAGCGGGTGCGTGAGCAAATGGTCCTCGCTAACGAGTTGACTGCGCAATGGCGCTAAACGCGCATTGTTTTTCTGCCTATGAAGCCACGGCCTTTTTCGATTCCGCCATTGTTTCTGCCCTCAGCCGGTCGTAGCTGGTCTTGTCGAGCGGCACCGCGCCCGGCTGGCCCAGATCGGACAGTTTGACCCGGTAGTTCTCCCGCGCGCTCCATGCGGTCACCGCCGCGATGATCGTGATGCCGAACGTGATCGCTCCAATCGTGATTGGAACATTGTGCGATCCCGGCGGCGCGACATACGCAAATAGTGCGGGCAGCAGCGCCGTAATCGTCGTCCCGATGTTCTGCCCGATCGCCATCGCGGAGACGCGCGAGCGGGTGGGAAAAAGTTCTGGATAGAAACTCGGGAACGTGGCGTTATAGCCCTGGTAGACAATGCCCCACATGAGGATCGACATGACGATCGCGAGCCCTACGTTGTGAATACTGATCGCATAGAGGTACGCAAATGAGAGCAGCCCCGCGCCGAGTGCGCCGACTATGATCGGCAGGCGTCGCCCGATCCGGTCCGACAGATTGCCCACGTACGGGATCACGAGCACGGCCACAATGTTGCCGATCACCGGGATCCATAGATAAACGCTTTTCGAAAAGCCGATACCGTACGCGGCCTGCACCGCATAGGCAGCGCCGAAAATCGTCGCGACCACGGGAATCACGTTCATCAGCGAGCAGCCGACCACGCGCAGCATGTCCACCCAGTTGTAGCGGAACGCCTCGGCAATCGGCGACTTCGGCACGCCGCCGCTCGCGTCTTCTTTGGCGAAAGCGGGCGTTTCCTCGACCGCGCGCCGGATGATGTAGCCGGCCACCAGCACCACGGCACTCAGTAGAAATGGAATGCGCCAGCCCCAGGAATTGAACGAACTCTCCTCCATGTAATAGGCGAGCGGCAGAAACACGGCGGCAGCGAGAATCTGTCCGGCCTGCACGCCTTGCAGCGTGAAACTGGCGTAATAGCCGCGTCGTCCAAATGGCGCATGTTCGAGAATCATCGAACTCGCGCCCGAGATTTCGCCGGCGACCGCAAAGCCCTGAATCAGCCGAAGTACAACGAGCAGCGCGGGTGCAAGCAAGCCGACATGCTGATAGGTGGGCAGCAGGCCCACCGCCATCGTCGAAAAGCCCATCAGGAACATGCACAGCAGCAGAACGTTCTTGCGGCCATGCGTGTCGCCCCAATGTCCGAGCACGAACGCGCCGATTGGCCGCGCGACGTAACCCACACCGTAAGTCGCCAGCGAGGCGACGATCGCGATCTTTGGATTGCCGGACGGAAAGAACAGCTGAGGAAAGATCAGCGCCGCTGCCTGCGCGTAAATGAAGAAATCGTAGTATTCGAGTGCCGAGCCGATCCAGCCACTGGCGGTTGCCTTGCGCGCCTGCCCGCGATGCTTGCGGTCATCCACCGATACATTCGTTGTCATGTTGCGCCTCCTCACCTGATTTTTGGGTGACCAGCTTCTGCGGCTGCCTCATTTGGCGTCCGGCGCGCCAACTATGCAAGCCAGGATTTGTACGACGGGGCCGAGGCTTGCGGCAAGTGCATGCTGCAATGCGGAAGAACGCACAACGCCGCCGGTCACGCGCGGCGCTCCCAGCACAGTTGCCGCACAAAAAACAATACAGTGAGGCGCGGTTCTGTTTTGCTGTATCGGGAATATGCGGCGCAGCGTCGATACAGTTGACGGACTCCAATCCGTCTGTCCGCCCGGTCCGAATGCCGCGGCACATCCCGAATCCGAGGTAATCAATGAACGCAGCAAACGAACAAGCGAAACTTTCGGTTCAACAGATCGGCCACTATTTCGGCGGGGCTGCGATCGACCCGACCAGCGGCCGCTTCAAGGAAGTGTTCAATCCCGCGACGGGTCAAGTGACAGGGGCGGTCGCGCTGGCGTCGATCGAGGAAGTGGATGCTGCAGTGCAATCCGCGAAAGCCGCCTTCGCCGCGTGGAGTGAAACCGCGCCGCTCAAGCGCGCACGCATTCTGTTCAAGTTCAAAGAACTGCTCAACAAGCACCACGACGAACTCGCGATGCTCATTACGCGCGAGCACGGCAAGGTGTTCACGGACGCGCAAGGGGAGGTCGTGCGTGGCATCGAAGTGGTCGAATTCGCGTGCGGCATTCCGAATCTGCTGAAGACCGATTTCACCGACCAGATCGGCGGCGGCATCGACAACTGGAATCTGCGCCAACCGCTCGGCGTGGTCGCGGGCATCACGCCGTTCAATTTCCCGGTTATGGTGCCCATGTGGATGTTCCCCGTGGCGCTGGCTTGTGGCAACACTTTCGTGCTGAAGCCGTCAGAACGCGATCCTTCGGCGTCGCTGCGCATTGCGGAACTGTTGAAAGAAGCCGGTCTGCCGGGCGGCGTATTCAATGTGGTCAACGGCGACAAGGTGGCCGTCGATGCACTCATTGAACATCCGGACGTCGCCGCACTGTCGTTCGTCGGTTCGACTCCGATCGCCGAGTACATCCATGCGGAGGCGTCGAAGCGCGGCAAGCGCGTGCAGGCTCTCGGCGGTGCCAAGAATCACCTCGTGGTGATGCCCGACGCCGATCTCGACCAGGCCGTCGACGCGCTGATCGGCGCGGCATACGGATCAGCTGGCGAGCGCTGCATGGCAATTTCGGTGGCGGTAGCAGTGGGTAACGTCGCCGACAAGTTGATCGAAAAGCTGGTGCCGCGCGTCAAGTCGCTCGTGATCAAGAACGGCGAGAACCTCGACGCTGAAATGGGCCCGCTCGTGACCGCGGAGCACAAGGCGAAAGTCGCGGGCTATATCGCATCGGGCGAAGAAGAGGGTGCGACGCTCATCGTGGACGGCCGCGCGCATCCGGTCACGAACGAAGCAGGCTTCTTCATTGGCGGAACGCTGTTCGACAATGTCGGCACGCAAATGAAGATCTATAAGGAAGAGATCTTCGGCCCAGTGCTTGCCGTGGTGCGGGTGCCCGATTTCGCCAGCGCGGTGGAACTCATCAACGCGCATGAGTTTGGTAACGGCGTGTCGCTCTTTACGTCGGACGGCGGTGTGGCGCGCGCTTTCGGCCGGCAAATTCAGGTCGGTATGGTCGGCATCAATGTGCCCATTCCAGTGCCAATGGCGTGGCACTCGTTTGGCGGATGGAAGAGGTCGCTATTCGGCGATCATCATGCGTATGGCGAAGAAGGCGTGCGCTTCTATACACGGTACAAGAGCATCATGCAGCGCTGGCCGGATAGCATCGCAAAGGGTGCTGAGTTCACGATGCCGGTCGCGAAGTAACTCGCGCTACACACCTGATGAAGACTCTTCTTCCGCTTCATCCAGGACGGCGTTTTGCACGGCTATCGCGGGGCTCACATACGGCGGCGCCTGGCGCGGCTCGTCAATGCTGTAGCGCAGACGTCCCGCGTCCACGTACACGCGAAAGCCCCTGTATTTGACGAGGTACAGCAGGCCCACGAGCGCGGCGGCGAAGCCCGACGCCGCGCCCACGCCAAGCGCCCAGCGCGGGCCGAAACGGTCTGCTACCCAGCCCACCACGGGCGCGCCGAGCGGAGTGCCCCCGAGCGCAATGGCGAGCAGGATCGCGATCACCCGGCCTCGCATGGCCGGCTCCGTGGAGAGTTGCACGAGACTGTTGGTGGATGTGTTGAAGGTTTGCGTCGACACACCGATGAAGGCGAGCATCACGCCGAAGAGCACATAGTTCGGCATTAGCGAAGCTGCCGTGCAGCCCACGCCGAATACTGCCGCGGCACCGAGCAGCAAAGCCATGCGCGGTTGTGCGCGGCGCGCCGCAAGCAGCGCGCCGGTGACGGAACCGATCGCCATGGTCGAACTCAACACGCCGTATTCGCCCGCGCCCGCATGGAATGCGGTGACGGACATCGTCGAAATAAAAATAGGGAAGTTAAGGCCGAACGTGCCGATCAGGAACTGCATGAGCAGCGCCGCCTTCAGATCGGGGCGCTTCCATACATAGCGGAATCCTTCCACGAAGCTGCCGCGCGAGCGCATTGCACGAGGCTTTGCATGTAGCTCGCGAGCGCGCAACATGCGCAACGCGCCGAGGACGGCGATAAACGAGAGCGCGTTGATCAGAAACACCCAGCCCGTTCCAACCGACGCGATCAGCAGACCCGCCACCGCCGGACCGATCATTCGCGCGGCATTGAACGACGTGGAGTTGAGCGCGACCGCATTGGAAAGATCGCTTTCGCCGACGAGGTCCGACACGAAAGTCTGACGCGCGGGCGAATCGAATGCGGTTACGCAGCCGAGCAGTCCTGCGAAAACGTAGACCTGCCAGAGTTGCACGAGGCCGGTAATCGTAAGCAGCCCAAGGCCAAGCGCGAGACTGCCCATGGCCGCCTGCGTGATGAACAGGAGCTTGCGGCGGTCGAAATGATCGGCCGCATAGCCGGTGAGCGGCAGTAAAAGCATTTGCGGCCCGAACTGCAGCGACATTACGATACCCACGGAAGTCGCATTGTGTTGCGTGAGTTCCGTGAGGACCAGCCAGTCCTGCGCGGTGCGTTGCATCCATGTACCGACATTGGAGACGATCGCACCACTCGCCCACACACGGTAATTGAAGTTGCGCAGCGAACGGAACGTACTGCTCACCGGAATTCATCTCCTACCAATGTCTGGATGGTGTCTGGCCGACAGCGCATGCTCATGCGCGCGTTTGTTCCAGCATGGCGAGCACTTCCTGCGTGGTGCCGGTCTCGCCGAGGCGCGGGAAGATTCGCGTGAGGCTGTTCGTGTGAGCGTCCAGGTGCAGGTCGGTCATTGCGTCGACAGCAAACGCGATGTTCAGACCTAGCTCGTGCGCGAAACGCGCGGTTGATTCAATGCCGACGCTGGTCGCCACACCCGCGAGCACGATTTGCGTCACGCCTTGCTCGCGCAGATACGCTTCGAGATCGGTATTCGTGAACGCGCCCCACGTGTGTTTCGTCACCAGATGATCCGACGCTTGCCGGTTCAGTTCGGGCACGAGGTCGGCAAAACCCGCGGGGAAATTGCCGGTAGGACGCGCCTGCTCCGCGCGCCCCGGCGCGCCGCCCGCCACGTTCACCAGCACGACGGGCAGACCGTTGTGGCGAAACGCGTGGGCTAATTGGGCCGCGCGTGCGACCACTTCAGCCGTGGGATGAGCGGTGGGCATTGCGACGATGCCTTGCTGTAAGTCGATCACCACCAGTGCGGTCTTTGCGTCGAGCGTGGTCAGTGCCATGTGAGCTCCAGTTCTGGTCTGCGTGAGAATTACGATTCGGTCAGGCGTTTGAGCAGTTCGACACCGGCGGCAAGTTGCTGCTGCTCGGCTGCCGAAAAGCGCGTCTGGATAGTGCGAAACAGCCAGTCTTCGCGTGCGGCGCGACTCGCCTTGATCTTCTTGCGGAAGGCGGGCGTGAGCGAAAGAACCGTTTGCCGGCCGTCGTTCGGATCGGGGGCGCCCCTTACGAGGCCTGCGGCTTTCAAAACAGAAAGCGTCTCGCTCATGGATTGCGGACGCATGCCCTGGGTGCGCGCGAGTTCGGTGACCGTTGCGGGGCCGTCGCGTTCGAGCAGGCCGAGAACCTGTATCTGCGAAGGCGTGAAATCGCCGAGATGAGCCTCTTCGCGCAGACGGCGACGCAGCTTGCCGGTCAGCACCCGCAGATCTTCGGCGAGTGCGTGAAGCGAATCGGAGTCGAGCGGCGGATCGTTCTTGCCCATGTGTGCCAGCAGAAAGCCAGACGAATATATGAAGGTAACCTGTGTAGGCTACCTTCATATATGGCACGGGTCAAGTGGACGGTCAGTCTCTCAGGCTGTTGGCACACGGTGCGACCGCGGCGCGACCGGCGTTCTGCTACGCGGGTCTGTCTGTTCTTTTTCCGCGCGAATGATCGCGAGCAGTTGTTCGAGCCGCATCGGACGGCCGGTCAGGAAGCCTTGCACCACATCGCAGCGCGCGTCGCACAGCCATTCGAGTTGCGCGGGATACTCGACGCCTTCCGCGACGACCAGCAGGCCGAAGCTATGCGCCATCGAAATGATCGCGGTGACGATGGGCTGACCGCCATTGGGCAATGGACAGATGAAACTGCGGTCGATCTTGATGCTGTGCACCGGAAAAGATTGCAGGTATGACAGCGACGAGTACCCCGTGCCGAAGTCGTCGAGCGACAGGCGCACGCCGACGGCACGCAATTCCTGCATTGCCTGAATGCCCACCGACATATTGGACATCAACTGGCTCTCGGTCAGTTCGAGTTCGAGCAGCGAAGCCGGCAGGCCGCTTTTTTTCAACGCGGTGCACACTTCGTCCGTGAAGCCTTCGGTTCGCAGTTGGCGTGCGGAAATGTTCACGGCCACATGCACGCCTGCATTCGTGCCGGCATTCCAGCTCGCGGCGTCGCGGCACGCACGCGACAAGACCCAGCGGCCAAGCGCGACGATCAGATCGCTGTTTTCGGCAATCGGAACGAATTCGGCCGGCAAAATGGGGCCTTCCGTCGGATGCGTCCAACGGACGAGCGCCTCCGCGCCGAGCAGGCGGCCGGAAAGGCAGTCGAATTGCGGCTGATAGACGATGTCGAGTCCGTCGTGTTCGAGCGCCTTGCGCAGTTCGGCTTCGATGCGCGCGCGCCGTTGCGCCTCGGCCGTCATCTCGCTCTGAAACTCGACCGCAATGCTCTTGCCCCTGCTTTTCGCCGAATACAGCGCAATGTCCGCATTGCTGACCAGTTCCGCGATTTCGGCGGTGTCCTCGGGATAAATGCTGAACCCCACGCTTGCCGTCACGGCCGACTCGATGCCAAGCAGAACGAATGGGCGTGACAGGTTGCGCGCGACGCGGCCCGCCGTGGCGCGCGCACGAACGCGGCTAGCATCGGGCCCGAGCACGACAGCGAATTCGTCGCCGCCGATTCGGCTCACCAGATCGTGAGGCCGGACGACGTTGCGCAACGCCTCGGCGACCTGCTTGAGCAGTTCATCGCCGGCGCCGTGGCCGAGCGTATCGTTGACGGTCTTGAAGTTGTCGAGGTCCACCATCATCAGCGCGACGCGTTTATTCGCGGCGCTTGCCTTGTGCAGGCGCGTCTTCAGTTCATCGTAGAACGCACGGCGATTAGGCAGGTCCGTCAGCGGATCAGTCGAAGCAAGATATTCGAGGTCTTTCTCCGCGCGCGACACACGCTCGCGCATGCGCTTCATGACGAGCGATGCAATCCACACCGAACACAGCGACGCGCCGACAAGAAAGCAGCCGTACTGGGCAACCTGCGTTTTTATAGCGTCAGTCGTCGCTACGACCACGATGCTGCCGAGCAACCGGTCGTTATGAATGATGGGTGCCGCGACGAAGATGTCTTCGAGTGAAAGATGGCGCGAGCCGCCCACGTTCGCGAGCGTGCCTTCTTCGTAGTCAACTCGGCTGAGCCCCGGGCGCGCATAGCGCACGAACAGTTCGCCATCTGGCGTATAGACGGTTGCGCTCTCCACATGCGGAACCTTGCGAAGCGAGCCGAGTACTTCAGCAGTCGCTTCGCGGTCGCCGAACATGGCCGAGGCGGTCAGATTCTCTGCGAGCACCGATGCCTGCATGCTGACGTCGTCGGTCAGCGACGCGCGCAGCGAAAGCGCCTGATAGATCAGCAGCACGACACTGGAAATGAGCAGCGCGATCGCCACGCCGACCAGATTCACATGTTCGCGTGGCCATACAAGCCGTGACCATCCGGAGAAACTTTTCATAGAACCGTCCTCGCGAGGCGCATGAGTTTCGAACTGAGCGTGATGCGCCGGCGTGAAGCCTCGCTAACGTTGATATCGAACTTAAGATGATCGCCGTCGCGCACGAGGCGAATCACCCAGCCCTGCTCCGCGGTGTCGACCTCGCTCACGATCACGACGGGCGCGTCGGATGCCAGCAGCGCCTTGACTGCCGCGCTCAATGGAGTGTTTGCGGTTAACACGACGAGGTGGCAATCGGCGGTTTTTTCCGTGCGAGGCAGCGGCCGAACGCGCCATCCCTGTTTGCCCGCACGCTTGCCGTCGAGCTTGGCGAGCGCCTGACCGAGCGGCCTCTCCTGGTCCACGCACACTGAGAGGACGTTGTCCGCCGAGCGTCCTGGTGGCCAGTCGGTGAACTGCGCAAAGTTGAAGATGTAGGCCGCCTCGAGGGCGGACAGGTCCACCTGTGCATCGACCGATGTCTGCACGATCAGCGGCGACGCGAACACGAAACACGCCGCTATGGTCCTGATGCGAACGCGATTCATGTCAGAACCCGTAGACGGCCTTGAACACGAAGGTCCGGCTTTGCTGCGCAACTGTCTCCTGGGTGAAGCCCGGACCCACTGGGTCGGCGTACCGTTTGTCGGTCAGGTTATAAATGGAAAACGACAGGTCCGCACCGCGAATCAGCCGTCGCGAACTCAGCGTGAGGTTCGCGAGGCAGAAACCGCCGGTTTCGCCGACCGCGGCCAGTCGCGTGGACGTGCATTGCACTTCGAGTCCCGATACCAGCGCATTCGCGAAGAACGGCACCGCCACATTGGCTTTCGCGAGATGCTTCGGCGAATTCTGGAGTGCGGCCCCGGTGTTGGAGTCGTGAGCTATCTGGTACGAATAGCTGGCGCGCACCCGCGTGCCTGCGATTTGCTGCTCATAGGCGAGTTCCGCGCCTCGCGCGGTGGCGCGATCGACATTGCGGAAGATATAAAGACCGGCGCTCTGCTGTGTCGTCGTGATCAGCTCGCGCGCGTTGTACTGGAACAGCGAGAGTGTCGCGCGGGCCATCGCGGACACGGCTCTTTCATATACGAGTTCGGTCGTCGCGATGTGCTCTGCCTTCAGCGATGAATTACCCAACTGGCCGTCGGCGCCGCCTACCGCGTAGTACATCTCGTATGCGTTCGGCGCGCGATAGGCCTCGCCGTACAGCAGCTTGAAGGTGTCGCGCGGAGTCAGCTTGTAGACGAGCCCGATGCGCGGACTCAGGTTGCCGCCCGAGGCCGTCTGCTGGTCGTAACGCAAGCCCGCATTCAGCGTGAAATTCGCGGGCAACGTGATTTCATCTTCGATATAGACACCGGCGCGGTTGCCGCTGTGATGGTCGTCGAGCAATTGCGAATACGGATCGACGTTGTAGTTGTACTGGTTCAGGCGCGCGTCTCTGGCGAAGTCCGTACCGATCACGATCCGATGTTTGTCGATCGACGACACGGTCGCGTGCACATCGGCGCCGTACCAGAGCGCGTGGCTGCCGTCGACATTGGCCACATACGGTTGCGGACCATAGACCGAGGGCATCCGGTAGTCGTAGCGGCCCCAGTACACCTGCGATGACAGCGTCACGCCGTCGGCAAGCAAATGCTGGTACGAGAGATCCAGATAGCTTCGCGTGTCCGTCACGCTGAAGGGCGCATTGAACACCGCGCCGTACGGCGCATCGGGCACGCCCTTCGTGCCGTTTCCGTAAATGAACGTCAGCCGGAAATCGCCATACGCGGCCTTGCCGAGAAAGTTCTGCGCGCGGTCGTAGTCCAGCCGGTTGGCGACGCCGTTGTTCTGCTCGGGCGTGTCGAATGCCGGATAGTACAGATCCTGACCGCTGCGTCCATACGACGTCGCGGAAACAAGAATGTCGGCACCGTGCGCACCATGCCAGCCGTATGAAGCACGCGCCTTTTTCTCGCCGAAGCTCCCCACCGCGACGGCGGCTTCCGCGCCCGCCAGATCGCTGCCGGTTTTCGTAATCACGTTGATCACGCCGAAAAGCGCGTTCGCGCCGTACATCGCCGAACCCGGGCCCGGCACATACTCGATGCGCTTCACCAGATCCATGTCGAGCGGGAAGTCCGTGCCGATGGGTGCCTGACCGTACACACCGTCGTTCGTACGCATGCCGTCGATCAGCAGCAGGAACCGGCTGTTGTAATCGCCAGGACGCTGAAAGCCGCGCGAGCCGAGGTATTCATATGAGCGGTCGTTCGTCACATACAGGCCCGGCAACGACGCGAGCGCATCGGCAAGCGTGCGCCAGCCGAACTGACTGATGTCTTCGGCGGTAAGAACGACCACGGCGGCTGGTGCGTCGGTAACCGACTGATCGAAACGTGACGCCGTGCTGACAGTGACCTGCATCAGCGCCTCCAATGGCATCGCCGCCAACTCCTCGGCGTCCGGGGCCGAAGCTGCGCTCGCGCGAGGCTCGTTACCGGCGAAAGCTGCCGGCGAACAGAGCGTTGCCAGTCCCGCGACAGAACAAGCGACCAGGCGTTGAGAAAGGAAAAAAGAAGCGCGCGTAGTTGGAACCATGACAGCCGGTAAATCGGGAACGCTCCTTCAAAGTGGATCGTCACCTGCTTGTTATCGGCGCGAGCATGGGAAGCTTGAGTCGGCGTGAGCCGCCGCGCTGTGCGCGGGCTGACTTCACAGCAGCCTTGGACGAGGCTGAAGTTGTAAAAAGGGAATAGGGATATCCGACGTTTGAAGCCATGCATGGCGCAAAATCCGAAGGCCTTGCCGCGTGCATACGCCTTTTCAAATCGTCGAATAGCGCGTGGCGCATGGATTTCGGCGGTATCCAACGGAGGCCTCGTGAAGTCGCGGCACGCGGCTTGCTGTAAGAGCCGTTTTTACCGCCGCCCTCACCGTCATGCAACAAACTTTCAATTCGAGAACTCTCGGCTCCATGCGACAGGCGATGATCGAACGTGATCTCGCCCATATCGAACAGGTTCTCGTGCGCTCGCATGCAAGTGCTAGCGACAATTCGGCTTTTCCGCTCTCCTACTGGCACGAGCGTCTGCGTCGCATCAAGGACGGCGGGCAACTGTGGGGCGTGCACCTTCGTAAGATCGACACACTGCAGCGCCTGCTCAACGGTGCATTGCCGCAAAGTTAAGCCAGTCGTTTGACACTGAAACGCGCGCCTCCAACGCATAGGCGCGCGTCATGAATACCCTGGTTGCGCCAATGCGCACGTCCATGTAACGGCGCGTTTTTGACGTCGGGCATAGGCGCGATGTTCTCGGTACGCGCGATGCGCTAGTCGTACTTCGCGTACATCCGCCGTTTCTCCCTCCGCATCCTCCGTTCTCTTCTCCTTGCTCTCTCTTGCGCGCCGGCTCCTTTGGGCTCGCTCCCGTCGACTGCCGGTGAGTTCTCTTCGGGCGCTCACGCGGCGCGCTTCTTGCGGCGTGTCGACAACGCATGCCGGGGCTCCGGCTGCGCGGCCAGTGCTGTGCACCCTAGTGCGCGCAAACCACGGAGAGCAAACATGGAAACAGGAAAAGTGGAAGGGGCAGTGAAGGAAATAGGCGGCAAGGTGCAGGAGGCGGCGGGCGAGATGCTCGGCGACACCGGGACCCAGATGGCCGGCACCGCCCGCGAACTAAGCGGCAAGGCTCAACAGGTGTGGGCGGATCTCACGGACGTCGTGCGCGAGACGACCACCGAGCGGCCGTTCACCGCGCTCGCGATTGCGGCGGCCGCGGGGTTCATTCTCGGCGCGCTGCGCTCGGCAACCGCACGCGATGTTCGTGGCGACAGGGATTACCGTTAGATACGGTTGACATAGAGTCGATTGCATCGTTCGGATCAAGCGCTCGTCGCCGGTTGACGTAACCGGTGGCGAGCGCCCGTGACGGCAATTGCTGGCGGGAGATACAGGATGTCGATACATACCAAAGTGAGCCAGTGGCGCAACGTGGCGCGTTTCTGTTCGAGTCGGGCGGTGGACTACGCCGAACTTCTGGCACTCGAACTGGAGGAGGCGAAAGGGCGATTGGTGCGCGAAGTCATCGCGATGGTCGTGCTGGCGGTCGCTGCCATGTTCACCCTCTCTTTTCTGTGCGTGGCCATCATCGTGACGGCGTGGAATACGCCTTACGTCATTGCCGTTGCGTGGGGTGTTGCAGCTGCGTGGCTCGTCATATCGATCGCCACCTTCGCGATGATGAAGGCCCAGAAGCCCGTCGAGCCATTGCATGTGCTGCGCGACGAAGTGTCCCATGACCTGGAAGCCCTGAAGGACGCCCTGAAATGAAACACGATCCAGCCTGGCATCAGGAACGCCGCGCGGCGATCCTTCAGCGCATGGCCGCCTCGCGCGCGCGCCTGCTGTCTGCAAATCTGGCACTGCACACGCCTCGGCGAACCGCGATAGCGGGTGTGCCGGCCGTCAACGCAATGAGTTCTCTCGCCGACACGCCTTACCTGGCACTGGTGCTCGCGGCCGGTCTTGCGGCCGTGCTTCTCGGGCCGCGCAAAGCGATTGGAACGCTCGCACGCACAAGCGTAATGGCGTGGCTCACGAGGACCGCGCGCAGTGTGTTTCAGCGCTAGCGCCATTTGACGCTTTCATGCCGGCGCCATCGACTCCACGTGCGATGCGGCGACTATCGCGCGGTACGAGACCGCGCGGCACGCCGGATGCACATGTGTTCGCGTTTCACCCGCGAGTAGTTGAACCGTTCAGTGTGGAGGATATATGAAGGCGCTTAGATGGCATGGCAAGAAAGACATCCGCTGCGTCACTGTGCCCGATCCGAAGATCGAACACCCGCGCGACGCGATCATCAAGGTGTCGAGTTGCGCGATTTGCGGCTCCGACCTGCATCTTTACGACGGCTTCATGCCCGGCATGGAGTCCGGCGACATCATGGGCCACGAGTTCATGGGCGAGGTGGTGGAAGTCGGCAAGGAGAACAGCGCGCTGAAGGTCGGTGACCGCGTGGTCGTGCCGTTCACCATCATCTGCGGCGAATGCGATCAATGCAAACGCGGCAACTTTTCCGTGTGCGAACGGAGTAATCGCAACAAGGACATTGCCGACAAGATGTTCGGCCATACCACAGCGGGCCTGTTCGGCTACACGCATCTGACTGGCGGCTATCCTGGCGGGCAGGCCGAGTTCGTACGCGTGCCGTTTGCGGACAAAACGCATGTGAAGATTCCGGACGGTCTTAGCGACGAGCAGGTGCTTTTCCTCGGGGACATTTTTCCGACCGGCTGGCAGGCTGCGGTGCAATGCGATATCGAGCCTACCGATACCGTCGCGATCTGGGGCGCCGGCCCGGTCGGGCAAATGGCGATTCGCAGCGCCGTGCTGCTCGGCGCAAAGCAGGTGATTGCGATCGACTGCGTACCCGAGCGTCTTTCCATGGCGCGCGCGGGCGGCGCCGTCACGATCGACTTCAAGGAAGAGAGCGTCCTTGAACGGCTGAAGGAACTGACGGGCGGCAAGGGGCCGGAAAAATGTATCGACGCTGTCGGCATGGAATCGCACGCAACGCGTTCGGTTGACGCCATGTACGACCGCGCAAAGCAGGCCGTGATGCTCGAAACCGACCGGCCGCACGTGCTGCGCGAGATGATCTACGTTTGCCGTCCTGCGGGAACGTTGTCGGTGCCGGGCGTCTACGGCGGTCTGGTAGACAAGATTCCGTTCGGTGCGTCGATGAACAAGGGCCTGACATGGCGCATGGGACAGACGCACGTCAACCGCTGGACCGACGATCTGCTGCGGCGAATCCAGGAAGGGCAGATCGACCCGTCGTTCGTCATCACGCACACGGTTTCGCTCGATGAAGGCCCGCGCATGTACAAGACGTTCCGCGACAAGGAAGACGGCTGCATCAAGGTCGTGCTCAAACCCTGACGCGTCGGGCAGTGATCGTCGCGACACTGGCGCTGTCTGTTATTTCACGTGAGCCGCGCTGACGTGGCTCCCCAGAATGAAGGTGGTGTAAATGGATTCTCGTACTGAACCGAAGCAGAAGAGCGCTCGCGCTCTGAAGGAACGACTGCCGCAGCCCCATTCGATCGCGCGCGGTCTTGGGTGGTACAGCATTGCGCTCGGCCTTGCAGAACTGGTGGCGCCGCGCATGATGGCTCGCGCGGCAGGTGTCGAGACAGGACCCGGCACTATGCGCTTCTATGGTTTGCGCGAACTTGCGTGCGGCGTCGGCATACTGGCGTCGCGCGATCCGCGGCCATTCTTGTGGGCACGCGTAGGCGGCGATGCGCTCGACCTTGGCACGCTCGCGCTGACGTCGAACAAATGGAGCGCACGCGACCGGCAACGGGCGGCAGCCGCGGCCGTGAACGTGGCCTGTGTCACGGCGCTCGACGTGTATGCCGCCAATTGCGTGGAGAGTGTGCCGCGGTTGCCGTCGGCGGACTACAGCGATCGCACCGGTTTTTCCAGCTCGCCCGAGCAGATGCGCGGCGCCGCGCTCGCGGACTTCGAAACGCCACGCGACATGCGCACGCCGGATGCGCTAGCGCCTTATACGCGCGGCGAACAGTCGTCGACGACGGGTCAGCGCCTGCGTGCGGGCAGCGCGACGAGCGCCGCATAAGCCTTCGCATCAGCGTAGAAAGCGTACCTTCCGGACGGCGGGTACGCTTCATTCAGCGTTAAGTTTGGGCGCTATATAGGCTTGTCTTGCACGGTGTCTTTGCAACCATCTGGTCATGCGAACAACACGCGCACAGCGTCACGCTGACAGATCGCCCTTGCTGGTTGGATGTCCTTCGGCGCCACCCGGTTCGAGATCAGGATCCACGTGATCGTGCTCAGGGGTGTACGGCCCTTCAGACGGGTGTTCTTTTCCCTTTGGAACCAGAGTCGGATCGATGCTTCCATGCTCCCGCTCTTCCACTGTGCCGTCGGATTTGATCTTGACGTCTCCATCACCCAGCTTCTCACGCCGCTGGTCCGCGCGTTCCACGGGATCGGACGGTTCCTGGTTCATGCTTTTCTCCTCTCAGGTTAATTGACGCTTCGTTCACGCACATCGAAAGCGAGCAAAAGCGATACCCGCCTTGCAGACGATGTTTCAGATGAAGTGTTGCACGCGGATTGCTGTGCAGAGACAAGGCTCGCGAATTCAACGCGGGCTGTCGCTGCAGGCAGCCCGGGCCGCGACGCTGTCAGACCTGAGAGAAGGAGAGTGCAGATGAAAGCAGTCGTATTTCACGGCATAGGGGACATCCGTCTCGACAATGTTCCCGATCCCAAACTCGAGCAACCCACCGACGCGCTCGTACGTCTCACGTCCAGCGCGATTTGCGGCACCGATCTGCATATGGTGCGCGGCACGTTGGGCGGCATGGTGCCGGGCACGATTCTCGGCCATGAAGGAATCGGCATCGTCGAGGAAGTGGGCCGCAGTGTGCGCAATCTGCGCCAAGGCGATCGCGTGCTGATTCCGTCGACTATCTCGTGCGGATATTGCTCGTATTGCCGCTCGGGCTACACGGCCCAATGCGACAACGCAAATCCGAATGGCGCAAGCGCCGGCACTGCGTTCTTCGGTGGACCGAAAACGACCGGCCCGTTCCAGGGCCTGCAGGCGCAATACGCGCGCACGCCGCTGGCGCACGCGAGCCTGATCCGCTTACCCGACGAAATCGACGATGACCGCGCGATCCTGCTCTCCGATATCTTTCCTACCGGCTATTTCGGCGCGCAACTGGCGGGCGTTCGTACCGGCGATACGGTCGCGGTGTTCGGAGCGGGTCCAGTGGGCCAGTTTGCCATTGCGAGCGCGAAGCTGATGGGCGCCGGCCGCGTGATTGCGGTGGACCGCATAGCGTCGCGACTGGACATGGCTCGCACGCAAGGCGCAGAAGTAATCAATTTCGACGAGGAAGATCCGGTCGACATGATTTTGCAACTGACCGGCGGCATCGGCGTGGATCGCGTGATCGATGCAGTGGGCGTGGACGCGGTGCGTGCCGAGCACGGCCCGGCCGCGCAGAAAGAGCGCGACCAGCAACAGGCCTTCGACAAGGAAGTGAAGGAGATTGCGCCCGATACGAACCCCGATGGCGATAACTGGCGTCCGGGCAGCGGACCCTCGCAGGTATTGACGTGGTCTGTCAGAGCGGTGGCGAAAGCGGGCACCGTGTCGATCATCGGCGTGTATCCGCCCAACGACCGCGTTTTTCCGATTGGCGAAGCAATGAACCGCAATCTCGTCGTGCGCATGGGCAACTGCAATCACCGCGCGATTACGCCGCATCTCGTTGAGATCGTGCGTAACGGCTCGTTCGATCCGCTTGCCGTGCTGACGCAGCGCGAGCCGATTACCGACGCGATCGAGGCATATCGCGCGTTCGACAATCGCGAGCCGGGCTGGATCAAGGTCAAGCTGCAACCGTGAGCGGCGGGTCACGCCGCTGCGCGCGGGGACTCGTCTCTCACGTCGTCTTTCACACTCATCTCACTTCAACCGCGGGCGAAAACGCCCGCAAGGACGCTTGTTTCCAACTATGACAGTCGACCAACGGCTTCGCAGCATGCGCAAGACCATGCGTGACATGTTCGGTATCGTGCGCTTGCGCGCCGGTCAGGAGGACATTATCCGCAGCGTATTGCAACACCACGACACGCTTGCCACGATGCCGACCGGCGCGGGCAAGTCGCTTTGCTATCAGTTGCCGGCGCTGCATCTCGAAGGCACCACGCTCGTCGTGTCGCCGCTGATCGCGCTTATGAAAGACCAGGCCGACAAGCTGCTTGCCGCTGGAATCGACTGCACACTCGTGAACAGCACACTGCGTAGTCGCGCCGAGCGCGAAGCGCTGGAGCGGATTGCGGCAGGCGAGAGCGGCATCGTGTTCGTGACGCCGGAGCGCCTTGCGCAACCGGCCTTCATCGAGACGTTGCGCGCGCGCCCCGAAAACCGCGTAGGACTAGTGGTGGTCGACGAGGCGCACTGCGTATCGCAATGGGGACACGACTTTCGCCCCGCGTTCCTGCAGATCGCGGCTGCGGTGAAGTCGCTGGGGCAGCCGCCGGTGCTTGCGTTGACTGCCACCGCGACGCCACGCGTGCTCGACGACATCGTGCACTCGCTTGCATTGCGCGAACCGCGTGTGGTTCGCACGGGCACGTATCGCCAGAATCTGCGCTATCGCGTCGTGCAGGTCAGCACGGCGGGAGGCAAGGACGGCGCAGCGCGCGCGGTGACCGCCAAGCGCGAGCAATTGTCGAAGCTGATTGCATCGCTTAGCGGGACCGGCATCGTCTACGCGGCGACTGTGCGCGACGTCGATCGCATTTACGGCTGGCTCACGGAGGCAGGCGAGTCGGTCTCGCACTATCACGGTCGAATGGCGGCTGACGCTCGCGAAGAGGCGCAGGAGCAGTTCATGTCGGGCGCGACCCGATTGATGATCGCAACCAACGCATTCGGCATGGGCATCGACAAGGCGGACATACGCTTCGTGATCCATTACCAGATTCCCGGCAGCCTCGACGCTTACTATCAGGAAACGGGCCGCGCAGGCCGTGACGGCGAACCCGCCGATTGCGTGCTGCTGTTCGATCTGAACGACCGGCGCATTCAGCAATTCTTCCTCGCGGGACGCTATCCGAGCGTCGAGCTCGCGCAGCGGGTCTACGACACGCTTGCCGCGCGTATTGCCGACGAACCGAAGGGCGTCACGCTGGCCGCGCTCAAGCAGGCATTGCCGGATGTCGGTGCGGGCAAGCTGGAAGTCGCGTTGAACATGCTGGTCGACGCCCGCGTGGCCGGCCGCGACCGGCAGCGCCGCTATCGTCTGCGAAGCCGCGAGGGCGCGCAGGAGTCCTCGCGCGACGCGGTTGCCAATGCCGCGGCGCGATTCGAACAGATGAGTGCGCACGACAGGGAAACGCTGCAGCAGATGATCGACTACGCGCAAACGGGTCAATGCCGGTGGCGCGCGATCCTCGACTATTACGGCGACTCGCCTGCCGCCGAGCGCTGCGGCGTCTGCGACAACTGCGTGAATCCGCCGCAAATCGACATGGCGCCCGACGCTATCGTTGCACCGGAGACGCACGGGAATGAAGTCGCACAACGCAAGCGTGAGCCGCGCAAAGTACGCGTCTGGACTCCGGGCGATGCCGTGCGCGTGCCGCGCTATGGCGCCGGTGAGGTCGCGCTGGCGAGCGGCGAGCAGGTGGCCGTGCAGTTCCCCGACGGCAGCACCCGCACGTTTCTGGCGAGTTACGTGAGGGCGGGGCGCTGATCCACATGCGCCCCAATCGAGGCAACATCGGCGGTCGCTTCCGACGTTGCCTCGATCCGCGCGCGGAAGTAGCGCGCGGTCTCTTTCAGTCCGTCGTCGAGCGAGGTTTTTGGCTGCCAGCCGAGCAGCTCGCGCGCGCGTGAAATGTCCGGTTGACGATGCCACGGGTCGTCGGTCGGCAGCGGATGCAGTTCAAGCGGGGAACTTGAGCCCGTAATTGCCACAATGCGTTGCGCGATCTCGCGCATGCTCACTTCGTGCGGATTGCCGAGATTGACCGGGCCGCCGGGGTCTTCTGCGGTGTTCATCAAACGGATGAACGCGTCGATCATGTCGTCAACGTAGCAGAACGAACGCGTTTGGGAGCCGTCGCCATAGAGCGTGATCGGCTCGCCGCGCAGCGCCTGCATCATGAAGTTCGACACCACGCGGCCATCGGCGGGATGCATGCGCGGCCCATACGTATTGAAGATTCTCGCAATGCGAATAGAAAGCCCATGTTGACGGCGGTAGTCCATGAAGAGCGTTTCCGCGCAGCGCTTGCCTTCGTCGTAGCACGAGCGCGGTCCGATCGGATTCACGTGGCCCCAGTAGTCTTCTTTCTGCGGATGCACGAGCGCATCGCCATACACTTCGCTCGTCGATGCCTGGAAGATTCTTGCTTTCACGCGCTTGGCGAGTCCGAGCATGTTGATCGCACCGTGCACGCTCGTCTTGGTGGTTTGTACCGGATCATGTTGATAGTGAATCGGCGACGCAGGGCAGGCGAGGTTGTAGATCTCGTCGACTTCCACATAGAGCGGAAATGTCACGTCGTGACGCATCAGCTCGAAGTTCGGGCAATCGAGAAGATGCGCGATGTTGTCCTTCGTGCCCGTGTAGAAGTTGTCGACGCACAGCACGTCGTGGCCTTGCGTCACGAGCCGCTCGCACAGGTGTGAGCCGAGAAAGCCGGCGCCGCCTGTGACCAGAATCCGCTTGCGGGTAAGTTCTTTCATGTTGCGTGGTCCTAGTCGTCTTACGATTATCCGGCGCAAGCCGCGCCGATCTGTGGCCTACGCGGTCACTTGCAGCAGCGCGTTGTGCCAGTCCTGCGCGAAACGGTCAATGTGGTACCGCTCCAGCGCCGTGCGTCGAGCGCCCTCGCCGAGGCGCCTGGCTTCCGCAGGATCGCGAAGCAGTTCATGCATTGCGTCGACAAGCGCATTCACGTCTGTATGCACGAAACCGTTTTCGCCATTTCGGATCACCGTCGCCAGTTCAGTAGTCGCGAGGCCCACGATCGGCATGCCTATCGTCATCGCTTCTACGATGGCGAGGCCGAGACTGGTCCAACGGATCGGATTGAAGAAGAAGCGATAGCGCGCGGTGAACGCGGCCAGATCCAGATTGCCGACTTCACCAATGCCGTCGAGCCGCTCGGCGTCCATGCCGACGAGGTCGAGCGGCACGCGCGTGCGCGCGTCGGCGAATACGTCGGCGCCGAGGCGCCGGCCGCGCTGAGCGAGATGATTCACGACGACAATGCCGCGCTCCAGTTCGCCGGTATAGCGCACGCCTTCCGGCACCACCACGCCATGTTCGATTACGCGCGTAGGGGTCACGCCGCAATCCCACATCAACTGATTGAAGTGCGTGACGTGAACCAGCAGCGTGTCCGGATCGTCGACCCAATGCCATTGCTGGAACGGGTTCTCCTGCGGCGGATCGTGTTCGATATACACGCGCGGCAAGCGGCGCTGCGCGTCGCTCAACACGTGCTCGCGGTCATATTCCCAATGCGTCTTGTGCTGATACAGGATCACGTCGAACTCCTGATCCGGCACGTCGTCCGCATTGATTTCGTGGACGTTGTCGCCCCATGGCAGCACGCCCACTTTGCCTGCATAGCCAGGCGGATGACCCGGCTTCGTCACCAGATAAAAGTCGTGCGGCGCCTGTGTCAGGTAGTACAGGTAGTTGCCGTGCACGTGCCATGTCAGCACACGGAGACGGCGGCAGTTACGCAGCATGGTGCAACTCCTCGAAGGATCCGGTTTCGGCATGCGTATGCAATGCGCAGGGACCGGCCGGATGCGCGCCGCGAACTTCGGCCAGCTGCGCGCGCGCCGTCTCGACGACGCGGTCCACGCCGATGTTCAGGGCACATGGGTGGCCGTAAGGACACTCGCGGAACATGCAAGGGCGGCACGGCGGATAGTCGGCAAGCACGCGGTGCCGCTCATGATCGAGCGGCGCCCATCGGCGCGTATTGCTGCCCGACGCGACGACGACGGACGCGGTCGCCATGGCCGCGGCGATATGTGAAATACCCGTGTCGTTGCAGACGACGAGTCGCGCGTGCGCGACGAGCGCAGCCAGTCCGCCGAGCGATGTCGAACCGGCGAGGTGCAACGCGGGCGCGGTCATCGCGCCCAGCACCGCGCCGGTCAGCGACGCTTCCGCCGCAGTGCCGGTGATGGCGATCTGCCAGCCGTCGGCGGCGAGGCGGTCCGCGACTTCCGCGAAACGCTCGACCGGCCAGCGGCGCGAGGGCAATTGCGCACCTGGATGAACCAGCACGAGGCGCTGCGCTTCGATGCCGTGCGCCGCCACCAACGACGCGTATTCGTCGCCATCCCGCTCGCAAAGAGGGAACGACAATTGCCGCTCGGTGGTTTCGGCGCCGAGCGCGCTCATCAATGCAAGGTAGCGCTCGGGTTCGGGCAGGTCGTCTGGCCAGTCGATAAACACGCCTTCGCGCGGCTGCTCGTCAGGCTGTACGAAGCCCGCATAAGCGTTGGCACCGAACTGAAGCAGCAGATCGTTTGCAATGCCGCCGCTGCCATGCAGCTGGACTGCGAGATCGAAGCGTTGGGCGCGCATCCACTCACGGAATGCGGGCAGCCCTTCGTCCGATTCGGGTTGCTCGGGAAAGCCTGCGGCTCCTGGAAACACGATCAGTTCGTCGACGAGATCGGCGTAGCGCTCGACAAACGACTGCGCCCACGGCAAGCCGATCAGCGCGATATGGGCTTGCGGCGCGGCTGCGCGCAGCGCTCGCAGCGCGGGCACCGAGCAGAGCATGTCGCCCAGTTGCAATGCACGGAAGATCGCTATGCGGCGCGGCGCGGCAGAGGCGATGAACGAGTCTGCATTCATAAGAAGAGCACCTTGTAACGTACAGCGCCGTAGAGCCGCCAGAAGATCGACAGGAATGGAATCGGGATCGACGTCCACGCCATTTCGGCAATGTGGCGCAAACTGCGGTCCCTCCCTCGCAAACGCATTGCACAGAAATACGCGGTCAATGCGAACCACGCCAGCACTGCTAGCGTCACGGTATTGGCATCGCCCACGAAAACGCCGATTAGCGCTGCCAATGCGGCGCAGAGAATGAGGTAATACAGCAATGGAGGCGACGAGCGAATCCGCGTTTTGAACAGTTCGGGGTGCTTCTTGTAGAGCAACGCGTCGAACTGACTCTTTTTCTGCTGCGAGATGCTCACGCCCCAACGCGCGGGGCGCACCGGGTGCACGACCACCGCATCGCTTGCACGCACGATCTTGCCGCCCGCTTGCAGCAGCGTGAACTGCAAATCGGAGTCTTCGCGCCACGCCGAGGTGAAACGCTCGTCGAAGCCTCCTGTCATCGTCAGAAAGCTGCGCGCTACGAATACGTTTGCGGTCGCGAATTCCGCACGCTCGAGGCCGCTCGCATCCGCCTCGTAGTCGGTCGGCGAAGAGGGCAGCGGAACGACGATCCGGCCCGCGGCGGCTGCCGCTCCCTGGCGAATCGCCGCAAGCCCTTCTTGCAGCCATTGCGGATCGGGCAGCGTGTCGTCGTCGGTAAAGGCGATCACCGGCGAGCGCGCATGTTGCCAACCGGCATTGCGTGCGCCTGCAGGGCCTTGTGTGCGAGTCACCGGCACGTAGCGCACGGCGAGGCCGCGCTCAGCCTGCTCGCCGGAAATGCGCGCGACGCATGCGCCAGTCGCTTCGTCGGGACCGTCGTCGCAGACCACGATCTCGTAGCGATCTGCGGGAAAGTCCTGTTCCGTCAACGCGCGAAGACACGACGCGAGCATGTCGGGCCGCCGATAAGTCGGCACGACCACCGACACGTCGAGGTGCGCGAGCAACACGCCCGGATACCCGGCTGCAATCGGCTCGGCTTCGCTATGCGGATTGCCGAAGCTGCCTCCGACGTCGATCGGTCGCGTAGCGGATGGACTCATGCGCCGCTCCGCGCTTTCTCGACGACGAAGGGGCCGATCACGAGCGCGTCGAGCGGCGAAGTCCAGAACGACTCGACCGCATCGCGGGGCGAATTCACCATCGGCTCGCCGCGCGTATTGAACGATGTGTTGACGAGAATCGGCACGCCGGTGCGCTGGTTGAACGCGGACAGGAGATCGTAGTAAAGCGGGTGCTGCGAGCGGTTCACGGTCTGCACGCGCGCGGTGCCGTCCACGTGACGCACTGCCGGAATGCGCTCGGCCTTGTCGGCGCGCACGTCGAACACGAACAGCATGAACGGCGCGACCTGGCCGTTCACGAACCACTCGCTCGCATGTTCTTCCATGACGACCGGCGCAACCGGGCGGAAGTCCTCGCGATCCTTGATCTCATTGAGCTTCGCCTGCATGTGCGGATCGACCGGCGAGGCGAGGATCGAACGCGCCCCGAGTGCCCGCGGACCGAACTCGGTGCGGCCCTGATACCAGCCAATCACCTTGCCGCTCGCGAGCAGGTCGGCGGTCTCGCCGGCAATGTCGTTGAGCCGCCGATACGGCACCTTCGACCATTGCAGGAACTGTTCGATCTCCTGTTCCGGATATTCGGGACCCAAATACGCGTGGTCCATCACCCAATGACGCTTGCGATCGCCGCGCTCGCTTCGTTCGCGAGAATCGATCCACAACGCTGCGCCAAGCGCGGTGCCCGCGTCGCCCGCTGCGGGCTGAACCCACACATCGTCGAATGGGCCCGCGTCGCGCAGCTTCGAATTCATCACGCAGTTCAATGCGACGCCGCCTGCCATGCTGAGCTTGCTCAAGCGGGTTTTCTCATGCAGCCAGCCCGCGAGTTGCAGCACCGTTTCTTCGAGCACACGCTGCAACGAATGGGCAATATCGAAGTGGCGCTGTTCGAGCGGGCCGCCGCGTTCGCGGGCCGGGCCGAAG
This sequence comes from Paraburkholderia caledonica NBRC 102488, assembly GCF_000685095.1. Lineage (GTDB taxonomy): Bacteria > Pseudomonadota > Gammaproteobacteria > Burkholderiales > Burkholderiaceae > Paraburkholderia > Paraburkholderia caledonica. The sequence continues at coordinate 345,178 of NZ_BAYE01000006.1, forward strand.
CGTTTGACGAGGCGCGGGGCGTCGACCGTATAGCTGCCGTCGCCGCGATAACGCACGATATCGCGGAACACGTCGAGATATTCCGGCTTGCCGTACGACGCCAGTGCCATCACCTTGTACTCGTCGGACGAATGCAGGAAGCCGAGCCAGTCCGTTACCGCTTCATAAAGCAGGCCGAGGGAGTGCGGCAGTTCGACCTGCTTGAGCCGCGTGTATTTCCCGTCGACGAACTGGCCCATGCTGGTCGTCACGCCTTCGCCGCGGCCGTCCATGGTGAGCACCGCCGTATCCTCGAAAGGGGCGGCGAGAAATGCGCTGGCCTCGTGCGCGAGGTGATGATCGACGAAATGCCACTTGAAGCCGTTGTCGCGGTCCACACCCTGAAAGCGCTTGCGCAAATGATGCGGCGCGCCGTCGAGCAATTGGCCCTTGGCGTTCGCGATATAGCTGAGAAAGAGCGGGTCCCACGGCGATGCAGACGGGTCGGACAGACGCGTGTTGGCCGGATCGAAGGGCAACTCGATAGTCGCGCCGGGACGCTTCGGCATGCCGCTAAAGAGGCTCGGATCGTATGAGTAGGCCACATGATCGACGTCGGCCAGCGTGATGCCGGCGGCTTTCAGGCAGTAGTCGATCGCGTCGAACGGCAGTTCCCAGGTCGAGAAGGGCACGGGGCGCTTCGCATGCTTGACGTGCGTGAAGCGTTCGTCTTCGGCGGCGGCGAGCACCACACCGTCGCGCAGCAGGGCTGCGGCGCTGTCGTGATAGACGGCATTGATTCCGAGTGTGTACATGGGCGTTCGCAGTAGGAGTGGGTTTCAGGGAGCCACGGGTTCGTCGGCGAGCGGCGGCGCCGCGTCGCTGTGGTGGGCGTTGAATTCGATAGCGTCCGGGCGGCGAGCGCCGGAGTCGACGGAGGCTGCGCGAGTTCGCGCTTCGGCGCGCAACTCGAGCGCCGCTGTCACGACCTCACCGGGCGTGACGCCCAGCAGACACGCATGATGATGCTGAGGACACACGCTGCGGTAGCACCAGCGGCATTCGACATCGCGAAACAGCACGCGATTGGGCGTCTGCCACGGCGTGTGCTGCGGATTGGTCAACGCATACAGGTCGACCACCGGCGTGCCGAGCGCGGACGCGAGATGCACCGGGCCGCTGTTGTTCGACACCAGCACGCTCGCTTGTTCGATCAGCGCTGCCAGTTCGCCGAGCGTGAGCGCGCCGCTCATATCGTGCAGTTGTGAGCGAACTCGAGGCGCGGCGGCGGCGATCACCGCGTCGACGAGAGGACGCTCGCTCGCACTGCCGGTAATCAGAAGCGGCGCTCCGGTTTCGGTGGCAAGGCGCGTCGCGATCTGACCGAAGCGCTCGGGCGGATAGCGCCGCGATGCGGCGGTTGCGCCGGGGTGCAACACGATGCACGGCGTGTCGGCTTTTACGCCGCTGTGCACGCCTCTCGCGGCCAACTGCTCTGCAAGCGTTCGACGGTCCGGCTCCTGCACCGTGAAGCGCATACGCGTGTCGGGGGCTTCTGCGGCGACCTGGCGCACGAGGTCCAGTTGCCGTTCCACCTCATGACGGGTGCGCTGCTGCGGCTCCGGTTCACGCAGCCAGTCTGTCAGCAACTCATACGGGTTCTCACGGCAATGCGCGAGCCGCCGCGGAATGCCCGCGAGATGGCACAGCATTGCCGCGGGCAACGGGCTCTGGCTATAGACCGTGAAAATCACGGCGGCATCGAAGCCGCCGCGCCGCAAACGTTCCTGCATGCGCTGATCGTCGGCGAGCGAACGCGCGCTCGTCGGCGGATTTGCGACCCAGGGCGCTTCGTATTCGATCACGTCGTCCACATCGTCGAGAAACGGCGCAAGCGCAACGCCGCTGCGCGACGCAAGCAGCGTGATGTGGCGGCCGGGTGAGGACTCGCGCAGTGCGTGCAGCGCGGGCGTAGTCATCAGCACGTCGCCGAGATTGTCGAGCCGCACGCACAGAATGCGTTTGATGTCCTCGCCCCAATGCGCAAGCTGTGGGCTGTCGGGCACGCGAGCGTGAGCGAGTGTCGGCTGGGCGATCAGAAGCGGCGCATTCATTGAGCGGTTTCCTCGCCGGCGGGCGCGGGCGGCGCCACTGCTTCCACAGCGTTTGCGACGATCCAGGCAGCCTCGTGCAGATCCGCGGCGCGCGCGGTCGGAACGCGCTGGGGTCCTTCTATCCACTCGGTCTCATGGCCGTTGTCGAGCAGAATCGTGCGGCATCCGGCGCGATTGCCCGCTTCGACATCGTCGAGAATGTCGCCGATGAACCAGCTGCGCGCGAGGTCCAGCCGATGCTCGCGGGCAGCGCGCAGCAGCAGGCCTGGCGCCGGCTTGCGGCAATCGCAGGCGGTCGCATAAGGGGCAACGATGCCGTCCGGATGATGCGGGCACCAGTACGCGCCAGAGAGCGTCGCGCCGGATTCGGCGAACTTGTGCGTGAGTTCGGCTTCCACGTTCTTTAACGCCGCTCGCGGGAATTTGCCGAGTGCGACACCTGACTGATTGCTGATCACGAACAGCTCGAACGGCTGGGTCGCGAGCAGCGTCAATGCTTCGCGCGCGCCCGGTGCGAGGCGCATCAGCGAAGGTTCGATGTTGTAGGGCACGTCCTCGAGCAACGTGCCGTCTTTGTCGAGAAATACAGCGGGTCGCAGCATGACAAAGGCGGTGCAGAAAAATGTGAGCGGAATCGCCGCAAGCGGACCATGCGTCCGCACCGGCTCGACACAACTGGCTGCGCTATCAGCGCTGCAATGCTGCGCAGCACCTAACGGAACGATGCGCCGGCTGCTGCTCGCAGCGGAATTTCCACGCGGTCTTCCGTGGCTTTGGCGGGCACGAGCCGCGCGGTGCGCATATAGATCTGCGCGAGCGATTCGCCCACGCCGCGCCATGTGAACTCCTTGCGCGCGCGTTCGACGCCTGCTTCGCCCATCCTGCGAGCGAGCGCGGGGTCGCGCCGCAACTGGTTCAGGCGCGCGGCGAGCGCGGCCGGATCGCGCGGCGGCACGAGAAAGCCGGTGATGCCGTCCGCAACCGAATAGCGGATGCCGCCGACATCGGCACCGATCACCGGCGTGCCGCAAGCCATCGCCTCGACCGGTGTGATGCCGAACGGCTCGTACCAGGGCGTCGTCACGAACACGTCTGCCGCGCTGTAGTAGTAGCGCAATTGCGCGCGCCCGCGCCGTCCCACGAAAATGGTTTGTTCAGCCACGCCGCATTCACGCGCGATGCCGCGAAGGCGCGCGATTTCCGGCGTGGCCTTTTCATTCGGCGCGTCGGAGTTGCCGCCCACCACGTAGAGTTGCGCAGACGTTCTGAAGGCTTTCTTCAGTACACCCACGCCGCGAACCACGTTGTCGATGCCTTTACGCTGCACGAGCCGTCCGAGCTGGAGCACGGTGAACTGGTTCTGCTGCCAGCCGAGTGCGTCGCGAGCGGCTGCACGGTCCATCGGGTGAAATTCATCAGAGTCGAAACCGCACGGCACGATCTCGACGCGCGCCGGGTCGGCGTGGTAAAGCTCGATCAGGTCTGCTTCGTCCTGCGGACATTCCGCGACCACCACGTCGGACTGCGCGACGAGGTCGTCCTCGATTGCGAAGCGCTCGTCAGGAAAGCCGTCGCTCGCGCCTTGATGTATCCGCCGAACACGGCCGAGCGCATGAAACGTCGTGACGAGCGGCACGCCGAGCGCCGCTTTGACCTTCAATGCCGCAAGGCCCGACATGAAGAAGTTCGCGTGCATGACGTCGTAAGGGTTTTTCTCGCGGCGGAAGAACTCGATCAGGAACGCGGCGAACTCATCCATGAAGGGCAGTAGCAGTTCTTTCGGCAACTGCATAGGCGGCCCTGCCGGGACGTGGATCACGCGGACGCCCTCCATGTCGGATATGAGCGGTAGCAACGCGCGATCGCGCCGCGTGAACACGTCCACCTGATGGCCCATCTCGGTCAGTTCACGCGCAACATTCGCGACATAGATGTTTTGTCCTCCGCTGTCGACGCCGCCGGCGACGGCGAGGGGCGAGGCGTGTTCACTGATGAGGGCGATCTTCATTGACATTCCTTCGCGGAGATTGGCATTAACGGGGGCGTCCATGGCGCGTTTTGCTGAGCACTCTTATGCAATTTCACGCAATACAACGCTGTTCCCCGGCATCAGCATGCGGTGTGCCTATGCGCTCTGATTGACGCGCGAAGCGCAATGCGGCGTTGGGTGCGGAGAAGCGCTGTAGCGTTCCCTTTTTTCGCGCGAGGAAACGGTGTGGCGTTCCCTTTTTCTACAAGCGGCCATGTAAGTTCGATCAGCGTCAGCGACGTAGACGAACATATTTTCTTCGACGGACGGCGCTCATCGCGTCCCGCTGATGTGTCGTCTATGCTAAGTTTTGTCCGGCGGCGGGCGCGGGGTTTGCTGCGCGGTGTGCTCCGCGGTGTACTCATTACTGCCCTAGGCGCACGTGCCCGATGCACGCTACTCGTCGCGCCGCTTTGCTAATCCGCTTTGTGGAATCTAATGCCGGTTGCAGTTCACGCGCAGCCGCGGCCTTCTCAGGACACCATGCCGAACTCCGCAACGCTGCCCCGTTCCCAGTTGACCCGCCGCATTGCCGCCGACCTGATGCGCGCAGTCTGGCGTTATCGCAACCAGACCGTCGCTGCGTTGCTGCTGATGGTGGCCGCGAAGCTCTCCACCGTTCTGATTCCGCTCGTGCTCAAGCATGTGGTGGACGAGCTGGGGCACCCGGTCGCGCAGGCGCTGTTCCCGGTGTTCCTCGTGTTGGCTTATGCATTACTGCGTTTTCTCGGCGATGCATTGAACGAAGCGCGCGACGTGGTGTTCAGCATCGTCACGCAGCGCACCGTCGCCGCATTTACCGAGCGGACTTTCGCGCATCTGCATCGCATGAGTGCGCGCTTTCACACGAAACGCGAGACCGGCGCAATAGTTCGGGACGTGCAAAAGGGCGCCGACGGCATTGGCTTTCTGCTCGGCGTCGCGCTATTTACGATTGTGCCGACCGCGTTCGAGATTGCCACCATCGTCGCGATCATGGTCCACAATTACGCGCGCGAATTCATGATCGCGATTGCGGCAACCTTCGTTTGCTATGCGGCATATACATTCGTGTTCACCCGGCGGCGCGTTGCGTTCCAGCGCGCGGTGAATGCTCTGGAGGCGCAATCGGACGGCCGGCTCGTCGACAGTCTGCTTAACTACGACACGGTCAAATACTTCGCCACCGAAGACACCGAAACGAAGCGGTTGTCTGTCGTGCTCGACAAGTGGGTGCACGCCAGAACGGCGAATCAGCGCGCGCTGACGGCGCTGCACGTCGGGCAGAGCGCGGTGATCGCGTTCGGCATTGGCGCAATCATGCTGCTCGCGGCGCAGCACGTGGTGGCCGGAAGCATGACTGTCGGCGATCTGATTCTGGTGAATGCGTACATCATCCAGATCTGCATGCCGTTGAATACGCTCGGCTTCGTATTTCGTGAGACAAACGACGCGATGGTCAACGTCGAGCGCATGTTCGAAATATTGGCCGCGCGTGGGCGCGTTGGCGAGGATATCGACGAACCGGCCGCGAAACCGTTGGTGGTCAGCGCAGGGCAAATCTCGTTCGAGCACGTGGACTTCGGCTACGACCCGGCTCGGCAGATTCTGCGCGACGTGGACTTTCATGCCTATCCTGGCAAGACGCTGGCGATTGTCGGCGGCAGCGGGTCGGGCAAGTCGACACTCGTGAAGCTGCTCTTTCGTCTTTATCAGCCAAACAGCGGCAGGATTCTTATAGACGGACAGGACATCGGTCATGTCACGCAAAAGAGCCTGCGCGAAGCAATCGGTATCGTGCCGCAAGACACCGTGCTGTTTAACGAAACCATTGCCTATAACATTGCGTACGGCAGGCCTTCGGCAACGCGCGCGGACGTGGTGCGGGCGGCGCGCGCGGCGCAACTCGACGAATTTATCGAACGTCTGCCCGATCATTACGACACTCGCGTCGGCGAGCGCGGTGTGCGGCTCTCGGGCGGCGAGCGCCAGCGCATCGCCATTGCACGCGCCATTCTGAAGGACCCGCGCATCATCGTATTCGACGAGGCGACCTCCGCGCTCGACACGCGTTCCGAACGCGCGATCCAGACCGAGTTGACGCGGCTTGCGCAAGGCCGCACGTCGATTGTGATCGCGCACCGGCTATCGACGGTAGTCGACGCCGATTGGATTCTGGTGATGGAGCATGGCCGCGTGGTCGAGCAGGGCACGCACCGCGAGTTGCTCACGCGTGAAGGCGTGTACGCGAAGATGTGGTCCCTGCAGTGGCAGCAGGGCGAACTCGAACATGCGCAGCGCAAGCTCACCGCGCAGTCTGTCAGCCTCGCGGCGCTGATGGCCGGCGTGATCGACGCGTTGCACGACGAAATTGCCGCGCAGCGGGTGACGTTGTACCCGCAGATCAGCGACAACGATCTGCGCGTGACCGGCGACCCGAGCGTGCTGCAACCGCTGATCGCCGAACTGTGCCGCAACGAGATCGTGCACGCGAGGCCGGGGCAGCGAATCGAGCTTCGCGTCGAGCGGCATAACAATCAGGTGTGGGTCACGGTACTCGGCATGAGCGAAAAACCCGCTGAACTGTCGCAAGCGGCCGCTCGCTATATGGAGGAAGCGCTGGCTGCGGCGGGCGGCAGCTTCACGCTAATGACGCTCAACGGGCGGCTCGCCTATGTCGCCATGCTGCCGTTGCGTCCGGTGGCCGACGCTGATTCCGGCGCCGGTTCGGCGGCAATACCGTTGACCTCGGAAGTTGACGGCGCAGCGCCGCTAGAAGGTCTCTTTGTCATGGCTATCGACGACCAGGAAGACGCGCTCGACGCATTAGAAGCGGTGCTCGCGTCGAGTGGCGCGCGCGTGCGAACCGCGTCGTCGGGCAAGGAGGCCCTGGACTGGTTCGCCGCCACACCGACCACACAATGGCCGCACGCGTTGTTATGCGACATCGTGCTCGCGGACGAAGACGGTTATGACGTACTGCGCCGTTTGCGACGCCTCGAAGCCGATCGGCAGCTGTCGCTGCAGGATCGCGTGCCGGCGATTGCAATCACCGGCTACGCGGAGGGGGAAGACCGTATGAGAGCGAAGGTGGCCGGTTTCCAGGCGCATCTCTCGAAGCCGGTTGCACCGGAAAAGCTGATAGGCGAAATTCGCAATCTCGCCATGGCGTCCGCGCGCACGGGCGCATAAAAAACTCGAGGCCGTGTGCGTTCGCCGCGCGCGCCTATCCACGCGCGGCGGCTCAGGTACGCGCGTCGACCTTGCTTACCGTTGGCTTTGCGCGGGTGGTGGCTGGCACCGGCGCCGTCATTTGGCGCTCGCCTGTGCGTACTCGTTCGCGCAGGTTTAGCACCTGATGCGGCACTGGCTTGCGGTGTCTCAATGCCCATGCCAGCCCGCGCAACAGCGGAACGGCGTCGCGCGCGAGGGTGCCTTCGCGTGAGAACGTCGCGAGCGCATGCATGGTCGCGCGGCTCGCCTCGGGCCAGGGCAGGCGCAGGCACGCGATCCACGCGGCATTACGCGCGAGTGTGCGGCGCCGCAAGCCGCTATCGCGTGACGGCGACGGATGATGGTGCACGGTCAATTGATCGCAATAGACAATCGCATGCCCGGCTGCCAGCACATCCAGCGCGACGAGTTCTTCTTCGCCGCCGATAAAAAGGCGCGGCTCGTAGCCGCCCAGTTGGCGAAACAGCGACGTGCGAAAAACACATGCACCTGCCATAAAGCCGATTAACGCGGGGCCCGGCAGCCCTTCGCTGCCGAGCGGGCTTGCGCGCATGACCGAGCAGGTTGGGTCCGTGACGTTATCCTCGCCGACCACCACGCGCGCGCTCAGTACGCCCGCGTTCGGCCACGCATCGAGCAGTTGCACCGCGCGATCGAGGGAGCCGGGCTCCCACCACGTGTCGTCGTCGCAGAAGGCCACGTAGTCCGTGCCGACATACGCGGCGGCGCGATTACGCCCGGCGGCGCCGAGATTCGCCCCGCATTCGACGATGCATACAGTGGGAAACAGCGCCTTCACGAGCGCGACGGTGTTATCGCTGGAGCCGTTGTCCGCGACAAAAATGGGCGGGTTCTCGGGAAGGGCGAGTAGGCGCTCGAGGGTGGCCACAAGCTCATCGGCGCGGTTGTACGTCAGCACGACGACCGAAATGCGCCGGGAAAGCGATTTCTTTTCCATGCGGTTCTTTATTCTTGACGAGGCGATGCCCCGTTCAAGCAAACCGTGTGCCGTCCGCTTTCAACTAGCTTGAGGCTCTTTGCAGTCGCCAATACATTTCGGTCGAATAAAGCGCGCTTTGCCCCTGCGGGCCGAATGCGCGCAACTGGCTCGCGTAGGCGGCAATGGCTTCTCGCTTGATCTGCTCATGCGCGCTGAATGCATTGACCGGCGCGCCCATGTCGGTGGTGGGCGACAGCGCGTAGCCGCTGTTGGTCAGTTCTCCAATGCGCTCCGATACCGCTTCTTGCCTCTGCCTATACGGCACGTCTTCATAGGCATGAAATGCGGTGTCAGGCATAACGTCGATCAGCGCGAGACATGCATTCGACACTAAAGTGTGGTCGGAATGGAAGATGCCCAGCGGGAAGAACACGTTCTCTGGACTGTGCTCGTTGAGCGTGCGGCGAAGTGCTTCGACCAGATCATCGGGGCTCGGAGTCAACAGGTATTGCGCGTCGCAGAAGGGCAGATGTACCGGTTGCGCGCCGAGCTTTTGCAACGCCCGAATGTCCTCCTGCTCGCGCATCTGCATTGCCTGGAACGCGTCCGTGAAACCGGATTGCCGATCCCAGTCCGTGGACATGTTCTCGGGTGGTGGCGCGGTAAACACCGTGCACACAACGGCGGATGGTTTAGCTGCGAGCAGCAGCCCGCAACTTAAAACGGCGTCGTCGAGATGTGGAGAAACGACGAGCAGACGGGCACGCGATTGCATCATTTTATGATGGACTTGCTTAAAGACGACAGGAACAGCTGGATTGCAAATAGCGGGCCTGGCACTGAAACATGACCTGAAGCTGACAGGAATGACCTTTGCAAACCCGTGGGCGTATTGTTTCCGATGAGCCGAAGGGATCAGCATGACAGACAACGACAAAACCGGAACCGAGCGGCGCAGGCTTGGCGGCTGGCTGCCATCCAACGAAAAGCATCTCGCGCGATATCGCACCGACCTCGCGGAAAAAGCCCGCGCTCGCGCGGTGCATGCGCCGCGCACGTCGGCGGTGGAAGATCTGGCCGCGCTTCTGAGCGGCGACCCCGTTCTTCGGATGGACATGACGCGTGCAATCAATCAGGCCCGTGAAGCGGGTTATGTGCTCGGCTATTCGTCAATAGACGAGTTGATGGTCATCATCGATTACGTAATGACTTATGCGCCGCCGTTCAGCGAGACCAGTCTGATTCACTGCCCATTGAATGCGGTGCTGGACTGGCCGATGTGCATGCCGTCCGGCTACGCGCTGTTTCGCGACCCGGCATTGAACCAGCGGCTCAAACGCGTGCTCAATTGCTGGTGCGGGTTCCTGAGTGGGCCGCATTCGCGTGAACACCTGAATACGTCGGCGCCGAATGGATGGTTTTCGCCCGAGGCCGATGAGAAAATCGGCATGTCGCAGTTCGTCTGCGATACCGGCAAGCCGTATTGGGGCTTTTCGTCATGGAACGACTTTTTCACGCGCCGGTTCCGCGAGGGCGTGCGGCCAGTCGATCAGCCGGATAACGACAAGATCATTGTCAGCGCCTGCGAGGCGGCTCCGTATAACATCCAGACAGACGTCAAGCTGACCGACACCTTCTGGATAAAGTCACAGCCTTATTCGCTACTGGATATGTTTTCTGCAAGCCAGCGCGAAGTTGCACAGCGCTTTGTCGGCGGCTCGATCTATCAGTCCTTTCTCAGTGCATTCAATTGCCACCGGTGGCATGCGCCGGTAAGTGGTGTCATCAAGAAAGCGTACGCGCTGGACGGCACCTATTATTCCGACGCCGATTCGGAAGGCCGCGACGCCGGCGGTCTGAACGATTCGCAGGGCTACATTACCGCGGTGGCGGCGCGCGCCGTGATCGTTATTGAAAGCGACGATCCCGCGATCGGCCAGGTCGGCTGTCTCTTCGTCGGCATGGCCGATGTGTCGTCGTGCATGATAGAGGCGTTGCCTGGCCAGCGCGTCGCCAAGGGCGATGAAATAGGCTTTTTCCAGTACGGCGGTTCGACCTGCTGTCTCGTCTTCGAACCGGGTGTCATCAGCAGTTTCGTGCCGCAGCCCCCGTTCGACAACCCGCCGCCAGTCAAGGTGAACGCGCACATTGCGACTGCGAAGTAATCCAGCTGCGGTCACCTCTGATTTTCAACGAGCGTGGACATTATGTTCGAATGCCGCGAAGCGCACTGCGCTCCGCGGCATTTTTTCTTCTTGATCGCGACTTCGGCTGCGGCAATTATCGTGTCGAATGCCGCGCAGTTATTGAACGGCGGGGCAGCCCGCCGTGGCAATCGCTTAGCCCGGCTGCTTACCCGAGCCAAGATCGGCGCCCGTCATCGGATCCGATTCCGTATCCGATGCGGTTCTCTCGGCCAGCGCGCCTAGCACTTCGACATCAGCTTGCGTCACGTTGACCGATGGCAGACCGTCGCCGCCATCCACTGCCGGCTGCGGTGCCTCGACGAATTCCCATTCAGGGCCCTCGTTCCACGGACCGCGTGCGTCGCCTTCGCCGGCCGACATGTTGTAGTACACGTTTGTAAATTCCGGAACACCCGGCAGCTTGCCTTGCGGGAAGTTCGGCTGAATTGAGTGCAGTGCTTTCTCGAACGACTTCTGGTGAGCGATCTCGCGTGTCATCAGGAAACCGAGCGCTTCCTTGATGCCCGGGTCGTCCGTGACATTCAGCAGGCGCTCATAGACGATCTTCGCACGCGCTTCCGCAGCGATATTCGAGCGGAGGTCGGCGGTCGGTTCGCCAATCGTGTCGATGTACGCAGCCGTCCACGGTACGCCCGCGGAGTTCGTGAGCGCAGGCCCGCCGCCGTACAGCAGTGCGGTGGTATGCGAGTCGTTGCCGCCGCCTGTCAGTGAGCGATACAGCTCTGCTTCCTGCTCGACGCCTTCGGCGAGTTGGCCTTTCGCGCCCTTGTTCAACATAGCGACGATGGAGCCGATTACTTCAAGGTGACTCAGTTCTTCAGTAGCGATGTCGAACAGCAAATCCTTGCGGCCCGGGTCGTCTTCTGCGACGGCCTGAGTAAAGTACCGGCACGCGGCTGCCAACTCGCCTTGAGGTCCGCCGAATTGCTCGAGCATCAGATTGGCGAGGCCCGGATTGGGGGCGGCGACACGCACGGTATATTGAAGTCGCTTGTTGTGGACGAACATTGGTTTCTCCGTTGAGTATGGTTGGGAAACTTTCGACTGCACGCTTCCTTGCGCATCCCGCATACCTGAGCGATTAAATGGTCATAGCGCGCACGCCGATGTTCTGGCACACGCGTTGCGGATTGCAGGGCTCCTAACCACTACCTTGGGAGTTGCACATGACACAGCGAAAGACCATCGACGATCTGTTCGTTCACATGCTGTCGGACATCTATAGCGCCGAGAAGCAGTTGACCAAAGCATTGGCGAAACTCTCGCGTGCTGCGTCCGATCCGCAATTGAGCGAGGCGTTCAAAATTCACCTGGAGGAAACGCAAGGACAGGTGGAAAGAATCGATAAGGTTGTAGAAACGAGTGGCGTGAAGTTGAAAAGAATGAAGTGCGTCGCGATGGAAGGCTTGATCGAGGAAGGGCAGGAACTGATCGACGAAATGGAAAAGGGCGCAGTGCTCGATGCGGGTTTGGTCGCCGCCGCGCAAAAGGTCGAACACTACGAAATCGCCGCATACGGCAGCCTGTGCGCGATTGGAAAGCAGTTGGGCTTCACGGAGGCCGTCAATCTGCTGAAGGAAACGCTGGAAGAAGAGAAGGCGACGGATTTGAAGCTGACCGAATTCGCTGAGCGAGCCGGCAACGAAAAGGCGAAGCAGCAGAAGTAAATGGGAAGTCCCGCCGACTGAACAACGGCGCGAGGCTGATAGAGCGGTATTGATGTTGTGATCCGGCCCGTTCAGGGCCGGTTTTCTTGCGAGCCACGCGCACCGCATGGTCCGCGACAATTTCGCGCGTCAGGTCTTGTCGCCGACCGCACGGCTGCCGACTGCGTCGAGCTTGCCTTGCAGTTCCATCTTGCGCTGCGCGATTTTCTGACCGAGCCCCTTCACGTTGAGGTTGGCCTTTCGCAATTCCGGAAACAGTTCGGTCTCTTCTTCCTCCACGTGATGTTGCACCATTTCGCTCATCACCTTGAACGTCGCGTCGAAGCCTTTATCGCCTGCCTTGAGCGTTTCGAATTTGCTGATCAGTGTTTTCACGAGAAAGTGCTCGACGTACGCTTCCTCCACGTCGACCACATCGCCTGACGGCAGCGCTTCAGCAGCAGCGGGGTAAAGCAGTTCTTCTTCGATGATGGTGTGAATGGTGAGCTCTTCGCACGCACGTTGTGCGAGCGTGGCTTTCGCTTCCAGATCGTCTTCTTTAGCTTCTTTGAACGCGGTGAATAGTCGCTCGACGGCGCGGTGATCCGCGATCAGCAGTTCGAGTGCATCGTCTGTATTGGGGTTCGGTTGTTTTTCGGGCATGTCGCTCTCCGTGTTGAAACGCCGCCTGGCGGCAGGTTTGAACGGGGTAACGCAAGCACTGTGCCCATGCGCCGCAGTTCAGCTTTTGCTCTTGCGCGGTGCTACAGCGTTCAGCAGCGGATTGAACGCTGCCGTTCTCTTCGGCTGCTGCGTGGGTGCGTCGGAGTCTCTCTCTTTGTTTTTGGCGGTGTCTTTCGCTTTGTCTTTCAAGTTCGCGGCACGGCCGCGCCGCGTAGCGCGAGCACTGCCGGACAGTTGCTGCGCCAGTTCTGCACTGTCGTCGTCCTGGTCCGCGGATTCTTCTTCGTGGTCGTTTACGTCCTCCGCCGCGCTCGCTGGATTTTTAGTTCGCGATACGCCGGCTATGTGCTCGATTACCGACAGGAAGGATTTGCTCGCCGAACGTAACGATTCGCCAGGCAGCATGGTGAGAACAACGACTTCGTGAAGGGAGCGTCCGTCGACCGTGCGTTGAGACGGTTTCGTGTCCCAGTCAGTGTTCTCTTGTGCGAAAACGGCCAATAGTCGTTCGAGGACAGCGGGCGATAGAACGCCGCCGTCGTACAGGCTGATGATTGCGCGCTCGGCAAGAGCGAACGGCGAAGCGGAAGTTTTAGGCATCGTGTTGTGCTCCTCGCCGGGCGCGCTGCTTCGACGATCTGTGGCCGGTCAGACGTTTTGCCTTGCTTCGCTGCCCTTTAGCTCGCCGTGCCGATGCGCGTGCGTGGCCGCGTATTTGAGCTCAAAGTGCGCGCCTTTGCCACTGCGCGTAGGTGGAAAATGTTCTCCCTCCACGCACGTTACTTCGAAGGTGTCTTTGCCGTCGTCGTGAACGACTGAATAGATGCCGGAGGTCTTGACGATTTCGCCGGGCTTGAACGAGTTATCTCCTGCCATTGTGAAACTCCGTGGGTAAGTAAGCGACAAGCGTCGTCATGCAACGCTCGTGCCACGCGTCCAGGTGCCCTCAGAACGCCCGCAATGGGCTCGATCTCCGCGCGGGCCCCATCGGACTGCTCTCTTCCAGAAGGATCTGAACGATGCCGCGAGTCGACACGCTGACCCAAGCCGAATGAATGTCTTTCGCGCTGACCCAGCGGCATCGGCTGATCTCATTGCCTGGTATCGGCTCGACGTGCTCGGGAATGCGCGCGGCAAATACATAGTGTCGAGTGCGGGCGCCCCAGAACTCGAAAATGTACTGCAGCGCCATGTCGCTCATTTGAGTTTCTTCAAGAAGCTCGCGAGCGGCCGCGTCGAACGCGGGCTCGCCCTCCTTGCATCGACCGCCGGGCAGCGCCCACCGTCCGTTGGATCTCGCGACCAGCAGGATGTGATTAGCGCGCAGGCAGAGGACGGTGGCTCGATGCTTCATGGCATGTCGGGGTAATCAGTGCGACTTTGGCGCATGTTGCATGTTGCATGCCTTGCCGATGAGTCCACCGGGAACCGTAAATGCTACTTGCAAAAACGGCTCTTTCGGCCAGGCGGTTAGCTTTTCTCGTGTAATCCAATTCGAATCATTGTCTGCAGAGGTGGTGAATATGTCGAAGCCACATCGGTTTCCTCCCGCACTTGCCGTCCCCGCTGTCGTCTTTATCATTATTGGCCTGGCGCTAGCAGGGGGCGGAGTCCCGCTCGTCGCGCTGGGTGGTTCGTGGTATTACGTGGTGACTGGGATCGCGATTGCGCTGACCGGCGTGCTGCTCAGCATTCGCCGACGTTCGGCGCTATGGTTATTTGCGCTGATTCTCTTCGGTTCGACGATCTGGGCCGTGGTGGAAGCGCGCTTCGACTTCTGGCAATTGCTGCCGCGCTTGTGGGTGTGGCTTGTACTTGCTCTGTGGCTATTGCTGCCGCCCGTCACACGCAAACTGGTGTTTGGGCCACCGGCCGCGCATCGCGAGGGCGTCGTGCCGTTGACTGCCGCCGTGATCCTGACCGTACTTCTCGGCCTCGTCACAGCGTTCAACCATCCGTATGATCGCGCGGGTACCTTGGCTTCCACTGCCGCTCCCCCTACTACGCCAATTGCCGGCGACGCGAACCGGCAGGCGGCCGACTGGACCGACTACGGCGGCTCGCCGCTCGGTCAGCGTTACTCGCCGCTTACGCAAATCACGCCGGAAAATGCGGGGCAATTGAAAGTGGCCTGGCAATTCGAAACAGGCGACAAGCCGGGCCCCGGCGACCCCACCGAAACTACCGATGAGAATACGCCGATCAAGGTCGGCAACAAGCTCTTCCTTTGCACGCCGCACAGTATCGTGATCGCGCTCGATCCGACGTCGGGCAAGGAACTCTGGCGATACGATCCGCATATTCAGAGTCCCGTTGGCTTCAAGCACTGGGAGCATATGACTTGCCGCGGCGTGTCGTATCACGACGACGCCATGTATCCGGCAAATGCCGCGGTAGCAGCGGCGGATAATGCGGCGGTGGCTTCGGCAGCAGCTTCGGCGCCGGCTGAAGGCGCGGCTGCAAGCAGCGATTCGGCTGCGAGCGCTGCCGCTTCGAATCCACAGGCCTCGGCTTCGGCGCCTGCGGCGGATGGCGCATCGGCAACCACTGACGCGGCCAACGGTGCTTCCACAGCGGCGGGCGCAGAGCCATCTGCATCAGCAGCCACGGCCGCCAGCGATACGTCGGCTGCGAGCCAGCAGACGGCCGCCGCTGCCGTGAGCGCCGAATGCCCGCGCCGCATCTTCCTGCCGACCGCCGATGCGCGACTGATCGCGCTCAATGCCGACACGGGCCAGCCATGCACGCATTTTGGCAATAACGGTCAAATCGACCTGCGCACGAATATCGGCCCCTTTACGCCGGGTGGTTATTACTCGACGTCGCCGCCCGCGGTGACTCGCGATCTGGTCATTATCAGCGGCCACGTCACCGATAACGAGTCGACCAACGAGCCCTCGGGGGTTACCCGCGCGTTCGACGTGCACGACGGTCATCTGGTGTGGAACTGGGATGCGGGCAATCAGGAGGAGACGCAGCCGATCACCGGCAATCAGACGTACGTTCGCAATTCGCCGAACATGTGGTCGGTCTTCAGCGTGGATGAAAAGCTCGGCATGGTGTATCTGCCGCTCGGCAATCAGACACCCGACCAGTGGGGCGGCATGCGCACGCCGGCTTCGGAGAAGGTGGCGGCGGGCGTCGTTGCACTGGATCTCGCAACCGGCAAGATGCGCTGGAATTACCAGTTCACTCACCACGATCTGTGGGACATGGACGTAGGCGGCCAACCTTCGCTGATCGATCTGCAGACACCCGGTGGGGTGCAACCTGCGCTGATCGCATCGACGAAACAGGGCAGCTTGTATGTGCTGAACCGCGAGACCGGCAAGCCGATCGTGCCGATCACGGAAGAACCGGTGCCGCAGGGCGCGGGAACCGGCGATCACACTTCGCCTACGCAACCGTTCTCCGCACTGAACTTCAAGCCGCCGAAAGTACGGGAGCGCGACATGTGGGGCACCAATCCTTTCGATCAGCTGTGGTGCCGCGTCAAGTTCAAATCGCTGCGATATGACGGCATGTTCACGCCGCCGTCCGAGCAGGGATCGCTCGTATTTCCAGGCAACTTCGGGGTGTTCGACTGGGGCGGCATTGCAGTGGATCCGGTTCGGCAAATACTGATCGCGAATCCGAGTTACATGGCTTTCACTTCAAAGCTGGTGCCGCGCTCGCAGATTCCGTCCGATAACGGAGAGAAGAAGGGCAGTGAAACAAGCGGCATCAAGCTCGCTCGCGGCACGCCTTACGGTTTCGAGCTCAATGCGTTCCTGTCGCCGCTCGGCATTCCATGCCAGGCGCCGCCGTGGGGATATGTCGCGGGCGTCGATCTGCGCACGAACCACATTGTGTGGGAACACAAGAACGGTACGATCCGCGATAGCGCGCCGCTGCCCGTTCCCATGCCGCTCGGCGTGCCGAGTCTGGGTGGCATGATCACGACTGCTGGCGGTGTGGCATTCCTCTCCGGTACGCTTGATTACTATCTGCGCGCTTACGATGTACGGACTGGCGACCGGCTGTGGCAAGCCCGCTTGCCCGCAGGCGGGCAGGCAACGCCAATGACCTACGCCGACAGCAACGGCAAGCAGTATGTGCTGGTCACCGCGGGCGGGCACGGCTCGCTCGGCACGAAGCAAGGTGATTACGTGATCGCGTACACGCTGCCCTGAAACAACGTTTTTGAGGATCGCGCGCGAGCGGGTGCCGCTGGAACATCGCGGTTCGGGCCCGCCGCGCGCTTGCGACAGGCGCGCGAGTTTCTGCGTCAAGTGAGCGAATGCATTCGAATGTGCATCCGGTTGAAAACGTTACGCGTCAGCGCGCAAACATTTCAGCCGCCGTGACACGTGCAGAAGGTTCGAAGATCGCTCAATGCGTAGCGGCCTGTAATACAGCTTTCAGTATGCCTGCGACGAGGGCGACGGTTGCAACGCCCAGCAACCACAGGCCGACAAACCATGCGAATCGTCGCCACATGTTAGTGATATCCCTCGCCGGGACGCATTTTGCCTTTGAAAACCGAATAGGCATACACCGTATAGCCGAGAATCATCGGAACGGTAATCGCTGCACCCACCAGAAGAAATAAGAGACTCGCGTGCGGCGCGGCGGCATCGCGGAAAGAAATGGCAGGTGGCACGAGATACGGATACAGACTGATCAGAAGACCTGCATAGCAAAGAATGAAAATGCCATAGGCGAAGAGTAGAGGCAGCGCCTGGCGCCGCGCCGAAAGGCTGCGCCAGAAGCCGGCCGCGAGAAGAATCAGCAATACCGGCACGGCGGCGGTGAAAGCAATGTCCGGCCAGCGAAACCAGCGCGCAGCGAGCGAGCCTTGAAGCATCGGCGTCCAAAGCGTGACCACGACGATCAGCGCAAGCACTGCCACTGCCGTGGTGCGCGCATAACGCCGGCAGCGCTCGTGCAGCGGTCCTTCGGTGCGCCAGATCAGCCAGCACGATCCAAGCAATGTATAGCCGACGACCACGGCGAGGCCGCACAGCACCGTGAAGCCGGTAAGCCAGTCCCACCAGCCGCCGGAATACGACACTCCTTTCACATGGATGCCCTGAAGCAGCCCGCCCAGCACGAGTCCCTGGCACAAGGCGGCCACGGTGGAACCGGAGAAGAAAGCGACGTCCCACCACGCCCGGCCAGAACCTGTTGCGCGGAAACGGAATTCAAAGGCCACGCCGCGAAACACGAGTGCGAGCAGCATGGCGATGATCGGTGGATAGAGTGCAGGAAGGATGATCGAATACGCGAGGGGAAACACGGCGAAAAGCCCGCCGCCGCCGAGCACGAGCCATGTTTCGTTGCCGTCCCATACGGGCGCAATGGTGTTCACCATCAGGTCGCGATCGTCCCGGCTGCGCTCCATGGCGAACAGGATGCCCACGCCGAGATCGAATCCGTCGAGCAGCACATAGGCAAGCACGGCAAACGAGAGGATGGCCGCCCAGACGAGCGGCAGATCAATCGTGGCGGTCATGGCGATCGTCCCGTGCAGAAATGTTGCCAGTGGTGGTCGATGCGGGCTGCCGTTGCGCCGGCCCGGGCGTGATGCCTGCGCTGCGATGCGGCTTGTCCTTGGCGGGCCCTTCTGTCGCGAGCGATGGCGGCCTCGCCATGAGACGCAGTACAAATACCATCGCCGCGCCGAATACGATCAGATACACGACGCCGAAAGCCGCAAGCGATGTCGCGACGCCGGGCGCGGCGATGGGCGACACGCTGTCGGCGGTGCGCAAATGGCCATACACCGTGTAAGGCTGACGGCCCACTTCGGTCACGGTCCAGCCGCATAACAGGGCGATGAGGCCGGAAGGTCCCATTGCGACCATCAGCCGGTGCAGCCAGCGCGCGCGATAAAGCGAATGACGCGCCCGAAGTGCCAGACTTGCGAAGCCGGTCAGCGCCATCAGCACGCCAAGGCCGACCATGATGCGAAAAGCCCAAAAAATAAGCGGCGAAAAGGGGCGGTCTTCTCGCGCGAATTCCTTGAGTCCTTTTATGGAGCCGTTCCATGTATGTGTGAGGATCAGCGCGCCCAGGTGCGGGATCTCGACGGCGTAGTCGGTGGTCTCGGTCTTCATGTTCGGCATGCCGAACAAAATCAGCGGTTGGCCCGGCTTCGACTCCCAGTCGCC
Source organism: Paraburkholderia caledonica NBRC 102488 (assembly GCF_000685095.1). Taxonomy (GTDB): domain Bacteria; phylum Pseudomonadota; class Gammaproteobacteria; order Burkholderiales; family Burkholderiaceae; genus Paraburkholderia; species Paraburkholderia caledonica. The sequence continues at coordinate 364,142 of NZ_BAYE01000006.1, forward strand.
TTCAAGCGCGGCGATCTTTGCGGGCTGATGCTTGAGCGTGTTCACCCCGTGCGCATCGCCGGCGAGAATCTGGATCGGCGCGACGATGCACGCCATCCACAGCGCCATGGAAGCCATTAGGCGCGCGGGCTCGTTACCGGGATCGCGCAGCAAATGCCACGCACCCACCGCGCCGACGATGAACGCCACGCTCAGATAGGCCGCGAGCACCATATGCACGAGCCGATAGGGAAACGACGGATTGAAGATGATGCTGAGCCAGTCGGTGGGAACAAAGCGGCCGTCGACCAGCGCGAATCCTTGCGGCGTTTGCATCCATGAATTTGCGGCCAGAATCCAGAAGGCGCTTAGCAAAGTGCCGATAGCAACGAGCACCGTGGCAAGAAAATGCAGCTTGGGACCGACGCGGGTCGTGCCAAACAGCATCACACCAAGAAAGCCGGACTCCAGGAAGAACGCGGTCAGTACTTCGTAAGCCATAAGCGGGCCGACAACAGGTCCTGCCCGATAGGCAAAGCCCGCCCAATTGGTGCCGAACTCATATGACATGACGAGGCCAGAAACCACGCCTACGCCGAATACCACTGCGAAAATCGTCAGCCAGTAGCGGAAGACGGCTATGTAAACCGGCTTGCCGGTGAAAAGCCATGCGCCCTCGAGCACTGCAAGATAGCTGGCGAGCCCGATGGACATTGCCGGGAAAATGATGTGAAAGGCGATGGTGAAACCGAACTGCGTTCGGGCAAGAAATAGTGCGTCGACCGAGGGTGGCATTACGGTACCTCGAATAAGGACGTGGCTGACCTGATGGACGGATTTGCAATTTTGCGCCGCAACGCATGCTTCTGAATATAAGCAAATGTAAAGGCAAATGCGTGGCCCGATTGTGTCCGCCGGCACAGCGCGGACGCCGACGCAAGACGCCGCGAAAGACTCGTAATCCTATTGTTAGCAGCATGCGCTCTTTGCGCCAACAGGTACACACTTTGCTCACGTTGTGTACTGACGTTCGCGCGGAGACCGTGATGAAAGAAAAGGACACGACACGAGATTACCCCTACGCATCGGGCGGATGGGGATCGCTGAAGGCAGTCACCACCATTCTGGCGCAGGAGCATGTCGGCCTGAAAGACAGTGCTGTGCTAGCGAAGCAGAATAAGCCGGACGGCTTCATGTGCGTGAGCTGTTCGTGGGCCAAGCCGGCCGACCCGCACGTATTCGAATTCTGTGAGAGCGGCGCGAAGGCTACCGCCTGGGACCTTACGTCGAAGCGAATGACGCCAGAGTTCTTTCAACTGCATACCGTGACCGAATTGCTGTCATGGCACGACCATGACCTGGAAGAAGCAGGGCGGCTTACCGCGCCGATGCGCTACGATCCAGCCACCGACAAATATGTGCAAGTGGAATGGCAACAGGCGTTCGATGAAATTGGCCGCGAGCTCAACAAGCTCGAGCCGGACAGTGTGGTGTTCTATGCGTCGGGCCGCGCGTCGCTCGAAACGTCGTACATGTACCAGCTTTTCGCACGCATGTACGGTACGAACAATCTGCCCGACAGCTCGAACATGTGTCACGAAAGCACCAGTGTCGGGCTGAAGGAAGCAATCGGGGTGGGCGTCGGCACTATTACGCTCGAAGACTTCGAGAAGACGGACCTGATGTTCTTCTTTGGCCAGAATGTGGGTACCAATAGTCCGCGCATGCTTCATCAATTGCAGGACGCGCGCAAACGCGGGGTGCCGATCATCACATTCAATCCGCTTCGTGAGCCGGGGCTGGTGCGTTTTGCGAATCCGCAATCGCCGGTGCAGATGCTCACGCCCGACAACACGCAGATCAGCACGCAATATCATCAACTCAAGACCGGCGGCGATACCGCTGCAATTCTCGGCATCTGCAAGGCGGTGATTGCCGCGGACGATCTCGCCATCCAGCAAGGTGCGCCGCGTGTCGTCGATGCGGATTTCATCCGCGATCACACGACCGGTTACGAAGCATTCGCGAACTATGCACGCGAGGCTTCGTGGGCGGACATCGAGAAGGTCAGTGGTCTGACTCGCGACGCGATACAGGCGGTCGCAGACGAGTACATGAAGGCGAATGCGGTGATCGTCCACTACGGGATGGGACTGACGCAGCACCGGCTGGGCGTGCAGAACGTCCGTATGGTGTGCAATCTTCTCTTCCTGCGGGGCAACGTGGGCAAGCCCGGTGCTGGGCCTTCGCCTGTGCGCGGTCATTCCAACGTCCAGGGGCAGCGCACGGTCGGCATTACAGAAAAGCCCGAACTGGCGCCGCTCGACAAGCTCGCAACCCAGTTCTCCTTTGAGCCGCCCCGCAAAAAAGGCATGAATACTGTCGAGGCGTTTGAAGCCATGCTCAAAGGCGAGGTGAAGGGCGTATTCAACCTCGGCGGCAATCTCGTGCGTTCCGTGCCGGACCGCTTGCGGATAGAACCCGCGTGGCGAGGTTTGCGCCTTAATGTGAACGTTGCGACCAAGCTCAATCGCAGTCACCTCGTACACGGCGAGATCTCGTACATTTTGCCGTGCTTGAGCCGCATCGAAATCGACCGGCAGGCGAGTGGCGACCAGGCTGTCTCAATGGAAGACAGCACCGCCTGCATGCACGGTTCGCGCGGCGTGGCGGAACCGGCCAGCGACAACATTCGCTCGGAGCCCTATATCGTCGCGGGAATCGCGAAAGCGACACTGGGCACTCGCTTCAACGTAGATTGGGATGCGTGGCGAGACGATTACTCGGTGGTGCGCAATGAAATAGAAAAGACTTATCCCGACATATTCCACGACTTTAACCAGCGCATGTGGACGCCGGGCGGATTTCACAAACCTCTGCCCGCGCGCGAGCGGCAATGGAAGACGAAAAGCGGCAAGGCGGAGTTTCAGGTGCCGAAGGCACTCGGCGAAGATCCCGACATGCCCGAGCGCGAAACGGACGCGCTCAGACTAATGACACTGCGCTCCGACAGCCAGTTCAATACGACGATCTACTCGCTGGACGATCGCTTTCGCGGCGTGAAGGGTAACCGCATGATTGTACTGATGAATGAGGACGATATGGCGGCGAGCGGTCTGACCGAAGGCGACAAGATCGGCTTGCAGACCATTTCCGACGACGGCTTTGACCGGCGCGTAAGCGGCCTTACCGTCAAGGCTTACGACATTCCGCGTGGCTGCATTGCCGGCTATTACCCGGAATGCAATCCGCTGCTGCCGCTCTGGCATTACGCCGAAGAAAGTAAAGTGCCCGGCGCCAAGTCCATTCCCGTGCGGATTGTCGAAAAGCCGGTTGCTACATCTGCTGCATGACAGACCCGCCGGGCGAGGATTGCCCGGCGGATTCGGGATCCGCTTTCAGGCGTGGTCAATCGGCGTAGCGCGATCTGCGTGACTTCGGCAAGCATTGCGTCGCGCCAATCACGAGCAGAGACCCGAGCAGGAAAGTCGCAATCGGGAATGTGCCTGCGGTATTCACTGCAATTTCGCGAGGACGCTCACCAAGAAGCTGCATTCTACGGCGTGTCATTTTCGAGCCGAGCGAACGCAGCTGGCCTTTCAAAGCCCGCTCGGCCGCGGGCAGTAGTACGGTTTCTTCGTCGGCGACATGATGCATAACCTCGCGCATCAGTTGCTGGAAAAGACCGTCGTAGGCGGCATCCTCGGGTCCGCTTGCGCGTAGCTTTGCGATGGTGGCTCGCATTTCGTCGTGTTCGGGCTGGCTCTTTTCGAGTGTTTTATCCTCGCTCATTACACCGGCCAATGCTGGATAGAAGATTTCTTCTTCAAGTAGCGCGTGAATTTCCAATGCCGCAGAGACCGAATTGACGATTGCGCGCTTGCGCCACCACGGCGTGTCTGTGTGATAACGATGAAACGCGGCAAGTACATGCATATGATCGAGCCGGATCATCGCGGTAATGGTGGGAGACATCGACGAATTGGTATCGGGCATGGCATTTCTCCAGAATGACGCGGCGCCGCGCGTCGGTTTGTGGGGATTGTCTGCACGCGGAGTCGACATGCACAACAAGCACGCGAATCCGGCATGCGGGCGCTCGCGGATGCGCCACACACCGCATTCGCCATACCTGCAACGTCCCGCTAACCGGGAATCCTTTCAATGTCGCGCAGCCAGACCGTTGCCTCGCTGTCGCTCGGTGCACGCCAGTCGCCGCGCGGCGACAATGAGCCACCCGATCCAACCTTGGGCGCATTCGGAATGCAGGAGCGCTTAAATTGGCTGGTGTGGAAAAAGCGCTCGGCGAAGGTCGCCAGATTGCGCTTGATGTCGCCAAGCGTGTATTCGTTGCGCGCCACATGTGGACCCGCCGGCCAGACGCCGCGCTCGCGGGCGGCCCATGCGCAATGCGCGAGGAACGCGACCTTCGACGGTGAAAAACCGAAGCGCAACAGGTAATAAAGGTTGAAGTCCTGCAACTCATACGGACCGATAATGCTTTCGGTCTTCTGGTCGATGACTTTGTCGACCTTGCCGGGCACCAGTTCCGGGCTGATCTCAGTCGCCAGTATCTGCTCCAGCACATGCGAGCCCGCGTCGCCGACCTGCCCGGACTCGGCGACCCAGCGCACCAGATGCGTAATCAGCGTCTTTGGCACGCTTGCGTTGACGCTGTAATGCGACATGTGATCGCCCACGCCATAGGTGCACCATCCGAGCGCCAGTTCGCTCAGGTCGCCTGTGCCGATCACGATTGCCTGATGGAAATTGGCTAGCCTGAAAAGATGGCTGGTGCGCTCGCCTGCCTGAACGTTTTCGAACGTGACGTCGTATTGTTTTTCGCCCGACGCAAACGGATGGTGCAAGTCGTGAAGCATTTGCATGCAGCTCGGGCGTATGTCGATTTCCTCCATCGAGCAGCCCACGGCTTGCATCAGATCTTTCGCTTGTTGAAGCGTGCGGCTGCTGGTCGCGAAGCCCGGCATCGTGTAGCCGAGAATGTTCGAGCGCGGCAGCTTCAACCGGTCCATCGCTTTTGCGCACACGAGCAGCGCCTGCGTGGAATCGAGGCCGCCCGAGACACCAATAACCACTTTTGAAATTGCGGCCGCACCGAGTCTTTGCAGCAGCCCCTGCACCTGAATGTTGTAGACCTCGGCGCAGCGTTCGTCGCGCGTCGCGGGATTTGACGGCACATACGGGAAACGGTTGATTGAACGCATGAGCGGCAAATGCTCCGCATCGGGAAGCGAAGCCGGCACGCTGATCGCCTGGAATTTGCCGACCTCGTTTGCGTGGCGGCGCGTGGACTGGCCGAAAGTGGTTTGCCTCATCCGTTCGCGCGACAGCCGTTCAAGGTCGATGTCGCCGTAAATCACATGGGACGTGTCGACGAAACGCTCCGATTCGGCGAGCAGTTCGCCGTTTTCGTAGATCAGCGCCTGGCCGTCCCATGCGAGGTCGGTCGTGGATTCGCCGCGGCCCGCGGACGAATACAGATACGCGGACAAGCATCGCGCGGACTGCTGCCCGACCAGTTGATGCCGATAACCGGACTTGCCGATCACGATGTTGGATGCCGAAAGATTGACGAGCACCGTTGCGCCCGCGAGCGCCGCAAACGACGACGGTGGCACGGGGACCCATACGTCCTCGCATATTTCTACATGGAAGCGAAAGAGCGGGGCGTGCGGGACGTCGAACAGCAATGACGCGCCGAAGGGCGCATCCTGTCCGCATAACGTCACTTCGGAGCTCGACGCGTTCTCCGCCGCACTGAACTGGCGCGCTTCGTAGAACTCGCCGTAGTTCGGCAGGTAGCTTTTGGGGACCACACCGCACAGCTTGCCGTTCGAAATCACTAATGCGCAATTGAACAGCTTATGCTCGATCTTCAGTGGTGCGCCGATGACCAGTACCGCGGGAATACTCGTAGAGGCCGCAACGATCTCGCCGATTGCCGATTCGCAAGCGTCGAGCAGTGCTCGTTGATGGAAGAGGTCGTCGCACGTATAGGCCGATATGCCGAGCTCTGGGAACACGACCAGCAGCGCGCATTTTTGTGCGGCCTCGCGGGCGAGTTTCAGCGTCTGCTGCGCGTTAAATTGCGGATCGGCCACGCGGCACACCGGAACTGCAACCGCGACACGTGCAAAATCGTGACTGTACAAATTGAAGAATGATTGCGTCATGATGTGCGGCGCCTATGAATAGCCGGTCGGACGCGGAAGCTTCTCCGCTCCAACCAGTGTTGAACACAGCCCGATGCAGCGTTCGCGACGCGTTCAGGCGGATTGCGCCGAACCGGGTCGCGCGTTTCGTAAGTTCGGCAACTGATTGAAGTAATACTCGACTCGCGAAAGCGCGTAAAGCGCTGCGTTTCGCCGGATGGTGGTGCGGTCTCCATCGAACACTCGCGTTTCGGCAAACATGAATTCGCCGTCCCGGCGCTTGTAGCGCCACGCAAAGCATTGTGTGCCTGCCGGCAGATCCGTGCCTTTGGGCGGCGGACCGGCGAGGCCCGTATTCGAGACTGCGATATTGGCCGAGCACCCTTCGAGTGCGAGTACACCTGTGGCCATCTCGCGGGCGACTGCCTCGCTCGTCAGGCCATGTTCTTCGATCGTCTGCGACCGCACGTTCAGTACACCGCATTTACCCGTCGGCGAGTACACGACAAGGCCCACGTCGAGGCATGCGCCGCTGCCCGGTACGTCTGCCAGCAGGGATGCAATGAGACCGCCGGTACACGATTCGGCGGTGGCGATCACAAGACCGCGCGACGAGAGAAATCCAACCACGCTGCGGGGAATGTTCATTTTTGCGTCCTCGTTTATCCGGGCTCGTTTGTTCACGATAAGCCAGTCATTTGTCATCGAGCAAGTGCAATACCCGTTGCGCATTCGTCGTCAACCAGCGGCACGGCGATTGCTCGACACCCTTGTCCCTTCACCGGGACGCCATGGTTGTTTGTTCGGTTAGGCTCGCCACACGGCGAGCCGCTTTTTTGGCGCTGCATGTGCTGCGTTTGCGCGCCGCTTTGTTGTCGGTACAGCGCTTGCTCTTTTTGCTTCGCATGCGACGGCAAAGGAGGCGACGTACATGATGTTTCCAACAATCGTTATCAACCGCGAGGATCCGTCCTCGACTGACGCGCAGACGCTACTCGACGAACTGAGCGCCACGCTGGCCGTGTTTACCGGCGACGGCGGACAGAGCCGCTTTTCCATTCACGACGTCGCGCTTGAGCGCTCGCGCTTTCTCGTTGCGAGGACCGGTTTTTCAACGCCACTGGGCTGTGGCGCGTTTCGTCCGTTAGGCGAGCACATCGCCGAGATCAAGCGTCTCTATGCGCGCCCCGGTGCGGAGGGTGCAGGCAGTGCGATTCTCGCGCGACTCGAAAAAGAAGCAGCAGAACTAGGCTATCAGGCGTTATGGATCGGCATGCACGTGAACAATCGTCGCGCGATCGAGTTCTACGAGAGACACGGTTTCCATCGCATCGCACCCTATGGGCCATACGTGAGCAAAGACGATTCGTGCTGCTTCGAAAAGCGCCTCGACGGACAGGCGCCCGATAACCAGCGCGAGGCCACCACGCGCGGGGCGTAATGCAAATCGGATCGCGCGGGCTGCGAGCCGCGCTACTTGTGAATTTTCTCGCGCAACGACTGAATGTCGTTGGCCGTTACAGGTCGCGCGTCATTACCCCATGAAGCGCGGATCCATGAAAGAACGTTCGCCATTTGCGCATTGGTGAGCGTTTGAGCGAAGCCCGGCATTGCTTGACGCGGTGGCCCACTGATAGTCGCGGGACTGTTGCCGCCTTCCACCATCAAGCGAATCAGCGAGGTCGTATCTTCGGTGATCACTGACGGGTTGCCTGCCAGCCGCGGAAATACATTGGGCACGCCCGCACCTTGCACACCGTGGCACCGCGCGCAGAACGAGATATAGACTCGCGCACCGACCGATTGAGGCGCATCGACTCGATTGCCGTTGCGCGACGGCAAGTCGGGCTGCGCATGCGGCTCATAGCTCCCGGAGGGCTTTTGCGCCGGCAGGGACTTCAGATAGTGCGCCATGGCGAGCGCATCTTCGTCGGTCAGATATTGGGTGCTGTCTTCCACTTGCTCGACCATAGAGCCGAATGCGACGAGACCCGCACCGTGTCCCGTTTTCAGAAATGCGGCAAGATCTTTTTCGCCAATACGTCCGAGGCCCGAGCCCGGATCGCCGGTGAGATTCGGCGCGAACCAGTTGTCGTTGACTCCACCCGTCAAATACATGGGCGACGACTCGTCGTAGCCGCGTTCCTGAAAGCCAGGCCCACGAGGTGTGTGACATGCGCCGCAATGACCCGGACCTTGCACGAGAAAAGCCCCGCGATTCCACTGCGCGTCACGTCCGGCCTTGGGCTGATAGGGTTCTGTCGGTGCGAACGCGAGTTGCCAGAAATAGAGCACCCAGCGCTGATTGAAGGGGAACGCCAGCTTGGTGGGCGGAGCCGGTTCGGGCGCCGGTTTTACTCCGTGCATGAAATACGCGTAAAGCGCGCGCATGTCGTCGTCGGACATTTTTGAAAACGACGCATACGGCATGGCCGGATAAAGCCGCTTGTTGCCCGGCGACACGCCCTCCCGCACGGAGCGTGCAAAATCTTCGTAACTGTAGGCGCCAATGCCGTATCGGCGGTCCGGCGTAATGTTGCTGCTCATGATCGTGCCGAATGGCGACGTGAGTCCCAAGCCGCCGCCATAGGCTTGTCCGCCGACGGCCGTGTGGCAACCCGCGCAGTCCGACGCTTTGGCGAGATATTCTCCACGCGCCACAAGGGCCGCGAGCGCCGGGTCCGATGCGCCGGCGAGCTCGGCGGTGACGCGCGGAGCCGTGAACACGCCGAGCATCGCCGTGCCGGCCAGCACGATCAGTTTGAAGCGCCGCATCATGAGGTGCTATCCCGACGCGCGGCCAGCGTGTTAGGCATGAGCGTCACTGGCGCACGGTGCATCAGCCAGCGCGCGCCAGTCAGAAGCGCCGCGATCAGATACGCCAGACCGCCAGGCACCCACATCACGAGGCCGCCGAGTTGTTGATCCTGCAACGGATCGAAGCCGAGCGCCGAGGCTGGCTCGATATATGCCGGGTACCAGAGCCCCGGCGCAAGCGTCAGTAACGCGCCCAGCGCGCCGGTGTGAACCATCGTCGTGAAGAGCGACAACATCGCGTAGCCGCTTTGATCGCGCCGCGCGCCTTCGCCGAAAACGACCCACCAGAACAGGAGCGCGCTTAGCAGGAAGCTCGCGTGCTGAAGCGTATGAATACCGGGCGACGCGAGCGCCGCTTCGAAAAAACGCGGCATATGCCACGCCGATAACGCGGCGGCGTGCAGCAGCCATGCGACGGTCGGCGCACACAGCGCGCGCCACAGTCCGTACAGCACCGGCGTGCGGACGGCGGTGGCTATCGCGTGCCGTGCCGCGGGAGGAAAGGCCCACAGCCATACCGCGAGCGGTCGGCCGAGCACGAGCAGCGGAGCGGCCACGATCATCATCAGTTCATGTTGAACCATGTGCGCGGAAAAGAGCGCCGCGCTCAAGGCGTCGAGTGGCGAGTTGAGCGCGGCGACGAGCGCGAGCCATCCGGTTACGAACGCGCATAGCTGACGCGTGCGAATGCCGCGCCCGCGTCGGCTGCGCGCGCGCAGGCGCCGGTAGCCGGCTGCATAGAGGCCGAGGCTCACGACCAGCAGTGCGACGACCCATGGTTCGAAAGTCCAGCGCAGCACGGGCGGCGCGCTTCGCTCCGCGGCAGTCAACACATGCGCGTGTACGCCGGGCGGAATACACAATGCGGCGAACACGAGCGCGCTGCGCATTGATTCGTTCATTGCACGCAGGGGGAAATAAGCCATTGCGGTATCCACATTGCGACGAGTGCGAGCGTCGAAAGCATGCCGACCCAAGTGGCCGCGCACGCAAGCATTGCCGGACGCGCGGGGAGCGCGGTCGCTGTCGCGGGGGCGATCATGCCGGCCTCGCGCCAGCGGCGCCACGCCAGCAGCGTCGCGACCATCGAAAACAGCAGCGCGGTGCCGGTCACGCTGCCCAGAGGCAGGACCGTTCGCCACGCACAGGAGGGCGTGACGAGCGCATAGTCAGCGCTCAGCGCGGCGAGTACCGCGGAAGGCGCACCGAGGAGCGCGAGCCAGGTTCGCATGGCAAACCTCCATCACAAGCGGGGAGCGAGGTAGATCACCGCATAGATCGGCAACCAGCTGAGTACGACGAAGTACCAGTACAGCGCGTTCTCGCTCACGTCGACGAAACGTTTACCTTCAAACGGACCGGTGAACAGCAGCACGGCGAGCACCGCGGTATCCAATGTGTCCGTAATGAGGTGCGTCGTGTGCAGGCCGAGCAGCAGCCACACGACCGAGCCGTAGGCGTTCGTGTACCAGCTCACGTTCAGTGCGGCGAACTCTACGCCGCGCACCACCAGAAAGCCCACGGCGAAGACCAGGCATACGCAGAGCCACAGTCGCGCGCGGGCGCGCTGCTGGCGGTCCGCCGCGCGCTTCGCAAGCTGGTTTGGCCACATGCTCACGAGCAGAATCGCGGTGTTTGCGGTGCCCCACAGAAGGTCGGGCGGCGCCGCGTTGAGCGGCCACTTTGCAGTGAGACCGCGCAGATAGAAGTACGTCATTGCCGCGATGGCAAAAACGGTGCCCTCGATCAGCATCAGGCAGACGGTGCTCCACCACATCAGGCTCCGATGCCCGAAGCCGAAGCTCGGCAGATGGCGCACGTCCAGCATCAGCGCGGGAGTGGCGCCCGCGTCGTTTGATACCGCGTTTACCGGCGCCTTGCGCAATTCCGTCATGGCCGCTGCTCCAGTTGGACCGCTTGCTGGTTCTGGCCGCGATTCGGCCAGAACCACCCGATCAACGCGATCGTGACCGGCACCGAGCCCCACACGACAGCCCACGGCGAAAAGATCGAGCCGATAAACAGCACGGTGGTCGCCACCGCACTGATAAACGGCCAGATGGAAGGCGACGGAAACAGCAGACGCAGATCGGGCAGCGCGTCGAGCGCGGTAGTCGACAACACCTCACGCGATTCGGCAGCAAGGCCGCTGACATAGGCAGGCTGCGCGGAGGGCTCCCACAAGGGGTCGCGTCCGTGAACCACGGGCAGCGCGTCGAAGTTGTGCGGCGGCGGCGGGCTCGTGGTGCTCCACTCGAGCGTGCCCGCGCCCCACGGATCGGCGCCCGCCACTTCGCCATGCCGGTAGCTGTGCACCGCGTTGACAATAAACAGCAGCACGCTGACACCTATCGTTATCGCGCCTATCGTGGCAACCAGATTCATGCCGTCCCAGCCCATGCCGTGCGGGTAGGTCCAGACGCGGCGCGGCATGCCGTGCAGACCGAGCACGTGCATCGGAAAGAACGCGACGTTAAAGCCGATGAAGAACAGCCAGAATTGCAGACGCCCGAGCGTCTCGTTCATCAGCCGGCCAGTTGCTTTTGGATACCAGTAGTAGAACGCGCCGAATAGCGGAAATACCGCGCCGCCGAGTAAGACGTAATGCAGATGCGCGACCACGAAGTAGGTGTCGTGTACCTGCAAGTCGAGCGCCACCGAACCGAGCATCACACCGGTCATGCCGCCCAGCACGAGAATGAAGAAGAAGCCGAGTGCAAACCATAGCGGCGTCTTCAGATTGAGGCGGCCGGTCCACAAAGTAGCGATCCAGCAGAAGATCTGCACGCCTGACGGGATGGCGATTATCAGACTGGCGGCTGTAAAAAAGTTCTTGCCGAGCGCCGGAATGCTCGTCGCAAACATGTGATGCACCCAGAGACCGAACGCGAGAAAGGCCGTCATGATCAGCGCGAGCACCATGACCGGGTAGCCGAAGATCGGGCGGCGCGCGAAGGTGGGAATGATCGACGAAAGAAAGCCGAGCGGCGGGATGAAGATCAGGTACACCTCGGGATGCCCGAAGAACCAGAAAAGGTGCTGCCACAACAACACGTCGCCGCCGCGCGCCGCGTTGTAGAAATGCGTTCCCACCAGACGGTCGAGAATCAGCGCGGTGCTGCCGAGCATCACCGCCGGCATCGCGAACAGCACCATGAATTGCGTGATCAGCGTGGCCCACACGAATAAGGGCATGCGGTTGAGCGACATGCCGGGCGCGCGCATCTTGAAGATCGTCGTAATGAGCACGACCGCTTCGAGCAGCGAGGCGAGCTCGGTGAAGGTGATCATCTGCGCCCAGATGTCGACGCCCTTGCCCGTCGAGTAATCAGGCCCGGCGAGCGGCACATAACTGAACCAGCCTGCATCCGGACCGGCGCCGAGCACGAACGCCACGTAAAGCGTCACGCCGCCGAACAGGAAGACCCAGTAGGCGTAGGCATTCATTCGCGGGAAGGCGACGCTGCGCGCGCCGATCATCAGCGGCACGAGCCAGGTGGCGACGGCCTGCATGATCGGCACGGCGAACAGGAACATCATCGTCGTGCCGTGAATCGTGAAGAGCTGGTTGTATAGCTCGGGACCGACGAGACGATTGCCGGGCCGCGCGAGCTGCAGTCGCATGGCGAGCGCGAGCAGGCCGCCCAACAGGAAGAAAACGAACGTGGTGATCACGAAGCGCCGCGCCACGGTCTTGTGGTTGACAGCGGAGAGCCGTCCCAGCCAGCCCGGTGAATCGCTCCATGTGCGCGCAAGCGCTTCGGCGACCTGCTGGCCGGCGGCGGGGCCGTCCACCAGATGCGCGGCCGGCCGCCCGGGCGAAGTTTGACGTTCGCTCATTGGAGAGTTCTGATCCATGCGATAAGGGCATTCAGGTCCTGCGCCGACAGCTGGCTTGCCGGCATCGTGGTTCCGGGCTTCATGCTGCCGGGCGCCTTGATCCAGGACTCGAGGTTGGCGGGCGTGTTTTCGAATGTTTCGGCGGCCAGCATCGGACGGCTCATCACGTGGGTGAGGTCGGGCCCGAGCACCCCGTTTGCGGAGGTGCCCCGCACGGTATGGCAGCCGGCGCAGTTGCCGGTCGTGAAAAGCCGCTCGCCTTGCGCCTGTAGCGCATCGACCGGCTGCGGCGCAGGCGTCCGCTGGCGTGCGACCCACGCGTCGTACTGGGCGGGCCGCTCGGCGACCACTGTGAATGCCATCAACGCGTGTTCGAGGCCGCAGAATTCGGCACACTGCCCGCGATACGTGCCGGCGCGGTCGGCACGGAATTCGATCGTGGATTCGCGACCTGGAATCATGTCCTTCTTGCCGTGCAGATTCGGCACCCAGAACGTATGAATCACATCGTCGGCTTTGAGCGAAATGACGACGGGCCGCCCGACTGGCACGTGCAGTTCGTTCGCGACCGCGAATCCGCTGCCGGGCGTGTCGTCCGCGTAGCGCGCCTCCCACCACCATTGATGCCCGGTCATCTCCAGATGAACCGCGTCGGCGACGGGCAGTCGCGAGAGCGCGCGATCGGTCATGATATCGGCGAGCAGCAGCCCGAAGAGCAACACCACCGACGCAATCGACGCCCCGCTCACCACGCGGCCCACGCGTCTCTCCGGGCGCTCGAGCGAGCCCAGATCCGGGCTCGCATCGCGGCTGGCACGCGGCGCCCGCGCCACGGCGAAGAGCAGCGCGATCAGCACCGCCGCGAATACGAGCGAGCAGACGGTCAGCGTGACGGTCCAGAGTGAGAAGATGTGTGCGGCCTGCACGCCTGCCGGACGCAGCGCATCATGAGCCGGGGCGGCGGGCGCTGCGAACGCAAGGCCGCCGGATAGAGCAGCCGCGAGAGCGGCTGCGGCCCTGAGCGCAATCGCGCCGCGCGGCGGCCTGCCTGCAACGCTCTGCAGATCGGTTTGGGGTGCTTGGCCGGTTTTCATCTTGGGCGCAATGGCTCGTGGGGCGTTTGTGAGTGGCTTAGCAATCCCTGTACCGGTCCGGATCAGGCGTTGGGCGTACCATGAGCGGCTCAGGCCGCTTACACTCGCTTACGCTCGTCGTGGCGGTCTTACGGAAACACTCTTCATATCGCAGGCGTTCGCTAATAAAATGTCAGATGCGCATAAAGCCGCAAAGGACCGGCTTGCCTTGGGCTTTAAGTGCAATACAACGAGAACAGTAGAAAACAACATACGGTGCGCCGTCAGCGGCGCGCCAAAAGCAGATTAGGTCCACAGCCTATTCTCGATGGAGCAGGTTAATGGCGCATGCATACGAGCCCGATGACATCGTTCAGAACTGGGCCAACATCTGGGTTCAATCCCTGCGCGACTACGCGGTGATCGGCCTGTCCGAAGACGGCCACATCCGCTCGTGGAATGCGGGCGGTGAAGCCATTCACGGCTTTCGCGAGGACGAGGTCGTCGGCAAGCCGCTAGATATCTTTTACACAGCTGAAGAGCGCGCGAAGGGCTCGCCGCAAAGGGCGCTCGACACGGCGCGTAGCGAAGGGCGCTTCGAGGGTGAAGGGTGGCGCCTGCGCAAAGACGGTAAATCATTCTGGGCGAGCGTCGTGCTCACGGCGCTGCGCTCGCAGGACGGCGCGCTTCTCGGCTATGGCGAGATCGTGCGCGACATGACCGACAAAAAGACGGTGCACGACGCGGTGCTCGAAAGCGAGCGCCGTTTCCGCCTGCTGGTGGACGGCGTGACCGATTACGCGATCTTCATGCTGTCGCCGGAAGGCATGGTGACCAACTGGAATTCGGGCGCGCGCCGTATCAAGGGCTATACGGCCAGTGAAATCATCGGCTCGCATTTTTCGCGCTTCTATACGCCTGAAGACGCCGGCAGCGGACTGCCGCAGCGCGGGCTCGCCGCCGCTGCACGCGACGGCCGTTTCGAAGCAGAAGGCTGGCGCGTGCGCAAGGACGGCTCGCGTTTCTGGGCGCACGTCGTGATCGACGCGATCCGCGACGGCGGCGCGCTGGTCGGATTCGCCAAGATCACGCGCGATATCACCGAGCGCATGGAAGCGAATCGTCTGCTGGAAGAGACTCGCATCGCGCTCGTGCAGTCGCAGAAAATGGAAGCCATCGGCAAGCTGACGGGCGGCGTCGCGCACGATTTCAACAACGTCATGCAGATTTTGCGCGGCAACCTCGAATTGCTGGAAAGCCGGCATAAACGCGACGGCTGGACACGCGAGCGCCTCGACAAGGCGATCGACGCGGTGGAGCGCGGCGCAAAGCTCGCGTCGCAATTGCTCGCGTTCGGGCGCCAGCAGCCGTTGCGGCCTATCGTCATCAATCTTGCCGCCGCGATTCGGGGCATGGACGACCTGCTGCGCCGCGCGCTCGGTGAAACGGTCGAGATCGAGACCGTCGTGTCGGGTGGATTGTGGAATACCCTTGTCGACGTACACCAGATGGAGAACGTGATCCTCAATCTCGCGATCAATGCACGCGACGCGATGAAGGAGGGCGGCAAGCTCACGATGGAAGTGTCGAACGCCATGCTCGACGATCAGTACGTCGCGGGCTTCCCGGACGTGCCCGCCGGGCAGTACGTGATGCTCGCCGTAACCGACACCGGCACGGGCATGGCGCCCGATATCGTGCAGCGGGCGTTCGATCCGTTTTTCACGACCAAGCCCGAAGGCGAGGGCACCGGCCTCGGCCTGAGCATGGCCTATGGCTTCGTCAAACAGAGCGGCGGCCACATCAGGATCTACAGCGAAGTCGCACACGGCACGACCGTGAAGATCTATCTGCCGCGCTCGATGGAGGACGCGGTCGAGGCACCGACCTCGCCGCCGGTCACATTGACGCTGCTTGGGGGGACGGAAACGATCCTGGTGGTGGAAGACGACCAGGAGGTGCAATCGACGGTGGTCGACACGCTGTCGGGTCTCGGCTATAGCGTGCTGAAGGCCAACGACGCCGAGCAGGCGCTCGCGGTGGTTCGCAGCGGCGTGCACATTGACCTTCTCTTTACAGACGTGGTGATGCCTGGCCCGTTGCGCAGCCCCGCCATGGTCGCCCAGGCGGTGCAGTTGTTGCCGCGTATGAAGGTGCTGTTTACGTCCGGCTATACGCAGAACGCGATCGTGCATGGCGGGCGGCTCGATCCCGGCGTTGAGTTGCTGAGCAAACCATACAGCCGCGAACAATTGGCGTACAAGATCCGGCAGATACTCGGCGTCGCTCCGCTCGCGCGTGACGATGACACCAGTGAGAATCAGGGGGGAGCGGCCGACAAGGGTCTGCGCCTGCTGCTAGTGGACGACGATCTCGATACGTCCGAGGCCATCGGCGAGCTGCTGAAGCTGCTGGGCCACGACCCCGCTGTCACCGGCTCGCCGCAAGAAGCGTTGCGGCTCCTCTCGGAACAGCCGTTCGACGTGCTGATCACCGATCTGTCCATGCCGGTCATGTCCGGTCTCGAACTCGCGCGACGGGCTACCCAAATCCGGCCCACATTACGTGTGATTTTTGCTTCGGGTCACGAGATGCCGTCGGTGGACAAGCTGCCGTTTCGCTGGAAAGCGCTGCGCAAGCCCTATAGCATGGACGAATTGGGCGCGATGCTGCGCGTTTTCGACAAGTAGTCCGGGCAGGCCCAACGCGCGTCATTGCCCCGTGCAATTGCAAACGAACTTGAATTGAGCGACCGCAAGCGCGGCTTCCTTCTTGCCGCGTTGTCGCAATTCTTCTGCGAGCAGCTTCTGGAACAGGGGCAGCTTCGTTTCGCCGTACAGGTCGCAAAACTCGCCGACCGTCTCGACGATTGCGCGCCTTTCTGTCTCTGGACTTAATGTACTGCTAATGTGCGAAGCGCCGCGCGCGAGTTCAAGCGCGTAAGTAACACGGGCAGTCGCGGCGGCGGCGCCTGAAGATCCCTTCGGCATAAGGGTTCTCTCGTATTTTTTGATGTCCGGCGAGCGTTGCTCGCCAGTGTCGCGTGGCACAAGGCTTTCATTAAATTTATCGCGCAATTCTGAAGGAAATCTTAAGGCAGGGCTTTTGCGGCCAACATGCTTAGTTTTTGCTGCGCATAGCGTCAACGGTGTCGGAAAACTCCAAGGTGCCTTGTGCCGCTGTCGGTGAGCGCAGATAGACCCGATGCCGACCAGGAGTCAGCCAGTCCGAATTGAATTCCATGCCTGTTTCTCCGACACTTTGATCTCGCACGACTATGTAATTTCCGTTGTGTTTTTCAAGGCCAAAAATTTTCGCGAAAAGGTCTTGAAATCGTCGTGGCCGAATCTATTTTAGATTCCGCTCAGGCAGACGCGCCGTTCCGGCGGCGCGCTGCGTGTTTCGATTTGTCTGTCAGCGGGTGCGGGCAGGCGGACTGGAGCGCGTAGGCCCGTCCGTCTCCTTGCCCCGGTACTACCGAGGAGAAAACGATCATGAGTGACCTTTACTTCGCGACCGACCTGTTCAGCCAGCTCGACCGTTTGCAGCAGCAGATGTCGGCGGTGTTCGGCGGTTTCCCTTCGAGCATCCGCTCTGGCCGTCTGTCGGCCTTTCCGCAAATCAATATCGGCACCACCGACGACTCGATCGAGATCGTCGCGTTTGCGCCCGGTATCGATGCGTCGCAACTCGACGTATCCATCGATAAGGGCTTGCTGACAATTGCCGGCGAGCGCAAGCGCGTCGCGCCGGAAGCGGACGAGTCCACGCGCCAATATGCGCAGGAGCGTTTTACAGGCTCTTTCCGCCGGGTAATCGAACTGCCGCAGCAGGCCGACCCCGACAAGGTCGAGGCGCGCTACACGAACGGCTGTTTGTCGATTAGCGTCGGCAAGCGCGAGTCGTCCAAACCGCGTGCAATCACCATTCAATGACCTCACGATGATGGAGCGAATCATGAGCGATACAACCGAAGTTGTTCAAAAGGAGCAGCAACCCGTGGCGCGCGGCGAGCGCGAGCCGGCTGAGCAGCGCGCGACGCTGACGCCGCCCGTCGACGTGATCGAAAACGCGCACGGCGTCACCCTATGGGCCGACCTGCCGGGTGTGGCGAAAGAGAAGCTGGAGGTGCGCGTGCACGACGGCAATCTGCACATCGAGGCCGAAGCGAGCGTGCCGACGCGCGCCGGCTTGCGTCTGCAACACGCGGAAATCCGCGCGCCGCATTTCTCGCGTTCGTTCACGCTGGGCGCGGAATTCGATACCTCGAAAATCGAGGCGAACCTTCAGGATGGTGTTCTGAAGCTCGTCATTCCGCGCCGCGAAGAAGCGCGGCCACGCCGCATTGAAGTGAACGTCGGCTAATGCTGTTTGCCACGGCCCCGCAAGGGTCGTGGCTGATCGGTTCGGCCCGGCAGATTGCTAGCCGAAAAGTTGTGCGCCCGCGCCGGTGTCGGATGCCGGCACCGGCGCATGCGTTCCCGCGAGAAGATTTTCATAAACGCGCAGATAGTCACCTGCCATGCGTGCAGCCGTGAAGCGCTGCTCGAACGAACGACGGCATTGTGCGCGGTCTATTTCGCCGATGCGCGCGACCGCGCTGACAGCCTGCTCGACGTTATCGACGATGAACCCGTTCACGCCATGCGCCAGCACTTCGGGCACCGCGCCGCGTCCAAATGCAATGACCGGTGTGCCGCATGCCATTGCCTCGATCATCACCATCCCGAACGGCTCCGCCCATTCCACCGGAAACAGCAGCGCTCGCGCATTCCCGATGAGTTGCCTGCGCAGTTCACCGCCGACTTCGCCGAGGTAGTCGGTGAAGTCGCGCGAACCTTCCAGCAGCGGTTCGATTTGCTGTGCGAAGTACTCCCGCTCGCCGGGATGGATTTTGCCGGCCATTTTCAACGGCAGTCCGGCGCGCCTTGCGATTTCAACGGCGAGGTCGGGCCGCTTGCCGGGCATTAAGCGGCCCAGAAAGAGCAGATACGACGCAGGCTCCGGCTGAAACTCGAATTCGTCGAGCGGCAGACCGTGATAGATCGTTGCTTGCCAGTTGGCGGAGGGCACCGGCTTGCGCTGATCGTCCGAAATCGACACGAGCGGTGCTGACGCGAATTCGCGAAAAAGCGGCCCGTGATCCACAGGCAGCAATTGCCCATGAAGCGTGGTAAGCGACTTGCATGGTAACGCTCGTGCTAGTGGAAAGTGCAGCGGATCGCCATGAAAATGCACGACGTCGAACTCATTCGCGAGATCCGCAACACGCGCCAGCTGCCTCACGTGGTGCGTGAGCGTGTCCCAAACGGTCGTATCGCGCCATAGTCCGCGCTCGCAGATCGGCACTAGACGTGCAGCCGTGCTCGAGTCGGCGGTAGCGAACAGCGTGACATCGTGGCCACGCCGAACGAGTTCTTCGGTGAGGTAAGACACTACGCGCTCGGTGGCGCCGTAAGCAAAGGGCGGGACGCATTCGTAGAGAGGGGCGACTTGAGCGATTCTCACGGGGCAGTCGTGTCTTGAGGTTGGGTTGCAGCCGCGTCCGCGGGACATACGAACGCGGCCATCGTCGCGGGCTTCACGAGTTGTCTTTCTTCACTTCGGACAGATCGTCCTCTTTGACTTTCGCTTGCCGGACTGTGGTGCCCTCGTCGTCGGTTTCGGAGACATCGGTTTCAAATGTTCCTTCTCCGGATTGATCGTCGCCTGTTTGCGCGGTGTCGTCTGGGTCATTCGGTTTCGTCGCCATTGCATTCTCCCGTGGGTTGGTTGGAAGGCAACGGGAGTCGAGCAAGGGACGCTCCCGGCTAGCATCACGAGATTCCTTTACATGACCCTGATTCTCGTCAAGCACGCTTGTAATCGTTGCGATAAAACCGCGCAATTTCTGCTTGGGGAATGCCGCGATCACGAACACGCGTCGCGGCAGGAGCAGCTTAATACGTATCACGGCCGCAGGCGCGGCATGGCGGTTGCTGCGTCTCTCATGTCGCAACGAACATTGCGCCGCTTTTAGCTACCCGTTAGAAAATCAGTGAGGAAACGCATGAAAAAGATGACAGTAATTGCAGTAGCGTGCGGTTGTTTCAGCCTGCTTCCGGTCGCCGCGAATGCGCAGACCCAAGCCGCTTCCACCACCGCCGCCAATCCGCTCGCACAGGTGGACAAAGACTTCGTTCAGGCCGCTTCAATGTCTTCGTCGACGGAGATTGACGCGGCAAAACTCGCGACTAGCAATTCCAGTGATAAAGACGTGAAATCCTTCGCGCATCACATGATGCTCGATCACACGAAGCTGACCGTTCAGCTGAAAATGGCCGCACCGCATGGCGTGGAAGTACCGAAAGACAATTCGGACCCGAGTGTGCTCGACGCATTGAAGCCGCTGAAGGGCAAGGAATTCGATCAGGCGTATATCCAGAAGGTCGGTCTCGAAGGACACAAGCAAGCTATTGCCGCCTTCGAAAAGGAAATTGCAGAAGGGCAGAACGCCGACCTGAAGAAGGCCGCGCAGAAGGCGTTGCCGACAATCAAGGAGCATTACCAGCGGGCTCAACAACTTGCGGCCAAGAAGGGCGTGACCCAGTAGTAGTGTTGCTGCCTGCGATTCGGGCTCGACGTAAATGCTCGAATCGCACAGGAAATGGTGCGCGCGCGGCGGGCGGCACGACGCGTGGCACGCAGCCTGCTGCGCCGCTCGGCGGGCGGCCGGCATCGCGTTGAATCGGGCTCGCGAGTCTGAGCGAGTCTGGCAATGGAAAACGCAAAAAATGGCAACCAGTACCGTGCCCAAAGGTTAGCGCAACATCGTATTGGGAGAGCGATATGCACACTGAGGACGCCCCGCGCTCGGCGGCCAATCAGACGGCGCAGACCGGTGGGTGCGCCTGCGGAGCCGTGCGGTTTGAGGTTAATGCAGCGCCGAGGCGCGTCTCTCTGTGCCATTGCATGACCTGCCGTCGCGTGCATGGCAGTGCATTTGGCGCATATGCGATGTTCGCGCGCGACGCCGTCCAGTTCACGGGGCCGGTCCAGAAGTGGCAAAGCTCGCCGGAAGGCAGGCGATATTTCTGCCCGACCTGCGGATCGGTTGCGTTCATGGAGTACCTAGAAAGCGATGAACTGGACATACCGCTAGGCGCGTTTGATAGCGTCGGCCTTTACGAGCCGACTTACGAATTATGGTGCTGCCATAAAGAGCCCTGGCTGCCGCAGGGGGTTCGTACCGAATACGAGGAAGAAAGTCCCAATTAGTCTTGCAAGCAGTGCGCAGTACTTCGACGAACTACTTCGTGAATGAAGGAGCTGAAAATGACCGATCCAAAGCAATCCAATACACAACCGGGTAATCCGAAAAACGCGGGCAAGCAGAGCGGGCAGCAACAGCAGAATCAGCAGAAGACGCCGCAGCACCAGGGCGGTCAACGTCAGCCCTGATCGGCCGCTGAACGTTTCACCGGCGCCGTAATTCAGGCGCTGATGTCCCGTTCCGCGGGAGAGGGCGCGGCGCGCATTCGATGTGCGCCGCGCCTGCGTTTGACGGATCGGTGCGCGTTTTTTCTGGCCCCTGAAACAGTCGACTCGCAATTGCAGGAATCGAGATGGTGAGAAGGAAGTTGCACTTTCACAATGGTTCGCTGCGGCATCCAGCATCGCCCGACGGTATAGCCGTTACCGCCAGCGATTACAGAATCTATCCGACGTATCGGCGCACCGTGACCGGCACATTTACCGGCGACCTGAAGGTCGTACGCACAACAGACGACCGGCTGATATTTCCGTACGACGGCGCGCCGATGATAGGTCCGTTCGAAACCGCGCTGGAAGCACGTGAGGCCGCAGCGCGCAAAGGCGCCGAAGTTGTCGCGGCGGACCTGCTGAATCCGGAGTACTGATCCGCCTGATTGGCCGGGAGCCATCGCATTGCGCTAATAACAATGGAGACGTCAATGAAGTCACTGGACATTGATCGTTTGCGCCCCACGCAAGTCACGCACGGATTGCGCGAAGTAGAGGAGAAAACGCGCTTCTATCAGTCGCTGTCCGGTCATGACCTTGACATGGCCATCGCGGAGAAACCCGTCCCGATCGTCCTTGGGCCCCAGGAAGAACCGTTCGTGATCGACCATCACCACGTGGCCGCGGCTCTTTGGCAGGCTGATATAACGTCGGTACCGGTCGTGCTGATTCGGGATCTATCCACGTCTTCGCTTGCCGAATTCTGGCTCACGCTCGAAAACAATCGTTGGACATATCCATACGATCAGCGTGGCCACAGGGTGTCCTTTGCCGATATGCCGCTGCACGTCTGGGAGATGATAGACGACGAATTCCGCAGCCTCGCCGCTTCGGTGCGCGATGCCGGCGGTTATCAGAAGACGAGTGTGCCTTTGGCGGAATTCCGTTGGGCGGATTTCTTTCGCCAACGGCTCGCGCTTCCCGCAGACGCATCGGAATACCGTGCACTGGTGCAACGAGCGGTTGAACTGGCGAAAAGCCAGGCTGCGCTTGGCCTGCCTGGCTATGTCGATCCCGACGCCGATGTACAAGGTGCCTCGACCGAGTCGGGCGAGGCGCAGAATTAAGCGCGTTCGTGCTCTTTGCCCTCTGCGGCACCCGTTTCTTCCACGCAGGCATCCACGTCGACAGTGTGCTTGCCTTGCGTGCCTACCCGGCTCGCCAACCGCAAGTATGCTTCGGCCAGACGGCGAAGATCGTCCTCGGATGCGTCTTCAATACCAATTAGCTGATTGTTCGCCGCGCGATGCGAAGCCAGCAATTCGTTGAGCTTCAGATGCATCGCAACGCTGTCCTTGTTCTGACTTTGCTGGATCATGAAGACCATCAGGAAAGTAATGATGGTCGTGCCGGTATTGATGACGAGTTGCCAAGCGTCGGAATAGTGGAAGAAGGGTCCCGTGACGGCCCAGACGATAACCGTGATGACGGCGATACCGAATGCAATCGGTGATCCGGCGAGCCGCGTAACCGAACTCGCGAAGTTGTCGAACGCGCGCGTGACGGGATTGCGCGCTGCGTAGGCAGGGCTGGACGTCTGCGGAACGGTGTCAATGCTATCCGCGCTTGAGCGGGATTCTCCTGGTCGCATTTCTTTCTCCGGGATGTTGCTCATGACCGGGAGATAGCACATTGCGTGCCGACATCTCAGCAGCAGGAGCACCCACCGAAATGCCGCATCCCATAGCCTCCGGTTTCCTCGCGGGCGTCTGGCGAGCCGCCACCGAGCGACGGCGCGCCGATTACCACGCGTGCAGCTGTGGCCCCGCACTGAGGGCACGCCACAGGCTCGTCACGCTCCGCAATGCGGCGCACCGTTTCGAAAGCGCCGCATTCGGCGCACTCATAGTCATAAACTGGCATGGCGTGTGGCTCTGTTAGGTCAGTAGTCACTGGAGTCTACTGACCGCGGGTTAAGTAAACAGTCTAGTCTGCATCGGTGCGCAATTGTTCGAGCTTTGCGCGCACGCGGTCGGCGAGTACTTCGGGAGCAAAGGGTTTGCGGATTACTTCCATATCGGAGAGCGCATCGCCTGGCGCATAGCCGGTGACGAGAATGACCGGCATCGACGGATACCGTTGCCTCACGGCTTCGGCGACCTGCCGGCCGTTGATCGTGCCAGGCAAAGCGACGTCGCTGATCAGCAGATCGAAACGCGCGCCTGCATGCAGCAGCCGCAGTGCCGCGGCCCCGCTGTCCGCTTCCAGTACCCGGTAGCCCTGTTCCCTCAATTGCTCCGCGGTGACTTCCCGCACGATTTCTTCGTCCTCGACAAGTACGATGGTTTTTGCGGGATCCTTGGACTCGTCCTGCATATCTTCCTTCTGCACGGAGGCGGGCAGGCACAGGCGTACGGTCGTTCCTTTACCGAGAGCAGTCTCCATCTGCACGATTCCGCCAGACTGCCTGACAAAGCCGTAGATCTGGCTGAGGCCAAGACCGACCCCCTGGCCCGACGGCTTTGTCGTGAAGAATGGCTCGAACGCGTGTTCCATGATTTTTGGTGACATGCCGGTGCCCGTGTCCGACACAGCAATGCAGCAGTAACGTCCGGGTTGAGCGTCGTCGAATCCGGTGACTTCTGCGTCGGTCAATATGACTTCGCTCGTGCTGATGGTCAGCCACCCGCCGTCCGGCATCGCGTCGCGAGCATTCACGCACAGATTGACCAGCGCGCTTTCCATCTGGTTCGGGTCGCACAACACCAGCCAGGTTCCGTCACCGAGTTTGAGTTCCAGGTTGATGCCCGAACCGACGACGCGGCGAATCATGTCTTCCATGTCATGCGCAATCGCATCCAGGCTCACGAGGCGCGGCTCGAGCGTTTGTTGGCGTCCGAACGCGAGCAGCCGGTGTGTCAATGTCGCCGCACGGCTTGCGCCTTTTTCCGCCCGCTCTACCAGCGTGACGACGTCGGTTGGCCGGCCCTGCTGCATGCGCACCCGGATCAGACTCAGGCAACTCATGATGGCCTGCAGCATGTTGTTGAAGTCGTGGGCGATGCCGCCGGTGAGTTGGCCAATGGCCTTGAGTTTCTCGCTGTGGCGCAAACGTTCTTCGGCGCGCGAGCGTTCGCGGCTTTCACGATGAAGCGTATCCACCGCCCGCTGCAATTCTGCGGTGCGCTCGGATACACTTCTTTCGAGCTCCTCGCTGCCGCGTTCGAGCGCTTCGCGCGCGCGAACCTGGTCTTCGATATCGGTCGATGTGCCGAGCCATGCCGCGATGCCGCCTTCGGCACGCAACGGCTTCGCGCGGGTCTGGAACCAGCGGTACGTGCAGTCGGACGCGCGCCGAATGCGGTGCTCGACCGCATATTCGCCTTTCACACCGCAGGTGCTCCACGCCGCAATGGTTGCCTCGCGATCGCCGGGATGCACCGCGTCCAGCCATCCGAAGCCGAGGCTGTCCTGCTCCGAAATGCCGCTGTATTCGATCCACTGCGGACTGCCCCACGTGCGCTCGCCAGTAATGAGGCATGTGAACACCAGTTGCGGTATCTGTGTCGCAAGCAGGCGGTAGCGTTCTTCGCTCTCGCGCAGCGAGACCGCATGCTTGCGCGTCTCGGCCGCGATCCGAAGCCGCTCGACCGCGGCGGCGAGCAGGTTCGCATACGAGCGCAGGAACTCGGTGTCGAGGTCGTTGAAGTCGCGCGGCGTGCGACTGTCGACTTGCAACACGCCGTATGCAGGCCGTTCTTTTCCGCCGAGAATGACGACGTTGATCAGTGCCTTCACGCCCGCATCGACGATGAACTGCGCATAACGGAAGCGCTTTTCATTGGCGATGTCGGGCGAAATTGCGGGCTTGCCAGTTTGCAGCGCATAACCTTCCGACGAGCCGCGCTCCGCTCGCGCCGTGGCACGGCCCACCACGCCCGGCGGCCAGCCCACGCCGGCGCGCACGAGAAGCGTAATTCGATCGGCCTGCAATTCCATGACTTTGGCCATGTCGGCTTGCAGCGCCTGGGCGACGAGACGGCATGCTTCGCACAGTATTTCGTCGAGGTCGTCGGAGCGAAGCGCAAGCTCGCCGAATTCCGCCAGAATCGCTTGCTGGTTGAAGAGAATGGCTTCGCGGTCCGCTGTGCTCACGACAAGATCCCCTGCTTGCTATGGTGAAGAAAGTGAGCCATCCAAACTAACGGAGGCTCTTTGAATGTAATTGTCGAGCCAGATTCATTCCTGCTATGCCGATACACAAACTACGTTGTGCATTGCGGCGGCAGAACGCACGTGAGGGCCGGACGCCCGTGAGGAACGCGCGATGCTGAATTAGCGAGACCGCATACAAACCAAGGAGAGGCACATGGCGACGTCTAATTCAAGTTCGAACGGCGGTCCCATCCGCAAATTCATCGATGTCCAAAAGGCGCTGAAGGGCGCTTCGTATCCCGCCGACAAAGCGAGCCTGCTGGACATTGCGAAGGGCAATGGCGCCGACGATGAGGTGCTCGATGCACTCGAACGCTTGCCGGATCAGGAGTACGGCAGCCCCGCCGAGGTGTCGAAAGGCGTGGGCGACGAATAGCGCCCGGTGGACCTACCCGGGCGCGCGACGCGCGGAGTCCGCTGTCTCCGCTGTCAAATGTGCAAGCGTCCGGGAAGTAAATACACGTGGCTCGCGCGTCTTTGTTAAGGCATTGCCATGGAATCTCAGACGGGTGTTCCAGGCGTGTGCGCGATCACCGTTGCTCCGGCTCGTCGAGCATCACCGACAGCGTGCCCGAATCGTTCTGGATCCCTGCATCGAGATTGATCGCCCCTGGCGTTTCTTTCTCGATTGCACGCAGCAGGCGTGGGGTAAACGATGCGCCGAAGCGCGAAATCATCGCCTCGCGCGCCATATCGTCTGCGTGGGCGAGGTTGCGTAACTCGTCCAGCGGCACCCCGACGAAGAGGTTCAACGGATATGGCGGCGCTTCGGGGTCCTCAGATGCCGCGTCCGGCGCTGGGGCACGGATGCGCAGTCCGGGTTGCAGATGCGCCTCGAATTCGGCGGTGACTTCATAATTCGGTGCGAAGTTGAGCGACGTCTTCGCCTCGCTCTCGAGAAACGGCGCGACGCCGTCAAGGCGCGCAAGTTCTTCGTCGCTAAGCAGCATGATCCGGTTCTCCTTGGGTTCGGAGTGCAGTGTGCGGTATGTGGTGCACGTAACAGGAGTCGCAGCAAACCGCTTGCCGCGCCGCGTGGATTGATCTATTAGTTTCACCAGGCACAGTCGATGCTGCGCCGTTCTGCTATCGACGAAGTCATGCCGCGCCTCGCGCAACGACGAATCGAAACCGAATGGGTGCCACCATGCATTGCAATCCGAAGAGCGCGTTACTCGCCATATCCATTGCGGCGCTGGCCGTGGGTGCGTCTGGCTGCAAGAAAGAGGACAACACCAGCAAGGACACGATGAGTTCCGCGAGCAGCGGCGTAATGAGCAATTCGGCGGGCGCGAACGGAACCAGTGGCCAAAGCGACGCCGCGAAGCGCGCGAGCGAGAGCGCAGCCGCGGGCGGCACGAGTCAACCCAGCAGCGCGGCGCCTGCTGCCTCCGCAAGTCAATAGTGTGCGCGCGTCTGAGTGCATGCGCGGTTCGATCCGCGGTCATTCAAGCTGCGTTTGCCGAACCTGCAAGGGGATGTCATGAGCGAATCTTTGCATCGACCGTCACTCGGCGCCGCTCTCTATTACAAAGATCCGCTGGCCGCTCTTGAATGGCTCGAACGGGCCTTCGGTTTCACCCGGCAACTCGTGATTACCGACGACGCCGGGCAACTCGCACACTCCGAAATGCGTTTCGGCGACAGCTACGTGATGATCAGCCGTGAATGGTCGGCAGACTCCGTGAGCCCGGTTACTGTGAGCGGGAGAAATACTCAGTCGGTGCATGTGCAACTACGCGACGGTATCGACCAACATTGCGCTCGCGCGCGTGCGGCGGGCGCGGTCATTACCCGCGAACCCGCGGATCAGTTTTACGGCGACCGCGTTTATGCGGCGCGGGATCCGGAGGGGCATATCTGGAGTTTCGGGCAAACCGTGCGCGCTATATCGCGGGAAGAGGCTGAACGCGCGAGCGGGCTGAATATCGAAGGCTGGATCTAGCGGTGAATGCGGAGGAGCAAACGCAGGTCCGACAGCGCCGCGCGATTCTCGAAGAGGCGCGCACAGAAAGTAAGCTGAAAGCACTTACTCAATGAATGCGCGAGCGGCTGTTGACGAGTCGCCACAACGCGCTTGCGATCAACGATCCGACGCCGAGCGCGACGCCCAACAGTACGATGGAACTCATGTGATCGCGCACGAGCGGCACGTTGCCGAACAGGTAGCCGGCCGCGACGAGAGAGCCGATCCACAATGCCGCGCCCGCGGTCACGAACGACACGAATCGCGCAAACGTCATGCGCGAAACGCCGGCCGCGAACGGCGCGAAAGTACGCACTACGGCAATGAATGGCGATAACAGAAAAGTCAATCCGCCGCGAGCTTCGTAGAAGGCATGCGCGCGGCGCAGCGCATTCTTGTCGAGCCACCGGTAATCGGCCGTATAAACCTTTTCGCCGATCGCGCGCCCAATTGCATAGTCGACGATGCTTCCCGCCACCGTAGCCGCGAATAGCACGGAGATCACGAGCCAGACGTTCAACGCGCCGGTGGCTGACAGACCGCCGCAAATGAAAATGAGCGGGTCGCCCGGCAGAAAAAATAACGGCAGAAAGCCGATTTCGACGAACACAATGATGAACAGCATCGCGTACACGGCGGTACCGTATTGGACGATCAGGCTGCTCAGGTGCTGATCGAAGTGCAGAGCGATCTGCAGCATTTGCATGAGTTGCATGCTGGCCCCAGGTTGTCGGATGTTCAGCAGTGTAGTCCGGCGGCCGCGCGGATACTTGTGTATTTGGCCGCGTGGATGTCAATATCGCGTGTCGCATCCGTGAGCGGGCCGAACATCAACCATCGAAAAACACCATGCAACATTTAGCCGATGTGACCTTCCGTCTTGCCGCGCCCGGCGATGCCGAAACGGTTCGCACGATCGAATTCGAGGCAAGCTTGCGCTTTGTCAGCGTCGGCATGCCGGGCATTGCGGATGCGCCGCCGATGAGTCTCGCTTTCGTGGAACGGAAGATAGCGGCACAGGAGCTGATCGTGGCGGTGAATGCCGAGGGAACATGCGTCGGATTCGTGATGTTCGAGCCGCAGCCCGCGCGTATCTATATCCAGGAGCTCGATGTACTGACGTCGCATGCCGGTCGACGCATCGGCGCCGCGCTGATCGAACAGGTCGCGCAACTCGCGCGCTCGCGGCAGATCATGCAACTGGTCCTGTCGACGTATCGCGAAGTGCCGTGGAATGCACCGTATTACCGGCGACTCGGTTTCCGCGACATAGACGAAGCCGAACTCGACGTGGCTCTACGCGCACGGCGCGATGCACATATCGCAAGAGGCCTCGACGAGTCGAAACGCGTATTCATGCGACGCGATCTTGGCTAACGGTGTGCCTTACAGAGGCGAGCGACCCCGAAGACGGAAAAAAGCGGCGTTCGCCGCCGGAAAATTCACTCTCCGACCACGCCCGCCGCTTTTCGCTTCGTTTTACAGCCGCTGCTTTTACAGCCGCATTACGGCTGCTTCACGATCGCGCGTTTGCGCTTACTCCACCGTTTCAAGCGTGGGGTAATCGACGTAACCCGTCTCGCCACGTGCGTAGTACGTGGAGGGGTTCGGCTTGTTCAACGGTGCATTGGTCGCAAAACGGCGCACGAGGTCCGGATTTGCGATGAACAACTGGCCCCACGCCACCGCGTCCGCTTCGCCCGCGTCGAGTACTTGCTGCGCAGTTTCCTTCGTGAACTTCTCGTTCGCGATGTACGGGCCGCCGAACTCTTTCTTCAGCTGCGGGCCGAGACGGTCCTCACCCAACGCTTCGCGCGCGGCGATGAACGCGATCTTGCGCTTGCCGAGTTCGCGAGCCACATAGCCGAAGGTCTCAGCCGGATCCGAATCGCCCATGTCGTGCGAGTCGCGGCGCGGCGCGAGATGCACGCCGACGCGATTCGCGCCCCACACGTCGATACATGCGTCGGTGATTTCGAGCAGCAAGCGCGCGCGATTTTCAATCGGGCCGCCGTACTCGTCAGTGCGCTTGTTGGTGCTGTCCTGAAGGAACTGGTCGATCAGATAGCCGTTTGCGCCGTGCACTTCAACGCCGTCGAAGCCTGCTGCTTTCGCGTTTTCGGCACCTTTGCGGAATGCCTGCACAACGCCCGCGATTTCGTCGAGTTCGAGCGCGCGCGGCGTGACATACGGGCGCTCCGGACGCACGAGGCTCACGTGGCCTTTCGCGGCGAGCGCGCTCGGCGCGACCGGCAATTCGCCATTGAGGAACAGCGGATCGGAAATGCGGCCGACATGCCATAGTTGCAGGAAGATCTTCCCGCCGGCTGCATGCACTGCGTTGGTGACGAGCTTCCAGCCTTCCACCTGTTCCTGCGACCAGATGCCCGGCGTCTCGGCGTAACCGACGCCCTGCGGCGTGACCGAGGTGGCTTCGCTGATGATGAGGCCCGCCGTGGCGCGTTCAGCGTAGTACTTCGCCATCAGCGCGTTCGGCACGCGGATTTCCTCGGCGCGCTGACGCGTGAGCGGCGCCATGATGATGCGGTTGGACAACGTCAGGTCGCCAATTTGCAGCGGATCGAAAAGAGTCGGCATAAATGTTCACCTTTGGCTGAGGCGAGGACGCCTTGAGCCGGGAAATAGTTGCATTGAACGAAAGAGTGAAAAGAAGCGGCGATGCAACACCGGTCAGAGCTTCGAATTCATATGCTCGAGAAAAGCCTGAATCACGGGCTCGTTGCGTTTGAAGAACACCCATTGCCCCACGCGTTTCGACGTGACGAGCCCCGCACGCTGCAACGCTGCGAGGTGGGCCGACACGGTGGACTGCGAGAGTCCGCAGCGCGCGTCGATTTTGCCGGCACATACGCCATGGTCGAGCGGAAGTTCCTGATCGGCGAAGTGCGCATGCGGCTCGCGCAGCCAGCCAAGAATCTCGCGACGCACCGGATTGGCGAGCGCCTTGTGGATCGCGTCCATGTCAGGCGCGATGGGAGTTCGTTTCATTCGTCAACTACCAGAGCTGCTTTAATGGTCAGGCGTGGGCTAATTGCCGCCCACAGGTTTGCATCGCTACAGAACGAAGTATATATCGGAATTAAACGATATGCTTGAAGGCATTACCGGCAGCAGGGAAAAGACTGGTGGCTATGCCAAAAAATGCAGCCGCGTCATGCAAAATGAGCACATCTAGGATGTGGAGAGTGACTCGTGGGCGTCAATTTCGATTTGAACGACTTGCAGGCGTTTCGCGCGGTGGTGGAACTGGGGAGCTTCCGCAAGGCCGCCGAGGCTGTCAGCATCTCCCAGCCGGCTCTGAGCCGTCGCATTGAAAAACTGGAGGAAGCGCTCGGCGTGCGCCTCTTCGAGCGCACCACGCGCAGCGTCACGCTCACGACCGTCGGCCGCGTGTTCGCTCCAAGCGCCGAGCAACTGCTCGACGATCTCGACGTCGCGTTGCTCGGCATCCGCGATGTCTCTTCTAGCCGGCTGGGTCATGTGACCATCGCCTGCGTGCCGTCGGTGGCGTACTACTTTCTGCCCAATGTCGTCGCAAGCTACCATCGCCGCTTTCCGCGCATCAGGGTAAAACTGCTGGATTCGAGCGCGAATGAGGTGCTTGGCGCAGTGATCAGCGGTGAGGCCGATTTTGGCGTGAGTTTCATGGGTAGCCAGGAGTCCGAGGTCGAGTTCAAGGTGCTGCTGCAGGAGCGCTTCGTTGCAGCTTGCCGTCGCGATCATCCGCTCGCGCGCAAGAAGCGCGTCACCTGGAACGAGCTTTACGAGCATGAGTACGTGTCAGTGGACAAGACTTCCGGGAACCGTCTGCTGCTCGATCAGGCACTCTCGGCAGTGGCGCCCCGCGCACCGAGCGTTTGCGAGACCCGTCACGTCACGACCATGCTCGGCCTCGTCGAAGCGGGGCTCGGTGTCGCCGCCGTGCCGTCGATGGCCATGCCCGGCCGCGATCATCCGATCCTCACGAGTGTGCCGCTCGTTGAACCGGTGGTGAAGCGGCGCGTGGGAATCGTGAGGCGCCGGGGGCGTCCGCTTACTCCGGCCGCGCAGGAGTTTCACAGAACGATTGTCGAGATGAGGCAGGGCGGCGTCGAAGGCAGCGATGGTTCTGACGTCAACACGTCTGCGAAAGAACGACCAGCCCGGAAGACCGCATCGTGAGGTCGGCAAGGCCGCTTCGTTCGCTTTATGTACAGGTGCTGCTGGGCATGGTGCTCGGCGTGGCAGTCGGTCATTTCCTGCCGCAAGCGGGCGCGCTGCTCAAGCCTTTCAGCGATGCGTTCGTCGGCCTCGTAAGGATGATGATTGCGCCTATCGTCTTCTGTACGATCGTCTCCGGCATCACGTCGCTCGCAAGCGGTAAGGCTATCGGGCGGACGATCTTCAAGGCGCTGGCGCTCTTTTACTTGCTCACCGTCGTGGCGCTAGCCTTCGGGCTCGTCACCGCCATCGTTCTGCGACCGGGCGCGGGTATGCACATCGACGCGCACGGTCTGGACACGAGCATCCTCGCGCAATATGTGAAGCACGCACAGCCGGGCGGCCTGGTCGCATTTGCGCTGAGCGTCATCCCCGAGACGATGCTCGGCGCCTTCGAGAAGGGTGACGTACTGCCGGTACTGCTGCTCTCGCTACTCTTCGGCTTTTCGCTGAACTCCTGCCCGAAGGCGGGCCGGCCGGTGCTCGCGCTAATCGACGGCGTCGCGCACGTCCTGTTCCGGATCCTCGCGATGATCATGCAACTTGCCCCGCTCGGCGCATTCGGTGCGATGGCGTTCACGGTGGGCCGCTTCGGCATCCGCTCGGTCGGCTCTCTCGGCATGTTGATGGTGTGCTTCTACGTGGCATGCCTGCTGTTCATTGCGCTGGTGCTCGCTTCACTCGCGCGGCTGCATGGTTTCGCGCTTTGGCGGCTGTTGCGCTACATGCGGGAGGAGTTGCTTATTGTTCTCGCGACATCTTCCACGGAGCCGGTACTGCCGCGCCTGATCGTCAAGCTCGAGGCGCTCGGTTGCGACAAGGGGGTCGTGGGGCTCGTGCTGCCGGCCGGATATTCGTTCAATCTCGACGGCACCGCGATCTATCTGACACTCGCTTCGATGTTCATTGCGCAGGCATGCGACGTGCCGCTTTCCGCGTTTCAGATCGCGATGATGCTCGCGGTCATGCTGCTCACGTCAAAGGGGGCGGCCGGCGTGTCGGGTAGCGGACTCGTCGCGCTGGTCGCGACGCTGACGGTGATCCCGGATCTGCCCGTAGCTGGTGTGGCGCTACTGGTGGGCATCGACCGCTTCATGTCCGAGGCGCGTGCCCTGACGAGCGTGATCAGCAACGCTTGCGCTGTGATCTTCGTTTCCATGTGGGAAGGTGCGTGCGACCGTGCGCGTCTCGCTCAGATGCTCGGGGCGGAAGCGGCAGCTGCAGGCGACGCGGACGGTGCGGACGACTCAGCGAGACGAACCCCGGGAATGTGACAGGAAGGCCGCAGCAAGCAAGCCTTCCTTCAGGTTTGCGTCAATGAGCGGAAACGGTATCGAGTCCGGTCGATTTCACTTCTGGCTGGACGCCGGGCGACGCGAGATAGTCGAGCAGAGCTTTTGCTTCTTTCGGGTGCTGCGCACTGACCGGAATGCCGGCCGCGAACCGCGTGACTGACTGCAGCGATTCGGGAATCTTGCCGACGAAGGTCGCGCCCTTGACAGGCAGCAACTCACTCACCTGCTGGAAGCCAATTTCGTAGTCGCCGTTCGCCACGACCGAGGCCACTGGAATGCGCGGGATCATCTTCGCCTTCGCTTTGACCTGATCCTCGATGCCAAGCTTCTTGAACAACTCCCGCTCGATATAGACACCGCTGGCGCTGTCCGAGTAGGCGATCGACTTCGCATGCAGCAGGGTCTGCCGGAGCCCGTCTACGGAACTGATATCGGGCTTCGTCGCACCTTCGCGCACGACCATGCCGATGCGCGAATCGGCCAGCTCGACCCGCGATCCGGGGACGACCTTGCCTTTCTGGATCAGATCGTCAAGCGCATATCCGACCATGATGACGGCGTCCGCCGGCTCGCCACGCTCCAGCCGGTTGGGAATCGCTTCAGGCGATTTGCCCATCGACGGACCGAGCGCGGTGTCGAGCGTGTTGCGCGTCTCCGCCGAGAATTTCGGGCCGAGCACTTTGTACGCCGCAGTAAAGCCGCCGGAACTCATGACGTGCAGATCGGCGGCTTGCACGTTCGCCGCGGCGGCCGAGGTTGCAACCAGTGCTGCGACGCACAGTTTTCGAATCAGGTTTCTCATGATCGTAGTGTTGTCGGAATGTGGGTGTATCTGGATGCGGAGCGCGGAAGCGGATCAGTGCGCCGGAGTCAGCGTCGTTGCGCGGCGGCGATACAGCGCGAACGTCGCCATCAGCGCGCATGCAGCGGCAAAGCTCATCCAGTAGCCGGGTGCGGCCTTGTCGCCTGTCATGTGGATGAGCGCCGTGGAGATCGCCGGCGTGAAGCCGCCGAATACCGCCGTCGCGAGGCTATAGGCGAGCGAGAAGCCCGCGACGCGTACTTGTGCCGGCATCACTTCTGTCAGTGCGACGACCATCGCGCCGTTATAGATGCCGTACATGAACGAGAGCCAAAGAAGGGCGAGCAGCATGTTGAGGAAGCTCGGCGCGTGCGCGAGGAGTGACAGCGCCGGGTACGCAGTTGCGATGGCGAGCACCGTCATCGCGACGAGGAGCGGCCGGCGGCCGAGCTTGTCGGACAGAGCCCCGCCGATGGGCAGCCACACGAAATTCGACACGGCGACACACAGCGTCACAAGCAGACTGTCGGCGGTGCTCAAGTGCAGAACGGTCTTGCCGAAAGTCGGCGCGTAGACGGTGATCAGATAGAAGCTCGCGGTGGTCATCGCCACCAGCATCATGCCTGCAATCACTACGGTCCAGTTCTGGACCAGCGTGCGGAACACTTCCTTCATGCTCGGACGATGCTGGCGCGCCTTGAACTCCTCGGTCTCCTGCAGGTTACGACGCAGCATGAAGATGAACGGCACGATCATGCAGCCGACGAAGAACGGAACGCGCCATCCCCAGGCCGCAATGGTAGCGGCGCTCATCGACTGGTTGAGCGCGAAGCCAAGGGCCGCGGCCACGACGATCGCGACCTGCTGGCTCGCAGACTGCCAGCTCGTGAAGAAGCCCTTGCGGCCCGGCGTGGCCATCTCGGCGAGATACACCGAGACGCCGCCCAGTTCCGCGCCCGCCGAGAAACCCTGCAGCAGTCTTCCGATCAAGACGAGCGCGGGCGCCACGAGGCCAAGCGTTGCGTAGCCCGGCACGAACGCGATCAGGATGGTGCCGCTCGCCATGATGGAGAGCGTGACGATAAGACCTTTGCGGCGACCGACGTCGTCGATGTACGCGCCCAGCACGATTGCGCCCAGCGGTCGCATCAGGAAACCGGCGCCGAAGACCGCGAACGTCATCATCAATGAGGCGAATTCGCTGTCAGCCGGGAAGAAGACCTTGGCGATCTGGGTGGCATAGAAGCCAAACAGGAAGAAGTCGAACTGCTCGAGAAAGTTTCCGGCCGTTACGCGGAAAACCGCCGCGGCCTTTGAACGGCCCGAGGAAAGGGTAGAGGGCGAGGGGTGCATCGTTGTCTCCTGGCATCCCGAAAGATGCTGTGGTTCCGCTCTTTGTGGATTCGCGAATATTGGCCCTTGCCCGACCAAACGATAAGTGCAATCTTTTTAACGATTGATGTTCATTGGTTATCAATCGGCGCTTCTCTTACGTAGCGCGCTTTCCCGGCGCCGTTTGGCCGGCCAACGACAAAAATCGGCGCTGTGCCGGCTGTGTCCGGCCGAGTAGCGTGCTTGCGGCGCAATTCTGCGATCATTGCTGACAATCTGAACTGCTGGAATGAGCATGGAACTTCGGCATCTTCGCTATTTCATCGCTGTTGCTGAGTTGCGAAGCGTGCGGGCGGCGTCCGAGCAGCTGCACGTCACGCAACCGGCGATTTCCCGCCAGATACAGGATCTCGAAGACGCCATCGGCGCGGCGCTGTTCGAGCGCACGCCGCGCGGGCTTAAGCTGACGCCCGCCGGCGATGCGTATCTGCTGGAAGCACGCGAGATCCTTGCGCGTGTCGATGCCGCGAACCGGCTGGCGCGGCGCATCGCATCCGGTGTGCAAGGTCACCTGCGCATCGGTTTCGTTGAAAACGCCGTGTGGAGCGGCCCCGTTTCGAGCGCGTTGAGCGCTTTCGAACAGGCAGCACCGAACGTCGCCCTCGAACTCACGCCGATGAACACGCCCGAGCAACTCGACGCGCTCGCCGCGGGACGGCTCGACGGCGGCTTCTGCTATCGCTTCGGCGCGTTGCCGGAAGGCATTGCGAGCCTGCATGTGCTCGATCAAAGCGTGGTGCTTGCCGTGCCGCAAGCGTGGCCGCACGGCAGCGCGGGCGCGGTCAGCGCACATGAACTCTCCGGCAGGCCGTTCATCGCGTTCCCGCGCCGCGTCTATCCCGCTTACTACGATCGCCTGCTATCCGCCTGCGCCGAACGCGGGCTCACGCTCGATATCAGACAGGAGGCGTCGACGGAAACCGCGATTCTTTCGCTGGTTTCGGCGGGGATGGGCGCGGCCATCGTCAATGCCGCGAATCGCGACCGGCCGCCCGCGCGCGTGCGTTTCGTCGACTTGCTCGACCTGGAGATTTCCTTGCCGCTCGAATTCTGCTTCGTCGCACACGAGGCGGCGCACGAAGCGAATCGCACGCTTAAACGTTTTTTGGACCTGCTGACATAGCGGCCGGCAAGCGATGCCTGCAAGGCATCGCCCAGCGCAGAAAACGGCATTGGCCGGACGTTTTTTCGTCACCGATAGTAAAGGCACCCCAGGCTCTTTACTGTTCGCGCCATGTCCACTTCCGCTTCGCTCATCGCTACCGATATCGACTTCGAACGCTCCGGCTTCCAGACCGGCACGCTGCGTCTGCCGTATTCGCATGACCGCTCGGCATACGGCCACGTGCCGATCCCGCTTGCCGTGCTCAACGCGGGGGCCGGTACGGGCCCGACCGTTCTTCTAACGGGCGGCAATCACGGCGACGAATACGAAGGACCCGTCGCGCTGATGAAGCTGATGCAGCGCATGCCGTCGATGTCCATACGCGGTCGCCTGATCGTGATACCCGGCTTGAACTTTCCGGCCTTCATCAACGGCACGCGCACGTCGCCGATTGACCGCGGCAACCTGAACCGCCTGTTTCCCGGCGCACGAAATGGCCAGCCGACGGAAATGATCGCGCACTACGTCGAAAGCGAACTCCTGCCGCGCGCCGATGTCGTGATCGACCTGCATGCCGGAGGCGCGTCGTTCGAGCATGCGCCCACGCTGCTCGCGTCGCCGCCTGCCGAAGGCGAATGGCACGCGTTGTATATGGACCTCGTGCGCGAGTTCGGCGCGCCGAACACGATGATCATGGACCTGCTCGGCGAAGACCGCACGTTCGCAGCCGCAGCCGAACGGCACGGCAAGCTCTTTCTGTGCGGCGAGCTCGGCGGACATGCGGGCTGCGACGCGGCGAACCTGGCGATCGTCGAAAGCGGCTTGCAGCGCGTGTTGGTTCGGCTCGGTGTGCTCTCCGACACGCAGCCGGCGCCGGCCGGCAAAACGCGCTTTCTGCGCGTAGAAGGCGCTCGTGCGTACGTGTATGCGCCGCTTGCGGGTGTATTCGAACCCGCGTTCAGACTCGGCGATCAGGTGCGCGAGGGTCAGCTCGCAGGGCGCCTGTACGATCCGCACCGCCCGTGGCAGGCGCCGGCCGATATCGCGTTCCGCAGCGACGGCATGGTCATTTGCATGCGGACCTTTGCACGCGTGGAACCCGGCGACTGCATCGCGCTGCTCGCTGCACAAGCCAACGCCGATTGAGCCAAGTCCACCAACGCCGGAGCCGCGCATGAACGTTCACCCTGTTTCAACCCAGCCCGCCGATGTCGTTGCACGTACCGGATCTTTCGATAGCGTGCGCCATCCCGTGTATGTCGTGCTGCTGTTCTTCGTCTGTTTCGCGTTTTCATATCTGGACCGCCAGGTCGTCAGCATTCTCGTACAGCCGATCAAGCAGTCGCTCGCGCTTACCGATACGCAGATCGGCCTGCTGCAAGGATTTTCATTCACGATGTGCTACGCAACGGCAGGGGTGTTCGTCGCGAGGCTCGTCGATCGCGGCAACCGCGTGAAACTGATCGCCGCGTGCATCGCGATCTGGGCGATTTCGACAATGGCGTGCGGCTTCGCGACCAACTTTACGGAATTGCTGCTTGCCCGCGCCGGAACGGCGGTTGCCGAGGCCGCCTTGAGTCCCGCGGCGCTGTCGATCTTCAGCGACATATTTGCGCCGCGCCGCGTCGCGCGCGCGAGTAGCGTGTTCATGCTCGGGCCATACGTAGGCGGTGGCGCCGCGCTGTTCGGCGGCGGTATGCTCTTGTCGGCGGCAGCTGCGGGCGACGGCAGTGCATGGCTCAGCGAGCACGGCTTTGCGCCGTGGCAAGCGGTGTTCGTTGCCGTGGGATTGCCCGGCATACTGCTGGCCGCGCTTGTCGCGTTCACGGTTCGCGAACCGGCGCGGCTCGAAACCAGCATGCGTGGCGCGCATGCGCAGAACGAGATGCCGTCGCTCCGCGACGTGCTCGCCGAACTGTTCGTGCGTAATCGCTTCTGCCTGCCTTACTTTGCGGCTTACGTCGCGCTGATCACGCTGTTCTACTCGCACGCCGCATGGTTCCCGACCTTGCTGATGCGCCACTTCCATCTCGCGCCGAAAGCCGTCGGACAGATGGCCGCACCTGCGTACATGGTCGGCGGTATGCTCGGCGTGGCATGCGCGGGAATGCTCGCGACGCGCGTCACCGACGACACCACCTTGCGCAAAGTGCTGGGCTTCTCCGCGTGCGCCGTTGCCTTGCTCGTGCCCGCCGCCATCGCGATGCCGCTCGTCGCGAGCAGCAGCCTTGCCATCGTGCTCTATGGCGTCAGCGCTTTTACCGCCAGCATCGCAATGGGACTTGCACCCGTGCCATTGCAAATCGCAGTGCCGAACCGCATGCGCGGCCGTTCGCTGGCGCTACTCGTCTTCATGACGAATGCGATCAGCGGTGGCGTGGGCCCGCTGTCGGTTGGCTATCTGAACGAACGGCTGGGGCACACGGGAACGAGTCTTGGAAGTGCACTGGCGCTGGTCGGTGGCGTGTCGGCGCTCGTCAGCGCGTTACTCTATGCAGTGGCGACCCGGCGCGTTCGCGCTGCGACGGCTTAGTGAAATGCGCACTGACACACATACAGAAACCTGCATTCGAACCGAAGAGAACGGATTGCCATGAAACCCGCCTCACAAGTCCATCACGTCGGCGCCGCGACCATCACGCGGGTCGATGAAACCGGCTTCGCGCTCGCGCCGAACCTGTTGTTCCCGGCGTGGAGCGATGAAGATGGTCGCGAGCTCGAGGAACGCTTCGCCACCGAAAGTCTGGATCTCACTAACGCGCGAGTGCCGTTGAAAACGCATCTGTGGGTCGTGGAAGTCGGCGGTGTGACGATGGTCGTCGATACGGGCATCGGCAATGGCAAATCTCGGCCGTTCAGCGCGCTCTTCGACAAGCTCGATAATCCCGTGTTTGAACGCTTCGAATCCGCCGGCTTCAGGCGCGAGGATATCGACTACGTGCTGCTCACGCATCTGCACGTCGATCACGTCGGCTGGAATACGCATTGGCAGGACGGCCGCTGGGCGCCGGTGTTTCCGAACGCGACCTACGTGTTCGGCGAGCGCGAATGCGACTTCTTCGCTACCCCGGAAGGCGCATCACGGCGGATGGTGTTCGACGACAGTGTCCTTCCGGTCATCGAGTCCGGTCAGGCGCGTGCCGTGCCGGATGCAGGTGCGGAGATTCTCGACGGCATCCGCTTCCTGCCGACTTTCGGCCATAGCATCGGTCACATGGCCATCGAGCTTCGTTCGCGTGGCGAGACAGCGCTCTTTTCCGGCGACGTGATGCACAGCGCGGTGCAAGTGCATCGGCCCGAATGGAATTCAATGTTCTGTCTCGATCAGCAGCAGGCCCGCGCTTCGCGCGAGCGTTTGCTCGCGCGTGCAGCGGACGTGGGCGCGACGGTGTTTGCCGCGCATTTTGCCGAGACATCGGCGGGGACCGTGCGGCGCGTCGAAAAGGGTTTTGAATGGCGCTATGCGTGAGGGCGGGGAAGTGAGCTTGCCTTGCGGTTCATCGGCGAGACAGCACGCACGAGTCCGCGCAGGACGCATCGCCCTCGGACTCGCGCCGCGCGCAAAGTATGGCGTCCCTTCCAATCACGGAATCTGTCATGCCGATCGCCTTGAAGCTGGCTACGCCGACGCAGAACTGATGAAGACCGACCACGAGCGATGAAGGCCAGCGCGAAGCCAGCAGAGAGCATGGGTATTGCCAGCAGCTTGAAACTACCGCCGCAATCACCGCTTTAAAGCCGCGATAAACCTTGAACCGTTTTCGCAGGCAACTATGCTTTAAAAGAGCCGGAGCGCAGTGCTGAAACGGCTTCCCGCTCGAATCGACCGCCCCGCAGGACGACGGTCAACATGGGCTAACGCTGACGCAGGGGCCCGGAACCGCAACGGTGTACATCATGCGTTCTGCTCGTTTCTGGACGGTGGCAGGCCTGTTTGCGCTGTGTGTGTGGAGTACGGTTTGCGCCGCAGCTGGACCGGCATCCACGGCTTCGGCTGCGTCGTCGCCGTCCGTGCCTTCCAAACCGGTGCCTGCGAGCCCGCCGCGCCGGATCGATCTGACAAACAAGCCCTGGCGCGGCGATTTCGACGCAATGCTCGAACGCCGCGTGATCCGCGTGCTCGTACCTTTTAGTCGTACGCTGTATTTCAATGACCGGGGGCGTGAACGCGGATTGAGCGCAGATTTCGTGCGCGATTTCGAACGGTACGTCAACAAGACCTACGCCGATCGCCTCGGCAAGCGCCCGATCACCGTGTTCATGATTCCGACGACGCGCGATCGGCTGCTGCCCAGCCTCAACAGCGGCATGGGCGATATCGCCGTTGGCAACCTGACCGTCACCGACGAGCGTTTGAAACAGGCCGACTTCGTCACGGCGCGCGCTCTCAAGCCAACGCGTGAGCTGGTACTGACGGGGCCGAAGTCGCCGGAATTGTCGAAGCTCGACGATCTAAGCGGAAAAACCGTTCACGTGCGCCGCTCCAGTAGCTACTACGAAAGTCTGAGTGCACTTAACGGCCGCTTGCAGAAAGCCGGTAAGCCCCCGATGCGGCTCGCGCTGCTGCCGGATGCGCTCGAGGACGAGGATGCGATGGAGATGCTGAACGTCGGTCTGCTTCAGATCCTGGTGGTGGACGACTGGAAAGCGCGGATGTGGGCGCAGATGCTGCCGCATGTGAAGGTGCACGACAACATGTCAGTGCGTGATGGAGGCTATGTGGGTTGGGCTATTCGCAAACAGAGCCCCAAGCTCAAGGCTGTAATCAGCGATTTTTACGACAATTTCATCACGAAGCAAAGCGTCGCTGAGGTTCGCCTCAAACAGTATATGCAAGGCATCAAGCAGATCCATAACAATGCTGAGAGTGCCGAACTCAGTCGCTTCAATCAGACGGTGGCCTTATTCGCGAAGTACGGCCAGCAATACGACTTCGATCCGCTCATGCTGGCGGCGCAGGGTTTTCAGGAGTCGCAGCTCGATCAGCAGGCCAAGAGCCGCGTGGGAGCCGTCGGCATCATGCAATTAATGCCGGCCACGGGTAAGGAACTCAATGTCGGGGACATCCGGATAGCGGAGTCGAACATTCATGCTGGCGCCAAGTATCTCGATCGACTCATGACACGTTACTTCCAGGGCGCGCACTTCTCCGCGGTGGATCGCCCGCTGTTCGCCTTCGCGAGCTATAACGCGGGGCCTGGAAGCATCGCGAAGATGCGCAAGGAGGCCGCGGCCCGCGGCCTCAACCCGGACGTCTGGTTCAACAACGTCGAGATCGTGGTGGCAGAGAAGATCGGCATCGAGACAACCACGTACGTGCGAAACATCTACAAGTACTACGCGTCGTATCGCCTGCTCATGGAAGCGCAGGCGCAGCGAAGCCGCGCAGGGCAGCAACTGGGCCGCCAACCTTGACGTTTGGTGAATGCCACGCGGTTTGCTTCGGGCGCGCGCGACGTGGTTGCATACGGTGATTACTTCGCGACGACGCCGAGTTGCTGCAGGAATGTCAGGTTGTCTTCGAGATGCCAGTTGTCCGTGATCTTGCCTTCGCGAATGCGGTAAATGTCCGTTGCGATGAAATCGACTGTTTGGCCTTTGCCCTGAGCGCCGTTGAAGGTGCCGGTGAAGTGACCGGTGAAATGCAGATGCGTCACGACGCGATCGCCGGCCACGATCATCTGCTCGACCGACGCCTTAATGTCGGGCACGGCCGCATGGAACGCTTTGGATGCTGCGAGCGGTCCGGCGATGCCTTGCGCACGGCCCGGCGGCAATGTGCGATCCGTGAAGTTCTCCGCAAGCGCGGCGCGGGCCTGCGCTTCGTCGCCACGGGAAAGCGCGGGACATGATTATTCTCCGGATGCGTAGGTGTGGTGAGAATCGGTTTTGAGTTGCTCGCTGTCACGGAGCGCTGCGAACCGAAGGCATTCTCTATTCAGCAGGGCTTTTTTGATAATTGGTCTAGGGCTTGATTGTTTTTCAATAGAAACTGAATAATGCTTCGCCCCAGAAGGCGCAAAAAGCATAGGTATCGGCATGCATCGGCGACGCGGGTGTCTATTCTTCAGACACTATGACCAACGCGTGTCAGGTCAACTCTCAGTGGTGGCAAGCGCATGGACCTCGCCATGAAGCAAATGCTTCCGTGAAAATCGTTTCAGCTGTTCACCTCAGGGAGGTCAGCGATGAAATGTTCCATTCGTGCAAGGCTTATCCAGTCTGCCTGGATCATGCTGCTCGCCGTACCTTATGCAGCATGGGCGCAATCTCAAACAATAGTCACGATCGCAGGCACTGGGGTGCAAGGGTACGCTGGCGACGGGGGGCAGGCTACATCGGCGCTCATCGCTCCAGAGGGTCTCTCTGTCGACCACCACGGCAACCTGTTTGTCGCCGAACCAGTGAATCATGTGATCCGGCGTATCGACCACGCCACGGGGATCATCACCACCTTCGCGGGCACCGGTCAAACGGCCTATAACGGCGATGGGTTGAAAGCAACAGCGACAAACCTCGGCTATCCACAAGGTGTCGCGGTCGGACCAGACGACGATGTGTATATCGCCGATTATGGGTCGACCAGCCGCATCTTGCGCGTCGATCATCACACGCTGACGATTCACACGGTTGTCGGAGGAAGCCAACGTGGGTTCTCAGGAGACGGAGGACCGGCAAGTGCTGCGTTGATCAACGCGACGGACATCGCCTTCGATCGCGACGGAAACCTCGTCATCAGCGATTCTGGCAACCAGCGCATTCGCCGCGTCGATCGACGCACCGGCATCATCGCGACAGTGGCGGGCGGTGGCGTAAATGGAGCAGGTCCGGCCAGCGGCCCTGCGGCAGCAGCCGGCTTCCTCTACTACATCACGACGGCGTTTAACCGGCGCAACGACATGTTCTTTGCCGACGCTGGTCTTAGCACCGTTCGCGAACTGGATAGACAGCGTCAAACATTTACGACAGTCGCGGGCGTCTATCCGGGGACGACAGGAGTAGCTTTTCAGGCGGGCTACAATGGTGATGGACAGCCTGCCACACAGGCGCTACTTAACTATCCCTCGCATATTGCGGCCGATTGCGCAGGAACCCTAACCATCAGCGATAGCGCCAATTCCCGCGTG
Source organism: Paraburkholderia caledonica NBRC 102488 (assembly GCF_000685095.1). Taxonomy (GTDB): domain Bacteria; phylum Pseudomonadota; class Gammaproteobacteria; order Burkholderiales; family Burkholderiaceae; genus Paraburkholderia; species Paraburkholderia caledonica. The sequence continues at coordinate 407,608 of NZ_BAYE01000006.1, forward strand.
CGGCAGGTAGACCGGGAGACGGGAACCATTGAGACTATCGCCGGCACGGGCACGGCGGGCTACTCGGGTGACGGAGGTCTCGCCATTCAGGCTATGATCATGCAGCCACGGGGCCTCGCGTTCGCGCGTGACGGTGCCCTGTATGTCGCCGATGGTTTTCGGATTCGCAAGATTGCCGGGCTATCGGGCCATCATCGCTGGGATTGCCGCGACAACCGTCGCTACGGTCTTGACCGCGACGGTCGTGACGGTGACGACAACCACTGAGGAATTGTGCTGTGCGAAGGCGCATCCAGACGCGCCCTCTGGCAGGCCGATTACCGGTCGAGTTCCCGGATGAGCAGCCGCAGTATCGCTGGGGAGACCTCACCGCAGATCCGAACGGGCAACGCATTCGAAGCCACCTCATCACGTGTACGATCAGCGTGCTAAGAGGAACACCTCTACGCACTGTACGGAGGCGCCCGACGCCAGTGCACAGTGCAAGGAACGCTGAACGCCGCAAGCTGGCGCGTGTTTGCGCTCCAGCTTGCGCCTGCGTGGGCTGCCAAACACGTCTGGCCCTTTCGCGCCTCTGACAAAGCGGTCATCTGGCTGCATACGAGATGCCCGGCGCGCGTCTTGCAAAGAGGTTGCCGCGGGGTTCGGCGCTTGTTGCCTGAGTGACGGTAGCCATGGCTTGCCCATATCCGTGTTCGTGGATCAGCGCAATTCGAGCCACAGCGGCTGATGATCGGACGAGCGGCTATTCTGGTCCACGCCACAATCCACGATGCGCGGCTTCAAATCCTCGGTGACAAAAACAAAATCGCACGCGAACGGTCCGTCGGACCATTGCTCGTGATCATATAGACCGACTGTCGCAGCCCGCCGGGCGCCGGGGTGCGCGCAGGTCCATGCGTCGGCGAAGGCGGGCGCGCCAGGAATCGGCTCCAGCATCCTGCAATAAGCAGAACTTTCGAAAGCGCTGTTGAAATCACCGCACACGATGGCAGTCATCGGACGTGCAGTGTCGGCGAACGGACTGTCCAATTTTTCCGCTTGCGCGGGACGGCGGGCATGGTCGCACGCTTCCTTATGCAATTCGTGCAGCCTCGTCACTTGCGCCAGCCGTTGTGCTTCGGAGTAGAACTCAAGATGAGTGCTGAAGACGCGCAGCGGGCCAATATCGGTTTCGATCACTGCTTCGAGAGCGACACGCAGCATCGACGGCTTGGCGGGGTCGGCCGGCCACGGGAGCGAATGACGCAGCACCTGCTTGACAGGCAGTCGGCTCACGATTGCATTGCCGAAATGGCGCCGCTGTCGTGCTGCCCCGACAGGCGGAAGATCGGAACCGATCGCATCGACCACAGTCGCGCCCGGCAGCAACACGGCGAGTTCGGCGAACTGATCGGCAGAGGGGCCGCCTGCCAATCCGCCCTGCGCCTGTCCCTCATGAAAGCCGCGCGTGACTTCCTGAAGGCACAGGATGTCGAAATCGCACAGCGCCTTTGCCTCGCGCACAATGCGGGCGAGGTCGACGCGGCCGTCTACACCGCGTCCCCACTGGATGTTCCAGTCGACGAGACGCATGACGTTCTCCTGAAGAAGCCTTGGTTCACAGTTTACCGCCGCGACGTCCGATGGATAAGCCGTGAATGCCCAGGAAACGACAACTGTTTGCCTGGTTGCGAGCGCGCCCTCCACATACACGTCAGGCTATTCCCGGCGACGCTGCACGTGACGCCATTCCAGCCGTCAAATCGGGCCGGCCGATGCTGACGTGCTTTCCAGACGGAGGTTTGAATGCAAGCAGAGGCGGATAGCGGCCGGCCGTCGGTCGCTGCCCGGCCAGAACTGGACGTTCGTAACCTGATCATGGCAGACCGCAACCCATACGTAACCGGCCATTCGATATTGCCTCGCCAGTTCGCCGAAACAGCACTAGCGCGCGCCGGCGCGCTCGTGATTGCCTGTCAGTTCCACCACGAAGTCAAGAAAAGCACGGGTCTTTGCCGGCACGTGGTGCCGAGATGCGTAGTAGACGTATAACGGATACCGTTCGTCTACCCATTCGGGAAAGAGATTGATCAACCGGCCGTCGGCAATCAGGGGCTCGGCACCGAGCAGCAACATCTGCGCAATTCCCGAACCGGCGAGACATGCGTTGAGCAGGGCACCCGGATCATTGACCGTGAGTCGTCCCTGAGTGTCGACCACAATGCGTCTTCGCTTGCGATGAAATTCCCACTGAAACGGCTTGCCTGTCTCCGGGTTGCGAAACTCAAGGCATCTGTGGCCTCGACCTTCTAAGTCCTCGGGTCTTGACGGCCGTCCCCAACGGGCAACATACGAGGGCGCTGCGACAGTCACGATGCGGGTGTCGAGCAGCTTTCTCGCGATCAGGGTAGACGCTTTGGGTTCGCCGAATCGCACGGCGAGGTCGAAGCCGTCCATGACGAGGTCGCCAAGACTGTCTCGCGCGATGAATTCGATTTCGAGTTCGGGGTGTGCGTCCATGAACGCATCGAGTTGTTGCCCGAGAATGGTCCGGTAGACGACAGGATCCAGATTGATTCTCAGCTTTCCACGCACAGCGGACGCGCCACCTGCCGCAGCGGCCGCGGCTTCCTCCAACCCGGCGAGATGGGGCATGACCTGCTCGTAAAAGCGACGGCCCTCTTCAGTCAGGGAGACGGAGCGCGTTGTCCGGCTGAAGAGCCGGATGTTCAATCTTTTTTCCAGCCGCGCAATCGCCCGACTGACGCCGGGCGGCGTCATTCCTATCACCTCCGAAGCGGCCACAAACGTTCCCGCATCCACTACGGCGGCGAACACGCTAATGCTGCCGGAAAGCTTCTCGCTACTGGATCTCATGGTTGCTCGAGTTAATACGTGTGGCAGAGCGCGATCGACCGCGTGAAAGCGAACGCTGCGCCGCGCAGCAGTGGACGTATCCGTTGATCATGCCAAATCGGTGACGCCTTGTCACTTATATGATGACATCCATGTCATTTTGTTTCGTTTGGTGCTTGGCCAGAATACGTCTCACCGAGACATCCGCTGGACGCCTCAACGGGAACCGCTCGCGGCGCGCGTTTTTCGCCCATCACTGAAGCACTGTAATGCCGCGATTCATTCATTCATTCGGGAAGAAACGGAAAATGGCAGTTCAAACAGATCGTCGTCGTCTTCTGAAGGGTGCATCGAGCCTGCTGGCTCTTGCGACACTTGGTGGCGTCGCAAGCCGCGACGCGCGGGCAGTATCGCAGCGCGCGAGTGGCGACGCCGCGCTGGCGCATCACCCGGCCTACAGTTCGATCGATCAATGCCTGCAGAGGGCGGTGGACGACGGCACGGTTGCCGCTGTTGTCGCCATGGGCGCAACCGACCGCGGACTGGTTTACGAGGGAGCATGTGGCCGGGCGAACGCCCGCACTGGCGAGGCCATTAGTCCCGACACAGTCTTCTGGCTCCTGTCGATGACAAAGGCGATTACCGCAACCGCGTGCATGCAGCTCATCGAGCAGGGCAGACTGCGGCTGGATCAACCTGCGGGCGAAATCCTGCCGCAATTGAAGTCGCCTCAAATCCTCGACGGATTCGACGTCTCCGGGCACCCCAAGCTGCGTCCTGCGCGCAATGCGATCACGGTGCGCCATCTCCTCACGCATACCTCCGGATTTACGTACAGCATCTGGAGCGACAAGCTCAGCCGGTACGAGACGGTGACGGGCATGCCGGACATCGGCTATTCGATGAACGGTGCATTCGCGGCGCCGCTCGAGTTCGAGCCGGGCGAGCGCTGGGAGTACGGCATCAGCATGGACTGGGTCGGCAAACTGATCGAGGCCGTGACCGATCAGTCGCTGGAAGTCTACTTCCGCGAGCACATCTTCGATCCGCTGGGCATGCGCAACACGGGCTTTCTCATCGGTAGCAAGCAGAAGCAGCGCGTCGCGACCATGCACAGGCGTCAGGCGGACGGCTCACTCGCGCCTGAGCCGTTCGAAACCAACCAGCGCCCCGAATTTTTCATGGGCGGAGGCGGACTGTTCAGCACGCCGCGCGACTACATGGCGTTCCTGCAGATGCTGTTGAACGGCGGCACGTATCGCGGCGAACGCGTGCTACGCGCCGACACCGTCGCGACGATGTTCCGCAATCACATTGGCGATCTGCAGGTCGCGGAAATGAGGACGGCGCAGCCGTCGTGGTCGAACAGCTTCGATCAGTTTCCGGGCACCGCGCACAAGTGGGGGCTGTCGTTCGACATCAATACAGAGCAAGGACCCCACGGGCGAAGCGCTGGCAGCGTGAGCTGGGCCGGGTTGTTGAACACCTACTTCTGGGTGGATCCGGTCAAGCGGGTCGCCGGATCGCTCTTTACACAGATGCTGCCCTTCTACGATGCGCGCGTCGTGAACCTATACGGACAGTTCGAGCAGGCGTTTTACGAGGGTTTGCGTCGCGCCTGAGCGATTGACCGTCGGCAAATCGACGCTGCGTCACCCGATATATCCACACATGGAGAACGAGCAATGTATGCAATCACAGGAATCACCGGCAAGGTGGGCGGCGCACTGGCCCGCGAACTGCTGGCTACTGGTCAGCCGGTGCGCGCAGTCGTGCGCGATGCGACGCGGGCAGAGGCGTGGGCAGAGCGAGGTTGCGAGATCGCGACGGCTTTCATGGAAGACCCTTCGTCGCTCGCCGCCGCGTTCGAAGGCGCGACGGGCGTTTTCATCCTGCCGCCTTCGGAGTTCGATCCGGAGCCCGGGTTTCCTGAAGCGCGCACAGTGATTGAGGCTGTGTCCGCAGCACTCCTGAAGGCGCGGCCCGACAAGGTCGTTTGCCTCTCGACGATCGGCGCACAGGCCGATGGGGTCAACCTGCTCACTCAACGCACGCTGATGGAGCAGGCGCTGCGCGAGATGCCGATGCCCGTGACGTTCCTGCGCCCTGGCTGGTTCATGGAGAACGCCGCGTGGGATGTTGCGTCTGCAAGCGACGATGGCGTCATTGCCAGTTACCTGCAACCGCTCGACAAGCCTGTGCCGATGGTCGCCACCGCGGACGTAGGCCGCGTTGCTGCCGAACTGCTTCAGCAGACGTGGCGCGGTGTGCGCGTCGTCGAGCTTGAGGGTCCACGCCGGGTGAGTCCTAACGATCTCGCAGCGGCTTTCGCCGGCGTGTTGCGTCGTCAGGTACGTGCGGAAGTTGTCGAAAGGCAGACGTGGGAAGCGCTGTTCCGCACGCAGGGCATGAGACATCCTATGCCCCGCATGCGCATGCTGGACGGCTTCAACGAAGGCTGGATCGATTTCGAAAGCAGTTCTGACGAAATCTTGCGCGGCCACGTCGAACTGGAGACCGTTCTGGGCGAGCTTGTGTCGCGTCGAACCTGACCAGAGCCGATGGCGCGACGAGCGGACTCCAGGTCTTACTCTACCGATGCATCAGGTTGTCGTTCAAACAAGGAATACACGATGGAATACAGCACGCTTGGCAGAACTGGTCTACGCGTCTCACGGCTGAGCTTGGGCGCAATGACTTTCGGTGCTGGCTCGGGCATCTGGGGCAATATTGCCGGCTTGAACAGCGATCAGGCCGCCCGGCTCGTGGCGATGGCCGTGGAAGGTGGCGTCAACCTGATCGACACGGCGGACGCCTATTCGCAAGGTCGCTCAGAAGAGGTCGTGGGCCATGTGCTGAAAGCGCTGGGGCTGGACGAAGATCGAATGCTCGTCGCGACCAAGGTTCGGCTACGCACCGGCCCTGGCCAGAACGAAGTGGGATTGGGCCGCTCACACATCATGCGCTCGGTCGAGACAAGCCTGAAGAGACTCGGTCGCGATCACATCGACCTGTTCCAGTTGCATGACCGTGACGCGCTTGTTCCGCTCGACGAGACGCTTCGTGTGCTGGACGACCTCGTCACCCAAGGCAAGGTCCGCCATATTGGCGTGTGCAATTTCAGTGCAGGCGATCTCGAGCGGACCGTCGGCATAACGTTGCGTACCGATCGGGCTCATGTCGTGAGCAATCAGGTGCACTATTCGCTGACGAGCCGCGATATCGAGCATGAACTCATGCCGGTTGCAGCGAAAAACAGAGTGGGCCTCTTGGTCTGGAGTCCGCTCGCAGGTGGCTACCTGAGCGGCAAGTACTCGCAGAATGGCGAAGCTGTCGGGCGGCGTGCCAAACTCGACTTTCCGCCGGTCGATACAGTCAGGGCGGAGCCGATTCTCGCAGTATTGCGTGAAGTCGCCGACGAACTAGGGGCCACGCCGGCTCAAGTCTCATTAGGCTGGTTGCTCGCGCGCGAGCAGATCACTTCTGTCATCGTCGGAGCCCGCACGTGCGAGCAACTCGCAGCTAATCTCGATGCACAGAATCTCGTATTAACCTCCGAACAGTGCGCGCGGCTCGATAAAGTATCTGAACCATCAGTGCCGTTCCCCTACTGGATGCAACGCTTCCATGACCGGGATCGCGTCTGCGGATGAGGGGCGGGCGTCCGGAGTGTTGTCCGCGCGAGGCGGTTGAATGGGGAAAGTCTGTGGCCATGTGCGGCAGCTCATCCTCGAATAGCCGCCGTTCGAAGTCTGCTACTGGAGGATCGGATTGGGGCGTACAGCGTCCCTCGTTCTAACTTTGCGCAGGTAAGCGCCGACGACGTGCGGCGTTGATTCGCGGCACGGCATCCAGTGCTTATCGGCTTGCTCGAACGACGTGCGCACCGCCGGCCTAGGTCGTATAAGCACGCCGGAGCGTCTCAAGCCATCCGCGCGCAGGCGTTGCGCCAGTCGTCCAATGGTATTAATTCGAACGGGACACATACCGTATTCTCGAACCACATTGAGATCGAGCGGCGTGCGATCTGAAAGAGCACGTCCGCCCGAGTCAAACAACGGCAGCGGACCCAGTCAGCACTCGACCAGCGCCTTCACGACAGTCCGCCCAGGCTCCATCAGCTTTGGAAACTCGGTAGGCACGTCGGCCAGGCTCATGCGGTGAGTATTGAGCGCCTTGTCGGGAATGCGGCCCGCACGCATCGCTTCAAGAACCGTTTCGAAGTCTTCCGCGGTCGCATTGCGGCTGCCGAGCAGGGTCGCTTCGCGCTTATGAAATTCCGGATCGGAAAACGTGATCTGGCCGGGCACGATCGAAATCAGCACGTACTTGCCGCCGTGTGCGATGAACTCGAAGCCGCGGTTCATTGCATTGACGTTGCCGGTTGCATCGAACACTACGTCGAAGAACTCGCCGTCCGTGAGCGCCGCAAGTTCTTCCACGTCGTTCGGACCGATCTGAACTGTCGAAACGGCAATGTGCTCGCGGCAGAACGCAAGACGATCCGCTCGTGTATCCAGGCACGAGACCCGTCCGCCGCGTAGGTTCGCAAACAGCATGGCCGCCATGCCGATCGGCCCCGCGCCTACGACGAGAACCCGCTGACCGGCCGACACGTCGGCGCGTCGGACCGCGTGAGCGCCGATCGCGAGAAACTCGAGCATCGCCGCCTGGTCCAGTGTGACGCCATCGGCCTTGTGCACGAACTGCGCGGGCACCGACAGGTATTCAGTCAACGCGCCGTCACGATGCACGCCGAGAACCTTGATGTTGACGCAGCAGTTGGTTTTCCCCTGCCTGCAGGCAATGCACTGTCCGCACGACAGGTAGGGCATCACATAGACGGCGTCGCCGGGCGCGACGTGCGCGCCGGGATCCGCCTCGGCGACGATGGCCGACAGTTCATGTCCCATCACCCGCGGGTATTGCAGGTAAGGCTGATTCCCCGAGTAGATGTGCATGTCCGTGCCGCAAATACCCACGCGGCTGACCCGCAGAAGTACTTCGCCGTCTGCGCGGCGAGGCGGTTCGCGGTCTTCGCGGCGCAGCACGCCAGGCGATTCACAAATGACGCTGAGCATTGGCATCCTTTATTGGGATTATCGATCGCCGGACGGCTGATCGGTTGTGAAGAAACGGCGGGCCTCGGGAACCGGAGCCGATCCGGCTATCAGCCCTTCGTGCTGCAAGGCCTGCCACAGCTCCGGCGTAACTGGCGTTTCAAGCCATGCGATGTTCTTTTGCAACTGCTCGATACTGCGCGCACCGACCACGCAGGACACGACGGCCGGGTGGGCCAACGGAAACTGGAGCGCCGCTGCGGCGAGCGGAACCTCGAACCTCGCGCAGGCGTCGGCAAGACGCGCGACTTTCCGTGCCACTTCGGGCGGCGCATCGGTGTAATTGAACTTACCGTTGCCCACGAGCACGCCGGAATTGAATACGCCGCCAGCGACGATCCGCACGCCGTTGCTCACACACTGGTCGAGTAATGGCGAGAGCGCCTCCTGTTCGAGCAGCGTATAGCGCCCCGCCAGCATGACGAGGTCGAGATCCGCTTCCTGCATCGAATCGACTGCGACCTGCCATTCGTTCACGCCGAGTCCGATCGCGGAAACGGCATGCGAGTCTCGTAGTTCCGCGAGAGCCCGAAACCCACCGCCACGTGTCAGTTGTTCCCAGTAGCGTGAGTGCGCGTCGCCGTGCGTTGCCGCGCCAATGTCGTGAACATAGAGGATGTCGATCGTCTGCATGCCGAGACGTTGCTGGCTGTCCTCGTACGAGCGCATGATGCCGTCGAACGTATAGTCGAAACGAGGCCGGAAGGGCAGAGGTTGCGCCCAGTTGTCATCGCCTGGCTGCACCGTGTCGTCGGGCCGCATGAGCCGCCCGACCTTGGTGCTCAGTACATAGCGTTCGCGCTGTCGCATCTGCAGCGACTGTCCGACTCGCCGTTCCGAAAGCGTATAGCCGTAGAACGGCGCGGTGTCGAAATAGCGGATACCGGCGTCCCACGCCCACTCGAGGAGCGCATTGGCCTCGGCGGTCGACATGGGCTTGTAGAGGCCGCCCAGTTGCGAGCAACCGAGGCCGAGTGTGGTCATCGCCAGCCCGCTTCGTGGCAGCGCGTGAGTTGCAAAAGCTTTCATGGAGGCGTGTCTGAATGGAGAAGATGCCGGCGAACGGCTTTTAAAAACCGCTGCGCCGGCCCGTTCGTCAATAGAGAACGTTCTTTGCTTCGGACGAGTCGAGGTTCTGTTTCTCGACCATCATGACGCCCGTGTCCACCTGCTTGGAAACGGGCTTGCGTTCAATGACGTTGACGAGGGTCTGGATGCCCTTGTAGCCCATCTGATAAGAGCTTTGAACCGCGATTGCCTGAATCGTGCCGTCACGAACGAAGCCTTGCAGGTCCTGGTTGCCGTCGAAGCCGATTGCAATGACCTTGCCGCCTTTTCCGGACTGCTGAAGAGCGCGGCCCATCCCCACGGCGGTCGGCTCGTTCGCGCCGAATATGCCCTTCAGGTCGGGATTGGCCGACAGCACGTCGGTCGTCTGATTCAGGGCATTCGCCATCTGCGACTGCGAGTAGAACGGACCCACCAGTTGCAGCTTCGAATGCGCCGCGATGTACTTGCGGAAGCCGCCGACACGGCCGACTTCCGAGCCTGCCCCCGGCACGTACGACATGACCGCGACCTTGCCGGTCTGCCCAACCCGGTCGATCATGGCCTTCGCACAGAGTTCGCCGGCTTTCACGTTGTCGGTTGAGAGGAACGACTGGTAGTACTGCTTGCCGGCATCGGACACCGTCGAGTCGATCAGCACGACAGGGATATGGGCTTCCCACGCTTTCTTCATGGCGGGAACGAGCGCATCGGGGTCGGACGGCGCCAGCACGATGCCAGCGACATGCCGGTTCACGGCATTCTCGACCATGTTGACTTCGTCGGCGATGGCCGATTCGGCTGCCGGGCCCTGGAAGGTCATCGTGTAGCCCTTCGCATCGGCCATCGCGGCGGTCGCGCCTTTCTGCACGTTCTGCCAGTAGTTGGAGTTGGCCGTCTTCACGATTACTGCAATTTCGCCGCCTGCCGCCTGCGCATACGCGCTGAACATTGCACACATTGCTGCGGCCGCAGCCAGCACGGATACCTTTTTCATGTCTCGCTCCTTGATTGTGGTCTGGACTTCGTCTTCTGATTACAACTTCCGGTTTCGGAGTTGGTCGATCCATACGGTGCCGAGAATCACGACACCGATGATGATCTGCTGGATAAAGCTCGATACACCGTTCATGTTGAGGCCGTTGCGCAGCACTCCGATTACGAATGCGCCGATGGCGGTGCCGGAGATCGTGCCGACGCCGCCCATCAATGACGTGCCGCCGATCACCGCGCTTGCAATGGCGTCGAGTTCGTACATCACGCCTTCGTTCGGCTGGGCGGTGACGAGGCGCGACATCAGCACGCAACCGGTAGCGCCGGCCAGCAATCCGGACAGCACATAGGTGAAGAGCTTGACGCCCTGCACGTTGACGCCGGAAAGCCGCGCGGCTTCTGCGTTCGACCCGACCGCGTAGATGTGACGGCCGAGCGAGGTTCGCGACAGCAGAACAGAAACCGCCACGAATAGAATCACCATGATGACGACGGGATAGGGAATGCCTGGGAAGACCGTGTCGGGAAAGCCGTCAGCGCCGATATGAGAGACCTTGAAGAGCGCGCCGTTGCCCAGTTCGCCAAAGGCGTCGCCGAGCCCGGAGACGGGTCTTGCGCCCGTGATCTGCAGCGCGAGACCGCGAGCGACGAGCATCATGCCGAGGGTTGCGATGAACGGAGGCAGCCCCATGCGCGTAACGCAGATGCCGTTGACCCATCCGCAGGCGGCACCGACGAGCATGCCGCCCGCCATCGCGACGGGTACCGGTACGCCGGCCTTGACGAGCAGGGCGGCAGCGACACCCGCCAGCGCCAGCACCGATCCGACCGACAGGTCGATGCCGCCGGTGATGATGACGCACGTTGCGGCCACGCCGAGATACGCAATGGACGTGACCTGTAGCGCCACGGTCATCAGGTTGCCGACAGAGAAAAATGCAGCGCTGGTGAGCGAAAATGCGACGATCAGTACTACGAGGCTACCCAACGCGGCGAACTTCTGTATCAGATCGCGGCGGCGCTGTCGTGCCTGTTTGTCCAGGGCCTGCGTGCGGCCCGATGTGATTTCAAGCATGACTTCTCCCGGATGCGTAGTGCAAGATCTCCTCCTGACTGGTCTGTCTGGTCTCGAGTACTGCGGTAATGAGTCCCTCGTGAAACACGGCGATGCGATCGGTCATGCCGAGCAGTTCGGGCAACTCGGAACTGATCAGGACAACGCCGACTCCGTCCGCGGCCAGCCGGTCCATCAGCTTGTAAATGGCGTACTTCGCGCCGACGTCGATGCCTCGGGTCGGCTCATCGAAAAAGAGGATGCGCGAGCCGCGGTACAACCATTTGCTGATAACGATCTTCTGCTGGTTGCCGCCAGAAAGATTCCTTGCGATCTGCTTCACCGTCGGTGTACGGATCGCAAGTTCGCGAACGTAGCGCTCCGCAATAGCCGTCTCTTCCGAAAAACGCAGGAAGCCACGCGACGATATAGCGCGGACGTTGGCCAGCGTGATGTTTGCGGCCACCGGCATCGACAGTGCAAGGCCGTCTTTCTTCCGGTCCTCCGACAGGTAGGCGATCCCGTGGCGGATAGCCTCACGCGGCGAGCGGATCGCCACGGGCGTGTCACCCAGCTGGATCGAGCCGGAGTCGAGCCGCTCCGCGCCGAAGATCGCACGGGCGACTTCGGTGCGCCCCGCGCCCATCAGGCCCGCGAAACCAAGAATCTCGCCCTTGCGCAGGTCGAACGAGAGCGGGCCGAACGTGTCGGTCCGCTGCAGATCGCGCACCCGCATCAGGACCTGTTCCGTCGGGACCGACTCGCGCGGCGGATAGGCGTCGTCGAGCGCGCGTCCCACCATCCGGGCCACGATTTCGTTAATGGTGGTCGATGCGAAATCGCTCGTTGCGATATGGCGGCCATCGCGCAACACGGTGACGCGGTCCACGATCTCCGCCATCTCGTCGAGCCGATGCGAGATGTAAAGAATCGCTACGCCGTCGGCGCGCAGTTCGCGGATGATGCGAAAGAGTTGAACTGTTTCCGATTCGGTCAGCGATGACGTGGGCTCGTCCATGATGAGCACACGTGCATCCAGTGATAGCGCCTTTGCAATCTCCACCATCTGCTGCTGCGCAATCGAGAGGGCGCCGACCAATGTGGTTGGCGACACGTTCAGCCCGATGCGCTGCAGGCAGCGCTGCGCGTTGGCGTTCAGCGTGCGGTAGTCGACGAACGGGCCGCGCTTGGGTTCGCGCGCAAGGTAGATGTTCTCCGCGACCGACAGGTGCGGCACCAGGTTCAACTCCTGGTGGATGATCGCAATACCTGCGGCCTGGGCGTCCGAAGTGGAGGCGAACTGCACCGGCTTGCCCTCGTAGCAAATGACGCCTTCGTCCGCGTGATATTGGCCGCTGATGATTTTCATCAGCGTCGATTTGCCCGCGCCGTTCTCTCCGCAGACGGCGTGTACCTCTCCGGAGCGCAGATCGAGATCGATGCCATCGAGCGCCACGACACCGGGGAATCGCTTGCTTACACCCTTGAGTTGCAGGATTTCCCGAGGTGCCGGCACATCGGGCGGACGGCCCGGCCTCCGCTGCGTGGTCGCTTCTGTCAATCCCGTCTCCAATATGTTCAGGACTTCACCGTTCGACCCGTCGAAAGCCAAGCTAGCGGTCAGTCCAATTTGGGCAGATTAAAACGCACAAACGGTTGTTTGGTCAAGCCAATGTAGAATTTCATAACTGTTCATTCCAGTAGGGAAAACCCCGGCGGCGACTCTATCTGCTGGCCCGCCGAGGCCATCAGGCCCCATGCTAGACTTTGCTGCGGTCCGTTTCGCGGCTCGTCGACAGGACATTTTGAACAATGAAGCAAACTGAACCAAAGCGGCTTTACCAATCTGTTGCCGCGCAGATCCTTTCTCTCATTCGAAAGGACGAACTGGCGCCCGGCGCACGTCTTCCGCCTGAGCGCGAGCTCGCCAATACGCTGGGTGTCTCACGCCCTTCATTGCGCGAAGCATTGATTGCGCTCGAAATCGGCGGCCAGATCGAGATACGGATGGGGTCGGGGGTGTACGTGCGCGCTCCGGACGCGGGCGGTGACAACGCGGTGCCGGCTCTGGGCGAAAGTCCGTCCGAACTGATGCAAGCGAGAGCGGCGATAGAAGGGACAGTGATCGTACTGGCCGCCGGCAAGCTTTCGGCGGCCACACTCGACAGGCTGCGGCGCACGGTCGAGCGAATGAAACGCCTCGCATCTGCCGGGAAGTCGCCGGTCGATGCGGACCGGCAATTTCATATGCTGATCGCTGAGACGGCGGGCAATTCAGTGCTGAGTCGCTTCGTTGCCGAAATGTTCGATAGCCGCCACGACCCGATCGCTGCGGCAATTCGTGACCACTCGGAAAGCACCGAAACGTGGTCGGTCGCGGTAAGGGAGCACGAGGAAATCCTGAAAGCGCTGCAGTCGGGAGATCCGATCGCGGCGCAGACGGCGATGCGGACGCACCTCAAAGCGTCGGAGGAACGCTGGATAGCAGGTGCATTGCGGCAGGAAGACGTTTGAGTCTCCAGCCGGCGCATCTTCGCCTTAAGCGTCTTTCCGTGAACTAGCCGGCGGTCACGTTCAGCAGCGGAGCCGCCGGTCGTTCAGCAGATAACGTGCGGTGCGTCAGGCAAGCGCGTCGGCCGCTGCACCATCCAGCGCGCAACGCCGCGCCGGTGGTGAATGTTCTAGGCGTCGATCTGCCGACGCAAACTCTCTCCGGCCAACGGCATGTCGCGCAGCCGCTTGCCGGTAGCATCGAATAACGCATTGGCGATCGCGCCCGCGGTCGGACCCATCGATGCTTCTGCCGCGCCGAGAAACGGCGCGCCCGGCCTGTCGATCAAATGCACGTTGACGCTGTGCGGCGCCGCCGAGTACCGCAGAATGGGGTAGCTGCTCCAGTCGAAACTGCGAATTCTCGATGTATCGAACTGCAGCTCCTCGTAAAGTGTCCAGCTTGCCGATTGAATGACGCCGCCTTCGATCTGGTTGCGTATGCCGTCCGGATTCACGATCTGGCCCGAGTCCACGGCCACTTCCGCATGTTCGAGCCTGACCTGGCCGGTCTCGGGCACGACCGACACCTCGACGGCGATCGCGACATACGCCATCAGATTTTTATACTTCCCGAACGCAAAGCCCACGCCGTGATTACGCTTGCGTGGCGGTCTGGGCCAGCCGAATCGACGCGCGGCTAGCTCGATCACGTCGCGGGCGCGCGGATCTTGCATGTGCTTGAGCCGGAACGCCACCGGATCGGCGCCAGCGGCCGCGGCGAGTTCGTCCATGGTGGCTTCGATCGAGAAGACATTCATGTGCGCGCCCAGCGAACGCATGGCCGACGTGTGCAGCGGCATGGTCGGCGAGAAGTTGTTCATCACATGCATGTTGGGGAATGCGTAGAGCGGAATCGCATTGCGGTCGCCGCCGCCTTCCGGTTGCACCATCGGCACCGACGGCGCAGGCGCGAACGGCTTTTCCAGCATCTGCGCGGGAATGAGCCGCCCCGCGTTGACGATGCGTTCATTGTGGGAACTGCTCCACAGCGAATAATTCCAGTCGACCATAGTGCCGCCCGCATCGAGCGACGCGCTGACCTCCGTGACCATTGCAGGCGTGAAGTGATCCCACGTGTGTTCCTGCTCGCGCATCCACTGCACGCGCACGGGTGCGCCGTCCATCTCGCGTGCGATCAACGCCGCGTGCGCGGCCACGTCGTCGGCGCCGTTATGGCCGTAGCAGCCGGACCCCTCGACATGGACGCAGCGAATCTTCTCCTTTGGCATCGACAGCATTTCGGCGAGCCCGTCGCGCAGCGGATAGACGCCTTGCGAATGCGTCCAGACGGTCATCGTGCTGTCCTTGTAGAGCGCCACCGCGCAGGACGGTCCGATCGAGCCGTGCATCATGTAGCGCTTGCTGTACCTCGCGCTCAATGTCCTGGCCGGCGTTCCGGCCGGCGTATGAACGTTGGCGATCTCGATGTGTTCAGTTGAAATCTGCTTCAGGTCGCGATGCACCGTGGACGGATCGGGCAAGCTGCGCCCGGCAGTCCATCTGGAGCCCGCCGACAGCGCGCGCTGTGCTTGCACGGCCTGCCATTCACCTTTCGCAACCACGGCGAGCAGGCTGCCGTTGCGGACCACCCTGACCACTCCCGGCATCTTCAGAATCTCGGGCGCGTTGGTCTCCAGCAGTTTCGCCTCATAGACGGGCGGCATGACGACGCGTGCGTGCAGCATGCCGGGCATCGTCATGTCTTGCACATAGCTTGGCAGGCCGGTGACCTTCGCGGGAATATCCAGCCGCTGCAGCGAGGTGCCGATGACGTCGAACTTTGCCGGGTCCTTCAGCGGTGAAGTCGGCGTGGCCACCCGATGCAGATCCACAAGACGGACCGCTTCACCGTACGTCATGGCGCGGCCGTCCGGTGCCTTGATCACTGCGTTGCGAGCGATCAGTTCGCCGCTCTGCACGCCGAAGTGCGTCGCTGCCGCGTCGACCAGCAGACCACGCACCTGGGCTGCGGCGTTCAACAGTGCGCTGCCGCTGTCGGCAATCGTGTGGCTGCCGGCGGTGAGACCTTCGTCCGGCGACGCGCCGGTATCGGCTGTCAGAAACGTGATCAGCGAAGGTGCCATGTCCAGTTCTTCCGCCGCGACCTGCAACAGCGCGGTGCGAACGCCGGTGCCGAGTTCGACCTTGCCGGTATGGACGGTTACCTTGCCCGCCGCGTCGATCCTGATCCAGGCGTCGAGATACGGGTTGGTTTTCAGGCTGCCTGCGAGCGCTTGCGTTGCCTTGCCGATATGTACGGCGGCGCCTTCGTCGGCAATCACTTCCTGCGCCATTGCCTTGACGCCCGGCAACATGCTGAAGGTCACCATCAGCGCGCCGGACATCATGAAGCGGCGGCGCGTTTCATCGATCTTTTCGTCGTTGCCGCTCATTGCGCGCCTCCGCGGCTTGCCGTGTGTAACGGTTCGTTTGTGAGCGTGCCGCCGGCGGGCAGATGCGCAACCTCGCGAATCGCGGCGAGAATTCGCAGATGCGTGCCGCAACGGCAAAGGTTAGGCTCCATGTGTTCCAGCATTTCGCGCTCGGTCGGCCGCGGGTTGCGATCGAGCAGAGCCTGCGCGCGCATGATCATGCCGGCGATGCAGTAGCCGCACTGCGCCGCCTGATGATCGATGAACGACTTCTGCAACGCTCCGGGGTGCTCGACGGTGCCGAGGCTCTCGATGGTGCGAACCGGCCGCGCGCCGATCGACGAGACCGGAATCAGGCACGAAAACACGGCCTGATCGCCCACGATAACCGTGCAGGCTCCGCATTGTCCGAGCCCGCAGCCGAACTTTGCGCCATGCAGATGCAGGTCGTTACGCAGCGCATACAGCAACGGGGTGGACGGATCGATATCGAGCGAGTGCTGCACGCCATTGACGGTTAGGGTGATCATCGCGCGTCGTTCTCCTTTCTGACTTTAGCTACCGACTCTTCGACGTCGCCCCACGGGCCGCGCTGCGAGTAGGTCGCGCGAATGTACGACGCCAGGTCGGCGACCTGCCTGTTGTTGTAAATCTGTGCGAAGGCGGGCATGTAGTTGAGCGCATCTTCGCCATGCCAGTTGATGCCGCCAAGGATCATCTGGATCGCGTTGCGCGGCGTCGAGGCATTGACGGCCGTGCTGAGCGCGAGAGTCGGGCGCTCCCCGATGGATTGCATCGGCGCTTGGGGACCATGGCATTGCGCGCACGACGCGGCGAACAGCACGGCGCCCCTTTGCGCTTCTGCTGGAAGCGACGTGCTGGCCACCGGCCTTGCATCGGCTGGTCGCGGCTTCTGGATGGACAGGATGTAGGTGGCGATGGCCTGCACATCCTGCTCCGGCACGGTGGCCAGATCGCGCGTGACGGGCAGCATCGGCCCGGCTGCGGCGCCATGCTCGCTGGCCCGGCCGGTGCGCAGGTAGGTGACCAGTTGCGCCTGCGTCCAGGGCTTGGGCGCAGCATCCAGAGCATTGAGCGCGGGTGCTTCCCATCCGTCCACGATGCCGCCGTCGAACGCGTGGCCCGACTTTTCTCCGCCGATGGGATTGAGCGGGGAGTGACACGACGCGCAGTGACCCAGGCCATCGACGAGGAGCTTGCCGCGATTCCACTGCGCATCTTTGGTTGCGTCCGCCGCTTCGGGGCCGGGGCGCAGGAACAAGATGTTCCAGAAAGCGAGCAGAGGCCTGAAGTTCAGCGGAAAGATCAACTCGTTGGCGGGCGCGTTTGCGTTCACCGGTTCGCGCGTCATCAGATACGCGTAGGCGGCCGAAATATCCCCATCCGACATGCGGGTGAAGTGAATATAAGGAAACGCGGGATAAAGCAGGTGCCCGTCACGGGCGACGCCGTGGCGCATCGCGCGCGTGAACGCTTCGAGAGACCAGTTGCCGATACCAGTGTCGACGTCGGGCGTAATGTTCGTCGAGTAGATCGTGCCGAAGGGCGTCGCGAGCGGCAGACCGCCTGCGAACGGCTGACCGCCCTTGGCAGTGTGGCAGACGATGCAATCGCCTAGTGCCACCACGCGCGCGCCGGCGAGCTTCGTCTGCGCGTCGAACGATGCGACTGGCGGCGCACCGACGGGCGCGATGGCCGGCTTCCACATCAAAGCCGCAGCGATAGCCAGCACGGCCACGACGGCCCCGCCGGTTCCCCACAGCAATCTGGGTCCTGGAGTCATTCACACGCCCTTTTCAAATGGATTGATTGCAAACTTCGGATGCCTTAGCGCATGCCCTGATAGATGCCTGCGCGCAGGTTGCGCCCACGTTGCCGCTGCGCTGTCAGGCTTCAGCGGCGCCTGGTCGCACGCCGTGGCTGGCGCTGCTGCCGAACGGATAGTCGATATAGCCGCTCTCGCCGCCGCCATACCACCCGGCCGATTTCGGCGTCGCGAGCGGCGTTGCCGTTGCAATCCGCGCGACGAGGTCCGGGTTCGCAATGTAGGCGCGGCCGAACGCGACGAGATCGGCGTCGCCAGCGCGGATCAACGCGTCGGCCCGGTCGATGTTAATGCCGCCGTTGACCATCAACGTGCCGTCGAAAACCTTGCGGGTGCGTTCGATAATGCGCGGCAAGTCCGGTGCGCCGCTCCAGCCGTTCGTATCAGCCGCATGCACATACGCGACGCCGAACTCGCCGAGCATCGCGCCGACGTAGTCGTAGGTGCCGTCGGGGTTCGTGTCGCGAACGTTGTTGTAATGCGCGTACGGCGAGATACGCACGCCGACCTTGTTCAGCGGAATCGCCGTGCCGATTTCCGTCAGTACATCGCGCAGGAAATTGGCCCGCTTTGCAATCGACCCGCCGTAGCGGTCGTCGCGGGTGTTCGTTGTGGACGAGAGGAACTGGTGCGGCAAATAACCATTTGCTGCATGTACTTCCACACCGTCGAATCCCGCGGCGATCGCGTTGACCGCGCCTTGCCTGAACGCATCGATCGCGAATCTGACTTCCTGCAGCGACATCGCACGCGACGGCGTTGCATGAATGCGCGTGTAGTGGCCGTTCTGCAATTGCCCCCACACCTGCAAGTGTTCCAGGTCGTCATTCACGCCGGAGGGTGACAGCGGCACGTCGCCTTCAAGCAGTGTGAATGAACTGACGCGCCCGCCGTGCCAGAGCTGCATGATGATGCGGCCGCCGGCGGCATGCACGCGGCTCGTGACCATGCGCCAGCCGTCGATCTGCTCAGCGGTCATGATGCCCGGCGTGAGTTCGAATGCAGCCGATGCGGGACTGACATTCGTCGCTTCGGTAATGATCAGTCCGGCCGACGCGCGCTGCGCATAGTATTGCGCCATCATTTCGTTTGGCAGCCCACGCACGGGTGCGCGCGAACGCGTCATGGGCGCCATGACCACGCGATTAGGCAGACTCAGGCCATTCAGGTCGTAGCTGTTCAGCAGGGACGATTGGGAAGACATGTTCTATTCCTTTTGCACGATCGGGCGTTGCTAAGACGCGGCACTGCACGCAGTAGCGTATTCGCAGTGCCGCGCTTATTCCTGAAATCGCGCTGAATTTTTGTTAAGCCGGTCGGCTTGTGCGCTCGACCCGGCGGCAACTCGCATCTCTGCAAGATCGGCTTATGCGTTGCGTGCGGCGTGCGGCCGTCCGATGACGAGGTAATGAATCAATGCGACGACCGGGAAGGCCGTGGCCACTGCCGCGACCAGCGGCCAGCCGCCGTGCTGATACAGCGGGCTTGCGAGTGCGGAACCGGAAGCGCCGCCGACGAAGATGCTCGTCATATACAGCGCGTTCAGCCGGTTCCTGCTCGCTGCGTGTAACGCGTAGATCTCGCGTTGACCCAAGACCATGTTCATCTGCACGGCGAAGTCCAGAATGATTCCCGTCGCGACGAGGCCGAACACGCCCCAAGCCGGATGGATCAAGGCCGGTGTATAGGCAAGCGCGCCCACCACGAGTGCGATCAACGTGGCGCGGACTGTGTGACCGGCGTCGGCAAGGCGTCCTGCGACCGGTGCGGACGTCGCGCCGATTGCGCCGACTAGCGCGAAGATGCCGATTGCCGTTTGCGACAGCCCGAAGTGCCGCGTCAACTCGACGGGAATCGCGGTCCAGAACAGGCTGAACGAAGCAAACATCAGCCCTTGATACAACGAACGGTGACGCAGAATGGGCATGGTTCGCAGCAGATGCGCAAGCGAGCCGATCAGCTCGAAGTAGGTAGCCTTATGTTCCGGCTGGCGGCGCGGAATGGTCAGTGCAAGCACGCTCGTCACCAGTGCCATGAGGACGGCGGCGGAGCCGAACACCGCGCGCCAGCCGAAATGACCGGCGATGACGCTGGAGATCGGGCGCGACAGCAGGATGCCGAGCAGCAGGCCGCTCATGATCGTGCCGACTACCTTGCCGCGCGATTCGTCGGGCGCAAGATGGGCGGCAAGCGGAATGAGGATCTGCACGGCTACGGAACTGAAGCCGACCAGCAGCGAGATACCGAGGAACCAGCCCGGCTGATGCGCGAACGCCGCAGCGCTCAGACTCGCGATGGACACGAGCGCGGTCGTAATCATCAGCTTGCGGTTCTCGAGCAGATCCCCGAGCGGCACGAGAAAGAACAGCCCGAGCGCATAGCCGATCTGGGTCAACGACACGATCAGACTCGCCGTATTGGAGGACATGTGAATGTCCGGGGCGATCAGCTCGGTGATCGGCTGCGCGTAATAGAGGTTGGCGACGATTGCGCCGCAGCAGAATGCGAACAGCGCGATCAGCGATTGCGTTAATTTGACGGTACTCGTGCCGGGAGTGGCAACAGATGCCTCGGTTGACATGACAGCTCCTTGAACTGGGGAAACAAAATAGGGAAAGCGAAAATCAGCGCGCAATGTTCATTAGCCGGTTGCCGAGCGATATGCCCAACTCGGTCATGCGCCTGCCGCGCTCTAATTGCTGGGTCTGCCAACGCTTGAGCGCCGAATCGATCGAGTCGCCGCTTTGCTGTGCCGAGCGCAGCGCGAGCGCCAGCGCGTGTGCATTGGAAGCGGCCTTTGCCGTGCTGCCCGCGGTGTGCGGACGCGGCACCGAAGCGGCGTCGCCGAGCAGCAGGGCGCGGCCGAAGACCATCTGCGGAGCGCGCAGATCGACGATAGGCTGCATGAACGGCTCGTCGGTCGCATCGACCAGCGCGCGGAATGTCGAGCCCATCATGAGCTTCGCGTCGTCCCGCAACTGGGCGATGTCCGCACTCTTCGTCGAGCCAGGCGGCAACGAGAACGACCGCGCTACGCCGTGACGGTCCATGAGCAGCGCGTCTAGTTGCGCGCGGCTGTATTTGCGGTACCAGACCCAGTTCCAGCGACGCTCTCCAGCCACCGTCGAATCATCGTCGCCGGGTATCAGGTACGACAGCGCCGAATGGCCGTCGCCATGCTGGAACGAAAAGCGCTCACGCAGCGTGTCGGCCGCGTGAACCGGCAGATCGCGTTCCTGGACGAGTCCACGCCACGCGACATAACCGGCGTAGGCCGGCACCACTTCAGGCAGCAGGCGGCCTCTCACCGTCGAGCGGATACCGTCGGCGCCGATCAGCAGATCCGCCTCTTCATGCCGGCTGCTTTCGAATAGCGCGATTGTTTGCTCGCCATGCGCGCGATAGTTGACGAAGGCTTCGCCAGCATGCAGATGTTCAGCCGGCAGTGCGTTCTTCATTGCGCGATACAGCAGACTCCACGACGTCTGCATCTGCGGCATGTGCAGCTTCTCGACAATGTCGTCATGCCGGTCGAGATAAATGCGTTCGCCCGAAGCGACGCCCGGCGGGTCGGGCAATGCGACGCCGGCAAAGTGGAGCGCCTCCAGTACGTCGGGCTGCAGCACGACGCCGCCGCCGCGGCTCTCGAGTTCATTCGGCGACGTCTCGAACACGTCGACGTGCCAGCCCACCGCGCGCAACGTTGCGGCCGTCAGCAGGCCGCCGAGCGAACCGCCAATGATCACGGCGCGAAGTCCGGAAAAGGAGTTCATGCTGCGCTCTTCAGCGCCGCGGATCGCAGCGCATGCGCGAAGACGACAGCTGGCTGTGCGCCGCTCACTGTTTCGCCCTCGATCACGGTTGTCGGCACTGCCTGTATGCCGAGTTTGTCGGCCCGCGCCCGGGCAGCATCGATCTGCTCTTCGCCTGCGTTCGACTGCAGATACGCGCGCACCGCCTGTTCGTCGAAGGCATGCGCGGCGGCTATTGCAGCAAGCGTGTCGAGCGAACCGATGTCGCGTCCTTCGGAAAAATAGGCGCTGTAGATGGCTTCATAGAGCGCCGCTGTCCTGTGCGGTTGGTCGCGGTCCTGGGCGAACTGCATCAAGCGATGCGCAAGACGCGTGTTCGGTGTCAGCGACACCCGGCTGTAGTCGAAGTGCGCGCCGGCTGTCAGTCCGGCGGCCGCGACCTGCGCGTCCATTGCCTGCGAATGCGCCCAGCTACCGAACTTCTTGCTGCGGTAGGCGCGCCGGTCCATTCCTGCCACCGGCATCGACGGATTCAACTCGAACGGCACATAGCGGATCGAAACCGCGTGAGCCAAGCCCGAATCCGCGAGCGCGGCGGCAAGGTTGCGTTGACCGATCCAGCACCACGGGCAAATGAAGTCGTAATTGACCTCGATATCGACGGTTTGCATGTTGCACCTCTCACCATGTGTAGGAATGCAGCATGGGCGTTGCGCTGCGGTCGCGGAATGGGCATAAAATGCAATCCCGCGTTGCGCTGAGCGCAATGAAACGTCGATTGGGTCAAATATGGATAAGCTCCTCGCTCTCACTACATTGCTCGAAGTCGCCGATGCGGGCGGCTTTTCGAAGGCCGCACAGCGTCTTGGAGTGGCGACCTCGTCGGTCACGCGCCTGATGGATTCGCTCGAAGCCTCGTTAGGCACTGCTTTACTGACTCGCACGCCGCGCAAGGTGAGCCTGACTGACGCCGGCATTGCTTATGTGGAACAGGTGGGCAAGGTGCTCGACGATCTGGCCGAGGCGGACGAGAGCGTGTTCGACAGCGGCGCCTCGCCGGTGGGGGCGCTGCGCATATCGGTGCCGTCCACCTACAGCCGGTTGCGGCTTGCCCCGCACCTCGCAGCGTTCCTGTGCGCCAATCCCCGCGTGTTTCTCGACGTTGTCGTTGCCGATCACTTCTCCGACCTCGCGCTCGACCGGATCGACGTCGCAATCCGCATCGGTCTGCCCGATCGCGACGCCAACCTGATCGTGCGCAAACTGACGGACAACCCGCGTTATGTCGTGGCGAGCCACGATTACCTGGCGCGCTGCGGCGCCCCGCCAACTCCAGACGCGCTCGCCTCGCACGAGTGCCTTCGGATTGCATACGGCGGCGGCTATCGTTCGCGGCAGGTGTGGACTTTCCGGCGCGAGTCGGTTGAAGGGCGCGTCGAAGAGCGTGTCGAGGTGCGAGGTCATCTGCTATCCAATAGTCTCGATATCCTTCACGAAGCCGTTCTTGCAGGACGGGGCGTGGCCTTGCTGCCGGAATGGCTCGTCGGCGACGAGATTCGTGCGGGACGTTTAATGCGACTCTTCGAAAGCTTCGATGCAAGCCCTCATCAGGGCGACGCAATCGTGTACGCGGCGTACCTGCCGAATCGACGTCATTCGAGCAAGGTGCGCGCGCTCGTGCAGTTTCTCGAAGCCCGGCTTCAGATGGCGCTGGAAGGCTGAGCGCCGACGCGGCAATAAAGGGTACTTTTGCAGGCGTTCCTATACGAAGATTCAGTGCGTTTTCTACAGGCTGCATTAAAAGCGCATCGGTAGAATGGGCCTCTATTTAGCCGGCACGCACGCCGGTTTCTGAATCCCTTAACCCGAACGTTCCACATGCATCCACTACCTGAATCGCGCTCCATTGGGCATTCGTTGCGCTGGGCCGCAGTGGTGGTTCTGATCGGGGTAGCCGGCGGCGTGGCCGGGCTGGGTCTCGCCGCGCTGTTGCATACGGTTCAGCATGTCGCCTACGGCTACAGCATCGAAACGATCTTCAGCAAGGAGAGCTTTCAACAGGGCGTGACGGCTGCGAGCCGCTCACGGCGAGTGGAAATGCTCGCGCTCTGCGGGCTGGTCGCGGGTGTCGGCTGGTGGGCGGTCTATCGCTGGTGCCGACCGTTGGTGAGCATCGCGCGAGCGGTGGGGAGCGACGACCCGCGCATGCCTGTTTTCGCGACTGTCTGCCACGCATTGCTGCAGATTGTCACCGTCGCGCTGGGCTCGCCGTTGGGGCGGGAAGTCGCGCCTCGCGAAATCGGCGCGATGCTGGCGGGCAGACTGACGTCGTTCGCCGGACTCACGGTGGCCGAGTCCAGAATCCTGGTCGCATGTGGCGCTGGCGCGGGCCTTGCCGCCGTCTACAACGTGCCGGTGGCGGGTGCGGTTTATGTGCTGGAAGGATTGCTTTTCACTATCGGCTGGCGAGCCGTTGTGCCGGCTGTCGTCACTTCGGCGATCGCGGGGTTCATCGCGCGAGCCGGTCTCGGCGACTTTCCACAATACGACGTGCCGCATTATGCGTGCACCGCTTCGTTGATCGTGTGGTCGGCGCTGGCGGGGCCGCTTATTGGCCTCGCGGCCTGGCAGTTCACGAGGCTCACCGACCATGCGCGCGCCCGCTCGCCGCGCGATAGCAGGCTGATGCTGCTGTGCGCGGTCAACTTTGTCTGCATCGGGGTGCTCGCCATCAAGTTCCCGCTGTTGCTGGGTAACGGCAAGGGACCGGCGCAGGTTGGGTTCGACGGCTCGCTCACGCTGCAGTTCGCCGCTGTTCTGCTCGTGCTTCGCGTGCTGATAACGTGGACGAGTCTGCGTGCTGGCGCGGCAGGCGGACTGCTGACGCCCGGCTTGTGCAACGGCGCATTGTTCGCCATCGTGCTGGGCAGTGTCTGGTCGGCGGGGTGGCCCGGCGCGCCGTTGGGCGCGTTCGCTGTGATCGGCGCGGCGGCGTTTCTCGCTACCTCGATGCGCGTTCCGTTGACGGCGATCGCACTGATCTTCGAGTTCACCCGGCCGTCGCCCGAATTCATGATTCCGGTATTGATCGCCGTTGCCGGATCGGTCGCCATGTCGAGCTACGTTCGCCAGGTATTCGATCCGGCGCGCCGCACCGACTTGCCCGCGAAAGTAGAGCGCGCGAACGTGTAGGCCGCGTCCTGTTCGAGTGTCGATTCCGCCTCGCTTTCGATACGTCCGCTCAGATACGTCGCGCAGGTTGTCGGCATCACGCCGACTTATTGCAACTCGGCGTATTGTTGCCCGCTAACCGTCTGTACCGGCCGCCCCGGCTGCAAGCGTGCAACCTGCACATCAAGTTTTTGCCGCAACGAGGTGGTGAGAAAATTAACGAACGTTTTGACCTTCGCATCGACGTACTGGCGCGACGGATAAATAGCGAACACATTCACGTTTTCCAGTGGGTAACCGGGGAAGAGCTGAACGAGCTTGCCTTCCTTGATGTCCTGCGCGACTGAATAAGTCGGCACCGCGCCCACGCCCGCGCCTTCGAGCAATGCGATCCGCAGCGCCTGCATATTGTTGACGATGAAATGCCCTGCCAGCTCCGTGCCGGCCGCATTGCCGGCCGTGTCCGCTGGCCACTCGGGGGGCGCGTCGAACGCGGAGCTGACTTGCATGAGCGTGTGATGCGCGAGGTCTTTCTCTGCGGCGATGGGATGCCCCGCGAGATATTCGGGCGCGGCCACGAGAATGCGTTCGCACTGCCCGATCAGCTTGCTGATGTTGCGGGAGTCCGGCAACGTCGACGCCGATACGATCGACACGTCGAAGTCGTCTTCGATCAGATTAGCCATGCGCGGCAGCAGCTTCAGGTCCACAGAGACAGCCGGGAAGGCCTCGCGATATTCGACGATCGTCGACGTCAGTTGCTTCAGCCCAATATCCGGTACGGCGTGAACGCGCAATCTGCCGCGTGGCAGGGTGTGCGCATTGCTCGCTTCCGCCTCGGCCGCGTCGAGATCCGCCAGAATCTTCTTGCAACGGTGGTAGTAGCGTTCGCCGCATTCCGTCAGCGATACGCTGCGTGTCGTTCTTTGCAGGAGCCGCGTGTGCAGATGTTCTTCGAGCGATACCACCGCGCGCGAAACATTGCCGGCGCTGCAGTCCATATGTTTTGCCACTGCGCTGAAGTTGCCGGTCTCCGCGACTCGCGAGAACACGCGCATGCTGAAGATTCTGTCCATAACTGCTTCGCCTCCCGATCAGATTGAGCCGGGCATTCAATGTCGCCCGTTGAGAGAACAATACGATTGGGGACACGCGCGCACCATCACCACAAACGGGTGCCCGGATCATCAATGCATTCAGCCATCTAATCCGGAGGTATAGGTGGGGCCTCGTGCCGCCGGGCGACAGACACGATTCTGCCCGGGCAATTAAGTAGTTTTTAGATGCGTTTCAGGACATCTGGCCGCAACTCACATAATGTTGGACAGGTCTGAAAGCGTTTGCCTCCGCGCATGCGTGGGCGCATTCGCGTCGGTCCGGACACGCGTTCGAGTTCGGCGCCCAGTCGATCTTCATCTTGCGAGAAAGGAGTCAAACATGGCTAGCAACACGATCGCCGCATATCTTGCGGGCAGTCTCGCCGCGGCAGGCGTCGAGCGGATTTGGGGCGTGACCGGCGACAGTCTGAATGGGCTGGCCTACAGCCTCGACCAGATTGGCTCGATCCGCTGGATGCACACGCGTCACGAGGAAGCGGCCGCCTTCGCGGCCGGCGCGGACGCGGCTTCGACCGGGCGTCTCGCCGTGTGCGCGGGCAGTTGCGGACCGGGCAACCTGCATCTGATCAACGGTTTGTTCGATTGCCATCGCAATCATCAACCGGTGCTCGCCATTGCGGCGCACATTCCGTCGACGGAAATCGGCACAGGCTACTTTCAGGAAACGCATCCCCAGGAATTGTTCAAGGAATGCAGCCATTACGTCGAGCTGGTCTCGTCCGCGTCCCAGTTTCCGCGTGTGCTGGCGCGCGCAATGCGCACCGCGATCGAGGAACGCGGCGTGGCCGTCATCGTCTTGCCAGGCGATGTTGCGCTGAGCGAAGGGCCGACGGAAGCGCCTCTATGGGTCGACAGCGCACCGGCACGCATCCTCCCGGCCGAGGCGGACCTGGACCGGCTAGCGCAAATGCTCAATGATTCCGACGCGGTGACGATCATGTGCGGCAGCGGCGTGCAAGGTGCGCACGACGAAGTGGTCGCGCTCGCCGATACGCTCGGCGCGCCGGTGGTTCATGCGCTGCGCGGCAAGCAGTTCATCGAATACGACAATCCCTACGATGTCGGCATGACGGGACTGATCGGCTTCAGTTCGGGCTATCACGCGATGATGTCGTGCGACACGCTATTGTTGCTGGGCTGCGACTTTCCCTATCGTCCGTTCTATCCGGCTGACGCGAAGGTCATCCAGATCGACTGGAAGGGCTCCCAACTCGGACACCGGGCGCCGCTTGCACTCGGACTCGTCGGTACTGTGAAGGAAACCGTGGCCGCCACGCTACCCAGGCTGCAACGTAAAGCGGACCGCGGCTTCCTGGAAAACGCCCGCAAGCACTATGCGTCGGCACGCAAGGGTCTCGACGATCTGGCGACGCCTTCCGGGGCGGGCCGCCCGATCCATCCACAGTACCTGGCGAAGATGATCGACGAGACCGCGAGCGACGACGCCATCTTCACAGCCGACGTCGGCACGCCCACGGTCTGGTCCGCCCGCTATCTGACCATGAACGGCAAGCGCCAGTTGCACGGTTCGTTCAACCACGGGTCCATGGCGAACGCCATGCCGCAGGCCCTGGGCGCGCAAGGCGCGAACCCTAGGCGGCAGGTGGTCTCGCTTTCGGGCGACGGCGGTTTGTCCATGATGCTGGGCGACCTGCTCACCGCCCGCCAGCTCGACCTGCCGATCAAGGTCGTGGTGTTCAACAATAGCCTGCTCGGATTCGTCTCGATGGAACTCAAGGCGAGCGGTTATCTCGACACGAACGTCGATCTGAGCCAGACCGATTTTGCGGCGATCGCGAAGGGCGCCGGCATCTTCGGCATTCGCGTCGAGGAATCGGAAGACGTAGCGGGCGCGTTGCGGCAGGCGTTCGCCCATCCTGGGCCGGCGTTGGTCGACGTCGTCGTCTCCAGACACGAACTCGCCATGCCGCCAACAATCGAGCTTGCTCAGGCAAAGGGCTTCAGTCTTTACATGATGCGCGCGATCCTGAACGGCCGGGGCGACGAGATCGTCGAGCTGGCACGGACCAATCTGCGCTAGCCATACGCGTAACAGGCGTCACATGAAAGCGGCCGCTACCGGCCGCTTTCTCTTGAACGTCGCATAGACAAAAACAGTGCATTTGCGCAAATCGCGGCGGTCGGTCTATCGCAAGCTAGACGCGTGAGAAGGCCAGGCGCGGCGCCAGTCAGGGCCGCGCGGAAAATCAACGCTCCCGAAGCCCACGCCCGAAGAGCAAGCCATGAATGTGCAGACGGACAGCGTCGTTCTCCCGCGATGGCGGGACGAGTTGACGGCGTACTGGAAAGACGACGGGCCGCGCTTCTTGCATATCGCCAAGGTCGCGGTCGCGGTGACGCTTGCAATGGGGCTATGCATGCGGCTGGAGCTTCGCGCGCCCGGCACGGCAATGGTCTCGTGCGTCATCGTCATGATGCATCAGCAGAGCGGCATGGTCATCGCGCGAGGCTTTTACCGCGGCCTCGGTATGGTGTGCGGCAGCTTTGCCGGCCTCGCGATCGTCGCGCTGTTTCCGCAGCAGCCCCTGCTGTTCTTTCTTGCGTTGGCAACGTGGATCGGCGTCTGCGTTTTCGGTGCGTCGTACTATCGCAACTTCCAGTCGTACGGTTTCGTCCTGACGGGATACGGCACGGCCATCACGGCGATGCCGGCCTGGTCCAACCCGTATGGCGTGTTCGACAACGTCGTGTTCACGGTCAGCGAAGTCGTGATCGGCGTAGTCAGCGCCTGCCTGGTGAGCGCGCTCGTGTTCCCCCGGCGGGTCACGCCGGCGCTCCTTGCGGCGGGCAGCAGGAACTTTTCCGAACTGCTCGAAGCGCTGCACACGATGCTTGGAAGGGCGCCCGCAGGCGCTGGGTTCAAACCGTTTGTCGATCTGATCAGCGAGCGGGCCGGTATCGAAAGCCTGCGCAGCGGCGCGTTGTTCGAGGATCCGTCGATCCGGCTGCAACATCACGTCTTGCTGGCGCTCGATCGAAGCTTTCTCGACATGGTCGCGTGGATTCACGCGCTGCATCAACTGAAAGCGCGCGCGGCGGCTAACGCGCACCCGCGCGCCGTGGCCGCGATCGACGAACTGATCGACGCGTTGCTCGCCATCGTGCCGGACCCGATTCAACCGGAGATCGTCACGCTCGACCAGGTGCGGGCATTGTGCAGCCGGCTCGCCACGTTCGAGCAGGCTCTGCCCGCGCGGCTGAGCGGCATGCTCGAGTCGCTGGCGGACCTGTCGCCGCATCAACGGCAGTTCGTTGCGACGACTGGGGCCGCATTGTTTTTTTCGATTGCCGACCTTCGTGTGTTGTGTAGCAGCTATCTGCAGATACGCACGACAGACGGGCGCTCATGGCCGCAATCGGTGATTCAGGCGCTCGGCCGTTTCGGCCGCACACGTGCAACTGCCAATCGCGTCGGCGCGCTGATTGCCGGCGTGCGCGCTGCCGCCGCGGTGTCGGTAGTCGCTGCGGCGTGGCTCGCATCGGGCTGGCTCGGCGGATCGAGCGCGATTGTCGCGGTCGCCATCACGAGTTCGCTGTTCGCGCTAGTGCCCAATCCGACGGTTGCGAGTCGGCAGATTTTCGTCGGTTGCCTGCTCGGCTGGGCGGCCGGCTTCGCATTCAACTTTCTTCTGTTGCCGCATTTCGACACTTTTGAGTTGCTCGCACTGTCGATTGCGATTTTCGTGATGGTGGGCAGTTACCTGAATACGTTTCCAAAAACCGCGATTCTCGGGCTCGGCTTCAGTCTGTATTTCTGCTTCATCGTGAATATCTCTAATCCCACCGTATATAACCCGAGCGCTTATCTCGACACCGGGTTTGCGTTGCTCGTCGGCATCGGCACTGCGGCGGTTGCGTTCTCAGTCATCGTGCCGCGTGCCGGAGACTGGATCACGGCTCAGTATCTGAAGCAGATACGCGCCCTGGTCGCGACAGGCGCGCGCGACGGTGCACTGGACGATCTGCTTTTCACTTTTGAATTGAACCTGCGCGATTTCATCATCGAGATCGCGTCGGCGCCCGCGGATGCCCGTGTGGATCGCAGCCGGCTGATCGGCTGGGCGTTCGCAGCGCTCGAAATCGGCCGGGCGATGATACAGGTGCGGCTCGACACGGAGGAACTCGGCGAAACGCTGCCGGCGAAGTGGCCCGCCGTCCAGCAGGCGTGGCTATCGGCAACCGCCAATGTATTCGCGCAGTGCTCGCCGCAGGCCGCAGATGCCGCGCTCGCCGCGACCCATGAAGCGCTCGAAGCGCTCCCGCTCGCGCCGACCATCACGGTCGATGCGGCGATGCTCACGCGCTGCCGGATGCGCGCACTGCTGCATATCACTGAACTGACCTTGCAGGACGGTACGTTGTCCTTCTGGCACAACGGGGGGAAGCCGGCATGACGGCGCGCTGTCTGTCGTTTGGCGCGGCATGCCGCTCGCCGGTCGTCGCGCTTGCGTCTGCGCTGCTCATGAGCGGATGCATCAACAGCGGCGGCATCCATACGCGCGAGTCGATGATCGATCCTGAATCACTCGATCCGGGCGCCGCGCTAAACGCTACCCGACATGACGCGAACTGGCCAACCGATCGCTGGTGGCAGCGCTGGAACGACCCGCAACTCGACACGCTGGTGCGCGACGCCACCGCCGGCAACCCGGGCTTGCGCACGGTCGAGGAGCGGGCCGAGGCGGCGCGCTATCAGGCGCAAATCGCCGGTGCCGACGAACTGCCCCAACTTAACGCCGGCGGTACTTTCGAGCGCAGACGTTATGCACGCTACACGACGCCTGCGCCGCCCGGCGGAACAACCGTGTGGAGCAACAGCGTTCAGGCGGACCTGTCGTTCGACCTCGATCTATGGGGCAAGACACGCGCGATGCGCGAGGGCGCGCTCGACAACGTGCGGGCTGCTGCCGCGGACGCGCGCTTCGCCGAGATCGAATTGCAGACCGCGGTGGTGCGCAGCTATGTGCATCTATCGCTGCAATACGCGCTGCTCGACGTTTATCGCGCGGTTCAGGAAGAACAGCAGCGCACGCTCGACATTGCGACCCGCCGCTGGCGCGCGGGCGTCGGCAGCCAGCTGGAAGTAAGCCAGGCGGCGACCCAGTTCCAGACCAGCGCCACGCGGGTACAGCAGGCGGAGCAGCAACTCGCGTTGAGTCGCATCCAGATTGCCGGTCTTGCGGGCAAGGGGCCCGGCTACGGCGAGGCACTGCGCCGGCCCGCGCTGGCCCTGAGCGTACCGGTCGCGCTGCCGGCATCGCTGCCGGCCGAACTGATCGGGCACCGGCCGGACGTCGTTGCCGCGCGCTGGAGAGTGTTGGGCGCGGACAAAGGCATCGACGCCGCCCATGCCGACTTCTACCCGGACATCAACCTGATAGCGACCGCGTCGCTCGGCTCGGCTGCGACCTTCGGCGGCTTCTTCAATTTCATCGACAGCAACGGTGTCGGCCATGGCGTCGGAGCGGCGATCTCACTGCCGATCTTCGACGGTGGACGCCGGCGCGGCCAGTATGGCGTGGCCGTCGCGTCTCGCGACGCCGCAGTCGACGCTTACAACCAGAGTGTCGTGAACGCGATGCAGGCCGTCGCCGTGCAGGTCGTGTCGTTGCGCTCGCTCGCGCAGCAGCAGGCATCGATTGAAAGCACGCTGGAGTCGTCGCGTCGCTCGTTCCGGCTCGCCGACGCCGGCTATCGCAGCGGCATCTCCGAATTCCTGAACGTGCTGGCGGCGCAGAACGTTCAGCTACAGCAGGAAGAAAACCTCGCGAATATTCAGGCCGGGCGCCTGGACGCCTGGGCGCTGCTGATGAAGGAACTGGGCGGCGGATTCACGCCGGAGCAGACAAGTTCCGCTTTTGAAGGAGCGCAACGTGCCGGGCGAGATTGAATTCTTTTCCCTGCTGCTGCCCGGACTGCTGCCGATCCTCGCGGTGTGCGCGGCGAGCTTCGTCGTGATCGACCTGTTTCTGGCGAAGCTGGGGCTATATCGCTATACGTGGCACCCCAGCCTGTTCCGCGTCGCGCTGTTCGCCGCCATGTTCAGCGGCGCGTCGCTGCTTCTATGGCGATGACCCATAGCCCAGGAGAGACCATGAAATCAACGACCGCCGACCCCTACAAATGACGATAAACAAGCAATCGATCTTACGCGCGGTGTTTACGCTCACGGCTCTCGCCGTGGCGGTCGTGCTGGTCCGCCTGTTATGGCTCGACTACATGTTTTCTCCGTGGACGCGCGACGGCAGGGTACGGGCGAACGTGGTGCAGGTCGCCACCGACGTCTCCGGCCTCGTCGCTGAGGTGCGCGTCAAGGACAATCAGTGGGTACGCAAGGGCGACATTCTGTTCATTCTGGATCCGGCGCGATTCCACTATGCGCTGGCGCAGGCCGACGCCGACCTGCTGAGAGCCGAGGCTCAGGTCGCACAAGCGAAGGCGCAGATGGCGGCCAGCGAATCCAGTTTTGCGATGAAGCGTGCGCAGGCCGCGCGCCGGGCTAATCTGGCCGGCGATGTCATCTCGGACGAAAGCCGGGCCGATTCGGCTTCGCTTGCCAGGCAGTCGGGCTCGTCTTACGCCGCCGACGCAGCCGCTTATAACGCCGCTCAGGCCGCGTATAAGGCGGCTGGGGTCGCGCGTCAGACGGCGGCATTGAACCTTGCGCGCAGCGAGGTTCGAGCGCCTTCGGATGGCTTCATCACTAACCTGAATCTGTATCCCGGCGACTTCGCCACAGCCGGCACGGCGCGCATGGCGCTGATCGACTCGCATTCTTTCTGGGTGTACGGCTATTTCGAAGAAACCAAGCTGCCGAAGGTCCATGTCGGCGACCGGGCGGTGGTGCGACTGATGTCGGGCGGAAAGGAGATCCAGGGCCATGTGGAAAGCCTGGCAAGCGGTATAGCGGACCGCGACAACCCGACCGGCAGCGACCTGCTTGCCGACGTCAACCCGATCTTCACCTGGGTGCGGCTCGCGCAGCGGGTTCCAGTGCGCGTACATCTCGACCGCATTCCGGCGGATATGAAGCTTGCCATGGGCATGACCTGCACCGTGACGCTGCAGCCACGAAGCATGGATTGATCGCGAGAAGGCGCGCCCGCGGGGGCGGTTGAGCGACCATGCCGCCGACGCCGTGCGAATTCGAAAACAGACCGGCCAAAATGAAGCCAAACTCCGGGACAGCGCAATGCATTCGAGCCGTCACGCGGCTGCGAGCGTGCGAATGGGTAGGCAGCGAGCGGGCATTTTCAACCGGTTGGTCTTTTGGAGAAACAATATGAAGCTCAAGTGGGCACTGGTATTCGTGGCGGCATCGACCTTCGGTGCTATGTGTCAATCCGCGAGCGCACAGGTGGCGGGCGCGCAACCCATCGGCATCAGCGTCGAGCAGGCTCAATTGATCATTGAAGGCTGGAGCGCCAAGAAGAGTTTGCTGGGCAAGAGCATCTACAACGACAACGGCGAGAAAGTGGGCGCGCTGCACGACATCATCATCGCGCCTGATAACGCCGCGTCGTTCGCAATCGTTGCGGCGCATCAGTTCCTTGGCGTGTCGGCGCACGATGTCGCGATTCCCATGTCGCAACTGGACTACGTGAACGGCAAGCTGGTGTGGGCGGGCGCGACTCGCGACGCCGTCAAGGCGATGCCTGTCTTCCAGTACACGAAGGTCCGTACGGTCCCGATCGCGCGCAAGGACTTCGGCCACCATTGAGGCGGCCTCCTGCAGCGGCACGATGCCCGCAACCGCCGTGGAACATGGCTTTCACGGCGGTTTGCGGTTCTACGACGGCAACTCGTCGTGCAACGTTTAAGGAAAAATAAGTATCACCTTTGTCGCGGGCTCGCGCATGATGCCATCAGATTTGAAAGGTATCGGTTCCGGTAGATCTGAGTGTCATGTGCCCGGACAGCCGCGCCGGCTGACCGGTGACGGACAGGCTGCCGGTATTCGTTCACGAACGCCCGTCCAAAAAGTCCTATGTCCATGGTTGTCAGCCTCGTCACGCCTGGTTTTCGCCTGGTAGCGCGTTGATCCGCCGCCATGAAAACTTACCCAAGCGTTCTACTCGCCGCGAACCGCGACACCAGCATCCCCATGGCGCTCGCCGCGCTCATAGCGCTGGTCGTGTTCCTGATCGACGCGCTCACGCCGCTCGATATCGCCATCGCAGTCCTTTACGTGGTGGTGGTGCTGCTCGTCGCGTCAACCAACAATCGTGCGGTCACTGTCTCGACCACCTGGGGCTGCGTGGCGCTCACGCTGCTCGGATTCGTGATGTCGCATGAAGGCGGCTATCTGAACGGTGCGGCCGCGCGCTGCCTCGTGAGCCTGGTCGCGATCGGCACCACGTCGGTCCTCAGTCTGAGGAACCAGGCCGCGGCGATGACGCTGCAGGAGCAGATCCAGCTGCTCAACCTGGCTCATGACGCGATCGTCGTTCACGACATGAACGACCGCATCACTTTCTGGAACCACGGCGCGGAAGCCTTGTATGGCTGGACTGCGCAACAGGCGCTCGGCCAGCCGATTCATCAACTGACACAAACCTCCTTTCCGGTTTCGCCCGAAGACATCAAGGACGAACTGCTGCGCACCAATCGCTGGCATGGCGAGCTTCAGCGCGTTCGACGCGACGGCCGCGTGGTCGCGGTTTCGACCCGCGCGGCGCTCTGGCGCGACGCGACCGGCACACCTCGTGCAGTGCTCGCCACGAACAACGACATAACCCGCCGCAAGGAAATGGAGGCTCGGGTTCAGCGTCAGCAGGAAGAGCTGCGCGCCACCATCGACGCGATTCCCGGCATGGTCTGGAGTTCATCCGGCGACGGCACGCTCACGTTCATCAACCGCCGCTGGACCGACATGGGCGTGACGCTGGAAGAGGGCGGGAGCGGCGCGGATGTCTGGTCGGCGATCGTGCATCCGGCCGATTTGCCGCAGATGCAGCGCGCCTGGCGCTCGGCAATCGCAACCGGAGCTTCGTTCGAGAACGTGTCTCGAGTCCGCACCGGCACCGGCGCCTACCGGTGGATGCACCTCGGTGCGGAGCCGCTGCGCGACGAAGCCGGTGCGATTTTGCGCTGGTATGGCGTCAATACGGACATCGAAGACCGTAAGCAGGCCGAGCAGGCACTGGAACGCAGTGAGGCATTCCTCGCCGACACCCAGCGTTTGAGCCGCACAGGCAGTATTGCCACGCATTTTCCCGAGGCGTCGATGTGGTGGTCGGACGAGTCCTACCGGATCTTCGAATACAGCCGGGAAGTCGTCCCGTCCTTCGACGCGATCCTCGCACGGACCCATCCCGCAGACATCACGACGGTTCGTGGCGCTTTTGAACAGGCGAAAGTCGGCGCGGCACTAGTCGATGTCAAGTACCGCCTTGCAATGCCCGACGGCTCCGTCAAATATGTGCACTACGTTGCCCATTTGACCAGGCCGCAATCCGGCGGCACGGAATATGTCGGTGCGCTGATGGATATCACCGAAACCACGCTCGCTCAGGAAGCACTCGCGCGCTCGAGCGCCGAACTCGCGCACGTGACCCGGATCACCATGCTCGGCGAACTCGCGGCGTCGATTGCGCACGAAGTCACGCAGCCGATTGCGGCCGTCGTGGCATGCGGCGGCGCAGCGTTGCGGTGGCTGAACAGACCGACGCCCGAACTGGACGAAGCCACGCGATCCGTCACGCAGATTGTCCGGGACGCAAAACGTGCCGGTGAGATCATCCAGCGAATCCGGGCAATGGCTAAAAAGCGCGACAGTGTTCCTGCACCGGTCGCTCTGAACGCCATCGTCACCGAATCCGCGGAATTGATGCGGCGCGAGTTCGAGTGGCATGCAGTCGAAGTGCAATGGGACCTGGACGAGCCGTCACCGGAAGCGTGCTGCGACCGCGTGGAATTGCAGCAGGTCTTGATCAACCTGCTAATGAACAGCGTGCAGGCGATGGCCGACGTGAGCGGCCCGCGAAAGCTTCGTATCGCCACAGGTATGTTCGACCCCGGCCATGCGCTCGTGAGCGTGCAGGATTCGGGTACGGGCATCAGCGAGGACAATGCGGACCGCATGTTCAGCACGTTCTTTACGACGAAGTCCGAAGGCATGGGCATGGGACTGTCGATTTGCCGCTCGATAGTCGAGGCTCACGGCGGCCGTATCTGGGCGGAGTCGCCGGCGACAGGCGGCGCGCTGCTGCAGTTCATCCTGCCGATCGACGATGGGAGATGTCATGAGCAGTAGCAATACGAACCGGGATCAGCCCGACGGTGCCGCCGCAACGATGGTCTACGTCGTGGACGACGACGAGTCGATGCGCGGCGCCGTCAGCATGTTGCTGCGTTCGGTGGGGCTAGCCGTGCAAACCTTCGCGAGCGCGCAGGAATTCCTTGCCTTCGAGATGCCCGACGTGCCCAGTTGCCTGATTCTCGATGTTCGCCTCAAAGGCCAAAGCGGACTCGCGGTCCAGGAGCAGATCGCGGCGAGCAAACTGGGCTTGCCGATCGTTTTCATGACGGCGCACGGCGACATTGCAATGACCGTGAAAGCCATGAAGGCTGGCGCAATGGATTTTCTGGCGAAGCCGTTTCGCGACCAGGACATGCTCGATGCGGTCACGCACGCGCTCGCGCGCGATCAGGAGCGGCGCGAAGCCAACCGGGTCGTCGACGATCTGCGCCGTTCTTATGAATCGCTGACCGCGCGAGAGCGCGAAGTGATGGCGTTCGTCGCTGCCGGGCTGATGAACAAGCAAATAGCGGGCGAGATGAACCTGAGCGAGATCACTGTGAAGATCCATCGCGGGCAAGCCATGCGCAAAATGGGTGCACGTTCGCTTGCGGAGTTCGTCTTGAAGGCCGAAGCACTCGGCGTAAAAGCGCCGCAAAGTACCGCTAGTCCGGCGGCGCGCGGCTCGCGTAACTGAACAGGCAGCGCTTTCGACTTTATTCGTCACGGAGCGCTGTTTCGCCCCGAAGACGATCCGCGTTATACGCGCGTATAGGTCATATATCCGCTTCGCTTTAGAAAAAAGCGCGGCAATGCTTTCTTTCCTGACACGCCAGAACCCCGGTGCACGCGACGCACGGCCCAGGGCCGCGCCCGCACGCCCGTTGCGCAATTAAACCTGCAGATGAGTCGACCGAACCATTGGTCATTTGACTCAACCTTATGTAGGGCTAGTGGGCGTATTTGCGGTGCGTTACCTTGTCGTCACTGCAGCATTCATTCCAATTCGCACTATCACATCACTTATTCTGGATGACCGATCATGACCAGTTCGATGTCTTTGTCCGCCGTGGATGTTATCCATAAAAGAAGGGTGAGTTCGATCGGCAGCGAGCGTCAATGGCGCTGTCCCGGCGATGGATGCGACGAGAACACGCCGCAGAAAAACGCTATTGTCGTATCGCGGTGGATACGTAACGACAGCGAGCGGATCGAGGTAGTCAATCACGGCAATACCGCGCATCATTGTATTGCGATGAATCTGAAATGCACGTCGCTGACTTTCTCTCACGCGGGGCAAATCTTGGTTCGCGGACGCGTCACTGCTGGGGCCATTCAGATTACCGCTCCCGACGTGCCATGCGGCGCGGTGTTCGACTCTGCCGCAGACGTGCTGCATCTATTCGTCTCCCAGCAGGTTCTGAGCGAGTGTTTCGAGGACACGTTCGGCCGTCCGCACAAAGGCGAATTACGCATCGACGATCCGAAGCTGGTGCGCGATCCCGCTCTTGAACGTCTCGCACAGGCGCTAGCCGTATCGCAGTCGGACGACGCAACGCTCGGCAAGCTCTTTACCGACAGCGTCAGTCTCGCGATTGTTTCCCGTGTCATTGCGCGTCACTTTACTGTGGTGGAACGCAAATCGCGGGAAGCAAGCGCACTGCCGCCGTGGCGGCTGAGTCGCGCGATCGAATATGTCGACGCCCATTTATCTGAGCCCATTGGACTCGCGGACATTGCCAACAGCACGGGTCTCACCCGCATGCATTTCGCCTCGCAATTCCGGCGTGCGACCGGCATGCGACCTCACGAATATCTGTTGCGCCGGCGGATCGAACACGCACAGCAGCTTCTTCTCAACTCGCGCCACAACGTTCTCGACGTGGCGCTCAGCTGTGGTTTCCGCTCGCAAGCTCACTTTACGACCGTATTCAAACGGCTGGTTGGAGAGACCCCGTATTGCTGGAGGATGAAAAAGAATGTCAATCGCTAAGCAGATCCATGCGTTTCTGGAAGTCAGTGAAGCTTTCTTGCGGCAGTCGGGCGCGCCCATGCATTTCTTCGCGATGCCAGGCGTCCAACAAGCTCTTGAGGCAGTTGACGCTGACGGCAACGAGGTTGCGTGCAGCGACGGCAGCAGGGCGTACGCGCATAACGACATGAAGATTTTAAATGACGTGCTGGCAGGTTCGGGCGCTGCGATATCGAACGAAGAACGGTGCCCGCTGATCGGCTGATTCACCTGATAGAGGAGTGTCATCATGCTGGACAAAGCGAACTACACGGACCCGTGGCTGCGCACACTCGGCTTGCTGTCCGCGCTGTCGGGCGACACGGATTTGGACGACCACGAGTTCGTGGCGGCTCTTACGCACAACGCACAGTGGGATCGCCGCGCGTCGGTCCGGGGACACCACCGCGAAGTCCAGGTCCGCGTGATCGACCGGCCTTCGCCGTCCACCGCGACGCTGGCGTGGCGCGACTCGACGCACTGCTCATATGGCGACCAGGTCTGGCACATGAGCCATGCACGCGTTGCAGGTGTCTGCGCGATGAGCGGACGGCCGATCCAGCGCGGCGACGCAATTTACAAGCCGCGTCCGTGCCGCCCCGCGCCGCTCAATGCCGGCGCAATGATTCTGTGTACCGTCCTGAACACTGCCCTTGAGGCGTGATCGGCATGCAACAAAGCCGGCACGAGGCCGGCTCAGTTTCCTCGCATCGGCGAGGTATCGGGTGAAGCACGTTGCGCTAGTCGCCCGCATGTGATCCGGTCATGACCTTGCCCCGGAAAATGTAGTACTGGTAGAGGTTGTAGCCAATCATTACCGGGAACAGAAAGCCAATCCCGATCAGCATGAAGACCAGCGTCGGCGTGTCCGAGGCGCTTTCCACGATGCCGAGTTTGCCTGGCACGAAGTCGGGAAAGAGGCTGATTGCGAGGCCGGCGAATGACAGCACGAACAGCACGACAGCGCCCCGGAACGGTCCGCGCGAACTGCCCAGATACAGCGCGGCCACGATGAACGCGAAGGCAACGGCTGCGGCAAGCCCCAGCAACACGAGTACGTGGAACACGCCTGGTTGACTCCAGCGGACGTGGCCCACGTCGCTGACGAACCACGTAGCAACGGTCAGAATCACGGCGGCCGCCACAGTGACGAACGCGCTTGGCAACGCAAGCCGGCGCGACCATTGTTCGATCGTGCCGACCGTCTTGTTGACCAGATAGGTCGAGCCGAGCAACGAATAGCCGGCCACCACGCCGACTGCCGACACCACGACGAACACGTCGTTCAAACCGCCGGGCATGAGACCCGTAATGACCTTGCCGAGCACGATGCCTTGCGCGATAGCAGCGACGAGGCTGCCGACTCCGAATACCTTGTCCCAGAGCGGACCGTGGCTCACGCTGTGCCTGAATTCGATTGCCGCGCCGCGCATGATCAGGCCCGCGATCAGCAGCATGATGGGCAAATAGAGATCTTGCAGAAGCAGCGCATAGGCCTCGGGAAAAGCGCCAAAAAGTGCGCCGCCCAGCACGACGAGCCAGGTCTCGTTGGCGTCCCACACAGAGCCGATTGTCTGCACCATTACATCGTGATCTTCGCGCTGCTTACGCAGCAGGCTGAGTATTCCGATGCCGAGGTCGAAGCCGTCGGCGATGACATAGAACACGAGCATGAGACCGATCACGCCGAACCATGTGATCGCGAGCATCGTGTGAGTCGAGCTGTCCATTCGAGGGCCTCGCAATGAAGTGGTTTAGTACTCGGTGACTGCCGTGTCGCGCTCTGTCAGCGTGGCGGACTGCGGATTCACGCTGAGGTCGGGGCCGGTTCGCAGCCAGTTGCGCGCCAGTACGAAGAAAGTCAGCAGCAGAACCACGTAGAAGGCGAAAAACATAACCATGCTCAACGTTACCGACGAAGCCGACACGGTGGAAACGGCGTCTTTCGTGCGCAGCAGACCATAGACGACCCAAGGCTGGCGTCCCACTTCGCGCACGATCCAGCCGGCCTCGACGGCCACGTAAGGCAGCGGGATGCATAGCACCCATGCAAGCAGCAGTTTGCGTCGCGCGAGCAACTGTTCGAGATTGCCGCGCGTCTTGCGCAGAACGTATGCGGTCCAGAGTGCCAGCACCATAAGGAGGAAGCCGATGCCGGCCATCACACGGAACGCGTAGTAAAGCAGCGGAAGCATCGGCGGCTGGTCGTCGGGCGCGAAGTCCTTGAGCCCCTTCACCTGGCCGTGCAGCGAATGTGTGCCGAGAATGCTCAACATGCCCGGAATTTCAATCGACCAGTCATTGCGCTGCGCCGCCTTGTTCGGCCACGCGAGCAGCGACCACGACGCGCCGGTGCCGGGCGCATTCGTGACCCAATGTCCTTCGATTGCCGCGCCTTTGGCCGGTTGAGTCTTGAACACGCTACCGCCGCTCGAATCGCCTAGCCAGATCTGGATTGGCGCTGCAAACACGAGCACGAGCAACGCGATCTTGAACGACTGCGCGAAGAATTCCGGATGGCGGCGCTTGAACAGATTCCATGCGGAAATGCCCGCGATCACGAACATGCCGGTTTCAATCGCCGCGACCCACATGTGGGTGACGCCCCAAACCATATCCGGATTGAAGATTGCGGCGGCATAGTCGGTGACGATGATCCTGCCGTTCTCGACCGCTACGCCCGCGGGTGTCTGCATCCACGAATTGGCAACCATGATCCAGAACGCCGAGATACTCGAACCGAGCGCGACCATCGAGGTGGCGAACAGATGCACGCCGCGCGGCACGCGTCCCCATCCGAGCACCATCACGCCGATGAAGCCCGCTTCGAGCATGAAGGCCATCGCGCCCTCGAAGCCGAGAATATTGCCGAAGAACTGTCCGCTATAGCGCGAAAAGCCCGCCCAATTCGTGCCGAACTGAAACTCCATCGGAATGCCGCTGACTACGCCGACCGCAAAGTTGAGCACCAGCAGCTTGCTCCAGAAGCGCGCCTGGCGGTAATAGGAGAACTCGCCGGTGCGCAGCCACAGGGCCTCGATCAGGACCAGGAATGCAGACAGGCTGATGGTGAGAATTGGCCACAGGATGTGAAAGATAGCTGTCATCGCGAACTGCGCACGCGACAGATCGAGCACGTCACTCAGATGCATGATGAACCCTCGCAGTATTGAGAACGGCCGCATGGTGGGGCGCATTC
>NZ_BAYE01000005.1 GCF_000685095.1 Paraburkholderia caledonica NBRC 102488
AATTTATCTTATGTCAAATCACAGATAGAACGCGACTCGCCTCCAGACTTCGACGGTCACCTCCAGAACCCCCCACGGTCAGCCACCAACCCAGCCTCCCTCAACGCAAACGACGCCTCAGCGCCAACACGACACTCGCGCATGCCGCAGAAATTTTTCGAAGTTCGGCACCAACGTCGCTCTCCGCGAGGTCGAGCAAAACATCAGCTACCTGGTACAGACAGCGCAACTAGGAGCGGCTGACCAGAGCATCACCGATTATCTGACTCACGGCGGGCAGATGACGCCGGATGCTAACGGCGAAACGGAAAAAACCATTTTCGCCCTGCTCAAGCAGTTCGGCGACAGTCACCCGAACATGCGATACCTCGATATCGGCACGCGCTGGGGCGGCTACGTCCAGTGGCCGATCGAGAGCATGAATGGCGACCACTACGATCCTCGCGTGAGGCCGTGGTAGATCATTTCGTTTGCTAGTGTCGTGAAAGACAGCAAGGGAGAAATCCTCGGCGTGCTCGGGGGCGACATCTCGCTTGCTGACTTCGCTCGCCTGACCAGCGGTATCAAGTTCGGCGAGACGGGTTACCTGCTCGTTGCTGACAACAACGGAAAGATCCTGATCGACCCCAAGGCCAAGGAGCACGAGTTCAAGGATCTGAAAAGTCTTGGCGGAGGCTATGCGCAACTGGCCGCGTCGTCCGATCGGCTGACCACTGTGCAGATGGACGGCGTTTCATACGAATCCTTCGTCTATACGTCGCCAAAGAATGGCTGGAAATACTTCGCCCTGGTGCCAAGGCCGGAAATGATGGCGGCCGCCAACAAGCTGACTTTGACGCTGATCGCGACGGGTCTTCTCGTGCTGGTCGCGGGACTTGGTATGACGATCCTGCTCGGGCGGAAGATGACCGGTCCGATCCGCAGCCTCGCCAGTTCGATGCATGAGATCGCTGCCGGCGAC
Organism: Paraburkholderia caledonica NBRC 102488; assembly: GCF_000685095.1. Taxonomy (GTDB): domain Bacteria; phylum Pseudomonadota; class Gammaproteobacteria; order Burkholderiales; family Burkholderiaceae; genus Paraburkholderia; species Paraburkholderia caledonica. The sequence goes on from NZ_BAYE01000005.1 coordinate 962, forward strand.
GGTGACCTCACCCGTCGGCTGCCGCTCGATAGCGAAGATGAAGTTGGACTTCTCGCGCGGCAGTTCAATGCATTTGTCGCGAAGCTCCACGGCGTGATGCAGAAGGTCGTGAGCAGCAGCGGCCACCTCGAGCTCGCGGTGGGCGAAGTATCGTCAGGCAGTCTGGACCTCTCGTCGCTAACTGAGCAACAGGCTGCTTCGCTGCAGCAGACGGCTGCGAGTATGGAGTAGCTTGCCGGAACGGTACGCGGCACGGCCGAACAGGCGAAGAGCGCCAATAGCGTGGCGAGCGGCGCAGTAGAAACAGCGCATCGAGGGAATGAAGCGGTCTTGAAGGCCGCGAACACGATGAACGCTGCGGTCGAGCAATCCAGCAAGATTGTAGGGATCGTCGGCATGATAGAAGGCATCGCATTCCAGACGAACATCCTCGCTTTGAACGCAGCGGTTGAGTCTGCACGTGCGGGCGAAAGCGGACGCGGCTTTGCCGTCGTCGCCGCCGAAGTTCGCAACCTTGCCCAACGCTCAACGACCGCAGCCAAAGAGATCAAGGGTTTGCTGAAGTCATCTGTCGTGAATGTCGAGGCGGGTGCCGAACAGGTCAACCTCGCCGGAAAGACGATTGCCGAGTTGTCCACCGCCATTTCGCATGTCGCGACGATCACGGGCGAGATTGCCACGTCGGCCCGCGAACAGAGCCGCGCGATAGATGAAGTGAATCAGGCGGTTGCCTTGATGGACCAATCGACCCAGCAGAATGCCGCGCTTGTCGAGGAAATAGCCGCAGCTTCGGATTCGCTCAAGTCGCAGGGCCACGCACTCAATTCCACCGTCCGCTTTTTCAAGCTGTAGGGCTGGCGGCAGTGCCGCGTACCTGCGAACAACATTGCGCGCTGACGCAATCCTCCAGCGCTGCTTCTATCGTATCGACGAAGGGTGACGTGCAAGCGCTGTCACCTCGATCGACATATATGGAAATAATGGAAGACCCGCAAGGATCTCGTGTAACTCGTCGTGCGAGTCGACGTCGAAGATACTGTAGTTCGCATATTGCCCAACGATCCGGTGCAATTGCTGCCATTTCCCCCGTCGCTGTAACTCTTGCGAATATTCCTTTTCACGGGCCTTGATTTCGTTGGCCTGAACAACCGGCATATCTTGCGGCAGGTGTACATCCATTCTTGCGAGATACAACATGTTCTTCTCCTTGCGAGATGCCCTTCTCCAGTTGCTGGCGATTGCGTCATAACGAACGTCGAACGGCCCGGTGTGTTCAGGCCTGTTTATCACGGCGGTAGAAAGCGAGCTTTTCTTCATCGATCTGAAGTCCGAGCCCCGGCCCTTCAGGAATATGCAAGTCGAAATCGCGATACTGGGGGCGAGCCGTCACCACGTCATCCTTAAGCAGGAGTGGGCCAAAAAGCTCAGTACCCCATGACAATTGCGGAAGTGCGCTGAATCCGTGCGCGGAAGCAATCGAACCGATGCTGCCTTCGAGCATGGTGCCGCCGTATAGCGCGACGCCGGCGGCGTCGGCGACGGCAGCGGTCCGCATCATGGCGTAGATACCGCCGGACTTCGCAATCTTCAGTGCGAAAACGTCAGCGCATGAGCCACGTACAAGATCGAGAGCGTCTTCGGGACCCGTGACGCCCTCGTCCGCCATGATCGGCACAATGAAGCGAGCAGCGAGACGGGCAAGCGCGCCGCGTTGCTCGCGCGGCGTGGGCTGCTCGATAAGGTCGATGCCGGCCGCTTCCAGCGCGGCGATTCCCAGCGCGGCATCGATTTCGTTCCATGCCTGATTCACGTCCACGGTGATCCTTGCGCGGTCGCCGAGGGCGGCCTTGATTTTTGACACGTGCGCTACGTCGTCCCGAACGGTACGCCGTCCAATTTTCAGCTTGAACGTATCGTGCCGACGTTCAGCAAGAAGCGTTTCGGCTTCTTCGATGTCGCGATGGGTGTCGCCGCTCGCGAGCGTCCAGAGGACCGGAAGCGTCTTGCGAACAGATCCGCCTAGCAGTGCCGACAGCGGCACACCAAGACGTTTGCCCTGTGCGTCCAGCAGCGCCGTTTCAATGCCGGACTTGGCGAAGCGGTTGCCGCGGGCCGCCTTGTTCAGCTTGAGCATGACGTCGTTGATGTTGGTCGCGTCTTGTCCCACCAACACTGGCGCCAGGTATGTGTCGATGGTTAGTTTGATGCCTTCGGGACTTTCTTCGCCGTAAGAGAGACCACCGATAGTCGTCGCCTCCCCAATGCCCTCGATGTCGTCGCTCGCGCGAAGGCGGATGATGACCATGGTTTGATGCTGCATCGTCGCCATGGAGAGCTGATGCGCGCGAATGGTTGGAAGGTCAACCAGAATCGCTTCGACAGAGGTGATTTGGGGATTCATACCTGAGATGACGAGATGGATGGGTTGCAGAAGTATTGCGCGTGCAATCTTCCCCTGTCCAAGACCATCGACGTCTAGTGCCATACCCCCGAGGTATGATAGGCTTACCGACCCCCGTCCGTACGGGCGACGGAAGCCACCTGCTCTTCCTCGTACAGTCGATAAATCAGATCGAGCATCTCGCTGATGTCGCGCGACTCGTCCATCGCACGCACACTCATGATGATTGGCGACACCAGAGTCGGGTCGTCCAGTTCCTTATAACTCACGTCGTCGCGCTTCAAACCATAGACGCTGCTCGGGACAATGGAAATCCCCTCCCCTGCGGCGACTAGCCCCAGCGCAATTTGTATTTCGCGGACTTCATAGATTTTTCGCGGCTTCAATCCGCGATCCTGAAAAGCAGCGAGGACCTGGTCCGCGTAGCTCGGACGAGGCGTTTTCGGGTAGATGATGAGCGTTTCGTTTATGAGGTCGCGTAAAGCCGAGACAGGCCTGGAAATCGAAAGCGGGTGGCCGAGAGGGAACGCGACAATCATCTTCTCTTCTCGCAGAACCACTCGCCGGATGTTCGCATCTTCTAGCCGGATGCGGCCAAACCCGATGTCGATCCGTCCGTCCTTGAGCGCCCTGATCTGGTCGGTAGTCGACATTTCGTGAAGGCTGAGTTCGACCGTCGGGTTCTCGTCGCGAAAGCGGCGAATTATTTTTGGCAGCAACCCGTATAGGGTCGATGCGACAAAGCCGACGGACATGCTGCGCTCGATGTTGCCGACTCGGCGTGTCATCGACTCGAGTTCTGAAGTCTGTGCCAGCAATTGCACCGCGTGGCCGTAAAAGAACTTGCCCGTCTCGGTCAGTTTCAGCGGGCGCGAGTTTCTTTCGAAGAGTTGCACGCCCAAGGTCTCTTCCAGTTGCTGTATCTGCCGACTGAGCGGTGGCTGGGCTATGTGAAGCCGCTGCGCGGCCCGCGTGAAGTTCCGCTCCTCGGCAACCGCCACGAAGTACCGGAGGTGTCGCAGCTCCATTTAATACCTCTCAGATATAGCCCGATACTAAATCGGTGTTGGACCGGTTGGTTTGGCCTCAACTATCCTGCATTCATACCGAGATTCACAACCCGATTATACCTTCTGAGCATACTTAAACTGCGCAGAAACAAGGGTTAACCCCATCGAAAAATAGAGAGAGTCAGGAGCAGACAATGAACGCCAAAGTGTTTGAAACGAACGAAGTGCAGAACCTTCTCGCGGCCGCCGCCAACCTTGGTCGCGAGGACGGCAACGCCCGCGCCAAGGAGATCACCCATCGCTTGCTGAGCGACCTGTTCAAGGCCATCGACGACCTCGACATAACCCCAGATGAAATATGGGCGGGCGTGACCTACTTCAATAAGCTCGGGCAAGACGGCGAAGCGGCGCTTTTGGCTGCAGGCCTTGGCCTGGAAAAGTACCTCGACATCCGCATGGATGCGCAGGATCTCGAAGCAGACATCCATGGCGGCACGCCGAGAACCATTGAAGGACCGTTGTACGTCGCTGGCGCGCCGGTGGGCGACGGTGTGTCGAAAATCGATGTCAATCCCGACGAAGACGCTGGCCCGCTCATCATTCATGGCACCGTGACCGGACCCGATCGCAAGCCCGTGGCGGGCGCGGTGGTCGAGTGCTGGCATGCCAACTCGAAGGGTTTCTACTCGCACTTCGACCCGACCGGTGCACAAAGCGAGTTCAACCTTCGCGGTGCAGTGCGAACCGGTGCCGACGGTAAATACGAATTCCGCACACTCATGCCGGTTGGCTACGGCTGCCCGCCGCACGGTGCGACCCAGCAACTGCTGAACATGCTTGCTCGACACGGTAATCGTCCAGCGCATGTGCACTTCTTCGTCACCAGCGATAAAACACGCAAGCTGACGACGCAAATCAACATCGAAGGCGACCCGCTGATCTGGGACGACTTCGCCTATGCGACCCGCGAAGAACTCGTACCTCACGTGGTCGAGAGGACCGGCGGCATTGCCTTGGGTCTGAAGGCGGATGCGTACAAAGAAATTCAGTTCGACATTGCGCTGAGCCCATTGATCGAGGGTAAGGACACTCAGTTGGTCAATCGCCCGAGGGCGTCAGCTGCGGTCTAACCGCTCGACACGGCGGCTTTCTGACCGACTCGCTGCCTGATTCTCCGCATAAATCACTGTACCGATGCAAGGGCTCCGCCGTGGAGCCCGCATAGGGAGAGCAAACATGTCTGCAATTATCGACAAGGCGTTGAAGCTGGAAGACCTGCTGAGTAACGCAGTGCAAGACGACAAAGAAAACGGTGTTTTCCGCTGCCGTCGTGACATCTTCACCAACGCCGATTTGTACGAACTCGAGATGAAGCACATCTTCGAGAGCAACTGGGTTTATCTCGCGCACGAAAGCCAGATTCCTGACAACAACGACTACTACACCACGTCGATTGGTCGTCAGCCTATCGTCATTACCCGTGACAAGACCGGCGAATTGCACGCGGTCATCAATGCATGTGCGCACAAAGGTGCAATGCTGTGTCGCCGCAAGCACGGCAACAAGAGCAGCTTCACCTGCCCTTTTCACGGCTGGACGTTCTCGAATGCCGGGAAGCTCCTGAAAGTGAAGGATGAGAAGACCACCGAATATCCGGTGCAATTCAACAAGCAAGGTTCTCACGACCTGAAGAAGGTTGCGCGCTTCGAGAGCTATCGCGGCTTTCTGTTTGGCAGTCTCAATGCCGACGTGATGCCGCTTGAGGATTACCTCGGCGAGACGAAGGTCATCATCGATCAGATCGTTGCGCAAGCACCCGACGGCCTGGAGGTATTGCGCGGAAACTCCTCGTATATCTACGACGGCAACTGGAAGATGCAGATGGAAAACGGTTGCGACGGTTATCACGTCAGCACCGTCCACTGGAACTATGCCGCGACGATGGGCCGGCGCAAGGAAGAAGGCACCAAGGCAGTGGATGCGAACAGCTGGAGCAAGTCGGTTGCCGGCGTGTACGGATTCGAGCATGGTCATATCCTGCTGTGGACCAATACCATGAACCCGGAAGTGAGGCCGGTTTATCGGCACCGCGACGAAATCACGGCGCGTGTGGGCGAAGACAAGGGCAAATTCGTCATCAACCAGACCCGCAATCTGTGCCTTTATCCCAATGTCTTTCTAATGGATCAGTTCAGCACTCAGATTCGAGTGGTTCGTCCGATTAGCGTAGACCGGACCGAAGTCAGCATCTTCTGTTTCGCCCCCAAGGACGAAAGTGCGGAAGATCGCGCGATCCGCATTCGCCAATACGAAGATTTCTTCAACGTATCGGGCATGGGGACCAGTGACGACCTCGAAGAATTTCGCGCGTGCCAGTCCGGATACGCCGGTTCAACGACGATGTGGAACGACCTCTCGCGCGGTGCTCCGCTGTGGATTCACGGACCCGACGAAAACGCCAAAAGCATGGGCTTGAATCCGCTCATCTCCGGAGAGCGGAGCGAAGACGAGGGCCTCTTTGTCGTTCAGCACGAGTACTGGCTGCGGGTCATGCGCGAAGCGTTGCGAAAAGAACAGGCGGAGGCGACGGTATGAGCTTCGACTATCAAAAACTATGTCGTGCGCTTTATCAGGAAGCCCGTTTTCTGGATGACCGTCAATGGGACGAGTGGCTTGCCTGCTATACCGAGGACGTCACTTACTGGATGCCTGCGTGGGACGACGATGACAGGCTGACAGAAGACCCGCAGACGCAGATTTCGTTGATGTACTACCCGGATCGCGGCGGCCTCGAAGACCGCGTGTTCCGCATCAAGACCGAACGAAGCGGCGCTTCGATGCCCGAACCGCGCACGAGCCACAACGTGACCAATGTGGAAGTGCTGGCTGAACGTGATGACGAGGTGGACCTTCGGTACAACTTCAACACGCTCATTCATCGCTACAGGATTACCGACCAGTTCTTCGGCACGATGTACGTAACCTTGCGCAAGGTCGACGACCGTCTGCTGATTTCCAGCAAGAAGATTGCACTGAAGAACGACTATATACGACAGGTGCTCGACGTTTATCACGTTTGATGCGACCGGTCGAATCGAGACAAGGAAGTAGGAGACAACATGTCCAGCTACAACATTGCACTGAACTTCGAAGACGGAGTTACCCGCTTCGTCGAATGCAAGGCCGGCGAGAAGGTTCTCGATGCCGCCTTTCGCGCCAGGATCAACTTGCCAATGGATTGTTCCGACGGCGTATGCGGTACCTGCAAATGCCGGGCGGAGAGTGGCCGCTACGATCTGGGCGACGACTACATAGAAGACGCGCTTAGCGACGACGAGAAGCAGAGCGGTCTCGTCCTCACATGTCAGATGGTTCCCGAGAGCGATTGTGTCATTGCCGTCCCCGCATCGTCGACGGCCTGCAAGACTGAGCAGAGCAAGTTCGCGGCGACGGTCACAAAGGTCGAAAAACACAACGATGCTGCTGTCGTGCTAGAGATGAATGTTGACGGCGCTCCGCCCGTGTTCCTTGCCGGCCAGTACGTCAACATCGATGTACCCGGCAGCGGTCAACATCGCTCCTACTCGTTCTCCTCGTTGCCCGGCGAATCGAAAATCTGCTTTTTGATCAAGAAGATTTCCGGCGGCGTCATGAGCACATGGCTCGAGTCGGCCCAGCCCGGCAACAAGGTTCAGTTGACCGGGCCGATGGGTGTCTTCTATTTGCGTGCAGTTGAACGACCCTTGCTGTTCCTCGCGGGAGGTACTGGGCTAGCCCCGTTCCTGTCGATGCTGGAAGTGTTGACCCGTGCGAACTCCCAGCAGAAGGTGCACCTTATCTACGGTGTGACGCGAGACCTCGACCTGGTTCTGGTCGAAGACATTCAGTCATACACGTTGAGACTTCCAAATTTCACGTTCAGCACCGTTGTGGCCGCAACCGAATCCGCGCACCCGCGCAAGGGCTGGGTGACACAGCACATGCCTGCAGAATGTTTGAACGACGGAGATGTCGACGTGTACCTGTGCGGCCCGCCACCGATGGTTGACGCTGTACGCAAACATTTCGACGAAAACGGCGTAGAGCCAGCCAGCTTTCACTACGAAAAATTTACCCCCAACGCTGCGCTGGTGGACGCATGAACGCGCAACGGTTCGAAGGCAAGGTAATGGTCGTCACCGGAGCGGCGCAGGGAATCGGGCGCGGCGTTGCTCTGCGTGCAGCATCGGAGGGTGCGCAAGTACTGTTTGTGGACCGCGCTGAGTTTGTCCACGATGTCGCCGCCGAGGCGATCGGCGCCGGGACAGCCGGCTTCGTCGCCGACCTCGAGACGTATGAAGGTGCGGCTTCGGCAATGGCTTTCGCGACGCAAAAGTTTGGTCGGATTGACATCCTCGTAAATGGCGTCGGCGGCGCGATTCGCATGCGGCCTTTCGCGGAGTTCGAGCCGGCCCAGATTGATGCTGAAATCCGCCGTTCCCTGATGCCGACCCTATATGCGTGCCACGCTGTTCTGCCTCAGATGCTGTCGCAAGGCCGTGGAACGATTGTCAACCTCTCATCGAATGCCACGCGAGGTATTCGCCGCGTGCCCTACTCGGCTGCCAAGGGCGGCGTCAATGCTCTCACCCAGTCGCTAGCGATGGAATACGGCGAATGCAACATCCGCGTGGTCGCTGCCGCCCCTGGTGGGACAGAGGCGCCTCCGCGACGCGTGCCTCGCAATGAGGCAGGAGACAACGAAGCGGAGAGGACCTGGATGAGCGAAGCCGTCAAGCAGGTGGTCGAGTCCACCTTCTTCAAGCGCTATGGAACGCTTGAAGAGCAGGTCGCGCCGATTCTCTTTCTTGCATCCGACGAAGCTAGCTACATCACGGGCGCCGTGTTGCCGGTTGCCGGCGGCGACAACGGATAGAGCCCAATCAGTCTGGAGACGCAGTAATGAAGGAACGCAAAGCCGTTGTGCCCGCCGGAATGGAGGCGGTGTACGAAAGAATTCGCTACGCCCCCGCAGTCAAGGTCGGGAACACCATATATGTGTCTGGCCAGGTGGGTCGAGATGCGAAGATGCAACTCGTCGAAGGTCGCGAAGCGCAGACAGTTCAAGCGTTCGAGAACCTGAAGAAAGTACTCGAGGCTGCAGGCGCTTCGCTGAGCGACGTGGTGGACCTCACGACGTTCCACACCGATATGCGCGACTTGCCTTCATTCATAGAGATACGCGACCGCTACCTCACGACGCATCCCATGCCGGCATGGACGGCCATCGGCGCGCACATGCTCGGGGGCACGGCCGGGTATATCGTCGAAATCAAGGCCGTCGCCGTCCTGCCCGATTAACCGTGAAGCGACCAATCTCAGAGGAGACCGAGGGGCCGTGTCCGGCGAAAGTGGCCTGCAAGCAACGCGCCATGCTGCCGCAATACTGGTTGGTCGAGCAGACGACGCGGCAGGATTGGGGACTGTGTTTGAGCAAAACATCTGTATTTGATGTCGACAGCGATCGGAGACGAAGAGAGCATAACTTGTGACATGGTCTTCTATGCTGTAGCCGCAAATCCTGATTGGTCAGCAAACGTTGTTTAATGTAGTTCCCGACCACACCGCCCCAACGCTTTTTCAATTTCACTTAGCGGCGTTGCACCTTGAATCATCCGAAATACCCATTGCGCAACATTCCTTTATTTCAGCGACGAATTTGCGGACCGCCTCGGGAAAGCACCGAGCCGGTTTTTGTCAGAAATGGTTTGACGGCGTTATTGACTCGTATATCCTGACCTATGGGCGGTCGCCGTTCGCCGTTCGCGGTTCAAGGCGATCATCCCAACGTCCTGTTTCTTTAAACGCCCCGTGCGAATGAGCAGGCCGTTCAATACTTTCAACGTTGCCAGTCGAGTGTAATCGTGAGAGTCCGTGGCCCTTTGGTGAAATGGAACCGCAGTCATGCGAGTTGTCCTCGCGCTGACGGCGCCATCGCCGACGGCAGCAGCGGCAGCCTTACGTTCCGCCGCTTCGTGTCCGTCTTCACAATCCTTTCGCGTCGTTCGGTTCGACGTCACAACTCGATCTCCGCCCGCGCCTTCATTGCCGTGCGTACGGACGAAGTCGCCTCGCTGTTGCCCTAGCGCCTCCCTTTTTTTCGCCGTTGGATTCGTCCGTCTGCGCGAGCGCGTTCGCTCGAGCCGCGCGTTTGCGCATGTGCGGTGCTTAATGCCGTCCATGTGTTTCGCACGTGTCGACCCGACTGTGCAGCGCACCGGCCCTAATCGAACAGCCAATCTGATCGTCACGCGCGGCGCGTTTCGTTGACGACGACCGCTTGCCCTACTCCGGCGGCTTGACGCATGGCGTCCGGCTGTGGACTGGTGTCGCGCTGACATTCGCGGTGCGCATGCTACGTCTCGCATCCGCTGCGTCGCGCGGTTGAATACACACGTCAATTCGTTATGCGAAATAAACCATTGATTGGCATTACCACCGATAGAACGACAACAGGACATCATCCTTCGCACGTGGTTGGTGAGAAATACATCGCTGCAATCGTCGACGGGTCGCAGGCGCTCGCATTGCTGCTGCCTGCGCTGGGCGAGCGTCAGTCCACGGACGATGTACTGGCCACTGTCGACGGTCTGTTTTTCACCGGCAGTTATTCGAATCTCGATCCGCACCTTTACGGTGGCAAGCCTTGTGCGCCTGGCACGGTGCACGACGCGGCCCGCGATGCGACGACGCTCCCGTTGATGCGCGCCGCGATTGCGGCGGGCGTGCCGGTGCTCGCCGTATGCCGTGGCTTGCAGGAAATGAACGTGGTGTTTGGCGGGACGTTGCATCAAGGCGTTCATGCGGTCGCGGGCTTCAGCGACCATCGCGAGAACAAGGAGGATCGCCTCGATCTGCAATACGCACCGTCTCACACGGTCTTGCTGACGCATGGCGGTTTGTTGCAGCGTCTCGCGGGCGGTGCGAACGAAGTGCGCGTGAACTCGTTGCATGACCAGGGTATCGAGCAGCTGGGCATGGGTCTCGTGGTCGAAGCCACTGCGCCGGACGGACTGATCGAAGCGGTGAGCGTGAACGGTGCGCGCGCTTTCGCGCTGGGCGTGCAGTGGCACCCGGAGTGGAAGCACGCGAGCGACCTTTTCTCCACTGCGATCTTTCGTGCGTTCGGCAATGCGTGCCGCGAACGCATGCATGCCAAACGCGAGAACTGGCTATGACACTCCGCTTGCCGACGCAGCCAGGCCGCGCAATAGCGCAACAAACAGAGAGAAAATCATGCATGACATCGACGAATTTCTTAAGAAAAATCACGTTACTGAAATCGAAGCGATCATCCCCGATATGGCGGGCATTGCTCGCGGCAAGATCATTCCCCGCAGCAAGTTCGAGTCGGGCGAGTCCATGCGCTTGCCGCAGGCCGTGATGATCCAGACCGTCACCGGAGACTATCCGGACGGCGGCACGCTCACGGGCGTCACCGACCCCGACATGGTGTGCGTACCCGACTCCAGCACGATACGAATGATTCCGTGGGCCGTCGATCCGACTGCTCAGGTGATTCACGATTGCGTTCACTTTGACGGCACGCCTGTCGCCATCTCACCCCGCCGCGTGCTGCGCCGTGTGCTCGAACTGTACAAGGCGAAGGGCTGGAAGCCGGTCATTGCACCCGAACTCGAGTTCTATCTGGTCGATATGAACAAGGACCCCGACCTGCCGTTGCAGCCGCCCATTGGCCGCACTGGGCGCGCCGAGACCGGACGCCAGGCCTACTCGATAGAAGCCGTCAACGAATTCGACCCGCTCTTCGAAGACATCTACGAGTATTGCGACGTTCAGGAACTGGAAGTCGACACGCTGATTCATGAGGTGGGCGCCGCGCAGATGGAGATCAACTTCATGCATGGCGATCCGCTCAAACTCGCGGACAGTGTGTTCCTCTTCAAGCGCACGGTGCGCGAAGCGGCATTGCGTCACAAAATGTACGCCACGTTCATGGCCAAGCCGATGGAAGGCGAGCCGGGCTCGGCCATGCACATGCATCAAAGCCTCGTCGACGGGGAAACCGGCCACAATCTATTTACCGGCACCGACGGCAAGCCCACGTCGCTTTTCACCAGCTACATAGCGGGCTTGCAAAAATACACGCCCGCGTTGATGCCGATTTTTGCCCCATATATCAATTCATATCGGCGTCTCTCGCGCTTCATGGCCGCACCGATAAACGTCGCCTGGGGCTACGACAATCGCACGGTGGGCTTCCGCATTCCGCATTCGGGGCCGGCTGCGCGCCGCATTGAAAACCGGATTCCCGGCGTGGACTGCAATCCGTATCTCGCGATAGCGGCAACGCTTGCGGCCGGCTATCTCGGCATGACGCAAAAGCTCGACGCTACCGAGCCGCTGCTGAGCGACGGATATGAGTTGCCGTACCAGCTACCGCGCAATCTCGAAGAGGGGCTGACATTAATGGGCGCCTGCGAGCCCATTGCAGAGGTACTCGGCGACAAGTTCGTGCGAGCGTACCTTGCGCTAAAAGAGACCGAATACGAAGCGTTCTTTCGCGTGATCAGTTCATGGGAACGCCGGCATCTGTTATTGCACGTCTGAATCAAACGCTAACCCGAACCCGAACGCGAACGCAGACGTGAGAAAAACCGGAGGCATTATGAGCTACAGAACCGAAGAGATCGCCTACGTGCAACCTGCCGAACCTGCGGCAGGCGCACGCACCGCGCAGCAACGCACCACCGCGGAATACCGCGCGCTGGATGCCGCTCACCACATTCATCCGTTCTCCGACATGGGCGCGCTCAATCGCAGCGGCAGCCGCGTGATCGTGAAAGCCCACGGCGTGTACTTGTGGGATTCGGAAGGTAACAAGATCATCGATGGCATGGCGGGCTTGTGGTGCGTTAATGTCGGTTATGGCCGCAAGGAACTGGCCAATGCGGCGTACAGGCAAATGGAAGAACTGCCTTACTACAACACGTTCTTCAAAACCACTCACCCGCCGGTAATCGAGTTGTCGGCTTTGCTCGCGGAACTCGCGCCGGAGCCGTTCAATCAATTCTTCTACTGCAATAGTGGGTCGGAAGCCAACGATACGGTGCTGCGTATCGTCCATCGATATTGGGCGACTCTAGGCAAACACTCGAAGAAGGTCGTGATTTCGCGCAAGAACGGCTACCACGGCTCGACGATCGCAGGCGGTACGCTTGGCGGCATGGGCTATATGCACGAGCAGATGCCGTCGAAAGTCGAGAACATCGTGCATATTGATCAACCTTATTTTTTCGGCGAAGCAAATAGCAGTCAGACACCGGAAGATTTCGCGCTTGCCCGGGCGCAACAGCTCGAAATGAAGATCCTGGAAGTTGGCGCACAAAACGTGGCTGCGTTTATCGGTGAGCCTTTCCAGGGTGCGGGCGGCGTCATCTTTCCGGCGTCCACATACTGGCCGGAAATTGAGCACATCTGCCGCAAGTACGACGTCCTGCTAGTCGCGGACGAAGTGATTGGAGGTTTTGGCCGCACCGGGGAATGGTTCGCTCATCAACTTTTCGGCTTCCAGCCCGATCTGATCACAATGGCGAAAGGGCTGACGAGCGGTTATGTACCGATGGGCGCCGTCGGCCTGAACGACCGCATCGCCACAGCGATTATTGAAAACGGCGAGTTCAATCATGGTCTGACATATTCGGGCCATCCGGTGGGCGCCGCCGTTGCGGTAGCAAATCTCAAACTGCTGCGCGACGAAAAGATTGTCGAGCGCGTCAAGACCGATACGGGACCCTACTTCCAGAAGAAACTGCGCGACACCTTCGCGCACCATCCGATTGTCGGTGAGATTGCCGGTGCCGGACTGGTGGCGGGATTGCAGCTTGCGGCAGAACCCGCATCGCGCAAACGCTTTGTCAATGGTGGTGATGTGGGCGGCGTTTGCCGGGACTTCTGCTTCAATGGCAATCTGATCATGCGCGCGAGCGGCGACCGTATGCTGCTGTCGCCGCCTCTCGTCATCAGCAAACAGGAAATCGACGAGCTTGTTTCGAAGGCGAAGAACGCGATCGACGCGACTGCAACGCAACTCGGCATTTCATGACGCAAGCCTTACCTGCATGCAACTGGAGGCGACCGGTGCCGCGATTAACAGCAACATGAAGCATCGGTTTTTCCGAACCACAAGTTCGCTATTAACAGGTTTATCCGACTTGGGTATTGCCGCAGACTGGGTTCACTTCAACACGGACATCGCCTACCAAAGGACCCGATCATGCGAACCTATCCGCGTAACAGCCCCCAGGCAGCAGCACGTATCGTCGCGCTGGCCCTCACTTCGGACGGCCACGTATGCAGTTCGGAAGAACGCGTGCTGGAAAAGCTGGACATCGCGGGCGAACTCGGTCTCGCGCCGGCCCAATTCGCCGACATCGTGCAGACGCTCTGCGAGGATCGCTCGATTGCGCAGATGTCGTCCTCGCCTCCAATGGGCCGTCTGGACGCCGCCATGCTCACGACACTCATCGATGAAATCGACGATCCCGTCTTGCGCCGCAAGATCATTCGTTTATGTGTTGCGGTAACGGTCGCCGACGACTATCTGGCCGACGGCGAAATTGCGCTGCTCGCTGCGGTCTTCAACGCATGGGGACACGACCTGAAACCGGCCGCGGGCCGCGCGGGGCTTAAGTGGCCTGCGTCGCGCGCTCATGGTCGTGCAGTGGCCACCACCTGAGAAGCCAGCGCATGATGCTGGCCGCGGCGCGAGCGGATGGCGTGGATCTCATCGATCACTCCGTCCGCGCGGCCGAGCCAGCGCAGGCCGCGCAGTAGCGACAAATCTTCCGCACCCAGTTCAGCGAGCGGAAATACGCCCAGACCGCGCGCGGCGAACACAGCCATCAGCGCGCTGTCCTCGAATTCGCCGACGACGCGCGGCCGGATGCCCTGCGAGTCGAACCAGCGGTCGAGCCGCCCACGCAACGCGCCGTGGCGCGTCGGCAGTAGCACTGGCAAGTCGGCGAGGCACTGCGGAAACCCCGCGCGCGCCGATTTGCGCGCGATTTCAGCCGGACCGTACCAGTCCACCGGCGAACCGGCGAGCCGCTGGCTCACCACGCGCAAGTCGGAATTATGCGGCGCCGGTTGACATGCGAGCACGAGATCGAGCCGGTGCAGTGCGAGTTCGGATAACAACTGCGCGTGCTCCCCTTCATGACACAAGAGCCGGAGCGACGGCGTGCCTAGCACCGGCGCGAGCAGCGCATGCGCCGCCAGCTTCGAAATACCGTCGGACAGACCGACCGCCAAGCGGGCGACGCCCTCGCCGCCCGCCTCGCGCATGTCATCGAGCAGCGCCTCACCGAGCTGAAAGATCTGCTCGGCGCGACTAAACGCGCTCTCGCCGGCTTCTGTCATCGCGACGCCTCGACCGGCGGGCTTGAGCAACTGACGCCCGATGGACTTCTCGAGTTCACGCACCTGCGCGCTGATGGTCTGAACGGCCATATCGAGCCGCTCTGCCGCGCGCGCAAAGCCGCCCTCCTTCACGACGACCCAGAAATAGTACAAGTGACGGTAGTTGAGCATGTAGGTGGTCCGCGACGATGAACTTCGGAAAAACCGATCTATCGCTCAGATTAACACTGGTTTATCCGATCATCGAGTGCGGCGATCATGATCGTTATTCCACCGTCATCCATTTATAAGCAGACGTACACCATGGACACCCTGCTCACACTCGCTGCCGACCCTGCCGCGTGGGTTGCGCTCCTCACGCTGGTCGTGATGGAGATCGTGCTCGGCATCGACAACCTAATCTTTATCTCGATCCTCAGCAACAAGCTGCCTGAGGCGCAGCGCGCTCGCACGCAGCGTCTTGGCATCATGCTCGCGCTAGGGCTTCGACTCGGGCTACTCGGTACGGTTGCCTGGATCGCGCAGTTGACCGCGCCCGCCATTACCCTGCTCGGCCACGCGTTCTCGTGGCGCGATCTGATTCTGCTCGGCGGAGGTCTTTTCCTCGTGTGGAAGGCAACGCGTGAAATGCATCACCACGTGGTTCACGCGGAAGAGCAACGCAGCAACGCAGGCAGCACTGTGCAATTGACCGTCGCCGGCGCAATCGGCCAGATTCTGGTGCTCGATATCGTGTTTTCGGTAGACAGCATCATCACGGCTGTCGGCATGACCGACCATATGCCGATCATGTTTCTCGCGGTCATTAGCGCTGTTATGGCGATGCTTTTCGCCGCTCGTCCGCTGTCGCAGTTTATCGAGCGCAACCCGACCATTGTGACGCTCGCATTGAGCTTTCTACTCGTGATCGGCATGACGCTGATTGCGGAGGGCTTTGGAACGCATGTGCCGAAGGCCTACATCTATGTGGCGATGGCGTTCTCCGCGTTCGTCGAGGCGGTGAACATGCTGGTGCGCCGCGCGAAAACCAGACGCGCAATCGGTATCGGCGAATAACTGCCGCAGCGTGTGGCTGGACCGTGGCGAGCTCGACAAGCTGATCGCGCAAGACACCGCGGAGACCAGCTTGCGCGGTGCGGCGAGCGCAAGCCGCCATGACCGCCAGGAGCATGACCGAGCTTACGGCGGTGACCGCCGGTACGAAGATCATCGCTCGGGCTATCGAACGCAAAAGAAGAAGCGTTCGATTTTCGACGTGTTCGATTTCGACTAAGCGCTCACCACATTTTTCGAGCATAGCTCCGACGTAGTGGTCGCGCAGGTCGCCTGCGGCCACTACCCACGCTCCTATTTCGACTTCCCGTCGGCGCCATCCCCACGGCCCGCGGCAATCGGTTCGATCACGCTGAAGAGCAGCAGCAGGCACAACAGCGCGGTGCCGACCATATAAAGAAACACGCTCGTCCAGCTGTACTTGTCGAGCAGAATGCCGACGACCAGCGGCGCGCATGCGCCGCCAATCTGGCCCACGCAGTTCACGATACCGAAGGCCGCCGGATAGGTGGACTTCGTTGCGAGTCCCATCGGATAGGCGGAATAGCCTGCGAAGCCGATGCCGAGCATCAGGCCCGCCAGTATCAGCGCGACCCCGAGATACGCGACGCTGTCGGGCGCGTCGATCAGCAGAAGCATCATCAGCATGGTGCCGAGCGCGCCGAGCATCATCATCGGCTTGCGGCGGCCACCCAGCAAACGGTCGGAGATCACGCCGCCCAGCATGTTGCCGGCCACCGCACCAATGAATGGCGCCGATGCGAGGAAGCCCATCTTGACAGAAGCAAAACCTTTGACGGTCACGAGATACGTCGGCATCCACGACATAAAGATATTGCTGATCCCGATCATGCAACCGTAGCCGATCGCGACGCCCAGGATATTCCATGAACCGAACACCTGCCGGATCGTCTCGAGTTGAGCAACACGCCTTGTACGATTGAACGCATCCAGATACGGAATATGCGCGACCTCGTTGCGCCGCGATGCGTTCCCGCCGTGGGCCTGGCGCGGCGTATCATCGGCGATATAGCGTTGCTCGGCCTCGGAACAGAAGCGGTTCTCGCTCGGCGAGTTGGTCACCGTGAACATCCAGACTATGGCGAGCAGAATGCCTGGCACAGCGAATACATAGAAGATTTCTCGCCATCCCCACAACTGGATCACGACGATGCATACCGACGGTACGATCAGAGGACCGAGCTTCGACGCCGCAATCCAGAGTCCCGTCGCCGTGCCCTTCTCTTTTGCGGGAAACCAGCGGTTGATCACGTTCGTGCAGCCGATACCCAGCGGGCCTTCCGATAGACCCAGACCCACGCGGTATGCCTGCAACAGGAACACCGACGACGTGGTACCCATGAGACCGGTAAACACCGACGTGAGAATCATGAAGATCGAAAACAGAAAGCCGGTGGTCTTTTCGCTGAGCCGTTTATAAAGCAGGCCGACCGGTATCTGCACGAATCCGTACGCAAAAGAAAATAGACTCACGATCAGTCCGGCCTGCGTGTTCGTAATGCCGTATTCCTTTTTCAGGTACGGCAATGCAATGCCGAAATTGGCGCGATCGGCGCAGGCAATGGCCCAGATGCAAAAGATCAGCCCCATAACGATCCAACGGTGGCCGGTACGCTTCTCCGCGACCGGCTGCGCTTTCGCGCCCGCGACGACACCCTCCGCATTGTTCATACCGGTCCCCTCGCGGTGTTGCATCGGGCTAGGGGCGTAAAAGCAATGGGCGCGATACGGCGGCACGTTTTCACGTTTGTCTCCAATGTGCTTGAAACTTATTTCCCTTCCCTGCTGGGAAGTGGGCGAAGGAACGCTCCTTCTGACGGTTTTGATTCTGGCCGCCGTGCCATACGCCGTCCAATCTTTTCTCGCTATTGATTGATGCCGGAATTGAATCGATAGCGCTCGGCCTTCACGCGTCGATCCGTGGATCAACTGATAGCGTTTTGGGATTGGACGCGGCGCATGAAAAAGCCCATCATCCGCCGACATTGCGACTGGATGCGTCGCCGGTTACGGCGCCGCGACGACCGCCGACTACAACAAAGGAGCACACGGAGTGAAACCGAACATTCTGCAATTGAACCCGATTCTGATTCCCGCAATCAACGACACGCTCGCCTCGCTCTATACCGTGCATCGCCTGTTCGAACAGAGCGATAAAGACGCGTATATCCGCGAGCACGGGCAGTCGATCAGAGGCGTGATCACCGGCGGGCATACCGGCATCGCAAACGACATGATTCAACGCTTGCCCGCGCTCGAGGTGATTGCGGTGAACGGCGTGGGCACCGATGCGGTGGACCTCGAATTCGCGCGTTCGCGCGGCATTCCAGTCACGGCAACGTTCGGCGCCTTGACCGAAGATGTCGCCGACCTCGCCATCGGTTTGATGCTCGCGGTGTGCCGCGAAATATGCACGGGCAACGAGTTCGTCAAGTCGGGCAACTGGCAGAAGAATCCGCATCCGGGCGCATTGCCGTTGTCGCACCGTCTGAGCGGAAAGCGGGTGGGCATCGTCGGGATGGGTAAAGTCGGTCGCGCAATTGCACAACGCGCTACTGCATTCAATTGTCCGATCACGTACACCGACTTGCGACGCATGGACGATGTCGCGTATCCGTTCGTTGCCGACCTGCTGTCGCTCGCGCGCGGCTGCGATTTTCTGGTGCTGGCGGCCGCCGCAGACAAGGCGCAAGGCATCGTGAATGCCGCGGTGCTCGACGCGTTGGGCAAGCACGGTTACCTGATCAACGTGGCGCGCGGCAAGCTGGTGGTCGAAAGCGATCTGGTGGACGCGTTGCGTGGCGGCGTGATCGCGGGCGCGGGTCTCGACGTGTTCGTCGACGAACCGAATGTGCCGTCCGCGCTCTTCGAGATGGACCGTGTCGTGCTTCAGGCGCATCGCGCAAGCGCCACGGTCGAATCGCGCACGGCGATGGGTGAAATGGTGCTCGCAAGTCTCGCGCAGGCACTGGCTGGGCAACGTCCGGAAGGCAGCCTCACGACCTGACGCTGCGGGTTTCCTGTCATGGCTGGATCGAGCGAGAGCGCGCGCACCTATAATGACCGTCGACTCCCCCATCCATGTCGATACAAGAATGCTCGATCTCGGACAAGTGCGTTGCTTCGTTGCGGCGGCGACAGAACTGAACTTCAGGCGCGCGGCTGCGCTGCTGAACATGACGCAGCCGCCGCTCAGCAGACAGATCCAGTTACTCGAAGACAACCTGGGCGTGATGCTCTTCGAACGCATTGGCCGCACGGTCAAGCTGACAACGGAAGGCCGTGTTTTTCTCGCGGACGCCACGCGTCTGCTCAACCTCGCCGAGCAGGCCGAAAGCACGGTACGGCGCGCGAGCAAGGGCAAAACCGGGCGCGTGCGTCTTGGCTTCACCGGCGCGGCAGGCTATGAACTGATTCCCGAATTGCTGGTGGCGGCAGCTGACGTGCTGCCCGAGATCGACGTGGTATTGCTCGAACTGGTCTCGGCCGCGCAGATCGAGGCGTTCGCCGCGAACACGATCGATCTCGGCTTTCTCCGGCCGTTGCCATCCAGGCAAAAGCTCGAGTTCCTTCTCGTCGACGAAGAGCCGTTGATCGTCGCGCTGCCGAAGCGGCACATGTTGTGTCAATTCGAGCAGATCGCATTGAAGCAACTCGACGAGCAGCCGTTCATCATGCATTCGCCCACGCAAGGGAAGTACTTTCACGACCGCATCATGGGCATGCTCGCGACGGAAGGCGTGAACCTGAACATCGCGCAGTACATCGATCAGACGCCCACCATTCTGTCGCTCGTGCGCGCGGGGCTGGGCGTTGCGATTTTGCCCGCGTCGGCGCAGCGGTTCCATTACGACAACGTGGAATTCCGGTTCATTGCACAGCATTCCATCCAGGCTGAGATGAGCATGGCCTGGCGAGCGGATCAGGACAATCCGGCCGTTATTGCTTTCCGGTTAATGGCTGCGGAGTACTTCGCGCGGAAGGCGCGGGGCTGATTTTTCGGTCCGGCATCCGCGCCTCCCAACGCATCAAACGAAACTAAAAAACGCCGGTCAATAAGCAAACTTCCGATAGTGCTCGGCGCCCGGTGCGGTATCCAGTTCTTCGACCCGCGGCATATATCGCAACAACCGTTTGCCCCGCGCGCTCAACTGGTCGTAGACAGCCGCAGGTACGTCGATATGCACTTCGGGCCGAAAGTACCAGCTTCTGCTGTAACCGATCACCACCATCGGACGCGGCATGTCGGTTTTGTTCGGCGTGCCGCGATGCAGCGCCCGCACGTCGCGGATCATCACATCGCCCAGCTTCATTGGAATCGCCTGCAATGGGACGCGCCCTTCGCGCCACGCCTGCAACGCTTCCTCCGAGCGCATACGATGCGTGCCGAGCGTGGTCTCGAACGGACCGTTTTTCAGCGTGACATCGCATAACGGGAAGTTCACTGCCAGCTGGAACGAAGGCGTTTCGGGCTCCCCGTCGAACAGCGCCGGCGTGTCGCGGTGCACGTCCTGATAGGCGGAGCCGTTGAGCGGCGTGTCGGTGGCGAGTTGGCACATGACAGGATCTTCGCCCGCCACGCGCTCGACTATCGCGAGCAAGTCCGCATCGCAAAAGATGGTTTCGTCGGCAAACACGCCGGTAAACGGCAGCGTGATGTAGTGCCGGTTTTCACCGCGTACAGCCGTCGCTTTCGACGCAAGCCGCTCGTCGAGCAACGGTTTGAAAGCCTCGGCCCATGCGCGAAGCTTTTCGGCCGGAAAATGGTTTCTCAATACGACCATTCCGTCGCGTTCGAAGGCCGCGGCGAACTCGTCAAGCTGGTCCTCTGAATAGCGTCCCACATTTGTCTCCGTGATTTCTTGTGCGGACTTCAAATGTACCGCGTCGTGGACGCGCTGTCTTGAGCGTTGAAAAAGTCGCACGCGTTTGCGCACCGTTTTTGCAGCGCCGCGCAGCACATGTCGACATAACGGCATAACGGGCGCGGCCGGGTATATGGCTTGCGCCAGATTGCGGAACCTTCCCGCTCTGGTAGAAAAGCGATGATCGTGCACCATCTGAACTGCATTTCCACCTGTCCTTTGGGCGGCCGCCTGATGGACGGGCGCACCCGATCGCTCGCCGAGCGTGGGCTGCTTACCTGCCACTGCCTGCTTGTCGAGACCTCCGCGGGACTCGTGCTGGTCGACACCGGCTTCGGGCTGCGCGACGTCGCCGATCCGCGCTCGCGCATCAGCCGTTTCTTTCTCGGGCTCGTGAGTCCCGATTTCCGCGAGGAGATGACTGCAATCCGCCAGATTCAGCGTCTCGGCTTCGATCCACGCGACGTCACGCATATCGTGCTGAGTCATCTGGACTTCGATCACGCCGGCGGTCTCGACGATTTTCCGCATGCGACCGTGCATATGTTGCAGGTGGAGCGCGATTACGCGTTCGAGCAAAAGACGTGGATGGACCGCCAACGTTTTCGTCCACAACAATGGTCCACTTCCGGGAACTGGCGCGTATATCAGGCAAGTGCAGGCGAAGCGTGGAACGGCTTCTCGCGAGTGCAGCAGCTCGACGGACTGCCGCCTGAACTGCTCGTCGTGCCGTTGCGCGGACATACGTTCGGACATGCGGGAATTGCCGTGAACACGACCGGCGAGCAATGGCTTTTCAACGCTGCCGACGCCTACTTCTATCACGCGGAGATGCACGCAAAGCCGCATTGCACGCCGGGGCTTCGCATGTATCAGTGGATGCTGGAGAAGGACCGCACTGCGCGTTTCGACAATCAGCGGCGCTTACGTGAACTCGCGCTACGCGAGTCCGCTGTGACCGTATTCTGCAGTCACGACGTAACCGAGTTCGAACGGCTCGCGAAGCGCGCTGCAAATGAGCCTGCGCAGAGGCCGGGACACGTGCCCGCCGCCATGCAAGCTTCGCTGTCGTCAAACGGTCGCATTGCATGACGGGACGAGAAGCGGGACGGTAAGCGGAAAGATAAGCGCAAAGATAAGCGCAACGGCGCGACCACCGCGAGCGCGATGAAATCCAGTATGCTGGGCGCTTCAGCTATCCGGCCCAGATGG
Organism: Paraburkholderia caledonica NBRC 102488; assembly: GCF_000685095.1. Taxonomy (GTDB): domain Bacteria; phylum Pseudomonadota; class Gammaproteobacteria; order Burkholderiales; family Burkholderiaceae; genus Paraburkholderia; species Paraburkholderia caledonica. The sequence continues at coordinate 22,945 of NZ_BAYE01000005.1, forward strand.
ATTTCACTCTTCGCCATGAACCTTTCCTTTGAAGTTCTCCAGGTACTCGACGCCGTCGATCGAACCGGCACCTTTGCAAGCGCCGCCGAAACGCTGCATAAGGTGCCTTCGTCGCTAACCTATCTCGTGCAGAAGCTCGAGCTGGATCTTGGCGTCAAGCTGTTCGACCGCAGTGGCCGGCGCGCCACCCTCACGCATGCGGGACGCGTGGTCGTCGAGGAAGGCCGCCGTCTTCTGGCCGCGGCGGAAGACCTGGAATCCAAGGCAAAGCGCATCGAGCAAGGCTGGGAGTCCGACGTGTACGTCGCCGTCGACGAAATCATTCCGTTCGCGCTGCTGTGGGATCACGTCGACGAGTTTTACGGGCTGAAGCTCGACACGCGCCTGCATCTGTCCAAAGAAGTGCTGGGCGGTTCGTGGGATGCGCTGCTTACACGCCGTGCCGATCTGATTGTCGGCGCCGCGGGCGATCCGCCGCCAATTCCGAATCTCGTCGCGAAGCCTATTGGCTCGCTGCGGCACGTGTTCGTGGTGGCGCCGCAGCACCCGCTTGCTTCGTTGCCCGGGCCGCTTACGCTCGATGTAGTCGCACGGCATCGCGCGGTTGCGATCGGCGATACGTCGCGCGATCTCGCACCGCGCACCATTGCGCTTGCGACTGATCAGGAAGTGCTGACCGTGCCCACGCTCGAAACGAAGCTCGCCGCGCAATTGCGCGGGCTTGCTGCGGGCACGATTCCGGAGTGCCTCGCCATCGACGCGCTCAGGCGCGGTGAACTCGTCCAGAAAGAAGTGCTCGGCATGCGTGACGTTACGCACTTTTATCTGGCTTGGCGCGACGACGAGACGGGTAAGGCACTGCGCTGGTGGGTCGAGCGGCTGGACCAGCCGGATCTGATCGACAAAGCCGTGCAACAGCAGATGCAGCAGACGCAAGTCAACGCGTGACATGGCGAAAGCCATGCCACGCAGTGCGATCCAACCGCTCGGTGCAGGCTAGCGGCCTTCGCTGACTTTCTGCCGCGTACGCTTCGGCAGACGCGGGCTCAGATGCGGGTTCAGATGCGGATTCAAACGCAGATCCACATCGCCCTGCCTCTCCACGCATGGCGGCACGACCCGGGACGCAACTCTCGCGGCATCGAGCAGGTGTTGCGCGGCCGCGAAGTCCTCGAGATCGCGCCCCTGGCTGAGCCTCGCGCACGCGGATTCGACGAGACGCACCGCATCGGCAGCGCGCCCTTGCGCCCACCACAACTGGCCGAGACTCGTCGCGGCGCGCAATTGCAACGACCGGCAACCTTGCGCGAGCGATTCCTCCATCGCGGCGGTCAGGCACGCCTCGGCATCCGTGACGAGCTCGCCACCGGGCGGCGAGCCCGCAGCGCCGAGCAAAAGCAGCTCGCCGTGCGCGCGCCGCAGTTCGACCACATACCAGTGATCGCCGCTTTCGTCGCACTGCGCCAGGGCTCGCGTCACCGCCGCGATTGCCTCGTCGCGTCGCCCGGCGCGCCCCAATGCAAGACCGTACCGCGCGACGAGCATCGCGCGTTGAGCACCGTACTCCAGCGCGTCGAGCTCGTCGAGAGCAGCGCGAAACGCGTTCAGCCGCACGGGGCTCACGTCGTCGAGCGAGCGCAGATACTCGTCGAAAGCGCGGCCGCATGCCTGCGATACACCGAGACCCGTACGAGCCGACACATCGCGTAGCAACGCAATGGCCTCAGCCGCGCGCTCGCGTTTGCCCGACAGCAGCGCAAGCGGGATCTCCGCTTCGACCAGCACGTAGCAGGTGACGATGGCCTGGTCTTGCGCACACGCGCTCGCGACACAGGCTTCGGCCAGATCGAGCGCCTCGTCACGCGAGCCCTGGAACCACAGCAGACGCGCAAGCGTGGCGCGCCCCACCACGCCCTGATCGATCGACTGTCCGAGCGGCAAGCCGTGCTGCAGCGTGTCGGTTTGCTGAAGAAACCGTTCGAGTGACGCGCGCGCCTGTTGCTGGTCGCCCGCGTAGTGCGACGCGATGCCGAGAAGGCGCGAAGCAAGAATGTCGTTGCTTGCGTCGCCCGTCTGCGCCGCGAGCGACGCGAAACGATGCGCGAACGCAAGCGCATTTCGCGCCGCGCCTGAAGACTGGCTCGCGTTCCACATACCCCACAACGCGCGCGCTTCGAATGCATGGTCACCGAGCGCGATTGCCAGTGCGAGCACCTCGGCCCAGATCGCGAGCGTTTCACGGTTCGGTCCGTTCACATAGACGAGCGCCGCACCGAGCGCGGCGAGCAGTTGCATGCGAACTCGCAGATGCCGCGTGGAGCCCGAGCCGCCATGCGTTTGCGCAACGCTGTCGAGCGCGCGCCGCGCCCACGCGCAGCATTCGTCGACGAGTGACAGTTCGTACAGCAGCGCGACCACTTTGACCGCGAGCTTCTCTGCGAGCGCGTCGTCGCCCTTCGACGAAAGCGCCCAGCCGAGCGCCGCGCGCAGATCGTCGAGCCATTCGCGCATACGCGAATGCCAACGGTCGGCGTCGGCCTCCTCGGAGCGTGCTTCGGCCGACATGTAGCGCTCCAGCAAGCCCGTGAAATAGCGCGCGTGATTGAGCGTGACCGCACGCCGCTCGCCGTTGTCGTCGAGCTTTTGCAGTGCGTAGGCGCGGGTGGTTTCGAGCAGCCGGTAGCTCGCCCGGCCGCGCTCCACGTTGGCGACGACCAGCGATTTTTCGACGAGGCCCGACAGCGCGGCGATCACCTCCTGTTCGCGCAAGCCGATGTCCGTCACGACGCTGATGGCCGCGTCCATCGAAAAGCTGTTGACGAAAATGCCGAGCCTGCGCAGTGTTGCGCGCTCCGCGTCGTCGAGCAGCCCGTGGCTCCAGTCGAGCGTGGCCTTCAACGTCTGATGCCGGGGCAGCGCCGTACGATTGCCGCCCGTGAGCATATTGAAGCGGTCGTCGAGATGATCCGCGAGCGTTTCTATGCCGAGTATCGCCGCGCGGGCCGCCGCCAGTTCGATTGCGAGCGGGATGCCGTCCAGCCGGCGGCACACCGTGCCGGTCAGCTGGATGCTTCGCTCGTCGGACGATAAGCGCGCGTCCATCGCGCGGGCACGTGACATGAACAGCTGCACGGCGCTGCATTGAAGCACGTGTTGACCTTGATCGTCGTGCGCGGGAACATCGAGCGAGGCGACCCAATACAAATGCTCTTCGGTGACGCGCAGCGGCTCACGGCTCGTTGCGAGAACACGCACGCCAGGGCCCGCATTGAGCAGCGCCTCGGCGAGTTCCGCAGCCGGGCCGAGCACATGCTCGCAGTTGTCGAGCACGCACAGCACGCGCCGTTCGCCCCACTCCCGGCTGACCCGCGTAAGCGTGAGCGGACCGCTCGCCTTGCTCACGCCCACGCTCGCAGCGAACATCGCGAGTACGCTGTTTGCGTCCGACGTGGATGCCAGCGAGACCAGATAGACGCCGTCCGGATAATGGTCGAGCAGAGCTCGCGCGACTTCGACTGCGAGGCGTGTCTTGCCGATGCCGCCCGCGCCGAGAAGCGTGACATGCCGCGCCGACGCGAGCGTGCGCGCGACGTCGCGCAGCGCCCCGTCGCGGCCGATCAGCAGCGAAAAACTCGCGGGCAGATTGTGTGGCACCTGACCGGCGGAACGTACCTGCCGGTCATCGGCCACGCGGGAATCGGGTTGACTGACGTCGTTGGCGGGAGCCAGCGGCGACTGCCTTGCGACGAGCCTGTAGCCCCTGCCCGATACGGTCTGGATGAGTCCGCGGCTTTCGCCGAGCACCTTGCGCAGCGCGGACATATGAACCTGAAGATTGTTCTCTTCAACGATCGTGTCGGGCCACACCTCTTTCAACATGTCGTTCTTCGACACGAGCTCGCCCTTCGCGGCGATCAGCACGGCCAGCATGTCGAATGCGCGGCTGCCGATGCGCACGGGTTGTCCGTCGAGAAGCAGTTCCCGACTGGCAAGGTCCACTTGAAGAGGTCCGATGCGAATCATGAGGCGGTGTCCAGGACGCAACCGGTGGAGAAGCTGCCGGGCAATAGCAGCCCGGCGATGAGTCCCCGAAGTCTAGACTAACCGCAACTTCGCATGCGCGGAAAAAACTGAAGCTATCGTTCAAAATTTTTGTATTGAACCAGCGGGTGCTGCAGGTCGACGACCGACGCCAGGATCATCGCGGCCGCGTTGACCGGGACTGCGCTGCGCACCCTCGGTTTGTAGATCAGATCGTTACGGCGGATCGTCGCCCCGCTCACCGCGCAGCGTCCCTTCAGTCTGGCGCGGCAACTGATCCACACCTGGTCCGCGTAACGGCACAGCGTGGCGTCCTGCCAGAGGACGGCGATTGACGTCTCGGACAGGCGCTCGATCACCTCGACCTGCCGGTGCCGCGACGGTCCATTGGCAGCCTCGCGCGCAAGCGGCGGCGCAAGATAGGCTTCGCCTTCCGCTTCGCCGCGATAGCCGGCAAGGAGCCGCTTGATCACGTGACTCCATACCGGCGCAAGGCTCTCGTCGTGCGTGGCCGCGTGATCGTCGCGCGCTATGCGGCAAGCGTCATGATGCACGCCCGCTTCGTGCCTCGCTGCATTCGTGCATTGCTTGGCGGGGGATTCGATGTGCATCGTGATTCTCCTCAAAAGTTGGCGCAGCGCCCATAACAGAAGTGGCTGGGAGCGTCGCCCGGCCACGCTGCCTCACTGAGCCGGCGCCGCTTCGTAATTGACCGGCACCCAGTCGTACGTGTTGCCGTTCTGTCTGATGTGCCCGAGGCCCGGAAAGGCGATATGCGCGGCGCCGATCAGATAGCGCTCGCTCGCAGCGAGTTCGAGCGCGCTGCGTCGCGAACGTTGGGCCGCGGCGGCATCGGTGTCGTATTCGACCGATGCCGTCGGGTTCTGCAACTGGATCGCCGCCACATGCACAATGTCGCCCCACACGAGCAGACGATTCGCGCCGCTCTGCACCAGATAGCCGGTGTGGCCGGGCGTATGTCCATCGAGCGCGACGGCGCGAATGCCTGGGTCGAGCTCGACATCGCCTTGAAAAGGCTTGAAGCGGCCCGCCGCGATATAGGGGGCGACGCTCGCACTGGCAGCGTCGAAGAAAGTGCTGAGAAAGGCCGGCGCTTTGGACTTGTTGGCGGGGTTCAACCAGTAGTCGGCTTCGGTTTGGCTCACGCGCACGACGGCATGAGGAAAGGCCATTGCGCCGCTCGTCGCGATGCCGCCCACATGGTCCTTGTGCAGATGCGTCAGCAGCACCTCGTCGATCTGTTCCGGCCGATAACCGGCCGCGCTCAGATTGGCGAGCAGCTTGCCGCAACAATCGCCATACAACACGCCCGCGCCGGAGTCGACGAGAATCAGCTTCGAGCCGGTGTTGATCAGGAACGCGTTGATCGAGCCTTGCACCGGCGCCTGCAGGAAATCGCGATCCAGGTCGCGCGCAATCTCCGCCTTCGGCACATCTTCGATCACGGTGTCGATCGGAAACGGATGCGTGCCGTCAAGCAGCGCGGTCACTTCGAAGCCGCCGAGCATGATCCGGTAAAAGCCCGGGCCTTGAGTCCTGACCTGAGGCGCGGCGCCAAACGCCACGCCGCTCCACAGGCTCGTGACGACGCTCAATAGCAGCACGCAGCAGGCCGCCGCATGGAGAGTTGCGCTACGTTGAATCGACTTCATCGTCTGCTCCGTCAGGGGTTGGCCGCGAGCTTCGTCGACTGGCTCAGGTACGCATGAATCTGGGCGACGACGGCCGCGCCGTCGCCGACCGCGGCGGCGACACGTTTCGCGGAGTCCGAGCGCACGTCGCCGACCGCGAACATGCCCGGCACACTGGTTTCAAGCGGATAGTGCGCACTGGCCGCCGACGCGCCCTGCCCGCTTCTCGCCATGCCGGTCAAGAGAAAGCCGCGATTGTCGAGTTCGACGCCGCTTGCGGCGAGCCAATCCGTTTTCGGCTCCGCGCCGATAAAGAGAAAGAGATGCCGCGAAGCCAGGACTTCCTCTTCGCCGCTCGCTTCGTGACGCACGCGAAGATGCGTGAGACCTGCTTCGTCGCCTTCGAGCGCGCGCAGCGTGCAGCCGGTGCACAACGACACATTTGGCAGCGAGCCGATGCGGTCGATCAGATACTTCGACATGCTCGCGTTGAGGTCCTGGCCGCGAATCAGCATGCGGATGCTGCGCGCGAAGTTCGCGAGAAACACCACGGCCTGGCCCGCCGAGTTGCCGCCTCCCATCAGCACGATGTCCTGGCCTTTGACGAGCTTCGCTTCGATGGTCGACGCCCAGTAATACGTGCCGCGTCCCTCGAAACGTTCGAAGCCCGGCACTGTCGGCTTGCGGTATGCGGCGCCGCTCGCCACCACGACCGTGCGCGCGCTGATGCGCTGGCCGTCGACGAGCGTCAGCACGAACATCCCGTCTTGCCGCGTTACTTCGGTGACCTTGCCGGGAATCGCGAGGTGCGCGCCGAACTTCAGCGCCTGCTGGAACGCGCGCGCGGCGAGCGCCTGCCCGGAGATGCCGGTGGGAAAGCCGAGATAGTTTTCAATGCGAGAGCTCGCGCCGGCCTGGCCGCCGGGTGCGCGCTGATCGAACACGGCCACCGAGAGTCCCTCGGTGGCCGCATAGACCGACGCCGCCAGTCCGGCCGGACCCGCGCCGACGATCGCGACGTCGTATCTGTGCGACTGCTCGAAGGTCGGCACGAGTCCGAGGCACGACGCGAGTTGCGCCTCGTCCGGCGCACGCAGCACATGCCCGTTCGGGCAGAACACGAGCGGAAAGTCGCCGGGGCCGGTCGTCATGCCGCCGAGCAGGGTCACGGCTTCGGGATCGGAACGCGCGTCGATCACGGTCGCCGGATACGCATTGCGCCGCAGGAAGCCTTGCAGGCCGACGAGGCGTGCGTCGTCTCCGTTACCGACGATGATCGGCCCGAGCCCCTGCTCGATCAGTCCGAGCCGACGCAGAATCAGCGCGCGCATGATGTGCTCGCCGAGTTGCGCATCGGCGACGATCAGCGCTCGCAGACGCTCCGGCTCGATCACGAGCGTCTCGGCATCGGTCAGAGCGAGGCCGTCGATCAGCGCGGGCTTGCCGGAAAGCTGCGCCATCTCCGCCATGAAATGGCCGTCGTCGTGCTCGGTCACGAGCGTCGAGCGGCCGAAGCTGTCGCGCGAAAAGATCCGCACGCGGCCATGCAGCAACACGAAAAGCCCCAGCGCGACCTGCCCGGTCTCGAAGATCAGTTCGCCTGCCTTGAAGTTCATCGGCCGCGCGAAGCGGCGCAAGCTTTGAATCTCCGCAGGCGACAGACGTGGGAACATCTGATGTTGCCGGTATTCGAGCGACGAATACGGGAACTCCAGCTCGGACGGTTGCGCCACATCGGGCGATAGACCGGAAGTGCTCATAACGATGACCTTTGTTTTCGTGACGGCCTCAATCGATTTGATCTCGGCCGCTACCTACCCGCTGCCCACCCGCGACCTACCCGCTACCACCCGAACTTCAGTTCCGCACCGACGTAGTCGGCGTTGCGCGCGCCGAGTTCGCGCAGCGACGGTCCCACCTGAAAATGCACGGCTTCGAGCGCCGCCGCGAGATTCGCGGTGACTGCCCAGTCGGCGCGCAACTGGGTATAGAAACCTGTCCAGCGCGAGCCGTGTCCCGCCGTGCCAGGCACGACCGCCGAGCCTTGCTGGTAGACGGCGTCGGCGGTGGTCTCGCGCCATTGCAGGCCAACGCCTGCGAGCAGCGAGAGCTTGCTCGTCGGCTTGATGATCAGCGACGGCTTCACGTGAATCAGGTTCGTATAGCCGGTGTAGCCCGCAAGCGCGAAGTAGTAGCCGTTCGGAAAGAGCGGATTGAAGGTGCCGACGCGACCATCGCCAGGATGGGTGTCGCCCGAAGCCGCATCCACCTGAATACCGACGCGCGGTGTCCACGGCGTCGACGCGAACGTATAGCCCGCGAGCGAGCCGACCGCCCACGCGCCGATCGTCTTCGTGCCTACATGCCCCGACTGATACATCGTCTCGATGTCCCAGTCGACGTGGTTGAGCGTGCCCGAATAGCGTGCATCGAACACATCGCGGTGCTCGTCGCCGGTCGCGTCGAGAAAACGCGCGTTGCTGCGGTTGTAGCGCGAGTAGTACGCGGATACGTCGCCCGGGCCGACCGCTTTGCGCTCGACGCGCACGCCGCTGAACGTCAGATGCCGGTTCGACACGTCGTCGAAATCGCTGTTGTTGCGGTATTGCACCGGCTGCGTCGCATACGCGATCCAGCGCCACAGACCTGTCTCGTAGTCGGCCCAGATCGCGTCGAAGGCCTGGCGCACATTCGGGCCGTCGCGCACGGAGATGAAGCGCTGCAAGTCGAACGCCATCTCCTGACGACCGAGCCGGAACTTCACGACGCCAGGGCCGAGCGGCTCGACGATAGCGACAAAAGCCTGGCGCAAGTCGAGCGGATTCTTGTCGACCGGGGTGACATTGTCCTTGCCGTACGGATGAGCGTCCTCGAACTGGGTGAAGATCTGCACGTGCGGACCGAGGTGTACGTCCGCATGCACTTCGAGGCGTTGCAGCAGATACGCATCGTCGTGCCCCGCGCCGAGACCGAAGAGCGGCGCGTCGTTCATTTCGAGCCGCTCGCGCAGCACGACGCCGAGCGACACGTACGCGTCGGGATTGCCGAACAGCGGAATGTACTTGAGCGAGTCGAACGGGCGCTTGGGCACGCAAGGGTTCGCAAGCGCCGACCAGTTTTCCTGCCAGCGGTTGAACATCACCGTCGGGCGCGCGCACGAGGTGCCTGCTGCCGGAGCGCTTATGGCTGCGGTGTCGTCGGCGCCGCCAAGCGCGGTGTCGGCTGCCATCGCCGGCAGTGATGCCGTGAGCCCCGCGGTAAGCCCCACCGTGAGCCCCGCAGCCGTGAGCCGTGCGCTCAGCCTGGCCTTGACGCTCGCTGCGGGTCGCTTGCCGAGCAGCCACGCACCCAGCGCGGCGCCCCGCCCAGACCGCGCTCGCGCGGCTCGCCCTGACGGACGCGGCCGACGCGGCCCCACTGTCAGCAGCGCTCTGATTGCGCGCGCTTTACCGGCCATCGTGCACTTCGGCGATATATCCGCCCGGGAATTCGAGCACTGCCGTCTTGCCCGATGCACTGTTATACGGCGCATAAACCACCTTGGCGCCGGCCGCCTGCGCACGCTGCAGCGTCTGTGCAAGGTCGTCGACCCCATAGCCGGTCGTTTCGCGGCCGAACGGGAACGGCAGCTTGCCGTCGGTGACGAACACCACCATGCGGCCAAAGCCCGAAGCGATGCGAATCTCGCGGATCGTTTCGCCCGGGCGGCCGATCACGCCGGCGTCGGCGCGCGGATTGTCCGAGACGATCTTGCCGTGCGAAAAGTGCAGCCAGCGGCGCACGAAGTTGTTCGCCTCGTAGCGCGACACATATACGCGATTATCCGGCACGCTCTGCAGCGGCGCATAGTTCGGCGCCTTCGTGTGCCAGTAGAGCTGCATCGTCAGACCGCCCGGCCACTGGATGATCGCGTCCTTGCCGATGGGGTCGTCGAAGCTGTCCACGAGCACATCCGCGCCCGCCGCGCGTGCGGCCTTCACCGCCTGATCGATGTTCGTGACCAGATAACCGGTGCGCTCATTGCCGAACGGATACGGAACCGGCGTTTCGAAGCCGAATACCGACAGCATGCCGACCGGCGTCTGCACATATTGCGACGCGGTCTTGCTGGGCGTCGGCGTGACAGTGAATACCGCGCGAGGCGACGCCTTGCCGCCGAACGTCGCGATAAAGCTGTTGACGAACGCGTCCAGATCCGCCGACGCAACATACACGTGCGTCGTGTCGTATTGCGGACCGACCGACACATCCGGCTGGCGCGCGGCAAGCGCGGTATTTGCGGTTGCGACTTCGGGCGGGCCGGCATCGGCGCGAGCGGAGGTGAGCGGCGCGAGGCCGATCAGCAACGCGGCGGATACTGCCGCGAGAGGACGGAAACGCTGAAGCAAATGGAACATGTGATCTACCTGATGATGTTGGAAGAATTCGAGTGCAATCCGGATCCGCTGGATACGGTTGCACCAGGGACCGGGCAAGCGGTTGAGCCGAGGCTCTGAGTCATGGCTTCAGATCAGGACCTGCGCCTCGATCTGCAATCAACCGCCCTGTTTCGTGGCGCCGGGCGCGCCCGGCTTTTGCGCGGAACTGTCAGGCATCGGCGCGGCAACCGGCAATGTCGACGAGGGCGATGCCGCCTCCACCGCCGCGCTCTGTGAGAAGAGCTGTGCCTTCACCACAGGTATCGCGTGTTCGCCGAGCACCATGCCGAGCAGGCCGGCGAGCGCGATCAGCGGCGGCGCCGGCGACTGCACCTTGAGCAGCCAGTAGAGGAGTCCGACGCCGAAGCCGACTCCCAGTGAAATGATGTAGCCCATGCCAATCTCCTATCGAGGCCGGGTCAGTTCGGCCATTCCGAACCAAGCACCAGCCCGCAAAAATTCAGACGCCGGTAATTCGGATCCCATCGGTCGAGCACGTCGGCGTTGACCGTGCCGAACGTCGTTTGCGGACGATGTTCCATGCCGCGCGCGTATTCCTCGAGAATCCGCTTCTTGAAACCCACTTCGCGCGGACACGCCTGCACGATTTCGTCACGCTCGTCGACGGCGTATTCGTCGTAGCGCGCGCCGCGCACGTCCATCTGCACGCCCGCGGCGAGCAACGCGACGAGCGGCGTGAGATGCTCGGGAATGCCCGGCGTCGTGTGCAATGCAATCGCCATCCATACTTCGTCGATCGCGCTTGCCGCCGCCCGATGCTCGCGCATGAAATCGCGCGCGGCGTTCGCGCTATCCACTTCGTAGCGGCACGACGAACGCCGATGCGCGCTATTCAGGCCCACGTTATGAAACATCGCGCCCACATAAAGCAGTTCCATGTCGAAAACCATGTTCTCGCGATAGCCAGTCAGCGCACCGAACAGAAACGCCCGCTGCGCGTGATGGAACATCAACGCAGACTCGGTCGCGCGAATCCGTTCGGTTGCCCCACGGGCCATCGCACTGTCGGGCATGTCGATGCCCGCAATGGTTTTCTTCATGTCACCTCCTCCATATGCCGATCGCCGGCGATCTGCGCGGGCCTCGTCACCAGCGGGCCCTCGTTTGCGCACGATGCCTACGAACGCGCGAATTCCAGCAGGTCAAGCTGCGTGCGGTGCAAAGTCGCGAAGATACTCACGTGAAACTCCTTTTTTCATGTTGTTGCGTGATGTTGCTTGTTATTCGCGCCTGCTATCCAGAGCCCATGGTGGCTCTGAACGGGCCGCCGTTCGATCCCATCCAGCGTACCGATTGCCGTCGATAAATGCCTTGGCGCGACCTTAAAAAGCCTTAAGCGAAAGCTGAATTCGAATGGCCCGCCCCTCACAGTGCAAGCTCGTGAAAGCGCCGCACGCCATCGCGGATCCATTGCAACAGGCCGCCGCTGCCTTCGTCCGCGGTGGCAGATGTCGCAAGCAGCATCTTTTCGCTTTCGTGATGGACCGAGAGCAACCGGCACATTTCGCGCGCGACTTCCGGGCGCCGCGCGAGGATCGGAGTAAGCGCGCTTTTGTCGAGCCGGAACACCGTGGCGCGCGTGAGCGCGCGCACGACTACCCCGGTTCTCACGCCGGCGAGTATTCCCGACTGGCCCACCGAGTCGCCTGGCGCGAGCCTGCGCAATTCAGCCTCGCCGCCGTCTTTCTGCACGACGGCCTTGGCAACCCCGCGCGCGAGAATGTGCAACTCATGCCCGCCTTCGTCGGCGGCGGTATAGATCGTGTCGTCGACATCGAACTCGTGCAGCGTCAGTTGGCCGGCGAGCTCGGCGATCTCCGCGTCGTCGAGCGTCTGGAAGATCAGGACGTTGCGCAACAGCCGCTGCTTTTCGTCCGTGGGCTCGCCCGTGGGCTCGGCTACGGACAATGGCCGCAACACCACGCCGCGCGACAGCAGATGCCGGTGCGCGAGGTCATACAGATCGTTGCGCACGCCGATCTTCTTGTTCCATGCGTCGACGTAGCACACGATCTCGTACTCGATCGCGTCGTTGGTGGCGCGCTTCACGCTCACGAGCGGCTTCGGCTCGGCGAGCACCTCCGGAGAACTGGCGGCGGCGTGCATCAACGCCTGCAGGACGGTCGCCGGACGAATCGACGGTTTCACCGGCAGCAACACGCTCACGCCATGCGTATGCATCGGCTGGTTCGCGTTGACGATGTTCGTGCGTGCCGCCACGCTGTTCGGGATCACGACGATGTTGCCCTGCCCGTTCAGCAGGCTTGTCGCGCGCCAGTTGCTTTCCACCACCTTGCCTTCCACTTCGCCGATGGTGATCCAGTCGCCTATGCGGAACGGCTGCGTCGCGTTCAGCACCACGCCGGAAAACACGTCGTTCAGCGTACTCTGGATCGCGAGGCCCAGCACCACCGCAACCGCTCCGGAAGTGGCAAGCAGCCCGCGCACCGGCAACTGCAACACGAACGCGATCGCGCCGACCGCAGCGGCCAGAAACACGAGAGCACCGAGCACGTCTTGAAAGAGACGCTCCTTGTGCCAGGTCACGGGCAGCACCATTCGATCGAGCACGACGGTCACGAGCCGCGCTCCCTGCAGCCACCAGATCACTTCGAGAATCTGCGCGAGCAGATGGCGCACGGGCTCCGCGCCCCACGGCGCCTCGCGCAGCGGATTCATGCCGTGCGTGAAGAGCACATAGCTCGACAGGCCAAACATGATCACGCGCAACGCGAGCCGCGCGTTCGCGTTGCGGCGGCCCATGAAGCGCCATGCGAGGAAGTCGAGAACCAGAATGCCGAGCCCATAGAGCACGCCATCGGTCAGAGTCGGCATAGTGATTCCCGCTTACAGCAAGGCACGATGAAGATCAGGCAAGTAGAGCAGCGCGCAGCGCGTCAGAACGCGAAGCAGCTGCAGCCGAGCGCACCCCAGAAGCCGTTCGAATCGCTGACGGGCACGTTCTTGCGCCATGCCCAGCCATGCGCATGCGCATGCACGCCGCACAGATTCACGCAGCCGTCCACGCAGGCGACGGCGGTCGGCTTATAGCGGCTGTAGCCGCCGAACTCCGCCACCGGCGACCAGGACGGGCTCACTGGCAGATCGGGCGGCGCGAGCGGCGCGAACTCGTCGGCCGCATAGACGACCTTGCCGCCCACCACCGTCATTACCGATTCGAGGTATTTGATGCTGGTTTCCTCGACGCTGAAGTAGTCGTCGCTCAGCACAGCGAAGTCGGCGAAGTGGCCCGGCATGAGCGCGCCCTTGCGGTCGTCCTCGTTCGAGAACCAGGCGCTGCCGACCGTATAGCGGCGCAACGCTTCCATGCGATCGAGCTTGTTCGCGCTCGCATACATTGCCGTGCCGCCAACCGTCTTGCCCGACACCATCCAGTACAGCGACACGAACGGATTGAAACTGGCGACGCGCGTGGCGTCCGTGCCCGCGCCGACCGGCAGACCCGCGTCGAGCATCTGGCGGATCGGCGGCGTGTGCTTGACTGCCTCTTCGCCGTATTGCTGGATGAAGTACTCGCCCTGATAAGCCATCCGGTGCTGGATCGCGATGCCGCCGCCGAGCGCGCGCACCCGCTCGATGTTCTTCTGCGTGATGGTCTCGCAATGGTCGAAGAACCAGCGCAGACCGTCGAACGGAATGTCCGCGTTCACGCGCTCGAACACATTGAGAAAGCGCTCGATCGACTCGTTGTAAGTGGCATGCAGACGGAACGGCCAGCGGTTCGCAACGAGCAACCGCACCACCGCCTCGAGTTCGACTTCGAGCGTGTCGGGCAGATCGGGTCGCGGTTCCAGGAAGTCTTCGAAGTCCGCGGCGGAAAAGACCAGCATCTCACCCGCGCCGTTCACGCGCAGGAAGTCGTCGCCTTCGCCGGGCTTCGTCATCTTCACCCACTTCGCGAAGTCTTCGATTTCCTTCTTTGCGTTCTGCGTGAAAAGGTTATAGGCGATACGCACGGTCAACTCATTGTGCTTCGCCATTTCCATGATGACCGCGTAGTCATCCGGATAAGCCTGATAGCCGCCGCCCGCGTCGATTGCGCTCGTCACGCCGAGCCGGTTCAACTCGCGCATGAAGTGACGTGTGGAATTGCGCTGGTCTTCCAGCGCGAGCTTCGGGCCTTTGGCGAGCGTCGCGTAAAGCAGGCCGGCGTTGGGCCGCGCGATCAGCATGCCGGTCGGATTGCCGCGCTTGTCGCGCTGGATCTCGCCGCCCGGCGGATTGGGCGTGTCTTTCGTATAGCCCACCGCTCGCAGCGCCGCCGCATTCAGAAGCGCGCTGTCGTACAGATGCAGGATGAAGACCGGTGTATCCGGCGCGATCGCGTTGATCTCTTCGAGCGTCGGGCCGCGCCGCTCGGCGAACTGGAATTCGTTCCATCCGCCCACCACGCGAACCCACTGCGGCGCAGGCGTACGGGCCACCTGCTTGCGCAACATGTCGAGCGCGTCCGCGAGCGACGGCACGCCGTCCCAGCGCAACTCCATGTTGAAGTTCAGACCGCCGCGAATAATGTGCAGGTGCGAGTCGTTCAGACCCGGAATGACCGTGCGGCCTTTCAGGTCGACATGGCGAGTGGCGTCATTCACGTGACGCATCACGGCATCGCGCGAGCCAGCGGCGATAACGCGGCCATTCGCGACGGCGAGCGAATCGGCGAACGAGCGCTTCTCGTCCTGCGTCGCGATCTTGCCGTTGAAGAAGACGACCTCGGCCGGGGTGAATCCGGGTGACAGGTCTTTGGACATGGCGGGCTCCGTGAGAGAAAGGACAGGCAGGCTGATGAGACGTGCCGCGCTCGCCTGGATGGCGAGTCGAACTGGGAGGCAGTCTATCGGCGGCGCTTTGCCAGGTCCTTGTCGAAGCCCTTAATAGTTCTTAATGACAGTTCTTAATGCTGGTTTCTGAGGCTGGTTCCTGAGGCTGGTTCTCAAAACGGGTTCCTGTCGCGTCCGCGAAAACAATCGCGGCGAGTGGCGCACGCGCCTCAGAAGTTTTCATTATTTTTGCAGGACTTTATGCACGCGCTCTTCCTACACTGGCTGGGCGCTCAATGGGCATATGAATGGGCACGCTCGCAGCGCCACCCACCACCCTCGATCAAGGACTCGCCATGAAAGACCCAAAGCAGGCAGCGGCGCATCGCGCGGCATCGCTCAGGACGCCGACCCGCCTTACCGAAGACGCGACTCGTGACATCGCCGCCGCATTGACCACCCTGCTCGCCGATGTATTCGCGCTGTATCTGAAGACAAAGAACTTTCACTGGCATATGTCCGGGCCGTACTTCCGCGACTATCACCTGCTGCTCGACGACCAGGCGAACCAGATCTACGCGACGACCGATCCGATCGCGGAGCGCGCCCGCAAGATCGGCGGCAAAACGCTGCGCTCGGCCGGCCACATCACGAAGCTGCAACGTATCGCCGATAACGACGCCGATTTCGTGACGCCCGGCGACATGCTCGCGGAACTGCGCGAGGACAACCTGGCGCTCGCCGGCTATATGCGCGAAACGCATTCGTTGTGCGATGAATACGGCGATGTCGCGACTGCGAGCCTGCTCGAAAACTGGATCGACGAAGCGGAGCAGCGCGTGTGGTTCCTGTTCGAGTCGGGACGCCACGACTGATAGCGCACTGGCCTCTCTCGCACACGCCACTGGCGGCACAGGTTCAGTCACCCGCCTTAACAACAATTAAGCAATCTGAAAGTACGGGAAATATTCGCGCCCGTAGCATTCGCAACTCTGCGATGCCGCGTCGCGTTGCGCCGGCACGCACATCACAACGTCACACGCACGGAGAAAAAATTTGGCCAACTCATCCGCAATTCCATCGGCGAACCGCCGCCAGTTGCTCGCAGCAGGCGCAGGCGCGGCCGTAGCCGCTATCGCAGCGCCGGGCGTCGCGCTAGCGGCAACGGCCGGCGGCAGCAGCCATGCGGGCAATTCTTCTCACTCAAAGCACGGAGAGCGACACACCATGAACACGGTCACGACCAAGGACGGCACGCGCATTTTCTTCAAGGACTGGGGTTCGGGTAAGCCGGTCGTCTTTTCGCACGGCTGGCCGCTCGATGCGGACGCATGGGACGCACAGATGCTGTTCCTCGTGCAGAAAGGCTACCGTGTGATCGCTCATGACCGTCGTGGCCATGGCCGCTCGGACCAGCCGTCGCACGGCAATGACATGGACACCTACGCGGACGATCTGGCCGCCGTGATCGAGGCGCTCGACCTGAAGGAAGCCACGCTCGTCGGCCATTCGACGGGCGGTGGCGAGGTCGCTCACTACATTGGCCGCCACGGCACGTCGCGCGTTGCCAAGGCCGTGCTGATCGGCGCCGTGCCGCCGATCATGGTCAAGACAGAAGCCAATCCGAACGGCTTGCCGATGTCCGTGTTCGACGGCATTCGCGCGAACGTGGCGGCGAACCGCTCACAGTTCTACAAGGACCTGGCGGTGCCCTTCTACGGCTTCAATCGGCCGAACGCGAAAATTTCGCAAGGCACGATCGACGAATTCTGGCGCGAAGGCATGCTCGGCTCGATCAAAGGCCAGTATGAGTGCATCAAGCAGTTCTCCGAGGTCGACTACACCGCGGACCTGAAGAAGATCGACGTGCCCACGCTGATCCTTCACGGCGACGACGACCAGATCGTGCCGATCGACGACTCGGCGCGCCTGTCGGCCAAGCTCGTGAAGAACGCGACGCTGAAGGTCTATGCCGGCGCACCGCACGGCATGTGCACGACGCAAGCCGACAAGGTCAACGCCGACCTGCTCGAATTCCTGCAGAGCTAAACTTGAGGGGCGCGCGCCGCGTTTCAGCGGCGCCGCCCCTGCTTTTCCCTTCGCGTCTACATTCTTTTGACGCAGATTGCCGCCGCGCCGAGCGCCGATAATCGGCTCCGAATTGCGAGGCTTAATAGAAGCGTCACAAATACATGAATGCCGCGACGCGAATCCTCCGAACCAAAATCCGTTACGGCAATCTGTCGAATAAAAAATAAACCACGTTGTTTTTTGAGCGTGGATCATTTGTGATAAGCGGCAAAGCTCTGAAGGCCGGGACTCGCGTAATTCTTATGATGTTTGGTGCTTATTATTTGAGCGCGTATTATTTTATCGACGTTTCCCAACCTCGGGAAAACCCGGCATAATGACAAATAACTTACAAACGATAATTTCGAGTAACGATTAACGGCAGTTGAGGCGCTGCGACGACCCGAGGTGACGAACATGTTCAACGATATTCATGCATCCGCCGCCACGGCCGCACGTCCTAAAGACTCCCTCGGGTGTCTGACGAGTCGACTGCGCCAGGACCTCGAACTCGACACCGGCGAGTTCAAGTTTTACCGCAAGTGCACGTTGGGCAGCGACACGAGTCCCGTCGCAATGGACGGCTCGGGCCGCGGTTTTCTGATTGGCGTATCGCTGCAAACAGGACACCGCCGGCGCATCTATTCGCAACATCGCTGGGTCACGCACGAGTTCGAGCGCGACTGCGTCTACGTCCGCGATTTCGCCGACGACTATCGCGCTGAACTGCTAGGCGGCTTCGACTTCGTGCTGATCGAACTGTCGCGCAATTTTGTCAGCGACGCCTGCCATGAGCGCGGCGGCAGCGGCCTCGCGCGCATCGCAACGGTCGCGGGCCGCAAAGACCCGGTGCTGGGTCATCTCGCGCAGGTGCTCGCGCTCACGCTCAATGCGCAAAGCGGGGCGAGTCCGCTCTTCCTCGAACAACTCGGCGTGACCATCGGCACGCATCTGCTTGATCGCTACGGCGAGGCCTCGCGTCGGTCGAACCGCAACAACCGGGGCCTGTCCGCGTTGCTGGAAGCCCGCGCAAAAGAGATGCTGCTCGCCAGATCTCAGGGCAATGTGTCCATTGAAGAGATCGCCAGTGCGTGCAACCTGTCGCGCAGTTACTTCATTCAAGCCTTTCGCGAGACCACGCAGCGCACGCCGCATCAATGGTTGCTGGAGCGGCGTATCGACCAGGCTCGTGAGCTTCTGAAGCACTCGAACCATTCGCTCTCGGAGATCGGCATGGCTTGCGGATTTTCCGATCAAAGCCATTTCACGCGCACGTTCTCGCAACTCGTCGGCATGCCGCCAGGACATTGGCGTCGTGAGGCGCGCCGATAAATAATGATCGATTCCGACAGCACCATTTTTGGTGCGCAGCCCATGCAAATGGACTTTCGTACAAAGCATCGCACTAACCGACAAGACGCGAACGATTTGATGCGGTAACTTCCGTCTTGTCGTCCTGCAGGTTCTTCTCACCAAGCACGTTGTCCCGGAAGTTGAAAACGACATGATTGAACTAGGCCGCTTTCAAATCGATCTGGAACTGCGCACCTTATGGTGTGACGGCGAACGTGTGCCGCTCGGCTCGCGCGCCTTCGAAATTCTCGCAATGGTCGTCAAGGCCGGCGGACGCCTCGTCACGAAAGACGAGTTGATGGACGCCGTATGGCCGGATACCATCGTCGAAGAAAATAATATCCAGGTGCATTTGTCTGCACTGCGCAAGATTCTCGGCGCGGATCGCGATCTGATTCTGACCGTGCCTGGCCGCGGCTATCAACTCGTGCAGCGGCATCGAGCCGCGAGAGCAGCCACGCCGCCGATGCCTGCGCCCGCCGGGCGCCCTCTTCCGCCTCCGCGCACGCCACTCGTGGGGCGCGACACGGCCATCGCTCAAATCCGCTCGATGCTCGAACACACGCGCGTGCTGACGCTAGCCGGCGCAGGCGGCATCGGCAAGACGAGCCTCGCTATTGAAGCCGCCCGTCATGCCGCCGCAGATTTCGCGGAGCCTGTGTGGTTCGTTGAACTGGCCACGCTCGGCACGCGCGACGAAGTGCTGGCCGCCACCGCGCAAGGCTGCGGGTTGCCGGTCGAACACGGGACGCCGGGCCTCGCGCAAATCGCCTTGGTGCTTGCAGACCAGCGCCGTCTGCTCGTGCTCGATAACGCCGAACACGTGGTCGCGCACGTCGCGGAAATGGTCGAGGCACTGGTCGCGGCCAACGCCAATTTGCGGGTGCTTGTAACGAGTCGCGAGCCGCTGCGCATCATGGCCGAAGCGATTCTGCGCGTCGAGCCGCTCGACGTGCCGCAGCCTGGCTGCCCCGACGCGCAGATTCTGCAGCAATCGGCCGTCAGTCTGTTTTTGCTGCGCGCCAACTCGTTGCAGCGCGAAGTCGCCGCGGATAGCGCGGAACTGCGGCTCGTCGGCGAAATATGCCGGCGTCTGGACGGCATTCCGCTTGCGCTCGAACTGGCGGCGGCGCGCGTGGTGACGCTCGGCGTGGTCGGTGTGCATCAACGGCTCGACGACCGCATGGCGATACTCGCGGGCGGCTACCGTACTGCGTTGCCGCGCCACCAGACCTTGCGCGCGACGTTCGACTGGAGCTTCGCGCTGCTCGACTCGGATTCGCAGGCGCTCTTCAGACGAAGCGCGGTGTTCGGCGGCGTCTTCAGCTTTGAAGCGATGTGCGCGGTCGCATGCGACACGTCGCTGACGGTGGCCGACGCGATCAGCGCGATCAGCGAACTGCTTGCCAAGTCGCTCGTGAACGTGGAGTTCGACGGCCCCGTGGCGCGCTACCGTCTGCTGGAATCGACGCGTGCGTATGCGCTCGAAAAGCTGCAGGCCGAAGGCGAGCGGCAGGACATGGCCTTGCGCCACGCGCGCTATCTGTCGCAATGTTTCATGGCACACACGGCGCAAACGGTGGGTGGCAACGCGGATAGCGCCGCGGCCCTCAGGCACACATTCGACGACGCACGCAACGCAGACGACTGGGCGTTTTCCGCCGACGGCGATGTGCACCTGGGCATCGAGCTCGCATCGAATCTCACGGGCGCGCTGCTCGACAGTGGAATGATCGCGGAATGCTGTGAGCGCGCAAGCCGCGCGGTCGATGCATTGGACAGGCTGCCCCCGGGCAGCGTCGATGCGCTCGGCGAGATGCGCGTACGCGCGGCATTGGCTTCCGCGCTGCCGCACGTGCGCGGCTATGTCTCGACGTCTGAGCGGTTGTGGCGCAATGTCCTCTCGCTCGCGACCGAACACGGTGACGCAGCATTTCAGGCACGCTCGCTCTGGGGCTTGTGGACCACCATGATTTCGAGCGGCAACATCCACGAGTCGATGCAGTTCGCGAAGCGCTTGCGGCAGCTCGCACGCGCTCGCGCCAACCCGTGGCAGGAAACGCTAGCCGATCAGATTGTCGCGATTTCGCTGCATTGCCTCGGCCGACATGCCGAGGCGAAAGCAGAACTGCTGCGCACGCGCGACCGCTTTGCAGAACTCGAATACAGCGGGCAGCGCGACAACTCGATCGCCGTCCATCCGCTTGTCTACTGCAACGGCACGCTCGCGCGCATTGCGTGGCTCGAAGGACATTGTGGCGAGGCGATGAAGCTCGTCGATACGCTCGTCGGCCTCGTGCGGCCCGATATCATGGAACCGTTGCTCACGCACACGCTCGGCGCCTCGGCCGCGCCGCTCGCGCTGATGTGCGGCGACCTCAAGCGCGGCGCGGTGTATCTGGAGATCATGCGCTCGCAGGCGGCGCTGCATGGCCTCGACGTCTGGCGCGACTACTGCAACTGTCTGTGCGCGTATCGCGACATTCTCGGCGGCGACCAGCAGCGCGGTGTCGCGCTGCTGGAAACTTCGCTCAACGCGCTGATCGAGCGTGGTTTCCGGCGCCTCATCACGCTCTTCATCGGCGCCTATGCCGAGGCCCTCGTGGCCGCCGGACGGATCGACGAAGCGTCGCGCCAGCTCACCGATACGCTGCAGTTTTGCGGGGCCAACGGCGAGATGGTGTTCGCGCCCGAACTGTGGCGCGTGCTCGGAGTCGCCGCGCACGCGCAGCGCAAGCTCACCGACGCCGAGTCCTGCTTCGTCAAGGCAATCGAGATGGCGCGTTCACAGGGCGCGAGAATGTGGGAACTGCGCGCGTCGCTGGCACTGGCCGGTTTGCGGCAGGAAGGCGGTCGCGCTAATGAAGCACTGCAAATGCTCGAACGCATGGCGCTGTATTTCGATGCGCCGTCGAACGCGACCGACGTGCAGCGACTGTTCGATACGCTCGCAACGTTGCGCGCAGCGAAACACAAGAGCGCTGCGCCAGCGGTCGCGGTGAATTCTGCGCGAACCGATTCGCCCAGGCGAGGCGCGCGCAAGACGGGCGCGAGCCTTGCACGCGTCGACTAGCTGATGCGTGGCAGATGCCGATTTATTACGGTATCCGTAACATCCGACACTACGCCGCGCCATCCTTTTGAGCCGAGATTTCGGGCTTCAAATCGTCGGGCGCCGAAGCGTCGGCCGCCGGAGCGTCACGCTTCGTGGTCAGCACGGCCGGCATCGACGGATTCTCCGGCTGCGTATAGCGTTCCTGCACTGCAGCCTTGATTCGTGCGAGGCTCCCGGCTGCATCGAGCGAACTGTCCTGCTCGACCTGCCGCGCCTGCGCCGCGAGATCCGGGTCGCCGATTTCCTTTTCGAACCACCGTGAATAGTCGCCGTGCTCGCGGTGATACTGCCAGGTGGCGGCGTCGACGCCCTCCGCGATCTCCACGAACAGCACCAGGTTGTGAGCGCGCAGATTCAATGCACCTTCGGGCCCGCGGAAATAGAAACTGCGCTCGGGAATCAGCAGCCCCTCCGCGTATTTTCGCCGATGTCTGAGCCGATGCTTCGTGCCCGGTTCCAGCCGGATCACACGTTCGGGCGCCGGCTCGCCAAGACGCCATAACAGCGCCTCGCCGGGTCGCAGTTGCGCTTGCCCGAGCATATCGTCGACGTTCGGCACAGTGCGATCCGTCGCCTTCGCGAGTTCTTGCACGGCCTTGCTCGCGCTCGGACCCATCGCGAGCATCAGATTCACCTGACTCAGGAACGCGCCGTCGAGTTGCTGCGGAGACACCGTGATCGCAAGCGCGGTCGCAAGCGTCTGCGGAATGGTCTGGCTGGCCCCTGCCCATCCAGCGGGAAACAGATGATGTGCCTCGTCGAACACGAGCCAATGCGGCCGCCCGGTTCGCACGCGCAACTGCTGCACTTCCAGTAGCAACGACGCGCAGAACGCGGGCCGCTCGGGCAGCGGCACGCGCAGCAGATTGACGGCTACCGCAGCGCGCGGAGGGCGCAGCAGCAACTGCACGACTTCCTCGATCAGCGGGGCGGTGTGCGCGTCGCCGACCACGATCGTATCCTCGTCGTTCTGGTAGTCGCCTTCCGGATCGATGATGCACAACTGCTGGTGCATACCCGCCAACCGTTCAAGAAGACCCGCGCAGGCCGTCGACTTTCCGCAGCCCGATTCACCGGCAAGCAGCGCCACCGTGCCATGCGCCGCGCAATACTGGTCGGCCGGCTCGCCGCCATCGCGCGCATGTCCAACAAGGACGCGACTGCGCGGCGTCATGCTCGCCCGTTCGCGCAAGTCGTCCTTCACCAGCGCGTCGACCAGTTCGGCGACACCCGCGCCCGCCGCCTGGCTCGTGATCATATCGGCGCGCTCCTTCAGGGCCGGCAGAGCATTCGCAACCGCCACCGAAAAACCGCACGCGTCGAGCAGCGCATGATCGTTCTCGGCGTCGCCTACTCCCGCGACATTGAAGGCCGACAACGCCAGTTCGCTTAACGCCTCCTGCAAGCCGCTTGCTTTCGATATGCCCGGCGACACGATCATGACCGCCTCGCCGTTGAAGATAATCTGCAAGCCGAGCCCCAAATCCCGAATCGCGGCAAGCGCGATCTGCTCGGCGGGTTTCATCGTCGCAATGAGCGTTTCGCTGACGCTGAAATGATGCAGGCCACGGCGCCTCAGTTCGTCGACGAAAACGGGCGGCGGTGGCGGCGCCAGGAGCCTCCGTGTGCCCGTCGCCGGCGTGTACAACACACCGCCGTTTTCCGCGACCACCCGCGAGAACATGTCGAGCCGCGGGCAGACGGCGAGCAGGTCGTCCATCTCCCTGCCGCTCACGAGGATCGCCTGGCGGCCCGAGGCGCGCAGGCGGTCGAGCGCATCCCACGTTGCGTCGGCGACGCGTCCGTCGGATGCGAGGGTGTTGTCGTAGTCGGTCGCAATCGCAAGAAATCGCATGAAAGACGCTCCGTAGTGCTGTTTCGTTTCGGCTTGCTTCAATCGTTCTGCCCAGATTGCGCGTCGCAAGAGCCGCGCAGCATCGCTTCGTAAATACGCGAGTACTGATCGACCATCCGCTCGACGGTGAAACGGCGCTCGAATGCCGCCCGGCAAGCAGCGCGGTCGATTGTGTCGATTTCCGCGAGCGCGGCCACTGCTTCGTCGACGGAATCGACGAGGAAACCGGTCACGCCGTGTTCGACTATTTCCGGCGCGGCGCCGTTGTCGAACGCGATCACGGGCGTGCCGCAGGCGAGCGCTTCGATCATCACGAGCCCAAAAGGCTCGGGCCAGTCGATGGGGAACAGTAACGCGCGAGCCTGCCCGAGAAAATCGTTTTTGCGCGCGTCGTCGAGTTCCCCGCAATACTCGACGTGCGGCAACTCAAAGAGGCTCGCAATTTCCTGCTCGAAATACTCGCGGTCATCGTGGGCGATTTTGGCGGCGATGCGTAACGGCAGGCCCGCGCGCCGCGCGATTTCTATTGCGCGGTCGGGCCGCTTGGCCGGCGAGATGCGACCGAGAAACGCCACATAGTCGCCCGGCTCTTCATGAAAACGCAGCAGATCGGCAGGCAAGCCATGATGGACGGTCGCCCGCCAGTCGAGCCACGGAAGCGGCGCGCGCTGCGCGTCGGAAATCGACACCACCGGCATATCGGCAAACTGGTGGTACAACGCGCTTAAGCCAGGTATGTCGAGTCGCCAATGCAAGGTGGTCAGCGACGCGCATACCAATCGCCGCGCGAACGGAAAGCTCGTGTAGTCGGTGTGAAAATGGACGAGGTCGAAGTCATCCGCGCGCCGTACCACTTCCTCGAGCATCGCGAAGTGAAACGCCTGCGCGTCGGCCGTATCTTCAATCGGGCGAATCGCACAATCGCTGCCCGAGACGAGTCGTGCTCGCGTCCGGGAATCGCCGGTTGCAAAGAGCGTGACGTCGTGGCCCAGCGAGACGAGGCCGTCCACCAGCCATGCCACCACCCTTTCGACGCCGCCATAAGCGACGGGCGGCACTCGCTCGTACAACGGTGACACCTGGGCGATGCGCATGCGTTACTCCGCTCGACGAACCGATGCGTAGCGCGCCGCATCGTGCATGCCCGGCAATGTCACGTGTGAGCCGCCGCGCTTCTCGTCGATGGAAAAATGTACAGGTCGGCGATGAAATTTAAACGTTGTGGAGGGTGACGGGCTGCTAGGCGATCGGCCCGCTGTAGCCGTCGGCGGGCGATGCGGGCTCCACTCGCTCGACATGCTCGTCGATCCAGTCGGTCGCTCGTTCGCGCGCGAACTCGATCGCCTCATGCTCGTCGACGAAATCGCGATGAAACTCCATATCGTGCGTATCGTCGCTCGAACTCACGGCGCCTTGCGTCACCTCGATCCTCACGTGCGCGACGATCGCGCCGTCGTCGACGCCTGCCGTGACATGAACGATGCAGCCTCCATATTCGAAGTCCATGATGTCTTCTCCCGCGTGTAGTGGTTATGCCGCGCTAGCTGCGTTTCGCGCTGCCGTTGCCGCGCGTCTTCGCGGCGGTGCGGGGCTGCGCGGTGTCCAATGTTTCCGCGCTCTCGTCGTCGATTACTTCCGCCGCGCGTCGGCCCTTGCCCGACTGTTCCGCAGCAATCGGCGGCTCGGCGTCGCCCGCGTCGCCTTCCGCTTCGATCTGTGCCTGCGCGCGCAGCCAGTAATCGTCGGGCCGCCCTTCGGGCGAGCCGTCGCTCTCCCACAGCTCATACGCGCGCTTGCGAATTCGGTCCTCTACTGTCGGTTCGACCGGTAAGCCTGCCATTGCAATCTCCATACGGGTTGTGAGTCGACGCCCGCGCGCCACGCGGCGGCCGCGCCCGTGACGCAGCAAAGCACGTTCCCATCGGTTAACGGTGAGGCACGACGCCGCGAGTCACAGATGCTCGCAAACACTTGCCAGGATTCACACAGACTCGCGCGCTTGCGCGCTCGCCGTAGCACCGGCCAGTTGTTATAATTCTTTCAGCAGTTCTGATTCAAATATAACGCCGCTCACGCTGCCCACGCGCCAGGATTCCCATGCCGAAACCCGATCGTCTTCGCGCTCTCGCCGATGCCTTGACGAGGCAAAACGTGATGCGTCTGCGCGACGCCGCGGCTTTGCTGGGCGTGTCCGAAATGACGGTGCGCCGCGACATCGCGGCCAACTCGGATCGCTTCACGTATCTCGGCGGCTACATCGTCAGCGCGACCGACGTGCCGAACAATGCCGGCTATTCGCTCGAACAGGAAAAGGACCACTTCGCCCAGGCCAAGGCGGAGGCGTCGTCAATCGCCGCGGGGCTTATCGGCAACAACGAAACGCTTTTTATCGACTGCGGCACGACGCTCACCACGCTCGCGCGGCTCATTCCGCCCGAGCGGCATGTCACGGTGGTGTGCTATTCGTTGAACGTGGCCGAGATTTTGCGGCGCAAGCCGAATGTGCGGATGATCCTGCTTGGCGGCGTGTACGTGCCTTCGTCGGATTCGTTTGCGGGCGAGGAAAGCCTGGAGATGCTGCGCCGCATGGGCATCAACAAGGCGTTTATTTCAGCGGGCGGCGTGGACCCTGCGCGCGGCGTGACGTGCTGGAATTTTCACGAAGTCGCGTTGAAGCAGGCGGCAATGGCGAGCGCCGTCGAACGGCACCTCGTGGTGGACATGAGCAAGTTCGGCGTCGTCAAGGCCGTGCGGTTCTCGCAGGTCGACGACTTCGATTCGATCATCACCGAGCGCGGCCAGGAGCACCGCAAGCGCAGATAGCGCACACGTTCCGTCTCTTCACGGCGTCCGCGTCCGTTTTTGCTTGCGTTCTCGCTTGCAGCGCTGCGCTTCGATACGTGCTAAGCGCAGCGCGTGCCCGGCCAAAAATGCTCAGCGTTTGCGTTGCAGCGCGAAGAGCGTCCCGGCAAGCAGAATAAACGCGCCGATAATCACCTTTTGCCAGGTGCTCGGTACGCCGACGAGAATCAGCACGCTCTTGATGAGCGTGACCAGCACCACGCCTAGCAGCGTTCCCACTACCGTACCCGTGCCGCCCGTAATGCGGGCGCCGCCGAGAATTACTGCGGCGATCACGTCGAGTTCGGAACCCACCAGATCGAACGGATTCGCGAGGCGGTTGTTCGACACGTGCAGAATGCCCGCGATGCCCGCGAGCATGCCTGTATAGCCGAACACGAACAGATGGATCGCGCGCAGGTTGTAGCCGAGCCGCTCGGCAATCGCCAGCGAGCCGCCCATCGCGTAGACGGCGCGGCCCATCATCGTGCGATTCAGCAGCCACCATGTGACGACCGCGGCCGCGACCAGCGCGAGGACCGACACGGGCAGCACCGCGCGCAAGCCGTCCGCGGTGTGATAGAAAAACAGCGGAATGCGTCCGAATCGATCCATGCTGTGCGGAATGTTCATGAAGAACGTCGTGCCGATGAACGTCAGCAAAAGCCCGCGATACAGATATTGCGTGCCGATCGTGACGATCAGCGAAGGCGCTTTCAGCCGATGCACGAGCAGCCCGTTCACCATGCCGAGCACGACGCCGCCGAGCGCACCGGTGACGAGGATCAACGCGAACGGCGCGTCCGGCCACCAGGCGAACACGGCTTTCGTGATGCCGTACATGGTCAGCGCGGCGATCGCGGTGAACGACACGTCGATGCCGCCCGATGCGAGCACGACGAGCGTGCCGAGCGCGAACAGCGACATCGTGGTCGCCGAATGCAGCAGGTCGAACAGCGTTGCGAGCTGGAAAAATCGTGGATTGATTGCGCCGACGATCAGGCAGGTCACCGCGATCAGCGCTACGGTGAACCACTCGGGGTTGCGCGCGAGCCGCGTGCGCAACCCTGGCGCTTCGACGCTCGGCGCGATTTCGACGACGGTGGGAGTGGTCATGGTCTGCTTCATGGCCGATTCGCTGGGCGATGCGCTGGACGAGTCGGTGCGCGACGGGATGCGCGAGTTCATGGCGGTTGACGTCCTCTATGCCGCTTCGGAAAGCAGCGCGTGATACAGATCGGCTTCGCTCAGTTCGTCGGCGCGATATTCTGCGGCCACACGGCCCTTCTTCATCATCAGAATGCGGTCGCAGTTCTGAAGAAGTTCGGGCAAGTCGTCGCTGATCAGAATGATGCCTATACCGCGTTGCGACAGTCGCTGCATGATCCGGTAAATGATGTCCTTGGAGCCCACGTCCACGCCCACAGTCGGTCCATGCAGAATCAGCACGCGCGGGTCGATGGCGAGCCAGCGGCCGATCAACACGCGTTGCTGGTTGCCGCCCGATAGTGACTGTACCGGTTTGTCGACGCCAGGCGTTGCGATCTGCAACTCCTTCACGGTCTGTTCGGCGAGCGCTTGAGCGCGCGTGCGGTCGATCTGACCGAAGCGGTCGCGCAGGCTCGAAATCATCGCGGTGATCACGTTGTCGCGAATCGGTTTGTCGAGAAAAAGGCCCTCGTTCAAGCGGTCTTCGGGCACATAGCCGATGCGATGGCGCTTCGCGTCGGAAGGCGTGCGCAGTGCGATCTGCTGCCCGTCGAGCAGCACGTCGCCCGACTGCGCCGGTGCGACGCCCGCCAGCGCACGCGCAAGCTCGTTGCGCCCGGAATCGAGCAGCCCGGTCACGCCGAGAATCTCGCCGCCGTGCAGCTTGAACGAGACGTCGCTGAACTGTCCCGCGCGCGTGAAGCCGCGCACGTCGAGCACGATGTCCTGCGCATGCGCGCTCTCGCGGTAACGTTCGTTCGACAGATGGCGGCCCGTCATCAGTTCGCTAATTTGCGCCTTGGTGAACTCAGCAATGGGCCCTTGCGCCATTTTCTGTCCGTCGCGCAACACGATCACTTCGCCGCCGATCGCGTAGCACTCGTCGAGCTTGTGACTCACGAACAGCACCGTCACGCCTTGCGCGCGAAGGTTTGCGAGCACTGCGATCAGATTGTCGACTTCTTTTTGCGTGAGCGACGTAGTGGGCTCGTCCATGATGACGAACTTCGCCTCGCTCGCAATCGCGCGGGCAATGGCGACGAGCTGGCGCGTCGCAAGCGGCAATTGCTCGATCAGCGTCGATTGAAACTCGCTGTTGCCGGGCAGGCCCACGGCTTCGAGCGCGCGCGCGGCGGTGGCGGCGAGTACGCGGCGATCGAAGGTGCGCGCGAGCCGTCCTTCGTGTGTCGCAAGCTCCGACGTGAGCGCGACGTTCTCGGCGACGCTCATGTTGGGCAGCAGCGAGAGATCCTGATATACGGTTTCGATGCCTGCGGCGAGCGCCTCGAGCGCGGACAGCCGCGCGTGCGGCACGCCTTCGATAACCAGTTGGCCCTCGTCCGGCGGTTGCGCGCCGGAAATGATCTTGATCAGCGTGCTCTTGCCGCAGCCGTTTTCACCGAGCAGGTGATAGATCTGCCCGCGCTGGAAGGAGAGGCTTACGCCACGCAATGCATGTACGCCGGTAAAGCGCTTATGCACGCCGACCACTTCCAGAAAAGGTTGCGACAAAGGCGCGGAAGATACTTCTTGTTGATTCATGATGATCGGTCGCGGTGCCGGGGCGCGCCCACCGGACGCGCCCCGAAGTGAACAACGGAATCAGAACGGATACTGCTTGTAGTTCGACTTGTCGACATTCACCCAGCCCTGGCCGCGCACGATGATGCCCTTGCCCGGGCCCTTCGCGACCGTCACCTTCGTGTAGCCCGGAATGCCGAGATCCGCGCCGTTCTCCACTGTCTTGCCGTCCACCAGCATCTTCGCGACCTTGTTCATCGCAATGCCGGCAAGCTTGGGATCCCAGAACGCAATGCCGTTGATCGCGCCGCTTTCGAGGAACTTGCCGGCCTCGGTCGGCAGACCCGTACCGTACACGCAGATCTTGCCCTGCATGCCCGCTTCTTCGACCGCACGGCCAATGCCGATCACATCCAGCGACGACGAACCCTGGAAGCCCTTCAGGTCCGGATGCTTGCGCAGTACTTCTTTTGCGACTTCATAGGCGCGCTCGCCATCGTTGTTGGTTTCGAGTTTCGGCTCGACCAGATTCATCTTCGGGTATTTGGCCTTCGCGTTGCCAATGCCGCCGTCGGCCCATTGGACCTGCGAGCGGCTACCGAGCGAGCCGACCAGCACCGCCCACTTGCCCTCGTTGTGCATGCAGGAAGCGAGGCGTTCATTCAGACCGGCGCCATAAGCGGTGTTGTCGAAGGCCTCGATGTCGACCATCGTGTTCTTCGCGTTGTCCGCTTCATGCGTGACCACCTTGATGCCGCGATCCATCGCCTTCTTCAGCGCCGGTTCGAGCGTCGGCGGATCGTAGGGGACGACGGCGATCGCGTTCACTTTCTTCGCGATCAGGTCTTCGATGATCTTCAGTTGCTGCGCCGCGTCCGCCCGCCCTGGGCCCGTCTGATACGCGGTCACGCCGGGGTTGTCCTTCGCGAACTCCTTGACGCCTTCGTCCATCCGGTTGAACCAGTTGATACCCGTCACCTTGACGACCGTGACAATCGTCTCGTTGGTCGCGGCCTGCGCCGCGGCGATCACGCCCACCGTAAGAGCGGCTGCTGCGAGCGCGGCGCCCAGTCGAGTCAATTTCATGCAAAGTCTCCTTTATCGTTCGATGTCGCCCGTGCTGGCCGTGTCAGCCGTCGCGAACAGGCAGGGCAACCTGTCCGCCTTTACCGAAAACCCGCTATTGCGCTAACGCCTCTGCGTCGCGCCCGCACTGCCGGAAGCCGGGGGCTTCGCGGGCTGATTGGACCCTCCTCCACCGCCCAGACCGAAGATCGCCCGCACGCGTTCACCGCCCGCGAACGCCAGCGACAGCAGCAGCAAAAAGCCCCACGCGCAGTCGCCGAAAAACTGCGACACGCCCAGCAGATTGAAGAGGCTCGACAGAAACTGCAGTACCGTCGCAGCGAAGAACACGCAGATAATGCGACCATGGCCGCCGGCCGGATTCACGCCGCCCATCACCGCGATCAGGATGGCGATCAGCAGATACGAGTTGCCGTAATCCCACTTCGCGCTAGAGGTATGCGTCGCGCTGATCAGGCCGGCGAGCGAAGCCAGCACGCCGCACATCGCGTAAGTGGTGATCAGCATGCGCGCGCGCGGAATGCCCGCGTAGAACGCGGCCTTCGGATTCGTGCCCATCAGATAGAGTCGCAGGCCGAATGGGCTGCGCTTGAGCAGCCACCCGAGAACGATCACCGCGGCAAGAAAGATGCAGAACGCAATCGGCACTTGCAGCACCGTGCCGTTGCCGATATCCGACAAGGGCTCGACATAATCGACATGCACCGACGCGCCGTTGCTGATCACAACCGCGAAGCCGGTAAACAGCAATTGCGTGCCGAGCGTGCAAAGAATCGGTGTCAGTCTGAGGCGCGCGATCACCACGCCGTTGAGCAGGCCGCCCAGCAACCCCATGATCAGCACGATCGCGCAGAAGAGCGACGTGTACAGCACCGGCGAATCGTCACCGTTGACGAGGCGCGGCACGAGCATCGCTGCGACCATGCCCGACAGGTTCGCGAGCCCGACACCGGACAGGTCGATGCCGCCGTTGCCCGACACCATCGACAGCATGATGCCGAGGGCGAGCAAGCCGAGTTCCGGCAATTGGCCGCCCATCGACTGAAGGTTGTCGATGTCTACAAACTGGCCGCGCGAGAGCCACGTCGCGACCAGCACGACGAGCACGTTGACGATCAGCAGAAAATTCAGTTGCCGGTCGGCAAACAGTTTTCCCGCAGCAAACGAAGACTTCATGGCGCTGACGATCTCCCTGACACTGCACGAATGATTACGAAGCCTGCGCTGGTTGAGCCGACTCGCTCAGTACACGGTTCACTTCGGCGAGCGTCGGCATTGAAGGCGCCGTGCCCGCGCGCGTGACGGATATGCCCGCGAGCGCGCAGCCGAAACGCATGGCGGAAATCGCGTCGTCGCCGCGCGCGAGAGCGGCCGCAAAGCCGCCTGTGAAGCCGTCGCCCGCGCCGGCGGTTTCGACCACCGCACCGCACCGGAACGCAGGCAACCATATCGATCGGGTTGCGTCATGCAGCAATGCGCCGCCCTCGCCGAGCGTCACGATCACAGTGCCGACGCCTTTCGCGAGCAACACGTCGGCTGCACGCCGCGCATCGTCGACGTTCGCGATCGGCACGCCCGTCAGCGCGGCGGCTTCGGTTTCGTTCGGCGTGATGTAGTCGCACAACGGGAAGATGTCGTCGTCGAGCGGCAATGCAGGCGCAGGATTGAAGACGGTCGTGACGCCATGCTTGCGTGCCACTTCCAGGCCGCGCCGCGCGGCCGCCAGCGGCTGTTCGAGTTGCGTGACGAAGACGCGCGAGCCCGCTATATCGGCTTCGATGGCATCGACGTCGGCCGCGCTCAGCGTCCCCGCCGCGCCCGCGGCAACGATAATGGCGTTCATGCCGGTGGTGTCGTCGACGAAAATATGCGCGGCGCCCGTGGAGACGCCTTCGACCACCGAGGCGCGCGCCGTGATGCCCTCTCGCGCCCACGTTGCTTGTGCAATGGAGCCGAATGCGTCGTTGCCGATGCGCGTGCAGAACACGACCTCAGCGCCCGCGCGTGCCGCGGCGACTGCCTGGTTCGAGCCTTTTCCGCCGGGCCCCATCGCAAATGCGGAGCCCGCAATCGTCTCGCCGACGAGCGGCATGCGCGCCGCACGAAACGTCAGATCGGTCACGTAGATGCCGAGAATGACGACACGTCCGCTCTGTTGTGGCTGCGAGCTCATGAACGCAGCCCTCCTCGCGAGGTGGTCATCGCAGCGCGATGCGGCGCGTGCCGCACCATGTCGTTCTTCAACAGCAGGTAAAGAGTGTTCAGCACGTTGTCTCCTCCATTTTCTGGTTGGCGTGCATACGCTGCGCGGTCAGTCTCCGTACGGTATCCAGATGTTCTTCACCTGCACGGCCTGACGCAGAAACGGCAGGCCCTCGCTTGCACGGTCGAACCAGTCGAACTGGCGGCCGTAGTCGGTGAAGGTGCGCTTCAGGTTGCCGACCGACTCACGCTCGATCAGCGTCGCATCCGCCGCGCTGCCGAAGGACCACACCGCGTCCACGTCGTCGTGCCGGGCAAGCGCCGGCAGCAGCGCTTCCCGTTTGCCCGTGACGATGTTCACTACGCCGCCGGGCACGTCGGACGTCTCGACGACCTGATAAAAGTCCGTCACCGCGAGCGGACACGCCTCGCCCGGCAGCACCACGACGCGATTGCCCATTGCCAGCGCCGGCGCCGCGAGCGAAACGAAAGCAAGCAACGGCGACTCGTCCGGACATGCGATGCCGATCACGCCGAGCGGCTCGTGCATGGCCAACGCGACACCTCGCAGCGGCGGCGTATGCACTGCGCCATCGAACTTGTCAGCCCACGCCGCGTAGGTGAACAGACGCGTGACCGAGGCTTCCACCTCCGCGTGCGCCGCGGCATCCGTCGCGCCGTTTCGCACCGTCAGTTGATGCGCGAATTCGTCCGCACGCACCGCCAGATTCTCCGCAAGATAGAACAGCACCTGCGCGCGGTTATGCGTGCTCGCCTGCGACCACTTCTGCGCCGCACGCGCCGCTTGCACCGCGTTGCGAATGTCCTTGCGGTTGCCCTCGCCCACTTCGCCGACCCGCGTTCCATCGGGCGCATGAACCGGCAACGAATAGCCGCTGTCCGGACGCACCTGCTTGCCGCCAATAAAGAGCTTGGCCGTGCGGTCGATCAACGCAAGGTTCGAAACCTGACGATCGTCGCTCGCATTCGTCGCCGCGCTAACCGGCTGGCGCTTCGGAAGATTGAGCCACGCACGCGGTTTCAGATATTCGTGAATGCCCTCACGTCCGCCCTCGCGTCCATAGCCCGATTCGCGATACCCGCCAAAACCGACGGCCGCGTCGAACAGGTTCGTCGCGTTGACCCAGACGACGCCCGCCGCGAGCCGCGGCGCGACATCGAGCGCGCGGCCGATCGTTTCGCTCCACACGCTGGCGGCGAGTCCATAGCGTGAATTGTTCGCGAGCGCGATGGCTTCGTCGGGCGTGCGAAAGCTCATCGTGACGAGCACGGGACCGAAGATCTCTTCCTGTGCAAGAGTCGATGCGGGCGCAACGTTAGTGACGAGCGTTGGCGGATAAAAGCAGCCGTTGGCGGGCAACGCGGTATCCGCCGCCTGCCAGATCGCGCAACCTTCGCGCCGCCCGGTTTCGACGAGCGAGTGAATCCGCTCCAGTTGCACCGGATCGACGATTGCCCCCATGTCGATGCTCTTGTCGAGCGACGGACCCACACGCAGCGTCTCCATGCGGCGCTTGAGCTTTGCGACGAAGCGCGCCTCGATGCCTTCCTGCACGAGCAGGCGCGAGCCCGCGCAGCAGACTTGCCCCTGGTTGAACCAGATGGCGTCGACCACGCCTTCGACCGCACCGTCGAGGTCGGCGTCGTCGAATACGATGAATGGCGATTTGCCGCCGAGTTCGAGCGTCAGCGATTTGCCCGAGCCCGCCGTGACCGAGCGGATCAGCTTGCCAACCTCCGTCGAACCGGTGAACGCAATCTTGTCGACTTGCGGATGCTCGACCAACGCTGCGCCCGTCGAGCCGTCGCCAGTGACGACGTTCAGCACGCCTGCGGGCAGACCCGCCTGATGCGCGAGTTCGGCGAACAGCAATGCGGTCAGCGGCGTGTATTCGGCCGGCTTCAACACGACGCAATTGCCCGTTGCGATAGCGGGTGCGATCTTCCATGCGAGCATCAGCAGCGGAAAATTCCACGGCACGATCTGGCCGATCACGCCAAGCGGCGCATGATCCGCGAACTCGCTGTCCTGCAACTGCGCCCAGCCCGCGTGATGCAGGAAGTGACGCGCGACGAGCGGCACGTCGAGGTCACGCGTCTCGCGTATCGGCTTGCCGTTATCGAGCGCTTCGAGCACCGCAAAGAGCCGGCTATGCCGCTGCACCATGCGAGCGAGCGCATACAGATGCCGCGCGCGCCCCTTGCCGCCGAGCGCTAGCCAGCCCGGCTGCGCCGCGCGAGCGGCGGCTACCGCGGCGTCGATATCGGCCGCGTCGCCTTGCGCAATATCGGCGAGTCGCTCGCCGCTCGCGGGCGCATGCGAGACGAACTGCGCGCCGCTCGCCGGCGCATGCCACGCGCCGCCGATGAAATGCCCGAAACGCGCTTCATGTTGCGCGAGCCATTGGCGCGCGGGCTGATCGTCCTCGGGTGCGGGACCGTAATCCATCGAAGAAAAATACTCCGCTACGCTCATGGTGGTCTGCTTCAGGCTACGGGGTGACGGTTGAAAGCGGAATAACGGCCGCTCACGTGATGTTCGAGCTGCCGCTCGATGTCGGCAAGCAGGCTCGACGCGCCGATGCGGAAGAGCTCCGGTTCGAGCCACGCGCGGCCGAGTTCTTCCTTCATCAGAATCTGATAGGACAGCACCGACTTCGCGCTCGACACGCCGCCTGCCGGCTTGAAACCGATCGGCACGCCGGTGCGCTCGTGATATTCGCGGATCATGCGCACCATGACGAGCGACACGTCGAGCGTCGCGTTCACGCCTTCTTTGCCAGTGGATGTCTTGATGAAGTCGGCGCCGGCCATCATGCAGACCATCGACGCGCGCGCGATGTTCGACAGCGTGCGAATGTCGCCGGTCGCGAGAATGGCCTTCAGGTGCGCGGGACCGCAGGCCGCGCGAAATTCGCGAACTTCGTCGTAAAGCGCCTGCCAGTTGCCGGTGAGAACATGTTCACGCGTGACGACGATGTCGATCTCCGCCGCGCCGTCCGCAACCGAGGCCTCGATCTCCTTCAGCTTCAGCGGATGCGGAATCAATCCGGCCGGAAAGCCGGTCGAGACCGCCGCGACCGGAATGCCGCTGCCCTTGAGCGCATCCACGGCCGCGCCGACAAAGCGGTGATAGACGCACACAGCGCCCGTCGTGATGCGCTGCGGCGTCATGCCGAGCGCTTCGAGAAGGTCGGCGCGAACGGGCTGACGCGCCTTCGCACATAGGCGCCGCACACGGCCTTCGGTGTCGTCGCCGCTGAGTGTCGTGAGATCGATGCAGGTGACGGCCTTGAGCAGCCAGGCGGCCTGCGCCTCTTTCTTGACGGTGCGGCGCGTGGCGAGCGTCGCCGTGCGGCGCTCGACCGCCGACTGGTTGATGCGCAGACCGTCGAGCCACGACGCGTCGAACGGCATGCCCGGGTTGCGTACCGGATGAACGAGCGGCCCGCCGCGCAATGCGACGACCGAAGACGACGACGAGAAAGAAGGATCAGGCATGAGGCGTCCGGAATTTTGGTGCGCGGCACAACGGGGCGCCGGCGAATGACTCGTGTCTATGCTACCTCGCATGACAGGATTATCACAAGCGTTACGCGCCGATCATCACATTTTGACGCTCTGACGGGGTGTGGCGCCTTAAATGTTATTGACGCACCAAATCCATGATGCGAAGATCACAACACACCTAGGGCGCATCGCGGCAGACACAAATAGAATTTCGTTGCGCCGACGAAGGAGACAAGCCAGATGAGTGAACCGGTCGCGCTCGCTTCATCGCCCCGCACGCCATTGATCCGCGTGGCCGGCGTCACCAAGCGGTTTGGCGGCGTACAGGCACTGCGCCGCGTCGATCTCGAAGTCCTGCCCGGAGAAGTCCACGCACTGCTGGGCGAAAACGGAGCGGGCAAATCCACGTTGATCAAGATACTCAGCGGCGTCCATGCGTACGACGAAGGTGTCATTGAAATTTCCGGCGAGCGGGTCGTGTTCGACTCGCCCGCGCAATCGCGTGAGGCCGGAGTAGCAGTCGTCTATCAGGACCTGAGCCTCGTCGAATCGCTGTCGGTCGGCGCAAATCTCATGCTCGGGCGCGAGCCCCGCACCCGCCTGGGCTTCGTCAAAAATCGCCAGTTGATGGCCACGGTCAGCGCGTTTCTCACGTCACACGGCATTCCGCTCGATCCGCGCACACCGGTCGGCGCCCTGCCCTTTGCGTACCGGCAGATGACCGAAATCTGCAAAGCCCTGATGGGCGACGTGCGCGTGCTGATCCTTGATGAACCGACTTCGGCGCTGAGCGGCGGTGAGGAACAGATTCTCTTCGACGCGATTCGCACGGTCACGGCGCGCGGCGTCGGCGTGATCTACGTCACACATCGGCTGAATGAAGTGTTCCGTATCGCGCAGCGTGTCACGGTGTTTCGCGACGGCGCAAATGCCGGCATGTTCCCGGTCGCGGAAACCGACATGAAACGCCTCGTCGCGGCAATCGTCGGGCCGAAGCATGCCGCTTTGCAGGCAAAAGCAAACGCCGTTGAAGGCACCGGTGGGCCGGTCGACACGGCAACGTCTCCATCAACTTCAGCGGCGGCCAGTGCTTCGACTACACCGGCGCTGAACATGTCCTGCGTCTGTAATGGCCGTCTGCAAGACGTCGATCTGAACGTCGAACAAGGTGAGATACACGGCCTTGCGGGGCTGATCGGCAGCGGACGCACCGAGATCCTGGAAACGATCTTCGGGCTTCGCGGGATCGAAAGCGGCACCATCGCGATCGAGGGCAAGGCGCGTTCCCAGCTGAAGCCCGCCGAGGCGATCAAGCTCGGCGTCGCTCTCGTGCCCGAGGACCGTCATCTGGAAGGCCTGGTTCTCGATCATTCGATCGAACGCAATCTCACGTTGCCGCGCCTGCCGCAGTTTTCGCGCTGGGGTTGGTTGCGCAGCCAGGCTGCGGTATCGCAGGCAAAAATCGCGATGCAGGCCTTCTCCGTCAAGGCGCCCGGCGCTTCGACGCCGGTCAGGCTTCTGTCGGGCGGCAATCAGCAGAAAGTCGTATTCGCCAAATGGAACCATCCGCGGCCGAGGCTCCTTCTGCTGGACGAACCGACGGTCGGTGTCGACGTCGGCGCGAGAGAGGAAATTTACGGCGTGATTCAACAGGCGGCGCGCGACGGCACAGGCGTGCTCGTCGTGTCCTCGGATCTGGATGAACTGCTGCGCTTGTGCGACCGCATTTCGATCGTCGCAGACGGCCGCATCGTCAAGACCGTGGCGCGCGCTTCGCTCGCGAACGCCGAGGCGCTGCATCACCTGCTGCAACTTTCCCGCTCATCCACCGAGTCTCGCGAAGGGACTCCCCACGGGGCTCACGCAACATGAACGACTCCGCTTCGCCGCTGACGGCTGAACGACAGGCCGCTTCGGCGCCGCGCAGCCGCGTGCGACGCATCGCGCAACTGCTGCTGCAAGGCGACCGGCCGTATGCGCTCTATATCGCATTCGCTGTGCTGCTGGTGGTCTTCAGTTTCGCGTCGCCGTGGTTTCTCTCGATCGACAACTTCCTGAACATCGGCCGGCAGACCGCGCTGGTTTCCATCATTGCCATCGGCATGACGTTCGTGATCATCGCGCGGCAGATCGACTTGTCGGTCGGCTCGTCGCTTGCGTTATCCGGCATGTCCGCCGCGCTTGCGATGGCGTACATCGGCGATCACTGGTTGATCGGTGCGGTGGCCGGCATCGGCACGGGCGCGCTGGTCGGCGCGATCAACGGACTCGTGACCACGCGCCTGAACATTCCGTCCTTTCTCGTGACGCTGGGTTCGTTGAGCGCCGCGCGCGGACTTGCACTGCTCGTCACGACCACGAAGCCGGTCATCATCACCAACGACTCGTTCATCGCGATCTTCGGCGAAGGCGACATTGCGGGCGTGCCGGTGCCCATCATCTGGACGGTCCTCGCGGTCATCGCAGGCATTCTGCTGCTGCACTACAGCGTGTTCGGCCGCCAGGTTTATGCGGCAGGCGGCAACCCGACGGCCGCGCGCTACTCGGGCATCGACATCCGCCGCGTGACCACCCTCACGTTCATTCTCACCGGCGTGCTGGCCGGACTTGCGGCGCTGGTGCTGTCCGCGCGCTCGCATGCGGCGCGGCCCGACGTCGTGCAAGGACTCGAACTCGATGTGATCGCCTCCGTCACGCTCGGCGGATGCAGCCTGTTCGGCGGACGCGGTTTCGTGCTCGGCACGCTTCTCGGCAGTCTCATCATCGGTACGCTGAACAACGGACTCGTGCTGCTCGGCGTGAGTTCGTCGCTACAGCTTGTCATCAAGGGAATCATCATCGTTGCAGCAGTCGCATTTACGAAGAAGTGACGAGGCACGCCGATCACTCGTGAAACGCGGACCCTGGCGCGAACCGCGCGTGAGGTTGCCTGACCGGCAGGAGACTTAACCCCGACTCAATACAGACGTAAAGACCAACGGAGGAGAACATGAAACATTGTCATGGCTCGACAAGCCGGGCGGCACGTGGCGCGAGATCGTCAGTGGCGGCCGTCTTGACTGTGAGCGCCGCACTGGCCGCCGCACTGGCTTGCCCCGGCGCCGGCGCGCAATGCGTGAGCAGTCTGCAAGCGGGATCGATCGGACCGAAGTCGATTGTCGGCCAGGGACCGAACGGCGAGAAAGCCGCTTCGGTCGACGCCGTCCAGCTCACCGCCGCCGAGGCGGCCAAAGTGAAAGCGGGCAAATTCAAGGTCGGCATTTCGATGCAGACGATGAACCTCGACTGGTCGCAACTGCAGGTGCAAGGCATTACCGACACGCTGAAGAAGTACGACGTCGACGTGATCGGCACTGCGTCGGCCGAGTATCAGGTCGACAAGCAGATCGCGGATATCGAGAACACGATCCAGCGTCATCCCGACGGCATCATCTCGATTCCGGTCGACGGCACCGCGACCGCTGCGACGTACAAGAAGGTCTCCGCCGCCGGCATCAAGCTCGTGTTCATGGACAACGTGCCGACGGGGCTCAAGCATCCTGAGCAATACGCGTCGATGATTTCCGCCGACAGCGAGGGCAACGGCCAGATCGCGGCCAAAGTGCTCGCGTCGTGCGTGCCGCAGGGCGCGACGATCGGGCTCGTCAATTTCGGCGTCGACTACTTCAGCACGAAGGAGCGCACGAAGGCAGTCAACGAGTGGATGAAGAAGAACCGTCCGGACATCAAGATCAAGCAGGTCGACTTCACGGACCCGTCGAAGGTCGGCCAGATTGCGGGCGACTTCCTGACGGGTAACCCGGACGTCAAGGGACTCTTCGCCGTGTGGGATCAACCGGCGCTCGACACGCTGACTTCGATGCGCGCGCAAGGCGTGAACATTCCCGTCACCACCGTCGATCTGGGTCTTCAGTCGGCAATCGAGATCGCCAAGGGCGGACCGCTGAAGGCGACCGGCTCGCAGCGTCCCTACGATCAGGGCGTGGCCGAAGCCATGGCGATGATGAAAGCGCTGATCGGACAGACGCCGCCCGCATGGATCGGCGTGCAGTCTTTGCCGGTGGTTCAATCGACGGTGCTCGAAGCGTACAAGACGGTGTTCAAGAAAGACCCGCCGCCGCAACTCGCGGACGCGTGCAAGAAGGCCAAGCCGGCTTGCGGATGAACTGCGGTCAGCGCGTCACGTGATCGTCCGCGAGGTTGGGCGATCATGTGACGCAGCATGCAGATCGGGTCGTGCCTTTACCGCTGCAGACATGGCCTGGCTGATTCATCCACGCCACATCAATGCCGCCACGACCCATGCGGCAATTCCAAATCGCGCCGGGCGGCCGCGAGGCCCGCGACCATGCCCGCCCGGTCGTGAGGGATGCAGTACACCGGTTTCGCGCGCTCGAAGCGCCAGCTCGCCGCGAGCGGGCCTGCATCGACGGGATCGAAGCCGAACCGATCGACCAGTGCACTCACCACGTGTCGCGCTTGCTGATCGTCGGCGGCTAGCGGCAACGCGCGGCGGTTCGGTGTGCCGGGCGCCGTGCCGGCGGTTTCGAGATCTTTCGCGAGAATCGCATTGAACGCCTTCACGACTCTCGCGCCGGGCAACGCGGCGGCGAGCATCTGGCTCGTCGTCGTCACACCGTTTTGCAGTGCTTCGATCGGACCGTCGCGGTCCGGATAGTGATTGCAGGTGTCGATCACGATCTTGCCGTGGAGTGCCGCAACCGGCAAGTGACTGATCTGGCCGAACGGCACCGACACCACGACGACATCGCCGAACGTCGCCGCCTCCTGTGCGGTGCCCGTCGCGCAGCCGAGCGCCGCCGCCGTGCTGATCAGAGTGTTCGGATCGCGCGAGTTGGCGATCATCACTTCGTGGCCGTGACGCTGTGCGACGGTCGCCAGCGCGCGACCGAGAAAGCCCGCGCCGAGAATGCCTATCTTCATGTTCCACTCCATGCATGTCTGAGAATCGCTCCGGTGAACACCCCGCTCATCGGTGACAGGCACTATGATTCAAAACTCAAGCGTGATAAATGCGCAAAGTTCGACGAGTGTCGAAAGCAACAGTGGGGAATGTGCATGGATCGGCTCACCAGCATGGCTGTGTTCGTCAAAACCGCCGAGAGCGGCTCGTTCGCGGCAGCCGCGCTCGCGTTCGGCATCTCGTCGCAGATGGCCGGCAAACATGTCGGCATGCTCGAAGAGCGCGTCGGCGCGCGACTGCTGAATCGCACGACACGCCGTCAGAGTCTCACCGAGATCGGCCAGATTTTTTACGAACG
Source organism: Paraburkholderia caledonica NBRC 102488 (assembly GCF_000685095.1). Classification (GTDB taxonomy): domain Bacteria; phylum Pseudomonadota; class Gammaproteobacteria; order Burkholderiales; family Burkholderiaceae; genus Paraburkholderia; species Paraburkholderia caledonica. The sequence goes on from NZ_BAYE01000005.1 coordinate 63,920, forward strand.
CTGCAAGGCGCTGCTCGCGGATGCGCAAGCGGCGGAGTCGGTCGCGCAGGAATTGTCGGCCTCGCCGCGCGGGCGCCTGCGGATCACCGCGCCTGTCACGTTCGGCGCCTGCTGCCTCGCCCCGATGATCACCCGTTACCTGGAAGCGCATCCCGACGTGCGGGTGGAGTTGACGCTGACCGACCGCTTCGTCGATCTGATCGACGAGGCGTATGAGGCCGCGATCCGGCTCGGCACGCTGTCCGATTCGACGCTGATTGCGCGGCCGTTGATGCCGTACCGGCTGGTCGCGTGCGCATCGCCGGCTTATCTCGCGAAGCGTGGTGAGCCCGCGACGCCCGAGGCGCTCGCCGCGCACGAGTGTCTCGCATTCGCCTTCACGAGCATGCCGGCCGCAACTGAATGGCGTTTTATCGACGATGCCGGGCGTGAGCACGTCGTGCCGGTTGCAGGCCGCTTCGAGGCCAACGACGTGAAAGCGCTGGTCGCGGCCGCGCTCAACGGCGCGGGGATCATGCTCGCGCCCGAAGTTGCCGTGCGGGACGACCTTGCGGCGGGCCGTCTGGTGCGCCTTCTGAACGGCTATGAAGCGCCCCCGCGGCCCATGCACGTTGTGTTTCCGGCGAGCCGCGTGACGCCGAAGCTGCGCACGTTCATCGACCAGGTGGTTGCAGAATTCGGCCCATCCGGCGCTTGAGAACGTAAAGCGTGCGAAGAACCCACCGGGGCGCAGTGCGCTCAAACGGTGGCCTCTCACCCGGCCTCGGATCGAATCCCGGGAATGCGTGTCTGTATGAAGCCTTGCAAATACCCGCTAAACGGGCCTTCAGTGCAGCCGCCAGGCGGCGCTCCAACGCGCCCCGGAAAGCCGCCAATCTCGCTGCATTGCCCGCGAGAATGCCTGGCTTTGCCCGCGTTGGGCGCCGCACAAGGCAAAATACGGGTTTTGCGCGCCCAAAGCGCGGCGAGACCGGGAAGGCATTGCGCACCGGCCGCCGCCACGCGGCGCGCCTTCCAGACATCGCGCGACGGCGGCCATGCCGGCTCGTCGCGTGTAGCGCACTCGGGACAGCTCGTCCTTTAACAGAGCATCTCAGGAGCATTTATGACCGATTCGAACCCGTCCTTCCTCGGCAGGATTTCACTGGCCGTCAGCGCGTTTTTCCGCATTCTCGGCGACGGCGAATTTGCCGCCGGCGTGCTGCGCGTGCGTGACGGCGACACGGCTGCCCCGACGCGGTCACAGGCGAGCGCGCCCGCTGCGCAGCCGGCGCCGTCGCTGAAGGAAGCCAACCCCGACGCTGCGCTGCAACTGCTCGGCCTGCTGCAACGCGACGCGCGTTTCATCGACTTCGTCGAAGAAGACATCAAGCGTTTCAGCGACGCCGATATCGGCGCCGCCGCACGCCTCGTTCACGAAGGTTGCCGCGCGACGCTGCGCGAGCACTTTACGATCCGGCCGGTGCGGGACGAAGCCGAAGGCAGCCGCGTCACGCTTCAGGAAGGTTTCGACGCAAGCGCGATCCGCCTGACCGGCAACGTCGTCGGCAAGGCGCCGTTTAGCGGCAACATCAGCCATCGCGGCTGGCGCGTCGAAGAAGTGCGTCTGCCGAAGCTCGCGGAAAGCCACAACGCGAAAGTCATTGCGCCGGCGGAGGTGGAGTTATGAGCGGCGCGCGCTACTCCATCGGCATCGACCTGGGCACGACGCACTGCGCACTCTCGTATGTGGACACGAGTGCAAGCGACGGCGAGAAGACCGCGTTGACGGTGCTGCCCATTGCCCAGCTGACCGGGCCCGGCGCAATTGCCGACCTCGATCTGTTGCCCTCGTTTCTGTATCTGCCGCACCCGGATGAACTGGCTCCCGGCGACCTGCACCTGCCGTGGACCGGCGAGCGCGAGTTCGCCGTCGGCGAATTCGCGCGCAGCCGCGGCGCGGCCACGCCGATCCGGCTCGTGTCGAGCGCGAAAAGCTGGCTGTGCCACCCAGGCGTCGATCGCCGCGCGGCGATTCTGCCCAACGATGCGCCGCCCGAAGTCGCACGCGTGTCGCCGCTCGAAAGCTCGGTGCGGTATCTGACGCATTTGCGCGAAGCCTGGGACCATCTGCACCCCGACGCGCCGTTCCGCGAGCAGGACATCACGGTCACGATTCCCGCATCGTTCGACCCGGCCGCGCGCGAATTGACCGCCGAAGCCGCCGAAGCCGCCGGCTACGGCCGCATGACGCTGCTCGAGGAACCGCAGGCCGCGCTGTATAGCTGGATTCAGAAAAGCGGCGGCCAGTGGCGCAAGCAGGTCAAGGTCGGCGACATTATTCTGGTGGTCGATGTGGGCGGCGGCACCACCGACCTTTCGCTGATCGCCGTCATCGAGCGCGACGGCAATCTCGAACTGCATCGCGTGGCGGTCGGCGAACACATTCTGCTGGGCGGCGACAACATGGACCTCGCGCTTGCGCACGTGGTCGCCCGCAAACTCGCGGCCGAAGGCACTCAGGCCGACGCGTGGCAGTTGCGCGCCCTCACCTATGCATGCCGCGCGGCCAAGGAAACGCTGCTGAGCGACCCGGCCACGGACACCGTACCGCTCGTCGTGCCGAGCCGCGGCTCGAAGCTGATCGGCGGATCGATCCGCACCGAGCTCACGCGCGCGGAGTTGACGCAGACCATTCTCGACGGCTTCTTCCCGCAGGTGGACAGCGGCGCACGTCCGGTGAGCCGCGCCCGTGCCGGTCTCACGCAACTCGGTTTGCCGTATGCGCAGGACGCGGGCATCACGCGGCACCTGGCGGCGTTCCTCGCCCGACAGGTCGGAGCGCTCGCGGAACTCGGAGGCCTGAGCGAGACGGCATCGCACGACGCCGCGCAAAGCGCGAGCTTCCTGCATCCCACGGCGGTGCTGTTCAACGGCGGCGTGTTCAAGTCGGCGCTGCTCGTCGAACGCATCATGGGCACGCTCAATGGCTGGCTCGCGGCTGAGGGCGCTGCGCCGGCGCGCCTGCTCGAAGGCGCCGATCTCGATCTGGCCGTCGCGCGGGGCGCGGCCTACTACGGCTACGTGCGTCGCGGTCAGGGCGTGCGGATTCGCGGCGGCACGGCCCGGGCTTACTACATTGCAATCGAGTCGGCGATGCCCGCCGTGCCAGGACTGGAGCCGCCGATCCAGGCGCTGTGCGTCGCCCCCTTCGGCATGGAGGAAGGGACCGACGCCGAACTGCCCGCGCAGGAGTTCGGCCTCGTCGTCGGCGAGCCGGTGCACTTCCGCTTCTTCGGGTCGTCGGTGCGTCGTCAGGATCAGGTTGGAACGCTGCTCGACTTCTGGGGTCCTGATGAATTGCAGGAACTCGAGGAGATTCAGGCCACGCTGCCCGCCGCGGGCCGCACAGCCGGTGAAGTGGTGCCGGTCAAGCTGCATGCGCGTGTGACGGAAGCCGGCACGCTCGAACTCGAAGCCGTGCCGCGCGGCACCGACGAGCGCTGGAAAGTCGAGTTCGACGTGCGCGGCAACGCGAATGCATGAGTGAGATGAAGCGGTACAGCGTCGGCATCGACCTCGGCACGAGCAACACGGTGCTGGCTTATGCAGAGGCCGGCTCCGACGAGATTCGCGTGTTCGAGATCGAGCAGCTTGTGAGTCCCGGCGAGGTCGCCGCGCGTGCGCTGCTGCCGTCGGTTCGGTATCACCCCGCGCAAGGCGAGTTGAGCGCGGGCGATCTGCAATTGCCGTGGAGCGACGGAGAATCGGCTTCGTCGCGAGATGCGGATCGGCGCGCGGGTCGAACCGCAAGTCAACGCGCGAACAACACCGGCATGCTGGCGAGCGATGTCGGCTACGCGCAGCCCGTTGTAATCGGCCGGCTCGCGCGGCTGCTCGGCGCTCAGGTTCCGGGGCGGCTCGTCACGAGCGCGAAAAGCTGGCTCTCGCATGCATCGGTCGACCGCGTTGCGCCGATTCTGCCGTGGGGCGCCGCCGACGACGTCCACAAGGTCTCGCCGGTCGAAGCCAGCGCGAGCTATCTGGCGCATGTGCGCGCGGCGTGGAATCAACGCTTTCCCGACGCGCCGCTCGAACGCCAGGATTTGGTGCTAACGGTGCCGGCCTCGTTCGACGAAGGCGCCCGCGCGCTGACCGTAGAGGCGGCGCGCATGGCGGGCCTGCCCTCGCTGCGGCTGCTCGAAGAACCGCAAGCGGCGTTTTACGACTGGCTGTTCCATCATCGTGAACGGCTCGGGGCGGAACTCGCGCATACGCGGCTCGTGTTGATCTGCGACGTGGGCGGCGGCACCACCGATCTCACGCTGATCGAAGTCGGCATGGCGGACGGCGAACCGCAGCTCACGCGAATTGGCGTGGGCAACCATCTGATGCTCGGCGGCGACAACATGGACCTCGCGCTCGCGCATCTGGTCGAAGCGCGCCTCGCCGGCGGCGGCGAGCGTACGCGTTTGTCGGCGGCGAGTCTTTCGCAACTCGTCGAGCGTTGCCGCGGCGCGAAAGAGCTACTACTGGGACCGCAGGCGCCCGACTCGGCGTCGATCACGCTGCTCGGCGCGGGCTCGAAGCTCGTCGGCGGCGCGCGCACGGCTCAGATCTCGCGCGATGAAGTGGAGCGCGTGATCGTCGACGGATTCTTTCCGGTGGTTGGGTCGCACGAGCGGCCGGGTCGGCCACGCGGCGCGATCGTCGAGTTCGGTTTGCCCTATGCGACCGATGCGGCCGTCACGCGCCATATCGCCGCTTTTCTGAGCCGCTTCGAGGCTCAGTCGCGCAAGGCATTGGGGTGGGTTCAGAGCGATGCTGCTGCTGGCCCCGACGCGGACACCAAGCCCGCTGCCGAGCCCCACGGTGTTTCCGGCGTCGAGGCTGCGTCGAACGCCGACGGGCCGCCGCCACTCGCCGTGCCCGACACCCTGCTGCTGAACGGCGGCGTGTTCCGTGCGCACGCATTGACGCAGCGCCTCGCGACCACGCTGGGCGCGTGGCGCGGCGAGCCGCTTAACGTGCTGCATAACGACAATCCCGATGTCGCCGTCGCGCGCGGCGCGGTCGCCTATAGCCTTGCGCGGGCGGGCGGCGCGCCGAAAATCGGCGGAGGCTCGCCGCGCAGCTACTTCCTCGTAGTCGACGAACCCGCCGGCGGCAAGCCCGATTCACAGCCCGCGCAACGCGGTATCTGTCTGCTGCCGCGCGGCACCGAAGAAGGCCACGAAATCCTGATTGCCGAGCGAACGTTCGCGCTGCGCCTCGGGCATCCGGTGCGCTTTCACCTCGTGTCGTCGAGTGCGGACACTGTCTATGCGCCCGGCGAGCTGGCCGATCTCTCAGGCTCCGACTTCGTCCGCTTGCCGCCCATCGCAAGCATCGTGCAGCCGCGCGGCGCCGGCAGCGCGCGCGAGACCGCCGTGCGGATCGCCACGTCGCTCACCGAGGTCGGCACGCTCGAAGTTCACTGCATCGACCGCGACAATCCAGCCGAGCGCTGGCTGCTCGAATTCCAGCTGCGCCGCGAAGACGCGCAGGTGAATCTCTCCGACGATCCCGCGCAGGTGCGGCATCCACGGCTTGACGAAGCCATCGAGCAGATCGACCGCTGCTTCGGCTCGCGCTCGCAAAACGTCGACAAGAAGGAAGTGAAACGCTTGCGCTCGCAACTCGAACAGTTGCTGGGCTCGCGGGAAAGCTGGAACAGCGCGCTGCTGCGCGAACTGTTCGGCGCCCTTTGGGAACGCGCGCGCAGGCGCCGCCGCTCGGCGGATCACGAGCGACTGTGGCTCAATCTGGCCGGCTATTGCGTACGCCCGGGCTTTGGCTATCCACTCGACGAATGGCGCGTCGAGCAACTGTGGTCGTTATTCGACGACGGTATTCAGTACGTCCAGGAAAGCCAGGTGTGGTCCGAATGGTGGACGCTCTGGCGCCGAGCCGCGGGCGGCCTCGACGAAGGCGCGCAACTGCGCGTGCTCGACGCGATGCACTATCTGCAGACGGCCGCGCAATCGCGTCACAAGCTGCCGTTCGACGTGTCGAAAACAGGCACCGCCGATATGGTTCGCCTGAGCGCGTCGCTCGAACGCATTCCCGTTGCGCGCAAGATCGAACTCGGCGAATCGGTGCTCGCGCGTTTGCAGAAACCTTCGGAGAATCATCAAGGCTGGTGGGCGGTCGGGCGCATCGGCGCGCGCCGGCCGTTCTATGGCAGCGCGCACAGCGTCGTGCCAGCCGACGTCGCGAGTCAGTGGCTCGATGCGATTCTCGCGCTCGACTGGAAAAAGGTGGACCCGGCCGCTTTTGCCGCGGTCCAGATTGCGCGCATGACGGGCGACCGTTCGCGCGATCTGCCCGATGAGATTCGCCACGCCGTGCTGCGCAGACTCGAAGCGGCGAGCGCGCCGCGCGCGTGGATCACGATGGTCGGTGAAAACGTCGAACTGGATAACGCCGACGAAGGCCGCGTGTTCGGCGAGTCGTTGCCGGCGGGGCTAAAACTGATCTCGGACTAACGGCGCTCAGGGCCGCTCGCCTCGCGCGAGCCGCGCATCGATATCGTGAACGACGGGCATCAGATCCGCGACGCTGTCAATCACGTAATGCGCGCCCGCAGCCCGCAATTTTTCGATCGCCGCGTCCCGGCGCCGCGCAAAGTCAGCGGGCGCGAGCGCCTTCACATCGTCTTCGGCCATCCCGAACGCGTTGCCGCTCACGGCCACGCCAACGGCCCACGTGCCGCCGTTGATTCCTTCCTCGATGCCGACCTCGGTATCGTCGACCTTGATCGCCTCTTTCGCGCGCCACACGCCGAGTTCCGGCAGCGTCTTATAGATCATGTAGGGTGACGGCCGCCCTTCCGGCGTGTCGCCCGTGCAGACGATGCTGTCCGGCGAAAAGCCCTGCGCCGCCGCGCCCGGCACGATCTCCGCCATGATCTCGCGCGTGTAGCCAGTCGTCGTGCCGATGCGGATGTCGTCGCGGCGCAATGCGCTCGCCACTTCGGCGACGCCTGGAATCACCGAGCTATAGCTCGCGGCCACCGCAATGTTTTTCGGCACGAACACGTTGTAGACCGCGTCGATGTCCTCTTCGCGAGGCGCATGCCCATACTTCTCCGCCCATGCCCGCGAGACGCGTGGCAGCGCCATCAGCGCCGCGATGTGCGGCCGCTTGGCCATGCCCATCGGTCCGCGCGCTTCGTCGATCGTGATGGATACGCCGAACTGCTCGAACGTTTCAACGAACGCGCCCATCGGCGCAAGCGAACCATAGTCGACCACCGTGCCGGCCCAGTCGAAGATCACTGCTTTAACGTGTTTCATTGACTTCCGTTTCGTATTGCCGCGTTGTTGGGACTATGTTGCGGCCAGGTTGCGGCAGGTTATTTAAGCGGCCTCGGCGAGCACCTTGCGCTCTTCGATCGCGGCCGCGGGCGGCGCGGCGTGATTGACGCCCATCGTTCGCAGCGAGCCTGCGCACGCTTTTACGACGCGGCGCATCACATGCTCGTCGACCTGCCCGATACAGCCGATCCGAAAGCTTTCCACCACCGTCAGCTTGCCCGGATAGATGATGAAACCCTGTTGCTTCATCAATTCATAGAACCGCTCGAAGCTGAACGACGGATGCGCCGGCGAGAAAAACGTCACGATGATCGGCGAGCGCCAGCGCGCGTTCAGAAGCGGCTCGAAGCCGAGTTCGTGCATGCCCGCGACCAGCACGTCGCGATTGTTCGCATAGCGCGCGAGACGCGCCGGCTGCCCGCCTTCGAGTTCGTGTAGACGCAGCGCCTCGATAAACGCGGCCACCGTATGAGTCGGCGGTGTGAAGCGCCACTGGCCGGTGCGGTTCATCACGTCCCATTGATCGTGCACGTCGAGCGCGAGCGAATGACTGCGTCCGCGCGCATCCTCTAGCGCGCTCTTGCGCGCGATCACGAAACCGAAGCCCGGCACGCCCTCGATACACTTGTTCGCCGACGACACAAACGCCTCGCAGGCGATGTTGCGCACGTCGAGCGGCACGGCGCCGAATGCGCTCATCGAGTCGATCAGCAGCTTGCGGCCTTTGGCCGCCGTTACCGCGGCGATTTCCTCGATTGGGTTGAGAATCCCCGAGCTCGTTTCGCAGTGCACAGCGACGACATGCGTAATGCTCGCGTCCGCGTCGAGCATGCGTTCGACTTCCGCGGCGCGCGGCGGCAAATAATCGCCCTTGTCGAGCACCGTGTGCGCGCGGCCGAGGTAACGCAGCGTGGTCGCAATGCGCTTGCCGTACGCGCCGTTGGCCAGCACGAGCGCGTGGCCGTCGCGCGGGACCAGGCTGCCCAGCATGGCTTCGACGCAATAACTGCCGCTGCCTTGCAACGGTACGCAATCGTATTCGCCGGCTTCGTCGCCGGCGATGTCGAGCAGCCGGCCGCGCAGGTGAGCAGTCATTGCGCGGAAATCGCCGTCCCACGAGCCCCAGTCGCGCAGCATTGCCTGTTTCGTCGACAAAGCGGTGGTCAACGGGCCTGGCGTCAGCAGATACGGTTCGCCTTGTGACGGTTGGTCCATCGCGGGGTTGCCCCGTGACGGCGCGCGTGTGGCGCCTGTTTGCGCTTTCGCCGGGGAACTGCCAGTTGCGCTTTCCATGCCGGAACTCCAGTCGTGCTGGTTTGGATAGCGCCTACAGTACCGAAACGCCATGCATCGGTAAAATCGATATAATCGATGTCCATATCGCAAATACTTATACCTAGCCCATTCCAATGCCACGGAGGCTTACGTGCAATACGCGCAATTGCGGGCGTTTCATGCGGTGGCCGAACACGGCGGATTTTCGCGGGCGGCACAGGCGCTGTCGCTTTCGCAACCGGCGGTGTCGGATCACGTGCGCAGACTGGAGCAGGATTACGGCGTGAAACTGTTCGAGCGCGGACCGCGCGGTGTCGAAACCACCGAACTCGGGCTGCGCCTCTTCAGCGTGACGCGGCATATGCTCAGCTGCGAGCGCGACGCGCGGCAATTGCTCGAATCTGCGGGCGGACTGGAGTCAGGCTCGCTGTCGCTTGCGGCAGACGCACCGGATCTCGCGGTCGCGCTAATCAGCGCGTTTCGCAAGCTGCATCCGGGCATTGTGGTGACGCTGTCCATCGCCAACGCGGCGGACTGCATGCAGCGGGTGCTGTCGAGCGCGGTGGACGCGGCCATTACCGCCGCGCCGCAGGTGCACAGCCGGCTCGAATCGCGCGTGTTGCGGCGCGATCCGCTGGTAGCCATGGTGCCGGTGCGCTATCCGGTCGCGAAGAAACGCAAGCTGAGCTATCGCGAACTCGTGCAGCAGCCGATGATTTTTCGCGAGCCGCAATCGGTCACGCAGCAACTGCTGGAGATCGAACTGGTGCGCGAGTCGCTGCAAGTGGAGCCGGTCATGTACGTGGACGGCCGCGAGGCGCTCGAAGAAGCGGTGGCCCAGGGCATGGGCGTCGGTGTGATTGCCCGAGCGGAATTCAACCAGTCGCGGCGTATCCGGATGATCCCGCTCGACGATTGTCAGGTGCGGATGATCGAATCGCTCACGCGGCTCGCTGAGCGGCCGGGGTCGAACCTGCTCGACGCGTTGTTTGCTGTGCAGTTGCCAGGCATCGAGGCAACGACTGTGTGACAGCGGAAAGCGGCGTTTTTCAGCGGCGTTTTTCCGCTACCTTCTGCGCCGCTTGCCTTCGTGCTGCTTCTCTTCAATCTGTGCGACGCATTCGAATCGGCGTCCGAATCAACGGCGCGCGCCCGGTTAAGGCGCGCGCTGTGCTCTTAACGTGCTCCGCCGCTTGCGATCAGGCTTTCGCCGGTGAGCCAGCGTGCTTCGTCGGAGGCGAGGAACGTGACGACCTCGGCGATGTCGTCCGGTTGACCGATGCGGCCGAGCGGCGTCGTGCTCACCGCCCACGTTTCCAGGTCTGAGCCGATAAAGCCCGCGCTATGCGTGCCTTCGGTCGCAACCATGCCCGGATTCACCGAGTTCACGCGAATCTTGCGCGGCCCGAGTTCTTTCGCAAGCACGCCCGTGATGCCGTCCACCGCGCCCTTCGTCGCCGTATAGACCGCGCTGCCCGGCGGCGTGATGCGGCTCACAACCGAACTCACGTTGACGATGCTGCCGCCTTCGCCAAGATGCTTGACCGCTGCCTGCGTGACCAGCAGCAGACCCAGAACGTTCACATTGAAGTGCTTATGGAAATGCTCTTCGGTGATCTCTTCGATCGGCGAGAACCCGTACACGCCGGAGTTGTTGACAAGAATATCGAGGCGGCCATACGTCTCCACCGCCGCGTCGACGATGCCTTTTGCATCCGCGGCTTTCGACACGTCGCCAGCCACCGCTACCGCTTTGCCGCCAGCGGCGGTGATGGCGGCGACCACGTCGTCGGCGCCGGCCTTGCTCGACGCGTAGTTCACCACCACCGACGCGCCTTGCGCGGCCAGGCTCTTCGCGATCGCCGCGCCAATACCTTTCGATGCACCCGTTACAACTGCAACCTTGCCTGCGAGCTTGCTCATGATCGTATGTCCTTGAGTTGGGTTAGCGCCTGAGTGCTGCCGCGACGATTCGCGGCATTCACGCTGTTTCAGCAGAACTGCTGCGGCGCTGGCACTGGACACAATGTAAGCACGGCGACCATGTGGATAAAGCGGCTCGCGGCGAAAAGATACGTCGGGACAGCCGAACAATCGCCGAACAATCGGCAAGCGGACTGTAAGGAGATGGGATTGCCGGCCCGGTGGCGCGGCTTCAGCGTTTGCGCGCGAGCGCGATATGCACGGCGATGCTCAACAGCACCGCCAACGCACCCAGAGTATCCAATGCCGCAGACAACACGATCGTCTCCTTGCTAGCGTAGTCAATGCTTGAGGAACGATTGGCAACCTGACCGATTAAATGACTTTCGCGGAACTCCGGCAACTGTTCAGGCTCGACTCGGCGGCCCGGCCGCCTGCGCTTCGCATCGGGTCGCGCCTCGTCGTCAATAGAGCAAACTGCCGACGACAACTCTACCTGCGGCGGTGGACAATGCCCTATCCCGGCAATCGCACGGAACGCCTATGAAAGCGCAGCGTCCGCATCGTCCTCCGCAGTTTCCTCGCGATTCTCCGCGCGCCGAGTGGCGCGATCACACGCTGCCTTATATCGTCGTGGCGGCGGTGATCCTGCTCATGGTCTCGCTGATCGTGTGGATCGTGGACCCCGCTCCGCCGAAGACGATCACGCTGAGCGCCGGCCCGCACGACAGTTCGTTTGTCATCGCCGCCGATCAATATAAAAAGATCCTCGCGCAAAACGGCGTGACGCTGAAGGTGCTCGAGTCCGACGGCTCCGTGCAGAACCTGAAGCGCCTGCTCGACCCTAAGCAGCACGTCGACCTCGCGCTCGTCCAGGGCGGCGTGGCGGACGGGCTCGACACGTCGTCGCTGATGTCGCTTGGCAGCGTCTTCTATGTCCCCGTGGTGGTGTTTTACCGCGGCACGGGCGTGACGCAGCTGTCCCAACTCGAAGGCAAGCGAATCGCGGTGGGCCGCGAAGGCAGCGGCACGCGGTTGCTTGCGCTCAAGCTGCTCGATGCAAACGGCATCGGACCGGGCGGCGACACAACGCTCATGCCGAGCGACGGTCTGCAAGCGGCCACGCAACTCGTCAAGGGCGAGGTGGACGCGGCGATCCTGAGCGGCGATTCCGCCACGCGCGGGCTGATGCTGCGCCTGCTTCGCGTGCCGGGCATTTCGGTGCTGAATTTCGACGAAGCCAGCGCCTACACGCGGCTCTTTCCGTATCTGGATCAGATCGATCTGCCGCCAGGCGTGCTCGATCTGCGGCACAAAATCCCGGCTGAGACCGTGCATCTGATCAGCCCGACGGTCGAACTGGTGGCGCGAACCGATCTGCATCCGGCAATCTCCGATCTGCTGATCGAAGCGGCGCAGGAAGTGCACGGCATGCCGGGCCTGTTACAGCGCGCGGGCCAATTCCCCAGCCCGACCGCGCACGAGTATCAGATCAGCGAAGACGCGCAACGGTACTACCGCACGGGCAAGAGCTTTCTGTACCGGACGCTGCCGTTCTGGCTCGCGAGCATCGGCGACCGCACGCTCGTGTTGCTGTTGCCGGTGGCCGTATTGCTCTTTCCCGCGATGCGGCTGATCCCGGCGCTGTATGCGTGGCGAGTGCGTTCGCGCATCTACCGCTATTACGGTTCGCTGATTGCGATCGAGCGCGGCGCGCTCGCGCAGACGACCGACGACGAGCGCAAGCGGCTCTTCGCGGAACTTGATCAGATCGAGGAATCGCTGAATCGGCTGCGCATGCCGTTAGCGTATGCGGACGCATTCTATGTATTGCGCGAACACGTCGGATTTGTGCGCGCGAGACTTGCGGCTGCGGCGCACTGAATGAGCGGCCACCGTGATAAGCGGCCACCGTGGGTTCCAGGTGGCCGGCTTCTGCATCATTCAGGCTTCAGGGTCGGCCGGAGTGGTCTGCGACACGTTGGCGGATTGCGCAGCAACTTTGTCGTCAGGCGACGCATCCGGAGAACCGGCTTGCGGATTCTTCTGGTCGCCTGACTGTGAAGCTTCGAGGGAAGCGTCCTTCGGAGCCTCCTGAGCGGCTTCTTGAACCGGCGCCGCAGCATCCACGGAACCTGCGGCGGGCGTTTCTTTCTGTGAATCGGCCGACGCAGCCGCCGCCTTCGCGCTCTTCGCAGCGCGATGGGCCTGCAAACGTTGCGCGCCCGCTGCTTCCTGCGCCGTGACCTTGCCGGCCTCCGCGCCCGTTAGATCCACGCGGGCCGCGCCTTCGACGAGCGACTTCCAGTAGCGGCTGCCGCGGCACCAGGTCTTGATCGCGTCGCGCAGTTCGGCTTCGCTCAGCGACAGGTCCTTCGCGTGCACCACGAGGTCTTCGAAGATGCCGACCTTCAGCGGCAGCTTCGGCGCCGGGTTCTTCGGGAACGCATTGGGGAAACGCTTTTGCAGACGCCCGATGGACTTCACCACTGGATCGACCGGTTTGGCGTCTGCCGCGGGCGCCGCTGCGGGCCTTGCCGCGCCGGCAGCAGCACCAGGACCACCGCCACGGCGCTGATGCGACGGCTTGCCGGCAGGCCGCCGGTCCGCCTTCACGCCCGGCGCTGTGCCGGAGTTCGCGGAGTGCGCCGCATTCGAAGGCTTTGCGGGCTTCGCACCAGGCTTGCCGTCATTCCTGGCATCGCGCCGTGCGTCCGACCTGCCCTCGGCCTTGGCGCCGGACCGGGCCTCGGCCTTCGCGGCAGGCGCAGACTGGGCGCGTGCCGCGGCCAGTTGCTTCTTCAGTTCAGCAAGTTGTTCGAAACCCATAGCGCACAACCAATCGAGAAAGACGAGATTGTAGCAGCGCTCGGTAAGACCTTCGTGACGGCGTTGCAACGCCGTCCGCGCCGCCGCCGCGAGCTTTGCGCCGGCTTGCGATTACACTCGGCATTTCAGGCATTTCCAGCTGGCACTCGCGCTTCATGGACCTCAGGCAAATCCAGTACTTCATCGCACTTTTCGAGGACGGCTCGGTCACGCGGGCAGCCAAGCGGCTCAATATCGTGCAGCCGGCGCTCAGCATGCAGATTTCGAAGCTGGAAGCCGAGCTGCATCAGAAGCTGTTTGAACGCGGGCCGCATGGCATGACGCCGACCGACGCCGCGCGCCAGATGTATCGCCTCTACACGCCGATCATGCGCGACATCGAGCGCGCGCGTGAGCAGTTGAGCCGGCGCGATGCGATCGTCACTGGCCGCGTCGCGCTCGGCATGGTGTCGTCGGAGGCGGAAAGCGTGCTGCCGGAATCCCTCGCAAGATTCAACGCGATGTTCCCGCAAGTCGAGGTATCGGTCGCGGACGGCTTCAGCGCGCAACTGATCGACGCGGTCGAAGCGGGTCGGCTCGACGCAGCCGTCATCAACAAGCCGCGTGGACGCCTGACACTCGACGTCGTGCCGCTGCTCGACGAAGAGATGGTGCTCGTGACGAGCGCCGCGCTCGGCCCGCAGCTGCCGCCGACACTCGAGCTTGCCGCGCTCGCCGACGTGGAACTGGTGCTGCCCACACGGCGCAACGGCCTGCGCGGCGTGCTCGACGCCGCGCTCCTCGCGGCCAATGTGGTGATCAAGCCGAAGTTCGAGATCGACCTGCTGAACACGATCGTGCAGTTCGTCGAACAAAGCAGCGTGGCGACGATCCTGCCGCGCGTCGTCGTGCAGCGCAAGGTCGATCAAGGCGTGCTGTGCGTGCGTGCAATCGCGTCGCCGCCCATCGTGCGGCACATTATCCTCGTGAGTCATCCGAAGCGCCCGCTCGGCCCGGCCGCGCTGGCGCTCATCGACATCATCACCGAAGAGATCCGCCGGGTGACGACCGGCACGGCGCTCGCCTGAGCGCCGTGGTCTTCGCAGCAAACGAAACGCTGACGCGCTGCCGGTGCTTCATACCGGTTCGCGAACCGCACCCTGATCGAGCTTGCCGAGCGTTTCCGGCACGATGAACGCGCCGGTCAGGAAGATCACGCTGATCGCGCCGACAAAGACCGCAAGCGTCAATGGCAACTGGCTCGCATCTTTTGCGACGAGCGAGACCGCCGTCGGCATCATCCCGCCGATAGCGAAGCCGATATTCCACGACAATCCCGTGCCGGTCGCGCGAATCGCGGTGGGAAAGCGCTCGTTCAGGAAGATCAGAAGCGGCGCGTAGCCGGCGCTGCCGAGCGCGCTGAGAATCACCGCATAGACGCCGACCATCGTGATGCTGGATGCGCCCGCCAACAGCAGGAACAGCGCGGGCAACGCGAAGAGACGAATCAGCCCGAGCCACACGAACGCCGTCTTGCGGCCGATGAAGGTGCTTAGATGTCCAGCGGCGACCGATGCAATCACCACCGCCACGCTGCACAACATCAGGATCGCCGCGGCCGCGCCGTTCGGCGCGTGGCTCACCACTTTCAGGAAAGTCGGCAGATAACCCGACGTAAGGTAGTAACCGCTGCCGCCGCCTACCGTCAGCAGCAAATTGACGAAGAGGATCGAGCGGTAGTCGCGCGAAAACAGCGTGCGCACCGGCGAGCGCACCACTTCGACCGGCGCCTTCACCGCCGACGTGGAGGCAGCCGCGGCCTTGGCGGCTTTTTCGGCCGCGAGTTTTTTCCACAGCGGCGATTCTTCGAGGCTGCTGAATACGAACAACCCGAGCACCGAACTGACGATGCCGGTAAAGAACATGCAACGCCAGCCCCAGACTTCGAAGAGCTGGCCGGGGAACAGCGTGGACATCGCGAGATACGTGAGCGACGCGAGCAACGCGCCGAGCCCTGCCCCGCCGCCGCCGATCAGACCCGACACCGCGCCGCGATATTTCGGCGCGACGGATTCGGTGCCGATCGTATGAGTCGACGCCACCACGCCGCCCACGAACACGCCCTGCACGAGACGCAGCACGAGAAAGATGATCGGCGCGGCAAGGCCGACCTGCGCGACCGTCGGCAGTGCGCCGAATGCGGCAGTGGAAAGGCCTACGCCGACCACGGCGATGATCATCGCGCCCTTGCGTCCATGGCGGTCCGCATATGAGCCGAACCAGGCGGAACCGAGCGGGCGCATCAGCAGCGTCACTGCAAACGACGCGTATACCGCCGCTAGCGACAGCATCGCGTGATCGGACGGAAAGAACAGCCGCCCGACCACTGGCGCGACGAACAGCAACACGAACAGGTCGAACAGATCCAGTGCCCAACCCAGGCACGAGGCGAATACTGCACCCATCACTTGCCGCTGATCGATCGCGGGCAAGGCGGCGCTATTTTGCGCTGCTACGGACATCGTCATCTCCTTGACTGTCTGCGGGCGTCTCTCGATCGTCCGCGATTTGGCGCACGTTCTTTCGCGTGCTTTGCTGGTGTTAAGAAACCTTGAGGAATGCTTGGCGATAATCGGCGCGGCACGCAATGTCCGCATGCCCGGGAAGGCGCCGCGCGAGTATTGCGTCGGCGATCTTCTCGGCCATCATGATGGTCGGGATGTTCGTATTCGCGGACGGCAGCCGCGGCATCAACGACGCGTCCACGACGCGCAAACCCTGTGTGCCGCGCACGCTGCCCGCCGTATCGGTGACGGCCGCCGGATCGTTGGCGTCGCCCATGCGGCAGGTGCCGCTCGCATGCCAGACGCCGAACACGTTCGCGCGAATGAAATCCTCGAGCGCGGCCTGATCGGCGAGCAGGTCGCCGAGCCGCTGACCACGCGTGAAGAAGCGTTCGATCAACATGCGCCGCAGCGGCGCGGGGCCGTCGAGCAAACGGCCGAGCAGCGACGTCAGCAGCGCATTGCTCGTGCTGACGCGGCTCAGCGCTTTTACCCGCGCGGAAAACGCAGCGGAAAAGAAATCGCGGGAGTTCTCGCCGAGCCCCGAGGCCGCGACGATTTGCGCGAGCATCCGCACGCCACAGGCAAGCCGCGCGATATCGCGCGGGTCGTCGAGCAGATTCAGATCGACGCGCGGCGGCGCGGCGGGATCGGCGCTAACGAGCTGCACGCGGCCACGCGAATAAGGACGGTTGCACCAGAGAAAAAAGAGCCCCAGGCGGTTGCCGAGTTCGTGCCAGGCGGCGCGGGTCGCACTCGACAGATACAGGTCCGACGCTTCGCCGCCCGCGATGCCCGAACTCAGGCGCGCGGCCATCATGCTCGCGCGTCGCCGCGACAATGGCATGCGCAATTGCGGCGCGAGAAAATGGCAGAACGTGAGCGACGGATGATCCTGCAGATTACGTCCCACGCCCGGCAGATCGATGACACAGTCGATGCCGAGCGCGTCCAGCTCCTCCCTGGGGCCGATGCCCGCGCGCATCAGCATCGCGGGCGACTGCAGCGCACCCGCGCACAACACGACTTCGTTCGCGTTGAATCGAACGCGCTCGCCGTTGCGTGCGAGCGCGACCACGCCGCGCGCCACGCGCCCTTCCATCACGATGCGCTCCACTCGCAGATCGGCATGGATATGCAGATTGGTGCGCTTGCGCGTGGACTCGTCGAGATACGCGATTGCCGTGGACACCCGGTGGTCGTCGAGATTCGAGAATGCGGCGGGAAAAAAGCCGTCGCCGAATTCGGCATTCTGGTCGTGCAGTGGCGCGATCCCGTTCTTGCGCAAGCCGGTGGCGAACGCGTTGCAAAAAGGCGGCCAATCGGCGGGCATGATGCGCCTGATCGGCACGGGTCCTTCTTTGCCGTGCAATTCGCCGTCGGGAAAATCGACGTCGCGTTCGAGCTTGCGAAAATACGGCAGCACGTCTTTCCAGCCCCAGCCGCTCGCGCCGTTCGCCGCCCACGCGTCGTAGTCGCGCGGCAAACCGCGATTGGCCGACTGCACATTGATGCTGGAGCCGCCGCCCATCACGCGACCCTGTTCATAGACTCGCGGCGCCGAAGCGCGCGTGGCGCGCGCCGTCAGTTCAGGCCAGATATACGTGTTGCCGCAAAACACCGGCAGTGGATAACTGTCGAGAATCTCCGGGGGGACGCGGCCCGGCGGCGTGTCCGCGCCGGCTTCGATCAGCGCGACGCGCAGCGACGGCACCGCGGAGAGGCGCTGCGCGAGCACGCACCCCGCCGATCCGCCACCGACGATCACGTAATCGAAGTATTCCATCTGCGTGTCTCCTGAATCGTTTTATGTGCTACGGCACCGCGGACTGTTCAACTGCCGCGAAACACCGGCTTGCGCTTGCCATGGAACGCCTCGACGCCTTCGCGGAAATCGTCGGACGTGCGCAAGCGGCTATAACAATGTCCTTCGAGTTCGATTGCGATCGACAGCGGCGCGTCCTCGGTATCGTTGAGCAGCTTCTTCGCGGTTCGCTGCGCGAGCGGCGAGAACGCACGAAGTTCGTCGACGAGCGCATCGGTGGCCGCTTCGAGTTGCGCGTCGGCTACGCACTCGACCGCGATGCCCCACTCATATGCCTGTTTGCCCGGAATGCGCCGCGAACGCATCACAATGTCCTTGGTGCGGCCTATGCCGACCATTTGCTGCAAGCGCGCCGATCCGCCCGAGCCGGGAATCTGTCCGAGCTTCTGTTCAGGCAGCGCATAGAAGGTGGTGTCGGTCGCAATCCGGAAGTCGCAGGCGAGCGACAATTCGAAGCCCACGCCGAAGCAGAAGCCGCGATTGGCGGCAATCACCGGCTTCGAGCAGCGCGCCGGCGCCGCGATATTCCAAGCGAGCTTCGACACGTGTTCCGGCGACGCTTCCAGAAAGCCCTTGATATCGCCGCCGCTCGAAAAATGCTCGCCCTTCGCGCGCACCACGATCACGCGCACGCGCTCGTCTTCGTCGAGTGCCTCGAAGGCTGCGCGCAACTGATCCCGCGCATGCATCGAAATCACGTTGAACGGCGGCCGGTGCAGAACGATGTCGGCGCGCTCGCGTTCGGCGTCGAACTCGATCGAAAAGCCGTCGAGGTCTTGCAGCAGGCTCTGGCCGCGGTGGGTCAGCTCGGTCATGAGAATCACTCCTTGTTGATTTCGGTTTGCTTCTGAATGGTTTCGTTGCCGCGCTCGTCTCTCAGGTATTCGCCGGCGGACAGCTTGCGGCGCAAAATCTTGCCGACCGGCGACTTCGGTATATCGTCCACGAACACGTATTCACGCGGTCGCTTGAAGTTGACGAGACCCGACGTGCGGCAGTACGCATCGAGCGTTTCGGCGTCGACGTATTCACGCCGTTTGATGAAGGCCACCACGCGCTGGCCCCAGCGTTCGTCCTTCACGCCGGCCACCGCGACGTCGTCCACGGCCGGATGCAGCGAGAGCACCGACTCGATATCGACCGGCGAAATGTTCTCGCCGCCGCTGATGATCATGTCGTCGACGCGGCCGGACACGTACAGATCGCCATCGCTGTCGATATAGCCGGTGTCGCCCGTGAAGTACCAGCCGTCGCGCAACGACTTCGCGTTCGCGTCCGGCCGGTTCCAGTAGCCTTCGAACGCTTCGTCGCCCAGCAGGTCGACGATGATCTGGCCTTCTTCGCCGACGTCCGCGAAATCGTCGGGCGTGCCGGCGTCGAGCTTCACGACCCGCAAACGTGTGTTGATGCCCGCGCGCCCCGCGCTGCCCGGTTTTTTCGTCGCGTCCTGGTCGATACTGAATGTGTAGACCTCGGACGAGCCGTAGTGATTGACGAACAGCTCCGGTTCGAATGCCGCCGAGAGGCGTTTGAGCAAGCCATCGTTCATCGGCGCACCGGCGAAGCCGAGCTTGGTCACCGTGGACGTATCCGTCGACGCGAACGCAGGATCGCCTAGCAGATCGTGATAAAGCGTCGGCACGAGATAGAGGCACGTGACCTTGTGACGCGCGATAGCCTCAAGCGCGAAACGCGCATTCCAGCGGCGCGCGCAAACGAACGTGCCGTCCACCAGTGCCATGGCGAGAAGCGAGCGCACGCCCATCGTGTGATAAAGCGGCATCACGCCGAGCGTGCATTCGCCATGACGGTAGAGGTTTTGCGCCACATGCGCGAGCGCTGCCGCGCGTTCCTGCCGGTGACGCCGCGGCACGCCCTTCGCCTTGCCCGTCGTACCCGACGTATAGAGAATCAGCGAATAGTCGTCCGCGCCGGCATGTGCATCCGCGTCGGAGTTCGCGCGGCCGGCAAGCTCTGTGAGCAGGCTGTCGAAGCCCGCGCTGCGCCCGGGCGCAACGTCGAGTCCGATACGCGGCAGCTGTTGCGCTGCAGGACTTTGCATCACCGCTTCGGCCGACACCGGCTCGTAGACGATTGCCTTCGCGCCCGCGTCGCTCACGCAGTAATCCAGCTCTTCGGGTTTTGCCCGCCAGTTCAACGGCACGAGCACAATGCCTGCAAACTGACACGCCCAGTGCAGGGTCGCCATTTCCCAGCGGTTTTGCAGCACTGCAAGCAAGCGGTCGCCGTGCGCGAGGCCGAGCCCGCGCAGACCGTCGGCCACATCGACGATGATGTCGTGCCACTGCGCATACGTGAGCGCAAGCTCGCCGTCCACGAGTGCCAACGCGTTCGGACTGCGCTCGACGCTTTGCAAAAATGTACGCCCGAGGTCAAGCATGGCTCGCCTCCAGCGCGTCGCCCGTCACGTTGCGATGCCGGCGGCGCGCGGCCACATCGAGCACGGCCGCGACGATCGGCGTATAGCCGGTACAGCGGCACAAGTGGCCGGACAGCATGTCACGCACCTGCGCTTCGCTCGGATCGGGCACGCGTTGCAGATAGTCGGCGCACGACATCAGGATGCCCGCCGTGCAGAACCCGCATTGCAATGCGTGATGGCGTTGAAACGCTTCCTGCAGATCCCCGAGCACCATGTCTGGCGCAAGACCTTCGACAGTGTCGATGCGCTGCCCTTGCGCCTGCACGGCCAGCATCAGACAGGACCGCGCGGCAACGCCGCCTACCTGAACAGTGCACGCACCGCAGACGCCGTGCTCGCAGCCTACGTGCGTGCCGGTCGCCCCCAGTTCGTGACGGATGAAGTCGGACAGCAGGTCGCGCGGCTCGCAATACGCGCTGCGTTCCCGGCCGTTGAACGTCAGCGTCACGCACTGCCGTTCGTCTCGCCGCACGATTTGCGGCAGGCCGTCTGCCATTTTTCCGTTGGATGTGTTGCTCACTTTGCCTCCTCTATCACGCGCCATCCGAGTTGCCGGACCAGATGCCGGCGATATCTCGCACTGATATGCGCGTTGTCCTGCGCGCCCAGCTTCCAGCTCAAATCGTTCAACGCCCCGCGCAAATCGTCGCCGGACAGACGCGGCCATTGCTCGACCACCGGCCGGTCCGCCACGCCGCCCACGGCGAGACGGATGGCATCGTCGGTGACCACTGCGGCGCACGCGACAATCGCGAAATCGCCATGACGTGCGGAGAATTCCGCGAAGCCATAACGCTCGCCTTCGCGCTTTAACGGGAAACGCACCGCTTCGACGAGTTCGTCGGGCTCGCGTGCGGTCATCAACATGCCCTGGAAAAACGCGTCAGCCGACAGCACGCGTGGCTTCTTTTTCGAGCGCAGCATCACGTCGCCGCCTAGCGCGCTCAGCACGAGCGGCAGTTCGGCGCTCGGGTCCGCATGCGCGATCGAGCCGCACACGGTGCCGCGATTGCGAATCTGAAAGTGCGAGATGTGCGGAAAGGCCATTGCGAGCAACGGCACTTCGTCGCGCAGCGACGCGCGCCATTCGACGCTGCCTTGTGTCGCCGCCGCGCCCACCGTCAATGAACCGGCCTTGCGGTCGACGCGCACCGAGTCCAGTTCGCCGGTGCGCGAAATGTCGATCAGCATGCGCGGTTGCGCGAGCCGCATATTCAGCACGGCCATCAGCGATTGGCCGCCCGCGAGCACGCGTGCGTCTTCGCCGTGTTGCGCCAGTGCGTCGAGCGCATGCTGCGCGTTCATTGCGCGCAGGTAATCGAACGGCGCGGGTTTCATCGTTGTCTCCTGAAGCGGGCCAACAAGCGCGACAGCCACGAACCGCCGCCCTTACCTGAACTGTGGGCAGACGCGGCGAGCGGCTCGCCCGCGGCCTGGCGTCCCAGCGATTCGAACAGTTGACGCAACACGACTTTTGCCGCGCCTTCCAGCATGCGCGCGCCGACCGCCGCGACCTTGCCCGAGACCTGCGCCTCGTAGTCGTAAGAAAGACGCGTACCGTTCGCGATAGGCGTCAGTTCGACAAGGCCGCTGCCGCGCGCGCTGCCAAGCGACGATATGCCCGCGCCCGCGAGGCGCAAACGGTGCGGTGCGTCGATCTCCGACAAACCGATCTTTGCTTCGAACCGCGCCTTGATCATGCCGACACCCACCGTCACGTCCGCACGATACTGATTCGGACCTTCGGGTTCGAGCGCATGGCAGCCGGGAATCACCTTCGCGAGCGCCTTCGGATCGAGCAGCACGGCAAACACGGCTTCGGGCGTTGCGGGCAGATCTACACTGCCTTGCGCGGTGAGTGCCTTGCCGCCGCCGGACATCGCGGGGTTCTTCGGCGCGGGCGCTTCGCGCAACTCGGGGCGCGAGGGCTCGGGGTCGTCGATGCCGATCAGCCCCATGACTTTCGAAGGCGTAAGCGGCAAACGGATGTCGTCGACGCCGAGCGCATCGGCCACCGCATTCGCGATGCATGGCGGCGTGCTCATGTTGTTACCCTCGCCGAGCCCCTTCGCTCCGAGCGGCGTGAACGGCGACGGTGTTTCCAGATGCACGATCACAGGATCGGGCACCTCGCACGCAGTCGGCATCAGATAGTCGGCAAGCGTGCCCGACTGGAAGCTGCCGTCCGCGCCATAACGGAACTCCTCCATCAGCGCCGCGCCGAGTCCTTGTGCGAACGCGCCGCGAATCTGGCCGTCGGCGAGCGCGGGATTGAGCAACGTGCCGGCGTCGTGCGCGGTCACATAACGGTCGATGCGCACGCGGCCCGTTGCGCGATCCACTTCGACACCGCACATGTCGAACACAAAACCATAGGCCGCCGACGTATTGACGCGGTCGTTTTCATCGGGCGCCGCCATGTTCGGCGGATTCCAGAACACCGTCTCGCGCAAGCCGGGCTCCTCGCCCTCGGGCAGCAACGCGGGCGCCCAATGCGGCGCATTCGCGGCGACCCGGCCAAACGGTTGCGCGCGATCTTCCGCGCCTTGTGCAAAGATGCGGCCGCCCTCGAAGCGGACGTCTTGCGGCGCACAGTTCAGTTGCTTCGACACGATGCGCGCGATCTTGTCGCGCACGCGCATGGCCGCGAGATGCACGGTGCCCGCGACCGCGCCCGCAAAGCGGCTCGAATAATTGCCCGCAGCGACCGACCATGCGTCCTTGTGCGTATCGAATTCGACGTTGACGGCCACCTCGTGCGGCGCAATGCCGAGCACATCGGCCACCACCTGCGCGCATACCGTCATGTGGCCCTGGCCCGCAGGCGTCGATGCAATCGTCACGACCACGCCGCCGAGCAGATCCACGCTGACCGTCGCGCTGGCAATCGCGCCGCTTTTCGGACCGGCCTTTCGACGCGCTTCAGCGGGCATCACGGTCGTGATGTAACCCATGTTCGAGATTGACGGCTCGACGATCGCCGAGAAGCCAATGCCGTACAGGCGCCCTTCGTTACGCGCGGCCTCACGGCGTGCACGCAGTTCGTCATAGCCGCCTTCGCCGAGTGCACGGCGCAACGCTTCCTGATAGTTGCCGGAATCGAGCAGCGCGCCTGCCGCAGCGCGATACGGGAACGCATCGGCGCGCACGAAGTTGCGGCGATACACGTCGAGCACGTCGAGCCCGAGTTCGACCGCGATACGCTGCATGAGCCGTTCGAGCGCGAAATACACCTGCGGTCCGCCAAACCCTCGCACGAGTCCAGTGGGCGTCTTGCTGGTGATCACGACGCGGTTGCGCACGAGCAGATTGTCGATCGCGTAGGCGCCCGTGAGACACCCATGCATGCGATAGAAGGTTGCGGGCTCCGGCGCGCGCACATATGCGCCGCAGTCTTCGAGCTGGTCGTAGGACAGCGCGGTGATGCGCCCATCGTTTTCGACCGCCGCTTCGATGGTGGAAAGGCGCGCCGTGGCGGACGTCGCCGCACTCAAATGCTCGAGCCGATCCTCGACCCACTTGACCGGTGCGCCGGCTTTGCGCGACGCGAGGCACATCAGCACCACATACGGAAACACCGCCTGCTTCACGCCGAAGCTTCCGCCCGAATCGCGCGGCGCCTTGTGACGCAGACGATTCGCCGGCACGTTCAAGGCCATCGCCATGACCGCGTGCAGCGAGAACGGTCCCATGAAATTCGACGTGACGTCATAACCTTCGTCGCCGGGCAGATACTCGGCAATCACCACGCCGCATTCGATCGGCGCACACGTATTGCGCGGATAATGCGCGACCAGTTTCACGCGATGCGGCGCTTTTTCGAACGCCGCCTCCGGCTCGCCGTACCGGAAATGCCGGTCGCTGATCACGTTGCTGCCCACCTTCTCGTGCAGCACCGCAGAGTCATCTCCGACAGCTTCCTCGATCGACGTTACAGGTTCCAGCGTCGCGTATTCGACCTTGATGAGATCCAGTGCGTCTTCAGCGAGAGCGCGCGATTCGGCGAGTACGACCGCCACCGGTTCGCCGACATACCGCACACGGTCCATCGCGAGCGCCCACTGCTCCATCGGCGATTTGATACCGACCACGAACGGGCGCGACCATGCGCGCAGATCGTCACGCGTGAGAATCGCGCGCACGCCTCGCAGTTGCGACGCGGCTTGCGTATCGATTGCAAGCAGTTCCGCATGCGCATGCGGCGAGCGCAAGACCGCCGCGTGGAGCGTGCCGGGACGCACGCCGATGTCGTCGCCATAGCGGCCGCGGCCCGTGAGAATCGCCGGATCTTCGAGACGCTGCATCGGGCGCCCCACATGACGCTGTGCGCCTTGCGCGGCGTCGGCTTCGCGTTCGCGTGTGGCCGCATCGGCTGTATTCACCAGATCGCGCTGGTTCATTGCTCGCCTCCGGCTTGCCGTTGCGCGAATTCGTCGGCGAGGCCGCTCCAGCGTTGGGCGATCTCCCCGTGCTCGATACCGAACAGATCGAGAATGCGCCCGACGGTGTGATCGACTACGTCTTCGATTGTTTTTGGATGCGCGTAAAACGCGGGCACCGGCGGCATCACGATCGCGCCCATCTCGGTCGCGTGCGTCATATTGCGCAAATGCGCGAGATTCAACGGCGTTTCGCGCGCGACCATGACGAGGCGGCGACGCTCCTTGAGCATGACGTCGGCGGCGCGCGTCAGCAGGTTGTCGGCGAAACCGTTCGCCACGGCGGCGAGCGTTTTCATCGAGCACGGTGCGATCACCATGCCCGCCGTGATGAACGAACCGCTCGCCACCGCCGCGCCGATATCGCGCACGTTGTAGACCACGTCGGCCAGGCTATCGAGGTCGCCACGGGTCATGCCGAGTTCTTGTGCAGCCGTGACCGCGCCCGATGCCGAGACGATCAGGTGCGTCTCGTGTGTGCCGAGACGGCGCAATGCAGCGAGCAGGCGCGCGCCGATCAGCGCGCCGCTAGCGCCTGAAATGCCGACGACGATTCGCTGCGTCCGAGCCGCGCGCACATCGCGCCGGGTAGTGTCGAGCGTCGATTCAGACATGACCGTCACCGAGATAAGCGTCGAACGCGGCGTTATCCGCCGCGATGAGTGTGTTCAGATCCACTGTGTCCTCACCGGGAATCCGCACGCGGGTGAACACGTGCGATGCATAGGCAACCGGACGCGTCGCGTCGAGTCCCATCTTCGCGCTGATGCCCTGCAGATACGGTGGTGCGTCCTCGGGCTGGCCGACGGTAGTCGACGGATCGAGTGGCGAGCCTTGCGCACCTTCGATCACGACGAGATCGCGATCCGCCTGGAAGCGCGTGGCAATTGCCCATTCGATTTCGGCGGGATCGTGCACGTCCACGTCGGTATCGACCACGACCACCTGCTTGATGTCGTAATGCGCGCCGAATGCGCACAGGATCACGTTCTTCGCCTCGCCCTCACGCATCTTCTCGAACTGCACCCACAGGTGATAACGGCACACTCCGCCCACCGACAGGTGCACGTCCTTCACGTTCGGATGGCTGCGTTGCAGATGCGCGAGCAGCGTCGCCTCGCGGGGAATTGCGCCGAGCAGCAAATGCTCCATTTCGGCGGGCACGATCGTATGAAAGATCGGGTCGTTGCGATGTGTGACGGCGGTGACCTCGATCACCTCGCGCGCTTCCTGTGCGCTGTAGTACTTCGGGAACTCGCCGAACGGTCCTTCCATCTCGCGCACGTTCGGCAAGATGCGGCCTTCGATCACGATTTCAGCGAAAGCCGGTACATGTACCCCGTTGCTCACGCAATTTGCGACCGGCAGCGGTGCGCCATGCAACGCGCCAGCGATCTCCAGTTCGTCGCAGTCGATTGGAGAAATAGCTTGCGATGCGAGCATCGTGAGCGGATCGACGCCTATCGCGACGGCCACGTCGAGCGCGTCGCCAGCCGCTTCCGCCGCTTTCTGGAATGCGTGAAGATGACGCGGCAACAGCAGGATCGCCATGCGGTCCGCAGCGTGCACCTGAATCCGGTTGATCGACACGTTCTGCACGCCGGTACGCGGATTGCGCGCAATCACGAGGCCGGCGGTAATGTACGGGCCGTTGTCATGTTCGCTATGTGTAGGAATCGGCAATAGCGCGTGAAGGTCGATGTTCTTCGTATGCACGACCTGTTGGCACGGCGCTTCGTCGCGCGGCACGCGTCGTGATGCGAGCGGATGCTCCGCAGCATCGCTGAAGCGCGCGAGCAATTGAGTCTCGTCCACCCCGAGCGCTTCCGCGATCCATGCGCGCCGCGACATGAAGCCGCTCACCACCGGCACGCGGTGACCGCCCGGTCGCGTGAAAAAAGCCGCCTGCGTGCCGTCGAGGCGCTTGGCAATCGCCGCCAGCTCATGTTCCAGCGCGACGGGTTGGTCGATCGTCGCGAGGCGTCCGCTGCGCGCGAGATGCGCGAGCCAGTCGCGCAAAGCAAGGGCTCCGCCTTTGCGGGCCCAGCTCGGGTGTGAGGTGTCGTGCGGTGCGGCATCGCGTGTATTCATCTGCGTCTCCATCGATGACTGGCTTGATGCCCCGCTTGAGTTCCGCTTCATGTCGGAAGGGAGCGCCAGTTGATGATGAAAGCGTAACGAGATCCGCGTATAACTTCTAATATGGAATATTGATGCTTCGAATCATTCCCGATGATATGGGTGTTAGCACCAATGACAGCCGTTTGTAGGCAGGTTATCAATCAACCATCCGCATACAGCGGCACATGCGCGAGGCTGTTCATCCCTGCTAGCGATGTGCCCTCCGGTCCGCAGCGTGTGTTCTGATAAGCCGCGCCCCGGTCATTACGTTTGCTGATGTTTTACTCATACCAACATGGACCTCCGGCAAATCCAGTACTTCATCGCGCTGTTCGAGGACGGCTCCGTCACCCGAGCCGCTAAACGGCTGAATATCGTGCAGCCCGCGCTCAGCATGCAGATCGGCAAACTCGAAGAGGAACTGCATCAGCAACTGTTCGAGCGCAACGCGCATGGCATGGCGCCGACCGCGGCCGGGCGGCTGATGTATCGCCTCTTTCTGCCGATCATGCGGGACCTCGCGCACGCACGTCAGCAACTCGTACAGCGCGACGAAGTGGTGACCGGGCATGTGTCGATCGGGCTGATTGCGTCGGTGACCGAAAGCGTGCTCGCCGATGCGTTGTCGCGCTTTCACGAGCGCTATCCGCATGTCGAAGTGACAGTGGCAGACGGCTACAGCGCCACGTTCATCGACTGGGTGGCGGGCGGTCAGCTCGACGCGGCGCTCATCAACAAACCGCGCGCGCGTCTCTCGCTCGACGCACAGCCGTTGCTCGATGAGGAAATGGTGCTCGTGACAAGCGCCGCGAACGGCCCCGAGTTGCCTCACGCGATCGAACTCGCACAGCTTCCCGAACTGGAACTCGTGCTGCCCACAAAGCGCCACGGCCTGCGCGGCGTGCTAGATACGGCCGCCCAGCACGAGGACGTGCTGCTCGCACCGCGCTTCGAAATCGACGTATTGAGCACGATCGTGAAGCTCGTGGAAAGCACGCGCTTCGCGACGATTCTGCCGCGCATCGCGGTGCAGCGCGCGGTGCGTCAGGGCAGCCTGCGCGCGTATCCGATTCTCGCGCCGCGCATCGTGCGGCACATTGTGTGCGTAACGCATCCGCGGCGGCCCTTGAACGCGGCAGCGGATGCGCTCGTGTCGGTAATCGCCGATGAGTTGCGCAAGGTGTCGAGCGCGTCGGAGATAGAGGCCTCGATCGAATAACAACGCGAGGCGCGAACCTTCAATTACTTGCACACATCGGCGAAGCCGCCGAGCCTTGCGCCGAGGGCTCGAATGGCGCGAGCGACGTCCGGCGAAAGCAGTGCCTGCAGTTCGTCGGCGTGGCGGTAATCGCCCATGCCGTCGGTCAATGCGCGCTCGCCCGCAATGGCGGGATGACAGTATATTTCTGCGACCCCGCCTTTTAACGAAGCGAGCGCCGCGAGCCACGCGGCCTCGTCCATGCGGCCGCTGCCGGCGATGCCGACGACATAGTCGTTGTGAAAGATGCCTGCACGGTCGAGCCGCGCCTTGACGAGCGCGATCCACGGCCTGAGCCACAGCGGCGCATTCGATTCGCACGGCAAACGCATCGCCTTCATGCCGAATTCCCGGCCAATATCGAGGATCAAGCCGAGCACCGTCGGATGCAAATGAAAATGCTTGTGCGTGTTCACGTGATCGAGCGCGAGTCCGGTCCTGGCGAAAGCCTGGAACTGCGCGCGAATTTCGCGCGCCAACTGCTCCCGTACATGCGGCAGAAAGAAGAACCGCACGCCGTCGCGAACCATGTTTTCGCCGAAGCGGCCATGCTTATCCAGCAACGCCCCAATGCAGGTGCGCGGCAATACAGCGTCGCCGTCGGCGAGGACGAGATGGAGACCCACGCGCAAGTGCGGCATTGCGTGCGCGCGCTCGACTGCGTCGTTTGCGGCGGGCGCACCGATCATCAGGCTGGCGGCGGTGAGCACGCCGTGTCGATGCGCCTGTTCGACGGCCAGATTCACACGAGAATGCAAGCCGAAGTCGTCGGCGGTGATGATCAACGCTCGGGGCCTAGCGGTGCACGGCTCGAATGCTTGCGGCGCGGATGCAGGCGGCTTTAATGCTTGCGGCTGTGGTACATCCACCTTAGCGTCCATCGGATGCCTCCATCACGTCCATCGAGCGCAGCGGCCTCGTGCGCGCAGCCGAATGCGAGCTGCCGACCCGAACGCGCGTGCCACGCCACGTGACATGTGAACCGAAAGCAGCAGCGAGCCATTGAAACAGCAGCAACGTATCGCGCAACGGCAGAAGCGGAAGATCTCGCCAGAACGCACGCGCGAGCGAGTCCGCTGTTTCACCGGGAAATGCGCACCGCAATGCGACTTCATGGCGCGCGGCACGCAGATGCAGCAGCAAGCGCGCGGCCAGTCCCGCCATCGTGCCGGCCGCGCCGACGAGCGCGCCCCAGCCAGGCGCGCCACCGTTCGCGCCGGTGGCGAACACAGCGCTCAGACATGCGCCGGCAACGAGCCAGGGAGTCGGAAACGTGATGAACAGAAAAGCGAATCCGAGCCGATTCACCGAACGTATCGTACGCAACCAGCGCGTCTCGCGTTGCCACAATTCTGCAAAGGTGGGTTCGGTCACATCGGTGGCCACCATCACGCGCGAGAGCACCGTTTGCAAACCGAGCGCGCGCACGTGTTCGGCTAGCCAGTAGTCGTCGGCAAGACAGTTCTTAAGGGCCTCGAAACCGCCGATGCGTTCGAGCGTCGCGCGCCGCAACGCGAGCGTGGCGCCGAAACCGAAGCGGCGTGAGCCCGCCATGTGCGCGACGCGTACCGAGGGCGCAAACCATTCGTTGACGAACAGCGCGCCCACGCGCGGCCAGAAGCCACCTACACCGTGCGCGGCATAAAGACAGGTAAGAACGCCAATGCGTGGGTCAGCGAGGGGCGCTGCCACGCTCTCCAGATAATCGGCCCGCACGGCGATGTCGCTATCGGCAATCACGATCACGTCGTGACGCGCGTGCTCGATCATATTCATCAGATTGCTGACCTTCAGGTTGGTGCCATGCATGCGCGTGTCGATCGCAAGTTCGATGTCGAGCGACGGATACGCAGCCTGCAAACGACGCGCGACGGCAATCGCGGGATCGTCAGGAGAACACACGCCAAGAACGAGCTGGAAATTCGCGTAACGCTGCTCGCAAAACGTCCGCAGGTTCTCGTAGAGACGCGGCTCGGCCCCGCACAGCGGCTTGAGCACACTCACGCCCGCATGGAGCAACGGATCAATTCGGCACGAGGCGGGCGCACCGAACTTCGCACCGTGCACGAGGCTTGCCGGATCGACTGCGGAAGCGGCCGGCGAAAGATGGTCGTGGTCCAACGCGGCGCGGCCACGAACGGTAGAGAACGGCATTGCGACCGCCGCAACCAGCGCATACAGCGACGCAGCAATGCAAACGGCGAGCAGAATCCATTCGCCTACAGTGAATGCGTGCGCAACCATTGGCGGATTCCGTCAGTGTCCGCGCAAGACGAACGGTGTTCCAGTAAGGCGAAGATGCAAGATGACGAGCCAAAGCCGCGGACAATCCGAAGCGACGGCGACTGGCCTCGCGTACAAGCCCGCAACGTTCGCGTAGCGATCTTCAACAGCAAGGTGGAATGCGGCTTGGGCAACCTTGCGGGCGACGATCACGCCGCCCGCCACCATGGCGAGCGCGGCGAGCCGGAAAGCCGCGGAGACAAACAGATGCTGCGCGCCCGGCAGCGCCGCGACCGTCACACAGGCGAGCACGTCGGCTGCGAGAGCCGTGAGCGAGGCGACCATGAGATGGGCTCGCAGCATATCGACGGTGGCTGGCTTCATGGCTTCGTTTCGTGGCCTGATGAACGCATCGTGCGGCTTCTCGCAAGCAACCAGCGCCCGCTCTTCGACGCAACGTCAGCAAGAAGAAAAACGGTCACCATGGCGGGGCGCCTGCCGTGAATTCCGTCGATGTACTTACGATTTCGTTTCGGTAGACCGACAACAGAGGGCAATGCCGTGTGCGCATGTCACATGTTCATTTGGCGAATTGATGTTGCCAATACGACAGTAAGCCGTTGATGAGCGATGGTATCGATTCAAGCTGAAGGAAACCTTAAGCAAAACGCGGTATAACGCTGCTAGCGGACCGCATAACTGACGCTGGAAGCTGCAGCCGCTGGGTTCATTCGCTGGGTTCATTCCATGCGTACCGCCCCACGATAAAAACATCTACGGAATTTCTGCCCTATGCGTGTACTTCTCGTTGAAGACGACGATCTGATCGGCTGCGGGATCGAAGCAGGTTTGCGTCAAGCAGGTTTCACTGTCGACTGGGCGCGAGACGGCCACAAGGCCAGTCTCGCGCTCGACACCACGAGCTATGCGCTCGTCGTGCTCGATCTCGGCCTGCCGCGCGTCTCTGGCATGGACCTGCTCAAACGGCTGCGTGACGCCGGCAATGACGTACCGGTGCTCGTGCTGACCGCGCGCGGCACGGTGGTGGACCGCGTGGGCGGTCTCGAAGCAGGCGCGGACGATTATCTCGGCAAGCCCTTCGACCTCACCGAACTCATCGCTCGTTGCCGTGCGTTGCTGCGACGCGCGCAGGGCCGCAGTGTCGAGCTGATCCGCTATCGGGAACTCACGGTGAACCCCGCGTCGCAAACTGTGGAGGTGGCCGGCAAACGCGTGCCGCTTACGTCGCGCGAATGGGCGATCCTGATCCAGTTGCTGACGAATCAGGGCATTCCGCAATCGCGCTCGCGTCTCGAAGAAAGCTTGTATGGTTGGCAGGAGGAGATTGAAAGCAATGCGATCGAGGTACACGTGTCGAATCTGCGCAAGAAGCTCGGCGCAAACCTCATACGAACCGTGCGCAATATTGGCTACGTGATGGAGAAACAGTAGATGAGCGCATCCATTCGCCGGCGGCTCATGCTGCTCGTGCTCGCCAGCATCGGGCTCGTGTGGGCGATCGCTCTTGCGTCCAGCTATCGCCAGGCCACGCGCGAAGTGGCGCAGTGGGAGGAAGCCCGGCTCGCGGAACTCGCACAGATGCTCGCGTTGCTCGACCAGTCCAATCTCGCCACGCTCGCCAATGCGCACATCGACGTGCGCGAGGAAGAACGAGGCGGAGAAACAAGTGCGAACGACACCGACGACGATGACTCACTGCCGCGCGACGCACTGTTCCAGGTGCGCACGCGCGATGGCGACGTGATTGCGGGCAGCCCGCCCTTGCGTGCGCTCAACGCGTGGGATTTGCCGGTACCGCCCGTCACCGGCGTGCAGGACGTAGTGCTCGGTGGCCAGACGTATCACTCGTTCACGCTTCGGGACACGCCGCTCGGGCACACGGTCCGCGTATTCGAACAGGCCAACACACGCAGCGATCTGGTGAGTGGCGTCGCGAGCCGCATTGCGCGCCCTGCCTTGATCGCGTTGCCGGTGCTGGCACTGCTCGTGTGGTGGAGCATCGGCTGGAGTCTCGCGCCGCTGCGCATGCTCTCCGATGCGATCCGCTCGCGGGACATCAATCGCCTCGAGCCGGTCGATATCGGCCATGTGCCGATCGAGGTGCGGCCGCTCGTCGACGCGATCAATCTGCTGCTCTCGCGCCTGTTGCATTCGCTGGAACGGGAACGCGCGTTCACTGCCGACGCCGCGCATGAACTCAAAACGCCGCTTGCCGCGATCAAGGTCCAGGCACAAGTCGCGCTGGCCGAACCCGACCCCGCACGTCAGCGGCTCGCCATGGAGCGCGTCGTGCAGGGCGTGGATCGAAGCGCGCGGCTCGCCGAGCAATTGCTGTTGCTCGCGCGTCTGGACATGCAGGAGAAAATGTCGACGGCACCGCTCGCGCCTGGCGCCGTCGCGAAGAGCGCATTGCTGGCGAACGCGGGCAATGCACAGCAGAAAAACATTTGCGTGACGCTGAACTGCGACATGCGCGCGGAGATCAATGCGGAGCCGGTGCTGATCGGCATTCTCTTCGACAATCTGCTGGATAACGCGATCAAATACGGGAGCGAGGGCGGCACGATCGAGATCGCGGTGCGGCGTGAAAAAGAGCAGGTTCTGCCGCCGTCGAAGGAGCCGCTGAAGGAGCCACTGCAAGAACCGCTGCAAGAGCCGCTGCAAGAACCGGCGAAAGAGCCATTATCCGAGCGCATTCTGGTGAGCGTGCGCGACGACGGCCCGGGCGTTGCGCCAGCAGATCTGGCCCGTCTCACGAACCGCTTCTTTCGCGCAACCGGCAACCAGGCGACCGGCAGCGGCCTAGGCCTGTCGATTGTCGCGCGCATCGCGCAACATTTCGGTGCCACCGTGCGATTCGGCACCGGCCTCGACGGCCGCGGGCTTGCCGTCGACGTATCGTTCCCCGCATATACGGCGGCGTCTGCCGGACCTTTGAAGCCAGCCGCCTAGCGGCGGTTCGTTTCGCCCGCGACGCTGCCTTCGGCGAGGGGTGCCTGTTGCGGGCTGCGAACGGCGCCGCCGCGCTCGCGACGATGCTCTGCCCGGTTCGCCCGCAGCGTGGAAGTGTCGGCGCGATCGCGTTTTGACGTCTCCGCGAACTGCCAGGCGATCAGCCCCGGCACGAAGATCAGCAGATCGCGAATCCGGCGTGCGCCCGCAAGCGCCAGACAGGTCGACGGATCGAGGCCCAGTGCGCCGCCGATCAGTATGAAACCGCCCTCCTGCACGCCGAGACCGCCAGGCACGAAGAACGCTGCGCTGCTGATTGCCTGGATCAACGACTCGATTACCACGGCTTCGACAAGCGTCACTTGCGCGCCGAGAAAATACAGCGCAAGCCAGATTTCGAGCGACGTCAAAAAGCACTGCAGCGGCTGCCAGAAAAACAGATAACGCAGCACTACGCCGCGGCGTCGCCAGATCAGCTTGATTGCCCGATCGATCTGCGCCGACTGCCCCACGAGTGCGGCGAGCTTGCCGCTCGTCATGTGATTGAGCGCGCGTGTCATGCGCTCGAACGGACTGGCGTGCTGCACGAGCGCGAACAACACGAGCAGTGGTGTCAGCACGACCACACCCCATGCGAGTTGTCCTGCGAGCCGCAGCGTGTCGGAATGGGCATGCGCGAACAGAAAGCCGATGCCGACCATCGTGAAGAGCAACTGGCTGATCACGGTCAGCTGCATGTCGACGATGATGCTCCCCACCGCCATCGACGGCCGCACGCCCCAACGCCTGAGCATGCGAAAAGACACCACTTCTCCGCCGATGCGCGCGACCGGCAGCATGCTATTGACGGATTCGCGCACCCACACGAGGTGCAGCATGTTCGCAACGTGCGGCCGGTTCGCGCCGCGAATCAGCGAGCGCCAGTCGCAGGCATTGGCGAGCATCGGCAGTACGTGCGCGAGCGCCGCGAGCACGAGACCCGCGCCAGCCGCGCGCAATGCGCCGAGCACCGCCCCCGGGTTGTCCTGCCAGACGAGCCACAGCGACGCGATGAGGCCCGCGAACGCGGCGACGCGGCCTAAATGCTTCATCATGCGAAGACCTCGCGCGTGCGGGTCGTGCGGGTCGTGCGCGTCGTGCGCGTCGTGCAAGGGACTCGCCGCTCATCGTTCGATTCAGAAGACCTGCGCGTCATTGCTGCCCTAACCTCCTCTACTTCCGCCATCTGTTCGCGGCTCATTGTGATTCAGCGCAATTCAGCGCGACTCGTCCCGCGCGGGCGACAGCAGGCCGTCACCGTCCACCTCGAAGCTGAAGCCCCGCCAGATCACGCGCGAAGAGCCGAAGCTCGCGACGAAAATCGCAAACAACACGATATCCCATATCGGCAGCAGCCACAGCCTGCCATGCGCCTGCTGCAATGCGCGATCGGCGCAAAGCTTCAATGCGACGCGCGCAAACAGCGCGAGCGCCGCAATCCCCCAGCTCCATGACGCGCTGCCCGAGAACACCACCGCGAGCAATGCGAATGCGAGCGGATGCATGAACGCGGAGCCGAGATGGCCGAGCGGATCGACGCAGCGGATCGTCCGGCTCCAGCGCAGCTCGTGCGAGACGAGTTGCGCCGCGCTCGCCTCCACGCAAGCGTGCGAGATGGTGAACGGCGGAATCGCCACTTTTTCGCCGATTGCGCGGACCGCTTCGCCTATCGCGTGGTCTTCCGCGAGATGACGTGCGAACGGCATCATGCCGCCGATCTTGTCGAGCGTAGTGCGCCGCATCGCAATCGTCTGACCAAAGCAGGGTCGCGCAAGACCGAGCGCGATACCGGTGACGACCCCCGGCAAAAACTGATAGTGAGTCGCGGCTGCCGACAGGCGCGGCCAGAAACCGGGCTCGGGCTCGCCGCGATATGCGCACGTCACAAGTCCAACGCCGGGCTTCTCCAGTTCGCCGACGATGTGGCGCAGATAGTCCGGGCCGACGCCGACATCGCTATCGGCAAACACAAGTACGCCGTGCCGCGCGTGCGGCAGCATATTGACGATGTTGCTGATCTTGCGATTTGGGCCGTACAGGCGGGTGTCGGAAATCACCGTGATGTCGGCCTGTGGATACAGGCGTTGCAATTCGTGGACGGCCTGCAGTGCCGGGTCTGCCGGATCGTGTACGCCGAATACGAACTGCACGGCGCCGGCGTAGTTCTGCTCGCAGAAACTCGACAGATTGCGCAGCAGCGAGCCTTCGCTGCCGTGCAGCGGCTTCACGACCGTTATATCCGGAAAGCTGCCCGGTTCGGCCACCGCACGCGCAAAGAACCGCCCGATCAGCACGCTCGCCACGAGCGTGTAGCCAACGCCGGAAACCGCGCACGCGGCGCATGCGTAAGCAATCGCCGCGGCGAACCAATGCGCGGCGTTCACGCCTCGTGAGCGCGCAGGAATCGGAAGAACTCGACGCCTTCGCGCAAGCGCCGTTTCATCATGTCCCAACTGGTCAGCATTTCGCGCACGATTTCCCAGATTTTCGACGGACGAAAATAGAAGCGCTTGTAGAAGTTTTCGAGCTGGTGATAAATCTCTTCGCGCGACAGATGCGGATAGCCGATAGCGGCGAGCTGAACACCTTCTTTGCTTACGAGGTTGATCATCTTGTTCTGTTCGAGCCAGCCGTTTTCAACCGCCTGCTCATAAAGGCGAGTGCCTGGATACGGCGCGGCAAGCGACACCTGGATGGTGTGCGGATTGATCTGCTTCGCGTATTCGATCGTCTTCTGGATGGTCTCCTGGGTCTCGCCGGGCAAACCCAGAATGAACGTGCCGTGAATCTTGATGCCGAGCTTGCGGCAGTCTTCGCTGAAGCGCCGCGCGATGTCGGTGCGCAACCCCTTCTTGATGTTCAGCAGAATCTGATCGTCACCGGATTCGTAGCCGACGAGCAGCAGCCGCAGGCCGTTTTCCTTCATGATCTTGAGCGTGGAGTACGGCACGTTCGCTTTCGCGTTGCACGACCATGTCACGCCGAGCTTGCCGAGACCACGGGCGATGTCCTCGACGCGCGGCTTGAAGTCGGTGAAGGTGTCGTCGTCGAACATGATCTCCTTTACTTCGGGCATGTTGTCGCGAATCCACTTCACTTCTTCCAGCACGTTCTCGACCGAGCGCGTGCGATAGCGATGACCGCCCACTGTCTGCGGCCATAGGCAGAACGTGCACTTCGAGCGGCAGCCGCGTCCCGTGTAGATCGACACGTACGGATGCTTCAGATAGCCGATGAAGTAGTTGTCGATCTTCAGATCGCGTTTGTACACGGGTGCGACGAACGGCAACTCGTCCATGTTCTCGAGAATCGGGCGCGCTGCATTGTGCTCGATCGAGCCGTCCCGCGCGCGATAGCTGAGGCCGAGGATCTGCGCGAACGGCTTGCCCGCCGCAATCTCCGCGCAGGTGAAGTCGAATTCCTCGCGGCAGACGAAGTCGATCGCCTCGCTCGCCGTGAGCGAGTTGTGCGGGTCGACGGCGACCTTTGCGCCCACCATGCCGACCAGCAGCGACGGCTTGCGCTTTTTCAGGTCTTCTGCGAAAAGCGCGTCGGTGGGGAAAGACGGCGTGCTGGTGTGAATGATCACCAGATCGTATTGCTGCGCAATGTGAAGCGTGGCTTCGACCGACAACCCATCGGCGGGTGCGTCGAGCACGCGGCTGCCGGCAATCAGTGCGGCGGGTTGCGCAAGCCACGTCGGATACCAGAACGAGCGGACTTCACGCTTAGCCTGATAACGCGAACCGGCGCCACCATCGAAGCCGTCATATGACGGCGCCTGCAAGAACAGAGTTTTCATGGATGCTCCAGCAACCTTGAACAGGCGCTTTCTGTTTTCTGTCGAACAACTGTCGGAGGGCGCTCACCGCGGGCGAGCAAGGACATGCATTCGCGCAGATGCTACGGAGCAAAGCTGAAGGAAACCTTAAGCAGAATGACGCGAGCGGGGGTTGTCCCGCTCGCCTGAACACGAGGTTTCGGTATGCTGACTAATGACCTGCTGAACTACCGGAAACGAAAGCCGGATCAACGCGCAAGATGTCGTGCCCAATCGAGCCAGCCAAGATTGAGGGCGGCGTTCACGGCGACGCCGAGGGCCGACGCGATGGCCGCAATCATCGTCCAGAATGCGGAGCGCCGCGCGGCCGTTGCGGATGTATGCGCGGCATTGGCGGCATCGCGCGACGCGCTGGCCGCCACCTGCGCCACATGGGACGAGGACTCCATCTGCGCAAGCGACTTCAAGGCGAAGCCGCGCTCGTCGTCGGCCCGCGCCTGTCCCTTTTCAAACAGATAGCGATGACAGAACGGCGTGAGCGGTGCCTCCGGATTTTGCGCAGCGAAGAACTTCGCATACGCTTCGCCGCCGTTGGCGTCGATTTCCTGATAAGCGGATTGTCTGTCCACACGGACCTCGCCTGCACGCGGCGCCAGTCGACGTGCCGGCCATGCGCCGGGCGCGCAAGCCGGCCGCCGCCGCTTCGCGATCGTCTCGCGCGCTGGGCTTGACTCTAAATGGGCTTGATATCCGCTGCCTGCTTGCCCTTGGGCCCCTGCTTCACTTCGAAGCTGACCTTCTGGTTTTCCTGCAACGACTTGAAGCCCTCCGAGCGAATCTCGGAGAAATGGGCAAACAGGTCTTCACCTCCGTCGTCGGGTGTGATGAAGCCGAAGCCCTTCGCGTCGTTGAACCACTTCACTGTACCGGTAGGCATGTCGATTCCTCATGTGCATCTGGTTGACTAAACTGGCAATTCTCGGGCGGGGACTGCCGCTCGACTGTACGCCTGTTTGCGCGGTGTCGCAGCGACTGCGCTTGCTCCACGAACCTTCGCGCCTTGTCGGGCGGAGAAGGTCAACGGTCCCCCAAACATCTTGAGCAAGACGCGTGCCTCGCCCGCGCGAACGCGCCCGCCGCCGGTGCGTTTCGAAACAATCAGATAAGATGTTCGTTATCGGCAGTCCATTCTCGGCAGCGCGGGTTCGGCTCATTCTCCGAACGCCGCGCAGCCTGTCGTTTTCCCATTTACAGGAACCAGCATGGCAATTTCGAGCTATACCGATACCCGACTTCTGATCAACGGCGAATGGTGCGATGCCGCCGGCGGCAAGACTATCGACGTCGTCAACCCCGCCACCGGCCAGGTGATCGGCAAGGTGGCGCATGCAGGCATCGCCGACCTCGATCGCGCGCTGGAAGCGGCGCAACGCGGCTTCGAAGCATGGCGCAAGGTGCC
Source organism: Paraburkholderia caledonica NBRC 102488 (assembly GCF_000685095.1). Lineage (GTDB taxonomy): Bacteria > Pseudomonadota > Gammaproteobacteria > Burkholderiales > Burkholderiaceae > Paraburkholderia > Paraburkholderia caledonica. The sequence continues at coordinate 102,388 of NZ_BAYE01000005.1, forward strand.
GGCTCATGAGCGCGCCGCGGTTATGCGTAAGGCAGCCGCCCTCGTGCGCGAGCGTGCGTCGGACATTGGCCGTTTAATGACGCAGGAACAGGGCAAGCCGTTCGCCGAAGCGAAAATCGAAGTGCTGGCCGCGGCGGACATCATCGAGTGGTTCGCCGACGAAGGCCGCCGCCTCTATGGCCGCGTCGTGCCCTCCCGCAATCTCGCGGCACAGCAACTCGTATTGAAGGAGCCGATCGGTCCGGTCGCCGCCTTCACGCCGTGGAACTTCCCGGTCAACCAGATCGTGCGCAAGCTGAGCGCGGCGCTCGCGAGCGGCTGTTCGTTCCTCGTGAAGGCGCCGGAGGAAACCCCTGCGTCGCCGGCGGGCCTGCTGCAGGCTTTCGTCGAAGCAGGCGTGCCGGCAGGCACGGTGGGTCTCGTGTTCGGCGATCCGGCCGAAATCTCGAGCTACCTGATTCCGCATCCGGTCATCCGCAAAGTCACGTTCACCGGCTCCACGCCGGTCGGCAAGCAACTGGCCTCGCTGGCCGGCGCGCACATGAAACGCGCCACGATGGAACTGGGCGGTCACGCGCCGGTGATCGTCGCTGAAGACGCCGATGTGGCGCTCGCCGTCAAGGCAGCGGGCGGCGCGAAGTTCCGCAATGCGGGCCAGGTCTGCATCTCGCCCACGCGTTTTCTCGTGCACAACAGCATTCGCGAAGAGTTCGCCGCGGCGCTCGTCAAGCACGCCGAAAGCCTCAAGCTCGGCGACGGTCTCGCGGAAGGCACGACGCTTGGGCCGCTCGCCAACGCGCGCCGTCTGACGGCCATGAGCAAGGTGCTCGACGACGCGCGCAAGACGGGTGCGAAGATCGAGACAGGTGGCGAGCGCGTCGGCTCGGAGGGCAACTTCTTCGCGCCGACCGTCCTGACCAACGTGTCGCTCGAAGCCGACGTGTTCAATAACGAGCCTTTCGGCCCGATCGCGGCCATCCGCGGGTTCGACAAACTCGAAGAAGCGATCGCGGAAGCCAACCGTCTGCCGTTCGGCCTCGCCGGTTACGCGTTCACGAAGTCGTTCAGCAACGTGCATCTGCTGTCGCAGCAACTCGAAGTCGGCATGCTGTGGATCAACCAGCCCGCCACGCCCACGCCGGAAATGCCGTTTGGCGGCGTGAAGGATTCGGGCTACGGCTCAGAAGGCGGACCGGAAGCAATGGAAGCGTATCTGGTCACGAAGTCCGTGACGGTGATGTCGTCTTAAGGCATCCGGTCGGGCAAGCTGCGCCCGATCGTTGCTAGCCGTACAGGGTCCGCGAGTTCACGCTCGCGGACTTTTTTTATTCCCATCCACAAGGGCGTTTCGTGAGTACATGCAACCCACGCTGATCGATGCAGCGGCAGCCGCATCGGCTCGACGCTCGGCGGCCAATACAGAGGCGAAATGTCTGCTGCTGCGCCAGGCATTCGAAGCGATGTAAAGCGCACGCGTGCACCGTGCTTTACATCGTGCCCGGCAGCGAGCCTCACACATGCATGTCGCTTTCCTTCAGCGGCGGCGCCGTCGGCGCCAGCAACTCCTCGCGCAGCGTGTCGCGCGCGTGATGCCTGCGCACCCATAGCGCGGTCAGCATCGGCACGAGAATCGCGGTGACGAGGCACGCAGTCGCAACCATTGCGGTCGCGGCCGGCACGAGCGGCTTGAAGCTCGGAATCATCTCGCCGATGATCGCCGGATTCGCCACTGCCGCGCCCGCCGTCGACGACGCCGCGAGTCCCGCCGCGCCATTGCCGCCCGCGATCCAGCGGTCCGCGAGAATCAGTGGAATGCCCGTTACGACGATCACCGCGAGACCCAGCAACACGCCTGCCATGCCGCTCTTCGCGATCACGTTGAGGTCGATGCCGTTGCCGAGCGCAAAGCCGAAGAACGGAATCAGCGGATGCACGCAGCGGCCGAAGAACTCGCGCAGGTCGCTGTCGATATTGCCAAGCGCAAAGCCGATCAGAAACGGCAGCACGGCGCCGACGAAAAGCCGCGGCTCGAAGAAAGCGACACCCGTCGCGCCGAGAATGATCATGCTCACGAGCGGCCCCGACTCGACCGACATCAGCACGAACGCGCCCGCTTCCTCTTTCGTGCCGTACTGCTGCATCACGGCCGCGTAGAGGCCGCCGTTGGTCATGTCCATCGACGTGGTGATGGCCAGCACGGAGAGCCCGGCAAAGAGCCCTCCTTTGATTCCGTCGATAGGAATGAAATGCGACGCCACGAGCGTCGCGATCCACGCGACCACCATCTTCGTGACGAGCAGCGTGCCCGACTTGCGCAGCACGGTGCCGGTGGCCCGCAAATCGATCGTCGCACCCATGCAGAAGAACCACACGGCGAGAATCGGCACGGTGCCGGCGATCAGTCCATTGGTGAACGACCCGAAATATTTGCCCGCGCCCGGCGCAAATGTATGAACGCAGGCGCCGAGCAGCAACGGCACCAGCATCAGCCCGCCAGGAATACGGTCGATGGCCTTCTTGAGCTTCATTGTCTCCTCCGTGGACTTCGCGTCCAGTTTTCGGGTGAATCAGGATAAGAATCGGTCTTGCGCCGACTGCTCCCTTTCGGCGCAATATAGCATCGCGAAAGGAACGTCGTTCCGATTATTTTCATAGCGGAGGTAATCGTTTACCCGGCTTCAAGCCGGCCTGCCCAGCGGACCAGTTAGCCTGCCACTGAAAATTTGTGGACCACCGTTCCGAAATTGCGAATAACGCGCTACAGTCGATCCCACACACTTCGCCCGCGCAGCAACGCGCGAAGTCGAACCAATCATCGGAGACAGATCGTGGAAGCGAGCATGCAAGTGAGGCAGGCCATAAACAACGAATACGCAAAGACGCTGGATACCGCCGGATTGCGCAAGGAGTTCCTGGTGGACCAGGTGTTCGAACGCGACGCGCTGCGGCTCACGTACAGCCACATCGACCGGATCATCGTGGGCGGCGCGTGGCCGGTCGCGCGAGCGGTCGAAGTGCCCGGTTCGCTCGGCAAGTCGATCGGCGTCAACTATCTGCTGGAGCGGCGCGAGCTCGGCGCGATCAACATCGGCGGCGATGGCTGGGTCGACGTGGACGGCAGGCGCTTCACCGTGCGCAATGAGGAAGCGATCTACGTCGGGCGCGGCGCGCAGTCGGTTGCATTCGGCAGCATGCGACGCGTCGCGGCCGGCGAAGTTCTACCTGAACTGCGCGCCCGCCCACGAATCGCATCCGACCCGCACGATCTCGCTCGGCGAGGCGTCGCCGCAAACGCTAGGCGACGCAGCCACGAGCAACCGCCGCACGATCTACAAGTTCATCGTGCCGGAGGTGCTGCCCACCTGTCAGCTTTCGATGGGCATGACCAAGCTCGAACCGGGCAGTTTGTGGAATACGATGCCCTGCCATACGCACGAGCGGCGCATGGAGGTGTATTTCTATTTCAATGTCGCCGACGACGCCGCCGTCTTCCACATGATGGGCGAGCCGAACGAGACGCGGCACATCGTCGTGCATAACGAACAGGCGGTGATCTCGCCGAGCTGGTCAATCCACTCGGGCGTCGGCACGCAGGCTTACACGTTCATCTGGGGCATGGTGGGCGAAAATCAGGTATTCAGCGACATGGACCACATCGCAGTGCGCGATCTGCGTTGAGCATGTGCTTCGCGTGTATCGGCCACATCCGCGATCGAAACCTTCGCATATGCAACACACGACATGGGCTCTGACATTGTGAATATCCCGGCAATCAGCCGCTCTGCGGCAAATCCGTTCGACCTCGGCGGCAAGGTGGCCATCGTCACCGGCAGCAACACCGGCCTTGGCGCCGGCATGGCGCTCGCGCTTGCCCAGGCAGGCTGCGATATCGTCGGCGTATGTCGGGCCGATGCGGGCGATACGCCGGCGCGTGTCGAAGCCACCGGCCGAAGATTCGCGGACGTGCGTGCCGATCTTTCGTCCACCGCGCCGGTCGAGAACATCGTGCGCGCTGCCGTCGAAGCGTTTGGACGCATCGACGTGCTCGTCAACAACGCGGGCGTGATCCGCCGCCAGGACGCGCTCGATTTCACCGAGGACGATTGGGACGCGGTCATGGACCTCAACCTGAAAAGCCTCTTCTTTCTCGCCCAGGCCGCCGCCCGGCAGTTCGTCAAACAGCAAAGCGGCGGCAAGATCATCAACATCGCGTCGATGCTATCGTTCCAGGGCGGCATACGCGTCGCGTCCTACACGGCGTCCAAAAGCGGCGTGCTCGGCCTTACGCGGCTTCTCGCGAACGAATGGGCCGCGCAGCGCATCAACGTGAACGCAATCGCGCCGGGCTATATGGCGACGGCGAACACGGCGGCCTTGCGCGAAGACGCGCAGCGCAACGATGAAATCCTGAGCCGCATCCCGGCCGGGCGCTGGGGCGCGCCGGACGATCTCGCCGGTCCGGTGGTGTTCCTCGCATCGTCGGCGTCGGACTACGTGCACGGGCATACATTGGCAGTAGACGGCGGATGGCTCGCGCGCTGACTCCGCAAAAAGCGCGCGAGACGGTATGCTCCGGGCGTTCGTCAACACGCGGTACAGAAAAGAGTTCGATCAGGGAATCACGGAAATGGCAGCAACCGGCAAACAGCGCAAGGGCGACCCCGCAGCCCTCGTGCACGACGTGGAGAGCGGTGAGTGCGGCAACGACAAAGGCGAATCGGCTTCGTCCATTGGCCGCGTGTTCGCTCTTCTCGCCGCGATCGGCGACAGCGGACAGATCGGCATCAGCGAGTTGTCGCAACGTCTCGGCATGTCGAAGACCACCGTGCACCGCGTGGTTCAGACGCTGAAGGCACTCGGCTACGTCACGCAGGAAGTCGAGACCGAGCGCTATCGCCTGACCATCCGGCTATTCGAACTGGGTGCGAAGGCGCTGGAAAGCGTCGATCTGGTGCGCGAAGCCGATGTGGAAATGCGCCGCATCGGCGCGGTGACTCGCGAGGCGGTGCACCTGGGCGCATTCGACGAAGACGCGATCATCTACATTCACAAGATCGACGCCGACTACGGACTGCGCATGCAGTCGCGCATCGGCCGGCGCAATCCGTTGCATAGCACGGCAATCGGCAAAGTGCTGCTCGCATGGATGGACCCCGCCGACGCGCGTGAGGTGCTCTCTCACGTCGAATTCCGTAAGTCGACGCAAAAGACGCTGTCGTCGGCCGAGGCCGTGTTGAGCATTCTGCCGCGCGTTCGCGAGCAAGGTTACGGCGAGGACAACGAAGAACAGGAGGAAGGCTTGCAGTGTCTCGCGGTGCCTGTCTTCGACCGTTTCGGCCGAGTGATCGCGGGACTGTCGGTTTCGTTTCCGACAATGCGCTGCGGCGCCGATACCAAGTCGCACTACGTCGCGCTGTTGAAGCAATCCGGCCAGGCGATTTCGGCGCGGCTCGGCTATCGCGAGGAGGCCGCGCCCGAGCACGCGGCCGTCCAGCCCGGCTAAGCGGATGCGAGTGCAGCGCGCGGCTGCACTCGCAGATGAGATGGGGCACGTTGCGCAACGACGCGGGCCAGACCTTGCATGCCGCGGTAAGTCTGCTAATGATTGATCCGCGGAAACCTGCTTCTCATGTGCTTATCACGCACGAGGCGGCAATCGCCACGCGCGGTCGCGGTCTCCGAAAATGGTTGGCATATCGGCACAGCGCGACACATCAGCAGCGCTGAGGCTGCGCCGATACGCAGGCGCACGTTTCGCTCAAGGCAGCATTCGCTGCAAAACCAGATCCTTGAGAACGAAACGATGATAAAGCGCGCCGGCGACATGCAAGCCGATCAGCACCAGCAACGCCCACGCAAGATAACCGTGTATGTCGCCCATTTCATGGCCGACGCTCGAGCCGACAGACGAAAGCGACGGATAAGGCAGCAGACCGGCGAGCTTTACCGACCAGCCGCGCGACGACGCATTCGCCCATCCCAGCAAAGGCACGATGACGAGCGCAAGGTACAGCAAACCATGCGTGACATGCGAAACGGTGCGAAGCAATGGCGACACAGGTGCGGGCCCAGGCCGATGCGTGAGTCGCCAGACGATTCTCAGAACCACGGCCGCAACCAGGGCCGCGCCCACTCCCAGATGCCACGCGATTAGCCCTTCGGGCCGGGTGCCCTTGTGAATGTCAGGCATGGTCCAGCCGATTATGAATTGCGCCGCGATCAGCGCGACCACGAGCCAGTGAAGGAACTTGGCGACGCCATCATAGCCGGTCGCGTAAAGGTGCGAGCGGGTATCGATAGATTGCATGCTCATGAGAGGGGGCCGTTATCAAAGCGTCGTGGGGAGCCGCGTGTCGCGGCCGCATGGGAGCCAGTATGCTACGGCGCGAATCTTAAGAAAAGCTGATGTCGCGCCGCGCGCCACTTCCGCTCACGCGTGAATGACGCCAGGGCTCGACACGAAGCGCCAGTCTGCAACCGAATGTATCCGCGAGGCATGCGCGCGGTTCCTCGTCATTGTCGCGGCTTGCCGGTATCGGCAGCAGCGAAGCTTCAGCGCGGCGCAAGTAGTTGAGTCCGCAATCACCCGGCGTTTTCGCAGCACGCTCAACGGCTTGCCTGTCGCGCGCACCACGTCGCAGCTCACTTCACCGCCCTTGCTTACCCTCGCTTGCCCACATGCCGCGCATTGCTTTCGCGCAATGCTATCGACACGTCCTGTTACACACGAACACAACGGTAATTCCGCCTCTCAGTAGAGTTCGGATCAACAGGAAAAGGAGCAAACCTCATGAAACGAATTTTCGCGCTGGCCATTCTGGCGGTAACGCTCGGCACTGCACTGAGCGGTTGCATCGTGGTCCCCGACGGCGGCGGCTATCACGACCATTATCGTTACCACGATCGTTACTGATCGCGGTACACACGACCGTCCACGCTCAATCATAAAAACGCGGGAACCCCCACATGAATCGAACACAAAACCGTTTGCTGTCCATTGCAATCGTCGCGGGTCTTGGTATCGGCGCGTCTACCGCCGCGCTTGCTCACGTCGACGTCGGCGTGAACATCGGCGTGCCCGGCATCGCGTATGCGCCCGAGCCTGTCTATGCACCGCCTCCGCCGCCCGTATATGCGCCGCCGCCACCGGTCGTGGTCGTGAGCCCAGGCTGGTATGGCGAGCGTTACTACGACGGCCACCGCTACTGGGAGCGACGCGAGTGGGAAGAACGTCATCGCGAACGTGAATGGCGTGACGCGCGCGGTCCGCACGGCGACTGGCGTGGCCACGGCAACGGACATGGTGAATGGCACGGCCACGGCGGCGATCATTGACGCTTGCTGCGCGGCGTTATTGTCGATGAACATCGCGCCGCGCGGCATTGGTTTGCGCGTCAGCACTTTGCAGGAGCGACAGTTTGCTACGCACTGATCTACGGCGAGTCGCCGCGCAGGTAGACGGCACGCTCGTCTGCGCGGAATACAGCGAACAGACCGGCCAATTGTGTTTGCGCCAGGACGGCACACTCGTTCGCGAATGGTTCCCGCCGCACTCGTGGACCGCGATTGCGTCGGTGGCGGGGGCGCGGCATTGGGGCACGCGTCCCACCGACGACGATCTGCTCGCGTTGTTACGCAACGAGATGACCTTGTTGCGCACACCGCAAGGAAATGCGTCGCAGAAGTAAAAAAGCGCGCGACGCTCGATGCGTTGCGCGCTTCTCGACCGGCGTTTCACCGGTTCCGCTTCTAACACCTGCGTTGCGGACCTCGTTTCAAAACCTTTTCCGCAACCGCTTTCCAGCCACTTACCGCGCGTTGTACACCGGCGGCGAGTACGAACTGAACGTAACGTCACCGCCGCGGCCCGCTTGCGAGGTGCCGTGGCCGCCCGAACCATAGCCGCTGTTATCGGCTCGCGCGAAGCCCTGCTGACCAGCGGCCTCGGTTTGCACAGCCTGCGGTTCCTGCGTCGCAGCTTGCGCAGACGGCTGCGCGAACGAAGCGATCGGTGCGCCAAGCACCGCAGCAATTGCAACAGCCTGAATGAGCGATTTCATTTTGACCACCTCCGGTCATGTCTTCTGCGTATGCTGCAAACGGGATTTGCTCGCAGCGATGAAGGCAGTGTAGGCGCGCGGCGACACAGGATAAATCCGTTAATCCTGAATTCAGTGTTGCGGTTGCGCCGACAATCGGAAGCGGTCGAGCCGCGCTCAGTCCTGCGGCACGGCCACGCCGACGTAATTCTCTGCCATGACGGTAGCCGCCGAGCGAGAAGTCGTCACGTATTCGAGTTCCGCCACCTGAAGCTGCCGCTCGAACGGCGACGCGCCTTCGATACGGTGCATCATGCTCGTCATCCAGTACGAGAAATGCTCCGCACGCCAGATGCGCTTGAGCGCCGTTTCGCTATAGCCGTCGAGCAGGTCGGCGCGGTTCTCGACATAGAACGCGTTCAATGCTTTCGCGAGCAGACGCACATCGGCGACGGCAAGGTTCATCCCTTTCGCTCCGGTTGGCGGCACGATATGCGCGGCGTCGCCCGCGAGAAAAAGCCGGCCATGCTGCATCGTTGCCGACACGAAGCTGCGCATGCCGACAATGTTCTTCTGGAAGATCTTGCCGTCCACCACGTGCTGGCCGTCGTGCGAATCCACCCGGGCGTGCAGTTCCGTCCAGATGCGATCGTCCGACCAGTTGTCGACGGAGTCTTTCGGGTCGCATTGAAAATACATACGCTGAACGTTGGCCGAGCGCGTGCTGATCAATGCGAAGCCGCGGTCGTGGCGCGCGTAAATGAGTTCGTCCGACGACGGCGGTCCTTCACACAGGATACCGAACCATCCAAACGGGTACACGCGTTCGAAGTCTCGTCGCAATGCCTGCGGAATTGCCGCCCGCGACACGCCTTGCGAGCCGTCGCAACCGATCACGAAGTCACATTGCAACTCGCACGCTTCGCCTTCGTGACGATAGCGGATCGACGGCTTATCGGTATCGATGCCGTGCAGCGACGTGTCCGTTACGCCGAAGCGCAACGCCCCGCCCGCGGCGACGCGCGCCGCGACGAGATCCTTGATCACCTCGTGCTGAGCGTAGACGGTGATCGAATGGCCGGTCAGTCCGGTGAGATCGATCCGCCGGCGCTTGCCTTCGAACGCCAACTCGAACCCATGGTGCAGCGCGCCTTCCGCCTTCATGCGCTCGCCGACGCCAGCTTGGCTGAGAAGATCCATCGTGCCCTGCTCAAGCACGCCGGCACGGATCGTCGATTCGATTTGCTCACGCGTGCGCGTCTCGAGCACGACCGATTCGATACCGCGCAAATGAAGAAGATGCGAAAGAAGCAGGCCCGCGGGCCCGGCGCCGATGATGCCAACCTGGGTGCGCATGATGTGTCTCCTGAGTGCAAGTTTGATTTGCGCCCAGTTTGACGATCGGCCCTGCTATCGCGCAACGCGATATTCGAGATACGCTCTATCCAGTTTTGCGATAAGGCACTCTGAGTTCAAGCGCTGCTGAATTGCGCCAATACCGCGCGACGCCCTACTGACGGCGCTCGCGGCGCGGCCGTTCGCCATGCGGTCCGAGCCCGCACTGAACAGGCACTCAAGGTAAACCCCGAGCGCGATATCAGTCGCAGCGTTCACGCAAGAAACAGCCGATACACCGGATTGTGCGTCTCTTCCCAATGCGGATAACCGAGGGTGGCGAGAAAGCGCTCGAACTCCGCGTTGTCCGACTGCGGCACCTGAATGCCGACGAGAATCGAGCTATAGTCCGCGCCCTGATTACGATAATGGAAAAGGCTGATATTCCAGTCAGGTGCCATCGACGAAAGAAACTTCATCAGCGCACCCGGCCGCTCGGGAAACTCGAAGCGGAAGAGGCGTTCGTCGTGTGCGAGCGGCGAGCGGCCGCCGACCATGTAACGGATGTGCTGCTTCGAGAGTTCATCGAACGTCAGATCGACGGTGGCAAAGTTGTGCGCCTCGAACGCGCCCGCAATCTGCGCCGATTCGCTGCGGTTCCGGATCTGCACGCCCACGAAAATGTGCGCGGACTCGGCCTGCGCGATCCGGTAATTGAATTCGGTGACGCTGCGCGTGCCGACCAGTTCGCAAAAGCGCCTGAAGCTGCCGCGCTCTTCGGGAATGGTCACCGCGAACACCGCTTCGCGCGCTTCGCCCACTTCCGCGCGCTCGGCCACGAAACGCATGCGGTCGAAGTTCATGTTCGCGCCCGACGTGATCGCGATCAGCGTCTGGTTCTCGATGCCTTCGCGCTCCGCATATTGCTTCGCGCCCGCGACCGCGAGCGAGCCCGCCGGTTCAAGCACGCTGCGGGTGTCCTGAAAGACGTCCTTGATCGCGGCGCACAGCGCGTCGGTGTTCACGAGCAGCACGTCGTCCAGATATTCGCTGCACAGGCGGAAGGTTTCTTCGCCGACGAGCTTCACCGCGGTGCCGTCGGAGAACAGGCCGACTTCGTTTAGCGTGACGCGCTCGCCGGCTTTCAGCGATGCGGCCATCGCGCACGAGTCGTCGGTCTGCACGCCGATCACCTTGATCTCGGGACGCACCGATTTCACATACGCCGCAACACCCGCCGCGAGTCCGCCGCCGCCGATCGGCACGAAGATCGCGTGAATCGGGCCCTGATGCTGACTCAGGATTTCCATTGCAACCGTGCCTTGCCCGGCGATCACATACGGATCGTCGAACGGATGCACGAAGGTCAGCCCGCGCTCTTCCTGCAGTTGCACCGCGTGGCCGTAGGCATCGCTATACGACTCGCCGAACTGCACGACCTCGACGGTCGGGCCGCCATGCGCGCGCACCGCGTCGACCTTGACCTGCGGCGTGGTGACCGGCACGACGATGATCGCCTTCACGCCCATGCGCGCGGCAGACAGCGCGACGCCCTGCGCATGATTGCCCGCCGACGCGGTGATCACGCCGCGCATGAGCGCCTCGGCGGGAATATGCGCCATCTTGTTGTACGCGCCGCGCACCTTGAACGAGAACACCGGCTGGTTGTCCTCGCGCTTCAGATAGACCGGATTGCGCAGGCGCGCCGACAGTTGCGGCGCGCGTTCGAGTTCGGTCTCGCGCGCCACGTCGTAGACGCGTGCGGTGAGGGTTTTCTTCAGATAGTCGTGTCGAAGCGCGACGCTGTCAGCCGTTTCGGCGACCTGTTCGAGTTGGTGTGACGGCAAGGCAAGCTCCTGTGCGGCAAGCGCGTAGCATCGAAAAGCGACCAGGAGGCGGGAGCAGGCGGACATAAAAAAACCCGCCTCGTGGGGCGGGTTATGTGTGACTGCTATCAGACGCGCGCTAACCCACCATTCGATGAATGATGCTAATAATCAGCGCAATACGGATGTCGAGGCAGTTCATGTGGCCGATCATCGTTGACTTGTGGGGGTTTGTCAATGCCGGTGCCGTAGGCCGCGATCTCTCACGGACGTTGCGGTTTCAGATTCCGTTGCGATTTTGCTCGTCGCTGAGGAACGCGTAATCCGCCTGCAAAAGCCGTTGATCCGGCGCGCGCGCCGAGTATGCGCTCGCGCAAAAACACATCCAGCTGCGCCATCATCGCTTCGCGCGCGCAGCGTGAAAAGAGCGCGTGATCGACCTTGCTGATCTTCTGCACCGAGAGATTCTTCAGCTTGCGCAACCGGTTTCCGTCAGGGCCAAAGTGAATGTCGAGTTCGTCGAGGCCTTCGTCGAGCGTTCCGTATAGCAGCGCGGTTTGCACGCCCTTTCGCTCCAGATCGAGCACGAGCCTGCGGATGGCGCTGCCGGGCACGCGCTCGCCGACGAGCCTCTCAAGCATGGCACCCACGCGTGCGGCGAGGCGCGCCGACAATCTGCGCGCGAGCTCGGCGGTGATCGCGCGAGTATTGGCCTGGCCGCTCAGCAAGCGCAGCCATTTGCGCGGATTGCGCATCGCCCGCCGATACACCTCACTCGGCGCGACGTACTGCGCACCCGGCCGCACGCGAGCACCACCCCATTTGAAAAACGGCAGATTGATGCACGCGCAACCGACCACGGCGGAATGCGCGAGCGCAGTATGCAGGCTCACGTAAGCACCACTGCAGACGCCGGCCATGACGACCTTTGAATAACCAGCGGCGCTCAACCAGTCGACGCCCGCGCAGGCATCGTCGATCGAGTAGGTCGAATAGAGCGCGTCGAGCGTAAGCGTTGCGTCGCGGCGCAGGCTGTCGCCGAGACCGCTCAGATCCATGCGTAGCGATGCGATGCCCTGCGCCGCGAGCCGCCGAGCCATCAGCACGGTGAAGCGGCTGTCGCCGATCCGGTGCACACCGCCCGTGTTGACGAAGAGAACAGCGGGCGCTGCGTCGAGCGCGCGCTGCGGTTCGCACAGCACACCGACGTAGCCGCCGAACACGACCGGCGTCTCGCGCCCGTGCGCAAAAGCGATACTCGCCGATGCCGCGGCGTCCAGCACTTCCACCTTCGGACGCGGCGCCGGCGCAGTGCCGGCGCCGAGCCATTGCAGCACGCTGTCGAACGCACGGCGAGGCGGCTCGCTGTGGCTCGGATTGGCCAGAAACTTACTGTATTCGCCGAAGAACTGCACGTCCGCTTGCGCGCCGAGCGCCTCGTAACGAGCGGCGAGCCGCTTCAAGCGGGCGCTGCCGGCCAGGTCGTGCAACAGCACACGGCGCGCGGGAGGCTCGGCGCCAGCCGCGCTGCCGCACGGAGCGCCGCACTCTGCAGTCCGTTCGAGATCGACTTTTGCAAGCAGTTCGAGCGTGTCCGGATAGAGCCTGAAGCCGTGCGCGCCGACGGTGTGCGGCAACTCTTCGTCGAGATGCAATCCAAGCGCGGTCTGGGCGGCGAGCCACGTATGCTGGTGAAGCTCCAGTTCGCGTATGTATGCCTTGCCGGAAATCACGGGCATCAACAGTATGAGGTTGTCGACGCCGCCCAGTTCTTGCGCGGCGAGTGCGGCGAGTGTGGCGCCTACGCGCAGACCGCACAGCGTGACGCGCTCCACGCCAGTTTCCGCACGCAAAAGCCCAACCGCGGCCTTGATGCTGTCGATCCATGCGCGCCAGCGCAGCGGGTCTTCCTCGTTGCCGCCCGAGTCGCCCGTGCCGGGATAGTCGAAGCGCAATACGACCGCACCGCGTGCGGCCAGCACGTCCGCGAGTTCGCGCCAGCCGCGATACACGGAAAGCGCCTCATAGCCGATCGGATTGCACAGCACCACGCCCATTTCGGGTCGCAAAGCGGCAGGCCCATGCAGCCATCCCGAACAGCCGTTGAATGCAACGGGTCTCATCGTGCTCGTGACCGTTGCGAGAGATTGCCGGAGCACAGCCTCAGCTTCGCGTTGCAATCGGCTCCTCCGGCACGAGTTGCGCGATCACGCCGGCCAGCGCGGCGATGCTCGCGAACATGTCGTGGGTGATCAGCGCGCCCGGAATCTCGACCGCGAACGCTTCCTCAACGGCCAGCATCACTCGCACGGTGCCCAGCGACGACAGACCCGCGGCGTACAGATCGTCGTTATCGCCTAGCGTGTCGACTTCGACATCGAGGCAGGCGGTCTCCTCAAGAATGCGGCGCACATGATGTTTCATTTATTTCCCCGATTGCGTGAATTTCTCGCGCGGCACTCGAACGTCGCCGTCGCGGATGCTGTGTGTCCGTAAGGTGACCGCATCGCCGCTCGCGCAATGAGCCGCGAGCGCCCTTTTATCGATCTTGCCGTTTGCGTTCAGCGGCATTGCATCGAGCGCGATGACTCGCTGCGGCACCGCGTAGGAAGGCAGGCGCTGACGGCACGCATGCAGAATCTGCGCGACGTCGACCGGCGTGTGCGTCACGAACGCAAGCAAGCCGTGCGCGCGGCCTGCTTCATCGAGGGGCCACGCGATCACCGCGCAAAGCGCGGCGCGGCTACTCGTCTGAACCAACTGCTCGACTTCCTCGATCTCGATGCGGTTGCCGCGAATCTTCACTTGCGTATCAAGACGCCCTTGAAAGACGATGCCCTGTTGCGGCACCTCGCGTGCCGCGTCGCCGCTCCTGTACCAGTGCGATGAGCGCAAGCCCGCATAGCGCCTTGTGACGAACCGGCAATTGTTGGGTTCGTCCGCGCGCAGGTAGCCTGTCGCGACCTGTGGGCCGCCGATCAGCAATTCACCGCTCTCGCCTTGTGCGACCGGCTGCAGGGTTGCGTCGACGATCAGCAGTTCGATGCCGGGCAAGGCCTGGCCAAGCGGCATGACGGCGTTCGTTGCATCGGCGAGAAATTGCGGCGTGGCTTCGAACGCGGAGCACGCGACGGTCGTTTCCGTCGGTCCATAGAGGTTGAAAATGCGGCTCTTCGGCGCCGCCTGTTGCCATGCCTGCACGAGTGAAACGGGCAGCGGTTCGCCGCCGAAGCACGTCACGCGCAGGCTCGCGAACTGGTTGGGCGCGAGCTTGCGCAACTGCCGCATGAAGCCAGCCACCGAGGGCACGCTGTTCCAATGCGTGATCGCATGTTCGCGGATGAAAGCCGCGTTGTAGATCGGCTCGACAGTTTTCGGCACGTACAGGCAGGCACCGTTCGCCCAGCACACGAACATGTCGTGCACCGAAGGATCGAAGGACAGTTCGCAAAATTGCGCATAACGTGCATCGGGTAGCCGGCCGAGCAATTGAAGTTGCGCGGCGACGTAGGCGCAGGCGTTCGCGTGCGAGATCGCCACGCCTTTCGGCGCGCCGGTGGAGCCCGACGTGAAGAGAACATATGCGTGATCGTGCAGCTCGCGTTGAACGGCGCGACACGGCTCGACGCACAATGAATCCGGTAAGCGAGGCAGATCCGCCACGCGGCGATTCGCCGGAGAGTCGTCCATGCCGCGGGGATCTTCCTCATCGTCGATGAAAAAGATCTGGGGGCACTCGTCTAACAGCATGAGCACTGCATCGAGCAAAGCCGTGCAGCGGCGATCAACCAGCAGCACGGGCGCCTCCGACTGCTCGACGGCCGCCGCAATACGGGCGGCGGGCAGCGTCGGATTGAGCGGCACGTAAGCGAAGCCCGCCTTCATGATGCCGAGCAAGCCCGCGTAGGCGGCGACGCTGCGGTGTGCGAAAAGCAGACAACGGCGAGCGCCGTCGGCGGGCATCGCGGATGTCAGTCCCGCCGCGATACGGCTCGCACGCGAAGCGAGTTCGCCATAGCAATACAGGTGTTCGTCGACCCAGAGCGCGGGCCGCTCGGGCTCGCTCGCGGCAGTGTCGAAGAAAAAGGAATCCAGCATTCACGGCCTCGCGTTGCACATGCACGGCCCCGCTGCGCACGGTCGGCAACCGTGCAAAAGCGATTCTCCGTCATGTCGGAAACGCACTGCCGCGCAGCAGCAGTGCGCGGTGGCGCACTGAGTTATCGCAGCAGAATGTCGTAACCAGAATGAACGAAAACGGCGCCTTGCAACGTCGGTTGCGCGAGCAAATACTCGTGCCGCCGGCCGCTGAAGGATTTGGAAAGATCATAGAATCCGGCCGCGCCGGTATATGTACGATAACGCTCTCACACCGCGATCGAGAGTGCGCGAGAACGCGCGTCGCACTGGCTGCGGACGCGGACGCGGCATTGATCGGGTGCGCGTCGCGTTCGAGCGCTGAGGAGAAAAACGCGCTGATGAACCGCGCGCGCGTTTTCGAGGAGCCCGCAGCGATGGCTGCGGAAATACGTGAGGCCGACGCCCAGAACGGGACGCTCGAACGACGAGGCAGCGCAACGCCGATGAAACGTCGCTGCAACGTCAATGCAGCGTCGATGAGACAACCATGCAACAACGGCGCATGACGCGCCGTTTGAACAATCAGTCTTGCACGCCGCTCTGCTTCTTGAACGCGGCGAGAATGCGTCGTTCGAGCGCGTTGTAATCGCCGCCGAAGTGATGATCGCCCGACGTACGGATCACCTCGATGCCCGTCTTCGTCAGCGCGGGGCACAGCGTGTCTTCTTCGTCTGCGCCGTAGATGCACTGCACGATCGCGGGCGGGACGCGGGTCAACTCGGGGCGCACCTTCAATGCCTTATCGCTTGCGGGCATGCCGAGCCAGCCGCCTACGCGGATCTGGAAGTCGGCGTCCGGCGCGAAGCCGAGCAGAGAAATCAGCGACACCCTTGCGCGCAACGCGTCGGGCAAGCGGTTGTACGCGAAGGGCATTACGTCCGCCCCGAACGAATAGCCGATAAGCGCGATGTGCTGCGCGTGCCAGCGCGCGCCGTACGTTTGCATCACGCGTGCGAGGTCGCGGCTCGTTTGCGCGGGCGGCTTCTCGCTCCAGAAATAGCGCAGGCTGTCCCAGCCGATCACCGACACGCCGTCTTTCTGCAGGGCCTGCGCGATGGTCTTGTCGAGATCGCGCCAGCCGCCGTCGCCGGATATCACGATCGCCATCAAGCCGTTCGGATGCGCCGCTGGCAACTCGATCAACGGCAGGTCGGAGACGTCGTCGTCGTGGGCCGATAGGGTTTGAAGGTGCGGCGCAATCAACGTGACGAGCCGCGCGCGATCGGCGTTGCCCGTCGACGCTTTTTCGACGAAGCCGGGAATCTTGTCGCGAATGATGGTTGCATCAGGCGGGCAAGGCCGGAAACGCCGATCGAGCGTGGGCTCGGCATCCACGGAAACAGCGCCTGCAATCGTGTTCGAAGGCGCCTGTTCGAGCACCTGCATGGCGAGCGTCGCGCCCTGCCCGGTGCCCGCGACGATCGGCGCGAAATAATGGCTCGACTGCGATTGCCGTTCGAGTTGATGGCTCAACGCTTCGGCGTCGCCCACGAGCTGATTGCAGGTTTCCTTCTTCTGCGCCAGATCCGTCGCGAGGTTCGCCGCATACCGTGCCGTATCCACGCCCACGGTCAATGCGCCGGCCTTGGCGAGCGCCTCGGCGCTTTGCTGATCGGCCGCGCTCCAGCCGCTTGCCTGCGAGTAAAGCACCACGAAGCCACGCAATGGACCCACGGGCTGCGTGACGCTGACGTTGCCGTAACGGCCGCCGGGAATGGTGGTCGTCGCCGCATTGGCGAGCGTGCTGCAACTGACGAGGCCTGCTACGACAGCAAGCCTGAAAAACGAATGCGAGGTCATGAACGCCGGCCTCCTGCCAGCAATGACAGGTCGGCGAGCGTGAAGACCACGCCTACCGAACCCGACGCCGCGAGATAGCGCGGCTCCCAATGCGGCTGGAACTTGCTCTTGAAAGCGCGCAGTCCGCGGAAGTTATAGAAGCGGCCGCCGAAGCGCCACACGATGCCCGCAACCCGATGCCAGCGCGACGCGAGCGGCGTCGGCTGCATACCCGAGAGCGGCGCGATGCCGAGACTCAGCGAGCGGAATCCGGCCTGTTTCAGATGCAACGCCAGCTGCGTGAACAGATATTCCATTGCATACGGCGACGCGCTTTCCACGTGACGCATGACGCCGACTGTCGCCTCGGTGTTCAGGTCGGTCGTCATGAATGTGACAAAGGCAACCGGCTCGCCGTTCTGGCGCACCAGCATGACCGACTGCGCGGCGAGGTATTCGTCGGTGAAGGCTGCGACCGAAAAGCTCTTCTCACGCGCGTCGCGGCTGTTGAGCCAGCCGTTGGAAATGCCGCGCAACGTTTCGAGCGACGCCGGCACATTCGCCTGATCGATCACTTCGACGGTGAAACCGTCGCGCTCGCCGCGCTTGAGCGCGTAGCGCAGATGCGCGCGGTGTGAACCCTTCAGATCGAAATCGTCCAGCACGACATGGGCTTCCTCGCCGAGCTTCATCAGCGAAAGGCCCGCGTCGAGGTACAACGGCAAAGCGTTGGCGCGCACCTGATAGAACGCCGCGCGTCCGCCATGCGCATGCGCGAGCGCAACGAACTTGCTGATGAGGCCTGCCCACTCTTCGCGCGGCCCGACCGGATCGTGCAGCGCGGCCCACGTGCGCCCATATTTGGCGTACATCAGGAAAGCTTCACGCGATTCCGAGAACAGAAAACTCTTGTCGCCCATCAGCGCGAGACCGGCGTCGCTGCGCTCCTGCGCACGCACAATGCGCGCCGCGTCGTGCAGATCTTCGGGCGCCGGCTTCACGAAGTGGCCCGGCGCGGGGCGCAGCAACTGCCAGAACGAGAACGTCGCCGCAAACAGACTCGCCGCCAGCGTCGCGCGCAGCGCACGGGGCGCGCGTTCGTCGAAAGCGAATTGCCACCACAAGTCGCCCGTATAGGGAACGTCGCGAAAAGCGAACAGCATGACCCACGTGGCGAGCATCAGCACCATCGCGACCGACACGAGCCAGCCGGCCGTGAAGCGCTCCGCAAACAGCGACGAATGACGATTGAACCGCCGGCGCGTTGCAAGCAGCAGCACGATCAGCGTGCACAGCACACCTGCTTCGACGAATGCGAGACCCTTGGTCAAGGACAGCGCAAGACTCAGCACGGCGAGAGCCAGGGTCATCCACCACGCGGCGTCGAGACGCCTTAGCAGACCGCGCGCGACGAACAGCAACAGCACGCCGAGCACGCTGCACAGCATCTGCGAGCTTTCCAGAACCCACAGCGGCAGCACGTCGCGCAGAATATGAAGACGCTGCCAGAACGCGGGCGTTGCGCTGGAGATCACCAGCATGCCGCCGACCACGAACGTGACGAGGCTCAGGAAGAGCGGCGCAAGTCTCGACGCGCCCGCGGCGTGCCGCAACGGCAGGCGGCCTTTTAACGCGCGGCCTTCGAAACCGGCGAGCAACGCAGCCGAAACGACAAGCGGCACGCCAAAATAGATCGCACGATAGGCGAGCAACGCGGCGACCATCTGCTGCGTGGCCACACTGCCGTTCAGCGTGAACACCATTGCCGCTTCAAATACGCCGACGCCGCCGGGTGTATGGCCGATCATGCCGAGCAGCATGGCCGCGGCATAGACGGTGATGAACGTGACGAAGCTCACGTCGGCGTGCGGCAGCAGCGCCCACAGCGCGAGGCCGGCGGCGACTACATCGACGACCGCAAGTCCCACCTGTTCGAGCAGATCGCGGCGAGCGGGAATGTCGAACGACAGCCACTGCCAGCGGGTGCGGATCGCGCGTGTTTCGACGCGGCATGCGGCGCACAGCAGGCCGAGCGCAACGAGCAGCAATGCACCCACCCAGCGGACGGTGGCGGGCGACAGATGCAGCATCGGGGCAAGCCTGCCGCCCACGCACACCATGCCGAGCGCCGTCATCAGCACAAGCGCGAGCGCGAGCGAAACGCTCGTGAATACGGTCATGCGGCCGATCTGTGCGGGCGTGATATTCGACACACCGTACACGCGGGCGCGCACCGCGCCGCCCGTCAATGCACCGAAGCCGGTGGCATTGCCGAGCGCCGAGCCCGCCGTGGCGCCAATCCAGAGGGCTGCGCGAGGCACGGCCGCGCCCAGATAGCGCAGGCCGACTGCATCGCGACCGACCAGCGCCACATAACTAAGCGCGGTGGCGGCGAGCGCGGCGGTCCACTCGCCGGCCGTCAGCCGGCGCAGCTCGTGCATGACCGAGCGGTAATCGACGGCCTGCGACAGATGCTGGAGCACGACGAGCAGCAGCGCGCAGATTGCAAGCGCGAAAACGGGCGAGAGTAATCCCCTGATGCGAGAGGTCTTCGATGCACGAACGAACATCGCGCCTATGCGGCCGAAATTATTCTTATATCGATGGAACATGGTCAATGCGGGCCTTGCGTGGAGCTGTCGCGGCGACGGGCCGTCTGCCGCAAGGTCGCCAGTTCGGCGATTACAACTGGATAACGGCAGACAGGTTAAAAGGTTGACAGTGCAGGCCTTGGCGCCGGGGTTTAACCTGGGCCGATTGTGCGCAACGGGCGGGCTTCGCGGAGCGTTCTGGCGCTCGGTCGGCGGGTGTTGAATCCAGGGGGCTGAAGTTTAAACGCTTATTCGGCGCCGCGAACGAAGATTCGCAAATTGCCGGATCGCAACGCCGCTGTAGCGGCATTGCGCGCGCACCAGCGTGGGTTAAGCGTGCCTATCCGCGCGGGTGGACCTGAGTGCGAAAACTTCGTGGGCACGGATAGCGCCGGTTAAGCTTTTCGCCGCATGTGCCGTAATCGCAAGCATCAGCCTCACGAGATGCGACGTATTAGCCGCAGGAACGAGGCACTTGACTGGAGAACGATGATGGCAGAACAGGATTGGATGGTGGCGGGCTTGTATCTGGTCGGTCTGGTGTCGACCGCGCTCGTGATAAGCGCTTTGTCAGCGCGAGCAACGAAAGTGCGTCAAACACTTGCGAGAGTACCGCGTCGCTCGGGTGAATAAGCGGGACACAACTACGAATTAGTAGACGCACAAAGCACAAGCGGCGCAAATGCGCCGCTTGTTTCTGCTTGATCCTGCTTGTTTCTCTCTGACGGCCTGCGAAGTCTTTCGCTTTACCGCGCCGTGTCGGCGGAAAGCGTGAGCGCGGCGCAGCAAGCTTGCACCCGGCCTTTCGAGGCGCGGGCACCAGCGTGCGAGCCTTACTGCGGACGACGATGCGCTTCAGCGATCACAGCGCAGTTTTGCAGATGGAGATTCAGCGCATGCAACGCGAGTGCGCGCAGCTTTGCAAGCCAGTTACCGTTGGTGGCGACGGTGTTGCGAGCGGATGCAGTGTTAGAGGCAGTGTTCATGGTCGGGCTCCTGTATAGGGTTTCTACCTAGGGAATAACCCGATTATAGTCTTCTTATTGCGCAGCGCAACAAAAAACAAACATGTTGCGCAAGAGTCACGGCCGCCGAGCTGTCTTGCACAGGCGACCCAGGAGAAAAAGGGCGCAATGGCGGCGGCCAGTATTAACAAACCGCACCGTACAGGTGCAATAATGACCCTTTTGCCCGCGACAGCCCGCCGCGGCCTCCTCCATGACCGTCGCCGAGAAAGCCCTTATTGCGCCTCTGATCGTCGCATGCGCGATGTTCATGGAAAGCGTCGACGCGAACGTGATCGTCACGGCCCTGCCCGCCATGGCGCGCGACTTCGGGCGCGACCCCGTCACGCTCAAAATCGCGGTCACCAGCTACGTGCTCGGCCTCGGCGTATTCATTCCGGTGTGCGGCTGGCTCGCCGACCGCTTCGGCGCACGCACGGTATTTCGCACCGCCATTGGCATCTTCGTTGGGGGGTCGCTGCTGTGCGCGGCCTCCAACTCGCTGGCCACCTTTACCCTCGCGCGTTTCGTGCAAGGCGTCGGCGGCGCGATGATGGTGCCGGTCGGGCGAATCATCATTTTCCGGGTCGTGCAGAAAACCGATTTCATCCGCGCGATGAATTATCTGAGCGTGCCCGCCATGCTCGGCCCCGCGGCCGGCCCGCTGCTCGGCGGCTTTATCACGACCTATCTGCACTGGCGTCTGATCTTTTTCATCAACGTGCCGATCGGGATTCTCGGCATCTATCTGACGAACAAACATATTGCGAACACGCGCGAGCCGCACCCCGGGCCGCTCGACTGGATTGGCTTTTTTCTGTCGGCGGCAGGCGCGGTGCTGCTTCTGCTGGGATTGTCGCTGATTGGCGGCGAACTGATTTCGAACCTCGACGCGTTTGGCATGTGCGCGGTGGGCGCTGTCCTGCTTGCCCTGTATGTCGCGTATGCGCAGCGCGCACGGCTGCCCCTGCTCGACTTGCGCTTCTTCAAGGTGCCGACGTTTCAGGCAAGCGTGCTCGGCGGGTCGTTGTTCCGCATCGGCCTCGGCGCACTGCCGTTCCTGTTGCCGCTGATGCTGCAGGAAGGTCACGGCATGAGCGCGTTTCAGTCGGGGCTGATCACCTGCGCGTCCGCATTCGGCGGGATGTTCATGCGCACGGTTGCGTCGCGCGTGCTGCATCGCTATGGCTTTCGTTCCGTGCTCGTGGTCAATGCCGCGCTGTCAGGCGTTTCGATCGCGGCCTGCGGACTGTTTTTTCCGGGCACGCCAACGTGGATCATCTGGGTGGTCGTGCTGCTTGGCGGCTTCTTTCCCGCGCTGCAGTTCACGAGCCTTAATTCGCTGACCTACGCCGAAATCGCGAGCCGCGACGTCGGACGCGCAACGAGCCTGGGCAGCGTCGTGCAGCAGATGTCCCTCGGCCTCGGCGTGACGGTCGGCGGCATTGTGTTGCAGATTTCGCGTTTGCTGCACGGACATGAAGCCATCATGTGGTCGGATTTCTGGCCCGCGTTTCTCGTGGTCGGACTGTGCTCCTTCGCGTCCATTCCGGTTACGCTGCGCCTGCCGCCTCGCGCCGGCGAGGAAATCTCACGCGGCGGCCGCGGCTGACACCTGAGCATCGGCCCGCCTGCTCACTGGTCCTTATGGATCACGCTCACGTCGCCATTGCGCTCGAGAATGGCGGCCGCCACCTTGTCTAACGACCGCGAGCCGGTTTTCTGGCGCACGCTTTCGCATACATCGTTCCGTGTCATCAGCGCAGCTTTCATCTCCCGTTCGTTGAACGCACCGTTGTGGTACACCTCACGCTCGACGCCGCCGATGAGCCGCTCGATCGCGGAAGAGCGAACGCACGCCCATGCAAGGACGCGGTGACACACCACGATCATCAACGACGCGAGAACCGTCGCGACGAACGGCGATGCGCCGACGATCGCGCGGCCCAACGTCGCGCCGAGCAGAATCACCACGACTGAATCGAACGGCGAGCGTTTGCCGAACGAACGCCGGCCTGAAATCCTGATCAGCACAAGCGTGACGAGAAACACCACGAAGGCGCGCAAGCTCATCTGCAGCGGGTCGAGATCCCTGCCTTGCCCGAATAGCAGATAGATCGCGTCCATCATTTTTGTCCTCCTTGTAGCGGTCTCGCGCCGCCTGTTTTATGGGGTGTTCTGTGAAACGACTGACGGCACCGCATGAGAGGGTCGAGCGTACGTTACCTGCTGCGTCAAACGGGTCGATCAGGCAGTTGAATGCACGAGTAAAGCCAGGCGGCATCGGCAAGTTTTCCGCGCATGTCTGCGTTCAGCAAACCGCATGCCGTTCGCAGCGCCGCAATTTGTCGAAGTGACGTGTCGCATCGACACCGTGCGACGCCTTGAGCCTCTGCCGTGATGTTCACCGATCGTTGTCCGAAGCTTTCGGACCGCTGTCACTGGTCAGGTCCCGCAATTGCTTGGACCACTTACGATCGGATCAACAACACAAGGAGCTTTCATTGAAACGCGCATCTCTTGCCACGGCTCTCGTGGCGTCACTCGCTTTCATGCACACTGCAGCGCACGCCGAAGGCTGCACCAAGGGCGCGGTTGTCGGCGGCGTCGGAGGCCATGTTGCGGGCGGTCACGGCGTGGCCGGCGCAGCAGCAGGCTGTGCAATAGGCCATCATGAAGCGAAGAAGAAGGACAAGGCCGCAAGCGCTGCGGCTGCCGCAAGTCAGCCTGCGGGAAAAAGCGCGTCGTGATGTAAAAAAGACCCGGTGCGATCCGGCGATCGCAACCGGGTCTTTTTTTGCGAGCGTGTGTGCGACGTTATCCCGCCGCGCTGACTTTCTCCGCAAGTTTTGCGTCGTAACTCGAATGGACATGCACGCGTTTCTTGTCCGGATACGCGTATGAATATGCCTTTCTCAACGCGAGCGAAGCCTCGTGAAAGCCCGACAAAATGAGCTTCTGCTTGTTCGGATAATTGGCAATGTCGCCGACCGCAAAAATGCCTGGCCGCGAGCTTTCGTAGTTGGATGTATCCACGTCCACGCGGCCGCCGTGAATGCTCAAGCCCCACTGCCCGATCGGGCCGAGATCGGCGACCAGTCCGTACAGCACGACAAGCTGTTCGGCTTGCAGTTCGGTTTCACCCTCGATATGTCGCAATGTGATGGATTTAAGCGCATCGACTTCCGCATCGCTTGCAACGGTAAGCCCCGAAATAGCGCCGACGATAAAATCCATCTCCCCTGCTTCCACTGCGCGCCGCATCAACTCGACGCTGGAATCTGCCGCGCTAAAGCCATTTCGCCGATGCACGAGCGTGACGCGCCGAGCGACCTTGCGCAACGCAAGCGCCCAGTCGAGCGCGGAATCACCTCCGCCTGCCACGACAACGGTCTTGTCGGCGAAATCGGCGAGACGCTGCACGCTGTAATGCACATAGCGCGATTCGAGTGGCGCGGCTTCCGCAAGCAGCAGCTTCTGCGGCACGAAGGCGCCGTTGCCGGCCGCAAGCAGAATTGCGGCGACGTCGAACACGAGGCCGCGATCGGTCCGCACGGTCCAACGGCCGTCGCTGCGTTGTTCGAGCGATTCGACCCGCTGTTCGAGATGAATGGGAACATCGAACGGCTTGCATTGCGCGAGCAGCCGGTCCACCAGTTCGCGCGCGGTGCAAGACGGAATCGCGGGAATATCGTAGATCGGCTTGTCCGGATACAGCTCGGTGCATTGGCCGCCAATCTTGCCGAGCGCATCGACTATCTGGCAGGACAGCCCGATCACCCCGGCTTCGAAAGCGGCAAAGAGGCCAACGGGGCCCGCTCCGACGATTAGCACATCGGAACGGATCGATTCAGAGGGCGGCTCCGAGATCGGCTCGGAGGCAGTGTGTGAAACTGACTGCAAAGCAGGCTGCAAAGCTGATTCTGAGCCCTTCAATGGAGGAGGCTCGGCGGCGGATGTCATTCAGTATCTCTTCAATGGGACCGGTGACCCACCATACCGAATCGCCGTAGGCGCGGCAACGATGCCATTACAGTGAGCAAGGACGCTCGGCGAGCCGCCTAGCGGTTTTCACAACGCAAAAGTGGCTACCTCAAAATTGCGAAAAATGGCCATTTTGCAAAGCCAGTGCCGGGACTAGCATTCACTCATCGCATCACCTGATGCGTTCCACCAAACGCCAAGGAGTGAATCATGCAACAACGTCTCGATTTCTACAAAGCCGGTCCCGCCGCCATCAAGGCCATGCTGGGTCTTGAAGAACGCATCGGAAAATCGTCTATTGAAAAGTCGCTCGCGGACCTCGTTCGCCTGCGCGCGTCGCAGATCAACGGCTGTGCTTTCTGCGTCGACATGCACACTGCCGACGCCCGCAAAGCCGGCGAAACAGACCGGCGCCTCGCCACAGTCGTCACCTGGCGCGAAACACCGTTCTTCACCGATCGCGAACGCGCCGCGCTGAAATGGACGGAAGCCCTCACGCTGGTCTCGCACGACCATGTGCCCGACGCCGTATGGGAAGCGGTGCGCCCGCATTTCGGCGACGAGGAACTGGTCGACCTGACGCTGCTTATTTCGGCGATCAACGCGTGGAACCGCTTCGCCATTTCGTTCCGCAAGATGCCTGCATGAGCGCCGGTTGCGCGAATGCATTGCACCGCGCTTCGCGTTTTCATCTGGCTGAGTAAAGCAGTGAATCAAGCAGTGAATCGCAACGCGAAGCGTGGGCGGGCAGCCTGCGGCATCAAGTGGCATCAAGCGGCTCGCAATGCGCTCGCTTCGCGCCGTAGCAAGGCGATTCAAGCGAGCGCAACTTTGAACGCCCCAGTCAGTTCGCTCAACTGCCGCGCCTGATCCGCGAGCGAGTTCGCGGTCGCCGCGCTTTCCTCCACGAGCGCCGCGTTCTGCTGGGTCACCTCGTCCATTTGCGTGACGGCGAGACTCACCTGATCCGGCACGCACGTTCGTCACCGTCGCGCACAGCTTGTCCTGCATCGACGCGAGTCCGCGCAGCAATGTCGCCATTTCGTCGTTCGAACGAATCGCGACGCGCGTCGTCAGTTCGCCTGCGGCAATCGCATCGAACTGGCGAAGCGCGGCGTGCAGCGGGTCCATGATCGCGCGGCGCAACGTGCGCCAACTGAAAAATGCGACTGTGAGACCGATCAGCACGCTGCCGATGCTCGCACTCAACAAACCATGAAAGAGCGCGGCGGAGCGCTCGTTGGCGTCGGCGGCCTGCTGGTTCAGATAGGCCTCCAATGCGCCCTGGCTCGCGTTCATCGCGGCGTACAAAGCGATTAGCCGATTCGCGCGCGTCTCGTCCATCCAGCTCGCGTCGCCGGTGCGGATTGCGTCGATCAGCTGGTCGATGCCGTGGCGCCGCACGGCGGTACGCTTTGCGTCGAGGTCGTCGGTGAGGCGTTGCAGTTCGCGCGTCTTCGGCAGATCGCGGAAACTGCGCCACCAGGTATCCGATTCGCCGAGCAACATGCGCGCGCGTTCCAGTTGCGCGTTTAGTTGCGGCGAATGCGGATTGCTCATTGCCCAGTCGAGCCCGAAGCGCGCCCGCGACATAGCCGTGCCCGACTTGCCAAGCGCCACCACCGACGCGAAATGTACGTCGTACGCCTCGGGCTGCGCCTGGTTGCTTTCGGCCATGCCGGAAATGCCAAGCGCGCCAATGACAACGAGCAGCGCGCCGGAATGTAATCGTGATTGCGATGCGTAGATTGATGGTGAGCTTTCCGGTCATGACGGTGTGTCTCTTCCCCGGTGATCGTTATTTTTCCTCAAGCGGTGTTTGTTCCATTCGCCGGACTTCCCGCGCCGTCGCGATGCCCATATCATTGAAGCGTTTGCTGACAAAACTTCAGACAAGGGCGCCGTGCGCCGACCATTCGCCATCACATGACCAGGGATTCGTCGCATACCGCGCTACTGTGGATCGTCGCCGCCGGCTTCTTCATGCAGTCGCTCGACACCACGATCGTCAATACGGCGCTGCCCTCGATCGCGCGCAGCCTGCACGTCGCGCCGCTTGCGATGCAACCGATCGTGGTCGCCTACACGTTGACAATGGCGATGCTCACGCCCGCATCCGGCTGGCTTGCCGACCGCTTCGGCACGCGGCGCGTCTATTTCGCCGCGATCCTCATTTTCGTGATCGGCTCGGTCTGCTGCGCGAGCGCGCATTCCCTCGGCCAACTCGTGATCGCGCGCGTGCTGCAAGGCGTGGGCGGCTCAATGCTGCTGCCGATCGGACGCCTTGCCGTGCTGCGCAGCGTCTCCGGCGAACAATACGTCTCCGCGCTCGCGTTCATTTCGGTCGCGGGACAACTGGGCCCGATCGCCGGGCCGACGCTCGGCGGCTGGCTCGTCGAGGCGATCACATGGCACTGGATCTTTCTGATCAACGTGCCGATCGGCGCCGCGGGTCTCTACGCCGTGCAGCGCTTTCTTCCATCGCACGGTGAGAGGCAGGCGCCGCCGTTCGATTTCATCGGCTGCGGATTGCTGTCGCTATGCATGATCGCCTTTTCGCTGGCCGTCGACGCCCCCGCGCCGACCCACCAGGCTGCGTGGTCGGCGGCATTGTTCGCTCTCGCGGTAGTGAGCGCGCTCGCTTATATCCCGCACGCAAGACGGCGGCGCAACTCGCTCTTCAAGCTCTCGCTCTTCGGCGAACCGAACTTCAGCGTGGGTCTGATCGGCAATCTCGTATGCCGCATCGGCTCGAGCGCCGTGCCGTTCCTCGTGCCGCTGCTGTTGCAACTGGAACTGGGCTATACGCCGCTGCATTCCGGTCTGATGATGCTGCCCGCGGCCCTCGCGGGCACTATCGTGAAACGCTGGATCGCGTCGCTCGTGCGACGCTTTGGCTACGACCTATTTCTGCTGGTCAATACGCTGGTCGTGGGTTCATCCATCGTCACCTTTGCATTGATCACGCGCGGCACGCCGCTTTTCGTCGAAATAGTGATTCTGGCGGTGTTCGGTGCGGCCAACTCGATGCAGTTCGCCGCGATGAACAGCGTCACGCTCAAGGACCTCTCGCATGAAGACGCCGGCAGCGGCAACAGCCTGTTTTCAATGGTGCAGATGCTGGCGATCGGCCTCGGCGTATCCATTGGCGGCGGCCTCGTGAAACTCTTTTCCGCGCAATGGGGCTCGGCCGCGCTCGGCTTCCGCCTGAGCTTCGTGTGTGTCGGCGCGATCACGCTGATGTCGGCGTGGGTCTTCCGTCATCTCGAGACCGCGCCCCGCGTGCGCGCGCCGGCCAGCCAGGGCGTCGGGCGTTGAAGTGAGCTTCACTGCGTGCTCGCCGTGTTGCCTGGTGACTTCGTCGTCGCTTGTTGATGCGATACGCATAAGCGGATTCCGCTCTGTTCTCGCCTGGTTTTCAGGACGGCGTTTCGCGTTAGCATGGACGCCGTTCACGAATAAGAAAGGACTTA
The DNA here is from genome assembly GCF_000685095.1 of Paraburkholderia caledonica NBRC 102488. Lineage (GTDB taxonomy): Bacteria > Pseudomonadota > Gammaproteobacteria > Burkholderiales > Burkholderiaceae > Paraburkholderia > Paraburkholderia caledonica. The sequence goes on from NZ_BAYE01000005.1 coordinate 130,559, forward strand.
CAGATGCCATTTGACGAGCGCATGCTGAACGGCATGGGCGTGCTGACAGCGATCGTCGATTGCGGAAGTTTCGCAGCGGCAGGCGTGGCGCTCGACATGTCGCAGTCGGGTGTAAGCCGTTCGGTCGCGCGGCTCGAGGCGCGCCTGGGAATCCGGCTGTTCGACCGCACCACCCGCTCGGTTACGCTCACCGACGAAGGCCGGCGCTTCTACGAACAGATCGTGCCGCTGCTAAGCGGTCTCGAAGAAGCGGCAGCCTCGGCCGCGCAAGGCGCGACAGCGGTGCGCGGCCGCCTGCGCGTGAACATGGACCCGTTCTTTTCGCGGCTGGTGCTTGGACCCAGACTGGGCGGTTTCGTCGACAAACACCCGGATCTGCAGCTCGAACTGATCACGCGCGACCAGTTGGGCGATATGGTTAGCGACGGTTTCGACGTCGCGATCCGCTTCGGCGAGCCGCCGGTGTCGTCGCTGATCGCGCGCAAGGTGCTCGACACGCGCATTCTCACAGTGGCCGCGCCTTCGTATCTGAAGAAACACGGACATCCGGCCAACCCCGCGGAACTCGAGAGCGGCGCGCATGCGTGCATCAAGTTTCGCGATCCGCTCACCGGTTATCCGTTCACGTGGGAGTTTCATCGCGGCCGCAGGAAAATGGTCGTCACGCCTCAAGGCCGGCTGACGGTGAACGACGTCGGCACGCTGCACAGCGTATGCACCGCAGGCCAGGGGGTCGCACAGATTCTCTCGCTCGGCGCCGAGTCGCTTCTGACGAGCGGTAAGCTCATCGAACTCTTTCCCGAGTGGGGTGATGAGGTTTATCCGCTATATGCGCTGTACCCGTCACGACACCATCCGCCGGCCAAGGTGCGGGCATTCCTCGACTTCATCGTTTCGCTGACCGGCGCCGGACAGGCCGATTGAACGAGCGCAGGCCCGGGCTTTGCTCCACATGGTGAGTCTTCACAAGGAGAAAGCCATGGCCGACACCAAGCAGCAAACCGGCGATAAGCCGGACGACATCGTCCATCCGCAGCCGGCAGTGCATAGCGACAACGAGAAAAGCAAGCTGCCGGAGCGCGGCGACGAAGGACGCGATCAGTCGCCGGCAGATCGCCCCGGCCAGAAGCCGGGCGAAGGCGAACCGTCAGTGGGTTGAAATTAAACGTGGGTCTACAAGCGGCTTTGCTGCATTTGCGCGGCAAAGCTGCATAAATTTTTCCCTTCCACCGCCTTTCATACGCCAGACATTTTTTCCATTTTTTTACCGAATATTTTTTCGGCGTGATGAACTATTTTTCTGCTTGCAGCGACGTATGCGACCAGGCAGACCGGCTGCCGCCCCTTCAACAGATAACAAAGGCGACGCCCATGTTCATTCCCTCGCCCTCTTTCCAGTCCGCCAAAGTGTCGATCTGCCTGCCGACGTGCAACCGGCCGGAACTGGTCGTCGAATGCATCGACTCGTGTCTTGCGCAGACCTACGGCAATGTGGAAATCGTGATCGGCGACGACTCCAGCGACCCGCGCACCGAACAACTGATCGCGACGCGTTACAGGAACGAGCGGCGCATCCGCTATTCTAGAAACGAGCCGCCGCTCGGCCAGGCGCGCAATGTTGCGAGCCTCTTCCAGCGCGCGCGCGGCGACAGGATTATGCTGATTCACGACGACGACCTGCTTGCCACCGACGGCGTCGAGAAACTGGTGTCGCTCTGGGACCTGCATCCACGGCTCGACGCCGCGTTCGGCGCGCAGTATGAGGCCGATCATTCCGGCGCGATCGACGTCGAGGCGAGCACGCGGCTCAATGCGGCGTTCCGCCGTACAAAGGACGCCGAAGGGTTGCAACCGCTGCCCGGCAGGACCGGCCTCATTCAGATGTTCCCGAACAACGGCTGGATGGCCGACGCGCGGCTCGTGAAACGCATCGGCTACAAGGAACAGTACGGCGTGTGCTGCGATTTCGTATTCGGCACCGAACTTTGCCTCGCGGCGCGCGAGGTGTTTTATCTGCACGACTACGTGTCGGTGTATCGCAAGACCGCGGCGTCCATTTCGCAGAGCACGCGCGGCACGTCGGCGGCGGCCACGCTCAGTGCTTACGCGTTCGTCAAGATGCTGAGGCTGCCGCCGCAACTGGAACCTTCACGCAAACTCGCGCTGCGGCGGCTCGCGCCCATCGTGGTGTCGGTACATGCGAGGAACCGCCAGGCGCGGCTCGGCTTCAAGATCGCGCTCGCCCACCTGTTTGCGTACCACTATGGCTTGAGCGCGCGGCTTTACTACCATTTGCTGATGCTCTCGCGAGCCGCGATGAGCGCCCGCGAACGGGCCGTGGCGATCGCCGCCGCTGCGGCGCCTGTCAGTCCGGTCGCTCCCGTCGCGTCGGCGGCCTTGGGCGGCGAAACCGGCGCGGTAGTGAGCGATTTCGTCGCCGAATTGGCCGCCGATACGACCGAGCCCGGCTGATCGTCCGCGTCTCGCCGGCAGCGCAGTCAGCGTTTTTTCTGCTAAGCATCCTCTGCTTAGCAAACACGTATTTGTTGCTTGGACTCGCGCCCGCCGCTGATTACGATGAGCCGGACACGTCATCAGCTTCGAGGTGATTCGCCATGTCCGACAGTGCCTGTTTCAAGCCGCGCGTGATCGAGCCGGTTGCCGTCAATCAGCCGGAAGGTTTAGGGCTCGCGGTGGAGTTGTGGCTCGCCCAACCCGTTGACGGAATTACGGGGCGAGCCGTGCGGATTCATTTGCGCAGCGACGCGAAAATGGCGCAGGCCGAAGCGCTGCGCGATCTGCTGCACGTGCTCGGCACCGAGATCGTGGTGTCCTGAGCAGGTGCGCGGCGCGCTTGTGGAAAGCGCGCACGTGGGTCGGGAGACTTACGGTTCGTGACGCAGGTAGCCTTCTTTCGACGGATCGCGCATGCGCAGCGCGACGAGCCCGGCAATGGCGCACAGCAACGTGACATACCAGTAGAACATCGACTCGCTGCCGACCGACTTGAGCCACAGCGCCACGTATTCCGCTGAGCCGCCGAAAATCGCATTGGCCACCGCATACGAGAGACCGACGCCGAGCGCGCGCACTTCCGGCGGGAACATCTCTGCCTTGATCAGGCCGCTGATCGACGTATAGAAGCTCACGATCGCGAGCGCCAGCACGACGAGCGCGAACGCCGCATAGGGGCTCGTCACGTCTTTGAGCGCGTGCAGAAGCGGCACCGTGCCGATGGTCGCGAAAAGGCCGAAGCACAGCATCGAATTGCGCCGGCCAATGCGGTCCGACAACGCGCCGAAGGCCGGCTGGAGCACCATGTAGACGAAGAGCGCCGCGGTCATCACATTGCTTGCCGTCTTGGCACTCATGCCCGCCGTGTTCACCAGATACTTCTGCATGTACGTGGTGAACGTATAGAAAATCAGCGAGCCGCCCGCGGTGAAACCGAGCACCGTCATAAACGCGACGCGGTGCTTCCACAAGCCGCGCAGCGTGCCCGCTTCCTTGCGCTGACGCGTCGCGGCGGTGGTGGTTTCATCGAGCGATTTACGCAGATACAACGCGATCAACGCGGCCACCGCGCCGATCACGAACGGCACTCGCCAGCCCCATGCCTTGAGCTCCGCGGTGGAGAGCGTTTGTTGCAGCGCGACCAGCACGAGCAGCGCGCACAGCTGGCCGCCGATCAGCGTCACGTACTGGAACGACGCGAAGAAGCCGCGCCGTCCCTTGAGCGCGACTTCACTCATATAGGTCGCACTGGTGCCGTATTCGCCGCCCACCGACAGACCCTGGAACAGGCGCGCGACCAGCAGCAGCGCAGGCGCGAGCGCGCCGATCTGCGCGTACGTGGGCAACACGGCTATCACAAGCGAGCCGCCGCACATCATGAACACCGACACCATCATTGCCATGCGGCGGCCATGTTTGTCGGCGAGACGGCCGAAAAACCAGCCGCCGATCGGGCGCATCAGAAAGCCCGCCGCGAACACGCCGGCCGTGTTGAGCAATTGTGTCGTAGTGTTGCCGCTCGGAAAAAATGCCGGTGCGAAATAAAGCGCGCAGAACGAATAGACGTAGAAGTCGAACCATTCGACGAGATTGCCCGATGACGCGCCGACAATCGCGAAGATGCGGCGCCGTGTGTCGTGGGCGGAGGCCACGCTGTGGTCTGTGAGGTCGGTCATGTTGTGTCTTCCTTGTCTCTTGAACGGAGGCGGCGGTCATGGCGCCGCCTTCAGCACGCGGTTTTCAGCGTGCGCGAATTTTACAGAATCGCAAGTGGAAGTTGGGGGTTTGTTGGCAAGCAAGCTTTACAGCAGGCACCATCGCAGACCGGTACCGGCCAGCTTTGAGCTAATTGCGCGGTTTATCCCTCGTGGTCGGATCGTGAGGTATAAATTTGACGCCGATCGTTTTATACCTTAATGTGTAATAACAGGGTATAAGGAGTCGCCAGCCATGGCCAGCTTCCACAACGACGCACTGCAAACGCTGTATTCGTCCGTCACCGAGCGCGCCAGCGCACAAGGTCATATTCCCCTGCACTCTCCCGGATCGGCGGCCCAGAAGACCGTCGACGGGAAAACGTACACCTACTGGCGCGTCTATCTGGCATCGGGAAAGCATAAGGAAACCTCGCTCGGCCGCGCAGGCGAGCCCGCTACCGAAGCTGCGCTCGAGGCGAAACTACTCGAGAGCGCGGAGATGCGCGTGCTTGCCGCCGAGGTCCAGATACTGCGCAAGGCGAACTTCGCCGCCGCGGACAACTCTTCGGCGCTCACGCTGGCAACACTCTTTAACGCGGGCATTTTCAGCCACGGTGGAGTGCTGGTCGGCTCCCACGCGTTTGGCGCGCTTCTGAACAGTCTCGGCGTCCGGCTGCCTGCGAATTACAGGACGGAAGACATCGACATTGGCAGCACCGGCAGCATTTCGGTGGCTATTCCCGAAGAGCGCAGCTTTCTCGACATCCTTCGTGATAGCGGTATTCCGTTTCTCGAGGTGCCGGAACTGGACTCGCGAAAGCCGTCCACCTCGTTCAAGGCGCGTGGACAGCCCCTCAAGGTGGACCTACTCGTCCCCGGTACCGAGGCGTACGAGACGAAGGCCTTGCCGCACTTGCGCGCCCACGCGACCGGGCTTCCCTACTTCAGGTATCTGGTATCGAGCCCTACTCGCGGCTTTATCCTCGGCAAGGAACACGTGGTACCGGTGATGCTGCCCGACCCCGCCAGATTCGCGCTTCACAAGCTTATTGTCAGCACGCTCCGCGACCCGTCGCGTGCGCTCAAGGCAGACAAGGACCGGCGGCAAGCCGCCGTGTTGATCGACGCGCTCGCGGAAAAGTTTCCAGACTGGTTGACGACGGCCGCCGACGAACTGGAGGAGAACGCGCGCACCCGGGTCGCAGCGGCGGCCACTCAGGCATTGAACCTCGCCCCGGGCTTGTCGGAGCGCGCCCGGGATTTTCTGGCTGATCTGGGCACACACGCCTAACACATAACCCGATCCGCGCGCCGGCCACAACAGCAGCGGGCGCGCCTAACAGACCGTTACGCCCTCACGGCCGGCGGCACGTAGCGGCACTCGTAACGCTTCCTGACCGTGCCGTTTTCATCGACGCTTTCGAGATACACGTCGAACTGCCACAAACGCGCCATGTGCTTGAGCACTTCGTCGCTGTCGGACGAAAGATGCCGGTTGTCACTCATGAAGTGTCGCAGCGTCAGACTGCGGTCGCCACGCGTATTCACCGACCACACCTGGATATTCGGCTCGCGATGATGCATGTCGTACTGCCGCGACAACGCCTGGCGCACATATTGATAGCCGCTGTCGTCGTGAATCGCGGAGACTTCGAGCGCATCGCGCATGTCGTCGTCGAGCACCGAGAACAGACGCATTTCGCGGATCAGATGCGGCGACAGATACTGCGCGACAAAACTCTCGTCCTTGAAATTGCGCATCGCGTAGTGCATGGCGGGAAGCCACGGACTGCCGGCCAGTTCCGGGAACCACTTGCGGTCTTCGTCGGTAGGGTTTTCGCAGATGCGGCGAATATCGCTCATCATCGAAAAACCTAGCGCGTACGGATTGATACCGCTGTAGTAAGGCTTCGTGACGGGCGGCTGATACACCACATTGCTATGCGAGTGGAGAAACTCCATCATGAAGCCGTCTTCGAGCTTGCCCTGGTTGTACATCGTATTGAGCAGCGTGTAATGCCAGAACGTGGCCCAGCCTTCGTTCATGACCTGCGTCTGCCGCTGCGGGTAAAAATACTGTCCCACCTTCCGCACGATGCGGATCACCTCGCGCTCCCAGGGCTCGAGCAGCGGCGCGTTTTTCTCCGCGAAATACAGCAGATTTTCTTGCGGCTCCGGCGGGTAACGCTCCTCGATTTCCTCGGGCAACGGCGTATGGCGCGTGGGCAGCGTGCGCCACAATTCGTTGACCTGCGACTGCAGGTACGCCTCGCGTTCGCGGCGAGCCGCGAACTCCTTTTCGAGCGACAGCTTCTGCGGACGCTTATAGCGGTCGACTCCGTAGTTCATTAGCGCATGACACGAATCGAGCAGTTCTTCGACACGGTCCAACCCGAAGCGCTCCTCGCACTCGGCAATGTAATTCTTCGCGTAGACGAGGTAGTCGATGATGGCATGCGCATCCGTCCACAGCCGAAACAGATAGTTGCCCTTGAAGAACGAGTTATGCCCATACGCCGCATGCGCGATGACGAGCGCCTGCATCGTCATCGTGTTCTCTTCCATGAGATACGCGATGCAGGGGTTCGAATTGATGACTATCTCGTACGCGAGCCCCATCTGCCCGCGACGGTAGCTTTTTTCGGTAGAGAGAAAGTGCTTGCCGAACGACCAGTGCCGGTAATTCACCGGCATGCCGACGGACGCATAAGCGTCCATCATCTGTTCAGCGCTGATGAGTTCCAGCTGGATCGGATACACATCGAGCTCATATTGCTCCGCAACACGGGCAATATGCGAGTCGTACTCCTCGATCAACTCGAAGGTCCAGTCGGACGGGCACGGCAGAGGCCGTCTATCGGCTACGTTCATACGGACTTCCCTTTGCCCCTCAGTGGGCGTTCCGGTGTGTCCCCGTGCTTCAGCGTTGTCGACTGCTCCGGCTGCGACGGGTCGAACCTCGTCCGCCGCTGCCTCGGCATGCCCCGACTGACGCTGCGGCACGCCTTTCCCACGCTCCGGCTGATAGCCGCGCGCTTCGTTGTGCAAGTGCTTGTCCGTCATGACGACGCCACCTGCTTTTCGAACAACTCGCGAAACACCGGATAGATGTCAGCCGCGGTTTCGACTTTCTTCATCGCCATATGCGGCTGGCTCAACGCCAGTTGCGCATACTCGAGCCACAGATTCTGCTCTTCGGGCGTCACCTGAATATACGCAAAATAGCGCACCTTCTCCAGGATGTCATCCGCCAGTATCTTGCGGCACTTCGGCGAGTCGTCGGTCCAGTTGTCGCCGTCCGACGCCTGCGCGCCGTAAATGTTCCATTCAGTCGGCGAATAGCGCTCGTCCATGACCTTCTGCATCAGTTCGAGCGCGCTCGACACGACAGTGCCGCCGCTTTCCGTCGAATGGAAGAAGGTGTCTTCGTCGACCTCTTCCGCGCGCGTGTGGTGGCGGATGAACACCACCTCGATCTTTTCGTAGTTGCGCTTGAGAAACAGGTACAGCAGGATGAAAAAGCGCTTCGCCAGATCCTTGCGCTGCTCGTCCATCGAACCCGACACATCCATCAGACAGAACATCACGGCCTGACTGGACGGCGTGGGCTGCTTCACGCGGTTCACGTAGCGCAGGTCGAACGGATCGATAAACGGAATGCGCCAGATGCGCCCGCGTAGGTGGTGGATTTCCTCTTCGAGCAGCTTGATGTCTTCGCGACGATCGTCGGGGTCGGCTTTCATGACCTCGAGTTGCCGCTCCATCTCGTGCAACTGATTGACGAGCGGTGCGCCGAGTGCGATACGGCGGCCAAGGGCGCTGCGCAACGAACGGACCACGTCGATATTGTTCGGCGTGCCTTCGGCAGCCCAGCCGGCGCGAATGCTCTTCCACGTGGGCACGGCCATCAGGTGAGTTTTGACGAGCCGCGGCAATTCGAGGTCGTCGAAGAAATACTGCATGAACTCTTCGCGGCTCAGTTCGAACACGAAGTCGTCCTGCCCTTCGCCTTCGTTACTGGCCTGGCCGCCCCCGCCTCCGCCGCCACCGCCTTGCGGTCGCTGAATCTTGTCGCCGCGGATGTAGTCGGAGTTGCCTGGATGCACCATTTCGCGCCGGCCGCCCGGCCCGTGCCGGAACGACGGCTCTGCGATGTCCTTGCGCGGAATCGTGATGCTCTGCGTGTTCTGTATGTCTTTGATGCTGCGGTCGCGCACCGCTTCCGAAACGGCGCGACGAATATAGTTCTTAACGCGACGCAAAAAACGCTCGCGATTTGCAATGCTTTTGTTCTTGCCTGCTAACCTGCGGTCGATGATTTGATGAAGCACGCCTCGTCTCCCTTGTCGACTCGTCGCGAGACGTACGCTGCATGGTCCGGTGCTATGTCCATGCAGCTTGCGTCTCGCAGGGTGCCCGCGCGGCCGGACCGCGCGGGCGGCACGCAATGCGGATCATGACGACTTGCGCACGCGCAGATACCAGTCACAGAGCAAGCGCACCTGCTTCGGCGTATAGCCCTTCGCCACCATCCGGTTGACGAAGTCTTCGTGCTTGCGTTGTTCTTCCGCCGAGCCTTTGGCGTTGAACGAGATGACAGGCAGCAATTCCTCCGTGTTCGAAAACATCTTCTTTTCGATCACCACGCGCAGCTTCTCGTAGCTGATCCACGCAGGATTCTTCCCTGCATTTGCAGCTCTCGCGCGCAACACGAAGTTCACGATCTCGTTGCGGAAGTCCTTCGGGTTGCTGATGCCGGCGGGCTTCTCGATCTTCTCCAGTTCGGCGTTCAATGCCGCGCGGTCGAAGCTCTCGCCAGTGTCGTGATCGCGGAACTCCTGATCCTGAATCCAGAAGTCGGCATACGTCACATAGCGATCGAAAATGTTCTGCCCATATTCGGAGTACGACTCCAGATAAGCGGTCTGAATCTCCTTACCGATGAATTCCGCGTAGCGCGAGGCAAGCACGTCTTTGATGAAAGACAGATACTTCTGTTCGGTTTCCGGTGGGAACTGCTCGCGCTCGATCTGCTGTTCGAGCACGTACATCAGGTGCACCGGATTGGCCGCGACTTCGGTCGAATCGAAGTTGAACACGCGCGACAAAATCTTGAACGCGAAGCGGGTCGACACGCCGGTCATCCCTTCATCCACGCCCGCGAAATCACGGTATTCCTGGTACGACTTCGCCTTCGGATCGGTGTCCTTCAGATTCTCGCCGTCGTAGACCTGCATCTTCGAGAAGAGGCTCGAATTTTCAGGCTCCTGCAAGCGCGTGAGCACCGACATCTGCGCCATCATTTTCAACGTGCCAGGAGCGCATACCGCATTGGCGAGCGACGAATTACGCAACAGCTTCTCGTAGATTTTGATCTCTTCCGAGTAGCGCAGGCAGTACGGCACCTTCACGACGAAGATCCGGTCGAGCAATGCTTCGTTGTTGCGGTTGTTGCGGAATGCCTTCCACTCCGACTCGTTCGAGTGCGCGAGAATCACGCCGTCAAAAGGAATCGCGCCGAAGCCTTCCGTGCCCTTGAAGTTGCCTTCCTGGGTCGCCGTCAGCAGCGGGTGTAAAACCTTGATCGGCGCCTTGAACATTTCGACGAATTCGAGCAGGCCCTGATTCGCGAGACACAAGCCACCCGAGTAGCTGTAAGCGTCGGCATCGTCTTGCGCATACTGTTCGAGCTTGCGGATGTCCACCTTACCGACGAGCGACGAAATGTCCTGGTTGTTCTCGTCGCCAGGCTCCGTTTTGGCGATACCGATCTGCCGCAGGATGGACGGATAGCGCCGCACCACGCGGAATTTACGGATGTCGCCGTTGTACTCGTGCAGGCGCTTGACCGCCCACGGGCTCAGAATGCTTTTCAGGTAGCGGCGTGGTATGCCGTATTGCTCTTCGAGGATCGGACCGTCCTCGTCGTAGTCGAACAAACCGAGTGGCGATTCGTTCACGGGCGAGCCCTTGATCGCGTAGAACGGCACGCGCTCCATGAGCTGCTTCAGGCGTTCCGCGATCGACGATTTGCCGCCGCCGACCGGGCCTAACAGATACAGAATCTGCTTCTTCTCTTCGAGCCCCTGGGCCGAGTGCCGGAAGTAGGCGACCACCTGCTCGATCACCTCTTCCATTCCGTAAAACTCACGGAATGCGGGGTATACCTTGATGACCTTGTTCGCGAAGATACGCGACAGACGCGGATCGTTGCGAGTATCGATCTGTTCGGGTTCTCCGATTGCCGTCAACATGCGTTCGCCAGCCGTGGCGTACGCGGCGGGATTGTCTTTGCAGAGCGCGAGATACTCCTCGAGCGAGAGTTCGTCCTCTCGTGTTTTCTCGAAGCGGGTCGCGAAACTGCTGTAGATATCCATGCTACCTCCTCGCCGAAGTCTAGACCGATGTCGTGCGCGGCGCGCTATTCGGAAACGACATCGCTCGAATTCATCCTAAACCCTTTTAAATTTTTTTTCACGAACTACGTTGCGAAAATCGCGCCGCATTCGTCTCCCAACATTCATCACTTGGAAAGCGTGTTTCGACGACCTACAATCTTGCGCGTCGAACGATCGAACAGCTCGCTCACCAAGCCATTCCGACACTTACATTCACGCGATGGCTGCACACGCACACCGCGTACCTTGAAGCCAGCGCCTTGCAAAATTCGCGCTACGTCCCCGCTCTTTCTGCTATCGCACTTTCCTTCCTAACGCATGGACATGCGTTTGGTCTACATGTCTTCGCATCTGTTACATGTCGGTCGACCACCGTTGCATGTGCGGTTCGCCGGCGTACTTCCATGCTGTTCGTCCATGTACGCGATGTTTTGTTCCATCGCTATTCACATCGACTCAGAGATCGTCGTGCCGCTCCCGAGCTTCGCTATCGAGCCGACGATTTACCTGCTTCGTCGCTGTGGCATAACCGCGTCGGCGACGTGGTTGCCTGCATCGCTCGCACTCACTCAGACCTCTTGCAGAATGTGCGCCACCGGTGTCGGCATGTATGCTTCCTACCGCTCGCGCCCGCTCTGTTCGCTCTCTCTTCGCTCTCTGTTAACTGGATAACGGCGCGGCATTCAAACGGTTCAATAGGGTATACGGCTAAGCAGTAAGCGCAGACGCATCAAATGTAAAACGGCCGCCCATCGGCAGCCGTTAAACGCGGTGTTTGTAATGCGCCGTTACAAGAACGACACGGGATAGAAACCGGGCACCGTGTCACATCACACAGTGTCACGGCTTCAGGTCAGTTCGATCTCGACCTCTCCAAGTCCGTCGATATGGCCGCGCACAACGCCGGGTTTGCCCACATTGTGCGCACCGACATAAGAGCCCGTGGTCAACGTCCACTCCGGCTCGATTGTTATGCCCATGGCGGCGCAATGGTTGACGAACCACACTAGCAGTTCGCGCGGATCGCCCGCGGGATTTCCAGTGGCGTCCGGCACGAGCGATTCGCCGTCGAAGCTCAGTTCCAGTTCGGGCGAAACGAAATCGAAGCCGCGCGCGAGTCCCGCGTACGGCACCGGGTGGCCGGTGATCAGTGCTCCGTTATTCTGGGCATCCGCGAGTTGGGCAAGAGGCGCGATGTTGGGCCATTCCGCAAAGCGGCTATCGACGATCTCGATGGCTGGCAGCACTTCGCCGACCAGCGCGAGAACCTCGTCGCGCGCGTAGGCACGGCCGCGGGGCTCGATCGCCTCGGAGAAGCGGAACGCGATCTCGAGTTCGAGCAGCACGCGAAAGAAGCTCGCGTGAGCCACTCGCGCGGGCGAAGGCAGCACGAGCGAAGCGGGGATCGGCGCGCCAGAGGCGGCTCCGCCGGGCACCTTCGCGCCGATCTTCCACGCACCGGTGGAGTCGCCGAGACCCGCGATGACCGCCTGCTGGATCGCGTAAGCGGTGGCGGCGTCCGGCGGCATCTGTTCGGGCACGAGCCCGTCGATCGGGCGATGCTGCCGCCGTGCTTCGACGAGGCGATGCGCGAGGTCGTGTGGCGTCATGTCGGTCCTTTATGGCTGGCGCATTTAACGGCTACTGCAGCGCAGTGGTTAGCGATGGTTCGCGATGGTCAAGAGTGGTAAAGCGGCGACGAGACGTGCTGAGCGACACTCAGCCGCGCGGCGGTTTGCGCGGCAGCGCCCCTCGGGACCGGACAGCCTCAGCGTCGCCGACAGCCGACAGCCGCGATCCGGTCACGAATTACCGTAGCCGCGCCCGTCAATGTACCGGATCGTGAAGCCCGCCAGGGCGTCGGCCGCTCGACAAACGCGACTTAATGCACACGCCATAAAAAAACCGCGCTTACATAAGCAAGCGCGGTCTTTTTTTGCAGGCGACTCAGTCGCCACGGCTTCCGCAGCCGACGCGTCGGGAACGATCATTGCAGCGAACGTTCCCACGGCCCGAGCGGCGTACAGGCCACTACCTTGGACGTCCGGTCAGAACGTTTCCCAGTCCTGATCGCTGCCGGCGCTGGCGACGGCCGCAGCCTTGGCGGGCGCACGCGGCGCCGGAGCGGCTTTCGGTGCGACGGGCGCGGGTGCCGGCGCGGCTGCTGCCGAAGGAGCGGGAGCAGCGCTTACATGCTGAACCGGCGCTGTGGCGCTTGCGCGCGGGGCTGCACGAGGCGCCGCCCGCGGCACAGCCGGGGCGACCCGCGCAGGCGTCGGCAGATGTCGGGACAGCGAGCCGCCCGACATCTGCGCGCCACCGTCTTCCAGTTGGAACACGGCGACCGCGCTGCGCAGCTTGCCGGCCTGGTCTTCCAGAGAAGACGCCGCTGCGGCCGCTTCCTCGACGAGAGCGGCATTTTGCTGCGTCACTTCGTCCATCTGGGTGACGGCGCGCGCCACCTGGTCGATACCGCTGCTCTGCTCTTCAGACGCCGCGGCGATTTCGCCCATGATGTCGGTCACGCGCTGCACCGCGCCGATGATCTCGGTCATCGTGCGACCCGCTTCGTCGACGAGCGCCGAGCCCGACTGCACGCGGTCCACCGACGTATCGATCAGCTCCTTGATTTCCTTGGCCGCCGCCGACGAGCGTTGTGCAAGGCTGCGCACTTCGCCCGCGACGACCGCGAAACCGCGCCCGTCTTCGCCGGCACGCGCGGCTTCCACGGCCGCATTCAGCGCGAGGATGTTGGTCTGAAACGCGATTCCTTCGATGATCGAAATGATGTCGGCGATCTTCGCGGAACTCTGGTTGATCTCACCCATCGTGCCGACCACCTGGCCGACCACCGCGCTGCCCTTGTTGGCGATTTCCGATGCATTGGCGGCGAGCGAGCTCGCCTGGCGGGCGTTCTCGGCGTTCTGCTTCACGGTGCCGGTCAATTCTTCCATGCTCGACGCCGTTTGTTGCAACGCGGACGCCTGCTCTTCCGTGCGCGACGACAGGTCAATGTTGCCTGCCGCGATCTCACGCGTCGCGGTAGCAATCGACTCGCTCCCACCGCGCACCGCGCGCACCGTTTCGGTGAGACTGCGCTGCATCTTCCCGATACCTTCGAGCACCTGCCCCATTTCGTCACGCGATTTGATGACGACCTGACGGCGCAGATCGCCTGCGGCGATCGCGTCGAAATGACCCAGCGCCTCGGCGAGCGGGCGGGCGATTGCCCGGCTGAGCGCCACATACGACAGCAGCGCCGCGAGGACACCGGCGAAGAGCGCGCCGAGACTGACCATGCGAAACATCTCGAAGCTCGACTGAGCGGCCTCGAAACCCTGCCGGGCCTGATCGAACTGATATTTGCTGAGCGCGTCGTCGGAGGTGGCAAGTTCGTTGTAAGCGCTCTGCAGGCGTTTCGCGCCGTCGATCAACTTGCTCTGGTCGCCAGCAACAACGATTGCTGAAAACGCGTCGGCTTGTTGATGCAGTGCATCGCGCTTGCCGACCACGACTTGCGTGAGGCGTTCTTCTTCAGGCTCACGCGGCAGGTCCATGTATTTCTTCCACCACATGTCGGAGGTGGCACGCATGCCGCGCGCGCGTTCCAGCGTCGGCGTGACTTCCGGCGTACCGAGCATGAACGCTGCGCGGTCGAGCGCGAGACGCTCGCGCGCCGCGAACAACTCGGCGTTGCCGATGTTGACCGCGCTCGGCATCGAGTTGGTGAACGTATCCTTGTACGCGTCGTTAGAACGGCCCATGCCGAATAGACCGAACGCGCCGATGCCCACGAGTAGCGCCGCGAGAAAAGCCATCGTAAGGCCGATCCGCGCCTTGATCGAAATACCTTTGTTCAACATGCTTGTTCCTGTAGTAGACGGATGAGAGCGCGCGTTTAGACGCCTTGCTCTATTAGCCTCGTTTACGGCACGTAAGCGGGATACTTGAAGCGTTTATCGTCTGAAGAAAGTCGTTTGGCCGAAGTTAGCAAGAAATGCAAGGAAGATCGGGCGGGGGCGTGGTGCCGGAGATGGGATGTGGTGCGTGCAGCCGGGGTGACGGAGGGTGGGGTTTGGTAGCCTTGGGCAGCGGCGAACTGGGGATGGTGAAGTGGGGAACTGGCTAAGCGGCCGACCGCGGTTGGCGGTTGGCGCTCCGCGGGTCGGCGGGTCGGCGGGTCGGCGGGTCGGCGGGTCGGCGGGTCGGCGGGTCGGCGGGTCGGCGGGTCGGCGGGTCGGCGGATTAGCAGGTCAGCAGATCGGCGCGAGCAAGAAGCGAGGTGGCGTGGAGCGTATCAAGCACGACGGGTGCACGACATACTGAACAACCACCGCACACGCCCCGAACATCGCAGCACGGCATGCAAGGATCGACGCCAGCCGCCCGACGCCTCCCTGATCCCAACACTCAGCCTTCCACTTCAGCCCGCGTGGGAATCGACGGTTGCGCGCCCGCGCGCGTGACCGACAGCGCCGCCGCGCGCTGCGCGAAGCGGATCGCCGCATCCACGCTCGCACCCTGCGCGAGTTGCGCGGCGAAACCGCCGATGAAGGTGTCGCCGGCCGCCGTCGTATCGACGGCTTTGACCTTCGGCGCGTCGTACAAGGCCGGCGCCGCGCCCTCGAGCGCCGCCTGCACACCGCGCGGGCCGAGCGTGACCAGCACGTTGCGCGTGCCGGCCGCGCGCAACACGGCAGCCGCCGTGGCCGCTTCTTCGGGCGAGCCGACGGGCAAGCCGGTCAACGTCGCCGCTTCCAGTTCGTTCGGTATCAGATAGTCGATAAGAGGCAGCCACTCGGCGGGAAGCGGACCCGTGGCCGGCGCCGGATTCAGAATGACCGTCTTGCCGAGCCGCCGGGCCGTGGTCAGCGCCGCTTGCACTGTGTCGAGTGGCGTTTCGAGCTGGCAGATCACCACGTCAGCGGCGGCCAGAACCGCTTCATGACGCGCAATAGTGTCGGGCGTCACTTCGCCATTGCTGCCCGCAACGATCACAATCGCGTTCTGACTCGCATCGTCGACGACGATCAGCGCGACGCCCGTCGCCTCACGGCCGGTCTCGACCGCCGCGCAGTCGATGCCTTCCGCTTCGAGCCCCGCACGCAACTGGGCGCCGTTCGCGTCCGCGCCGACACAGCCGAGCATCGACACCTGCGCGCCGAGTCTGGCCGCGGCCACCGCCTGGTTGCCGCCCTTGCCGCCCGCGACCTGCGCGAACGTGCGGCCGGCCAGCGTTTCGCCGGGATGCGGCAAACGCGGCGCGCGCGCGACCAGATCCATGTTCAGACTGCCGACTAGTGCCACGCGTGCACGCGTTTCGTTACTTGACACTCGCTTCTCCCGAAATCCAGCTTTCTAAACCTGCCGATGTGCATGGCGGTTCGACACACGTCCGAGCGGGAAACCCGCGCTCAAGCCGCGAGATCGCGTTTTCCCGCGCCGGCCCATGTCGACGTCGATTCGCGCACGATGAGCCGCGGCGAGACCACACGTCGTCGACCCGCTGGCCGCGCGCTCGCCGACGACTTGCCCGCGATGCGTTCGATCAGCGTCTGGGCTGCCATGTCGCCGAGCGCGCGCACCGATTGCCCGACTGTCGACAGCGCCGGATACGTGAAGCGTCCGAGTTCGATGTCGTCGAAACCGATGATCGAACAGTCGCGCGGCACGCTGATATTGCGCTCCGCCGCGGCGCGCAACGCGCCGATGCCCATCATGTCGTTGCACGCAAAAATGGCCGACGGCTTGAGCGTGTCGAACAGTTGCGCGGCCGCGCGATGCCCGCCGGTTCCCGAAAAATCGCTTTCGACGATCGCGTTGGGCGGAATCTCGATGCCGCGCTCGGTCATTGCGCGGATAAAGCCGTGGACCCGCATGGCGCTCACCGCCGTCTCGACCGGCCCGCTAATGCAGCCGATCTGCACATGTCCTAGTTCGAGCAGATGACGGGTAGCCAGATACGCACCCTTTTCATGGTCGATCTGCACGAGATCGGCGTTCACGCCTTCAATATTGCGGTCGACGATCACGAGCGGCTCGCGCGCGTCGGCGAGAGTCTGCGCGAGTACCGCGTCGTCGCCGGCAGACGCGACGATCAGTCCGTCGATCCGCTTTTCCTGCAGCACGCGCAAATAATTGCGCTGCTTCGCTGGGTCGTCGTCGGAATTGCAGAAGAACACGCAGTAGCCGTTGCGGGCGCAACCGTCCTCGATGCCGCGCGCGAGCTCCGCAAAATACGGGTTCGTACTGTTCGGCACGACGAGTCCGATGGTCGCGGTGGCGCGCGCCTTCAGCGAACGGGCCACCGCCGACGGCACATAGTGAAGCTGGCGAATCGCGTGCTCGACCTTCGCGCGCACGTCTGCCGACACGGGACGCGAGTTGTTCACCACGTGGGACACCGTGGTGAATGACACGCCCGCCACGGCCGCTACATCCTTGATCGTCGCCATAACCTGTTGCTCTCCCGCCTGTTTTTCCCGCCGGTCATGCTGACTGCCGACCTGCAAGACATCCTTATCGAAGGCACGTCACACTCGTCAATTCTTACGCTTTACCGCAAACAGCCCTGCAACCGCCCGACACGCGCTAATCTTCCGGCGTCAGGCACGCTTGCGGCGGCTGCGGTACGTATCCAGCACCACTGCCACCACGATCACCGCGCCTGTAATCATGCGTTTGGTCGGCTCGTTCGCGCCGATCTGCGCGAGCCCGGCCGCCAGCACCGAAATGATCAACACGCCAAAAAATGTACTGATAACCGAACCGCGCCCGCCCATCAGACTCGTTCCGCCAATCACGACCGCCGCGATCACCTGGAGTTCCACCCCGACGCCCGCGTTCGGATCGGCTGCCTCCAGACGCGAAATCTGAAACAGCGACGCGAGGCCGGCGAGCGCGCCCATCAGGGCGAACACGATCACCTTGTAAGGCCGCGGATTGACGCCCGCGAGCCGCACGGCCTCTTCGTTGGTGCCGATACCGACCAGATAGCGGCCAAACACCGTGCGCGTCAGCACGAGTTGCGCGATCACCATCACCGCCACCGCGATCAGGAACGCCGGCGAGATGCCGACCGCGATCGGGTTCGACAGGAAGTCGAACGCGTCACCGATGTACGCGGTGCGCGAATTCGTCATCTGATAGGCAAGGCCGCGCGCGGCTTCCAGCACGCCGAGCGACACGATGAACGACGGAATCCGCCAGCCGACCGTGACCGCGCCGGTAATCGTGCCGGTCAGCGCCGCGGCAGCGACGCCGAGCAGCGCTGACGGCAACGGGCCCCAGCCCCACTTCAGCGCCGCCACGCTCACCACCGACGCGCCGAGTGCGAGCACGGAACCGACCGACAGATCGATGCCCGCGATGATCAGCACAAAGGTCATGCCGACCGACATCACGACCAGATCCGGAATCTGATTGGCGATCGTGCTGAACGTGTCGTACGTCAGAAAGTGCGAACTGAGCAGCGAGAACAACACGATCATGCCGAGCAGTGCGCCGGCAAGACCGAGGTAATTCGAAAATCCCAGCCGCGTGCCGGCCGGCTTGCCGCTCGCAAGGGGCGCGGATGGATCGGCCGGGACCGCGTTCACATTCCCGTTTGCATTGGTGTCGCCGTTTGCAGCCGCTCCGCCCTGCTTCGCGCCCGACGTTTCGCGCAACGATTGATCGGTCATGACAAACTCCCTGCTTCATTGGTATCGAGTGTGTGCAACAGCGCTTCGCGGCTGCGGTAGCCGGCAAAAGCGGCCGCCAGCAACGCGTCCTGCGACCATGTATCGCGTTCGAACACACCCGTCAGGCTTCCTGCGGACATCACGCCGATCCGGTCGCAGATCAGCATCAGCTCACGCAGGTCGCTCGACACCACGACGAGCGCGCGTCCTTCACGAGCCAGCGCGCCCATCAAGCCATAAATATCGAACTTCGCGCCGACGTCGATGCCGCGCGTAGGTTCGTCGAATAACAGCACGCGGCAATCGCGCGCGAGCCAGCGGCCGATCACGACCTTCTGCTGGTTGCCGCCCGACAGTTCGCCGACAATCTGCCCCGGTCCGGAGCTGCGAATCCGCATTGCGTCGATCTGCTTTTTCGCCAGCGCGTTTTCGCGCTTTGCATCGACGATGCCGTGCCGCGCCACGCTGCCGATATTGCCGAGCGACACGTTGGCCGCAATCGGCTGCGGCAGCAGCAGGCCCTCGCCCTTGCGGTCTTCGGTGATGAGCGCAATGCCCGCGCGCACCGCGTCCGACGGCGAGTCGATCCGCACCGGCGTGGGCGGCGCGCCCGGCGTGGCGGCCAGCGCCACCGTGCCGCCGTCTTTCTGATCGGCGCCATAAATCAGCCGCATCAACTCCGTGCGGCCCGCGCCGATCAGACCGCTGACGCCGAAAATCTCGCCTGCGCGGACTTCGAACGACACGTCGCGCACGACCTTGCCGCGCGTGAGCCGATCCACTTTCAGCAGCGGCGCGCCGATGTTGCGCACGCCGAGATCGATCTGCTCGCCCAGTTCGCGGCCGACCATCCACGTGACGATTTCGTCGCTCGTCAGATTGGCCATCGCGTCGACGTGCACGAGGCGCCCGTCGCGCAGCACCGCGATCTGCTCGGCGACTCGCGCCAGCTCTTCGAGCCGGTGCGAGATGTAGACGAGCGCGACGCCGCGTGCCTTGAGCCTGTCGATCTGCTCGAACAGCAGATCGACTTCGCGCGCAGTCAGCATCGCCGTTGGCTCGTCGAGGATCAGCACACGGCAATCGTCGATCAGATTGCGGGCGATCTCCACCATCTGCTGATGGCCGATACCCAGCTCGCCGACGAGCGTATCCGGATGGATCGCGTCGAGCCCGACCTGCGCCATTGCGTGCTGCGCGTCTTCACGCAGCTTGCGCCGGTCGATCCACCCGAAACTGAACGCGCCCGCGCGCGGCAAGCGGTTCAAAAACAGGTTTTCCGCCACCGACAACGTCGGCAGCAGGTTCAACTCCTGCATCACCATACGCACGCCGAGCGCTTCGGCTTCGGTACGGCTGGCCGGCGCGTAAGGCTGGCCGGCGAGACGCATGGTGCCGGCGGTCGGTTCGACAAGGCCGCCGATAATCTTGGACAGCGTGCTCTTGCCGGCGCCGTTCTCGCCGGTGAGCGCCAATACCTCGCCGGCGCGCAACGACAATGACACGTCGGCGAGCACGGGTTCGGCGTAAGTCTTGCCAATGCCGCTAACGGACAGAATGGCAGGCAAGGCGTCGTGGTCGGTTGAATCCATCGCGATCCTGTTTCACCGCGTCAGGCGCGCCTCGTACGATTGGCTCGACGAGGGCGCGTCCGGCGCCGTGTGGTCAATGCCGGCCCAGTGCGCGGAATGCGCAGGCGCTAAGGCTGCACTCCCTCCGCTGCGCAGCCGCCGTCATGACGCTTACCTCTGAATTAACGGCGGCCCGGCAAGTTTCTTGAGCGGCTATTGAGCGTCCATTGAAAAGTAAGCGCGGAGTCGCTGGTTTTTGGGCGGCGCTTGTGGCGTGGCGCGGCTGCGGTCTTTGCTTCGGCCTTGCTTCGGCCGCGGCGTCCACCGTCGATCCGGTAGACCCGCCGCGCGGTTGACAGTCGTCACTCGCAGCCACCACTACAGCCACTACCAGGCCCCGTTCACGGCGAAATTCCAGCCGCGTTCGCGTCGCCTAGTCCGCGCGACTCCGCACGCCCTGCGAATCGATCAGTGTCGGGCTCGGCGACGCTTACTTCGTTACCAGATCGCACGGCGTTTCCACCACGCCCGACAACTGCGATTGCTTCTTGTGCTCGCTCAGGGCCTTCAGCGCGGTATCGATACCGAACACGGCCTGCTTCGCTGCGTACTGGTCGGCGGTGGCGAGCACTCGGCCGTCTTTCAGCATGGGCTTGATCGCGTTGATGTTGTCGTAACCGACCACCAGCACCTTGCCTTGCTTACCTGCCGCGCGCACCGCGGAGACCGCGCCGATCGCCATGTTGTCGTTACCCGCGAGCAGCGCCTTCAGGTTCGGGTACTCGTTGAGCATGGCCGACGCAACTGCATTGCCCTTGTCGATTTCCCATTCGCCCGACTGCACCGAGACGACCTTCGCGCCGACGGTCTGCATCGCGTCCTTGAAGCCCGCGGTGCGCTGCTGCGCATTGGTCGTGGTCGAAACGCCCTCGATGATGCCGACCTCGTCGCCAGCCTTCAGCTTCTTCGCGAGGTAGTCGCCGACCTTTTGCGCGCCCTTGCGGTTATCAGGTCCGACGAACGGCACGTTCAGGTCCTTCGACTTCAACACGTCGGGGTCCAGCCGGTTGTCGATATTCACGACGATGATCCCCGCGTCCACGGCCTTCTTGACGACCGGCACGAGCGCCTTCGAATCGGCCGGAGCCAGCACGATCGCGTCCACCTTCGAGACGATCATCTGTTCGACGATGCGAATCTGGTTCGCCGTATCGGTCTCGTCCTTGATGCCGTTCGTGATCAGGTCGAACTGCGACGAGTTGTGCTTCTGGTAGTCCTTCGCGCCGGTTTCCATGGTTAGGAAGAACTCGTTGGCGAGCGACTTCATCACCAGCGCGACTTTCGGCTTATGCGCGGGTGCGTTCTGCGCGTAGGCGGCGGAAAACGGCAAGGCGCTAGTAGCGGTGGCGAGGATTGCGGCCGCCACGATGCGGCGGCGAATGCGGTTGCTCATGCATATCTCCTGGGTTTGTCGGTTCAACGTCGAACCGTATTTTTAGTTACGCGCAAACGTTTGCGGGACTCATTCTCAGCGCACTGCGACCGGATTGTCAACGAATCGTGGTGTTGCAGTGCACCGGCACGCACAAACTGCAGTGTGCTGCCAGCCTGGTGCAGACGGCCCCTGGCCTCGTGCCGAAACGTGAGCCGTGCGTCTGTGCTGATGGTGGGTAGCAATAGGTCCTCGCTCGGTCCGCTCGTGACGGTTTTGCCGCCGGCTGCAATTTCGGCAGTCGGCGGGCCGCCTATGCTGGACTTTTATTGCGCCGCATGCAAGCGGGGACCACACATTGGCGTGCGTCAGATCAGAGCCAACCGGCCTTACGGAAACGCAAGTAAAGGATGACGTCGACGGTCAGCATGATCGCGAGGCACAGCGGATAGCCGTAGCGGAAATGCAGTTCGGGGATGTTCTGGAAGTTCATGCCGTAGATACCGGCGATCATGGTCGGCACCGCAAACAGCGCGGCGAACGAACCGAGCCGTTTAGTCACTTCGTTCTCCGCGAGCGAGATCATGCCGAGGTTCACCTGCACCGCGGTCACGACCATTTCACGCCGTCCATCGATGATGCGCACGATCCGGTCAAGGTGATCGTAAACATCGCGAAAGTAAGCTTGCATGCCTTCGCAAACGCTCGGAATGCGTCCGCCCGTCAGCTTGCTGATCGCCTCCTGCAACGGCGCGATGTGATGCTGAAGAATCACGAGGCGCCGTTTCAACGAATACAGATCCTGGATGATCGCGCGCGAGCCCGCCGAGTCGTTACGCTCGAAGATGCGGTCTTCAATCGCTTCGATTTCGGTGTTCATCGCCTCGACGATCGGAAAATAGCGGTCGACAATGTCGTCGGCGAGCGCATACAGCACGAACGCCGCGCCCGCCTTGAGCAACTGCGGCTCGCGCTCGCAGCGCGCGCGCACATTCTGAAAGCCCGCGCGGGTGCCGCGTCGCACCGACAGCACGTAGTTAGCTCCGACGAATACGTCTACTTCACCGATCAGCAGTTCGCAATCCTCGTCCATCTCCAAGGTATGCATCACGGCGAACAGCGACTCGCCGTACTCTTCGATCTTCGGACGCTGATGACCGTTCTGCGCGTCTTCAATGGCGAGGTCGTGCAGGCCGAATTCGTGCTTCATCACCGCGAGTTCGCCGGGGCCCGGGTCTTTCAGCGCGACCCAGACGAAGCATTCGGGGCGGGCCACATAGTCGCTGATGCTATCGATGTCGATGTCTGCCAGCTTCCGGCCGTCCTGATAGGCGGCACAATTGATCAGCATTTTGATTACCCTGAAAGCGAACAGAGCGGCCTTGCAACGCGTTGCGTGCGCAGCCCGGTCTGCATGAATGGAGTGCGATAGCCGCCATGTTAAGGGCTCTCGGCGGCGCTCATGTATCGAATTGTTAAGCGGTGCAAATGCCGTGCATTGGCGCGCGCATCCGACCTTGCGTGCCGCCGCGTTCTTCTTCATGATCGTTGCGAACAGCGAAACCAAGGAGACCGCAATGTGCTACATCACCTGGATTGCCGGCAAGGATCCGGCGTTGGGCATTGGCGTCGCCGCTGCAATCTGGCTGCAAGCTAATAGCAAGTTTGCGCGCGAGTCGCAGCGCACGGCGATCGAAGCGCAGGGTCAATTTTCGTGAGCCGTCTGATCTTTATTTGCGGTCACGCAGGCACGGGCAAGACGACGCTCGCAAGGAAACTGATCGGCCCGCTGATGAAAGCAACGGGTTCGCCGTTCTGTCTGCTGGACAAGGACACGTTGTACGGCAGTTATAGCGCAGCCGCAATGCACATGCTGACCGGCAACGCGAACGATCGGGACAGCCCGCTTTTCCTCGAGCATCTGCGTGAGCCAGAGTATCGGGGTCTCGTCGAAACCGCACGGGACAATCTGGAACTCGGCGTGAGCGCGCTGGTAGTCGCGCCGCTCTCGCGTGAAGTCCGCGAGCGGCGGCTTTTCGATCGCGCCTGGCTCGGTGTGGGCGAAGAAGTCAGCGTTCGAGTCGTGTGGGTGCAGGTGCCGGAGGAGATGGCGCATCAGCGGATCATGGCACGCGCCAATCCGAACGACGCATATAAGCTCGCGCATTGGGACGAGTACCGGCAGCGGCGCTTCGTGCCGTCCGGCGAAATGTGCCGCGATCTGCTGATGTTCGACAACACCGCGCCGAGCGCTGCGGATCACGACGCACTGCTCGCGCGCATTCTCGGCGAACCGCAAGTGGCCTCGGCAACGGTGCCTCCGCTGCCGGTCTGATCGCCGCGCCGCGGCGCAACGTCAAGCAAGCGCAGCGTGACGAAGCAAACGAAAAAAACGCCCCGCATGCGGGGCGTTCGTTTCCGTCGACACTGCTTGTCAAACGGCCGCTGCGCTTTGCAGCGACTCCAACGCCTGTCCTTCATACAACTGGCCGAAGCGGTTACCAAGGAACTCGCGCAGCGAGACCTGCTCCTGACGCACGAAACCGCGCTGCGGCAGCTTCTTCTCGCGGAACAGATCCAGCACTGCGCACATCGCGCCCGCCGTGGTGATCTGAATCGCGCTCATCGGCACGCCGCAAATCGTCTTTGCGAAGATCTTGCGCGTGAACACTTCCTGCACGAGCTGACCGTCGCGCATGCCGCTCACCGTGATGAACACGAGCACCACGTCCTGTGCGGTCGACGGCACCGACCGGCGCATGATCGTTTTCAGCGTGTCGCGGTCGCTCGAAAGACGCAGGTCCTCAAGCAGAAATTGCATCAGGTTGCGGTGGCCCGGATAGCGTACCGACTTGTAATCGAGCGACTCGACGCGGCCCGACAACGTCTCGCACAGCGTGCCGAGACCGCCCGACGTGTTGAACGCTTCGTACTCGGTGCCGTCGAGCGAAAAATGTTCGAGACCTTCGAGCGGCTGCACCCACTGCGTGCGGCTGTCGCGGATCGCTTCGCACGGCTGGCAGTATTCGTTGATGAGGCCGTCCACGCTCCACGTCAGGTTGTACTTCAGCGCATTGGTCGGAAACTGCGGCAGCGCGCCGACGCGCATCTTGACGTCGCGAATTTCGGTGAAGCGGTTTGCCAGTTCGTGCGCGGCAATGCCGATGAAACCCGGCGCGAGACCGCACTGCGGCATGAACGCGTGATCGGCGTCGTCGGCGATTGCGCGGATTGCGTGAGTGGCGCGCACGTCCTCGGTCAGGTCGAAGTAATGGACGCCTGCGCCCTTCGCGGCAGCGGCCACGTTCACCGCGAGGTAATACGGCAGCGCGTTGATGAGCGCGTCGAAGCCATGAACCGCGGCACGCAGCGGGGCTGCATCGGCGGAATCCACGCGGCGGGTTGAAATTCCCTGTGCTGCAAGTTTGTCGAGCGCATGCTGATCGCGGTCGAACGCGACGACGTCATAGTCGCCGGTTTCGCGCAGCATATGGGCGATGGTGTGACCGATCAGACCTGCACCAACGATGGCAACTTTCATATTCTTCTCCATTGTCGATCAGAGTTAGTGCTTTAGCTGTCGACTGGAGTTCGCGCTTTAGCGCGTTACTCCAGTCCCATGCAAAGCACTTACTCTGATCCCATGCACAGCTGTCGACCCGAGCCAGCGCTTCCGCGCCTGTCCGGCCTTTTCTGTGCGCTGTCTCCAGTTTCAGAATGCACCGCCCATGAAGGCGCGGCGCGCGGCGGGCTGAACCCTTGAGCGACAGTTTAGGGAGAAGCAAAAACAGTTCATACACGCAAAATGCTGCGCAATGACTACCAACTTCGACGTTTTGACGAACCACGCCGACGAAACGTCGAAAACGCATCAAAACGGCGTAAAAACATGGAGCACTTCACACCATCCCGCGGTCGATCTTGCGCGCGAGAATGATCGACGTCGTAGTCCGCTCCACGCCTTCCAGCCCGCCGATCTGATCGAGCAGATCGTTCAGACGATCCGGCGAATCCGCGCGCAGCCAGGCCACGTAATCGAACTCGCCGCTCACCGCGCATAACAGTTGCACCTCGGGCATCTTGCCGAGGCGCTTCTGCACGGCCGGCCCATGCTTCGGTGCAATGATGATGCCCACGTACGCATAGATGCTCGAATCGAGCACGTCCTGGCCGAGCCGCACGCTATAGCCCGCAATTACGTTGCTGCGCTCGAGCCGCGCAATTCTCGCGATCACGGTGGTGCGCGCCACGTCGAGTTGGCGCGCGAGATTGGCGACGCTCTCGCGCGCGTTCGCCTGAAGCAGCGCTACCAGGTTGCGGTCGAGATCGTCGAGTTGGTCGAGGCGCGGAGGTCTCATCGAGGGAGAAGAAAGTGGTCGCAGTGCTGCGGATTATCGCGCGTCTTTAGTGTCAGGCGGCAAGCATCATGCGCCGAAACGCTCTATTACGAAGTCGATGAAACTGGTGAGCTTCGGCGTGGCCCGCCGGTCGCGCGGATAGACGAGATGCACCGGCGCGCCTTCAGGCAAATGCTCTTCCAGCACCGACACCAGTTCACCGCTCGCAATCTCGCGTGCGAGCAGCGCCTCCGGCTGCAACACGAGGCCAAAGCCGCGCAAGGCGGCCACCTTCAGCGCCTGACCGTTGTTTGCGCGAAAGCGCCCCGCGCGCAACGAGTTTTCGGCGGCGCTTTCACCGCCCAGGCGCCACGCGCCCTCCCGGCCCCAATGGAGGAAACCGAGGCATTCGTGATGCGCGAGATCAGCGGGTGTATGTGGAATGCCCGCTCGCGCGAGATACGCAGGCGACGCACAGGCGCGCATGCGATAGGGTTTCAACGGCCGCGCGACGAAGCTCGAATCCTGCAGATGACCGATGCGCACGGCGGCGTCGAAGCCCTCTTCCACCAGGTCGGTCATGCGGTTCGACAGGTCGAGTTCGAGCGTGACCTCGGGCCACTCGCTCAGATAGTCTGTCATTGCGGGAGAAAATATCTCGACGCCATAGGTGAGCGGCACTGTCACCTTGAGCACGCCGCGCGGCGCGGCGGCCATGGACTCCGCAAGCGACTCTGCGTCCTTTACGTCGGCGAGAATCCGCCTGCATTGCTCGTAGTATTGCCGCCCGATTTCCGTGAGACTTTGACGGCGCGTCGTACGCGTGAGCAAGCGCGTGCCGAGCCGGGCTTCGAGCGAGCGGATGTGTTTGCCGACCATTGCCGACGAAATCTCGAAGCGCTCTGCCGCCGCAGTCAGGCTGCCCGCCTCGACCACGGCCACGAAAATCTCCATGCTGACGAATTTATCCACCCGCTATTTCCTGTTCGTTTCGGTTGTAAGCGTTTGTCGCATAAGAGCCGCATTGTAGGGATAACGTGTTACTAATAGCGCCCACGGCTAGGTTGAGCGACCCGCACGTAGTGCTGTCGCGCGCAATGTGGCGCATTGCCGGGACCGCTCGCCGCACGCCTTGTCCCACCTCCAATTCGAACAGACATCAGGAGTTTCGATGAAAAAAGCACTGGTCATGCTGGCCTCCGCAGTCGCAATGAGCGGCGCATTCGCACAAGTTTCCGCGCCCGTTGCGGCATCTTCGGGCGCAGCGGCTTCCGCAGCCGTCGCGAAAGGCGGTCATGAGCGCAATGTCGAAGACCGCATCGCCTATCTGCATTCGCAACTGAAAATCACGCCGGAGCAGGAAACGCAGTGGAAGGCGTTCGCCGACGTCATGCGCGGCAACGGCGAGACGATGGGCGAGCTGTTCAAGCAGCGCCGCGCCGCCACGAGCGTGTCTGCACTCGACGACATGAAGCAGTACGCGACCATCGCACAGGCGCACGCAGACGGCATGAAAAAGCTGGTGGACGCATTCGATCCGCTTTACAACAGCTTCTCGCCCGAACAGAAGAAGCTCGCCGATGTAACGTTCCGTCAACACGGCGCAGACGGCCGGCCGCGTCATCATGGCAAGGGTAAGGGCGACAAGTCGGCGCCGGCTGCGGCGAGCGACGCCACGGTCAAGCCATAACCAAGCGGCCGCGCGACTCATCTGGGACACGCGTGGCGCAACTCCGGCACAGGGCGCGTTGCGGTTCTTGCCGCACCGTGCCCAACGTGCCAAAAAAGGCCGGCAACTGGATGCGTCTGGCATGATGCAGGTCCGCGATAGCAGACGTGAAGTCGCGACGTCGCCGTCAACAACCCTCTGCCTGCATCATGAACGATCTGAAAAACCTCGACCTGCGTGATGATCCCGCGGCCCGGCGTGTCGTCAAAGACGAAACGGTCAACGTCGAGTTCGCCACCACTCACGGCGAACTGATGAGCCTGGAAGGCCCCAATCGCTACCTGCCCGGCGACGCCTTGATCACCGGATCGACCGGTGACCGCTGGGTCGTTTCGCGCGAGCGCTTCGACGCCAAATACGTTCCGGCCGACGCAGCGCATATGCATGGCGAGGCCGGCGCGTATCGCAACCGCCCCGCTGTCGTGCTCGCAAAACAGATGAACGATGCGTTCTCGCTAGCCCGCTCAGCAACCGGCGGCGACGTGTTGCGTGGCGCGGCTGGCGACTGGATCATGCAATACGCGCCGGGCGATTACGGCGTCGTGCAGGCCGCGCGCTTCGCGAAGGTCTACCGTTTCGCAGACTGAAACCGTCACGCGAACTCGTCGCCGAGATCCACCGTGACTTCGCGCGGCACTGCTTCGCCGTTCGCATACTGCTCCTCGAGCGAGCCGATGCTCGCCTCCACATACGCGCGCAACACCGCGAAGCTGCGGCCTCGCAAGCGCGCGGGCAACGCGCGATAACGCGCGAGCGCCGCCGGCGCGATTTCCACCGTCATCACGATGCGCCGTGCGGCCGCGCCGAAGCGCATGGCCACCCAGTGAATCGCGAGCGTCGGCGTGCCGTCTTCGGCCGGCCGCTGGACAAATTGCGTCTGCTCTGGAAAGAGATCGCTGATTACGCGCGCCAGTTCCTCGAACTCGGGATTCGCGCAGTCGTATTGGTAAGCTTCCATGGATGTGCCGAAAGAGAGTGATCAGCCGTAGCAGCCGTAGCAGGCGGCCGATTGTAAAGCAGCGACCGCGAGCACCGGCTATGAAGCACGGCAGCGCTAGCGAGGCAGTTCCGTCATGCGCTCGGCGCCCGGCCGTCTGAACGTCCGGAATAGCAGCCCTGCTACGACGAGCGCTCCGAATGCATAGACGGTATCGACTGCGGCGAGCGGCACGAGTTGCGCCTGGAACAGTGCGGCGGGAACGTCCACGAGCGCATGCAACACGATCGCGAGCGGCAGAATCCCGCGCCAGCCCGCCCGCAGGCCGCGCCACATCAGCACCGACAAGCCGATCTGAAAAATCAGCGCGGCGACGCGTTCGAGCGCAAAAATACCGGCTGTTTGCGGCGTCAGGCTGGCGAGAATCAGATGGATGCGCATCAACGATTCGGTCGGCAGGTTGCTCAGATAACCGTCGAGTTCACCCCGATTTTCCAGCACCGCAAACAGAATCCATTGAATCTGCACCAGCACGCCGACGAGCCACGCTTCCGCGCCGCCATGACCGAGGCCGTAGGTGAGCGCAGTGCCGTCATCGGTGCGCGTAGCCTGCGGCGTTGAAGCCGCCGCTGACGCACTAGCCGCACGTTTCATCAGCAGGCGCATGCCGATAAAGCGCCCCACTTCCTCGCAGATGCCTGCCGCGAGCGCGCCGTACACGACGAACGCGAGCGGATTCGACAGGAACGTGGCCGTCGCCTCGTTCCGATGCAGCATGTAGTCGTTCAACGCACGCTCGATCACCATGGCGAACAACGCGAACACGGCGATGCCGGCGATCGCGTCGCGCGGCTTCAGCGCGAGCGGCCGGCGCAGGCGACGATAAAGGACAAAGGGCAAAGCGGCGACCAGCAGCGTCGCGAGGACGAGGCTCGACAGGGTAAGCGGTGCAACAACCATGAGTTTCCTTGCGATGACAGGCGCGCAACCGCTGCGCGCCGCAGCCCGAATCATCGCAGATCGGCGGAAAGTCGGCCTGTAAGCTCGCGCGGACGTCGGCTCAGGCGTTGGCGTTCACGTCAACCCGACGTGGACGCGCGGACGATCAGTTCGCCCGGCAACAGGCAGTCGCGCGCGCCGGTCTGCACGCCTTCGATGCGCTCATGCAGAAACTCGACCGCCCGGTAGCCGATGTCGTAGGTCGGCTGGCGGATGGTCGTGACGCCCGTCAATTCCGCCCAGTCCGGGTCGTCGATGGACAGCAGCGCGACGCGTGCCTGCCAGCCGGCGCCGTAACGCGCCTTCAGATGCAGCGCAAGCCGCAACGCGACGGGCGCATTCGCCGCGAATACCGCGACGCGCTCAGCGCTGCCGGCGGCGCCTGCGTGCTCGCTCGACGCGTCGATCGCGCGGTCCAGCAGTGCGAGGCTTTGCTCGGCCTGCTGTGCGTCCGCGAGATCGAGCACGAGCGTATGGCCGTGCGCAGCGTGCGCGCCCGTCGCTTCATGAGCGGCCATGGCTTCACGGAACGCCGCCTCGCGCAGCCGCCGCGAGCTGACCTGCTCGAACGGCTGCACGACGAACCAGATGTCGCGAAAGCCGCCGTCGAGCAGATGACGTGTGCCGAGTTCCGCAGCCGCCCGGTTGTCGAGCCCGACGATATCGGCGACGAGTCCTTCGACAGAACGGTCCACCAGCACCGCCGGAATTCCTCCGCCGCCCACGGGGCGCAGCGTTTCCTCGCGCACGCCGAGCGCATTCACGATCACGCCTTCGACGCGGTACGTGGTCAGCAATTGCAGATAGCGCCGCTCCATTTCCACTTCGTTGGCCGCATGGCAGATGAGCGGCATCAGGCCGAGCGCGTGGCACGCGGCTTCGACGCCTTGCAGCACCTCGACGGTATAGGGATTGGTGAGGTCGGCGAGCAGCATGCCGATCAGCCGGTTGCGACCACGCTTCAGCCCCCGCGCCATCTGGTTGGGCTGATAGTCGAGCCGTTCGATAGCGGCCTCGATACGCGCGCGCAGCTCCGGCGACAACACACTCATCTCGCCGTTCAGATATCGCGAGATGCTGGTTTTGCCGGTGCCCGCTTCGCGCGCGACATCGGTGATCGTTGCGCGACGCGGTGCGGCCTGGCGTGTCGGCGCAGTGCTCATCGGAGCCACGCAGTCCGGCGCGAGACGCACGCGCCGGCAGGCAAACGCTTGTTCACGGCGCTCTTCACTATTGCAGCACTTCGCGATTGACGATGTTGGTCGTGAGCGTGCCGTTCAGCGCGGCAACGAGATTTTCTGCAGCGTTGCGCGCCATCGCATGCCGCGTCTCGTGCGTCGCCGAACCGATATGCGGCAGCGCCACCACGTTTGCCAGCTTGAGGAGCGGCGAATCTGCCGGCAGCGGCTCGGTCTCGAACACGTCGAGACCCGCGCCGTGAATCGTGCCGTTTTGCAGCGCCTCGACCAGTGCGATTTCGTCGACGGTCGCACCGCGCGACGCATTGACAAGAATCGCGCTTTTCTTCATCGAGCTGAGTTCCTTCGCGCCGATCATGTGCCGCGTTTGCGGCGTGAGCGGCACCTGCAGACAGACGAAGTCGGCGTTGGCGAGCAGTTCCGGCAACTCGACGTGCCGCGCGCCGTAAGCCTCTTCCGCCTCGCGGTTCGCGCTGCGGTTCGTGTAGAGCACCTTCATGTTGAAGCCGAGCGCCGCGCGCCGCGCGACCGCGCCGCCAATGCGCCCGAGTCCGACGATGCCGAGCGTCTTGCCCT
This sequence comes from Paraburkholderia caledonica NBRC 102488, assembly GCF_000685095.1. GTDB lineage: Bacteria > Pseudomonadota > Gammaproteobacteria > Burkholderiales > Burkholderiaceae > Paraburkholderia > Paraburkholderia caledonica. Next base: position 161,630 of record NZ_BAYE01000005.1, read on the forward strand.
GCACGTCCACGCCGAATTGCGCGGGCCCAATGCTCTGCTGCCACTGCCCTGCCTTGACCCATGCGGCAAGTTCGACCACGCGGCGCGCTGACGCGAGAATCAGCGAAAACACCGTGTCGGCGGTCGATTCCGTCAACACGTCCGGCGTATGCGCGAGCACGATGCCGCGCTGCGTGAGATCGGCGACGTCGAACTGATCGAAGCCGACGGAGATCGTCGACAGCGCCTTCAACCGCGTCGCGCCTTCCAGCATCGCCGGCGTGATTTTCACGCTCGCGCCGATGCCGCCGTCCGCGTCGCGCAACGCGGCGACGAGCGCGTCATGCTGGATGGGATCCACCTGCACGACTTCCACGTGCTGTTGCAGATACGCGAGCACATCTTCAGGCAGTGACTTCCAGGCGACGATCTTCTTCATCGGCTTATTTTCCTTGCAACGGTGTTGCGAGCTTGTGCGGCGCCTCTACCGCCTGCTGTTGCGGCTTGACGATCAGGGTGAGGATCACCGCGGCGATCAGCGCCACGCTCATGAATGCGTACGATGCCGCGGGCGTCCCTGTCGCGCCGTTCAGATAGCCGACCACATACGAGCCGACGAACGAACCGAGCGCGCCCATGCTATTGATCAACGCCATCGCGCCGCCCGCGACGTTCTTCGGCAGCAGCTCCGGCACGATCGCGAAGAACGGACCGTATGGCGCGTACATCGCGGCGCCTGCAATCACGAGCGACGCATACGAAAGCCAGAAATGCGTGGAGCCGAGCGCATACGACGCCGCGAACGCAATCGCGCCGATCAGCAGGAAAGGCCAGACGAAAACCTTACGGCGGTTGAGTTTATCCGATGCCCACGACGCCGCAAGCATCGCGATGGTCGCGGCGAGATACGGCAGCGCCGACAGCCAGCCGGTTTCGACCATGCCGAGCGTGGAGCCGTTCTTCAGGATCGACGGCAGCCACAGCACGAAACCATAGACGCCGATGCTCCAGCAGAAGTACTGCGCGCACAGCTTGATCACAGCCGACGAGCGGAACGCCTCGCTGTAATTGCGCACCGGCTTGATCGCGGCCTGTTCGGCGCGCAACGTTTGCGCAAGGTCGTCCTTCTGCTGCTGCGTGAGCCAGGACACCTGCTGCGGTTTGTCCTGCACGATGAACCACCAGCACACCGCCCACAGGATTGCGGGAATGCCTTCGGCGATAAACATATTGCGCCAGCCGAACGAATGCACGAGATAGCCGGATACCACCGACATCCACAGCACCGTGACCGGATTTCCGAGAATCAGAAACGTGTTGGCGCGCGAGCGCTCGCTCTTCGTGAACCAGTTGCTGATGAAGATCAGCATGGCCGGCATCACCGCGGCTTCGACCACGCCGAGCACGAAGCGGATCACCATTAGCGACGGAATATTGCTGACCATGCCGGTAAGCGCCGCGCAACCGCCCCACAGCACGAGGCTCCAGAACACGAGCTTCTTGACGCTGCGGCGTTCGGCGTAGATCGCGCCCGGAATCTGGAAGAAGAAATAGCCGAGGAAGAACAGCGCGCCGATCAGCGAAGAAAGTCCCTTGCTGATGCCGAGGTCCTGGTTGATGCCGGCCGCCGCCGCGAAACCGTAGTTTGCGCGATCGAGGTAAGCGAGGCTGTAGGTGATGAATACGATCGGCATGATCGTCCACCAACGGCGAATGGCGAGAGATGAAGTCATGGGTGTCTCCTTTACGGCTTCCCGAAACAATGATGAGCTGAGCTTGTGCGGCGCTTGCCAAGCGCTCTTGCTGTTATCGATGCAGCCCGGCTTGCGGCTGCGTTCAGAATCGCGATGCTGCCGGGCTACGTAATGCCTTTTGCGGCGGGTCTTACAAATGCACGTGCCTTAAGCTGCGTGCCTTAGGCTGCGTGGAGGCTCGCGTTCGACGGATCGGCGCGTTCGAGCGCATCGAGTTCGGCGCGGCCCGGCAGCCCTTCGGAATCGCCGATCACCTGAATCGCCAGCGCGCCGATGCGGTTGCCGCGCGCGACTGCCTGCGGCAACGTCCTGCCTTCGAGCAGCGCGCTGATCACGCCGACCGCGAAACCATCGCCCGCGCCGACCGTATCGACGACCTTCGCGACCGGCTGGCCGGCAATCACGCCGGCGTCATCGGCGGTGCGAAAGTACGCGCCCTCGGCGCCGAGCTTGACGATCACGCCACGCGCGCCCTGCTCCAGATAAAACTTCGCGATGTCGTCGGGCTTCGTATAGCCGGTCAGAATCTCACCCTCGCCGATGCCGGGCAGCACCCAGTCGGCGAGCGCGGCGAGCGCGTTCAGACCTTCCACCATCGCAGCGCGCGACGGCCACAGCGTCGGGCGCAAGTTCGGATCGAACGAAATGGTTTTGCCGGCTGCCCGCATTTCACGTGCCAGATGAAAAGCGAGTTCACGCGAACTCGCCGAGATCGCGGGCGCGACTCCCGTCAGATGGAGATGACGCGCGGGCAATACGTAGTCGGCCACGTAGTCGGCGACCGAAAGATGGCTCGCCGCCGAGCCTCGGCGAAAGTATTCGACAGCGGGATCGCTGCCGTCGTCGTTCTTCGATTTCAACTGGAAACCGGTCGGGTAGCGCTCGTCGGTACTCACGCAGCGCTGGTCAATGCCTTCTCCGGTCAGCGTGTCGCGCACATACTGGCCGAATGAATCGTTGCCCACGCGGCTCATCCAGCCCACCTTGAAGCCGAGCCGCGCGAGACCGATCGCGACATTCAGGTCGGCGCCCGCAATGCGCTTCGTGAAATGGCCGACGCTCGCGAGCGGGCCGGTCTCGGTCGCCACGAACATGGCCATTGCTTCGCCGTAGGTGATGATGTCCAGTGCTGCGCTTGTGTTGCTCATGCTTCGCTCCTGCGTGTGCGTCGGGCTTGTTGCTGCTGCCGGTTTCTTCCCGCGCTCGTTGCGACTTCTCTCAGGTTCTACTCAGCGCTCATGCGGCAGCCAGCCACGCGACGCGGCGCGCCGCGTCTTCGTCGATACAGGCGGCGTCGAATGGAAACTCGATTCCGCGCGGCACGTGGCGTGGCAGTCGGTGCAGCACGTCGGCAAAGCAGGCGTCGTCGACGGCGGGCGCCGCCGCAAACCGCCGTGCGCCCTCGCCCGCCGCGACCTTGCAGTGCACGTACTCGACGCAAGGCGCCAGCGCCACGGCTGCGTCCAGCGACGACACGCCGCACCACGCCCAGTTGCCGACGTCGAAAGTCATGCCGAGGACATCTGCGCAGCCTTCACGCTCGAGTGCCTCGAACAGGCCGACAAATTGCGACAGCGAGCCGCCCTGCGTCAGTTGCCCGTTTTCGACGACGAGCCGCACGTCCGCGCCTTGCAACTGCGCGGCGATTGCATCGCCGTGCGCCTCGCGAGCAAAACCGCCGAGTTGCAGTTTGACGAGGCGCGCGCCGAGCGCGAGCGCTTCGTCCAGCGCGAGGCGCAACGCGGCGGCGTCGAGCCGGCCGCCTTCCACGTACAGCGAAGCCGGCGTCGAATACACGGACCACAAGCCGAGTTCCGCAATCTGCTTGCCCAGTTCCCGAAGGCGCGACAGCGAGGCGTCGGCCTCGTAACCGAACAACTCCCGGCGCACTTCGAAACCGGCCGCGCCGGCGCGCCTGCTCGCCTGCGCCCACTTGCGATGACCCGCCGTGCGCACTGCATCGGCGCCGAAGGCGCTCGCGACAATCGCTATTTCCACTGCATCTGTCATCTGTGGCTACCGTTATTTGCGCTGCTTCTGCGTCTTGGAACCGGTTCCAAAAGCAGTTTTCAAAAAAGCGCCGAAGCGCTTGCGATGCCCGAATATTGCGCCGAGGCTCGCGCCGCACACCATAGTGGAAATCCCCAGGCGGCGGCGTCCGCCGTCAGGCGGAGCTTGCGCACCGGCTCGATCACTCAGGCGCCATCCGCGAGACAAAGCGCAAGAAACTGCTGGACCACGCGCGACGGCGCGCTCGCGTGCGGCACGACAATAGACAGCCGTCGCGTCAACGGCTCGGGACTGAGCGAAAACACACGTAATGCGCCGTCTTCGTGCCGCATGGACATTGCCGAGACGAAGCCGATGCCCATACCGGCCCGCACTGCCTCCTTCACGCCTTCAACACCCGCTATTTCCAGCGCCACGCGCATTGGCACGCCTGCGCGGGCGAACGCGCGCTCGACGACCTGGCGCACGCCCGAGCCCGCCTCGCGCACGATCAGCGGCTCGGCACCGAGCGCCGCGAGATCGACGCCAGGCCCCGACGCCGCCGCTGCAAGCGAATGCGCGCGCGGCATGATCGCGACGATCTCATCTTCGCGCCACGCGTGGACTGCGGTGTCCGGCGGCAGATCCGCGCCGACCGGACCTTCGATCAACGCGATATCCACCGATCCCAGCGCGCCGACGATCTCGGTCGTATTGCCGTCGGCTGTATGCAGCGCCACCTCCGGATATCGCCGGTGGAAATCAGCGATCAGGTACGGCAACAGGTAGCTCGCAGGCGTCGTGGTTGCGCCGATCCGCAACGTGCCCTGTTCGAGGCCGCGCAATGCGTCTCTGTATGCATGAGCCTGGCGCCACGTGTCGCGCAGCCGCGCGGCGTAGCTCGCCAGCTGCTCGCCGGCCGGGGTCAGGCGCACGCCGCGCCCTTCGCGCTGATAGAGCGGCTCGCCAAACTCATCCTGAAGCTGACGCAACTGCCCGGATACGGCGGGCTGCGACAGATGCAAAGCCACCGCCGCGCGGCTGATGTTCAGATGCTCGGCGACTGCGGCAAACGTTATAAGCTGATCGGGGGTCATCGCATGGAAATATCGGATTTGCTGATACTTGTCATTCTAAATGACGATTTTTCATATCCATATATCTAAATTAGGATTAGACCTATCCAATCCAGTCAGTCCCAGAGGCTGCAACCATGACCACCGCTCGACTCACCGCCGCTACCTCCGAACAGTCGTCAACCCGCGGGCAACTCAACGGCATCCTGTTCGTCGCGCTGTTCGCCGCAGCCGTCACGCGCATTGCCGAAATCCCGGCCGTTGCGGGGCTGGGCCTGAGCCCGCTGATCGTCGGCATCGTCGCGGGAGCAATCTACGGCAACGCGCTGCGCGACGGCATGCCGGCGAGCTGGGCCGCCGGCGTCAATTTCTCGGCGCGCAAGCTGCTGCGCATTGCGGTCGCGTTCTTCGGACTGCGAGTGAGCCTTCAGGAGATCGCCCAGGTCGGCCTGCCCGGTCTTGCGGAATCAGTACTGATCGTTGTCAGCACGCTGCTGATCGGCACGTGGGCCGGCATGAAAATCATGAAGCTGGACCGCGACACGGCGCTCCTTACGGCTGCCGGCAGCGCGATTTGCGGCGCGGCGGCCGTGCTCGCCTTCGAGTCCACGCTGCAATCCAAGCCGCACAAGAGCGCGATGGCCGTCGGCAGCGTGGTTCTGTTCGGAACGCTTTCCATGTTCCTTTACCCGGTTCTGTTCAAGGCAGGCTGGCTGCACCTCGACACGGTCGGCGCGGGCCTCTTCTTCGGCGGCACGATTCACGAAGTCGCGCAGGTGGTCGGCGCGGCGAGCAACGTGAGCCCGGAAGCCACGCATATCGCCACCATCGTCAAGATGACTCGCGTGATGCTGCTCGTGCCGGTGTTGCTTCTGGTAGGCCTGTGGGTGAATCGCGCGGCGCGGCGCGACGCGTCAGTTGCAGGTACGCAGCAAGGCGCCGTTCATCAGGGCAAGCTTGCGATTCCCTGGTTCGCGCTCGGCTTCCTCGCTTTCGTCGTGATCAACTCGCTGCATGTGCTGCCGCAAGCCGCCACTACGACGCTGAACACGCTGGATACCTTCGCGCTGACCATGGCCATGACCGCGCTCGGCATCGAGACGCGGCTCTCGCAGATTCGTCAAGCGGGCCCGCGCGCGCTGACCACCGGCTTCATCCTTTACGTGTGGCTGATTGGGGGCGGACTCGGAATCACATGGACTGTCCAGCATTTCCTCGGCTGAGCCCCTCGTCTCAGAAGCCAACCCCGCCGCGCGCGGGGTTTTGTGCGTTATGCGCGAGCACCCGGCGCGCTCGCGCGGCATACTGGCTGCCCGAGCGGCGCACAAGCCGTGCGCGCTGCGTTGAACGAGCGTTCATGCAACCGGAATGAGGACCGATCGATGAGCCTGGAACTTTACTACTGGGACGGCCTGCAAGGCCGTGGCGAATTTGTGCGGCTGGCGCTGGAAGAAGCCGGCGCGGACTATGTCGAAGTAGCGCGAGGCAACGCGTCCGAAGGTCTCGGCACCGGCGCGATGATGGCGGTGATGAAAAGCAAGGACGAACCGTACCCGCCGTTCGCGCCGCCGTTCCTGAAAGACGGCGACCTGGTGATCTCGCAGACCGCGAACATCCTGTTCTATCTCGGCCCGCGCCTGAACCTCGCGCCCTCCGTGGAGAGCCTGCGTTACGTGGCAAACGGCTTGCAATTGACGATCGCCGACGTGGTCACGGAAGCGCACGACACGCATCATCCGCTCGCAAGCAACCTCTATTACGAAGATCAGAAAGACGCGGCGAAAGTGCGTGCGCACGACTTTATCGACAACCGGATTCCGAAGTTCATGAAGTATTTCGAGCGCGTGCTGAAGCAGAATCCCGCCGGCGATACATTCATGGTGGGCGACTCGCTGACCTACGTCGATCTGTCGATGTTCCAGCTGATTGACGGACTGCTGTATGCATTCCCGCGCGCGTTGAAGCGCTTCGGCGAGCACTACCCGCGGCTCGCCGCATTGCACGCGGCCGTGAAGGAGCGGCCGAACATCGCCGCGTACCTGCAATCGGAGCGCCGCCTCGCGCATAACGAAGCGTGCATCTTCAGGCACTATCCCGAGCTCGACAAGGCGGCGGCTTGACCCGCGCCGCCATTCCCCGTTCATGCCCGGCAGCGCGCCCGCTTCGTCCAGCGGGCGCGCTGCTGTTGTCGTGTGCGCTTTTCTAACTTTTCATCACGCCCGTACCGCCGACGTGCTCTCATTCCTGCTGAAGCTGCGCACCCGCGCTCATGACCTTTTCCGTCTCTCGGACGCCCATACGATGCTGGTCTGGTCCGTGGTCGTCGGCGTCGCGGGCGCCTTTGCGACGATCGCGTTCCGTCAGGGCATCGAGTTGCTGCAACTGCTGGTGGCCGGCAAGTCCGGCAGCTTCGTGGAAATGGCGCGCAGCCTGCCGTGGACAGTGCGAATCTGGCTGCCGGCGGCCGGCGGGCTCGTAGCCGGTTTCCTGCTGCTGATCGCGCAGCGTCACGCGGACAAATGCAATCACATCGACTACATGGAGGCGGTGGCGATCGGCGACGGCGTGGTGCCCGTGAAGCTGAGCCTGTGGCGCAGCCTCTCGTCGCTGTTCACGATCTCGAGCGGCGGTTCGATCGGCCGCGAAGGTCCGATGGTTCAGCTTGCCGCGCTTGCCGCCTCGCTGATCGGACGCTGGGTTCACTTCGATCCGCCGCGGCTGCGTCTGCTGGTCGCGTGCGGCGCGGCGGCGGGCATTACATCGGCGTATAACGCGCCGATCGCGGGCGCGTTCTTCGTCACTGAAATCGTGCTCGGCTCGATCGCAATGGAGAGCTTCGGGCCGGTTGTGGTCGCCGCCGTCGTCGCCAATATCACGATGCGCGAGTTCGCTGGTTACAAGCCGCCCTACGAAATGCCGGTGTTTCCGCCGGTGGCGGGCATCGAAGTGCTGCTGTTCGTCGCGCTCGGTCTGCTGTGCGGCGCGGCGGCGCCGCAGTTCTTGCGGCTGCTCGACGGCTCCAAAAGATTGTTCCGCAAGCTGCCGTTGCCGCTGCCCGCGCGCCTCGCGCTTGGCGGGCTCGTCGTCGGCATTCTGTCGGTCTGGACGCCGGAGGTCTGGGGCAATGGCTACAGCGTCGTCAACTCGGTGCTGCACTCGCCGTGGACGTGGACTGCCCTCGTCGTCGTGCTGGTGTTCAAGCTGGTGGCAACGGCGGCCACCGCGGGCTCCGGGGCCGTAGGCGGTGTGTTCACGCCGACGCTTTTCGTCGGCGCGGTGGTCGGCTCGCTATTCGGCCTCGCCATGCATGCGCTGTGGCCGCACGGCACCTCGGCGCCGTTCGCCTATGCAATGGTCGGCATGGGCGCATTCCTCGCCGGCGCCACACAAGCGCCGCTCATGGCGATCCTGATGATCTTCGAGATGACGCTCAGCTACCAGGTCGTGCTGCCGCTGATGCTGTCGTGCGTGGTTGCGTATTTCGTGTCGCGCGCGATCGGCAAGACCTCGATGTACGAAATCACGCTGCGCCGGAATCAGGAAGAATTGGAGCGCACCCGCCTGCGCGCCACGCAGATGCGCGAGCTGATCCGTCCCGCGCAAACCGTCGTGCCGCCCAATGCGACCGTGCACGACATGACGCGGGTATTTCTCGAATATCCGGTGAAGTATCTGTATGTGGCGAACGAATCGGGCGCGTTTCTCGGCGTCGTCGCATTGAAGGACATCACCTCCGACCTGCTCGACAAGCGCGACACCTCGACACGCACGGCCGCCGACTATCTTCAGCCGCATTTCGACGTGCTCACACCGGACATGCCGCTCGGCGTCGCGCTGCAGCACTTCATGGCTTTCCAGGGCGAGCGGCTGCCGGTTGTCGAAAGCGCCGCGCATCCGCGCCTCGCGGGTGTGGTCTATAAGACGTCGCTGCTCGACGCGTATTTCCGCATGAATCCGACGCGCTGACGCCAGTCGGCGCGGGACCAGGCGCGGGCGCGGCGCGCGGGCCGCGCCATGCAAAGCACGACAAATTCTCTACAATGAGTAGACGCTGCGGTCACGCGCCGCAGCGCGGTTACGCGAAGACGGGCGCGCCGGGACGCCCGCCATTCGATCGGAGCGAAGATGAGCGAACCGTCCCTCGACGCTGTACGCCGCGACCAGGCGGGCTGGATTTTCCTGCATATCGAAGGCGAGCCGTACGATCGCGGCGAACAGCACGGCCAGTTGCTTTCCGCGGAAATTCACAACGCTATCCGAACCGCCCGCTACCTCGCGAAGTGGGACACAGGGGAAGATTTCGACACGTTCGTCGAAGCCGCCGTCTCCCAGTTCGCCAGCAAGCTCGACACCGAATTCGCCGATGAAATCCAGGGCATTGCCGACGGCGCAAAGCTGCCGTTCGCCGAAGTGCTCGCCTGGAACGGCTACATGGATCTACTCCAAAGCTGGTGGCCCGCGCACGCGGCCGAGCAGAAACCGAGCCTCGGGCTCAAACCGTGGCGCGGTCGGCGCGGACATCATTGCAGCGCGTTCATCGCAACGGGCAATGCGACCCGCGACGGCCGCATCGTCATGGCGCACAATTCCTGGGACCGCTATGCCGCCGGCGACGCGTTCAATGTCGTGTTCGACATCGTGCCGGATCGGGGCAACCGGATTCTGATGCAGGGGGTGCCAGGCTGCATTTCAAGCCTCACCGATTTCTGGGTGACGGAAGCCGGATTGATGGTGACCGAAACCACCATATCGAACTTCGTGGGCTACAACGCGGCAGGCGCGCCCGAGTTCTACCGCTCGCGCCGGGCGTCGCAGTACGCGAACAGCATCGGCGAATGGTGCGAGATGTTCTCTATTGCTAACAACGGCGGCTACGCGAACAGCTGGCTGCTGGGCGACACGAAGACCGGCGAAATAGCGCGCTACGAACTGGGGCTGCACTATTCCGGCTTTGAAAGTACGAAGAACGGTTTTTACAGCGGCTACAACACGGCGACCGATCTGAAGATCCGCAATCAGGAATGCATCGGCGAAGGCGAAGACTATACGGACGTGCGCAAGAATGGCGCGCGACGTTTGCGCTTCATGCAACTGGAGGAGATGCACCGCGGCAAAATCGACGCGGAACTCGCCAAGGCGATGATCGCCGATCATCACGACGTCTATCTGGATCGCAGCGACAACCCCTGCTCGCGCACGATCTGCGGGCATCTCGAACTGGATGACGCGCGCTTTGGCGGCTCGGATCACGGGCCTTTCAACCCTTGGGGCGCGAACGACGGCAAGGTGGTCGACAGCGAGATGGCGCGAGAAATGGCGTTCGCCGCGCGCTGGGGTCACCCGTGCGGGCGGCCGTTCGACGCCCAGGCGTTCATGAAACGGCATCCGCAGTGGAACTGGCTGAACGGCTATATGCGGGACCGGCCGTCGTGGCCGTGGACCCGGTTTGAGATTTTGCGCTAGCTGGGGCGCTAGTTGCGGCTCGGAGTGGCGCTTGGGACGAATCCGCAATCGGGCTGCCATTCCCGCGCCATTATCGGCGATTTACAATGAGTGGTCGCGAAGCGCGCGTTGCAGGATTTGCGCGTCGGGCATGACGAAAGCGCGCGGCCTGCACGCCCGGGCCATGCGCGGCTTGCGCCATTCTTTGGTGCGTGGACGGCACAGCACTTGCTCAACCGTTAGCGCCGCATGAGCTTAGGAGGTCGGGCATGAAAACCTCGACACTGTTGACCATGGTGACGTTGTCCGCTTCGTGTTTTGCCGCGCCGGTTCATACGGCGCCGGACGGCATGCCCGCGAACGCCCTTGCCGAAACCGCCAACGCCGCACCAGTCGCCCCGCCGGCGCCGGAGGTGGCGATCACGGACGAGAATCGTCCCCAGGAATGGCAGCATATCGTGTTGCCGAAGTCGCGACATCCCGAACGAGGCTTCGCGGCGCACAGCGAGCGGCTGCAGACCTGAGCGCGGCGTTTGAGCTGTGGCGCCTTTCTAGTTGGTCGTAAGGAAGCGCGAGGAATCGTGGCTGGGCGCCGGCAAGCGGCACCGAGCGGTACCTAGCGGGAGGAAGCGCGCTAAGCTCGACTAGCGACACGGCCAGTCCTGCTCGACCGGCTCTGACAGCCTCCGAGCGTCCAGAAGAGTTGGAGCGGACTCGAGACGACGCGAAAATTTCGGGCTCTCGAGTGGCAAGCAGCGGCAGTTACCCGCCAATCTGGCGACAATACGCATCCTCAGACGCCGATCGAACGCCAACCAGACGACAACCGACCGCCACCAATCCACCCCAACCGTACCAACAGGAGCTTGCATGACGACATCGTCCATCCCCGGGGAATCCATCGACTTGCAGATCTCCGACGTGCTCAACGACGTCCACTTCCCGGCTAACAAGGACGCTCTGGTCGATGCCGCCCGCGAAGCCGGCGCGAGCAACGAGGTCCTGTCGATGCTCGACGGCCTGCCCGAGCAGGATTACGCCGACGTCGCGTCGGTCACGAAACTGATCGGCGGCAATTACGGACCAGGTCTGAGCGCGTGAGCGAACACGCAAAGGCGCCCCGGCGCCTCGCCGCACCGCTGGAACGGCGCGGCGCGGACTGGATCTATCGCTCGCCGCAATCCGGCAGCACGGGCGGCCCGCCCGGCGGCTCGGGACGCGGCGACATACATGGCGCAGGCGGTATCGAAAGGATCGAGGCGTTTTTCCACGGCGCCGGCTATGCGATGCACCGCCACGATACCTACGCGATCGGCCGCACGCTGGCCGGCGTGCAAAGCTTCCGCTATCGCGGCAGCCTGCGCCACAGTTTGCCCGGCGGCACCATGGTGCTGCATCCGGACGAACCGCACGACGGCCAGGCCGGCACCGGCGAAGGGTTCCGTTACCGCATGGTTTATGTCGACCCGGCTCTCTTTCAGCAGGCGCTCGGCGGCAAGCCCCTGCCCTTCGTGCACGGCGGCTTGTCGAACGACCCGCGTCTTTTCGCTGCGACGGAAAACCTGCTGCGCAGCATGGATCGCGCGATGGACCCGTTGGAACAGGACGACGGGCTCTACGAACTGGCCACGGCGCTCGACGCGGCAGCGGGCACACGGCCCGTGCGCCGCCCGGTGGATTACGCCGCTGCTCGCCGTGCCCGCGAGTATCTGCTGGCGTCGCTCGAACACACGGTGACGCTCGGCGAACTCGCGGCGGCCGCAGGACGCGACCGATGGAGCCTGTCGCACGATTTCCGCGCGCTGTTCGGCACGAGCCCGCACCGTTACCTCACGATGCGGCGTCTCGACCTCGTGCGCCAACTCGCGCTGGCCGGCATGCCACTCGCCGACGCCTCCGCCGCGAGCGGCTTCTCCGACCAGAGTCACATGACGCGGCACTTCAAGCGCTCATGGGGCGTGGCGCCCGCACAGTGGCTCAACATGGTCGGGGCTACATCGCCAGCCGCCCGCTAGGCGCGAAAATGCCGCGTGTCGCGCGCGGCTCCCGCCCACAAACGTTCAAGACTCGCCGGCACTTCGCGCAGTACGCTCGTTTCAGAGACGTCAATCATCTTTGGAGAAGGAGCACAGCATGTCGAATAGTCAGGCAACCCAGCAAACCTACCGCGCGATCAATTTCGCTGACAAGCTCGCGCTGTTCAGCGATCAATGGCAAGCGCGGGTCGTCGCGGAGATGAACGACTACCAGTTCAAGGTCGTGCGCATCGAGGGCGATTTCGTGTGGCACCAGCATGCGGACACGGACGAAACATTCATCGTGCTGGACGGCCAGTTGCGCATCGACATGCGCGACGGCTTTGTGATGCTGTCGGCGGGCGAAATGTTCGTCGTGCCCAAAGGCACCGAGCACAAGCCATTCGCCGAACGCGAGGTCAAGCTGCTGCTGATCGAGCCGCGCGGCGTCAAAAATACCGGCGACGAAACCAACGAACGCACAGCCGCCAACGACCTGTGGATTTGAGCGCGGCTGGCCGCTATGCAGGCAACGGCGCCGACAGCGGCGCATTCGCAGGCGGGCGCGGCCACGGCTGACAGACCGCACCGGCGGTTGGGCGCGCGTGCTTCGCGCGTCGAGAATCGCGCGCGGGCGCCGTCGCGTCCGACTGGAAATGCTCGACGAGGTGATCGACGAACGTGCGGACCTTCGCGGGCAGGTGCAGGCGGCTTGGATAAGCAATCGTGATCTCGATCTCCGGCAGACGGTAATCGCCGAGCAGTTCGACGAGCCGTCCGAACGCAAGGTCGCGCGCGATCAGGTAGCTCGGCAGAATAGCCACGCCCATGCCGAGCAGCGCGAATTGCCGCAGCATTTCGCTATTGTTCGCGGCAATCGCGTTCGCGGGCCTCACGCGGACGAGCCCTTCCAGCCCGCTGAACACACGCTCCTCGCCGCCCTGCTCGGGCGGCCGGCTCAGGCACGGATGACCCAGCAGATCTTCCGGCCGCGTAGGCGTGCCGTGCCGGGTCAGGTAGGCAGGCGTCGCGCAGACCGTCAGCTGACACGTAGTCAGCCGCCGCGTGACGATACTCGCGCTGCGCGCCGGGCGTCCGGCCAGAATACCCACGTCGAAGCCTTCTTCGACGAGATCGGCGTGACGGTCGGCAAGCGTCACGTCGGGCATCACCTCGGGATAGCGCGCGGTGTACGACTGGACGGCCGGCGCGAGGCTCTGCAGCCCGAAGACGACCGGCGCCACGATGCGCAGCGTGCCGACCGGCTCGTGATGACGCGCCACCACCATCTGCTCGACGCCGTCGAGGTCGTCGAGAATGTGGCGCACGCGCTCCAGGTAAGTCGTGCCCGATTCCGTCAGCGAAAGACGACGAGTGGTGCGATTCAGCAGGCGGGTGCCGAGACGCGCCTCAAGATCCGCCACATGGCGGGTGACAACGGCGGTGGAAAGATCCAGCGCGCCCGCCGCGCGAACGAAACTGCCGAGGTCCGCCACCTTGACGAACACGCGCATCGACTGCAATTGATTCATGGGACGACTCCTGCCTCGAGATGCCGGGCCGGCGCAGCGCTGCCGCCTGTATCACCCCGCGCGGCAAGGCTCGCGCGGATTTGCCCAACGAATCGATTGTATCGACCCGACCTGTCCCAATCCTGACCTGTACATGACAATCACGTCAGCTTTACCGATGCGCACGCACCACTGTTTCAAGCATTATTGCGGTTTTTGGCTAGGTATAAACCCTTAGCCACTGGTAAGATGACGACCGGAAAAAATTCACCGCTATTCGTTCGCCAACTGCCATGCCACATCGTTTCCAACTTTTCGAAAAAATTGCGTTTTCTCTGGTCTGCTGGTCCGCCGCGGCCTGCTCGGCTTTCATCGCTTATGAGCGCTGCCCCGATATCCAGGTCGTCCTTCATGCGGGCGAGGAAGTTTTGCGCACCAGCGGGGAATATTCGTTCGTCTGCGCGAGCCCGGTTGCGGATAGCTGCACGCAACTCGCGACCAACTGATTGAGCCATCGTCGCGCGGGAGGCGGCCGGACCGGCCGCCTCTTGGCGTTATGCGCTGCGGCCGAACACCACGCGCGAAAAGAATCCTGCCAGCACCGCTTCTGCCATTTCACTCGGCACATTCTGCGGATCGACGGTATAGAAGAACTGCACACCGTCGCACAAGCCCATCAGGCCCATGGCCAGCATCTCTGGCGGCAATAGCAGCGGCGTGCCGACCCGCGCCGAAAATTCGCGGACATAGGCGGCCAGTTGTTCGAGCTTCTCGTGCAGGAAGGCGTTGAAACGCAGCCTGAAGCGCCCGTCTCGCGCCGCAAGAAGCTTCGCCTCCACCCACAGCAAAAAGCATTTGTTCTCGCGATGCAGGTTGCTGTAGTAGCGCATCACGCGCTCTTCCATCACTTCCCGCGTGGCCGCGTTCTCGAAAATGGCCCGCAAACCCGCCTGCATGGTTTCGTGGTCGCGCCGCAGTAGTTCGAGAAACAACTCATTCTTGCTGCGGAAATTCGAATAAAACGCGCCGCGCGTATAGCCTGCCGCTCCGGCAATGTCTTCGACACTCGCCGCGACAAAACCCTTCTTCATGAAAATTGCTTGCGCAGCGTCGAGCAGACGCTGACGTGTCTGGTCTTTGCTTTGCTCGCGTGTCAATCGTTGCCGTTTCATGGGCAAGAGTCTAGCACCTAAAAGAATTCCAATTCGCCTCCCCATTCAAATACAGGTGTGTATTAGAATGCGATACATCATTGGAAGTCAGACACGTATGCCAGTTGCATGAATCGGCATGCGCTCTTCGCTGGCGAGCCGCCGCGGCTTGCCGTGTTCGTTCGCTGTCTCCTGTTGGGGTAATTGTGAAGCGTCCCGGTTTTCCCGCATCGTCGGCGATGCGCGAGCAGTCCCATCGTCTCGCGCGGCCAGGGCTTCTGCGCCGCGCCGCGTTCGCGCTCGCTCTTGCAGGCGTAGTCGCGCTGAACGCATGTTCGAAGAAAGAAGCAGCCGCGCCCGAGCCGCGTCCGGTGGTAGCCGTCGCGGTTCATGCGGACGGCAATACGGCACCCGTTACGTCACTGCCCGGCGAAGTGCAGGCGCGCTATTCGACGCCGCTGTCCTTTCGGGTCGGTGGCAAGATCGTCGAGCGGCGCGTGCGTCTTGGCGACGTGGTCAGGAACGGCCAGATCGTCGCGCGGCTCGACCCGTCGGATGCGCAGAAGAACGCAGCCAGCGCGCAGGCCCAACTCGCCGCCGCCGAGCACAGCTATAAATACGCGAAGCAGCAACTGGACCGCGATCAGGCGCAGGCAAAAGAAAATCTGATCGCACCCGCGCAGCTCGAGCAGACCACGAATGCGTATGCATCGGCTGCCGCGCAGCGCGATCAGGCGGCGCAGCAGGCGGCCCTATCGAAAGACCAGTTGCAATACACCACCCTCGTCGCCGATCACGCCGGCGTAATCACCGCGGAGCAGGCCGACACGGGTCAGAATGTGTCGGCAGGCCAGGCGGTCTACAACCTCGCGTGGAGCGGCGAAGTCGACGTAGTCTGCGACGTGCCGGAAAGCGCGCTGGCCGGACTTGCGGTCGGACAGACGGCAAACGTCACGCTCGGTGCGCTGCCGGGGCGCAAATTCACGGCGCGCGTGCGCGAGCTCTCGCCCGCCGCCGATCCGCAAAGCCGCACCTATCGCGCGAAACTCACACTCGACAATCCGGGCCCCGACGTACGCCTCGGCATGACCGCGGACATCGCGTTGTCCGCGCCTGCGCCGTCGTCGGCGAGCGGCGCGCAAAGTCAGCACGGCTTCATCGTGTTGCCGGCCACTGCGCTCTTCCATGACGGTACGCAGCCGGCCGTGTGGGTCGTGCGTGCCGCGGACAGCATGCTGGAGCTGCGCCGCGTCACCGTCGCGCGCTATAACGAACGCACAATCGTCATCAGCCAGGGCCTCAAAGACGGCGAGCGTGTCGTGCTGCAAGGCGTGCACACCGTGAGCGCCGGCGAGAAAGTCCGCGCAATCGCACCGCTGCATCCCGAGGACTTCGCTTCATGAGCACGACGCATGAAGAGGGACGCTTCAACCTGTCCGCGTGGGCGCTGCGTCATCAGGCTCTGGTCGTCTTCCTGATCGCGCTTGCTACCGCATTCGGCATCCTCGCCTACACGCGGCTCGCGCAATCCGAAGATCCACCCTTCACGTTTCGCGTCATGGTGATCCGCACGTTCTGGCCCGGCGCGACCGCGCGGCAGGTGCAGGAACAGGTCACGGACCGCATCGGCCGCAAGTTGCAGGAAACGCCCGCGATCGACTTCGTGCGCAGTTACTCGCGCCCCGGCGAGTCGCTGATGTTCTTCACGATGAAAGACTCGGCGCCGGTGAAGGACGTGCCCGAAACGTGGTATCAGGTGCGCAAGAAAGTCGGCGATATTGCGGCGACGTTGCCGCAAGGCATCCAGGGGCCGTTTTTCAACGACGAGTTCGGCGACGTCTACACCAACATCTACACGCTCGAAGGCGACGGCTTTTCTCCCGCGCAACTGCACGATTACGCGGATCAGTTGCGCACTGTTCTGCTGCGCGTGCCCGGCGTCGCCAAGGTCGATTATTTCGGCGATCCGGATCAGCACATCTACATCGAAATGACGAATACGCAGTTGACGCGTCTCGGCATTTCGCCCCAGCAACTCGGCCAGGCGATCAACTCGCAGAACGCCGTAGCGCAAGCGGGCACGCTGACCACGACCGACGACCGTGTGTTCGTGCGCCCGAGCGGCCAGTTCAAGGACGTGGCCGCGCTCGCCGACACGCTGATTCGCATCAACGGCCGTTCGTTCCGTCTCGGCGACATCGCGACAATCAAGCGCGGCTACGACGATCCGGTAGTCACCCAGATGCGTGCGGGCGGCAAGGCGGTGCTCGGCATCGGCGTGACGATGCAGCCGGGCGGCGACGTGATTCGTCTCGGCAAGGCGCTCGACGCGGAAATGGTCCGCCTGCGAAAGGCTCTGCCCGTCGGCTTGCAACTGACCGAAGTGTCGAGCATGCCGCACGCGGTCGCGCATTCCGTCGACGACTTTCTGGAAGCCGTGGCCGAAGCCGTCGCCATCGTGCTCGTGGTGAGTCTCGTGTCGCTCGGCGTGCGCACCGGCATGGTGGTGGTGATCTCGATTCCGGTCGTGCTCGCCGTCACCGCGCTGTGCATGTACCTGTTCGACATCGGGCTGCACAAGGTGTCGCTCGGCACGCTCGTGCTCGCGCTCGGCTTGCTCGTCGACGACGCGATCATCGCTGTGGAAATGATGGCGGTGAAACTGGAACAAGGCTGGAGCCGCACGCGTGCCGCGGCGTTCGCCTATACCAGTACCGCGTTTCCGATGCTGACCGGCACGCTCGTCACCGTGTCCGGTTTCCTGCCGATTGCATTGGCCAAGTCGAGCACGGGCGAGTACACGCGCTCGATTTTCGAAGTCTCCGCCATCGCGCTGATTGCGTCGTGGCTCGCAGCCGTCGTGTTGATTCCGCTGCTCGGCTATCACCTGTTGCCCGAGCGCAAGCGCGCGGCGCACGAAGCCGACGACCACGAGCACGACATTTACGACACGCGTTTCTACTCACGTCTGCGTGGCTGGATCGGCTGGTGTATCGAACGACGTTTTGTCGTGCTCGCGATTACCGTCGTATTGTTCGTGCTCGCGATGGCGGGTTTCACGCTCGTGCCGCAACAGTTCTTCCCGAGCTCCGATCGGCCCGAACTGCTGGTTGACGTGCGGCTGCCCGAGGGCGCCTCGTTCAATGCCACGTTGCGCGAGGCGCAGCGGCTCGAAAAAGTGCTGGTGGGCCGGCCCGAAATCGATCACACGGTGGATTTCGTCGGCACCGGTGCGCCGCGTTTTTATCTGCCGCTCGACCAGCAGTTGACCCAGCCCAATTTCGCGCAGTTCGTGATTACGGCGAAATCCGTGAAGGACCGCGAGAAGCTCGCGCAATGGCTCGAACCCGAATTGCGCAACAACTTCCCTGCCATCCGCACGCGCCTGTCGCGCCTCGAAAACGGGCCGCCCGTCGGCTATCCGGTGCAGTTCCGTGTGAGCGGCGACGACATCGCGACGGTCCGCTCGATCGCGGAACGCGTTGCCGCGACGCTGCGCGCCGACCACGGCACGCGCAACGTGCAGTTCGATTGGGACGAGCCCGCCGAGCGCTCGGTACGTTTCGAAGTCGATCAGAAGAAGGCCCGGGAACTCGGCGTGAGCTCCGACGACATCTCGAGCTTCCTCGCGATGACACTGTCGGGCTATACCGTCACCCAATATCGCGAGCGCGACAAGCTGATCAGCGTCGATCTGCGTGCGCCGAAGGCTGAGCGCGTGGATCCGGCGAAGCTGCTTACGCTCGCCATGCCGACGCCGAACGGCGCGGTGCCGCTCGGTACGCTCGGGCATCTGCGCAACGATCTGGAGTATGGCGTGATCTGGGAACGCGACCGGCAGCCCACTATCACCGTGCAGTCAGACGTGGCGCCGGGCGCTCAAGGCATCGACGTCACGCATGCTGTCGACAAGGCGCTGGGTCCGATTCGGGCGAGCTTGCCCGTTGGTTACCGCATCGAGATAGGCGGCTCGGTCGAGGAAAGCGGCAAGGGCCAGACGTCGATCAATGCGCAGATGCCGATCATGATCATCGCCGTGCTGACGCTGCTGATGGTCCAGTTGCAGAGCTTCGCGCGCGTGCTGATGGTGGTGCTCACCGCGCCGCTCGGCCTGATCGGCGTCGTCTTCACGCTGCTGCTGTTCGGCCAGCCGTTCGGCTTCGTCGCAATGCTCGGTGTGATCGCGATGTTCGGGATCATCATGCGTAATTCGGTCATTCTGGTCGACCAGATCGAGCAGGACATTGCTTCAGGGCACAAGCGTTTCGATGCAATCGTCGGCGCCACGGTGCGGCGTTTCCGGCCGATCACACTGACCGCCGCGGCCGCCGTCCTCGCGCTGATTCCGCTCTTGCGCTCCAACTTCTTTGGTCCGATGGCGACCGCGCTCATGGGCGGCATCACGAGCGCGACCGTCCTCACCTTGTTCTATCTGCCGGCTCTTTACGCCATGTCGTTCAGAGTACGCAACGACGAGCGTGAGCCGCAAACGCCGTCCGCGTCCGGCGCGGCGCATACGGGGAACTGAGCATGATCCACTTCGCACGTTCCTGCGTCGTTCGATGCTTCGGCGGTTTGAAGGCGGCACACCTGCCGTCGTGCGTTGCGCTAGCGGGCTCCGCTTTTGTATTGGCGGCCTGTTCGTTCGGGCCTAACGGCGAGCCGCCGGCGATGCCGCAGCCGGTCCACTACGGCAGCGAAGCGCAGCCGGCGCAGACGGTCCCGGCGCAAGGCGTCGCGCAGCAGTTCGTGGTCGGCGCGAAGCCGGTACCCGAATGGTGGAAGCTGTATCGATCGGACACGCTGAATGCGCTCGTCGAAGAAGGGCTGCGCAACAGCCCGACCCTCGCGGCGACCGAGCAGAGTCTCGCCGCCGCGCGCGAACAACTGCGCGGCCAGATTGGCAGTTCGATGCTGCCCACCATCGACGCAGGCGGCCAGGCGACGCGCAATCGCGCGCTCGCAATTCCGGAGATTGGCCCTAACACGTTCCTGTACAACATCTTCGTAGGCCAGTTACAGGCGCATTACACGATCGACCTGTTCGGCGCCTCGCGCCTCGCCGACGCCGCGCTAGCTGCACGCGTGAACGTCCAGGCGTATCAGTTGGACGCTGCCCGTCGCGCGCTCGCCGCGAACATCGTGAGCGCCGCGATTACGAGCGCCGCGTTGCGCGCGCAGATCGACACCACCGAAAGGCTCGTGACGCTTGCCGACGATCAGGCACGCGACACACAACGACGTTATGCGCTCGGGGCCGTGTCGCACGCCGATCAGTTGAGCGCGCAACAGAGTGCGGCGAGCTTGTCCGCGAGCCTGCCGGGGTTGCGGCAGCAATGGCAAACCACACGTCATGCGTTGGCCGTGCTGCTCGGTCGTAGCCCGGACGCCGCGCCAGCCGATCTGGAACTCGCGGGCTTGCATCTGCCCGAGCAGGTGCCGGTGGTCGTGCCGAGCGAACTGTTACAGGCACGGCCCGACATTCAGGCTGCCGACGCCGCGCTAAAAGCTGCGGCCGCCGATGTGGGCGTAGCGACCGCGCAGATGTACCCGAGCCTGTCGTTAAGCGCATCGATGGGACAAGGCGGCTTCAGCTGGCCCGTCGCGCTGTCCGGCGCGGGCGCCATCTGGAGCATCGGCGCCTCTTTATCGCAGCCGTTATTTCACGGCGGCGCGCTGGTGGCACAGCGCCGCGCGGCCATGAACACCTATGAGGCCACGGTGTCGCAATACAAGCAGACGGTGCTTGCCGCGTTCCAGAATGTCGCCGACACGCTGGCCGCGCTCGAACACGACGCGCAGGCGCTGGACGCCGCGAATACAGCGACACGTTCCGCTCAGGGAATTTTCGATGAAACCTCCGGCCGCTATCGGCTCGGCGCCGTACCTGTATCGTCCACGCGTACGAGCGAGCAGCAATTTCGCAACGCGCAACTCGACGAGATTCGCTATACGAGCGCGCGTCTGACGGACACGGCGGCGCTATTTCAGGCGATGGGCAATCCGCCCGTCGAGGCGGCGGGTTCGGGAGCAAGTCCAGGTGTGACTGCACAGTCAACATTAAAGGAAACGAAGGAAACTGCGCGGGCGTCCGGGGCCGAACCAGCTAATCCGAATTGACGCCGCGCACTTATCCCCAGTTGATGTTGAATAGGCTGTTGAAAACTTTCTGACAAACGGGCTAACTCGTTGAGCCGGCTGGTGTTATGGGTGACGGCGTGGAATGAAGCATAGGTCGATAGGATGGGAAGCGTCCGTCGGATCAGATGTTGGTAGCCCATATGGTTGTAGCCCCTATGCGTCGCGGAACCAATCTATCCACAGACTTTGTTCACAGCTTTGTGGATAACCATAGGACACAGCAGCCAAGTGCTTGAACGCACAAGCGTTTGCCCTTGTGACGCGTTTGCCGCCACTGCCCGCGCAACGAAAGCACGCACATACGGCCGCCCGCTGCGTCAATAAACGCCCGCCTCCCCTTCCGGACGGTTCTTGAAGCGCTTGTGCACCCAATAATATTGATCAGGAATCCGTCGCACCTGCGTCTCGAGAAACTCGGTGATCCGTCGTGCGTCCACCGTTACGTCGTTCGACGGAAAACCGGCTAGCGGCTCGAAGATACTCAGCTTGTAGCCGCGATAGCCCGGCAGCACCTCCGTCACGAACGGCACGACCCGGGCGTTCGCCGCGCGCGCCATCCGCGAGACAGACGTGAGCGTGCAGGCCTGGACGCCAAAAAACGGCACGAACACCGAATCGCGCAAACCGAAGTCCATGTCCGCCGCGAGCATCACCGGCGTGCCGTCGCGCAAGGCCCGCAACGCACGCCGCACACTGTCGCTGCGCGGAATCATCTCGGTGCCGAAACGCCCGCGCTGGCGCCTCGCCATCGCGTCGAGCAACAGGTTCGACATCGGCGTGTAAAGCGACGCCACTGGATGCCGCGTCGAATACATCATGCAGCCGGCCTCGATGCCGACAAAGTGGAAGCCGACGAAGATCGTCGGTTGAGACCGAACCTCCGAGAGATCGATTGCGCTTTCCACTTCGACGAGTCGGGCCAGCGCCTGCGCATTGCCGAACCATTGCGGCCCGCGCTCGACATAACTGCGAATCACATGGCAGAAATGCGCGCGCGCCAGACGTTCGCGCGCTGCGTCGCTCATGTCGGGGAAACACAATTTCAGGTTGGTATGCACCACCCGCCGGCGCGTGCTCGGAATCCGGTACAGCAGAGCGCCGACGCCGTTGCCAAACCGCGCGACGAGCCCATACGGCAATATAGCGAAGGCGCGCAGCAGCCCCGTCATCAGACAGATGAGAATTCGACTTTTCAATGCGGGAACCCGGTGGATGCTGGAAGGCAAACACGTCGGCGGCTGCGGCTGTGTGCCCCCAGCGCTCAACGTGGCATGTGCGCGTATCCGGCCGGGTCCGGGCGCGCTTGAGGGATGGTGACGCCTTGCTCGCCGCAAGACGCAGCCATGCTCGAGATAGAAACAGCTAACGAATCCAGCCTGCTAATGGACCCCGATCGAGCATCGCAGGCATGATTAAAACACAGCGTGCGTCCCGCCAACAGAATCGGCAGACTAGCTACCGCCGCAGCGCAGCCGGAAAGCGTGAAGCCCGCACGGTGTTACGGCTACGGGCACCACGTTGCGCGCGCCGATCGGCTAGCGCGCACATTGTTAAGGCTTGTTCGACTCGAACAGATCCATGATCTGCTTCTTCTCATTGGACGACACGCTCGGCGGCGGCACTGCCGGCGGCGTCAAGCCCGCGGGCCCCACGCCTCCAACCGCGTCGTTCACACCCGCCGTCGGATTCGCCGAATCGAGGCCGATGCTCGCGACAAAACCGTTCCCCGGCGTCATGTCCGAGTAGAACAATTCGCCGTCGACGGAAGTCACCCCTTCGGGCTGCGCCGGCTCGCTCTGCGGCACGCCGCGCAACGCGCGCTGCATGTACTCGACCCAGATCGGCAGCGCGAGCTGTGCGCCGAATTCGCGGCTGCCGAGCGTCTTCGGCTGGTCGTAACCCATCCATGCGACCGCGACGAGCGATTGCTGATAGCCGGCGAACCAGCCGTCCTTTGCGTCGTTGGTCGTTCCGGTCTTGCCCTGCAGGTCCGACCGATGCAGCACGTTGGTGCCGGCGCCAGTGCCCGCGGTTGCGACCGAATGCAGCAGGCTGTTCATGATGTACGCGTTACGCGGCTCAAGCGTGCGCGGCGCGTCGCGACCCGCGGTAAGCGGCTGCGCTTTCGACAGCGGCTCGCCGCGTGCGTCCGTTACTTCGTTGATCAGATACGGGTTGATGCGATAACCGCCGTTCGCGAAGACCGAATACGCACCCGCCGACTGCAACGGCGTCACGAGCCCCGCGCCGAGCGCCATCGGCAGGTAGGGCGGAGTCTTGTCGGCGTCGAAACCGAAGCGTTGCGTAACGAAGTCTTGCGCGTACTTCGTGCCGATATACGACAGAATCCGGATCGATACCAGGTTCTTCGACTTCTGCAACGCGAGGCGCATCGGCATCGGCCCGTCGGGCTGGTCATCGTCTTTCGGCTCCCACGCGTCGCCGCCCGGCGTGCTCGACGGGAAGTACAGCGGCGCGTCGTTGATGATCGTGGCCGGTCCGAGCCCCTTGTCGAGCGCCGCCGAATAAATGAAGGGCTTGAAGCTCGAACCCGGCTGACGCCAGGCTTGCGTGATGTGATTGAACTTGTTCTTGTTGAAGTCGAACCCGCCGACGAGCGCGCGAATCGCACCGTCCTGCGGCGTGAGCGACACCAGTGCGCCCTCCACCTGCGGGAGCTGCGTGATCTGCCAGTTGCCTTTGGCGTCGCTCATCACGCGCACGATCGATCCCGGCCTGATCTTCGTTGCGGCCGCGCCGCGTGCGCTCAACGCACTGGCGACAAAGCGCAAGCCATCACCGCCGATAGTCACCTGCGTGCCGTCGACCAGTTGCGCCTTCACCTGCTTCGGGCTCGCCTCCGTGACGACAGCGGCGATGATCTCGCCGTTATCGGGATGATCGTTGAGCGCGTCGTCGATAGTCTGATCGCGGTCGTCGCCAGGCGCTGGCAATTGCACGAAGCCTTCCGGCCCGCGATAACCGTGGCGCCGCTCGTAATCCATCACGCCCTTGCGCACCGCGCGATACGCGGCGTCCTGGTCGGCGGAATCGATGGTGGTCGTGACATTCAGGCCGCGCGTATAAGTTTCGTCCTTGTACTGCGCGTACATCATCTGGCGAACCATTTCGGCAATGTACTCGGCGTGCACGCTGTATTCGTTGCCGGGGTTCCGCGTGTGAATCTCTTCCTTCACCGCCTGGGCGTACTGCTCCTGGCTGATGTAGCGCAACTCCAGCATGCGCCTGAGAATGTATTCCTGACGGATTTTTGCTCGCTTCGGATTCACGACCGGGTTATACGCGGACGGCGCTTTCGGCAGACCCGCGAGCATCGCGGCCTGCGCAAGCGTGATGTCTTTCAGATCCTTGCCGAAGTACACGCGCGCTGCCGCAGCAAAGCCATAAGCGCGCTCGCCCAGATAGATCTGGTTCATGTACAGCTCGAGAATCTGGTCCTTCGTCAACGCGCGCTCGATCTTGTAGGCGAGCAGCATTTCGTAGATCTTGCGCGTATAGGTTTTCTCGCTCGACAGAAAGAAGTTGCGCGCAACCTGCATCGTGATCGTGCTCGCGCCCTGCGACGCGCCGCCGTGCGCGAGGTCGGCAAAGCCGGCGCGCAGAATGCCGAGGAAGTCGACGCCGCCGTGCTCGTAGAAGCGATAGTCTTCAATTGCGAGCACCGCTTTCTTCATCTGGTCGGGAATGTCCTGGAAGCGCACGAGACTGCGCCGCTCCTCGCCGAATTCGCCGATCAGCACATGGTCCGCCGTATAGACACGCAGCGGCACTTTCGGACGGTAGTCGGTCAGCGCGTCGAGCGAAGGCAGTTGCGGCCCCATCACGACAAGTGCGTAGCCGACGATCAGCGCGCCGACCACGGCGACGATCGCGACGAGGCTCGCGAACCAGATCGCGACCGTCGCGCCGATCGAGCGTCCGCCCTCTCCGGCGTCGCGCGAAGCGGCGTTGCGTCCCTGCGTGCGGTGGTAGGAGTCCCGGTCTTGACCGGCCGGAGATTGCGAGGAATGCGGTCGTTTGATGATTGGCATGACTGGAATAGTGGGCGCGTAACTCAACGCCTTGTTCTCGCGCGTCAGGCGCGCATGAATCGTGAGCGGCGTAGTCTGGGCGCAGACCGCCGTGCGACTCTGTGCCCCGGCGAGTCGCCACGGCGCACCCGGGACATTGTCCGGCGCAACGTAACAGCGCATTTTAAAGAAATCAAGCGGCGCTCAACGGAGTTTTTTTGTAAGAATTCCCTTCGCTTCCACGCCCGGCGGCAGGCCGTGGGTAGATTCGGCAGGCTTGCGAGGCGCTTGCGCACATTTGCGAAGTTATCCCCAGTTTTTGTTGAAAGGCCTGTGGACAAGACCACAAAAAGCGCGACAACTCGTTGATGTCACGGCATTTTCATGAAGCGCCCGTTTGCGATCGGCGCAACTCGTCATATGATGGACTCCGCGCATGCCGATGTGCGCCAATGCGCGCCGTCAGGCGCCATGCCAACAAGTATGCGAGCCGATCATGACAAAGCCCAGCGAACGCATCGTCGTATTCGTCACACCCGCGCAGAAACGCGCGATCGCCGCCACTGCGGACGAACTCCGCATCAGCGTGAGCGAGCTCATGCGGCGCGCAGTGCTGAGTTTCAGCGCGACCAGCGAGCAGGTGAAAGCAGCGAGTATCGTCGATCGGCTCAATGTGCCACGCGCGCCTGATGCGCTCGACGCGGCGCTGCAGCGCGTCGCGCACGAGGCGAGAGTTGCGCGCGACGCGCTGCCGGCCGCGTTGCAAACGCGCGTGGACCTTCGGGCCGGTTCGGATACCAATGGGGCAAGTGTCGCGGCCGGTTCGACAGCGTCCGCCGCTGCAACTCCCGTTGAAAATGTGCCACCCGCGCCTGCACCTGCCCCGCTGCTGCCTGCTGATGTGCTGGCGGCGCTTACCGCCGAAGTCGACGAAGACGCCGTGGCAACCGCCGAGGCTGTCGCGAGAATGGCGGCGGCACGCGCTGCCGCGATTGACGAACCGCTGCCCGCCGCCGTGACGGTGCAAACTCATGTGAAAAGCGTGCTAAAACGCCCTCGTCTCGACCCCATGCGCGATGAAGACGATCCGCACAGCGATCTTGGCCCCGAAGGCGGCCGCTTCGCGTAACCATCGCGATAGTGCGCAGCAATGGAACGCGCAACGTCGATGCAACCGGCTTGCAGCGGCTTGCACCGGCTTGCACCGGCTTGTAAGCGGTCGACTGCGCATGTCACTCGCCTCCTCCCTGGCGACGCGTGCGCCTTTCACGTTGGCGACACTCGCCGCAGGCACACTGAGCGGCTCGCTCATCGCGCCCTTTAAGCCCATTTTAAGAGAGCCCGTGGTGTAATATCCGCGAGCTACAGAGGGACGGGTTGGCGTGCTCGTCGCCGAAAACCTTTCGCTTTGTGATGCGATAAGTGCACAGGTGAAACCGACAATTTGCTGTTGCGCTATTGCAATCGGCGAGCAAGCCCCGACCTCCGGTCCGAACGCTGCGCAGCTTCTCGCGCGGCGGCGTAAAGTAGTAGTGACAAGCAGTTGAGTGCGCAGGAATATTCAGCGCCGACACCATTCTCTGGAGGTTTTCATGTCGCTTTTTGACAGCATTTCGCGCACGCTAAAAGGTCTCCTGAACGACGCGGCGGACTCGGTGCAAGACCCGTCGCGCGATTCGCGCCAGATCGTACGCGAACTCGACGAGAGCATCGGCCGCGCCGAGAACTCGCTGATCGAGATCCAGGCGCAAGTGGCCACACAGCAAAGCAAGCGCGATGTTGCCGCCGACAAGGCGAAGAAGTACGAAGACGGCGCAAAGCGCGCGCTGCAATCCGGCGATGAAGCGCTGGCTCGCGAAGCGCTCGGCGCGCAAGCCACGGCCGAGGCAGAACGCGATGCGCTGACCAAGGAACTCTCTACGCTGGAGCCGTCGGTCGCGCAACTCAAAAGCCAGATCGAGGACATGCGCAGCCGTCGCAACGATCTGAATGCGCGCTCGAACATCCTGCAAGCCAAGCAACAGATCGCCGAAGCGAAAGACGTCGCTGCAACGGCGTTGGGCGGCATCGGCGGGAAAAACCTGTCCGAGGATTTTCAGAAGCTCGAAGACAAGGTCGCGTTGTCGAATGCCCGTTCGGACGCACGTCTGAATTCCGCCGATGTCAAAAGCGGCAAGGCGCTCGACGACAAGCTGGCAGACCTGAACCGCGGCCCGTCGGTGGAAGACCGTCTGGAAGCACTGAAAAAGCAGATCAACTCGCCGGCTCAGTAATTGCGTAGCAGTGCGCGGTAAGGTGGCTCCGGTCAGCCGGCCTCCGGTTAGCCGGCCCCCGCAATCGACTGAAGGAGACGGGCGCGTGGCGCCCGGTCTGCAAATGAAAAAAGTTATTGCAAGTGCGTTCGTCTCGCTGATGCTCGTATCCACGGCAGCGTTTGCCGTGCCCACGGTTCAGCAGATCGAATCGGCAATGTCGCAAGGCAACTGGCAGCAGGCCGATGCCGGCCTGTCCGAAGTACTGAAGGCGCATCCGAACAACGCACACGCGCATTACCTGTACAGCCAGGTGCTCGACCGTGAAGGTCGTTATGGTGACGCGCTCGCGCAAGTCCAGCAGGCCAAGACGCTCGATCCGCAGATCCGTTTCACCGACCCGACGCGCTTCGCGCAAGTCGAGGCACGCATTCGCCGCGACGCCGAACGCACTGCCAGCACGAGCGGTAACGGCGGTGAAAGCGGGATTGGCGCCTTGACGAACCGCACGACCAATCCGTTCGGCCAGCAGAACGCGCCAGCCGTACAGCAAGCGCCTGAGCGCCATGGTCCGGGCATCGGCATGTGGGTCGGCATTCTGATTCTCGTTGGCGTAATCGCGCTGGTGCTGCGTTGGACTTTGCGCCGCGCGCGCTCGCAGGACGATACGCGCGCGGACGACGACCGTCGCGTGCAACTCAAGCGTGCGACCGAGCTGCTCAACTCAGTGCGCTCGCTCAAGCTCGACGTGAAGCTTTCCACGGCGCCCGGGCACGAAGCATTGGAGAAAGAAGTCGAAGCAACGGAGGACCAGTTGCGAACGCTCGTTGAAGCGCTATCGAACAGCAAGAATCCGGTGCCGCCGTATCAACTCGACGAACTGGAGCAGCGCATCGGCAGCTTGCGCGCCCGAGCCGATGGCCGGCCCGATCCGAATGCAAGCGCCGCGGCTGACAGCGCGCAATCGCCGTATGCACGCGAAGCCGAGCGCTTTGGCAATCCGCAGCAAGGGCCGTATCCGTCGCAGCCGCCCTATCAACAGCAAGGTCCCTATCAACAGCAGCAACCGCCGGTTATCGTGCAGCAAGGCGGCGGTTTCGGTGGCGGCATGGGTGGGCTGCTCACCGGCGTTCTGCTTGGAGAAGCGCTGAACTCCGGACGTGAACGCGTGGTTGAGCGTGACGTGATCGTCGACGATGAAACGCGCCGGCGCGGCAACGATGTCGACAACGGCGGCGGCCTCGACTTCGGCCAAGGCTCGAACGACTGGAACGATAACAGCGGCGGCGGCATCGACATGGGCAGCAGCGACGATTCCGGCGGCTGGAGCGACAACACCTAGCCCTCGCCCGCTGCGCCGCTCAAAGCGCGGCGCACCGTGGTGCACCTGACGATACGATGCAAAACAGGCTCCCTTCATGGAGCCTGTTTTTTTGCACACTCGACGAATCACGCACGGCTCGACACGGCCGCCTGCGCTTCCTCGTGCCGCGCGAGCACCATCGAGCCCGCAAATAGCCGCACGACAAAGCGCTCGGCATAACTCACGAGCGCATCGCGGCGGGCGACGTCGGCGTTGGCGTTGTCCTCTTCGCTTGCGTCCGCATCTGCGCCGATAAACTCCGCTGACAGATGAAACAGTTGCAGCACGATCTGCGTGCACACTTCATCGACGACATCGCGCGGAAGTGCCGGCATCAGTTGCAATTGCACGACGTCGTCCGCCATTTCCGCCGACACCGCATGAAGCGTCGCGCGCACGGCTTCGCGCAATGCAGGCGACGTGCCGTGATACTCAGCTAAAGCGCTCAGAAACGCCTCGCGGTTTTCCAACGCGAATGCGAAGAACGCCACGCATGCGCGCCGTGGCACGCTGTGCGGTTCGTCGTGCGCGGCAAGCCAGCGCTCGCGGCGCAGCATCGGCCGCAACCGACGGCTTACCGAATCGACGGCTTCGCGCGCAAGATCGTCGAGCGTGTCGAAATGACGATAGAACGTGTTCGGGTTCAGCCCCGCCTCTCGCGCGAGTTCGCGCAGACCGAGGCTTGCGAAGCCGCGCCCGCCCGCGGTCAACCGCAACGCCGCTTCAATCAGCTTGCGTTTGCCGGCCGGCAATTCCTGAGTGGCCGCAGTGTCGCCGGCATTCGGCACGGCTTCAGTTACGGATTTCATGGCCTTGGTGATGGGTTTTGAATCACCGCGCAGCACGCGCGTTTAATAGACGTACTCTAAACGATCTTGACGCGAGGTGCACAGTTGTCTACCCTGCGCGTAACGTTCGAGCGGCCGCCTGTTCGCGGCCACGCCGCGTTTCCTGAACGACGACACGGCCCGAACATCCTTGCCGGAGATTGCTGTGACGCCCGCTTCATCCGCCGCATCCACACGAGCCGTCGCGCCGCGCATTGCAATCGTGGGCAGCGGCTTCGCCGGCATCGGCATGGCCGTGCGTCTGCAAAAAATGGGCATTACGTCGTTCACGCTTTACGAGGCCGCCGCCGACATTGGCGGCACCTGGCGCGACAACACCTATCCGGGCGCCGGGTGCGATGTGCCTTCGCATCTGTATTCGTTTTCTTTCGAACCGAACCCTGCGTGGTCGCGCGAGTTCAGCGGCCAGGCGGAAATTCTCGCCTACCTCAGGCACTGCGCGCGCAAGTACGGCGTGGATCGTTACGTGCGTTGCAATGCACGCGTCGTGGCCGCGCGGTTCGATGAAGCGCGTCACGTGTGGCACATCGAACTGGATGTCGACGGCATGCGCGAGAACGTCGAGGCGGATGTGCTGATCGGAGCGAGCGGTGGACTATCCCGCCCCTCCATGCCGCAAATTGCGGGGCTCGAGAGTTTCAAAGGCAAGCTGTTTCATTCCGCGCGCTGGGATCACGCGTATCCGCTCGAAGGAAAACGCGTCGCGGTTATCGGCACCGGCGCGAGCGCGATCCAGTTCGTGCCGGAAATCCAGCAGCGCGTCGCGCAACTCGATCTGTTCCAACGCACCGCGCCATGGATCATGCCCAAGCCCAACAAGCGCATTAGCGAACGCGCGCGCTGGCTCTTCGAGCATGTGCCGTTCACGCAGCGAGTCGTACGCAGTGCGATCTACTGGAAGCTCGAATCGCAGGCCATCGCTTTCGTGAGGCATCCGCAACTGATGAAGCGCCCGATGAAGCTGTGTCTCAGCTACCTCGAACGGCGCGTGAAAGACCCGGAACTGCGCGCGAAGCTCACGCCGAACTACCGCCTCGGCTGCAAGCGGGTTCTGCTGTCGAGCGACTACTATCGCGCGCTCGTCGAACCCAACGTGAACGTGATTACAGCGGACATTCGTGAAGTGGTCGCGGACGGCATCGTGACACAAGACGGCGCACATCACGCGGCGGACGCGATCATTTGCGGCACAGGCTTTCAGTTCAACGGCTTCGGCGCGCCGTTCGAGGTGACGGGCATCGGCGGCGCGGATCTCCGTGCGCTATGGCTGCGCGACGGTCCGGAAGCGTATCTCGGCACGAGCATCGCCGACTTTCCCAACTTCTTCATGATCGCTGGTCCGAACACCTTTCTCGGCCACAACTCGATGATCTACATGATCGAGTCGCAAGTGCAGTACATCGGCGATTGCCTGCGCGTGCTACGCGAGCGCAACGTACGCGCGATGGACCTGCGCCCCGACGTGCAACGCGACTACAACGCGCGCCTGCAGAAGAATATGCAGCGCTCCGTGTGGTCGAGCGGCTGCCATAGCTGGTATCAGACAGGAAGCGGCAAGGTGACCGCGCTGTGGCCGGGCTTCACGTTCAGCTTTCGCAAACGGACGCGGCGCGTGCGGCCGCGGGATTATCGCTTCTTGCCCTGATTCAGTGGCGGCTGGGGTCGGCTCGATGTCCGTTTGCAGTTTCGATTCGAACAAAAAGAGAGACGCAAAACATGGCAAGCATAGAACCTCGGTCGTCGGCCTCGTCGGTATCCGGCTCGGCATCGGGCTCGTCATCTACGAGACCATCGAACGCCGCCGCGCTGCCGCCGCGCTCGCTCGCCGCTCGGCTCGGCATCACGAGTGTGCCGCGCGACGAATTGCGCCGACGCTACACGCAAAGCGGCTCCAGATTCGTCCGGATCATGGGCGCGGATGTCCATTACGTCGACGAAGGCAGTGGCGACATCATCGTGATGATTCATGGTTTCGCGTCTTCGCTGCACACCTGGAACCGTGTCGCCGATGAACTCAAGCACGCGCACCGCGTGATTCGTCTCGACCTGCCGCCGTTTGGCGTGACGGGACCGCTGCGCTCCAGTACCGGCGTCATTGAAACGATGAACCTGCCGACCTACCGGCGTTTCATCGACACGTTCCTGCAGGCGCTCGGCGTCTCACGTGCGGTATTCATCGGCAATTCGCTTGGCGGGCTTATTGCGTGGGACTACGCGGTGCGTCATCGCGACGCGGTCGAGCGACTGGTATTGATCGACTCGGCCGGCTTCCCGATGAAGCTGCCCATCTACATCGATCTTTTCAATCACGCGCTGGTCCGCGCGAGTTCGCCGCGATGGTTGCCGGAAATCATCATCAGAAGCGCCGTGCGCAACGTGTATGGCGATGCGCGCAAACTCGACGCCGTCACGCTGCGGCGCTACGTCGACTTTTTTCGCGGCGAAGGCACGCGCGCCGCGATCGGCAAGATGGTGCCGACGCTCGATTTCGAAGAACTCGATACAAACGTGCTGACTACGCTCGTGGTTCCCACGCTCATCTTGTGGGGCGCGAAGGACCGCTGGATTCCCACCGCGCACGCCGCCGAATTCGCCCGGCGCATTCCGGGCGCGAAGTCGGTCATGTATCCGGGTCTTGGACACATTCCAATGGAAGAAGCGCCCGAGCGGGTGCTTGCCGATTTGCGGGCTTTTCTCAGCGGTAATGCGAGCAACAGTGAAGAGTTGCCGCTCCGGGAAGAAGGCTCGCGACGCGCGTCGGTGTAGGGGGCAGCGGGACGGCGCGCTGTGGGTTGGACCAGGGCTAAACGCAGGATGAAGGTCTTAGTAACGAATTCGGTCACGCGTCTGTGACGCGGAACGCAATAAACCGGACTCGGCGGATTTGTGACGCGAATTGGTTGGGTTTGCCAGTGTGTGCGCTCGGGTTGCGCCCGTTGGTGAACGGCTGAGTGCGGCCACCTACGGACGTTGGCTCACGCTTTCACGCGGACGTTCGAACGTCGGCTCCACCTTTGGTAAAGGACATTTGCACTCCGATCTTGCACTTCAAGTCGTCGGCCAGAGTTGTCATTGATAAGGGTGGCATTTCCGCCCCAACGATGTTCGCTGCCACGTAGCGCCGTCGCCGACGCTTTTTTCACAGCGTCTAGACAGCGAACGGGCGGGGTTTACCGATCGTTTCGATTGGGCATTGTCATTTTCCGAGAACGGCGAGCGCTTCGCGCATTGGAGTCAGCGAAACGCGAACGACGCCATTAAGCGGCGAGTTCAGTTCCAGGATCAGAAATATCGCCCCGGATGTCGACAAGGCACACACGAGCAACACAGCGATAGTCGTGCCGTTGCGGGGGGCGTACAAACCAAACGTCCCAAAAATGGCGACCAACCAAAACACCAAGGCTACGAGAAGCGGCATGGGAAGAGGAACTTTTTCCTTCAGTATCGCCAGCCAGCGCGTAGCGAACACTTCATCAACAAGCAGGAGTGCACGCGTCTTGAGCTCGCGTTGCATAGCGTTCTGTGGCGAAAGCCCCTCTACCATCCGCTGTATGTCTTCGACCCGGTGGGCAGTTTCTGGATTGTCGATTTTCGCCAGTCGGGAAGGATCATCGGAAGCAAGTGTATCGATCGTCGCCGCGTAGCTTCGCCTGAGCGCTTCACGGATCGGTTGCGTTTCCGGTCCGTATTTCGCCAGTACGCGGTCAAGACGGACGACATGGGCGGTTGCGTCGATGAGCTCGGTGCTTACAGTATCGAAAGAGGCCTTCGCTGACGAGATCAGCAGCCCAAGTATTAACGCGGCCATGGTCGCGATCAGACCGGTTGCGAGTCTTACTACAGCTGCCGATTCATCGTTAAGGTGCTGTTTCGGCAGCACGTTACGCAGATACGAGCCAACGCCAACACTGGCAGACGCGCACGCAAAGACAATGAAGAATATTAAAAGGTCGCTCATGTTACCTCCGTTCTGTCTCGTCGCCCGCCGGTAGCACTAAGCGATATCTTGCCGGCGGACTTCGTTAGACCGCCTGTGGCTACCCTTCAATGATTGAACCAGCGGTATTGCAATGAAAGAGAGACTGTCTGGAAATTGCCCCCAACGCGTGTTATCAGGCCGCGCGACCATGCCACCTTCGCCGACCATTGCGCAGCAAGCGGAACTGACAACGTCACGCCGTACCGCACAGTGCTTTGGAGGTCGTGGTCCTCGACACCGTTTATGCTTGTCCGACCGCCCGCAAAGTACGTCATGTCCGCAGCGAGCCACAATCCAGGACGCCATGTATAGCCGCCGTGCCACTGAAAAACGGGCATTGGCGCCTGGCTGCGCTGATGGCCTCCAAAAAAGTCATCGTTGTCGGTGAACAGCCATACGCCGGCCGCACCCTCCACGAACCAGTCTCCCAAGGGTTGAGACAGTCCCAGCTCCGGCTTGAACGCCCAACGGTTCGATCCCACGTTGATCGCGCGGGATGGCACGTACTGGCCTGTCGGCGCGATGACGAGCAGACTGACGCCCAGCGTGGTGGTTGGCCGGTGCCGCGCAAATTCTTCCGGCGTAAGTGCAGGA
This sequence comes from Paraburkholderia caledonica NBRC 102488, assembly GCF_000685095.1. Lineage (GTDB taxonomy): Bacteria > Pseudomonadota > Gammaproteobacteria > Burkholderiales > Burkholderiaceae > Paraburkholderia > Paraburkholderia caledonica. The sequence continues at coordinate 195,755 of NZ_BAYE01000005.1, forward strand.
CCGCCCAGCAGGTTCATCACGACCCTGAAGGTCGCGTCGCCCAGCCCCGATCGCCACGCGGTCCCGGGCACACCTTGGACATTACCGCTCAGGTCGGCGTTGCTATACGGTACCGCCAGCGCAAAGCTGGCGGCATGTCCCGCGATTCCGAAGGTGTGGGAGTAGCCGAGCAGGTACGTGTTGATTCTCGCGCTCACGTCGGTAATCGGCAGCGTGGGATCGAGCGACACGCCACCGGTCGATCGCGCATAGCTTGCCACCACGAAATTCGTACCCACAGGAGTCGCCGAATAGGCGCGCGGCTCCATCTCTTGCGCGGAGGTCAGCGTAGGCCAGAGCAGGGCCACTCCGGCCGTTGCGTGCCGCAGGCATCTCGCAGTTTGCGTCGCCAGGCCGATAGCCGCTCGACCTCCAGACGCGTCTGCGCGATCGGACATGATCGATACCGCCGGCGGGGTCATGATTCTCACCACATGACTGAAACGGTTCCGGTGGTCAATGCGAAAGGGCGTTACACGGCGCAATGCGGATTGTGGATGCGTGCACCGCCGGCACTTCCACGCCGGACCTCGATGCGATGTACTTCTCTGGCCCCCGTAGTCGTCCCATTGTCGCGCTGACCTCATCTCGCCAACAAGAGCGAGCAACAAACACAGCGAACGCGATCTGCCCGTCGAAGCAGATATGCAGAGCCTGCCGGACCGTCGAGAGCGCCCGGTTCGACGTCAGGTTTCAGCGCCTCAAGCCGATCACTGTCGTCATGCCACACCGACCTGACCAATCGCAGGTCGTACGCCGAGCCAAATCACTTCCAGGTTCCCTCCTGCAGGCAGCACCAACGCATTTATCTGTTGCTCGCGTGATGCCCCCTCGGGTCTCGTCGCAGGGGCGGTGAAGTCTTTATCTGCGCGGCCAAATGCGATCCGTCTCATCTGGGCTTGACGTACCGCGCCAGTTCCGGAAAGGCAGATGCCGCCAGATCGTCCAGTAACGGCTTCAACGTGTCCAACGTCATGACCTGCGTACTTGCAACCTGAGCGAGGCGCTCGCCTGTCCCAATCCGCACCCTCTCCCCCAGCAACTCACCCGTGACGCTGTCCGTTCCCTCGACTTCGATCACGATGAAGGCGCGTTGAGGCGTACCACCCGTCGCGGTCCTTATGGCCATCGTGGCCACAAAGGCCATCGGTACGTACTGGTAGGGCTTGAGGCCTTCCCCTTGCGAGGCGACGCTCGTGAACCCGGCGCGAAGGTGCAGCACGCCCGGCCCCGGCCGATCGACCATCCTGAATCGCTGACTGAGTGACCGCTTAAGCGTGTCATTGGAGTAAGCGAGAATTTGTTGCAGCGTCTCAGCGCTCACGCGGTCGTTTGGCCTCGGCTCCGGATAGAAGATGAGCGGATCGAGCAATATCGCGTTGTAGTTGGCGGGCGTGAGCTTGGGGCTCACCCAGGCCCGAATGGTCCTACCCTCGTTGTCCTTGGTCTCCGTCAGACGGGAGTAATCCCTCAGGAAACCGGAATTCTCCGCGACGTTTGCTTCAGACCCGGACCCAGACCCCAACCCGCCCGCACATGCTCCCAAGATTACGGCGACCAAAACAACGCCTATCTTGCCTGAAACCGAGTTCTTCATTCTGACCTCCTCAATGTCGTTCAACTTCGGGTTGAATCGCATGTTGTTACCGCACCGTCCGAATAGCGGTAAAGTCATGCAAAGTACGCGCATAGCTGAAGTAAGACCCATCGATAGACTCAATCTTGTCGATGCTCCCGAAGCGTGAACCGCCGTCCCCTACGGTCAGTATCAACTGCTGGAGGCAAGGCTTGGCGCCCGGATGCATCGGCTACCTTTAGGGACCATAGGTCACAGACGCATATGCTCATATCGGACCTTGGTCCGATATGAGCACGTGAGCGCATCGCTTGTCGTGCATGGTGGCTCGGTCGGACGTACCGTCGTCACATGAACCGTCTCGTTTATCCAAGGTTGACGGTTTTCGACTAGGTGGGCTGTCGATTGCTATTTGTAATTATTGGCAGATCCATGTGAAAGCTTGTGGTGCAAACGGCCGTTGTAACTCGGAAGCGGCCTGTCGGGTCACGCCGGCCCAACCGACCGCAAAGGGTCGGTTTGAGCCGTTCCGCCACCGCAAGACCTGCATCCGCGAGCACGTCCCTGCCCTGCTGGTCATGTACCAGCAACCAGGCGTCCTTTAATATCAGCCCCAGCGCCCCGCCGTCGACTCGCCGAAAGGACAATGCCAGCAGTCACCAATCCAGTCTTTCCACTCTCACGACCCTGGCCCCACTCTCACAAACTCCGCTCCCCCACAAACCACCCCTACCCCCCACCCCCAAGAAAGCGCAACAAGCTCCAAAGAAACTTGCAGAGCATGACGATTAGCTCCCACAAATGATAGAGCTGTTGCCAGCCCGAAACGCGCGCTAAGGAGTCGTACATCGTTACCGTCGAAAAAAGGGATGGCCGCAGCCGCACGCCTGATTGCGGCTGTCGCGACGCCAAACCGCACATGATAGCGACTGCGGGATACCCCGTATCAAGTCCGCCGAAAGCCAGCCGTAAACGCATTGAGAAGACGCTGTGCGCCAACCGCCAGCGCCGTTAGCGTCAAAGGAGACGTCCATGTCGCGTTTCAGCTTTCGCCGGCCGGCCCGCTCCGAGGCGGTGGTCGGTGATATTGCCTCGCAGGCGGGCAAACTGGGTATCGAAATTTGCGATGTGTCCGGCCACGTCGATGAGGTCGCCGCGCGCGTGCAGCATCAGGCCCAAGTCTGCAAGGCGTTGCGCGAGTCCGCCGCGCAGACGCTCGCGGGCAATCATCGGATCGCGACTGCTGCGCGAGGCATGCGCGAAGTCTCGGCGCATGCGGCAACCGGCGTGCAGGAATCGCAGGAGACGCTGGAGGCATCGCTCGCCGACATCCACGGTCTGGTGGAAGGCGTAACGGTGATCGAAAGCCAGATCGGCGCGCTACGCAGCGCGCTTGCACACGTGAGCCGCGTCTCCGAGGAAATCTCCTTGATCGCGCGGCAGACGCATCTGCTCGCGCTGAACGCCGCGATCGAAGCGGCGCGCGCCGGCGAGTCCGGCCGCAGTTTCGCCGTCGTGGCGGCCGAGGTGAAGAACCTGTCGGCAAAGACCGCGCAGGCAACCGGTCAGATCGAGACGACGCTCGCGCAACTTACGCAGCAGACCGAGCAGTTGATCAACGAAGGCTCAGTGAACACGGAGCGGGCGCACCGGGTGCGTGAGGGCACGCGCAAGATCGGCGACGTCGTGCATGCGACAGGCGACGCCATCGCGCATCTGAACAACGAGGCCGAGCAGATCGCGGCATTGACCGGCGAGATCGAAACGCAGTGCGACGGACTCGAGGCGCAAGTGCTCGAAATGGCGACCGGCGTCGAAGATTCGAGCGAGAACTTCGTGCAGGCGAAGAATCGTCTCGGCAACTTGCTGGGCGTGTCGGAGACGTTGATCGAGTTGACAGCGGCGGCGGGCGTCGAAACCGCTGACACACGCTTTATCGAAGCCGTGCAGGAGGCAGCGGCCAAGGTAAGCAAGGTATTCGAGGCGGCTGTCGCGCGCGGCGAGATTTCTCTCGACGATCTTTTCGATCAACACTACGTGTCCGTGCCTGGCAGCAATCCGCAGCAGTTCATGACGCGGTTCACGGCTTTTACCGATCGCGTTCTGCCGGCGATTCAGGAGCCGCTACTCGATCTCGATCCGCGGGTCGCGTTCTCAGCCGCGATCGACGTGCGCGGTTATCTGCCGACGCACAACCTGAAGTTCTCTTTGCCGCAGCGTGACGACGTCGTGTGGAATATGGCCAATTGCCGGAACCGGCGCATTTTCAACGACCGGACGGGACTGGCTGCCGGGTCGCATACGAAGAAGTTTTTGCTGCAGACGTATCGGCGCGATATGGGCGGTGGGGAGTTTGTTTTGATGAAGGATGCGTCGGCGCCGGTTTTTGTGCAGGGGCGGCATTGGGGTGGGGTTAGGATTGGGTATAGGGTTTAGGATTCAGGCGCTTTCGCTTTGTGCTTACCGTTGTTCCGGGCCTTTCCTTGTCTTCAAGGAAAGGCCAACAAAAATCAGGCAGCGGCAAACGCTACACCGCCACTTGCACCCTCCTCCTCTCCGCTCTTTGCATGAAATAATTAACCGCCACCACGCCAACGGTCACGACGGCGATAAACAGGGTCGCCAACGCATTCATCTCGGGATTCAATCCCAACCTCACCCGCGAGAAAACCACGAGCGGCAACGTCGTTGATCCAGGCCCCGACAAAAACGCCGAGAGGACCAGATCGTCGATCGACAACGTGAACGACAACAGCCACCCCGACACCAGCGCCTGCGAAATCAACGGCAACGTGATCGAGAAAAACACGCGAAGCGGCGTCGCCCCAAGATCGAGCGCCGCTTCCTCCAGCGAAGGATGCAACTCCTTCACGCGCGACTGCACAATGATCGCCACGTAGGAAATGCACAGCATCACGTGTCCGATCCAGATCGTGAATATGCCGCGCCCGGCCGGCCACCCGAGCCACTTCGCCATTTCGATAAACAGCAACAGCAACGAAATGCCCTGAATCACCTCGGGAATCACCAGCGGCGCATTGATCATGCCGGTATAGAGCGTGAAGCCGTGAAAACGCCCCATGCGCGCGAGCACGAAGCCCGCCCATGTGCCGATAATCACCGACGCAAACGCCGTCAGCACCGCCACCCTCAACGAGAGCCACGCCGCAGCGATCAACTCGTCGTCATGCAATAACGCCGCGTACCAGCGCGTCGAAAAGCGCGTCCATACGGTGACCAGTTGCGATTCGTTGAACGAATAGACGATCAGACTGGCAATGGGCACATACAGAAACAGAAAGCCCAACGCCAACGCGGTGAACTGCAAAATCCGGTTCGGCTTCATCAGCGCCTTTCCTCCATTGCCTTCGCCTGCGCATACTGGAAGAACGCCATTGGCACCAACAGCAGCAGCACCATCGCACACGTCACAGCGGAAGCCATCGGCCAGTCCGCATTGTCGAAGAACTCATTCCACATCACGCGGCCGATCATCAGCGTATTCGCGCCGCCCAACAATTCCGGAATCACGTACTCGCCCACCGCCGGAATAAACACGAGAAGGCAACCGGCGATGATGCCGTTTTTCGAGAGCGGCAACGTAATTTGCCAGAACGCTTTCCAGGGCTTCGCGCCGAGGTCATACGCGGCCTCCAGCAAAGTCATGTCCATCTTCACCAGGTGCGCATACAGAGGCATCACGAGAAACGGCAGATACGAATACACCATGCCGATATAGACGGCGGTATTCGTGTGATACAGCTCGATTGGCGAATGAATCAGACCGATCGACATCAGGAAATTATTCAGCAAGCCGTTGTTCTTCAGAATGCCGATCCACGCATAAACGCGAATGAGGAACGACGTCCAGAACGGCAGCATCACGGCCATCATCAGGAGATTGCGGCGCGCCGGATCCGAACGCGCAATGTAATACGCCATCGGATAGCCGATCAGCAGACACAGCAGCGTCGAGATCGCGGCAACCACCACCGAATTCACGTACGTCGCAAAGTACAGGCTGTCCGTGACGAGAAACGCGTAATGCGACAGGTCGAGCTTGAGGTTGATCGCGCCGTCTACGAAGCTCGTCAGTTCGGTGTACGGCGGAATGCCAAGCTGCAGATCGGCAAAGCTGATCTTGACGACCAGCAGAAACGGCACAAGAAAGAACAGCAGCAGCCAGACGAACGGACCGGCCACGACCGCGGTGCGCCCAGTCAGGTTGAAGCGCCGCACCGGCCAGTTGACCAACGAATTGAACTGGCGCTTCATGACGTGAGCACCACACCGGCCGACGCGCTCCAGCGCACATAGACCTCGTCGCCCCAGGTCGGCGGATCGATCTCGGTGAGCGCGAGGCTCGTTACATTGGCGATCACCGTTTTGCCGCTGTCGAGCTTCACGTGGTACAGCGAATAGCCGCCCATGTAAGCAATATTGGTGACGACGCCCTTGCCCCAGTTGTACGCGCCCTCAGGCGGCTTACGCGTCAGCGCAATGCGCTCGGGCCGCACGGAAATCGTCACCGGCATGCCGAGCGGACCGGTAATGCCGTGATTCACATACAGGCGGCAAGTGAGATCGGGCGTTTCGATAAAGACGTGATCGGGCTCGTCTTCGACCGTATGCCCTTCGAACAGATTCGTCGAGCCGATGAACTCGGCCGAAAAGCGGCTATTCGGATACTCGTACACCTCGTGCGGCGTGCCGAGCTGGACGATCTCCCCTTCGCTCATCACGGCGAGACGTCCCGCCATCGTCATGGCTTCTTCCTGATCGTGCGTCACCATGATGCAGGTCACGCCGACCGTGTCGAGAATGTTGACGAGTTCAATCTGCGTGCGTTGGCGGATCTGCTTGTCGAGCGCGGACATCGGCTCGTCGAGCAGCAACAGCTTGGGCCGCTTCACGAGAGAGCGCGCCAGCGCGACACGTTGCTGCTGTCCGCCCGAAAGCTGATGCGGCTTACGGTTCGCGAAGCGGCCCATCTGCACGAGTTCGAGCGCGGTCTGCACGCGGTCCTTCAATTCCGCCTTGGGCACGCCTTCCTGCTTCAGACCAAACGCGACGTTCGATTCGACCGTCATATGCGGAAAAAGCGCATACGACTGAAACATCATGTTGACCGGCCGGCGATACGGCGGCAATTGCGCAAGGTCCTCGCCGTCGATCAGGATCTTGCCGGAGGTCACGGTCTCGAGTCCGGCCAGCATACGCAGCAACGTGGACTTGCCGCAGCCGGAACTGCCGAGCAGCGCGAACAATTCGCCCTTTTTCACCGACAGATTGACCTGCTTGACGGCCACGGTCTCGCCGAATTTTTTCACGACGTCGACAATCTGCACGAAGTTGTCGGCTGCGTCGTTCATCGCGGCGTTGCCGCCAGCGGACGGCGCGGCCACCCGGTCCAGCGCGCCCGGCTGCTCACTACTCATCACAATGCTTTACTCCGGCGTTTGACGAACAAAGCCCCCGGTGGACACCGAGGGCTTCTTGATGATGCTTACCCATTCACCTGGCCGGGTTAGCGGCCTGACTTGAACTCGGTCCAGAGCCGCGTCTGCAGCCGCTGGACTTCAGGCGGCAGCGGCTTGAGCAGGAACAACGTCTTGATGACGTCGGGCGGCGGGTACACAGCCGGATCGTTCGCGACGTCCTTGTCCACGTACTTGCGCGCTTCGAGATTCGCGCTCGGATAGTAGACGGCGTTGGTGATCGCGGCGTGGACCTGCGGCGTTTCGATGTAGTTGATCCACTCCAGCGCGGCTTCCTTGTTCTTCGCGTCTTTCGGAATCGCCATCACGTCGAACCATACGGGCGCGCCGCCCTTCGGAATGTAGTACTCGATCTTGTACGCCTTCTTCGCCTCGATCGCGCGGTGCTTGGCGATCACGACGTCGCCCGACCAGCCATATGCGAAGCACACGTCGCCGCCGACCAGGTCGTTGATATAACCCGACGAGTTGAACTGCGTGATGTACGGACGGATCTTCTTGAGCATGGCGAGCGCGGCGCGGTAGTCGGCCGGGTTCGTGCTCATCGGATCCTTGCCGATGTAGTGCAACGCCGCGGCGAACATCTGATCCGGCGCGTCGAGCACGGACACGCCGCACGCCTTCAGCTTCGAGATGTTTTCCGGCTTGAACAGAATGTCCCAGTTATCGAGCGGCACATTCTTGCCGAGGATCTGTTGTGCCTTCGTGACGTTGTAGCCCAGTCCGGTCGTGCCGTAAGCCCAGGGCACCGTGAACCTGTTGTCCGGATCGGCACCCGCGACGAGCGACATCAGCGAAGGGTCGAGGTACTTCAGATTCGGCAGTTTCGATTTGTCGAGCGGCGAGAAGATGCCGGCTGCGATCTGCTTGCCCGCGTAATTGCTCGTCGGCACGACGATGTCGTAACCGGAATTGCCGGTCAGAAGCTTGGCTTGCAGCGTGTCGTCGCTGTCGTAGTTGTCGTATTTGACCTGGACGCCGGTCTGCTTGGTGAAGTTCGGAATGGTGTCCTTGGCGATGTAATCGGACCAGTTATACACGTTGAGCTGCGTATCCTTCGCTGCCGCCGTCAGCCACGGCGCCGCGCACAAGACCAGCGCAGCCACTTGCCCCACTACCCGTCTTTTCATCCCGTTCTCCGATCCTGACCGGTCCGAACCGGCCGTCCTCACGCATGCCGCGACGCGGTGCGAACGCAGCGCCACGGCTCCCCTGAAAAACCCGAAAACTACCACCAATTATTGCGCGGTCCAAAAAAAACGCCGCATTGTCGCGCAAACGGCACAGCGTAAGCCGCGCCGCCGGAAAATGGGCGCAATTTTAGCGGGTTATGAGCGCATGTCTACCCGAAAAAAACCCCGGCTCGCGGCACGCTGCGAAGTTGCCGCCAGAGTAAGCCTGCAGGCGGGCCAGCCCGCGCGCTTTGCGTCGCCGTCCGGACGCCGCTATGCAGCCGCCTTTACGCCGGCATCGCCCGACGACGCAATGCCGTGCGACGGAGCACAATGGCTGACAGGCGCAGATCGTGACGGCTGACTCCCGGTAGCGTGCGTGCGGCCGCGCGCGAGACTGGGCAGCGCCCCGCACGGCTTTGTCCGTGAGGCTCGCCGCGTTACAGGTCGGGGCTTACATCGGCCCCGCGGGCACGGCCCTTGCGGAATCAGGCAGTCTTTGACCTCAGGCATCCATGAACACCAATCCGTTCGCGCTGCGCCCTAACCGCCGTCGACGTCTACCCGAAAAAGGACCCGCGCACTGGTTCTCGTTCGTCGGCGCCGGGGCGTTAATCGCGGTCGGCTATATCGATCCTGGCAATTGGGCCACGGCGCTCGGCGCGGGCGCCGGCTATGGCTATCAGTTGCTGGGCATGGTCGTGCTCGCGAGCATGATGGCAATGCTGCTGCAATGGCTGTCGTCGCGCCTGGGCGTCGTAACCGGGCGCGACCTCGCGCAGGTTTGCCGCGAACATTCGGGACGGCGCCGCACGATCTTTCTGTGGCTGACGAGCGAGGTCGCGATCATCGCCTGCGACGTCGCCGAGGTGGTTGGCAGCGCCGTCGCGCTGCAATTGCTACTGGGAGTGTCGCTGACTGTCGGCGTGCTGATGTCGGCTGTCTGCACATTCGCGCTGCTCGCTCTTCAGCAGAAAGGCGGCCGCAAGCTGGAAGCGGTGATCGCGGCGCTGATCGGTTTCGTCGGCTTGTGCTTTGTGATCGAACTGGCGCTCGCGCGACCCGACTGGCATGCGGCGCTGGCGGGCACGGCACCGAGCCTTGAGCTATTGCGCAACGCGGGGATGGTGTGGCTCGCGGCGGGGATCGTCGGCGCCACGGTGATGCCGCACAACCTCTATTTGCACTCGTCGCTCGTCAAGCATCACGCGCCCGACTGCAGCGACGCGCAGATCAAGGCCGCGTTGCATGTCGTCAATATCGACACGATCGGCTCGCTCCTCTTTGCCTTCGTGATCAATGCAGCGCTGCTGATCGTCGCGGCGGCCGTGTTTCATGCGAGCGGCCATCGCGACGTCACCGATCTCGCAGACGCTCACCGCCTGATTGCGCCGCTGCTGGGCACCCGCTGGGCGGGGATTCTGTTTGCGGCGGCGCTGCTGGCGTGCGGCCTGAGCGCGACCGTGACCGGCACGCTGGCGGGCCAGGCGGTCATGGAGGGCTTCCTGCAACTGCGCCTGCCGCGCTGGAAACGCGCGCTGCTCACGCGTGCGATGGCGATCGGTCCCGCGCTGGTGGCCGTGACGATGTACGGCCAGGAGGGCTCCAACCAGTTGCTGGTCGCAAGCCAGGTCGTGCTGAGCCTGCAATTGCCGCTGGCGGTCGTACCGTTGATCCGTTACGCATCGGATGCGCGTCTGATGCGCGGCTGGCGAGTGCACGGCGTGGCGCTGGTGCTGGCTTGGCTGTCGGCCACCTTCATCATCATGCTCAATGGAGCGCTGCTCTGGCAGGTCGCGTTCGGCAATTGAGGGCGTCTCGGCTTGGGCTCGCTAGTGATGCAAATTCGCCGGCGGTTGCAGTCAACTTGTAAATAATCTTTTAGTATTTCAACCCGTGCGACGCCGCCGATTGCCGTGGCGCCGCGCCGTGCTGATGAATTCGGGTGGCTGCCTGCGGTTGTCGTAGCCGCCCGGCAGACATTCTTTTGCCACTTCCTCGCCTCTCGCATCGACGCGGCGGTGAAAGCAGGCGCCGCATGATCTCACTCGAGACGCGCCGCGCCGTTTCGCTCGCGGCCTCGCTCCTGGACGACAGCCCATGCACCTTGTTGCTTCATTCGACCGCTTTGCTCGCCGTATCTTCGTGACGATTCGCCGCGCTCATCTCTCTTCACGCCGCAACAGACTCACACTGGCTTTCGCCGTCTTCGCATTGTCAGGCGCGTTGCCGGGCGAGGCTGCCGCCACGGTCGCGATGCTGCAACCGGCGCGCATCGCGGCGGCCCGTGAGCCGTTGCAGCTCACGCTGCTCTATTCCGCCGACGACGGCCACCCGTTAACCGTCACCGTGCCGCAAACCTTGCGCGTGAATCTGACCGGCGGAGAACAGTCGCCGCAGCCGCTCGAACTCGCGCGGGAAGCGGGCGTGCCCGACACGCTGCGTCTGCGGCCGGGGCAGTTTCGCAAAGTGCGCTTTTCAGCGCCGTGGCCGGAATCGGCGCGCGGCGAGATGCGTATCGACCCGGTCGGCTTCGATGCATCGCCAGCGCTCGTCGTGATCAACCGCGGCCCGCAGCAGGACGCGATTGCGCAGGCCGAGCGCAGCGAGACCCAGGCCAGCACGCCCGCGCAGGCCGCGGCGACGGCGGCGTCGCTCGACGGCCCAACGGGCGACGCCATCTCGCCACCCGGCGACTCTCTGTCGACCACTGGACGCGGCGTGTTTGCGCACGTCTCCTACTACGAGCCGATGTACTTCGCCGTCGGCCACAACGGCGACACCAACGCTCGGCTGCAACTGAGCTTCAAGTATCGATTGCGCATTCCCGACGACCTACGCTCGAAGGCGTTCATCGACAACCTGTACTTCGCGTACACGCAGACGTCGATATGGGATCTGTCCGCCGAATCCCGGCCGTTCCGTGACACCACCTACTCGCCGCAACTGTTCTACTACGTGCCGGACACGGGCTGGCGCAGTCCGCTCTTTACGCGGATGGGCTTCGCCGCAGGCGTCGCGCACGAATCGAACGGCAAGGGAGGAGCCGATTCGCGCAGCATCAACATGCCGTTCATCCGGCCGACGTGGGAATTCGGCGATCTGACGGCCAACCATCTGACGGTGTCGCCGAAAATCTACTATTACTTCGGCAAGGAAAGTAACCCTGACATCGCGGACTATCGGGGCTATGTCGATCTGCTCATCAAATACGGCAGCCCCGACGGCTGGCAGCTTGCGACCACGCTGCGCAAAGGCACCAAGCACTGGTACGGCAGCGTGGATACGCAATTCACCTATCCGCTCGCAAAGCTGCTGGGTAGCGCGTGGGGCGGCTACTTGTGGATCGGCTACTTCAACGGCTACGGCGAAGACCTGCTCGATTACAACAACCGTCAGCACTGGATGGCGCGAATCGGTTACAGCATTGCGCGGTGACACTGTGGACCGGGCAGCGGCGCGTGTGGGCCGCTGTGCTCGTCGATACGCTTGTCGACGTGCAACTGGCTGCACTTTTCGATGCGCTGCCCAGCTCGGCGGGTCTCACGCTTCGTATCGGTTAACATAGCGGAACTCCGCTTCCCTGCTGCAAGGTTTCCGATGGCTTCCAATCTCCACGCTCTTCCCGACAGCCCGTGCATCGGCGTGTGTTCCACGCTGTTCGACGACATCTGCAAAGGCTGCGGCCGCACTGCCGGCGAAGTGTCGAACTGGGTTTTTCTCAGCGACGAAGAAAAGCGGGCCGTGTGGGTACGCATCGAGCAGGAAGGCACAGCCATGCGCTTTCAGAACGACAAGCTTTGAGAGCTTCGCCGGAATAGTCACGCAGAATGTTCCGGCGAAGCTGCTCATGGCTCGACGAGAGCGCGCAGGTAGAGCCTCGCTCGAGCCAGCAGGATGCGACTAGAAGCGACCCGCAGCGACTAGAAGCGCATACCCACGCCTAGCCCCACCACCACCGGATCGATGCTTACGCGGCCAAGCGGCTGACCGTTGAGCGACGCGTCCGTGTGCATCCAGATTTTCTTGATGTCCGCGTTCACGAACAGCGACTTCGTCACTTGGACGTCGACGCCCGCCTGCAACGCCGGACCGAAACTGTGATTGCTGATCGACACCGGCTGATCGCCGACATGCAGACCGTTGTTGTAGAACAGCGTGTAGTTCAGACCCGCGCCGACATACGGACGCACGCGCCCCGCGTGATTGAAGTGATATTGCAGCAGCAATGTCGGCGGCAATACGTTCACGCCGCCCAGACCGCCGACGCTCGACGTGAGTTGATGACGCGACGTGCCGAGAATCAATTCGACGCCGAGATAGTCGCGAATCATGTAGGTCAGATCCAGTTCGGGCACGGTCGCGTTGTTGACGCCGACGTTCAGCGCCGACAACATGCCGGTCGTGTCCACGTTCGGCACGATGCTGATGGCGCGTAGACGCACGAGCACGTCGCCGGCGTGAATGCCGCTCAGTGTGTCGTCGCCGGCAGCATGTGCCTGCGGCGCTACCGCGGCCGCGCATAGCAGGCTCGATGCAATGGCGGCGGTCCTGATCCTGTTGAGCGAGAGTTCCATCTACTTCCCCGATTGTTGGTAATGTGCGGGGATTGTCGAAGCTCTCGTCGCGCGGCAAGTTGACTCCCGTCAACCGGGCGAGAAAGCACAACGCCCTGCGACAGCGGGTCGCGTCACGCCGGTCAGCAGCAGTTCCAGTAGATCGTGCACGCTGCGAATCGCCTGGCCGAACGGCAGCGCTTCTTTACCGCGGAAAAAGAGACCGTTCGCTACGTCACCGCGCAAGGCCGCGGCGAGCCGGGTGTCGATACAGAAATGGCCGAACTTCTCCACGCCGTCGCGCCAGCCACACACGCTTAGACACTCCAGCGCAGTCGGGCACGCGTGTTTGAGCGCGCCGACCTTGTCGCGAATCCTGCTTTCATGCCGCAAATAGCGCGTGAGCCATGGCGTTTTCACCGCGCGCGCGGGCAAGCCCGTCACGCTGACGAATTCGACGATATCTTCCGGCGTCGCGTCAGCGAGCACGCGCTTGAAGTTCGGATGCGCGTCGCCTTCCTCGGTCACGGCGAACGGCGTGCCGAGTTGCACACCGTTCGCACCAGCGTTGAGCAGCGCGCGCACAGCCTCATGGCTATTGATGCCGCCCGCGAGAATCAAAGGCACCTGCTTGCGATCGAGCCCGAGAGAGACGAATACGGCGTCGAGCTCTTGCAGAATCCGCATGAAGTCGAAGCGCTGATCGTTCATATCGGCGATATTCGCGACGCCCAGATGCCCGCCCGCGTGCGCCGGATGTTCTATCACGACAGCGTCGGGCAAGCGGCCTTTTTTCATCCACTTTTTCAGCACGAGCGCAACGCCGCGGCTGTCCGACAGGATCGGAATCAGCGCGATATCGTGGCCTTGGGTCATCTCCGGCAGGTCGAGCGGCAGACCCGCGCCCATAACGATCGCATCGGCGGCGCATTCGCAAGCCACGCGGACGTAATCGGCCTGCGCGCTGACCGCCTTCATCACGTTGACGGCGATCATGCCGCGGCCTTCGCTGAGCGCCTTCGCCGCATGGATTTCGCGTGCGAGCGCCGCGAGGTTGGCCTGTTCCAGCGTGGCGTGATCGGCCGACCGGCTGCAGCGCTCGACGAGGTCCGGATGGTGATGGCGCAGATCGATGCTGGCAATGGTTCCCAGCGCGCCCTCGCGTGCGACGCTGCCTGCGAGCCGGTGCGCTGAGATACCGACGCCCATGCCGCCCTGCACGATCGGCAGTAACGAGCGGCCGCGGATAACTAGCGGTGAAAAGGAGTGAGAGTGGAGCATGACTGATCCGACGGACGATTAGCGAACCGCCGATCATCGTCCGTCGCGCGCAGCCCGGGTTGCGTCAGGTCAAGCAGCGCGCGAATGACGTTCGCGCGCGCGCCGGGTGCTTGACGCCGGTCATCCGGATCAAACTTTGAACTGCATCGATTTGAGTTCGAAATATTCCTCGAGCCCGTAGACCCCGTTTTCGCGTCCAAAGCCGGATTGCTTGAAGCCGCCGAACGGCGCGGCCATGTTCCATGCACCGCCGTTGATGTCGATCTGGCCCGTGCGGATGCGGCGCGCAACAAGTTGCGCGCGCTCGTCGCTGCCCGCCCACACCGCGCCGCCCAGTCCATACGGCGAATCGTTGGCAATCCGAATCGCCTCTTCTTCGTCCTTGTAGGTCAGAATGGACAGGACCGGCCCGAAGATTTCCTCTTGAGCGATCGTCGCTTTGGGATGCACCCGGCCGAACACGGTAGGCTTGACGAAGAAGCCTTTCGACACGCCGTCGGGCAGCCCCGCGCCGCCGGTTACGAGCTCTGCGCCCTCCTCGATTCCCTTCGCAATGTATTGCTGCACACGCGCCTGCTGCGCCGCCGACGCCAATGGTCCGAGGCGCGTTTTCTCGTCGCGCGGATCGCCGGCTGCATATGTCTCGGCCACCTGTTTCGTAAGCGCTCGCGCTTCGTCGTAGCGAGCCTCGGGGACCAGCATGCGGGTGTGCGCGGAGCAGGTTTGCCCTGAGTTCAGGAAGCACGCGCTGAGGGTGCCTTTCACCGCGGCGGCGAAATCGGCGTCGTCGAGAATCACCGAGGCCGACTTGCCGCCCAGTTCGAGCGCGACGCGCTTGATCGTCGCCGACGCCAGTTCCGACACACGCTTGCCCGCGCGCGTGGAACCGGTGAACGACACCATATCGACCGACGGATGACTCGCGAGAATCTCGCCGACAACCGGCCCGTAACCGCTGACGAGATTGAACACGCCGGCAGGCAGCCCTGCTTCGTGAATCGCCTCGGCGAGCACAAAGGCATTCAAAGGCGCGATTTCGGAGGGCTTGAGCACGACCGTGCAACCGGCGGCGAGCGCCGCCGCTACCTTCAGCGTGATCTGATTGAGCGGGTAATTCCATGGCGTGATGGCGGCGACCACGCCGACCGGTTCGCGCACGACGAGCGAATTGCCGACGCGCGTTTCGAATTCGAACTCGCTGGCAAGCTTCGCATACGCGTTCCAGTTGTACACGGGGCTGCCCACCTGAATGGCCCGCGAGAGCTTCAGCGGCATACCTACTTCGCCCGCGATCAGCGCAGCCAGTTCATCGGTGCGTGCTTTCAGGTTTTCGGCAATGCGCCGTAGATACTCGCCGCGCTGGGCGGCGGGCGTCGCGGCCCAGCCGTCGAAGGCCACGCGCGCGGCGGCAATCGCGCTTTCGGCATCGGCTTCGACGCCCTCCGGGATGCGCCCCATGACTTCCTCGGTGCCCGAATCCACCACGTCGATCGTGCCGGTGCCACAGGGCGCAATCCATTTTCCGTCGATATAGAGTTTGTCGTAGGTCTTCATGATGGTCGGCCTCTGTCTGCGGACATTGATGGTCCTATTGTAATCAGCGTCGGGACGAACGCGCCGCCGCCCTGATCTGTAAACCGGGTAGCCAATAGCGCCGCGCTCGCTTACTATCCGACTTCAAAAGAAAGCGCCCGCCCCGTGGCGCATAGACGTCGAGACCAACATGAACCCCACACGACACCCGAACCTTTCTCTGATCGCCGCGATGATGGCTATCGCCGTGACAGCAGGCACCGCGCGCGCGGCGGAATCCGCGCCGGACGCGGCATCTGAAGCCGAGCTGGACCTCACGAAAGAGGCCGCGCATCCAGTGGCCGATCTTCCCGCCGGCCTTGGCAACTTCTGCTTCTTTGCACGGCTGCCGCCGGCGAGTCAGAAGTACAAGGTCATCAAGAATGTGAAGATCGGCAAAGGGACCTACGGCGGCGTCGCGGACATCCTTCCGAAAATGGCGGAATATGCCCAACTGCGCGGAGCCGATGCAATCGTCGAGTACAGCGGTTCGCAGCGCTTCGGCTTCTGGCCGTGGCGGATGGTCCGCCCCGTAGTGCGCGGCGTCGCCGTGCAATGGACGGAACCGAGGCAGGCGGATTGCGAATCGATAGGCGGCACGAAGCTGAGCACGATCCTGTCATCGGGTCAGCCGCCGGCCAAATGAAAAACGGCCGTCCGACATGCACAGGGCATGCCGGACCGCCGTTCTCGGGCGCCATGTTTCCGACGGGCAAATCCGACGGTCGATGGCTTCGCCAACCTGCTTGTCAGACGCTTACTGCACGCCCTGGCTCGCCAGGAAGTCTTCATAATTCCCGCCGAAGTCGTTCAGCGTGCCGTCGGTCTTCACTTCGATGATCCGGTTGGCCAGCCCGCTCACGAACTCGCGGTCGTGCGACACGAAAATCAGTGTGCCTTCGAACTTGTCGAGCGCGATTTGCAGCGACTCGATCGATTCCATGTCCATGTGGTTGGTCGGCTCGTCCATGAGCAGCACGTTATGGCGCCCCAGCATCAGCTTGCCCCAGATCATGCGGCCCTTCTCGCCACCCGACAGCACCTTGACCGACTTGCGGATGTCGTCGGCATTGAACAGGAGACGGCCCAGCGTGCCGCGCACCATCTGCTCGTCGTCACCTTCCTTGCGATACGCGTCGATCCAGTCCATCAGGGTGACGTCGTTCGGAAACTCTTCGTACGTGTCCTGCGGCATGTAGCCGACGTTTGCGTTCTCGGCCCACTTCACCGTGCCGTGATCGAGTTGCAGATTGCCGAGCAGCGAGCGCAACAGCGTGGTCTTGCCAGCGCCGTTCTCGCCGATGATTGCGATCCGCTCGCCAGGCTGCACGCTGATGCTGAAATTGTTGAAGATGGTGCGCTCGTACTTCTTCGAAATGCTGTCCGCGACCACCGCAATGTTGTGCAGCTTCTTTTCGAACTCGAAGCGAATAAACGGATTCTGCCGCGACGACGGCTTGAATTCCTCGATCTTGATCTTGTCGATCATCTTCAGACGGCTGGTTGCCTGGCGCGCCTTCGACTTGTTCGCGGAGAAGCGGCGCACGAAGTCCTGCAGGTCGGCGACACGCTCCTTAGCCTTCGCATTCGCGTTCTGCTGACGCTCGCGCGCCTGCGTGCTGGCCAGCATGTAGTCGTCGTAATTGCCCGGATAGACCTTCAGCGTGCCGAAGTCCATGTCGGCCATGTGCGTGCAGACCTGGTTCAGGAAGTGCCGATCGTGCGAGATGATGATCATCGTCGAGTTGTACTGGTTGAGCACGTCTTCCAGCCAGCGGATCGAGTTGATGTCCAGGTTGTTGGTCGGCTCGTCGAGCAGCAGCACGTCCGGCTTCGAGAACAGCGCCTGCGCGAGCAGCACGCGCAGCTTCCAGCCAGGCGCGACGTTGCTCATGGGGCCGTTGTGATCTTCAATAGCGATGCCGATGCCGAGCAGCAATTCGCCCGCGCGCGCCTCGGCGGTATAGCCGTCGTATTCGGCGAACTTCGCTTCGAGTTCGGCCGCGTGCATGTAGTCGTCGTCGGTCGCGTCGGGGTTCGCATAGATCGCGTCGCGCTCGGTCATGGCGGCCCACATTTCTGCGTGGCCCATCATCACGACGTCGAGCACGCGCACGTCTTCATACGCGAACTGGTCCTGGCGCAATTTACCGAGGCGCACGTTCGGCTCGAGCATCACGTTGCCCGAGCTCGGCTCCAGATCGCCACCCAGGATTTTCATGAAGGTGGACTTGCCGCAGCCGTTAGCACCGATCAGGCCATAGCGGTTCCCTCCCCCGAATTTGACCGAGATGTTCTCGAACAGGGGCTTTGGCCCGAATTGCATGGTGATGTTGGCAGTAGACAGCACGGCGCGTCCCTTTGAATGTGATATCGGCGAAAAACCGAATATTTTAGCAGGTTATCGCGAATCCAGCCCACGCACGATGCGTTGCCGGCCGGTGACGGCGCGCGGCGTCTGCAAAATGTCGATGAACGCCGAAATCCTGGCCTCGCCCCGGCTTTTCCGCGCGCGGTTCATGACGTACATCGGGCGCCGGGCGCGCAGCAGATGGCCGACCATCCGCCCTTCCGGTCCCTTTGATCGGGCACGCGCCGTGCAACAACGGATCGTCACGCGACTGACGTTTTACCCGTGCGCGTTACCTATACTTCCTGAACGCCAACGAAGATCAAAAGGAGAGACTTCATGTCAGACCACGTCTACAAGCAGATCGAACTGACCGGCTCATCGACCAAATCGATCGACGACGCCATCAGCACCGCCATTGCGAAGGCGTCGAAAACGCTGCGCAATCTGCACTGGTTCGAAGTGACGGAAACCCGGGGCCAGATCGAAAACGACAAAGTCGCCTTCTGGCAGGTGACAATCAAAGTGGGCTTGCGCATCGACGATTGATGCGGCTAACGCCGGCGACGTAGAACCGCCGGACAGCGCCCGACTGAAACCGGAAGAGCCGCGTCCGTGGCGGGCGCAGCTCCGGCAGTCTTTTCATGCGGCGGGGGCCCGCCGCAATGTAGCGCCTTATTTCGGCAACGAACCGTCCACGCCTTCCACGTACCAGTTCAGACGCTGCAGTTCCGGGTCGGTCAGCGTCTTGCCGGCCGGCACCTTCACCGTGCCGGACTGGTCCTTGATCGGACCGGCGAACACATCCCACTTGCCTCCCGCCAGTTCGTCGCGCTTCGCGGCGACCTTCTTCTGCGCGTCAGCCGGAATCGCCGACGTGTTCAGGTCTTCAAGATCGACAGCCTTCTGCGGAATGCCCCACCACACCGGGTCGTTCTTCCATTTGCCGTCGAGCACCTGCTGGATCGCCGCGTTGTAATACACGCCCCAGTGAGCGACCACCGAACCCAGATGCGCGCTCGGGCCGAACTTCTTCATGTCCGAATCCCACCCGAACGCGTGCACATGTTTCTCGGATGCGGTCGCGAGCGTCGCGCTCGAATCCGTGTTTTGCAACAGCACGTCCGCGCCCTGACCGATCAGCGTTTCGGCGGCCTGCTTCTCCTTGCCCGGATCGAACCAGCTATTGATCCAGATGACCTTCGTATGCACTCTCGGATTCACCGAGCGCGCGCCGAGGGTGTACGCATTGATGTTGCGGACCACTTCCGGAATCGGCACCGAAGCGACGAAGCCGAGCGTGTTCGTCTTCGTCACGTAGCCGGCGGCCACGCCGGCAAGGTATGCGCCTTGATACATGCGCACGTCGTAAGTCCCGAAATTCGGCGCCTTCTTGTACCCGGTCGCGTGCAGGAAAACGGTGTCCGGAAAGTCCTTTGCGACTTTGAGTTCGAAGTCCTGATAGCCGAAGCTCGAACCGATGATGATCTTGTTGCCCTTGTTCGCCAGATCGCGGAATACGCGCTCCGAGTCGGCCGATTCCGGCACGTTCTCAATGCGCGTGATCTTGACCTTGTTGCCGAACTTCGCTTCGGCTTCCTTGGAACCCTGGTCGTGCGCGAACGTCCAGCCGGCATCGCCCGGATTGCCGAGATAGACGAACGCCACGCCCGGCGCGTCCGCGGCTTGCGCGGCCTGCGGCAGCGACGCAACCAGCCCGAGCGACGCCGCGCCCCAGGCAAAAGCGGTCAGCAGATTTCTTCTCTTCATGTTTTCTCCTGTCGTGTTTATCGAATGATCTGAGATTTGGGGGAGCACTTGCAGACGGTGCCGACGATCCTCAGCCTGCCGAGAAAAACGGCTTGCCAAGCGATGCGGGCGCGTTCAGGCGGATCGTGTTCGGGTTGCGCGAGATCAGCACCAGCACGACGACCGTCGCGACGTATGGCAGCATCGCGAGGAATTGCGTCGGTACCGGCACGCCGATCGCCTGCGCGTAGAACTGCAGGCCGGTCACGGCACCGAACAGCAGCGCGCCGATCAGGAGGCGCCCTGGGCGCCACGTCGCGAATACGACGAGCGCAAGCGCGATCCAGCCTCGGCCCGACGTGAGTTGCTCCTGCCAGAGGTGCAGATTGACGATCGAATAATAGCCGCCGGCCAGTCCCGCCATGCCGCCGCCGAATGCGACCGCGCCATAGCGCACGCCCACCACCGGGAAGCCTACCGAATGCGCGACCTGCGGCGACTCGCCGACCGAGCGCAGCACGAGCCCCGCGCGCGTGCGATACAGAAACCAGCCGATTACCGCGAACATCACGAACGCGAGGTAATCGAGCGGCGTGAGACTGAAGAGCGCGGGACCGAGCACCGGAATCTTCGAGAGGCCCGGAATGGTCCACGTGTCGATGGTCGCGCGTACGGCCGCCGACGTGTACGGCTTGCCGACATACGCGGACAGGCCGATGCCGAAGATGGTCAGTGACAGGCCCGTGGCGACCTGGTTGGCGAGCATGGTCAGCGTGAGAAACGCGAACAGCAGCGACATCGCGAGGCCCGCGCCGATCGCGGCGAGCACGCCGAGCCAGGGGCTGCCGGTGATCGCGGTGACTGCGTAGCCGGTCACGGCGCCCATCAGCATCATGCCCTCCACGCCGAGATTGAGAACGCCCGACTTTTCGGTGACGAGTTCACCCGCGCCCGCGAACATCAGCGGAATCGCGGCGGTGACGGCGCTCGAAGTGAGCGCGCTGGCTTGTTGAATATCCATGGATTGCGGCAACGAAGCGTTAGACGGGTCAGTGGGCTTGCGCGGCAACGGAGCGCCGGCGTACACGGTAATTCACGAACAGATCGGCGCCGAGCAGGCAGAACAGCAGCAGTCCCTGGAACACGCCTGAGAGCGCCTGCGGCAACTGCATCGAGGTCTGCACCGCTTCGCCGCCGAGATACAGCAACGCCATCAGCAGGCTTGCGAGCACGATGCCGACCGGATGCAGCCGTCCGACGAACACGACGATGATTGCCGTGAAGCCGTAACCCGGCGACCACGTCGCCTGCAACTGGCCGATAGGCCCGGCGATCTCGCCCATGCCTGCGAGGCCCGCGAGTCCGCCGCTGATCAGAAGCGACATCCAGATAGTTTTCTTATCCGAGAAGCCTGCGTAACGGGCGGCAAGCGGCGCAAGACCGCCGACGTTCATCCGGTAACCGGCGAAGCTTTTGCGCATGAAGAGCCATACGAGCGGGATCGCAATCAGCGTGACGAATACCGACGCATTCAGACGCGTGCCGCGCAGCCATTTCCAGTGCCAGTCGCCGTAAAACGTCGGATAGAGGGCGTCGCCGCTGAACATTTCCGACAGCGGAAAATTCATGCCCTGCGGATCGCGCCAAGGGCCGCTCACCAGATAGATCAGCAGTTGCGTGGCCACGTACGTGAGCATGAGGCTCACGAGAATCTCGTTGGTGTTGAAACGGCTTTTCAGCAACGCGGGAATCGCCGCCCACAGCATGCCGCCGATCACGCCGGCGATCATCATCAGCGGCAGGATCCACCAGCCGGTCGCCTGATCGAAAAAGATCGCGACGCCGCTCGCGGCAATGCCGCCGAGCAGCATCTGCCCTTCCGCGCCGATGTTCCATACATTCGCGCGATATCCGATCGCAAGCCCGAGACCGATCAGGCACAACGGAGATGCCTTGAGCAGAAGCTCCGACCAGCCGTTCACGCTCGACAGCGGTTCGATGAAGAACGCGTGCATCGCTTGGAGCGGATCGCGGCCGACGAGGCCGAAAATCACGAAGCCGATGGCGAGTGTGAGCAATGCCGCGATCAGCGGCACGGCGAGTTGCATGGTCCGCGAGGGCGTCGTGCGCGCTTCGAGTCGATACGGAAGAATCATGGGTAGTGTGTGTTTTTTGGTTCCGATAACGGACGCGTAGATAGATACCGCGCCATGCCGCGAGATGCCGCGAGACGCGGCTCAAACATGCGCCGGCTGTTCCGCTGAAGGCGCCGTGCCCTCGCGGCCACCGAAAAGGCCCGCCATCCAGCGGCCGATTTCCTCGGCGTTGGTCGCGCCGGTGGCGCGTACCGGCGAGAGCCTGCCGCCCGCAAGCACCGCAATGCGGTCGCAGATGTCGAACAGTTCTTCGAGTTCCTCGGAAATCACGAGGATCGCCACACCGCTTGCCGACAGATCGAGCAACTGCTGGCGAATGAAGGCCGCCGCGCCCACGTCGACGCCCCATGTGGGTTGCGCGACCACCAGCACCTTCGGCGCCTGCAGAATCTCGCGGCCCATGATGTACTTCTGCAGATTGCCACCCGACAGGCTTTGCGCGAGTGCCTCTGAGCCGCCGCATCGCACATCGAAGGCTTCAATGCAG
This sequence comes from Paraburkholderia caledonica NBRC 102488, assembly GCF_000685095.1. Classification (GTDB taxonomy): domain Bacteria; phylum Pseudomonadota; class Gammaproteobacteria; order Burkholderiales; family Burkholderiaceae; genus Paraburkholderia; species Paraburkholderia caledonica. The sequence continues at coordinate 218,191 of NZ_BAYE01000005.1, forward strand.
CGCCGCGCAAATGCACGCATCGCGCCTGAGTTGATCCAACCGGAGTTGACCATCTTCTGACGATGCGCTGTGAGCAGCGCGTTTTCGGACAGCGTCATTGCGGGCACGGCCCCCCGGCCCAGCCGCTCTTCCGGCACGAAGCCGAAGCCGAGCGCACGCCGGCCGCCTGCGCCAAGCCGCCCCGCGGGTTTGCCGCAAATGGTGACCGCGTCCGCTCGCAGGCCGCGCTTCTCTCCTGAGAGCGCCGACAGCAATTCCGCCTGACCGTTGCCCGAGACGCCCGCAATGCCGAAGATCTCGCCCGCGTGCACGGCGAACGACACGTTCTCGAGCGACGTGCCGAACGGGTCGTCGCTCGTCACCGACAACGCCTTTACATCGAGCAGCACCGCGCCCGGATTATGCTCGCGACGCGTGTAGTCGGGCAGCGAATGGCCGACCATCAACTGCGCGAGCGACGCATGCGTTTCCTCTTTCGGCTTCACGTGGCCGGTGACACGGCCGCCGCGCATCACCGTCGCCGTATCGCACAGTTCCTGAATTTCATCGAGCTTGTGGCTGATGTAGAGAATGCTGCAGCCTTCAGCCGCGAGCCGCCGCAACGTCGCGAAGAGTTTGCGCACCGCTTGCGGCGTGAGCACGGACGTGGGTTCGTCCATGATCAGCAAACGCGGGTTCTGCAGCAGGCAACGCACGATTTCGACGCGCTGCCGCTCGCCTACGGTCAGGCTATGCACGTGACGCTGCGGGTCGATGTCGAGGCCGTAGTCGGCGGAGACTTCGCGGATGCGTTTGGAAAGCGCTTTGAGATCGAACGGTTCGTCGAGTGCAAGCGCGATGTTTTCGCCGACCGTGAGCGTTTCGAACAGCGAAAAGTGCTGAAAGACCATGCCGATGCCGAGCTTGCGCGCCGCCGCCGGGCTCGCGATGTCGACCGCTTCGCCTTCCCATTGAATCTCTCCGGCATCGGGCCGCACGGCGCCGTAGATCACCTTCATCAGCGTGCTCTTGCCCGCGCCGTTTTCGCCGAGCACGGCGTGGATCTCGCCCGGCGCGACGATCAGCGTGACGTCGTCGTTGGCCCGCACGGCGGGATATTGTTTGGTGATGCCTTTGAGCATCAACCGGGGCGCCGCCTGTTCCGGCCTCGTTGCCGGCTGCGCGGCGGCGCCGTCGCTATAAAAAGAGTCGCTCATGTGATTCCGTAGTGCGTCGGTAACTGCCGTTGCTGCGCGGTCGTCCACCGTGCCGGCGGGCGATCCGTCACCACAACCGGATGACAATACCTAATTAGACCCGCTCAGTCGAGCCGCCAAAATTCCCGCAAACCCGCGCCACAGCACGCTCTGCGGGAATGTCTCTCTTGACGCCGTTTTTCGTTCATATTAAAACGCATATACCCACGCCCCCACTCGATCAGCCAGAACATATATTTCGGAGAAGTCATGAGTCAGCAACGCGAGGCGATCGATACCTACCTTCTGCGCGTCTTGCACACCTTGTTGATGGAACGCAGCGTCACGCGCGCGGCCGTCAAACTGAACCAGTCGCAACCCGCTATCAGCGCCGCGCTGCGCCGGTTGCGCGACATTACCGGCGACCCGCTGCTCGTGCGCGGCAAATCCGGCATGGTGCCCACCGAATACGGCCTGCGCCTACTCGAGCCGGTGCAGAACGCGCTGCGCGAGATCGAACGCATCAAGTTCCAGCAACACAATTTCGACCCGGCCACTTCCATTCGCTGCTACCGCATCGGCTGCCCGGACTACCTGAACGTGCTGTTCGTGCCGACGGTGGTCGAGCGGTTTCGCCAGGCGGCGCCGAACGCGACGCTCGAGTTTCACTCGCTCGGCCCCGCGTTCGACTACGAACTTGCGCTCGAAGACGGCAAGCTCGACATCGTCGTGGGCAACTGGCCCGAGCCGCCTGAGCAGTTGCATCTGTCGAACCTGTTCGTCGATCAGATCGTCTGCCTGATGAGCAACGCGCATCCGTTCGCCAAACGCGGCGGGCTCACGCTCGACCAATACCTGAACGCCCCGCATCTCGCGCCGACTCCGTACTCGGTGGGTCAGCGCGGCGCGATCGACGTGCACCTCGCGCGCGAGCGGCTCAAACGCCACGTGGTCGTCACGCTGCCGTACTTCAATCTCGCGCCGTATGTGCTGATCAAGTCCGACCTGATCTTTACGACGACACGCCTGTTCGCCGATTACTACGCCAAGTTCCTGCCGCTGACCGTGGTGCCCGCGCCGCTCGACTTTCCGCCGATGCAGTACTACCAGCTGTGGCACGAGCGCGTGCATTACTCCGATGAAGTGCGCTGGCTGCGCAGCCTCGTCGCCGAAGCGACCAAAACACTGATCGACAAGCCTTGAGACGTTAGACGTTTGACCACTGGCGGCGCTTGCGTGTGTGACTGTGCGCAGGCGCTGCTCCGCTTCATGTCATGCCGCCGCTTCGTAAAGTGTCTTTGCCAGCCGGTTATGCCGCTCGATCACAGGACCAAGTTCGAGCGTCGCCAATTGCCCGTCCCTCACGACGACGTTGCCTCCAATCACGCTATGGCTTACCTGCGACGGCGCGCAGAACACCAGCGCCGCGACCGGGTCGTGCAACGCGCCGGCAAAGAGCGGCTGACGCAGGTCGAACGACACGAAGTCCGCCGCCATGCCTGGCGCGAGCGCGCCGATGTCGTCGCGGTTCAGCACCTTCGCGCCGCCGAGCGTGGCGATCTCCAGTGCTTCGCGGGCCGTCATCGCGTCCGGGCCAAAACCGACTCGCTGCAACAGCAAAGCCTGGCGCACTTCGGCGACCATCTGCGCACCATCGTTCGACGCGGAGCCGTCCACACCCAAACCCACCGGCACGCCCGCATGCCGCATCCGCCTGATGGGCGCGATACCCGACGCGAGCCGCATGTTCGAGCACGGACAATGCGCGACACCCGTGCCGGTACGCGCAAACAGTTCGATGCCTGCGTCGTCGAGTTGCACGCAGTGCGCATGCCACACATCGCGTCCGACCCAGCCGAGGTCTTCGGCATACTGTGCGGGCGTCATGCCGAACTTCTCCTGGCTATACGCGACGTCGTTCGTGTTTTCGGCAAGGTGTGTATGCAGAGACACGCCGTATTGCCGCGCCATCGCCGCCGACTCGCGCATCAGATCGCGGCTCACTGAAAACGGCGAGCATGGCGCGACGACGACGCGCAGCATCGCGTAACGCCCTTCGTCGTGATACGTCTCGATGAGGCGTTGCGTGTCCTTCAAGATGTCCGCTTCACGCTCGACCACCGAATCGGGCGGCAAGCCGCCGTCTTTCTGCCCCACGCTCATGCTGCCGCGCGCCGCATGAAAACGCATGCCTATGCGGCGCGCCGCGGCGATGCTGTCGTCGAGCCGGCTGCCGTTCGGATAGATATACAGATGGTCGCTCGACGTCGTGCAACCGGATAGCAACAACTCGGCCATTGCCGTCAACGTAGAGACTTCGATCATCTCCGGTGTGAGATTCGCCCACACTTTGTAGAGGCTCGTAAGCCAGCCGAACAACTCGGCGTTCTGCGCGGCCGGAATCGCGCGCGTCAGGCTTTGATACATGTGGTGATGCGTGTTCACGAGACCGGGAATCACCAGATGCCCGCGCATGTCCAGCACGTCGTCGGCGGTTTCCGGCAAATCCGCTGTCGGCCCTACGGCGACGATGCGGTTGTCCTCGATATAGAGACCGCCGTCGCGCAGTTCGCGCCGTGCGCCGTCCATCGTGACGAGCACGTCTGCGTGCTTGACCAGCATTGTTCTGTTCGGCTTGCTCGTGTGTTGTGCTGCGTGTTCCATCGTCATCCGTTTCTCCGCCTGATTGCTTCCGTGCAAAGTCGTCCGAACGCGATGTGACGGCGCGTAAGCCGCGCCGCCGCGTCCCGTTGAACGCCGTTGGCCCGGTTACCCAGCGTATTGCGCCGTCTTCGGGACGTGTGCCGCGCTCAGAGCCCATCGGGCTTGCCGTTGCTGCGGCGCACAGGCGTAACCTTCGGCCGTCAAAATAATGCTGACAACACGCGCCGTTGCGATAACCATCTTCAGGCTGCCGATATAGTGGGGCATTTTTGACGCCGGTACGATCGAACGGAACTGCTTTGCGCTGCAACGGCTGCGCGAGATTGCTCGCTGCGCCTTTCGGCCGACTGTCCGTCATGCGCCAGCTATTATCTTTCTTATCGCGCCCGCGCTGGACGGAACAACTTTCTACAATGGCTGCAACGGCGCTCGCTTCAATTCGCCGACGGGTATGTAGCCACTGACGTGGAGCCTCGATCCGCCGCAAACGTATCTGGATCGGGCTGCCGCCGAAACCTCGCAAACACACAAGGAAAATTGCGAATGGGAAAGCTCACTACCCATGTGCTCGACACCGCGAACGGTCGTCCCGGCGCGGGCATCAAGGTCGAACTCTTCGCGCTCACGGGCGACACGCGCCGCGCGCTGAAAACCACCATCACCAACGACGACGGCCGCTGCGACGAACCGTTGCTGCAAGGCGACGCGCTCGTTGCAGGCGAGTACGAACTGGTGTTCGCCGCCGGCGACTACTTCGCCTCGATCGGTACCAAGGTACCCGAGCCGCGTTTCGTGGATCGCGTCGTGTTGCGCTTCGGCGTCGCCGACGCCGCTGCGCACTATCACGTGCCGTTGCTCGTGTCGCCGTGGTCTTACAGCACGTATCGCGGCAGTTGAAAGGTATCGCCGAACGGCGCCGCTCCTTAGCCCCTAACAACAACGACGTCGTGCGAACTGAGCGCACCGCGTCTTTCACCCCGCAGTCCGCGAGGTGACGCTCTACCCGCCCCGATCTATCGGCCGGGTGCAAAAGGCGTCGAACGTCGCCGCGTGTACAACGAATCAGAAGTGGAGGAGTTTCATGGAAGGCTTTATCACCGACTGGTTGAATCTTGCGATTCGCTGGTTCCACGTCGTCGCCGCGATTGCATGGATCGGCGAGTCGTTCTATTTCGTCGCACTGGACAACAGCCTGAAGCCGCCGCACGACCCGAACCAGCGCAAGCGCGGCGTGTTCGGCGAACTGTGGCACGTACACGGTGGCGGCTTCTACAACATGCAGAAGTACACCGTCGCGCCGCCGGAAATGCCCGACGATCTGCACTGGTCGAAGTGGCCGTCATACACCACGTGGCTGTCCGGCTTCGGTCTCTTCACCGTGCTGTATCTGTTTTCTCCGTCCACGTATCTGATCGACAAGAATGTGCTCGATATGGGACCGGTGGTTGCCGTCGCGTCGGCGCTCGGCTTTCTGGCTGCCGGCTGGATCGTGTACGACTCGTTGTGCCGCATTCTCGGCAACAAGGACAAGGTACTCGGCATCTGCGTCGGCGTGTACGTGCTGATCGCGGCCTGGCTCGCGTGCCACATCTTCGCGGGGCGCGCGGCGTATCTGATCATGGGCGCGATGCTCGCGACCATCATGTCGGCCAACGTGTTCTTCGTGATCATCCCCGGCCAGCGCAAGATGGTCGACGCGATGCTCAAGGGCGACACGCCCGACCCGATCTATGGCAAGCGCGGCAAACAGCGCTCGGTGCACAACACGTATTTCACGTTGCCGGTGGTGTTCGCGATGCTGTCGAACCACTACGCGATGACCTACACGCATCCGTACAACTGGGCGGTGCTGCTCGTCATCATGCTGGCCGGTGCGCTGATCCGTCAGTTCTTCGTCATGCGTCATCGCGGCCAGGTGCTGTGGTATCTGCCGCTCGCCGGCATTGCGCTGATGTTCGGCGCGCTCTTCTGGACCATGCCGAAGCCGATGGTGCCGCAAGCCCAGGCGGCCAACGCGCCGACGCTGAAAGTGGCCGACATTGCGCCAGTGCTGCAACAGCGCTGCGTGGCATGTCATTCTGCGCACCCCACGATGATGGGCAGCGCCCCGGCCGGCGTGCTGCTCGATACGCCGGATGAAATCTCGCAGAACGCACAGCGGATCTATCAGCAGGCAGTGACGCTGAAGGCGATGCCGCTTGGCAACGTGACCCACATGACCGACGACGAACGGATGAAGATCGCTGCCTGGTTCCAGGGCGGCGCGGCGAAATAGTCGAACTCTGGCCTCTGCTGGGCCAGGTGTAGCCGAGCGTCACGAAGCGGGCTTTTCGCGGAAGCGGGAAGCCCGCTTTTTATTGGCTGGTTTTTATCTCTTTGCCGGTTGCCGGTTGCCGGGACTACGTGCGCATGGATAGCGGGCTCGCCTGCACCGCTGAGGTGTGCATCGGACACTGCGGCAGGAGAATATCGTTTGTTTCGGCCTTGCAAAATGCAAAAAGCCCACGGCATTGCTGCCGTGGGCTTTCTGAACATCGGCGGGTCGTCACGCCGAAGCACGAACCTTAAACCGTCACCGCGCTCAACGCATCTTCAGTCAGCCAGAGCGACTCCGTCAGATCCTGCTCGTTCAGATTAAGGCCCTCCCCGCCACGATCCACGACAATGAAGTCGCTCACGTCGCCCAACGCAATCAGCGGATGGTGCCACACACCCTTCGCGTAGTTGACGCCTTGCCAACCACTCGTCACGAAGGCGCGGATTTTCGATTCGTCGAGATCGCCGGCCGGCGCGACCACCACCAGATACGACTTGTCGTTCAGCGGGACGAACGCCTGGCTGCCGAGCGGATGGCGTTCGAGCATCTTCACCTCGAACGGGAGCGCGCGCGGCTGCCCACGAAACAGGTTCACGAGCGCGCGGCCGTTCTCGTCGCTCACGTCCACTTTGGCCAGGTCGTGATAACGGATCGTCGTGCCGAGGTTGATCGGAATCTGCTTCGCGCCTTCGAGTTCGATCACATCGCCGAAGGCGGCGAACGATTCTTTCGTCAGCGGTTCGATTGCAAGCGTCTTCATGATGCGAGCGCGCCCCACAGGCGCAAACGCGACACGCCGCCGTCCGGAATGATGTTGAAGCGCACGTGCGTGACCGGCCCGAGCGCGGCGATCTCGCTTTCGAAATAATGCTGCTTGTCCATTTGCAGCTTCTGCTCACCGAGCAGCACAGGCCAGAACATTGCTTGCGTGATCAGCGAACTGTCGGTGCCGCCGGTCACATATGCGGCCTGAATCGAGCAGCGGTCAGGATAATTGCCCTTGAAGTGCGCGGTGTCGACTTCGATCTTCGAAATGACGCCCGGTTGTGCAAGCGCGACGATCGCCCAGTCGTTGCCGGGTTCGCGGCGGCGCCGCGTTTCCCAGCCGTCGCCCATGTTGACGCCGCGACCTGGCATCAGAATGGTCGAAGCAGCGCCGAAGTGCTGATTATTCGCCGCGACCAGGTACGCGCCGTTTTCCATCGCGGCGAGGTCGAACTGTTCCGTGCGGCTCGCGCCGGCCCAGTCGACTTGCGGCTGACCGTACACGCGCAGACGCGCGATGCCGCCGTCCGGGTAGATGTTCACGCGCAAGTGCGTATACGCGTTAGCGTCGCTAACGTCGAGGTAATGGTGGCTGTTGCCCTGCAACGTAGTGGACGAAACGATCTCGGTCCATTGCGTCGACTGGTTGGGCACGCCATCCACCACGCGCGCCGCTTCCACCGACGCCGCCGGCGGAAAGTTACCCGTGAAATGGCTTGTATCGAGGTCGAGCCCCTTGATCACGCCGGGGCGCGCCAGCTTGACGATGCACCAGTCGTAGCCACTCACACGTTTGCGGCGCGTTTCCCAGCCGTCCATCCACTTGCCGTGTTCGTCGTACTTGCCCGGAATGAAGACGGCCGGCTCCGGGTTCAGCATGCGCTCCTTCGGGGCGAAGAAGTCGTCGCTGGCCTCGAGCGCCTGCGCGCCCAGGCGCGGATCCGCCAGGTTCACGTAGCGGCGCGTGAATTCGGGTGCGTTGGGGTCGAGAATCGGGAGTGCCATCTGTGTCTTCCTTGATGTTTGTTAGTGCCAGAAATTTTCCGGCGAAGCCGCAGCGCAAAGCTGCAACGTAATGCCGAAGCTCGAAGCGCGGCGGCGTTCGTCAGTTCATCGCGCGTTCATTGCGCGTTCGTCACGCGCCAATCAGGTCTTCCAGCCGGAAACGCGCGATACGGTAGATCTGATCGAGGCTCGCGCGTAGCTCGTCGGCACGGCTATTGTTCACGCGCGCCTCGAAGTTCGCGATGATGCCGTGACGGTCGTAGCCGCGCACCGCGAGAATGAACGGAAAGCCAAACTTCTCGCGATACGCGGCATTCAGCGCGAGCAGCTTGTCGAACTCTTCCTGCGTGCATTGCGCGAGACCGGCGCCGCTCTGCTCACGCGTCGATTCCGCCGTGAGTTCGCCGCGGACCGCTGCCTTGCCCGCCAGCTCCGGGTGCGCGTTGATCAGCGCAAGCTGCTTCTCTTCGCCCGCCGTCTCGACGATCTTCGACATGTTGCGATGCAATTCGTCGATGCTCGCAAACGGCCGCTCATGCGCCGCGATTTCCGCGACCCAGGGCGAGTGTTCGAAGATGCCCGACAGAGCCGCGACGAACGCGTCGGTCGAAATGGTGTTGAGTTGGTCCAGTGTGTATTGCATCGCCTTCATGCCGCAGCCCCGCGGTTATGTTGCTGATAGGGATGATGTTCGCGCCAGTGCCGCGCGATATCGACGCGCCGTGTCACCCACACGCGATCGTGCTGCTCGATATGGTCGAGAAAGCGCTGCAGCGCGCGAAAACGCCCGGGCCGTCCGAGCAGCCGGCAGTGCATGCCGATGGACAGCATTTTCGGCGCTTCGTCGCCTTCTTCGTAAAGCACGTCGAACGCGTCGCGCAAATACGTGAAAAAATGGTCTGCCGTGTTGAAGCCCTGCGGGCTCGCGAAGCGCATGTCGTTGGTGTCGAGCGTGTACGGCACGATCAGTTGAGGCACAGTCGTGCCGCCTGTCACTTGCACATCCATCCAGAACGGCAAGTCGTCGCCGTAGTAGTCGGAGTCGTACAGAAAGCCGCCATATTCGGCGACCAGCCGATGCGTGTTGGGACTGTCGCGGCCGGTGTACCAGCCAAGCGGCCGCTCACCCGTGACACGTTCAATGGCTTGCATGCCGAGCCGCATATGCTCGGCTTCCTTTTCCGGCGATACGTCCTGATAGTGAATCCAGCGATAGCCGTGACACGCGATCTCATGACCGAGTTCGACGAACGCGCGCGCGAGTTCGGGATGCCGTTCAATCGCCATGCCGACGCCGAAAACCGTAAGCGGCAGCTCGCGCTTTTCGAATTCACGAAGAATGCGCCATACGCCTGCACGCGAGCCATATTCGTAGATCGACTCCATGCTCATGTGACGCGCCGGATACGCCGCTGCGCCGACGATCTCCGACAGGAACTGCTCCGAGCCAGGATCGCCGTGCAGCACGCAGTTCTCACCGCCCTCCTCGTAATTAAGGACGAATTGCACTGCGACGCGCGCTCGCCCTGGCCAGTTCGCTTGCACCGGGTGGCGGCCGTAGCCGATCAGATCGCGTGGATAGTTGGAGTCGAGTGCCATGATTTGACGAATGCGTGGTGACGATACGTTGTGCTGGCAAGGTGCGTTGGAAAGCTGCCGGAGGCGTGCCTCGTGTTACAGCGGCAATAGCCGGGGCAGCGTCGGAAAGCACGTCGGGCAGCCCGCGCCGAGTTGGACCAGTTTAGCGAAAACGCGCGGGTGCGCCCATACACCCGGGCAGATAGTGCGTGTCAGACTGAATGTATGTGCGGCTCGGATTCGCTGGTGTTTACCCGCAGCGAATCTGCATTGACGACACGCGGCGGCGCGGGATTCGGATCCGGTGCGCCAGGACTGAACGATTCGAGCGCGCCGTCATAGCGCTTGGGCAAGGGCCGCGCGTAGTCGCCGCGCTTGGCCGTCGAAAGCCGTAGCGAGATCAGCGCCTCGGTCCATTTGACGGCCGCCGTCACGCCTTCGATCACCGGCGCGCCGAGCGCGTCCTCGATCTCCGCGCACAGCTCGGCCATGCCCGCGCAACCGAGCACGATCGCGTCGGAGCCATCCTCGGCAAGCGCGCGCCGGCACTCGTCGAGGATGATGCGGCGCGCCGCCGAGCCGGGCTTGTCGAGGTCGAGCACCGCGACGTCGGTCGCCCGCACGTTGCGGCAGAAACGCCGCATGCCGTAGCGTTCAGCGAGATGCCACGCCATCCCGCAAGTGCGCGCGAGCGTCGTCACCACCGAGAAACCGGGCGCCAGCACGCTCGCCGCGTGCATGGCCGCCTCCGCGATGCCGATCACCGGCCCGCGTGCGAGCTCGCGTGCGGCGTACAGGCCGGGATCGCCGAAACAGGCGATCACATAGCCGTCGCAGTGCTCGCGCTCGCCCGCCATCACTTCGGCGAGCAGACCGGGCGTGGCAAGCGCTTCGTCGTAATAGCCTTCAATGGACGGCGGCCCCATCGTCGGACTGACCGCAATCACCTCGGTGCCCGGCGCGGCCACTTCTCGCGCGCAACGGCCCATTGCGTCGGTCATGCGTTGGGTCGTGTTCGGGTTGATCAGTTTGATGCGCATCTTGTCTCCTTTTCGACTGCAATAACGGCGGCGCTGTCACCGTCGGCCACCGCCTGTCACTGCTGTCACAGCATGGCCCGCGCCTCGATGCTCAGCGAGCGAGGACGCGATAGAACAGTGCGCCAAGGCCCGCGCCAATGAACCACGAAAAATTCGCCATACCGTCGAGCGACGGCACCATCACGCAAAGCACCGCGATAACCGCGGCCGGCAGCAGCGCGGCAACCGCCCGATAGTTGACGCCGTTGCGATACCAGTAAGTTCCCGTCGGTGCCACGGTGTACAGATCGTCGAGGACGATTTTCTGGCGCTTCACCAGGTAGTAATCGACGATCAGGATTCCGTACAAAGGTCCGATGAAGCTGCCGAGCACGTCGAGTGTGTAATGAATCACTGCCGGATTGTTGAACAGATTCCACGGCGTAATGAAGATCGAAGCGACCGCCGCGAGCATGCCGCCCGCACGCCAGCTGATGAGCTTCGGCGCCACGTTCGAGAAGTCGAAAGCCGGCGACACAAAATTCGCGACGATATTGATGCCGATCGTCGCGATCGTGAAAGTCAGCGCGCCGAGAATCACCGCCGTCGGATAGTCGATGCGGCCCACCGTCTCCACCGGGTCCGTAATCAGTTGACCGAACACCGGCAGCGTCGCTGCGGTCGTGATCACCGTCACGAGCGAAAACGCCAGGAAGTTGACCGGCAGCCCCCAGAAATTGCCGCGCTGTACGCTGCGAAAGCTCTTGCCGTAGCGCGAAAAGTCGCCGAAATTAAGCATCGGCCCGGAGAAGTACGACACGACCAGCGAGGTCGCCGTGATCATCACCGGCAATACCTGCATGCCGTGATACTTGACGCCGCCGAGATTGATGCCGATGTTGCGCCAGCCGGCCCGATACACCATGTAGCCGGCCAGAATGAACATCACGACATAAACGGCCGGGCCCGCGAAATCGATGAACTTCTTGATCGTCTCCATTCCGTGCCAGAAGACCAGTGCCTGCAGCACCCATAGCAACATGAAGCCGGACCAGCCGAGCGCCGACAGGCCCATGAAGCCGTGTCGATGGACGTCCGCATACGGCAGCAACTGCGGGACGAACTTCAGCACGACGATCACCAGCGCGCTCGAGGCCAGGTACGTCTGAATGCCGTACCACGCGACCGCGATCAGACCGCGAATCACCGCGGGAACATTGGCGCCGAGCACGCCGAAGGTCGCACGGCACGCAACCGGATACGGCACGCCGTTGGCCTGGCTCGGCTTCGCAATCATGTTGCACAGCAGGTTGACGATTCCAATGCCCACCAGCAGTGCAATCAGCACTTGCCAGCTCGTCAACCCGAGGGCGAAGAGACTGCCGGCGAACACGTAACCGCCGACGCTGTGCACGTCCGACATCCAGAACGCAAAGATGTTGTAGGCGCCCCAGGTCTGGTGACGCAGCGGCGCCAGGTCCTTGTTGTATAACCGCTCGCTGTATCCGGCCGGCATGGACAGATCGCCGGTTGCGTCGCCGTCTGCATAAGGGGGGATTGCGGAACTGCCGGGCGCTGCGCTGAACTGAGCCATGATTCCTCCTTGTGATGGGACCGTCGATTGCGAATCGAAGGGCATTGCATTGGCCATGCCAGTTGCGGCTCTGGCGTCTCGCTCGCGCTTCGCGTCGTTCTGGAAGAACGAGGCTCGAGCCGCCGCCATGGCCACGCCGCGGTTGTCTCCGTACTGAAGTACTTGTGGTTATCGCATTGCCGCCCTTCCGCGGATGTCCGGCAATGCGTTACTGCATTCGAGGCCCATCGCGCAGGCGACGGACGTGCGCGCGCAAGCGGGCAGCGCCCGTGCAGGGCCGCCTTGCAACGCTCGATCAATCCGGTTCAGTTCAGTGCGGCGCGCACCAGCAACGGGCGCACGCCGGCCGCTTGCCTCAGCTTGGCGCGGACCTGGCTTTTTTGAGTGATGCTTTTGATGATGCTTTCGATGATTCTTTAGATGACTCTTTAGGCGAGTCTTTAGATGACACCTTGCCGGCGCCGTTAAGCGCGCCGAATACCTCGTGCAGATCGGCTGCGCCACGCGCGGGCCGTTCCAGCATTTTCAACTCGACGCTTTGCAAATGGCGCGACATGAGCGCCGCCGCCTCTTTTGCATCGCCGGCGTCGAGCGCGGCGAGAATCGCTTCGTGGTCTTCGAACGAACACGGGCTTCGCCCCAATGACTCGTACAACGCCGAAATCAGCGTGGAGCGCGCCACAAGTCCAGTCAGGCAGTCGCACAGCACCGTGTTGCCGGTCAGCTGAGCGAGTTCCGTGTGAAACTCGCCGGACAGACGAATCCACGACGAAAAGTCGCGTGTCTCGAACGCCTTGCGTTCGCGGCCGATCATGCTGCCGATGCTCTTCAACCGCCGCATGCCATGCCCGCCGCAGATCTTTTCGACGACTGCCAGCTCGATGATGCGGCGCATCTCGAACACCTCATGCACCTCCTGGAGCGACGGGCTTGCCACAAACGCGCCGCGGTTCGGTTCGAGATCCACCAGATGATCGGTCGCGAGTTGCGCTAGCGCTTGCCGGATCGGACCACGTTTCACACCGAACACTTCGCACAACTGCGCTTCGGTCAGCTTCGCGCCCGGCGCCAGCCGATGCTCGAGAATCGCGGCGCGAATGCGCTCGGCAATTGCTTCGGGCCTCGAACTATTTGCGTTGACTGATTCGGTGTCGGACATGATATGTGTCTCGGTATGAAGGCCATAATAGGATGGACATAAAGATTGTCAACAATTTTTGTTGGCATCATCGACAATCTTTGCGGCGCCGTGTGCGGCGACGACAGACTGCGTGGCTGGAAGCCCTTCAGCGACTGGGGGAGTTCGATTCGATATGACGATTGACGTCGCTGGCGCGGCGCATTTTGTCGACAAAATTGTCGAGCGCGGCGGTTTTCGGGCTTCACTGAAAAGCCGCAGTTGCTGACCTGGGCTACCCAGAGGGCCAGCGAAAAGGCGGCCTGGCCTGCGCCGCTTTGTTAGCGGTCGTTCAACGCAGACTGGGATAATTCGACAAGGTCAGCTTGAAGCCGTTCGCATCTGCAACCAGGTGCGCGTCGGCGCCGACGGGCAGCGTAAGCATGTCCGGCACGTGGCCGAACTGCAAGCCGGTGACGATTGGAATGCCGATCACCGACCTCATCTGATCGATCATGGCTTGCAGGTCATAGCCGTTGTCGTAGTCGTACGACTTGCCGCCTGAGAAATCGCCGAGCACGAGCGCCTGCTGCTCGCCGAGAATGCCCGACAGGTGCAGTTGATAAAGCATCCGCTCAATGCGAAACGGTTGCTCGTTGACGTCCTCGACAAACAGCACCCCGCCCTGCACCGACGGAATATAAGGCGTGCCGACGAGCGACGTGAGCACCGCCAGATTGCCGCCCCAGAAGGTGCCCGAGACATCCACCGAGTGCGCTTGCGGCACGTTTCTCGCAATGGTTAGCGTCGGCTTTGTCAGCGCGGACCAGAAGTGCTGCATGGTGAAGTCGCTGACATGTTCCGCGCCGAAGTCGCTCATGAGCATTGGGCCGCTGAACGTTTTCAAGCCGGCGCGCGCGAGCAGAGCAAGCTGAATCGCCGTGAAGTCGCTGTGGCCCACCAGCGCAACCGGCTCGCCGCTCAGACGACGTTGCAACCCATCGTAATCGAGGCCATGCAGAATGCGCGCCGCGCCGTACCCGCCGCGCACGGCGAGGACGATGTCCGGCAGCGCGCGGGAAGCATCCGCGAGCCGATTCAAATCCGCCGCGCGCTCGCCGTCGGTGCCGCCAAAGCGCTGATAACGACGCCGCGTCGCGTCTACTCCTTCCACGCGATGCCCTTGTGCGCGCAGGCGCTGCAACGCGCGGTTGAGCACGTCCGCCTCTTGCGGATAGCCGGAAGGCGCAATCAGGTTGAAGGTACGGTGGACGCTCATCAATAGGCTCCGGTCTAAGTGTTCCGCGCGGTTTGGAGAGCGTTGCGATTCAGGGTGCGTCGGACGGGTCTTTCTGCGCGACGACGGCCGCACGTGCCGCCGCGCGCGCTTCGCGGCTCGCGCGCCGCCGCTCGGCAAAGAACGACTTCAGCGCAGCGCCGCATTCGCTTTCGAGCACGCCGCCGATTACCGCGGTGTGATGATTCAACTGTGGGTTTGCAAATGCATCGACGACGCTGCCGCACGCACCCGTTTTCGGATCGCGAGCGCCGAACACCACACGCGCAATGCGGGCGTGCATGATGGCACCCGCGCACATCAGGCAAGGTTCGAGGGTCACATACAGTTCGCAGCCCGGCAAGCGATAGTTCTGCGCGATCTGTGCCGCGGCACGCAACGCGACCATTTCCGCGTGTGCCGAAGGATCGTGCGCGCCAATCGGATGGTTGAAACCTTTCGCGATCACTTCGTCGCCACGCACGAGCACTGCGCCGACGGGTACTTCACCAGCCGCCCGCGCTTCTTCGGCGGCAGCTTGCGCCAGGGCCATGAACCGGCGGTCGCGGTCAGAGACGGTGGGGTTGGCAGCGGTTGCGAGCGGCTCGGGGGGATTGGACGAGGCGATGGGCGCCGCGGCAGCGACACCCGGCTCGCTATTTGCGAAGTCACCGACGATGGTGACAACACCACCGGCAGTAACAGGCGGCATATCCGGCTCCTTTCCTGCCTCGATCCAGTCCAGGTTCGAGCCCAAGGCCCCGCGACCAGCGACCGGCTCGCTCACTGTGTCCCCGAGCCGGCGACCTTCGCGGCAGAGCCTTCTACCGCGGACATATCGCTGTTGGAGGCCCGCTCGGACAATCGCTCTGCAATCCGGCGGCAATATTCGCGCGGCAGCACCAACGGGCCTCCACGTAACGATTCTAGCGCCATATGGAGTGCCAGCATGCGAGCCTGAAGACGGCACCGCGTGGCCTGATCGCTCACGGCATTCAGTTCGGCCTGCAAGTCACGCAACGCGCGCAACTGCTCCATTGCGGGGGGCATAAACCCCGCGTTTTTCAAAATCCGGTTGGCGACGCGCACTTCTTCCGGGACCAGAGCATCGTCGTCCAGGCTGAGCGGCGCGCCTGCGCCCGGCAAATCGTCGAATTCGCCACGTGCGGCGGCGGCGGCAATACGCTGTTCGACTAACGCATCAAGCAATCTCATCTGCAATCCACTACGTTGCGGCCCAAGCATTCTATCAGGGAGCGCACGAGGGTTCCTTCCGCCGGATTCACCTGACCCGCCGGCTTTTCGGATTTTGCGTATTGGAGTCTTGGATGGATGCAAGCTAGGCTTCGAGACTTTTTGCGAGTCACGCTCGCGGCGTGCTTTGGCCGCCTGCTTCGCTCCCCTCGTTCGCCTACCTCGCTTCTCTATTTCCTGCTTTTTTTGCCACCGATCATGCAATTGCAAATGACACACTCACGCCCTACCCACGCAGCGCATTTCACCGCTATAAACACTGCACCGTCGCCCGCAATCCGGGCGCGCGAACGGCGCGCCCCAGCGCTCGCGCGCCGCACCCCGGCTGACAGGCGCTCATTCACTACGGCCCTACGCGCTGCATGCCTAGCCGCCGCGATGTCCGCCTTGCTTTCCGGCTGCGCAGTATTCTGCGGCGGAGCCGGCGGAAGCGGCGGTGGTTTCGGCGGCGTTTGCGCTACTGGTATGCGCTTCTAGACGCACGCCGAGTCCCCCCAAAAAATCGAAACCCCAATTCGCGCCTCGCTGCGCATCCTCCTTTCATGTTCCTCTTCACGACCAACTAATCGTCGCGCCGACGCCACTAGGGCGCGGCCCCTTCAAGCGGCCAGCGCGCGAGCACAATATGCCGGGTGCGCCCCAATAAGCTGTGTATCAACGCGAAACCACGCACATTCCAGCAAACCGGCTCAACCGGACGCGCGGCGGCCCAAGGCAAGCCGTAAGCCAACGTGACATGCGGCGTATAAGTCACTGCCGCGGAACCGGCGCAGCTTTCGATGCCATTGGCGTGCAGCGCTTCCGCCAATGCATCATGAAGCCGATGCAGACCCACCACTCCCTCACTCCCCGTCAACACTAACGGGCCTGGCCGCGGTTTCGACGCGAAACTCTCCGCCGTATTGAATTCGACGCTAAAGGGCGCCATGCGAACCGCGGCAGCCGCTTGCATTGCGGCCTCCACGTGTGCCTGCGGCAGACCGCCCGCGAAATTGCCGAGATGACGCAGCGTGACGTGCAAACGACCGGCGGCAAGCGGTTTACTGCGGGCGCGCGCCTCCCTGCAAAGCTCTTGCGCTAGCTTTGAAATACTGGCCGCGGTATTCGCATCCGGGAATACAGCGAAAAACAGGCCGTCTGTTGGCGTTGGTGGCGCCTCGAGCCCGGGCAACCACAGTTGTTCAGGCATCTTGCTCCTGCGTGCTGAAATCCGGCATCTACACGAATCCCCCTTCACATGAACCGCGCTGGCGAACGCCAGCGGAAAACCAGCAACGAACAAGCAACTGAGCAGTAACCAGCACAGACCGACAGCACGCCAGCAACCCCCCGGACCCCGCCGCCGAACCTGGCAAAAAACGCTTGCGCTTACGAACTGCCCACGTACAATACTGTACATCCATACAGTATCGGCGGCAACGTGGAATTGCAGAAAAAGCTCGAAGTATTGGCCGACGCGGCCAAATACGACGCATCGTGCGCCAGTAGCGGCGCGCCGAAGCGCGCGTCGCGCGGCACGGAAGGTTTGGGTGCCAGCACCGGCGCCGGTATCTGCCATAGCTTCACGCCAGACGGGCGCTGCGTGTCGCTGCTGAAAATCCTGCTCACCAATTTCTGTCTGTATGACTGTCAGTACTGCGTCAATCGGCGCTCGAGCAATGTGCCTCGGGCACGCTTCACGCCTGAGGAGGTCGTGGACCTCACGCTCGACTTTTATCGGCGCAACTACATTGACGGGCTGTTTCTAAGTTCAGGCATCATCCGGTCGTCGAATTACACCATGGAGCAACTGGTGCGCGTAGCGCAGTCGCTGCGCGAAGATCACCAGTTCCGTGGCTACCTTCATCTGAAAACCATCCCCGACGCCGACCCTGAACTCATCGCCAAAGCCGGCCGCTATGCCGACCGTCTGAGCGTGAACATCGAACTGCCGACCGAAGGCAGTCTCGCACGTCTTGCACCGGAGAAAGACGTTCGCACGATCAAGCTCGCCATGGGGTCGATCCGGCTTGCGCAGGAAGAGGCGCTGGGCGACGCAAAAGCACCACGGTTCACGCCTGCCGGCCAAAGCACCCAAATGATCGTCGGCGCAGATCAGACGAACGACAGCACGATCCTGCAGACCGCGGAAACGCTGTACGGGTCGTACAAGCTGAAGCGCGTGTATTACTCGGCATTCAGCCCGATCCCTGACAGTCCTTCGGCGGTCCCCGGCGAGGCGCCGCCGCTGCTGCGCGAACATCGGCTGTACCAGGCAGATTTTCTGTTGCGCGGCTACGGGTTCAACGTCGCGGAACTGTTCGAACAGCCAGGCAATCTGCCGCTCGACATGGATCCGAAACTTGCATGGGCGCTCGGGCATCGCGACCAGTTCCCGGTCGACCTGAACCGCGCGCCGCTTCGCATGATCGCGCGGGTGCCGGGCATCGGCATGCGCAATGCCAAGCGGCTGGTCGAATTGCGGCGCTCTCGGCGGGTGCGTTATGAAGACCTGGTGCGCCTGCGGTGTCCGCTGGAAAAGATCAAGCCGTTCGTCGTCACACAAGACTATCAGGCGGCCATGCACGACGCGTCGTCGGCTCATCTTCGGCGAATCCTGACTCCGCCAATGCAAACGCAAATGCAGTTGTGGTGACGTGTCGTGCTTCATTGCATCGAGATCGAAAACCATTTTGCCGCGTGGCGTACAGCCACTCTCGTTGCGCTGGCTCAAGGCCTTGCGCCGGAGTCGATCGAGTGGCGCGTTAAAGAAGGCGCCGGTGGCCACGGTTCGCTGCCTGGTCAAACGGCACTCGATTACGGCGACACGTCCGGCAAGGTGGCGCTCGGGTCGGACGCCCCGGCAGTCCACGTCTCGAAAGAACTGTCGGCGCTGCTGCATGATGCGGCGCTGTATCGGGAGCCTGACCGGTGGGCATTCCTCTACAAGGTGCTTTGGCGCTGGCAATGCGGCGATCGCGCGGTGGCGTCGCCAGCCGACGTCGACGGCGCCCGGCTCTACCGGATGGCTAAAGCGGTGCGTCGTGCGAAGCACGACATGATCGCGTACGTGCGCTTTCGCAAGCAGAAAGCGGACGCTCAAACACCGGAGTACATAGCCTGGTACGAACCGGAACACGACGTTCTCGCGTGGGCCGCGGAACATTTCGCGCAACGCATGGGGCGCTCGTCGTGGATTATCGCGACGCCTCACGGCGCCGCGTTCTGGAACGGCGAACAACTACATATCGAGGCGCGCCCTGCTCTGCGCCACGAGCATCGCTGCGACACCGAAGACGAGGCCGAGGCGTTGTGGCTCGCGTACTACCGCAGCACATTCAATCCTGCGCGTCTGAACGAAGCTGCGCTCGAACAGCACATGCCGGTGCGGTTCTGGAAAGGGCTGCCGGAAGGCAATCTGATTCCCGCCATGATCAGCGAAGCAAAGAGCGGCGCGCGGCGCGTTGCGCAAGCGAGCGGGGTCGCGGCGCTAGGCGGCAAGTCCATTCCTGTCGAAGCCGAATTCGCTCAGCCCGCCCGCGATCAGCCATCGTCGCTGGACGCCTGCCGGCGCTGCGACCTGTGGCGCAATGCGACGCAAGCCGTGGGCAGTTCGGGGCCTCGTGACGCGCGCATCATGCTGATCGGTGAGCAGCCCGGCGATCAGGAGGATCTGAGCGGCGAGCCTTTCATCGGGCCGGCGGGACAGTTGCTAGACCTCGCGATCGTCCGCGCCGACCTGTCGCGTGAGCAGCTTTATTTGACGAACGCGGTCAAGCACTTTAAATGGGAACCTCGCGGCAAGCGCAGGCTGCACAAAACCGCCGCGCAGCGCGAGGTCGAAGCATGCTCGTATTGGCTGGAGCAGGAGTTGCAAACGGTTCGGCCATCGGTCGTCGTCGCGCTGGGCGCAACAGCGCTCAATGCGTTGCTGCGCGAAAAAGCAAGCTTGCGCGACTATATTGGCAAGCCGTTCGAGCTCGAAGGCGGTTGGGGTATTGCAACGTATCATCCTTCGTTCGCGTTGCGTCAGCAGGACGACGTCGCGCGCGACAAAGTGCTGAGCGCCATCAGCGAAGCACTCGTCGAAGCTCGGAAACTGGCGGCATCGGTACAAGCCAAACCGCGAAGCGTGCCTTAACTGCTAGACTGCGCCGCACGTTCCGTCATGCGGTTTTGGGGGAATCAATGACCGGGGGAGTCAATGACCGGAACGTCAATGACCGGAACGTCAGTGACCGGAAAGCTTAAAGTCAGAAAGCCGGTCCTGAGTGGCGAATCGTCATCGCCCAAACATCCGAGCGACCCTCGCTGGCGAAAAAATACTTGCGACCGCTCGAAGCCCGCGCTCCAGCACCAGGCAAAACGAACAGGACCATTTGATGAAAGACGACGTCGCCCGCGTTCCGCTCTCCACTGCATTCTGGTATTGGCTGCGACTCGGCTTCATGAGCTTTGGCGGTCCGGCCGGGCAGATTGCGCTGATGCACCAGGAACTGGTCGAGAGAAAGCGCTGGATTTCGGAAAAGCGCTTTCTGCATGCGTTGAACTACTGCATGGTGCTTCCCGGGCCCGAGGCGCAGCAACTGGCGACCTACATCGGCTGGCTCATGCATCGCACGTGGGGCGGCGTGATCGCGGGCGGGCTTTTCGTGCTGCCGTCGCTATTTATTCTGATGGGCCTGTCGTGGGTCTATCTGGTGTTCGGCAGCGTCCCGGCTGTGGCCGGCGTGCTGTACGGGATCAAGCCGGCGGTGACTGCGATCGTCGTGTTCGCCGCGTATCGCATCGGCTCGCGCGCGCTTAAGAACGCCTGGCTGTGGTCGATCGCCGCTGCGGCGTTTATTGCCATCTTCGCCGTGAAGGTGCCGTTCCCGTTGATTGTTCTCGTGGCGGGAGTCATCGGTTACGTCGGCGGAAAATATGCGCCCGGCACTTTTGTGATTGGCGGCAAGCACGGCGCCGCCGCCCAGCTTCACGGCCCGGCGCTGATTGACGACGACACGCCGACGCCTCGCCACGCGCTCTTTACCTGGAAGCGTTTTATCATCGTCCTGGCAAGCTTTGTCCTCATATGGCTGGTGACGATCGGCACGCTAACCGCCCTTTTCGGATGGAACGGCGCGTTCACGCAAATGGCCTGGTTTTTCACGAAGGCAGCGCTGCTTACATTCGGCGGCGCGTACGCGGTTTTGCCTTACGTCTACCAGGGCGCGGTCGAGCATCAGCATTGGCTCACGGGGCTTCAAATGATCGACGGTCTTGCGCTCGGCGAGACGACGCCCGGCCCGCTGATCATGGTCGTCGCTTTCGTCGGCTTTGTCGGTGGATGGACGCGAGCGATATTCGGTCCGGACGCGTTGCTTCTGTCCGCTGTCGTCGCGTCAACGATCGTGACGTTCTTCACTTTTCTGCCTTCGTTCATGTTCATCCTGCTGGGCGGCCCGTTCATCGAGACCACGCACGGCAATCTGAAATTCACCGCGCCGCTCACTGCGATCACGGCCGCGGTCGTCGGCGTGATCGTGAATCTTGCCGTCTTCTTTGCGCTGCACGTTTTATGGCCGCATGGTCTGCATGGGAGCTTCGACTGGTTGTCGCTCGTCATCGGGCTGGCGGCTGCGATCGCCCTCTTCCGCTTCAAGGTCGGCGTGATACCAGTGGTGCTGGTGTGCGGCGCGGCAGGGCTCGCGATCCGGTTGCTGGTGTGACGCGCAAGTCGTCGGCCTTATCGCGACGCCTGTGAGGGAACGTGGTCAGGTATTCGCTACTACCAATTCCTCGGTATTGTTCGGCGGACGCAAGCCATCGCTTCTGTTGGCGAAGTAGCGTTGCGTAAGGTCGGCCGCAGAGACGTGCTGCGCCTGCGCGAAGCCGGCTTCGTGGGCAAGGGCCAGCATCTCGGCCGGCGTGAAGAAACTGAGAAAGGGCGTGCCGCTTTCGCGCGCGCCCTTCTCCGCCATTTGCAGTCCAGGGCGCACTTCTGGATCCGCCATGTCTAGCGGCAGCAGAAACGTTGTGGCGAGCGTCGATCCGCGGGCGAAAGCCGCGATCTGGCGGAGCGTCGCCGCATTTGCATCGCGCGTGAGATACATGCTCACGCCCGTCGAGACCACGATTGCCGGCTTACTGTCGTCGAATCCGTGCGCCATAAGCCGGTCCTGCCATGCTTCGCCAGCCTCGAAATCGACCGGCACAAAGCGCAGCCATGGCGGGATGCGGAAACCAAGCTCGCCGAGCCGCTGACGCTTCCACTTCTGCGGCCCCGGCTGATCGACCTCGAACACTGTGAGGCGCGAAGCAATCTCCGGCCTGCGCTGCGCGAAACTGTCGAGCCCCGCACCAAGAATCACATACTGGCCGATCCCGCGCGCCGTCTGTTCGACCACCAGGTCTTCGATGAAACGTGCGCGCGCCACGATCGACGCACGAAACGGACGCGTGAACTGCGGATCCATGTCGCCGCGCTGGCGCCAGTCGTCGCCGGGAGACAGCAGTTCGAGGCCGACTGAGTCGTCGAAAACATGCGGCGCGTCGTCGACTTCCTTGTGCAGCGCTCGCCACAGCGCAACGCGGGCCGCGGTGCTGTCGGGTGCCAGATCTCGCTGATCGTTCATGATCGCCGGTCCTTGCCGTTCGTGCAGTCTTCAAGCAATGAGGGAAAGCGCCCTGCCGTCGCCGCCTTCGCAAGCATGGAGCAAGCACGGGCAAGCGCAGAGCAAACGCAAACCAGGCAACGAAAAGAATATCACCGCGCAGACAGGCATCGTCAACATCATGCACGCGGAACACACCCGGATCAGACCGAGCCCGACCACCTCTCCTATGCGATCATCGCAGTCGAAGGCGCCCATAACGCACCGCTCGATCTGGAAGAACTGGAGGAGAAAGACCTGACGCGCTTTCGCAAGCAGTATGAAAACCTCGCTAACGAAGCGCGAACCGCGCTGCGCGAAGGCGGCAGCGATACCGATTCACCGTTCGTCGCCCATCGCGAATTGGGCGACGAAAAACGGCGTGATGCAGACAGCGACGGTGGCGTCCACAACAAGCCAGCAAAACGTGAGCGCAAGACTAGCTCAGGTCGATGATCGCTTACGGAGTTTGCAATGATTGGACGCTCGAGCCAGCCGGCAATCGAAGGTGCCATGCCACGTTGCCGGCCGCCTGGGCAAGTCCGCCGATTTTCTTTAAGATGGAACGGGACGGAACGCTCGACGCACTGTCCTCGCATCAGCACGATCCTCGAACCTCGAGCCGTTTCCTCAACTCATACGGCCCGCGCATACCCGGAACACCGTGCGGGAACACCATACGGGAACACCATGACCATCGATCAAGCCGTTGTCTCGTCGTTCACGCCTGCCGGCAAAGTGCGGGCGTCGATCAATCTGGGCAACCCGATTCTCGCTAACAAGGACCCGCATACCGGCGAACCGTTCGGCGTATCGGTCGACCTGGCGCGGGCGTTTGCACAAAAGCTCGGCGTCGAACTGGAACTGGTGGTGTTCGACGCAGCGGGCAAATCGGTGCAGGCCGTGAGCGAGGAGCGTGCCGACTTCGGCTTCTTTGCCGTCGATCCGTTGCGTGGCGAGACGATTGCATTTACCGCGCCGTACGTGCTGATCGAGGGCTTTTATCTGGTGCGCGACGACTCGCCCGTCCGAACGAACGAGGACATCGATCAGCCGCATAACCGCGTCGCGGTCGGCAAAGGCAGCGCCTATGACCTCTTCCTCACACGCGAACTGAAGGCCGCGCAGATCGTTCGTGCGCCTACCTCGCCGACGGTCGTGCAGACGTTCCTCGAACAGGGTCTCGAAGTCGCGGCCGGCGTGAAGCAGCAACTCGAAGCCGATGCGCGCAATACATCCGGACTGCGGCTTCTCGATGAGCGCTTCATGGTCATTCAACAGGCAATGGGCACGCCGAAAAGCCGCGGTGAAGCGGCGGCTTCCGCGCTACGCAGCTTCGTCGAGGAAATGAAGGCGTCGGGGTTCGTGGCCGAATCGCTCGCGCGCCATCGGATTGCCGGTGCATCGGTCGCGCCCGCGGCCTGATCGCGCATGCTCAGCTATACGGGCGGCCTGGTCCTTGTCGCGGCGTTGCTTCACGCAAGCTGGAACGCGTTGCTGCACGGCAATCGCGACCGCTTCCTCTCCATGACGTGGATGAGCATCGCCATCGCGACGATCGCCACGCTCATCATTCCATTCACGCCGTTGCCGGCCGCCGCGGCATGGCCGTATATCGTCGCGTCGGGGCTCGTGCATATCGGCTATAACGCAAGCCTTGTGCGGGCCTACCGCCGTGGCGATCTGGCGCAAGCGTATCCGATCGCCCGCGGCTCGTCACCGCTTCTAGTCACGCTCGGCGCGGCGCTCTTCGCGCACGAAGCGATCGGCCCGTTGCGTGCTTTCGGGATCGTGATGATATCCGGCGGCATCATTGGAATCGCGCTCGAAGCGGGAAGCGTGTCGCGCGCCGGCGTGCTAGCCGCACTGACCACCGGCGCGACGATCGCGCTTTACACCGTGATCGACGGCATCGGCGTGCGCCTGTCGGGCGGCGAAGCGCTTGCCTACACCGCATGGATGTTCCTGTTCTACTGGCTGATGCCCGTGCTGTTCGTCGCGATGCGCGGCGTGCCCGCCCTATGGACGCCGATACGCTCGACGCCAATGGCGATCGGCTCCTCGCTAATGGGCGGCGTTGTATCGGTCGCAGCATACGGCATCGTCATATGGGCGATGAAGTCGGGCGCGATGGGAACGGTGTCGGCGTTGCGCGAGACCAGCGTGGTGTTCGCGGTGCTGATCGGGCGGATGTTTCTCGGCGAAGCGGTGAGCGGCAAGCGCTGGCTCGCCTGCGTGGTCGTCGCGGCCGGCGCAATTTGCCTCGGACTGTGAGCGGGCCTTCGCTGATCCGGCGAGTGGCAATGCGCTTGCCTGGGTGATTCGTCGGGTTGTTGCCCGGAAGTTACCTGTGCTGCTTGCTGGAAGGCCGTACCCGTTGGTGAGACACCCAATGCGGTCGGCCTTCCATACCTGAATGCGCTTTACATCGGCGGCGCAACGCCATCCTTTTCAACAACCACACGCTGAGCGACATACGTACCCTGCGACGCCGCCGTTGCCACGATGAACACCTTCTTGCCCGGCGTCAGGTCGGTGCGCGCGGCCGTCGTAAAGGTCACGATAGGTACATTCGGCGGCACCGTCACCTCGTTATTGCCGCCCTTGTACGACAGCTTCAGGTTCCGGCCGCTCGTGCCCTGAACGACCGTGTCGACGTTCGCATTGGTCATCGTGCTGTTCGGGCCGAGGTCCCAGTCATAGTGGCCTTCGCCCGTGCCGCGCGCGGCTTCCGGGAACACCACCACCTCGGTTGCCGTCAGCTTGCCGTCGGTGCCGGTCGTAGCCGCCGTGCCGACGAACGAGCCCGGCTTGATGTCGGAAAGCTGCATCGCCTTGACTGCCGACACGGTGACGGCGGGCTTCAGTTCGATCGACACCGTGTCGCCGCTGCGGCGATGCACCGTGAGGACGTCGCCGTTCAGCGCGACGATATCGCCACGGATGCGCGACGGTTTGGCGGCGGGCGTCTGCGCAAGCGCGGCACCGGCAAAAGACAGCGCCGCAAGCGTGACGCCGAGTTTCAGGCGAATAGACATGAACACTCCATGAGAAACGGTTGAGAAAACTGCAAAGCCCTGAACGGGCCAATGAACATCAGGAACCGCCAAACCAGTTGTAGCCCTGGTTCTCCCAGTAACCACCGGGATAATCGTTCGTCACGCTGATCGCGACGATATGCTTCGGATTCTTGTAGCCCAGCTTGGTCGGCATGCGCAGCTTCATGGGAAAGCCGTATTTCGGCGGCAGCGGGCCGCCGTCGTAGCCAAGCGTGAGTTGCGTTTGCGGATGAAGCGCCGTCGGCATGTCGATGCTCGTCCAGTAGTTGTCCGCGCAATGCAGCGACACATACTTTGCCGTGATGTCGGCACCCGCGCGCTTCAGGAACGAGGCAAAGCGCACGCCGTCCCAACGGCCGATCGCACTCCACCCTTCGATGCAGATATGGCGCGTAATCTGGCTTTCCTGCGGCAACGCGTGCAGCTCGTCGAGCGTCCACACGCGCTTGCCGTTCGCGAGGCCGCTCACCTCCAACCGGTAGCTGGCGGCATCGACCTCCGGCACGTCGTCGATATCGTAGAACGCGTTGAACGGAAACGGCCGCGTGATCATCGACTCGGGATACGTCGGCGCGAGCGTGTTCGGGCTGAAGAGCAATGCCTGCACGTCGTCGTTGAAGGACGACATCTTGCGCAGCATCGTATTCACGGATTTGTCGTTGGACAGATCGCAGCCCGACAGCAGCGCAATGCCGCCGAGCGTGAGAATGCGCTGACCGAGCAGGCGGCGCGCCGGATTCTTGAGTTCGCCGCGTGCATCCTTGATGATGGTCTCTGCATGAGACTGCGCAAACGCGCTGAGTTTTGTGGACTTGTTGCGAAGGGTCATGGTTAGCGTCCCCGAATCATCACGAGCAGCGAGCGCGGCACCAGCGCGACCATCGCAATGTGCACGACGAAGAATGCGACCAGCACACTCATCGCGACGAAATGCACGACTCGTGCGTTGTCGTATCCGCCCATCAGCGTGCGCAGCAGCGGAAACTGCACGGACTTCCAGATCGCGAGCCCCGACAGAATGACGAGCGCAATATCGACGATCACCACGAGGTAGGCGAACTTCTGCACCGCGTTGTAGCGTGAAAGGTCTTCATGCTCCAGCTTGCCGCGCAGCGCCGCCGTGAGATCTTTTGCGATTGACCCGATGCTCACCGGCAGCAGTTTGCGACGCAGGCGCCCGGATACGATGTTGAGCCCGACATAGACGAGAAAATTGACGACCAGCAGCCACATGACCGCGAAATGCCATTGCAAGGCGCCGCCGAGCCAGCCGCCCAAGGTGATAGTGGAAGGAAACTGTAAGCCCGCAAAGATGGGCGATGCGTCGTAGATCTGCCAGCCGCTCATCACCATCAGCACGACGGCTAACGCGTTGACCCAGTGTGCGATGCGGACCCAGGCGGGTTGAATCGTGGTGTAACTCAAAGCGGCCTCGTGGTTGTTAGCTGGAAGAAACGAGCGGGGTTACCGACGTAAACATCGCCGGCGGGCAGGTATTCCATCGCACGGGAAATTTATTTTCGCGGCGAATGGCTGCCCCGCCCGCCCAAGGCAAGCTCATTGCTTGTGCAGTTCCGTCACGGTGAGCGCGCCGTCGAGTTCCTCCGCCACGAAGTCGATGCTGTCGCCCGCCTTCACCTGCGACAGCATCGCCGGGTCTTTGACCTTGAACACCATGGTCATCGGTCCCATGCCGAGATTCTCGAGCGGCCCATGCCGGATGGTCAGCTTGCCGGCTGCCGCATCCACTTTCCGAACTTCGCCATGCGACATGCTGTTCTTCGCGCCGCTGTGCTCGTGCGCGCCGCCCGTCGTGCTCATGTCGTTCATATCGCTCATATCCGCTGCGGCACAGGCGCTTGCCGAAGCGGCCAGCGCACAGCCCATCGCAAGCGAACCAATAACGTGTTTCATCAGGTTTTCTCCATAGTCGAGGTGATTGGAATGGCGCCGGCTGACGCCGTGCTCTGCACGCGGCAGTACTTCTACGGCAGTTCGCCGGTGTATTCGAAAGCCACTGCTCCTTTCGGGTGCCTGAACCAGCCGGGGTCGCGGTAGTCGTTGCGGCCGAGCCCCTCGCGCACCTTGACGACGCTGAACATGCCGCCCATTTCGAGTGCGCCGAACGGCCCCGTTCCGGTCATCATCGGCAGGGTGTTGTCGGGCAGCGGCATTTCCATCGCGCCCATCGAGCCGCCCGCGCTGCCCATGGCCATGTAGTCCGGCACGAGTTTGTTGATGCGCTTCGCCAAGTCTTTTTGCGCCACGCCGATCAGGTTCGGAACCTGATGCCCCATGGCGTTCATCGTGTGATGCGACTTGTGGCAATGAAAGGCCCAGTCGCCGGGACGGTCCGCCGTAAACTCGATCGCCCGCATCTGGCCGACGGCGACGTCGACGGTCACCTCCGGCCAGCGCGCAGAAGGCGCGATCCATCCGCCGTCGGTGCCCGCCACCTCGAAGCTATAGCCATGCAGATGAATCGGATGATTGGTCATGGTCAGATTGCCAAAGCGAATGCGCACCCGGTCGCCGACGCGCACGGGCAACGGGTCGATGCCCGGAAAGACGCGCGCATTCCACGTCCACATATTGAAGTCGGTCATCTCGTTGACGCGCGGCGTGAAGCTTCCCGGGTCGATGTCGTAGGCGGACATCAGGAACACGAAATCGCGGTCCACCGGCATTGCAGAGCGGTCTTTCGGATGCACGATGAAGGCGCCCATCATGCCCATTGCCATCTGCACCATCTCGTCGGCGTGCGGGTGATACATGAACGTGCCGTGCTTTTCGAGCTGAAACTCATAGACGAAGGTCTTGCCGGGCGGAATGTGCGGCTGCGTTAGACCGCCCACGCCGTCCATTCCGCACGGCACCAGCATGCCGTGCCAATGCACGGTCGTATGTTCAGGCAGCCTGTTGGTCACGAAGATGCGAACCTTGTCGCCTTCGACCGCCTCGATGGTCGGGCCCGGCGCCTGGCCGTTGTAGCCCCACAGGTTCGCCTTCATGCCGGGCGCCATTTCGCGCACCACCGGCTCGGCGATCAGGTGGAACTCCTTCCAGCCGTTCCTCATGCGCCAAGGCAGCGTCCAGCCGTTCAGCGTGACAACGGGTGTATAGGGGCGCCCGTTGGGCGGCACGAGCGGCGGCTGCGTGGCGGTTTTCTGCATCGTAGGCGCTTCGGGCAGCGACGCCGCGCCGGCTTTGCTGACGAGTGCCGCGCCGACCAGCGCGGCTCCCGAACCGCCGAGAAATGTTCGACGTGAGAGCATGTTCATTTACCTTCTGAATTTGTGGACGCGCCGTGTGCGGAAGCCATTGGCGATTGCGTCGCGTGAGACGGAGAAGCGTGCGCGTCGGGCACGATTGGAACTTGCGACACGGCAAGCGGCGCAAGGCGTCCGCCGAGCGACTGCTCCAGGTCTGTTGCCGCGAGCCAGTAGTCTTTCAGCGCGTCGATATAACCGTTGACGGCAGCCGCCTGCTCGCGCGAATCGGCGAGCAGTTCGAACACGCTCACAAGCATGCCGTTGTAGCGCAGCAGCATTTCGTCGGAGATGGTCTTGCGCAACGGCACGACTTCGTCACGGTAGTGCTTCGCCACGTCGTAGCTGGTGATGTATGCGGAGTACGATTCGCGCACTTCCGAGCGCGCGTCGATCGCCGTCTGCGCAAGCCGGTTGGCCGACTGCATGTAGATCGCTTCGGCGCGCGCGAGCTTTGCACCGCCCCAGTCGAAAAGCGGAATCTCGACGCTGATCTCGTACCCGCGCTCATGACCCTTGTCGCTTTCGAAGTTGTCGACATAGGCGAGCTCCAGCGCATTGATGAAGCGCGTCGCCTTACTAAGACCCAGCGACGCGGCAACGCTCTGCGTTCGCCATCTGGCCGCCTGAATATCGAGGCGGTTCTGCATGGCGAAGCTTTCCAGGTCGCTCAGCTGCGGCCTGTCTTTCGGCAGATCCGGCAAACGCTCCGGGAGCTTGTATTGCGTGGCCTGCCCCCATAAGCCCATCGTTCGCGTGAGCTTCTCGCGGACCGCGACGGATTGCTGCCGGGTCTTCGCCAGCTGTGCGACCGACTCCGCGTAAAAGGCCTGCTCGCGTGCGTAATCGAGCTTGCTGAAGTTGCCCGCCTCGCGCATACGCAGCGCGAGCTCCGCGCCCGCTTGCGCCGACTCACTGACCTGAGCGGCATATTCGGCAGCCTGTTGCGCGGCCACCGCGTTCACGTAGGCCTTTCGTGCGTCGGCGGCGATCGCGAGCATTGCGTTCGCCGTCTCGAGCTTTGTCTGCTCGAACCGCCGGCTTTCGATGTGCGTCGCCGCCGGCAGCGTGAGAATGCCCAGTATGCCCATCGAAAAAGTTCGACCGATGCCGAAGCCGTCGCTCCAGTGCGTACGGCTGAATGTGAAACCCGGATTTGGAAGGCGCCCGGCCTGCACCAGATCGGCTTCGGATATCCCCAGTTCACCGTATGAAGCCTGCAGTCCACGGTTGTTCAGCAATGCGATCTGAACGGCGTCGTCCATGGACAGCGGGTTCGACAGCAGTTCCTGCGTGCGCTTGTTTACAGCGTCGCGTTGCGCGTCGGTCTTTACATAGACGGCGTCCTTGCCAAGACGCTCCGACGCGACCGACGACACGCCGTCAAAACCGCCGTCCTTCGAAAAAGTGCTGCAGCCGCCCACGAGCACGGTCGCTATCGTGATCTCGATCGCGACGCAGATTGCGCGCGGGAGCATGAGGTGTCGCGTCATTCCGGTTCGCCCCCATGCCGGTGTCCGCCTGCCGCGGCAGACGCCGCGCCGGCTCGCTGACTGCGGTTCGCGCTGTTCGCGCCGTTCGCCGGTTGAGCCGGTGCAACTGCGCGGTTCAGCTGTTGCCAGCTCGGGCCTTCACTGTCCCGATACGGTTTGTAGTCGTCAAACGCGGAAGACGCGCCGACTGCCGGGATAGATGCGCTGGCATCGGCCGGATCGGGCCATACCGCATGCGCGAGCAACGGCAATGCCGCGCTCGCGCCGATAAGCGCCGCACAAATGGTTCGCATGAATGTTCTCGTCGTGAATCATCCAGGAGGCCGTGTGACGGTCTCTGGATAAGTTGTCCTGCCGCAGCGAATCGCTGCGAGTGCGCGGGATCTAGACGAGAATGGACCGGGGCGGTCGTTCGATACCGCCGGTCAGGAACGACGCGGCGGGGGTGGGATGAGGCGCGGGTTGGAACGAATCGACGACTTGCGAAGAAGCCGGTAACGCGGGAACGGAAAGCATCGCGGCACCGAAGCAGCATGACGCGCATGTCGAACACGAATGCGCGTGCTGACCGACCAGATGATGATCGCCTGGCTGATGACCGTCCGCATACGACTGATCGGCGACCGGCATGGCGTGCCCGTCATGATGCTGTTGTTGATGGCGCTGCGGATCATGCTGCTGATCGACATTCAATGCGGCGTGCATCGCATGATGGTGCACCGGCGTACTTTCGCGAGCCTCAGCCGCCGCGCATTTCATTGCGACGGCCGCGAACGACTGAATCGGAAGGCTCACTGCCAGCAGAACGACAATGAAGAGTTTGCGCCAGTAGGACATAGGCGCGAAGTCTAGCATGCTGTGTCATGCCTGTAAGCCCGTGCAGCAGCGCAGTTGGGTCGCACGCCAACTACTGCTTGTTCAGCGTCGCAGGTTTTTAACCGGCACTTCGGCCAGCGTCAATTGCACGGACGTCGCGCTTCGCCACGCATTCCCACCATGCACCAGCGGCCGCTCTGGAATGTCCGCACGCTTGCGCCGCTGTCCGGCAGTCGATACATCAAACCAAGCATCGCCTATGCCCGGCAGGGTGCGCTCCAGCCAGCCCGGCGCGACCGGTGCGGCACGGCCGGCGCCACTCAACCCCCTTCCCGACCGACGATGCGCACGAACACACGGACAAAAACTATTGGTTTTCTCTAGAGTTGATGGATCGCCGGCCAATGCGGGCTGACGAAGCCGCGCTGACTCGCAGCGCGGGTCAACCAAAGGAAAATCAAAGGAAAACCAAATGGGAACGTCTCTTTACAACGAAATATCGACCATTGACGACCGGCGCAGCATCACCAGCCTGCCCTCGTCCGGTGCGCCATTGGCGCTCAAACACACGATCCACCCGGAGCAGATTCGCGACAATCTGCCCACGGGCCAGGGCGGTGTCGGGTTTCTCTTTCACGCTACAGACTGGGATACGCTTTCCTTCTCCTTTCACAACGTAAAAACAAGAAACGAGTCGTTCGAAGAAGAGCTTTGGCGCACCAAGCCGTTCATTGCATCGCCAATCTATTCGGGCTCGCAGATGATCGGCGCGAACATCGCGTGTCCGGTGCCGCTCGAACTCTGGCTCGGCAGCCCTCGCGGCATCAAGCGGTTTCGCGAGACACAGTTTTTCCCGGCGCTCGAACTGGCGCGGCAAGCCGGTTTGAACATGGTCGCGATGGGCGCCTCGACACCTTACGCGTGCAACTATGGCGCGCTGCCAAGGCAAACAAAGCCGCCGCATATCACGACCGGCCACGCGGCCACCGCGGCAATGCTCAAAGACTGGGCAATGCACTGCTGCAACGAGCTCGATCTCGAATTCGGCAACACGAAGCTCGCGCTCTTCGGCGCGGCCGGACGGCTCGGCACGACGGTCGCCAAGTACCTGTTGTACAAGGAAGCGCCGAAGGAGCTCGTGCTGATCGACTTGCCGGACAAGGTCAACCTGCTCGCGGACCAGGCACGCGAGCTGATGGCGGCGGACCTGCTCGGACGCACCAAGGTGTCGGTCCACACCTTCAGTCCCGACACCGCCTTACCGCAGTTCGACGGCGCCATCCTCGCAAGCAGCACCAGCGTGCCGTATCTCACTGCATCGGACCTCAAGCGGGCCCGCTTCTGGATCGACGACTCGCACCCACGCGCGGCGAGCGTGGAAGCGGAACTCGCGTCTCGTGGACATACGCTATATATTGAATGTTTCGCGCGCGGGCCGGCAGGCCTCGATTCCAGATTCCCGTTCAGGCTGCCGAGCACGCGCGACTGCTATACCTGTTTCGCCGAGGGCTATGCCGCCTGGCAGGAAGGCATCGCTTCCGACTTCATCATCGGCAGCCCGCCCGTGTGGTCGGTCTCCTACACTCACGGCCTGTTGAAAAAGTACGGATTTACGGTCGGACCTTTTCACGGAAAGGACGGCTCGGCGATCAACCTCGATCTCGGTGTGACAGCAACTATGAATTGACGGGCTCGTAAATGTCACTGGAGGCCAGATGCTAATACCGCGCGAAAGCATGCAGGACGTGCTGGAAAGAAGCCGGTTTGCAATTCGATGGGGAGGCGCACTCGGCCTCGTGTGCCACCCCGTCTATTACCTGGTCTGGACTTACATCCTGCCGCAGCCGTACGACAATCTGCCACTGCGTCTGAGCGCGGCGCTCATCTGTGTGCCATTGATCTTTCAGGCGCACTGGCCGAAGCGGTTCAATCAGTACCTGCTGATCTACTGGCACCTGTGTCTGATCTACGTGCTGCCGTTCGTCTGCACGTTCCTCGCGATCAGGAATTCATTCTCAACCATGTGGATGATGACCGAGGTCATGATGATCTTCATCATGGCGCTGTGCATCGACAATCCATTTCTGCTCATGGGCTGTATCGGCATCGGCATGCTGTCCGGCGGTCTGGCCGCGGTCGCCAGTTCGCCCGCTCCAATCGTGCTGAGCACGGCGAATCAGTCGGACCTCGCGGTGCTTCCGGTGGTCGTCCTGTGCAGCATGGCTTTCAGTCATGCGATCAGCAAAGGGCGCATCTTCGTCGAGAAGAACCGGGCATTGCAGGCACTGGCCGGGTCCATTGCGCATGAAATGCGCAACCCGCTCAGCCAGTTGAAACACGTTCTGGATCGCGTAGAAGAGACGCTGCCCGCCCTCACCGAACATGGCCGCGCGCCCGTGCCGTCGGGTGCGGGCGCAGCACTGCTTTACCGGCATCTCGCGCACGGACAGTTGTCGATCGAGCGCGGCTTGCGCGTGATCGCAATGACGCTGGACGAAGTCAGTGCCAAACAGATCCGCTCCGACTCGCTGACTTACCTGAGCGCGGGCGCGACCACGCGCAAGGCGCTCGACGAATACGGCTTCGCCGACAGGAAAGAACGCGGCAAGGTCCGCCTTGCGGTGCTCGAAGATTTCACCTTCAAGGTCGATGAAACCGTCTACCTGTTCACCCTTTTCAATCTGATCAAGAACGCGCTGCATCACATCGCACTGCTTCCATCTGCCACGCTTACGCTGACGGTGGACCGGCATTGCGTCAGCGTTCGCGATACCGGCAGCGGCATCGCCCCTGAGATCCTGCCGCATCTGTTCGAGCCGTTTCGTACCGCCGGCAACTCGGCGGGTACGGGCCTCGGGCTCGCTTACTGTCAGCGCGCCATGCGCGCGTTCGGCGGCAGCATCGCGTGCAAGTCGGAGCTCGGCAAGTTCACCCAGTTCACGCTGCAATTTCCGCCCGTCACCGAGAGCGAAGTAGCGGCACACGAGCGTGCAATCGTCGAGCGCGCCACGGGCGTGCTGAACGGCAAACGCATCCTTCTCGCCGACGACGACGCCGCTCTGCGCGCCCGCACACGGCGCACGTTGGCGAAAGTGGGCGCCGAGGTGAGCGAAGCCGAAAACGGCGCGGCCGCTTTGGCGATGCTGCGCCAAGCATCGGCATACGACCTTGTGCTGATGGACGTCAACATGCCGGTGCTCGACGGCTATTCGGCCACCGAGCAGCTGCGCGCCGACCGCGATCAGCCGAACTGGAATGTGCTCGTCGCCGCCTACACGTCCGAGCCCGGCAACATCGCGCGCGTGCTGGCACGCCGGGCCGGCATGGACGACATGATCAGCAAGTCCTGCAGCGCGATGGACCTGTTCACGTCGCTGCAGGCGCTTTTCGAGAACGGCAACCGGCGCCATCTCAACCATCGGTTCGACGACTTTTCCGGCAAGTCGATTCTCGTTGCCGACGACGACAACTACAGCCGGCTCGTTGCCAAAGCCTATCTGGAGCGCTTCGGCGCGAGCGTCGTGGAAGCCGAACATGGTCAGGCCGTGCTGGACCGGCTGGACGAAGACATCGTCATCGACGCAATCGTGGTGGACATGAACATGCCGGGAATGGGCGGCCTCGAAACGGCTGCGGCGATTCGCGCCCGCACCGACGGCTACGCGAGCGTGCCGATCATCGCGTTGACCAGCCAGTCGGATATCGGCTCGGTACAGGCGTGCATCAGCGTGGGCATGAACGAAGTCATGACCAAGCCCGTGCAGGTCGGTGCACTCTATGCGTGCCTGACGAGACAGTTCGCGCAGCAGCGCAGCGGTAGTGGCACCGGCAGCGGCGGCAGTGCGCCGGCCGAGGCGCGGCGCTCGCCTGTGTCGGCCAAGGTGCCACCGCCGTCCAGCTCATCTGGCCCGGCGGCATTGCCTGCGCAAGCCGCGTCGGCAGGCTCGGGCGGTCTCGCCATGGTGCGCGAGAACGATCTGCTCGACGCCACTCATCTTGAAGAATTGGCGGCACTCGGCCTGATCGACGAATCGTTTGCGAATGGGATTGAGCAGATCCGCGCGCTGACTTTGCAGCTTCGCGCGAACGCCGCGGACCGCGACCTCGACGCCGCGCATGGCGCGTTGCACGTGCTGCTCGGCGCGAGCGGCAACGTCGGAGCAAAGGCGTTGCACCAGTTCACGCGGCACGTCTATCCACGCATGCTGGAAGGCGAATGGCCCGCGGAATCGGACTGGCTGGAGCGGATCGAAGCGTTGAGCGAGCGTTCGGCCGACGCGCTGTATCGCTATCTGGCGTCTGCAAACGCCACGCGAGACCAGCCTGAAGGACCGGGGGACGCCGCACGCACGAGCACGAGCACGACCGCGACCACGAACGGACTCGCAGTGCGCGAGAACTAGCGCTTCCTGCTCAGGCGGCGTGACTGTCCGACGCCGCTTCGCTCACGCCGTCATGCACCCGGCCTCTGATGCCGGGAAAACGCATGGTCACAGTAGTGCCCTCACCGACGGTGGATTCGATTCGCAGCCCGCCGCCGAACGACTGCATGATGCGTTTGCAAAAGATCATGCCCATACCGTGGCCGCCACGCCCCGCGTGCGTCGTGACAGGATCGAGCAGCAAGCGCGCCTTGATCTCCGGTGCGATACCCGGGCCATTGTCGTGCAGGCGGATTTCCGGCTCGGGCCCGTTCATCACTTCGATCCGCAACGAAGGCGCCGGGCAACCGTCGAGCGCGCGCAACGCATTCGACAGCAGTGAAGAGAGTACGAGCGCCACGCAATTCGGCATAGCGTGAACAACGAAATCGCCTCGCATTTCCAGGCCTATCCATTCGCGCTGCGAACCGGCGAACGGATAGGAGTCGAGTAGCGTGGCGACGAGGCGCGTCGCCCTGACCTCGCGCGCGGCGCTGCCCGTCGCCGGTTGCGGACCGCCGCTTTTGTGCACCGTCGCCCAGAACGACGAGATCAGCGTCAGGCAATACTGCGCGTTATTCAGCATCGAGGTAGCCGCAGTGCCGATTTCCTGTTGACGCTGCGGGTCGTATTCCTGAGCAACATCGTTTTCGACCGAGCGCGCAAAAAGCGATATCGCGGCAAGCGGCGTGTTGAGTTCGTGAGCGAGGAACGCAAGCGTCTCGTCCATTGCAAGCAGCCTTTGCTGGCGCGTTTCGCGCTCGACGTAGCGCGCCACCGCCTGCTTCAGCACCTCGCGCACCGACTCCATGCGAAGCGGTTTTTCGATGATGCGAAACAGGTCGCCGGTATTGAACGTTTGCAGCAGCATGTCCTTGTCGGCGTAGGCGGTGACGAGGATGCGCACGGTCTGCGGATACGCCTGTGCAACCTCGCGCAGCAGATGGCCGCCATCGCGCCCCGGCATGCGAAAGTCGGTGACGAGCACGGCGACTTCTGAACCGAATTCCTGCAACAGCGCCATGGCTGCGTCAGCGCCCTGAGCGAGGTGCACGCGGTAATCGTCACGCACGGCGCGCGCAAAGTGGGTGCGCGACATCTCGTCGTCGTCGACGAACAGGATGGAAAACGGCGCTTGTATCGTGTCACTCATCGTGTTTCGGGCGGTTCCATTGGCGGACGTCGACAGTCGGGGTTCGCTCGCATTCTACCGTCGCACAAGGCCGGACCGAAACCCGAAAGCCGTCGGCCGGCGTAAAACGACTAAGTCAATTCGACCGGATCTAAGGCGGTCGGCAATAAATCCCATTACAGATTACCGACGCCTCCGCAAACATTCACAATACAATAATTACACTCGACCGACGATCAGCTTCGACCCTGCATTCAGCACGATAATTGCTCCCAGGATTAACACCGACAAGGCTGCGCTCTTTCCTGCAGCCGCTTAACGGTGAGCGTACACTCGCGCTCGAAGCCCATGCCATAGGGCGCACCGGGCCCCTCTACATCGACCGCGGGTTATTGGAGACCAGGAGAACATCAATGAACTGGACACGGGAACAGAGAAACGTCACGATTGCCGCCTATCTCGGCTGGACACTCGACGCATTCGATTTCTTTCTAATGGTGTTTGTATTGAAAGATATCGCGGCGGAATTCAATACGAAAATCCCCGAAGTCGCATTCGGCATAATGCTGACGCTGATGATGCGCCCGGTCGGCGCGCTGATTTTCGGCTGGCTCGCGGACCGCTACGGCCGCCGGCCCACGTTGATGGTCAACATCGCGTGCTTCTCTCTGCTCGAACTGCTGTCGGGCTTTTCACCGAACCTGGCCACCCTGCTTGTCTTGCGCGCGCTATTCGGCATCGCGATGGGCGGCGAATGGGGCGTGGGCGGCGCATTGACCATGGAAACCGTGCCGCCGAAATCGCGCGGCATCGTCTCCGGCCTGCTGCAAGCCGGCTATCCGAGCGGCTATCTGCTCGCCTCGGTCGTGTTCGGCGTGTTCTATCAGTACATCGGCTGGCGCGGTATGTTCTTTGTCGGCGTGCTGCCCGCGCTGCTCGTGCTGTACATCCGCGCGCACGTACCGGAATCGCCGGCCTTCAAGACGCTCGAGAAGCAGGCGCGTCCAGGCCTTGTCGCAACGCTGAAGCAGAACGTGAAGCTGTCGCTATACGCAATCGTCCTGATGACCGCGTTCAACTTCTTCTCGCACGGATCACAGGATTTGTATCCGACGTTCCTGCGCGTCCAGCATCAGTTCGACGCACATACGGTGTCGTGGATCACGATCACGCTGAATGTCGGCGCGATCTGCGGCGGGCTCTTTTTCGGCATGTTGTCGGAGAAGATCGGGCGCAAGCGCGCGATCTTCATCGCCGCGCTGATCGCATTTCCGGTGCTGCCGCTGTGGGCTTTTTCGAGCACGCCGGTGCTGCTTGCGCTCGGCGCGTTCCTGATGCAAATCTCTGTGCAAGGCGCATGGGGCGTCATTCCGGTTCATCTGAACGAGATCTCGCCCGATGAAATCCGCGCGACCTTCCCCGGTCTCGTGTATCAGCTGGGCAATCTGATCGCTTCGGTCAACGGTCCGCTACAGGCGAGCGCCGCCGAAGCGCACGGCAACAACTATGCGCTCGTCATGGCGGTCGTGATCGGCATTGTCGCCGCCGTTATTTGCGCGCTGATTCCGTTTAGCCGGGAGCGCCGCGGCATCGACATGACCCAGTCGGCGAGACATGTCGGCGCCCATCCTCCGCAAGGAAGTGCGGTTGGAGGAGAGGTTTAAGCATTAGAAGACGACCACAGTTCCTCTTTCACGCGAAGTCGTTCCGATTCTTCGGAACGGCTTTTTTATTCCCGTGATGCAAACGCATATAGCGAACGCATGACAGGCACCACGCGCGAGGTCTTCTAGAGGAGTTAATCGACATCCGACCCTTGCCCAACTCGCCCTTCCTTCTTATCCTGAAAAAAACGGCTGTTTCAAATGCCTATTTGAATCGCCTGTTCGTAGAGCGGGCGCCGAGAACTGGGAGACGCAAATGGCAGGTCGCACAACGGGCCGGCACGCCGGCGATACGAAGTCACGCATCCTGGATGCGGCTGAGGCGCTCTTCATCGATTGTGGTTACGAGGCCATGTCGCTGCGCCAGATCACTTCGCGCGCCGAGGTCAATCTTGCAGCGGTCAACTATCACTTCGGCAGCAAGGAGTCGTTGATTCACGCGATGCTGTCGCGCCGTCTCGACCGTCTCAACCAGGAGCGTGTGAAGCTGCTCGAACGCTTCGACCGGATGCTCGGCGAACGTCTGACCTGTGAGCATGTGCTCGGCGCGATGTTCATTCCAGCGCTGCGGCTCTCGCGCGATCCGCGCGTCGGCGGCAAAGCTTTTCTGCGTTTGCTCGGCCGCGCATATACGGACCCCTCTGCTTTCATTCGCGACTTTCTGAGCGCCCACTATGCGTCGGTGGCCGTGCGCTTTTTCGACGCGTTCCAACGCGCGCTGCCGCATCTGCCGCGCGAGGAACTGGGCTGGCGGCTGCACTTCGCCATCGGCGCGCTGTCTGGCGTGCTCGCGGGCGCCGACACGGACAGCCTCATTGCCGAGTTCTCGCAAGGCAAGTCGATGAACGATCTGCAACTGATCGCACGGCTTGCCTCGCTAATGGTCGCCGCGCTGAAAGCGCCGCTGCCCGACGCATCGCAACTGGCGATGTTCGCCGCCGTGCTGGGCGATGCCGACGATACAGGCGCGGACAGCGCTCTCGACGGCAGCACGCATAGCGCAGGCGATGCGCCGAGTGAAGCACACAGCGGCGGCACGATCGAAGCCTGCTCGTTCCAGCAGGCGTTGCACGGCGCGTCGCAAACGTAGCGCAAAGACGCCGGGCCGCTCGCACAACATCGACAACAACGTGAACCGTCCACGCAACGTGGATGCGTTTGCACGCATCATGAAAACAGGGAGGAAACGTCATGCTGTGGTTCATCCTGCTGCTGGTTGCCGGCGCTCTTGCGCTTGTCTACGTAGAGGCGCGCGCATTATCGTGGCTCGCCTTTATGATCGTCTGGGTTGCGGCGGTACGAGTGAGCGGAGCGGCGGGCGTTGCTGCAACCACGCTTTGGGCCATCGTGCTGGTCCTCCCTGCCCTCGTGTTCGCCGTCAAGCCGCTGCGCCGCGCATGGCTCACGAAGCCGGTGCTTGACGTGTTTCGCAAGATCCTGCCGGAGATGTCGCCGACCGAGCGCGACGCGATCGAGGCCGGCACGGTCTGGTGGGACGCCGAACTCTTCTCCGGACGGCCTCATTGGGACAAGCTGCTCGGCTACGGCCCCGCGACATTGACAGTCGAAGAACAGGCGTTCCTCGATAACGAATGCGAGCAGTTGTGCGATCTCGCGAACGACTGGGAAACCACCATGGTATGGCAGGACCTGTCGCCGCAAGCATGGCAGTTCGTCAAGGAGCGTGGCTTTCTCGGCATGATCATTCCGAAGCGGTACGGCGGAAAACAGTTTTCCGCATACGCGCATTCGCAGGTCATCATGAAGCTGGCCACGCGCTGCTCGGCCGCGGCCGTTTCGGTGATGGTGCCGAACTCGCTCGGCCCCGCCGAACTGTTGATGCACTACGGCACCGAAGAGCAGAAAAACCACTATCTGCCGCGTCTCGCGCGCGGCGAGGAAATCCCATGCTTTGCGTTGACGAGCCCTTACGCCGGTTCGGACGCCGCCGCCATTCCCGATGTCGGCATTGTTTGCAAGGGCATGTTCGACGGACGCGAGACGCTCGGCTTTCGCGTCACATGGGATAAGCGTTATATCACGCTCGGGCCGATCGCGACCGTGCTCGGCCTTGCGTTCCGGGCGCTCGATCCCGAGCATCTTCTCGGCGCGACCGACGAACCCGGCATTACCTGCGCATTGATTCCGACCGACCATCCG
This sequence comes from Paraburkholderia caledonica NBRC 102488, assembly GCF_000685095.1. Lineage (GTDB taxonomy): Bacteria > Pseudomonadota > Gammaproteobacteria > Burkholderiales > Burkholderiaceae > Paraburkholderia > Paraburkholderia caledonica. The sequence goes on from NZ_BAYE01000005.1 coordinate 258,583, forward strand.
GGCGTGAACATCGGTCGTCGTCATTGGCCGCTGAACGCCGTGTTTCAGAACGGTCCGAACTCCGGCAAGGACGTCTTCATTCCGCTCGACTGGGTGATCGGCGGACGCGCTCAGGTCGGCAACGGATGGCGGATGCTGATGGAATGCCTCGCGGCGGGCCGCGCGATCTCGCTGCCGTCGTCGAATGTCGGCATGGCGAAGCTCGCGGTGCGCGGCACGGGCGCGTACGCTGCGGTTCGTCGCCAGTTCCGCACGGCTGTGGGCAAATTCGAGGGCGTGCAGGAAGCGCTCGGACGCATGGGCGGCAATCTCTATGTGATGGATGCCGCGCGCCGCCTGTCCGCACATGCGGTCGATCTGGGCGAAAAGCCTTCGGTGATTTCGGCAATCGCCAAGTATCACATCACCGAACGTGCCCGCATGGTGATCAACGACGCGATGGACGTCGCCGCCGGCAAGGGAATCTGCATGGGGCCGTCTAACTTTCTGGCGCGCGCGTATCAGCAGGTGCCCATTGCGATCACCGTGGAAGGCGCGAACATTCTCACGCGCTGCCTGATCATCTTCGGCCAGGGCGCGATTCGCTGCCATCCGTATGTGCTGAAGGAGATGAGCGCGACGCGCGAGGCGGACCCCGCCACAGCGCTGCGCGATTTCGACGACGCCTTCTTCGGCCACGTTGCTTTCACGCTGTCGAACGTGGTACGCAGCTTCGTCTACGGCATCACGGGCGGCGCATTCATTGTGAAGCCGCGCGCCGCGCATGCGCCGCTTCATGCGTATTACCGCGCGGCCACGCGGCTTGCCACCGTTTTCGCGCTGCTTGCCGATGTCTCCATGTTCGTGCTCGGCGGCGACCTGAAGCGCCGCGAACGCATTTCGGCGCGCCTTGGCGACGTGCTCTCGCAGCTCTATCTGATCTCCGCAACGCTCAAGCGTTTCGAGGACGAAGGCCGTCAGGAAGACGATCTGCCGCTCGTGCGCTGGGGCGTCGAAGATTCGCTCTATCGCGCGCAACAGGCGCTCGACGGCGTGCTCGCGAACTATCCGAACCGCTTCGCCGCCGGCCTCGTGCGTACGCTGGCGTTCCCGTTGGGGCTGCCGCATCGCGAACCATCCGACCGCCTGGGCAGCGAGATCGCCGAGTTGATGCAGACGCCGGGCGCCGCGCGCAACCGGCTGGTGTCGGACTCCTACGTGCCGCACCCGGATGTCGACGCGCTCGGCTATGGCGAACTCGTGTTCGAACTGAACCCGCGCTTTACGCAAATCGAGCAGAAGCTGCGCGAAGCGGTGAAGGAGCGGCGCCTCGAGCCAATGCCGCAGAGCGTCGTGCAACTCGCCGCGTGGGCCGACGCCGCGCTGCAACAAGGCCTGATCGACGCCGACGAGCGGCGTGTGCTCGGCGACTACGCGCGCTATGCCGCACAAGTCGTGAAAGTGGACGATTTCCCCGCCGATTTCGACATTCTCGCCAATCTGCAACAACGCAAGGAGACGCTCGAAAAGGTCATGGAAGCGGCGCTGTGATCCTGATGGATGCTTGTGCAAACGCATGAAAAAACCTCGCTGCGCGACACGCCGATGCGCCAAACTCAGTGCACACTGACAGAGGTGCGGCCGTGTCCAGCGGAGCAACGAACAATATGAACGACTCTTACCTGAACTTCGTCAATTCACCGTTCGGTGCGCGCGTTGCGCGTTCTCTGGGCCTTCCGAAGCCCGAGGTGCTGCGCCGCTATCGCGCCGACGAGCCCGAGTTCGGCGGCATGGTCGCGATCGGCGCCGGGCGCGAGCCGCATCTGCTCGATTCGCTGGCGGACCTGGTGGCGAGCATCGGCGTGACGAGCGTCGCCCATGAAAGCGCCGGATTGTGGATGCCCCTCGCACATCGTCACGGTCTGCTGACGGGGCGCTTCGAACCTGCGGAGTCGGGCTCGGCCGCGCGCGTGGGCGCATTGATCTTCGACGCGAGCGGTATCGACGACAGCAGCCAGATGGAACCGCTGCACGCGTTCTTTCACGACACGCTGCGCTCGCTTGGGAAATGCGGGCGTATCGTCGTATTGGGAAGGCCGCCCGAAGCATGCGCGAGTCCGCGTCAATGGACTGCGCAACGCGCGCTGGAAGGACTCACGCGTTCGCTTGGCAAGGAAGCGCGGCGCGGCATCACGGCGAATCTGGTCTATGTCGGCGAAGGCGCCGAGCATGGAATGGAAGCCACGTTGCGCTTCTTTCTGTCACCGCGTTCGGCATATGTGTCGGGCCAAGTGGTGCGAATCGCCGCAAATGGTCTGCATGGCGTTGTGAATCGCATTGCCGTAACCGATGCCGGCGGTAAGGACGCCGCATCGCCGTTCGACTGGAACCAGCCGCTCGCGAACCGGCGCGCGGTTGTGACAGGCGCCGCACGCGGCATTGGCGCGGCAATTGCAAGCGTGCTCGCGGCGCAAGGCGCGCATGTGATCGGCATCGACATTCCGTCCGCACGCGACGCGCTCGAAGCCACCATGCGCCAGTCGAACGGCACCGCCCTCGCCTTCGACATTGCCGCGCCCGAAGCGCCGGCGCAGATCGCCGCCGCGCTCGACGATCACGGCGTGGATATCGTCGTGCACAACGCCGGCATCACGAAAGACAAAACCATCGCGAAGATGACAGGCGGCGCGTGGCAAAGCGTGATCGACATCAACCTGTGCGCGCAGGAGCGCATCGACGACGCGCTGCTCGCGGCGGGCATTTTGCGCGACGGCGGGCGGATCGTCGGCGTGTCGTCGATCAGCGGGATCGCGGGCAATCCCGGCCAGACCAATTACGCGACGTCGAAAGCCGGCGTGATTGGCCGCGTGCAAAGCATGGCGCCGCTGTTGCGCCCGCGCGGCATCACGATCAACGCAGTCGCGCCGGGTTTCATCGAAACGCAGATGACCGCGAAGATGCCGCTGACCCTTCGCGAGGCGGGCCGCCGGATGAATTCGCTCGGCCAGGGCGGCCTGCCGGTCGACGTCGCCCAGACCATCGCGTGGCTCGCGCATCCAGGATCGGCCGGCATCAGCGGCCAGGTCGTGCGCGTGTGCGGACAAAGCCTGATCGGAGCATAAGCATGGATGAACCCGGGGATCCGTTTGGCGGGAATCATGCATCGCAACTCGCGCCGCACAGCGCGGTGCGGCCGAGAACTGTCGTCGTCGAAACCTTGCCGACGCCGGCGAAGCTCTATGCGCGCGCTTTGTCGGGCATCGTCAAACGCGCACGCCCCACGCAGTTGCCCGCATTGCGCCTCGTGCGCCCCACTGTCGCGCTCGATCCGGGGCCCGCGTGGCGTTACGCACGCGTGTGCGGCTTCATCCCGGAGCATGGCGTGCCTCTCACGTATCCGCATCTGCTCGCGTTCCCCTTGCATCTGCTGATGCTGACCGACCCGGCGTTCCCGTGGCCCGCGGTCGGCCTGCTGCATCTGGCCAATCATGTGCGTCTGCGCCGGCCGCTCGCGTACAAGGACCTCCTGCGCGTGGAGGTCGAATTCGGCGCGCTGCTGCGCCACGACAAGGGCCAGGCGTTTTTGCTGCATACCCGCATTTACCGGCGCGGCGAAGCGGTGTGGGATGGCGACAGCGTTTATCTGAAGCGCGGCGTGCCGGCGAGCGGCGTGCAACTCGATCCGCTTCAGGTCGATACGGCAGCGCTGCAGCGCATCGCGCGCTGGCAGCTTGCCTCGCAACTCGGCCGCGATTACGCGAGCGTGTCGGGCGACTACAACCCGATCCATCTGAGCGCGCTCTCTGCAAAAGCATTCGGTTTTCCACGCGCGATTGCACACGGCATGTGGACGCTCGCGCGCGCGGCATCGTCCTTGCAGCCGCCCAAGCCGCTGGCCGAAGCGACGCTCAGTGCCGAATTCAAGCTGCCGATGCTGCTGCCCGGCGAAGCGTCGTTGTGGAGCGCGTCGTCTTCGCTGATCGAACGCGATATCGAGGTGCGCGACATCGCCGGAGAAAAGCCGCATTTGCGCGGCCGCATGCAATGGAGATTGCAATGAGGCGCGCGCCGTTTGCCCGATAGCGGCGCCCGCACTCGTCCCCCGACCATAAAACATACGCAACCAGAAGGAGCCAGGCATGTCCCACCCGCTGCCACCCGTGCGCCGCGTCGCGATAATCGGCGGTAACCGGATTCCGTTCGCACGCTCGAACACCGCGTATGCGAGCGCGTCGAATCAGGACATGCTGACCTTCACGCTGCAAGGACTGATCGACCGCTTTGGCTTGCACGGCGAACGTCTCGGCGAAGTTGCGGCTGGCGCCGTCATCAAGCATTCGCGCGACTTCAATCTGACGCGCGAATCCGTGCTGTCCACCACACTCTCGAAGGAAACGCCCGCGTACGATGTTCAACAGGCCTGCGGTACTGGGCTCGAAGCCGCCATACTCGTCGCCAACAAGATCGCGTTGGGACAGATCGAAGTGGGTATCGCGGGCGGTGTCGATACGACATCGGATGCTCCCATCGGCGTCAACGAAAAGATGCGCAAGATTCTGCTCGAAGCGAATCGCGGCAGGAGTACGGGCGAGCGAGTGGGCGCGCTCGCGAAACTGCGGCCAGCCATGTTTTTCAAGCCGCTCCTGCCGCGCAACGGCGAGCCGCGCACCGGCCTTTCGATGGGCGAGCACTGCGAACTGATGGCCAAGCGCTGGAACATCTCGCGCGAAGCGCAGGACGTGCTGGCTTACGAGAGTCACCGCAAGCTGGCCGAAGCTTACGCGCGCGGTTTCGTCAACGATCTGATGACGCCGTATCGCGGCCTCGCGCGCGACAACAATCTGCGCTCGGACCTCACGCTCGACAAGCTCGCCGCGCTTTCGCCCGCCTTCGATCGCGACGCGGGCACGCTGACCGCGGGCAATTCGACGCCGCTCACCGACGGCGCCTCCGCGGTACTGCTTGCAAGCGAGGAATGGGCCGCTCGCCACGGGTTGCCGGTGCTCGCCTATCTGAGGTGGTCGGAAACCGCGGCAGTCGACTTCTTCGACAAGAAAGAAGGCCTTTTGATGGCGCCCGCCTACGCGGTGCCGCGCATGCTCGCGCGAGCCGGACTGACGTTGCAGGACTTCGATTTCTACGAGATCCACGAAGCGTTCGCGGCGCAGGTGCTGTGCACGCTCGCGGCGTGGCAGGATGACGAATACTGCCGCACGCAGCTCGGCCTCGACGCGCCGCTCGGTTCGATCGACAGCGCGAAGCTCAACGTGAACGGCGGCTCGCTCGCAACCGGGCATCCGTTCGCGGCGACGGGCGGGCGCATCGTTGCGGGTCTGGCGAAAATGCTCGCTCAACTCGACAAGCCGGCGGACACGGCGCGCGGACTGATTTCGATCTGCGCGGCGGGCGGCCAGGGCGTGGTGGCGATAATCGAGCGCTGAGATTCGCAGTGGCCGTAGCAAATGCAGCAACATGCTGGACCGCTTCAACCAGCACACAAACCATTGAAGCCAAGGCTTCAGGAGACGACCGATGACCCAGCCCACTCAAGCCTCGCTCTCGCCCGCCGCTGCGAATCAGGCAACCGGGGCCGCTCATGCAGACGCGGCGGCAACGCAAGACGCAACGGGGCGGCCTAGCCAGGCCCCCAACACGGACGGCATCTGGTACGCGTCGTATCCCGCCGACGTGCCGCATGAGATCGACGTCGGCAAATACGAGTCTGTCGTGCACTTCTTCGACGAATGCATTGCGCAATTCCGTGAGCGCGTTGCGTACGTCAGCGTCGGCGCGAGCATGACCTATGGCGTACTCGGCCGCAAGGCGACGGCCTTCGCCGCGTATCTGCAAAGCATCGGCGTGAAGCCGGGCGAGCGCGTCGCGATCATGCTGCCCAATACGTTTCAATACCCGGTGTCGCTGTTCGGTGTACTGAAAGCCGGCGCGGTGGTGGTCAACGTCAATCCGCTCTACACCGTGCGCGAACTCGCGCATCAGTTGAAGGACAGCGGCGCGCAGACCATCATCGTTTTCGAGAACTTTGCGAAGACGGTGCAAGACGCGCTGCCGGGCACCAAGGTGCAGAACGTGATCGTGACAGGACTCGGCGACCTGCTCGCCGACGGCCTGAATCTGAAGGGACGAGTGCTCAATTTCATGCTGCGGCACGTGAAGAAGATGGTGCCCGCGTACAGTCTGCCGAACGCCGTTCCGTTGCTGAAGGCGCTTGCGATTGGTTATACGCGGCCGCTCACGCCTGTTCGGCCGATGCATCACGACATCGCGTTTCTTCAGTACACCGGCGGAACGACCGGCGTCGCGAAGGGCGCGATGCTCACGCACCGGAATATCCTCGCCAATCTGCTGCAGGCAAAGGCGTGGGCCGAAGGTCAATTGAGCGGAGAAGTGGAAACGGTACTCACGCCGCTGCCGCTCTATCACATCTATTCGCTGACGGTGAACGCGCTGATTTTCATGGGTCTCGGCGGACGCAACATTCTGATCGCGAATCCGCGCGACATGAAGCGCGTAATGATGATCATCCGTCACGAGAAATTCACCGGCATGACGGCGGTCAACACGCTCTATAACGCGTTTCTCGAGAACGAGGAATTCTGCAAGCGCGATTTCTCCGACCTGAAACTGGCAATGGCGGGCGGCATGGCAACGCAGCGCTCAGTAGCCGAGCGCTTCAAGGCAGTCACGGGCAAGCCGATTATCGAAGGCTACGGCTTGACCGAATGCTCGCCCATCGTGTCGATGAATCCCGTCGACATCTCGAACCTGCGCGACTTCGAAGGCTCGATCGGTCTGCCCGCGCCCTCTACGCAAGTCCGCTTCAGGAAAGACGACGGCAGTTGGGCCAACATCGGCGAAGCGGGCGAATTGTGCGTGAAGGGGCCGCAGGTCATGAAAGGCTACTGGAACCGGCCGGAAGAAACGGCGAAGGTGATCGACGACGAAGGTTGGCTTGCGACCGGCGACATCGGCGTGATGGATTCGCGCGGCTTCATCCGCCTGATCGACCGGAAGAAAGACATGATTCTGGTCTCGGGCTTTAACGTCTATCCGAACGAGATCGAAGATGTCATCGCGGCGCACCCGGACGTGCGCGAGGTGGCTGCAATCGGTGTGCCCGACGACGCCCAGGGCGAACGCGTGAAGGTGTTCATCGTGAAGCGCAATCCGTCGCTGACCGCCGAGCAGGTGATCGCACATTGCCGCAAGAATCTGACGGGCTACAAGGTGCCGAAGGTGGTCGAGTTTCGCGATGATCTGCCGCAAACCAACGTCGGCAAGATTCTGCGCCGTGCGCTACGCGACGAGGAACTCGCGAAGCAAAAGACTGCCTGAGAGGCAAGGCTCTTGCATGATGTCTTGCGCCACCCTTTCGGAGAGTTCGATGACGCACCGCCTGTTCGCACGTCTGCGCATTGCCCGTTTCGTGCGGCCCGACGCTCACGTTATCGCCGGCGGCACCGCGCCGGCGCTCGCGGCGTCTCACAGTGCATCGCACCGGTCCGGTTTCCGCTGGCTGCTGCTGGGCGCGTTGATGACCGGCGCAGCGAGCACCGCGACAGTGCCCGCGTTCGCGCAAAACGACGACAAACCGCCGCCCCTCGAAGCCGCGAGCGCTGTCAAGGCGCCTTCCACGCCCGCGTCGCAGGTCGGCAGGCTGACGCTGGATCAGCAGGTCAAATGGCTGCGCGCCGCGCAACAAAGCGGCGCGCTCCAAGCGCTCGGCGACGCGCAACTTGTCGCGCTCTTCAAGTCGCTCGATCCGCTCGCGCTGCCGCGCTATATCAAGGAAGGGCCGAACGGCTACGCGTCGTATGAAATGACGATGTCGCGTTCGGAACGCATTCGCGGCCAGTGGCCCGACAAGCCCGACCATATGCTCGTGCGGGTCGCGCACGACCCGCTTCGCATCTACGCGAAGTGGCTGCCCGACGGTTCGCACGCCGGCCAGGAAATCCTCTACGACGAGTCGAAACGCGCGGACGAAATGTACGGACATCTGGGCGGCATCATGAACGTGATGCCGTTATGGACGTCGCTAAACGGCGCCCTCGCCCGCTCGCAATCGAATCACGACGTGCGCGATCTCGGGACCGAATACATTGCAGAGCAATACCTCGCCGAGGGCAAAAAATTTACCGAAGCCGGCTTGCCCCGCTCGACGCAGATCGAAGTGAAGACGATCGACGGTGTGCGCGTCGTCGCGTTCACGTTCGAGACACCGACCGGCCAGCCGCAGTTCTACGCAAAGAGGGAAACACTTGGGCTCGATTTGCGGCATCCGTATTTCCGCACTGTCGAGTCTTACGACAACGACGGCCGCATCTTCGAAAAGATCGTGTTCGAAACGATCACGCCAAAAACTTTCGACGATTCCACTTTCGATCCCAAGAACAAGGCATATAAGTTCTAGCGCGGCGCAAAGACAAAGCTGACGTGGGCGGAGTGCGTGCCTTGCCCGTCGCTGCGTTCGTGGCCGTGCTCGATGCGATGCGTTGCACTCGTGGCGAGTTCTTTGAGCACGAAATAGTCCGATGCTCGCGTCACGCCGATTAGCCACGGCGTCGGCTGCTCGTTAGTCGACGCCCGAAGCATCGGTGCAAGCGCCGTGTGCCATAACAAGCCGATGTCGTCGCCGGTTTCGAATACCGGCAACTTCATCGCCGCCGCGTAGCGGGCAAACGCAGCGCTGAACGTGAGCGTGGAATCGGCGATCGCCAACGTGTCGCGACGCGCGGCGGCATGCGTGAGCCATGGCCACGCAGAAGCTGCCGTGCTGGAAAGCCATGCGCTCGTCATCATGAAGGTGCGCCGGTCCATGTGCTGGTCCGCCTCCTGGTTTGCTCAGCGAGCGCAATGCTCGCCGGACAGTTGCGCCGTGCCCGCCAGACGTCGGCTGACGCTCATGTATAGCCGCGCCGATCGCGCCACGCCGCAGGCCATATGCCCTGCTTGCCCGGCGCGAGAACGCCGTTCGGGTCGAGCGCGTCCTTGATCGTTTCCGACAGCCGCAGCAATGCGCCGTCGTTGAAGTTGTACTGAGCGGCCGCGAAATCCATATACGCGAGGTGCGTGCGATATTGGCCATAACCGGCCGCACGCGCATCGCTCATCAACGAGCGTAGTAAGGCGCCCGCCTGCTCGACCTGGTTCTTATCGTCGCGATCGAAAATCGCCGCGAAGATGTGATGCAGATGACGCACGCCCGCTGTAAAGCCGCCGTAGTAGTCGAAACCATACTCGGCCGCGCGGGCCTTCACCATCGAGTATTGGCGCAGCGCGTCGCGTCCGGTCGCGGGACACACCGGCGCAAAGTCCACGTGCGCGCCCGCGCCGCCGCGCCAGTCGAGCATGCGAAACGCGCTCATTGCGGGAATGCCGGCGAGATTACGGTCACCGCCGGCAGTGGGCTGCGCATCGCCCGCATAACGCTTCGCCAGGAACCGCGCGTGAGGCACACGCGCGAACGCGCGCTGCACGATTGCGTAGTGTGCGTCGACGACCTCGGGCGTGCCATACAGCGCAAAATGCAGATTCCAGCGGCCGACATCAAGTTTGTCGAGCATCGCGGCGACCGCGCTTTCGGGCATTGCGCCAGGCCCGTCGTACCATTGCGCGCGCGCCGACAATCCTGCTGCGCGCCGCAAGCCGCCCTCGATCACCGCGTGATTGCGAATGGTTTCATCGAGCCGCAACGGCCGCAATATGTCGACGATGGTCTCCACATCCGCCTCTTCGCGGAACTGGATTTCGCCGAGCAGATACGCGGGCGGCGCGGGCATCAGCCAGACGCCGAGCTTGGTCACGATGCCGTAATTCGACTGCATGAACATAGCGTCGAACGAAGGTCCGTAACCGGGCTGGTAAAGCTGCCATGCGGTGCTGGTATCGATTGCGCCCATGCCGGTTCGCAACACGTCGCCGTTTGCCAGCACCACCTCCATTCCGCATTGCGTCGCTGCATGATCGCCGTACGGCGTGTAGCCGAAGCCTCGTTCGAGCGTGTTGCCGACCACGCTGCCCCAGCCGGCAGCCGGCGGATCGACCCACAGCCTGTAGCCCTTATCGCGCAGGTGCGCATGAAGATCGAAGTAGCTCACGCCCGGCTCGACGAGCGCATAGGCGAGTGTCTCGTTCACTTCGACGATGCGGTTCATCCGCTGCAGATCGAGCACGACCGAACCGGTAAGACGCGGCGCCGCGCCGCCGTATGCAAAATTGCGCCCGGTAGAGACGGTCCACAACGGAATGCGATATTGATTCGCCACGCGCAGCACCGCGCGAATTTCATCGACAGATGCGGGCAAGAGCGCAGCGCTCGCCGCGAACGCTTCGCGCTCGCCCGGCGCGAAGGGATCGAGATAGGCGGAGAGTCCGGCCGCCGAATCGACGACATGCGGCTCGCCGACAATCGAGCGCCAGGCGGCGAGCGCCCGGTCGAACTGCGCGGCGGAAACTCCCGGCGGGAAGTGGCGGATCAAGGGTTCTCCTTCAGCGGGGGAAGGCTTGCGTGGTGTGGTCGGGTATTTCAGTATCCGCGTACCTGGGGCGCCTGGGGCGCCTGGGGCGTTTTCGGCAGCCGGGGCATTTGTGGCGCTCGGGGCATGCGCTCAGTCGCGCCGTCGCGCCCGATGCGTTAGCGTGGCGCGCCTCACATGTACCCTCGGGGCGCGCGGCGCGATAGTTCCCAATCGGGATGCCGGACGCGACGCGCACAGCAACAGCCGCTCTATTGTCACGCTACTGCCACGCTTCTGGCTTGCCACCGAGCGCACTACAGACGTCGACGGCAATCGAGCGTAACTTGCCTTCCGCGATCGGCCCTGACAACGCATAACCCATGCCGTCGCTGATCCAATAGAAGGTGCGCCGGTTGCCGTCGCGTAGCAGGCGGAACGCGGTCTCGTCGCGCGCAGTGCCGGTCACATACAGCGTGAGTCGCGCGCCGGCGCGGTTCTCGTACATGAATTGCGCGGCCGGCCCTGCTTCGCCGGGCAACAGACGGCCGCCTACGAGCGAATAGCCGTATTCCTGCAGCGACGGCACAGAAAGCGACCGGTTCAGACGCTTGGAAAGCCAGCTGATCAGATGCTCTTCTTCGCTCGCCGCGACTTCCACCGGATGACGCCGCTCAGGCGTATAAACCGCATACGCAACGTCGGCGCGTTCGGCGAAGCTCGGCGCCTGCGCACCGAGACCGTTCCATGCGCCGCCAGTCAGACGCGGCGCGAGCGGCCCCAACGCCAGCGTGAGGCCGGCGCCCGCCGCGAGCCAGCACGCGGCGATCCCCGCACGCCGCCACCAGGGCGTGCGCGGACGCAGGACGATGACGGTGGGCTCGTCGGCATCGTCGGCTCTGCGCGCGGTCTCTGCAGCCTGGCTACCCGGCACGCGACGCGCGTCGTCCTGCGGCGCGCCGCACAATGCCTGCAGCGCTGCTTTTTGCGCCCGCCATGCGGCGACGCGCGCAGCGGCTTGCGGATGCCCGGTGAGCAGCGTTGCGATGCGTTCGCGTTCCGCATCCGACATTTCACCGTCGACAAACGCCGATAGCGCTTGCAGGTCTACCCCGTCGGGCAAGCTGGAATCGTGGTCGTCATTCATCGCGGGTTTCTCACTACTTTCAGCGGCGGCGGCTTACGCGCCGGCCCCTGAGCGGGTCCTTCCAGCAACCCGCGCAGATGTTCGCGTGCGCGCGACAGTCGCGACATCACCGTGCCGACCGGCACGCCGAGCGCCTTCGACGTCTCCTGATAACTGAGCTCTTCGACGCAGACGAGCAACAGCACCTCGCGCTGCTCGATCGGCAGACAATACAGCGCGCGCTGCAGATCGCGCAGCACGAGACCGTCGACCTCGCGCTGCGGCGCTTCGAGGTTGCGCCAGGGCGCGCTTTCTTCATCGACGGCAATCTCGCGGCGGCCGCGCAACTGATCGATATAAAGATGTCGCAGAATGGTGAGCAGCCACGCACGCAGATTACTGTTTGGCCGGAACGCCGCCCAGCGCGCAAGCGCGCGCTCCGCCGTGTCCTGAACCAGGTCGTCGGCCCATGCGCGGTCCCCCGTCAGCGCGCGCGCATAGCGGCGCAACTGCGGGAGCCACGAGATCACTTCTGCTTCAAAGCTCACGCGACGTGTGGCTCTCAGTAGCCGCCGCCGCTACTATTGCCGCCGCTGGAGCTTGACGCGCTGTTGTCGGCGGTAGAGGTGCAGGCGCTGGTCGCGAGCGACGCCACTGCGAGTGTAAATATCATCGCGACGATGCTGAGAGTTGCTTTCATACGAGTCTCCTTTGTCGACCGGACTTGGCGCTTTAGCGCCTAGTCCGGTCCCATGCAAAGCGGTCGACCGGAGTTAGCGCTTTAGTGCTTTAGCGCTTACTTCGGTTTCCCATGTGAAGCGGTCGACCGGAGTTAGCGCTTCAGCGTTTACTTCGGTCCCATTTGAGGCTGTCTCGACCAGCGTTAGCGCTTCGGTTCCTGCTCCTCAGTGCTTAACCCTGTCCTTGACTAAACGCGTTGGACCCGGAATTTATTCCACCGACGCGCTCACAGTGCCGGCATTTTCCGCCATCGATGGGAGCAAACGCGGGCCGTGGCCGAAGAAGCCGGCCAATGGTCGGCGGATTTCGTAACTCAACGTTACAGCCAATAGTTATCAGGTGCTTATGTCAGCGCAAGCCGTTATAGTGGACCCAGTTCGCCCGTCGACGCGTTCTGCCCCCACACAGGGTAGAATCGCGGCGAACAACCGTATTTCTAACCTGAATTGTCCATGGCTTCCGCAGAATCGCATCCGCAAAACGACTTCATGAACGCTGCGCGCAAAGAACGAAAGCGCGTTGAGATTTACCTTGTCAATGGCATCCGCCTGACAGGGTGCATCGAGTCGTTCGATCAGTATCTGGTGATGCTGCGCACGCCCGTCGGCTTGCAAGGCATCTACAAGCGCGCCATCTCGACGATCCAGCTCGATACCGGAACCCGTCCGGCTCCGCGCGCGGGCCGTCCGTCGCATGGCGAGCACACTACGCGCGGCCCGCACGGCTCGCGGGAGCCGCGCGAGCATCGGGAACCGCGTGAACCGCGCGACTCGTACGGCGCGCCGTCATCCGACCGCCCTGCGCCAGAGCGCGGCAGCGCGTCAGACGCGCCCGTAGTGGTAACGCGCCGCCGGCGCCTGTTCGGCACGGGCGGCGACGGCGGCAACCACGGCAATCATGGCGGCGGCGGTCACGCGTAAGCGTCGAGCGGCCCTCGGTGCGGCGACGGTCACTTCGCGAGAGGACCGATTCGCTGCAGAATTTTCTCCACCTTCGCCACCTGCTGGTCCGTGAGTTCGAACTTGCATTTGACCGCCAACACGCGACGCCGCCAGTAGCCGGCGTCCAACATTCGTTGCGCCGGCTGCTTCGTTGCCCAATCCAGATGTTCCAGCTCTGCCTCCACCACGTGTGAAGCGTTGAAACGCTTGGCGCGCACGGGTTTCTTGTCCATGGTGTTTGCTGCCTTGTCGTTCGCCGATCGTGTTTGCGCTCCTCCCGAGCTGCGCATTGCAGGTTTGGCGCAGGCGGTCTGATGGGCCGGTCCACGCGACCGGTCATTGTTCTATTTTTCCGCACTGCATCCCTGCGACACTCGGAAAACGAGCGGACAGGCTCACGTTTGAAGTTTTTATTTATTCAGATTGGCGCGCACCCGCCGCATGTCGATCCTCGCGTGCTTCGACGAGTGCGCAAGCACGTCCTATGCCGTTCGGCCGATGTCGCCGATGCTCCCTTTGCGTTATGCTCAACCTTCCACTTCGTTCATAGGGGAGCCTGTCATGACGAGCAAGAAGCACACTGCGTTGCCCGCCGCCGGAAAGCAGGCGGAACCGGCGATAGACTCGACGGATAGTCGCCTCGACGAGGCGTTGGAAGAGAGCTTTCCCGCGAGCGACCCGATCGCCGTCCACGAGCACGAGCCGCGTCGCGCATCGGAAAACGAGCAGCCGGTGACAGAAAAGAAGCGGCGCTAGCGCGCGCGGCAAGAAGGAAAAGCGCATGCTACGAAGACCAGCGCAGTCCGTGCGAATGGGATTGCCGGCGCGTCGCAGTACGTCGTTTGAGCGGGCCGGGCTGCGGTAAAGCACCGCTGCGCCCGGCCTTGGGATGAGCCGTTCGACCCAGTCCCGGTTAGTGCGCGGGCAAGCCGCTTTCGAGCTGGCGCTGCAAGTCGCGCACCTGGCGCTGGGCGACGCGCAGTTGCTCTTGCGCGGCCGTCTTTTGCTGGGCAAGTGCCGCCGCTTCCGCGCGCGTTTGCTGCTGCTCGTTCGTAACGATCATCTGCTGCTGGCGGGCAACGTCGAGGTCCGCTTGCAGACGGTTGGCGCGGCCCTGTGACAACGCGATCATGCGTTCGGTGAACGCCTTCTGCGCTTCGAGTTGCGTGCGGCGAATCTCTACGTTCGACAATTGCACAGTCTGGCGCACAAAATCGCGATAGATCATTTCGGCGCGCGCCGCGTCTTGCGTCTTGATCACACGCCAAAAGTTCTTCTGCTGGAAAAGCGCCACGTAATAGGTCATCTCCTTGCCGTGGAATAGCAAGCTCGTTCCATAGCTGGCGTTGTACGTGGTGCGCAACTCGCTGAGCTCCGAGCCCTTGATCAACTGCTGCACTTCCGCGACGTTCCCCGCGGCGGATTGCTTGGCCTCGTCCGGCGTGAGCGCGGATGTCTGCACTTGCGGCTGTGCCGGCAGAACAGCGGACGCCGGTGCGGTGGCGGCGCCCGGTTCGGCAACCAACCCGGGCGTTGCGTTGTTATCGGCCTCCGGCTGAGCCTGTGCGTACGCGCCTTGTGCTACCCCCAACGCCATGATCGCGGCGACGGCGATCTGTCGTAGTGTCAACTTTTGGTCCATGTAATTCCTGCTTCGATAGTTTTTGTTTTAGATCCTCATCATCTCATTATTACTCACTTTCGCGAACTTCGGGCTTTTCGTCAAAAATTTGTACCGACGGAGTTCCTGAGTTGGCATTCCGGCGGAGGCTGTCTTGTAAGTTGGCGCAGATGCGGGCTTGCGCGGTCCCAGCCGCTGCAACCGATCGGAGGTTGCGATCGCTGCGTCAGGAGCGGAGGTCGCGCGCGGTGCATGCGCGCGCTCAACGTGGACTTCCTCATCATGTCGCGCAGTTCGGCGCCGATCCAGTCGAGCGTTTGGTCCAGTAAGCGCCCTGCTCCTGGAACTGACGGCCGTCCCGCTTTTGGTGGTGGGCGACTTGGTCAGTTCCAGCGGTTCTAGAGCTCGTGAACACGTTGACGAGCCGGTTCACGACATCGCCATGCAGCTTTGGAACTCGTAATTCATAAGGAGCCCGCATTAACGCCATCAACAGGGAGCATCGGACCATTCGGGCCCGAGCCGATGTTGCAGATCAACACTGCGTTCACACAGGCTTCACGTGCCTGCGCACAGTGTCACGCCGTCTGTTTCGTTCGATATGACGCACGTTTATCTGCATGCGGGCTCTCACCCGCCGTTGAGGGCTCGTCGATCACCTTAGCCCTCCGACCGACGACACGAAGCACTACAGCCTGGGACCTGTAGGTGCTACAAGCGTCCGGCGAAACACCCGCCGAAAGCACGACGCTCAGGCCGCGTATCAAAGCCATGCTCTGGTATCAGTTCAAAGCAGCCGCAACGTGCCGCAGTCTGATTAGAGGTTCCACTATCAAACGGTACCCGCACTTTGCCGCACACTTAACGTATTCTGCGCTGACGACATGAAGCGGCCGAACGAAAACCGCGGCCCCCGCTCGCGCCGCAGGCGTCAGCAGAACCCGGAAGCATCACGCGAGATCACGAGTCTAACGTCTCGTGATACGGCTTCACGCGATTCCAAAAACGCTGCGCGACCACGATCGCGCCGTCTTTTAACAAGGAGGAAGACAATGATGCAGTTCACTCAACGCGCTCACGCGGTCGCGCTTCGCACAGCGAAACATGCAGCGTTTGCCGGTGTGCTTCTCGCCAGCGCCGTCACGGCGATGGCGCAAACGGACACTCCGGTAGGCACCTGGCAGACCATCGACGATCACACCGGCCAGCCGAAGGCACTCGTGCAGATCTCCCAGGACGGCAATGGCACGCTGAGCGGCAAGGTAGTCAAGGGTCTCGGTCCGAACGACCAGCCAGATCGCCGCTGCACCGCATGCACCGACGCGCGCAAAGACCAGCCTATTCTCGGCATGACCATCATTAGCGACATGAAAAAGGACGGTGAAGCCTGGGATCACGGGCAGATTCTCGACCCCGAAAACGGCAAGCTATACAAGTGCAAAATGCATCTGGAGGAAGGCGGCAACAAGCTCGTAGTGCGCGGATACATCGGCATGTCGTTACTTGGCCGATCGCAAACGTGGGTTCGTCAGCAATAGTGAATTCGCGGGGGCCACGCTGATCAATCCAAAAGACAAAGACAAGCGGCCGACGATATTATCGTGCGGCCGTTTGTCTTGATGATGTCGCGTGATTGAACTCGTCATGCAGCGTGTTTGAAGGGCGACGCGAAAGCAAACGGAGAAGACGGTAAGGGCTTGGCTGGTGCCGGTTTGTGCGACGTGTGCGACGCGGGCACCGTGGGCGCTGCCGGCACCGGCGCCTTTTCTACTGCGACGCTTTTCTGTTCCGCGCTCAGGTGCGTGCGCATGCGCGCCTCCATCATTGCGCAAAGTTCTTCACTCGCTGTGCCGAACAACTGCTCCATGACGCGCTTTAATACGCCTGATTCGTACCAGGCCTTGAAGCGGCGATGACAGGTTTGATAAGACGGGTATTTGCGCGGCATGGCAGACCAGGTAGCGCCGCTATACATTACCCACAACACGCCGTTCAGAACAGACCGCGTATTGGCAAGCGGGCGTCCGCGTAGTTCCGAGCGCGGGCGCAGTTCAGGCAGCAACGGCGCAATGCGTTGCCACTCTTCGTCGTTCATGTCGCGGTAGGGGTTCATGGTTTCTCCTTTGTCAGATACTCGACAAAGATAGCCAGTCGCCCAAACACGGAACATCAGAGCAATCCGAATCCTGAAAATACGCCTTTCGACCTAGCCCGCTAGGCTGAGGCGGTGTGAGCTATCGCAAAAGGAGCGTCCGCTGGCTTCCAGAAACAGCCCGGGCACCGCTCAGGTCAGCGACGTATCGACGATCCGGCGCGGCGCATCGAGATACTCTTTGCTCTGCATTTCGACGATCCGGGACACCGTGCGGGTGAATTCGTTAGCCATGGGGCCATCGACGTAAAGTTCCTCGGGCGGCACCGCAGCCGACATCAGCAGCTTCACCTTGTGGTCGTAGAACACGTCGATCAGCCACGTGAAGCGGCGCGCCTCCGAGGCCATGCGCGCCGACATCTGCGGCACCGCTGACAAGATCACCGCGTGGAAACGGCTCGCCAGTTCAAGGTAGTCGTTCTGCGAACGGGGACCGCCGCACAACGTCGCAAAATCGAACCAGACAACGCCGTCTGCCTTGCGCAGCGCCTTCAACTCGCGCTTTTCGATATGCAGGATCGGGCTTTCGTCTGGAACCGCGGCGAGGCGCGCGAACGCGTCGCGCAGCGCCTTGTCGGCGGCCGCGCCGAGCGGCGTGTGATACACCTCCACCTGAGCAAGAGTGCGTTGCCGGTAGTCGATGCCCGCATCGACATTGACCACGTCCAGCTTCTCCTTGATAAGCTCGATGGCCGGCAGCATGCGGTCGCGGTGCAGGCCGTCAGGGTACAACGTGTCGGGATCGTAGTTGGACGTCATCACGAACTGCACGCCGTTTTCGAACAGCTTGTCGAGCAGGCGGTACAGGATCATCGCATCGGCAATGTCCGACACGTGGAATTCATCGAAACAGATCAGCCGATAGCGCTTCGCAACGCGTCGTGCGAGTTCGTCAAGCGGATCGGCCTGGCCTTTCAGTTCTTCCAGTTCGCGATGCACTTCGCGCATGAATTCGTGGAAATGCAGCCGTGTTTTGCGCTGCACCGGCACGATCATGTAGAAGCTGTCCATCAGGAAGCTTTTGCCGCGCCCTACGCCGCCCCACATGTACACGCCACGCGGCGGGTCCGGGCGGTTGATGAGCTTCTTCAACGCATTCGAGCGGCGCGACTTGTACTCGACCCACTCTTCGTAGCACCGCTGCAGACGGTCGACCGCCGCGCGTTGCGCCGGGTCGGATTGGTAGCCCCGCGTCTGCAGTTCTTTTTCGTAGTATTCGGTGACGTTCATCGTGTTGCTGCGAAAAGAAAGGCGGGAGGGAGTGAACCCGCCCGCCTTTGTGGTGATGCCAGAGTACGTTCAGTCAGGCGTGCGCGCGATTACATGTTCAGTGCGCGCTTGTCCACGGCGAGTGCCGCTTCGCGCATGACTTCCGACAGCGACGGGTGCGGATGGCAAATGCGGCCGATATCTTCCGACGCCGCCTTGAATTCCATCGCCACCACGGCTTCCGCGATCAGGTCCGATGCGTTCGCCGAGATGATATGCACGCCGAGCAGTTCGTCGGTCTTCGCGTCGGCGATCATCTTGACGAAACCGTCCGCCTTGTTGATGCCCAGCGCGCGGCCGTTCGCCATGAACGGGAACTGGCCCGTCTTGACTTCGCGGCCTTCCGCCTTCAGTTGCTGTTCCGTCTTGCCGACCCACGCAATTTCCGGCTCCGTATAGATCACCCACGGAATGCAGTTGTAGTCGATATGCGGCTTCTGACCGTCGATGATCTCAGCGACCAGCACGCCTTCGTCTTCGGCCTTGTGCGCGAGCATCGGTCCACGGACCACGTCGCCGATCGCATAGACGTTCGGCACGGCCGTCGCGCAATGATCGTCGACGTCGATAAAGCCGCGTTCGTTGGCCTTCAGGCCAATCGCTTCGAGACCGAGGTTGTCGGTGTTCGGCACGCGACCGATCGACACGATCAGGCGGTCGGCTTCGAGCTTCTGCGCGTTGCCGTCCTTGTCCGTGTAATTGATCGTGACGCTGTTCTCCGTGGTCGACACTTCGCCGACCTTCACGCCGACGTGAATGTCGAGACCCTGCTTCTTGAACTGCTTGGCCGCTTCTTTTGAGAGCGCCTGGTCAGCCGCGCCGAGGAATTCCGGCAGCGCTTCGAGCACGGTCACTTCCGCGCCCAGACGGCGCCACACCGAGCCCAGTTCGAGGCCGATCACGCCTGCGCCGATCACGGCGAGCTTCTTCGGTGCCGTGTCGAAAGCGAGAGCGCCTTCGTTGTCGGCGACAATCTTGTTGTCGACCGGAATGTTCGGCAGATGGCGTGCCTTGGAACCCGTGGCGATAATCACGTTTTTCGCCGTGACTACTTCCGTTTCGCCTTCCCCGCTCACCTCGATCTGCACGCCGGCGTCCGTCTTGCCGGTGAACTTGCCGTGACCCTTGAGCCACGTGATCTTGTTCTTGCGGAACAGGAATTCGATGCCCTTCGTCATCTTTTCGACGATGCCGTCTTTGCGGGCCATCATCTTCGAGATGTCGACCTTCACGTTTTCCACCGAGATGCCGTGGTCAGCGAGGTGATGCGATGCGTTTTCAAATTCTTCCGACGACGCGAGCAGCGCCTTCGACGGAATGCAACCCACGTTCAGGCACGTGCCGCCGAGCTTCAGCGTGCCGGCCGGGTTCTTCCATTTTTCGATACATGCGACGGTCTTGCCGAGCTGCGCTGCGCGGATGGCGGCGATGTAACCGCCAGGGCCTGCGCCGATCACGACGACGTCAAATTCTTTGGACATGACAATCCTTTTGATGGCGGAACGGCGCGCGGCCACACTTTGTGGCGCGGGTCGTTCCTGTACTGCGGAATGCGAAAGACGTGGTGCTTGCCTGATGCTTTATATGGCGCCGGCTCGCGCGATCGCAAGCCGGCACCGGTAGAAGCGGCGCTTACAGATCGAGCAGCAGGCGCGCCGGGTCTTCCAGCGCATCCTTCATGGCGACGAGCGACAGTACGGCTTCACGGCCGTCGATGATCCGGTGGTCGTAGGAGAGCGCCAGGTAGTTCATCGGGCGGATCACGATCTGGCCGTTCTCGACCACGGCGCGTTCCTTCGTTGCGTGCACGCCGAGAATCGCGGACTGCGGCGGGTTGATGATCGGCGTCGATAGCATCGAACCGAACACACCGCCGTTCGAGATCGAGAATGTACCGCCCGTCATTTCCTCGATCGACAGCTTGCCGTCTTTCGCCTTCTGGCCGAATTCGGCGATCTTCTTCTCGATTTCGGCGAGGCTCAGCTGATCTGCATTGCGCAGGATCGGCACCACCAGACCGCGCGGCGAACCGACAGCGATACCGATGTCGAAATAGCCGTGATAAACGATGTCGTTACCGTCGATCGACGCGTTCACCAGCGGGAACTTCTTCAGCGCGTGAACAGCCGCCTTCACGAAGAACGACATGAAGCCGAGCTTCACGCCATGTTCCTTTTCGAACTTGTCCTTGTACTTGTTGCGCAAGTCCATCACCGGCGCCATGTTCACTTCGTTGAACGTGGTCAGAATGGCGTTGGTTTGCTGCGACTCGAGCAGACGCTCGGCGATACGCGCGCGCAGACGCGACATAGGCACGCGTTGCTCCGGGCGGTCCTTCAGCCACTGGTCGGCCGATGCCGGGCCCTTGACGTCCGGCAGCGACGGCCTGGCGGCCTTCGGTGCGGCAGCCGGTGCAGGCGCGGCGGGCTTCGCAGCCGGAGCGGCCTGGCCTGCCGTCAGCACGTCGCCCTTGGTGATGCGGCCGTCGCGGCCCGTGCCGGCGACGTCGCCCGACGACAAGCCCTTCTCCGCCATCAGCTTGCCGGCAGCCGGCGAAGCAGCGGTGTTCGCACCCGTTGCGGATGCGGCTTGAGCAGCCGGCGCCGGTGCAGCGGCCGGGGCGGGCGTGGCGGCCGGAGCCGGTTTCACTTCGGCTTCGACAGCGGCGGCGCCTGCCTTGCCTTCCGTGTCGATCTTGGCGATGACCTGATCGGCCGTGACGGTGTCGCCGTCGTTCGCGATGACTTGCGCGAGCACGCCGGCCGACGGTGCCGGCACTTCGAGCACGACCTTGTCGGTCTCGATTTCGATGAGAATTTCGTCCTGGGCAACAGCCTCGCCGGGCTTCTTCTTCCACTGCAGCATCGTGGCTTCCGAGACCGACTCGGACAGCTGGGGAACCTTGACTTCAACAATAGCCATTATGAATATCCTGAATACGTATCGGGTGACGGCGCGGTGAACGACGACCGCCTGCGAACCATGTCTGCCGCGCCTGGACCTTTGTTGGTCTCCGAACGCGGCACGGGAAAGCGCACTGCGCTTTCCCGGTTCGTCTGTTCTCTTTATTTAGCGATCGACGCGCTCTTGAGGCGGCCGAAAGCGCCTTCGACCAGCGCTTTCTGCTGCTCGTAGTGCTTCGCGTAGTAACCGACTGCCGGCGAAGCCGAAGCCGGACGGCCGCTGTATGCCAGCTTCTGTCCTTCCTTCATGCCTTCCTTCAGATGGTGCTCGATGTAGAACCACGGTCCCTGATTCTGCGGCTCGTCCTGCACCCAGACCACTTCCGTCGCGTTGTCGTACTTCTTGATCTCTGCTTCGAACTGCTTGTGGGCGAACGGATAGAGCTGTTCGATACGCACGATTGCAACGTCGTTCGCCTTTGCTTCACGGCGATGCGCGACGAGGTCGTAGTACACGCGGCCCGAACACACCAGCACGCGCTTGACCTTCTTCGCGTCGATGGTTTCCTCGACTTCGCCGATCACCGGCTGGAACGAACCCTTCGCCAGTTCCGACAGATCGGAGACGGCCTCCTTATGACGCAGCAGCGACTTCGGCGTAGCGACGATCAGCGGCTTGCGGAACAGCCGGATCATCTGACGGCGCAACAGGTGGAAAATCTGCGCCGGCGTGGTCGGCTGGACCACTTGCATGTTGTGGTCTGCGCACAGTTGCAGGAAACGTTCGATACGCGCCGACGAGTGCTCCGGACCCTGTCCTTCATAGCCGTGCGGCAGCAGCATGGTCAGGCCCGAGACGCGGCCCCACTTTACTTCGCCCGACGAAATGAACTGGTCGATCACGACTTGTGCGCCGTTCACGAAGTCGCCGAACTGCGCTTCCCATGCGACGAACGTATTCGGCTCAGCCGTGGAGTAACCGTATTCGAAGCCGAGCACCGCTTCTTCCGACAGTACCGAGTCGATCACCGTGAACTTCGCCTGACCTTCGGCGATGTTCTGCAGCGGCACGTAAGTGCCGTCGTTCCAGCGCTCGCGGTTCTGATCGTGCAGCACCGCGTGACGGTGCGTGAACGTGCCGCGGCCCGAGTCCTGGCCGGTCAGGCGCACGGCATAGCCGGACGCGACCAGCGACGCGAACGCGAGGTGCTCGCCCATGCCCCAGTCGAGCTTCGCTTCGCCACGGCCCATTGCGCGACGGTCGTTCAGAACGCGCTCGACGAGCGGGTGAACCTTGAAGTTTTCCGGGACGGTGGTGATGCGCTCAGCGAGGCGCTTCAGTTCCGCGAGCGGCACAGCCGTGTCGGCCGCGTCGGTCCATTTGCGGTTCAGGAACGGCACCCAGTCCACCGCGTACTTGCTCTTGTAGTTCGAGAGCACCGGGTCGACCGTGTGATGACCTTCGTCCATCGCCTTGCGGTAGGCCTTGACGAATTCCTCGCCTTCTTCGGCCGTGATCACGCCTTGTTGCACCAGCTTTTCCGCGTACAGCGCGCGCGTGCCCGGATGCTTCGCGATGGTCTTGTACATCAGCGGCTGCGTGACAGCCGGCGTGTCCTGCTCGTTGTGACCCAGCTTACGGAAGCAGACGATGTCGACCACGACGTCCTTGTGGAACTGCATCCGGAAGTCGATAGCCAGTTGCGTGGCGAGAACGACTGCTTCAGGATCGTCGCCGTTCACGTGCAGCACCGGCGCCTCGATCATCTTGACGACGTCCGAGCAGTACAACGTGGAGCGCGAGTCGCGCGGGTCCGACGTCGTGAAACCGATCTGGTTGTTGATGACGATGTGCAACGTGCCGTGCGTGCCGTAACCGCGCGTTTGCGCGAGGTTCAGCGTTTCCATCACGACGCCCTGACCGGCAAAAGCCGCGTCGCCGTGGATCTGCACCGGCAGCACTTGCAGGCCGCTGTCGTCGCCGCGACGGTCCATACGCGCCTTCGCCGAACCTTCTACCACCGGGTTGACGATTTCGAGGTGCGACGGATTGAACGCGAGCGACAGGTGAACCGGGCCGCCTTCGGTCGAGACGTCCGACGAGAAACCCTTGTGGTACTTCACGTCGCCGGCCGGCAGGTCGTCGACGTGCTTGCCTTCGAATTCGGCGAACAGGTCAGCCGGCATCTTGCCGAGCGTATTGACCAGCACGTTCAGACGGCCACGGTGAGCCATGCCGATGACGATTTCCTGCACGCCGCGTGCGCCGCCGTGACGCACGACTTCGTCCATCGACGCGATGAAGCTTTCGCCGCCTTCCAGCGAGAAGCGTTTCTGGCCGACGTACTTGGTATGCAGGAAGCGCTCGAGGCCTTCAGCAGCCGTCAGGCGATTCAGGATGTGCTTTTTCTTCTCGTTCGAGAAATTCGGCGTGGAGCGGATCGACTCCAGCTTTTCCTTCCACCAGCGCTTCTGTTCCGGATCGCTGATGTACATGTACTCGGCGCCGATCGTGCCGCAGTATGTGTCGCGCAATGCCTTGACGATCTCACGCAGCGAAGCACGCTCGAATCCGAAATACAGATTCGTGGCGCTGAATTCCTCGTCCATGTCGGCTTCGGTGAAGTCGTAGAACGCGGGTTCGAGTTCGGGGATTGCGGGACGTTCGCGGCGCTTCAGGGGATCGAGATTGGCCCATTGCGAGCCGAGGAAGCGATATGCGCCGATGAGGGACTGCACATAGACTTGCTTTCGCGCGGTAGCGAGGTCTTCGCCGCCGGTTGCCGTGCGCGGGATGAAGGCGTTGGCCTTGGCCCGTTGCGCAAACGATTCGACGATCGGGCCATGGGCCACGTCGTTGGCATTGGTGCCATCCGATGCAGGAACGTTCTGCAACGCGTCGAAATAGCTGCGCCAGTTCTCGGGCACTGACGCCGGGTTGTCGAGATATGCTTCGTACATTTCTTCTACGTACGGAGCATTGCCGCCGAACAGATAAGAGTTCGACTGGAATTGCTTCATCATTTTTACGCTCACCTTTCTTCGAGTTTCTCGAGAAATAGCGGGTTACAGAACCTTCCGCGACACGGCCTGACCGTTTAGCGGATTGCGCGAATCAAGTCTTGCTTGGAAGGACCTAAAACTGGCACCCGGTGAGCATATCACATAACGGATATCGCAGATAGCAGACGGATTGCCGCTCGGGCCTTCAGCGACGGGCTTCAGCGGCAATTTCAAATAACGCGAATGCGCTCCGGAAATGTAAAAAGCCACCCGAAGGTGGCTTTTTACTAACGACTCAGCCGAAGGCCAGAGGCCGTTGCGCGCTGCTTAATCTACCGCGCCCTTGCGGCTCGCGCTGCGACGCTCGTGCTCTTTCAGGTAGCGCTTACGCAGACGGATGGATTGCGGCGTGACTTCAACCAGTTCGTCGTCGTCGATGAATTCGACCGCGTATTCCAGCGACATCTGGATCGGCGGCACGAGGCGCACTGCTTCGTCGGTACCCGATGAACGGACGTTGGTGAGTTGCTTGCCCTTGATCGGGTTCACGACCAGGTCGTTGTCACGGCTATGAATGCCGATGATCATGCCTTCGTACAGCGGCTCGCCCGGCGACACGAACATACGGCCGCGGTCCTGCAGCTTCCACAGCGCGTAAGCGACTGCCGCGCCGTCGTCCTGCGAAATCAGCACGCCGTTGCGGCGCTCGCCGACCGAGCCTTCCTTGACCGGCTGATACGAGTCGAACGTGTGGCTCATCAGGCCCGTACCGCGCGTGAGCGTGAGGAATTCCGACTGGAAGCCGATCAGGCCGCGCGCCGAAATACGATACTCGAGACGCGTGCGACCACGGCCGTCCGACGCCATGTCGAGCATTTCGCCCTTGCGGCGGCCCAGTTCTTCCATTACGCCGCCCTGATGCGCGTCTTCCATGTCGACGGTCAGGTTCTCGTACGGCTCGTGCTTCACACCGTCGATTTCCTGCATCACCACGCGCGGACGCGACACGGCCAGCTCGTAACCTTCACGGCGCATGTTTTCCACGAGAATGGTCAGGTGCAGTTCGCCGCGGCCCGCCACTTCGAACGTGGTTTCGTCGCCTGTTTCTTTGACGCGCAGCGCGACGTTGTGATTCAGTTCCTTCATCAGGCGGTCACGGATCTGACGGCTCGTGACGAACTTGCCTTCGCGGCCCGCGAGCGGCGACGAGTTGACGAGGAAGTTCATGGTCAGCGTCGGTTCGTCGACGGTGATCATGGGCAGCGCTTCCGGCTGTTCCGGCGAGCAGATGGTCACGCCAATGCCGATTTCCTCGATACCGTTGATCAGCACGATGTCGCCCGCTTCAGCCGACTCGACCTGCACGCGCTCGAGACCCTTGAACGACAGCACCTGGTTGATCTTGCGGTTCAGAATCGCGCCATCAGGACCCGAACGCACGGCGACTGCCATGCCCGGCTTGATGCGACCACGCGTGATACGGCCCACGCCGATGCGGCCGACATACGACGAGTAGTCGAGCGAGGTGATCTGCAGTTGCAGCGGGCCTTCCGGGTCGGCCGCGCGAACCGGCACGTGCTCGAGCACGGCCTCGAACAGCGGGCGCATATCGCCTTCACGCACGTCCGGCGTCAGACCTGCATAGCCGTTCAGGCCCGACGCATAGACGATCGGGAAGTCGAGCTGTTCGTCGGTCGCGCCCAGCTTGTCGAACAGGTCGAACGTCTGGTTGATCACCCAGTCGATGCGCGCGCCCGGACGGTCCACCTTGTTGATCACCACGATCGGCTTCAGGCCGAGCGCCAGTGCCTTCTTGGTCACGAAGCGCGTTTGCGGCATCGGGCCTTCGACGGCGTCCACCAGCAGCAGCACCGAATCGACCATGGACAGCACGCGCTCCACTTCGCCGCCGAAGTCCGCGTGGCCCGGGGTGTCGACGATGTTGATGTGCGTGCCCTCATATTCGACCGCGCAGTTCTTCGAAAGAATCGTGATGCCACGTTCTTTTTCGATGTCGTTCGAGTCCATCACACGCTCGGCAACCTGCTGGTTGTCACGGAACGTGGCGGTCTGGCGGAGGAGCTGGTCGACGAGCGTAGTCTTGCCGTGGTCGACGTGGGCAATGATGGCGATGTTGCGTAGGGCGCGGGTCATAGGAAACCTGGAGACAGTTGAGTGCGCCGCTTGCTCATGCCGCTTCGCTCTTTGTATAAGAGCAATGTGAGGATAAAAACCACGACAAGCCCAATGCGCACTTTTGGGAACCCAACATTATAACACGCACCAATGACGCTTTCTGGTATTCCCTGATAGGGAGCGCTGCGGCGGCGTCTCCTCCATGAGTAAATCTGACGTCCAATCGTCCTTACCCATACGTAAAGACGCGCCGATTCTTGCTTGAGCGCGGACATTTCCTTGCCTAAGCTGTAATAACGCTTGCCGCGTCAATCATCCAACTCTTATAATAGTGCCTAGTCAACCATTGCATTCGCACGAGAATCATGACGGAGCCGTCCTCAACCCCAGCGCCTGAGATCAGCGAATACCAGCTAGGCGAAAGTGTCGGCTATCTGCTGTCGCGCGTGAAATCGACCATGTCGAACCTGGTTACCCAGCGCAGCATGGCGGAGCTTGGTATCACGAGTCAGCAAGGCAGCATCCTGTTCATGGTGGCGAGCGGAAAATGTCTGCTGGCGGCCGAACTCGCGCGCGAATACGGCATTGACGCAAGCGCCGTCACGCGCCTGATCGACCGTCTCGAAAAGCGCGGCCTGCTCACGCGGGTGCGCAGCAACGAAGACCGGCGCGTCGTGCGTCTTGCACTCACGCCGGAAGGGCATGCGATCGCGGCAAAAATGCCGAAGATCTTCAACGGTGTACTGGATGACCTGCTCTCCGGCTTCACCCCGGAAGAAGTGGGCTTTCTGAAGAGCATGCTGCGTCGCGTGCTGCTCAATTCTGGCGAACAAACGGGACTGACCCGTGATGCGGCAAGCAATTACGACAGCAAATCGTAAGAAATTGCTTGCAGCGTCCATCATTACATTCCACTCAAAGAGTCGAGCGATGAAATCCCTTTCCCTGTCCGCGCCCGCGTTTTCGAGCCGGGCCGCTGTCGCCGCCGCGGTGGCAGCGCTCGCCCTCACTGGGTGCGCGAACTACTTCGGTGTCAAAAGCGATAAGCAGATTTCGTCGCCGGCGCAGTATGAGTCCACCCAGAGTCTCGCGGGCCAGAGCGGCCAGTGGCCGTCGCTCGACTGGGCCAACCAGTTCGGCGACCCGCAGTTGCCCAAGCTGATTTCCGAAGCGCTGGAAGGCAACCCGTCTATCGCGCAGGCGCAGGCGCGTCTTGCAAAGGCGTCGTCGTACATCGAAACCTCGCGCTCGGCGCTTTACCCGAAAGTCAACGGCAGCTATTCGTGGACACGCGAACTGTTCTCGAGCAACGCGCTCTATCCGCCTCCGTACGGCGGCACCTGGTATAGCGAGAACAACGTGCTCGCGAGCGCTTCGTGGGATCTCGACCTGTGGGGCAAGAACCGTCAGCGCCTCGGCCAGGCTGTGTCGCAGGAAAAGGCGGCCGAAGCCGACATGCAGCAGGCGCGCGTGACGCTCGCGGCGTCCGTGGCGAGCACCTATAACCAGCTTGCGCAGCTTTACGCGCTGCGCGACATCGCCGCACGGGAGATCGCCAACCGCCAGGATATTGGCCGCATTACGAACGGTCGCGTTGCGGCCGGTCTCGATACGAACGTCGAGCGTCAGACCGCGACGGGCAATATCGCGTCGAGCCAGGCGAGCCTGAGCGATCTGGACGGCCAGATCACCGTGGTGCGTTATCAATTGGGCGCGCTGCTCGGCAAGGGTCCGGATCGTGGCCTGCAAATTGCGCAGCCTGCGCTCGGCGTCGGCAATACAGTCGCGCTGCCGGACAATCTGCCGGCCGATCTGGTCGCGCGCCGCGCCGATATTGTTGCCGCGCGCTGGCAAGTCGAAGCCGCGATGCATGACGTCAAGGAAGCGAAGGCGGAATTCTTTCCGGACGTGAACCTCGCAGCCGGATTCGGCTTCGACGCGTTCGGCTGGGGCCGATTCCTCACAGCCGGCAGCCGCCAGATCCAGTTCGGTCCGGCGATTCACCTGCCGATCTTCGACGCAGGCGCGCTGCGCTCGCAATTGAAGGGCCGTTATGCGGATTTCGAGCTGAACGTGGCGAACTACAACCAGACGCTGATCAATGCGCTGTCGGATGTCGCGACGCAGGTATCGTCGATCCGCTCGATCGACCAGCAAGCGGGCGACGCTCAACGCGCACTCGACGCGTCGACGAAGGCATACGAACTGGCCGTGATCCGCTACAAGGCCGGCCTGTCTCCACAACTGCAGGTGTTGACCGCCGACCAGAACCGCCTTTCCGCCGAACAGACGGTTACCACGCTCAAGATGCGTCGCCGCGACATGCAGATCGGGCTCGTCAAGGCGCTGGGCGGCGGTTTCGACGCGACGCAGACTGGCCTGGTTGTGCCGACTGACGCGCCGGCATCAGCCGCAGCAGCACCGGCCGCCGCATCGGCTTCAGCGGCACCGGTCTCTACGTCGGCGGCGAGCGTGTCATCCGCCCCGGCCGCCACCGCCGCTGCGAATTGACGCGAACTGATCGCGCCGTCACGCAACCGTATCGACCGCAACAGACCACACACGAACATCCGAATAAACGACGACGTTTGAGAGAACCCGGAGCACATCAATGAGCACCCCCCAACAGCCCGCGGCTAACAACCAACCGGCACAGCCGAACAAACCGGCACAACCGGCGAACAGCGGCAAACGCAAGCGCATGATGACGCTGCTCGTCATCGTGATCCTGATCGCCGCGATCGCCTATGGTCTGTACTATTTCCTCGTGGCGCGCTTTCACGAAGACACCGACGACGCATATGTGAACGGCAATGTCGTGCAGATCACGCCGCAAGTCACGGGCACCGTGGTCGCGGTGAATGCCGACGATACGCAAACCGTGAAGGCCGGCGACCCGGTCGTCGTGCTGGATCCGGCCGACGCCCGCGTCGCGCTCGATCAGGCAGAAGCCAATCTTGCGCAGACGGTGCGCCAGGTGCGCGGTCTCTTCGCCGACGACAACCAGTACCAGGCTCAAGTTGCGCAGCGCCAGTCCGACCTCTCGCGCGCTCAGGACGACTTGAAGCGCCGTCTGACGGTTGCGCAAACCGGCGCCGTGTCGCAGGAAGAAATTTCGCACGCACGTGACGCCGTCAAGAGCGCGCAAGCCGCCGTCGAAGCCGCTCAGCAGCAACTGGCATCGAACCGCGCGCTGACCGCCAACACCACGATCGCGAATCACCCGAACGTGCAGGCCTCCGCCGCGAAGGTCCGCGACGCGTATCTGAACAATGCGCGCAATACGCTGCCGGCACCGGTCACCGGCTATGTCGCGAAACGCTCGGTGCAGGTCGGACAGCGCGTCTCGCCGGGCACGCCGCTCATGGCCATCGT
Source organism: Paraburkholderia caledonica NBRC 102488 (assembly GCF_000685095.1). Classification (GTDB taxonomy): domain Bacteria; phylum Pseudomonadota; class Gammaproteobacteria; order Burkholderiales; family Burkholderiaceae; genus Paraburkholderia; species Paraburkholderia caledonica. Next base: position 288,304 of record NZ_BAYE01000005.1, read on the forward strand.
GCCGCTCGGCGCCGTCTGGGTCGACGCCAACTTCAAGGAAGTGCAGCTCAAGCACATGCGCATCGGCCAGCCGGTCGAACTGACGGCCGACGTCTACGGTTCGTCGGTCGTCTATCACGGCAAGGTGGTGGGTTTCTCGGCGGGCACGGGTTCGGCTTTCTCGCTGCTGCCCGCGCAGAACGCCACCGGCAACTGGATCAAGGTGGTGCAGCGCCTGCCGGTGCGAATCGCGCTCGATCCGCAGGAACTGGAAAAGCATCCGCTGCGTATCGGCCTGTCGATGCAAGCCGACGTGAGCATCAAGGACGAGAACGGCGGCCAGCTGGGCAACGCACAGAACACCGTCTATCAGACGGACGTGTTTGCTAAATATGGCGACGAAGCCGACGCGGAAATTGCTCGCATCATCGCGGAAAACGCCGGTCCGAATGCAGGCACGCATAAAGCCTCGCAGTCCGGATCCAGCAAGCCCGCAGCTGCAAAACTGATGTAAGCCGCGCGGCGACTCATACAAGGCTTCTGAATGGCTCAGGCTCAGGCGCAAGCCCCTCACCCGCCGCTCGAGGGCGCGCAACTGGTGATCGGCACCATCGCGGTGTCGCTCGCCGTTTTCATGAACGTGCTCGACACGTCGATTGCGAACGTTTCGATTCCGTCCATATCCGGCGACCTTGGCGTGTCGGCCGATCAGGGCACGTGGGTGATCACGTCGTTCGCGGTCGCCAACGCGATTTCCGTGCCGCTCACGGGCTGGCTCACCGACCGCATCGGCCAGGTGCGCCTGTTCATGGCGTCGATCGTGCTGTTCGTGATTTCGTCCTGGATGTGCGGCCTCGCGCCGACTCTGCCCTTCCTGCTCGCCTCGCGCGTGCTGCAAGGCGCGGTGGCCGGCCCGATGATTCCGCTGTCGCAAACGCTGCTGCTCGCGAGTTATCCGCGCGCCAAGGCGCCGATGGCGTTGTCGATGTGGGCGATGACCACGCTGATCGCGCCAGTCGCGGGCCCGATCCTGGGCGGCTGGATTTCGGACAACATCTCGTGGCCCTGGATCTTCTACGTCAATATTCCGGTCGGCGCGATTGCCGCGCTCGCGACTTGGATGATCTTTCGCAACCGCGACTCCGTCGTCAGAAAGGCGCCGATCGACGGTGTCGGTCTCGGCCTGTTGATCGTCTGGGTCGGCTCGTTGCAGGTCATGCTCGACAAGGGCAAGGACCTCGACTGGTTCTCGTCTACGACTATCGTCGTGTTGACGCTGGTCGCAGTGATCGCGCTTGCGTTCTTCATTGTGTGGGAACTGACGGCCGAGCACCCGGTGGTCGACCTGTCGCTCTTCAGCAAACGAAACTTCACGGGCGGCACCATTGCGCTGTCGGTCGGCTATGGGCTCTACTTCGGCAATCTCGTTCTGCTGCCGCTGTGGTTGCAAACCGATATCGGCTACACGGCCACCGAGGCTGGCCTCGTTATGGCGCCGGTTGGTCTCTTCGCCGTGCTGCTGTCGCCGATCACAGGCAAGGTCCTGCCGCGCACCGATCCGCGTTATATCGCGACGTTGTCGTTTCTCGTATTTGCGCTGTGCTTCTGGATGCGCTCGCGTTATACGACTGGCGTGGATACCTACTCGCTGCTACTGCCCACGCTGATTCAAGGCATCGGCATGGCCGGGTTCTTTATTCCGCTGGTTTCGATCACACTGTCCGGTTTGCCGGGTAATCGCATACCGGCGGCATCGGGTTTGTCGAACTTCGTGCGGATTATGTGCGGCGGCATTGGCACGTCGATTTTCCAGACCGCGTGGGACCATCGGACGATCATGCATCACGCGCAATTGACCGAGCGCGCCAACGCCTACAACCCGGTGTTCGACGAGTCGATCCGGCAAATGGGCGCTGCCGGTTTCAGTCAGCCGCAAGCGTATGGGCTATTCAATTCGATGGCCACGCAACAAGCCGCACAACTCGGCGTGAACGACATCTTCTTTATTTCAGCCGGTATCTTCGTGGCGCTCATCGCGCTGATCTGGGTCACGAAGCCGGAGAAGGCCGGCGGCGACGCCGGTGCCGCAGCCGCGGCGGCGCACTGATCTCGCGTTTCATTCCCTGATAGACGAGATGCAAAAAAGGCGGGACCGCTTTATAACAGTCCCGCCTTTTTCATTGCGACGGCGCAATCAGCTAATCTGAATTGCCTGCCGGAACGCGCATCTCACGCGCTTTCAGTTCGTGTGACCGGACTAGTTCGCCGTCGTCACGACCAGGCGTTCAGGCGCGAGCACGCCCTCACCCTGTTTCGCGACGCCCAGCAGACGCCCTTGCGCGGCGTAGACCCTCACGCGCTGCGCATTCGCCGCTTCACCGCTCAGACTCAGCTCGGACAGCTTCAGCCGTTGACCGTGCAAAAAGCGCCGCGTCGCGTCTTCGTCCAGATGCACGGACGGGAACGTCGACAGCAAGGCGTCGACCGGTTGCAACCACGCGTCGCGCTCGCTTTCCGTTGCATCCGATAGCGCGTCGAGCGTCACCGCATGCTCGAGCGTCAGCGCGCCGACACCGGTGCGCCGCAGAGCAACCAGATGAGCCCCACAACCCAACGCCTCGCCGATGTCCTCTGCCAGCGTACGCACATACGTGCCCTTGCTGCAGGTGACGCGGAACGACACATCGGGCAGCGCGCAAGCGAGCAACTCGAGCGAGTGGATCGTCACCTGGCGCCCTTCCCGCTCGACTGTCTGCCCGGCTCGCGCGTATTCGTAGAGCGGCTTGCCGTCGCGCTTGAGCGCCGAGTACATCGGCGGTACCTGAACGATCTCGCCGACAAATGCCGGCAGGGCCGCGAGGACCGCCGCCTCGTCGCACGTCACCGCGCGCGTGTCGACCGGCTCCCCTTCGGCGTCCCCGGTGGTAGTGCGAACGCCGAGGCGCATGGTGGCTTCATAGGTCTTGTCGGCCTCGAGCAGATCTTGCGAAAACTTGGTGGCTTCGCCGAAACACAGCGGCAACAAGCCGGTCGCGAGTGGATCCAGCGTGCCGGTATGTCCGGCCTTTTTAGCCAGATAGAGGCGCTTCGCGCGAATCAGTGCGTCGTTGCTCGACAGGCCGAGCGGCTTGTCGAGCAGCAGCACGCCGTCGAGCGCGCGGCGCGGCACGCGGGGGCGTTGAGGTGCGGTCATGTGGGAAGACGGGGTTCTATGGAATCCAGAACAGCATATTGCGCCTTGACGACCCGAGGCTTGCCGCACGCAGCGTGGCGCGGCTCGGGACGCGTGCGCCGACTGCGCTTAGTCGTCTTTCGCGCGATTGGCGTTCGCCTCGTCAATCAGACGGGACATTTCAACGGCGCGCTCGATCGTCTGGTCGTAATGGAAATGCAGCGTCGGCACCGTGTGAATATGCAGGCGCTTGAACAGCTGATTGTGCAGATGACCCGCCGCATGCGTGAGCGCCGCGAGCGTCTGTTGAGGGTCGCCGGTCAACGTCGTGAAATAGACCTTCGCGTGTGCGTAGTCCGGCGTCAGTTCGACGCTCTGAATCGTGACAATGCCGATGCGCGGATCCTTGACCTCGCGCAGCAGCTCCGACAGATCGCGCTGGATCTGATCGGCGATCTGCACGTTGCGATTGGGTGAAGAACGTTTTTTAGGCATGGTGTTGTGTGATCCGTTTTGGCGGATGCAAAAAATGGTTCGCGGCCGCGAAACTCGAAAAATCGCGGCATTCACGCGGCGCAACGGCCGCGGACAGGCGAAACGGCGGCTCCAAAAAAACAACGGGCGGAGTGGGCGTTGATGCCCGCTCCGCCCCTTGGAACCGTGCCGCGTGACTTACAGCGTACGCGCGACTTCGGTGACCTCGAAGACTTCGAACTGGTCGCCTTCGACGATGTCGTTGAAGTTCTTGATCGACATACCGCACTCGAAGCCTTGGCGGACTTCCTTCACGTCGTCCTTGAAGCGCTTGAGCGAATCGAGCTCGCCCGTGAAGATGACGACGTTGTTGCGCAGCACGCGCACCGACGACGAACGCTTGACGTAGCCGTCCGTGACCATACAGCCGGCCACCGCGCCGATCTTCGGCACCTTGAAGACCTGACGCACTTCGACCGTACCCGTGACGACTTCGCGCTTCTCCGGAGCCAGCATGCCCGACATCGCGGCCTTCACCTCATCCACTGCGTCGTAAATGATGTTGTAGTAGCGAATGTCGACACCGTTGGCTTCCGCCAGCTTGCGAGCCTGCGCGTCCGCACGGGTGTTGAAGCCGATGATGACCGCCTTCGAAGCCGTTGCCAGGTTGACGTCGGACTCGCTGATGCCGCCCACGGCGCCGTGCACGATCTGCACGCGCACTTCGTCGGTGGAAAGCTTGAGCAGCGACTGCACCAACGCTTCCTGCGAACCCTGCACGTCGGCCTTGACGATGAGCGGCATGTACGCCACTTCGCCTTCGCCCATCTGCTCCAGCATGTTCTCGAGCTTCGCGGCCTGCTGCTTGGCCAGCTTGACGTCGCGGAACTTGCCTTGACGGAACAGCGCCACTTCACGCGCCTTGCGGTCGTCCGGCATGACGATGACTTCTTCGCCTGCTTGCGGGACTTCCGACAGACCCTGAATCTCGACCGGGATCGACGGACCAGCGGACTTGGTCGGCTTGCCGGTTTCGTCGAGCATGGCTCGTACACGACCGTAGGCGCTACCTGCGAGCACCACGTCGCCGCGGTTCAACGTACCCGACTGGACGAGGATCGTTGCAACAGGACCCTTACCCTTGTCGAGCTTCGCTTCAATAACCAGACCCTTGGCCGGGGCTTCGACGGGTGCCTTCAGTTCCAGCACTTCGGCCTGAAGCAACACGTTTTCCAGCAGATCGTCGATGCCCGCGCCGGTCTTTGCCGACACCGACACGAACGGCGAATCGCCACCGTATTCTTCCGGCACGACGCCTTCTGCGACGAGTTCCTGCTTGACGCGGTCCGGATTCGCATCCGGCTTGTCGATCTTGTTGATCGCGACGACGAGCGGCACGCCGCCTGCCTTCGCGTGGGCGATTGCTTCCTTCGTTTGCGGCATCACGCCGTCGTCGGCGGCGACCACCAGAATGACGATGTCCGTTGCCTTCGCACCGCGGGCACGCATGGCCGTGAAGGCCTCGTGGCCCGGCGTGTCGAGGAACGTGATCACGCCGCGCGGCGTTTCGACGTGGTAAGCGCCGATGTGCTGCGTAATGCCGCCGGCTTCGCCCGCTGCCACCTTCGCGCGGCGGATGTAGTCGAGCAGCGAGGTCTTGCCGTGGTCGACGTGACCCATGACCGTGACGACCGGCGGACGCGGCAATGCTTCCGCATCCGACACTTCGCCTTCGACCAGCATGGCTTCCGGATCGTCCAGCTTGGCCGCAACCGCGTGATGGCCCAGTTCTTCGACGATGATCATCGCCGTTTCCTGGTCCAGCATCTGGTTGATGGTGACCATCTGGCCGAGCTTCATCATCGACTTGATGACTTCAGATGCCTTCACCGCCATCTTGTGCGCCAGATCGGCCACAGTGATGGTTTCCGGCACGTGCACTTCACGCACGATCGGTTCGGTCGGCGCCTGGAACGTGGTGTTCTGATCCTGATGCTTGCCGCGACCCTTCGGGCCGCCGCGCCAGCCGCGGTCGACGCCGCCGCTCGTGTCGCCGCGCGTCTTGATTCCACGGCGCTTGGCTGCGTCGTCCTGCCAGCCACCCTTGCCGCCCGGCTTCTTCTTGTCGCCAACGGACGGCGTGGTCGTGGCGGCCGGAGCCGCCGCAGCCGGCTTCCGTGCAGCCGGACGCGCCGGAGCTTCGCCAGCCGGACGCGCCGGCTTGTGCAGCGTGCCCTTGGCTTCAGCGGCCTTGGCGGGCTCTGCGGGCTTCGGTGCCGGTTCCGGCGCCTTGACCTGCGCCTTGCGCGGCGTGTTCATCATTTCGCGAATCGCGCGCGCTTCGGCTTCAGCCGCCGCGCGGCGCTTGGCGATCTCTTCCTGCTCGGCGCGCGCTTTTTCCGCAGCTTGACGTGCTGCATCTTCCGCCTTCCTGGCAGCTTCGCGTTGCGCCGCGCGCTCGGCAGCGGCTCGCTCGTCGTCCTGCTCGGTGTCTTTCGCGACGACCGGCTCCGCCGGTTTGGCAGGCGCCGTTTGGACCTTCGCAACTTGCGGTGCCGGCTGCGCCTTCTCGCGAGCTGCCACCTCGGCCGCAGCCGCTGCGCGCTTCTTCGCCGCCTCTTCTTCGGCGCGACGGCGCTCGGCTTCCGCAGCCTGCTCGCGTGCCTGACGCTCGGCCTCTTCGCGTTCGAGCTGCTCCTGACGAGCCTTCAGTTCCTGAGCCTGCTGCTCGAGCAACTCGGCTGCGTGACGCGCTTCCTCTTCACGACGCTGAAGTTCCAGATCGTCGACTTCGGCGGCCTCGGCCACATGATTCGATGCATCTCCGCCATCAGCGGAGGTTTCGTCGCGGCGGACGAAAGTGCGCTTCTTGCGCACCTCGACCTGAATGGTGCGAGCTTTGCCCGTCGCATCGGACTGCTTGATCTCCGACGTATGCCGTTTCGTCAGCGTGATCTTGCGCTTGTCTGCATCAGTCGAGCCGTGAGACTTGCGCAAGTGGTCGAGCAGACGCGCCTTGTCCGTTTCGGACAAGGAGTCGGCTTCGCTCGCTTTTGTGACGCCTGCCGCCTGCAGCTGCTCGAGCAGCACGCCTGCAGGCATTTTCAGTTCCGCGGCAAATTGGGCTACGTTGTTACTCGCCATTCATTCCTCTTAATGCAAGGACCGATTCCTTGCGGTTAGCATCGGGTCATGCGGCCTGACGGCCGCGTTCAATTTAGTGCGCCATGGTCATTTCTCACTGGAACCAATGTTCACGTGCTTTCATGATCAACGCCTTAGCGGCATCCTCTTCCATTCCGGTCATCTCGACCAGTTCATCTACAGCCAGCTCGGCGAGTTCGTCGCGCGTCTGGATCTGATGTTCGGCCAGCTTCGCGAGCAGGTCGGCGTCCATGCCGTCCAGGCTCTTCAGGTCGAGCGCTACATTTTCGACCTTTTCTTCATTCGCGATTGCCATCGTCAACAACGCGTCGCGCGAGCGGTTACGCAGTTCGTGGACGGTGTCTTCGTCGAACGCTTCGATTTCGAGCATTTCGTTGAGCGGCACATAGGCAATCTCTTCGAGGCTCGTGAAGCCTTCGTCGATCAGGATGTCGGCAACTTCCTCGTCGACATCGAGACGCGCCATGAACAGGTCACGCAAAACGCCACGTTCCTGATTCTGCTTTTGTGCAGATTCGTCCGGCGTCATGATGTTGATCTGCCAGCCGGTGAGTTCGCTGGCCAGACGCACGTTCTGGCCGCTGCGGCCGATCGCGACCGCCAGTTCGTTTTCGTCCACGACGACGTCCATCGAATGCTTTTCTTCGTCGACGACGATCGATTGGACGGCTGCCGGCGCGAGCGCGCCGATCACGAACTGAGCGGGATCCTCCGACCATAGCACGATGTCGACGTTTTCGCCACCGAGCTCGTTACGCACGGCCTGCACTCGCGAACCGCGAATACCGACGCAGGTGCCGATCGGATCGATGCGCTTGTCATAAGCGACCACGCCGATCTTCGCGCGCACGCCTGGATCGCGCGCCGCCGCCTTGATTTCGAGAAGGCCCTGTTCGATTTCCGGCACTTCCATCTCGAACAGCTTCATCAGGAATTCGGGCGCAGTACGCGACAGTTCGATCTGCGGACCGCGGGCGGTGCGATCGACCTTGGCAATATAGGCACGCACGCGGTCGCCCACGCGCAGGTTTTCCTTCGGGATCAGCTGGTCACGGCGCAGCAGCGCTTCCACACGGCCGGTTTCAACGATGAAGTTGCCCTTGTCGAGACGCTTCACCGAGCCGGTCATGATGTGCTCGCCGCGCTCGAGGAAGTCGTTCAGGATCTGCTCTCGCTCGGCGTCGCGCACCTTCTGCAGGATCACCTGCTTGGCTGCCTGCGCGCCGATACGGCCGAATTCGATCGACGGCACCGGTTCTTCGATGTATTCGTCGAGCTGGATTTCGGGCTTCTGCTCGCGTGCTTCGAACAGCAGGATTTCCTGATCGGGCTCTTGCAGACCGGCTTCGTCAGGCACCACTTTCCAGCGACGAAACGTTTCGTGCTCGCCGCTTTCACGGTCGATATGGACGCGAATATCCGCGTCTTCGTCGAAGAGTTTCTTGGAGGCCGAAGCGAGGGCCGCTTCGAGCGCGGCAAATACCACGTCTTTATCGACGTTCTTCTCGCGTGCCAGCGCATCCACCAGCATCAACACTTCGCGACTCATTGTTTGCGGCTCCTAAAGTCAACTTTCGGAACGAGGCGTGCTTTGTCCATGTCCGCGAGCGTGAAATCGAGCATCGCGGCGCCTTCCTTCCCTTCAAATTCCAGACCGATGGTCTCGCCTTGCGGAGCATGCAAAATACCCCGGTACGATTTCCGTCCGTCCAATGGCTTTTTCAATGTGATTACCACTTCGCTGCCTGCGAAGCGTTCAAAATCCGCCAGTTTTTTCAGCGGACGGTCGAGCCCCGGCGACGATACTTCGAGCCGCTCATAATCGATATTTTCGACCGTCAGTACGTGCTGGAGCTGACGCGTGACTTTCTCGCAGTCTTCGATCGCGATGCCGGCCGGCTGGTCGATATAAATACACAGCATGCCGCGCCCGGTGCGCTCGAGATCGACGAGCTCGTAGCCGAGTCCCACGACCGTGGTTTCAATCAGTTCCGTCAGTTGCACAGTGCCCTCTTAGATGTTCGCGCAGCGAGCCTGCCGCTTGTTCTGCAAACAACCAATGCGGGCCGCGCGCCTGGCCGGCGCACGTTCGTGCTACCCGAGATGACGAACCACGATGAACCGAGCGGCAAAAAAAAATGGGCTAAACGCCCATCATCTTGTTACCGGTGGTCGCACCTGAGCCGCACATGAAAAGCCGCACGCCCAGCGACTTCGCGATTGTAGCCATTTTTCAGGACAAACGCAAACCGCAGAACGCCGTGCCAAGCGCATTTCCGCCTGATTTCATGGGGATCTCTGGACGATATGGCGACGCCTCGCGACTTTTGCAAGCTGGGGCGGGAGAACCTGCCCCTACTTCCGCCTGCAAGGCCTTCGTGCGTCACGTTTCCAAGCAACGGAAGTCGTGCATCGAGTCATGACGGCGAGCGTTGCGGCTCGTTATAACGCATGCGCAACGCCAGCCGATGCCTGGCGATTACCGCCCGCGCGAACGGCCGCGAGGCGCGCCGCCACCTCGGTTCGCACCGCCCGGGTTAGCGTTGCCGCCACCCGTGCGATTGCCGCCGCCTGAATTCGGGCGATTGCCGACCGGCGCACGATTGCCGCCACCGGGATTCGGGCCGTTGCCGCCAGCGCGCTTGCCGCCGCTTGCCGCCCGATTGCCGCCGCCGGAAGGCGCGCGATTGCCGTCGACGTCACGGCCGCCGCGCGCACCACCGGCACCACCCGCGCCGCCGCCCGCACCGCCGAAGCCACCAGCGCCACGGCCAGCACCGCGATTGCCGTAACCGCCGCCGAAACCCGCGCCCGCGCCGCCGCCAAAGCCGCCGCCCGCTGCACCGCGCCGGCCCTGTCCGCGCGGCTGCTGTTCGAAGCGGCTATGCGACATCAGCACCGGTTCGCGGCTGATGAAGCCCATCGACGTCTGCATCGGATCGGGCTGCTTGCGCTCCGGCGCGGAGCCGCGGCTACCGCGCTCCTCGTTCGGCGCCTTGAGTCCCACCGACGCCATCAGCGCACGCACCTGATTGTCTTCGAGTTCTTCCCAACGGCCGCGCTTCAAGCCCTTCGGCAGCGAAATCGGGCCGTGACGCGTACGGATCAGGCGGCTGACCATCAGGCCCGCAGCTTCGAACATACGACGCACTTCGCGATTACGCCCTTCTGCAAGCGCGACGTGATACCAGTGATTTGTGCCTTCGCCGCCGCCATCCCGGATACGCAGGAAGTTGGCCGGACCGTCTTCGAGTTCGACGCCGTGGAGCAGCTTTTGACGCATGCCTTCGGCCAGCTCGCCGACCACGCGCACCGCATACTCACGCTCGACGCTGTAGCGCGGGTGCATGAAGCGGTTCGCGAGATCGCCCGAAGTGGTCAGCATCAGCAGACCTTCGGTATTGAAGTCGAGGCGGCCGACCGCGAGCCACTTGGCGGTCTTCATGGGCGGCAGCTTGTCGAACACCGACGGCCGGCCTTCCGGGTCGGCGTGGCTCACGATCTCACCGGTCGGCTTGTGATACAGCAGCACGCGCGGCGGCTTGTTCGCGAGCTTGCGCTTGACCGGCTTGCCGTTGATGCGGACCTGATCGGTCGGCATGATGCGCTGGCCGATGTGAGCCGGCTCGCCGTTGACCGACACACGGCCCGCGACGATCAACTCTTCCATATCGCGTCGCGAACCCATGCCGGCTTCGGCCAGTACCTTGTGGAGCTTCGGCGCGTCGTCGTCGGCGGCGAGCACGCGCTTGGGCGCGGCCGGCTTGCCACCGCGCAGCATTGGTGCGCGCACGCCGCCCGTCGTGCTGTTGTCGGCGTCGAACGCCGGCGATGTGACATACGAGAACAAGTCGTCCTGAGTCGCGTCGGCCGCTGCCGTCGGCGCTTCGCCGCCTCGCCGGTTCTGGCGCTGACCGCCTGCACGCGGCTGGCGCTCGCGCTGACCTTCCCGAGCAGCGGTCTCGCGGGAGCCGCCTTCGCGAGGCGCGCCTTCGCGCTGGCCTTCGCGTTTCTGACCGCCTGCATTGCGGCGCGGCCCTTGACCTTTCGCACCCGCCTCTTTACGCGGCATGCGCACCTTCGCCACGACTTCGCCGTCCGGCGGAGCCTCGGCGACGACCGGCGCGGCGTGCCCAGGCGCGCCTTCCGCGGCCTTCGTCTTGGCCCCGGCGCGGCGCCGGGCGATCAGGCTGCGCGGTCCGCGACGCAGGCCGCGGCGCGGACGGTCCTCGCCGTCTGCTTCCGTGGTCTGCGCCGGGCGCTCGCCCTCGCCTGCCGACGCTTGCGTGGTGCGCGTTTCGTCAGCGCGCGCCGACGGCACGGCGCGCTCGGATTCGGACGAATCGGTGTCGTGGGTATGTGTCAAAACAACCTCAAAATGTCAGGTCGCGCGCGCCCATTGCGGGCGCGGCAAAAAAAGTTCGGTTACGTCAGGCGCTGCGCGACTCGGGTTCGTCGTCGGTCAGAAAGCCTGCGTCCTGTGCAGCATCGCGACGATCTTCCTGATCGCCGCGCGCCGCCGTGGTCGAGTTCGGTTCGGCGGCGTGCTCCGTATCGCGGAGTACGCCCGAACCGTGCGCGGGTATTGCCAGATCGGCCTGGGAGACCGGATCTTGATTCACTTCAGACTCTGCGGTGCCCGATAGCGGTGCAACGTTTGCCGCTTCAGCGGGCGTCGGCGTAGCCGCCTCGCCGGGTTTGCCCGGTTCGCCCGCCGCTTCAGGCGCTGCCTTTAATTCGGGTGTGACCTGTTCAACGCTCTCGTGGCTGTCGACGCTCGCGCTTCTCTCAGCCGCTGCTTCCAGCCGTTCAGCGCGCTCCGGCTGCACGCCATCGACATGCTGCGCCTCGTGTGCCTCACCCTTTTCCCCAGCGATTTCCGTTCCTGCCGCCAACTCCGCGCCGCTTGCTGCTTCTGCGCCGGTCGCCTCAGGCTGGTCGAGCGCGATGCGCTCGCTCGCTTCGTTCGACGCCGGTGTCTCCGCAGATTCGACGTCGGAAAACTCGATTGCGTGCTGGCCCAGCAGATCCGCATTCAGTTGCGCCGACGGGTCGGCGAGCGGTGGCAATTCGTCTAGCGCCCGCAGACCGAGGTCGTCGAGAAACTGGCGCGTCGTCGCGTACAGCGCGGGACGCCCCGGTACGTCGCGATGCCCGATTACCTCGATCCAGCCGCGGTCTTCGAGCTGCTTCACGACCTGCGTGTTCACCGTAACGCCGCGAATCTCTTCGATGTCGCCGCGCGTAACCGGTTGCCTATACGCAATGATCGCGAGCGTTTCGAGCACCGCGCGCGAGTATTTCGGCGGTTTCTCGGGATGCAAACGATCCAGATACGAACGCATCGCGGGCCTGCTTTGAAACCGCCAGCCCGACGCCAGCCCGACCAACTCCACACCGCGCCCCGACCAATCCTGTTTCAGGTCTTCGAGCAAAGTCCTAACGGTGTCTGCCGACACGCCGTCGGCAAAGAGCTTGCGCAAATCGCCGAGTTTTAACGGCTCCTGCGCGCAGATCAAGGCTGTCTCGAGGACGATCTTCGCCTCTTGGGTATTCATGCAGCTAGGTCAGACCCTGTGGTCAAAGAACCGGATCAAACAGACGATGTGGAACTGAAGACGCGCTCGCCCGATTCTGATCGGTCATATTGATGGGAGCACGCACCGGGGGGAGGCGAAACAGACTATCGAGCCAAACCCAGCCGGACGGAGCAGCGATATTCCGGACAGGAATCGCGTGACTGAGCGCCATATTACGCAAAAACAATCGGTGCGTAAAGCCGAACCCAAGGACAAAATGCCGGCCGCATCGACGCGTAAGACTTGAGCCGACGCCTGCCCGCGCCACGCGCGTGCATTTGCCGGAGTGCGCCTGTCGTCGAGGTTCTTCCGCGCGCCACGCGCAGACTACGACGTTCGATGCAATGCCAGAAACCGCTTCAGTCGCTCGACGCCGGCGTCGAGCCGCGCCACGTCGCACGCGTAGCACCAGCGCAGGAACCCCTCGCCCTGCGGACCGAATGCGCTGCCCGGCGCGAGCCCCAAGCCCACTTCCCGCACCATGGCTTTGCAGAGTTCCAGGCTGCGCGAGGCGCCCGTCATCGAGAAAAAGAGATACATGGCGCCGGCGGGCGCCTTGACGTCGATGCCGGGCACGGACGACAACTTCCGCACCAGATGATCTCGCGACGCCTTCAATTCGCGCACCAGTTCCTGCGTGAAGCGCTCGCCCTGCTGGACTGCAGCGATCCCCGCCTGCTGCACGAAGGCCGGCGCGCACGACGTGTTGTACTCCACCAGCTTGCCCAGATCGTCCATCAGGCCCACGGGCGCGACGATCCAGCCGAGCCGCCAGCCGGTCATCAGCCACGCCTTCGAAAACGAGTTCACACAGATCACGCGCTCGTCGCGCGTGGCGAGATCGAGAAACGACGGTGCGGTGCAAGCGCCCGCTGCCCTTTCGCCGTCGTCGGAATGGTCCGGATAATAGAGGCGCTCGTAGACTTCGTCTGCGACGATCCAGATACCGTGCTGTCGGCAATGTGCGAGCACCACCTGCTGCTGCTCGCGGGTCATCACCCAGCCGGTCGGGTTGTTCGGCGAGTTGACGAGCAGCATGCGGGTGTCGGGCGTAAGCGCTGCCAGCAATTGCTCCACGTCGAGCTGCCAGCCATGTTCGCCGTAGTCGAGTGAGACTGTTTCCACATGCGCGCCCAGAATTTTCGGAATCTCGACGAGATTCGGCCACAGCGGCGTGACAGCAACCACCCGGTCGCCCGCGCCCACCACCAGTTGCGCCGCAAGCATCAGCGCGTTCACACCCGCGCTCGTCACGGCGATATGGTCCGGCGTCGTCTTGCCGTGAAGTTCGCTCACGTAGTCCGCGAGCGCCGAGCGCAGCGGCGCGATGCCGAGGTTGTGCGTGTAGAACGTCGCGCCCGCGGACAGCGCGGCGCTCGCGGCGTCGCGGATGAAGGCCGGTGTCACGCGGTCGGATTCTCCGAACCAGAAAGGCAGCACGTCGGCGACGCCAAAGCCGGCGTTGGCCACTTCGCGGATCTGCGAGGGACGCAGCGCGCGCACCGCATCGCGCGCGTTAGGGACGGATCGCACGGAGAATTCCGATTCGCTCATCGAGGCTTCCAGGTGATGTCGAGATAGAAAAATGGCTAAGCAAAGAGCTAAGCGTCAACGGGAATGTCAGCTAGAGCGCTCCGGGCGGGCAAAACCGGCAGCGAGCGCAGACGGCAGTTTAGCCTGGCGTCCAGCGTTCAAACGCCGAGCCACGCACACGTCGCGGGCACCAAGCCGCGCAGACGATGGTCAAGAGCATCCGACATTCGTGCCGCCGCAAGCCCCGAAAGGGTGCTGTCCGTTGATCGGATCAGGTCAGATCCTCGGCCCGCGCCGGCAATTCGCGGATCAAATCCCATACTGCCTCAGCTGCGGGCGACAGCGAGCGATCGCGACGCCGCACCAGTTCGACCGTGCGCTCAGCCCGCGGCACCAAGGGCCGCGCGGCCAGTGCGGCGCCCGCCGGCAACGGCAACGCGAGCCACGGCAGTACGCTCACGCCAATGCCTGCCTCGACGAGCCCAAAAACCGTCGCGGAATGCCCCAGTTCCTGCACCACGTTGGCGTTCACACCGTACTCGTGCATGACGGCGTCGATGATCGGCCGGCTACCGGACGCGTAATCGAGCATGACGAGCGGCTGCCCCTCGAGCTCGGCCCAGCCTATTTCCTTCTGCCGCGCGAGCGGATGATCGTCGCGACACACGAGGCAGAAAGAGTCGGTCATGAGCGATTCGCTCAACAGATCGTCGGCGGCAAACGGGCCGATGACCATGCCGAAATCCACCTCACCGGATTTGACCTTGCGCACGACATCGCTTTGCACGTCGTCACGCAAGCCGAGCGCAATGTGCGGAAAGCGCTCGCCACACGACGCCAGCACGCCAGGCATCAGCCGGCACGCGACAGTCGGACTTGCGGCTACAACGACGCGCCCACGACGCTGCTCGCCGATTTCACGAATTTCGCGCAATGCGTCGTCCAGGTCGATCAGAAGGCGTGACACGCTCGCGACCAGATTGCCGCCCACGTCGGTGAGCTGTACCTCGCGCGTCGTCCGGTCGATCAGTTTCAGGCCGATTTCCCCTTCCAGTTCCCGCACACAACGGCTCACCGCCGATTGCGTCAAGCCGATCTCATCGCCCGCGCGACTAAAGCTCTGCAGGCGCGCGACCTCGATGAAAACCCTTAGCTGGCGCAGCGTGACATTCATTTGGACGGCTCATTAATGGCATTGTTTGATGCGCATTGTACCCGTCCGTGGCCGTCCAGCACTGCATTTCACGACGCCGCTGCAATGCAGCAATAAGGCGCAAACGCACGCGCCGCGGGCCTAGCTGCACAAGATTGGTGATTGTCCCGATTTGCGAGATGGGTTTTTTGGATTCTCATACGGCCCTAGCTAGCGCCCGCGCTGGCCCGCTGTCACGGGGCTTTCAGGCGGTTGGACTCAACTTGGCACACATCCTGCATTTACATGCTCACAGGGTCGGCGCCATGACTTCTGACTGCATAGCAGACCGTGGCAAACCCGACCCCCTTGGCACTCGCCTATCGAGTGCGTGGAGAGTGCGCGGCGCGGGGCAGCGCACCGGAGTTAGCTTCGCTGAGGTGAAACATGATGCTGTTCGACGATTTGAGAGACAACGAGTGGGCGCTGGTCGAGGCGTTGTTCTGTGCGGAGCCTGCACGGAGCGAGCGTCGCGGTCGACCGCGCGTCGAAGCGCGCGCCGTCGTCAACGCCGTGCTGTGGGTGCTGTCGACAGGCGAAGGCTGGTCCAAACTGCCGGGCCGCTATCCGTCGCCGCCGACCTGCCGCCGCCGTTTCGACGAGTGGCAAGCCGATGGTACGCTCGCCGAAATAGTTAAGCGACTGGGCACGAGCGGACGCGAAATCTCGCTGCGCGGACGCATTGGCGCGACCGCGGCCAAGCCGCCGGCACCGCCGAGCCGTGACCGTCTGCGCGGCGCATTCTGGACCAATCCGGAATCGTGGCGCGCGCCGGTCAAGATGGCTTAAGCGAAATCGTCTGTCTCCGGGCGCCTGCGGGCGCCCGAAGCATATCTGGAACCGCCCGGCGACTGCCCGGCGGGTTTCTTCGACGCACTCGGTTCGGCGGCTTCATTCACGACGTTAGCGCTTCGGACCCTTTGCGTTCCGGGAGCTTCGTTGCGAGGACTTCGGTTCCGACGGCTTCGTTATCGGCAGGCTGACTGCCGGCGACGCATACCAGTCGACCTATCTGAGCCGGCCTATTCTCAAGGCTTCACTTTTCACTTCCTACCGGCTCGTTTCGGCTCCGCGTTTCAGCGACTTCTTCCGTCGACCGTTTTCGCACGGCCCTCTTCAAGGCAACTGCGACAGGCTCGCATCTCTGCACCAAACACCAACACCGCAAGCCAGGCTTCCACTGCCGTTGCAATCAGCTGCGCCTTTGCCTGCGCCTGCCTCAGACGTCTGAAGCAACCCGAGAGTTGCGGATGAAACATCCATTTACCATTACTTACAGCGTGCTTTCGTCTGCGGACATACCTTATGAGTATGCAAACAGGCCTGGTATGCACGGGGCTTGGACGGGAGCTCAGCATGAAACCAATGTCACTGCTTTTGTGCGGCATTGTGCTTTCATCAATGGCCGCATCGACGCTCGCGCAAGAACGCCCGCAAGGTTGGAATTGGCGCCCTGATCGGACGGCTTCAATGGAAGCATGGCAGCAAAGCGCTGCGCGTAGCCGCGAGTTCACGCCGCCCACGCCGCGGGGCGACTTGCGCGGCGATATCGCGAGCAACGTGCGCGCGCGGCCTGAAGCGCCGCACGGTGAGCCGTCGCGCCGCCGTTAGCTCGTGGCGTGGCGGCGCCCCAGCGTGAGAGCAAGCGAAAGCGCCGCGAATGCACAGCGAATATGGGGAACCACGGCTCGCGTCACCGGTCTGACTTAACGCCATTAGCACAGCGTGGCAGCAGTAATTCCGGTACGCCCGTATCTTCGTGATACGGGCTTTTTTTTGCTCGCGCCGAATCTGCGCTTGCAAGCTCGGAGTGGTTAAGGATTCAAGGAAGACACGACAGGTCTCCGTCCGCGTGGCGCGGCCGGAAACCCGAAGCATATGAGGCCCGACTGGAACGTGTGGCCGCGCAGGCCAGCAAGCCATTCGGCCATGAGGGACGTTCTGGCCATGAAGGATCGTCGAGGCCCGCTCCAGCTGTGCTGAACAGCTACGTGCGAGCTTCGAGCGGCATCGGTGAACGGCTCTCTACTGCAGCAAGAACATAGTCGTTCATGCGCTGCGCGGTCCAGGTGAGAAGGCCCTCGTCGTGTGAGAGCCGGGCGAATTCTGCGCGGCCTCGCTCTGTGAGGACGGCAATGTCGACAGGGGCATGGAAGCCCGGCGCCGGCGCGACAGTGCGCTGCCGAACTGTGTCCATGAGACCTAGCGCGCGAAGATATTGGAAGACGCCGGGCCGTCTGGCCCATGGCACCTGGCGATATTGCGCTCGCCGCAGCGCTTCGAGTACCGCTTCGTTGGAATACGTGGTCATCTCACTTCTTTCTTAAAGTGCAGCTATGACACATCTATGCCAACACGTCACCGCGCCACCAGTGACGCGCCTGGCACCCGCCCGTGGCTGGAAGCTGACCGCAAGTGCTACGGCCGAATTCCGCCAGGTGCTGCCTTGGTCTTGATTCGGAACCCCCGTCAGAACGGCATGTTAGCGTTCTACCTACGAGCCGACGATGCAACCGCTGCGGCGCGATAGCAGGCTCGAAGATTTAATCCCGAAAGACATACGTTACCCCATCTAAATTGATTCTATTCACTTTATTGGCGCTTTTTTTTGCAGCAATCGTGATATGGAAGCGCGCTCGACGCCCTCTCGCCTTTTGCACCATTGCCTTCTTCTGGCTGGTTTCGGCCGGATGGCTCACGGCACCCTTGCTGCGCCTCGCCCAGCCGCAGGCGCAAACCAGCACGCCCGCACAGTTCGCCCCGCGCACCGCGATTATCCTGCTGGGCGGAGGCACCGTGTACAACCGCGACAAGGTGCTCGTGCCGCCGCGCGACGTGATGACGCGCATTGACGTCAGCGCGAAGAACTACGCGGCGTGCAAGCGCGCCGCAAGCGTCTGCAGCGTGATTGTCAGCGGCGGCAATCCGCAGCGGCATCCCGCGACGGAAGCCGACACCTACCTGCCGTACCTGCTACGGGAACAGGTGCCGCGCGCGGACATCGTGCTGGAAAACCGTAGCCGGACGACCTACGAAAACGCGCGCAACGTATCCGCTATTGTCGGCCAGTCACGTTACGATTCCTTGATACTCGTCACTTCGGCGTACCACATGCCGCGCGCGATGCTCGACTTCCAGCATTTCGGCCTCTTTCCACAGCCGCTGATCTCCAGCTCGCGCCGCGCCCATCTCGGCCTGCTGCCGCGCTACTCCAACCTGGTGAACGCGGAGATCGCGCTGCACGAGCTTATCGGCATCGCGCAGTATCACGTGTACAGCGCCATTGGTCTTTTCTGACGCGAAGTGCCACCCGCCGATCTGCCTCGCGATGAAAGCCACCATGAAGCGTCGAGCGCGCAACTAAGCGCTACGCGTCAAGTAACAAGATGTAAGCCCGCGCGTTCGCGGTTACAAAGCATCCCGCTGGAGCGCATATTGCTGACTAGAATGAACTGTCCTTCCCATGGACAGACACGTACCTGGGTCCACAACCACTCTGCGGAGGTAGCAATGAAGAAAGTGTCCCTCGCGATCCTGATTTCCCTCGGTGCCGTAACCGGCGCGGCTTACGCGCAGGAAAGCGGCGTGACCATGAGCACCGACCCGGCACGGGCAGCCGACGTCGAGCAGCGCGCGCAGGAATTGCAAAATCGCCAGCAAGCCATGGAAAGCGCGCCTGCACCCATGAAGCATCACAAGAGCTCGCCGCATCACAAGAAAAGCGCGAAAGCCGACGCGTCGAGTTCGTAAGCGGTCGCCAGCTCGCCGGTAGCCGGCGCTTTCTGGTGCACTGGGTGAGCGCACCTGCAGCCTCGCTGCGAAGGTGAAAAGCCGAAGCCGGCACCGCCGGTTTCGGCTTTTTTATGGTCTGATGCACCGGCCGGCGCGCGATGCCCGGTATGCTAAAGTCGCGCACCGACCGGCGCCCTGCCGGAATTCAACCGTGCGCACCCTGGTGCGGAGGACAGCATGAGCAACATCCAGCTTGATATCGAATGGACCGAAGCAGCATCCCGCAAAATTGAAAAACTGATGCCGCGCGGCGGTCAGGAAGCGTTCCTTGCGCTGCCTCCCGTCGAATGCCTGCCGATGGAAGGCGACGTGCTGTTTCTCGGGCCGGACGGCAAGCAGCAGCCGTTTATCGTCGCCGAGCGCCAATATCATCACGATGGCGAAGCGGACTGGACCATCATCCTGATTCTCGACGTGCCGCAAGCCACGCATTAACGTCGACGGCGAGCGTCGCTCGGGCCTGCAGCGGCCCGGCAATCACTCGTCGCACGAACGTGTCGCGGCCCTGACGCTCTGCAGGTGCGCGGAAGACTTACAGAATCTTCGTCACAACGCGAATTTCCGCGTGTTCCACCCAGTCCGCCACTGCCGCCTTGTAGGCCGTGATGTGTGCGGACCTGGCGTGCGCGGCCAGCGCCTCCTGGCTTTCCCAACGCTCGAAAAACACGAACCGGCGCGGCTCCTGAACGTCGCGATGCAAGTCGTACTGAAGCGCGCCCTGCTCTTTGCGCGTCGGTCCGACAATACCTTCGAGCGCCTCGCGCAACTGCTCTTCATAGCCAGGTTTCGCCACTGAAATTGCGACCACCGCGATTTCCGACATCCTTTCTCTCCATCTCACGAAAAGCAGCAGCATACTCGCCGCTCGCCGGTGCTGCAGTCGACCCCACAACGCGCACAGCGTGCAATCCAGGAACAGCCGCGCCCGGGATAGGTTCAGTATGCAATAAGCATCAGGAACTGAAGTTTGGCGGGCATACACGGCCCGCCCTGCTACCCTCCGCTCATGCAAGCTTACGAATGCCGGATGGCGATCGGTCCGGATTGACGCAAGGCCGCATAGCCGGGAACGGCGGCGAGGCAAACCCGGCGCCGCGGCCTGCGTCATCGGCGAGTGGCCACGTGATCTCACAGATGTTCTGGCTGGTTTGCTCCTCTGTGACAGCCCGCACATTCATGCATTTTGCAAGCTGCTAGACTCATTTCGACCACTCCGCGGAGTTCCGCATGGCTGGCACTGCTCTCAGCGTACCAGGGTTCTTCCCACTGCGCGGTGCGGGCGTCCGCGTTGAGTATTACGTTGCGCATCCGCTGTGCGCCGAGTCTGCGCGCGCACCCCGTCACCCGATTGCCGCGATGCCACCATGTCCGCTCTCTCGCCCGTGTTTATGCCATCCGTCAGCGACGTCAGTCTGAGCGGCCTGCTTCCCCACCTGGTCCGGGGCGAATCGGGCTGGACCGCAACGTGGCGCGCGCTCACGCTGCATAGCGTGTTTCAGCCAGTGCTGTCGGTCACACATCAGTGCGTGGTCGGCTACGAGGCACTGCTGCGCGCATTCGATCCGGTCGGACTGCCAGTCTCGCCCGAGGTTCTCTTTTCGGGCACCCGCTCGGCGGCCGACGCGCGCGAACTCGACCGCATCGCGCGTTGCCTGCACGTCGCCAATTTCATGGAGCAAGGCATCAGCAGCGGATGGCTGTTTCTCAATACGCGGCCGCAGGTGTTCGAGACCGGCTGGCCGCAGCGCACTTTCATCGACGAGTTGTCCGCGCACTTCGGCCTGCCGCAGGAACGTATCGTGATCGAGGTGCTCGAGCAGCCCGCCGACGACGAGTCCGCCGTCGCCAGCATGCTGGCCGCCTCGCAGCCTCGCGATTTTCTGATCGCGATCGACGACTTCGGCACCGGCTTCTCGAACTTCGACCGCGTGTGGCGCTTCCGGCCGGACATCGTCAAGCTCGACCGCTCGCTCGTTGCGCGCGCCGGCAAACGCGAAGGCGACGACTCGATGATCGGCCATCTGATCGCGATGCTGCATCAGTCCGGCACGCTGGTGCTCGCCGAAGGCGTCGAAACAGACGAGGAACTGATGATCCTGATGCAGGCCGACGTCGATTTCGTCCAGGGTTTCTGGCTCGGCCAGCCCAATGGTTCGGTCGAGGCGGCCATTGCGAGAGTGCCGGCGCAGATCGAGTCGATGTGGGGCAAGTTCGCGGAGTACGAGCGCGCGCATGCGCGTCACAAGCAACTCGGCTTCGAAGGCTTCGCCGAAGCGGTCATGGCCGCCGCCGAGGCTTACCGGACGACGGGCGACCTGCAGCAGGCCGCGCACAACGTATGGCACCTTGGCGAGGCGCGCCGGGTGTTCATCACCGACGAGCACGGTCAGCAGACCCAGGCATCCGTCACCGCCGCCTTCGTGCCGCCGCCGCCCCAGCGGCTCGCACCGATCGCGAGCAGCGCTTGCAGCAACTGGTCGCGGCGCGCCTATCTCAAGCACGCGCTGGCCGCCCGCGGACGCGTCGCGATGATGGGTCCGCACTACTCGCTCGCGGACGGCGAAGACTGCTATACCGCGGCGCTCGCCTTCGACCGCGACGGCAAGACGCACGTGCTGTGCGTCGACTTCGTGCCGACGATGCCGGCCGGTCCCGCAATAGGGCTGCGCGCGGGCGGACGGCCTCGTTAGTCGTCCACGCGGCCGCGGCCCGATTTGATCTCGCTGCGCCTTACCTTGCTCTCGAGACGCCGTACATTCGATGCGCGTGTCGGCCGCGTCGCAACGCGCGGCTTGCGCGTCACGCTGACGCTTTCCACGAGTTCATCGAGCCGCGCGAGCGCCGCCGCGCGATTCAGTTCCTGAGTCCGGTGTTCCTGCGCCTTGATGACCACCACGCCCTCACGCGTGATCCTGCGATCGGACAACGCGAGCAGGCGCATCTTGAGCACTTCGGGCAACGACGAAGCGCGCACGTCAAAGCGCAACTGGATCGCGCTCGACACCTTGTTGACGTTCTGACCGCCCGCTCCTTGCGCACGCACTGCGGTCAGTTCGATCTCGTTCGGCGGAATGAAATAGCGGGATGTCATGACGCTAGATTGAAGAAAACACTCAAATGTAGATGGCGTGAGCGGCGCAACCTTTGCGCTCTGACGCGCGCGATCCGGCCGATGCCGCGGATCTGCAGCATCGGCTAGCGCGGCCCGAACGGTGCAGCGTGAACGGCCGGACGCATGCTTCGCGCCTGGTTGGCGGTGAAGCGTTCGCTGCCGGGATCGCGATTCATCGGCTAACGGCCGCGCGACGCCTCCTCGATTCTCGCAGCAAGGCCGGAGTCTCGCTGTGTCGGCGTGGCGATGGCCTGAGCCAGCACCGCGCTAGCGCCAATCACTTCGACGCGCTCGCGAGCGCGGGTGATCGCCGTATAAACCAGCTCGCGCGACAACACCCTGCTGAACGTGGACGGCAGCATCAACACCGCATGCTCGAACTCCGAGCCTTGTGACTTGTGCACGGTCAGCGCAAAGGCAGTGTCGTGCGGCGGCAGCGCGGCCGGCGACACCGCGCGCAGACCGCCGTCCGCGGTCCGGAAATAGACGCGCAGCGCGCCGCCCGCGCCGGGTAGCGCGATCCCGATATCGCCATTGAAGAGCCCCAGCGCGTAGTCGTTGCGTGTGACCATCACCGGCCGCCCGGCGAACCACTGCGCGCCGACTGCGAGCGTCACGCCGGCCGAGCGCCGCACCTGCGCGGCCATTAGCGCGTTCACCTGATCGACGCCGCGCGGGCCCAGGCGGGTCGCGCATAAAACCCGGAAGCGATTCAATGCGTCAAATAGCGGCAGTGGGTCCGGAGTTCCCGCCGCGAGCGCTGCGGCAAGCGCATTGGCATAAGGCGCGAAACCGACCGCGAGGCGCTCGACAGTGCGTTCGGCCAGCGCCACGTGCGCGTCTTCGTAAAGCGACGCGGCATGTTGGGTGGCGTCGTCGAGCAGCACGTCGAGCGCCGCGCTTGCCTCGCCATTGCGAATCGCCAGCGACAAACGGCCAATCGGTGATTCGAGCCCGAATCGATAATTGCGCTCCAGCCAGACGACGCAATCCGCGAGTGGGCTTTGCGACTCGTGGCCCGCCGTTCCGAATCGCGCACTGGCGGCTGATGCATCGGCGCCGTACGGATCTGCGCTGCGAGGGCCGGCGACGTTGCCGGCTAAGTTGCTGGCTAAGTTGCTGGCGACGTTGCCAGCCGCGTCGAGCGCGGCAAACAGGTCGTCGGGTGGTGCATCGAAAAGATCCGACGCGTAATTCGCGGGACGATCAGCTTGCGGAAAGCGCTCCGGCTGTTCGTCGACGTCTTCGGCCAGTCGCGGCAGTGCGTGCGCGAGTCGCGCCTCGCCGATGCCGAGCGCACCGGCGATTCGCTTCACGCCCTGCGCGCTGAACGCGGGCCGCGCGCTCAGCTCGGCGAACACAGCGCCGGCCTCTACCGCTGCGAGCTGATCTTTATCGCCGAGCATCACGAGCCGCGTGTGCGGCGCAATGGCGTCGACCAGGTGGGCTGCCATCGCGACGTCGATCATGGATGCTTCATCGATCACGACCACGTCATAAGGCAGAGGATTATCGCGATGATGCCGGAAGCGCCCGCCCGGTCCTGAGCCGAGCAGACGATGCAACGTGTACGAAGTTTGCGGCAAACGCGCGGCGAGTTCAGGCGGCAAATCCCCGGCACGCGCAAGCAGCGCTTCCTGCATGCGTTGCGCCGCTTTGCCGGTGGGCGCCGCGAGCGCGATTCGCAGATCGGCGCGCGCGTCGAGCAGGCACGCGAGCACGCCGACCACCGTTGTAGTCTTGCCTGTGCCCGGACCGCCGCTAACGATGGTGAGCCGCCCCGACAATGCCATGACAGCGGCCACGCGCTGCCAGTCGATTTCATCGTCTTTCGGGGGGCCGAAGTAGCGCACAAGCCGTTGATGGAGGGTATGGGTGGTGTCGGCGTTCGCGCTCGTACCGACTGCGGCCTCACTATCGAAGGCCGTGCCCTTTTCCCCGCCGGCTCGGCCGCGAACGCTTGCTCGCAAAGTTCCGGCGGCATGCTCAGCCGACCGCTCGCCCGCGCCGCCAACGCCCCGTCCGCTGTCAAACACACCCGCACGCATCGGTGCACCCGCATGCGCGACCAGCGCCCGAGCGAGACGCCGCTCGTAATCGTAGTAACGCGCGAGGTACAACCGCCCTTGTGCGTCGATCACCAGAGGCCGCAGTGCGGCTGCCACTTGCGACCCATCGCTCGCCATGCCGCTCGCAAACAAGGCCATCCGCACTTCGGCGGTGGACGCCTCGAACCGACGCGCGAGCGCGGCCAGCGGTACGCACACGTGCCCTTCCGCGGTCGCGCGGCTCGCCGCGAACGCGGCGCGCGCCGCCCATCTGACGGCTTCCGTCGACGCCCCGCCGCGTCGCGCCAGGGCACCGATGCGCCGAGCGAAGCCTTCCGCTAACGCAATGCTGAAATCCGCCGGCGCCGGTAAATTGACGCCGAGATCGTCAAGTTGAAGCGGCGCCGATACGGTCTGATTGAACGTGCTCATGCGGCACCTCCGATCATCGCCGCGTCGAGCAGCGCAACGAGTTCGAACGCAGGCCGCCTCACGTGCACACCGGCTTGCGCTCCCGCGTCGCGCCAATGCGGACGAACGCCGCGCACGAACAGATACAGATACCCGCCGATATGCGTCTCGTACGAATAATCGCGCACGCGTGTCTTCAGATAACGATGCAGCGCGACTGTATAAAGCAGCGCCTGCAGGTGATAGGCATGGCTCGCCATCGCCGCTTCGACCGGTGCGGCGGCGTAATCCTGCTCCGTATCGCCGAGATGGTTGGATTTCCAGTCGACAATCCAGAACCGCCCGTCGTGCTCGACGATCATGTCGATGAATCCTTTGACGAAACCTCGCAGCACACCAGGCTCGAGCGCGACGTCCGGATAGCCGTGTGCGACCAGCAATTCGCGCAGCGCGGCGAAGTCGAGCGACGGTGCCGCGAATAGGAATTCGAGTTCGTTCAGGCGCCGCCGCGGATCGAGTCGCGCCAGGGTCATGCCGGGCACGAGTTCGGTGCTGACGACGTCTGCGAGAAGTTTGTGCATCATCGCCGGCAAACGTGGAGCAAGCTCCGGCGACGCCGGCGCGGGACGCTCGTGCAACGCTCCGCGGATCGCATCCGGCCAGCTTTGCGGATCGCTGAAATCCGCGAGTTCGAACATGCGATGCAGACACTCGCCCGCCGCGGCTCCGCGCGGAAACGCGAGAATGTCGTCGGCGGCGAGGGACTTCGCCTCCAGCGCCGGCTCGGATACCGTGACCGGCGCGGCGACGAGCGCGTCGGCGATTTCATCGTGATCGGGCCGCACTTCTTCAACCGGCGGTTGCGCATCTTCGGCCTTGTGGCCTGCGACAATCAGACCGCTGAAGCTCGCCATGCGCCACTGATCGCGCAAAGACCGGCGATTGCTGCGCGCGCGCTTGTCAGCGCTGCTTTCCTGCATGCTTTCGAGCGGCGTGCGGCGCTCGACCTTCGGCAACGGTTGCAATGCGATCGGACCACCCGCCAGCGCTTGCCAGCGCGCGGACAACGCGGCCTCGTCGGGCGGATCGGCGAGCCAGCCGTCGAACTCATAGCCACCGCCGGCCACCAGCCAGTTCAACACGCTGCGGCGCGACTCTTTCGTGGAGCGCGACGACAGGTACGTGCCCGCGACGAGATAACAGCGGTACACGGCGCGAGTCAGCGCAACGTAGACGAGCCGCGCCCGTTCGGCCGCCTGCTCGCGCGCCGCATGACGGGTCGCGCGTTCGGCCTCGTCGTCGTCACAACCGTAGTGCAGCACCGCGTCGCCGCTGGCATCGTGATACTCGCGTGCGTCCGGCAAGCCCGACGACGGCGGCTCGCGCAAGCCGCCGTCGTTCAGGAACGGACAGAACACGACCGCATATTCCAGGCCCTTCGACTTGTGCACGGTAACGATCTGCACGAGATTGCGGTCCGACTCCAGCCGCAGTTGCGCCTCCTCGCCGCCGCCCTGGTTGCGCTGCGCGGCGAGCCAGCGCAACGTCGGCGCAATGCCCGGCTGCGAGGCCGCCCGCGCCTGCACGAGTTCGGCAAGGTGATTCACGTTGGTAAGACGCCGCTCGCCGTCCGTCGCCGCCACGAGCCGTTGCGCGACGCGCAGTTCGCGCATCAGGGTGCGCCACATGACGGCAAAGCCGCGCTCATGCCAGAGCGTGCGGTAGCGCGAAAAACGTTCGACCCAGCCCATTGCGTCCGCCGCGTGCGCGGGATCGTCGGCGACAGCGGGTGCGTCGGCGACCTGTTCCAGACGCCACAGCGCCGCGGCGTCCAGACCGAGCCAATCGGTCGCGAGCGCGGCGCGCAAGCGGCGCAGATCGCCAGGTGTATCGACGGCTGCGAGGACGCGCTCGATCTGCTCTGCGTCGAGCGTTGCAAAAACCGAGGCCTGCGCGAGTTCCACACTGCCGACGCCCCATGCCGCCAGCACGCGTTTGATCAGACTGCCCTGCTTGTGCGTCTGCACGAGCACCGCAATGTTGCCGGGCGCGAGCGGCGCGTCGCCGATCGTGACGGTGCCTTCGCGCGCACCGCGCAGGAGGCGCACGATCTCGGCCGCGCACGCTTCACTCGCTTCGCGCTGGGCCTGGCGTTTGGTCAATGCGCTCTCGCCTTGCGGCAACGTCCAGACGCGGAAATCGCCAGCCTCGGCGTCCGGGTCCGACAACGGCGGCCTGCGCCGTTCGCCGGCTCGCACCGGCTGATAGTCGAGGCCGTCGAGCACGAACGCCTGTGGGTTTGCCTCGAAGACCCGATTGCAAGCTTCGACGATCGGCGCCGTCGAGCGCTGGTTGACGGCAAGCGTGTAGCGCGCCGAAGCCGACGCGCGCGCCGCCAGATAAGTATGCAAATCCGCCGCGCGAAAACTGTAGATGGCCTGCTTCGGATCGCCGACCAGAAAGAGCGGACCTGCGGGCGCAAAAATGCGGCTGAAGATTGCGAACTGCAGCGGATCGGTGTCCTGGAACTCGTCGATCAACGCAGCGGGATAACGTGCTCGCAGCGCATCGGCGAGCCACGGATGCGCTGCGAGCGCACGGTAGAGATTGGACAGCAGATCGTCGAACGAAACGACGCGGCGCGTGCGCTTGCGCGTCACCAGTTCGGCGGGCGCATAGTCGAGCCAGGTCTGCATCAACGCGAGCCAGCGCGCGCGTTGCGCCGCTTCGGCCGCAACAACGGCCGCCGCCAGCGCTTCTGCATGCTCGAAGAACGCATGCTCCGGCGGTTCGAACTTGACCTTGGTGGCTTTCTTCAACGCGGAAGCCGTCAATTTGAGCGCAGCCCGCGGCGGCGGCGCATGGCAATCGCCCTGCGCGAAGTACTCGGTCCAGGCGGCGATCGCGGCGCTCACATGATCTGCCTTGTGCGTGGTCTTGCTCAAGCGGTCTTGCGCCTGTTCGAGCAGCGCCATGATCGCATCGTGCTCCGCATGCCACAGTTCGCATGCAGCGTCGAAGCCGGCTCGCGGATCGGCGCTCGGCTCGGCACCTATCACGCCCCAGCGCAGTTGCGCCAACGGCTTCTTGAGGCGCCGGGCGAGTTGTTCGTCGAGCGACGCCGGGCCGGCTCGCTTCGCCACCAGCCAGGCCGCGAACGCCGGATGCGCATGCGCGACAGGCTCGACCTGCTCGCGCCAGAAATCGGCCGCCAACTCAAAGCGCAAAGCGGCGTCGTCGGCTTCCATTTCGAACGCGAACGGCATTGCGGCGGCGAACGGCGCTTCCTGCAACGCCCGTTGGCAAAACGCGTGGATCGTGTGGATCGCCGCCTGGTCGAACGTGCGCAGCGCTCGACGCACCACCTTCAACGCCGTTTCGCGGTCGATGCCACGCTCCGGCGCGAGCGTCGTTTCGAAGAGGCGGCGAATGAACGGATCGCCGCCGTCGTCGTCCACTTCAATCGCGCGGTGCAACTCGGCGAGCCGCCCGCGAATGCGCTCGTGCAATTCGGCGGTCGCGGCCTTCGTAAAGGTCACGACGAGAATCTGGTCAGCGTTCAGATTCTTCTCGAGCAGCAATCTCACGTAGAGCGCGCAGATGTTCCACGTCTTGCCCGTACCTGCCGACGCCTCTATCTGATTAACGCCGTCGAGCGAACACGCAAATACATCGAGCTCTTCAGCGGCTAGCGCATGACGAAGCAGCGCGCCGCTCATGACACGCTCCGCAGATGCTGCAGCAACGGCTTGAAAACGATCGACGCGAGGCTGCCAAACGGTTCGTCGAGCGTAAGCGGCGTCCCTCGCAGGGCGATGCGCAATGCGGGGTCGTCGGACTCGCCGCGCACGCGGTCGTTGATCCATACGCCCTGCGCCGCCGAATCGCTTTCGCTCACCTTCGCCCACGCGCTCTTCGGGAAAAAACGCAGCGGTAGCCTGCGCCCCGACCTGAACAGCGCGGCGAGCGGCGCGAGTTCTTCGAGCGGGGCAGCAACTGGCGCGAGCTCGAAGCTCTCACCGCTGCCGTGCCAGACCGTGCGACGCGGGCCGTCGGGCAGCGCCGCGCAATAGGCGAGGTGTGCAAGCCATGCAGAAAGATAGTCGCGTGCAGTAGGTTTGGCGTAGCGAAAAATCACTTGTCCGGTTTCAGTCAGCAGGTTCAACGTGCCGTGCAGTTGCAGCGGCGTCAGCGCGGCCTCGCGAAGCTCCGCGTCATGAACGCCGAAAAGCTCGCCCGCAATGTCCGCGTTATCCGGCCAACGCGGCGCGATGTCGAGCACGAACGGCAAGCGTTCGACCCCCGATGCCACCTCGCGGCGCACGCTGTCGGCGAGCTGGCGCAACGCGCCCAGTTCGCGCGCGCGCCACACGGCGCCGGTCGCGCCGCCGGGCAACTCGGGACTCGCCTCGGCCACGCGCCGAACGCGGTCGAACATGAGATCGTCGTCTTCTATGTCAGCGTCGAGCAGCACGGGCAACAGGCGGCCGGCCAATGCATCGCGTCCGGTGTAATCGAGTTCGAACGGCTCCGTGTCGAGCAGCTCGCCCTGGGCGTCCGACAACACAATGCCGAGGCGGTCACGCAGCAGCGCGCGCGCCGGATGACGCCAGAAGCGCACGAACTCGTCGAATCCGACGGGCGCAGCATCTTCAGCGGGCAACGGTTGATCGAAAAATGGCGCGGCGCCTCGCTGCTGCGGCGCGGCGAGCAAAGTGGCAAGTTCCGCGCGATCAGCGTCGTAGGTAAACAGATCAGGCTGCGCGGTGAAGTACTCCGACGCAAACGCCTGCAACGGGTGATCGACGATGAACGCGTGGCGCGCTTCTTCTAGCTGCGCGGGACTCGCACCCTCGCCCGCCGACACCTGCGCGAGGTGGTCGAGCAGTTCGTCGACGAGCGCGGCCGGCGGCAACGGCGCATTGTCGCGGATGCTGCGGCCGGTATAAGCGATAAAGAGCCGGCTGCGCGCGGCGAGCAGCAGATCGAGAAAGAGATTGCGCTCGTCGTCGCGGCGCTGCCGGTCGCCGGCTTTGCCGAACGCGGCCATCAGATCGAATTCGTCCGCACGGGCGAGGCTCGGCAACACGCCGTCGTCCATCCCGAGCAGACAGACCACGCGGTAGGGCAAACCGCGCAAGCTCGTCAGCGACGAAAACGTCACGCTGCCCCAAGGCACGCCGCCGCGCGCGGGGTCGTCGAGTGCTTCAGTGAGCGCAACCCGCACGACTGCCGCGGGCATCGCGACCTCATGCGCGCCCGCCTGCATGGCGTCGCTCATCTTGTCGATCGCGTCGCGCACCGCGGCGAGCGACTCCGCGAATTCGACGCCGCCGTCGAAACACTGCGCAAGCGTTTCGAGCAGCAATTGCGTCCATTGGGCCGGAGTCTGTTCCGTCGCGCAGCGCACCGCGAAACTGTCTATGTCGTCGACGAAACGCGACAGGCGGCCGAGCAACTCCGCGTCCGAACCGTCGGCGCCCTCGACTGGCAGCCACTCGTCGACCGGCTCCCCGCCCTCCGGCATCGCATAGCCGAGATACAGACGGGTCAGCGCATCCGCGAAGGTGTGTCGCGCGACCGGCACGTGTTCGCCGCTTGGCTCCGCAGGCGATAGTCCGCGCCGCGCGCCGGCCGCCGCGAGCCATTCCTGCGCGGCTTCGAGCGAGCTCGCGTCGATGCCGTAACGCACGGCGACCGCGTCGACGCGCAGCCATTCGATCAGGTCCGGTGCGCCGACGCTGCGCTCGGGCAAAGCGAGCCAGTCGAGCACGAGGCGCGCGACGGGATTGGCCTGCGAAGGCGGTAAGCCCGTGATCCGATATGGAATGCGGCGCGTATCGCCACTGGGTGTAGTGCCGAACACCGCGTCGATCAACGGACCGGCAGCGGCCAGATCGGACACGGCGACGAGCACGTCGGACGGTTGCAGATCGTCGAATTCGTCGAACCAGCCGAGCAGCCGGTCGTGCAGCACTTCGAGCTGTCGCGACAGGCTGTGACACACGTGAACTTCAATGCCGCGCTCGTACGGCAACTCGTCGGCTTCGGTCTCCGGGCGCAGATCGAGAATGCCGTTTTGCACGGCGGCGAGCCAGCTCGGTTCGGGATTTTCAGAGAACTCGCCGGTCTCGCCGGAAGCCGCGCTTTCGGTGAGCTCGTGCAGCATATGCAACTGCGCCTGAGTCTGACGACCCCACTCCGCAAGCAGCGGATGACCGACTTCCTGATAGTCGAGCTGTCCTGCCGCGTCGAGCGCCTGAACCCGGCCTTCGCTCACTACGTCGAACCAGAATTCGCGGCACGGGTTCATGACGTAGAGACGCACGTCGACCCAACGCGACAGCGCACGCAGCAATGCGACGTGCAGCGGCGGCATGGTGGGTAACGCGAAAACGCTCACCGCTTCCGGCCAATTTGCTTTCGCAATGGCGTCCAGGTCGAGCGTACCGATCTCATCGAGAAAACGGTATGCGGGCGGCAATGCGGCGTCCGGCGTTTGCTCGTTGCCGGCAAGTTCAGTGAGCACAGCGCGCCACAATGCCGCTTGCCAGCGCTCGTCCTCGCGCGCCGCGTCGCTCGCGCCGACGAGGCGCGGGCCTGTGTCGTCCGCCGCGCCGCCCGCGAAGATGGAGCCGCCCTTCTGCCATTGCAGCAGCCATTCCGGACGATAGGTCAGATAGTGATCGAGCACGGTTGCCACACGCCGCGCCAGTTCGTAACGCATCGACGGATCCGCGGCATCGAGATAGGTGCGAAGACGCGGCGACGCGTTCCACGGCAGAGAATCGTGCGCATCGCCCAGCAGACGATAACAGCGCCAGACGAGCCTGTCCGGCGCGAACGGCGAATGGCGCGGCACCTCGATCACGCTACCGATTTGCGCCCACAACCATTGCGCGAGATAGCCGAAGCTGACGTTCGCGCAGACGCCCTGGCGCGCGGCGATATCGAGCTCGAGCCTGCGCCGCACAGCGGCGCTCGGGACGATCACCGGCTGCGCGGTCCAGGCGTCGGAAGGCGCTTGCGCGAGGTCATCGAGCAGCGCGCCGACAAGCGTTTCGTAGCGGTTCGAGTAGAAGAGCTGGAGCATGGATCCCGGACAAGGCGGTGTGGCGTTGCCGCATTCGCGACAAGCGCGCGAACGGCGGCAGACATTGAAGCGACAGCATAACAAAGCCGCCCGCCGCGCAGAACCTGGCCGAATGGACGAGGTCAGATCAGGCGCAAAATCAGTTAGACTCGTCGGCAGTTTGGGGCTGTCCTCGGGCTCGTGCCTTCAACCGCTTCTTGTCAGTGAATGGAATCAGGCAGTCGATGCGCTATTCGGTTGAAATAAAAAAATTCCTTTATAGCCAGTACTTTTATGGCGGCCTGCGCATCGCGGTCGGCGTGTCCCTGCCGGCCATGCTGTGCCTGATCGTGTTCCACAACCGCGAGCTGGGCTTCACGATTGCAACCGGCGCGCTCGGCGCCTGTGTCGTCGATATGCCGGGCCCACTGAAGTACAAGCACAACGAAATGCTGGCTTGCTCGGTAATCGGTTTTCTCTCCGCGCTTGCCACCGGTCTTGCCACCGTGAATCCAGTGGCGCTGTGGTGCACGGT
Source organism: Paraburkholderia caledonica NBRC 102488 (assembly GCF_000685095.1). Classification (GTDB taxonomy): domain Bacteria; phylum Pseudomonadota; class Gammaproteobacteria; order Burkholderiales; family Burkholderiaceae; genus Paraburkholderia; species Paraburkholderia caledonica. The sequence goes on from NZ_BAYE01000005.1 coordinate 320,368, forward strand.
GGTGCCGCTCACGTTCGTGCTGTCGTTGATCGTGGTGTACGGCAACCGCTGGCCGCAGATCAGCTTTGCCACGCTGTTCATGATGATCATGACGCTGGAAGAGCATTTCACGCCGATGCAGGCGCTCGTCAACGCGTCGTGGATTCTGCTGGGCGGTCTCTGGTACACGTACTGGTCGACTGCCGTTAGCCGCTGGATGATGCATCGCATCGAACAGCAGGCGCTGGCGGAGAGCGTCTTCGCCTGCGCCGATTATCTGCTCGCGCGTGCCGCGTTCTACGACCTCGACAACGACCTGGACGAGTGTTATCGCAATCTCGTCGACAAGCAGATCGCTGCAGTAGAGCGGCAGGATGCGGCGCGCGACATCGTGCTGCGCAATCTGCCGAAGTTAAAGAGCGGCAAGCTCGAGCCGCGCCGGGCAATGCTGTTCAATCTGTTCATCAATACGGTCGACCTGCACGAGTTGTTCGTCGGCGCGCATACGGACTATCCGCTCGTGCGCAATACCTTCGGCGGCACCGATCTGCTGGTGTTCTACCGCGACCTGATTCGCAAGGCCGCGAGCGATCTCGAAGAGATAGGACTCGCTGTCCTGCAAAACCATGCGCCGAGGGCGCGCGTCAACGTGAAGGCGGAGCTGCGTGCGATCGAGTTCGAGATTGAACTGATGCGCAAGCAGGAACTGCCGGCGAAGAATCCCGAGGCGTATTCAGCGGTGTCGTCCACGTTCCGCCGTGTCTGGAGCGCCACGCGTCTGATCGACAAGATGCGCAGGAGTCTGTCGAGCGATCCGAGCACGACGGAAACCGAACTGCGCCTCGATCAGGCGCTGAACCGTTTCGTGTCGAGCCGCCGCGTGCCGTTCGGCCAGATCTTCTCGAACCTGACCATGGCCTCGCCGAGCTTTCGTCACGCGCTGCGCGTGACGATCGCGGTAGCGGTGGGCTTCTGGCTCGGCCGCCTGCTGCCGCTCACCAATGCTTACTGGATCGTGATGACCACCGTCATCATTCTGAAGCCGGGCTACTCGCTGACCAAACAGCGCAACGGGCAGCGGATCGTAGGGACGTTGATCGGCTGCACGGCGAGCATCGCGCTCATGATCTTCGTGAAGGAGCCGCACATTCTGCTGGTGGTGATGTTCGCGTCGATGGTGATGAGCTATAGCCTGCTGCTGTTCAACTACACGGCGAGCGTGGTGTTCACTTCGTCATATGTGCTGCTGATGTTTCATCTGCTCGCGCCGGGCAGCATGCGGATCATCGGTGAACGCGCGATCGACACGGTAGTGGGCTGTGCGATTGCGATTGCCGCGAGCCACCTGTTCCCGTACTGGGAATATCGCCTGATGGGCAAGCTGGTCAACAACATGATCGGCGCCACGCGCCAGTTTCTCGAAGCAAGCTGGTGGTGGAGCGGCAAGCCGGCCGCCGCCTCGGTCGCCACGGTGACAGAAGCCGGCGCGCGTGCGCCGGCCGCGGCAATGGCCGATCCCGCCATCGAATTCGGCAAGCCGGTGCTGGCAGTTGCCGGCCAGGTACTGAAAGGCGCCGGTCAAGCCAGTTTGCAGACCGGAGAACCGGCCGGCACCAGCACTCCCGCAAACAACACTGGTAAGGGATCAAACGGGCTGGCCGCCTCGGGCGTTTCGACGCTCGGCAGCACGGCGGCAAAGCCTGTCGCAGGCGCATCGCCCGCGGCCGCGGCTGCGGCAACCGCACTCGATCGCGATTACCGTTATCGACTCGCGCGCAAGAACGTCCACGTGGCGTTCGCTAATCTGGGGCAGGCGTTCCAGCGCATGATGCTCGAACCGAAATCGGCGCAAAAGTTCGTGCCCGAACTGAACGGCCTGCTCCTGCGCAGCCATGTGCTCGCTTCGCAGATCACGGCGGCCGCGCCGCTGCTGCGCACATCAACGCAACAGGCAGACGGCGTGTCGCTACAACCGCTGCAACGGGCGTTCAGCCTCGTGCGCGACAATCTCACCGAAGCCGAGGCCGGCACTGCGCCGCCCGCGGATCAGGGCGAGCAGATCAGGCAACTCACCCGCGAGCTCGACACGATGGTGGTCGAAGCGGAGAAATCGAAGGAATATTCGGCGGAAGCAGTGCACGACATGAAGCTGCTCGTGCATCAATGCAAGCAGATGCTGGCCGCGGCGGCGCTGATTCGCAAGGATGCAAGTTTGATTCGCCTGCCCGATGAGTGACGTGGCCGACCGAAGCTCAACCGAGGTGCGCCCGGGTTTGGCATGGCTCCGGCATTGGCTCCTGCATGACTTCGACAATTCCTACGAGACGCAAACCGTGGCCTTCCGTCTCGCGCGATTCGCCCCACCAGAGCCAGATCGGCGCTCAGACACGCTGAGCGCCGTAACCTCACTGTGCCGTCCCGCTCGCAGGCTTCATTGCGGTGGCCGCCGCGCTCGTTGCCGTCGCTGCAGCCGCGCCCGATGAAATAGACACCGCCGGCGCATTGCTGCTGTCGAACTCGCGCTTTTCCTTGATCGCGTTGTAGAACAGCGTTGCAATCACCAGCAGCACCGCGACCACGATGAAGACGGCGATGCCCAACGTCGGATTTTTCTTGCGCGGCGGTTTGTTCATGAGACGGCTCGGACCGCGAGGCGAATCGCGGAAGATAGCGGAGAAGGCGGCATTCTACGCCGACCCACCTTGCACTCGCCTTGCAGCCGGCAGCGCTGAAAGACTTAGCGAGCCGCGACGGCCCCTACGCAGAGAACGCGCACTTCGCCCGAGGCTCGCCTTACACGACTGCGGCGGGCCGCACCGGCAGCGCTGTCGAATACTTGATCTGCTCCATCGCGAAACTCGAACTCACGTCGTACAGCGGCACCGCCGCGATCAATTGCTTGTATACGCGGTCGTAGTCGTCGATGTCGGAGACCACCACGCGCAGCAGGTAGTCTGTCTCGCCGCTCATCCGGTACACCTCGACCACCTCGGGAATGTCCTGCACCGCCTGCGTGAAGCTTTGCGCCCACGCCTGCGTGTGCTGATTCGTGCGCACCGCGACGAATACTGTCGTGCCGACCCCGAGCTTGCGCGCATCGCACAGCGCCACCTGCGCGCGAATCACGCCGGTCTCCTTCAGACGCTGCAGCCGCTTCCAGCAAGGCGTTTGCGACAGATTCACGCGCTGTGCCAGTTCGGCAATTGGCATGGTCGCGTCTTCCTGCAACAGCTCCAGCAACTTCCGGTCGATGATATCCATTCCCACCGTCTCGCCCCTTTAGGAAATTATTCTACTTTTCAAACTGCACGGGGAATTATATGGAAACTCTTTCTCCGGGCAAAACGGTATAAATGTTCCAACCTGAAAAACGTCGGCAAGCCATGCCGCTCAACGAACTTGGACCACGACCTCCGTTCCCCCGCCCGACTCCCCGCTCAGTTCGCGCAGCCTCACGGACACCACGCTTCGCGACACGCCGGGCATCACGACCCTCTCGCACGACTGTGCAACGCACTCGACGCGATGTTCGAAGCCTGCGCAACTTCTCCGGAGCCTTCGCATTCCACTTTCTTCGCGCGCAGCATGCGCATCGCGCTAGCGCAAGCAGCGGCCGACCCCGCGATGCTGAAGCCCTGGCAACGGGAGGCGTCGCTGGATAACTACCGCCGGCATCTACTCGCCGCCGATCCGCAGGGCCGCTACGCAATTGCCGCACTCGTCTGGCTGCCGCATCAGGCGAGTCCAGTGCATGCGCATCACACGTGGTGTGGATACGCGGTGCTCGACGGCACATTGAACGAGACTGTTTTCGAATGGAACGGCTCGGAGGACTTCGCCATCGCAACGCGCTCGCAGGCGCGCCCGCGCGGCGCGGTTTCTTTTGTGCGCAGCGGCCGGGGCAACATTCATCGGCTGGGCAATTGCAGCGATGCCCCCGCGGTGTCGTTGCACGTGTATGGCGTGCCGGGCGCGTGCATCGGAACGCATGTCAACGATGTAGTGCGCGTCGCATCCGCGCTTGGCTAGCGCCTGAGAATCAAGCCTTGCCCTCGCCCGCCGTGGGAATCTGCGGCGGAATTGGCGCGGTCTGTCCCGTCGGCGGCGGCGCCGGCCGTGGCTCATGCGACACATCGCGCGCTGCGACGACAGCCGGATGCGCGCCGCGTATCGGCGGCGCTTTCTCCTGATGCCCGACTGCATGCTCGTGCTGACGCGCACGTCCTTCCGCGTGGGCATCAGCGCGGGCAGGCGAGTGTGCATCCGCATGCTCATGCGGCGCGACCCCGAGCACGTCTTCGTCATGCAAAGGCTGCCCCTCGCTGTCTTTCGACGACGTGAACACGCGCATCTGCGGCACCGGGATCTCAATGCCGGCCTCGTCCATCTTGCGCTTGAGCCGCAGATTGAACGCGCGCGCCACGCTCCATTGCTGCAGCGGCCGCGTCTTGATCTGCCCTTTGACGACCATCCAGTTCGGGTCGAAACGGTCGAGCCCCCACACCTCGATCGGCCCCAGCATCTCGCGACGGTAACGGAAGTCGGCCATCAGATCGGCACCGACTTCGCGAATCAATTGAGTGATTTCATCGACGTCGGTCGAGAACGACATCCGCACTTCGAACACTGCGTAGGCAAAGTCGCGCGACAGGTTCTTGACGATCTTGATCTGCGAAAACGGAATTGCGTGGATCGCGCCCTGGCCGTCGCGTAACCGCACGGTGCGGATGGACAAATGCTCGACCGTGCCTGCATGACCGCCGTCCACGTCGATCCAGTCGCCCACCGAAATCGTATCTTCGATGATGATGAAAAGCCCCGTAATCAGGTCGGTCACGAGCGACTGCGCGCCGAAACCGATCGCAAGGCCGATCACTCCGGCGCCCGCGAGCAGCGGCGTCACGTTGATGCCGAGATTCGCCGCCGTAACGATGCCCGCTATCGTCATGATGCTGACGAGCAGCACATTGCGCACGAGCGGCAACATCGTTCGAGCCCGCATGCTCGGACCGCGCGACTTGTTGCGCGTACTGCCGGGGTTAAGCGCCTCGGTGATCGCGGTGTCGACGAGAATCCACAGCAGCCACGCAATGAACACGGTGGCCACGATCGCCGTCACCGCATGCGCGATACCGCGCGCGGCCACGTTTTCCTCGACGACCGCCGCAAGCGAAACGCCCCACAATCGGGCCGCCAGCTCGAAGAAAAACAGCCAGATGAAAAGCGTCAGCAAAGTGCCGCAAAAACGCAGCAACCGCGTCAGATACGGAGAGCGCCGCCGCGCGCGCGCGCTGCGTGGACGCGTCATCCGTAAAACGATGGCCGAAAGGAAAAACGCCAGCACCAGCAGCAGTGCGGTCACCACCGAGATTTGCAGCACGTTCTCGCTCGAACCGGAGCCGCCGAGCGTGGCGACCACCGAGGCTGCCGCCAGCACGAGAACAGGCACGTGCCAGAGCGCGGCGAGCACGTCGAAAGCATCGGTCGCCGCTTTATGATCGTTGCGTTGGTCGTAAGGCCGGTTGCGGATCAGATGAGCGACCGGCCGGCGAAACGCGAGCGCGAAATAGCCGGTCAGCACGGCGGCCGTCATGTTGGCGGCGGTCGAAACCAGTGCGGCCAGATTCGAGCCCATCTGATGCGCGACGTCGTAATTGACGGCCGCATCGCCGAGCGCGCCGCAGACGCCGACCGCAAACAGCAGGCGCCGCGCATGATCGATCAGCAAACGTACCGCGGTTCGCCGGTGTCCCGAGCCGAACAGCGAAAACATGATCAGACAGATCGCCGAAAACACGGCACCCGCGACAATCGCATACGCGACGACCATACCGAGCGTGCGCCCGAGCGCATCGGGCATCGCGCGCACGAACAGCAGCGCGGCGACGAACGCGATGACCCACGGCCCGACGCGCCGCAACGCGAAGATCAGCAACTCCCGCGTAGTGGGATTCGGATTGAGGCCGATTACGATGCCAAGTCGCCGATAGAGCCTGTGCTGCAGATAAATCAGCGCGGCTGCGCATGCGCCCCAGCCGGCCAGCATCGCGAACATCGAAAAGAGGATTCGGCCGAGGCTTTCGTGGCCCTGGCCCGAGATGATCGTGTAGAGCTCGTTGCCGGCCGCGTTGAAGCGCCCGCCCCAGTAGCGCACGGGCGTGCGGCCTTCATGCACGTCCGATTCGAACGACGCGATGCCCGACGCAATCGCGCCGAGCAGACCAGGGCTCTGCTGCGCCGGCGCGGGCGCGAGCGGGCCGACGGTTCGGGAGACGTCGCGCAGCTTCTTCAACTGGGCGACGAGCGCGCTGCGCTGCCGGTCGTTGTCGAGCGTGGCGATCACGCTGTCGAGCGAACGCGCGATCTCCGCCTGGCTAGCGGGCGACGGCGCCGAAGCGGCGTCCGCAGCCGACGCGGCGGACGCCGCCGAAGCGGGCGCCACGGTCGCGCTGTTGATCAGGCTTTGCAACGCCGGGATGACGGGCGTGCCGGTGGTCGCGTCGGCTGCCTGCGCGTTGGTGGGGAACCACGCGGTCCAAAGAAAGAGCGCGACGAAGATCGCGACCGGCCATACGCTAAGCCGGCTCGTGCCGGGCGGGCACGCGCCGCGACGGATCAGGAATCCGATCCGGGCAAAAAGACGGGGAAATGCAGCGTGAATCGGGAAAAGCCCGCCGTTTGACGGCGCAGCCTCAGACTCACGCCGCGACGGGCATGACTGCATGGCAATCCGTGAGAAAACGGGAGACGCCAGTGTAGCCCCAGTTTGCCCGCCTGCAACCGGACATGCGTAACCGATTGTTAGGACGCTTGCACGAGTTCTTGCGCGCAGCGTGCGCGGCGCCGGTCGGGCTAACGCGCGTTGCGGTCGTTGCCGGCGGCGCCTGACCGGCTATCGTCGGCTGTGCGGCGTGCCCGATGTGCCGCGGTGCCGCGCAACGAACGCACGCCCACGCTCAATAAGCGACAGTTGCAATCTGGCGGACGAAACGGCCCTGCTCCAGTTCGTCGACGAACGCGATTGCGTAATCCTCGGCGGAAATCCGGCTGTTGCCCTGCGCGTCGGCAATCAGCGAGTCGGTGCCGGTGCGGAACGTGCCGGAGCGCTCGCCAGGAGCGATGATCGCGGCCGGCGAGAAGAACGTCCAGTCGAGATCCGCGACGCTGCGGTAATAGCTCAACACCTCGCGGTGAGCCAGCGCGACGGCCTTATAGGCGTCCGGGAAACCCTCGGTGTCGACGAGTTGCTTGCCTGGAGCGACTTCGAGCGAGCCTGCGCCGCCCACCACGACCAGGCGCTTGAGCCCCGCCGCGCGCACACCTTCGACGAGCGCACGGCTCGCCTTGTCCAGCAAGCCGACGTCGGCTTGCGGCGGCGCATACGCGCTCGCCACTACGTCGTGACCGCGCACCGCCGCGCCTACGCTCGCCGCGTCGAGCAGATCGGCTTGTGCCGCTTTCAGATTCGGCACGCCGGCCGGCACGCGCGCCGGGTTGCGCGCGAGCGCCGTCACCTGATGCCCGCGACGCGCTGCTTCCGCCGCGATCCGCGAACCGATCATGCCGGTGGCGCCAAACAACGCGATCTTCAACTGTTTGCTCATTTCAACTGCTCCTGTCATGGTTCATATGTAACTGACTTGATTACATATACATCGAAAAAAACAGGGGCTTGGGCCCCGGGGTTCCTGCGAAACAATCATTGCGAAACATTCATTGCGAATCGACGCGCGCCGCAGCAGAAAGCGCCCGCATCACGCAGGCGGTCGACGCTTGCGCTCCCTCGTGCGCTCGGCACGCAACAGGTCTGCTGTCGCATCGGCCAGCGTTCGTTGCGCGAGCGACGCCTCCATGGCCTGCTGCGCTTCGTCGATGATTCCACGCAGCACGACCTGAATATTGCGCCCCACCATGCAGGCCGGATTCGGCTCCTCGCGGTGAAGCGCGAACAGCTGCGCGTCGTCCACCGCGCGGTACACGTCGAGCAAGGAAATCTGCTCGGGCGCGCGAGCCAGCAGCGCGCCGCCGCCCGCACCGAGTTGCGACGTGGTGAGGCCCGCCTCGGCAAGCATAGTCAGAAGCCGCCGGATGAGCGCGGGATTCGTATTCACGCTGCCCGCGATCATTTCTGACGAAAGCGGCGCGCCCTCCTGTAGCGACAGCAACGCGAGCACATGCACAGCAAATGCAAACCGGCTACTCGTGTTCACAACAACCCGTCCTGCGACGACAATGTGTAACCATGGTAATTACATTTATGGACGCTGTCAAACGCGCTGCTGGACGCATGGTTACCGCGCCCGAGCGGGGACACGCGGTTCAGCGGGCTCAGGCGCATCTCACTTGTCCATCTGCTTTTGCGCGTCGCCGCCGTAGTTCGAACCGGGCGACGAAGCAGCGGCGTTCGTCGACGAAGCCGTGCTCTGCGCCGACCATTCCTGCAGCTTGCGCCCGGCGTTCTCCAAACTCTGGCCCGTCAGCGACGCCGCTTTGCCAAGCTGCAGATTGGCTGTACTTGCCGCGTTTTGCAGATTGGCTTGCGCGCTCGAAGCGAGCGCATTGGGGTCGATGGTGACCGTCGGCGCCGAGGCCGATTCGAGGTTCTGCTGCGCGGCGGATTTCGTCTCGTCGACCTTCTGGCCGACGTAGCTCGCAGCCTGATCGAGCTTCTGGCCGGCGGCCTGCGCCGCGTCGTTGAGCTTGCCGGCCACCTGCCCCGCCGACGCATCGTTCTTCTGGCAAGCCGCGAGACCGCCGAATACGAAGAGGACCACGGCGGCACGGCGCAGCAACGGAGAACGGAAAGATGAAGTCATGTGAATTTTGAACCGCCCGAGGCGGCTTAGCTGACGAAAACGCGCCCATCATACGCCGTTGCCGCGAAGCGCCGCGCAAGCAGTTCATGCAGGACGGATCGACGCAGCGGCCGGCCGCGGCAGTCGCCGTTCTGTCAAACGTTGTGCGGTAGACTGGCTGCGGGCGATCAAGGTCCGTCCAGGGTTAGCTGTGTTCCATTGATCAATCGGAGGCATACGATGGCGGCAAAGAAAATTCTGTTTATCACCGGCGATTTCGCCGAGGATTACGAGACGATGGTGCCGTTCCAGGCACTGCAGGCGGTCGGCCATGTAGTCGACGCCGTGTGCCCCGGCAAGAAAGCAGGCGATCGGATCAAGACCGCGATTCACGATTTCGAAGGCGATCAGACGTACACGGAAAAGCCGGGCCATCTGTTTGCGCTGAACGCGTCGTTCGAAGATGTCGATCCGCGCCAATACGATGCACTCGCTATCGCCGGCGGGCGCGCACCCGAGTATCTGCGGCTCAATCCCAAAGTGATCGAGCTCGTGCGGCAGTTCGCGGAAGCCGGCAAACCGATCGCCGCCATCTGTCACGCCGCCCAACTGCTGGCAGCCGCCGACGTCATCCGCGGCAAGCGCATTTCCGCTTACCCGGCCTGCGCGCCCGAGGTCAAACTCGCTGGCGGCGAGTTCGCCGACATTCCGGTCGACGCCGCCATCACCGACGCCAACTTCGTGACCGCTCCCGCGTGGCCTGCTCATCCCGAATGGCTTCGTCAGTTCCTGGTTCTGCTGGGCACGCGTATCGAGCTTTGAGTCAGTTCAAGCGCCGCGCCGCTGTTGGCGGCAAGCGCGGCATTTGAGAGTCGTCCTATAGTTCGCGTTGGAGGGCCTTCCTATAGTCAAGGGCTGACTTGGGAGCGCTCTTCGATGGAACTGACCGACTGGATCGTGATTCTCGCCATCACGCTGATGACGATTGCTTTTCGCTGCGCGCACACGCCGGCTGGCTGGTCGCGAGAGAACCGCGCGCGGCGCCTCGCGGGAACGCGGATGCTGGTGCTAGCTGCCTGCTCCGTCTGGGCAGCTTTGCTGATCGTGGCGCGCTGTGTGTTCGCGCTCGACGGTTTGCTCGGGCTGCGTCCAACGTTTCAGGAAGTGCTCGCCGTCGTCGCTATTCTGCTTGCGTGCGGCTGCTACTGGTCGGTGCGCGGCCGGCGGCTCCTGAAGCCGCGCCGTCTGTTTATCTCCTGCTAACCGGCGACGGCGTTTAAATGGCGCCGCACGCCGTACCCCGTACGCCGCGCTCATGGGCTGCAGGCTTTACGACGAAACCTGCCAGCCCGCCTCAACGCCCCATCCGCTGATTCCCCTGTTCATCGGCCATCGCCTGATCGTTCGCGGCGAGCGCGCCGGCACGGACTTCGGCAGCCGCCAATGCCGACCGTGCACCGGCTTCGGGCAGCGACAGGTAGAACGTCGTGCCCACCCCTTCCGTCGACTCCGCCCACACGCGTCCGCCATGCCGCTCCACGACGCGCCGCACGAGCGCGAGGCCGATGCCCTCTCCCGCCACCGCCGTGCCGTGCAATCTTTGAAAAGCGTTGAATAGCCGGGGCAGCGCGATCGCCGGAATGCCCAGCCCGTTGTCGCGCACGTAAAAGATTCGCAGCGATTGCACGCCGGGCGGCGCAGGCGTCGTACCGATCTCTATGCGGCCTTCGCGCGACGGATCGAGATAATTCACCGCATTCCCGATCAGATTGGCGAACACCTGTTCGAGCGCGGTCGGGTCGCCCCACACAGCCGGCAGTTCGCCTACATGCACTTGCGCGTTGCGAGCGCGAATCGAGCCTTGCATCGCGTCGATCACGCGCTGCACGATATCGCACACTTCGACTTTCTGATGCCGGTATTCGACGCGGCCAATGCGAGAGAGCCGCAACAACGCGTCGATGATGTGCGACGCGCGCAGCACCGCCGTCTGCAAATAGTGGAGCGCTTCCCCGATATCCTCATCGACTATCCGTTCGATGCGCTGCCGGATCTGCGCCGGGAGCGACGAGTCGCTAACCGCCGCTCGCAGTTCCTCGCAAGCGCGGATCAGTTCCTTCGAAAAGCCTTGCAGATTAACAAGCGGCACGCGCAGGTCATGCGACACGCTGTAAATGAACATCTCGTTTTCCTGCGTCTGCTGCCGCAAACTTTCGTTGATGCGCGACAGTTCGTCCGCACGGCGCGCAAGGTCCGCCTGAAAGCGCGCCTGAATTCGCTCCGCTTCCAGCAGACGCCGGCTAGTCTCATGCAGCGTCAGATCGAGGCGCGCGATTTCATCGTGACCCGGCTCGATGGGCGCGAGCGGCTCGTTGCCTGCAAGGCGCCCGGCGTTGTCGGAGAGAAGCGCAAGCCGTCCGCGCACCCCGCGCGTGAAAAGCCACACGGCGAGCGCCACGAACAGTAACGAACCGAACACCGCCGCGACCACGAGCGTCTGCTGCCGCTCGCGGGCGGCATCGGCGTCGCTCGCACGCTGCGCCTCCAGACGCCGCTCTTCCGCCTGAAAGGCGGCCAGTTGCTGGCGAAAACGATCGAGCACGTCCGCCTGAGCCAGCTCGCTGAACCGGCTGACAAGGTCTCTACGGCGCCCCGAATGCAACATGTCCTGCGAGCGATCGGACCATTGCCGATAGACCTGCACTGCCTGACGCACCTGGACCACGCGTTCGACCTGCGCCGGATTGTCCGATACAAGTTCGGCGAGTTGATCTATGCGTCGATCGACGTCGACCCATACGGACAGCGGCGTCACGAAGCGGTTGTCGGCGGCGAGCACTGCGCCGCGCAACGCGACGGACTCGCCTAGTACCGGTTCCAGGATCGCCGTGGTCTGGCGCATCACCTCCTGGCCGTGAGCGGCCCTGCGCTCGGCTTCGGCCGCGTCCGACTGCGCCATGACTAGGCCGGACAGAAGGGCCAGTTCGAAGACAGCAGGAATCGCAATCAGCAGCAGGCCTTTAGTGGTAAGTCGCATGCGCACGCGTTGAAGGGTGGGCCGGCAGATTGTGCGCGGTACGGCACATTATGTCGGCGTTTGCTTACGAAACAAAGCGACGCACCACTGGCTGAGTGTCACCTGCTAAATCAATCGGGAGCCGGTACGGGCGCCGACGGGGCTCCCGGGCATTCGGCAGCATCCGTAAGCAAGACGAAAAATTGCGAACCAACTTGGTTCATGCGTTACCAAAACGGGACGCATACGCACATTTATTGTGCTTTCGATGTGCGTCAGAGGTGCGCAACTCGACAAGCAGACGCACAGTCGCGCGCGTGCAGCTCCCTCGCAGTGCTCACTGCACCGGCACAGCGCTTCACAGCACCGTTTTGGCCCGCTTCTTGCATTCTTGCGCGGCTTTTTGGCACAAGCGGAAACAATCGATGGAAAGCTTCAAATCCGGGACCGATACCCTCTTTCTCCTGCTCGGAGCCGCGATGGTGCTCGCGATGCACGCAGGATTTGCGTTCCTTGAACTGGGCACGGTGCGCAAGAAAAACCAGGTCAACGCGCTCGTAAAGATTCTGGTGGACTTTTCCGTCTCGACGATCGCCTATTTTTTCATCGGTTATACGATCGCCTACGGCGCGCAGTTCTTCGGCAACGCCGAATCGCTCGCGGCTCACAACGGCTACGCGCTGGTGCGCTTCTTCTTCCTGTTGACGTTCGCCGCCGCCATTCCGGCGATCGTCTCCGGCGGCATCGCCGAGCGCTCGAAATTCAATCCGCAACTCTTCGCGACTTTTGTTCTGGTCGGCTTCGTCTATCCGTTCTTCGAGGGGATCGCCTGGAACGAGCGCTTCGGCGTACAGAACTGGATCAGTCAGACGTTCGGTGCGCCGTTCCATGACTTCGCGGGGTCGGTCGTCGTTCACGCGTTTGGCGGCTGGGTCGCGCTGCCCGCGGTGTTGCTGCTCGGTGCGCGCCACGGCCGCTATCACCGCGATGGCGGTATTGCCGCGCATCCGCCATCGAATATTCCGTTTCTCGCGCTCGGCGCGTGGGTGCTCGCGGTCGGCTGGTTCGGCTTTAACGTGATGAGCGCGCAAACGGTCGACAAGATCAGCGGCCTCGTCGCCGTCAATTCGTTGATGGCGATGGTCGGCGGCACGTTGACCGCCTGGCTCGCGGGACGCAACGACCCCGGCTTCACCTACAACGGGCCGCTCGCCGGGCTGGTCGCCGTGTGCGCCGGCTCGGACCTGATGCATCCGCTCGGCGCGCTCGTCACGGGCGGCATCGCCGGCGCGCTGTTCGTCTATATGTTCACGTGCGTGCAGAACCGCTGGCGCATCGACGACGTGCTCGGCGTCTGGCCGCTACACGGTCTGTGCGGCGCGTGGGGCGGCATCGCGGCAGGCATCTTCGGCTTGCGCGCGCTCGGCGGCCTGGGCGGCGTCTCGTTCGGCGCACAGGTGATCGGCACGCTGGGCGGTATCGTCGTGGCTTCGCTCGGCGGCACGCTCGTCTATGGCGCCATCCGCCTGACGGTGGGCCTGCGCCTCGATCAGGAGGACGAGTACAACGGCGCTGACCTGTCGATCCACAAAATCTCTGCTACGCCGGAGCGCGAAAGCCTGGGCTGATGGCATGCGCTGGCCGCGCCGGGCCGGCTCGTGCGACCTGTCCCCATGGAATAGCGAATGTTAGACTTGCGCGCTGCAGGCTGAACACTCGAAAGGGTTGCCATGCGCTCGGCATGGCATGTCCGCTCATGTTCCCGTCCGAACGACGCCTGCTTCCCCGGAACAGAGCCAACGCGACATTGCGTCCCCTCCGCCCGGTTTGTTGACACCCACGTTTCGCCTGGCACTCTCATGTATTGGTCGATACTCGCGGTCGCCGTCGGCGGCGCACTTGGCTCGTTATTGCGCTGGTTTCTCGGTCTGCGTCTGAATGCGCTCTTTCCGTCGTTGCCGCTCGGCACCTTCGCGGCGAATGTGATCGCCGGCTACATAATCGGCGTGGCCGTCGCGGGCTTCGCGCGCGCGCCGCAGATTGCGCCCGAGTGGCGGCTTTTCGTCATCACCGGAATGATGGGCGGACTGTCCACCTTCTCGACCTTTTCGGCCGAAGTCGTGCAGCACCTGCAGGACGGCCGCCTCGGCTGGGCCGCCGGCGAAATCGCGATACATGTGGGCGCGTCGCTCGTCATGACGATTCTCGGCATTGCCACGGTTACGCTGCTGTCGCGTTAAGCAACGCTCGCCGGGGCCCACTACCTCGTTTCTTTCGTCCCTTTATGGCTCTCGCATTGCCGTTGCGCCGCAGTTGACGCGGCCCGTAGTGGGCACAGCGATTGCGCGTTTCAAAGCGCACCCTTTCCATACGGAGGTGAAAGATGGGCTCAATCAATCCGCAAGGCGCCCTTGGCGGCGGAGCGAAAATTGTCGGCGGCGGTATCGGCGAAGGTCCAGGGCCCGACGTCATGGCTGCGGCCACGCTCGACGGCACGAAGGTGATGTCGTCGGATGGTGAGCATGTCGGCAAGATTTCCGACATCATGCTGGACGTCCGTAATGGACGCATCGCGTACGCGGTGCTATCCGAAGGCGGGTTCCTTGGTATGGGAGCGAATCTGCACGCCATTCCCTGGAGTGCGCTGACTCTCGATACCGACCAGAAGTGCTTCTTCGTCGACATCACGGCGCAACGTCTGAAGGACGACCCGGGCTTCGACCCGGACCACTGGCCGGCAATGGCCGACTCGACCTGGGGCGAATCGACCTATAGCTACTACAACCGGCAGCCGTACTGGTCGGCGACCCGGGAAGTCGTCGAGGAAGACCCCGCCATCCGGCCGAGTGAGCACTGACGCGAGCTAGCGCTCAAGCCGTAGCACACCTGTGAATGTCCATGTCACCGCGTCGTACAGCGGTGACATGGAGCACATTTCGGGAAACACGCGTTATCGGGCCGCCAGCATCCCGATGATGAGCCCGCCGATCAACGCCATCGTCACCGCTTTCCACGGACTGTCGTGGACGAAATCGTCGGTCGATTCAGACACGACGCGGTATTTCGTTTTGACAACGTCCTGCGCGTCGGCAAGCCTGTCCTTCAATTCGGAAAGTTTCAGTGCACTGCGGGCACGCAGTTCGTCGCTGCCATTCTGCCTTGACGCGAGGCTGTCATCGCGCGATGCATCGGTGGAACCCGAACTGGTGGCTTGAGTAGACTCGGCCATTTGACCCTCCCTGTCTCCGTTAAGTGGACAAGGTTCAGCAAACAGCGTGCCTCGCCGAAGGCTCCTCATAAAGTCTCGTTCGAACCGACGTCATTAATTAGGACGTCGATGTAAATCATCGCAACAATGGAGTTCAGAATTATGACGAGTGATATGACGCTCGCTTCGGCGTAACGGAAAGAATGCCGCACAGGCACGAGCGTTGCGCGCCCCTTACGCCGGCCGCAGTGACCGGCACGAACCAGGAGCGATAAATGAGCATTTTTTCGACGATCCTCAACAAGATCTTCCCGCATGATCATCCGGCGAACACGGGCTCGGGCGGCACCGCCGGCCCGGCAGCCGCGGCGACGGCGGCGCCGGGCAGCGCGACTGCGCCGGCTGGAACGCCAGCAACACCTTCCACTGCCGCCGCGGGTGCTTCACAGCCTCCCGTCACCCCTATGCCTACGGTCGACGTCGAAGCAGTTCTAATAAAAATGCAGGAAAGCAGCGGCGAAACATTGAACTGGCGTACGTCCATTGTCGATCTGCTGAAGCTGCTTGGACTCGACAGCAGTCTCGCGGCCCGCAAGGAACTCGCATCCGAGTTGCACTACACAGGCGGTACCGAAGATTCAGCTTCGATGAACATCTGGCTGCATAAGCAGGTGATGACGAAGCTCGCTGAAAACGGTGGCAAGGTGCCGGATGATCTGAAGAACTGACCCGTTCACACGCGGCAAGCTGGCCGTGGCAAGGCGCGGGGCTTCCTCGTCGAGCCTCGTAGACTGAAGAGACCCGAGCGCCAGCGCCTTGTCATCAGCGGGCTTGTAAGCGGCGCGCTTGACGATGACGCGTTAAGCGTCTTTCACGGTTAGTCAGCGAACGGGTTGCCCGTGTCTTTTACTTCAGTACTAAGGTTGTATTCGGCGCGCACGGCTTTTAGCACGCTCTCGATGTCGCGCTCAAAGCCGATCGCGTTGCCGAAATTGGTCATCGTCCAGTTGCAGCCTGTCTTGTCCGCCTCCTGCAACTGCGGTCGCGGCACGCGAATCTTGACGCCGTCTTCGACGATTTCCGGCAGCCGATGGAGTCGCCGGTTGACCTCCTGCTGAAGCTGCGACGCATTGAGCATTTTTCGTATCATGCAAGTCTCCTTCCGGTTGTTCGAGCCATCTGGCGCAAGTGACGCCGCATCGATCCGGGCTGGTTAATGGCGATCCCAAGCTGGAGCAATTGGGCGCGTCACCGCTATGCCGCCAACCTATGCTCATAGTACGGCCGGTCCCTGTCATCAAGAATCGCGTACATTGCCTCCAGATTGTTCGGGCTTGGGTTGAGCCATGCATCTACGTTTTCCGGCTTGATAGGAATGATGCAGCGGTCGTGACCGGTCGCTGCGACTTCCGGTGGCGGCTCGTCTGTTATCGCCGCAAACGAAAGCAGGTCCGGCTCGCCCGGTGCGGACCACCGCGACCACAGGCAGGCGACATGCATCAATTCCCCGTTGCCCGGACGAAACTCCAGCACGACATTCTCATCCCGCTCGTGAGTTTCCAGTAACGTGCCTTCGTACTTCGCCCGGCTGACGTTTTCATAGAAAACTTCGACAAGCAGGACGGCATGCGTGTACCCAAAGCATGGAGCCCAGAAACCTTCAAGACTGTCCCGCCGCGCATTGTATGTTCCGGGATACTTCGTATCGTACGACGCAGGTTTTCCAGCAATGCGGCATTGATACCGCATAGGTTTGACGACCCGTTGCCCACTTTCCATCACCATAACCGGCGCGTAGTTACCGGGAAAGATGCGCGAGTCCCGCGGCTGTAGTTCGGTTCGCTGCAGGTCTTCAAGTTTTCCCTTGACCCATGCAATTTTGTCGGTGGCAATGCGCTGACTTTCCGTTGCGGCTTTCGTGACCTTCGTCTGCAGCGTGCGTTCGGCGTCTGCAAGCCGCGTGCGCTGTTTGAAAAGATCCTGTTCCAGCTTGGTCACCTGCGCCGATGTGAAGCGCGCTATAAGAGCATTGATCTCACGCGTTGCTTCGTCCTGCGGCTCGGCAAAGGCGCCTTCCATGGCTTTGGGTACCTTCGCTTTGCCGATGCCCTCCGTTCGTTCAAAAAACAAACGCGCAAACTCGTGGATGTCGATGATTGCGCCAAAGGTACGCACGAATTTTCGATAGTCCGCCACGACTTGAGCCGAGTAGCACATGGTGCCTCCGTTTGATGTGGTCATGATATGCGAGCCGGCTTTGACTTTGCGATCCGCATGACCCGCTGTGTCGCCTTTGTCGGCGACTTGCCTCGCGAAAAAGGTCACTTACCCGGGTTGCTTGCGCGGCGGCAGGATGGGCGGATAATCGCAAGTTCGACGCGTTGCACCGGATACATGGTTAGTTAAGGTAGACATCACGGAACTGGAGTCGGCAATTCTAAACATCGCGGTCAATGCGAGAGATGCCCTGCCCGAGGGTGGGCACTTCTCGATTCGATGCGCCAACGTCCGAACAGCACAACCGGAAGATGGAATACCCGCCGTAGAGTACGTCTTGATAGCGTTATCCGATACCGGACGGGGGATGCCTGCATCGGTGAAGGAGCACGCGTTTGAGCCGCTTTTCACTACAAAAGCACTCGGCGCTGGCACCGGTCTCGGGCTTGCACAGGTATTGGCCGCGTGCGAGCAGTCTGGGGGTACCGCGACGATAGACAGCGAGCCCGGCAAAGGAACGACTGTCAAACTGTTCTTGCCGCGCTATGAAGGAGCGGAAAATTTTGTAGAGTCCACGCTGCCTGAGCCATGCGTTGCTGCAGCACCTAAGCCACAGCATGTGTTGGTCATTGAGGACAACAAGGAGGTGAATGCGGGAAATCACGCCGTGTTACGCGGCAGTCACTCGCGTAGCGTGTGTGTTGTCATTGCGTTTTCGGGAACCCAGCATATAAATAAACCAGTGCCTTGCGCCTAACAGTAGTTGGCACGAAGCCGAACTGACAGTGGTGGCCCGAGTACCTTCTGTGCTGGCTTGCCGCGGACATGAGAGAGCACGGCCAACAGAATTCTGAGGTGACCTATGGCAGCGATACAGCACGTTTTCGTTCTGATGCTTGAGAATCGTTCTTACGACAGCGTGTTTGGGTGGTCAAACCTGACTGGGGTCACACCGGGAGGTGAGACCACAATCGCCAACGGACTGCCGGCGACGCCCATAGTCAATTTCGGACGGTCAGGGACGGCTTATCAGCTCGGAAAGGGTGCGCCCTACGCGCTCGGCTTTGACCCGGGGCACGAATTTACCGACGCCTGTGTCCAGCTTTGCGGGCTACAGGTTGCCAGCGGAGATACCGTGCGTAACGACTCCCTCGTTGTCGGTCCGAACGGCTATCCACCTTTTGCGACGGACCCTTCGACGATGGGCTTTGCCGCAACGTACGAGGACCATTCCGACGTAGTAGCCGACGCTTTCAACGCCTTCACACCGGACCAGCTCCCCGTACTGAACTTCCTGGCCCGCCAGTACGGTGTGTGCGATAACTGGTTCGCATCGATGCCGGGACCAACGTGGCCAAATCGTTTCTTTGCCGTTGCGGGCACCTCGTCCGGGCTTGACCATTCTCCGAGTGACGCGCAAGTTGTTGAAGCGGTGTTCTTCAACGCGCCACTTTTCACTTTTCCGAATGGGACCGTTTTCTCAAAGCTTCAGGACTCCGACTGGCTTATCGTGCAAGGCGACGTTGCACAGGCCCGCGGTATTCACGGGATGCAAAATCTGCTCAGTCGTTTCGTTCGAATGGATACGCTGCTTGCCCGGCTTGCTGATGATTCATTGACAGAGAAATTTATCTTTATCGAGCCAACGTACGATGCAAAGAATGACTTCAGGAACGGCAATTCGATGCATCCGGCAGGCGACGTTCGAAAAGGGGAAGCGTTAGTCAAGCAAGTGTACGATGCCATCAGTGGCAGCAAACTATGGTCGAGCAGTGTCCTGCTCATCGTCTTCGATGAGCATGGCGGCTTCTTTGACCATGTGACACCTCCGAACGCGGTGCCGCCGGGCTCGCCGGAAAATGGCCGCCTGAAAACCCATAACTTTGCGTTTGACAGGCTAGGCGTACGCGTACCGGCCATCGTCGTCTCTCCATTCGTTCCTGCTGGCACCATAGACCATTCGGTGTACGACCACAGCTCAATTCTGAAAACAACGGATACGCTGCTTGGGCTCAACGGAGCCCTCAACTTGACGGCGCGCGTGCGCGCAGCGGACAGCATCTCGAAGATGTTGAGCCTTACTACCCCTCGCTCCGATATCCCGCAATGCCCGTCCCCCGTCGCTGCAACCGGTGACTCGCGGCCCACGAGCGAAGGCGCTCCGCGGTCGAAGGACCCTTTTCTGCCACTGTATGCGCATCGCTAGAACCGGCGGCTCACACCAGGACATCCGGCCCCCGACAAGCGACCATCGTAGTGAACTCAGGCGCCCCCCTCCTTCTGGTGACTCGGAGTGGCAACTTCAACCGCAGGCTGGCGGGAAAGACGCGCATGCCGCGACAGCGGAACGTCAGTCATTTCATCATAGGCCCCGACGTGCCAACCGTCGCCGCTGCCCTCGGAGCCGCGCGTCTCGGCTGGTTAGCCGCTGGTGGAGATTGTCGGATGTTGTGCGCCCGCCCCCTATCTCACAGGCGTTCGTTCACTGAAAATGCACCAGAGATTGTCGCCTGCGATGCGATAACGGTCGCCATCGTCGAGAGCACTACCAGCGGAAAGACGCTCCAAGGGCCAAGTTGCAGAAAGAAAGGATTCGAAACCGCTGCCCGATTCGATAACAGCAAGGCGCCTTGCCCGAGGTAGTTGAGTGCCAGCGCGGGAGCGTTATTGAAGGCATTTGCTGACGGAAGCAAACGAATCGGCTATCGCCGAACGCAAAGTGCTGACCGCGCAACACGAGCCCGTCGTGCTGGACGCAACCGACTTCACCGGGGCTTTGCCTGAGGCCGCCTGCTGCCAACTGCCTCTGATGAAAAAACTTCCAACGCGTAACGCGGGGTCGTAACCAACTATCCTGATTGGCCTCCATGCATGTCAGTCACCAGTCGACCGCGTAGTCACATTTCCCTTTTCAGTTCTGGCTACTTCCCAGCGCGTCGCGCTCAAGCTGTTCTCGGGAGACGTGACGAACGTCGGCACCCTTGGCAACATAGACCACATATTCAGCAATGTTCTTCGCGTGGTCGCCGATACGCTCGATAGCTTTAGCGATGAACAGGTAGTCCAGTCCAATCGAGATGGTTCGAGGGTCTTCCGTCATGGATGTGACGAGCTTGCGCACGAACGCCTTGAACTCGTTATCGATAGCTTCGTCATCGCGGACAATCTTCGCAGCGGCAACCGTATCCATCCGCGCGAACGCGTCCAGCGCTCTGCGCAGGATGTGCAAGGCCATTTCGCCGGAAGCCTTGATTTCAGCGGCGTTGACGTTTAGACCTCCGACGTTCGCCTGGATGCGCCGCGTACGTTTCACTATTTTCCGCGCTTCGTCGCCCGCACGCTCCAGGTTGGTAATGCACTTCGAAGTGGCCATAAGGAATCGCAGGTCACGTGCGGCGGGCTGTCGACGAGCAATGATATTGGTGACCTCCTCGTCGATTTTGATTTCCATGTCATTGAGCCGATGTTCACCCTCGAGGACCTGGTCAACGAGTACCGTATCGAATTCTTTCAGAGCCTCGAGCGCGTATGCAATCTGTGACTCCACAAGTCCTCCCATCTCGAGAAGCCTTGATGAAAGAAGGTTGAGGTCTGCATCAAACTTACTGGAAAGGTGCTTGTCTGGCATGGTCGCTCCCGAGTCGATAACAACCGGTGAAGCAATCGACGGTCGTGCAATGCAAGTTGAAAAATCTGTTCGGTCGTATCAAACCCAGCGAACGCGTTCGAATCCATGAAAACCGTGTGCGCGCACCGGTCCGCCCTGGTAGCCCACCCGGGGCGTGCTACCGCTACGATTTTGCCGGCCGACCCGTCTTGACGGTTTCGACTGCAGAAACAGCTACCAGCAGCCCCTCGGCGGTGGGCGCCGAGTCCGGCAAGAGCACACCAGCGCGAAGAAGCTCGCTCTTTTTCACCGAGACGCCTGCGCCCAGACACTACTGCTTCAGTACCGCGATTTTCTCGTAGTCGTACTTCGGCAGCGTGAAGCTGTCACGCACCACTTTCTCTTTCTTCACGCGTTTTGCTTTCTGCCCTGCTACCGGACTGACTTTCGCGGCGTCGACAGGTTCGGCGCGCTTCCGTTTGTCGGCCTTCGTCGGAACCGGTTGGGCATCTGGCGCTGGGATTGCGGCCACGCTCTTCTCATCCGCAGGCTTCTCATCGGCTTTCGCATTGCCGTTGGCACTCTTCGGAATGTAAAAGGTCTTCTTCGTCGGCTTCCTCGCGCTTGGTGCAGTCATGACCATTGCCAAATCGATGAATGGTATAAACAGTATATACCGTTGATTTGCAATTGCCGGGAATGCATTGGAGATGCCGCCCTCGGGCAAACGGGGGCAAGTAGCGCAGCTCGTCAGCGTCCGGCGCGGAGCAGTGGAGTAAGCGCACCAGTGGTCAGCAGACCGCAAGATAGCCAAGACGACCTCCAATGTCGCGAGCAGATATCCTATCGTGGGGGGTTGCATCGACTAACTTGGCGAAGACTACCGCCTTCCCATGGGAGCCGCTGATTCCATGTCCCAGCAAGAGGGCATCAGAATGCAGTAGGCGCTCTCAGTGGGTGAACCTATAGTACTGAGCAGCACGGAGAGATGCCATGGACCGAGCGGATTATGAAGGTCCAATCAATCGGTTGGTTGCAGCGGCAGAACTGGTAGTGTCTGGCGCATCGGACGAGCAGAGACTGGATGCGCTCGCGATGCTGGCGTTCTTTCGACTTCGACGCACACGCATTGCGGAGCACGGCGCGCCACAAATCTCGAACCGGGACCTCTTCAGGGAAACCGCGGCCGCAGCACTCACGATGGCGGGCCGCAACGAGCTTCTCGCGGCATCGGCGCTTCTGGCCCAAGCGCGGATGCTTGTTAAGGCCTAGATAAGCTCGAACCGGATGGCTGAGTGTCGAAATATCGCCTTGCGCTTTCTTCCAGCTTTTCCCGGTGCGCCGAGGCTTGGCCGGCGTGCCAGTGGTTTTGCGACACCTTCAATCCGACCTTGAACCGGGTTCAAGCGCTCGGGCTGCGGCAAGAGGCAGCGAATCTACGATGAGGTCGCGTTGATAGAAGCCAGAAAATTGCTCCAGGTGGCGGGCCGCCTCAGTCGGGTTGAGTCCGTCGTTGAGCACCGCGCTGGAGAAGCCGGTTCGCGCCATCTGCAGCAGTTGGTCGACCTGGACGTCACCCGTTGCCCGCAAATCTCCCGTGAAGCGTAGTCTCCGGCGCAAGAGATACGCCTGGCTATAGGCTCGGCCGTCGGTGAAGTGCGGAAAATGCAGTTCAATTCGCTCCACGCCGGCGAGCTCGCCTGCTAGCGTCATGGGGTCCGCATCGTTGGGCAGCTTCAGAACGCTCGGTTGGCCGGCGTCTAGAACCGCGCGCCTGTCGATGACTTGAAAGCGGGGAATATTGTTCACGCCAGCACCTCATCTTTGTTTCGAGCGCCATTAGCCGCCGCCTTGAAGGGGTCGAGGCCGACGCGACGCAACGTCTCGATGAAGCGTTCGTACCGCCCCTGTTCTTGGTGTTCCCGAAGGTCGCGATATGTGCCGAGGATGGCCTCGATTGCATCAGGAACTTCGGCAGCCGAAAACGACGGGCCAATTACCTTGCCTGGCTGCGCGGTGCCGCTGGCCTGGCTCCCGTCGGCCCCACCCAACGTAATCTGGTACCACTCCTTCCCATCCTTGTCGACGCCCAGCACGCCGATATGCCCGCTATGGTGATGGCCGCAGGAGTTGATGCATCCGCTGATATGGACATCGATGTCACCGATGTCGTCGAGTTCGTCGATGTCTTGATACCGTTCGGCGAGGGCCTGCGCGACAGGAATCGAACGCGCGTTGGCCAGCGCGCAAAAGTCTCCTCCCGGGCACGCGATGATGTCTGTCATCAAACCGATGTTTGTGCTGGCAAGACCGAGTGCGCTCGCAGCCTCCCACAGCGCGAATAGCTTGGACGCGGGCACCCAGGGTAGAACGATGTTCTGGCTGTGGGTGACCCGCGCCTCACCACCGGAGAACCGGTCTGCCAAGTCTGCCAGGCGCTCCAACTGGTCCGCCGAAGCGTCTCCTGGCGCGTGGCCCAGCCGTTTGAACGACAGCGTCACGATGCGCAGCGCCGGTTCCCTATGCGGCGCCACGTTCCGCCGCATCCAGCGCGCGAAACGGTCCGAGACGGCAGGTGCATCTGCTTGCGAGATCCCGGTAGCCTCGGCGACTGTCTCGGGCGGCACAAATGCGGAGGTCACACGGTCGAGCTCTGCTTGTGTGATGGTGTGCGGAGCGCCGTCAAGTTCAACGATTTGCCGGAACTCCTGCTCGACGTCGGCGATGTAGCGCTGTCCTTCTGCCTTTACCAGAATCTTGATGCGCGCCTTGTACTTGTTGTCGCGCCTGCCGTAGCGGTTATACACTCGCACGACCGCTTCAATGTAGTTCATGATTTGATTCCATGGCAGGAACTCCCGCAGAACCGTCGCAATCATTGGCGTTCGGCCCATACCGCCACCGACCGAGACGCGGAATCCCAGGTCGCCCGAGCTGTTTCGCACCAGTCGGAGACCTACGTCGTGCCAGTCCGTCGCCGCTCGGTCTTCGGTGGCGCCGGTGACGGCAATCTTGAACTTTCGCGGAAGATAGGCGAATTCTGGGTGCAGTGTTGTCCACTGACGCATCAGCTCAGCGAAAGGCCGTGGGTCGGCGATTTCGTCAACGGCCACGCCAGCACGCTCGTCGCATGAAATGTTTCGAATGCAGTTTCCGCTGGTTTGGATGCCGTGCATGTCCACGGACGCGAGGAGGTCCATCACGTCGGCGGCCTTATCTAACGGAATCCAGTTGAACTGGACGTTCGTGCGGGTGGTGAAGTGAGCGGTGTGCGTCGGTAGATGGGTCGAGCCAAGCTTTGCCTGGGCTTCGACGGCGCACCGATAGACGTCGGAGGCTGGGTCATCATATTCGCGGGCGATGCGCGCCAGGACGCGCAACTGTGCGCTCGACAGTTCGCCATATGGCACAGCCACGCGCAACATCGGTGCGTGCCGTTGCACATACCATCCGTTTTGCAGTCTGAGCGGGCGAAAGTCCTCCTCGCGCAGTTGGCCACATTGCCAACGCTCCAACTGGTCGCGGAATTGCGCGGCACGGCTCTTAACGAATGCTTTGTCAAAATCGGTGTATCGATACATATGTGCGAAGCCTCTCCGGTCACGCTTTTCCAAACGCGCTTTTTTATGGCGCAGACGGATACGGTAGATACGTTGACGATAATCAGGAAGAAGCAGATGGGGTGGATTTCTGCGCAGCAGTCCGGACGCAGTCAGGCCTTCAGCGTGAGGGGCCGTCGATTCCGGGTAGCATGACACCAAACCGTAGAGGTGACTCAGGGGCGTCATCACAGCGCAGACCCCCCGTAGTTCCGCTTCAGTAGCGCGCCGCAAGGTCATTCAATGAATCGCTTTGAAATCATCGCGAATAACCTGGCAGAACAAATTCGTGCAGGCCACATCCCTGTCGGGGCCAGGCTTCCGTCTTTGCGCCACATAATCTCGCAGTACGGCGTCAGTCAGACAACGGTATTCCGAGCCTATTACCTGCTCGAGCAGTGGGGATTAGTCCGCGCCGAAGAACGCGCGGGCTACTTCGTCACGCCTGGCGCGGCCGTCGATGCGGTGGCGCCTGCCGAAAGACCTGAAGAAGCGCCGAAGGAAGTCGACATTAGCAACCTGGTGTTTTCGGTACTTGAGTCGACCCGACACCCGGACATAGTGCCCTTGGGTTCGGCGTTTCCTTCCCCCAGGCTGTATCCGTCGGCGCGGCTCTTGAAGTCTCTGGTGGCGGGCACGCGTTCGCTTAGCCCTTGGAGTACGGTCGAGGACCTGCCCGGCAGCGACCCACTCCGCAAACAGATTGGGTTACGTTACATCGGGACAGGATTTGCCGTTGCGCCGGAGGAAATCATTGTGACCAACGGCGCACTCGAGGCATTGAACCTCTGCCTGATGGCCGTGACGCGGCCGGGCGACGTCGTTGCCGTCGAATCTCCGTGTTTCTATGCTGCGCTGCAGGCAATCGAGCGACTCGACCTGAGGGCAGTCGAAATTCCAGTGGACCCAGTCCTGGGGTTAGACATCGACGCACTGCGAAGCGCGCTCGCGCAACACCCCATCAGGGCATGCTGGTTCATGCCCAACTTTCAGAATCCAACAGGGACCTCTCTGTCTGTCGAGAAGAAACGCGCATTGGTCGAGATGCTACGCGAAAAGCAGGTCCCGCTCATCGAGGACGACGTCTACCAAGAGCTTCACTTCAGTCGTGACCGGCCTTTGCCCGCGAAGGCATTCGATACTGAAGGACTCGTCATGCATTGCAGTTCGTTCTCGAAGACGCTCGCACCCGGTTACCGGGTTGGATGGGCCACAGCCGGCCGATTTGCCGACAAAGTTCGGCGACTCAAGCTAATGACAACACTGTGTGCAAGTATCCCCGCACAGGCTGGCATTGCCGACTACCTGGAGAACGGCGGCTACGACAGGCATCTCCGCTCGCTACGCTCATCGCTTCAAACGCAACTTGTAGAAATGGAGGCCGCGCTGCATCGATGGCTACCCGACGCGGCCGAGTGGACGCGCCCGCACGGAGGCTACATGCTGTGGCTGCAACTCCCGCAGTCTGTCAAGGCGATGGAGCTTCACGCGCTGGCGAGCGAACGCGGCATCAGCATTGCGCCAGGCCCAATGTTCTCAGCGACACACGCTTTTCAGAACTGCGTGCGGCTCAATTTCGGGCACCCTTGGGATGCCCGCTTTGAAAATGCAATTCGCGCACTTGCGCAGATTCTGGACTCACCCGCAGTTCGCGCCTGACGCCGCGAAGCAAAGATGCGCGTTGCGACACATGTCCGCAGTCAAAAGCCCTGCGCTGAACTTGTTCCATCGACAATCAGCTCGACTACACCAAGGATGAGCAACCCAATCATTAGAGCCAGCGCCACTGCCACAAAGGGTAGCAGCACCATGTTGACGTTGGCCAAATCGGCTTCATGATTTGCACGCTTGCGCACGCCGAAGAAACTGGCCAAAACCATGCCGACCATACGTATCAGTTCCACGACCTTTCTCCTTAGGACATAAGTCATGCACGCATATTGGAGGACGGTAAGGGGCCGCGGAAGTAGCAGATACCGCGAGATGCAGGTAAGCAGCCTCGATTCTTTCGTGACAGCGTGGCTTCAGTCCGGATGCGGTCAGCTTCAACCACCGTGTCTCGAATTTCACTAAACCTCAAGAGCGAATCCCGGTCCGACGTCATGGCCGCTAGCTGTTCTCTCAAGCCATCAATTGCGCGTATATTTGCGGAGTCGTTTTCTTCCTTCGCGTCTCGCAGCTCGTTAAATCGCACGATGAACTCAGCGTGCTCCCTTTTCTTTGCTGACAAACGCTCGCGCATATTTGAATTCTCTCGACACGCGGTGGGTCGAGGCCTCTGTCCGCATCTCTAAGGTCAGAAGCCGCGTCGACTGAAGTGGGCCGTTGTTAGCAACCAAAAGGAATCACCCGCGGAGCGCAAGGTCAATTACCGATGCGGACCCTCGTCTCTGGTGTCGTTGTTATCAAACCGAAGCGGTAGGCGCATATGCAAGCAATTGCGGCCAGAATCCAACGCTGTATAGACAGGCTGTGGCGATTGCGTTGCATCGGACCTCTCACCGGCCTACATTAGGTCCCGGCCTAGGTTGAAAAATGACGACATGTTGCTGCACTGCACAACAGGTTTCGAGAACCAAGCACACTTTGTTGCGCGCGAAGCGGCGGTTTCCTGTTGGAGCACACTTTGTTGTGCGCCCATAAAGAGCAAAAAAAAGGCGTCACGTTACCGTGACGCCTTGAAAAGTTCTAGCCATTCCGAGGGCCGTGCTAGAACCTGAGAGAAGGTATTTCGAAAAGTTGGCGGGTGACTGAACGCGCTTGAGCGGTGTCGAACATAGACGGCGCCAGCAGACCAGTATCAAAGTGAGCAAATAAGCCTTGATGGCCCGCTCCAGCAACGGAAGCCCAAGTGCAAACGCGACCCTTGATACTCGCTTTCGAAATGAGGTTCCATTTTTTCCGGTAATGCTGACTTAGTCAAGCAAAATCTTGGAGCCTTCGGCGCGGCGTCGGAAATTATTTCGCTACAATGATGAGATGAAGAAAATACGGGGCGTAGCAACCTTGTGCGATAAGCGTTTCGAGCGCGGCGCATCGCCGTTAAGCGCCCCTCCAAACCAATAATCTGAAATAACGTTTCACAATTCACATGAACCCACGCTCGCGACTCAATACCTTCGCCGATCCCGTCAAGGAAAAAGACGGCTCCGGCGACGAAGTCACTGCGCTGGCCCGCGGCCTCACGGTGCTCCGCGCGATTGCCGCCGCAGACGCACCGCTCAGCAACCGCGAGTTGACCGAACTCACCGGCATCCCGAAGCCGACCGTCTCGCGTATCACCGCGACGCTCGTAGGCACCGGCTTTCTATTCCGGTTGCCGGACAGCGAGCGCTTCGTGCTGACTTCGTCGGTGCTGGAACTGAGCAATGGCTTTCTGCGCAACTTCGACATTCGCGCGCGTGCCCGCCCGTTTCTGATCGAACTTGCGGAGCGCACCCGGCTCTCGGTACATCTCGCCGTGCGCGACCGGCTCGACATGGTGGTGATCGACGTGATCCGGCCACGTTCGGCCGTGCTCGTGTCGCGCCTCGAGGTCGGCGCGCGGATGAGCCTGAGCCGCACCGCCATCGGCCGCGCCTACCTTGCGGCGCTCGACGAGCCGGAGCGCATGAAACTGCTGACCGGTTTGCAGGCCGCCGAGGGCGACGACTGGGGCCACGTCGGCGGCCGGCTTGAAACGGCGCTGCAGGAGACCATGGAGCGCGGCTTCGCGATCGCGACCGGCGAATGGCACGACGGACTGAATGCGATCGCGCTCGGCTTCACCGGCCCGTCCGGCGAGCGGTACGCGGTCAACTGCGGCGGCTCCGCCGACCAGTGCCCGCGCGACTGGCTCATCAACCGTGCCGGACCCAACCTGCTCGATTGTGTCGCGCGAATCGTGCTGGAGATCGGGGGGACGCCGGGGCGCCGGCTCGACAACTGAACAACAGGAGTGCCGCAAACGCGCTGCCCGCCCCGCGTAGCGGCGAGCCGTTGCACATCGTGTAACCGGCGTAATCAAAAGAAAAATACACGGGTGGACTGTTACAGAGCGCGGGACGTAGGATCATGCATTCCTGTCGCGGAGCCGCCCGCGCGTCGGGCCTCTGGGCCGTCCGGCGCGGTGCGCCGAATCTCAGACCGCACGCGTGTCCCGCAGCACTGTGCATGCATCGTAGGCCACGTCTCAGGTAGCATCGCGCTGAACATTTGCGGACCGACCGCTGTCGAAACCGCCTGTCGTGCGATCCGCACGCATCGGGCGCCACTCGCCGATGCGGCACAATCGCGCGAACGCCTCACTTCCAAGCCAGTCACTGACCGAACCGATGGACGAACAACAACAGCATTCGGAAACTTCACGCCCCACCGCTCCGGTTTCCCCGGCGCCCGCCAGTGGCGGGCCTGACCGTCCGTTGCACAACCGCGATAAGCGGGACACGCCGCCCGCCGTCGTCAAATCGCATCGCGGCCGCAATATCGCACTCATCGTCGCCGCGCTCGCGATTCTCGGCTTCGTGCTGTGGCGCTGGCATCCGTGGGGCTCGCCGGACGGCGCCGCCGCACCGGGCGCGAGCGCCACACATAGCGGGCGGTCCGGCCGCGGCGGCCCTGGCGGCATGGCGAACATGCCGCAACCGGTCCATGTGGCCACGGCGACGCAAGGCGAGATGCCGGTTGTCTTGACTGCGCTCGGCACCGTCACCCCGCTCGCCAGCGTGACGGTATTGCCGCAACTGAGCGGCACCCTGCAAGACGTGTATTTCAAGGAAGGCCAGATGGTCAGGAAGGGCGACCTGCTCGCGCAGATCGACCCGCGTCCCTACCAGATCTCGCTCAGCAACGCCGAAGGCACGCTCGCGCGCGACGAGGCTTTGCTGCAAACCGCGCGTCTGGACCTCAAGCGCTACCAGACGCTGCTTTCGCAAGACTCCATCGCGAGCCAGCAGGTCGATACGCAGGCATCGCTCGTGCGCCAATATGAAGGCACCGTGAAGTCCGACAAGGCCAACGTCGACACCTTCAAGCTCGACCTCGTTTATGCGCGAATCACCGCGCCGGTGTCGGGACGCGTCGGCTTGCGGCAGGTAGATCCCGGCAACTACGTGACGCCGAGCCTGACCAACGGCATCGTCGTGATTACGCAATTGCAGCCGATCAGCGTCATCTTCACCACCTCCGAAGACAACCTGCAGCAGATTCTCGAACAGGCGCAGTCCGGCACGAAGCTCTCGGTCACTGCGTACGACCGCAGCAACACCACGTCGCTCGAAGGCGGCACGCTCGAGACGCTCGACAACCAGATCGACACCACGACCGGCACCGTCAAGCTGCGCGCGATCTTCCAGAACAACAAGAACCTGTTGTTCCCCAATCAGTTCGTGAACACCCGGTTGCTCGTCAATACGATCAAGGACGCGGTGATCGTACCGACATCGGCCGTGCTGAACGGCTCCATGGGCCAGTTCGTGTACGTCGTGAAGCCTGACAACACCGTCACGGTGCGGCCGGTAAAGGTCGGCCCCGTCGACGGCGAGCGCACCAGCATCAAGTCGGGTCTGCAAGTGGGCGAGCGCGTCGTGATCGACGGTTCGGACCGCCTGAAGGAAGGCGCGAAGATCACGATTCCGGCGGACAAACCGCGCGGCGCGCGCGGTGCCAGCGGTGCTGCCGCAGCTGCGGCCTCAGGTGTCTCCGGTGCCTCGGCTGCACGCCCGCATCACGGCAAGCACGCAGCGCAAGCTTCGCAATAAGGGCACGGCACTTACCGCATGAATCCATCCCGCGCCTTTATTCTGCGTCCCGTCGGCACCGCGCTGCTGATGGCGGCGATCATGCTGGTCGGCCTCGTCGCGCTGCGCTTCTTGCCGCTCTCAGCGCTGCCGCAGGTCGACTATCCGACCAT
Source organism: Paraburkholderia caledonica NBRC 102488 (assembly GCF_000685095.1). Lineage (GTDB taxonomy): Bacteria > Pseudomonadota > Gammaproteobacteria > Burkholderiales > Burkholderiaceae > Paraburkholderia > Paraburkholderia caledonica. The sequence goes on from NZ_BAYE01000005.1 coordinate 350,679, forward strand.
CCAGGTGCAAACGTTCTATCCGGGCGCGAGCCCGGACGTGATGACGTCGTCGGTCACCGCGCCGCTCGAACGTCAATTCGGGCAGATGCCCTCGTTGAATCAGATGTCGTCGCAAAGCTCGGCCGGCTCGTCGATCATCACGCTGCAGTTCAGCCTCGACCTGCCGCTCGATATCGCCGAGCAGGAAGTGCAGGCCGCGATCAACGCCGCGGGCAACCTGCTGCCCTCGGACCTGCCCGCGCCGCCGATCTACGCAAAGGTCAATCCCGCCGATGCGCCGATCATCACGCTCGCGATCACGTCGAAAACATTGCCGCTCACGCAGGTTCAGGATCTCGCCGACACGCGTCTTGCGCAGAAAATTTCGCAGGTCGCGGGCGTGGGCCTCGTGAGTCTGTCGGGCGGCCAGCGGCCGGCCGTACGAATCCAGGCGAACCCGCGCGCGCTCGCCGCCTACGGGTTGAATCTCGACGACTTGCGCACCACGATTTCGAACCTGAACGTCAACACGCCGAAGGGCAACTTCGACGGCCCGACGCGCAACTACACGATCAACGCAAACGACCAGTTGACCGACGCCGATGCGTATAAGAGCGCGGTGGTCGCGTACAAGAACGGCCGTCCCGTGATGCTGACCGACGTCGCCACCATCGTGCAGGGCGCGGAAAACACGAAGCTCGGCGCATGGGTCGACGGCACGCCCGCGATCATCCTGAACGTGCAGCGCCAGCCGGGCGCGAACGTGATTCAGGTCGTGGAAAGCATCAAGAAACTGCTGCCCCAGTTGCAGCAATCGCTGCCGGCCGCACTCGAGGTGCAGGTCGTCACCGACCGCACCACGACGATCCGCGCTTCCGTGCGCGACGTGCAGTTCGAACTGGCCATGTCGGTCGTGCTCGTCGTGCTCGTCATGTACCTGTTTCTCGCCAACGTGTACGCGACCATCATTCCGAGCCTGTCGGTGCCGCTCTCGCTCATCGGCACGCTCGCGGTGATGTATCTGTGCGGCTTCTCGCTGGATAACTTATCGCTAATGGCCTTGACGATCGCGACCGGCTTCGTGGTCGACGACGCGATCGTCATGATCGAGAACATCGCGCGCTATGTCGAAGAAGGCGAAGCGCCGCTCGAAGCCGCGCTGAAAGGTTCGAAGCAGATCGGCTTCACGATCATTTCGCTGACCGTCTCGCTGATCGCCGTGCTGATTCCGCTGCTCTTCATGGGCGACGTGGTAGGCCGCCTGTTCCATGAATTCGCGATCACGCTCGCGGTGACCATCGTGATTTCCGCGATCGTGTCGCTCACGCTCGTACCCATGATGTGCGCGAAACTGTTGCGCCACACGCCACCGCACGAGAGCCACCGCTTCGAGGCGCGCGCGCACCGTGCGATCGACTGGGTAATCGCCCGTTATGCGGTCGCGCTCACGTGGGTCCTCAGCCGGCAACGCGCCACGCTGGTCGTCGCGGTGCTGACGCTCGTGCTGACCGCGCTGCTCTACGTGTTCATTCCCAAGGGCTTCTTCCCGGTGCAGGATACGGGCGTGATCCAGGCGATCACACAGGCGCCGCAATCGGTGTCGTATGCGTCGATGGCCGAGCGCCAGCAGGAACTCGCCGCGCAGATTCTGAAAAACCCGGACGTGGAAAGCCTGACATCCTTTATCGGCGTGGACGGCAGCAATATCACGTTGAACAGCGGCCGCATGCTCATCAACCTGAAGCCGCGCGACGACCGTAGCAGCACCGCTAGCGAAGTGATCCGGCAGTTGCAGCGGGACGTCGCGCATATCGCAGGCGCGTCGCTGTACATGCAACCTGTGCAGGATCTGACGATCGATTCGACCGTGAGCCCCACGCAGTACCAGTTCATGCTGACCGATCCGAACATGGGCGAATTCACGACCTGGGTGCCCAAGCTCGTCGAGCGGTTGAAGCAGTCGCCGGAACTCGCGGACGTCGCAACCGACCTGCAGGACAACGGTCAGTCGGTCTACGTCGAGATCGACCGTGCCACGGCGTCGCGTTATGGCATCACACCCGCCACCGTGGATAGCGCGCTTTACGACGCATTCGGCCAGCGCATCGTCTCGACGATTTTCACGCAGTCGAACCAGTACCGCGTGATCCTGGAAGCGCAGCCGTCGATGCAGCACTACACCGAGTCGCTCAACTCGATCTATCTGCCCTCTTCCACCTCGTCGGGCGGACAAGTGCCGCTCTCCGCGATCGCGAGATTCATCGAAAGACCGGCCCCGTTGCTCGTCACGCACCTGAGCCAGTTCCCCGCCACGACGGTGTCGTTCAACCTGGCGCCAGGATCGTCGCTTGGCGCGGCCGTCAAGGCAATTGGGCAGGCGGAAAAGGACATCGGCTTGCCGGCCTCGTTCCAGACACGCTATCAGGGCGCGGCGCTCGCGTTCCAGGCGTCGCTATCGAACGAACTGTTCCTGATCCTGGCGGCCATCGTCACGATGTATATCGTGCTCGGCGTGCTGTATGAGAGCTTCATCCATCCGATCACGATTCTTTCGACGCTGCCTTCGGCAGGCGTGGGCGCATTGCTCGCGCTGCTGATCACGGGCCACGACCTGGACATCATCGGCATTATCGGCATCGTGCTGCTGATCGGCATCGTGAAGAAAAACGCGATCATGATGATCGACTTCGCGCTTTATGCGGAACGCGAAGAAGGCAAGGCGCCGCGCGAAGCCATTTACCAGGCGTGCCTGCTGCGCTTCCGGCCGATCCTGATGACCACGCTCGCCGCGCTGCTCGGCGCGCTGCCGCTCATGCTCGGTACCGGCGCCGGTTCGGAATTGCGTCGCCCGCTCGGTATCGCGATCGCGGGCGGTCTGATCGTCAGCCAGTTGCTGACGCTCTTTACCACGCCGGTGATTTACCTCGCGTTCGATTCGCTGGCCCGCCGCACGCGCGAGCGCTTCAACCGGGGCGGTCCATCGGCGGGCGCAACGCCGCCGGCCACGGACGCAGGGAATTGACGCGATGAACCTGTCGCGTCCATTTATTTCGCGCCCCGTCGCCACCACACTGCTGGCAATCGGCATTGCGCTATCCGGCATGTTCGCATTCACGAAGCTACCGGTTGCGCCGCTCCCGCAGGTCGATTTTCCGACCATTTCGGTCCAGGCATCGTTGCCGGGCGCGAGCCCGGACACGGTGGCGACCAGCGTGGCGAGTCCGCTCGAACGGCATCTCGGTTCGATAGCCGACGTCACGGAAATGACGTCGACCAGTTCGGTCGGCTCGACGCGCATCACCATGCAGTTCGGTCTGAACCGCGACATCGACGGCGCAGCGCGCGACGTGCAAGCGGCGATCAACGCCGCGCGCGCCGATCTGCCCGCGAGCCTGCGCAGCAATCCGACTTATCACAAGGTCAATCCGGCTGACGCGCCGATCATGATTCTCGCGCTCACGTCGAAAACGCTCACCGCCGGCCAGCTCTACGACTCGGCGGCCACGGTGCTGCAGCAGTCGCTGTCGCAAGTAGACGGTGTGGGCGAAGTGGACGTCAGCGGTTCGGCGAATCCGGCTGTTCGCGTCGAACTGGAGCCGCAGGCGCTTTTTCACTACGGCATCGGTCTCGAAGACGTGCGCGCGGCGCTCGCCGCGGCCAACGCGAACAGTCCCAAGGGCTCGATCGAGTTCGGCCCGAACCGCGTACAGATCTATACGAACGACCAGGCGAGCAAGGCGTCGCAGTACCGCGACCTCGTGATCGCCTATCGCAACGGCTCGGCGGTCAAGCTATCGGACGTGGCGGAAGTTGTCGATTCAGTCGAGGATCTGCGCAACCTCGGGCTCTTCAACGGCAAGCGTTCGGTGCTCGTGATCCTGTACCGCCAGCCGGGCGCGAACATCATTGAAACGGTCGACCGCGTCACGGCTATGCTGCCGCAACTGCATGCATCGCTGCCGGCCGACGTCGACATCTCGCCTACGTCCGACCGCTCGGTCACGATCCGCGCGTCGCTGAAAGACACCGAGTACACGCTATTGATCGCGGTCGCGCTCGTCGTAATGGTCGTGTTCCTGTTCCTGCGCAACTGGCGCGCCACGCTCATTCCGAGCGTGGCAGTGCCGATCTCGATCATCGGCACGTTCGGCGCCATGTACCTGCTCGGCTTCTCGATCGACAACCTTTCGCTGATGGCGCTGACTATCGCGACGGGCTTCGTCGTGGACGACGCTATCGTGGTGCTGGAAAACATCTCACGCCATATCGAGAACGGCGTGCCGCGCATGAAGGCTGCATTCATCGGCGCGCGCGAAGTCGGCTTCACGGTCATGTCGATCAGCATCTCGCTCGTCGCCGTGTTCCTGCCGATCCTGCTGATGGGCGGCATCGTGGGCCGGCTGTTCCGCGAGTTCGCGCTGACGCTGTCGCTCGCGATCGGCGTTTCGCTGATCGTCTCGCTCACGCTCACGCCAATGATGTGCTCCCGCCTTTTGCGCGAGCCCCGGGAACAGAAAGAGGAAGGCCGTTTCGGACGTTGGCTCGAACGCGGTTTTGCGTCCATGCAACGTGGCTACGAACGCACGCTCGGCTGGGCGCTGCTGCATCCGCGCCTGATCCTCACTGTTCTGCTCGCGACCATCGGCCTGAATATCTGGCTGTATATCATCGTGCCGAAGGGCTTCTTCCCGCAGCAGGACACCGGGCGGCTCATCGGCGGCATTCAGGCCGACCAGAGCACGTCTTTCCAGGCCATGAAAGGCAAGTTCGCGCAGATGATGGAGATCGTCAGCAAGAACCCGGCCGTGGATAGCGTGGTCGGTTTCACGGGCGGGCGGCAGACCAATTCGGGCTTCATGTTCGTGTCGCTCAAATCGAAGGGCGAGCGCAAGCTTTCCGCCGATCAGGTGATCCAGCAACTGCGCGCGCCGCTTGGCGACGTAGCCGGCGCACGCACGTTCCTGCAATCGGTGCAGGACATTCGCGTGGGCGGGCGGCAATCGAATGCGCAGTATCAGTTCACGCTACTCGCCGATTCGACACCCGACCTGTATCTGTGGGGACCGAAGCTCACCGAGGCGCTGCAGGCGCGCCACGAACTGACCGACGTGAATTCCGACCAGCAGCAAGGCGGCCTCGAAGCGATGGTGACCATCGACCGCGCGAGCGCGTCGCGGCTCGGCATCAAGCCCGCGCAGATCGACAACACGCTGTACGACGCCTTCGGTCAGCGCCAGGTATCGACGATCTACAACCCGTTGAACCAGTATCACGTGGTGATGGAAGTCGCGCCGAAATACTGGCAGAGCCCCGACATGCTCAAGCAGATCTACGTCAGCACGTCGGGCGGCAGCGCGAGCGGCGCGCAGACCACCAACGCGCCTGCGGGCACGGTGACGAAGGCGACCACCACGTCGTCCACGAGCGCCTCGGCGGGCGGCACCGCGGGCACCACGGCGTCGAGCGCCGCGACGATTGCCGCCGATTCCGCGCGCAACCAGGCGATCAATTCGATCGCCGCGAGCGGCAAGTCGAGCGCTTCGTCGGGCGCGGCCGTGTCGACTTCGAAGGAGACCATGGTGCCGTTGTCGGCGATTGCGAGCTTCAGTCCGGGCAACACGCCGTTGTCGGTGAATCACCAGAGTCAGTTCGTGGCCTCGACGATCTCGTTCAACCTGCCGCCTGGCGTGTCGCTGTCCACGGCAACCCAGGCGATCTACGAGACCATGGCGCAGATCGGCATGCCGGCGACTATCCACGGCAGCTTCCAGGGAACGGCGCAGGCCTTCCAGCAGTCCATGTCGGACCAGCCGATTCTGATTCTGGCCGCTCTCGCAGCGGTGTACATCGTGCTCGGCATCCTGTACGAGAGCTACATTCACCCGCTGACCATTCTGTCGACGCTGCCGTCGGCGGGCGTAGGCGCGCTGCTGGCGCTGCTGCTCTTCAAGACCGAGTTCAGCATCATCGCGTTAATCGGCGTGATTCTGCTGATCGGCATCGTCAAGAAGAACGCGATCATGATGGTGGACTTCGCTATCGAAGCGTCGCGGCAAGGCCGCTCGTCGCGTGACGCGATTCACGAGGCGTGCCTGCTGCGTTTCCGTCCGATCATGATGACCACGTTCGCGGCCATGCTCGGCGCAGTGCCGCTCGCGTTCGGGCGCGGCGAAGGCGCGGAGTTGCGCGCGCCGCTCGGCATTGCGATTGTCGGCGGGCTGATTGTCAGCCAGATGCTGACCTTGTACACGACACCGGTGGTCTATCTTTACATGGACCGGATTCGCGTTCGCTGGGAGTCGAGGAAAGCGCGCAGAAGCGGTATTGCTCCGTCTGCGTGATGCGTGGCGTTGTACTGCTGTGCTGTTGTGCGTGCACAGCGTCGCGCATGCGCGGGGTACAGCGGTTGAACCGGCAGTACCGCCGCTTCACCGCTGCTTCACCGCTGCTTCACCGCTGCTTCATCGGCTCTTCACCGCTGCAAACGACCTCAAAGTTTCTGGTCGATAGCGAGCAAAAAAATGCGCCGCCATTGCTTTGCTTGCCCTTCGCTCTGCATAGGCAAGTGCCACACGCCATGCGCGGCATCCTTCACTTTCAGCGCAACCCGCCATTGCGCGCCGTCGCGCTCCATGTCGGCCCCGAGCAGGTCGGCGAAGATATATGCGCCCTGCTCCGGGGCCAGATAAATCTCACACAGACGCTTGCCCGACGCGAGCCGCACCGAGCCCCAAGTGCCGTCGAGCCGGTGCGTCCAGTCGCCGTCGCGAATATTCGGTGCCACTTCCTTGCGGCGGCGCAACCAGTACGCGACGGCGGCAATCAGCAGCACGGCGGCCAGCACCGCCGCACCGACGGCGACCGTCGTGCCGAAGGCCGACTGCAACCCATAGAATGCGCGCACCGCGCCATAGACCAGCGCAATCAGCGCCAGTAGCGCAACAATAATCGGCATGGCGAGTTCCCGACCATACGCCTTACGGCTGCTTGTGCGTCGCGGCCCAGTCCTTCACGGCCTTAAGCGTATTCTCGACGTGCTTTTCCGGCGACAGGCTCGTGTATTCGTAAATGATCTTGCCGTCAGGCGCGATCACGTATGACACGCGATTGGCCATCGAACTATGCATCGGCAAGCCCGCGTCGTATTCGCCAATCACTTTCGACTCCGGGTCCGCCGCAACCGGGAATTTGCTGCGGCACTCGCTCACCGAGAATTTCGTCAACGTGTCGATGTTGTCGTGCGACACGCCGATCACCGTCGCGCCATATTTCTTGTATTCGTCGACGGCCTCTGCGAATTCATGAGCCTCGATCGTGCAGCCCTTCGTGAAAGCGGCCGGGTAGAAGTACAGCACTACCGGTCCCTTCTTCAGCTCGTCGGCAAGCGAATACGTGTACGTCTTGCCGCCCAGCGACGCCTGCGTGGTGAACTGCGGTGCCGGATCGCCCGGCTTGAGCGTCGCGTTTGCTGCCAACGAATACGCGGCGAAGGCCACCGACACGGCAGCGGCCAGCGCCGCCGGTATGAATTTTCTTTTCATCTGCTGATCCTTTGAGCGTTGATGCACACGATTCCGGCGACGAGTCTACGGCCTCGCCGTTCCAGCGCGACCATGGTCGGCCCGGCTCGATCCGGGCGCCTTCCAGGCGGCAGCCTGGAACAGAGCTAAGCGGCAAAGCCGGACATGACCGACCGGCCCTGCGCTCTATTGGACCACGTACACGCAGAATACGTGCGCCGCACCTCGCAGGATGCAAGCAACGGCGCGGATCAGGCAGCCGCTTCTTCCACATGCGCGCCAAACCACGCGGCAGCGGAGAGGTTGAGTTCGGCGAGTACCTCGGGCGTGAGCGCGGCGAATTCCGGCGGCGCATCGGGTCCGAGCGCAATCGGCGCGGCGTCGCCGCCTTTGCCCGCCAGCTCCGCGATGCGCAACAGCCTGCCGAGCGCTCCGTGATGCGTGACGATTGCCTCGCGGATCTGCGGCGCAAGACCGAGCTTTTCCAGCACCGCCTTCGGCGTGCTGCCGAGCAGCACATGTACGAGCGAAAAAATCCCGGTCATGAACGCGGCATCGGCGAATTCGTCGTCGGCGGGACGCATCCAGGCCGCCGCCAGTTCCATGAAGCGCGAACGGGTACCCGCCAGTTGCACGAGCGGATCGGCGCGCCACGGCAGATCGCCGCTGTCCGCATAAAGCAGCAGTTGCGCCCAGCGCGCGATCTGGCGCGTCCCCGTTGCGATGATCGCCTCGCGCAACGACGCGATATTGCGCCCAAGACCGAATGCGCTCGAGTTGACGAGCCGCAGCAACTGGACGACCACGCTCGGGTTCAGCTTCAGTTCGGCTTCGAGTTCGACGATACCCGCATCGCGCGACAGTAGCGCGAGCAGTCGCAAGAGGCTCGGACGCGGAGACCGGTTGCGCGGCGCGGCCAGCACCTGGGGCCGCGCGAAGAAGTAGCCCTGAAACAGATCGAAACCGAGATCGCGGGCGAGCGCGAAGTCCTCGCGTGTCTCCACTTTTTCGGCTAACAGCGTCTTGCCGTAGCCGCGCATGGCGGCCGCGAGTTCAGGCAGATCCGCTCGCTTCGTCTGCAAAAAATCGATCTTGACGATGTCCGCATGCGGCAACATGGCGAGCAGTTCGCCGGACAGTTCGCTGACGTCGTCGAGCGCAACCTGGAAACCGCTGCGCCTCAGTTCGTTCAGCCGGCGCGCGAGTTGCGCATCGAACTTCACCGTTTCGAGGATCTCGAGCACGAAGCGTTCGGGCGGCATGACGTGGACAATGTCGTCGAAGAGCATCGCCCGATCAATATTCACGAAGCCGCGATGCCGCCCGAGTACCGCAGGCACACCGATTCCGCCGAGGGCGCGCGCCACGACCTGCGCCGTCGCCTGAGCGTCGTCGGTGATTTCTGCGTAGTTGTGGGCGCCGGCCCGGAACAGCAGTTCGTAGGCGTTGAGCGCGCCCTGGCTATCGAGGATCGGCTGGCGTCCAAGATAGACGAACTGGGGCGCGGACGCCCGGTCGGCATCCTCGCCGGACGAGTCGCGCACCTCGATGCGCCGGGCAGTCGCACGGACCAAATGAAGTTCAGACATGGATCATCGGTGCAGCTTGTCGGAGTGTGGCGCGGCAGCGGCGCACCGCCACCGCACAAGGGGTTTGCCGTATTAACGGACGCCGGGTCGCCGCACTTTAACCCGATCGCCGGAACGCCCGGCCATGGCGGCCCGCCGTGCCTTACGAAGTTTTTCCCGTTCGCCGGCTAAAGATTTCGGGGCGCGAGCCGTTATCTTGTTCTGATGGGGCGGCCTGATACCTTTTGACCGCCTTCACCAGGCGAAAAGCAAGCCGCTCCGCCTGCAGACGAACACAGGTTGCCAGCGACAAACATGGAAGCGAACAGGATCACCGCGCCCCGCCGGGGCTCCTTGCGCACGGTCGTCGACCGGCTTCTTGCGCTTGGCCGTCGCGTGGACGACACGCCGCAAGCAGCCCCGCCTCCGCCGCCGCAACTCGAACAGGTGGTGGGCGCCGTCGATCTGCTCGCGCACGTGGACAGCGAACTGCGCTTTATCTATGTGTCCGACGCGAGCCTGCGCTTTATCGGCTATCACCGCGAATATCTCGAGACGATCACGCTGCATGAACTGGTGGCCCAGGCCGATGTGCCGCGCCTCGACGCGCTGCTCGCCCGCGCGGCGGCTTCGGGCAACGTGGAGAAAGCCACGCTCGGGCTCATCAAGTCGCTCACCTACCCGATCACCGTGGAGTTGCGCGTGGTGCGCAGCAGCCACAACGGCATCGGCGGCTATGCGATTGCCGGCTTCGACGTGTCCGCCTGGCGTGCGAGCGAGGAGCGCCTCATCCAGGCACTGCATCTGGACCGCCTGACCAACCTCGCCAATCAGTCCGCGCTGATTCCCGCGGTGCTCGAAGCGCAACGGCAAGCCGACGCGCACGGCACGCCGGCCGCGCTGCTGCTGCTCGACATCGACGATTATCAGCGCGTGAACCGCGCGCTCGGCTACGATGCCGGCGACGAGATGCTGCGTGACACCGCGCGGCGTCTCATGAACATGACGAGTCCGAGCGAAACCGTGGCGCGCGTGGCCAGCGACGAGTTCGCGATCCTCGTGAAGCCCGCTGCGAACCGCACTGACGCGGCCGCCGCCGCCGAAACGCTGGCCCGGCGCCTCTTGACCGCGATCCAGCAGCCTTATGTATTTAGCGGCCAGCAGGTGCATCTTTCGGCGAGCATCGGCATCGCGCTGTATCCCGATGTGCGCCACGCCAACGACACCGCCGCGCACGACACGCATCTGCTGCGCTGGGCCGACCACGCGTTGTTGCAGGCCAAGGCGGCCGGCGGCAATACGCTCGCGTTCTACGTGCCCGACGACAATCCCGCCGACGCGGAGCGCCTGAAGCTCGAGGCGGATCTGTACGACGGCGTGCGCAACGGCGAATTCTCGCTACATTTCCAGCCGATCACGAGCAGCCGCACGCACGGCGTGGTCGGGGTCGAGGCGCTGATCCGCTGGCTGCATCCGGTGCATGGTCTCGTGCCGCCGTCGATGTTCATTCCGCTCGCGGAATCGATCGGCCTGATCAACTTCCTCGGCAACTGGGTGCTGAAAATCGCGTGCATGCAGTTGATCCAGTGGGACGCCAAGGGCATTTCGCTGCAATACGTCGCCGTGAACGTGTCGCCACAGCAGTTCCGCGATCCGCGTTTCAAGGACGCCGTGCGCGAAGCGATCAATCTGACCGGCATCGACCCGCGGCGCCTCGTGTTCGAAATTACCGAAAGTCTGCTGATGCACGACCCGGCACATGCAAAGGTGTTGCTGGAGGACCTGACCGCTATGGGTATCCGCTTTGCCGTCGACGATTTCGGCACCGGCTATTCAAGCCTGGCTTACCTGCAACGGTTTCCCCTTGCAAAGCTCAAGATCGACAGGAGTTTTGTCGAGAATCTGCTAACCTCCCGAAACGACCAGGCGATTGTCAGCGCGGTGGTCGGCCTCGCCCAGACACTCGACCTGGAACTGGTCGCGGAGGGCGTCGAAACCGAAGCGCAGCGCGCCCTGCTCACCGAAATGGGATGCGACCACATACAGGGCTGGCTCGTCTGCCAGGCGTTGCCTTCTGACGAACTGGCGCAGCGTTTCGAAGCGCGCTCGCTTCACCTGCACAGCGCCTAACAGTGCGGGTCAAGCGCTTACGCAGCGGCACAAGCCGGCTTCAGGCCGGCGTGGCATTCATTGGAACATGTATGGTTTTTGCGGGACTCACATGGTAAAGGCGGCTGTGCTCGACCGGCTGTGGACGCGAATGAGCGAGCGCGGCGATTTCCCCATGCTGTCGCAGTCGCTGCGCACCACCATGGCGGCGATGAACAACGACGACCTCGACTTCACCGGCCTCGTGCAGGTCGTGCTCTCGGACTTCGCGCTCACGCAAAAGGTGTTGCGGCTCGCGAACTCGGCCATGTATATGGCTTTCGGCGGCAATATCACCACCGTGTCGCGCGCGCTGATGGTGCTCGGCATGGACGCGGTCGGCCATCTCGTGGTCGGCCTGAAGATCGTCGATCACTTTCATCACAGCGCGCCGCGCCGCATCGACGCGAAGCTCGAACTGAACCGCACGCTGCTCTCGGGCTGCGTCGCGCGCAAGCTGACCGAGCGCGGCGATCTGCGTGCCGGCGAGGAAGCGGTGGTCTGCACGCTGATGCGCCAAATCGGCAAGCTGCTGGTGGTGTTCTATCTCGACGCGGAATGGGATCAGATTCGCCGCCACATCGACGGCGGCACGCAGGAAGCGGACGCTTGTGTGCTGGTGCTCGGCGTGACGTTCGACGAAATCGGCGCCGAAGCCGCGGTGCGCTGGCGCCTGCCCGACATGATCCGCTCGGGCATGGGCGAGTTCGATCCGCAGGACACGGAACAGCCGCGCCAGGTGCAGTGGCTGCGCGCGATCACCAATTATTCGACGGCGGTCGCCGACGTCCTCACGCAGCAGAACGTGCCCGACTTCGAGCGCGAGGAACGCATCGCCGAACTCGCCCAGGAATATAGCCACGCGCTCAACACCGATCCCGAAGTGCTGCTCGAAATGAGCGTCGCGCTCGCCCGCGAGGAAGGCGGCGACGGCGTGATGCGCGAAATCGTCGAGCTGCGCGCGAACGCTGACGCGATGGCGCGCGAGGCGCTGAATCCCGAAGCGCGCATTGCAGCAGGTGTCGAAGATCTGCGCGCCCTCCCCGACACCAGTTCGCTCGCGCCGGCCCTCGGCATGGCTTCGGAAACGGTGCTCGCGGCGCTTGGCTTTGCGCGCACGGTGGTGTTCGTCAAGCACAGCAACGGCACCTTCCGCGCGCGCCTGGGTCTCGGCCCGAAAATCGATGCGGCGCTGCCCAAGCTTACGTTCGGTTCGGCCTTCGAGCCCGACGTGTTCCACCTTGCCATAGCGAATTCGGTGGGCATCTTCATCGAAAACGCGCGCGATCCGAAAATGGTCGCGCGCCTGCCGGAATGGTTTCGCCGCTCTTTCGACGACGCCCGCGCCTTTGTGCTGTTACCGGTGGTGGATGAGACCGACCAGACGGTCGCGCTACTTTACGGCGACTGGTCTCACACTCAGGAGCCACGGCGCATCTCGCAGAAAGAGATGAGCGTACTGAACGAACTGGCCAAGGAGTTAGGCCGTTTTTTCGGCCTGGGGCAAATGCGGGAAATGGAGACGATGTAAAAACGTGGCGTGATCGTTGATCACGGTGCGTGAGTCTCCTGCTTCCGCATTTGCCCGACGCCTGATTTTGCAAGTCAGATTCGCGATGCCGGTTTGCGCTGCATACGGGCATCGCTTAAATCTCTGAGCTTAGTCCTCGATTCTTTCCAGACCTTCCGCGCTGCGGTCCGCGACACCTGCCCATGCGCCGGCGGCGAGTCCCATTTGAGCGACCTCTTCCACCGTCAACGGCGCAAGCTGTGCGCAGAGTGCGGCAAGCTCGACCCACGAGCCGTTTTCCAACGCCTCGACAGTGTCCAGCAACAAACCGAGCGCGCCCTCGCGTTGCAGAATCGCCGCCTGGATCGGACGCGACAACGTGAGCACATTCAACGTGCTTTCGAGCGAGCCGCCGAACACCGCGTCGACGAATGAAAACACACCCGTCAGAAACGCTGCGTCGGCTTCGTCGCGGCCGGCTTCCGGCAAGCGTTCGATCGCCAGTTCCATGAAACGCGCGCGAGTCGCCGCGAGTTGCAGCAGCGGATCGTCTTCGAGCGCGACCTTGCGGCCGTCGGCGTAGAGGAGCAACTGCGTCCAGCGCGCGATGCGGTCGGTGCCGGTCGCGTTGATCGCCTCGCGCAGCGTGGTCACCTTATGACCGACTGCGAGCCCGCTGGAATTCGCGAGCTTCATCAGATGCATCACCAGCACGGGATTGAGCTTGAGCTCCGCTTCGAGTTGCGCGACCGTCGGGTCGCCCGCAAGCAGTTGCAGCAGATTCAGCAGCGCATGGCGTGGCGCGCTGACGCGCCGGGTCAGCGCGGTTTGCGGGCGCGCGAAGAAGTACCCCTGGAAGCGGTCGAAGCCGAGGCCATGCGCCGTTTCGAAGTCGGCTTGCGCGTCGAGCCCCGATGCGATCAGCAGCTTGCCCGCCGACTTGAGCACGCTCGTCAGCTTCGGCAACAGCGCGGCGGGTGCGCGCGTGATGTCGATCTTGATGGCTTCCGCATAGGGCAGCAGTTTCGCGAAAGTCTCGTTGGGCTGCGTCACTTCGTCGAGCACGAAACGGTAGCGACGGCCATGCAGTAGCACGATGCGCGCAATCAGTTCGTCGTCGACTTCCATATTGGGCGGCAACTCGAACAGGAAGCGCTCGGCGGGCAACCGCTCGATTGCGTCGTCGAACAGCATGTCCCGGCTCATGTCGATGTACGCCGGATGCCCGGTCAGTGCGCCGCGCACATTGCTCTGCGTGAGGTCGCGGATGATCGCTCGCGCTGCGCGCTGCGCCGGCGTGGGCGCGCGGCCTGCTTTGGCGGCGGCGTTGTCCGGGTTGCTTTCAGCGTCGGCGTCGAGGTCGTGATCGAGGTCGGGCAGCGGTTCCGCCGGCAATTCCGGCGCGCGTATCTTGAGCTCGTAACCGCACAGCATGCCGTCCCGATTGAGGATGGGTTGCCGTGCGAAGCTGGCGTTCAACTGCTCATCGTCCGTGGCGCCCGCATGGCCCGGATTTTCGACTGCAATGGTGCTCATTCTGGTCCCCCGCGACGCGACGCGCCGGCGCCTGTAGCTGTTTTGGCTGTCTTATTGCTGCTGCCTTATTACTGCTTTATGCGTGCCGCTTTATGCCCGTCTTGTCGCTGTCCTGGCGTCGCCACCGTACAGATTGCGACTAATTTATCGTTTGCGACGGCAGCACGCCTGGCGATTTTAGCGCAGGCAGTCTTGCACGGGCATGTCGAGAAAACAATATCCGCAAAAATTTCGTAATAGCAGAGAACCGGTGTTCTAATCCGAAATAAAAAACGGCCGCAACTAGCGGCCGTTCCTCTCAGGTTGTTGCGCGGCGACGCGTTACTTCAGCACGACCTTCACGTCGAAATACTTCGCCGCAAAACGGTCGATAGTGCCGTCTGCCTTCAGTTCCTTCAGCGCCTGGTTCAATGCGCCCTTCAGCGCCGCATCGCCTTTGCGGATGCCGAAGCCGACGCCCGCGCCGAGCAGCTTCTCGTCGCTGACAGCGGGGCCGGCGAATTCGAAGCCCGCGCCTTGCGGTTTCTTCAGAAAGCCCTTGGACGCCGCCTCGGCGTCCTGGAACGATGCGTCGAGCCGACCGGATGCGAGGTCCGCATAAATCTGGTCTTGCGTCTGATACGGCACGACGTCGACACCCGCCGGCGCCCAGCGCGCCTTCGCGTAGGTTTCCTGGATCGTGCCTTGGAGCACGCCGACATGCTTACCTTTTAACGACGCGGGCGTCGGCAGCAAGCCGCTGCCCTTCTTCGCGATCATCTGATTCGGGATCGTGTAGATCGGGTCCGTGAAATCCACTGCCTGACGGCGCTGGTCCGTGATCGTCATGTCCGAGTTGATCGCGTTGAATTTGCGCGCCTGCAACGCGGGGATCAGACCGTCGAACGAATTTTCGACCCACACGCATTTGGCCTTGAGCTTCGCGCAGACAGCATTGCCCACATCGATGTCGAAACCCTGTAACTCGCCCGACGGCGACTTCGATTCGAACGGCGCATACGACGCCTCTACACCGAAGCGCACTTCCTTGATGTCCGCCGCCACTGCGGAGCCTGCCGTTACTGTCGCCGTTGCGGTCGCGAACAGCGCGAGCGCGGCCGTGTTTCGCCAATTCATCTTCATTGCGGGTGTTCCTCTACGGTATTGAACAAGACAGAGCCGAATCCGGACAGGCATGATTGCCGCGCCAAAAATGCGATTCAAACTCGTGCGGCCGATGTGGTGCAGCGCAGCAGCCGCGAGGCGGGGATTGTACAAGCGGCCGCGCCGCGCCTGCGGACAACGGAGCCAAGCCTCCAGGCGGAACGCAGATTCAGGCGCACATTCAAACCTGCAACTTGATGTCGCGTGCACGCAAAAACATCTACGCCTATGCAGCCGCCTTTCATGCGGATCGCGCCGTTAGACGAGCTTCGCCAACGTGTCGCGCGTGGTCTCTATCACCATCAACCCGGCGCGCAAGCCGGGCTTGACGGCCGCGTTCGGGAACACGAGCCGCTCCTCGTCGTGTTGCACGACGTACCGATAGTCGCCATCACGCGCGAGCAACGTGCCCTTGCCGAACGGCGTGAAGTTGGCGACATCGGGCGCGACCAGCAATTCGAACGCTTCGCTCGGCTTTGTGATCTGATCGATCACCGTGAAGGCGCGAGGCAGTTCCGCCTGCTCGCGGCCACTCGTGCCCGCGAGCAGTTGACGCAAGGCCGCGTCCGCGCCGGCAAAGCGCGTCAGGTCGTTCTGGCCGAACGGGCGCACTTTGCCCAGTTCGAGCGTGCACGCTTCGGCTTCGCACGCTTGCGCGGTGAAATGCGAATACGTATTGCCCTTCGTGGTGTGCAAAAGCACGGCACTGATGCGTGCCTCTGCAAGCCACTCGAACATCGCGCGCGAAAACGGCCTGCCGGTATGCGGCAGCAACGCGAAGCGCTCGAACGCGGACGCGCGGATTGCCGTGTGCATGTCGATGTGCCACCGTGCTCCAGGCTGCCGCGATGCGGTGGCGAAGAACTGCGTCGCCGCCTGTTCGAGCGCGGCCGCGCGCGGCGCTTCGTAACTGTGCGGCAACTGCAGATGCCGGCCGCTGAAGAGGCGGTTGAGATCGTCGTCGCGATAACGGCATGCGTCGCGCATTGCATCGACATTGCCGAGAATCACCAGCAAACGGCACGTCAGCGCAGCCTCGCCACGCGCTATGTCGCGCACGAGATAAGACAGCAGTTCAATCGGCGCGGTCTCGTCGCCATGCACGCCCGCCGACGCCAGCACGCTGCGCGTGTTCGCCGCAATCGCCGCGGGCTCCATCAACAGAACGCCGTCGTCGAGCCACGACCAGCGCACGCCGCTGGCACACCTACCTTGTGTTTCGTTCGTGGAAGGCCGCGTGCCCGCGAGCGTGTACGCGAGAAAATCGTCCAGCATCGCGTGCTGCGCGTGGCGTTCAGCGCTGGAAGTCATAAAGCGACCCGAGTCTGAGGATCTGCGTCAGTTCGTCGAGTGCGCTGCGCGATTCGACGAGCAGTTGCGGATCGGTAAGATCGGCCGGGGCGAGACGGTCGCGATAATGCTTTTCGATCCACGAATCGAGACGGCCGAACAACGTGTCGTCGATCCACACGCCTTGTGTGACCGCCGCGCGCTCCGCGTCGCTCAATACGACACGCAGGCGCAGGCAGGCAGGACCGCCACCGTTCTTCATGCTTTCGCGCAGGTCGAACACGAGCACGTCGTCGATAGGACCCGTATGCGATGTCAGATCGTCCAGGTAAGCGGCCACGCGCGGATTCTCGCGGCACTCCTGCGGCACGACCAGAACCTGCTTGCCGTCGGGGCGCGTCAGCAACTGGCTGTTGAACAGATACGACGAGACCGCGTCTGCCACGCTCACTTGCGCGTCGGGCACTTCGATCACATTGAACTGAGCCTTCAGACCCGCGAGCTTCGCGCGCAATTCGTCATACACCGCGTTCTGCTCGACGAACGCAAGCTCATGACAGAACAACGTATTGCGATTGCCGACCGCGATCACGTCGTTATGAAACACGCCCGCGTCGATCACCTCCGGGTTCTGCTGTGCATACACCGTGGCCTCGTCCTGCAAACCGTGACGGTGCGCAACCGCGCGGCTCGCCTCGAACGTTTGACGCGCGGGGAAGCGCTTCGGCTCCGGCCCACGACGATACTCGCTGCGGCCATAAACGAAGAATTCGACACCACGGGTGCCATATTCGGAACAGAAGCGCGTGTGATTCGCCGCACCTTCGTCGCCGAGCGCAGGCGTGCCGGGCAGCGCCTCGTGCACCGCGAAGCGATCGGCGTCGCTGAAAATGGCGCGCAACGTGCGGCGCGTCGATTCGTGCTCGATCGCGCGATGCAGCTTGCTGCACAGATTGGCCGGCGTGAAATGCACGCGGCCGTCGTGCGTATCGGCGGACGGACTCACCGTCGCGGCATTCGCGGTCCACATCGCCGATGCCGAACTTGCGGCGGCCAGCAACTCAGGCGCGTTTTTCGCCACGCGCGCGATCACCGTCGCGTCGTCGCCGGAAAAACCCAGTTCGCGCAACAGACGCATCGACGGGCGTTCCTGCGGCGGCAACACGCCCTGATGAAAGCCGAGATCGGCCAACTGCTTCATCTTGCGCAGGCCCTGCTTCGCGGCCGCCTTCGGATTCGCAACCGACTTCTCGTTGTTCTGCGACGCGACGTTGCCGAACGACAGCCCCGCGTAGTTGTGCGTCGGGCCGACCAGACCGTCGAAATTGGCTTCAGTGGCTTGCATCGTCGATCCTTAGAATTGGAGGCCCGGCGAGACGCTCGCGGGCATTTGCAGTTGCGCGCTTTCGACGGAAGCCATCGGGTACGCGCAGTAGTCGGCCGCGTAATAGGCGCTCGGCCGGTGATTGCCCGAACGGCCCGGTCCGCCGAACGGCGCACCCGACGAAGCCCCGTTAGTCGGCCGGTTCCAGTTGACGATGCCCGCGCGGATGGTGCGCTGGAAGTGCGTCCACAGCGATTCGTCGTCGGCGAGCAGTCCTGCGGACAGGCCAAACTCGGTGTCGTTGGCTTTTTCGAGCGCTTCGTCGAAGCTGTCGTAACGGATGATCTGCGCAAGCGGTCCGAAATGCTCCTCGTCGGGCAGATTCTTCACAGCGCTCACGTCGAGAATAGCCGGCGTGACGAAACCGAGCTTCGGATCGCGTTGCTCCATCTTCAGCAACGCGCGCGCGCCGTCGGCAAGCAAACGCTCCTGCGCGGCGACGAGCCGCGAAGCCGCGCGCGCCGAAATCACCGCGCCCATGAAAGGCTGCGGTTCGGCGTTGTATTCGCCGACGCTGATGCGCGACGTCACTTCGACGAGGCGCGCCAGGAAGCGCTCGCCGAACGCGTCGTTCGGCACGAAGATACGGCGCGCGCAGGTACAGCGCTGTCCCGCTGACAGAAACGCCGACTGGATGGTGTGATGCACGGCGGCGTCGAGGTCCGCCACCGGTCCGATCACGAGCGGATTGTTGCCGCCCATTTCCAGCGCAAGCACGATCTCCGGACGTCCACCGAACTGCTTGTGCAACAATGTTCCGGTGTCCGAACTACCTGTGAAAAACAGGCCGTCGATCTGCCGGTGGTTCGCGAGCGCAATGCCCGTGTCCTTCTCACCCTGCACGAGATTGAGCACGCCGGCGGGCAGGCCCGCGTCGCGCCACGTCTGCACGGTGAGCGCCGCCACGCCCGGCGCGAGTTCCGACGGTTTGAAAACAACCGCGTTGCCCGCGATCAGCGCCGGCACGATATGCCCGTTCGGCAAGTGGCCCGGGAAGTTATACGGCCCGAACACCGCCACTACGCCGTGCGGACGATGCCGCAATACCGCGGTGCCGTCCGCCATTGCCGAACGCTTTTCGCCTGTGCGCTCGTTGTATGACTGAATCGAAATTTCGACTTTAGCAGCCATCGACGCCGCTTCGGTGCGCGCTTCCCACAGCGGCTTGCCGGTTTCGCGGCCAATCGCTTCGGCGAGCGCCTCTTTGCGTTCGGCGACGAGCGCGGCAAAGCGGCGCACTACCGCGCACCGCTCGTCGAGGCTCGATGCGGACCATGCTGCGAACGCGCGGCGCGCGCTGCGCACCGCGCGGTCCACGTCGTCTGCGGAGGCGCTATTGCCTTCCCACACCGTCGCGCCCGTGCCCGGATTGCGCGACGCGAATGCGGGTCCTGTGCCGGCGGCCCATTCGCCGTCGATGAAAAGCTCGCTCATGATCATCCTTGTTTGTGTTTCAGCGCCAACACCCGAACCGGGTCGCCTGCTTTGACGCCCAGCGCCGACGCTTCTGTCGCATTCATGCGGAACACGCCGTCTTGCGGCACGCCCGCCGCCACGCCCACGCGAAAATCGCCGAGCGACGTGTTCGACACCATCGAGCGCGGTGCATCCTGCGCCGCGCCCTCCGGTACGTCGGCAATCTCGACGGGCACCAGCACGCTTTCGCGCACCGTGCGCAAGTCGGAGATGTGGCATTCGAGCACCGGACCGGCATCGAAAATATCGACGTGGTTCTCATAGCGCAGCCCTTCCGCTTCGAGCATGCGGCGCGCCGGAATCGTGTCGTTATGCGTGAGGCCGACGCATTCCTGCGCCTCTTGCGGCAACAACTCGACATACACCGGATAACGCGGCATCAGTTCGGCAAGGAACGCTTTGCGTCCGTGCGAGCTTAGATAGTCCGCCGCGTTGAAATCGATCTGATAGAAGTGCGAGCCGACCGCGCGCCAGAACGGCGACGTGCCTTCCGCATCGAAATGCCCGCGCAATTCCGCGCATAGGCGCTGCGGAAAACGCTCACGAAACTGCGCGAGGAACATGAAGCGCGAGCGCGACAGCAAGCCGCCCACACCGCTCGTGCGATATCGCGGGCTCAAAAACAGCGAACATACTTCCGCATAGCCGGTCAGGTCGTGCGAGATGTTCAGCGCGCGCATGCGCGTCCAGATGCCCAGGTCCTGGCTCGCGTGTACCACGGTGCTCACGCGATAGTTGTAGAACGGCTGCTGCAGACCGACCGCCGCTTCGATTCCGCACACGCCGGCCACGTCGCCGGTCGCGGTGTCTTCCATCACGAAGAAGTAGCCCGCTTCATGCGGCTCGGCCTTGTCTTCCATCGTGCGGCGCGCGCGTTCGACTCGCGCCGCAAGCGCGTCGCGATCCGGCTTGAAGGTGGTGAGCCCCGGCCCGGTTTCCTGCGCGAGCCGCATCAACGCGTCGACATCGCCTCGTTGCACCACGCGAACGACGATCATTGCGCGTCTCCCGATTGTTCATTCGTTTCCGGTCGATGCAGCGGCACGCAGCGCACCGTATCGCCGTCCTGCACGCCGAGCGCCGCACGCGCCGGCTGGGCGAGCGGCGCGCCTTCGTTCCTCGCCGTGGGCAACTCGCCGAGCACGCAGCGGAATTGACCCTCCCCGCCGTTGTGGGCGATCAGATACGTCGAGCCGTTCGCCCCGGCCGCCGCCTCGTGCGCCACCCGTGTTTCATTGAGCGTCACGCAGGCACTGCGGTCCACTTGCGCGGTGAGCACCGGCCCCGCGTCGAAGATGTCGATGAAGCGATCCGTTTCGAACCCTTCTTCGAGATGTATCTCATACGCGAGCAGAGCCTTCGAATCCGGCTCGCCCAGCACACGCTGCGCCGCTTCCGGCAGCAACGGCACATAGATCGGGTACGTCGGCATGACTTCGGCGATGAACGTTCTACTACGCCCGCCGGACTCGATTTCGATGTCGGCGAAATTGCGGCCGAAAAACCTGCGCCCTACCGCTTCCCAGAACGGCGACACGCCGTTCTCGTCGGTGACGCCTAGCAGCAGCGAGAACACTTCGGGTGTGAAGCGCTTGCGATTGGCCGCGATATACATCATTCGTGCGCGCGACATGAGATGCGCGGCGGCGTCGCCGCGCAGCGACGGGTCGATGTAGTAGCCTGCGAGCCGACTCTTGCCGGTCAGCTCGTGCGACATGGTGAGCGCGTGAATCTTGCGGTTCACGTGCAGTTCACGCGATGCATGGATCAGCGCGTCGTTGCGAAACGCATAGAACGGATCGGAGTAACCCGCGGCGGCAACGATGCTCGCCGTGCCCATCAGCTTGCCGCTCTCCGAATCTTCGAGCACGAACAGATAGAACTCCTCGCCCGGGAAATCGACCTCCGCGCGAAACGAGTCTTCTGACAACGCGACGCGTGCTTCGAGCGCGCGCCGGTCGTGCGGTAGCGAATGCAGCACCGGTTGCGCGGTGCGCGCCATATGTTCGAGCGCATCGAGATCGGCGAGGCGGCCGGGGCGTACGAAGAGCATCATCGTTCCTGTTCAATGTGACGCATGAGCGAATGCGGAGCGTTGGAACCGTTGAAACCGCCGTTCACCTGGACGCAGCTTCGGCCTTCACGCCGACAACGTCCGCGATTGCTTTCGCAAGACGCTCGAAGCCCTCGTTCATGTCGTCGAGCGGCATGATCAGCGACGGCACGAAGCGCAGCACGTCCGGTCCTGCCATCAGCATGATGACGCCATGCTGGCCGGCCGCCGTGACGAAGTCTTTCGCGCGACCCTTGTACGCGTCGGTCAGTTGCGCGCCGATCAACAGGCCCTTGCCGCGCACCTCGTCGAACAGGCCGAAGCGCTCGTTGAGCTTGGCGAGGTGGCCCTTCAGCACTTCACTGCGGGTACGCACGCCTTCGAGCAGCTTCGGATCGCTGACCAGCTCCACCACTTTTTCCGCGATGGCGGAGCCGAGTGGATTGCCGCCGTAAGTCGTGCCATGCACGCCGACCTTGAAGTGCGCAGCGAGTTCGTTCGTGGTCAGCATCGCGCCGATCGGAAAGCCGTTGCCGAGCGCCTTCGCGGTGGTCAGGATATCGGGCGTAACCCCCGTGTCCTGATACGCGTAGAAGTAGCCGCTGCGGCCCACACCTGTTTGTACCTCGTCAAAAATCAGCAGCGCGCCGTGCTGATCGCAGGCTTCGCGCAGCGCTTTGAGGAACGCCGGATCGGCGGGAATGACGCCGCCTTCGCCTTGAATCGGTTCGACGATAACCGCGCAGGTCTTCGCGCCGATCGCCTTTTGCGCGGCCTGTATGTCGTTGTACGGCAGGTGAACGATGCCTTGCGGCACCGGCCCGAAGCCTTCCGAATACTTCGGCTGACCGCCCACGCTGACGGTGAAGAACGTTCGGCCATGGAACGACTGCGTGAACGAGATGATTTCGTATTTGTCGGCACCATGACGCTCGAATGCGACGCGGCGCGCGAGTTTCAACGCGGCTTCGTTCGCTTCCGCGCCCGAGTTCGCGAAGAAAGCGCGGTCGGCGAACGTCAGTTCTTCGAGACGCCTGGCGAGACGCAGCACCGGCTCGTTGGTGTAGCCGTTACCGATGTGCCAGAGCTTGCTACCCTGCTCATGCAGGACTTTCAGCAGTTCGGGATGCGCATGACCGAGCGCGGTGACGGCGATACCGCCGGCGAAGTCGATATAGTCGCGGCCTTGCGTATCCCAGACGCGTGAGCCGAGACCGCGATCCGGCACGAAGGCGGCGGGTGCGAATACCGGCACCATGACTTCGTCGAAGGTCTTGCGTGTCACAGTCAGGTCGTTCATGGCAAATCCTCGTTACGGGTGAGAGGTAGTACAGATAGTGTAGGAAACCGCACGCGTTACGTCTTGCGCATACGCGACGCTTTCTATGAGCTTCCGCGCGGCATGCGAGGCCACACGCTTGCTGACCAGCTGCATCGCCAACCGACGCCAACACTTGCCGCCTGCTTGTCGCCTGCTTGCCGCCCTTCAGTCGCCCCTATCCGGCGGCTCGATCAGCGCACCCGCGCGCGGCTCGCTGGCTGCGGCGCCGCTTGCGCCGGTCTGTTTGTCGATCCAGTTGCGGCGGTCCTCGCGAGGCGTCACACCAAAGCGTTCGCGATATGCATTCGAAAAGTGCGCCGCCGACGAAAACCCGCAAGCGAGACTGATCTGCACGACCGACTTGCTGGTGCGCTGCAATTGCGTGCGCGCCTTCGAAAGGCGCAAGCCGAGATAGTATTTGGACGGCATCGAGCCGAGATACTGGCGAAAGAGGCGCTCCAATTGGCGTCGCGAAACGCCGACGAGCCCCGCGATTTCGTCGGTGGTGAGCGGATCCTCGATGTTCGCTTCCATCAGCAACAACGCATCGTTCAGGCGCGGATGACGCTCGCCGGGCGCCGTCACGAACGGTATGCGTTGACGCTCCTCGCCCGCGCGCAACACGCCGACGCCAAGCGTATCCGCGATGCGATCCGCGAGCTCCGGACCGTGCTCGCGGCCGATCATCGCGAGCATGAAGTCGACGGTCGCCTGCCCGCCCGCGCAAGTGGCGCGATCGCGGTCGATTTCGAAAATTTGCTGGGTGACGATGGAGCGCTCGAACTGCTCGGAAAACTGCTGATACGTTTCCCAGTTCACGCTGACGCGATAGCCCGACAACTGGCCCGCCATTGCAAGCCACCACACGCCGTGATGAATGCCGGTGACAAGCGGCGTGCGTTGCCCGACGCGCGACAAACTTGCGAGAAACAGGCGGTAGTCGGCGAATTGCTGGAACCGTTCGCTGACCACGATCAGCCAGTCGCATACCACTGCGTCGCCGAAGGCCACGTCGGCCGGCCATTGCGCGCCGCCCGCCAACGGCACCGCGCGGCCGTCCCACGAGTACACCTGCACGCGGTACAGCGCGCGGCCGTCGATTTCATTGGCGAGATTGAGCGCGTCGACAATCGGCCCGACGCCCGACATCGACACAGGCGGCAATGCCACGATTGCAACCTGCATGGTGCGTGCGGGGCTGGACGTGCGAGCCATCGATCAGATAGAAGACGGCGAGCGTTACTTCAGGCTGCCGGAGAGGAACTGCTTGAGCCGCTCGCTGCGCGGCGAACTCAGCACCTCGGCGGGCAGGCCTTCTTCTTCCGTACGGCCCTGATGAAGGAACATCACATGGTTCGACACGTTGCGCGCGAAACCCATTTCGTGCGTGACGACGATCATCGTGCGCCCTTCTTCGGCGAGCTTCTGCATGACTTTCAACACCTCGCCGACCAGTTCGGGGTCGAGCGCGGAAGTGGGCTCGTCGAACAGCATGACGTCAGGGTCCATTGCCAGTGCACGGGCGATCGCCACGCGCTGCTGCTGACCGCCCGACAGATGCGACGGATATTGTTTTTCCAGACGCGGCGCGAGGCCCACTTTCTCGAGATATTCGCGCGCGCGCTCCTCGGCTTCGCGACGCGGCAAACCGAGCACATGAATAGGCGCCTCGACGATGTTCTCGATCACGTTCATGTGCGCCCACAGGTTGAAGTGCTGGAACACCATCGCGAGCTTCGTGCGGATGCGCTGCAATTGCTTGTGATCGGCCACTTCCAGATTGCCGGCGCGGTCGGCTTTCGTCTTGACCGCTTCGCCGTCGACGACGATCTGCCCGGCGTTCGGCCGCTCGAGAAAATTAATGCAGCGCAGGAAGGTGCTCTTGCCCGAGCCGCTCGCGCCGATGATGCTGATCACGTCGCCCTTGTTCGCATTGAGCGATACGCCCTTGAGCACTTCGTTGTCGCCGTAGCGCTTGTGGATGTCCTGCACGGCGAGCTTGCAAGCTTCGGTTTGCGTGGTGTGGAGCAAGATGCTCTCCCTGTGAATATACGGATCGAACGTCGACGGCGCGCTTTTATCGCACCGCCTGCTGCAAACAAGGCGCGCTCAATGCGTGCGCACCGCCAGGTAACCCAGCCAGTGACGCTCCGCGCGGCGGAACAACGCAACGAGGGCGAACGACACCACGAGATAAATCAGCGCGGCCAGACCGAACGCGTCGAACGATTGATAGGTGGCCGAATTCGCGTCGCGCGCGACCTTCAGGATGTCTGGCACGGTGGCCGTGAACGCGACCGTCGTGGCATGCAGCATCAGGATCACTTCGTTACTGTACAACGGTAAAGCGCGGCGCAGCGCGGACGGTATCACAATGCGGCGGTACATCGTGAACCAGCTCATGCCATAGGCGCGTGCCGCTTCCACTTCACCGTGCGACGTCGAGCGGATCGCGCCGGCAAAAATCTCCGTGGTGTATGCGCAGGTATTCAACGCGAACGCCAGAATCGCGCAGTGAAAACCGCTGCGAAAGAACGCATCGAGCAGTTGATGCGAACGCACGAATTCAAGGCTGTACATGCCGGTATAGATCAGCAGCAATTGCACGTACAGCGGCGTGCCCCGAAACACGTAAGTGTAAAGACGCACCGGTGTGGAAAGCCAGCGCTTCTTCGACACGCGGGCCACCGCCAGCGGAATCGCGAGACAGAAGCCGATACCGACGGACGCCACCAGCAGCCACAACGTGACCGCAAGGCCGGATATGCGCTGACCGTCCCAGTAGAGAAACGCGCGCCAGAACTGGTTGAGAATGTCGATCATGGTCTTAAAGCTCCGCGTGCCGCACGCCGATCGAATAGCGGCGTTCCAGCCAGATCAGCGCGAGGTTCGAGACGGTCGTCAGCGCCAGATAGATCAGCGCGGCGATCAGAATGAAGAAGAACATGTTGAACGTGCTTTTGCCTGCGTCCTGCGCAGCCTTCACGACATCGGCGAGACCGATGATCGACACCAGCGCCGTCGCTTTCACGAGCACCTGCCAGTTGTTGCCGATGCCCGGCAGCGCGAAACGCATCATCTGCGGAAACAGGATGCGTGCGAACACGCGGGCACCGCTCATGCCGTAAGCGCTGCCCGCTTCCAGCTGCCCGCGCGGCACCGCGAGAAAAGCGCCGCGAAACGTCTCGGTGAAGTACGCGCCGTAAATGAAACCGAGCGTCAGCACGCCCGCCACGAACGGGTCGATGTCGAACTGCGGCAGATTGAGCGCGTCGGTCAGATTGTTGACCGCGATCTGGATGCTATAGAAGAGCAGCAACATCAGCACGAGGTCCGGCACCGAGCGGATCAGCGTCGTGTAGCCGGTGGCGAGCGCGCGCAACGGACGGTTGAACGAAAGTTTCGCCGCCGCGCCGGCGAGGCCGAGCACCACGGCGGCCGCGAGTGAAAGGACCGACAGTTCGACCGTCTGGATCGTGCCGGCCAGTAATACCGGACCAAAGCCGTATAGCACCACGCGTGTCTCCATCCAGGTTCGTTGAATTCCTAGGGATGTCGTCGGCTAGCGCCCCGACTCATCCTGCATGGCGCGGAGTCTCGCAAGCGAAAATTAAATTCTCAAAGGCCGGCGCGACATTTGCTGCGACGCAGCAAACCGGCAATGACAGCGCGGTACGGCTGACGGCGCTTGGTACGGGGGCGCCTCGGGCGATACGGGCCGCCACGCGGGCAACCGTGGCCGCTGCGATTTCGCAAGTTTGAGGTCGCTTTTTCGATAGACGGGCGCGGGCTTCGCGCAGGGCGAAGGGTCGCACTTAACGCGGCGCGAACGCGTATTGCGCGCCGCCACTATTCGATGCCGAGCCGCGCGCGAATCGCCGGCAGCATATATTCGACTGCCGCGCGCCCTTCCTCGATGGCCGGCGCCGCGCGGTGAAAGTCGAAAATGCCCATGCCGCCGAGACGCGGCTGAATCAGAATGTCCGCAGGCTCGCCGGCGAGACGGCTTCGTGTAATCCGAACCTGCATGATGTCGATGCTTTGGGCGATCGAACTGAGCATTGAAGGCACGCGTGCGCTCGGCGCAGGCGGCACGCGAACGTCGTCGGTGACGCGCTCCTCGGCGGGCGCGAGCCAGCGCGGCCAGGGCTTGCCGTTACGGCGCAGCGACACGGGCGGCGGTGCGGTGGGATCGATAGCCGGGGTGTCCACCACCGCGCCGCCGAAATCGCGGCCGTTGAGAATGTCGTTGTTCAGATCGACGGCGATCACACAGTCCGCCCGCATGCCGCGCGCGACCGACACCGGCACCGGATTGCTGAGCCCGCCGTCCACGAGCCATACGCCGTTGTGCCAAACCGGCGTGAAGATGCCGGGAATCGCAATGGACGCGCGCACCGCGTCGACCACGCTACCATCCTGCAGCCAGCTCTCGCGGCCCGAATCGAGTTCGGTGGCGACCGCCGCGAATGGCATGTTCAGCTGCGCGATCGAACGGCCGTCGAACTTGTCGGCGAAAAGCTGGATGACCTTGCGCCCGCCGAGCAGCCCGCCCGAGAGACGCAAGTCGAGCAGTCGCACGACCGTCTGCCACGTGAGGCGCGACACCCACTCCTCGAGCCAGTCGAGGTCGCCGTTCGCATACACGGCGCCGACCAGCGCGCCGATCGATGTGCCGCACACCACGTCGGGTTTGATGCCCGCATCGTGCAACGCGCGAATCGCACCGATATGCGCCCAGCCACGAGCCGCGCCGCCCCCCAACACGAGCCCGATACGGCTGTATCGACGTCGACGTATCATGATTCCCCGCCTTCCATTCGTCTGTCTTGCCGTTGCTTCTAGCGCCCGCGCACCACGTCCGAGCGCGATGTCGTGTACACCTTCCTGTTCTGGTCGAAGTGCACATTGAAAATGCCTTCTTCCGTCACACCGCCCTCGCGCCACTTCCAGCTCCACACCGTCTCCGGCTTGAGCGGGAACACCGCGATTTCGCCCGGTTTGCCGAGCAGGCGTCGCACTTCGTCCTCGCTCATGCCGATGCGGATCTTGCCGAAGTTCGCAGCGGTCAGAACCTGCGTGATGGCTTGAAGCTTACCGTCACGGTCGATATCGACCATGTACGTATTCAAACCTTGCGGACCACGTGGATATTCGAAGCGTTTGGAGCCGTCCGTATAGGTGCGCTCGGTTTCGGGCTTACCCATCTGCTCGCGGATCTGCGCTTCGGTCGTGACGCCCGGTGTCATGTTTTTCAGCAGCAGCGCGTCGGGCTTCACCGCGTTGAACAGTTCCTTGATTTTTTGCACGGCGCGCTCGCTCTGTTGGTCGTCGCAAGCAGTGAGCGCGATGCACGCGGCCAGCATGGCGGCAATAGGCAATTTCAGGCTCACAGCGAAATTCCTGTATCGATGCGAGCGCGACTGTGCGCACCGCTCGTGTAGTGATTCACCAAAGGGACATCCTTTGGAACGCGCTACAGGATAACCTCGTGCGGCAAAAACCGCGAGCGCGCGCCGGTGCGCCGAAATCGGGCGATGCCGGTGCTCGCATGCGAAAAACGCGGGACGTTACGCGTTTTCTGGAGGATCAGGCTGTCTGAGCGAGGTTTATTGCAAACAGCAACAGTCGCAACAGAAAGCAAACAGGCGACGCCGTGGAAAGCGTCGGCGTGACTCGCGGCGGCAATGAGGTGCTCGCGACCGATACGGGAGGTGACGCGTAGAAAGAAGGGACTACGGAAGATGCGAAAGACCGGGATGAGTGCGCGGACGACGCGCAGCGGTCCGGTTCCGGCGCGGCGATGAACGACCTTGGCCGCTCACCTTGCGCCATCGCCGGAAGTGACGAACCGCTGCTTGTATGGCCGTCCTGGTCCCTCGATAAGCCTTCAGGTGACGTTAATCTAACGGGATCGGACGGTTTAGACGAGAGCGCGTTTACACCGAATTTGCAGAGGATTTCGTTGCAGAAGAACGCTCAGGGCAGAGGAAAACTGCGGTCGAAACTCGCACGCACATCCAGATGTGCGCGAATTACGCTGGCTGCTTCGTAGGTGTCGGCCGTGCGCTGCTGCGCGGTCACGACGCTATCGTCTATGGCGACCGGATGCACCTGGCCGCGCTGATAGACCGTCTTCAACACGTCGGTCGGCAAGCCGGTGACGCGCGACTGCATCGCCGCGACTTCATCGGGATGCGTCAGCGCCCAGCGCTGCCCAGTCGCCACGCGCCGCAGAAAGTCGGCTAACTGTGCCCGCTTGGCCGCAATCGCGGTCTCGGTCGCAACCTGATAGCTAAGCCCTTCGGACAGACCCACGCCGTTCGCGATGATGCGGTCGTGATCGCGCGACTCGCCAAGCGCCGTGTACGGGTCCCAAACGGACCACGCATCGACGCTGCCCGAAGCGAGCGCGGCCTTGGCGTCGGCCGGTGCGAGGAACACAAACGTGACGTCGCTCGCGGACAGATTCGCCTTCTTCAGTGCGGCGAGCGCGAGGTAATGACCGATGGAGCCGCGCGTCGTGGCAAGGCGCTTTCCCTTCAGGTTCGCGACCTCGGTGAGCGGCGATTGCGGACCGACCACGATGGCGAGATCGAGCGGATTGGACCGCGTCGCGGCGACGGCCCGCACGCGCGCGCCGGCAGCGAGCGCGAACACGAGTGGCGCGTCTCCGAGTCCGCCGACATCCACGGCGCCTGCATTCAACGCCTCGCCAAGCGGTTGCGCTGCCGGAAAGTTGAACCATTCGATCTTGTACGGCAGGTCTTTCAACTGGCCCGATGCCTCAAGAATGCCGCGCGTTTGCAGCGATTGATCGCCGACCTTGAGCACGGGCAGATCGGCGGCATTTGATGCGCTTGCATATAGCAGAGCGGGAATCGCCAGCACAGCGGCTGCGAGCGCTTCGGCAAGCGCGCGTTGCAGCGCGGAGAACGTCGCGAAAAGAGAACCGGATAGCGTCATGTGGAAGGCCTGCGAATGAGATTCCAGCGACGATAAGCGAGCGGCTCGTTTAAGACAAACGCCTTATTCTGCTATGCAAATATGCGAATTTTTATTGCCCGCGAGGTTTGAAAAAATGGCTTCGCGCGTGTTGCCGTCAGGCGCACTAATCACCTCGCGGCTCGTCGTGAAGATGCCACGTCTGCTTGATGAATTGCAGCGGCCGATCGAGCGGTTCGGCGCGGCGATCGAACGGCACTTCAAGGAGGCGCGCAGGCAACGCGCGTCTTGAGGCGCGCGGCGTGTCCAAGTTCTCACTGTGGTCGCTGGTTCGTCGCCAGTTGGTGATTTAGCCCGCGTTACGGCAGCGGCAGCGCGGGCTTGAACGCCAACGTCAGATCACATGAAATCCATGCGTGCCGTCGCGAGCCAGTTGCGCGACGAGCCCATACTCCCAATCGAGATAAGCGTTCATTGCCTCGCGCGCGTTATCGGTGCCTTCATATGGACGCCGATATCGATCGATGCGCGGTGACGCCAGCCGCGTCTCGCCGCTCTCCACGGGCAGACCCGCTTCGATCCATGCCGCCGTGCCGCCCGTCAGCACCTGCACCGGCTTGCCGGTCAACGCCGCCAACTCGGGCGCCGCGAAGCGCGCGAGCAGACTGCTGCCACATGTGAGCACATAACGCTGGGCGTCCGGCAGCTTGTGCACCGCCCTCTCCAGATCGCTGCGAATGGCGAACCACGCGCCTGGAATGTGACGCTTCACATAGTTCGCGCTGCTCGTGACATCGAGCACGACCGTGCCGGGCGACTGCAGGAGCGCGGCGAGTTCCGCCGGCGCGATTTCGTCGGCGGCGGGTGGCTGGGGCGCGAGGCGAGCGGCAGGGGCGTGGCCTTTTTCGGCGAAGTCGGCGGCGGTCAGACCGTCCACCACGTACACCTCGATGTTCATCTGCGCGAGCCACGACGCGGTCATGTTCGCGCGCACGCCGTCGCTGTCCGCGAGGATCACGCGCGCACCGCGCACCGGCGCGAACATCTCGGTTTCCTGTACGAGCTGGCCGCCGGGCGCGTGGCGAAAGCCCGGCACGTGGCCCGCTTCATATTCTTCTGCCGTGCGTACATCGAAGCGGTACACGGTGCGTACCGCCTCGTCGGCCCAGCGGCGCGCTTCGTCGCGTGACGTGCGCCCTACTTTCGCGCGATCGGCGACCGCCCGCGCGCCGTCGGCGGCGACGAGGCGCAGTGTATCGTCGACGACCGGATGCGGCCGGCGTGAACTGCCGTGCGCAAGCGGCTGCCCCGCGAGCGTCCAGCCGATGGTGCCATTGCGCAGCGCGGCGACCGGGTTCGGCACGCCCGCGTTGATGAGCGACTGCGCGCCGATGATGCTGCGCGTACGCCCCGCACAATTGACGATGATCCGCGTCGTGGGGTCCGGCGCGAGTTCACGAGCGCGCAGCACCAGTTCGGCACCCGGCACGCTGATGCTACCGGGAATATTCATTGTCTGATATTCGTCGAAACGGCGCGCGTCGAGAACGACCACGTTTTCTTCGCGATCGAGCAGCGCCTGCACTTGCTGCGCCGGCAGCGAAGGCGTGTGGCGCACGCTTTCCACCAGTTCGCCGAACGCTTTGCTCGGCACGTTGACGTCTTGGAACAGCTCACCGCCGGCCTTGCGCCAGCCTTGCAAACCGCCTTCGAGCAGCGCGACGTCGGTGTAGCCGAGGCTCCCAAGGCGCTCCGCCGCACGAGTGGCGAGCCCTTCGCCGTCGTCGAGCACGACAATGGGCACGTCGCGGCGCGGCAGGCGCACCGGCGCATCGAGTTCGAGCCGCGACAGCGGCAGGTTCGCGGCGAACAACGGATGACTGCGCGCGTGCGGATCTTCCTCGCGCACATCGACGAGCGCGATTTCCTCGCGTTCGAGCAGTGCGCGGCGCACGTCTGCATAAGATCGGGTACGTAAATCTTTTTCGAATGTCATGAGATCGGAGACTCCTTTGACACATTCCAGATGTTCGGCAACACGTCGTTCGAGTAGCCGGACACAAAATTTTTGCGGCCACCGCCGCACGGATAAACGGAGCGGCTCACCGCTCCGACATTTCCACCGTACACGTGAATGCTGATCGACGTACGGTCACCAAATGCATTGCGCACGCGATGAATATCGCCGATGCGCGGTGACACCGCAGCCACAGCACCGGTATCGAGGCGCTGCGGTGCGCCGTCTTCGACCAGCTCGCCATGCGGCGCGGCACAGTAATGCTGCGCAATTTCCGCGCCACGCAGCACGCCGATCAACCCCCAAACCGTATGATCGTGCACGGGGGTCGCCTGCCCCGGCCCCCAGACAAAACTGACGATCGAAAAACGCTGCCGCGAGTCCGCATGCAAGAGAAACTGCTGGTAGCGCTCGGGGTCGGGCCGCGCGAAAGCATCGGGCAGCCAGTCGTCGTGCGCAATCAGTTCGCGCAGCGCAACAGCGCCCGCTTCGAGCAGCGCGGCTTCGGGCGTTTGGTCGTCGACGAGCGACGCAATCCGGCCGGCGAACGCGCGCAGCCGGTCATGCCTCAGAGTCTGGGTCATGGATAGCTTGACAGAATAATGTGGAAGTCCGGCGCGCGGGAGGCACTAGTCGCTTCGCGCACCTGCAGCGAGCGCCGCGTTGAAGAATCGGGCCAAAGCGGTGCGAGTTCGGCACGCCGCTCGACCTTGGTTGCCCCGCCCGTCGCCCGGCGTTGCGTACCTTCGCCCGCCTTTGTGCCATTTAGGCGCGGCGGCGCAGCGGCGCTGCGATGAACCGCGAGATCCCCGCAAAGACGCTTAAGTCAGCACGTCGGGCTCCGCTTCCACGAGGCCTTCGAGCAGGCTCTGAAAGGCGAACAAAGCGCCGTTCGCTCGGCCGACCTGCTCGTGCGTAAGCGCCGCCATCTCGTGAGGAATGGCTTGCGGCGCGCCGGCCGCTTCGGCGAGCAATTGCGCGTGGCAGGCGTTGTCGAGCGCGATGTACCACCAGGCCGCCGCTTCGACGCTCGGACCCGCCGTCAGGATGCCGTGGTTCTTCAGAATCACCGCTTTATTGCCGCCGAGCGCCGCAGCGATGCGCGCGCCTTCGTCGGTATCGAGCACGACGCCGCGAAAATCGTCGAACAATGCGTGGTCCTGGTAGAACGCGCAGGAATCCTGCGTCAGCGGATCGAGCTTGCGGCCGAGCGTGGACCACGCCTTGCCGTACAACGAATGCGTGTGCGCGGCCGCGACCACCTCGGGACGTGCCTCGTGAATCGCCGCATGAATCGCGAAAGCGGCCTGATTCACGGGCCCCTCGCCGACCACGATCTCGCCTTGCGAATTGACGAGCAACAGATCGGATACGCGGATGCGACCGAAGTGCTTGCCGAACGGATTGACCCAGAAGTGATCGGGCCATTCGGGATCGCGTGCAGTGATGTGACCGGCGAGCCCCTGATCGAAGCCGTAGCGTGCGAAGAGCCGAAACGCGACCGCGAGCCGCCCCTGACGGTAACGCCGCTCTTCGGCGACGCCTTCGCGCGGCGGCCCCTCGTCGAACCAGAATTTGCGCAGCGGCGCGTGGCGCTTGAATGTCGATGATTCGCCGTCGAACGCGGAGCTTTCGCCGGTCGGACGTGCGTGAGAAAGATCGGTCATCGCGCGTCCGGTCATGCGGCCAAGGTCTCGGTAGTCGCGGCGCCCTGGGCTCCCTCGGCGCTACGCAAGCGCGCAATGCGTTCGCGCGTCGCGGGAATCAGCTCGCGGCCATAGTCGATCGCG
The DNA here is from genome assembly GCF_000685095.1 of Paraburkholderia caledonica NBRC 102488. Classification (GTDB taxonomy): domain Bacteria; phylum Pseudomonadota; class Gammaproteobacteria; order Burkholderiales; family Burkholderiaceae; genus Paraburkholderia; species Paraburkholderia caledonica. Next base: position 384,359 of record NZ_BAYE01000005.1, read on the forward strand.
TCTTCGAGCGGATCGAAGCCACGCACGAGAAAAGTGGAGACGCCCAGCGCGTAGTACTCGGCGAGCGTGTCGGCGACCTGTTGCGGCGTGCCGACCAAGGCGGTCGAATTCGACCGTCCGCCGATTTCCTTTGCGATGCCGGTCCACAAGCGTTCGTCGGCACGGTCAGAATCGCCGGATGCCGCGAGCAAACGCCGCGCGCCTTCGCTTTGCGCGGGCCCGCCTACCCCGAGTCCTTGCGCCGCGCGCAGCCGTCTCGTTTCAGCGAGGATGTGATCGGCGCGCTCCCACGCGGCGGCTTCTGTCGCGGCGAGAATCGGCCGGAACGACACCGAGAAGCGCACTGTGCGGCCGTGCTTCGCGGCTTCGGCGCGCACGCGCGTGACCTGCTCGCGCACTTGCGCCTTCGATTCGCCCCACAGTGCGTAGACATCCGCATGACGTCCGGCAATTTCGAGCGCGGGCGCCGACGCGCCGCCGAAATACACCGGAATGTGCGGCTGCTGCACCGGCTTCACTTCGGAAAAGCCCTGTTCGAAACGATAGTACTGCCCGTGGTGATCGAATGGCTTCGCGTCGGTCCAGATGCGACGCACGATGTTCAGATACTCGTCGGTGCGCGCATAGCGTTCGTCGTGCGAGAGGAAGTCGCCGTCGCGGCGCTGTTCCGCGTCGTCGCCGCCCGAAATGATGTGCACGGCGAGACGGCCGCCCGAATACTGGTCGAGCGTCGCCAGTTGGCGCGCGGCGAGAGTCGGCGCGACAAAGCCCGGACGATGGGCGAGCATGAAATGCACCTTGCTCGTCACACTGGCAGCATGCGCGACGGTAAGCAGCGCATCGGGGCTCGTGGAATGGTGCGGCACGAGAATGCGGTCGAAGCCCGCCGCCTCATGCGCGCGGGCGAACTGCGCGACATACCCGACGTCGACAGCGGGCCCTTGCGGCGCATGCGTTTCCGATACCTTCCGGGTCTGGATCATGCCGATGAATTCGATGGACACGCGAGTGCCTCCGTGAATGGTTGCTGCCCGGCGGGGCAGCGGCATCGCACGCAAAACGCCGTGCTCTCTGGAGGCGTTCAAGGTAGCAGCGCGTCATGCGCTTGTTAAATATCGATCGTCAATATCTATATCGACTTTGCATGTAACGGCGGCGCCGTCGACTCGGTCCGCTTTGCGCAGACAAACCCTTTCGCGAACGTGGGCATCGCGCCGCCATCAGCAGAAAGCAGAAAGCTTTGGGAGAATGTCCCATCGCGTGAAAGCGCCAGAAACAGCAAGCGAACAGACAATGATCCCTTTTTCGGTCCTCGACCTCTCGCCGGTCATCGCGGGCGCAGCGCCCGCAGATGCCTTTAAGAACACACTCGATCTCGCGCAGCATGCGGAACGGTGGAACTACCGCCGCTTCTGGCTCGCGGAGCATCACAACATGACCGGCATTGCGAGTGCGGCGACCTCGGTCGTGATCGGTTATGTGGCCGGCGGCACGAAGACGATCCGCGTCGGCTCCGGCGGCGTCATGCTGCCGAATCACGCGCCGCTCGTGATCGCGGAACAGTTTGGCACGCTCGAGTCGTTGTATCCGGGCCGGATCGATCTCGGCCTTGGCCGCGCGCCGGGCACTGACCAATCCACGGCACGCGCGCTGCGCCGCGATCTGCAAAACAGCGCGGACTCTTTCCCCGACGACGTCGCCGAATTGCAGCGCTATTTCGCGGACCCGGTCTCGGGCCAGCGGATTCGCGCGGTGCCCGGCGCGGGCCTGCATGTGCCGCTGTGGCTGCTGGGGTCGTCGCTCTTCAGCGCGCAACTCGCCGCGGCGCTCGGCTTGCCTTTTGCGTTCGCGTCGCACTTCGCGCCGGACTACCTGCTGACGGCGTTGCAGGTTTATCGCTCGCAGTTCCGGCCATCGGAGACGCTCGACAAGCCCTACGCGATGGTCGGCGTGAACCTCTTCGCAGCGGATACCAATGACGAAGCGCAGCGTCTTTTCACGTCGCTTCAGCAGCAGTTCATCAATTTGCGGCGCGGCACGCCGGGGCAATTGCAGCCGCCGGTGGAGCGGCTCGCGGCTTCGGAGATGGAATTGAACTCGGTTGCGCATTCGCTCGCATGCACGGCGATCGGCGATCGCGATGCGGTGCGCGAGGGGCTGAAGTCGATCATCGATCAAACCGGCGCCGACGAACTGATGCTCACCGCGCAAATCTACGATCACAAGGCGCGTCTGCGGTCGTTCGAGATCGGGGCGGAGATTCGTGAGGAGCTGGCCGGCGGAAAGTAAACCGCAACTGGATGAACAAAGGGCGGCGCATACGCGACCGCCCTTTTTCTTTCTCGCACTCTTCTTGTGACCCGTTCGGTTCGCCTCAACCTTTACCGGCTCAACGGTTCACCTTTAACGCCGCCATTCCGTCGAGCAGCGCCTTATGGAAAGCCTGTGGGTCCTGCATCTGCGGCGCATGGCCCAGGTCGGCGAATTCAACCAGCGTCGCATGTGGGATCGCTTTGGCCGCGGCTTTACCCAACTCGGGATAGTGGCCGATCTTCGCGCGCACCTCGGGTGACGCCGCGTCCTTGCCGATGGCCGTAGTGTCCTTCTGACCGATCAGCAGCAGCGTCGGCATCTGCAACTGGCCGAGTTCATAAACAACAGGCTGCGTGTAGATCATGTCGTAAAGCAACGCCGAATTCCACGCGACGATCTGCTTACCCAGCCCCCGGTACATGCCCGCGAGCATCTGTACCCACGGCTCGTAGTCCGCGCGCCATTGGCCTGCGTAATAAGTCGACTGCTCGTAGCGGCGAATGCCGTCGGCGGTCGTCTTCAACTCGCGCTGGTACCACTGGTCCACCGACAGTGAAGGCACACCCTTCGCCTTCCAGTCTTCGAGACCGATCGGATTGGCAAGCACCAGTTGCTGCGTCTCTTGCGGATACATGAGCGCGTAACGCACGGCAAGCATGCCGCCGGTCGAATGACCGATGATGGTCGCGTCCTTCACGCCCAGCGATTCGAGCAGCGCGTGCGTGTTGCGCGCCAGTTGCTGAAAACTGTATTGGTAATGCTCGGGCTTGCTCGACTTGCAGAATCCGATCTGGTCCGGCGCGATCACGCGATAGCCGGCGTCGCTCAGACGATGAATCGTCGCGGCCCACGTCGCCGCGCAAAAGTTCTTGCCGTGCAGAAGTACTGCTGTGCGGCCGTTCGCGTGCGCCGGTTTAACGTCCATATACGCCATGTGCAACGCAACGCCTTGCGAAGTGAACTCGTATTGCTCGACCGGCGCGGGATAGTCGAAGCCTTCCAACTCGGGCCCGTAGGCCGGGCCATCATTGCCGACCGGCTTAGCGGGCTCGCTCGCGACGCTGGCCGGCGCAAGTTGAGACATAACGGACGGGGCCGTCGACGCATTGTTCGGGGATGCGTCGGAAGCAGCGCGTACCGCGACCGGCGCGACGCAGAACATGGCGGCGCTCAATGCGGCAAGCAAGGGAAGGCGGTGAAAGATCATCGACATTTTTGCATGGTTGGTTTTACGTTCATGGGCCGCAGCAAGCACCCAAAGGCTTGCCCACCGGCCGCCGACGATTCTACGACGGCTCCGTCAGCCGCGCAGCGGCGCACACAACGCCAGCCGCGCGATAGCTCGCCGCCCAGTGGCACGCATATTGCGCGGCGAACCTCGCAGGCTATGTGGCGTGGCGTACGGAGCGCGGGCGCTCAACGGTCGATCGTTCGCAGTTGGGCGCGCGGCGCCTCGCGCACGACAAACGTCGCCCGCGCGAGGCGAATCGGTGCTAGAACTACGGGACGGGCTCGCCAGTGTAGCGGCCCGGCAGTGGGACTGGATATGCAGAGCCGGGCGACCGGCATCAGCGGGGAACAGTAACAAGTGGCAAGTAACGGATTGCATCGCGCCGTAAAGAGGACGGGCATGTGATCGGAGTACGCCGAAGCGCGAAGTTTGGTCCATCGCGAGGAAAGCGCTGGGACCGGACCAAGCGCTAAAGCGCCAACTCCGGTCGACCGCGATAAAACTGCATGGGACCGGAGTAAGCGCTAAAGCGCCAACTCCGGTCGACCGCGATAAAACTGCATGGGACCGGAGCAAGCGCTAAAGCGCCAACTCCGGTCGACCGCGATAAAACTGCATGGGACCGGAGCAAGCGCTAAAGCGCCAACTCCGGTCGACCGCGATAAAACTGCATGGGACCGGAGTAAGCGCTAAAGCGCCAACTCCGGTCGACCGCGATAAAACTGCATGGGACCGGAGTAAGCGCTAAAGCGCCAACTCCGGTCGACAAAGGAGACGGACATGGATACTCCGGCACGGCTGAACGACCTTCAACGCACCACCCTCGCCATCGTCCTCGCCGGCGGACGAGGCACGCGGCTCGGACCGCTCACCAACAAACGCGTCAAACCCGCCGTGCATTTCGGCGGCAAGTACAGGATCATCGACTTCGCACTGTCGAACTGTCTGAACTCAGGCATCCGGCGTATCGCTGTCGTCACACAGTACAAAGCCCACTCGCTATTGCGCCACCTGCAGCGCGGCTGGAGCTTCCTGCGCGGCGAGTTCGGCGAATTCATCGACCTGTGGCCCGCGCAGCAGCGTGTGGAAGGCGCGCACTGGTATCGCGGCACCGCCGACGCCGTGTTCCAGAACCTCGACATCATCCGCTCCATCCGCCCCAAGTATGTGGTCGTGCTCGCGGGCGACCACATCTACAAGATGGACTACACGCGGATGATCGCCGATCACGCCGATAGCGGCGCGGATTGCACGGTCGGCTGCATCGAGGTGCCGCGCATGGACGCGGTGGCCTTCGGCGTCATGGCCGTCGACGAAAACCGCCGCGTGGTCGGCTTCGTGGAAAAACCCGCCGACCCGCCCGCAATACCCGGCCGCCCGGACACCGCATTGGCGAGCATGGGCATTTACGTGTTCAACGCGGACTACCTGTACTCGCTGCTGGAGGAAAACATCTCGACCGTCGATACCGATCACGACTTCGGCAAGGACATCCTGCCGCGCGTCGTCACGCAAGGCACGGCGATCGCGCATCCGTTCGGCATGTCGTGCGTATCGTCGGACCCGAACGTGGAACCGTACTGGCGCGACGTCGGCACCATCGACGCCTATTGGGCCGCCAACCTCGATCTCGCCTCTACCATTCCGACGCTCGACCTCTATGACCGCAGCTGGCCGATCTGGACGTATCAGGAACAGCTGCCGCCCGCCAAGTTCGTGCGGGATCTGAAGGGTCTGCAAGGTTCCGGCAACAATCTGCTCGCATGCGGCGGCTGTGTGATCTCCGGTTCGCAGATTTCGCGCTCGGTGTTGTCGTCGAATGTGAAAGTGAGTTCGTTCTGTAACATCAATGAGGCAGTCTTGTTGCCGCAGGTCACGGTCGGCGCGAGTTGCCGCTTGCAGAAAGTGGTGGTGGACCGCGGCTGCGCGATCCCGGACGGCACGGTGATCGGCGAAGATCCGGTGGCCGACGCCGAGCGTTTTTATCGCACCGACGACGGCGTCGTGCTCGTTACACCGGAATCGTTGCGGCAGGAAGCGAGTTGAGTCCGACCGGCTGCGTGCCGCTTGCCGTAGCATCACCCGGCGCGGCGCGCGGCCAGTATTGCGAGCATTCCCCGACCATCAATCAAGGAACCCAATTTAGCCTATGACGATTCGCGCCCTGCACGTCGCAAGCGAGCTGTATCCGCTCCTGAAAACAGGCGGTCTCGCCGACGTCGCGGGCGCATTGCCGTCCGCGCTGGTCGAACGCGGCGCCGACGTCCGCGTGCTGCTGCCCGGCTTCCCGTCGGTGGTCGCCGGCTTGCACGACGTGCGCCCGGTCGCCCAACTCGGCAGCCGTTTCGGTGCGCCGGGCGTCACCCTCGAACAGGGCACGCTGCCGTCGAACGGACTGATCGTCTACACGATCCGCGCGGCCACGCTGTATGACCGGCCCGGCAACCCTTATCTGAACGACGAGCACGTGCCATACGGCGACAACGCACAGCGTTTCGCACTGCTCGGCTGGGTCGCCGCGCAACTCGCGCAACAGCTCGATCCGGCCTGGTCGCCGCAGATCGTCCACGCGCACGACTGGCATGCGGGACTCGCCGCCGCTTATCTGAAAGCCGCCGAAAGGCAGCATGGCCGGGCGCCTGCGCGCAGCGTCTTTACGGTGCACAACCTCGCTTACCAAGGCGTTTTCCCAGCGCACCAGTTCGGCCAGCTCGGCCTGCCCGACGATTTTTTCAGCATGTACGGCGTCGAATTCTATGGACAGCTGTCGTTTCTGAAGGCGGGGCTTTACTACAGCGACCGCATCACGACCGTGAGCCCCACATATGCGCGCGAAATTCAGACGCTGGCTCAAGGCGGCGGACTCGATGCTCTTTTACGCAACCGCTCGCACGACCTGTCCGGCATTCTGAACGGCGTCGACTATACGGTGTGGAACCCGGCGAGCGACGCGCTCCTCGAAAATCGCTACGCCTCCACGCGGCTCGCCGGGAAACTGGCATGCAAGGAGGCGTTGCAAAAGCGCTTCGGTCTCGCGCAGAAATCCGACGCGCTGCTGTTCGGCGTGGTGAGCCGCCTCACCGAGCAAAAAGGCCTCGACCTGCTGCTCGAAACCGTGCCGGAAATCGTCAAACGCGGCGGCCAGCTGGTCGTGTTCGGCACCGGCGACCCGGCGCTCGAGAACGGCCTGAAACGCGTCGCGCAGACGCATCCCGATTCGGTCGCGGTGGAACTTGGCTTCGACGAAAAGCTCGCACATACGATCATCGCGGGCAGCGACGTGGTTGCCGTGCCATCGCGTTTCGAGCCCTGTGGGCTGACGCAGCTTTACGCGCTCGCCTACGGTTCGCTGCCGCTCGTGCATTGCGTCGGCGGTCTCGCGGACACTGTGGTGGACGCATCGCTGGAAAATCTCGCCGAAGATCTCGCCACCGGTTTCGTCTTCGAGCACTTCCAGCCGCGCGGCCTCACCGCCGCGATTCGCCGGGCGTTCGCGCTCTACGGCCGGCGCACCGAATGGAAAGCGGCGCAGCGGCGCGCGATGCGCCAGGACTTCGGCTGGGGCGCTTCCGCGGACCGTTACCTCGCGCTGTATCGCGAGCTTTGCTGAGGCGGTGCCTGCCTGAGTTGCCGGGCCGCAAACAGCGCGGCGCCGCGCATCTTTGGTGATGGTTCCGCGCAACAACACGGGGACGGATCAACTGTCCCGCGCCAAACTCATGTATTGTTTCCTGACAATGCAGACCGTGCATTATTCTTGCAGCGTCTGAAGCAGTCCTGCGCGCGCGGCATTCGGCTCATGCCGAGGCACCGTCGCCGCGCATCCCTCCCGTTTTCACCGATCGCGCACGAACGACTGCGCGAGCCATACCATGACGAAGAACGTTCTGAGCATTCAGTCACATGTCGTTTTCGGGCACGCGGGCAACAGCGCCGCCGTATTCCCGATGCGTAGGCTTGGCGTAAATGTGTGGCCGCTGAACACCGTGCAGTTCTCCAACCACACGCAGTACGGCCATTGGACCGGCACGGCAATCAATGCCGCGCAGATGGAAGAGCTCGCCGAAGGCATCGGCGCAATCGGCATGCTGCCGCGCTGCGACGCCGTGCTCTCGGGTTACCTCGGCACGCCGGAACAGGCGCAATCGGTACTGGAAATCGTCAAGGCCGTAAAGGCCGCGAATCCGCGCGCGTGGTACTTCTGCGATCCGGTGATGGGCGCTGCGAGCGGCTGCAAGGTCGAGCCGGGCATCCAGGAATTTCTCGTGAACACCATGCCGGAGATGGCCGACGCAATGGCGCCGAACCATACGGAGTTGCAGCGGCTCGTGGGCCGCGAGATCGAGACGCTCGAAGAAGCCGTCACCGCGTGCCGCGAGATCATCGCGCGCGGGCCGAAGCTCGTGCTGGTCAAACATCTGCTCGATCGCAACAGTCCCGCCGACCGTTTCAACATGCTGGTCGTCACCGAACGCGAGGCGTGGATGTGCCAGCGCCCGCTCTATCCGTTCGCGCGGCAACCGGTCGGCGTCGGCGATCTGACGAGCGCGGTGTTCGTCGCCCGCACGCTGCTGGGCGATACGATTCGCGCGGCGTTCGAGCACACGCTCGCGGCAGTCAACGCCGTCGTCAAGCTGACCTGGCAAGCCGGGCGCTATGAGCTCGAACTGGTGGCCGCGCAAAACGAAATCGCGCAACCCCGCGAGTGGTTCGACGCATGGGTGGCGGAGACCGCATAGCCGCTGCGCTTGCCGCAGGCGGAAACGCGATGCTGTGCCGCATGGAACCTTGGCGGCCGGCCGGTCGTCCTATAATGCGTGCCGCGTGCGCGAAGCAACGCCTCACGCGCGCAGCAACTTTTTCAGGCACCGGCATTCAGCAGACGAGGCATCGATGGACGGTTATATCCGCAGCGAGCGGGAAGAGTATTTCGAGCAATTGTGTATCAGCGTCGACGCAGACGAGGTGCACGAACAGGAAGCCATCGAGTTCTTCGAGAACCAGTTCGACCAGGCCGACTTCGATCCCACACAGTGGCTCGACATCGCGCTTTACTACTCACCGGCGGTGGCGCGCGGCATCATCGACATGGTGACGCCCGACGACAAGGCGCGCAGCAACATCGCCGAAGTGATCGCCGACAACCTCGATATCTCCTATGGCGAAGACGAGTGCGAGCAGTTTGCCGAGACCATCGAGTTCGCGCTGAACAACGGCGTGCCGGTAGATCTCGACCTCGTGCTCGACGGCTGCCAGCGCGCGATCGACGATCTCGACACATGGGCTGACGACGAAACCAAGGCGCCCCTGCTGCGTCTGCGCGAAGAAGTGCTGCGCCAGCAAGGCGAGCGCTAGAGCCAGGCGCACCGCTCGACGCAACAAGCGTTGCGTAGCGTTTCTCTTTGCTCACCGCCGTTGCATGCCGCCCAGACGCGGCATCAGGCCGCACATGCGTTAAACGTCTCCCCTACGTGTCTTAAGCATGTGCGGTAATCCGCATCCCCGCCCCGCCGCGCGTCACGCGGCGCGCCCGCACGCGCGCGGCTTATGCCGAAATTCTCATCCAAAGCGCAGCGAACTGCCAAGACGGCGGCATATTGGCTTTCTATATTCGCGCCACATGACCGGCGTGCAAACCCGAGTGCGCGTATTCCAGCATTGTGTATCGCGAGCCATCGTCTTTAGTCTCTCGTTGCAAGCCGGACCACATCGTAGCCTTGCCGCTTTCATAACCTGGAACTGTCGAAGTAAGGAGAGACCATGAGTTTTAACAACACGCTCAAACCGCTTGCTCTGTTCGTTGGCGCCATGATCGCAGCCGCGCCGCTCGCCAGTTTCGCCGATGACCTGCCGGTGAAGATCGGTTTCGCCGCGCCGATGACCGGGGCCAATGCCGGCTACGGCAAGGATCTCGAGAACGGTGTCCGGCTCGCTATCGAGGAAGCCAACGCGCAGAAGATCAAGATCGGCGACAAGGTCGCGCAGTTCCAGATCGTCTCACAGGACGACCAGGCGGACCCGCGCATCGGCGTGCAGGTCGCGCAGAAGCTGGTGGATGCGGGCGTTTCGGTGGTGGTCGGCCACTTCAACTCGGGCACGACGATTCCCGCCTCGCAGGTTTATGAGCAGGCAGGCATTCCGGTCATCGACCCCGCCGCGACGAACCCGATCATTACCGGCCGCGGCTTTGCGAACACCTTCATGGTGATTTCCACGGACGCGCAAAATGCCGGCAACGCAGGCGTCTACGCAGTCGAGGTGTCGAAGGCGAAACGCATTGCGATCATCGACGACCGCACCGCATTCGGCCAAGGGGAAGCCGACGAGTTCGAGAAAGCCGTCAAGGCACACGGCGGCAACATCGTCGCGCGCGAATACACCGACAACCACGCGGTCGACTTCAGCACGCAGATCACCAAGATCAAGGCGGCGAACGCGGACCTGATTTTCTTCGGCGGGCTCGACACGCAGGCCGCGGGTTTCGCGAGGCGCATGAAGCAACTCGGCGTGACGGCGCAACTGGTGGGCGGCGGCGGCGTGGAGGATCCGGAGTTCATCAAGCTTGCCGGCGACGCAGCCGAAGGCGTGATGGCCTGGGAATACGGCCGTCCGCTCGCGCAACTGCCAGGCGGCAAGGACTTCTCCGCGAAGTTCAAGAAGCGCTTTGGCGGCGAAATCCTGTCGTATGCGCCGTTCGGCTACGACGGAGCGTGGGCCGCGATCAAGGCCATGCAGCAGGCCAAATCGACCTCGCCCGCCGATTACCGGCCGGTTCTGAAGGCGATCGACTTCGAAGGCGTGACCGGCAAGATCTCGTTCGACAACACCGGCGCGCTGAAAAGCGGCGCGTCGACGCTCTATCAGGTGAAGAACGGCGCGTGGGTTCCGATCGTGACCAAGAGCGGCTCCTGAGGGCGGCGCTACTTCGCGCTTACGGCCCCCGCAAGCTTCGCGGCCTTGACGACGATTTGCGCGTCGAGGTCGCGCTCGATCCGCACGAGATCGTCTTTCATCTGGGCAAACTCTGCGGGGGAGCACATCTGGTGTCCGAAGGCGGCGTGCAGTTGCCGCCTGATCTGCAGCACGCGCGCCCCGCGGTCGAACACATAGCGCGACGAGAAAGTCAGAAACCGGTTCTGCACGTCGGTGTCGGCGGGCGTGTCGGTCACGCCGGCGAAGCGCGGCAGCGTGATTTCGAGTGTCTCGTCGAAGTCTCCGCCAATGCACGCCCACGGCTGCGTGCGCACCGGCTCCGCGAGCCACGCCTGCACCTGCGAGCCCATGCCGCCTGAAAAGCTCGTGAGCGTCGGCATCGCCGTGGTGCCGTCGGTCCATACGAAATGCTCGACCTTGCCTTGCATCCACGTCGCGAACGGCCCGTCGGTTACCGCAACTTCGCCGGTACGTAACTGCGCGGTGCCATGCAGGCCGGTCTGCAACAGACGGCTGCCGGCAATCTGCTGCGTGCGCTGGCGCGAAGCGCGTCGAAAGACATTGCGTTCGATCTCCGCGGTAAAGCCCGTGTCTTCGACCCGGTACGCGTAGTCGGCAGTGCCGTTTTCATCGACGTCGATCTGCACGCGCGCGCGACGCTCGCGCGCCTGAGTGGCCGGCGTGCGCGATAGCACGCCCTCGCCGACCAGCAGCACCGGTCTGTCCATCGCCGCCGCCGGCAGGTAACCGAAGCCCACGCCGCCCGCCGTCGTGTCGGCATACAGCGAAAGATCAGGAATCCAGACGATCGCATGATTGATCGCGCTCGCGCCATAGCCCGGCACGTCCGGCAAGCTGTAGTACGGCCCGAGATTGAGCAGGACGGCCTCGCTGCGAATGCCGACGGCGGCCAGCAACGCGCTGTAAAGCGCGACGTGATCCTTGCAGTCGCCATAACGGTTACGCAGAATGTCAGCCGCCTTGTGTGGAATCGCCGCCGTCTCGCCCAGAAAGAGCGCGACGTAGCGGATATTCATGCGTACCCAGTCGTAAAGGATGTGCGCCTTCTCGCGCGGATCGGCGGCACGCGCGGTGAGCGACTGTGCAAGCTGCACGATGGCCGGATCGTTGAAGGTGGCGTCGGCCGCGGGTCCCCTATAACGTGCGGCGAAGCTCGCGAAGTCGGACACGGTCGACACCATCAGACGATCGCCCCAATTCGCGTAGCCGACGGCGCCCGCTTCGAGCCGCGCATACGGTCCGTGCCGGTAGTCGAATTCGTAGCGCGTGCGGCCGTTCGCCGTGACCGGCGGTAACGCGGTATAGCCACGCGCGTCGGCGTAGAGCGGCACCTCGGCGGGAAGATCGAAGATCAGGCGCTGTTCCTCGACGGGTTCGCTCGTCGGCTCTACGAGGTAAGCGAAGGTGCCCGCCTGCAACAGCTTTGCGCGCGTCTTGCGAAACGTGAGATGCACGCGCGAACCGGGCTCGACGCCGGGAAAAATAACCGTGCGCAACACGCCATCCTGAAAGCTCGGCGCGCCCGCCGAGCGCGGCTCCTGGATATCGCGGATCGCTTCTGGACCGACTGTGTGCGTCGCGCCGCCGGCGTCGATCGTCTCGGCCGCGAGCAGTTGCACCTGCTCGATGTCCTTGTTGAACCACACATAGCGTTGCGCGATGTCGTCCACGCCGCTTGTCGTGTTCGCGCGCAGCACGCTGTCGTCGTGTTCCTCGATCGAACCGTCTTTCTGGATCGTGAAGAGATGGACGTCGCGCTCAGTCGTGTAAGGCGCACGGTCGTCGCCCGATGGGTCCGATCGCGTGTCTGCAGCAAAAGCGGCGGCGGCCGCCGCGCACAAGGCGAGCGCGGCGGCGATCTGCGGGCACGCCCGGTAGCGCATCATCAACAATGTTTCTCCGCGCCGCCGGTCAATCATCAATCGCCTTCACCGAGTTGCCCGAGCAAAGCCTGGAGTCTCTCGACATGCCTGAGCAACAGATGCCGATGCTTCTCGATCTGCTCGAGCCGCCCGGCAAGATCGGCCTGGATCGGATCGTCCGCATCGGCAGCGGCAATCACGTCTTCCACTTTCGATCGCAACGACGCGAGTTCAACCGGCGCATGCACGATGTGCCGCTCGAAACGCCGAACCTCTTGCACCGCGAGTTCACGGACCTTGCGAAAATACGCCTGGCGTCGATGCGCTTCTGCGTCGATGCTTTCGTCTTCGATGCGTCTGGCAGGCGACGCCTGGCCAAAAATCGGCTCAGGCGGCCGCAGCACGGTCTTCTTCCGCACGGGATGCGCGGTGCCGCGAAACCGCGCGAGGGGCTGCTCATTGTCGATCGCCTCGCGCGCGTTGGGCGGGATTTCGGCTTCGGTGTGCGGCGTGTTCATCCAGCCATTCGGCAGACCCGTCACCGCTTCTATGCCACGCACGAACTCCTCGCTGAATTCGCGCTGGCCGGACAACATCAACTTCAGGTAGCTCGCGGAGAAAGTCATCATGCGAGCGAGACGACTGGCCGCGCCGACCTCGCGTGTCAACAGCACGAGATTCGCGCGCCAGACCGGGAGCAGCAATTCGTCGGAATCTTCCATCGCTGGGTCTTCCATCTTTTGCCCGATGTAGAGACGACGCCATTGCGAGCGTCATCGTTTTGAAAGGGTAGCCGTTGCACGGCCTCACTGGCAAGCGGCGCACGCGATCGCACACGGAGCTATGCATCGACCCGGCGCGCGTCGCTCAACGTCAATGCACATAGTCGCCTTGCCTTCGCCGCGCTGTTCGACACGTTGCATCGGGACGACGTTCCTGCTACGCGCGCGCCGATGTGGCATGCTTGCAAACCGTGCGGCATAGGTCGTGCTGCACTGCGAGTTTCCCAACACTGATTGAGGGTTTTGTAATGAAGAAAATTGTTCTGGCCATTGCCGCAGCCGCCGCTGCTCTCAGCGCAATCGCTCCCGCACAAGCTTATGAGCATCACCACCAGGTGTGCCATAAGGTGCACGTGCATCATCACTGGGAACGCCACTGCCGCTAATCGTTGCCCTCACCTCGAGGGACACGACGGCCGCCGCAAGCGCCATGCACCGCACGCGTCGCGTGCATCGCAAAGCCCCGCTACTTGCGGGGCTTTTTTTATCGACGGATTCGCGCGGCGCACAGTGATTCGTCAGATGCGGACGCCATAACGCCATACGTTGTGCGCGAAAGGCGCCGCGCGCAATCGCGGACACACGCTGTTACACCTTCGCGCTCTGGGCCGACGCGGGGAAGCTGCGCGAGACTTAAGCGCAACTCCGCGAACCGCGTGGAAATGATGGATGAGGTACGGAAAAACAGCAGGGCTGCGGCTGAGAGCCCGCGGTCAACAGGCCTTGACGCGCTCCGCTGCGGTGGCGACCAGTTGCTCGAGCAGCGGCTCGACCTTCGCTGCAAGGGCTTCGTCGTAGGCGTACGGCGGCTGTTCCTGCATATAGGTGATCTGGGACAACTCCAACTGCACCGCGTGCACCCCTTGCGAAGGCTGGCCGTAATGCCGCGTGATGTAGCCGCCCTTGAAGCGCCCATTAGCAACAGCCGAATAGTCGCCATGTCGCTCGACGACAGCCGCCAGTTCCTCGCCCAAACCCGCCACCGCGCTTGCGCCGTTCGAGGTGCCGAAATTGAAATCCGGCAAGCGTCCGTCAAAGAAGCGCGGCACATGCGAGCGGATCGAATGCGCCTCCCATAGCAGTGCCTTGCCATGGCGAGCTTTGAGCGCGGCAAGTTCGCCCGCCAGCGCGTTGTGATACGGCAGCCAGTAAGCGTCGCGACGGCGGGCCACTTCGTCCTCGTCCGGCAGATGGCCTTCCAGGTACAACGGCTCCTTGTCGAACGTATCGACGGGCAATAGTCCCGTTGTGTCCTGGCCCGGATAGAGGTTGGCTCCGTCGGGCGGACGGTTCAGGTCGATCACATAGCGCGCGTAACTGGGCATGAGAATCGACGCACCCATGCGTTTCGCGAACGCATAGAGCCGGTCGAGATGCCAGTCGCAATCGTCGGTGCGAAACGCTACGGGCGTCATCGTCGCGGCGATGTCGGCGGGGATCTCGGTGCCTACATGCGGGATCGAGATCAGCAACGGCAGGCTTCCTCGATGCAGCGTGAAAACCGGCGGAGTATTCGAAGCAGTCATGTCAGTTCTCTTTCGCAGGATCTTTGCAGTGACGCAGGCACGCAATGCACGATGCGGGGCTTTACGTCATTTCAGCAGGTCGGCGAGCGCCACGCGATAGCGCGCGTAAGCGCCCTCTTCGTCGCGATGCCGGCGATTGTCGACCACCTTGTCGCCGCCTGCGTACACATCGCGGATAGGCGTCTCGCCGTGCTCGCAGAATACAACGCCGGAGAGCCACGCGTTCGGCGCATGCTCGGCAATGCTCGCATGATTCGGGTCGAGCACCAGCCAGTCCGCGCGATGACCCGCTTGCAACGCGCCCGTCGCGCGGCCCGTAGCGTGCGCCCCGCCTTCAAGCGCCGCATCGAAAAGACGGTCCGCCACATACGGCGTTTGCGCCGACGCGAGCACGTTGCGCTGCCGGCGCGTCAAACGCTGCCCATATTCGAGCAGACGCAATTCCGCGCGCCAGTCGACGCCGATATGACTGTCCGAGCCGACGCCGATGCGCCCTTTCGCGTCGAGATATTCTTGCGCGGGGAAAAGGCCGTCGCCGAGATTCGCTTCGGTGGTCAGGCACAAACCGGCCACCGCGCCGCTCCTCGCGAGCGCAAGCGTCTCGTTGGCATCGACATGCGTGGCGTGCACGAGGCACCACCGGCTGTCGACGTCGAAACGGTCCAGCAGCCATTGGACCGGACGCGCGCCCTCTGTTTCCACGCAGGCGTCGACTTCGGCAGTCTGTTCGGCGATATGGATGTGAACCGGCGCACTGCCTTCCAGCCCACCGAGCAGTTCGCGCAACGATGGCTCGGAGACGGCGCGCAACGAGTGCGGCGCCACACCGTAGCGCAGTGCCGTATTTTCAGGCTGCGCGGCGCGCAGTGCACCGAGCAGTTCGAGCAGGCTATCGGGCGTATTGATGAAGCGCCGCTGGTCGTCGCGCGGCGCGCGCGCGCCAAAGCCGCTGTATTGATACAGCACCGGCAACATCGTCATGCCGATGCCGCTCGCGGATGCCGCATCCACCACGCGTTGCGCGAGTTCCGCCGGGTTGCCATACCGGCCGCCGTCCGGCGTGTGATGCACGTAATGGAACTCGCACACCGACGTGTAGCCCGCCTTCAGCATTTCGATGTAGAGCCATTGTGCGACGCTGGCCAGGCCCTCGGGTGAGATACGCGCGGCAAAGCGATACATCAGATCGCGCCAGCTCCAGAAGTTGTCGGCGGCGCCTGTAGCCGATGACGCGCGATATTCGGTCAGGCCGGCCATTGCGCGCTGGAACGCATGCGAGTGAAGATTCGGCATGCCAGGCATTACCGGACCCGCCGCTCTGGTCACGGACGCAGGCACGTCGCGTGTGTCGGGCTCGACCGTCGTCAGGTTTCCGTCGACGTCCCATTCCAGCAGTACGTCACGGCGCCAGCCGCCCGGCAGGTACGCGTGTTCCGCGAATAGCGATTGTTTTGCTTGTGTCATCTCTCAGGTCCCGGCTCAGTTCGCGTCGCGTGTCGAAGGACGATAAACAGTCTCGCCCGCGCGCACGACCCGCGCGCACAACGGACGCCCTATCCAGTAAGCCAATTCCGCAAGCGAATCGACCGACCATACCGCGAAGTCGGCCGCGCGGCCCACTTCGAGCGAGCCGTGCCGGTCCGCCTTGCCGAGCGCGAGCGCCGCATGCGACGTCACGCCCTTCAGTACTTCAGGCACGGTCATGCGGAACAGCGTGCTCGCCATATTCATCATCAGTAGCAACGAGGTGGTGGGTGATGTGCCGGGATTGCTGTCAGTGGAAATTGCAATCGGCACCTCGTAACGCCGGAGCAGATCGAGCGGCGGCAGCTGCGTCTCGCGAATGAAGTAGTACGCGCCCGGCAGCAACACGGCCACCGTGCCGGCTTCTTTCATTGCCGCGACGCCGGCTTCGTCGAGAAACTCCAGGTGATCCGCGGACAGCGCCCGATGACGCGCCGCGAGCGCCGTGCCGCCGCCGTTGGACAATTGCTCCGCGTGCATTTTCACCGGCAGTTTGTAACGCGCGGCGGCATTGAACACGCGCTCGCTCTGTTCGAGGGAAAAGCCTATGCGCTCGCAAAACACATCGACCGCGTCGACCAGACCTTCGTCTGCGAGCGCGGGCAGCATGGTGTTGCAGACTTCGTCGATATACGCGTCGGCGCGGCCCGCAAATTCGGGCGGCAATGCGTGCGCGCCGAGGAACGTGGTGTAGACCGTCACCGGATAGCGTTCGCCCAACTGGCGCGCGACGCGCAACATCTTGCGCTCGCTGTTCAGATCCAGTCCGTAACCGGATTTGATTTCGACTGCCGTCACGCCTTCGGCCAGCAATGGTTCGAGTCGCGCGGCCGATTGCCGGAACAACTCGTCTTCGGTCGCGGCACGCGTCGCGCGCACCGTGGACACGATGCCGCCGCCCTGCCGCGCGATCTCCTCATAGCTGACGCCGGCGAGGCGCTGCGCGAATTCATCGGCACGCTGTCCGCCATACACGAGATGCGTGTGGCAATCGACGAGCCCCGGCGTCACCCACGCGCCGTGCAGATTTTCGCGCGGCCACCCTGCGTATTCCGCGGGCAAACGCGCGGCCGCGCCGAGCCACACGATGTTGCCGTCTTCAACCGCGACCGCGGCATCGGGCAGCGTATGTTCGGGATCGCCCTGAGGGCACAAGTTCAGTTGATGCCAGACGGTTTGCTTCATCGCGTGCTCTTGCAGCTCGTTGCGTGTGTAAGGAGGTCCCCGCGCATGCGCTGCCGTGCGACGTCACGCACGCGCGAACCATGGTCATCGTTGCGTGTGGCGGATGCTGATGGCGAGGAGCGCGCCCGTGCCTTCCAGGTTGCATCGCAACGCGCTCGGCGTGTCGATGCGCAACGCGTCGCCAGTTTGCAGCCACTGCGGGTGCGCAGTAACGTTTGCATCATCGTGTGCATTGCCCAATGTGACGGCAAGCGGCCCATTCGCGCAGTAAAGCAACACGACGTCGGCGGACAACCTTCGTTCCCGCTGCGTCTCGTGCGGGGCAGCGCGCCACACTGCCAGCTCGCCCTGCGCCGAGTCGCGACGCACCATCAGATTGAAGTCGCGCGTCGCGCCGTCGACAAGCCGCGCGTCGATCGCCGTCTCACCACTGAAGCGCGCAATATCGAGCGGCCGGGTCAACGCGTGGGTCTTCACCGTGTGGTCCGGCTGGGCTTCATCGAGCAACATGCCCGCGCCGGACAACAACACGAGCGTGCGATCGATGCCCGCGAATCGCGAGAACGGCCCCGCTTGCGCGACATCCGCCACACTCACGCGCCACACGAACGTATCGAGCCCCGCATCCGCAGGAAACGCCGCTACTTCGCGCGTAAGCCCGCCGCCGTTTTTCCACGGTACGGCTACCAGTTCCGCGCCACGAATCAATGTAACGGCGCGGGCCGAGCCGCTTTCCACCGCGCCTGTGCTGCCCGCAAACGTCATGCTCAGCGGCCCAGCATCGGCAGATTGAGGCCCGCCTCGCGCGCCGTTTGCTGCGCGAGTTCATAGCCTGCGTCCGCGTGACGCATCACGC
This sequence comes from Paraburkholderia caledonica NBRC 102488, assembly GCF_000685095.1. Classification (GTDB taxonomy): domain Bacteria; phylum Pseudomonadota; class Gammaproteobacteria; order Burkholderiales; family Burkholderiaceae; genus Paraburkholderia; species Paraburkholderia caledonica. The sequence continues at coordinate 402,592 of NZ_BAYE01000005.1, forward strand.
CCGTCGCCGGGTCATTGAACAACACGCGGCCCAAGCGTTCTTTCGCGGCGTCCGTGCCGTCCGCGACGATCACGACGCCCGAATGCTGGCTGAAGCCCATGCCGACACCGCCGCCATGATGCAGCGACACCCACGACGCGCCGCCTGCAGTATTCAGCAACGCGTTGAGCAACGGCCAGTCGCTGACTGCGTCCGAGCCGTCTTTCATCGACTCGGTTTCGCGATTCGGGCTCGCCACAGAACCGGTATCGAGGTGATCGCGGCCGATCACGATCGGCGCCTTCAGTTCGCCGTTCTTCACCATCTCGTTGAATGCCTGGCCGAGACGGTAACGATCCTTCACGCCGACCCAGCAGATACGCGCCGGCAATCCCTGGAACGCGATGCGCTCGCGCGCCATGTCGAGCCAGTTATGCAGATGCGGATCGTCGGGAATGAGCTCCTTGACCTTCGCGTCCGTCTTGTAGATGTCCTCGGGATCGCCCGACAGCGCGACCCAGCGGAACGGCCCCTTGCCTTCGCAGAAGAGCGGGCGGATATATGCCGGCACGAAGCCCGGAAAATCGAAGGCGTTTTTCACGCCCATTTCGAGCGCCATCTGACGAATGTTGTTGCCGTAATCGAGCGTGGCGGCACCGCGCTCCTGCAGCGTCAGCATCGCTTGCACCTGCCTCGCCATAGACTCTTTCGCCGGGACGACGATCGAATCCGGCGCGGTCTTCTGGCGCTCGCGCCAGTCTTCGACCTTCCAGCCTTGAGGGAGGTAGCCGTGAATCGGATCGTGCGCGCTCGTCTGGTCGGTCACGCAGTCCGGCGTGATGCCGCGCGTCACGCACTCGGCGAACACGTCGGCGGCGTTGCCGAGCAAACCGATAGACACTGCCTTGCCCGCCTGCTTCGCTTCTTCGAGCATGGCGAGCGCTTCGTCGAGTGTCTTCGCTTTCCTGTCCACGTAACGCGTCTTCAGACGGAAGTCGATGCGCGTTTCGTCGCATTCCACTGCGATCATCGAGAAGCCGGCCATCGTCGCGGCGAGCGGCTGCGCGCCGCCCATGCCGCCCAGACCGCCAGTCAGGATCCAGCGGCCCGCCGGATCGCCGTTAAAATGCTGGTTGGCCACCGAGAAGAACGTTTCGTACGTACCCTGCACGATGCCCTGGCTACCGATGTAGATCCAGCTGCCCGCCGTCATCTGGCCGTACATCATCAGGCCCTTGCGATCGAGCTCGTGGAAATGCTCCCATGTCGCCCAGTGCGGGACCAGATTCGAATTCGCGAGCAGCACGCGCGGCGCGTCTGCATGCGTGCGGAAAACGCCGACCGGCTTGCCCGATTGAATCAGCAGCGTCTCGTCTTCGTTCAGGTCCTTGAGCGAAGTAAGGATCTGGTCGAAGCAATCCCAGTTGCGCGCCGCACGGCCGATGCCGCCATAAACCACAAGCGCGTGAGGATGCTCGGCTACTTCGGGGTCCAGATTATTCTGGATCATCCGGTACGCGGCTTCCGCGATCCAGGTCTTGCAGGTCTTCTCAGCACCGCGCGGCGCACGGATCGTGCGGGTGGGGTCGAGACGCGGGTCGATGTGTTTCGGGTTGTTCATGGTGGCCCTCGGAATGCCTGAAGATGATCGGGATATGTCAGGGAAGAATCAGGGAAAGCGAAAATCAGAAATGTCCGGTGAAACGGTAACGGCTGCCCGGATGCCACAGATTCGCGATCGAAGCGACCTGGCTTTGCGACCAGGTTCGCCGATGCAGCACGAGGCAAGGCTCCAGTTCGTCCATGGTCAACAGCTCGCGGGTATCGCCGTCCGCCGCCAATGCCTCGATGCGATATTCGACGCGCTGCAACGGCGCGACCCGCACGAGATACTGGTTCGGCGTGGTGTTCGTGAAATCCTGCAACGTGTATTCGGGTGCGACAGCCGGATTGACCCAGCGCTCTTCAAGCTGCACCGGCTCGTCGTTTTCGAAATGAAGCACACGCGAATAAAATATCGGACTACCCGCGCTCACCTGCATTTCTTCGGCGAGCGCCGTATCGGCGATGCTCGCGCCAATGTGCAGCACCTTCGCCTGATAACGATGACCACGCGCGACGATTTCGTCGGAGATACTGCGGATCGCCACCAGCGTCGATTCGTACTTGGGACGGGCCACGAACGTGCCCGAGCCTTGCACACGCGTCAGCACCTGCTCCGAGGTCAACTCGCGCAGCGCGCGGTTCACCGTCATGCGAGCGACGTTGAATTCGCGTGCAAGCTCGTTTTCGGAGGGCACCTGGTCGCCTTCGCCCCATTCGCCCGCGTGAATGCGCGCGAGGATGAAGTCCTTGATGCCCTGATATGCAGGTGCGTTCATTGGCTGCTGTGTCTCATGGTCCGGTCGGAGCGCCTAGAGGCGCTGAGTGCCGCTCAGGGATGCTGAGTGGCGCCTCATTGCGCGTAGCCCCGCACTACTTCGCTTACTGTTCGGACACGAAGGCAAACGGGCTCAGCTTCGCGATCGTGCCGTTCTGCACGAGTCGCGTAACGGCCGCGATGTCCGGCGCGAAGTAGTGATCCAGTTCGTAATGCGCGACGTCCTTGCGCACCACGTCCATCACTTTCTGCAAACTCGGGCTCGTCTTGTGCGGCGCGCGCAGGTCCACACCTTGCGCGGCGGCGAGCAATTCGATCGACAGAATGTTGGCCGTGTTTTCGGCGATGTCGCCGAGCTTGCGCGCAGCGAACGTGGCCATCGAAACGTGATCTTCCTGGTTCGCGGAGGTGGGCAGCGAATCGACGGAAGCCGGGTGCGCGAGCGTCTTGTTTTCCGATGCCAGCGCGGCAGCCGTCACGTGGGCGATCATGAAGCCGGAGTTCACGCCGCCGTCGCGCACGAGGAACGGCGGCAGGCCCGACAGCGTCGCGTCGATCAGCAACGCGATGCGGCGTTCGGCCAATGCGCCGATTTCCGCGGCGGCGAGCGCGAGATTGTCCGCGGCGAATGCGACCGGCTCCGCGTGGAAGTTGCCGCCAGACAGCACTTCGCCGGTGTCCGGGAAAATCAGCGGATTGTCGGACACGGCGTTGGCTTCGAGCAGCAGCACGTCGGCGGCGTGACGCATCTGGTCGAGACACGCGCCCATGACTTGCGGCTGGCAGCGCAGGCTGTACGGGTCCTGCACCTTGTCGCAATCGGCGTGCGACACGTTGATGCCCGAGCCTTGCAGCAGTGAGCGATATGCCGATGCCGCGTCAATCTGGCCTTGATGACCGCGCAATTCGTGAATGCGCGCGTCGAACGGCTTGACCGAACCGGCCGCCGCATCGACCGACAACGCGCCCGCTACCAGCGCGGTGCGATACAGGTCCTCGATCGCGAACATGTTGTAGAGCGCGAGCGCAGTCGACGCCTGCGTGCCGTTTAGCAGCGCGAGGCCTTCCTTCGCTTGCAACGTGAGCGGCTTCAGACCGACGAGCGAAAGACCCTCGGTGGCCGGCAGGCGTTCGCCTTTCGCGAAGACCTCGCCTACGCCGAGCAGAACTGCCGACATATGCGCGAGCGGCGCGAGGTCGCCGGATGCGCCGACAGAACCCTTCACCGGAATCACCGGCAACACGTCGGCGTTGTAAAGCGTGATCAGCGCTTCCATGACTTCGCGGCGGATGCCGGAATGGCCGCGCCCGAGGCTCGACAACTTCAACGCAATCAGCAGTCGCACGACCGGGCGCGACATCGGCTCGCCTACCCCGACCGCGTGCGACAACACGAGATTGCGTTGCAGCAGTTCGAGCTGGTCATGCGGGATATGCGTGCTGGCGAGACGCCCAAAGCCCGTATTGATGCCATACGCGGGCTCGCCCTTCGCGGCGATGTCCGCTACCGCTTTCGCACATGCGTCGATGGCCGCGTGGCTTGCGGGATCGAGTCGCAGCGGCACATGCTCCCGCGCGATCTGGCGCAGTTGCGGGAGAGTGAGGTGGCCGGGCTTCAAAGTCATCATGGTTGTTGTCCTGTCTATACAATTTGAAAGAAGTCTAGCTGCGCCGTCTTGTATATACAACTTGTTTTTAATGCTTTCGGGACCAGGGCTTTCCATTAAGGCCGTCGGCACCGCATCGCAAGGGGTTCCTTAACCGGCGCGCACCGCCAGCGCGGGCCCAAGCTGCTGCCCTTATCAACGACCAACTTGTATATACACGTCCAAAACCGTGGCCGCCACGCGGAAAAAAACCTTCCCGGCATCGAAGAGCGGCGCTGGAAAAACCAGCCCATTACGCAACGAAGCCCGCCGGCTCATGCGAGCCACGGGCTTCCTTCGACAACGGGTGACTTCCGGGTGCAGCGCTACAACTGCACGCGTGCCGCCATGAAATCCAGAAAACACTGCACGCGCCCCGCGAGCGACGCGCTCTGGTAATACACCGCGCTGACTGGCTGGCGCTCGTCGAGTAGCACATTGCCGAGAATCGGCACGAGGCGAGCGTCGCGGATATCGGCGGCTATCATGAACTCAGCGAGGCACGCGATGCCCCAGCCCGACAGCGCGAGTTGCCTTAAGGTCTCGCCGCTCGATGCGATGATCGACGGCTCGATTCTGAACGGCTCTGCGTTGCCGTTGCTGCTCCCCTTACCCTTGCCTGTGCTCCGCTCGCGCAACGGCCAGCGGTTCAGATGCTCCGGCGCCGTGAACCCGATCAGCCGATGCTCGGCCAAAGCATCGACCAATCTGGGCTCGCCGTGCTCGGCCAGATACGCGGGACTCGCCACCACACGCAGTTTGCTGCTGCCTAGTGCGCGAGCATGCAGCGTGGAGTCCTGCAACGCGCCAATCCGGATTGCGATATCCACTTTCTGCTCCAGCAGATCGACGATCCGTTCGTTGCTGGTCAACTCCAGTCGGATCTCGGGATACAGCTCGGAAAACGCCGTCATATGCGGCGCAATGCAGTGAAGCATGAACGGCGACGCCGCATCGACGCGCAAGCGCCCCGAAGGCCTGCGGCGCTTGCGAGTGACCGACTCCTCGGCTTCTTCCATCGCGTCGAGAATCGCGCGGGCGCGCTGCAGGAAGCCTTCGCCCTCTTCGGTCAATTGCAAACGGCGTGTCGTGCGCCTCACCAGCGCCGTGTCCAGCTTTTTTTCGAGGCGAGTGAGGGCGCGACTCACGCCCGACACGGTCTGCCCGAGCTTTTCCGCGGCCGCCGTGATCGAGCCGCTGTCGATCACGCTGACGAACACCAGCAACTCGTCGGTGGATGTTTTCATTGTTGATTCACAGTCAAGATTGATTTGAGACTAACACGCTTTTTGCGAGAATGAAGACGGCGGATACTGCTTGCCTGTCACCAGATTTCCACTCAGGAGAAGGTCTTGAAGATATTCATTACAGGCGCGGGCGGTTTTATCGGCGGTTCCATTGCGGCGCATCTCGTGCGTGCCGGTCATCAGGTGCGCGGTCTGATTCGCAAGCCCGAACATAGCGACGAGCTGAACCGGCTCGGCATCGAGCCGGTTATCGGCGCGCTCGACGACCGCGCGTTGCTCATTGCCGAGGCGCAAGCTGCCGACGCTGTCATCAACGCCGCCAGCAGCGATCACGAAGGCGCGGTGAGCGCGCTGATCGAAGGACTCTCAGGCTCGGGCAAACCGTTCTTGCACACGAGCGGTTCGAGTATCGTCGGCGACGCATCCGGCGGCGAAGCGGCTGAAGCGCGCATCTATCACGAAGACGCGCTGCCGGAGCCGACCGCCGACAAGGCCGCGCGCGTTGCGATCGACCGCCGGGTCCTCGAAGCCGCGCAGCAGAACATCCGCTCGGCGGTGCTGTGCAATACGCTGATCTATGGCCACGGTGCGGTAGCGGGCAGCGCGAGCGTGCAGTTGCCGCGCCTCGTGCGACAGGCTCAAAAGAGCGGCGTCGTGCGACACGTCGGCAGCGGCGGCAACACATGGTCGAACGTGCATATCGACGACGTCGCCGAGCTTTATCGTCTCGCGCTGGAGAAGAGCCCGGCCGGCACGTTCTACTTCGTCGAAAGCGGCGAAGCATCGTTCCGCGAAATGAGCGCGGCCATCGCGCGCGCGATGAAGCTCGGCGAGCCGCAAGACTGGCCGCTCGAAGAAGCGCAAAAGGAATGGGGCTACGAAATGGCTTCGTACGGGCTTGGCTCGAATAGCCGCGTACGCGGCGAGCGCGCACGCAAGCTGTTGGGCTGGCAGCCCAAACGCACGTCGGTGATCGACTGGATCGAGCACGACATGATGTCCGGCCCGGCGGCGTAGGTTCTCGCTTTTCGTCGTAATTTGTGTAAGCGCCGGCGTTGCGAATCCGTAAGCTCGGCTCGATAGAATCGTGCTCATCTGACCCGCGCGGCTCGATGCTCGAGCCGCACACGAGCCCGGATTTGATCGATGACCTTGGCGTTGAATTTCGACTGGCTGACCAACCTGCTGGCGATCCTCTTCGTCGTGGCGTGCCTTTACGACGCACGCTACGACGAATACGGCACGTTGACGCTGTCAGCAGCTTTAATGGGTCTCGCCGTGATGGCGATCGAACTGTTTCTCAAGCCCGGGTTCGACATGGCACTGTAGCCACGCGGCGCTCTACTCCTTCTCTCGCAGATTCATTAACCGCAAGCGGCACAACCGCCGCCGAGCACCTGCTCCTCTTTGTCTTCATAGCGGTCGTGGTGCTTGACCCAATCGATCAGACTGCTCTTTTCATTGCGCCCTTTCGGCGTAACGTCCAGATGCGCGTACGTATTGATGAACCGCTCGTCGCCGCGGCCATAGCAGGAATACGTGTGATAAACGTCGCCGTTCGCGTCTTTATAGAAGACGCTATGGCCGTGTAGTTCGTCGATGCCGACGTCCTGCTCGACGAAGTTATAGAAGGCTTTCTTGCTCGCCAGTTGTTCGGGCGTGAACGACACGTGGTAGTCGAAATTGAAATCGCTTCCGTCGGACGACACCCACGGGAATGTCCAGCCCATGCGTTTTCGAAACGCTTCGATCCTGGCGAGCGGCGCATGCGAGATGGTCACGTACGATACATCGTGATGTTCCAGATGCGTGACGATCCCGGTCATGTGATCCGACAGGAACGAACAGCCAATACAACCCTCTTCCCAATCCGGCCCAAGCATGAAGTGATAAACGATCAACTGACTACGCCCGTCGAAGAGATCGGCAAGCGTCTTGCGACCTTGCGGCGTATCGAACACATACGTTTTATCCACCTTCACCCACGGTAGTTCGCGGCGCTTGCGAGCGAGTTCGTCACCGGCGCGCATGTGCGCTTTTTCTTCCACCAGCAGCGCCCTGCTCGCCTCCAGCCATTCCTGCCGCGAGCCGACCCGGTGCTGCGGGTCTTGCTGCGATTGCTTTGGTGTTTGCATCGGTTCCATCTGCGGCTCCTTTACAGTGACGTACACGGCATGTAAATACGCGGCATGTGCAACTCATCGACGACTGCGCGCACGACAGACTGGTCTGGGCGTCACGGGCCGCGCCGTTTTCCTCGTGACGGCGACGATTTGCGCGGCCCGGGTGTAGACAGTGCAGCGATACGGCGGGCTGGCTTTCGCGCGGGCGGCGCTTCGTCTTCCTCGACGAAAGCGGCCAGACGATCGAGCGATTTCGCCCAGAAGCGCTCGTAGCGGCCGAGCCACGCCATGGCTTCTTCCATCGGTCCGGCGCAAAGCCGGCACGCGACCGTGCGGCCGTTCTTGCTACGCGTGATGAGGCCGGCCCCCGCGAGAACGTCAAGGTGCTTCATCACCGCCGGCAAGGACATGGCGAACGGCTCGGCAAGCTCACTCACCGATAGTTCGGTTTCGGACAAACGCGCAAGCAGCGCACGCCGCGTGGGGTCCGACAACGCCGCAAAGGTGCGATCGAGCAATGCTTCATTAAACTTAACCATGAGGTTAAGTTTAGAAACGGACTCGCGAATGTCAAGAACAGGTACGCAGTTTCTCCGGAGCACGCAGTAAACCGGCGCGCGCGCAGAGCAAAAAGAAACGCGGCACGTCGCAGATCAAACATTGCGACGTGCCGCGTCAGGGGGAACGACCGACTACGGTCCAGACCGCGGCACGCCGGAATACTCCGCCGTGCTGGCGTTACAGCAGATGACTCGGCGTGCCGCGGCTGCGCCGCGACGTCCCGAGCGAATCAGATCGCCCATCCGCCGAGATAGAACCCGACCAGCACAATCGCAATCGCCACCGTGCCCACGTTCAGCTTGCGGTACTCGCCGCTCACCACGCGGCCGATCACGAGCGTTGCGAAACCGAGCATGATGCCGGTCACGATATTTGCGGTCAGCACGATAAATACCGCGCACATGAGTCCCGACATCGCGTCGACCATGTCGTCCATATGCAGCTTGCTGACATTCGACAGCATCAGCAGCCCGACATACATCAGCGCGGGCGCTGTCGCGTACGACGGTACGAGGCTCGCGAGCGGCGAGAAGAACATCACACCGAGAAACAGCAGGCCGACCACCGCTGCCGCCATGCCGGTCTTCGCGCCGGCCGCCACGCCGACCGTCGATTCGATGTACGCCGCGGCTGGCGCGCCGCCGAGCAGGCCAGAGAAAATCGAGCTGACCGAGTCGGCCGTGAGCGCGCGGCCACCGTTGATGATGCGGCCGTTTTCATCGAGCTGGCCCGCCTGGCCGGCGACCGCGCGAATCGTCCCGGTGGCGTCGAACACGGCGGTCATCACGAGAGCGAGCACGCTGGGCAGCACTGCCATCGACAGCGCGCCCTTGATGTCCATCGCACCGATCAGCGACTCGTGCCCCGGCGCGCTCAGCGACGGCACCGCGAATACGCCATGAAACGACACGGCCGGATCGACGAGCAGCGCAATTGCCGAAATGCCAATGATCACGATCAGGATCGAGCCGGGCACGCGGCGGCGCACGAGCCCGAAGATCGCGGCGAGCCCCGCGACCGACATCAGTGCAGGCAGTGCGGTGATCTTGCCGAGCGAGACCGGCAAACCGGCGCCCGGATTCTTCACGACGAGCCCCACGTCGTTGGCGGCGATCAGCAACAGGAACAGCCCGATGCCGATGCCCGTGCCGTGCGCGATGCCCGTGGGCAGATTGCGCAGAATCCACGAACGCACGCCCGTCACCGAGATCGCGGTGAACACGACACCCATCAGAAATACCGCGCCGAGCGCGACTGTCGGATGCAAGCCCTTGCCGAGCACGAGACCGAACGCTGTGAACGCGGTCAGCGAAATCGCGCAGCCGATCGCGATCGGCAGGCGCGCCCACACACCCATCAGCAACGAGCCGAACGCGGTCGTGAGACACACGGCGACGAATACCGCGCTCGTGTCGAAGCCCGCTTTACCGAACATGCCCGGCACGACGAACACGGAATAGACCATCGCGAGGAAAGTCGTGATGCCCGCTACGATTTCCTGGCGCTGCGAACTGCCGCGCGAGGAGATTTCGAAGTAGCGGTCGAGAAAGCCCTTTGTGTCGAATGATTCGGCGCCGGCTTCGGAAAGCGGCTGGGCGTGGGGTTCCATCATGATGAGTGCCTCCTTTATCAGCATGCTGAAACGGCCGTCGAAGTGGCCGTCATCAGGTTCGTCTCTTTGCGTTGGTTTAATGTGCGCCGGGCGCTTCGTGTCCCGTTTGTGTCTCGAAATGTAGGGCAACCCAAATATATCGCCCATCGCATGAATGGCATGCCGGGCATGTCGCGGCAGTTATATCGTCCAAGCGACGGCGAAGCGCATGTGCGATCCGCGCGTTAACACCTACGGCTCGTCACGCTTTCTCGTCCACATATGAAAGCGTTTTGAGAGCTTGATGGACGCTGCGAGATGCCCGCCGCGAGTGACGGTCGTGTGCGGCGCGGCATGAAGCGTGCTTGCGGCATACCCCTCACATGGCCCTCAAAAGCGGACCGCTCGACGTCGCGGGTTAAACTCTGGGCCGTACTGTTTAATCGCGGCGCTCTACAGCCGCACCCGGTCCATGGAGTTCTTCCTGATGAGTGGCGGCTTTTCGCTCCCTGCCTGGCGTCATACGATCCTCGCGGCGTTCGCGCTGCTGGCGCTTCTTGCACTGTCCGGCTGCAGCAGCCTGCTGTGGGGAACGCAGCAGGCGCCGATCGTCGAAGCCACGGTCATGCCGGTCGAAGCCGCAAGCGCGCCCGTGGCCGCTTCCGCGCCCGAGCCGGTCGAGACCGAAACCGCCGAACCCGAGCAGCCGAAGAAGCCGAAGAAGCCGGTCGTCAAGCCGCACAAAGTCGAGCCGCCGCCGCCCGTCGTCGCGGCGCCGCCTCCACCGCCGCCGCCCCCGCCGCTGATCGTGCTGCGCACGATCGAGCGCAACGACGCGCATACGCTGCTCGACAGCGAGGTGCAGAAACCGGACGGCAAGGTGGTCGGGCGAGCGATCGACATGATCGCCGACGCGAGCGGCAAGCCGCGTGAAGTCGTGGTGAATCTGCAAGGTTTCCTCGGGGTCGGCGATCGCAAGGTCAATTTCGCGTGGAACGCATTCCGCTTCACGCCGACCGCGAAAGCCGCGCCGATCACGCTGAATCCGTCGGCGACTCCGGTGAATCCGGCGAAGGCGAATGCCGCGATGCAGTTGCCGGTGATCGACGCGACGGTTGAGCGCTCGAACGGCGCGAAAGTGGGCCGCGTGATCGACGTGCTGATCGACGCCAATGCGCAGCCGCAGGCGGTCGTGCTGGACGTCAACGGCATGGTCAGCACGGAGCGGCGCACGATTGCGGCGAACTGGTCGGCGCTGCGATTCGTCGCGAAAGACAAGGAACTGCATCCGCAAATCGATTTGAGCGATGCGCAGATCAACGCGACGCCGCCCTACGCGAACGACAAGCCGATTCGCGCGGTATCGCCCGCGCCGCCCGCGCCGCCCGCCCAGCCAGCGCCCGCTGCCGCTGCCGCGCCCGCCTCCGGGCCGACAGCCACGGCCGCTTCCAACGCACGGGCGGTCCGATGACAGGCCGCACTCTGGTTACGGCGCGAAGCCTGCGCGCGCTCGATTGGCTGAACTTCTTCGTCGCCAATGTGCAGACGGGTTTTGGACCGTTCATCGCGTCATATCTCGCGTCGCACAAGTGGACGCAGGGCGAGATCGGCATGGCGTTGTCGGTCGGCACGATCAGCGCAATGGTGAGTCAGGTGCCGGGCGGCGCCGCCGTCGACGCGTTGCGCAACAAGAAGGGCGCGGCCGCCTGGGCGATCTTCGCGATCATCCTGAGCGCGGTATTGCTGGCAACCAGTCCGACGGTGCTGCCGGTGATCGCCGCCGAGGTCTTTCACGGCTTCGCCAGTTGCATGCTGACGCCGGCACTGGCCGCGATTTCGTTTGCGCTCGTCGGACGTGCGAATCTCGGCGACCGGCTCGGACGCAATGCGCGCTGGGCGTCGATCGGCAGCGCGGTTGCGGCGGGACTGATGGGCGTATTCGGCGAATACTATTCGCCGCGCGCGGTGTTCTGGCTGACCGCGGGGCTCGCCGTGCCCGCGCTGTTCGCATTGGCGATGATCCAGCGCACCGACACGATCCAGTTGCCGAAAGCGGCGCCGACGCCGCAAGAGACCGAGCGCCGCGAAAGCCTGCGCGAGTTGCTGCGCGACCGGCGCATGCTGCTGTTCGCTGCATGCATTGTGTTGTTCCATCTGTCCAATGCAGCGATGCTCAATCTCGCCGCCGGCGAAGTGACCGCCGGCATGGGCGACAACGTGCAGCTCGTGATCGCCGCGTGCATCATCGTGCCGCAGGCGATCGTCGCGATGATGTCCCCGTGGGTCGGCCGATCCGCCGAGCGTTGGGGACGCCGGCCTATTCTGCTGTTGGGCTTTTCGGCGTTGCCGATCCGCGCGCTGCTGTTCGCCGGAATCAGCAGCCCCTACCTGCTCGTGCCCGTGCAGATGCTCGACGGTTTGAGCGCGGCCGTGTTCGGTGTGATGCTGCCTCTGATCGCCGCCGATGTGGCCGGCGGCAAGGGCCGCTACAACCTGTGCATCGGCCTGTTCGGGCTTGCTGCGGGCATCGGCGCGACGTTGAGTACGACCGCGGCCGGATTCATCGCCGATCACTTCGGCAATGCGGTCGCGTTTTTCGGACTGGCCGCCGCAGGTGCGCTGGCGGTCTTGCTGGTGTGGGCGGCGATGCCGGAGACGCGCGACGCGGCAGCGGCAGAAGACAGCGCGCCGGTGACAGACGGCGGTGGGTCGGCGGTCAGGTAAGTCGCGATGGTTCTGTCTGTGGCGCTGTTGCACCCAGGCAGAACCGGACTCCCGATTCAATCGGCCCGTGCGCCGCCCGACGCATGCCGGATCGTCGCGGCGAGGCCGCTCAATCCAGAAACTCAGCCGCGCGCATGCGCAACACCGCGCTGAAGTCGTCCAGCCAGCCAATCGACAGGCGCCAGCTCTGCCAGTAGAGATCGACGTCGATATGCTTGCCTGGCGCCATATCCACGAGTTCGCCACTCGCCAGATGTGACGCGATCATGCGCTCGGGACACATGCCCCAGCCGAGACCCGTCACACACGCGCGCAGAAAGCCGGCGACATGCGGAATCCAGTGCAACGGCGGATCGACCTCCGCTCGCGTGATGCGGCGCATGAAGCGTTTTTGCAACTGGTCCTTCGGATTGAAATCCACGCACGGCGTGTGCCGCAAACTGTCGCGCGTGACGCCGTCCGCGAAATGACGCGCGAGAAACGCCGGCGAGCAGACCGCGAGATAGCGCATGCGCCCAAGACGCGTCGAGCGGCACCCTTGCACCGGCTCCGCCTGAGTGGTCACCGCGCCCTGCACGCTGCCGTCGCGAATCCGCTGCGCAGTGTGATCCTGATCGTCGATCACGAGGTCGAGCAGCATTTGACGCTCGGCGCAAAACGGCGCAACTGCGTCGATGAACCATGTGCCGACGCTGTCGTCGTTCACCGCCACGCGCAGCGTCGGCCATGCTTCGACCAGACCGCCCGGCAGTGCCGGCACACGACCGGTCAATTCCGCTTCGAGCAGTTGCACGCGTTCGGTATGACGGCACAGCAACGCGCCAGACGTTGTCGCGACGCACGGCTGACCGCGCTTGACGAGCACACTGCCCACTCGCTCCTCGAGCAGCTTCACCCGCTGCGATACCGCCGAGGGCGTGACGTTGAGTTCACTCGCTGCGCGGTCGAACGAGCCATGACGCACGACGGCCGCGAGCGCGTCGAGCAACGCATAGTCGAGCATTAGCGTTCCTTAATCAGCGTTAGCTAAATTAGCTTCTCTTATGAAGCACAGAACTGCAGACTAGCCATGTTCGCTTCTCCCGTCTACTGGATCCGCTATGAACTGGCTGTCTTTTTCTCACGGCGCTGCATTATGTGCGTCGCTGATCGTGACCATCGGTGCGCAGAACGCTTTCGTACTGCGGCAAGGCATCATGCGCTCGCATGTGGGCAAGATCGTCGCGCTTTGCGCAGTGTCGGACTGCATTCTGATTAGCGCGGGTGTCGGCGGCGCGTCGGTGCTGATCGAGCGTTATCCGGTGTTCGTGCATGTCATGCTGTACGTCGGCCTCGCCTATCTCGCGTGGTTCGGCATCAATGCATTGCGCCGCGCAGTGCGGCCGGGCATGCGGTGATGGACGCCGACGCGAACCGTGGCGCACAGCCCGCGCAACGCGCGATGCCCATCGTGCTTATGACGCTCGCCTTCACGTGGCTCAACCCGCACGTTTATCTCGACACTTTCTTGCTGGTGGGTACCGCCGGGGCACGCGAACCGGACGGCGCACGCGTCGCGTTCGCCGTCGGTGCGATGGCAGTCAGCTGCGTCTGGTTTATAGCGCTGGGTTACGGCGCGCGAGCGCTTGCGCCGCTGTTTCGCCGGGCAAGCGCATGGCGTGTGCTGGATGGCGCGATCGGCAGCATGGTGTTGTTGCTCGCCGTGACGCAGTTGCGTTGAAGCGGACTACGTTCGCCCGATCACTGCCTCACTGCCTCATCGCACGAGCCGGCCCCACGCCGACCGACTGCAGGCCGCCGTCCGTGACATATGGAACAAGGCCCGCAGCGCTGATCCTGTTGACGGTGTCGGCGGCGCAAGCGCTGTCGGCCGGCGCGCAATAGTCGATTGCGAGCACCGGCAGCCGGTATTGCTCGCGAATGGTTTTCGCCTGCGCGAGCAGCCAGTCGCGATCGGCCTGCGTGATCTCGGTGTAGCGCTTTCCCGCCTGGTCCCAGCCTCGGTACAGCGATTCGAATGCGACCGCATATACCAGCGAGTGAACCTGCGGCAATATCTCGAACCCGCGATTGAAAATCAGCCGTGCACGCGGATACCGCGCCTTGATCGCGCGGACCACGGCAACGAGACCACGCTCCTGGCGCGCCCTCGCCGCGTCCGTTTTTGCGACGATCTGGTAAGAATCCAAAGTGTCGAGAAAAAAGCCGCGATAGCCTTTCTTCCATAGCGGAGCGATCACATGCTCCACGTAGAACGCGGGCCAGTCCGCCACGTCCTGATCGATCACCTTCGCGCCCCACACCGTGTTGTCGCCCAGTTGCCAGGCCTTCGGAATGGCAGCGTAATACGGACGCTGCGGCTCCACCTCTCCCACGCTCACATAAGCGAACCAAGCGGTGTCCGGATTCTTGTGCTTCAGTGGCTCGAAGCCGCTGTCGGGTTCCACCACCGCGACGTCGAAGTTGCGCAACTGGCTAACCGGCGGCTGCGTGCCATAAAAGAGCGCAATCGAGGGCCCCGCTCCCGCGTCGGCCCACGCGCGTTCGTGTGCGATCGAAGACAGCAGGCCCACCAGCACCAGACGCGCCGCGCATACTACGCGCCGATAAAACGAGCACATGTCGCGGCGCTGACGTTTTCCGATACTCATCCGCGAATCCCCGCCTAGTTGCGCAACATGTAAGTCTCGTACTCGAGCGACGCGAATTTGCGGTCGAGCAGCGTCACGGCAGCCATCACGACGAGCAGCAGAGCGAGCGCGAATCCATAGCCGTATAGATCCGGGCCGAGCCAGAGGGTGATGCCCGTGAACAGTGCGTTCAGCACGACGAACGCGGCCGTGAGTTTGAGCACGGCACGGCGTGCGTCGAGATAAAAGAACACGTTGAGCAAGCCGAGCAGCAGTACTTGCAAACTGGCCGAGATCACATCCACGATGAGCAGCGGCAAATACAGAGTTGAAATTCCCAATGCTTCCAGCACGAGATGCCCGAAAGCGAGGATCAACAGCAGAACGACCGTCTGGACCTTCACGATCTCGTACAGCCCTGCCCGCACGCTGCCGACCATCATGTCGCGCATGTCGTTGATATGGCGCAGCGTCGCGCCGCTGCGCACTGCGTCGTAGAAGCGGTCGTAGTACTCGACGAAATCCGCTTCGATCCGCACGAGAAAGGTTGCCATGCCGGGCATCACGCACACGTATGCAATGAACACGGGAATATCGTAGATCACCGACGCATGCAGCGGTCCGATCACGCGCGCGCCGGTGTCAGGCGCGTACCAGAACATGAATTTGTCGATCCACACGCCAAGGTTGAACAGCAGTCCGACGAGCGCAAGACTCGGATACGCGAAGCGTTTTTGCAGCACCTCGAACGAGATGAAGCGTTCGCTTCGGTAGTTGCGATAGATCAGCCCGGACAGTCCGGCGAGCAGCACGACATGACCCGCCACGAAGCCGCCGAGCAGCCCCGGCAGTCCATGACGGTTGAGCATCAACGCGAACGCAACGGTGCAGCCGTAGCCAAGCGCGAACACATAGAGAATTTGCCGATACTGCTTGACGCTCGACAGGAAAATCACCGCGATCCAGATATTGCTGACGACCACGAACCCCGCCACCATCAGCAGCCGGTAGATCAGCGGCTCGCCGCGAAAGCCGAATGCGACCGCGATCACGCCGAGCACGCCCGAGGCTGCCGTTGAAAGCAGCACGACGCCGTTGTAGTTCGACAGCACGAGGTCGTCGCGCTTTTCGAACAGACGGTCCGAAATAAAACGTGTAAACGACAGTTGCAGCGGCCCGGTCAGAATCAGGCTGCACGCGACGAGGTAAGTGACCGACACCTGGAACTGCACGATCGCGTACTTCGGGATCACGAACGCGAGGCTCATCACACCAATAATCAGGATACCGAAGATCGACAGAATGAGCGGCCCCGAACTGATCAATCCCGCGTACGCATAGGCGCGCGCGACGCCGAAAAGCGTCTGGTGCTTGAGTATCTTGCGGAGCTCGAAACCGATGCCGGCCATCAGCGCACCTCTTGCGGTTGGATTCGCGCGTCGCCGTGATGCATCGGGCAGCCGCCACGCGCAGCCGCCGCGTTGCCGCTCTCGCGACCGTCACGTGTTGGCGCGGCCGTCAGGCATTCATACAGCACGCGGTATTGATCGATCATCTGCTTCTTCGTGTAGAAACGCCGCACCCGCGCAAGGCCCGCCTGCTGCGCCGCGAGCCAGCGCGGTTCGTCGCCGAGCAGATCGAGCACAGCCAGCGCGAACGCTGCCGGATTCGCGATAGGCACGACGCTGCCCGCCGGGCCCAGCGCGCGGTCTTCGTCACCGTAACCGTCGATCAGCTGACGGCACGAGCCAACGTCCGTCGTGATGGCAGGCACGCCAGCCGCGAAGCCTTCCAGCACGACGAGCGGCAACGCCTCGCTGATCGACGTCAGCGCGATGACGTCCACTTGCGGCAGGATTTCGTCGATGCGCTGGAAGCCGAGGAATTTCACGTTCTTCGCGAGCCCGAGACTTTGCACCAGCGCGCGGCACTCGAGCGCGTAGGCCGCATCTTCTTCCTCCGGCCCGACGATCCAGCCTTCGATATCCGGCATGGTTCGCGACGCGATAAAGAGCGCGCGAATGAAGGTCTTGATGTCCTTGATCGGCACCACGCGGCCAATCAGCGCGACTACGTTGCGCGGCCGTGCGACGCGTTGTTCGACGAGCGGCGCCAGTGCGTCGACGTCCACGCCGTTCGGAATGTTGCGCGTGCGCGAAGCGAGTGCGCCGTCTGCGATCTGCCGTTGTCGATTGGTCTCGTACAGCGCGACGATGTCGTCGGCGGCGTCGTAGGCGAGCTTGCCGAGCGCTTCGAAGAAACGCACCCACAGTTCGCGGAAGTAACTGATCTTCGAGATGTCGCGCTCGAATGCGCCGCGGTTGTCGCGTATCCACTGGCTTTGCAGCAGATCGATCTTGCGTTCCTTCGTATAGATGCCGTGTTCCGACACGAGCAGCGGCCGCCCACTCCGGTAATGCAGCAGCGCGCCGAGAAAACCCGCATAGCCCGTCGACACCGTGTGATACACCTTCGCCGGCGGCACTTGCTCCGCGACGCGCGCAAGCTGCCACAACGGTTTGTGCATGATGCGCACGGTCCAGAAGTAGTCGGTAAACGACGGGTCCGTGCAATATCGATCGTACTGGTCGACGATAAAGTCCCACGCGGCGCGGCTCGACAGGAACTGCTCCTCGTTCAGCGGCCCCTCGTCGCCGATCATTTGCACCATGTCGGCCATCAGCGCGCCGGGGTCCGACGCTGCGTCGGAACTGCCGCGGTTGCGCCATGCGTCGTGCAACGCGGCCGAGCGCGCGAATGCCTGCGCGTCGCCGGGAATTTCACGCGACGCGTCTTTATCGGCATGGGCCGCTTCGTACAGATAGTGGACTTCGAAATGGACGACGTTATCCGGCAGCGCATACGCCGCGCCTTCGTAGTCTTCTTCGCGGCTGCCGACGAACACGATCGAAAAGCGCAACTCCGGATACGAGCGGATCATGCCGTTGACCCAGCTCGATACGCCGCCGCGCACATAGGGGAACGTGCCTTCGAGTAGCAGGCAGACATCGGCGTCCGCAGCGCGGCGCAGCAGTGAGGGTTTCATGTTGACCAGTAACGCGCGACAGGTTTGAGCATCGGCAGCGTCGCGGCATTGCCGAGCGACGCCAACAGTTCGGATACGCGCGCAAAATCCCCGCGCAGGAATTCGACTTCGGCAAGCCACGGCACCAGACGCTCCCGTGGGAAGCCCAGCGCCTGGGCACGCGCCATGTAGTCGGCCGCTTCGTCCGCGGCGCCGTTCGCGAGAGCGAGGCGGCCGCGAATCATCCATAGCGCGGCGTCGCCGTCGTCGATCTCGAGCGCCGCGCGTGCGTGACGATCGGCCTGTTCGAGCGTGTGCCGGTAGACCGCGCCTTGCACCAGGTTCTGATAGATCAGTTCGAAGTACAACTCCGCAAGCTGACGATTGATCGCGTGGCGCTGATCGTCGGTGCTTGCCGTCTCGAGACTTTGCCCGGTCTGGAAAATGCGCTGCGTCACTTCGTTTTCCGCCTGATCCAGCGTGCCATAAGCGATGAGGCGCACGTCTTCAACCGGGTCCGCAAGCAGTTCGCGCAGCAGCGTGCCCGTGGTGCGCGTCGGCATGCTCTGGATCGCGACGAGCGCCGACAGACGATCCGACGCATTCACCTGCGTATTGACGATGCGCGCCTGCAAGCGCGCGCCGCCGCCATGCGATACGCGCGACATCAGGTGCGTGACGAATTCGGGCGGCGGCACGTCGTCCAGCTCCTCGCCGCTGTGTGAACGCGGATAGCAGGCGGCCCACGCGCAGCTCACGAGTACGACGAGGCCGCCGAACAGCGGCACGAATGCGCATCCGAGCCACAGCAGCAGCAAGCTCCAGCCGCGCGGCTCGCGATAGTGCTGCGGTAACAGCGCGCGAAACAGGAGCGCCTGCAATGCACCGCCGATCAGATTGATCGCGACGACGGGCAACAGCGGATCGAACGCCACCTGCCCGTTCGCGACGCGCCAGACCAAAGCACATTGCACCAGCACGACGAGCACGATGCCAGCGAAAGCGACGAAAGCGCGAAGTACGCGCGACGCGCGGCCTGTGGAGTGAGGGCGAACGGTTTCAGACATCGACGCCACTGCGCACGAGAAGACGCTTCAACGCCGGACCCGGCTCGCCGCCGAGATGCAGCGTATGCACGCCGATGCGCGCGCCTTCGAGATCGAGATTGAACTGCGCGCGCAGGCTTGCTTCGATCCGCGCGAGATAACCGTCCACGCCGGTCGCATCGGTCGCCGGCATCAGATTGATCAGCACCGACTGCCCCGCGGCCTTGACCGGCCACATCAGATCGAGAGCACGGCGGCGACGCATCACATGCTCGAAGAACGAGTCGCCTTCGTCGTCGTGCGGGAACACCAGCGCGACGAGCGACGACGTAATGCCCGCCGCGTGTTCGAGGCGCGTGAGGCGGCTCACGTCGAGCGCGAATTCGTATGGGCAGTCGGGCAATGCATCGAGGATCGTGCGTACCTGCTGCGAGTGTTCGACGCCGTCGGCGTAATAGCCGAGCAGCACCAGCAACAGCTGCAGGTTGTCGAAGTTCAGCGACAGGAACGGCATGCGCTTGATCGCCAGCACGGCGATGAGCCGCCCGTCCGCCGAGATCATCGGCGCGCACACGAGCAGGCCCGTGTTCGTGAACGGATGCTCGCCGCTCTTCAGATGCGCGACGGCTTGGGTTTCGAGCGCCCGTGCGACGAGTTCGTCCCGCGGGTCGAGCTCGAACGCATCGCCGATCCGGGCGAGCGGTTCACGCCCGAGCTTGCCGACGTGCACGGGGTACAGCGCGGCCACTTCGATCTGACACGCCTGCGCGACGAATTCGAGCAGCGCGTGCGCGCCCGGCAGATCGTGCGACGGCACGTCCTTCGCACTATCGAGCCCATGCGCGACCGACAGGCGGCGCAGTTCGGTAATCGAATCGCGCAGCGTGGTCGGCTTCGACAAAAGATCTTTTTCGAGCCGCTCGTGCGACAGGCGCATCAGGTAATGGCTGTTCGTAATTGCGACGAGCCGGTCGTTCAGGTAGTCGTTCAACGCGTTCGCGCGCTGCGCCCGGTTGCCCCACGTATCGCCGAAGTGACCGGCAACGATGGTCTGCAACAGGCCGCCGGTGAAGAACAGCGTCGGCCATGCGTCGGGGCTGCCGCGCATCAGCACCTGCCACGCGCCGATCAGCATCGCGCAGGCGAGCAAGCCGAGCAGCGTGCCGTAGCGCAGCGCCACAATCAGCGGCGCGAACCACAGCCACGGAAAACCCGCATGCAGCAGGAAGGGGTCGTTGCGGTCGAGCGCCCAGCTCAACGCGCCGGCCGCCGCAACGAACGCGATCGTCTCGACAATTGAAAACGGCCGAGCCACCGCGGGCGCAACGATGCGCCGCAACGCGCTCAGGTTGCCGAGCGGATTCGAATGGCGCGGCTTCGCCGCACTGGCGGCGGATTGCGCGGTGACGGTATTCACAGCCGACTCCTCATGACATCTCGAGATACGAATGACAGCGTGCCTGCGCAGCGCGTGGATCAACCGCGCGAGCGCAGCGGCGACAACAGACTGCCGATCAGCGACGAAGCAACGCTTGCAAGGCTCGAGCGCGTCCAGCCGCTCTTCGAACCCGTGGCGCTCCAGACGACCTGACCCGATGCGACGTCGATCAGTTCGAAGGTGACGCCCGCTACCGGCTCGCCGTCCACGCCCACCTTGTAGCGCCACTCTTCCACTGCGCCGGTCAGCACGTATTTCACATGCTGCTCACGCGCCCATGCGAGTTTTTTCTCGCCGAGATCGCGCTGCGCGGTATCGAACATCGCGTTCGCCGATGCATCGACGGGAGCGATCCGCACATCCGTCAGGCCGTTCGCGCGCAGCGTGTTGGCCGCGATTGCGGCAGCGCTGCTGCCCGCCGCCGGCGTTTCGGTGAAGTTCGCCATCGACACGACCGCAACCGAGTCCCTGGCGCCCAGCGCCGGCGAGCCCGTTTGGCGGATAGAACCGCACGCGCCGAGCACGAGTGCCGTCGCCGTCACCGCCGCGGACCATTTGATGAGGCCGGACCATCTTTTCATGTTGTTCATCGAACCACTCCTCAGTAACGTCGTTATTCGTTGCAGGCGCGATACGCCTGCAGTGTCAATCGAACAGAATCGGTAATCAGTAGTACCAGCTGTAGCGCGCGCCCAGCACCGTGACAGGCGTGCCGATCTTCGACACGCGCTGGTGTTGCAGGAACACCGCGACGTGATCGCCGCCGAACACGGTGCCCGCGATACCCACGCTCATTTGCGGCCCCCAGCCCTGTATCGAATCGTGCAGCAGGCCGACGTCGAAGAAAGGCCGCCAGCGGTGCGTGTACTGTTCGAGAAGATCGTTGCCCGCGCCGAAGAAAAAGCCGTATTGCGTATAGGTGTCGGGCATGAAGTCGCGCGGCGTGGCCGGTTGCAGCGCGACCGGCAACAGACGCGAGATCAGGCCATCGGCCTGGCCGCTTGCGCCATAGCCGCCGTGCGTGATGAGCGCACGCAGCGTGTAATCGGGGTACTGCGTGCGAATCCGGTAACTCACCTCGCCCGTCGACAGCACGCCGCTGCCCATATAGGTGCGCGCCTGGCTGTAGAAACGGTCCGCCTCCACGCTGCCCGTGAGCGTGATGTGCTGCGTGATGCGATACGTGAAATCGCCGATCACGTTGTCTTTCATGCCGCCGACCAGCAGCGTCTGGGTTTCGTCCGCGACCTGATTGCGGCCCGCGCGGAGCCCGAGTGTCAGGGCCGAGTTGCGGCCCACCTCTCCCGCCAGATCGAGCGTGTAGAACGAGGCGGCCGCAACGCGCCTGCCGCCGGTGATCGTGAAGGACGTGTCGCGCGTGCGCCGCTCGCCATAGATGTTGAGCCATCGGTCCACCGAAGGCACGTTGACGAGCTGGGTGATGTCGGTGGAATGCTGAAAATGCTGGACGGCAGTCACGCCAACGAGATAACGCTCGGCGATCTTGCGACTGCCGGCAAGCGTTGCCTCGACATAATCGAGCGGATGCTCGACGTAGTTGGTGACATTCGCGTCGATCGATTGCGGCCAGTCGAGCGTCGTCTCCGTGACCCGCGTGTGCAGTTCGGTGTCTTCCGGCGCGCCGCCAAGGGCGTCGAATGCGAGCTGCTGCGCGCGATCAGGATGATCGACGGCAATGGTCGCGTCGATGCGGTCGTAGACCGGCAAGCGCGAGCGTTCCAGGTCGAGCAGGCGCTCCATCTCGCCCACGTTGTTCTCGGCAAGCGCGATCGTGAGCCGCGCGTCGGCGGGACGCGACAGGCGTTCGGCATACTGCTGCGCGAGCCAGCGCTTTGCAAGCGGATTGCTTTCGTGCGACAGCGCCCATGCAACCGCGACGTCCTTCGCGACCGCGCCGCGCACTTGCGCATTTTGCGGCAGATCGGCGCCTTGCATCGGCGCACCGCCGGGCAAACCCTTCGCGTTGCCGATCAGGGTGCGGCGCAGTTGCGCGATGTCGGCCGGCGTCGCGTGCGTGGACATGAGGTCGTCGAGCAATGCGGCGGAGACGTCACCCGTTGCAAACTCCGTCGATAACGTCACACGGCGGCCGCGCAGATCGGCGGCCGTTTCGGCGTCCTGCGCGGCGCGGCCACGCATCGACGCGCGTTGAGCGCCGTGGAGTTTCGCGAGCTTCGCCTGTTCGTCCCGCAGTTGCAGCCACACCTTCTTGCGGATGGTCCAGGCCAGCCCCGCGTGCCCCGACTGTTCCTGTGCGTCGGCATAGGTGAGGAGCCAAAGCGGATCGCGCGACATCATGCCCGCCTGCCGGCGCAGATAGTCGAGCGCGGCGACGGGCCGGTTCAGGCGCATTTCAGCGGCGGCGAACGGACCCCACAACGCCGAGCTTTGAGCGGCGCTGCCGCGCCAGCGCTTGAGCACGGCGCGCAGGTCCGCGTCGCTGCCGTAGTCGACGAGGGTCCACAGATACGCGGCGCTCACGTCGGAGCCCGCGCCAGGCAGGTCCACCGCGCGCTTCAGATCGGCAAGCGCGTTCTGCGGCTCACCCATCAGGCGATAGTATTCGGCGCGAACGCCGAGCAATGCGGGCGACGCATCGGCGGTCTTGCGCTCGTCCGGCGTCAGATTCGCGAGGAGCGTCGCGATCCGGTCCAACGCCTGCGCGTCGAGGTAGTAGTAGATCGCATCGCGCAACGCACGCGCCGTGTGTTCGCGATGAAAGCGCAACTCGGCAATGCGGCCTGCGTCGATCGGATACGGATCATAGAAATCCGTCATTTCGCCGAGGTCTTCCCGCGTCGCCATGCCGTTCGCGAGCAGGTGGCGATACGCCTCGTTGGCGTCGTCGTCGCGCTGCTGCAGTCGCGCCAGTTCGGCGTAGTTGCGCCAGAAAACTTCGTCACCGTCTTTTGCGCCTGCTCGCGCGGCGGACAACGCGGCGAGCGAGGCGCGATAGTCGCCCTTGCGGTACAGCACACTCGCCGTGCGCAGCGCGGCCGTTGCGTCGTTCGGATGACGGGCCTGCACCGCGCGATAGGTAGCGAGCGCTTCTTCGTCGTGCCCTGCCCGCTCGGCAAGCGCGCCTATGCGTTGATCGATCGCATCGGCATTCGCGCCGCGCGGCAGCGAACGCAGGAACGCCAGACCGTCGTCGGGCCGGCCAAGACGTTCATAGGTGGCGGTGACGCTGTCGACGAGTTTCATGTCGCCGGGCTTCGCGCGCGCCTGGTGGACCAGCGCGACGAGATACGCTTCGTCGTCGTTGAGCATTGGTGCGATACGCAGCACGTTTTGCCAGCCAACGGGATCGTTCGACACCTGCGCATATTCGAGCCACGACTTCAGCGCAAGTGAGGGGTCGCGATTCCATTCCGCCACTTCAGCGAGTCGCTTGACCCACACGGCGGAGCGCGGATCGCGCTGCACCTGTTGCGCGGCGATTTTCTGCGCGTTGGGCAGGTCGCCGGATTCGACGAACGCCTGGAATACCGTGTTCGCGATGCCGGGGTCCGGGTTAGTCTGGGTTGCCGGGGTTGCTCGGCTTGCCGGGCTTGCTGCAGTCGCAATGCGAACGACGTGCACCGTGCGCGGATTCTGCGCCTCGCCGTGCATCGCCTCGCGCAGACTCGCGAGCACGAAGTCGTGAGGCCGCGCGACAGGTCCGTCCATATACGCGTATTGCGCGCGCTGGGAAGGCTGCGCTTGCGGCGGCATCTCACGTAATTCGATCGACGTATAGCGGGCCAGCATCTTCGCGTAGCGATCGACCGCTTGCGGCCGGTTCGCGGCACGCGCGAGATTCAGCAGCACGACGAGCGTCGCCGGATCGTCGGCGAGCGTGCTGCCATGTGCGTCCGCCGCGGCAAGCGCGTCATCGAGCAGATTGCCCGACTGCAACGCGCGCAGGCCGGCCACGAAACAACGGCGCTGTTCGTCGCGCGTGCGAGCCGCAGCCTGCTGACGGAACCACGCATCCGCGGCCGCGCGATAGTCGCCCACTTGCAGCGCGTAGCGCGTGATCTGCGTGTCCCACTTGTTGCGGCCATCGGGATCGTTAGCCGAGAGCCGCGCGTAAAGCTGCACCGCGAGATCGGGCAGACCGACGGCAGCCGCGCGTTGCGCGAGCCATTCGAGGTCCTTCGGCGCCCACTGCAGCTTTGCCGCTTCCTGCAAATGCACGCGCAAATCGTTCAGTTCGCGGGCGCGGCGCGGATCGTCTTCGGCAATCGCAAAGGTGCGCTGCTCCGCCACCGAAAGACGCAGCATCGTCGCGGTGCGATGCATGTCGTCGGTGCCGAGCGCATCCATGCGTGCGGCGATCCGCTCGGTGTCGGCGGTGCGGCCCAGATACGAATACTGCGCGCCGAGCAACGACAGAAACTCCTCGTTATCCGGCCGCACCTTCGACCATGCTTCCAGATACGCGACGCTCAGGTCGCTGGGAGCCCCGACCGACGCCACGCGCTGGCGCAAGCCGCCGCGCGGCGACACGCCGTATATTGTCAGCAGTACGACGCCCGCCATCAGACAAACGAGCCAGGTCGGTGCGATACGGGGACGTTTAGCGCTCACAGGAAATCTCGACGGGCTGATAGTTCACCTCCAGACCGGCGGAGGCCGGGGTGTCGAAGCGCAAGCCTGCGGCGTCGCGGTGGACGGCGACGGGACGTCCGGCGACATTCACACTGCAACTGCCCGCGTGGGCAAGCCTGACGAACGGCTGGTAGTAGCCCCCGAATTCGAACGACATGCCGTTTGCGCCGCGTCTGAAGTTGCGAACGAAGCCGTTCGCTTCAGCGATGTAGGGCAATGCGGCTGCTTTCGAAAGCGCTCCCGCGGCACTATCGCGAGCATCGGCACCGTTGAACGACACGCGAGCGGCGCCGTCGGCGATGTGGACATAAGTGCCGTCGGGGCCGGCCGAATAGCCGGTGACGCCGGCCGATGCATGCAGATCCGGCGCCGTCGAAAGCGGCCAGTGCAACTCCCGCACGTCCCCGTTGCCGCGCACGATCCAGTCGCCGTCCGCGCGCTTGCCGCCAGTGGCACCTGCATCCGCATCCGCGTCGACGTCGCCGCGCACCGCGCGTGCGACAGCGAACGAACGCCAGTCGAGCACCTTCTGCGTGTAGTCGGTCATCTGCACGGGCAGCACGGCTTGCTTGAGCACGGCAGTGAAGATCTGGTCGAGCGCGCGCAGCGAAGCGACCTTCGTGCCGCTATACATGTGGTAGTACAGGTCGATCGGCTTGAAACGCAACGGCTTGTCCGTCATGTCGAAGGTTTCAAGCACGCGCGTGAAACCGTAGAACGGACCCAGCCAGTCGTTTGTGTAGACGTTCTCGTCCTGATTCGGCGCATACACCTGATACGCACCCGGCCCCTTATCGACGCCGATCGGCGCGATGTTGGTCCAGCTGCTCGCGCTCTTCGTGATGACGGTGTCGCCGCCGTTCACGTTCGCGACGCCCGCCGCATAGACTTTGCGCACGACCAGCGCAGGCGGCTTGCAGTTGCCGGGCCATTGCAGGATGGTCGTCTTCTTGCCGGGAGGCGCAAGGCGCGTGTTGATGTAATCGATCGAGCCGGTTACCTCCCGGTCGATGTCGAACGTGTAGTTCGGAATGTTCAGCGAGAACGCAGTATCGCCGCCGCCGCGATCCACACGTTCGCCCGTCTTCGCGTCCACGCTGCCCCAGTCGAACGGATGCGAGTAGGTATGAGTACCGATCGCGACATACGGCAGCGCGAACATCTTGCGGGCGATCTCTTCCAGGCGCGGCGAGATTTTCGGGTAAAGACCCGTGGGGCCTACTTCACCCTCGATGACGGACAGCGTCATCGGCACCTTGTAGCGGGTAAAAATCTGCTGATACAGCGCTTCGCCCGAATAGTCCGCGCCGGGGAATTCCGCGCGCGACGCGAAACCGTCACCGTCGACATGCGACATGAAAAGGCGCCGCCCGTTTTCGGTGGTAACGCTCGGCGACGGCATCTGTTGCAGACGCAATGCGGCGGTGAGGAACGAAATGGGTTGAATCGCCCAGCGCTCCTGGTCGATGCCGTTGAGCGACACGACCGTGTACGGGCTCATTGCGAAGCCGCCCCATGGCGTGATCGCGACCGGGTCCAGCGTCGCCTGACCGCTCTTTACGCGCAGCAGCGGCCGGCTGGCCGCGCCGACCTGAACGCCCGTCAGGTCGCGCGGGCCGAGCTTCGGATCGATCTCGAAGCCGATCATCGGATCGCGCGAGACGACGTCTACCTTGTCGCTGAAGGGACCCGGAACCGCCTGCAGATCGAGCGCGCGTCCTTCGTCCTCGGCCGCGTCGAAACCGAACTGGCCAAGAAACGCAACGGGAACGTGCGCGGCCATGCGCGCATCGACCCATCTGCGCCACACGGCGCTGTCCTGCGTGCCGCTGCCCTGCAGCCACGCAACGACGCCTGCGTAGCGGTCGGGCGTAATGTCATCGGGAAGCGTGTCGTTGACGTTCGCGTACTCGACGTCATAGCCGAGATAGTTCAGCGGCATTGCCAGGTCGCGCACGCCGGGGGTTTCGTCGAGCAGCAGATCCTCGCCCGTGTCCTGCACGACGAGCACCTTGCGCGGCAGCACTTCGATTGCGCCGATGCCGACCACGTCGCGCGCCACGTCGGTCACATAGGGCGTGACGCCCGTCGCCACCACCTGGGCCGCCGTCCTGCGCGCGCACGCGCGGTCATCGGCGCCGCAGTATTCGATCGACACGACGGGCACGCCCGTCTGCCGCATGAACGCTTGCGCCGCGGCGACGCGCGCCGCACGGTCGTCTGCGGAAACGAGGATCTGCCCGGCACCGCTCGGGCTCGCGCCGCTGACGAGCGACGGGCCCACCACCGCATACAGCGCTTTGGCATGCGGCGTGGCGAGCGTAAGCGCGTCATCGCCGCCGATCACGATTCGCGCGTCGGGATACGCCGCGCGAATCGCGTCGATCGATGCAAGCGCTTGCGGCGTGTCAAGCAGGAACCCGCGATAACCGCGTTGCCACAGCGGCTCGATTACGCTCGCGACGAATGCACTGGGCGTGCTGGCAGCGGCATCCGCACCGGTGCGCGCAAGCCATACGGTATGGCGCAACGGGTTCGCCGCCGGATCGAAACCGTGCGACGGATCGACGACGACAGCATCGAAAGCTTGCAACAGATTGACCGGCACATTGGCGCCGTCGAAAAACGCGAGATTGATTGACGCAGAGGGACCCGCTTGCACAGTGCGCGCTTCTGCCTGCGCTAGCGGTGCCGCGGGTAACGTCGCGGATCGGGATTGCGGTGACGTCGACTGAGCGTTCGCGCTGCCGCAGACGATCGCGAGCGCCGCAAGGACAGCGCACTCGGACACACGCATGAGGCGCTGACGAGCACGTCCCCGTTCGAGACGCGCCGGCCTGGTCTCGCCGCCCGGCACGCTGCGAAGCGCCCGGCGCGCACCCCCGATCGTTTGAATCCCCAATGGCATGTGATTTCTTCTTCGGTTTATGCTCTTTTACCGGCCCGCATTGAACGCGGCTCTTTTTGGGCTTTACTGCAGCCCACTCGATTGACTGCCCCTCTTTCGACGCGCGCTGCGCCGACCTTTACAACGGTGTAATAAAACACCGCCACGGCCCTCTGGCGTTAATAGCCGCCCGGCGTCCAGGCTGCGCATTCTAATAGCTGTTATTTCAAATTGCACGAGTATTCTGGCGCTCGGGTTTTTTACCAACAATCGCCAAAAACGCCCGGAACATCAACGAACTACTGTGCTACTCAATCCTATATCACGGCGCAAACGTTTCACCACTTCACCACCCGGGGTGTCCAAAATCATTCGGCCTGACAACAATTAACAATCCGGGAATGACTTAATCGTTTTTCGGCGGAGAGCTTTCGAGCAGGCTTAAGCGGGCGAGATGGGTCTCGCCGCGCCAGTGTTGTGTCAGGTACTCTGCTGCGGAATCGTCGCCGCCGCACGTGGCTATTGATGCGCCATCCGGCGCGAGAGAAGGATCGCCGGGATTTCGCCGCTGGCCGTTTGGTGAAGCGATCTTCGATAAACCGTTTTAGCTGGAAACCGCTCAGTGGACTTCCCTGCCAATCTCGAGAACCCGATTTGTGCCATTGCGGTACGGATAGATAACGCTGATTTTGCAGTCGCGAGGTGGCGTTAATACGGCCACGTTTGGGGCGGATTTTTGTTCTGCGAGTCAACGGCAGCCGCACGAGATCTTGCTGTTTCTGCCGCCAGAGCACCCACGCTCCTGAACCTTTATTAAATGCAGATTAACTATTTTTCATTTGACACGTCGCTTTTGATGCAGCGCAAATTAACTGACGTATCGATCGATTCGGCAGCGAGCTTATTGACTCGCGCAAACGTTATCGTCGGTCGATATCCTTTTTTCCCGGCATAGAAACGCCTCGCGGCGCATAGCGGGTCGTTGCAGTGAAACAACGGCAAGGTCGCAGCTGACAGTTGGCGGCACCAGGCACAGCCATTGCTCAACATCGCTCGCCGGCAGATCGCTCGTTCGGGGACCTGGACCCGAGGCGAGCCGCCGTTCTACTTCAATCCAGTATTCATCGGTGGGAGGCCTCATGCTTCGATACGCTGCAATCTTCTTCGTCATCGCTATCATCGCCGCGGTATTCGGCTTTGGCGGCATCGCCGCTGGCGCGACGGAGATCGCCAAGGTGCTGTTCTTCATCTTCGTGGTGATTTTCCTCGTCACCTTGCTGATGGGCGTGATGCGGCGCTGATCACCGCATCGGCTGTATAAGCGGAGGAATACCCGCCCCGGCGCGTGCGAACAACCTGTTGCAATACCTGCCACGGTGTATTGCAATAGTTGCCGCTCACGCCGGGCTTCTCCGCGACGCAGCACGCACATCGCTATACGTGTACCGCCAGTTTCCAGTGCGTCCAACGCGCCCCCCCAGCATTCCCTCGTCTACATCTGCTTCATTCCTCCGACAGCACGCGCGAGTCGCTCTCCCGCATGCCCAGATGCAACTCCTCGCATAGAAAACCTTGCAACGTCTGCACGGCGGCCTCCTGCGCGCCCGCGACCTCGCGCGTGAACAGGCCGAAATCCGCAGCGGGCGCATCGGGCAAGCCATCGGCACGACCCAGAATTCTCATGGACTCCGAACGAATGTTGCCTTCGAGCAATACCGACACACCGAGCCCCGCTTCGACCGCCGACTGCACCGCCGGCAAGCTTGTGCTCGTACACACAATGCGCCAGCCGGTGCCGGCGCGGCGCAGCGCCGTCAACACATTCTGTTGCCACAGACATGTGTCGCCGAACGCGACCAGCGGTAAGAGCGCTTCGGCGTCGCGCGAATAGCCGCGCGCACCGACCCAGAACAACGGTTGGGTCCATGTGAGCAAAGGCGTGCCGTTCACCAACGCGGGATCGGCAACGACCACGTCGAGGCCGCCGTCTACGAGCCGCCTGGATAAAGCGGCGCTGCTGTCGACGACGATTTCGAGCGCCACACGCGGATAGGCAATCGAAAAACGCCGCAACGCACGCGGCAAGCGACCGACGGCGATGTCCTCGAGCATGCCGAGCCGCACCGTGCCCGACACCTGCCCCGCGCTCAGCGCACGCCGCGCATCGGCACCCGCGCCGAGAATCGTGTGCGCGTACGGCAGCAGCAGATGGCCGGCTTCGGTGAGTTGCACGCCGCGTGGCGAACGGTCGAGCAGCCGCTGACCGAGGTCTTCTTCGAGACGGCGCAACTGCATGCTCACCGCCGCCTGGGTGCGTGCGAGACGGATCGCGGCCGCGCCCACCGCCCCCGTCTCCGCGACGGTGACGAATGTGCGAAGCAGACTGCTGTCGAGGTCACGGGTCATCACGATTGTTGAAGTCGGCATAAGAAATATCAACTTATCTTAGTAGCGCGGGAGCCGATAAGATAGCGTGAACATTCCAACAGCGACGCGAAAAAACCATGCAGGACACGACAATCAAGTGCGCAGCCGCCCCCGACCCGGCCGACGCCAAACCTGCGCGCGCCGCAGCCGGTGCAGCGTTGCTGTGCGTGCTGTCCATGTCGAGCGTCCAGTTCGGCGCAGCGCTTTCCGAACCGACCATGTCGGTCTACGGCTCGCTCAGCACCACCTGGCTGCGGCTCTGCTGGGCCGCGCTCGTGCTCGCAGTGCTGGTAAGGCCGCGCGTTCGCAGCTACTCGCGCGCGCACTGGTTCGCCGCGGGCGCGCTCGGCGCTGCGATGGCCGGCATGACGTTGTGTTTTTTCGCGGCGCTTCAACGTATTCCACTCGGCCTCGCGGTGGCGATCGACTTTCTCGGGCCGCTGGCGGTGGCAACCCTGGCCGTGCGCCGTGCACGCGCGCTTCTGTGGCCCGCGCTCGCGATTGCGGGCGTCGTGCTGCTTTCGCGCGATCGCGGCGGCTGGGTGGGTGAACCGCTCGGCGTGTTCCTTGCGCTTGCCGCCGCTTGCGGCTGGGGCAGCTACATCGTGTTGATGAAAAAGACCGGCAAGCTCTTCGCCGGTCTGGAAGGCCTGTCGGTCTCGCTGATCGCGGCGGCGCTCGTGGCCACGCCTTTCGGCCTCGCACAGAGCGGCGTGCACGTGGCCGCGGGCCAACTCGCGGCGACCGCCGGCCTTGCGATACTCGTTCCTCTACTGCCCTATGCGCTGGAAATGGTGGCGTTGCGTCATATGCTTGCAGGTTCGTTCGGTATCCTGATGAGTGTAGAGCCAGCCATCGGCGCGGTGGCAGGCTTTGTCGTATTGCATCAGCCGATGGGTATTCTGCAGGTCGCGGGCACTTTGTTCGTGGTGGCCGCGAGTGTCGGCGCGGTGGTGGCCGCACGTTAACGACGGAGCATTGGGAGCCACTGAGCGCGCCGCGCAGTAACGACAACGCAAATGTGACCGCGCATGCGCGCTAAGCAATGTTCTCGGCTTCGTATAAACGCCGCCCGGCAGCGTCCTTCGCGCCGACAATCGGCTCGAAATCGATCGGCCACTCAATGCCGATGTCCGGATCGCTCCACAAGATGCAGCGCTCCAGTTCGGGGAACCAGTACTCGGTGGTTTTCCACAGGCACTCGGCGACGTCGGAAAGCACAACGAAGCCATGCGCGAAGCCCGGCGGCACCCAGATCTGCCGATGGTTTTCCGCGCTCAGGTGCGTGCCGCACCACTTGCCGAAGTTCGGCGAATTGAGCCGCACGTCCACGGCAACATCGAAAATTTCGCCTGCCACGACCTGCATGAGCCGGCCTTGCGGACGCTGGACCTGATAGTGCAGTCCGCGCAACACGCCATGCACCGCGCGCAGATGCCGGTCTTGCACGAAGTCGAAACCGCGTGCGACGTCGGCGGTAAACTCGTCCGCGGCAAAGCTCTCATAACAGAAACCGAATGGGTCGCCAAACACCTCGGGCTCGATCAGTTTCACTTCCGGCAGTGCCGTCGCCAACACCTGGTTGCCCATGCCACTGTGCCCGTAAGAAGCTGCTCGACAAAGAACGAGGATACCGCCGCGCGTCCGCGCGGCGGCCTTGAGACGAGCCTGCCCTACAGACGCGCTCTATTGTCAGAGCTCCGAGGAGGCAAGCCGGCTGCGGGCGCGATATTCGGTTGGGGACAGCGCCATGCGCTTGCGGAAGATCTTTGCAAGGCGGTCGCCGTTGCCGGTGCCGCTGCGCCGCGCGATCTTGTCGACCGGCAGTTCGGTTTCAGTGAGGAAGTTGCAAGCAATGCGCAGACGCACCTGCAACAGGTAGTCGGACGGCGTGACGTGCATTTCATGCTTGAAACGACGCAGGAAATTGCGCTCACTCATGGCGGCGACCTGAGCTGCGTCGGCAACCGACACAGGACGGTCGCAGTTCGCTTCCATCCAGCGCGCGGCCGCGCGGATTTTTTCCGCCACGCTCAGCGTGCCGCCCTCGGCGGGCAGCGGAACCCATGTCGCAGCCATGCCCGGCATCACGCGTTCGGCGACGCTGCGCGCGAGTTCCGCGCCTAGATCGCGCTTGATGAACATCAGCGCGCTGCGAGCGCAGTCGTTGCGATCGTTGGACGCGCTGAGGATAGCGTCCGCCGCGCCGCGACCATAGCGGCCGATTTGCAGCGCCTCCGGGTCGCCCGGATTGGCCGCCTCCAGCACGAGCCGCCCTTCGCCGATGGTTTCGATTGCACGAGTGCGTGCCTGCACCGAGCGCAGCCAGCCGAGCAGCCGCTGGTCGCGCGCCGCCTCATGCGCGCCGTGACCGCCAGCAATGAAAAGGACGTCGAAGCCAGTTCCATAGCGCGTGTCGATGCGATCGGTCCAGATGCGCGCGGCCGACGAGCTCGGCACGCTGCCGCCGTCGAGCGACAGGAACTGCACTTCATACGGCGGCTCTTCGCCTGGGCGCGTACCGGAAAGTTCGTTCGCGGTCTGGAACATTTCGACGACCGTACCGGGGCCAAGCAACCAGAAGCCGTCGAACAACAGCACACCAATTCGCCGCGCCGCTGTGCGCACATTGACAGCCGGTGTGTGTAACCAGGTAACCCTCGCGGAATCGACGTGGATGTGGGACATGGTCTTCCTCAAAATGTCTACGTGGTTGGACGAGGACGCGCGTTACTCCGACGATATGGATCAACTGATAATCGCTATTCAACATCGGTGAACGCCGCTTCACGCATTATCAGCGATGTTAGCTGAATGAATCGCGTTAGTAAATTTGAAAACAACGGAATTAGCCAGGCATTTAACGTCTGACGAAAATTATTCTCATTTGATGCAAGTAATAATTAGGCAATGAGTGAATCGGGGTCGGGAAAATCTACCGGGCGCCGCCGCCAAGCCCGGCGCGGCACGACCGGCGCGGGACTGGCGCCCGCCCCGCTTACCCCTCCCAATGCCGTGTGCATACGCGCCGCGGCGTGTGCGGCATTGGAACGCTATCAAAACGTTTCAAAGCTGAACACAACAGTGCGCCGCAATGGCCCTTTTAATTGGATTTGTTATTCGCACATTCAGAATGTGCCTTGTCAGCCGTGGTAATTAGCGCGTAACGATTCTATTCGCGCGATTATCTGTTTATGCGAGCCTTTTAAAATTGTCCAAAATGTTTCATTTCTGAAACACGCTCTGTTTATTCTTCAGATTAATCTGCGGCTCTTTGGCGCCGTTTCACGGGTGAAACGCTTATTCTTCAGATGATTGGAATGGCGTGTGAAGCTCCCCGTTCAGGTAGACGGGAGGCCGGCGCGCGACTCGCCTCGAACGGCGAGCCGCGTCGCAGTGCTTATAGGGTCAGCTCGAACGACCTGGCGAGGATGCCCGGCAATTGCATGCCGCCCGTCGCCCGCTCGCCCCACGTCCCGTCGCTCAGAAGCATTTCGGCGTGAGCGCCGATCTGTTCGAGTTCGCTGCCAAGAAGGCGATACAGGCTGTCGTCGAACCGCATGGCTTCGAGCGGCGCGGCGATCTGGCCGTTCTCCACCCAGAAGGTGGCGAAGCGCGTCATGCCGGTGAGTCGGCAATTCATCCGGTCCGAAAAGTTCACGTACCACAAATTGCCGATGTAAAGCCCGGTGCCCAGCTGCGCAAGCACGTCCTCGTCCATCAGTTCGCCCGGCTGCATGGCGAGCGACGCCGGCGCCTCTTCGGCGAGCGCGCCGTTGGGCGTCAAGCCGTATTCCCTTGCGCTGCGTGCATTGGTCAGCTGCCCGGCACTGCGGCCCGCTGTGATCAGCGCAACGCTGTCGCGCAAGTAGCCGTCGTCGTTAAAGCCCGGTGTGATGCCAAGGCCGAGTTCTTCGCTGAGAGTGACGCGACGATCCAGCGCGATCTCGCCCACGTGCAGCTTGTACAACTCGCTGCGCGAACTGGCCTGCGCGCGTGCAGAAAAGCCGCGCCACGCCGTCACGCCCAATAGCTCGGCAAGCGCCGCCGGAGCGAGCCATGCGCGATAGCGTCCAGGCGCGAGCGCACGAGGCGCGCGAGCGAGCACCGCGAGACGCGTGGCCGCCTGTTCCACTTTGCCGGCGAAGACGGCATCGCTCCAGTCGTCGCCGGCATACGTGGTCTTGATCGCGCGACCGCTCGGGTCATAGAGCGACCAGCTGAAATTGAAGTTGTCGACTTCGTACCAGCCGCGGCTGCCACGCGTCGACGCGAAGCCGCGCACGATGGTGCCGCCCGCATAAAACCCCACGAAATCGAGGCCCCGCGCGCATTCGGCGACAACGCGCAACAAGCCGTGCGGATCCGGCAATCTGCCCGAACGCCGCGTGGTGCGCTGCCATGCGGAAGTATCGAACAGCAAATGAGGATCGTCGGCGGCATCGCGCAGACCTTCGCGCAATGTGGCCAGCGCGGCGCGCACGTCGTCGACGTCCTGCTCCAGCTCGCCGCACACCGTCAACGTGGAATACGCCTGACGCGCGCCGTCGATCAGACGCAAGGTCAGCTTGCCTTGCGAGACGGTGCCGCTTTGCCGCACCTTGCCCGCGTTGAAGCGAACGAAGTCGGACTGCTCGCCGGCAAACGAACTGAGCGTGGTTTCGCCGCGTTGCTGGAGACGCTCGATCGCATCGGCGAGCGACGTGAAGTGTCGCTGCCAGTCCACGGCATGCGCGGCGCGCGGTGACATGAGGTCGCTCATCACGCACCTCCGAATACGTCGACATTGCTGAACACGCAAGCGGGCGACGCGTGGCCCACGCGAATGATCTGCGCCGGCTCTCCCTTGCCGCACATCGACGTGCCATACACTTCGCGCGTGTCGGCGTTGCCGACCGCGCTCAAGCTGCGCCAGAAATTTGCGGAAATGCCGCGATAGTTCGGCTGCTTGACGATCTGCGTAAGCTTGCCGTTCTCGATCAGTTGCCCGAATTCGCAACCGAACTGGAATTTGTTGCGATGATCGTCAATCGACCAGGACGTGTTAGTGCGCATCAGAATGCCGTGTTCGATGTTGCCGATCATCTCGTCGAGGGAACTCTCGCCCGGCTCGATATTCAGATTCGCCATGCGGTCGATCGGCGGCCGGTTCCAGTTCGACGCACGCGAATTCGCCACACCCGGCATGCCCGCGCGTTGCTGCGAGAGCGCGCCCCCGAGCGGTCGCTCGAGCACGCCGTTGCGAATCAGATATTCCTTGTTCGCTTCGGAGCCGTCGTCGTCGAATGCGTAGGCTGCGGCTTCTTCGCGCAACTCCGGGTCGAAGGTCACGTTCAGCAGTTCAGAGCCGTAACGGTAAGCGCCGAACATATCCGGCTTCACGAAGCTCCAGCCGGCGAAATTGCGCTCGTCGCCGAGAATCCGGTCGAGTTCCAGCGGATGGCCAATCGACTCGTGAATCTGCAGCATCATCTGATCGGGCATCAGCAGAAGGTCGCGCTTGCCCGACGGGCAGTTTGGCGCGGCGAGCAATTGCAGCGCCTCGGTGGCGACGCGCGGGCCGCAGCCGTCGAAACCGAAGCGCGCCAGCACGTCCATGCCGCCCTGCCCGAGCGTGCCGTAGTTGCCGCCGAGTGTGCGCACCTGGGTGTCGCCGTTCGCATGCGCGGCCACGCTCAACTGCGGCATCACGAAGCGGAACCGTTGATCGATCCGCACGCCGTCGCCGGTCATGTAGAGCTGATCGGTGTGAATGATCTGCATCGCGGCCACACGCTCGACGATGCGCGAATCCACCTTCGCCGCCGCGCATTCGGCACCGAGCCGGTCGATCCATTCGGCGCGGCCCGGCAGCGTGTGCTGCGCATTTGGCGACACGTACTCGCCACTCGCCGACGGACGCGCCACTTCGCGATGATCGATCAACGACAATGCCGCGCTCGCCTCGGCGCGTGCGGTGGCGAGATCGAGCGCCTGCTGCAAGCCCGCCGCCGACAGATTCGCCGTCGCCGCGTAGCCGGCGCCCGCGCCGGCCCACGCGATGAGCATCGCGCCACGATCGCGCACCGTGCGCAGCGGTTGCGCGATGTCGTTGCGAACCTCGTGATCGTCGATCCGTTCGTCGACGATGCGCAGCGACCAGAACTCCGCGCGGCTCTTAAGCGACCGGGCGGCCTGCGCCCAGCGTTCGTCAATCATTCACACTCCTTAGGGTTTGCGTGGAATCCGGCCGCGCCATCAGCAGCGACGAAGCCAGAAGCGAGCGCGTATAGGGATGCGACGGCGCATGCAAGACCTCGAGCGTATCACCGGCCTCGACGACCCGCCCCGACTTCATGACGATTACACGATGCGCCATGGCCCGCATCACAGCGAGATCGTGCGTGATGAGAAGGTAGCTTAGCTTGCGCGTTTTCTGTAAATGTACCAGCAGAGCGAGCACTTGCTGCTGGATCGACACGTCGAGCGCGCTCGTCGGTTCATCGAGCACCAGCAGTTCCGGTTCCACTGCAAGCGCCCGCGCAATCGCAATCCGTTGACGCTGCCCGCCGGAAAACTCGTGCGGATAACGGGGCATCGCGTCGGCGGACAGCCCCACTTCCTCCAGCAGACTGGCAACGCGTGCACGCCTCGCCTTTGCGTCGATCTCGGGCCGATGCACGGCAAGGCCTTCACCGACGATCTGCTCGACCGTCATGCGCGGCGACAGCGAGCCGAACGGGTCCTGGAACACCACCTGCATGCGCGAGTACAAGGCCCGCCGTGAAGCAGCCGTCTTCAACACCGACAACGGCATACCGTCGATATGCACATGACCCGCAGCAGCTCTGTTCAAACCGAGCACGGTTGCCGCAAGCGTCGATTTGCCCGACCCCGATTCGCCTGCAATGCCGAGGGTTTCGCCACGCCGCACGCTCAAATCGACG
This sequence comes from Paraburkholderia caledonica NBRC 102488, assembly GCF_000685095.1. GTDB lineage: Bacteria > Pseudomonadota > Gammaproteobacteria > Burkholderiales > Burkholderiaceae > Paraburkholderia > Paraburkholderia caledonica. Next base: position 439,836 of record NZ_BAYE01000005.1, read on the forward strand.
TCATGTACCACGCGAAACGTGGAGCGGCCGAACAGCGACCGCCAACCTTTGGCGGGCGTGCTGTAGTCGACCGAAAGCCCCTGCACTTCGAGCAGACGGCGCGCGCCTTTTTCGAGCGGCGCTATGGAGCGGCGCGGTTCGCTGTCGAGCAAACGCTGCGTGTACGGATGCCGCGGATCGTCGAACAACGCTTGCGTCGTATTCGTTTCGACTAGCACGCCCTTCTCCATCACCGCGACGCGCTGCGCGAAACGCCTGACGAGATTCAGGTCGTGCGTGATCAGCAACACCGCCATGCCGCGCTCGGCGGCTTCCTGTTCCTGGAGTTCGATCAACAGGTCGACGATTTGCTGGCGCACGGTCACGTCGAGCGCGGTAGTGGGCTCGTCGGCGAGCAGCAGGCGAGGACGGCATGCGAGCGCCATCGCGATCATCGCGCGCTGGCGTTGGCCGCCTGACAGCTGATGCGGAAAACTGTCGATGCGGCGCTCCGGCTCTGGAATGCCGGTGCGCCTGAGCAACTCGATGCCGCGCGAGCGTGCCGCGTTCGGCCGCAAGCCCTCGTGCAGGCGCACGCTTTCCGCGATCTGCTTGCCGATCGTGAAAAGCGGATTGAGTGCGGTCATGGGTTCCTGAAACACCATGGCCACGTCCGCGCCGCGCAGCCCGCGCATTTGCTGCTCGGTCTTGCGCAACAGGTCTTCACCGTCGAGCAGAATGCGTCCGCTCAAATGCGCGTGATCGACGAGCCGCAGAATGGACAACGCGGTGACGCTCTTGCCCGAGCCCGATTCGCCGACGAGCGCAACGCGCTCGCCGCGCGCGATGGAAAGGTTCAGCTCGCGCACCGCGAGCTTGTCGCCGAAACTTGCGGAAAAGCGCTCGATTTGAAGCAGCGGCCGGTCGTTCGACGTGACGCTCATCGCGGCGCCCCCCCGAATGCTGAACCGCGCGAACGCGTGTCGAGCGCATTGCGCAGCGCGTCGCCAATAAATGTCAGCAGCAGTAACGTAACGACCAGCGCGGCGAACGCCGACACCGAAATCCACCAGGCGTCGAGATTGTTCTTACCCTCCTGCAATAACTCGCCGAGGCTCGGCGTCGGCGGCGGCACACCGAGCCCGAGAAAATCGAGGCTGGTGAGCGAGAGGATCGCCGCGCTCATCCGGAAAGGCAGGAACGTGATAACCGGCGTGAGACTGTTCGGCAACACATGCCGCCAGATGATCTGCCCGTTCGACAGGCCCATCGTGCGTGCGGCTTTTACATAGTCGAGCGAACGGTTGCGCAGGAACTCCGCGCGAACGTAGTCGGACAGCACGAGCCAGCCGAACATCGACAGAAGAATGAACAGGAGCCACAGCGTCGGCTCGAAGATCGACGCGAAGATGATGAGCAGATACAGGTCCGGCATCGAACTCCATATTTCGATCAGGCGCTGGCCGATCAGATCGGTGCGCCCGCCGTAAAAGCCCTGTACCGCGCCCGCCGCCACGCCGATCAGCACGCCCGAGACCGTGAGCGCGAGCGCCATCGACACCGACAGCCTGAAGCCGTAAAGAAGCCGCGCGAGCACGTCCCGCCCGTATTGATCGGTGCCGAGCCAGTTCGACGACGTGGGCGGCGCCGGATACGGATGTGCGGCGAAATAATCGATCGTATCGTAGTGAAAGCGGTTCGGCGGATAGACCGCGAAGTTGCCGTTCGCCTCCAGCCGGGAGCGAATGTACGGATCGAGGTAATTCGCGCGCGCCGGAAAATCCCCGCCGAAAAGCGTCTCCGGATAGTCCTTTACGATCGGGAAATAGTAATGCCCGTCATAGCGGACGACGAGCGGCCGGTCATTCGACAACACTTCGCCCAGCAGGCTGAGAACGAACAGCGAAGCGAGGATCATGAGGCTCCAGTAGCCCAGACGCTGCCGCCGGAAACGCAGCCACGTGCGCCGCCATGGAGACGGCACTAACCCGCGCGGCGCGGCGGACGCGTCATCGGTCAAGCCGGTTGAACTGGATACGCGGGTCGACGAGGACATAGCAGACGTCAGCAATGAGTTTGGTTATAAGGGCGATCAACGTGAAGAGAAAGAGCGAGCCCAGCACGACCGGGTAATCGCGGCGAATCACGGAGTCGTACGAGAGCTGGCCCATGCCGTCGAGTGAAAACAATGTCTCGATCAGCAGATTGCCGTTCAGGAACGCCCCGACGAACGCCGCCGGCAATCCGGTCAGCAGCGGAATCGCCGCGTTGCGCAATACGTGTTTCCACAACACGTCGCGCTGGGTCGCGCCCTTTGCACGCGCGGTCAGCACATACTGACGGCCGATCTCTTCGAGAAACGTGTTCTTGGTGAGGATCGTGACGACCGCAAAATTGCCGACCACCGAGGCCGTGACCGGCAGCACGATGTGCCATAGATAGTCGAGCAGCTTGCCGAATGTGCTCAGCTCACCGAAGTTATCCGATGTGAGACCGCGCATCGGGAATACCTGCCAGAAGGTGCCGCCGCCGAACAGCATCAGCAGCAGAACGCCCAGCACGAAGCCGGGAATCGCGTAGCCCGCGAGCACGAGCACGCTCGTCACGGTGTCGAAGCGCGAGCCGTTGCGCACCGCCTTGGCGATGCCGAGCGGCACAGAAACCAGATAGGTGAGCAGCACCGTCCAGACCCCGAGCGTGATCGACACCGGAAGCTTCGAGCGGATGACGTCCCATACTCTTGCGTGCTGATAGTACGACTGTCCGAGGTCGAAGCTCGCGTAGTGTTCGAGCATCAGCACATAGCGCTCGAGCGGCGGCTTGTCGAAGCCGAACTGCTTCTTGATCTGCTCGATCTGCTGCGGATCGACACCCTGGCTGCCGTGATAACCGCCGCCGCCCGCCCCCGCGTCTCCGCCACGGCCACCGCCGTGGCGGAGTTGCGTCATCACCTGCTCGACCGGCCCACCCGGCACGAACTGCGTGACGATGAACGTCAGCGTGACGACACCGAGCAAGGTCGGCACCATCAACAGCAATCGTCTGAAAATGTACGCAAGCATGTCGCTTCCCGATGAACTCAATGTGACGCGGCTGGTCGTCTGGCGAACCAGTAGTCGATGACCCAATCCTCGTACTGGTACGTGGCCGGCACGATCTCCGGAAAACCGAGCGTGGTCTTGTAGCCAATGCGCGCGCCCGGCGCGTAATACTCGGGCACGAGGTAATACGAGTTGATCAGCACGCGGTCGAGCGCGCGGGTTGCCGCCTGCAGATCGTCGAGCGTGGTCGCGGCGAGCGCGGCATGGATCAGCGAGTCGACTGCGGGCGAGCGAATCCCCGGGTAGTTCTCTGAGCCCACCTGCGAGGCCGCCGCGCTGCCGAAGCGGCGTGCGAGTTCCACACCGGGAATGGTGACCGGCGGATAGATATACGTCGTCATGTCGAACTCGAAGTTGTCGATCCGCTTCTGATACAACGCACTGTCGACCTGGCGCAGATGCGCCTCTATTCCGAGGTTGGCCAGCGCCTGCATATACGGAAGAATCAGCCGGTCCATGCCGGGCTGATCGTCGATGATCTCGATCTTCATCGGCGTGCCGTTGGCGTCGCGCAACGCGCCGTCGCGATAGTGCCAGCCGGCTTGCGCGAGCAGATCGCGCGCCACGCGCAAATTACCGCGTAGCGAATTCGGCGGCAGCGTGTCCGGCGGTTTCACCATCGGGCCGAACACTTCAGGCGGCAGACTCGCGCGGTACCGTTCGAGCAGCGCGAGTTCCTTCTCGCCCGGCATGCCGCTCGCACCGAACGGGCTCGCAGCGAAATAGCTGCCGGTGCGCCGGTACTGGCCGTAGAACATCATCCGGTTCATCCAGTCGTAATCGAACGCCATGGTCAAGGCATGGCGCACCCGCACGTCCTGGAACATCGGCTTGCGCAGATTGATCAGCATGCCTTGCATCTGCGCGGGGCCGTCCGCGAAATTGCCTTTCTTCAACACACCATTGTCGAAGTTCTTGCCGACGTACTTGCGCGCCCATTGCGTCGCGCTGTATTCGACGATCGCATCGGCGTCGCCGGCCTTGAAGGCTTCGAGTTGGGTGTAGTGGTCGCGATACAGCTTGAACGTGATGTGCGCAAAACGGTACATGCCGCGCCTCGACGGCAGGTCCGCCGCCCAATACGCCGGATTGCGCCTGTAGGTGATCTCCTTGTCGTTCTTGCGCGATTCGACGAGATACGGGCCGCTCGAAACCGGCACCTCGTTCGCGATCTGGTCGAACGGCGCGCGCGTGCCGTCGGCGCGCATCCCCCATTTCGGCGAGAACACCGGCAGGTCGCCCGCAATCAGCGGCGCGCCGCGCTCGGCATGCCTGAATTCAAAGCGCACGGTGGCCCGGTCGACCACGACCGCGCGCCTGATCACCGCGAATTGCGCGTTGAACATCGGCGACGCCTGCGGGCTCGTCAACGTGTCGAACGAATATTTGACATCGGCTGCGGTAATCGGATCGCCGTTCGAAAAGCGCGCGGCCGGATTGATGTGAAACGTCGCCGACGACAGATCGGGCGCGACTTCCACGTCGTCCGCAATCAACGGATACTCCGACGCAAGCTCGTCCCAGCTTCGCTGCATTAGCGTGTCGAACATCAGGTGCAGCACGTCCGGTGCGGGTGCGCCACGCACGAGGAACGGATTCATCGAATCGTACGTCTGCAATTCGTTGTAGTTCTGAAAGCTGAGCGTGCCGTCCGCGGGCGCGGTGGGATCGGCGTAGTCGAAGTGGGTGAAGTTCGCCGGATATCGGGGCTCGTCGTATTGCGATATCGATGGCCGCGCGTGCGCGCATGTCATGCCCAATGCGAGACCGAGGCAGAGACCAAGACCGACGCCGACCGCGCGCGCCCACGACGAGGCCACGCAAGAGCCCGGCCGCGGCAGATATGCGAGCATGCGCAACGCGCGCGGCCAGCGAAACTTCACAGGTCTCATTTCTTCCAAACGCTAAAAGGTCGCGCGCCGGCTGCGAGCCGGCGCGCGGTACGTCGAATCGCGCGAGGATGGTTCCGGCCATCGCCCGCGCTCCCTTCTCCACTGCGGCTGCCGCCTTACTGGTCGTCGTCGCTCGGTGCGGTCTTGAACGAGAACGCAACCTCGCCAACGTACGGCTCGGCATTCTTCTCGCAACGGTACGACCTGGCCGCAGTGATGACCGCGTCGTTGAAGACCGAGGTCGGCGGTGTCACGCGCACGATTTTTACGTCGCTGACGCTGCCGTCGGGACTGATCGACAGATGTGCGATCACCGTTGCCGACAGTCCCTCTTGCAATGCGCGGCGGGGAATCTGCGGCTGCACGGCCTGGCAGTGACCGCGTCCGTCGACCACGCCGTGCAACGCCGGCGGCGCCACCGGCGCGGGCGGAGCGGCAGGCGCCGTGGCTGGACCCGGCGTGGCGTTCGCCGTGGCGAGTGCGGGAGCGTTTGCGCTCGGATTGGCGGCGGGCGCGATGTTCGCGGGTTTCGGCGTCGCCGACGGCATCGCCGGGGGCGGCTTCGGCGTCGGTTGCGGCTTGGGTTGCTGCTGTTTAGGTGGCGGTTTTACCGGCGTCGGCGCGGGTGGCGGCTCGAGCTTTTTCACCTCGGGCGGAGGCGGCGGTGGCGGCGGCGCCATCGTTACTTCCATGATCTTGCGCGGCGCGGGCGGCTCCTGCCTGAAGCTCACCTGCGAGAGCCCCGCGACGATCAGCAATTCGACAACGAGGGCGGCAGCGAGCGCAGTCTTCATGGACATGCGGCCATGATGCGCCGGATTGGACGACGCCCAGAGCGCGCCGCTCAGGCGGCTTTGCGGGTCTTTCATGTCGAGTACCGGAGAGCTCATGTCGTCGGATTGGTGGCGAGTGCAACCGAGCTGATGCCCGCTGCGCGCACGAGGTCCATCACCTTGACGATGTTCTTGTAGCTCGTGCCTTCGTCGCCCGCGATCGCCACGTCGACCTTCTTCGAATCATGCACGAGCCCTTGCAGATGCGCGGTCAACTCCGCGGGTGTGACCGGCTTCGCGTCGAGATAGATCTCGTCGGTCTTCGTGACGCCGATCGACACCTTGACCGTCTGCTGCAACTGTTCCGCCGTGCTCGATTGCGGCAGATCGAGCTTGATGCCCGCGCCCTGAATCATCTTCAGCGTGGCAAGCATGAAGAACACGAGCAGGAACATCATGATGTCGATCATCGGAATGATCTCGATGCGCGCCTTCTCTTCCGCGCCCAGGTAATGGCTGCGATGGTTACGCATGATCCTTCTCCTTGGAAGCGGATGTTCAGGCGGCGAACCGCGACACGAGCAGCGACTTGATCAGATCGAACTGATTGACCGTCATCCGGATACGCTTGTTGAAATAGTTAAGGAAGATCACGCAGATAATGGCGATCGTCAGGCCGCACGCGGTAGCCGTCAACGCGTGGCCGATGCCGCCCGTCACGCCGTTCGGATTCGCGGTGCCGCTCGTGCCGAGCACGTTGAACGACTCGACCATGCCGATGATGGTGCCGAGCAGGCCGAGCAGCGGCCCGAGCGTCACCGCCGTGTCGAGAATCCACAGATTGCGGTCGAGGCGCGGCATCTGGAACATGATGGTTTCCTCCAGTTCGCGCTCCACCACCGCTTCGGGTTTGCCTTGCACCTTCAGCGCACTTTTGACCAGTTCGCCCTGCACGGTTGCTTTGTAGTGCTCGGCGACTTTCTGTGCGTCGGACAGATTGGCCGGCTCGACCATCTTCAGATCATGTTCGAGCGTCTTGCCCGCCTTGACCGCTCGCGAGAAGAACATGAAGCGCTCGACGATGATCGAGATGCCCAGCAGGAAGATGAAGGCCAGAACGGGAATCAGGCCCATCGATTGAACTGAATAGTTGATAAGGGTATTGAGCACGGGGAACTCCAGTTGCGTCTCTAACAAAGTTGGGCCGCTTCGGTCCCGAAGACGGGAGCCGAAGCAGCCGACCGACTAAACAGACTGCTTTTTAAAAACAGACATCGAGGACTTAGAAGCGGTACGTCGCGCCGACCTGGAAGAAGCGGCCGATGTTGGTGTAAAGCGACTGGTCGTAGCCGGTGATATCCGGCGTGGCCTGCCACTCGACGTCGAACGGCGGTTTGCGATCGAAAATGTTGTTGATGCCGCCGTAGATGGTCCAGTGCTTGAAGCCGCGATACGTGGCCACGAGGTTGAACTGGCTGTACGACGCCACCGACAACGTGCCGCCGTCGCCGAATTCGGCCGCCACCGCATTCGTGTAAGGGCCCGTGTACTGCCACGTGAGCGTGGTCGTGAGCTTGCGATAGTCCCAGCTCAGGCTCGTGTTGCCCTTCCAGCGCGGGTTGCTCGCGCCGAACGGTTGCAGCAGCGCAAGGTTGTTACCCGCGAAGTCCTGCGTCGGTGCGCCGGGGCTGTTCAGCTTGAAGTGCCACACATAGGCCCAGTCGCCGGCGAGCGTGAACGTGCCGTACTTCGTGCCGACCGACTTGCGGAAGTTCATGTCGAAGCCGTCGGTGTCGAGCGAGCCGAGATTGACGAACTGTTCCTTGATGTAGGCGACCGTGCCGTCCGCATTGCGAATCACCGTCGACGGGTCGTTCGCGTTCATCACCGCATTCGGATCGTTGGTGCCGATCACGCCGTCGATGTGAATCTTGTAGAACGCCGCGCCGATATCGGTCGACGAATCCGGCGAGAGCTGGAAGCCGATGTTGTAGTTCTTCGTATGCTCTGGCTGCAGGTTCGGATTGCCATTGACCTGTTCAGTCGTAAAGCGCTTGGTCGACGCACCGCTCGGATCGTTCGGATCGACCAGGTTCTGGTGCGCAAGATAGGTTGCCTGCGAGTTTTCGACGAGCGTCGGCGCACGGAAACCGCGGCTATACGACGCAAATGCCGTGAGCGCCTGCACCGGCTGGAAGCGCAGCGCGAAGCTCGGCGAGAACGCGCCGCCGAAGTCGCTGTAGTGGTCGTAACGGCCCGCCTGCGTGAACGTCAGATTGCGGATGATCGGAATGTCGACCTGGTAGTAGACAGCGGCCACGTTGCGCTCGCCGTCGACCGTCTGCACGTTGGCCGGCGCGGTGATGCCCTGCACAGTGTACGTGCGCGAATTGATCAGCGAACTCTCGTGGCGGAATTCCGTACCGAAGCCGACGCCGACGGGGCCGCCCGGCAGATTGAACAGATTGCCGGTCGAGGTTTTCGCCGTCACGCTGTCGAGCTTCGAGATCGCCTGCTCGTAGTCATTCTGGAACACGCCGTTCAGCCCGTTGGGCGTGGCGGACGGATTCGCGAAGTCGTACACGCCGTTCTGCAGAATGTTCTCGACACCCGCCACGTTCAACATGTTTCTGTAGGTCGTGTCCACGGTGCTTTGCGAATGACCGTAGTCCGCAGACCAGTCCCAGTCGCCGAACTTCTGCGTGGTGAACGAGCCCTTCACGCCGGTCATCGCGCGCCAGAAGGTGGACACCGTGTCCGCTGAAATGGTGTTGGGGAACGTGTAGTTGATCTGCGCCGGTGCGCCGAACGGGTTGTACGGATTGGTCCCCGGAACGGTGCGCGACAGCGGCAGCGCGGAGCCGGTGGCTGGATTGTAGGCGTTGGTTATGCTTGACAGTGCCGCCGGGCCCTCGTTCTGCACGGTTTCGTTGCGGCTCACCCATAAGTCCGCGTAGGCCTGCACGTCGTCATTGATCTTGAAGGTGCCGCGCACCTTCGCATTCAAACGCGTTGTAGACGGAACCAGCGAGGTCGTGCTCGCGGGATTCGATTTACACTCCGCTCCGCCGTCCGCCGACACGCTGCCGGGCGGGCATGGGCTGAGCGCGGTCTTGGTGCCGTCAGGCGCCGTCCAGTACGACTGCTGGTTCGGCCCGAGCGGGCCTGCCAGACCACCAGGGAACTGGCTGAAGTCCTGGTTGGCCGTCATCGAACGATCGGCGAGCGAGGAACCGGTGTCGCGGTAATAGCTCGCCGCAGCCGTTACGTTGAAGCGGTCGGAATTCAGATCGCCGAAGCCGCCGAGCACGCCGAAGTTGCCCTGCGCGTCGCCCGGATGCTGCGCCTTGCCCAGTTGACCGTCGAACTGCAAGCCCTGGAAGTTCTTCTTCGTGATGATGTTGACCACGCCGGCAATCGCGTCCGAGCCGTACACCGACACGGCGCCCGTCTTCACGATGTCGATGTGATCCACCATATTGAGCGGGATCGAGTTCACGTCGAAGAACGTGTCGGTGAAGTTCACCGCCTTGCCGTAATTGGCGACGCGCTGGCCGTCGACCAGAACTAGCGTGTACTTCTCGCTCAAGCCGCGCAACGCGATCCCGCCACCGCCTTGCGCCGAGCTGTTCATGGTCGTTTGGCCCCAGCTGCTGCCCGAATTGGCAGAGGTGCCGCGCAGAAAATCAGCCACGGTCGTGTAACCGCTTTGCTCGATTTCCTTCGGCGTGATGGTTTGCACCTCGGTATTGCCGACCTTATCCGACGTGCGGATCAGCGAGCCGGTGACTTCCACGCGCTGCATCTTCGTTACGTTGCCCGAGTCCGTCGCTGTCGGAGTGGCTTCCGACGTCGTAGTGGCCGCGGTATTGCCGGTCGTCGCCGGCTGGCTTTGTGCAAACGCCGGTGCGGCCATAGCCGCCGACAAGGCGAGTTCTGCCCAAAGCATCCTTTTAATGGCCAACGCCAATGCCCTTTGTTTCATTTTCCCCTTCTCACTTGTCAGTCAGACCACACCTGTTGTGCAAAGAAAAGCCTTATGAACTTCTCTGCCCTTTTTACGACGACGGCGCACCACGCTTTACCGAATATGCCCAGCACTAGTGCAAATAAGTCCAAAACGATTAAATTGCGTTTAATCCAATCACTTTGCGAAAGGCGGTACGAATCCAATTCAATCGATTGAATTGGACTACTAATTTCCTAACAGAAATGAAAGCTTTTCTATTTGTGCAATGTTCATGTCGAGATGAACCTGTGCGCTTTCGCGGCGTGTCACTTTCGGCGCGACCCGGCACATTCACTGCGACACCAACAATCTGGATGCCTAACTTTTCATCAACCCACTAGCATTCTGCCGAGGGCACTTCCGGTGCGAGCTTGCTTCTGCCAGCTGATCTGTCAGTGAGTTGAAAGATTCACTGACTGGGGAACACTATTGCTCCAAAACCGCCTACTCGCGCAAGGCTGAGCTCAAGTAGCGGTCCATGTCATACGGTGGCAGAAACATAGCAAGTCAGAATCATGTAGTCAAAATTTGTTTGATATAAGCAAATATTGTTTCGCGCGGCGCTCACTGCTCGTCCGACTGCTATGTCGCAAAGCTCGGCCACTCCTCAGACGGTCGTGGCAAGCGATTACGAATTTCCAGCGCGAGCGGAATCGGCGGCCGAATTACGGACGCGTGACTTTCAATCAGGCTGGAAAAGCGTGAAGACGAGCCCGGTGCGCGTGTCTCGCCAACGCACCAAGCGTTATGAAACACTCAATGGACAGGGACAATAACAAATCAAAATCGGTCGTCAAACTTTTTTTGATGGCATTGTTTCAATCTGGCACTGCCGGCCTTTTCGACGGGACGTTCTAAAGTTTTTCGAATTTGCTCGTGTGCCAACCCGGCTTGCGATATACGACGATGTGACATTGCACTAAACAAAACGTTATCTCGAACTAAACATGCTCTAGTGGAATGGAAAGGGCCCGCATCGCCTGATCGGCAATGCGGGCCCTCTCTTTGTTGCTGCGCGACTCGAAGTTTCTGCTACCCGTTGGTGCCTTCGCCCGCTTCGACTTGCGCAGCGCGCGCGCCGCCATGTGCAGTACGGTCGAGCACAGGCTTCAACGCTGCGCCGGTGTGGCTCGCGCGAACCTGCACTATTCCTTCGGGGTCCGTAGCAGCGACGACTGTCCCGCCACCCACACCGCCTTCGGGTCCGAGGTCGATGATCCAGTCCGCCTCGGCAATCACATCGAGGTCATGCTCGATCACCACGACGCTATGGCCGCCGTCAGCGAGACGATGCAGCACGCGAATCAACTTGGCGACGTCAGCCATATGCAGCCCTACCGTCGGCTCGTCTAGCACATACAACGTATGCGGCGGTTTTTGACCGCGCCGCGTAATGTCGTCGCGCACCTTGCTCAACTCCGTGACGAGTTTGATGCGTTGCGCCTCGCCGCCAGACAAGGTAGGCGATGGCTGACCGAGCGTGAGGTAACCGAGCCCCACGTCTTTCATCAACTGCAAAGGATGGGCAATGTTCGAGATCGGCGCAAAGAACTCGACAGCCTCGTCGATTTCCATGGTGAGCACGTCGCCGATATTCTTGCCCCGCCACGTCACTGCGAGCGTTTCAGGGTTGAAGCGCTGCCCGTGGCAGACATCGCACGGCACCTTTACGTCCGGCAGGAAGCTCATGCCGATGGTGCGCACGCCTTGTCCTTCACAAGCCGGGCAGCGGCCCTCGCCTGTGTTGAACGAGAAGCGCGATGCCGTATAGCCGCGCGCGCGGGCTTCGAGCGTGCCGGCAAACAGCTTGCGAATTGCGTCCCACACGCCGATGTACGTTGCGGGACACGAGCGCGGCGTCTTGCCGATTGGCGTCTGATCGACTTCCAGCACGCGGTCGATGCTTTCCCAACCCGTAATCGAATCGCAGCCCTGCCACGCATGCGTGACGTTCAGCGGAGCACGCGGCGCGGTACGCGCGAGCACGCTCGAACGGCGGTTCGCGGCGGGCTTCTCTTCTGCCGCCGCTCGCGCCCGACGCGTAGCCGGCGACGACAACACCGAACGCCCAACTGCGTCGAGCAGATTCGCCATGAGCACGTCACGCGCAAGCGTGGACTTGCCCGAGCCGCTGACGCCCGTCACCGCGACGAGCCGTGACAGCGGAATGCCCACGGTAACGTTGCGCAGATTGTGCAGTTTGCCGCCGTGCACGGTCAGCCAGTTCTCGGGCACCGCCGCCGCGCGCTTGCCTGGCGCGACGACTTTGCGACGCGGCTGCAGCGGATGCACGATCGGCGTTGCGAGAAACTGCCCCGTCAGCGATTCAGGTTGCGCGGACAGATCCGCCACGCTGCCCTGCGCGATCAGCGTGCCGCCGCGCTTGCCGGCGCCCGGCCCGATGTCGATGATGTGATCGGCCCGCCGGATTGTGTCTTCGTCGTGCTCGACGACCACGAGCGTATTGCCCTTGTCGCCAAGCTTGCGCAGCGCGTTCAGCAGGATCTGATTGTCACGCGGATGCAGGCCGATGGTCGGCTCGTCCAGCACATAGCAGACGCCTTGCAGGTTACTGCCCAGTTGCGCGGCGAGGCGAATGCGCTGCGCCTCGCCGCCCGACAGGCTCGGCGCCGCCCGGTCGAGGCTCAGATAACCGAGCCCGACCTCTTCGAGAAACTGCAAACGGCTGCCGATCTCGCTGACCACGTCGCGCGCAATCTCAGCGTCGCGGCCTGTCATGTGCAAACCGTCGATCCACGCGCGGGTGTCCGACACCGTCCATTGCGCGACGTCGGTAATGGCTTGCGCGTCGAACGTGACAGCGCGCGCCGTGGGGTTCAAACGCGTGCCCACGCAATCCGGACACGGTTCGTCCACGAGACCCTCAGGTTCCTGCTCTTCCGACGGCAAACTCTGTTCGCGGCCGCGATTGTCGTCTACGACGATCGTGTCGTCGTACGCGGCGCGTTGCTCGCGCGTGAGCGCGAGCCCCGTGCCCACACAGGTGGTGCACCAGCCGTGCTTGCTGTTATACGAGAACATGCGCGGATCGAGCTCGGGATAGCTCGTGCCGCAAACCGGGCACGCCCGCTTGGTGGAGAGAACCTTGACCGCGCCAAGCTTCGCGGTGGGCTGCCCGCCGTTTATTGCGTCATGCAGACCGTCGAGCGGTGCGAGCAGATGCATCACACCCTTGCCGACTTCCAGCGTCTGATCGAGCGCGTGCCGCAGTTCTGCTTCGTTGTCCGCCGACACGATCAGGTCGGCGACCGGCAATTCAATAGTGTGCTCACGGAAGCGGTCGAGCTTCGGCCACGGGTCCACCGACACGAATTCGCCGTCCACCCGCAGATGCGTATTGCCCCGCGCTTTTGCCCACTTCGCTAGATCGGTGTACACGCCCTTGCGGTTGACCACGAGCGGAGCGAGGAAGCCGACGTGCTGTCCCTTATGGTCACGCAGCAATTGCGCGGCGATGGACTCGACGCTTTGCGACGTAACCGGCGTGCCGTCATGAATGCAATGCTGCAAACCGAGCTTCACATACAGCAGGCGCAGGAAATGCCACACCTCGGACGTGGTCGCCACTGTACTCTTGCGACCGCCGCGCGACAGACGCTGTTCGATCGCGACCGTCGGCGGGATGCCGTACACGGCGTCGACCTCAGGCCGGCCGGCGGGTTGCACGATGGAACGCGCATACGCATTGAGCGATTCGAGATAGCGGCGTTGCCCTTCGTGGAAAAGAATGTCGAACGCGAGCGTCGACTTGCCCGACCCCGACACACCGGTGATGACATTGAACTTGCCATGCGGGATGTCGACGTCCAGCGCTTTCAGGTTGTGCTCGCGCGCATTGACGATGCGTACCACGTCTTCGCCTTCGATTGCGCGGCGTGCGCGCGCCGCGCTCAGCGCCTTCTGCAACGGAATGCCTTGCGAAACCTCCTCAGCAGGCTCTGCAGCCGCGCTCATTGCGCGGTCGTAGTGCAACAGCGCTTCGCCGGTATGCGATTCGGGGCAGCCCTTGACGTCTTCCGGCGTGCCGGCGCACAGCACGCGGCCACCGCCGTCGCCGCCTTCTGGACCAAGGTCGATGATCCAGTCTGCCGCGCGAATCACGTCGAGATTGTGCTCGATCACGATCAGCGAATGGCCGCTTGCCAGCAGCTTGCCGAAAGCCTGCATCAGCTTGGCGATATCGTCGAAATGCAGACCGGTGGTCGGCTCGTCGAACATGAAAAGCCGTTTGGCGACTGCCTGCTTCGCGCCGCGCGCGGTGCGCGCCTGCGAGGATTCAGCGAGAAAGCCCGCGAGTTTGAGCCGCTGCGCCTCGCCGCCCGACAATGTGGGCACCGGCTGGCCGAGCTTCACGTATTCGAGGCCCACGTCGACGATGGGCTGCAGCACGCGCAATACTTCGGCGTCCTTCGAAAAATAGGCGGCAGCTTCGCTGACGGTCAGTTCGAGCACGTCTGCGATGCTCAACGCACGCGCGGGTTCGCCGCGCTCGATCTTCACTTCGAGCAGTTCGGCGCGATAACGGCGGCCGTCGCAGTCCGGACAGCGCAAATACACGTCGCTCAAAAACTGCATTTCGATGTGTTCGAAGCCTGAACCGCCGCACGTCGGGCAGCGCCCGTCGCCGGAATTGAAGCTGAACATGCCCGGGCCATAGCCGCGTTGTTGCGCAAGCGGCGCCTTCGCGAACAGCTTGCGGATCTCGTCGAACGCGCCGACGTAGCTCGCCGGATTGGAGCGCGCGGTCTTGCCGATCGGCGACTGGTCGACGAACACGACGTCGGTGACCTGGTCGGCGCCGGTCAGGCTGCGAAATGCGCCGGGCGACTCGGTGGCGAGACCGAAGTGCCGCGCCATCGCCGGGTAGAGCACGTCTTGCAGCAACGTGGATTTGCCGGAGCCCGACACGCCGGTTACGCAGACGAGCCGCTGCAACGGAATCTCCACCGTCACGTCGCGCAAATTGTGTTCGGTCGCGCCTTCGAGCACGATGCGCGGCGTGCTTGCGTCGACCGGGCGCTGCGACCAGTGCGCCGCGTCCGCCACGTGCCGGCGCCCGCCGAGATATTCGCCGGTGAGCGTGCCCGACGAGCGGATGGCCTCGGGCGCACCGTCGTAAATGATCGAGCCGCCCCGCTCGCCCGGCCCCGGCCCCATGTCGATCAGGCGATCCGCCGCCAGCATGACCGACGGATCGTGCTCGACCACCACTAGCGTATTGCCCGCGTCCCGCAGACGATGCATGGCTTCGACAATCCGGTTCAGATCTCGCGGATGCAGGCCGATGCTCGGCTCGTCGAGCACGAACAGCGTTTTCGTGAGCGACGTGCCGAGCGCCGTGGTGAGATTGATCCGCTGCACTTCGCCGCCCGACAGCGTGCGGCTTTGGCGGTCGAGCGTCAGGTAGCCGAGCCCGACGTCGCACAGGTATTTGAGGCGTGTGCGCACTTCGGCGAGCAGCAGCTTGAGCGCGTCGTCGAGCAAAGCGCTCGGCAAACTGATTTCGTCGAAGAAGCGGCGGATGCGCTCGATCGGCATCAGCATCAGGTCGTGCACGGTGAGGCCGGGCAACGCTTCGAGCTGAGCACGGTTCCACTCGACGCCGCGTGGCATGAAGCGCTGTGCTGGTGTCAGCACGTCGTCGGCGTTCTTCTTGCTGCCGAGGCGCCACAGCAGCGATTCCGTTTTCAGGCGCGCGCCGCCGCAGGTTTCGCATGGCGTGTAGCTGCGGTACTTCGACAGCAGCACGCGGATGTGCATCTTGTACGCTTTCGATTCGAGATATTCGAAGAAGCGTTTGACGCCGTACCAATGGCTTTGCCACTTGCCATTCCAGTCAGGCGAGCCGTTGATCACCCAGTCACGCTCGGCGTCCGTGAGTTCTCCCCACGGCGTGCCGCGGCGTATGTCGGCCTTGGCCGCGTAGCGCATCAGATCGTCCTGACACTCCTTCCACGCCGGCGTTTGCATGGGCTTGATCGCGCCGTCGCGCAGCGTCTTGCGCGCGTCTGGAATCACGAGACCCAGGTCGACGCCGATCACGCGGCCGAACCCGCGGCAGACCTCGCACGCGCCGTAGGCCGAGTTGAACGAAAACAGCGCCGGTTGCGGATCGGCGTAGCGCAGATCGCTCTCCGGGCTATGCAGCCCCGTGGAGAAGCGCCAGATTTGCGGCTCGGCTTGCTGTGCCTCAGGCGGCTGCTGGCCTTCGGAAGCCGGCGGCAGCACGTAGATATTCACGCGCCCGCCGCCGCGCTTGAGCGACGCCTCGATCGCCTCGACAACGCGCTGCTTGTCCGCCTGGCGCAGGCGGAAACGATCCGCGACGACGTCCAGCAGTTTGCGCCTGCCGGTAGGCGACTCGACCTCGCGCTGCGCCTGCACGCGCGTGTAGCCGCTCGCCGACAGCCACTGCTCCACTTCCTGTTCGGACGCCGACTCCGGCAACTCGACCGGAAACGTGACGACCAGCCGCGGATCGTCCTGTTCCGTGCGTTCGAGCAAATCCGCGTAGATCGTTTCGGGCGTGTCGTGACGCACCTGATGCGCCGTCTTGCGGTCGAACAGTTCGGCCGCGCGCGCGTAGAGCAGCTTCAGGTGGTCGTTGAGCTCCGTCATGGTGCCGACGGTGGAGCGCGAACTACGCACCGGATTGGTCTGGTCGATCGCGATGGCGGGCGGCACGCCGTCGACCCGGTCGACTTGCGGCCGGTCCATGCGATCAAGGAACTGCCGCGCGTACGCGCTAAACGTTTCGACGTAGCGCCGCTGCCCTTCCGCGTAAAGCGTGTCGAACACGAGGCTCGACTTGCCGGACCCGGACGGACCGGTAACGACCGTCATTTCGCCGGTTTTCACGTCGAGATCGACGTTTTTGAGGTTGTGCTGGCGCGCGCCGCGAATCTTGATGATGCCGTTGGATGACAATTTTTCGACCGTCTGAATGAGTGGGCCACCTCTCACGGACGCCTCGCGACCGCGCAAGTTCAGTGCAAACGGGCGCTAAGGCGCTGAAGCCGCGCCCCACTTGCAGTTGAACACTATACTGTATATTTATACAGTTTTCCACGACGCGCACCGGCCACGGTTGGCGCACGTCGTGTCATAACGCGCCGCCACACGGCCGGCGCCATGCCGCGCGCGGTGTCAGCCGTCAGCCGTCTCCGTCCTTGCGCGCTTCGTAGGCTGTCAGGAGCTTGTGAGCGACCATGTCGACGGCCGGTTTGACCAGGCCGTTCTTGTCAGTCCACACCTTGGGCGTGATTGCCCCGCTCAGCGCAACGCTGTCCGCGTCGCTCAACCCAAGCAGCGCGGTTTGCACGCCGTTATCGAACGCAATCACGTTGACGAAAATCGTGTCGCCGTCATTGGTGACCGCGCGCAGCTTGCAGGTCACGAAGCGCGTTCCGTTTTGCCCCGTGCGAAGCTGCGCCTCGCCATACAGGCGCCCGCCCACCAGTCCATCGATCATCTTGCTGCTCCCTTGATTGCAGGTTCCGCACCCGATGTGCGGCGCACATCATCCCACGAGACCTTACCCGGCGGCGCGCCCTCACGCCGTGCCCGCCGCCTCGAAGATATCGCGCAGCCACGTCGCAAATACGCGCACCCGCGACGACAGTTGCCGATTCTGCGGATACAGCACGGCCACCGGCATCGGCGGCGGCGGAAAATTCGCGAGAATGATCTTAAGACGCCCGCTTGCCAGTTCATCCGATACGCGATAGCGCGGCACCTGCACAATGCCGAGCCCCGCCACCGCCGAACCCGTATAGAGTTCGACGCCCGTCACGGACACTGCGCCGGGCAACAGCATCGGCGTAATGCGGCCTTCGATGTCGAATTCGAGCGGCACCGGCTTGCCCGTTGCGCTCGACACATAGTTGACCGCGCGGTGCGATTCGAGCACCGACGGATCGGCGGGCTCGCCATACTTCTCCAGATAAGTCGGGCTCGCCACGGTCACTTGCTGCAGTTGCGCGACACGCCGCCCGACCATCGACGAATCCTGCAGCGTGCCGGCCCGCAGCACGCAGTCGATACCCTCGCGCACCAGGTCGACCAGGCGGTCGTCTTCGCCGATTGTCAGTTCGATATCGGGGTAGCGTGCAAGGAACGCCGGCAGCGTCGGCACGACGAAGTGCCGAGCAAGCGTGCCTTGCAGATTCACACGTAACAGACCTTTCGGCGCCAGGTTCGAGAACGAGCCCTCCGCCTCTTCCATATCGGCGATCAACCGCACGCAGCGGCCGTAATACGCCTGCCCGTCGGGCGTCAGGCGAACCGTTCGCGTGGTGCGCTCCAGCAGCCGCGCGCCGAGCCGCTCCTCCATACGTTTGATGAGGTTCGTCACGGTGGCGCGCGGTATCTGCAAGTCGTCGGACGCACGCGTGAAGCTTTGCCGCTCGGCTACCCGCACGAACACACGCATTTCCTCGAAACGGTCCATATGGGAGGTATTGTTAAAGAAGATCGAATGATGATGGCGAGTCTAACTCGATTATCTCGATGCACAAAGCGTTCATCATTCACTCACCAACCCAATACCGAAAAGGAAACGCACCATGAACACGATCAGGAACGCACAAGTCGCTATCGTTACCGGCGCATCGCGCGGCATCGGCGCCGCCGTTGCGCGACGCCTCTCGACCGACGGTTTTGCGGTCGTCGTCAATTACGCGTCCAGTTCCAGCGAGGCCGACGCGCTCGTCGCCGAACTCAACGGCGCGGGTGGCCGGGCGGTGGCGGTGAAGGCCGATGTGTCGAAGGCTGCCGACGTGCGCCGCATGTTCGAAACCGCCGAGCAGCAGCTGGGCAAAGTGGACGTGCTGATCAACAACGCCGGCGTGATCAAGCCGACGCCGCTCGCCGACACGAGCGACGAACTGTACGACCGCACGTTCGACATCAACGTGCGGGGCACCTTCAATACGTTGCGTGAAGCGGCGGGCCGCATGAACGACGGTGGACGCATCATCAACTTTTCGAGCACGACCGTCGCGCTGAACATGCCTGGCTACGCGATCTACAGCGCGACCAAAGCCGCGGTGGAAACGTTCACGCACGTGTTCGCGAAGGAACTGCGCGGGCGCAACATCACGGTGAACGCGGTGGCGCCGGGCCCGGTCGCGACGGCGCTGTTCTTCGACGGCAAGACCGACGAGCAGATTCAACACTTTGCAAAGATGCCGCCGCTGGAGCGCCTCGGGCAACCGGAAGATATTGCGTCGGTGGTGGCGTTTCTCGCGAGCCCGGCAGCCGCGTGGGTCAACGGGCAAGTGCTGCGGGCAAACGGCGGATTGGCTTGAGGCGTGTCAGGCGCCGCTCCAGCGGTCTGAAGCGGCTCAAAACAGCGGCCTGAACGGATTTGCAGCGCGCGTGAGTCCGGGCACTCGTGACGAGCCGCCGGGCTCACGCGTTAGAACTCGCAGCGAACCGCCCGCCTAAACCGCTTTGGGATTGCGCTCGGCGAATCCTTCCTGATGCCAGTACGGATAAGCCGGCCGCACGGCGCTCGCCGCATCGAGCCTCGCGACCTGCTCCGGCGTCAGGTTCCAGCCGACCGCGCCCAGGTTCTGCCGCAACTGCTCTTCATTGCGGGCGCCGATCAGCACCGTCGACACCGTCGGACGCTGCAACAGCCAGTTCAGCGCGATCTGCGGCACGGTCTTGCCGGTTTCCACGGCGATCTCGTCGATTGCGTCGAGCACGCGGTACAAATACTCGTCCGGCACCGGCGGTCCCATGTCGGCGGTCTTGTGCAAACGGCTCGTATCGGGCAACGGCTGGCCGCGCTTGATCTTGCCGGTCAGACGTCCCCAGCCGAGCGGGCTCCACACCACGGCGCCCACGCCCTGATCGACGCCGAGTGGCATCAGTTCCCACTCGTAATCGCGCCCCACGAGCGAGTAGTAAGTCTGGTTCGCGACATAACGCGGATAGCCGTAGCGGTCCGCCGTGTCCAGCGACTTCATCAGATGCCAGCCGGAAAAGTTCGACACACCCGTGTAGCGGATCTTGCCTGCGCGCACCAGGTCGTCCAACGTGGACAGCACTTCCGTGACCGGCGTTCTGGCGTCGAAACCATGCAGTTGAAAAAGGTCGATGTAATCGGTTTGCAAGCGCTTGAGCGCAGCGTCCACTGCCTGAATCAGATGAAAGCGCGATGAGCCGACGTTGTTCCGACCGTCGTCGAAACGGAAGGTCGCCTTCGTCGAGATGATCGCCTTATCGCGCTTGCCCTTCAGCGCTTCGCCGAGCACCGACTCCGAAGCGCCGCGCGAATAGATGTCGGCGGTGTCGAACATGGTCACGCCCGCATCGAGGCAAATGTCGATCAGACGCCGTGCTTCATCGACGTCCGTCGAGCCCCACGCCTGAAAAAAATCGCCCTTGCCGCCGAACGTGCCCGTGCCGAAACTCAGCACCGGCACCTTGAAACCGGATGCACCCAGATGTCTGTATTCCATTGATGAATCTCCGTGGCATAGCCGTCATTTAAACGGACGTTCAGTCTACGCCGGTCCACGCGAGCGCGTGGTCGGCGAGCGCCGCGCGCACGGTTTCCATCACGCTGTCCCAATCGCCCAGCGACGGTTGCCTGAAGAGCCTCGCGCGCGGATACCAGGGCGTGTCGTTGCGCTCCAGCATCCAGCGCCAGCAGGTGTCGAAGCGGTTCAGAATCCACACCGGCCTGTTCAGCGCGCCGGCGAGATGCGCGGTGGATGTGTCGACGGAAATCACCAGATCCAGGTTCGCGACGAGCGCTGCGGTGTCGGCGAAATCGCGCAGTTCGACGGTGTGGTCCACGACATGCGCGGTGCATTCGCCGGCAGTCAATTGTTGCGCCGCCGGCCCCTTCTGCACACTGAAGAACTGCACGTTGGGCACATCGAGAAGCGGCGCGAAGCGCGCGAACGTGAGCGAACGGCGCGCGTCGTTCTTGCGAAGCTCCGCCACGTGCGGGCGGTTGCCGCCGGCCCAGACGAGGCCGACCTTGAGGCGGCCTCGTGCGTCGGCCTCGATACGCTCGCCCCATGCGCGCGCCGCAGCGGGCTCGGCAGAAAGATAAGGCGTGGACGATGGAATGCTGCCGGGCGACGTGCCGAGCGCGAGCGGCAAGCTCAACAGAGGACAGTGGCAATCGAACGGCGGCAGCGGCTCGCCGGCTTCGACGATCTGATCTGCGCCGTCGAGCGTGGACATCAGCCGCCGCAATTCAGGCTGCACTTCGAGTATGACCTTCGCGCCGAGCTTCGACACCATTGCCGCATAGCGGCAGAACTGCAGCGTGTCGCCCAGCCCCTGCTCGGCGTGCAACAGAATCGTTTTACCCGCGAGCGAAAAGTCGCCGAGCCAAAGCGGTTGCGCGACGACGCGCCGGCTCGCCTTGATGCGGCTACGCTCCCAGCGCCATTCATACTTCCGCCAGCCCGCTTCGAGCTGCCCCAGTTGCAGCAGACACAGCGCTTCGTTCCAATGGGTCTCGGCGGCTTCGGGATTGAGCGCGAGCGCGCGCCGATAGCTGGCAAGCGCCTGCTCATGTTGCCCCTGATCGATCTGCGTAAGGCCGAGGTTGTTCCATGCGTCGACGAAGCCCGGCGCCAGCTCGAGCGCGCGCTGGTAGCTGCGCTCGGCTTCATGCGGCTCGTTCATATCGGAGAGTGCATTGCCGCGATTGCTCCATGCTTCGGCGTAACCCGGTTGCAGCGCAAGCGCGCGGTCGCAGCTGGCCAGTGCGTCGGCGGGACGCTCCAGATCGCGCAGCACGCACGCGCGGTTGTTCCAGGCCTGCGCGAAATCGGGGGCGAGCGCGATCGCCCGGTCGAAGCTCGCCAGCGCGTCGAGCGGCCGATCAAGGCCCGCCTGCGCGTTGCCGCGATTATTGAGCGCGTCGGGAAACTGCGGCTGCAAGGCGAGCGCGCGATTCGCACTGGCCAACGCCTGATCGAAACGATGCAGCGCGTTCAACGCATACGCCAGGTTGGAATGAACCGCAGCCTGTTTCGGGTTGACCGCGAGCGCCCTCGCGAGCAGATCGACGCCCTCTTCGATGCGGCCGCTCTGCAACGCCAATGCGCCCAGCAGTTGCAGTGCGTCGAAATGGCGAGGCTTGAGTTCGAGAATCTCGCGATAAAGTTCCTGCGCCTCGGCCAACGCGCCGTTCTGTTGAAGCGCGACCGCTTGCCTAAGCATATGGTCCAACTGTTGCGCCAGATTGGCAGGCTTCTTCATGCGATGAATCCGGAAAAAACGCGCGCCGCGCCGCTTTGTCCCAGCGAGGCGGCACGCGTGCAGTGCTTTACTGCGCCGCCGACAGATGCTTGCGTTTGGCCAGTTCCTGCGCCATAGCGTAATGCTCCTGAATGGTCGGCAGCGCCTTTTTCGCCGCATCCTTCAACTGAGGATCGCGGCCCGAAGCGATTTCGGCCTGGAACGCCGACAATGCCTTTTGCTCGCCGGCGAGCGCGACCTGCTCGATATAAGCCTTGTCGAACTCGGCGCCACGCAGATTGTTGATGCTCGCGAGCACGGCAGTGTCAGGGTCGTTCTTCGGCACGTCGACGCCGCGCGGGCTCGCCGCGCGAAGCGCGTCCGAGATCTTAGCGTTATCGGTCGAGACGCGCTCGGCGAATGCCTTGACGTCGCGGTCGGTGGAACGCGAGGTGGCGATGCGCGCGGCATCGCGTTGGGTGGCAACGGCCTTGGTGCCGTCGGCAATGAACGTCTGGTCGGCAGCATGCAGACCCCCCGCGTCCGGCGCGGCGGCCGGCGCTGTCTGGGCGCTGGCCGACGTGGCGACGGCCAGCAGGCTCGCCATAGTGGCGCTGACGATAGTGGCGAGAGGCAAGCGGATCATACGTTCTCCTTGGATTGAAAGCGAAACGGCAACGAGGCACGGGGGCGCCGCGCGGCACCGCCGTCCCGTCGCGGAAGATTCTAGAAGCGCGCCCCGGCGAGGTGTGATACGACGCTGTGGCTTGTGTAACGGCAGGTAACCTTCACACGAATGACGCCATCTCGTGAATTAGCTGAAATGGCTCACCCAGGGATTGCCAGCAGAAATCCGGCAAAGCGCTGAATTTTTCGTCAAGCGCGCCGATAACAAAAAGTAAGAGGCGCGACGGCATCAATCCACGCGAGCGCGCCACGCACCGCAATCCTGGAGAGATTCGATGGCAGCAGATAACCGCGCGCACGACGAACGCAGCAACCTGACGAGTTCCAACAAATTCGAACTGCTGCTGTATCGGCTGGGCTCCGTCCCCGGCAGTGACGCGCACGAGCTTTACGGCATCAACGTGTTCAAGGTCCGCGAAATTTCGACGATGCCGCCGGTCACGCCGATCGCCGGTTCGTCGCCGTTCGTGATGGGCGCCGTCGACATTCGCGGGCAGATCATTCCCGTGATCGACTTGCCCCGGCTCATGGGCTGCGAGCCCACGCGCGGCCTGAATATCCTGCTCGTCACCGAATTCGCGCGCTCCACCCAGGCGTTCGCGGTCGAGGAAGTGGACGACATCGTGCGACTCGAGTGGAATCAGGTGCTCTCCGCGGAAGGCGCGGCGGGCGGCAATCTGGTGACGAGCATTGCGCGGATCGACGGCAATACGGGCGATTCGCGGCTCGCGCAGGTGATCGACGTCGAGCAGGTGTTGCGCGACGTGTTCCCCTCGCAGCACCCGAGCGTGGACCCGACGTCCGTGGGCGACGCACTCGGCATTCGCCCGGGCGCGAAGATTCTTGCCGCCGACGACTCCGGCTTCGCCCGCAAGCTGATCGAGCAGGCATTGACCGCGATCGGCGCCGAATACGTGATGACCAAGACCGGCGAAGAGGCGTGGCAGACCTTGCAACAAGTCGCCGAAGAAGCACAGAGCAACGGCGCGCGCGTCAAGGACAGCATCGCGCTCGTTCTGACCGACCTCGAAATGCCCGAGATGGACGGTTTCATGCTGACTCGCCAGATCAAGGCCGACGAGCGCACCCGCGACATTCCGGTGATCATCCATTCGTCGTTGACCGGCGCGGCCAACGAGGCGCATGTGAAGAACGCCGGCGCGAACGGCTATGTCGCGAAGTTTCAGGCCGGTGAACTCGCCAGCGCGATACGTAGTGCGCTGATGTCTGCCGCAGAAGCCGCGGCCTGACGAAATCGCTTGAGTGCCGGGCGTCGCCCGGCACTCGTCCTATCGTGACGCTTCGAGCGCAACCGAGAAGACCCGCCGGCCGGTTGCGACGCCCATGGTGTTGAGCATCCTGGGCGTATGGAAAGAGTCGAGCTTCGCGCGCTGTTCGGCGGTGCCGATGTCGAGCTGCGCCAGCACTTCGGCAACCACCGCGTACAGCACGCCGACATTGCCGTCCTCGATTTTTACGGCGATGCCGAGCGCGCCTTGTGCGCTTTGTGCGCCCGCCTTCGCCGTGTGCGCGGCAGTCTGACTTGATGCGCGCACGCCGATCCCATAACTGCCGTCCGCACCGAGCTTGCCGACAAGCGCGCCGCCAAACGCGTTCATCAACATCGTGCAGAAGCGGCCCTCGCCCCCCACCAGTTCCGGATAAGCCGTCATCGCGCGATAGATGCGCGCGAGCGCCACTGTCCGCGCGGTGGGCGCTGCCCCGGACGACGAGACCTCGTCCTGCGCGGCGGCCAGCTTCGCGAAGAGCCGTGCGAGACGATCGAGCGGAAAGGCCGGCGTGGGCAGATTGCAACCGTCAGTGGCCCATTGCACGCCGTCGTCCGGCAAGTCGCAAACGTCGGCCACCGTGTGCTTCACGCGGATCTGCAACGGATGCTCCGGCTGTTCGTAACCGTTCAGCGCCGCGCCGATCGAACGCGCGCCGGCCAGCATGCCCGCATGCTTGCCCGAACAATTGCTGCACACGGCGCCCGGTTTGAAATCGCGCTTGATCCAGTCGACATATACCGCATCGGACAGCGGCGGATGACCGCCGCAGCGCAGGTCGGTTTCGCTCGCCTGCGCTTTGGCGAGCATCTGCCGCGCACGTTCGATATGACGCGGCTCGCTGCTGTGCGAGGCGCACATCAGCGCGAGGTCCGCATCGTCGAAGCCGAAGCGCTCGAGCGCGCCCGTTTCCAGCACCGCCAGCGCTTGCGCGGGCTTGGCGGCGGAGCGGGCCAACGTCACGCGCGACGGGTCGCCGAACGAATACAGCAGGCGGCCATTCGAATCGACGACCGCAACATGCGCGCGGTGCGTGTTCTCTACCGAATCGCCGCGATAGACCGTCGCCGCAATCGGCCCGTCCGTGTGCAAAGTCATGCCCGTTCTCCTCGTGATCGCGCAAATCGTTGCGCTGGCAATCAAGCGTCGTGCGCCACGATTCTACGTAACGAGCGCACGGGCATCAATTGCACGCGATCAGGCCGGCATGACACGCTGCCTCAGCGCGAGACGACCGCGCCGCGCTCGCTCACTACTTCGCCGCGCTGCAACACATACGCGAGCCGCTCGCCCTGCCCGGTCAACGCGCCGATATCGTCGAGCGGATTGCCGTCGACCACCAGCACATCCGCCACCGCGCCCGCTTCGATTGCGCCGAGCTTGCCTTCTTGCGCAACGATTTCAGCGGCGATCGTGGTTGCCGAGCGCAGCGCTTCGAGATTGCCGAGCACTTCCGCGCGAATGCGCAGTTCGTCGCTCTGGAACGTGTGCATTTCGCCGAGCAGGTCGGAGCCGAAACCCATCGGCACGCCGGCGTTCGCGTAGATCTGCAGCGAATCGCGTCCTGCTTGCCGCACGGTTTCGACCTTCGCGATCGAATCGGGCGGCAACCCGTAGTCAGCGCCGTGCTTCGCAAGCGCGTCGTAGGTGACGAGCGTCGGCACGACGAACGCGCCATGTTCGCGCATCAGTTTCGCGGCTGCTTCGTCGACGAGATTGCCGTGCTCGATAGTGCGCACGCCGCAGCGAATCGCGCGCGAAATCGCGCGGCCGGTGTACGCATGCGCCATCACATAGGTGTTCGCAGCTTGCGCTTCGGCGACGATCGCGCGAATTTCGTCTTCGGAATACTGCGTGTTACCGATCGGATCGGTTGGCGATGCCACGCCGCCCGATGCCATGATCTTGATCTGCGTCGCGCCCTTCTGGATTTCTTCGCGGACGGCGAGACGCACGGCATCCACGCCGTCCACCACGCGAGCAATTGCGCCGGCGCGAAAACAGCACGAGCACGGCTCCAGCATATCGCCGCGCGGACGGAAATCGCCGTGGCCGCCCGTCTGCGAAAGCGCCTTGCCCGACGGAAAAATGCGCGGCCCCGGAACCAGGCCGTTTTCGAGCGCCTGCGTCAAACCCCAGTCCGCGCCGCCCGCATCGCGCACGGTCGTGAAGCCGCGGCCGAGCATCGCCTTCAGGATCGGCAGCGCGCGGATCGCCGTGAGGATGTTGGGCTGGGTTGCGTTCGTACCGAGGTTCGCACGCGAAGCGAGCACATGTACGTGACAATCGATCAGACCTGGCATCACCGTCTTGCCGCGCGCGTCGATCACGCGTGCGTTCGGCAGATCGACGGGACGATCGGTGACCTCGACGATATGGCCGTTCTCGATCACGACATGATGATGTTCGAGCAGAATGCCCTGCTTGAGATCGAGTACGTTGCCGCCATTGATTACCGTAATGCTCATGGGAATTGTCCTGACTTGCTGACTTGATGAGAAATCCGTGCGGCCGGAAGCGCACCGCACGCGCTGCCCGATTCAGTGCCGCTGCGGATCGCGCACGAAGAACGTGCCCGTCAGACTGATCGCGGCGGCGATCATCACGTAGAACGCGGGTGCCATGTTGCTGCCTGTCGACGCAATCAGCCACGTAATGAAGAACGGTGCGAAGCCGCCGAAAATCGTCACAGCGAAGTTGTAGGCGACCGACAGTCCCGTGGAGAGCACCTTGGTCGGAAACAGTTCGGAGAACGCCGCGAGAATGGGGCCGGTGTATGCAGCGATCAGCAGACCGAACACGCCTTGAAAAACCATCAGCGAAGCGAGGCCGGGCGCCCGGTTGATGTAGGCGAACATCGGCCAGGCCAGCACGAGAATCAGCACGGCGGCCCCCGACAGGAAGCGGCGGCGCCCGTAGCGGTCGGCGAGTTTGCCCACCACCGGAGCAAAACACATGATCATCGAGCCGCCGAACATGCCCGCGAGAAATCCGGTGGATTGCGGCAGATGCAACGTGCGAACCGAATACGTCGGCATGTAGAACAGCAGAACGTAGGTGCAAACGGTCCACAGGATCACCATCGAAAAGCTCGCGAAGGTTTCTCGCGGGAAGCGGCGGAACACTTCGGCGAGCGGCGAATCGTCTTTCGCTTCTTCGGCCACTGCGCTGAAGGCGGGCGTTTCGTCCATGCGGCTGCGAATGAAATAGCCGACGGGTCCGATCAGCATGCCGATCAGAAACGGCATTCTCCAACCCCACGAATGAAGCGCTTCGGTGCTCAGACTGCTGGTCACGAAGGTGCCGACCGCTGCGCCCAATAACACCGCAAAGCCGATGCTCGACTGAATCCAGCTCGAGTAGTACGCGCGCTTGTTAGCGGGCGCATACTCCGTGAGAAACGCCGTCGCGCTGCCCATCTCGCCGCCCGCCGAAAACCCTTGCAGCAATCGCGCGATCACGATCAGCACCGGCGCCCACAGGCCGATCTGCTGATAAGTCGGCGCAATGCCGATGAGCGCCGTGCCGCCCGCCATCAGCAGAATGGTCAGCGACAGCGCGGCCTTGCGCCCGACCTTGTCGGCATACACGCCGAGCACGATGCCGCCCACCGGACGCATGAAAAAGCCCACGCCGAACGTGGCGACGGCGAGCAGGAGCGAGGTCAGGTCATTGCCGGTCGGAAAGAACAGCTTCGCGATAATGACCGCGAAAAAGCTGTAGACGGTGAAGTCGAACCATTCGAGCCCGTTGCCGAGCACGGTCGCGATAATGGCGTGCCGCCGCTGACGCGCGAGCGTGTCCACGGAGAGCGGGACGTTGGATGAAAGCGTTCCTTGCATGGTCTCTTCCTCATCTGGCTGCCTGTCAGGCAAAGTGTCGGCAACGCGCCACGCCGTCGTCGCGGCGCTTTTGCATGCATAACGCCGATCGTAGAGAGACCTGAATTGTTTTCGAAACGAAAGATTCGCATGCACGCATGCGTGCAGCGCATGCGAACCCGCTCAGGCCGCCGCCCTGCCCGTCTGCGCTTCAGCCTGCTCGAAGAGCCACCGAGTGAACACGCGCGCGGCCTGGTTCTGTGAGCGGTCGTTCGGCGACACCACGTAGTAGCCGCCGCCGTGACTTGCGGATGCGTGGGTGGCGCGCACCAGCAGCCCTTCTTCGAGACACCGGTCGATCATGTGCCGCCAGCCGAGCACGACGCCCTGACCGAGAATCGCCATTTGCACGAGTTGCGGATAGTGATTCACCATGACTGCCTGCGGCGCAACGGGCATTTGCACGCCGTTGATGCGGAACCATTCCGGCCACGACATCCATTGACGCTGACCGTCTTCCTGAATCAGCAGCGTTTCCTGCGCAAGATCGGCGGGCTCGAGCACGCGGCCTGCGAGATAGGCGGGCGAACAAACCGGGTACACCTCCTCGTCGAAAATGCGGCGGGCGGTGTAATGCGGCTCGGCATGCTGGCGTATGTAGTAGAGGCCCACATCGAATTCGGCGGGCGACATCGACGCGAGTCCGTCGCGCACGATCATTCTGATTTTCACGTTCGGGTAAGCGGCACGAAACGCACCCAGCCGCGGCGTCAACCACAACACGGCGACGCCCGATGAACACGCGATCGTCAGATCCTGGTCGCCGTAACGCTTCATGACGTCGAGCGTCGCTTCGGAACAGTTTGTGAGCAGCCATTGCACGCGCTTTGCGTAACCCTCGCCGGCGATGGTCAGACGCAACGCGCGATGCTCACGGACGAACAGCGACCGGCCGAGAAATTCCTCGAGTTGCTGAATTTGCCGGCTGACCGCGCTTTGCGTCAGATGCAATTCCGCGGCGGCCTTGGTGAAGCTTGCATGCCGGACGGCCGATTCGAACGCGACGAGACATTGGAGCGGTGGTAAGGGAGCAATGCGCATGATGAAAGAAGCCGAGTCGCGATCGCACCATGATAGCGGGTGCGGCTCAGGCTCAGATCACCGTCGGGCATCGTCTATCAAGCGCCAGAAGCAGCTGAGAGGCGCTTGAGTTCCGCTACTTGCGCTTCGAGTTCCTTGATGCGCTCGTCACGCTCCTGCAACGCCGCGGCGACGTCCGCAGCCTCGAAACGCTGCGGAATATGCTTAGGGCAATTGACGTCCCACGCATGCACGCTCATCACAATGACGCGTTCTCCGCGTGCCTTGTAACCCTGCGGCATGAGCTTCGCGAGCAGCGCGGGATCGTCGTCGATCACACGCGCTTCGCCCCATATCTTGATGCGCCGGCGATGCGCATAGTCGACGAGAAAGAGATGCACTTTCGGGTTGTCGGCCAGATTGCCGGACGTAATGTACTGACGATTGCCGGCGAAGTCGGCGAACGCAATCGTGTGGTCGTCGAGCACGTGCAGGAAGCCCGCAGGGCCGCCGCGATGCTGGATATACGGCTGCCCTGCCGCGCTTGCGGTCGCGAAGAACACGCTGGTCTGCTGCTCGATGAAACGCGCGACGTCAGGCGTCAGCCGGGTTTGCCAGCCGTGCTCTTCTTCCATCCGGGCATAGGCGTCGCGCGATCCGTTGCGGCTTTGCAATGCCTTGACGGTGGGCGTAAAAGCAATGTCGCTCGGATAACTGTCCGGTTGCGAGTCGAGGCGTGTCATGAAGCGGCTCCTTCGCGGTTTGTCCCGCAAGTAACGCGTCAACCTTAACCGTTAAAGTCTTTCTGGAGAACCTGGCCGGATCGAGAACCGGGTTTCCATCCATTGAGAATAGCGCGCCGCTCAGGTGGTCGGCACCAGTTCTTCTTCGCGTTCGAGCGAACGCGTGTTCCTGAGTTCGGGGAAGAGCTTCATCCACAGCAAGGCGACCGTTATCGTTGCGATGCCGCCTACCAGTACGGCCGTTCGTGCGCCCCACCAGCCGGCCGTCACGCCGGATTCGAACTCGCCCAATTGATTCGACGTCCCAATGAAAAGCGAGTTGACGGCGCTCACGCGTCCGAGCATTTCATCCGGCGTGCGAAGCTGCACGAGCGACAGACGCACGACCACGCTGATGGTGTCCGACGCGCCCAGCGCCATCAACGCAAGCAGCGAAACGATGAACTGATGCGACAGGCCGAACACGAGCGTGGCGATGCCGAACACGACCACGCCGCCGAACATGGCCGCGCCGGGCCGGTTGCGCAGCGGGAAATGTGCAAGCCAGATCGTCCCGGCGAGCGCGCCGATGGCCGTGCCCGAGCGTAACAGTCCGAGCCCGAGCGGCCCCGTATGCAGAAAGTCCCGCGCGAACACCGGCAGCAATGCGGTCGCGCCGCCGAACAGCACCGCGAACAGATCGAGCGACAGCGCGCCCAATATGACCGGCTCCTTGCGAATGAACGCGATGCCGGAGAACACCGATTCGAGCGTGACAGGCGCGCGGCTTGCCGGCTTCGCGCGTAGCGGAATGCCCCACACGGCTGTCGCGGCGGCAGCAAACGACAGCATGCACGCGAGATAAGCGGCGCCCGGCCCGATGCCGTAAAGCAGACCGCCGAGCGCGGGGCCGGCGATCTGCGCCGTCTGGTTCGCCGACGTGGCCCATGCCGTCGCTTTCGGCAACTGCGCGCGCGGCACGACGCCCGGCAGCAGCGAAGCGACCGCCGGCGATTCGAACGCGCGCGCCGCGCCCACGCATGCGGCCAGCGCATAGACGACCGGCGCGCTGATCCATCCGCCAAAGGTGCCGCACGCGAACAGCAATGCGGCAATGCTTTCGAGACTCTGGCAAATCGCCGCGATGCGCCGACGATCGTAGCGGTCCGCAAAATGGCCGACCACGAGCGTGAGCAGAAACATTGGCAGGAATTGCGCGAGACCGACGAGGCCGAGCGCAAACGCGCTGTGCGTCAGCGCATAGATGTGCCAACCCATCGCGACGGCGAGCATCTGGAACGACAGCGACGAAAGAATCCGCGTGCACCAGAAGCGTTGAAACGCCGGTTGCTTCGGCAGGCTGACGCTCGAGGTATCGGTGGAGTCTTTTCGATCGTTGGAATCGGCGGGAACAGGAGGCATCGAGGTCGTCTTGTTTGATTGGGCTGTGCGCGGGCGGCAGCTAGTTTAGAGCAAGCATGCGGGTTCTGCTGACGCGGCGGTCACCGGCGCAGCGCAAGCAAGGCCGAGCCAATGCGGCCGCCTCACCGCTCCCCCGCCGTTCGCAGATCTCAATGTTTTCATTTGATAACAATTCTCATTTACATTATTCTCTCGCATCATTAATAAAAACTGACGCCGCCGGGCACCCCCGACCGCTTTGGTGCGGGCGTGCCGCGTCGTCCGAACCATCCATGCGCTTCGTGAAAACTTTTGCACTACCCGGCCGCTATCGCCGGTCCGGCATCGGCTTGCCGCTTTCGATGATGATGTACATGGTGACCGCGCCAGCCGCGATGGCCGCCGCTTCCTCCGACGCCGCGAGTACCCAGCCCTCCGCTTCGACGGAATTGCCGGCGGTCGCCGTGCAAGGCACAGCGCTCGCCGACCCGACCGTCGGTTATCGTCCGCGCACGAGCGAAACGGCGAGCGGCATCGCGACGAAGATCGGCGACATTCCGCAGTCCGTCGCGGTGGTCAGTTCGAGCGTGATGCAGGACCAGCAGGCGCGCACACTCGACGACGTGCTGAGTAACGTAAGCGGGATCACGCAGACCAACACGCTTGGCGGCACGCGCGACGCGTTCATCAAACGCGGCTTCGGTTCGAACGACGACGGCTCGATCCTCGTCGACGGCATCCGCTCGCCGATCTTGCACAACTATCTGGCGACGATCGACCGTGTCGAAGTTCTCAAAGGCCCCGCCTCACTGCTCTATGGCATTCAGGAACCGGGCGGCGTAATCAACCTGATCACGCGCAAACCGGAGGACACCTTCCACGGCTCCGTCTCGGCGAACTACACGAGCCATCACGGCAGCGGTACGGGCTTCGACCTGACCGGCCCCATCGGCCAGACGAGACAGGTCGCGGGCGGTACGCTCGCCTTTCGCCTGACCGGCGAGTACAACACGGCGCGCTACTGGCGCAGCTTCGGACGTCAGCGCGATTCGCTGATCGCACCGTCGCTGTCATGGCACGACGCCAATACATCGATCGACGTGAGCTACCAGTACGTCGATTACACGACGCCATTCGACCGGGGCACGGTGCTCGTCAACGGTCATCTCGACGACGCACGGCGCTATACGCGCTACGAGGAACCCTGGGCGCAAAGCTCGGGCGAGCAGGAAACGCTGCGGGCGAAGATTGAACATCGCTTCTCGGACGAATGGCGCGTGCGCGCGACTTACGGATGGAGCCGCGACCGCTACGACCAGTACATCACGCGCGCGACGGCGTTCAACAGCAGGACCGGCACCATGAGTCGCTCGTCGGATGCGAATCTGCAGCGCAACGACTCCGACGAGATCGCCACCGTGGGCGCGATCGGCAATCTGAATCTCGCAGGCATGCGTCACGAGCTATATGTGGGCGGCGAGTACGAACGGCAGCGCAGCTTTCGGGGCGACACGATTCGCGGCAAAGCAGTGTCCGGCTTCGATCTGTACGAGCCTGTCTATGGAATGCTCGCTGCGGGCGGCACGCCGAGCGCGGCGCAAAGCGATAGCTTGTCGAAAGTGCACACCTACTCGGTCGTCACGCAGGACACCGTACATCTGACCGACAGGTTGATCGCTGTAGGCGGCGTGCGCTGGGAGAACTGGCAGCAACTGTCGGGCGTGGGCCGTCCGTTCGTGATCGCCGATCACTCGCATGGACAGGTATGGCTGCCGCAATTCGGCCTCGTGTACCGGCTGACACCGGCGCTTTCCGCGTATGCCAACTTCAGCAAGTCGTTCGTGCCGAACGTCGCCACACAAGTGAACGAGCCGCTCGCGCCGGAATATGGGCGCGTGTTCGAAACGGGGCTGAAATTCGACTCGCACGGCATCACCGGCACGCTCGCGGTTTATCAGATCGACAAGCAGAACGTTGCAGTAACCGTCGGCGATACGACCGAGACAGTGGGCAGCGCGAGATCGCGCGGTGTCGAACTGGACGTTGCCGGACGGCTCACGCAGCACGTCAGCGTGATCGGCAGTTATGCATATACGGACGCGACGGACCGCGACGACGGCACGCGTCTCGTGAACGCAGCACGTCATACGGGCAGTCTCTTCGCCGTCTACGACACGATGCTGCCGTACCTGCCGGGGCAATGGCGCTTTGGCGGCGGCGCGCGGCTCGTGAGCAAGCGGCCGGGCGATACGGCGAACAGCTTCACGCTGCCGGGCTATGTGGTCGCCGACCTGTTTGCCGCGTACGACACGAAGATCGGCAAGATTCCCACGCATGTGCAACTGAACGTGAAGAACGTGTTCGACAAAACGTACTATCCGTCGAGCAACAGCAATCTGATCATCGCAGTCGGCGAGTCGCGGCTCGTGATGCTGAATACGACGTTTTCGTTCTAAGGCGGCATTCGACGCGATTCGCGAGACCGCGCAAATCGAGCGGACGTCGCACAAAAAGTCAGGGAGCCATCGGCTCCCTGACTTCATCGCGGCTTGCATCAGGATCGGCCCGACTGGATCGATGCATCAACGACGCAATAGCCACATCAGATAAGGGCCGCCCAGAAGCGTCGCAATCACGCCCGCCGGCATCTGTTGCGGGAAGATCATATTGCGCCCGAGCCAGTCCGACAGCACCATCAGCAAGCCGCCAATGAGCGCCGCGACGAGCATCTGCGAACGCGCGCGCGGAAAGCCGAGCAGTCGCGCGAGATGCGGCGCCATCAGGCCGACGAACGACATCGGGCCGATCACGACCGTTGCTCCCGCCGTGAGGATCGCGGCGACCGCGAGCAGCAGCAGCCGCGCGCGCTGTGCGCCGACGCCGAGCGCATCCGCCACGTTGGCGCCGAGCGGCAGAATTTCCAGCCAGCGCGCACCGAGACACGCGACGAGCACGGCGGCGACCGTACACACGCCAACGGCGACGGCCGTCGCGGGCACAATGAGGTAAGTCGAACCGTACTGCAGCGGACGCAGCAGGTTTGCATAAGCGCCGCCGCTCGCGGTCGCGAGCATGATGACTGCTTGCGCGAACGCGCTGATCGCGATGCCCGCGAGTAACACGTGCTCGGGCGCGAAACCGCTGCGGCGTCCAAGCGTGACGATCGTCAGCAGGCAAATGAGTGCACCCGCCGCCGACCCCGCGAGCAGCACGGGCGTCGACGGCGCCGTTGCGACGACCGCGGCCACCAGCATGCCGAGCATCGCGCCGCCGCTGACGCCGAGCAGGTCGGGGCTTGCCATCGGATTGCCGGTTACCCGCTGCAGGATCGTGCCCGCGAGTGCGACCATCACGCCGGCCCCGAGCGAAGCGGTCAGCCGCGGCACGCGCCAGAACCAGACATCGCTCCATTGTCGCGCGTCTGTCCATTGCCAGCCGTGCAGCGTCACCGAAAAGCACAGCGAGATGACAACCGCGGCAGCGAGCAGCCCGCCGAGCAGCAGCACGGTCACCCGCAACGCACGGCGCGGGGTTGCGCGTTCCACCGACGCTGGACGCGGCGCCTCGACGTGCAGACGGCGCAGCATCCACAGCAGCAGCGGTCCGCCGCAGAGGGCCACCGCGGCGCCAGTCGGCAGCAACTCGCCGAGCACGCCTGGCAAGCTCTGCACGGCCTGGTCGGCGATTGCGAGCAACAGCGCGCCGACGAGCGGCGCCCACAGCAGCTGGTCGCGCAGTCGGCGCGCGCCCATTAGCCGCGCGAGCACCGGACCGCCGAGCCCGATGAAGCCGATCACGCCAACCGCGCTCGCGACGAACGCGCTCAGGATCACCGCAATGGCGAGCGCGACGGGCCGCGCCCATGCGAGCGACATACCGAGCTGGCTCGCGCTGCCGTCGTCGAGAGAAAACAGCGTGAGCGGCCGCACCAGTAGCGCCGCAGCCGCACCGCAGGCAAGCACGCGCGGCAGTAGCCACACGACGCCAGCCCAGCCGTTCTGCACGAGCGAGCCGCCGCCCCAGATGAAAACGGACGTCAGCGAACGCTCGAGCACAATAGTTAGGAGGACGGACAGTGCACCGCAATACAGGTTCACGATCATTCCGGCCAGCACGATCGATACGGCAGCGAAGCCTTTACGCCAGGTCATCGCCATGGTTGCAAGCATCGCGAGTGCGGCGCCGGTCAGCGCGACCGTGAAGCGCATATCGGCGACGAGCGCGGGCGCGACGACCGCGGCTATCGTCAGTGCGAGATAGGCGCCCGCCGACACGCCGAGCGTGAGCGGTTCAGCAAGCGGGTTGCGCAATACCTGCTGAAACACGACACCGGCGAGCGACAACGCCGCGCCGGCTATCAACGCAATGGCGACGCGCGGCAGCCAGCCATAGCGCACGACGAGTTGCGGCAGCGTTGCGTCGGCGCCGGACAGCACGACGCCTGGCCATTGCGCGACCGGCAGCCGCGCCGACAGCGTGTGATAAACGAGCCACGCGGCCAGCATCAGCAGCAGCGCGGGCAGTCGCCAGGCGCGAGGGGCGGCGAAGGCGACGGTCGCCGTCGGGCGATTCATGTAGTGACTCCTTGCAGCGCGTTCGCGAGGCTATCGGCAAAACGCATCGACGCAACGACGCCGCCGAGCGCGGGCAACGGTCCAATGTGCCGCACGCGGTTTTGCCTCACGAACGGCAACGCGCCCCATAGCGGGCTTCGCGCAAGTTGTGCGGCAACGCCGGGCGGCACGCCGATCGTGACGACTTGCGCATCGGTGTGCGCCGCGAGCGCGCCGAGGTCCGCTTCGGTCATGCCCTGCGGATCGGTTATGCCCTGCCAAGCATTGTCGATTCCGAGCGCGCCGAGCACGCCGCCGAACAGGCTGTTCTTGCCGAACACGGCGATATGGCGGTCGTCGATTGGACGTAGTAGATAGAGCGGGCGCGCGGTCGCACGAAAGGCCGCGAGACGCGCGGACGCGTCGGCAAGCGCGGCGTCGGCGCGTGCGAACAGCGCATCCGCCGCGGCATCGCGTCCTAGCGCGCCGGCTAGCTTGCGGGTCGCGGCGTGAACCGCCGGATACACGTCGATGCCGGGTCCGAACAGTTGCACCGTCAACGTCGGCGCGATCCGTTCGAGCAACGCGCGCAGCGGCGCATGCCATGGCGTGATGACGATAAGCTCCGGTTTCAGCGACTCCAGCACCTCGAAATTGGGCTGATATAGCAAGCCCGTGTCGACGACGGAAGACGGCAAAGGGGGAACGCCGTCGAGCTTCGCATACCACGAGGGACGCGAAACGCCGGCCGGCACCACGCCGAGCGACAGCACGACTTCCGTCAGCGGCCAGTCGAGCACCACGACGCGCGGGTTCGAAGCGACGGAGGCGCCTACAGTCGCACGCGCGTCCGAACGCGCCGCCGCCGCGCTGGCGAGCGGAGCGCCCGATGCCGCGAGCGCCGCCGCGCCCAAGCCCGCGAGCGCGAGGCGCCGCCTGCCGCTAAAGCGCAGACGTTCCGTCATGACAACGCATGCAGTGAGCCATCGGCGCCACCCTTCGTCATGGCGATCACCATTGATAGCGTGCCGTTCCGAGCACCGTACGGCTCGCGCCCCAGTAGCAAACAGACGCGGTCGTGCAGTATGAGATGTATTCGCGGTCGAACACGTTGTTCAGATTGAGCGACAGACGCCAGTTCTGAATGTCGTAATGCGCACCCAGGTCGACGAGTACGCGCCCCGGCACCGTGAACGTGTTGGCTGCGTCGCCCGCCGAACTGCTCATATAGCGCACGCCCGAGCCGAGAC
Source organism: Paraburkholderia caledonica NBRC 102488 (assembly GCF_000685095.1). Lineage (GTDB taxonomy): Bacteria > Pseudomonadota > Gammaproteobacteria > Burkholderiales > Burkholderiaceae > Paraburkholderia > Paraburkholderia caledonica. The sequence goes on from NZ_BAYE01000005.1 coordinate 476,627, forward strand.
CGAAGTTGCGCAGCGGTCCGCGGTGGAACGTGTAATCCGCCCACAGCGAAGCGGTGTTACGAGGCGCGATCGTTGGGCGCTTGTTCAGGCTGCTAGGCGTCGTGGTGTTCGTCACTTCCTGGTTCAGGTACGTGTACGACGCGATCACCTTCACGTCTGCGGTGACATTCGCGTGCGCTTCCAGTTCGACGCCGCGCGAGCGGATCTGACCGGTTTGTATCGCGCTGCCCAGATGGTTCGGATCGCTTACCGAGACGTTGTCCTGCGTGAGAGTGAACGCGGCGACCGAGAAGTAGCCGTCGAACCACTTCGGCTGATAACGCAAGCCGGCTTCGACCTGCCGGCCCTTGGTCGGCGCGAACGGCGCGCCCGAGTAAGTCGCGCCGAGCACCGGCTGGAACGAACGCGAATAGCTGATGTACGGCGCAATGCCGTTTTCGAACTCATACGCGAGACCGGCGCGCCAGGTGAACGCGTGATCGTTCGTGTGGTAGGTCGTGCCGGTTCCGGTGGTAAGCAACGTGGTCTGCTGGTTGCCTCCTGTCCAGTCCTCACGAACGCCGAACGTCAGCACCCAGTTGCGCCAGCGTGCCTCGTCCTGCGCATAGACGCCGACCGTGCTCAACGAATAGTCGAGGCGCGTGTTCGCTTGCTGTGTCGGTAGCGACGAGAAGTTCGGGTTGTACAGATCGACCGTGCCGAGGACGGAATTACCCTCTGTGTCGCCCAGCATCGAGCGCTGATAGTCGAGACCGAACAGCAACGTGTGCTGGACGGCGCCCGTCGTCACCCTGGCCTGCGCGTGCGTGTCGACCTCGAACTGCGTGTAGTGCTCGTTATCGACGTTGCCCCACATGGACACCGTACGCTGATTACTTCCGAGCGCGCTCGTTACCGACGTCTGGTAATAATGCTGGTCGATGTGCAGATAGCGCAGGTTCTGCGACACGCTGAGTTTGTCGTTGATCGCATGGTCGAACTGATAACCGAACCAGTACTGGGTGCGGTGCATGCCGTCGCGATCCGGATCGCCGAAGTATTTGTCCGGTCCGAGTTGACCATTTGGATTACTGAACAATGTCGCGCCTGCCGGAACCGGATTGAAGAGTCCACCGTTCGGGGCGCGCTGGAAACTGCCCTGCAGCGTGAACGTGGTGTCGCGGTTCGGGCGGATCGTGACCGACGGCGCGATGGCAAGCCGCTGGTCCTTGATTGCGCTGACTTGCGTCTCGGCGGTGCGGGCTACGCCCGTCAGCCGGTACAGCACGGTGCCATTTTTGTCGACGGGACCGCTAAAATCGAAACCCAACTGATAGTTGTTGTGGTTGCCGATCTGCATCATGAGTTCGCGATACGGTTGCTCCATCGGCAACTTGCTCACGTAGTTGACGAGGCCGCCCGGGCTGCCCTGCCCATAGAGCACTGAGGCCGGACCATGGAGCACGTCGATGCGCTCCATGAAATATGTGTCGATGCGGGGCGTCGCGAAGCGCGGCGACTGGTATAGGTGCAGGCCGTCCAGATACGAGTCGAGCGCAAAACCCCGGCCGTAAAGCTGATCGAAACGAATGTCCGTGCCGTCCTGCGAATAGACGCCCGGGGTGTACCGCAACGCCTGATCGACGGTCTGCGCGCCCTGATCGTCCATCTGCTGACGCGTCACGACTGACACGCTCTGCGGATTCGTGAGCAACGCCGAATCCGTCTTGGTTCCCGTCATAGAACGTTTGGCCACATAGCCGACGCCTGGCCCAAGCGGATTCTCAGCAGACCTGCGCACCTGAACCGCGGGCAATTCCTTCGAGGCTTCCGCGTTCGAGGCCGCGGCGGGCGAACCTTGTGCATGCGCGCCGAAGCCGGCAACGCCCAGCATCAACGCGACGTATATCGGGCGCAGGTGCGGCAAGCCGCGCTCCCGTACAGAACCGCTTTTCCCTGCCTGCTCTACCTTCATTCTTCTTGTTTCCCCATTCTTGTATCCCCGAGTCAGAGGCGGCGTCCCGCGCCGCTCCTGGTACCAGACGATTCTCTCAAGACAAGATGTTAATGTAAACAATAATCGTTCGCATTCAGTGTTAGTAGAAACGTCGCAGCCGAACGACAACAGCGCTCGTCGGATAGTCCTGCAGGGGGCGCGGCGGGCCCTGCAGAACGCCGACTGTTCAGGAGTCGCCGTGTAAGGACGCTGATGGGTCGTCGTTTCTTGGAAGCGGCTGTGCGAACCATTGCACAAGCTGCGCCGCGAGAAGCGGATGGTGGACGATGCTGGAATGAGTCGCGTCGATGTCGAACTCGTGCAGCCGACCGCGTGTGCGGTCGGCCCATGACATCCGGCGTCGCGGATCGGCGACGCGCCGAGCGCGCCACACGTGCAGGTCGCAACCGACGCGTGGCAGCGCATGCCGGGACATCAAGTCCGCGTGCATGGAATCGACGGCAAGCGCTTTGCCGAGCAGCGACGGCTCCGCCCCATCGAGCAACGCCAGTTCGGGCGCAGCCACGGAGCCTTCGTCGACGACGGGCGCAGCGCCGTCTACGCGATGCGTCGCCGTATCGACGATACCGACGAACGACACGCGCGCGCCGTGCCGCTCGAAATGATCCGCGATGGCGAATGCAAGCCGCCCGCCGAACGACCATCCGAGCAACGCGTAGTCGCCGTGCGGCTGCAGCGTTCCGATGCGCTGTGCGTAGTGCGCGGCGAGCGCCTCGAAGCTGTCGCCTTCCCATGGCTCGCCACGCAGCGCCGGCGCCTGCATCGCGATCAGGGTCACGCGGCCATTGAGCGCTTGCGCAAGCGTGCGATATTCGCCGACCATGCCGTAGCCGGGATGCAGACAGAACAGCGTGGCGGGCGCACCGAGCGCGTTCAACGGCACGGCCGGCGACGACACGGCGCACGCCCGCGCGTTCGCGTCTAGCGGCCGACGCCGCGCGAACCAGCCAGCGAGCGCGTGGGCGGACGGCACCGGCAGACTGGCCTCATACACCGCACGCGCAGCCCAGCTTCCAGCGACGGCGTCGCGCCTTGCAAGCGCCTCGAACGACTCCGGAACTGCCCTCGGCGAAGTGGAAGTCTGCGACTGCGACGAAGCCGTGCGCAAATGGGCCAGCAGTTCGCCGAGAGCGGACTCGAACGACTCGAAGAGTTGTTCCGCAAGCTCATCGGACAAGAACTGCGGCGCGTAGCCCCAGTTGAACGTCAGCGAGTTGCCGGCAATCCAGCCATTGATATCGAGCGCGCGATCGGGAATTCGCGCATGCGGCGCGATGGCGTCGCCCGACGATTCAGGCGCGAAGCCGAAGCGGCTTTCGCCGTCGAACGTTTGATCGAAGCGCCCCATGTAGTTGAAGCCGATTTCCGGGGATGACAGCGCGCTCAGCGCTGACCGGCTGGCCGCGTCGGCGCAACAGGCCAGCAGGCCCCAGCCGAGGCCGCGCAGCGGTACTGCGGCGAGACGCTCGCGCACGCGTAGCAGCGAGTCAGCGGAGTCCATGCCGCGCGGCAATGCGAGCGGGTATTGAGTGGTGAACCACCCAACCGTTCGACTGAGATCGGCGCCTTCAATCACGTCTTCGCGACCATGGCCCTCCAGTTCGACCAGCACTTCGTCACGCGCAACGGTATCGCCGATGGCGCGAGCGAGCGCGGCAAGCAGCACTTCATCGACACGCATTCTGTAGGCGCGCGGCGCTTCGCGCAGCAGCTCGGCGGTCATGTCAGGCGATAGTTTTTTGAGCAGCGTCTTTTGCGGTTGAGGATGTGAAGAAAGCGGCGGGAACAGCGGGCCGGCGCGCAACGCCGGCGCGTCGAGTGAAGTCTGCCACCATGCGAGTTCACTGACGCGCTCTGATGATTCGGCATACTGATTGATTGCGCGCACCCAGGCGCGCCATGACATCGACGGCGCTGGCAGTGCGATGGGTTCGTCGCGTTCGGCCTGTTCGTAGGCGGTTTGCAGTTCTTCGAGGAGCACGCGCCAGGAGACGCCGTCAACCGCCAGGTGATGGATCGCGATCAGTACGCGCGTTTCGTCGGGCGTCTCGAAGTGGCCCACGCGCCAGATCGGGCCGTGTTCGATGTTCAGGCTCGACTGGATGCGGTCGCAGGCCGCTGTCAGCCCGGTAAGCGAGGTGAGACGGTCGTGATGGAGTATGGCGGGTGATGGTTGTGATCCGCCGGATGCTTGCGAGATGTGTGACTCATGAGCCAGTGAAACTTGTGAAGCATGCGAGGCTCGCACAGC
>NZ_BAYE01000004.1 GCF_000685095.1 Paraburkholderia caledonica NBRC 102488
TATGAAGCGGCCTTTTTTATCTCCAGCCGAGCAAGTTACTTCTTGTCGACGATGATCTGATCGAACGTCCCACCGTCCGAGAAATGCGTTTGCTGCGCTTTCTGCCAGTTGCCGAACATTTCTTCGACGGTGAACGTCTTGATCGGCTTGAACTCGGCGGCGTGCTTCGCGAGTATGTTCTTGTCACGCGGACGCAGATGATGTTGCGCGATGATCTCCTGCGCGGCCGGCGACCACAGATAGTCCAGATAAGCCTGCGCCTCCTTGCGCGTGCCGCGCTTGTCGACCACCTTGTCGACGATCGATACCGGCGGCGCCGCAAGCAGGCTCACCGACGGATAAACCGCTTCGAAATTGCCCGCGCCCACGCCGGTATTCATCAACGCGACTTCGTTTTCGAATGTCACCAGCACATCGCCGATGCCGCGTTGCGTGAACGTCGTCGTTGCGCCGCGGCCACCCGTGTCGAGCACCGGCACATTCTTGAAGATCGCTTTTTCGAAGTCGAGCGCCTGTGCGTCGCTGCCGCCGTGCTGCTTGCGATAACCCCACGCGGCCAGATAGGTATAACGTCCGTTGCCCGAAGTTTTCGGATTCGCGATCACCACTTGCACGCCGGGCCTGGCCAGATCATCCCAGTCCTTGATGTGCTTCGGGTTGCCCTTGCGTACGAGGAACACCATCGTAGTCGTGTACGGTGCACTGTCGTCCGGCAGACGCGTGCGCCAGTTGGCAGGGACCAGTTGGCCTTTTTCCGCGAGCAGGTCGATGTCGTTCGGCTGGTTCATCGTCACGACGTCCGCCTGCAAACCCTGCAATACCGACAACGCCTGCGCGCTCGACGCGCCATGCGACTGGCGAATCGATACGCTCTCGCCGCTCTTCTGCTTGTACGCGGCGATGAAGCCGGCATTGATGTCCTTGTACAACTCGCGCGTCACGTCGTAAGACACGTTCATCAATGACGTCTCTGCGTGCGCTGCCGACACGCCGCCGAGCGCAAGCGCGGCTGCCGTAAAACCGGCCGCCAGCCAGCGCGTTGTCCCCGTCCTGTATGCCATGTTGTCCCCGCTATCGATGATAAAAACCTGTGGCCGCGCAATAGCGCAGCGTGAAGCGGGATTCTAGCGGATCGCCTGTGCGCGCCGCGGCCGAAGCGGGCTCGCGATAGTCGTCGCATGCCGGGCATCGAGCGGCGCACGATTAGAAGCCGAACAGATCTGCCGAACGAACGGGCCAGAACCAGCGCGTCAAACCAGCGCCTGCTGGCCAATCTCGAGTGCTTCGTCGCGAAAGCGCAGCGGCGCTGCGCAATGCACCAGTGTGTCGACGAAATACTTCGCCCTCGGCCACGGGCCGAACCCGGCTGCGGTGTTGATATGCCCTGCGTCGCCCAGATTGACGAACGCACTGCCGAAGCGCTGCGCGAGTTCGCGAGCGCCGGCGAGCGGCATCCACGGATCGGTTTCACTGCCGATCAGAATGGACGGAACGCCGACACGCCGCGCCTCGAACGGTCCCGCGAAAGCGAATTTGTGCGGGCTTGCGGGCGCGACGAACAGCACGCCGACTACCTCGTTTGCATACGACGCCTGCTGCAACGCGTGCGCAGCCGCGAGGCAGCCGAAGCTATGCGCGGCGAGCACGAACGGCCCCCGTTCACGCGCGAGCAGTTCGCGCAGCGAGTTCGCCCAACCTGCGACATCCGGTGCATCCCAGTCGGCCTGCTCGACGCGCAACGACCGCGCGAACTGGCGCTCGAGCCAGGTTTGCCAATGTGCGCCCTCACTGCCGTGCAGGCCGGGAACGGTCACGAGCCGCGGCGGCCACGGCGCTGTGGTGCATGAAAGCATGTCTGTCCCTCGCTACGGGAAACCGGGAGGCCATTGTCCCGCCGCGCGACGCGTGGACGAACCAAGTTTTTGTGCTTTGTTTATGGAGTGGATCGCAGCAACGGGCGGCGCATTGGCCCGCGACGCGCACGGTCGTGCGCAACCGCGCGGGATTGCCGGCGAAAAAGTAGAATGAAGCCTATCCATAAAAGGAGGAGCCCTCATGTTGCCAGCGTCGTGCGCCGCGCCGCAGCCGCCGGAAGCCTCGCAGCCATGCTGCCGCCCGTCTCGCGCGAAGCGGCGCGATCGCGCATTCAACGGCGAGGCCGCATGAAAATCCTCTTTTACATGCCGAACGCCGAAGCCGCCGCCTGGCTGCACGACTTCGCCCGTGCGCTGCCGGAGGCCGATTTGCGCGAATGGCAGTCCGGCGACACCGCGCCCGCCGATTTTGCCGTCGTATGGCGCCCGCCTCGCGACATGCTGGTCGGCCGCAGCGATCTGCGGGCGATTTTCAATCTGGGTGCGGGCGTCGACGCGATTCTCGCGCTCGAACGCGAGCAGCCCGGCACGTTGCCCGGCAACGCGCAGTTGGTCCGTCTCGAAGACAGCGGCATGGCGCCGCAAATGGCCGAATACGTAACGCACGCGGTGCTGCGCTATCTGCGGCGCTTCGACGAATATCAGACGCTGCAACGCGAGGGTCGCTGGCAAGTACTCGATCCGCATCCGCGCGAGACGTTCACGGTGGGTGTGCTCGGACTCGGCGTGCTCGGCGCACATGTCGCACAAGCTGTCGCCGCGCTCGGCATGCCGGTGCGCGGCTATAGCCGCAGCGCGCGGCACGTCGAAGGCATCACGACGTTTGCTGGCGCGGCGCAATTCGACGCGTTTCTCGACGGCGTGAAGGTGCTCGTGAATCTGCTGCCGCATACGCCGGATACCGCCGATGTGCTAGGCGCGCGCACGTTTTCGCGGCTTGAGCGTGGCGCGTATCTGATCAACGTTGCACGCGGCGCGCATCTCGTCGAAGCAGATCTGCTCGACGCGCTGGCAAGCGGTCAACTGGCCGCGGCCACGCTCGACGTGTTTCGCGAGGAACCGTTACCCGCCGATCACCCGTTCTGGCAGGAGCCGCGCATTACCATTACGCCGCACATCTCCGCGCTAACGTTGCGCGAAGAAAGCGTCGCGCAGATCGCGGAAAAAATGTTGGCATTGGAGCGTGGTGAAGCGGTCGGGGGCGTGGTGGACATCGAACGCGGATATTGACATCGTCGAATTGCATGAGCAGGAGCAGGTGCCAAACCGCCAACTCCGATCGACTACTGTGTATGAGGAGACAATCATGGCCGTACCGCAGCAAGTGAAAATCGTCGAAGTGGGCCCGCGCGACGGCCTCCAGAACGAGAAGGAGTTCGTGCCGACCGCCACGAAGATCGAACTGATCAACCGGCTCTCCGCAGCGGGTTTTCGCAACGTCGAAGCGGCGTCGTTCGTGTCGCCGAAATGGGTGCCGCAGATGGCCGACGGCGCGCAAGTCATGTCCGGCATCGAGCGCCGCCCCGGCACCATCTATTCGGTGCTCACGCCTAACCTGCGCGGCTTCGAAGGCGCGCTTGCCGCACGCGCGGACGAGATCGTGATCTTCGGCGCCGCGAGCGAGGCGTTCTCACAGAAGAACATCAACTGCAGCATCGCGGAAAGTATCGAACGATTCGCACCGGTCGCGCAGGCAGTCAAGGAGCACGGCCTGCGCATTCGCGGCAGCGTGTCGTGTGCGCTCGGTTGTCCGTATCAAGGCGAGGTGCCGGTCGCGTCGGTGGTCGACGTGGTGCAACGCTTTGCAGCGCTCGGCTGCGACGAAATCGACATCGCGGATACGATCGGCGTGGGCACGCCGAAGCGCACGCGCGAAGTCTTCGAAGCGGTGACGCAGGTGTTTCCGCGCGAGCGTCTGTCCGGGCACTTTCACGACACGTATGGCCAGGCGCTGGCCAACATCTACGCGGCGCTGCAGGAAGGCATCGAAATCTATCACGCGTCGGTGGCGGGGCTCGGCGGTTGTCCGTATGCCAAGGGCGCAACCGGCAACGTCGCGACCGAAGACGTGCTGTATCTGATGAACGGCCTCGGCATCGAGACCGGCATCGACCTTGCTCAAGTCGTGGCAATCGGCGATTTCATTTCCACGTCGATCGGTCGGCCGAACGTTTCGCGCGCGGGCAAGGCGCTGCTTGCGAAGGCGCGCAGCGAAGCGGCCAACTGCGTTTGAGCCCGCGTCGAAAATCTTCCTCAAGACATTGCCCGACACCAGACTATCAGGACCTGACACGATGACGCACCAAGCTTCTCTCGACCCGGACGATCTCACCGCATTACCGGACTCTGCACGCCGCGTTGCACTGCTGCTGCGCGAGCGCGGACACAGTGGCCGGATCGTCATGCTGCCGGAGACCGGCAAGACTTCCGCCGAAGCCGCCGCCGGCCTTGGCTGTTCAGTCGCGCAGATCGCAAAGTCGATACTGTTTCGCCGTCGCGAAGACGATGCGCCGGTGCTGGTGGTCGCAAGCGGCGCGAATCGCGTCGATGAAAAGAAGGTGGCGGCGCAGGTGGGCGACATCGGCCGCGCCGACGCGAAGTTCGTCCGCGAAAAGACCGGCTATGCAATTGGCGGCGTGTGTCCGGTCGGTCATGCGGTCGAGCCGGTCACGCTGATCGATGAAGACCTGCTCGCGCTGGACAGCCTGTGGGCGGCCGCCGGACACCCGCATGCGGTGTTCAATCTGAGCGCCCAGGAACTGGTTGCATTGACGGGCGCGCCGGTAGTCGACGTGGCGCTGCGCGAGACGGCCTGAAGCGATGACAGCGGTAATCGACAAAGCAACGGATGCCGGCGGCGTGCCGTCGCCGTGCATCAACGTGTGCCGGATGAATGCGTCGACCGGCTGGTGCGAAGGTTGCCTGCGCACCATCGACGAAATCGCCGGCTGGTCGATCTACGACGATCACGAGAAGCGCGCCGTGTGGAACGAACTGGATGCCCGGCGCGCCCGGTTGATCGCAGGCCAGGCAAAGGTGCAGCCATGAACGCGCCGCCGCGCATTGTCACCATCGGCGAGACGTTCAGCTCGACGCTCACGTTGTCGGTGGATTCGGTGAAGTCGTTCGCAACGCTCGTCAACGACATGAACCCGCTGCATCACGACGAAGCCTACGCGGCGCAAAGCCGCTTCGGCGGTCTCATCGCGTCGGGCACACAGCCCACTGCTCACTTCATGGCGCTGCTCGCGACGCATTTTTCGACCTATGCGCAGCCACTCGGACTCGACTTCGATATCAAGCTGAAAAAGGCCGCGCACGCAGGCGACACGCTCACCATGACCTGGCGCGTGCGCGATGCTTACTGGAAGCCGAGCCTGAACGGAGACCTGACGCATCTCGAGGGCTCGGTCAAGAATCAGCGTGGTGAGGTTGCAGTGGTCGGCACGTCGACTATTCTCGTGATGCCGAAAGCCGAGGCATCCGTGAGCGCAGGCGTAGCAGCCGACTCGGGCACGGGCACGCTATGAACGCATTGCCCGCATTGCCTGCGTCGATCCGCGTCTTCGAGCGCGGCTGGCTTTCGTCGAACAACGTGCTGCTCGTCGACGACGACTGCGCCGCTATCGTGGACACCGGTTACGCGACGCATGCGCATCAAACGTTGGCGCTCGTCCAGCAGGCGCTCGGCGAGCGGCCGCTCGATCTGATCGTCAACACGCATCTGCATTCCGACCATTGCGGCGGCAATGCGCTGCTGCAGTCTTCGTGGCCCTGCGGCACGCTCATCCCGGCCTCCGAAGCCGGCGCCGTGAGCGACTGGGACGATGCGCGGCTGAGCTTCCGCGCAACTGCGCAGACCTGCGAGCGCTTCGGCTTCACAGGCACAATCGCACCGGGCGCGACGCTGCGCCTGGGCGCACTCGACTGGCAGGTGCTAGGCGCGCCCGGTCACGATCCGCATTCGCTGATGCTGTACTGCGCTGACGAACGCGTCCTGATCAGCGCCGACGCGCTGTGGGAGAACGGCTTCGGCGTGATCTTTCCGGAGCTCGAGGGCGAAAGCGGCTTCGCGGAGGAGCAGGCGGTGCTCGAAGCTATTGCAGCGCTCGACGTGCGCCTTGTGATTCCCGGCCATGGCGCGCCGTTCACGAACGTGGGACAGGCGCTGGACCGGGCTTTCTCCCGCGTGGCGTGGTTGCGCGCCGACCCGGCACGCAATGCGAAGAATGCGCTCAAGGTGCTGATTGTCTTCAAGCTGCTCGACGTCCGCGCGATGAGCTTTGCGACGCTGCTGCAAATGCTCGACGACGCAGCGGTCATGCGTGCGGCCGCTTCAATGCTGATGCCGCGTGGCGAATGGCCCGCACTCGTCAAAACGCTTGTCGATGAACTGGCTGCCGGAAACGGACCGCTAATGGTGGATGGCGAGCGGATCGTCGCGCGTGCGGCTCAACGGGCGTAAGCGCCTACGTTGCCTGGAGTGATCGAAAGTCCGGCCACTGGTAGCCGGCGCATGCGCGTTGGCAAGCGCGCCAGCTTCGGCGGGTCGGCAAAAACGCCGCCACAAAAAGAAAGCCGCTCGACCTATGAAGGCGAGCGGCGGAAATTCTGTCGGACGTGATCAGCGTCTGGTCGAATGATACGCGCGCGCGATTTTTGACCGCATCAGTGATTTCCCTACAGACGCTTGACGGCGGCCGTTGACCCGCATGCGGTCGGAAAGCAACGGAACCGCGCCGAGCCTGGCGAAGTTTGATCCGCTTATATGAGCAAACGTCCGCGCATATGGTTTGCAATCCATAGCATTGCGGCTTACCCCGTTGGCCGGACGCGCGGCGCTCAGACGGACGGCACGCGCCTTTGCGGCACGATGCGCCAGCCGAGATTGACGCCGGCAGCCGCAACGAGGATCAGCACCGCGCCCAGCACCTGAATCCACGCTAGTGCCTGACCAAACGCGACGCGGTCGACGATGATCGCCACCACCGGATAAATGAATGACAGCGCTCCGGTCATGGAGGTCGGCAGCTTCTGAATAGCGCCGTACAGCAACACATACATGAGGCCGGTGTTCACAACGCCCAGCACGACCAGTTCGAGCCATTGCGCGCCGGTGGCGGGCAGCGCGTCGAAACGCACGAACGGCGCCAGCATGACCACGCCGAGCGAGACCTGGATCAGCGCAATCAGATGCGGCGGCGTGCCCTTCAACCGCTTCGTGATAATCGAGGAAACCGCATACATTGCCGCCGCGCCCACCGCATAGGCGATACCCACCAGATATTGCCCCGGCACCGCCAGTACCGCCGGTTCGACCTTGACGACAAACACGAGCCCGATAAATGCGATCAGCAGCCACACGACCGTGGACGCGCTGATGCGCTCACGAAACACCAGCGCGCCGAGCGCCACCAGCATGAACGGCTGCGTGTTGTAGACGGCAGTCGCCATCGAGATCGACGCGCGCGAATAGGCGGCGAACAGCAGCACCCAGTTCGCGACAATCGCCGCGCCGCCGAGCAACGCGAGCCCGAGCATCTTCCACGAGAACAGCTTGCGCCTGAAGAAACCGAGCACGGCGCACACCAGCGCGAGCGTTGCTCCGCCGAAAATGCAGCGGAAAAACACCACGTTGAACGGACTCTGCTGCGACGACACCACCAGCCAGCCAATCGTGCCCGACATCAGCATTGCGATGCTCATCTCCGCCGCGCCGCGCCGGATTTCGTTTGAAGCCATGATCCGATCCTCGATTCAATTCTGCCTGACGAGCAGTGTAGATAATCCGCTGTCACGAATACATGGCTAAACTTAAGCAATATCACGATCCAACCTAATAATCGAAGGCCGTCATGACAAAACGCCTCGCGCAGCCCACGCCTGCAGCGCTCGACGACACGGACCGCGCGCTCCTCGCCGCGCTCGCCGAAGACGCGCGCCGGCCAGTCAGTGAACTTGCTCGCCTCGTCGGACTATCGGCGCCGAGTACGGCCGAGCGCATTCGACGGCTGGAAGCGCAAGGCGTGATCGAACGCTTCACCGTCCAGCTGGATCCGCGCGCGTTGGGTTTCACGCTGCAAGCTATCGTGCGCGTGAAGCCTTTACCCGGCCAGTTGCATCTGGTGGAAGAAGTGATCCGGCGAATCCCGGAGTTCGTGGAATGCGACAAAGTGACGGGCGACGATTGCTTTATCTGCCGCCTCTATCTGCATTCGATCGAGCACCTCGACGAGATTCTGTCGAAGGTCGCCGAGCGGGCGGAGACCAGCAGCGCGATCGTCAAATCGACGCCCATCAAGCGGCGCCTGCCGCCACTCGGTTAAGCGAGCAACGCTACCTTTCGAGCGCTTCGAAGAAGGACAGCATTTCGGCGACCAGTTCGTCAGGCGCCTCTTCGGGTATGTAGTGGCCGCACGACAGCGAACGGCCGCTCACGTCGCGCGCCACGTGACGCCATTCGTCCAGCGCGTCGAAGCATTTTTCGATCACGCCCTTGTCGCCCCACAACACGCGCAACGGGCAGGCGATCTTCTGTCCGCGCTCAATGTCAGCGCGGTCGTGCTCAAGGTCGATACTCGCCGACGCGCGGTAGTCCTCGCACATTGCATGCACCGCACCGGGTTGCGCGAGCGCCGAGCGGTAAGCGTCGAGCGCGGCCGGGTCGAACGGCGCGAGACCTGCGTGACGGCTTCCCATGACCGCATCGACATAAGCAGCCGGGTTTGCGCCGATCAGCGTTTCGGGCAGCGGCTCCGGTTGAATCAGAAAGAACCAGTGGAAATAATGCGTGGCGAAGGTACGGTCGGTCGCTTCGTACATTGCCAGTGTCGGTGCTATGTCGAGCAGCATCAAACGTTCGACGGCGTCCGCATGATCGAGCGCCATGCGATGCGCGACGCGCGCGCCGCGGTCATGCGCGCAGACGAGAAAGCGCTCGAACCCGAAGTGCCGCATCACTGCGACCTGATCGGCGGCCATGGTGCGTTTCGAATACGGCGCATGCGTGGCGTCGCTCTGCGGTTTTCCCGATACGCCATAGCCGCGAAGATCGGTGGCAATGACCGTGAAGTGCTGAGCCAGCTGGTCCGCGCAGCGCGCCCAGATCAGATGCGATTGCGGATGGCCGTGCAGCAGTAGAAGCGGCGGCCCCGCTCCGCCCTTTACTCCGAAGATATCTGCATCGCCCGCGGCGACGCGAAAGGGCGTGAAATTTTCGAAGGCCATGGCCGGCATCTCTCGTCGTTTGAAGTCAGTGCATTGTAAAAGCTCAATGTGTCCGGACCGGGTGGGACAACCCACGCAAAGCATAGAACCCGAACACTCATTCGAACCGTTCTAAACGAACCGGCGAACGCAAAGCACACGCCTGCCTTATAATCGAACGATCGTTCTTAAACGTTCGAGCGGCCCTATGCGCGGGCTGTCAGCTTCGCCACGGCGCAAGCCGCATGCCGCTACACTCATCAACAGCCGGGCGCTTTGCGCACCGGTCAGTCAATCAGGAGACCCGCACTATGGCATTGCCCGCCGTTCTACAAAATCTGGCGTTGCCTGTCGTCGCCTCGCCGATGTTCATCGTCAGCTATCCGGAGCTCGTGCTGGCGCAGTGCAAGGCCGGCATCGTCGGTTCGTTCCCCGCGTTGAATGCGCGCCCCGCCGAACTGCTCGACGAATGGCTCACGCAACTGCAGGCGCAACTCGCCGAACATAAGGCGGCGAATCCCGACTCGGTAATCGGACCGATTGCCGTCAACCAGATCGTCCATCAATCGAATACGCGGCTCGAACATGACGTGCGGGTCTGCGTCGAGCACAAGGTGCCCATCTTCATTACGAGCCTGCGCGCGCCGGCGCGCGAGATTGTCGATGCAGTGCACAGCTACGGCGGAATCGTGCTGCATGACGTGATCAATCTGCGGCACGCGCAGAAGGCGCTGGAAGCGGGCGTAGACGGTCTGATTCTGGTTGCGTCGGGGGCGGGCGGTCATGCGGGCACTACCTCGCCGTTCGCGCTGGTCGGCGAAGTGCGGCGCATTTTCGACGGCCCGATCGTGCTGTCGGGATCGATTGCGAACGGCGGCTCGATTCTGGCCGCGCAAGCCATGGGCGCCGACCTTGCGTACATGGGAACGCGCTTCATCGCGACGAAAGAGGCGCATGCGGTGGACAGCTACAAGCAGGCTATCGTCAATTCCACCGCGTCGGACATCATCTACACGAACCTGTTCACGGGTGTGCACGGCAATTACATTCGCGAGAGCATCGTCAACGCCGGGCTCGATCCGGACGCGCTGCCCGAATCGGACAAAACCAAGATGAACTTCGCGAACGACAAGGCGAAGGCGTGGAAAGACATCTGGGGCGCGGGCCAGGGCGTCGGCCTGATGGACGACGTGCCGAGCGTGGGCGAGCTGGTCAAGCGTCTGTCGAAGGAATACGACGACGCAAAGGCGCGACTCGGTATCCTGCGCTGACTTCGCCGAGGGTTGCCGGGGGTTGCGGGGGTGGCTCCCGCTACATATTCCGACGATACTGCCCGCCCACTTCGAACAACGCGTGCGTGATTTGCCCAAGCGAACAGACGCGCACCACATCCATCAGCACCGCAAAGACGTTTTCGTCGTCGATCACTGCGCGTTGCAGACGCTCGAGCGCGGCCGGCGCGGCGTCGCGATGCCGCGCCTGGAAATCGCGCAGACGTTTCAACTGGCTTTGCTTCTCTTCTTCGGTGGAGCGGGCGAGCGCAATTGGCGTCGGCGCTACATGCGGCTTCGCGCTCACAAACGTATTCACGCCGACGATCGGATACGAGCCGTCATGCTTGCGATGCTCGTACAGCATCGACTCGTCCTGAATGCGCCCGCGCTGATAACCGGTCTCCATTGCGCCGAGCACGCCGCCGCGCTCGGTCAGCCGGTCAAATTCGGCGAGTACCGCTTCTTCGACGAGGTCGGTCAGTTCGTCGATCACGAAGCTGCCCTGATTCGGATTCTGATTCTTCGCCAGCCCCCATTCGCGGTTGATGATCAACTGAATCGCCACCGCGCGTCGAACCGACTCCTCGGTGGGTGTGGTGATCGCTTCGTCGAATGCATTCGTGTGCAGCGAGTTGCAGTTGTCGTAGATCGCGATCAGCGCTTGCAGCGTGGTGCGGATATCGTTGAAGTCGATCTCTTGCGCGTGCAGGCTACGGCCCGAGGTCTGCACGTGATACTTGAGCTTCTGGCTGCGTTCGTTCGCGCCGTAACGCTCGCGCATTGCGATCGCCCACACGCGCCGCGCAACGCGGCCGAGCACCGTGTATTCCGGGTCCATGCCGTTGGAAAAGAAGAACGACAGATTCGGCGCGAAGTCGTCAATCGACATGCCGCGCGCCAGATAAGCCTCGACGTACGTAAAGCCGTTAGCGAGCGTGTAGGCGAGTTGCGAGATCGGATTCGCGCCGGCTTCGGCAATGTGATAGCCGGAGATCGACACCGAGTAGAAGTTACGCACGCGGTGTTCGACAAAATATGCCTGAATATCGCCCATCACCTTGAGGCTGAACTCGGTCGAAAAAATACAGGTGTTCTGGCCTTGGTCCTCTTTCAGAATGTCGGCCTGCACCGTGCCGCGTACATTCTCCAACGCCATGCGGCGCGTCTCGGCGAGTTCGTCTTCGCTCAGCGCACGGCCCAGTTGCTGTGCCTGGCGCGCGATATGCTGATCGATCGCGACGTTGAAGAACATGGCGAGTATGGTCGGCGCGGGGCCGTTGATCGTCATCGACACCGACGTCTGCGGCGCGCACAGATCGAAGCCGTCGTAGAGCGCATGCATGTCGTCGAGCGTCGCGACCGATACGCCGGAGTTGCCCACCTTGCCGTAGATGTCGGGGCGCTCATCCGGCTCTTCGCCGTAGAGCGTGACCGAGTCGAACGCGGTCGAAAGACGCTTGGCCCGCATGCCCTCGGACAGCAGCTTGAACCTCCGGTTGGTGCGCGACGGATCGCCTTCTCCGGCGAACATTCGCGTCGGGTCTTCGTTCTCGCGACGGAAAGGAAAGACGCCTGCAGTGAACGGAAAGTAACCCGGCAGATTGTCGAGCATCAGCCAGCGCAGAATCTCGCCGTGGTCGACGAATTTCGGCAACGCGACTTTGCGCAGCTGTGTGCCCGATAAGGTCGTGGCCGTGAGCGCGGTGCGTATCTCGCGGTCACGAATGCGTACCACATGATCATCGCCCGAGTAGGCGGCGACAGTTTGCGGCCACGCGTCGAGCAGTTTGCGCTCGTGCTCGCCGAGTGCGGTGGTGCGTTGCTCGATGAGCGCGTCGAGCGAGGCTTGCGCATCGTCTGCATCGTGCGCGTCTGCGCTGGCTTCCCCGAGCATCCGGCGCGCTTCGACGAGTTGCCAGCGTTCGCGCGCAACGCCGGCTTGCTGATCGACCCGCTCGCGATAAGCGTGGATGGTCTGTGCGATTTCCGCGAGATAGCGCACGCGCGCAGGCGGCACGATCGCGTGACGGCCGCTCGAAAAGCGCACGTCGGCCGCAACCGACAAACGGCCGCCTCCTGAGCGCAGGCCGTGCTTGCGCAGCGCTTCGGCGATGTACTGGTAAAGCGCGGTCACGCCGTCGTCGTTGAAGTGCGAAGCGATCGTGCCGAACACCGGCATTGCCTCGGGCGATTTCGCAAAGTCGGCGCGGTTACGCTGCACCTGTTTCGCGACATCGCGCAACGCATCTGGCGCGCCCTTGCGGTCGAACTTGTTGATCGCGACGGCGTCGGCGAAGTCGAGCATGTCGATCTTCTCCAACTGGCTGGCCGCGCCGAATTCGGGCGTCATGACATACAGCGATTCGTCGACGAACGGCACGATGGCCGCGTTGCCCTGACCGATCCCTGACGTTTCCACGACGATCAGGTCGAAACCGGCCGCCTTGCACAGCATCAGCGCGTCGGGCAGCGCGTCGGAGATTTCGCTCGATGCCTCGCGCGTCGCCATCGAGCGCATATAGACGCGTGCTCCGCCGCCCCAGTCGCCGATTGCGTTCATGCGGATGCGATCGCCGAGTAGCGCGCCGCCGGACTTGCGGCGCGACGGGTCGATGGCGAGCACGGCGATGGTCAGCGTGTCGCCGTAATCCAGCCGGAAGCGGCGGATGAGTTCGTCGGTAAGCGACGATTTGCCCGCGCCGCCCGTGCCGGTAATGCCGAGCACGGGGATCTGCACTGCCTGAGTAAGAGCGGAGAGCTCCGCACGCTTCGACGACGCGACGCCGCTCGTTTCGAAGGCGCTGATCAGTTGAGCGAGCCGGCGGAACAGGAGCGAACTCGCGTCGCGCGAACCACCGCTGCTTGTCTCGCCCCTTACCTGCGCGCTCGAACGCAGGTGCGACAGCGGTTGACCAGTCACGCTGGCGAGCCAGTCGCCGACTGCGCCGGTCCGCGCTGTGGCGTCCTCGCGTGCCGCTGCTGCGCAGCGCGCGATCATGTCGTCGATCATTCCTTGCAGGCCAAGCCGCTGGCCGTCGCGCGGCGAATAGATCTTTTCGACTCCGTAGTTTTCCAGCGCGACGATTTCGTCGGATACGATCACCCCGCCGCCGCCGCCGAACACCTTGATGCGCTCACCGCCTCGCGCTCGCAGCAGATCGACCAGGTAGCGGAAGTATTCGTTATGGCCGCCCTGGTAGCTCGACACCGCGACGCCGTCCGCATCTTCCTGCAGCGCGGCGGTCGCGACTTCATCGACGGAGCGGTTATGGCCTAGATGGATGACCTCGACGCCGCTCGCTTGCAGGATGCGGCGCATGATGTTGATCGACGCATCGTGGCCGTCGAACAGGGCTGCAGCGGTGACGAAGCGCAAGCGCCGGCCGGCGGGCAGCTCGTGGCTGGCGGCGCGCTGCGGCGTGGACAGATCGGTCATGTCTCCCCCAGATCGTTACGCTGTTTGCGTGTGTGGGTGCTGGCAACCAGTATAACGAAACAGATGGGCGCGGCTCCGGCGGTTTGCGGCTTGGGGCGTACCAACGGGCTTTGCCAGAGCGCTATCTCACGGCCAGTGCCTCGATCTGTTCGAGCGACGGCCACAGCGACTCGTTCGCGAACCGGTCCGCGAGGAAGTCCACGAACGAGCGCACCTTCGCGGACAAATGGCGCCGGCTCGCGTACACCACATGAATCGGCAACTCGCGAGGCGGCACTTCATCGACGAGCACAGGCACGAGACGCCCTTCTGCCAGATCGGCGCCGATCACTTCGGTGCCGAGCAGCGCGATGCCCGCACCGTGCAGCACCATGACGCGCTGCGCCTCGAGATGATTGACGATCAGATTGCCGGACAGGCGCACGCGCGCGGCTTCGCCGGTGGCTTGCAGGACGTCGAGCGCCGACACGCCCGTGTATTGCAGAATGTTGTGGCGCGCGAGATCGGCGACCGTCTTCGGCGTGCCGCGCCGGCGCAGATACTCCGGCGACGCGCACAGCAGCAGATGCGCCATCGCGATCTGCCGCGCGATCAGCGACGACGACTTGAGGCCGCTCGGCGAAGCGCGGATCGCGACGTCGAAGCCTTCGTCGATCAGTTCGACGACGCGGTCCGACAACGTGATGTCGACCGTGACTTGCGGATACTGCGCGGCGTAGTCGGCGACCGCGGCCATCACGTGACTCAGCCCGAATGCCGACAGCGACGACACCCGCAAGCGCCCTTGCGGCACGACGCTCGCCGCCCCGACCACCTGCTCCGCTTCCTCGAGTTCGGTGAGCACCTGACTCAGGCGCTCGTAGTATTCGCGGCCGGCCTCGGTCGGCGCGACCCGGCGCGTGGTGCGGTTCAGCAGGCGCGCGCCGAGCTGTTGTTCGAGATGCATCACGTGCTTGCTCGCCATTGCCGCGGACATCTCCATCCGTTCAGCCGCGCCCACGAAGCTGCCCACCTCGACCACTTGCCGGAACACTTTCATGCTGACGAGGGTGTCCATCCGAATCGCTCGCTATAGGAATTAATCGGCGTTATTTTGCCCGGTTTATCAAAGGGCCGATGGCGAAACGACTATGGCCGGAGTCGCGTCAGAAGTCGGAAAAGACCAAAGCCCGCGTTCCGTGAGGAACGCGGGCTTTGGAGGTTGTGAGTGGGGCGCGGCTCGCGGCAGTCGCCGCGCCCCGGCCGGTTCAGCTACGCAGCGACGCCTAGAACTTCGCGCGCAAGCCGACGCCGTACGTATTGCCGCTCGACTGGCTGGTGATGTGGTCGTACAGGTAAGCCGCGTACACGTCGGTGCGCTTGGACAGCGGGTAGTCGTAGCCGATCGCCGCGGTCTGGCGCGTCTGGTCGAAGCCGCCGCCGTCGCGCGAATAAGCATACGACGCCATCACCGAGCCCGGACCCGCCGGCACCGTGACGCCGCCTTGCGCGGTGTTCACGTGCCAGCTCGTCAGCGTCTGGTCGTTGTGCGTGTACATGTACTGGCCGAACAGCTTCACATACTTGAGGTCATACGAGACGCCGACTTGCGCGACGCTCTGCGCCTTCAGGCCCGGCACGCCCGAGGAATCGAAGCTGCCCAGGTCTCCCGGCGTGTTGTTGAAGTTCACGTACTGATAGACCGCGGTCGCGGCAAACGGGCCGTGGAAATACAGAACCTGGCCGCTCCACTTCTTCGCGCCGTTCTGGGTCGTGTTACCCAGCGCATACATTGCGCTCGCCGACAGGCCGTTGAAGTTCGGCGACTGATATTGGACCGCGTTATTCCAGCCGGAGTCGCCGGTCACGCCTTGATCGGTCGAGTAAGTCGGGAACGTGCCGAGCCCGAGATACACGTGGTAGACCATCGGCGAGAAGACGTAGGAGTCGATGAATGGGTTGAACAGGATCGTCGACACGAACAGTTCGGTAGTCAGCCGGCCGGCCGTAACCGTGCCGTACGGCGATTCGATACCGACGTACGCGTTACGCGAAAACATCGTGTCGCCGGTGAAGCGGCCGTACTGGCCGTTCTGCGCGCGGAAGAAGCCTTCCAGCGTAAAGATCGCCTTGTAGCCGTTGCCCAGATCCTCAGCCCCTTTCAAGCCCCAGTACGACGTCGACATCCCGCCCCCGGACACCTGCACCGCCGTCTTGCCGCCGGGAAATTTCTGCGCGCCGACCCATTCGTCCACCTGACCGTAGAGTTGCACGCTCGACTGCGCGAAAGCAGACGATGCACTGGCCAGCAAAGCGGCACAAGCGGTTGCCTTAAGGGTGGTCTTCAGCGCACGGCTGATGCCTGTTTTCATGGATTCTCCAGTCTTTGTCAAAAGGGGTGTGGCTGTGCGAAAGGGCAAGCTCGCGCGAACCATTGTTGTTGTCCGTTCGATCGTCGAGCCAATCTGGGCGGGGACCATCTTTGCGGACCATTTTTATGAACAAAAATATCGCTGGTTATTGCGGGTATATCGGTCTGATTAGTTTTGTCACTTATCGGCCTGCTACAGACCTTCACGCGTTCATGTTCGCGGCGCCGCGACAGACACGTCGGCTCGCGCAAGCTGCGCGCGCTATGCGCAAGGCGCCCGATAACACTTCAAATGACATGCTGATGACGCGCTGCCGCATAACCGCCCAAATTTGACGATGGGAGACGACTCGCTGCCGAGTGTTTTCAAAAAAGTGTGGCGTCGAAACGTCACATTGCGCGCGCGGTTCTGAGGTGGGTTAAAGCGTAATGCGCGCGCCAAGCCAATTGAAAGGCGCGCAAATTAATAAAGCTTGGGCAGCGGGCGCTGCCAAGGATTGGACGCGATGCGAACCTGCGCCGTGGATCTGCTGGGAAATTGACTAACACGCGGATTAACGCGCGGCCCGGGCGGGCCTGGTTTCCGAGCTTAATTTCGGTAGGGAGAACTCTCGGGCGGGCGGCTGTCGTCGCCTTGGCGCTGAACGGCGCGCAGTGCACCGCGTTCTTCGTTATAACGCGCGACGTCGGCCCGGATCGATCCCGAGCGAACCGGCGCGTTGGGCTGCGGCCGTTGCCCGGGGCGCGACTCTGCGCTGACGGGTTGAATGACGCCGACGTACGGTATGCCGCCGCGGCCATCGCCAGGATAAGCGCCCGGTCCGGCGACGCGATGCATGCCTTCGCCTGGAGCGCCGGAGGGATCGAGATTACGCTCGACGTTGCGACCAACGTCGCGGTTTACGTAATTGCCGTGACCATAGCTGTCAGCACCGAAGCTCGCGCCACCGTGCGGCATGCCTGGCCCTTTTGCATAGGCGAACGAGCACAGCGCGACGATTACCGCGCCCCATGCCAGGTGCTTCGTTCTCGACAACCCGTCCACCAGTGACTCACTTGCCCGAAGACTTGCCTGAAGCCCACCGTTCGAGCTGCGATGGACTTGTTGAGGGACTTGGCGCGGGCGCTGCGAACAGGTCGCAGCGCAGAGCATCCCGACGGCCTTTGATCGGTAATCTATGGTCACGGGCACAGGGTGTCGAGCCAAAAAGTGTTAGGCCTCGCCCGCTCTTGTAACACGTTGTTACTGCGACGTTTTTCCACGACACAACCCTTGCTAAAACCGCCTTAAAAGCAGCACTTAGATAGAGAGCAACGCCTTCGCGAAAGGCGAAAGTGCAACGATGCAAAATGTCTCCGAATCACGATGAATAAGCGGGCAGCGCAGCGCACTTGCGGGATGCGGCTCCGAGTGCGTCCACCTATTCATAACCGCAATCACCGTTGCTGGCAGGAATGCACCGCACTCATTAATCAATTCGGTAAATGAATTTGCCGTTTCAATCGGTTTAGACGGACAATAGGGGTTTTCCATAGCATCGGCGCCGCAGCGCTTTCGCGCACGCGCCTTGCGTGCAATCCCGCATCACCGATTTCGAGAATTCGACATGGCCCGCCCGAAACTGCTTCCAGATAACTTCACCCTATGCCTGATCGGCACGGTGATACTCGCAAGCCTGCTGCCGGTTCACGGTCAGGCCGCCGCGGGGTTCGACTGGGTAACGAACATTGCGGTCGGCCTGCTGTTCTTCCTACACGGCGCGAAGCTTTCTCGGGAAGCGATTGTTGCGGGCGCGACGCACTGGCGTCTGCATGTGGTCGTACTGCTCAGCACGTTCGCGCTGTTTCCTCTGCTCGGCCTCGCGCTTAAACCGCTCCTGTCGCCACTTGTCACGCCTGCGCTCTACGCCGGGATCCTCTTCCTCTGCACGTTGCCGTCGACGGTTCAGTCCTCTATCGCCTTCACGTCCATCGCCAAAGGCAACGTTCCGGCCGCGGTTTGCAGCGCGTCGGCCTCGAGCCTGCTCGGCATCTTCATCACCCCCGCACTCGTCAGTGTCCTCGTCACGAATCAGGCGGCGGGCGCTAGCTCTCCTTGGCACACCGTGGGCAATATCGTGCTGCAGTTGCTGGTTCCGTTCGTGGCGGGGCAACTGCTGCGCCCGCTGATCGGCAAGTGGATCGAGCGGCATCGCGGCGTGCTGAAGTTCGTCGATCAAGGTTCCATTCTGCTGGTCGTGTATGGCGCGTTCAGCGAGTCCGTGACGGAAGGCCTGTGGCATCAGATCCCGCTCTCCGCTTTGGGCGGTGTGCTGCTCATCAGCGTGGTGCTGCTCGCGCTCGCGCTGGGCATGACGATCTTCGTGAGCAAGCGGCTCGGCTTCAGTCGCGCGGATCAGATCACCATCATCTTTTGCGGCTCGAAGAAAAGTCTTGCCGCCGGCGTGCCCATGGCCAAAGTCATCTTTGCCTCGCAGGCGGTCGGCGCGGTCGTTCTCCCGCTCATGCTGTTCCACCAGATCCAGTTGATGGTCTGCGCCGCGCTCGCGCAGCGCTGGGGCGCTCGCGACACTAGCGGAGAAACCCGCGCCGCCTCGCGCGAGCGGGCTGCTGCCGCCGTCGCCCGCCGTTGAATACGCGCGCAATGCGAATAGGACATTCATAAGCGCCCTCCCTGAGCGTCGTTTTCGAGAAAAGCCGCCTTGCGCGGCTTTTTGTTATTTCACGCTCATCGGCGACGGTTGTCGCCTCGGCCCGATGGCATAGGCGGCTTCCTAGGCGCCTCCTGGCCAACTCTTAAAGCGCCTCCACGCCGCGCACGACCGCGTGCGAAGACTCCCCGCAGTCGAACGCACCACACCAGTGCAACGCTTCACTAAAAGTTCACTTAATTCTCCGCAGCACAGGTCGATAAGCCGAAGGTCCATCGCTACGTCAACCTGCCATGCAACTTCGCTCGCCCTCCGGAATCGCTGCGCCGCGCATCGAGGACCTGATTGCCCGGCGTGATCTGTCCGCCGTATTCCAGCCGATCATCGACTTCGAGGACGGCGCGATTCTCGGCTACGAAGGCCTGATTCGCGGGCCGGCCGGCACATCGCTCGAGACGCCATTCGCGCTCTTTTCGCAAGCGCTCGTTGAAGGTTGCACGATCGAACTCGAACAGGCCGCCGCGCGCGCCTGTATCGACGCATTTGCGAGACTCGGCCACGACGGCAAGCTGTTCCTGAACTTCAGTGCAGGCGCGCTTCGGCGTCTGGCCGCCGTACCCGACGACACACTCGCGCTGCTGCGCCATCGCGGCGTCGATCCACAGCGAATCGTGATCGAGTTGACGGAGCAGAGCATGATCGCCGACGTCGGCAGTTTCCTGCCGGTGATCGCCTCGTTGCGCACGGCAGGCGCGCAGTTCGCACTCGACGATTACGGCACCGCGAACGCGAGCATGAATCTGTGGGTGCGACTCCAACCGGACGTCGTGAAAATCGACCGCTTCTTCATTCACGACATCGCCTGCGATCCATTGAAGTTCGAGGCCGTTCGCGCAATGCAGCACTTCGCGAGCGCGAGCGGCGCGCGCCTCGTGGCCGAAGGCATCGAGAACGAGGCCGATCTGATCGTCGTGCGCGACATGGGAATCGGCTGTGGGCAGGGCTTTTTCTTTGGCCGTCCGCATGCGCAGCCGCCAAGCAAAGTCACCGACGACGCCCGCGACGCCTTGCGCGCAGGCCACATCGCCGTATTCCCCGAGGCGACGCGTACGCTCGGCGGCGCGTCGCCATCGGGCGGCATGGCCTCGGAAAAGATGCTCGTGCACGCGCCCGCCTTGCCGCGCCAGGCAACCAATAACGACGTGCTGGAGCTCTTCAACCGTCTGCCCGATCTGCACGCCGTCGCCGTGGTTGAGCACGACGAACCGGTTGCGCTGATCAACCGCCGCAGCTTCATGGACCGTTACGCGTTGCCGTATCACCGCGAGTTGTTCGGCAAGCGGCCATGCCTGCTCTTCGCGAACGCCTCGCCGGTAGTGATAGAGAAATCGATGACCGTCGAGCAGATGGCCAAGCTCCTCGCAAGCGACGATCAGCGCTATCTCGCCGATGGCTTCGTCATCACCGAAAACGGCAAGTACGCGGGACTCGGCACTGGCGAGAACCTCGTGCGAGCGGTCACCGAGGTGCGCATCGAAGCGGCGCGTTACGCCAACCCGCTGACGTTCCTGCCGGGCAACATCCCGATCAGTTCGCACATTGTGCGGCTCGTCGGCAATCACGCCGGCTTCTACGCCTGCTATGTGGACCTGAACCACTTCAAGCCATTCAACGATCAGTACGGCTACTGGCAAGGCGACGAGGTACTGAAGTTCGCCGCTGCGGTGCTCGCCGACGTCTGCGATCCGACGCGCGACTTTCTTGGTCACGTGGGCGGCGACGACTTCCTCATCCTGTTCCAGAGCGACGACTGGCGCGAGCGCGTGCTGCGCGCGATTCACGTGTTCAACGAGGGCGCGCAGCGCTTCTACGCGCCAACCGACCGTCTGGCCGGCGGCATTCACGGCGAAGACCGGCGTGGCAATCCGACCTTCTTCGGCTTCGTCACGATGGCAATTGGTTGCGTGCGCGTGGAGCCGGAGCCGACCGGCGGCGCGTCGCTCTATAACAGCGAGGAAATCGCCACGGTCGCGGCGCTG
This sequence comes from Paraburkholderia caledonica NBRC 102488, assembly GCF_000685095.1. GTDB lineage: Bacteria > Pseudomonadota > Gammaproteobacteria > Burkholderiales > Burkholderiaceae > Paraburkholderia > Paraburkholderia caledonica. Next base: position 20,831 of record NZ_BAYE01000004.1, read on the forward strand.
GCCAAGCGGCGCGCGAAGCTCGAACCAAGCGGATTCGTGCTGATCGACGCCGAAGAAAGCGTGGCCTTGTTGCGCGGGCAGTCAGAAGCAGCGGCGACGCCCGCCGATTGACGAAGCGGCGCCGGCCGTTTGGGAAGGCCGCATTTCCAGCCTTGACTACCGTTATTGCGCAAGCTCACGGCACCATGAAACGCGTGTACCCCGCACGTGTTTAGCAATTTTACTAAACAAAAAAATACAAAAAAGGCCAACAACTACGGGTATTTACGGGTGCTATCCACGACGCTCTAACGCTGTTTGTCGGCCGTTTTACTATACAATCGCCCGGACCCAAACACATGCGGCCGCTCTACCACGGCCGCCTGCTTCGATGGCGATAACCATCCGCGACGTCGCGCGTGCGGCCAGCGTGTCGATCGGCACCGTCTCACGCGCACTGAAAAACCAGCCGGGCCTGTCCGAGGCCACACGCGTGCGCGTGGTCGAGGCCGCGCGCGAACTGGGCTATGACGCGGGCCAATTGCGTCCGCGCATCCGCCGTCTAACGTTTCTGCTGCACCGCCAGCACAACAACTTCGCCGTCAGCCCATTCTTTTCGCACGTCTTGCATGGCGTGGAAGACGCCTGCCGGGAGCGCGGAATCGTGCCGTCGGTGCTGACCGCCGGTCCCACTGAAGACGTCATCCAGCAGATGCGCCTGCATGCGCCCGACGCCGTAGCGATTGCCGGCTTCGTCGAACCGGAGACGCTTGCCACGCTCGTCGCCATGCAGCGTCCGCTCGTGCTGATCGATCTCTGGGCGCCCGGCTTGCGTTCGGTGAATCTCGACAACGCGGCCGGCGCCGCGCTTGCGATGCGGCATCTGTTCGAACAGGGTCGCAAGCGGGTGGCGTTCATCGGCGGATCGCTCGCGCACTTCAGCATCGCGCAGCGTGCGCTCGGTTATCGGCGTGCTTTTTTCGAAGCGGGACTTCTGTTCGACCCGTCGCTCGAAGTCACGATCGACGCCGGACTCGATCCCGACAGCGGCGCGGCCCGGGCGATGCAGCAACTCCTCGATGCGCCCGGCCCACGCCCAAACGCCGTGTTTGCCTACAACGACGCTGCCGCGCTCGCGGCGCTGCGCGCCTGTTTCGCGCGCGGTGTGCGCGTGCCGGAGGACATCGCCATTATCGGCTTCGACGACATTCCCGCCGCCGCTCACGCCACGCCGCCGCTGTCCACCGTTGCGGTCGACAAGGAAGCGCTCGGCCGCCGCGGCGTCGAGTTGCTGCTCGAAGACGCGCCGGCAGAAACAGAAGTCCGCTTGCCCGTTCATCTCATTGCCCGTGCCAGTACTTTGGTGAAAACGCCATGACGCTATCCGCTACGCCTCCTTCCGCCAACGGCGCGCCTGCCGTGCCGGCCGTCGCCAGCTTTCGCAGCCGCGAGTTTCTGCTCTCCCATGTCGAGGACACGCTGCGCTTTTACGCGCCCAATGTGTTCGATCCGAGCGGCGGCTTTTTCCATTTTTTCCGCGACGACGGTTCCGTCTACGACAAAACCACGCGACATCTGGTGAGCAGCTGCCGCTACGTCTTCAACTATGCGATGGCGTATCGGCAGTTCGGCGACCCGAAGCATCTGGAATACGCGCGCCACGGCCTGCAGTTTCTGCGCGACGCGCATTGGGACGCGCAGCAGGAAGGTTACGACTGGGAAATCGAATGGAGCGACGGCAGGAAGCGCACGCTCGACGCCACGCGCCACTGCTACGGCCTCGCGTTCGTGCTGCTCGCGTACTCGCATGCGGCGATGGCCGGCATCGAGGAAGCGAAGCCCATGATCGGCGCGACCTTCGAGTTGATGGAGCATCGCTTCTGGGACGCCGCCGCCGGTCTCTATGCCGACGAGGCATCGCCCGAATGGCATGTGAGTTCGTATCGCGGGCAAAACGCGAACATGCACACCACCGAGGCCTTGCTCGCCGCGCACGAAGCGACCGGCCACCTCGTGTATCTGGACCGCGCCGAGCGCGTGGCGTCGAACATCACGCTGCGTCAGGCGAAGCTCTCGCAAGGGCTCGTGTGGGAGCACTTTCACGCGGACTGGTCGGTCGACTGGCACTACAACGAGGAAGACAGCTCGAACATTTTCCGTCCGTGGGGTTTCCAGCCCGGGCATCAAACGGAATGGGCGAAGCTGCTGCTGATTCTCGAGCGCTATCGTCCGCTGCCCTGGCTCTTGCCGCGCGCAATCGAACTGTTCGACGCCGCAATGACGCACGCATGGGACGAAGACCATGGCGGCCTGTATTACGGCTTCGGCCCGGACGGCACCGTGTGCGACCACGACAAGTACTTCTGGGTGCAGGCGGAAACTTTCGCGACCGCCGCGCTGCTCGGCAAGCGCACCGGCAACGAGCGTTTCTGGGACTGGTACGACGAGATCTGGCGCTATAGCTGGGCGCACTTCGTCGATCACAAATACGGCGCGTGGTATCGCATCCTCACCTGCGACAACCGCAAATACAGCGACGAAAAGAGTCCGGCCGGCAAGACCGACTATCACACCATGGGCGCATGCTACGAGGTGCTGACGCATGCGCTGGCCGACGGCCCAACCGCCGCGGCCGTCGCCACGGAGCACGCAAAATGAGCCACGTGTCCAACGAACTACCCGTCTTCGTTTCGGCGGGCGATATCCTCACCGATCTCGTGCGCACGGGCGCCTCGCAATGGCTTTCGCGTCCCGGCGGCGCGGGCTGGAACGTGGCGCGTTGCGTCGCGCGGCTCGGCTTGCCGACCGCATGCGCGGGCTCGCTCGGCGTCGACAATTTCTCCGACGAACTGTGGGACGCGAGCGTCGCGGCAGGGCTCGATATGCGCTTCATGCAGCGCGTGGAGCGCCCGCCTTTGCTCGCGATCGTTCATCGCACGCATCCGCCTGCTTACTTTTTCATGGGCGAAAACGGCGCCGATCTCGCCTTCGATCCCGCGCATCTGCCGGCAGGCTGGATGCAGCAGGTGAAGTGGGCGCACTTCGGCTGCATCAGCCTCGTGCGGCAACCGCTCGGCGACACGCTCGCCGCGTTGGCCGCCGAACTGCGCTCGCGCGGCGTGAAGATCAGTTTCGACCCGAACTACAGGAATCTGATGGAGCACGGGTACGAGCCCACGCTACGCAAAATGGCGGCGCTCGCCGACCTCATCAAGGTATCGGACGAAGACCTGCGCCTGCTCTTCAAGACCGACGACGAAGCGCATGCGCTTGCCCAGTTGCGCGCGATGAATCCGGCCGCCACCGTACTCGTCACGCGTGGACCGGAAACGGCTCTGCTGATCGACGGCGCAGCGACTTTCGAGGCGCGACCGCCGCGCGTCGAGGTGGTGGATACGGTCGGCGCCGGCGATGCGTCCATCGGCGGCTTGCTGTTCAGTCTGATGACCGCTTCGCAGCGCGCGTGGCCGGAGCATCTGGCGTTCGCGCTGGCGGCCGGCGCGGCGGCCTGCCGGCACGCGGGCGCGCATGCACCGTCGCTCGATGAAGTCGTCGCGCTGCTGTAACGCGCGGGCGTTATCTTTCCGGTTGGACCAGCGCGCGTCGTCGCGAGGCGGCGCGCCATGGGGCTTCAGCCGAAGCGCCATCGCCGTGCTAGGATGAAATCACCGGAACCTTTGGAACAAGGAGCGACGCCATGGAGGACATCACCTACACCAAAGGCATCTACACGGCCACTGCGACGGTGAGAGAGGTCGACGCGGACACCTGGCAGGGCGTAGTCACACTCGCGCGCGACGAAGGCGAGGCGAGCCAGGACCAGGAAACCACGGTCTATGAAGTCGAAGCTACCTCGTCCACACCGGGCGAGGCGCTGGAAGAAGCGAAGGCGCTCGCTCATCGCATACTCGGGGAAATCGAACTCTAGGCAGACCGGCGCGGCGCATCTCGCGGCGCGCCACCTGAACGCAATGGTCGGAGGCGATCATGGTTGAGCAGCTGTTCCTCTACGGCGTGTACTCGATTCACGTCCGCCCAATCGAACTCAGCGGCGCGCGCTGGGACTCGGAGTACGAAATCAGGCATCGGGAGAAAGCGGTCAAGCCGTGGACGACCATCGGCGGCGACAACGGTTATGCCGACGAAGCAGAAGCCATCGCTGCGGCACACCAGCAAGCCGTCGACGACATCGAGCACGGCGCAGGCATTCCGAAGCCGCGAGCATTTCCGTAAAGCTGAGCGGCCGGCCGCCCGTGCCAGTCTTAGCGCTTGCGCCACCGCTAGCAGGCATCGCAAACGGCATTTGAATGCGGCATTCAGGCGCGTTCAAATGCCGCAGAAGCGCCCCCGCCGCACCGCCACGGCGTAGAAAACGCACACCTTCTTTCGCTCCAGTTCGACGCGCTGAAGATCGCGCTCCGCGAGCGAGGCCGCGTGCTACGCTTGCGCCGTTTTCATCTCCACGAGTACGCGATGGCTACTGAACCGTCGGACCGTTTTGCCCGCATCGGACGGGAGGAAGTCAGCGCAGAAAATAGCCCTTCGCGCGGCAGCCGTGAACTGCGTCTGGACGACCGCGTAGTGATCGCGCACGGCATGCCGACGCGATTCTGGCAGGACCTTTATCACCGCGCGCTGGTGGTGCGCTGGCCGATGTTTTTCGTCAGCCTCGCGGTGATCTTCCTGTTGCTGAACACCACATTCGCCGCGCTCTATATGCTCGGCAACGCGTCCATTGCCAACCAGTACCCGCCGGGCTTCGGCGGCGCGTTTTTCTTCAGCGTCGAAACACTGGCCACGGTCGGTTATGGCGACATGCATCCGCAAACGGTGTACGCGCACTGGATCGCGACGCTTGAAATCTTCGTGGGTATGTCGAGCATTGCGTTGGCAACGGGTCTGATTTTCGCGCGCTTCTCGCGTCCGCACGCGAAGATCATGTTCGCCCGCTACGCGATCATCCGGCCGCTCGACGGTCACATGACCTTGATGGTCCGCTCGGCCAACGGACGCCAGAACGTGATCGCCGAAGCACATGCACGGCTGCGCATTATGCGCCGGGAAACGACTCCAGAAGGTTATACGCTTCGCAAGCTTTATGACCTCACACTCGTGCGCGATCAGCATCCGGTCTTCAAGCTCGGCTGGAGCATCATGCATGTGATCGACGAAACAAGTCCGCTTTTCGGCGAGACCGCCGAGACGCTAAAAGCACGCGACACGTCGCTGCTGCTCACGCTGGAAGGCGTCGACGAATCGACGTCGCAGACCATGCAGGCACGCCACATGTGGACGTGCGATCAGATCTACTGGCAGCACCGGTTTGTCGACATCATGAGCGAACGGGACGGCGTGAGCCATATCGACTATTCGCATTTTGACGAGATCGTGCCGCTGGATGAAGCGCCTGTGACAGGCGCCGTATCGAACGTTTGATCGGGCAAATCACGGGCCGAGCCATCGCCCTTATCGCCCCAGGGCATACCCGTAGCCACCGTTCGCGTGGCATATCTATCTCAAAAGAGGCTTGAAACCGGGCGCTCCTCGCGCTCATTCGCCGACGCGCCAGCAAAGTAGAAAAAATCCACTCCGATTGGCGCTAAAAAATAGAGTCTCTTTCGCTGCGGCCCTCGTCGGCCTGAGGACGCGCGCCGAAGATACAACAGCATCCATCACGTATGGGATTGGAGACTCACCTATGACCGCTCGCCTGCCCATCGACGGCACGCCCGCTCTTTCCGACTACAAGCTGTCCGACAATCTCACCGCGACGCGCGGCCGGATTTTCCTGACCGGCACCCAGGCGCTCGTGCGCCTCGCGCTGATGCAACGCTCGCTCGACCGCACGCGCGGCATGAACACCGCGGGCTTCATCAGCGGCTATCGGGGCTCGCCGCTCGGCATGGTCGATCAGCAATTGTGGAAAGCGAAGAAACTGCTCAGCGCGAGCGATATTCGCTTCCTGCCCGCCATCAATGAAGAACTCGGCGGCACCGCCGTGCTCGGCACCCAACGCGTGGAGGCGGACCCGGAGCGCACCGTCGAAGGCGTGTTCGCCATGTGGTACGGCAAGGGTCCCGGCGTGGATCGCGCGGGCGACGCGCTGAAGCACGGCAACGCGTACGGCTCGTCGCCGCACGGCGGCGTACTGGTTGTAGCCGGCGACGATCACGGCTGCGTGTCTTCGTCGATGCCGCATCAGAGCGACTTTGCGATGATGGCGTGGCACATGCCGGTCGTGAATCCGTCGAACATTGCGGACATGCTCGAATTCGGGCTGTACGGCTGGGCGCTGTCGCGGTTTTCGGGCGCTTGGGTCGGCTACAAGGCGATCTCCGAGACAGTCGAATCCGGCTCGACCGTCGATCTCGATGCGTTGCGGACCGACTGGAGCGCGCCGGAGGATTTCGAAGCACCGTCGGGCGGCCTGCACAATCGCTGGCCCGATCTGCCGAGCCTCACTATCGAATCGCGCATGCACGCGAAGCTCGACGCTGTGCGTCACTTTGCTAGAACCAACAGCATCGACAAATGGATCGCGCCGAGCCCGCATGCGAACGTGGGCATCGTCACATGCGGCAAGGCGCATCTGGACCTGATGGAAACGTTGCGCCGCCTCGACCTGACCGTCGCCGATCTCGATGCGGCCGGTGTGCGCATCTACAAAGTCGGCCTGTCGTTCCCGCTGGAAATGACGCGCATCGACACGTTCGTCGAAGGTCTTTCCGAAGTGCTCGTGATCGAGGAGAAAGGCCCGGTCATCGAGCAGCAGATCAAGGACTATCTGTACAACCGCACGCAAGGTGCGCGGCCTGCCGTGATCGGCAAGCAGGCGCAAGACGGCAGCATGCTGCTCTCGTCGCTCGGCGAATTGCGGCCTTCGCGCATCTTGCCGGTGTTCGCCAACTGGCTCGCGAAGCACAAGCCCGCATTGGATCGCCGCGAACGTGTGGTCGATCTGGTCGCGCCGCAAATTCTCTCCAACGCCGCGGACAGCGTGAAGCGCACGCCGTATTTCTGCTCGGGCTGTCCGCACAACACGTCGACGAAAGTACCCGAAGGCTCGATTGCGCACGCAGGCATTGGCTGTCACTTCATGGCTTCGTGGATGGAGCGCGACACGACCGGCCTCATTCAGATGGGCGGAGAAGGCGTTGACTGGGCGTCGCATTCGATGTTCACGAAGACGCGCCACGTCTTCCAGAATCTCGGCGACGGTACCTACTTTCACTCCGGTATTCTCGCGATCCGTCAGGCGGTTGCGGCGAAAACCACCATCACGTACAAGATTCTCTACAACGACGCCGTCGCGATGACGGGCGGCCAGCCCGTGGACGGCAGCATCTCCGTGCCGCAGATCGCGCGTCAGGTGGAAGCCGAAGGCGTGTCGCGCTTCGTGGTGGTCAGCGACGAGCCGGAGAAATACGACGGCCATCACGATCTTTTCCCGAAGGGCACGACGTTCCATCACCGTAGCGAAATGGACACCGTGCAGCGCGAGTTGCGCGACACCGACGGCGTGACCGTGCTGATCTACGACCAGACGTGCGCCGCAGAAAAACGGCGTCGCCGCAAAAAGGGTGAATTCCCCGATCCCGACAAGCGCCTTTTCATCAACGAAGAGGTCTGCGAAGGCTGCGGCGATTGCGGCGTGCAGTCCAATTGCCTGTCGGTTGAACCCGTCGAAACAGCATTGGGACGCAAGCGTCGCATCGATCAATCGTCGTGCAATAAAGACTACTCGTGCGTGAACGGCTTTTGCCCGAGCTTCGTGACAGTCGAAGGCGGCAAGCTGAAAAAAGCCGCGGGCGCCGCGTTTGATCCGCAAGCTTTGGCTGAACGCATCAACGCCTTGCGGCTGCCGGCGACGCAGCTCGATGCCGCACCGTACGACATCCTGGTGACGGGCGTCGGCGGCACGGGCGTCGTGACGGTTGGCGCATTGATCAGCATGGCTGCGCATCTGGAAGGCAAGAGCGCGTCGGTGCTCGACTTCATGGGCTTTGCGCAAAAGGGCGGCTCGGTGTTGTCGTTCGTGCGCTTTGCCGCGCGCGACGAATGGCTCAACCAGGTTCGCATCGACACGCAGCAAGCGGACGTGCTGCTCGCCTGCGACATGGTGGTCGGCGCGAGTGCCGATGCATTGCAGACGGTGCGTCATGGCCGCACGCGCATCGTCGTCAACACGCATGCCATTCCGAACGCGACGTTCGTGCAGAACCCGGACGCCACGCTGCATGCCGACGCTTTGATCGACAAAATGCGCCATGCAGCCGGCGCTGAACGCATGTCGACTTGCGACGCGCAGGCGCTCGCCACGCGTTTTCTCGGCGACACCATCGGCGCTAACATTCTGATGCTCGGTTATGCGTGGCAGCTTGGTCTCGTGCCCGTGTCGTTCGGCGCGTTGATGCGCGCAATCGAATTGAACAACGTGGCCGTGCAGATGAATCAGCTGGCGTTTTCCATCGGCCGGCTCGCTGCGGAAGACCCGGCCGCACTCGAATCGCTGTGGCAGGCGCGACACGCCGCGAAGCAGACGGTGCGCGTCGATACGCTCGACGAACTGATTGCGCATCGCGAAGGCCGTCTGCAAATTTACGGCGGCGCAAGCTTTGTGAAGCGCTATCGTGCGCTGGTCGATGCTGCGCGTCGTGCGGAAAGCGCGGTCGACGCAAACAGCGAACGCGTGACGCGTGCGGTGGCTACGACGTTCTATCGTCTGCTGGCGGTGAAAGACGAATACGAAGTTGCGCGCCTGCATACCGATGCCGCGTTCCGCGAGGCACTCGAGGCGCAATTCGAAGGCGTGGCCGGCAAGGACTTCGGCATCAAGTTCAATCTCGCGCCGCCCGCACTCACGCGCGCGCATTCCGGTGCGAATCCGACGAAGAAAACCTTCGGCCAATGGATGTGGCCGGTCCTCGGCGTACTCGCAAAGGTGCGCGGCCTTCGCGGCACGATGCTTGATCCGTTTGGCCGCACGCTCGAGCGCAAAATGGAGCACGAACTCGCGGACGATTACGAAACCACGTTGCAGCGAGCGCTTGCCAAGCTTAACGCCGACAATCTCGACGACGTCGCGAAGCTCGCCGACCTGCATGCCCGTGTGCGCGGTTATGGCCATGTGAAGCTCGCGAATCTCGCGGGCGTGAAGCGGAGCGAGCGCGATCTCGCCGCGCGTCTTCAGATCGAAGCGGCGACAGGAGCGTCGGTTAAAAAATCGCTGGAGGAAGTGAAAGGCGCCGGGCAGTTGCGCGGCATTCCTGTGGTAGTGGCGAAGTAAGCGCTACGGCCGTCGGGCTTGCCCACGCCTACAACAAAGCCGCTCGTGCGCATGCACGTAGCGGCTTTTTTTCTGCCTGGCGATTCAGGCCGCGTGCTAGCTTTTCGTCCGGGCATCCAGCAATGCCCTCACCTGCGCGACCTTTTCGCTATCGACCGGGGCGAGCCCGTTACCGCCCGTGCGGACGCCCGACCCGAAATGCACCGCTTCGACTCGCGTCCTGCTCACGAAGCCCGCGACCGCATCGACAGTCAGACCCGCGCCTGCCAGCACCGTGCAGCGCGACCCTGCCGCCTGGCGCGCCAGTTCGCGAATCGTCGCTTCCGCATCGAGCACCGAAGGCTTGCCGCCCGAGGTCAGCACATTCGTCACCGCATCGAAACCGAGCAGCACGTCTAGCGCTTTTTGCTGATCGCGAGCTTCGTCGAACGCACGATGGAAAGTGATCGCCAGATCACCTGCGGCGCCGATCGCACGCGCAAGTTGTTCGCGGTCGATCTCGCCGTTCGCGTTCAACATGCCGATCACCACACCGTTCGCGCCCGCCGCCTTCACCGCCCGCACGTCGCGCAGCATCACCGCGAAGTCGTCGGCGTCGTAGACGAAAGAACGGCTGTGAGGGCGCACGATCACATTGACAGGAATGCTGACCGCATCGACCACCGCTTCGATCAAGCCGATGCTCGGCGTCAGCCCGCCCTCGCCCATCGCGGTCACGAGTTCGAGCCGGTCGGCGCCCGCTTGCGCGGCGAGCCGTGCGTCGGCAACAGTAGTGGCAATGACTTCGAGTAGAACGGACATGAGCGCAGCCGGGTGTCGTTGAAAACGACATCATCGCAGAAGCGCTATTCGTCGATCCAGTCGATGTCGCCGCACAGCACGCAGGTCTGCGCACCGACGCGCGTCGCCACCGACAACGTCACGCACGGCAACGCTTCGTTGATCGACAGATACGGACGCGTCACATGCACGCGCTCGGGCGAGTTGATTGCATCGCGAAAGTACGGACGGCGCAGCCAGTTCGCGCCTTGCGCATCGGCAAGCGGCAGGAAGCGCGTTTCATGCGCCGCGCGATCGGCCCGCAGCACGACGTTGCGCCCCGCCTGCCGCCCTTTCGAATCGAGCAGAAAGCAGCGCGCGGCGTGATCGAGCGCGAGAAAATTCCAGCACACTTCTTCGAGCGGCTCGCCGGCAGCAAGCCGCTCGGCCGCGCGTTCGAACGCGCGCAGATAGGGCGCGAGGCGGCTCGCGGTGCGGCGCTCGAGTGCTTCCGTCTGATCGCGATAGCGTTCGGTGAGCTCGCCGATGCAGGTCGCCGCGTGCGTGGCGTCGGCCGCCGCCGGGTTCGGGCGTCCGAAGAAAAACCCTTGGACGAAGTCGGCGTTGCAGGCAAGCGCCATTTGCGCCTCGTGTTCCGTTTCGACGCCTTCGACAAGCACGAGCTTGCCCGCTTCGTGCAGCAACGCGACGAGGCCCGGCAGAATCGTTCCCATGTCGGCCCGGTGCGCCGCGTGCGACAGCATGATGCGGTCGAGCTTCACAATGTCCGGATTCAATTGCCAGATACGCTCGACGTTCGAATGTCCCGCGCCGAAATCGTCGAGTGCGATCAGGAAGCCGCGCTCGCGGAACTGACGCACGGCATCCGCGAGACGTTCCAGATCTTCAGCGCGCTGCTCGAGCACTTCGAGCACGATGCGCCTTGGAGACAAGCCGAGGCGCTTGAGCGTAGCCAGTAATGCAGCGGACAGATACGGATCGGTGAGCGCGCCGGGGTGCACGTTGAGGAACAGCCATTCGCGTTCGGCGCCCAGCACCTTGAAGTTTTCCAGATGCAGCGTCTGCGCGAGACGGTCCAGCTGCAGCACATCGCCCACGCGCGCCGCCTCGCCGAACACGTCGAGCGGCGAAACCGGCCGGTCAAGCATGTCGTGCGCGCGCAGCAAGCCTTCGTAGCCGACCGCCCGCATATGCGACAGACTGAAGATGGGTTGAAACACGCTCGTGAGCGTCAGCTCGCCGTGCTGCACCGAGAAGCGTTCCAGGCCGGACGTCATTTCGACGTCGAAACCGTGGCGCGCGCTGGCCGTCCTTTCCTGTTGCGCAATCGTCATGCAATCCTCTCACGCGAGAGCCGGGCCGGTCGAACGCGGGTGCGAACAACCCACGGCGCCATTGCTCCAAAATGTGCGTCATCGACATGGCTTAAGCAAGCTCCATGCGCGCGCTCGCGCACATAGCCATGTAACTCGCGTGAAAGATTGCACCGACGGCATGGCACGTGCGCCACAGCAGGGCGCGGACGCACCTTTAGCGTGCAGCGAGGATTAGCCGCTTTGGCGGAGCGCCAAGCGGCCCTCGTGGAGTCGCCGAAGCACGCCGCGCGGCGCAGCCACGCTGCGCAGGTCAAACTCACAAGCTAAACTCGCGGTCTACACTTGGCGCTCGCGGCGCGCCGCGCCGCGCGACGCACGCCGACGCGCCACATGCCGCTTGCGCGCCGGCCTTGCGAGGTGCGACGCGCCGGCGCAAAAACCTTTGTCCACCTCTCCGTTATCTTCCAAGTGTCGTACCGATGGAAATTGTCTTCACCGTCTTGATTCTTCTGCTTGCCGTGGCCGGGTCGGGTGTCGTGACCCGCCTCGCGCCATTGCCGTTGCCGCTGGTTCAGATCGCAATCGGCGCCATGCTCGCCTGGCCGAAGCTCGGATTACACGTCACGTTCGATCCGGAAATCTTCATGATGCTGTTCATTCCGCCGCTGCTGTTCGCGGACGGTTGGCGCATTCCGAAGCGCGAATTTTTCATGGCGCGCCGCTCGATCCTGATGCTCGCGCTCGGCCTTGTGTTCATGACGGTGCTCGCCGTCGGCTACTTCGTGCATGCGCTGGTACCGTCGATGTCGCTGCCCGTCGCGTTCGCACTTGCCGCCGTGTTGTCGCCGACCGATGCGGTTGCGCTTTCCGGCATCGCGGGCAAGGGCAAGATTCCAGGCAGGCTCATGCACATCCTGGAAGGCGAAGCGTTGATGAACGACGCCTCCGGCCTCGTCGCGCTGAAGTTCGCGATCGCCGCCGCGCTTACCGGTGTCTTTTCATTGCGCGACGCGTCGATCAGCTTCGTGATCATCGCGGCGGGCGGTCTCGCGACGGGCGCGGCGGTGAGCTGGCTCTTCGGCTTTATCGCGGTGCGCTTTCTGAATCTCGCCGAAGAAGGCGACCCTGCGCCCGGCGTCATCATGACGTTGCTGATTCCATTCGCCGCATACCTGATCGCAGAACGCCTTGAACTCTCGGGAATTCTCGCGGCGGTCGCGGCCGGCATGATGATGAACTACACGACGCTTGCGACGTCCGGGCCGGTGGCATCGCGAGTGCGCGCGAGCAGTACGTGGACCATGATCGAGTTCGTCTTCAACGGGATGGTGTTCATTCTGCTGGGGCTCCAGTTCCCGCACATTCTCGGCCGCGCGCTGCTCGACGCGCATGAAACCAGCAACGTGCAAGTCGGGCTGCTGATCGGGTACATCGCGGCTGTTGCGGCGGCGCTCTACACGATGCGCTTCGTGTGGGTCTGGCTGCTGCGCTGGTTCGCGAGCCGCGGCGCGGCGCGGCAGGGCGTCGCGAACGCGGTGCCCGGATTGCGCACGGTGGGGGTCACGACGGTCGCGGGTGTGCGCGGCGCCGTGACATTGGCAGGCGTGTTGTCGCTGCCGGAGATGCTGCCGGACGGCGCACCGTTGCCTGGGCGCGACCTCGCGATATTCATCGCATCGGGCGTGATCCTGTTGTCGCTGCTCGTCGCTGTCTTCGCGTTGCCGCTGCTATTGCGCGGATGGCGCCGCGGCAAGGACCCGCATGCAGCGGAAGAAACGCTTGCACGTGTGATGGCCGCGCAAGCCGCCATTCGCGCTGTTGACGACGTGCATGACAAGGAGTGCGCGAATCTCGACGAATCCGCCTCGGCATATGCGGCCGATGTCACCGCGCGCGTGATGGACATTTATCGTCGCAGGCTCACCGCACTCGGCGAGGAGCGGAAACCGCGCGAGATGGCACGGCGCGCAGATGCATTGGAATTTCGCATGAAGCTCTCGGCGATGCGCGCGGAGCGTCAGGTGCTTCTTAGCTTGCGCAGCAGTCAGGCCATCAACGACGAGACGTTCAACAAGCTCATGCGCGAAGTCGATCTGTCGGAGACGGCGCTGACCGCGCGCAGGAAGTGAGCCGGCTACTGCTCGAGTTGCGGCGGCGGCCCTCGATTGAAGGTACGCGCGCCGCCGCCAAAACCGTCAGGCCACCGGGCCTTGCGCCGGCTTCCTTCTGAGCAGTGCGTAGAGAATGATCGCGCCGAAAGTCGCAGTGCCGATGCCGCCAAGACCGAAGCCGCCAAGCTTCAGCGAGAAGTCGCCTGCGCCGAGCACCAGCGTGACAGCTGCCACGATCAGATTGCGGTTGTCCGAGAAGTCGACCTTGTTGACGACCCAGATGCGCGCGCCCGTCACCGCGATAAGACCGAACACCACAATCGAAACGCCGCCGAGCACCGGCCCCGGAATGGTCTGGATGACCGCGCCGAACTTCGGCGAAAAGCCCAGCACCAGAGCAATCAAAGCGGCAATGACGAACACCAGCGTCGAATAGATTTTGGTCACCGCCATGACGCCGATGTTCTCAGCGTATGTCGTCACGCCCGTGCCGCCGGCGAAACCCGAGACGACTGTCGCGAGCCCGTCGCCGAGAAATGCGCGGCCGATATAGCGGTCGAGGTTCTTTCCCGTCATTGCACTTACCGCCTTGATATGGCCAAGGTTTTCAGCGACGAGAATCACCGCGATCGGCGCGAGCAACGTCATGGCCCGCATATCGAACACAGGCGCCGTGAAGTGCGGCATACCGAACCACGCAGCGTTAGCCACGATCGAAAAGTCGATCGGCTTGCCCATGCCGAGGCCGTTCGTCACGATTGCGTAGATCACATACGCCATCAGCAAGCCGACCAGAATCAGCAGACGCTGCAGCATGCCGCGCCCAAACACGGCAACGGCGCCGACGCACAGCACGGTGACCAACGCCATCCACGAATCGAAGTTGCTGCCGCTCACGCCGCGCACCGCGATAGGTGCGAGATTCAGACCGATCACGCAGACGATCGCACCGGTCACGACCGGCGGCATCAGCGTTTCGATCCAGCGCGTGCCGACCGCCGACACGATCAGCCCGATGATCGCGTACACCACGCCGCACGCGATGATGCCGCCCAGCGCGAGCGGAATGTTCATATTGGGCCCGTGGCCGCCGTAGCCCGTGACTGCAATCACGAGACCGATGAACGCGAAGCTCGAACCGAGATAGCTCGGTACGCGGCCGCCGACCAGCACGAAGAACAACAGCGTGCCGATGCCCGACATGAAGATGCAGAGGTTCGGATCGAAGCCCATCAGCAACGGCGCGAGCACCGTCGAGCCGAACATGGCGACGACGTGCTGAATGCCCATCGCGAACATCTGCGGCCACGCGAGGCGCTCGTCGGTGGCGACGATGCGCCCCTCGACGGCGTCTGGCTGTGCGCGCCAGCGGGGGAAATAGGAATCGGCCATCGCGGGGGTTCTCCTCTAGTCGGCGTTTTTCGTGACGACGGCGCAAAAAACAAACGCCGTGCGGGAATTACGCGCGAGTGTACGGAGTGCCATTGGAGGTGGCAAGCGTGAACAATATGGTGTGCAGTCAGTGGAAACGGCACGTCGCGCGATGACGTGAATCCGGTCACCCCCGCGTCGCTTCGAGCGAAAACACAGTCACCGCTTGCTGCAGCTGTCTCGCCTGATCCGCCATCGACGAGGCAGCAGCCGCAGCCTGCTCTACGAGCGCGGCGTTCTGCTGGGTCACGTCGTCCATTTGCGCGACGGCGCGATTCACGCCCTCGATGTCCGTGCTTTGCTCCTGCGACGCCGACGAGATCTCGCCCATCAGGTCCGTCACGCGTTTGATTGCCTGAGTCACTTCAGCCATCGTCTGTCCGGCCCGTTCGGCCAGTTCCGCGCCGCTGCCCACGCGTGCCGTGGAGCTCTCGATCAGTTCCTTGATCTCTTTCGCCGACACCGCGCTGCGCTGGGCGAGCGAGCGCACTTCGCCCGCGACGACCGCGAAGCCGCGCCCCTGTTCGCCGGCGCGTGCCGCTTCGACCGCGGCGTTGAGCGCCAGAATGTTGGTCTGAAACGCGATGCCTTCGATCACCGCGATGATATCGGTCATGCGCTTGGAGCCGGCCGCCAGTTCGCGCATCGTTTCGACGACATCGTCGACAAGACCGCTGCTGCGCGCGGCCACTTCCGATGCGCCGTGCGCGACGCCGCCCGCCTGCTGAGCGTTTTCGGCGTTCTGTTTCACCGTCGACGTCAGTTGCTGCATGCTCGACGCCGTTTGCTGCAAGGCCGCAGCCTGCTCTTCGGTGCGCTGCGAGAGGTCGGTGTTGCCTTGTGCAATCTCGCCTGACGCGGTCAGAATGGATTCGCTCGATTCGCTGATGCCCGACACAATCGTGGCGAGCCGCTCACGCATGTTGCGCAGCGCGTAGAGCATGCTGTGCGTGTCGCCGGCGCGGGTCTCGACGCGCACGCTGAGATCGCCGTCGGCGATACGGTTGGCGAGTTGCATTGCGTAGTCCGGCTCGCCGCCCAACTGACGCGACAGACGCCGCGCGATCATTGCAGCAAGCACGCCGCCCGCGGCGATCGCCCCCAGCACCAGCGCGACCATCGCAACGCGCATGCGCTGATATTCGCTGGCTGCTTCGGCCTGCGCGTCGTTGCCTTGTTGACGGCGATAGTCGATCAACGCCGTGATGCGCTCGCGCAATGCTTCGCTCGACGCAATCGCGCGGCGCACGAGTTCGTCGTTGTCGACGCCGGCAGGAATCGGCGCGAGGCCGATCTGCTGATGCACGATACCTTCCCACTCCGCCGACTTGCCCAGCACGTCGCCGAACATCTGGCGGCCTTTTGCGGTGACGATAGTCGCGCGATATTGATCGTAGCCCTGATGCATCATCTTGAGGGAGCCAACGATGCTGTCCTTCAGCTTCTGGCGCCCCGCATCGTCTTTCACGTAGCCGAGATTCGCGGCGGCGAGGTCGGCATCGATCTTGTGGCGATTCGCCTCTTCGAGCCAGTAGAGGCCGTCCATGTATTTGTCGCAGATCGCATCGGTGATGTCATGCATCGACGACAGCGTTTTCAGCGAAGTGCCACCGATCACCACGCAAAATCCAATCACAACGGCAAAGGCCAGCAGCAGTTTCCTGAACACGGTCATGCGGTCGAACCACTTCATTTGAACATCCTTCGGAAGTCACAACGGAATGCTCGCTGCTGCATCGGCGCAAGCATGTCACGACTCGTTGCGGTGAGTCATGCACGGAGGACGTGGAGGCATAGCAGCGCTTACCTTCCTTTTACGGCGCTGACGGTGCGGACCTGAAGCGATAAATGCCCGGAATAAGCGGGACAGGATAATGTAAGGAATGCCTGGAAGACGGAACCGTGACGAACGCACATGTATGGGTTTGAGATTAGTCCGATAGAAGCGTGCTCATTCGCCTCTTAGACTTCTCCTGCTGCGTAGACCTCATGTAGCGCATGCGATGTTGTTGTACCTCTCCGACTTTTCCGCTCACGCTCACCCGAGTGTGAGCGGTTTTTTTTCGCCTGGGCGCCGCGTTCGACGCGATTCACATGTGCGCTTCGAACGCGCTGCCGGCGAGCCGCAATGCGTAGGCGCGGACGTCTTCAGGCCATCCGGCGATTTTCTCTTCGAAGCGCGGTTGATCGCTCGCATAGAGCGCGCGAGTGGCGTCCTCGTAATCCGGCAGGTTGCCGGCTACCGCGGTCATGAAGCGATACGCCGCTTCTTGCGCCGCACGTTTGCGCTCGCGCTGCTCGCCAGTTGCGCGCGCCGTCTCCACGAGCTTGCGCAACGCAACCGACGCGCCGCCCGGTTGCGCGTTCAGCCAGTCCCAATGCCGCGGCAACAAGGTGACTTCGCGCGCGACGACGCCTAGCTTGGGGCGTCCGCGACCGCGTGGGGTGTCGGGCTCGGCGTCGTTGCTTGCATCGTTATGCGAATGAGCAGCGGACGACTCGCGAACCAGGCGCGCGACAATTTCCTCAGCAGTGCCGCGCAAATCGAATTCGACCGGGGCGGCCGTGGCGTCGTCGAAAACCAGAATGGGCGCTTGCTCACCTCGCTCAATTACTTCCTTGACGGCGAGCGCGACTGCGGGCAACTCACCCGAGGCGATGAGGCGATGGCCTTCGAAGGCAGTGCAGGTGGTGCTGGTGGTGCGATGCGTGGTCACGACAAACTCCATTTGAGAAGTTGTCGAATTATATCCGGGTTAAATTAGAAATCAACATATTACCCGGATAATATTCAGCCGAACTCAATGGCCGGCCACCACCATGAAAGCGCGGCCCGTTGCCGACGCGCCGGTTCCTACAGTTCGGTATGACATGACGCGGTTGCGGCCGCCGTCTTTGGCGGCGTACAAAGCCTGATCTGCCGCATTGACGAGCGCGCGGCTCATCGTGAAGGCCTCGCCTTGCGTAGTGGCTACGCCGATACTGACCGTCAACACGTGGTGGGAGCTCGCCACATGCCCGAGCGCGAGCGCCTGGACCGCCGCGCGGATTTTCTCTGCAATGCAGATGGCGCCCGCTTCGTCGGTGTCCGGCAGCAGAACGGCGAACTCTTCGCCGCCGTAGCGCGCCGCCGTGTCGCCGGGCCGCCGCACCTCTTGCGTGATGCAGCGAGCTACCGCGATCAGCGCGTCGTCGCCGGCCGAGTGACCGTACAGGTCATTGAAGCCCTTGAAACTGTCGACGTCGATTAGCAGCATGGCGAGCGATCCGTCGTTGCGCTGCGCGCGACGCCATTCCTTCTCCGCGGCTTCCTCGAAGGTGCGGCGGTTGTCCATTCCCGTGAGACCGTCCGTTCGCGCGAGCCTGTGCAACTCTTCTTCGGCGAGAAGACGGCGGCGCATCTGCTGCGCGAAAAGCACGGCCAGCGCGATCAGCGTAAGGTCGAGCGCGCCGATCAGCGAGCCAATGATCCATGCCCGCCGCCGCCAGCCCACGTAGATGTCGCGCGTGGACAGCGCGACATCGAGAATCAGCGGATACATGTCGATATGGCGAAACGCGTACCAGCGCTCGACGCCGTCGATCGCCGCAGTGCCGAAGAAGTCGCCGCTCGGCTGCGCGGTGAAGCGCGAATAGTTGGAAGTACCCGTCAGATTGATGCCAATCGTCTTTGGATCGTACGGACGCCGCATCAGCATCGTGCCGTCGCTTAGCATGAGAGCCATCGAACCGCCGGCGCCGAGATTCATCCCGTTGAAGAGGCTGCGGAAGTATTTGAGCCGCATGGTGCCGACCACCACGCCGCCGAAACTGCCGTCCGGCCGCGAGATGCGCCGGCTCAAGCCGATGCTCATGTCAGTGCCCGTTGCGCGCGGCATGAACGGGTGGCTCACGTACAGACCTATGTTGGGCGAATCGCGATGCACCTTGAAGTAGTCGCGGTCGGCGAGATAAACATGGCGTGGCGTAACGGACTGCGAATCGAACTTGATATAGCCGGTTTCGTCGATCACGAGAATCGAGCCCATGTCTTTCGCGGATGCCGAACCGTCGAACAACACCATTTGACGTAGCGAAGGCTCCAGTTGCAGCACGCGTGGCTGCTTGAGCCCTTCAATCACTGTGCGTATCGACAGGTCGTAGATTTCCAGATTGCGCGACACGTCGCGTTCCACGAGCAGCGAGACGTTGAACACAGAATCTTGCGCGCGCCGCAACGCGTCGTCGTGCATCTGCGCCAGCACCCACACTGCAATGGCAAGGATTGCGCTGGCCAGCACGCCACTGATCGCAATGATGATGTTTGGACGACGCGTGACCATTGAGTTCGGTTTGGGCATGCGCGGTCTTCACGCGCTAGAGAAGGAAAAGACGCGTCCATCGGGGATCGCGTATGGCGAACCCGTAGCGTAACAGGGGTCATCCTTACCCAAAGGATCGAAAAGACGGGTCTTTAGTGCTTAGTGCGCCGCTTGTGGACCGCTTGTGAATCACTTAGGTGGCGCGTTCATCGTACGTCAACGTGTTGCGCGACTGCGTTCGAACCCTGCGTCGCCGCGACGGACAGTTGCCGCGTTGTGCGCAGATTGCATAACGCTGCGGACGCGACGCTTATCTTCTATGCGGATTTCGTGAGAAGTCCGTAATGGATTGCCCCGCCGCCCTCAAGTCCGCTGGGCGCGACCCGATAACCAGTAGATAGAATGCCGGTTTCGTGCTTGCACGCAATCGCAACACTGCGCGGGACGGTCGGGATGTACGGCGGTTATATAGACGCTCCCATTCTGGACCTGAGAGTCCATTACGAAACGACCAGGTTTCTCCTTGAAGAAGTAGAGATATATGGCCGCCCTGAACCAGTTCAGTATCAAAGCGAAGCTGATAGCCGGCTTCGGTACGTTGTCCCTGATCGTCGTCGCGGTTGCGGGGCTTTCCCTCAAGTCGCTGAGCGATTCGACCGAAGGGTTCTCCAATTTCGTGCGAGGCATCAACGCGCGCGCCGACATGGCCGTACAGGTGCGGACAGCGGTCGACCGTCGGGCGATCGCCAAGATGGACGATCAATGCCGGCCTCTGCTAGCGGCGCTGATCCGTGCGACCGATGCGTATGCGGACTACGCGCATTCGCGGCAGGAGGAGATGATCGCCGGCTATGCGGCGCACTATGAGCACCAGCGAAACTTGCTCATCACGATTTCCCTGCTCGCGATTGCGCTCGCGGTGGGCGCATGCGTGGTACTTACGCGCGCGGTGAGCGGTCCGTTACATCTTGCAATCGACGTCGCGCGGACTGTGTCGCAAGGCGATTTGCGCACGCGCATCAACGTCAACGGCAAGGATGAAACGAGCAAGCTGCTCGGCGCATTGCGCGAGATGAACGAGCGCCTGACGACGATCGTCGGACGCGTGCGCGATGCCAGCACGAGCATCGCGGGCGCGGCTCGCGAGATCGCCGCGGGCAATATGGACCTGAGCCAGCGCACGGAACAGCAGGCGGCGTCGCTACAGGAGACGGCTTCGAGCATGGAGCAACTTACGTCGACGGTGAAGCAGAACGCCGATAACGCGCAGCAAGGCAGCACGCTGGCCGCGAACGCGTCGTGTGTTGCGCAAAAAGGCAGCGCGGTGGTGGGCCAGGTGGTGAGCACGATGCAGGACATCAGCGACAGCTCGACCAAGATCGCGGACATCACGGGCATCATCGAAGGAATTGCATTTCAGACAAACATTCTTGCTCTGAACGCGGCCGTGGAAGCGGCACGTGCGGGCGAACAGGGTCGCGGCTTCGCGGTGGTTGCAAGCGAGGTGCGCAGCCTGGCTCAGCGCTCGTCGAGCGCGGCCAAGGAGATCAAGGATCTGATTGCCAATTCGGTGGACAAGATCCGCGACGGTTCGTCGCTCGCCGGCGAAGCGGGCAAGACGATGAGCGAGGTGACGGAGGCGGTGGCGGGTGTCACTGACATCATGTCGGAGATCGCGGCGGCATCGAGCGAGCAAAGCCGCGGCATCGAGCAGGTGAACCTCGCGATCACGCAGATGGACAACGTCACGCAGCAGAATGCGGCGCTGGTGGAAGAGGCGGCGGCGGCTTCGCGGTCGATGGAGGAGCAGGGAGAGCAGTTGAATGAGGTTGTGGGGGTTTTTCGGGTTTTGGAGGGGGTGGGGCTCGTGTGGGTGCCGTCGCTGCAGGGGCTGCCGTGGCTTCTGGTGGTCGGGAGAAGGCGGTTGTTACAGGGCGTTCAGTTGTTGCTGCGGCGCCGCAGGTGGGCGCGTCGGCGGCGATGCGAACGCCGGTTAAGGTTGGAACGATGCCCGTCGTTTCTGCCGGCGACGGGGCGGGGTGGGATCAGTTCTGATTTGGTGGTTTGGTGAATAGCGCTTGATGCGCGAATGAAAATCCCGACAGATTGAGCTGCCGGGGGTTTTTGTTTCTAAGCTTGTGGTGTTGCTTGGGATACGTTTGGGAGGAGGAGGATCGAACTCCCGACCTTCGCATTGCGAATGTAAAAACCTCACCAATCAATCCAAGCCTTCTAGCGCTGCCTTCGATTATTTGCCACAATCTTGCCACACTCAGTTCGAGCAAGCATCGCGAAATGCCGACCATCCGAAAGCGTGGGCAGTACCAATGGGAGGCGCAGGTACGCCGGCGCGGCTACCCTGCGCAAAGCAAGACCTTTACTACCAAGGCCGAGGCGGAAGCTTGGGCCAACATGATCGAATCGGAGATGTCGCGCGGCATATGGGTCAGCCGCAGTGAAGCCGAGGCGACAACGCTCTACGAGGCGCTGAAACGCTATGAGGAAGAAGTCTCACAGTCAAAAAAGGGTGCGGCGCAAGAATCGTCCGTCCTAAAAGCCTGCAAGTCTGTGGAATTGGCAAGACGGCCGCTAGCCACAGTCCGTAGCGCAGACGTAGCGAAGCTCCGCGACGAATGGCTGAAGGACTACAAGCCCGCGACCGTCCTGCGCCGTTTGGCGGTCCTGTCTCATGTGTTCAATATTGCCCGCAAAGAATGGGGGATGGAAAGCCTTTCAAATCCGGTTGAACTGGTGCGCAAGCCGCAGCCCAACAACGCTCGCACACGACGCATTGCTGTCAGCGATTCAACTCTTGGCACTCCAAGCACGGACAACCCCGCATCGGAACGCGGCGCGCAAGACGGTGAGCTTGAACGCGTGGCAAAGGCTAGCGGCTCAGCGCTTCTGCCACCCATCATCTGGCTGGCTGTAGAGACCGCAATGCGCCGGGGCGAGATCGTGTCCATGTTGTGGGTCAACGTAGACCTCAATCGCTGCGTCGTACATTTACCGTCGACGAAGAACGGAGACGCCCGCGATGTCCCCCTGTCTTCGCGCGCCGTCGCGGTGTTTCAAGCGCTAGAAGACACACGGGATGACGCCAAAGATGATGCGACCGAAAGCGGCGAGGCCGACACCGGCCGCGTATTCGCGATTCGCAGCGATGCCGTTACCAGAGCCTTCGAGCGCGCAGTCGCGCGCGCCCGCAAGATTTACGTCGATGAATGCAAAGCGGCCAAGATAAGACCGGATGGTAAGTTTTTGACCGACCTTCGCTTTCACGACTTACGACACGAGGCGACTTCCCGGTTAGCGTCGATCTTCCCGATGCACGAGCTGACAAAGATAACGGGCCACAAGGACCCGCGCATGTTGATGCGTTACTACCATCCACGGGCGGAGGAGCTGGCAAAGAGGCTGGCGTAACCTACCGCCGCCACTTACAGAGAGTCATGCTCCCAAGAAATCCCCCAGATACCCAATCCTTCAAGCGTTGAGGCGCTCAAACGATCAGGCGGCAACGAGCGATGCCGTGGCCGGGTCATAGGTATAGGCTGTGATTGAACCGTCAATGATCCGCTGCACGGCTTCGTCTATCACCTGTAACGGCACCAGAAACCACTCTCGCGGCCTGACCGGATTGCCGAACCGGTCGGGAATGGTCAGGTCAAGGTGTCCAGCGGCGAACAGTCGGTGGAAAATGTTCTCCATCCTGCTGCATTTGATGTTGTGCAGCTTGTATTCAGCAATGACATCCACCCCGGCCAGTAGATAAGTCGCGTCATTCTCCGCGCCCGCGATGCGGGTCTCGACCTTGCCACCAGTGACGCCAATCTTGTGGGTCAGCTCCCGATGTTCTTCCACGAAGGGATGACTCGACTGACTGCGCAGCACATAAATCGTGCCGGTCTCGATGTCGTCCGGCTCCGCCGTACCACCAAACAATGGGCCGGCATCGACCTTCAATAAGCGGCGGCCCACTGGCGTGTTGCCATCGGGATAAAGCGAACGCGACAGCGAGCGCAGCAGCAAATCGGCCTCGGTGTGGTTGGGGGGTGGGTCAGTATTATTCTGGCGACTCGCAGCTGTCGACGGCGCATCCCGGCATCACGGCCGCAGATCTTCCGCGATCAAGACCATCGAGATGGTCTGCTCAGGCACGTGTCCCGATGGGGTTGGCGCGGTTTGACAATTGTTTGTCAGGAGCTCGATTCACCCACCCGGAGCTAGGAAACGGATGGACCGCAATGGCAGACGTCGCCTAGCCTGGTCCGTCAGTTTTTCGTGGTGCTCATCCCAAAGGTCAAATAGCTTCTCCAGACCAATCAGCGTAACGCGGCGCTTTTCCTGCGTGCGCGCCTCCGTCTCGGCGTCCTTCGTGAAGCCGCCCGTGCAAACGAAGAGGCCGACGTCGTCATCGCCCAGCAATGCCATGAAGGATCGCAGACCGTCAACGCTCACCGCTTGCTGCTGCCTCTTCACTTGCACCTTAATGCGCGGTGGCCGCGTACCCAACGCATCAGGCCACGCCAGAATGTCTATCCCACCGTCTTTTCCGGGCGGCGAGACCCAGGTCACGTGGTAGGACATTGCACGCAGCAGATCGGCCACTAGGTCCTGAAAGTCATAGGGATTCATCGCGCGGAGGTACGCCGAAATCTCCGCCCATGCTTGTTCTTCCGCTTCCTCGTAGGTCACGCTCACAGATTTGGCTGTTGTGTCTGGCTCGTCGACTCCCGCATCCGGTCCCGCTGTCGCTCCCACTTCAGCATCAGGCTGCGCAGCCTTCCACTCAGCGTAGAGCTTACACGCCCGTCGGTAAAACGCTTCGGGGTCGGGCAGCTCCAGATGGGCCTTACGGCCTTCCTCGGTAATGGTCCAGATGCCCTTGTCCTTAACCAACCAGCCGGCTTTGACGCAGTCCACTGTCGCGAAGCGCACGATCTTCTCGAACCGCCTGCCGCCCGATTCGTAGGAGTCAGCCTCATAGGGTGTCAAGGTGACGCGACTGGCCAAAGCCTGCAACGCCGCACTTGCTTGCACACCATCGGGCGCGGCCATCAGGATGCTGAACAGCTCCCGAAGCAATTCGCCGGTGCGGCGGCGGGTAATTTCGGCCATATCTGAGCTACTCCGATTCGGGTTATTGAATTGTCGCCAACTCAGCAAGCCAAGCTTGCATTCGGGCTGGCTCGATCATGGCTTGCCCAAGAGTGGTATGAACCTCATGATGCGGCTCGCTAGGCGAGAGGCCCTCCGCCCACTGCTGAACATAATCACCAATCTCTTGCAGTGTGTGCCTCGCCTGAGCCGCTTTAATCCGTCGGCCCTCACTGCGCCGAAGAACGTCCTGATGCTTGGCATATTCCGCCTTGAATTCGCGGGTCCATCGGCTTGACAAGTTGAGCAACCCGTCGATCTTTGACGCCTTCGGTTGATCGGCGGGCGCAAAGGCTGAGCAATGCACAGCCGCTGCATGGAGATCATAGCCGAGCTGCAAGGCACCGTTGCCCGGGCGCAAGTACGGGTGGAACCAGTCTGCAAAGCTGCCATTGCTATGCACAGGCTTGTCACCCTTGTTCGGAGCTTCGTTGCAGGTGCTGCAGATAAGTGTCAGGTTATCAGCGCACATGCTGAGCAATGGGAACGCGCTCTTGATAACCCAGTGGTCCACGTGCGGCGTATCGCCCAGCGGCCCACCACAGAATACGCAAACCTGGCGGGCGTGGGGGTCATGGTTCAGGCGGTGCGCAATACGAAAGGCGTCGACGAAGGAAGCGTAAGAGACCCCACCCACCGCGACTGGCGTCCCATCTGCCAGATAGGGCAAGCCAGCACGAAACCCCTTGTCGTAGAAAGCCTCCATCAAGTCCTTGAACTCCGCCCAGTTCACCGGGTCCACCTGCGGACCTGTCGTGGGCCATGGCGGCGGCGCAGCTTGAAACTGCGCCGAGAGTGCCGATACGGATAGTACCCAAGCGGCCAGCGCGCCTTTCTGTGCAGCAGACATCGCCACGACAACTTCTGCGCGGTCTAGGAGCGGTCGTCTGTCTTCCTTGCGCTGGAGAAACTCCCACAGCCAGTCCGCTTCTATGGCCGTAGGCATTGCGGGCGGTTGCAAGCCCGCTTGGGTCAGGTTCGCCGCCGTGGTGCCAGGGGCGCAAAGCCACAGCGCGAACCTCTGCATCAGTTGCTGGCACGCCACCAGCGCGGGGGAACATATCACGCGATGGATGGGCTTAAGCATCCCCACCCCGCCAGGTGTTCAGCAACGTACGTAGCTCGCTGCGGTAAAAGCCCGATCCCATGCGGGCAATCAGCCGTTCCAGGTCGGCGATCTCAGCCTGCGTTCCGGTTGTCTGCGCCAGCTTGCCTTCAATGAACTCCTGCGCTCTCTTGCCGATGCTGTCGTCGGCGCCAAACACCGTCATCATCAACGCACTCGGGTCGGTCCCGAATGTTGGCTCGTCGACGCTGCGCACATTGGAGCCATGCGGCGTCTTTTCCACCATCACGATCTCGTTGTTGAACACATCGGACAACACGATGGCCGAATGGGTAGAGATCAGCACGTCGTTGCTGGTGTGGCCGATAGCGTCGTCGATGATGTCGACGATCTCACGCTTCCACTTATCGTTGAAGTGGGTCTCGGGCTCGTCGAGAAGCAACAGGGCATCCTGCTGACCTTGCAGCAGATGAAAGAGTGCCATGCGACCCAAGACCATCTGTTCGCCATCCGACAGCTCCTCGTGGCGTAGCACGCCGGTGTCGTCCGCCTCGGTCATATCAACATCGCTGGGCACAGGTCCACGGCGCAGGCGGATCAGCACATCGTCGAAAAGCCCTACCTGGATCAGCTCCAGCAGGCGAGTGAACAAGTCGAAGGCGCTAGCATCCTTGACGCCACCCAACAATATCCAGAGGGCTTCACCTTGAGTCGAGCATGCCTGCAGCTCGTCTCGGGCGGCAGAAGCAAAGCTCAGTGCCTGCAAATCGAGCGGGCCCTTTAAATCAAACCAGAGGGCGCGACGTGCTTCCACCGGATGCGGTTCGGCAATCACTTCGCTGGCGCACAGCCACCAGTCGTGGGCGGTTTCGCAAAGCTTTTGGTCCCACTGTTCAGCCTGTAGGCGCGAGCGGAAGGCCACAGACACCAGGTGATGCCATCCGCCGCGCTCCAGCAGTTCTTGCAGCGCAGCCTTGTCGTCGGAGCGATGACGAAGCTGAGCCATTGCGGCATCGACTTCGGCGCGACTCGGGTAATCAGCGGTTTCAACGAAGGCCTGCGGCAAGGCCACCGCTAGTAGGGCGCACTTGAGCAAAGTGGCATCCAGCAGCAGGGGGCGCCGAAAACTTTCTGCTTCGGCGGTCGAGACGCTTCTGTCGACACTCTGAGTTGCGCGAAAGGCGGATCGGGCCGCGATCAAAGCACGCTCTTGGGCTGACGTCCATCCCGCGGGGCGCTCTTCAACGTTGTTGTCGTCATCCATTCGCTGTAAACCTTCTGCGTTCTGATTTCGGCTCCACACCGAACGCCACGGGCGCAAGTCACCCGTGGTGTACGCGAGCACCGCCGAGGGCAGCGCTATCTGAGGTGGCGTACTGTCGCGCTGCGGCCAGCGGCCAGGCTCAATCAACGCCGTGAAGCCAGGCACTGCAGGTTTGCCCTCGAGTGCTAAGTGCTCGATGCAATCCTCAAAAACTTCCTGCCCGTTCTTATCGTCGAACTCAAACCGCTCGTGCAGCCAGAGGCTGGCCAGTTGCCGGTCGCCTGGGCAATGCAGCAACAACGTGCGGTGGCTGGGTGAACCACGCACACCCAGTTCGTAGACTAGGCTCACCGGGAAAGCCGGCACACGCAGGTCGGCCAGAGCCAAGAACACTTCGGCCACTGCTCGCAACAGGTTGGACTTGCCGCTGCCGTTCACGCCCACCACAAACCGGATAGCGCATTCGCGGGCCAGTGGGGAGCCGCTGGCAAAGCACACCTTGATGTTCGAGATCGGCGGATAGTTCTGAAGGTGGAGGTAGCGCAGGCGCATCAGACCTCCTCCAAGTCCACTTGCGTCGCTGCCACACTGAGGGCGCTGGCAAGGTCAACTTTCAGATCATCGAGTGAAGCATAGTGCCGGCCTTGGTCCACCAAATGGGTGTAGTCCTTGCCTCCATCGTCTTCTATCGAGATGACCTGGAACACTCCGCCCGCGCCCGCCCGCTCGGAGGCCTTGTAGTCCAACTGAGCTTGCAAGTAGTAATGTTCCTGATCGACATCTGCCGACAAGGCCTTGCGCAGAGCCTGCACGTCCGCTAGTCGTGTGAACTCATCTTCTCGCAGCGGACGAAAGGCTTTGAGGTAGTCTCGCTCGCCGCTTTCCTGTCCAACCTTGAGCAAGGTGACTTTTGCAATCAGACCCAGGGCGGCCATCTGGCTAAGTGTGCGGCGGATGCGGTTGCCATGCGAGGTACCGAAGACTCGAAGCCGCTCGGTCACTGCGGTGTCGTCGCAGAAGCGCGCAAACACGTCTGGATCTTCGACCAACAGAGGTTCGCCGCTAGCTTGGCAGTACGCGGTGAAGGCGGCCAACACTTGACGCTGGAACTCACTCAGTTCGCCCTGCAGCCAATGGCGGGCGGGCCGTACAGTCAATTCAGCCTGGGCAGACGGCGTAGCAGTGATGGTGGCGCTAAGAGCGACCTTGGCGCCCCGCTCGCGAAGTAGCGTGTCGCGGGTCTGCAGGGCCTCCGCGATCTCGTTGGCGTGATCGTCGCGCCACGTGGAAGTCAGCTCACCGATCAATGCCTGTTGGCTCACGACTGTCTGCAGCTCAGCAAACGCATCTAGTTTGCTGAGCATTTGTGATCGCAGCGCTTCGACGGTACGCACAAACTTGGCAAACTCGTCCTGGATGGACAACGGTGGCAGCGGGACCGTGATTCGACCCAGGTCAGTCGGACTCACGTTGGCCATACTGACCGCCTGCTTGGCTGAATTTGTCAGTCGGTACTTGCCGTAAGCGCTGTTCAAGGTGGCCCACAGGTACTCAGGCAGCATCTCGCTTTTCAAGCGCAGCCGGATCAGGTAAGAAGCGAAGCTGAATGCGCCAGCAACTGGGCGCCACACTGCGCACTTGCCAACAAGCTCTTTTGAGTTGGTTCGATTGAACAGCAGGTCGCCATCTTGCAATTCGGTCGATGCGATGTCCTTGGCGGACAAGCTGGCGTACTTCAGTTCAGACAAGTCCAGCCAACCACTGCTGGTGATGCTGTTCATGCGCAGCACTGCATGCGTGCCATGCGCCTCCATCGCCTCGGAAACGCCGTACTGCGAGCCGGCAATGCAGTCGCCGATCCGCACTGGGTCGATGAGGCCATCAGGGGTGTACCACGCGCCAAAGTGTTCCCAGTACGCGGTTTTCACCAACTGATCGACCTGCTCGCTGATCAAGTGCTTGGCCTTCGCTACCGCTTCCGTATGCCGCAACACATCGACGATGCGCTGTTGCTCGGGAAGGGTCGGGAGGGGGAGCCTGACCCGAGACAAAAAGTCGGGGGGGACTCTTTGTAGGCCGCCCGTACCGACAAATGCAGAGGCGGCACGGTCACGAAAGGCTTGTTGGCGAATGAAGCTGAAAATGAACTCAGGAAGCACGGCGGGCGTGGGGCGTAGAACATGGAATTCGGTAGAGCCGAATCCCAGCCCATTTACAAGCTGACCAGCAACGGCAGCCTTTCCGTTCTCCATACAAGGTGTGACCTTTGCGAACAGCACATCGCGTTCACGAAAGCTTGTATAGCCCTTCGCGACTTCGCCGAACGTGCGCTCCTCTGGTTTGTCGATCACCCCCGCAGATTCGTTCACTGCGGACATCGGCACAAAGGTCACCGGTAAATCGTCACTGGGCCGATCCTCGGCTAACAGCCGAGGGTTCAGTTCGCAAACATCAGTGAGCCGTACTTCTGCCCACGTCTCTGGCAGCCTCATTCCCGCCCCTCCACCATGGCCAGCAGCTTGTCGAGGCCGTTGATGATGTCCTGCTCTGTCGTCTTGAGTGCGCCGATCAGCTCAACGACACTCTTGTCGCTCTTGAGTTGGGTGAAGTCGAACGGCTTGTATTGCCCGGCAGACAGGTTCCACTCGCGTGCCTCGATGCAGTCGGGGTCGAGCAAACCGTCCTTGAGCCTGCCCTTATCGTCGTACAGACCTTCAGCCAGAAGGGCCTGCACGTAGGCGTGACGCACGAGGCCGTCAGCGTCGTGCGATCCGACGAGCGTGCCGTCCTCGCCGCGCCAATCGTCGTTGCGGGCCCAAGCGCGCACCGGCACCACCCAGTGTTTGGCCGCCTTGAGTTCCGTCGCTTGGTCGACGGCGAGGCTGCGCAGCGTCACATCGAAGCCGTCGAGCTTGGCCACCTCGCGGGCAATGGCTTCAAACGCGGCCTTGAGGTCAGGCACGGGCGTCTGTTGACTGAACTGCACGACGGGCGCCTGCTTGACGGCGGTCTCGTGGAATGACAGGCCGGCCTTGATAGCGTCCTTCACCAGGTCTTTCCACAAAGGCAAGGCAGGGCCATCCTCCGCGTCAAACAAGCGGTAAACCTCTCTCGCCGCCCGGTTGAAGTCTTGCTGTGGCACCCTCATGGCCTTTTGCCAATCGGCTAAGGCATGCTCAGCGTTCATGGGCCTATTGTCGCTGCCTGCCGTGCGCCATTGCTCCCAGATGGGCTGCGTTGGAGCCGCGAAGTACCTGATCACCAAGTCGTACAACTGCTGGCTGGCGGCATTGCATACTTGCGCTTCTGCCGCCTTGGGGTCAGCAGGCAGTTCGGGGAACAACTCGTGGATGCTCCAGACTTGTCCGTCCCACATACTGGTGTCGGACAAAGCCGCGAAAGCCTCACCGGCAGGCGTAAGTTGGTCGGCAGTGTCACGCAGCAGCGCTTGGCGCCATCGTTCGACGCGAAAGCGGGGTTGAAGCAGCACCTTTGCGTGGTGCTGCGAGCCTGTGCGGCCGTGCGCGAGCCAGGCTTTGAACTTCTCCAGTGCATCCCATAGGTCGTTCTGCTGGCCTGCACGGGGATTGCGCTTGGCATCTCTCGAGTACCCGTCTTCTTCCACCTCGTAAAACCAGACATGCTCGGTGCGCGGGGCCGCGCGGCTGGTGGAGGTCGGTCGTTCGTCGCGCCTGGTCTCCTTGCGGAAGATGAGAACCGAAGTCTTCACGCCAGTATAGGGTTGAAAAACACCGCCAGGCAGCGAGACCACACCCTCAACGACGTGCTCGGTCAGCAGCTCGCGGCGCAGGCGGGCGTGGGCATCAGTGTTGCCGAACAGCACTCCCTCGGGAACGATCACCGCGCAACGGCCGCCTACGCGCAGCAGGTCGAGCATCAGCCACAAGAAGAGCAGTTCGCTCTTGTTTGTGATGCTTTCATCCTTCTTCTTTCCACCACCGCCTACGCGTGGGAACAGCAAGGAATCGGGCTCCAGATCACCACTGTCGACCGTGCCGGTAAAGGGCGGGTTGGCCAACACGAAGTCGTAGGTTTCAGATTCAAGCAGTTGTTTGAGCTGGCCTTTGCCTTCGCGCTTGCTCAGCGAGTCGCCCTGCAATAGATGCGGGTCGGTCACGTCGTGCAGCACCAAATTCATCCAGCCGATGCGCGCCATGGTCCGGTCGTTGTCCAGGCCGACAAAGTTGGCGCCGTCATGGATTGCGGTGTACTGCTCGGGCGTGGCTGCGGCGCCGTCAGTGCGGTGCGGCGTGCCGTCCCATTCAAGCACCACATTCTCTTGCGCCGAGTACTTGCGCATCAGATGCTGCTGCGTGCTGAACAGAAAGCCGCCCGTGCCGGCCGCGGGGTCGATTACACGCTGGCCGGGCTCTGGACCGAGCAACTCGACCATGAAGCGGATCAAGTGGCGTGGCGTGCGGAACTGGCCGTTTTTACCTGCGGTAGCTACCTCACTGAGCAGGTACTCGAAGGTGTCACCCATGATGTCTTGAGCGGCGTTACCGTCACCGGCGCGGGCAAATAGCTGATCGATGGCGTCGATGGCGTCACTCAGCACCTTGCCTTTGTTGGGGTCAAGCTGAAAGTAGGCATCGGCCATGCGATTGTTGAGACTAGCCAGTTCGGTATCGTCGACGCTGGCTGTGCTGAAATGCTTGTCGAGCTCGCGCAGCCATGGGAACACCACATCAATTAGGTGGCCGGGGTTGGTCTTTTCCTGACGGATGTAGCTCCACTTGCACGACTCGGACCCTGCGTAGATCGACGGAAACCCGCGTTGTTGGCGCTTGAGGTCGATATCCTCCAGGCGCTTGAGAAACAGCAGGTACGTGATCTGCTCCACTGCCACCAAAGGGTTGGTGAGGCCTGCGGCCCAGAAGCGATTCCAGAGTTCGTCAACTTTTTTCTTAATGTGTGGAGCAAGCATTCAGGTTCGTCCTAGATTGATCATGCGGCCTCGTCCAACAAATGGTTGGTCAAGGCGATAAGTTCGTTGATTTCCTGCGGAGGGAACAGCGCTTCGACGCGCCCCACACGTGAGAGAGGTGGCTCGTTGAGCGCCGCAAGGGTGATGCGACCGCGGCGCAGCACGGCTGCTTTCACAGCACGCAAGAAGTTAAGTTGGTTGGCGCGCAGGTACCCATGTGCCGCAATGAAGGCATCAAACGCACCGTTGATGCGATCTTCTCGGTTCGGCAGGTGGGCGTCATTACACAGCATGTGACGCAGGAAGTCGGCCAATGACGCAGCTGGCGCTTCGAAGGCCTTGCGCAGAGTGTCTTCCGTGACAAAGAGGTCGGCTTGATTCAGCGTCGCACTGATGCGTTCCAATTCATCGGTGTTCAGGTCCTCGCCGTTTTTGAGTTTGGCCAACTCCGGTAGCTGCTCGGCCAGACGGCGTATCAGCGCCTCCACCTGCTCGCGATAGCTCTCGGCAAAGGCACCTTCGCCTGTGGGGCCGTAAATGATCCAGCTGCGTTGGGTGATGCTGTCAGGCAGATTGACTTCCACCGTATGCTCGGCAGTGCGCGTGCGGTATCGCATCAACGGCGCGAACACGGCTTGCAACTTGCCAAGTCGGTCCATGTCCAGGTGCTGCCAAAATCCGGCGGACTGAACCCAGGCCCGCTGCTCGGCCACTCGTTGCACCTCGGGAATGTTGTCGGCCAAGCTGGCCACCGCGCCTTGAATGCGCTCACGCACCTTGGCCTGCTCGTCAGAGTCTCCCTTGAGCCAGGCCACGGTGAGCCGTTCGCACCATACGCGGAACTGCAACTCATCCAGGCCCGCCAGCGGAGCCAGGCGCATCAGCGGTGCAATGCTTTTCGACAGGTGTTCAAGCATTGCCGGATTGGGCGCCGGCCATTGCCTTGTCAGGGCATCAAGCTCGTCCCAATACGGCCGGACATTGATGCTTTGGCGTGGCAAAGTCAGCAACATGGTTTGTAGCGTTTCAATCGCGTCGCGCGTGTCTTGCGCATCAGGCTGCAAGCCGTGCAGCAACTGCCAACCTTCAAGCCGCAGGCGGAATATGCGCACGGGCAAGGGCTCGCTCGGGTGATCGACCTCGCCGTCCGGTTTGAGCTTAAAGTACGCAAAATTCTTCCAGTGGTCGATGATCAAGAAGTCCTTTTTGATCTCACCAGTGGGCTTGTCTATGTGCAAGCGCGTACCGCGGCCGATCATCTGCCAAAACTTGACCTTGCTGAAGACGGGCTTGGCGAAGACCAGATTCTGGATGGCGGGAACATCGACACCGGTATCGAGCATGTCCACTGATATCGCCACGCGCGGCATCGCGCGGAATTTGAAATCATCCAGCGTGGCGTCGGCGCGTTCCATATGGCTGTCGATAATCTCGGCCATGCCTTGGCGTTGCAGTTCTGGGTAGAGACGATTGAAGCTCTCGTACAGGCGCTTGGCGTGGGCATGGCTCACCGCAAAGATGATGGACTTGTGGGGGAGCCCGCGCATGTCCTTGCGGCTCTTGTCCATGAATTCGCGCACCATCGCGTCGTTGGTGCCTTGGTTGGTAACGCCTTTCTCGATGTCGGTACCGTCGAAATTCAGCTCTTCGAGTTCCACCCCCTGATCAAGCGCCATCTGCTGCAATGGCTGCGGCAAAGCATCGCCTTGGATGCCCTTCAACTGGAAGTTGGTCTGCGCGTCCAGCACGCGGTAGTTCACCAGGTTCTGGTCGGCAATCGCCTGCTCGTAACTGTAGTAGTAGCTGGGCACCCCATCGCCGCAATCGAACAGGTCAAAGGTGTTGTGGTCGATGTAGTCGGTTGGCGTGGCAGTCAGACCAAGCTGAATTGCATCAAAGTGGTCAAAGACGGCCTTGTAGCGCTGGTAGATGGATCGGTGACTTTCGTCTGCCACAATCAGGTCGTAATAGCCCACCGACAAGCGCGAGTAAACCTGCATCATGCTAGGGTAGGTGGAAAACTGGATACGTGCGCCGGAGGTTTCGCCAGCCTCGATGCGGGCCAGACTCTCGTTGGGCAAGTGCGACTTGAACTCCGACATGGCCTGTCGGACCAGTTCGCGCCGGTCTGCCAAGAACAGCACGCGCTGCACGCGTTTGGCTCGCAGCAAGGTGTCAACCAGAGCGATCGTCGTCCGCGTCTTCCCGGTGCCGGTCGCCATTACCAGTAGGAATTTGCGCTTGGCGGTCGCTACGCCCTCTGTGACCCGTCGAATGGCCTCGTTTTGATAGTCGCGGCCGGCGATTTCTGCGTTGATGGCAATGCCAGCCAGCGGCTGAGCGAACTGGCGCTGGTGATGCAGTCGCTCCAGGTCGTCTCGCGTGTAGAAGCCCGACACCTTTCGAGGTGCGTAGCGTTCGCGATCCCAGAACTGAATCTCTTTGCCATTCGTTAGGAAAACGAATGGATCATGGCCAAACTTCGCTTTGATGACGTCAGCATAGTCTGCAGCCTGACGCTTGCCCGCCAATTCGTCTCGAGAAGTGCGCTTTGCTTCCACCACGGCCAGCGGCTTGCCGTCGCTCCCAAGTAGCACGTAGTCCGCGAACTGCTGGGCGTTGTAGCCCGCCTCAGTTTCCTGTGCCGTCAGAACGAATTCTTCGATAAGACTTCGTCTAGACTTGTTCCAACCGGCGTGCGCCAACTGAGCGTCAACAAGTTGAGCGCGTGTAATTGCCTCGCTGGAAGTCGGGGTCACCAAATTGCTTCTCCCCTGCGGTCAAGTTGACGCCGGCCAATGCCGAGCAAAGTCAAATGAAAGCTGACGATGGTGCCGAATGGACAGAAGATACATAGATGCATTGACCTCCACAGCCACATACAGCATCAGGTAGTCACCATGTAGGTATTCGCGCAGGGCGTTGGCTGAGCCTTCCGGCAGAGTGGCAAGTTGCGCAAGCGCCTCTGCCGATTGCGGTGGGTTGTCGACGTAGCGCCGACCAATGCGGGGGAACCGGGCCAGGTTAGGGATCATCGTCGCGCGAAGCTCGGCAAGCAGGTCGTCAAAAGCAAGGGCTGCATTCGCCTCCGACAAGAACGCCTCGATTGCTTCCAAGCGTTCCAGAAAGCTCGCCGTCAACTCAACCTGGTAGACATCCTCAACCACGCTTTTTGGCAGCCTTGCCGGTGGGAGCGCTGGCTCGGCGGTTTTGAATTTGGGCGAGGGCCGCATCCGCCACGCAGGTACGGCCTGCCTCGATATCGGCCAATCCACGCTTGGCATCGTCGACCAGCAGCAGGTGGATGCGCTCGCGTTCCAGCCGGTGGTAGTAGTCCAGCCGGTCTGCGTCGATTAGAGCGACATAGCTTTCGCCGTTTTTGGTGATGATTTTTTCTGCACCGGCCTTCGCTTGGTCAGCGAGTTCGGAGAGGTTGGCGCGCGCTTGGGTGAATGGCACCACATCACTGGCTGAAAAGCCCATGGCTGGTTCCCGGGAGGGTGATGACAGAATTCTGTGCAGTGTATCTCAATACAGCATGCGGGGCCAGGTCCGTCACTCGCCCCCTGGCCTGCGGTGGCGCCCTCGATCGACGCGCCATACAACGTAACAACGCGCTATGCCGCCTACGAGAAAGCCATCTTCAATGGCGACACTCCTCTGCGTGTGAAGCGGTGCGAGCGCCTGAGCGTTCGGCGCGGACTGACAGTAGGCAGCGGGGGGCTGCTTGCGCGGCGACCAGTGTCGACTGGCAGCTTTCAGCCGATACTGTTCAAAAAGTC
The DNA here is from genome assembly GCF_000685095.1 of Paraburkholderia caledonica NBRC 102488. Lineage (GTDB taxonomy): Bacteria > Pseudomonadota > Gammaproteobacteria > Burkholderiales > Burkholderiaceae > Paraburkholderia > Paraburkholderia caledonica. The sequence goes on from NZ_BAYE01000004.1 coordinate 56,255, forward strand.
GCTGCGTGTCTTTGTCAGCTCCGCCGCGAGAAAACGAAGCTCTCAGATCGGCCTACAAACCGCTTGTGCACGTCAGCCAAGGGTAAGGAGACCCCCGAAAACCTCGCGAGAGAGACGGCTAGCGACTTTTTCAAAAAGTATCAGCCTGATAGGGTCATCCATGAAAATGTGCTTGCTGGCGGCTTCTGGCCGACTTGAGCCGGTTATATTTGATATGGACTGCACATAGTCAAACGCGGATCCGCTCGACCTCGTCCAGGCTGATGTCATCGCGACGCCGGTCGTACAGCTGGGTGGTGCGAGTCGATGCGTGATTCGCCATCGCGGCGGCGTTTTCGAGCGTGCCGCCATTTTTCAGATAGGCGGTGATGCCGGTCGCGCGGAACGTATGGTTGCCGATATTTGTATTAATGCCGGCCGCGAGCGCGCGACGCCGCACCATCGCGTAGGCGTTGGCCTGCGGCAGTGGTGTGTCGCTGAGCTGGCCGGTACCGCGCCGGATCGTGCGAAACAGCGCCCCTTTCGGATCGGCGCCGATGTCGGTGCCATCGAGATACGCATGGAGGTACGCCTCGAGCGTGTGATGACACGGCATCTCGTGGCGCTTGCCGCCCTTTTCTCGCAGGCGCACCCACAGGCGCCGATGCTGCACATAGACGTCGTCGACCCGCATCGCCAGCGCCGCGCCCACCCGCGCGAACGAAAACACCATCAGCGCAATCAGCGCGCGGTCGCGCAGGCCGATCGGGGTCGTCACATCGATGCTGTCCAGCAGCTGCCGCGCCTCGGTCGCATCGAGCACCGGGGTTTTGCCCTTTTTCGTGGTGTGGCTGGGACCGCGTACCGAGGCGGCCGGGTTATGCGGCACGATCTGGCCCGTGACGAGCCAGTCGAACAGATGGCGGATCGCCGCCAGGCGCTGCTTGACGGTTGGCGCCGACCGGGTCTGCGTCTGCAGTTCGATCCAGGCGGCCACGTGCAGCGGCTGCACCGCAGTAATGGACGGCACGCCGGCGCCAGCGCACCACGCCAGAAAATCCCCCGCGGCGCGTGCATAGGCGCGCCGCGTGTGCGGATTGCGGATCGCCGACGCGAAGAATTCGAGGAAACGGATGCCAGCCCGATCACCTGCGGCGATCACCAGCGCGGGCGTGGAATCCAGTGCGACGAGCTGCATCATGGTTCGCCCGGTTTGCCAGGCCAGAACGCGGCATCGAGGATCTGCTCACCAGTAAACGGGCACGTCATCGGCAGCAGCGTACGGGCGAGGCCGGTGGCGTCGCACACGTCGTCCTGCGCGCGGCGCCACGCGCGGGCCAGCGTGTCTGGCCAGTGCTCGCGCAGGCTGGGCGCATCCGCCAGCAGGCGCGGGATCATGTCGCGCTCTTCCTGGATCGTCACGTACCACGCGGGTCGCCGGTCGCCCTCAAGTAGCGCCCACTGCAGCAGGGATTGCAGGAGTCGGGCAACGCGTTTGTCCAGTTCGCCGTGCAACGCCCGCGCGAGCGCGTCGAGCTCTTCCGCGATGTGGTCGCGATCGAGCGCATCGACGGCGCCCGCCCGCAGCCGGGCGGCCTGCTCGCGAGCCCACAGTGAAAAATCTGTGTCGTAGCCGGCCCCGACCGCGTCATCGGCACCCGGCGCCTCGACGGGCGCCACGGACGGCTCGCCCGCGTTACGGGCATCCCATTCGGACCGCAAGCGCTCCTGATATTTCTGGCCGTCATTGTCAGGTGGCGTGATGCGCAGCCATGCACCAAGCGTATCCCTGACGCATTCCTGGCACAGATCGAGGCCGACCTCACTGCCGTCGCCAAAGATCGAATCGAAGCCGCCCCGGAACGCCACCGACACCTTTTCGTGCCACCCGGCGTCATCCGGGGTCATCCGCCTCTGACACCGGTCGCAGATGCAGGCGGCCACCTGCTGAACCGTCCTCGCCTGATATTCCAGCATGCGCCGTCCCCATCGATCTATCTGATAAAGGACATTATCACATATAGAGGCCGCAGATTTAATTTTTCATGCACATCATCGATATAGATGATTGACATCGCCGTGCTGCTCGCTACAATAGGCGCACTCACATCAACTATATGCACGCTATGCACAACACCGCAGAAAAGGCGACCACCCCCTTCGAGCAGCAATTGATTACGAAATACCCCGTTGAAACGATCCGCGATGACATCGCCACGGTGTTCGGCCACTACATGCGAACCATTGCGCGAGTGATTGGCACCAACGATAGCCACTATCTGTGGCGTCTGCCGCAGATTGATGTGGAAATCGAAACCGGTGATCTGTTCAACCCCGATGAAGCCGTGACCGATTTGGGCCTGACGTACGAGCAGATCCACCACACCGATCTGGCTCGCTACATGGAAGCGCTTCATAACTTTGCCGTCCATGGCCGGCTTGATGCGAGCATCGAGGCGATGACCTATGAAAGCCAGTACACGTGGATTGCCGATCTGCTGATGGATGCCGCCGAGGGACATGTCGCGGACCAATGGGATTCGTATATCGGTGGTGGAGGCGCATTCATCAGCGAGAGCGCCGGTCGCTGTCTCCAAGTCGCTGAACTGGCGAACGCCCGACACATTCTGGAAAACGGCGAAGGGTTTTCCTACTTCTCGCGACGTCGCGGCAAGAAGGAAAGTAGCGATCTCGATCGCCTGACCGTTGGACAGCTGGCGCTGCTTGCCGATATGGAAGAAATGAGCGTGCGGGCCGCCGCCAATCCGAAGCGGGCCACGCCACTTCAGACAGAGGCCACGCCCGAGGGTACGCGCATCGCCCGCGATGTCGCAAAAGCCTGGCTGCAAGCTAAAGGACGCTACCTTCCTGTCGTGCAGTACTGGAGTGCCGGTGAAGTGGACCTGCAGAAACGCCGTTTCAAGGATCCTCACGACCTGCTGCGGGCGCTGGACCAGCGGCGCAAGGCACTGATCGCCCGTCTTGAGGCCAACACGCTCGATGCGGCGCTTCTCAATGCCGGCATTGTGTTGGAGAACGCTTTCGACGGGCAATCCCTTGCTTGGGAACTCATGACCCGCTTCGACGATGCGGCGTTCATGACAACGCTCGCCGGGCTGCTTGAACTGCCCGCTCCATGGCTGGTGCTCCGCGCCCGTGAAGCCACCACGCTGGCCCGCCTGGCAAAAATCGAGCGCGAACTGAAGGCACTGAGCCAGCCCCCGGACGACGGACAAGACTGAGGCTGGCCATCGAATCCCATCCATAAGAAAGCGATATTTATAGAAAGGAGTACTTATGAAAAGTCCGGAGCTGAGCAAGCACGCTGCGGTTCGCCTGCAACAGCGTGGCATCGCGCCGCTGGTCATCGATCTGCTTCTGCAGTTCGGTGCCACCGAAAAATCCGGCGATGGCACCACCAGGCACTATTTCGACAAACCCGCCCGGCGTCGTCTGCGGTCATACGCCGGCCGGCTGGCCTCCCTGCTGGAAGCCCATCTTGACTGCTACGCAGTGGTCGGCGCAGAAGGCAGGGTCGTGACCGCCGCCCATCGCACGACCCGCATCAAACACTGAAACTTTGATTTTTAAAACCCCACCACGTTACACACGAGAGACCATGGACAACAACAACCGCTTCGCCAATTTCGCTTCCGCCATCGAGACACTCGTCCTTGATCGCGTCAGTCAACCGTCCGAGATTCCGGCGTCGTTCCTGCTGGGCCAGGACGGCCCGCTGACCAGCCACTACATTCCGTTCGATTACGTGAATTCCACTGCCCGACTGGTGCTGGTCGGTATCACCCCGGGATTTACACAGTGGAAAAACGCGATGCGTGAAGCGCAGGTGCAGCTTCGCGCGGGCGTATCGGCACACGTCGCTCATCGGACTGCCAAGCAGACCGGCGCCTTCAGCGGCGCGATGCGGCCCAATCTGATCAGCCTGCTCGATCACATCGGATTGCACCGGTGGCTCGGGTTGACCAGCTGCGACGCGCTGTTCGGCTCGGCCGGACATCTGGTGCAGACAACCTCGATCCTGCGACACCCGGTCTTCGTCGACGGCAAGAACTACAACGGCACGCCGAGCATGGTCCGCACCCCGTTCCTGCAGCAGCAGATCGACGAGCATTTTGCGGCCGAAGCTAAGGCCCTGGACAAGGCCGTGTTCGTGCCGCTGGGACCCAAGGTCAGTGAAGGGCTGGACTGGCTTGCGCGGCGCGGCGTGATCCCGGCCGATCGCATCCTGCATGGGTTGCCCCATCCTTCCGGCGCCAATGCGGAACGGATCGCGTATTTTCTTGGCCGCAAGGACCGGGGCGCCCTGTCAGCGAAAACCAATGCAGAAAAACTCGATGCGGTGAGTCAGGATCTCAGGTCCCGGGTCCTTCAGCTCCGGTAAAAGTAGCGATGAAACGACCACTTGATATATCGCCCCTCACGCAACACCAAAAGGAAATCGAATGGAATTGGATCGCACAGTCGCGTCGACCGATGAAGCTCGCATGGCAATTGACTTGCTAAATCCCCCATTTATACAATAAATCCCGCGCGAACCGTTATCTCGTCCATCGCATTACTTATTGTCGCGAATCAGCCGCGCGGCGTGATCCACTGCCTGCGCCCACGTCCGCATAGTGGCGAACGGCCAGCGCGTCTTTTCATGTGCGTCAGGATTGCCTTCCAATCCGCGCACAAACGACCAATGGCTGAAATTTTCGTCGCGCGTTATTTTGACCCACTGAGACAGGCCGCGAACATACTGGATGCGCACGCTTCCATCTGTCTTAGGGTGACTTGCCGTTAAGTCGGCATCCAGCCGCACGGTGCGCTCTTTCGGCGTTTTGCGGGGTGATCTTGCCATGTCACTCATGCGGTATCGTCCTATTGGTTGCTGCCCTGCGCGAATGGGCTGATCAGTCAGGCGGAAAGGCCGCAAGATGACGCGCACTTCTTCAGGTAGTTCGCCGGGTTGCCGCCAAGTTAGCAGTCTTTGGGCGCACACGCATAATGGTCTGTCCGTAGTCGCTCGCGAGCTGCGCCACGGAGACGCCCGTCGCGAGCTTCTGCTGTGCCTCAGCTGTTGCGCATCGGTCAGTGCGGAGGGGCGGCCAAACGTCTTACCTTCGGCCCGTACGCGGGCGAGACCACAGCCTGCGTGCGCTCGATCAGCAGGTCGCGCGCGAACTCCGCCACGGCGTTTAGCACGCCCATCGTCATCTTGCCTGCCGCGCTTGTCAGGTCAACGCCTCCGAGCGCGAGGCAATGCGCACGCCCCCCACTCCAGCCAGCTGTTCGACGGTGGCGCGCACGCCCCATCGCATTACGGCCTAGCCAGTCCAGTTTCGTGACGATCTCCCGCTGAGACGTACGTTTCTATCTGTTCATAAATTGACCGTTTTCTTGACGAGCACTCGACACCCGCGTTTTCGGGTTGCCGGTGACGACCAACGGAAAATCGACAAGCTCAAAGGCTTGCAGGCGTATGTGCGCTCGATCCGGCCGGACCTGCCGGCGTGCGCTAACTAGCTTGCTGCGCTTTGCGTATCTTGCGGTCCAGCCGCCGGGCCTCCTTCTCCAGCGCGTCAATCTGCCGGAGGAACGGGCGCATCTCGTCCAGCAGCTGGGCCTCCCGCTCCTGAAGTTGCGGGACCACGTGCGTGTAATCCCACTCGTATTGTTTCAGGGCGAGCCGCGTATCGGACCACGCGCGATCAATCGGGCGCAGCTTGGCCCGCAGCTCGCGCAGCTCCTGCCAGATGGCTTTCTGCCGTCGCTGGTCGGCCTTGATAAGGGCCATCCGGCGCAGTTCTTCAGCCAGTTCGGGGCTTATGGTCATGAACCGTGTTTTGGCCAGTTGCTGACACTCGCTGCGGTACGCCTGCAGACGCTCGAAAGGCTGCTCTACTGCGCCAAGGGACCTCGGAGCGTTGAACAGAATATAGCGTCCGCATTGCAGGCGACACAAACTCCCGGTATAGCTTCGTACTGGAAGATTTGTCGGTCGAACGGCGCCTTTCAACCCCACCGGTGAGACTCGGCAGATCAGCGGCTCAAGCGTGCGTTGATCGCTTGCGGGGTGAGCTCGTGACGGGCCAACAGCTGGCTCATCTTCGCCTTATCGTTAAAAAGCGGTCCGTCGAACGACATGGCCGACAACATGGCCTTCAGCCGGTCGGCGATTGACAACACATCTGCCTCAAGAAGAAAGAGCGGCCCGAATGTCGCGTCCTCTTCCCGGTCGAATCGTTTCGAGTTCGTCGCGAAGACTGCCACGACATGGTCTGCTGGAACCTTCAACTGATCCGTGCACCACTGGCGGCTAAGGAGCAACTGCTCCGCGTCGCCCTTTGAGATTTTGGCGGTCTTCTCGTTTTTCGCTTCAATGCAGAAAGTAAAGGCATCGAACCGCCACAACACATCGGGTCCTCGCCCCGTTTCCTTCTCCGGTCTGCTGGCTTCTGCACCGAGCATATCGCCGAGATCACTTAACGCCTGTTCCACCCGCTGCGCATCGCCGGAGTACGCAAGACGGGACCGGATCTCCTCCACGCGCGCGATTGCCGCGTTGGCGGACGAGAATTCGCCAAGAATCGTGCTGAGCAGCGCCGCTTGCTGATCGACCTTGCCGTATCGCTTGTCGGCTAGTTCAACAGGCCTCGGAAAGTCGCTGTTGATCTGGAATGCAACCCGGAAGATTTCCAGTGCCCTGGTTGCATCAACGCTATTTGCATAGGTGGCTTGCCTGTACAGGAGTTCGGACTTCTGGCGCGCGTGGAGCTCCGCGCGGTCGGCCTGCGACTGAAGCAGCGAGACGGCGCTCTGATGGTTGCGCGCCTTCGCCTTGAGCCACGCTTGACGCTCGGCGTTAGCAATCTCCTCGTTCAGGGTCAGCTTGCCAGCATCCCTGACGACCCTGCGTGCGGCGGCGAGTCGCTCCCGGTGTGCTTCCTTCCACCCTTCGTCACGATCCAGAAGTGCGTTTAGCGCCGACGACACGCCGTCGATGGGATTGCCGCCTTGCTTCAGATCTTCCGCCAGTTCCTTTCCGAGCTCTATCTGCTCACGACTGTTCGCCTCAAGCAGATCCTTGACGTCCTTGCGCCCGATCAGGGCAGCCACATCATGTCCAACGAGCAGGATTGCTGCAAAGTCAGCGCTGGAGCGCACGGCACGACCAAGCGCCTGCTCGAACCGGTTAATCGTCCGCACGTTATGCCCAGGGGAGTTGCGTTGCCGCTCTCCGTCAACCTGGTCGGCCAGACGGTCGCCCGTGGGCGTTCCATCGATGACAAGAATCCGGCATGCGTCATCGGCAAGATCGACCCCGTCGAAGCGCTGCGGAAAGGCGTAAAAGCGACCCCTGGATACGCGGCGCAGGTCGGCAACGGCGTCATCGACCATGTCGCCTGAGCGAACGCTGGCGCCGAAGGCATTCCATGCCTCGGCCTGCTTGCGCGAGGAAGTGAGCACCACCACATTCGCGCGCGCGGAAAGCTTCTCGCAGATCGGGCCGATTTCCTTACGGCTCAACGCCGGATCGATCAGCGCGACAGGCAGAATCATGCGCTCGCCCGCGCCACGATCCGATGCGATCTCGATCACTTGTCGTAACGCGTCGGGATCACAATCCATATCGCGAATGAGGGCAGCCCCGTCCTTGACGCTGGCCGACATGAATAATCGATGTTTCGCGCCGGCGTAGCTCACATTGTCTTCGACGGGCGGCACATAGCAGGAGAGTTCGGCACCGACGCCGGAGATACACAGTCGGACGTACTCGAAATATCGCGCGATATTGCCGAAATGAAAACGGACCTCGTTGTCGTCGGCGTAGTCGTTCAGGATTCCTGCGACCGTTTCGTGCTGCTGTTTCCAGATCCAGAACGGCACTTCAAATACAGTCTCTGGTTCATTGTTGTGAATGCCGCGCCAGATCTTCGGATCCGACGGCTCGCATAGAGGGCTGAACAACGCCCGCAGCACTTGATAGGCATCGTCGGGCACGGACACGCTATAAGCGGCCCGGATCCGCTCGATGCCCGCATGCACGTCGTCAAAGATGACCGCTGCGGGCACCACGTTGTCGTTCTCGAAAATATTGCGCGCGTTGAACAGGCGGTCGTAGGTGCAGGCGAGGATGGCTCGACCTTCCAGCGCGCCGTGGGGCCGCCCTTTCGCCGGAAACGTTTCTACCGGGACGCCGATGAGCGGCCCATTCTCGACCACCTGGTCGACCAGCTGCTTCGTCGGGCACACGTAGACGATCGGTTCGCCGGGGTATCTGCGCCGCATGAATTCGGCGTAGACCAGTCCGACGAGCGTTTTTCCGGACCCCGTGCTCAGCTTCAGGACGACGTCCTTGTTCTGCAACTGCGTGTCCAGAGCGCCCAAGGCGTCGCTCTGAACGGTTCGCAGGCTTTGGTGCGTCGCTTTGCGGTCGAGCTGGTCAAAAAGTTCGGCCAGCGTGCCGGGAGTACCTGAGCCACCCGACTTTGCCATCTTTCCGAAGTTGATTTTCATAATTGTCTTCCTGGTTGCAGTGCGGGGCTAGACACGCTCCTGGCGCGCCTCTTCCGGCGAGGCGAACGAGTATACGCGTCCAAATGCAGACATAGAAGCACGCGTCCTACGGGTACCGAATGATCCGCCAGTCACCGGTGTTTTCGATCAAACGTTTGAACGTCGCTAAGCTCACGAGATCAGCTTTAGAGGACCGCGCGGGTCGACACACCGTTCAGGGTCGGTCAGCGACATTCGAGCCGCGTCAGCGTGCGTATAAATACGCCTTTGCGGCGATACCTCGCCGTTACACGCGGATCCGCTCCACCTCGTCCAGACCGATGTCGTCGCGTCGCCGGTCGTACAGCTGCGTGGTGCGCGTTGACGCATGGTTCGCCATCGCCGCGGCGTTCTCGAGCGTGCCGCCATTCTTCAGGTAGGCAGTGATGCCGGTCGCGGAACGTATGGTTGCCGATCTTCGTGGCGATATCCGTGGCGAGCGCCCGGCGCCGCACCATCGCGTACGCGTTGGCCTGCGGCAACGGTGCAGTGCTCAGCTGCCCGGTGCCGCGTGCGATTGTGCGAAAGAGTGGCCCTTTCGGGTCATTCGCGATGCCGGTGCCTTCGAGATACGCGTGCAGGTACGCCTCGAGTGTGTGGTGGCAGGGCATGGCGTGCGCCTTGCCGCCCTTTTCACGCAGACGCACCCACAGGTGCCGCTGCTGTACGTGGACGTCTTCTAGGCGCATGGCGAGCGCCGCGCCGACCCGCGCGAACGAAAACACCATCAGCGCAATCAGCGCGCGGTCCTTCAGCCCGATCGGCGTGGTCACATCGATGCGTCGAGCAGCTACCGCGCTTCCGTTGCATCGAGCACCGGCGTCTTGCCCTTTTTCTTGGTGTGACTGGGGCCGCGCACCGACGCGGCCGGGTTATGCCGCACGACCTGGCCGGTGACGAGCCCATCAGTTATTGGAAGTGAAATGCGCTCAGCCCGAAAGCAGCCCAAGGTCCCAGACTCAATCTGGACATGACGGTTGAGGTCAAGGAACAGCTCGAACTGATTCGCGACGAGGTTCATGCCGACAGCATGGGCGAGGTCATCCGGCGCGCGCTCGCTGTATACGATTACCTGCAAAGCGAGCAGGCCAATGGCGCGCATCTGCTGATCGGCACCAAGGACGGCGTCGAAAAGGGCTTGCCGCTTTTCTGTAGCCACTCACCGCATCGCCTGAAAAACTGAAAGCGTCCGGGCAGGCAACGATGCCATCGCCCACGGTATCGGCAGCGAGGAGTGAAAGCCGTCGGGTCCGAATCGTAGGTGAATTGATTCGGACCCTGTGCGGCGTTGTTCTAACGCGCGAGCGCGCCCGTTCATCAGCTAAGCGCTTTTCTTTACTGCTCCCAATTTCGAGCCCAAGCTCCTCTTGATGCTGAAATCGATGTGATACCGCGGTAACACTGCAGCGGTAAGTCCTTCCTCGGACAGAAGTTCATCGATCTTATCGTCGGTCCAATGCTGCGAGCCACGTAACGCATTGGCACTCAGGACAACCTCGACCAAGGACTGCTCAAACCATTCCCGGACAACCTCGTTGACGGTCCCGCTCGCACCCGGTGTCGATGCGAACTGTGCCGACCAACGCGTGATCATATCCTTGAAGATTCGGAAGTCCGAGTTCACGAGAATCAGATTTTCCTTCTTGAGGTACTTCGCGGCACGATCTTCCAGATCTCCCTGATTTCTCGTTCCCTCGGCTAGGCTGATCCATCGGATCCGTGGGAAAACGTCAGGCTTTGTCGGCTGACCGGGAACGCCCTTGTCGGAAAGAAAGAGCGCATACGCGGACGGCACCTTTCCAGCAACCTTTCCCGTGCTACCCGCGCTCTTGCGACCATGCTTGTCGGCCCCTTCAACTTGTCCGCCAGACAACGCGGTGGTTTCCCCATCAACCAAGACTGTGCCGCTCTCGCTGGGCCTATAGCGGCTCAAGTTGAACAGATCTTCCACTTGTTTGAGTCGATCCCGGATCGAATCAGAATGGTCGGTTTTTTCAGAGGTCGACGCGACATCTTCCATCAGCGCAATAATCTCCTTGGGCATGTTCGCGCGGAATTCATCTTGCCAGTCTGCCCATGGACAGGGACGCCCCGCGATCAGGAGATTGGTCCGGGCAGTGTTTGTGGTGATTTCGTCGCCCACCGGTTCGACGTAAATGACTACTCGGTTGTAGCCAAAGACGACGCCAAACCCTTGGAGTGCTGCCGTGCTTGAACGTCCGGAAGTGCTCTCGTAAAGCTCACCTTGCCATAGTGCCGCAGTATGTCCGCTCGACGCAATAAACCCCGAGTTCTGCGTCAGCGCGGGTTCCTGCTTCAGGATCCACCAATACGCGACTGCGGATTGGAGTGAAAGCGAACCCTTGTAAGTCGCATGCCCGTCCAGATAGCGCTTCTGACCGGTAATCGTGCGCAACAGGTTGCGATCCTTGTCGCTGCGATCGAACGTCCAGCCCTCGCGCGCCTTGATAGTGATACCTTCCGGAATGTCGTAGAAACGCGTGTTGAGATAGCGTGTAACCCATCGTGACGGGCTCGGTGCGCCCGGCGGCGCGTCCATGGTGTTGTGATCTTCCGACCGCCCCATCAGTACGACTTTGGTGCCATGTGTGCCGACCTGGTTTGGCTTTGCTTCGTCGGTGAGATAAGCCCAGTAACCAAATGTGCCGTCGGGTCGTACCATCTGCTGCAAACCATATTCACCCGTTTTCGGGTCTTTCCAAAGATTGATAATGGTGCCGACGCCGTTTTTCCACGAGATATATTGAAGACCAGCAGGGTTGCGCGTAGCGGCAGAAATTTTTGCACCGACCCCGTAATTCGTGACATGGGACTGAATGACGCTGGAGGAGGACAACTGGTTGATGTATTTAACCATCTCCTCTCCGTCCATACCGGTGCCGGTATCGGTGATGGACAAACGATAAACCCCGAGGAGTTCATGGTTGAGCCAATCAACATCCCAAACAATCTCTCCCTTCGTGTCGGACAATCGTTGAATGGCTTCGATCGAGTTCTTTGTCAATTCCCGGAGGAACTGCAGATCGTCACAGTCCATCCCAAGACGGTCGAGCATGAACCCGGTATTGGCAACCTTTAGCGCCAAGGTGTTGCCTGGCTTCAGTGTCGTACTCACAGCATGACTCCTTTGTTTCGAAAGATGGGGGGAACGACCTTTCGTTTCAGAGGTGTCTCATCCCAAACTCCATCATGCGAGCCGAAGCCAGGACGAAGAGAGTCGAGATTTCAACGACATAAAGATTCCGCTTCCGGTCTGGAAAAGTCAATGACGAGTGACCCTCTATTCTTTCGAGAATCCACATCGAATCGACTGAGGAATTCGGCTTCGCGCTGCATTCCGCCGAGGCGACGAGTGGGTGGCCATCGCTTCGGCGTTCTCGAGCGTGCCGCCGTTTTTCAGGTAGGCAGTGATGCCCGTTGCGCGAAATGTGTGCTTGCCGATCCCTATGCCGACGCCTGCCCCGCGCCGCACCATCGCATGCGCGTTCGCCTGTGGCAGCGGTGTGTAACTTAGTTTCCCGGTGCCTGCACGTCGTGCGGGACAGCGGATCTTTCGGCTCATCGCCCAGGCCGGTCTGTTTCAGATAGTCGTCCAGATACCCTGAACGGGTACGGCGACCCGTAATGCATGCCCGATTAGGTTGGAGTTATCGTCGCATATGCTAGCTTCTGCGGCTGGTATGTTCTTCATCGTCGCTGGCCCGTGATCGACGCGCCTGTGTAGCGTCGCGCCGAACATTGTGCGCGGCTTCGCAGGGGTGGACGCATACGTTTATCCTGGCGCATATCACAACGCACCGGCTCGGCAATCTGCTGCGCTTGACTATTATCCGATCATGAAAGCGCCGGAACTGGACATAACATCTGATCTCGTTTTGCGTGCGGCTTAGCACGACGGTCAAGCCGCGCCCTTTTGAATCGCGGTTCCGCCCCGCTACACTGTCCCTGTAGGTCTCCCACGAAGGCATCCCATGAGCACCAAGGCGACACTTGCACATCATCATTCCGAGTCGGGCGAGCCATCTTGGCACTTCTATGAAGAGGTGTTCGAGATGGGTGTCGTCTATCTAGAATTGCAAGGCGTGGCGGTCGAAATGCGCACGCGCATGGGAGAACAGGGCGGCGCCGATGTCGTGGTGCGTCTGCCCATTGAAACAGCGAGGCAGCTCGGGCTGCATACAAACGTGTCACCCGAGAAATGGGAGCGCGCTTGCGGCCACGACAAGTTTGACACGGCTGATAGCCCTAACGTCATGCCCATTGAACGGCTACGTGGTTCGGTTCTTCGCTATGACAACCCGACTGACCCGGCCTTGCCTCCTGAGCAGGAAACTGACTGAACGCGGAGTGCGGGAAGCATCTCCTCAGCGTCCGGATGGCCGTTTCGACTCCGCGGCTCGCCTCCCCCGCCGATGCAGTGTTAGCGATCAGTTACTGTCGCCGGCCATGGCATCCTCCACCTTTGCCGCGAATCCTGCCCGGCGTTTCCGGCTCACAAATTCCTTCGCGAACGACTCCAGAAAACCCGCATATCGGCGCGAGCCGACGATGGCTGCCGCGTCCTTGTCAAATACCTCTGGCGTGACTTGGAACATGAAGCGGATCAACTGATCGACCTGGGCGATCACCAGTTGCACGTCATCGCCCACGCGAGCGGTCTCACCTAAGCCGCGCACGATTGTCGCGGCGAGACGTTGCTCCATTCCCCGCAACTCGCCGACGACCGTTTCGTGCGCAAGAAATCGCTCGATGGCGAGGTCGATCAGCGCAGTCGCCGTCGTGGACCTCTCCTGAGCCATGTCCTTCAAACGGGCCAAAACGGCGGGATCCAATCGGATCGATGTGTGCTCTTTCTTCATGAAAACCGGCATTCCAAGAATGTGCCCCGTTTTGCGGCACGAAAACAGCCAAAACGGCGACAGCGTAGCACGCTCCAAAGCTAATAGTGAGAGGCTTCAGCACGAAAAAATGAGCGGCGCTGGCGCACGCTCTTTATGTTCCACTATCTGTGGATTTTCGAGGTTAGAACTAGGTTTTCGGGATAAAACCGCAGCTTCGTGATGCCTCGAACGGCAAGCACGGGAGCCATAGGTCAACTTTGGCGCCAAGAACACGGTAGTCTCGCTTCTCGAGGGCACCGCGAGGGCAGAAAAAGGGCGTTCTGGGGGCAGGAAAATTCGCGTACGATGTGGCGGGTGCAATTCGAGTGCAACACGTGGGCGCAACGGGGGCAATGCTGGATAACTGCCGTCGCGATAAGTCCACCGCCTATCGTCAAAAAACTGCCCACAAGATGACAGACTCCAAAAAAGCGACTGAAGAATTTCCGCGATTCACCGTCACGGCGGCGAGCCCGTGTCGAACGAAAGCGGGCCGATTGCGAACTCTGTTTAATGAAATTGAAACTGCCCAGTCGGAAGGATGGCGACTCGAGGCGATTATTCGCGGCCTAGCTGAGCAGCAGCTCGATGTCACGCTGGAAACGTTAAAGAGCGCAATGAAACGGATTCGCGCGGAGCGCAGGAAACGGGGCGCCGTCGATGATCTTCGTAGCTCACCAAAAAATGAGCGTATTCAGGCACCGCCCGCGAATACCGCAAAGTCCGAGTTTGAAAGTGTAGCGAGGCAGAAGCAAGTCACTTTCTCCCCCGAGGGGTACAGGGATCCCATGCCGATGTTCACCCGGGACATCCACCGGCGCATCAATTTGGACGAGTAGCACGGATCCCGATGGCCGGCCGCGCTTCGAGGACGATCATGCAGAGACAATCGCAGAGAAATCTCAGCCTGCCTGCTTTAGGTTGGCGATGAGCCTTTGTATTCGGCGCGCACCTCGTCGCCTGAGGGACGCGTCGTCTCTGCTTGCCGGCGCAGTCTGGCCGCTTCAATACGTCCCAAGGCTCGCTCACGTACCATCGTCAAATTGATTTCACCGTTCGCCCAGCTTTCGAGATCAGCGATTGTCTCGGAATTCACAACCAGCCCTTCAAGCCTCTGCGTGGCAATCGCATTGGCTACCGTGGCACGACGTTTAGCAAGTTCCCAGGCGGGGAGCATGACCATGTCCTAGCTATTGATGTTCATTTCATGAGGGGTGTCCGCTTGGCTGCTAGCTCGGCAAAGTAACGCGCCATCAGCGTCGTCATCGTGGCCCCGTCGATTACGTTCCGCCTGCGCAATGCAACAATCATCCTTTCCGTATCATCCCACCCAACCTCGCGCCGAAAAACGCGGTCAAAGACCCTGTCGAAGGTGGTGTAACGGACGCCATGCTGCTTTGCGAGGCCCGTCACAAATTCGCGCAGGCTATCGTTTGGGATCTGCATCGTCATAACTCCGGCCCACGAACGTCTTTTCGGGCTGCAATTTCGACCGGGGCGGTCGCGCACCGCTTCCAGAAGCAATCGCTGATGGCCGCATTGCATACTACCTCGACCATGGGGGCGCGCAAAGACCCCCTGCAGGGCCGCACTGAACCGATCTCCGTGTGTCTAGGGGGGCGATGCTGCGATGCCCTGTTGGACGACTCCGACGCGGTGGTGGCTTCGTTGTGGGCGCTGTTTCGTTGCCAACAACCGTCTCTCACGCGAGCTGTAGTCGTCGGCCTCGCGGTAAACTTCGTGACAAAACACATCGGCACTCATAGCTACGGGGCAAGTTCAAGATATGCAAATTGGTCTTCGGCCATCAGCCACAGAAGAAAAGCGGCGACGTTGCGTCAGAACGGTCGTACTGATGCATGAGTTGATGAGGCGGACAGGCTCCGCGAATCCGAATCAGTTTGCCCAGTGGTTTGATGAGGCAACCGCCTCATGGGCGGACGTGGATGTTCCGAGCCGCAAACCGAGCAAAAAGATCAAACAGGTTACGGCAACGAAGGACCAAAAAAAATGGTACCCAATCATTAGAGGGGAGCAAGCACTTTCTCCTAAAGGGTTGGCGCAATTGTCGAAGCTGTTTCCAGACGCGGGTCAATATTTCCTGGAGGGGCCGGGTCGACTGTGGGAGGCCCTTTGGGGACCTGTTCATCAACTTTGGTCCATCGCCGCTTCTATCGGTTATGACACGCCTTACCGACCAGATCCTGAAATCGACGCTGGTGAAGCATTCACCGGCCCCGACCTGTCGTTTGAAGAATCGCTATACAACTTCGAATGCAGCCTGCTGCTGCGAGACCGGCGGTTTCTTGACGAAGAAATTGAGTTACGGGACTTGGCTGATTCGATTGCGCTGTATCGCCTACATCAAGTCGTGAACTCGGTCGGCGCCACCGACGGTGTGGGGGCATACCGGTGTGTTCGCATGTGCATGGACGCCGCCGAACTGTGGGATCAGTTTGACGCCTTCAACACCTTCAGCGCATTTTGCGTATATGGCGCAATCAACCGCGAGCTCGTCGACATGGAGATTCGCCGCCTGAAGTATGAGCCTTCCTATCGCAAATCAGTCGGCGTTTCCGCAGCCGACATTGAACGCTATGCCAAGTGGCCGGGCGCTTTTTGCTCCGAGGAAGAAAGGATGGATGTCTTGCGCATCAGCAGGTCGCCATCAGATATCGAGTTGAAGGTGCTGGGTTACCTTGAGTGGCTTGAAAATTCCGCCAGTCCGACCCTTCGCGAAAGTATCGAAAGTCGAATTCCACATCTTGCGAGGCTAAGACGCGTTAAAGATTATAAAAGTTAAAAAATCGCGCGCGCGTTACGGACCGGTGCTAGGGCCCGAACATCAACTGCAGCGCGGCGCCGGCAAAACAACCGGTGGCCGAAATCACGATACATCGGTGGGCGATAACACGTGTCTGTCCACAGGAAAGAGTGGGCGATAACACGTGTATTTCGGCGGCATTTCGCTACTTGGTGGGTGATACCACGATAGGTACTCTGTTCGTCAAATGCCCCGAAAGCGCGCGCGCCAATTTACGATGATCCTTCGTGTAAATCGTGACGATATCGCTCTGGCTCAGTAGCAGCCGATATTCTGGCAACGAGTCAGCAATCATCACGTCGCGCACCATCCGCCGAAACTCTTTGGGACTTGCCTTGCTGCCGGCCTTCTGCCGCAGCAGCTCCAGTCCAATGCGAGCGGTCGCCTGACGCCCACAGTGCTTTCGCGCGAGTTCATAAAGGCGCCGCTCGATCGGCTTTCTCAGGCGGAAGTAGTCCTTGTGGAGCGTGAATACCTCGAAGGACCGTATAGCGCTGAACAGCCAGATCGACAAGGTGATCTCAACGGCAATCATCGTCCCCGGCCGGTCGTGGCTCGCGATAGTTCTCCAGCTATCAATCAGCCCAAATCCTTCGTCGATCTGCATCCCGCCGGTGGAGATGTTGGTCGTTATAGTGGTCCCGTGCAATCGCCTTAAAGACAGCTTCAGTGCCCTGTACTCTGCCCCGCTTGTCCCGCGACCAGTGGTCTTGAAGAAATCGTATGCCATGAAGCGAACCGTTCGATAGTTCGCGTCCGGCAACTTGCGATCCACCGCCGCGGTAAGTTGCGAAGTCACATAAATGAGGACGTCCTTGTCATGCTGCGTCGCACGCCCAAGCACGCTCGGCGTGACCGTTATCCGACGTTTGCCGTCTTGGCTCGCCCACTGCTGGATCGAAAGGTCCGGCCGCGTGGAAAGTGAGAAGATCGGCACTTCCATGCTGGTGGCGTCGGCTTTCAGCGCAAAGCCGACGATATCGGCGAGGAAAAAATCTCGAGAAGCGCGGGAACTCGTTAGTCGCTCTGTACGAGCGACTTCGTCGTGACGCGGGCACAAATTCTAGGCCCTCGACGCAGGCGGCAAATTCGAGAGCTTCGAATCCGCGTGCCGCTTCTCTCTTGCCACTTGCTCCGCCTTGGTAGGCCGCCCTCGCCGCAAACGCCCCGTGGCTGGCTGCATCGGCTGGGATGCGCCCTCGGTCGCAACGTGACTCGCCAACCAATTCTCGACATCTTCAACTCGCCATAGGAGCCGCTTCGTGCCTGGAATACGGCATATCGGAGGAAGGGCAGCCGGGTTGCGGGTGGCGTCGCTGCGAATGCTGGCGACAGATTTCCGCAGGTATTCAGACAGCTGATCGACGGTTAAAAGCGCTTGCATGTTGGCCGGGGTGGGCCAAGGCGATTCGTGCACTTGGCCGCAGTGGGTTGCGAATGCATGCAAGGTTCGTCGGTTCAACCGTGGCGATCACGGTAATTTCCGAGCAAATTTTTTCCACCCCATCGCTGCATCGCGAAGAACGACCGGTCCGCCACAAATTTGCCACAACGGGTATGCAAAAAACTGCGAAATAAAGCAAAACAACGCACTACATCGCAAGACGTAGTGCGTTGTTTTTATTGAAAATTTTGGTGGAGAGGAGGAGGATCGAACTCCCGACCTTCGCATTGCGAACGCGACGCTCTCCCAGCTGAGCTACCCCCCCAACGTGCAAATTATTCTAGCACAAGCATTTTCCGTTTTGCCAAGCCGCCAGCCCAGCAAAAACTCACTTCGAAGGCGCCCCAGCAAGCACCCAATCGACCACCGCGCGAATATCCGCATCGCTCATCGACTGATGCGCGGGCATTGGAATCATGCCCCACACACCCGAGCCGCCGTCCTTCACCTTACGCGCCAACTTCGCGGGAGCCTGGGCGTCGCCCTTGTATCTGGCGGCGATCTGCTGAAACGACGGACCGACCAGTTTGCGATCCACCGCATGGCATCCCATGCAGGCATTGGCGTTAGCGACCCGCTGACCGCTCGGCATATCGGCCGCGTAGGCCGTCGATACAAACAAGCTCGCCGCCCTGAACATCAAAGAAGCGATAACAACGCCAACAACTCCGAGCTTCATTGCGGCGCCTTCGGATTGCCAGGATGCACCGCGTTCGAGTTCGTGACCGGCGCCGGCGCCTGCTGCTCGAGCGGCCTCGCGCTGACCGATGAGTCCGGAATCGTCCCAACCGTCGCCGCGCCAGCATCCGGCTGCGACGCGGCAACAGGCGCTGTCGCCGCAGCCGCATTTGCCGCCGCGGCCTCTTGCGGCTGGATGTACTGGAATACCTTCACGACCTGCGTGACGCCCGGCACCCGGCTGGCGACGTCCGCGCCGCGATTGCCTTCGTCCATCGTGACGAGGCCCATCAGATAGACGGAACCGCGCTCGGCGACGACCTTGAAATCGTTCGCCGAGATATCCTTCTCGGCGATCAGCGCGGTTTTCACGCGCGTCTCGAGATACGTGTCGTTCGTGCGCGAGGAGAATGAACTCGCCGGCATGATCGTGAGTTCGTTGACGATCGTATTCACGTTGTTTAAACCACGCACGACACTTTCGGCGCGCTGCTTGGACGCATCGCCTGCCACTTCGCCGGTCAGCAGCACGCGGCGGTTGAACACCGTCACGTTGACGTGCGCCGAATCCGGCAGGTTCTGACTGATCTGCGAAAGCGCCTTCACCTGGATCTCGCGGTCCTCGGTCTGCGCGCCGATTGTGCGCCGGTCGGTCGCCATCAACGCGCCCCCGCCCGCCGCGCCCGCAACGGCGAGAAAACAACCCTGCAACGTCGCGGACAACCCCGCCGCAAACCCAACCACCAGCACGGTTCTCACCAGTGTCTTCTTGACGCGGAATACGCTCATCAACTAGCTCTCCTTCGGATCAATCTCGGTCTTCGCCCAGCAACATGGCATCGATGCCGTCGCATAGACAATGGATGGTCAGCAAATGCACTTCCTGGATGCGCGCGGTGCGATCTGACGGCACGCACACGTGGATGTCGGTATCGCTCAATACTTCCTGCATGCGTCCGCCGCCCTTTCCACTCAACGCGACGACAATCATCTCGCGCTCGTGCGCGGCTTCGATCGCGGCAATCACATTCGCGGAATTGCCCGACGTGCTGATCGCGAGCAGGACATCGCCCGGCTGACCCAATGCCCACACCTGCTTCGAGTAAATCTGCTCGAACGAATAATCGTTAGCGATGGCGGTGAGCACCGACGTATCGGTACTGAGTGCGACGGCCGGCAAGCCAGGCCGCTCGCGTTCGAAGCGGCCGATCAGTTCAGCGGCAAAATGCTGCGCGTCCGCTGCGGAACCGCCATTGCCGCACGCAAGAATACGGTTGCCGTTGGCAAGCGCGGCAAACATCGTGTCGATTGCTGCGGCAATCGGCATCGACAAGGTTTCCAAAGCTTCGAGTTTGACTGCCGCGCTATCGCGGAAGTGTTGTTGAATGCGTTCGACTGACATCGAGTCTCTATCTTCTACCGCAAGTAAGCCGCGACATGCGGCCGTGTTGTGAAGTTGTGTGAATGAAGTCTTGCTGCAAGCAATAGCGCTCCACTGAACTTTGAGCGCAACGAACTGTGTGCGTTTCGACACCTCGCAAAATGCGCTGTGAAGCACGCTGAAATCTCACCATTTCGCCCCGTAGCTCGCACGCGAGCGCAAGTTTATCGCACTAACCCTGTTTCTCCGCGCATTGCGTCACACTTCGTCTGCACGGAAAGCATCGCGTAACCAGACGAGGCGCCCCGCTTCGAACGCAATCACGTCGAAGCGGCAAGCGGGCTGATCCCGCGAATGCGAACGCTGGGTCGCAAGATAGTGCTGCGCGGCGCGTACGATTCGTTGCCGCTTCTGCCAACCGATGCTCGCAGCCGCGCCGCCATACTTGCGTTGCGCGCGCGCACGAACTTCGACGAATACAAGCGCGCCATCGCGCTCGCGCATCACGAGGTCGATTTCTCCGCCGCGGCAGCACACATTGCGCGCCACGAACCGCAAACGCTGACGCTGCAAAAACTCCTGCGCACGCACCTCGAATGCCGCGCCGACGAGTTTGGACCCCGCCTGCCCGGAAAAGTTGTTTGTTATGGCGGCGCTTGCGTTCGGCTTCTTGCCCGCCGCGTCGGCATTCCTCGCTCCGGCCGGAACGCGCGGCGCTGCGTGGCACAATGACGGCCTCATTCCGTCCGTTTGCGTTTTCTGCCTCATGACTCCTCTCTCTGAACTCGCGCAAGGACAGCAGTACCCCGCCGCCGCGCTGTATGTGGTGGCCACGCCGATCGGCAACGTCGCCGACATCACGCTGCGCGCGCTGCATGTGCTCGGACTCGTAGATCGCATCGCCGCGGAAGACACGCGCAACACTGGTCAGTTGCTTGCGCGCTATGGCATCTCAAAGCCGCTCATCGCGGTTCATCAACATAACGAGCGAGCCGCCGCGCAACGCATCGTCGAGCATTTGCAAGCAGGCGAGCGCGTCGCTTATGTGTCCGACGCGGGCACTCCCGGCATTTCCGATCCGGGCGCAAAACTCGTCGATGCAGCTCGCGAAGCGGGCTTCGCAGTGATTCCGCTGCCGGGCGCCAGTGCTCTTGCCACCGCGCTGAGCGCGGCGGGGGATTGGGTCTCGACGTTCTCGTTCCTCGGCTTTCTTCCGCCGAAACCTAAGGCCCGCGCCGCCGCGCTGCAAACGCTCGCGCAGCATCCGCACGCGATGGTCTTTTACGAAGCGCCGCACCGCATCGTCGAAACAGTGCAGGCGTTGGCCGATGCGTGGGGCGGCGAGCGCAAGCTGCTCATCGCGCGAGAACTGACGAAGTTACACGAAGCCTTGCACTGCGGCACCCTGGCCGAAGCGCCAACGTGGCTTGCGGCCGATCCAAACCGCCAACGCGGTGAGTTCGTCCTGGTGGTCGAAGGCGCGCAACAGGCAACGGCCGGCGAACACGATCACGACGCGTTGCTCGAGATGTTGCTGGAGGAGTTGACGGTGAGCAGCGCGGCCAGGATCGCGGCGTCGATCACCGGCGCGTCGCGCAACGCGCTGTACACGCGCGCATTGGCGCTCAAGAAAGAAGAGGATTGAGGGAAGCGGCAGAGCCCTCCACGCAGCAGCAAAGATCAAACAAAAAAGGGCCGCCCATGTGCATGAGCGGCCCTTTCGCTTTTTTGCAAGCAGGCGTCGTTCGCCATGCCGGTCGACGCAAACAGCGCCGTGCGCCTATTACTTCTGCGCGATGGAACCCGAATCGGAAGCCAGCGTTTCGTCACGCGCCTGGCGCGCTTCGTCCTGCGTCAAACCTTCAATCTTCACGCGCGCGGTGCCCGCATGGCGCATATCGAGAACATTCGCTGCCGCCATCGACAGATCGATCACGCGGCCGCGCGCATACGGACCGCGGTCGTTGATTCGGACGACGACGGAGCGCGAAGTAGCGGGATTCGTCACCCGCACGTACGAACCGAGCGGCAACGTGCGATGCGCTGCGGTCAGCGCGTGCATGTCGTAACGCTCGCCATTGGCGGTGCGGCGGCCATGAAAGCCGCGGCCGTACCAGGAGGCGCGTCCGGTCTGATGAAAGTCCGAAACACCGGTACTGTCATCCGAAAGCGGCTTTGCATCGGCCAGCGACTGCCCTTGCGCGGCAGCATCGGCGGACGCCGGCGCGCTGCCGTAGGCTTGCGGTCCGAAAGACGCTGCTTGCGCGGTCTTTGTGCGGAGCGGCACGGCGCTTGCGACGCTGCTGTCGGCGCCCGGCGGCGTGGCGCAACCGGCCAGCACAAAAAAGGCAAAAAGTGTCCCCAGACTACGGGATAACCGAGTTTTCATAAGACGTGCAATCAAATTGTCGAGCCGCATCACGCGTAGTTGAGCGTGTTGCCTGCGACTCCGGCGGCAAAGGACGACAACGCGCCGCGCAGACGAGCGCAGAACGTCAAAGCCCGGATGCGGCTCACTCAGCCGCTACCGCACGGTTAATTTTCACGTCTGGCGCAACCTGTCCCCGGCAGCCTGACCAGACCCCACATGCCGCCATCGAACGTGGCAAACACGTTCTTGCGCGCGAAACTCAGCGTGCAGGAACGGCGGCGTAGGCCCCACCCAGCGTCACGACCGTAAGAGTCGTAGCAGGCGCGCGGCGCCTGGCTGGACAAGACGTGTGCATCGAAAGCTCGATACCTGATGGCCGTCCAAAACCGCGACAGCCCATACTTGAGTGGCGATCCGCGCTCCTATTTTTGATAGGGACGCATCGCCTTGTGGCAGCACGATTCCTCGCGCATGGGGTCCATTATACCTAAAACAGAATGCTGTGTTGCTAAGCGACTGAAAACCTTGATGAATCTTCACCGTTGCTGCAAAAATCAACAGACAAAACGCTGCGCGGCAAGCATTCGCGGGCGCCGGCAAACCTCGGCGCGGCGCGTCGAGACGCCGGTACAATCAACGTTTTCCCCGCGGCGCCGTCATACATGAAAGTCACTTTGATCCCCGTCACGCCGTTCCAGCAAAACAGCTCGTTGCTCGTTTGTGAGGCAACCGGGCGTGCGGCCGTCGTCGATCCGGGCGGCGATCTGGACGTCATTCAGGCTGAGATCGCGCGCCAGAACGTGAGCGTCGAGAAAGTCTTCCTGACGCACGGTCACATCGACCACTGCGCAGGTGCGAAGACACTCGCCACGCATTACGGAGTGCCGATCGAAGGCCCGCATCCTGACGAACGCTTCTGGCTCGACAAACTGCCCGATCAAAGCACGCGATTCGGCTTTCCCGCAGCCGACGCGTTCGAGCCCGACCGTTGGCTCGACAATGGCGACACCGTGCAGTTCGGCGACGAGACGCTCGAGGTCTATCACTGCCCGGGACATACGCCCGGCCATGTGGTGTTCTTTAGCCGCGCGCATCGGCTAGCGCTGGTCGGCGACGTGCTGTTCGCAGGTTCGATCGGTCGCACGGATTTTCCGCGCGGCAATCATGCGGATCTGGTGCGCTCGATTCGCGAAAAGCTCTGGCCGCTCGGCGACGACGTCACCTTTGTCCCGGGCCACGGTCCCACGTCGACATTCGGCGCGGAGCGGCGTAGCAATCCCTATGTTGCCGACGGAGTCGTCGCATGAGCAGCGAAATCTATGTCAGCACCGACGTCGAAGCGGACGGTCCGATTCCCGGTCCGCATTCGATGCTGAGCTTCGCGTCGGCGGCCTATACGGAAGACAAGCAACTCATCGCCACTTTCTCCGCGAATCTGGAGTTGCTCGAGGGCGCCGCGCCGCATCCCGTGCAAGAAGCGTGGTGGAAGACACAGCCGGAAGCCTGGGCGGCGTGCCGCAAGGACTTGCAACGTCCGGAGGCGGCGCTCGCGGCGTATGTCGACTGGGTGGAGGCGCTGCCCGGCAAACCGGTGTTCGTCGCGATGCCAGCCGGCTTCGACTTCACGTACATGTTCTGGTACATGATGCGCTTTGTCGGCCGTTGCCCGTTCTCGTGGTCGGCGCTCGACATCAAGACACTCGCGTTCGCAATGACCGGCTTGCCGTATCGCAAGAACATCAAACCGCGCTTTCCGAAACACTGGTTCGACGAACATCCGCATACGCATGTGGCGCTCGACGACGCTATCGAGCAGGGCGCGCTTTTCTGCAACATGCTGAAGGATCTGCGCGCAATGCAGGCGGCAGGCTCGGCGGCCGACGTAGAAGGGGACGCGTCAGGACAAAATCCCGCTGAGGAACCGGCAAATTAGGTAATCTCCCTCGCTCAGGCCGTTTTGCATTGCGTTTCGTTTTCGCGCCCTCTACCATGCGGTGATACGGCGACGCCAACGGAGGCGCAGTTGACACTCGATACGTTCTCTCAAAAAATCCTGCGCCTTTTGCAGCTAGATGCACGCCGCTCGGTGCAAGAAATATCCGACCAGGTCGGTCTGTCGAGCACGCCTTGCTGGCGGCGCATCAAGGACATGGAGCAATCGGGCGTGATCCAGCGCTACACGGCGCTGCTGGATCGCGAAAAACTGGGGCTGCACGTGTGCGCTCTTGCACACATTCACCTTACGCGTCACACCGAGGGCGGCGTCGAACAGTTCGAGCGGGAAATCGCCACTTGCCCCGAAGTGACCGAGTGCTACAGCACCACCGGCGAGTCCGATTACATCCTCAAGATCGTCGCCCCGGACATCAAGGCATACGACACGTTCCTTCACGAACGCATCTTCAAGATTCCAGCGGTTGCTCAGGTACGCACGAGTGTCGTGCTGCGCGAAATCAAATTCGATACGCAACTACCGCTGTGATTCGTGCTGACGTGCGCTGTTAAATAGCCGTGGGCCGTTGGGATGCAACCCGAGCCGGTGCGGACGCGCGCGGTGGCTGGTGAACGCGGATTGCAGCGGCGTGCGACGCGACCGTGCGATGCGTCGCGTCGAATCGCATCCTCGCGCGGCCTAGCTGGTGCCGTGCGGGACCGTGCTCTCGTGACGATCCGCGCCCGCTCCGGCCTGCGTTGACGAACCGCTTTGTGTTGACGGCGTGTCGACTTCGCGCAGCACATCGAGCTTGCGCGCGCCAAGGCGGCGCTTGAGCGCAGCAAGGTCGACACGTTTAAGCGCCCCCGTGCTTTCGCTGTCGTCATCGCGCAAAGACTGCGCGGGCAGTACAACCTCGACGTCGAGCCCGGTGCTCAAATAATGAATGTTGACCGCCGCGGCCTTGAGACCGACGGTCGCCAACGCCGCGTTCACGTCGGCAACGATCCGCTCGCGCGAAGGCAACCCCACCGGCGGATGCGCGACCGCATCGTTCTCTGGATCGACGTGGATCAGCGCGTCGAGCACACGGTTGTCGCTCAACACACGCAGGCGTGCACTCTCAGCGATGTAATGCCCCTCGGACACCGAGATCAGCGGATCGACCAGAATATGTGCGTCGACTAGCGCGAAGTCGCCCATTTTTCGCGTTCGTAGTTCGTGCACGTCGCGCACGCCCGGCGTCGATAGCAGCAGTGCGCGCATGTCGGCAGTGGCGGCTTCGTCCAGCGCGCGGTCCGACAGATCCTGCAGCGCGTCCCACCCGAACATCCAGCCCATGCGCGCCACCATGAAACCGACGATTGCGGCGGCGATGGGATCGAGCAGCCGCACGCCGGCGAGACTTCCGAGAATACCCAGCGCGACCACCAGCGACGACGCCGCGTCCGACCGCGCATGCCACGCGTTTGCAATCAGCATGGCCGAGCGCACGCGCTGCGCTTCGCGCAGCATGTAGCGGAACAGTCCTTCTTTGGAAAAGAGCACGAGCACTGCCACGAACAGAGCGCTCAGATGAACAGCCGGAATGTTGTCGAGATCGGCGAGCCGAGTGCCGGCACGCCACAACATGCCGACGCCAACTGCAATGAGCAGCGCGCCAAGAAATAACGAAGCGACCGTTTCGTAACGGCTATGCCCGTAATTGTGATCCGCGTCCGGCTTTGCGCCGCTGTGCCTATTGGCGAACAGCACGACAAAATCTGAAATCAGATCGGCAAGAGAATGGATGCCGTCGGCCACAAGTGCCTGCGAGTGCGCGAACACGCCGATGGCGATTTGCAGCGCCATCAATACGGCATTCAGCGCAATGCTGACAAACGTACTTTTGCGCGCGACGCGGTGTTTCTCGGCGGACTCAACAGCGGCGGAAGGCATCTTGAAGGAGGCAGGAGTTCAATGCCTACATTCTACCCGCCGGGCCTTTTTAAACTGCACCGACTCGAAAAATATCCATAAAAATCAGCCGCTTATGAAAACGAAAAGCATTCGCATTCCAATTACGCGAAGTAGCGCATGCGGCAACTTTGGGCAAGTTAGGCGCGACAATGAAAAGGCCGCGTTCTGAACAGCACGCGACCTTTCATGACGAAGCAGCAGCGCTCGCGCGACCGACTAGTATTCGTATTACATTTAATGGGGCAGCCATTTACATCTGAGTAATTCCGAGGGAATTACTTTTGAATCAGAAACTTCTCACGATCCAAACCGGCAATCCACCGCGGCGGTTTGCCGCGCCCGGACCAAGTGCTGCCGGATTCCGGGTCACGATACTTCGGTGCAACGCCAGCGCGCGGACGCGCGGCTTTGGCGCCTTTAGGTGCGCGGCCGCCACCCAGTTCGCTAAGCGAGATGCCGTAGTCGGCCATTTTCTGTTTGATTTCGTTCAGCACTTCCGCGTATTCGCGCGACTTAGCCTCTTCGATCTGCTTTTCAAGCTTCTCTCGCTGCGCGAGTAGTTCCTTGTAGGAAGACATAGGTTACCT
This sequence comes from Paraburkholderia caledonica NBRC 102488, assembly GCF_000685095.1. Lineage (GTDB taxonomy): Bacteria > Pseudomonadota > Gammaproteobacteria > Burkholderiales > Burkholderiaceae > Paraburkholderia > Paraburkholderia caledonica. The sequence continues at coordinate 82,874 of NZ_BAYE01000004.1, forward strand.
TGTGGTTTGAATTAACGACTGCCAGTCTTAAGCCAGCTTGCCCTTTGAAGGTGTTCATGCCTCGGAATTTGAACGCGAGATTAACACAAAATAGAAAGACTACAAATGCATCTGCGTGAAACTAATACTTCTTCGTTTCAAAAACTTTCCTTCCCGCGCCGAGTAAGCGCGGTCCCTTTCATTTGCCCACGTCCGCATTTTGCAGAGAAAGGCCGTGTGGTGTCGGTAATTATGGGATTAATTATCAGCAGATGAAAATTAGATATGCTTCACCGGCCAAACATCTCATTTCATGAAAGCTTTGATATGAGACCACGTAACATATTGCGATAGAACTTTTCCGCCGTTTTTTCTGCGATAAGGTCGTTCGCAATCGGCAATAAACGCCTAATTTGTTTGTCGTCGCATGCAATCTTCGAGCGCCGCGTGCAAGGTTTCCCGATCTGGCATTCCGCTGTCGAATGGAAAACGTTTGCGAAGCCCGTCTCTTCTTAAATCAGCTCCATACCGGTCCACGCCGATGAGCTGATAACCGGATCGGTTTGAAAACGCATCGGCGAATTCTCCTATGAGTGCTTCTTCCTGGTCGGCCTCCAGTGCAGGCAGCGGGTCCAGCTCATCGCCGCCAAGCCACCCCATCGCACCGAACCCGCCGATATACCGCAGGCGGTCGAGCGTCATGGTCCAGAACGTAAAGTCGCCCAGAACGAGATAGCGCTCCGCGTCAGGGTGATAGCGCAAATAACGCGCGACGAGTTCCGGCGCCGGATCGACCGGTTCAAACGTTCCCAACAAGGTGACGCGCTGACCATTGAGCACGTCGCCGTCGGGCGCGTCGACGACGAGAAAGCCGGCCCGCGGATCTGCATGCAGGTTATGCGTATGCTCGGCGAGCCGACTCACCAGAATCGTAGGCCGGTGGCGCGCGTCTGGCGCGAATGGCAGCACGGACGGATAAGGGAAACCTTCCGGTTGGCGGGCGTGCGTCGCGAGCGTACCGACGGCCGAGGTATGCAGCAGGTGCAATGGCGCTTGTGCGGGAATGTTCAATTGCTTTCCTTGATAAATAAGCTCTGCTCGCCGGATACCCCAAAGCCCAGTTACATCGGGGACGCCTAAGCTACCGCCCGCGGCCGGCGCTAGCGCTTGCAGTCGGCGCCGATCGCCTCAAGACGCAAGCTTTCATGGTCTCAAGCGCTTCAAGCATAAGACAGCGTGCCTGGTTAGAATCGGAAATTCGCTTTCAGTGCGCTTTCTCCCGCATCTTTCTCCACGAGACTTCCGTGTCCGATCGCTCTTCCGACTTCGCCGCCATCCCCGCCGCTCACCGAGACCTGTCCTACACAGTCCGTCAGCGAGCCCGCATTGCAACCATGGCAGTGTTTTTCATCGCCGGGATGGTGTACGGGTCGTGGGGCGTGCACGTGCCAACCGTGCGCGATCGTTTCCAGCTTAGTCCAGCATTGCTGTCGCTGGCGCTTCTCGCCGTCGCGGGCGGCTCGATCGGCGCGATGGCAGCCAATGCGTCGTGGATCGCGCGTGTCGGCACACGCCGCGCCTGCCTGACCGGCGGCCTCGTGATGGCGGTCTGCGCCGCCTTGATCCTGGTGGTGCCGTATTACTGGCTTCTGCTGATCGTGCTGGCAACGTTCGGCGCGGGCATGGCCACGCTCGATGTCGCCATGAACGCGGAGGCTAGCGCCGTCGAAAAAGCGCTGGGCAAGCCGATCATGTCGTCGTTGCACGGCATGTTCAGCGTCGGCGGGATGTTCGGTGCGGCGGCGGGCGGCGCGCTGCTCGCGCATGGCATGGCGCCGGCCGTGCATCTGGCGTTGGCGGCCACCGTCAGTGCACTGGTGCTGATCGCCGCGTGTCCGGCAGTGTTGCCGCATGTACCGCACGACGAGCATCCGGATTCCGCGACGCCGCGCGCCAACCGTTGGCGATCGCCGGCGTTGTGGGCACTCGGCACCATGGCGCTCGTCGCGCTGATCGCAGAAGGCGCAATGTACGACTGGGCGACCGTCTATATGCGCGACGTCGTCCTCGCCACGCCCGCGCTCGCGAGCGCTGCTTATGCGGCATTTTCCGGCGGCATGGCGGCGGCCCGTTTTGCCGGCGACGCCGTGCGCGCGCGCTTCGGCGCTCCGCAACTCGTAATGGGCAGCGCAACGCTCGCGCTCGCAGGAATGATCGGCGCGCTCCTGCTGCCGACGCCGGTCGCCGCGCTAGTCGGTTTCACTTTGATGGGCCTCGGCTTGGCCAACATGATGCCGGTTCTGTTCGCGGCCGCGGCGAGCGTAAAGGGCATTCACGCAGCCGAAGGCCTCGCGCACGTCGCGGGGCTCGCGTATTTCGGGCTGCTGTTCGGGCCAGTGGTGATCGGTGCGGTTGCGCAGGTGACCAATCTCTCGATCGGGCTTTCCGTTGTCGCCGTGTGTTGTGCGTTGATTGCGTTCGCGGGCCCGAAAGTACTGCGACGCCTGAAAATCTAGCAACAACGTGCTGCATCAATAGAAAAGGCACGCGACCTGACGGTACGCGTGCCTTTTTTAATCATGCGTTCACGGGCAGCGCAAGCTGCCCGCGTACATGCGCTCTTACATCTTCACGACGTCGAGCAGCGTCTTCTTGCCCGACTTGTAGTTGTACAGCGAGATCACGCCGTGCTTCAGGTCGCCCTTCGAATCGAAGGTCGTCTGGCCGATCACACCCTTGTAGTCGGTGTTCGGCATTGCAGCCAGGATCTTCGCCGGATCGGTCGAGCCAGCGCGCTTCATTGCGTCGACGATGATGTACACCGCGTCATACGTGAACGGAGCGTAAATCTGGATCGGCTGGCCAAAACGCTTCAGATACTTTGCCTGGAACGCCGGGCCGCCTTCCATCTTCTCGAGCGCCATGCCGGCTTCCGAGCAGACGATGTTGTCGGTTGCGTCGCCGGCCAGATCGGACAGCTTGTCGGTACACACGCCGTCACCTGCCAGCACCTTCGCACGCAGGCCGAGCTGCTTGGCTTGTTTCGCGAACGGGCCGCCGGTTGCGTCCATGCCGCCGTACATGATGGCGTCCGGATTCTCACCCTTGATCTTCGTCAGAATTGCGCGGAAGTCGACAGCCTTGTCGTTCGTCGCGTCATGCGACATCACGTTCAGGCCCAGCGACTTTGCGGTCTTTTCGAATTCGTTCGCCAGACCCTGGCCATAAGCGGTCGAGTCGTCGACGATCGCGACGCTCTTCACTTTCAGACCCTTGGCTGCGTAGTTAGCCAGTGCCGGACCTTGTTGCGCATCGGTTGCGACGACGCGATACGTCGTCTTGAAACCTTGTTGCGTGTAGGCCGGGTTCGTTGCCGACGGCGAGATCTGCACGATGCCTGCATCGCTGTAGATCTTCGAAGCCGGAATCGACGTACCCGAGTTCAGGTGGCCGACCACTGCGACGACCTTATCGTCGACCAGCTTCTGCGCGACCTGCGTAGCAGTACGCGGGTCGGCTGCGTCGTCTTGTGCGTCGAGTTGCAGCGTGATTTTCTGGCCGCCAATCGTCAGGCCCTTCGCGTTGATTTCTTCAACCGCGAGGCGAGCGCCGTTTTCGTTGTCTTTCCCCAGGTGAGCGATACCGCCAGTCAAAGGTGCAACGTGACCGATCTTGACGACCGTGTCAGCCGCAGCCGATGTTGCCAACGTCGCGAACAGCATCGCCGCAGCGCTGATCGGCAACAGCTTTTGAATCTTGATGTTCATGTAAGTCTCCAGTTTCGGTCCCAAAAACAACGTAATCGCCCTGTGCCCCCGCTTCCCCTTCACGTGTCGCTCAGTCCCGTGGACGACCACGCCGGTTGCATCGTTCATGCACTTGGCCAGCACGTTCGCCGGACTGTTTGTGGCAGGCGGCGACCCGTACTTGCGCGCAAGTGTAGGCTATCAAATTAATTTGTGGGACTTTTTTGAGGAAGTGGGATGAACACTAATAGCGTTTATCCAACAGCGACCGTTTCCGGCTTGCATGACGGCCCGCAGAACTCCAGCCCATGCGGGTTTCCGCTATGTAAAGCGATCATCGAGGAACCCGGCCTCAAGCTTTTAGCGGGTTAAACCGTTAATGGTTCGAATAAGCTTCGAGCGGCTTTTGATTGTGAAAACGACGTGCATCGCAAGCGGGGGCGATGCACGCCTGACTCATGCCGATCAGCGCCCGAATGCCGCAATACGTGCGCTTGCCGCACGCCATTCCTGCTCGAGTTGCTCCATTAGTTCAGCGGCGCCGAAGTCTTCGCGTCGCGCACGGCCCAACGGCGCGCCCTGCCCCGACCATAGCGAGAGATAGTCGCCGTTCTGCGCGCGGGCGGCCGTTTGACGCAACTCTTGCGTCAATGCGTTCTGGACCGGATACGGCGCGATGTTCTGCGGCGTGTCGCTCAAACGCTGCATCAGCGGGTTTCGTATGCCGCGGGCATGACGGCCTGTGATTGCGCGCGTCACCGAAGTCGATGTGTCCGTGATCGAACGCAGCCGCTCTTTCCATGCCTGCGGTATCGCGCTCTCGCGGCTCGTCAAAAACGCGGTGCCCATCACGGCGGCTTGTGCACCGAGCGCAAGCGCGGCGACGATCCCGCGTCCGTCCATGATGCCGCCCGCGGCCAGCACCGGCAGCCCGGTTGCATCGACGAGTTGCGGTACGAGCGCCATCGTGCCGACCAGCGCTTCTTCAAATGAGCCGATGAACGTACCGCGATGCGCGCCCGCCTCCGACCCTTGCGCGGCGATTGCATCGGCGCCGGCATCTCGCCACGCGACACCTTCGGCAACGTGCGTCGCCGTGCCGATTACATATTGACCGTTGGCATGAAGCCGCGCGACGTCCTCGCTCGACAGCACTCCGAAAGTGAAGCTCACCACCGGCACGCGCGACTCGATCAGCGCCTCCAGTTGCGCGCGAAAATCGGGCGCATAGCGTTCGAGCGGCCGGCCCGGCGGCAAGCCGAGATCCGCGCGCACCGGGTCGATTGCTTCGAGCGCGCGGCGCACTGTGGAGTCGTCCGGCGAGGCCGGCTCCAGTACAAACAGATTGACGCCGAACGGACGATCCGTGAGCGCGCGAATCGACGCGATATCGGTTGCAATCTTCTCCGGCGACAGCGCCGCGCCCGCCAGCGTCCCCAGGCCGCCGCTATTCGATACGGCGGCCACCAACTCCGGCGTGGTCGCGCCCGCCATCGGCGCCTGGACGACCGGCACCCGCAATGCAAAACGCTCGGCAAACGGCGTCACAAAATTGACTTCACCCATGATCGATTCTCCTTCGCGCGACCCGCTCTTCGTTACGGCAAACCACTACCGTGGACTCTACCGGCACCACGCGCAACGGAAAAATGAATTATCGAGAACGTTTCAATCGTCTTACGAGATTGCCTTCAGAAGGCGCGTCGCCCGGGCTTCCGAAGGCTGCACGAAAGGCTGCCGGACCCCTGCCTGCAGCGGCTTTCGTTTGATGGCAAACTGACCGCCCGCTTCAGGCATTCGAGCCTCTTGCGTTGACCTGGACTGAATCCGCAGACTCACCTCGCGCGCAACGCGCGACTATGGAGAACATCATGAGCACCACTTCCCGATGGATCGACATCCCTGCCGGCAACGACACGTTCGGCGGCTATCTGGCGTTGCCCAAAGGCGGCAAGGGACCGGCCGTCATCATCATCCAGGAAATTTTCGGCGTGAACAGCCATATTCGCTCGGTCGCCGATCAGTACGCACAAGACGGATATATCGCGCTCGCCCCGGACGTGTTCTGGCGGGTGCAGCCGCGCGTCGAATTGACGTATGAAGGCGCCGACCGCGCCAAGGGCATCGAACTGATGCAAAAGCTCGACGCGAACGAGGCCGCCGACGACATCGGCGCCGCTGCCGCGGCACTGCGCGCGATGCCCGAAGTCACCGGCAAGATCGCCGCCATTGGCTTCTGCTTCGGCGGACGCCTTGCATATATGGCGGCGGCGCGAGGCAGTGTGGACGCCGCAGTCGCCTATTACGGCGGCGGCATCCAGAACCAGCTCGACGAAGCCGCAAAAATCAAGGTGCCGATGCAATTTCATTACGGCGAACTCGACGAGCACATTCCGCTGTCAGCCGTCGGCCAGATTCAGGAGCGCTTTGCGGGCCGCACGGATACCGAATTCCACATCTATCCGAATGCCGATCACGGCTTCAACTGCTGGGACCGCGCGTCGTATAACCTGCGCGCTTCGGCGCTCGCGCATGGCCGCACGCTGACGTTCCTCGGCGAGCGTGCTTAAGTCAAGCCAATAGACGGCACGATGCGCGCGGCTTCTCACGTCTGCGCGTAAGTCGGCTACCCTGTCAAGAACGGCGCGTCGCCAGCGCGCCGTCTTCTTTTGTGCACGCCCATGAGCGGCTCGAATATCGCGGCGCCCTGGTTGCCGCAGCCGCTGGCGCGCATGAATATCCGGTATTCAACATTCGGCAACGAGGGCTCCACCGTCGTGCTATCAGACTATCTTGCCCATGACGCCATCGGCCTCGCCGAACTGGTGCGAACTCGAGAAGCGAGCGCGCGCGAGTTGATCGACACAGCGATCTCGCGCACCGAGGCGGTCAATCCTGCGATCAACGCGATCGTGCTGAAGGACTATGACGCGGCCCGCGAACGCGCGTCGCGTTACGACGCAAGCATGACAAACGGAGCGAATTCCGCGGACGCCGGTAGCAAAGGAACGACGCCGAGCGCGCAGACTGCGCTTGCCGGCGTGCCGTACCTGATCAAAGATCTCGGCGCTCCCGTTGCAGGACTGCGCATGACAATGGGCAGCCGCCACTACCGTCACTTCATTCCCGGCGACGACGCGCCAGTGGTCGCGCTTGCCAGAGCGGCAGGGTTGAACATCTTCGGCAAGACCAGCACTTCCGAGCTGGGCCAGATGCCTTATACGGAGCCCGAACTGTTTGGCGCATGCCGCAATCCGTGGAATCTCGACCATACGCCGGGCGGCTCCAGTGGCGGAGCGGCGGCAGCGGTCGCCGCCGGCATCGTGCCGCTTGCGCATGCGTCGGACGGCGGCGGTTCGATCCGCATCCCTGCATCGTGCTGCGGCCTCTTTGGACTGAAGCCGTCGCGCGGACGCGTGCCGCGCATGCCCGCCGCAGTCACGGCCGGCGAACTCGGCATCGATCACGGCGTATCGCGCAGCGTGCGCGACAGCGCGGTGTTGCTCGACCTTCTTGCTGGCAACGCCGACCGTCCGCTCGGCGCGCCCGGCACGTTTCTCGGCGCGAGTCGCGAGCCGTGCAAACCGCTGAACATCGCTTACGTAACCGAGCCGATGCTTGCGCCGTCCCTCTCCGCCGATGCGCGCGCCGCACTGGAGGACGCCGCGCAACTCGCGAGTTCGCTCGGTCATAACATCGAGCCGATTTCGCTTGGCATCGATTTCGCGGCCGTCAGACACGCATTTCTCACGCTTTGGTCCGTCACCGCGGAAGATCTCGTGCTGAACGCCGAGCGCATTACCGGGCGCAAACCGCTGCGCGACGAGTTCGAAATCTCGACATGGGTGATGGCGCACGTGGGCCGCAAGCTCGGTGAACGCGGCTTGCCTGCTGCGCTCGAAGAACAGCGCCGCATTACCGAACGTTTGACGGGTTTGCTGCAGCGTTACGACGTGATCTTGTGCGCGACGCTTGCGAGCGCGCCAATCAAGATCGGCGAGATGCAGCCGACTTCGACGGAACGCATGCAAATGCGCGCCGTCAGCGCGATGCCGCTTGAGCCGCTGCTAAAGAAGCTGCTTGCCGAAGCGTCGAATAAAGCATTTGCGTGGGCAGGCTGCACGGAGCTGTTCAATCTGAGCGGCCAGCCGGCCATGTCGATACCGCTTTACTGGAATGCACGTGGACTGCCGGTGGGCGTGCAGTTCGCCGCGCGCGACGGTGGCGAAGCGACGCTGTTGCGCCTCGCCGCGCAACTGGAAGCGGCGCGTCCCTGGTTCAACAAACGGCCGCCGCTTATCAAAGCGCGCAGCTAGGCGGCGCAGCTGCTGATTGACTCAGGCTCATCAGCTTCGACACGACTGGCGCTGGGGCGAGCCACGTGAAGAGCGGATAGATGATCGCGAGCGTGAGCAACAGCGATTGCAACGCATTGCCGACGACCGCCGCCACGTCCACGCGAATATTCGGGCCTCTCGACGCCGATGCCATGCGGATATCGAACCTTCGGAAAGTGTCCCGTGATGTTCTGTGTCAGCGTCAATGTGCGTCCGCGCGGCGAAGCCACAAAAAGGGCGTCTGCCGCGCATGGCGGCAGACGCCCAAGTGACAGGTCATTGAACGTGCGCCGCAATATTGCAGCGCTTTTCACGCTACAAGTCAGCGCAGCATGTGGGCCACGCGTTCACGCCTTCTTGTTATACGCGCTGCACCAACCCTTGGCCGCGACCTGCTTGCCGGCGAACATCGGGCACGGCGCGTATGGGTCTGCCGCCTTGCCCTGATAGAAGCTGCAATTGCCGCAGTCCTGGCCCGGCGCGTATTTGGCGAATTTCGCCTTGTCGACCTTGCTGGCGTCTTCCTTGTAGCCGAGCGCTTGTGCAGTCGGATCGCTTTCGGCGACCTTCGGCGCATCGGCGAGCGCCTGGCGGGACAGCGCGAGCGACGAGGCAACACCGATACTGGTGATCAAAAACGTACGACGGGAAGCTTTCATGGGGACTCACTCCATTTATATTGAACTGATCGCCGTTCTATCGACAGCGGTCCCCAAGCATAGCAATGAAGCCGCCGTGCGTGACGGCTCAAATGATAGAGATAAGCGAATCGGTACGAATTGACGCAGCATGGCGTGAGACGCAGCCGCCCTCCTCACGCCCGCCCGCTCAACTCGCAGACCCGTTGCGCGATCGCGAGCGAAGCAGTCAGTCCCGGCGATTCGATGCCGAACAGATTGACCAGTCCGCGCACGCCATGCGCGGCGGACCCTTGAATCACGAAGTCAGCGGCAGGTTCGCCCGGACCGGACAGCTTTGGACGGATGCCCGCATAGGCGGGCTGCAACGCATTGTCGGGAAGCGCGGGCCAGTAGGCGCGGATCGCCGCGTAGAAAGATTCGGCGCGCCGTGGATCGACATCGTAGTTGATTGCATCGACCCATTCGACGTCGGGACCAAAGCGCGCCTGGCCGCCCAGATCGATTGTCAAATGCACGCCGAGTCCCGCTTCATTGGGCATCGGATAAATCAGCCGGCTGAACGGTGCGCGCCCCGAGATACCGAAGTAGTTGCCGCGCGCGAGATAAAGCGACGGCACGTGCCGCGCGTCGAGTCCGCGAATCTTGCGGGCGAGCGCGTTCGCGTGGAGCCCGGCGCTGTTGATCACGCAAGCCGAACTGATGGTGGCAGGCGCGTCGCCGCCCACTTTGATGATGAAGCGGCCATTACTCGCTTCGATTGCCTCCACGGGCGAGTGAAACGCGAACACCGCGCCATCGCGCTCGGCGTCGCCCTGCAACGCAAGCATCAGCTGATGACTGTCGACAATGCCCGTCTGCGGTGAGAAGACCGCCGCCACACATTCTAGCGCCGGTTCGAGCGCCTGCGCCTGGTCGCCGGTAATACGCATCAGGTCGAGCACGCCGTTTTCGCGGCCCTTGTGCATGATGCTTTCCAGCTGCGGAATCTGATTAGACGACGTCGCCACAAGCAGTTTGCCGCAACGCGAATGCGGCACGTTATGCTCGACACAGTAGTCGTAGAGCATCTCGCGCCCTCGCACGCACAGCGTTGCCTTGAGCGAGCCACGTGGATAGTAGATGCCCGCGTGAATCACTTCACTGTTGCGTGAACTCGTGCCTACGCCAATGGCCTCGGCCGCTTCCAGCACGATCACTTCCCGCCCGCGCGCCGCGAGGGCGCGCGCTACCGCGAGCCCGACCACGCCCGCGCCGATTACGACACATTCGATTTGGTCCATGTCCCTCGACGCAGCCAACTTCGCCGCGCGCCGCCTCGTTCACCAATATAGATGACGCCAGCATGCAGCCAACGAGCGCCTTACACCGCTCGCTGGCGAACGCACTGCCGTTTCGCTACCCGCTGCGTGGAATTGTACGACGCCGCACAGAGCTTGATGCCCTTCTTGGTTCCCGAGGCGGCGTAACGCGGGCATCGGCGCCGGAACGAGCGCACAGGAGCGCGCAGGAACGCTCAGAAACCGATCGGTCTGCGACGGTTGCCGTAGTCGAGCCGGATATCGCCGCCGCCTATCTCGTCGCGCCCGTCGATCCGCGCGGCGCCGAAGCCGTTCAGAATCGCGCGGCGCATTTCGCGTGGCGACGCATTCTTCAACGCCTCGAGGGCGCCCTCTCCGATCTGCTCAGGAAAACGCAGACCCCAGTTGTGTGCGCCGCGAATTTCCGCGTAGATGGATTGCGCGATCCGGCGCGCGCCGTCACGGTCCGGCGGCGGAATTTCATACACATTCATCCGGTTCATGATCGGCTCGGGAATCGAGCGCTCGTCGTTGGCTGTGGCGATCCAGATCACATGGCCGGCGTTAATGGGAACTTCAGCGAATTCGTCGATGAAAGTCTGCGCCGTGTCGTGCTCCAGCAACGCGTACAGCGCGCCAAGCGGATCATATTGCGAGTCGCCGGTGGCCTTGTCGATTTCGTCGACCGTGATAACAGGGTTTGCATAGCTGCCGTTCACGAGCGCGTCGAACACTTTGCCCGGCTTCGCATTTTTCCATTGCGACGACGCACCGGAAAGAATCCACCCAGCTGTCAACGAACTCATCGCGACGTAGTGATAAGCCGTGCCGAGCAGGCGCGCTAACTGCTTCGCGAAATGCGTCTTGCCGATGCCGGGGTCGCCGAGCAGCAGAATCGGCATCAGTTCGAGCCGGTCTTCCGTCTCGAGACAGAGGGCGACCTGCTTGCGAATGTCGTCGAGCGGGTCGGCAAAGTTCGGCAGTGCGTCGATCAGATCGTCGATAGACGGCATGCGGTTCGGCTTGACGCAGAAGCGCAGATTGCCGGTTTTCAGCATCTTTTCGTAGGTTGTACGCAGCGCGTCGTTGGCGCCTTCGCCGAGATCGGTCAGAGCGGTCTCGACCTGATCGAGGTCGTACACCTGACTGAACGATGCGACGGCGATTTCCTGTTTGACCATTGCTGTTGTCATTGCTCACCCAGTTCTGGCTGGCCCTGCTCGGCGGCACCCAAGGCGAGCGCCGTTTCAGGTTCAGTTTAACGAGGACAGATCGGCACGCAAGCCAGCAGTCGTGCGGCTCTGCTGCTAACGGCCGGTCGTTTGAGACGGGCGCGGGAAGCGCCGTCCGGATCACCGGCCCAACAGGAAATGCATTGTTGCTGAACCCGGCCCCGTTTAACCTGTCAGAAAAGCGTTCTGCTCTTCAGGCGTAAGATGGCCATCTGACAACGCTGCCGGACGCAGTCACCGGAGATTTGCTTTATGTGGAAAACCAGTATCGTGGCCGTGCTGCTTGGCACTTCGTTGCTCGCACAGGCGCAACAACGGCCGCCGCAGCCGGTCGTTCAATGGGAGCTGCAAGTACTAAGCGACGGTCAACAGATCGACACGTTCGAAGGCACCACCACGGTCGGCCAGGCGCGCACGGATACGCATCACAAGGTGGTTCAGCATAACGTCGGCTGCAAGGATCGGCCGGCCGGCAGCATCGACCTCGCCCGGACGCTAACCGTGTCGCCGTTGCAGGCGGACAGTAACGAGGTCACGCTGTCCATCGAGGCGCAGGAAACTTTCGAGGACTCCGCCGCGCGGCAAACGGACACCGGCTGCAAACTGCCGCCGCAGCCACGTCAGGTGAGCGCGAGCCACCCGGGTCTGAAAGTGGCAGCGGGTCAAACGGCAAGCTGGACGATCGTCGCCAAAGATCCGAACTTGGTCTATCGCGTCCGCGCGAGCCTGACTAACGGGGCAAGCGGGGCGGCAGGCGCGAGTGGCGCGAACGCCACGAACTGAGCGGCAAGGCGAAGGGTCGAAAAGCGAAGCTGAAGAGCCAACCTGAACGTTGTGCGAACAACGCCCGAATAGTCAAAGCCCCGAAAACAGAACACGTGGATAACGCGGCATGCGAAACCCCGAAGAATTGATCCGCGAAAGCACAGCACCCAAAGATTTTGTGGCGGTGAGCTGGAACCTTCACAAAGGTAGAACGCCGCTCGGCTTTCAGGCCTGGCAGGCCATGCAGCGCTGGGTTCAGTCGACCCAGGCCGACGCCTATTTTCTCCAGGAAGCCATGGCGCGGCGCATGCCGTCGCCGGTGCTGGCGAGCGGTTTCGGCGCACCGGTTGCCGATCCGCTAAGCGATGTCTGGCATTGCCAGGCTACCGAGATCGCGCGGGCGCTCCAGCTCGAAATCGCGCTCGGGCCCAACGTCTTCAAGCCGTCGTGGCGACACGGAAATGCGATCCTGTCGCCGCATCCGCTCGATCTGGGCGGACGCTGGGACATCTCCGCGCATCGCTTTGAAAAACGCGGCCTGCTTGTCGCGCGCGCAACGTTCGGCGGGCACTCGGTCACCTTGTTGTGCGCGCACCTTGCCCTCACGCGCTCGGCGCGCTTGCGTCAGATGAACTGGATCGCCCACTGGATTGCGAAGGAAGCGCCGGACGGGCCGCTCGTGCTGGCCGGCGACTTCAACGACTGGCGCAATGATTCGGTGCCACTTTTCGGCGAACATGGCCTGCACGAAGTCGCGACGCTGCTCGGCGAATCCGGCCGAACCTTCCCGGCCTTTTCGCCGGCCCTCGCACTGGACAAGATGTTCATTCGCGGCATGAAACCGATCGAGTGGATTCAACCGACGCAGGAGACCGCGTGGCTCTCCGATCACCTGCCGTACATGGCGCGGTTGCGCGTCGAATGACGGCGTGAAAGTGAAATGGAAGTTGTAAGGGGCGGTGCGACCGCCCCTTTTCTTTACCGCAGCAGCGTGTAGAAGATCCCGGCAGACTCCACGCCCCAAGCGGCTACATCCGCTTAGGCGTCCAGGTCACCGTAGCGGCGAGCTCTTCGCCCGGTTGCAGCACGCAGCCGCCCACATGCTCCCGCGGACCCGAAGCGTTAAAGCAATCGGTCGTATTCGTCACCGGCTCCACACATAGCTGCGACTCGTCGCCGGGCGCAAAAATCACCATATGGTCGAACGGCGCCTCGGCGGTCATCGTCAATTGACGGCTTTCGTCGGGCCATGCAATCGTCGCTTCGCGCGCCCAGTTTGCGAAGTTGTTGTCCAGATCGAAAGCATCCGGAGAGAGACCGTCGCGGCGCAATGCATCGACAGCCGGATGCGGACCAAGATGCGTCGGCAACACGTGAGCGTCGGCGTGCCACATCGCCGCCACATCGGCGTAGATGCGCGTTTGCCGCGTGCGCGGATAGTACGGATGATGTCCCATGCCGAACGGCATCGCCCGCCCCGCCAGGTTTTGCGCCGACAGCGTGATGCGCAACGCCTGATCGCTGAGTTCTATCCGCTGCCGCGCGCGATACCGGAATGGCCAATCGCCGGCAATGCGCGAATCGGGTTCGTGCTCGAAATGCAGATCCACCGAATTTGGCGTGAGCGCGGCAACCTGCCACGGACGTCGCCACGCGTTGCCATGCAGCGCGTGCGCAAAGCGCGGGTCGTTACCGCTGAGATCGACTATGGCGCCGTCGAATCCGAAGCGCGCATCGCGAATCCGGTTGCAATACGGAAAGAGCGGAAAGCTCGCCATGCGCAACGGGTCTTGCCCGGTGAATGCGGCATGCGAAGCGGGCCGCAGCCAGTGCAGGGGACCGTTCGCCGTGCTCTCGTAGAAAGCAGCCAGCGCGCCGCCAATCGCAGGCGCGACCACGAGCCGTAGCGTGCCGGCCGTCAGCGTGACAAGCTGCGGCGCGATGGAAGGATCGTCGAGCCAGGCCAGTTCGGTTGCAGCAGGTAGCTTCGGATTGGCGTAAACGTCGGGCATGTGGAAAGAGAAAACGTGGCGTCGCGCGAAGACGGCTAACGGCTACAGCGCGGACGCTGTTGGCGTCGATGTTCCGCGCCCTCTGCGCGGTCCGTGCGGATCAAGGTCCGCGCGTCGCAGAATCGCACGCCATGGCGCGCCGGTCAATATTATTAGTAATAATCCCAGTTCCAGCCACAGCGAAACACCCCGCCGCCTGCGCAGACCGTGACGGGTTTGCGCGCGTTGCCGCGCGCATATTATTAGTGGTACCGTCAGCACGGAATGTTCAGCATGTCTTCGCTTTAGCGCCGCTGCAGCGCGGCCCGCACAATGAAAAAATCGACTCAACGCCGTCCCACCATGACCGACATCGCTAAATTCACTGGCGTGTCGCAATCGACTGTCTCACTGGTGCTCAACAACGCGACCGGCGCGAAGTTTTCCGAGAATACCCGCAAGAAGATTCTCAAGGCCGCGCACGACCTCGGCTACCGGCTTGCACCGCGCGCACCGGTCGCGGCTTCGAGCGACGAACGCAATCTGATCGTCTATCTCGCCGACGAAATCTCCACGAGCCCGCATCCGGTCGTCAATGTAGACGGCGCCCGCGACGCTGCCTACGCGAGCGGCAAGATGCTGGCGGTCTATTCGACCCACGGCAACGCCGACATCGAAAAGCAGGTGCTCGACACAACGTTGTCGAACCCGCATGTGCTCGGCGTGATTTACGCGACCGTCTATACGCGCAAGGTTTCGCCGCCTGCCGCGCTCTCCCGTGTGCCGACCGTGCTGCTGAACTGCTACACGGGCGACAGCGGCTTTTCGTCGGTCGTGCCGGCCGAAGTCGCGGGCGGTCATCTGGCCACCGACTATCTGCTGCAAGCGGGGCATCGGCGAATTGGCTATATCAACGGCGAGCCGTGGCAGGACGCGTCGAAAGACCGGCTCAAAGGTTACCGAACCGCGCTGGCAACGGCCGATCTGCCATACGCGCCCGAACTGGTGCGCGACGGCGACTGGAGCTCCGGACTCGGCTTCGAGTTGACGCTTTCGCTGATGCGCGAACCCAATCCGCCGACAGCGATTTTCTGCGCGAACGACCTGACCGCGATCGGCGCGATCGAAGCGCTAAAGCAGCTCGGCCTCCGCGTTCCCGATGACGTCTCCGTGCTGGGCTACGACGACCAGGAAATCGCTCGGCATACGCATCCGCCGCTCTCCACGGTGGTGCTGCCGAACTACGAACTGGGACGTTGGGCTGTCGAAACTCTGCTTCAGGAAGAACACAACAGGGCAGCCGGCGCACCGGTGCGGCACCGCATGGTGAAGCTCGACGGACCGCTGGTCGAACGTGCTTCAGTTCGGGTAATTACCGAGGCGAAAAAGCCCATGACTAATATTATTAGTGATTGACCGATAATAATTCTCAGTGAAATAATCGACGCGTCCGGTCGTGGCAAAGTTATCGGGCGAAAGCAAAATCAAAAAGCAAAATACACCTCACCAGGTACTGGAGGAAGACATGGCGTTGCTAAACAAAGAGGCGCGCATGAATGCGCGCACGCAGAAGACTCGTCCGCTGGCGGGTTCACTGCTGGCTCTGGCAGTCGGTCTCGGCGTGGGTCTTGGTGCGATCGCGGCGCACGCTGACGACGCGTTGCCGAAACTGCCCGGCAAGACTCCGCTCAAGGTCGGCTTCGCGCAGACCGAAAGCAATAACCCGTGGCGCCTCGCGGAAACACGCAGCTTCAAGGAAGTGGCCGCGAAATGCGGCTGGCAGCTCGTGATGACCGACGCCAACGGCTCCAACTCCAAGCAGGTGTCCGACATTCAAAGCATGATCGCGCAGCACGTCGATCTGCTGGTGTTCCCGCCGCGCGAAGAAAAGCCACTTGCACCCGTCGTGCTGCAGGCGAAAAAGGCCGGCATTCCGGTGATTCTGGTCGACCGTAACGTCGATCAATCGGTGGCCGTCGCGGGCCGCGACTACATCACGTTCATCGGCTCCGACTTCATCGATCAGGGTCATCGCGCCGCAGAGTGGCTCGTCAAAGCAACGGGCGGCAAGGCGAAGATCATCGAACTCGAAGGCACGACAGGCGCATCCGCAGCGAATGATCGCAAGAAGGGCTTCGACGAAATCATCGCGAAGAATCCGGGCATGACAATCATCGCGTCGCAAAGCGGCGACTTCGCGCGCGACAAAGGCCGTCAAGTGATGGAAACGTTGCTGCAGGCCCATCCGGACGTCACTGCCGTGTACGCGCACAACGACGAAATGGCGCTCGGCGCGATCGCCGCGATCAAGGCGGCGGGCAAGCAGCCAGGCAAAGACATCCAGATCGTCACCATCGACGGCACCAAGGGCGGACTCGACGCAATCGCCGCGGGCGAACTGGGCGCGAGCGTGCAGTCGAGCCCGTTCTTCGGGCCGCTCGCCTGCGACGTCGCTCAGCGTTATGCGAAAGGTGAAAAGATTCCGACCTGGGTCAAGGTGTCGGACCGTTTCTACGACAAGAGCAACGTGCAGCAGAGCATGCAATACGGCTATTGACCGTATTGCTGGCGAAGCTCGCAACCAGGCAGCAAGAAGTCTCCGCCTTGAAACAGTCTCCTCTGCAAGCGGATGACGGAAGGGTTCGAAGCGACGCGCCCGTGAACCACGGACCGTCGCTTCGCTTTTATGCAGCGTAAGATGGTCAGGCGCAAAACGTCGACCGCAGTACGCGCATCAGGAGGACACCTGTGACGCAATCCGGCATGCACACGCCGCACTCCCCGCAGCCTTCGCAGTCTCCAGCTACACGTCCGCTATTGCTCGAGATGCAGGACATCGGCATCAGCTTCGGTGGCGTGCCCGCGTTGCGCGGCGCGAATCTCAGCGTCGCGGCGGGCGAAGTGCACGCGCTGATCGGCCAGAACGGCGCAGGCAAATCCACCATGATCAAGATCCTGACCGGTGCTTATCGGCGCGGCTCGGGCAGCGTGCGCTTCGAGGGCCGCGAAGTCGATTTCCGCACGCCGAAGCAGGCGCGAGAAGCGGGTATCAGTACGATCTATCAGGAGATCAACCTGGTGCCGTTCCGCTCGGTGGCCGAGAACATTTTTCTTGGCCGCGAGCCGCGCCGCTTCGGTCTGATCGATTGGCGCACCGTGCAGCATCGCGCCGCCGCACTACTCGACTCGTTCGGTTTGCATATCGATGTGAAGAAACCGGTGGGTCGCTATTCGACCGCCATTCAGCAAATGGTGGCACTCGCGCGCGCCGTTTCTTCCGACGCGAAGATGGTCATCATGGACGAATCCACTTCGTCGCTCGACGAACGTGAAGTGGAGTTGCTGTTCACCGTGGTGCGCAAGCTGCGTGACGACGGGCGCGCCGTGATCTTCGTGTCGCATCGGCTGGACGAACTGTATGCGCTTTGCGACCGCGTCACGGTGATGCGCGACGGTCAGACCGTTGCGCAAAGCACGATGGCTGAGATGGACAAGCTGCAACTCGTGACGACGATGCTCGGCCGTACGCTTGCTGCCGTCGTCCACGACGATCCCGCAGCACGCGAAGCGAATCTCGCACGACGCGGCAAGCAGGCCATCGCCGCGCGCGATCTCGGCGCGCATCCGAAAGTGAGCGACGTCTCGCTCGAAGTGCATGCGGGCGAAGCCGTGGGTCTGGCGGGCCTGCTCGGTTCAGGGCGTACCGAAACCATGCGGCTGATGTTCGGCGCCGATCCGCTGGAGCGCGGGTCGGTTTCGATCGACGGTGCAACGGTAACGCTGAAATCGCCGCAAGACGCAATCGCGCGCGGTCTCGCGTATCTGACCGAAGACCGCAAGGCCGAAGGCATCGTTCCGGAACTGTCGGTGCGCGACAACCTCACGCTCGTCTGTCTGCGCACGTTGACGAGAAACGGCATCGTCGATGTGAAGAAACAGCAGGCGATTGTCGACCGCTTCATTGCGTCGCTCGGCATCAAGCTGCGCTCTGCCGATCAACCCATCCGCGAACTGTCGGGCGGCAATCAGCAGAAAGTGCTGCTCGCGCGTTGGCTCGCCGCCGAGCCGTCGCTTTTGCTGCTCGACGAACCGACGCGCGGCATCGACGTGGGTGCAAAGGCGGATGTCGCGAAGATCGTGCGCGAATTGCGCGACGCGGGACTCGCGGTGCTCATGTCCGCTTCTGAGCTGGAAGAGCTGACGGCGGTGGCCGACCGCGCGGTCGTGATTCGCGACGGCCGGACCGTCGCGGAACTGAACGGCGCCGAAATGAGCGAGAGCGCGATCATGGACGCCATCGCCTACGGCGGCGACAGCAGTTCGCAGCTGGCCGAAGCGGCGCAGTCGGCGAGTGCCGCTCATATCGAAGACGCGCTGGAGGGCGACCGTCATGGTGTTTAAGCTGGACACGGAGTCTATGCAAAGCGAGCCGCAGGCCGGGCAGGAAGCCAGACCGCAACCCGGCAGCGAAGCGTCGCCTCAGCGGACAAGTTCGCCGACTTCCCAAGCCACCGGCGTGCGCAACTGGCGGCGCCTCGCGATGCAACGAGAAGTGATCGTCCTGCTCGCGATGGTGCTGTTCAACCTGATCTTCACGCCGCATTTCTGGTCGCTACAGACGTTCAACGTGAATCTCACGCAGGTGGTGACGATCGTGATCGTCGGGATCGGCATGACGCTCGTGGTCGCGACAGGCGGCATCGATTTGTCGGTCGGCGCGTCGATGGCCATCTCGGGCGCGCTCGCACCGATGCTGTTCCTCAACATACCCGGACCCGGCGGCATCGCTCTGGCGTTTGTACTGCCGGTGCTGGCCGCGGCGTTGTGCGGTGTCTTCAACGGATTGCTGGTAACAAGGCTCGCCGTTCAACCGATTGTCGCGACGCTCGTACTCTTCATCGCCGGACGCGGCATTGCCCAGGTCGTCACCGACGGCAGCCTGCAGGCATTCAATACGCCGGCCTTCCAGTGGATTGCGCTTGGCAAGGTCGCGGGCGTGCCGTTCCAGGTGCTCCTCATGCTCGCGCTGGTGGTCGCATTCGCGTGGGTCGTGCGTAAGACGCTGTTCGGCCAGTATCTGCTGATCACCGGCGGCAACGAGAAGGCGGCTTATCTGTCGGGCGTGCCGACGGCGAGCGTCAAGCTGATCGCCTACACGCTGTGTGCGGCGCTGGCCGGACTCGCGGGGCTGATCTCGATCTCCGTTAATTCTTCGTCGGATGCGAACGTGGTCGGGCTCGGCATCGAACTCGATGCGATCGCAGCGGTCGCGGTGGGCGGCACGGCGCTGACCGGCGGCAAGGCGTTTATCGGCGGCACGCTGGTCGGCGCGTTGATCATCCAGTTGCTGCGATACACGTTGCTCGCGCACGGCATTCCCGATGCAGCCGCGCTCGTGGTGAAGGCCGGCA
Organism: Paraburkholderia caledonica NBRC 102488; assembly: GCF_000685095.1. Classification (GTDB taxonomy): domain Bacteria; phylum Pseudomonadota; class Gammaproteobacteria; order Burkholderiales; family Burkholderiaceae; genus Paraburkholderia; species Paraburkholderia caledonica. The sequence continues at coordinate 102,274 of NZ_BAYE01000004.1, forward strand.
TTATCGTCGCCGCGGTGTACGTGCAGCGGCGCTCGCGCTAACGTCAGGAACCTTATCGCGATGAAAAAGAATCTGCCTATCCTGCTCGCGCTGGTTGCGCTCGTCGTGCTCGGCCTCGTGCGCTACCAGCATTTCGCGTCGGCGTACAACATCACTTCGTTCTGGCGCTACAACTCGATGTTCGCACTGATCTCGGTCGGCATGGCGTTCGTGATCATCACGGGCGGCATCGACTTGTCTGTGGGAACGGTCGCGGCCATGTCGAGCGTCGTGGCCGCACTGGCGAGCGCGCACGGAGGCTGGGTCGCCGTGGTCGCGGGTTGCGCGGCCGGGCTTGCCGTCGGCGTGCTGAACGGAGTGATCATCACGCGGCTGAAAATCCTGCCCTTCATCGTGACGCTCGCGACGAGCCTCGGCGCACACGGCGTCGCGCTGCTGCTCGGCAAGAACGATGCAGTGTCGATCGCCTCGGATTCGAATTTCGCTAATTTCGGCCAAGGCGATCTGTTCGGCTTGCCCATTCCCGGCATCGTCGCCGCGCTGGTCGCCGTGGCCGGCTGGCTTGCGCTGCGCAGCACGCGCTTCGGGCGGCATTCGCTCGCCATCGGCGGAAGTGAGGAAGCGGCGCGGCTGATGGGCCTGAACGTGGACCGCACGCTCGTGATGGCCTATGCGGTCAGCGGCCTGCTCGCCGGCATGGCGGGCGTGATCCTGGCCGCGCAGTTCGGCGCTGGGCAGCCGAACGAGGGCGTCGGCTGGGAGTTGTTCGCGATCTCCGCAGTGGTGCTCGGCGGCACGTTGCTCACGGGCGGAGAAGGCTCGATTGCAATGACGATTGCCGGCGTGTTGTTGCTCGGCCTCGTGTTCAATCTGCTGAACTTCGAGAACGGCCTCGGGTTTATCAGCCTGTCGGCGTACTGGCAATCGGTGATTCGAGGCGTGTTTCTGCTGCTCGTCATCGTTTTGCAAGCAAGAGTGTTGAAGCAGCGGAGCAACAAGCGGATGGACGCAGCCGCGCAGAGTTAGGCGCGGTGGACTGGGTAGAGCGCGGCGCCCAGCCGCGCCGGGCTGCCGCCAGGCCGCTCCATGCGGCTTTTTCTGGCGCGTTTGCCTGCTTTATCGGCAGGGTCTATGCTGCGCCGCACGGCAGGTTTCGGTATTATCCCGAAAATGTTGGCCGCGGCGCACCTACCCGGCGCAAGCCGACAGCCAATGGCGACCGCCCGTCGCGGCTTTCGCCCATCGCCGTACCCATGGTGAAGCGCGGCTGCAATCACGCCAGGTTTTCCCGCCGCCGATCGCACTCGGATCGCACTCAGATCCGGCGCGGGCGCTTTCAAACCAGTGATCCGCTTGACGACCGCAGGCCGATAACCGTCGCCTGGACTGCTGTATCGGTGCCAGGCGCAGTGCTTTTGGCCGCGCTTCTGGCGGCGCTTGTCTCTGTATTTGTCGCGCCCTATCGCCCGCGCCACGGCCCACCGGCTGCGGGCGCGGTAAAATAATGGATTGCGCGCACTTCCCGTTCGCGGGTGAGCGCAGCATCGCCCTTGCCGTGCCGGCCGGCTTGAACGACTGGCCGCCTTTGTTTTCGCACTATCCAAGAAGCCATGAGCAACCTCAATTCACAAACCGTCCTGAGCGTCCATCACTGGACCGATACGCTTTTCAGCTTCACCTGCACGCGCGATCCGTCGTTCCGTTTCGAAAACGGCCAGTTCACGATGGTGGGCCTCGAAGTCGACGGCAAGCCGCTGATCCGCGCTTACAGCCTCGCAAGTGCGAACTACGAAGAACATCTCGAATTCCTGAGCATCAAGGTGCAGGACGGCCCGCTCACGTCGCGTTTGCAGCACCTGAAGGTGGGCGACCAGGTGCTGATCGGCAAAAAGCCGGTCGGCACGCTGATGGCCGACAACCTGCTGCCGGGCAAGACGCTGTGGCTGTTGTCCACCGGCACGGGCCTCGCGCCGTTCATGTCGATCATTAAAGATCCGGACATTTACGACCGTTACGAGCGCGTGGTTCTCACGCACACCTGCCGTTTCGTCGACGAACTGGCGTACAAGGAATACATCACCGACCACCTGCCGGCGCACGAGCATCTCGGCGAACTGGTGCAGGAAAAGCTTCTGTATTACCCAACCGTCACGCGTGAGCCGTTCCAGAACCGTGGCCGCATTACCGAACTGATCGAAACCGAAAAGCTGTTCGCCGACCTCGGCGTGCCCGGCTTCTCGCTCGAAGACGACCGCGTGATGCTCTGCGGCAGCCCGCACATGCTGCGCGACACGCGCAAACTGCTCGACGACCTGGGCTTCCAGGAAGGCAGCAACAATGCGCCGGGCCATTACGTGGTGGAAAAAGCGTTCGTCGGTTAAGCCGATTGTCGCGGCCCGCGCCGCAAGTCGCGTAAAAGGAGCCTTCTGGCTCCTTTTTTTTCGCAGTTACAATTGGGCGTCACATAATTGACGTTTAATGTTGGAATTCTTCCTACAAAAGCGCCAGTGACCGACGTCGATCATTGCTCCTGATATTCGCGCTAACCCTTGGTGCGCCTGTATTTTTCCTCTTTTTAAGATATGATCGCGGCGCACTGGCGGTCGATTTTGTTGTGGCTCCTGGTGCGCCGCGCTTGTTACTGAATGTAAATTTCGTTACGTTTGCGGTCGCGAATTTGCCTCGCGCTTTTTCCAATGCGGGCCGTCCGCGGTGTGCTGAGACCTTATGCATTCTTTCGTTTTCGCGGCGCCGATGCGCCACTCTGTCGTTGTCCGCGCCGCTTGCTGAGAGAAAGTCATGGATACGTCGACTGTTGTCCGATTAACCGCCCATTCGCCGACGCCGTTGCTGCGCGACGGTTTCGACGCGAGCGGTGTGACCGCTGCGTCGGCTGAGCGCGAACTCGCGCGGCTGCGCGCTCGGGTGCGTGAACTTTCCACGGAACTCCTCAGGGCGCAGGAAGCGGCTTGCCGCCATGTTGCGCGCGAACTGCACGACGGCGTGGGCGCCGAGTTGACCGCCACGCGCTTCGCGCTCGCCGGCGTTGAAACATGGTTACCCGCCGACGCTCCCGCACAATGCTCGGCGGCGCTCGCCGTCGCGAACCGCTCGCTCGACGCCGTCTGCACCGCGACGCGTCAGGCCGTGGCGGAACTGCACGCACCGGCGCTAGAAGCGGGCATCGTCGGCGCGCTTTCGCAATGGACCGGTGATTTCGCCGCGCGCACGCAGTTGCGCACGAGTTTCGTCTGCGCGGCCGACGTCCGTCTCACGCGGCTACCCGGCGACGCAGCGCTAGCCGTGTTTCGCGTCGCGCAGGAGGCGCTCAACAACATCGCCAAACATGCACGCGCCCAATCCGCCGACGTACGCATCGAGACAAGCCGCCGCCACCTCACGCTGATAGTCAGCGACGACGGAATCGGCGTTTCGCGCAACGCCCAGCGGCGCAATGGTCATTTCGGCTTGAGCGGAATGAAGGCGCGCTGCGCCGCCTTCGACGGCACGCTGCGCGTAGCTGCGCGGCGCGACAAGAACGACAGCCCGCGCGGTAACAGCGGCGAAGTCCCGCGCGGCACGCTCGTGCGCGCGCGCTTCGCGTGGGACGCGATGCTCGCCGACGGGCACGCCGCCGGACTGCGCGCGGTGCAATCGTGAGCGAGCCGTCATGAGTCTGCGCATCCTGCTCACCGACGATCACGCCGTGGTGCGCCAGGGCGTGCGTCAATTGCTGCTCGATCGCGGCGTGGCGCGCGAGGTCACCGAGGCGCAGACCGGCGCCGAAGCGCTCGACGCCGTCGCCGTCCAGAGCTACGACGTGGTGTTGCTCGACATTTCGCTGCCGGACATGAACGGCGTCGAAGTACTCAAGCGCCTGAAACGCAAGGCACCGCGTGTGGCGGTGCTGATGTTCTCGATGTACCGCGAGGATCAGTATGCGGTGCGCGCGCTGAAGGCCGGCGCCGCGGGCTATCTGTCGAAGACCGTCGACGCCGCCCAGATGATCGGCGCGATCCAGCAGGTCGCCGCGGGCCGCAAGTACGTGAGCCCGGCGATGGCGGAGGCGCTGGCCGATTACGTCTCTTTCGACGGCGAACAGTTGCCGCACGAAAAGCTCTCCGACCGTGAATACCAGACGCTGTGCATGCTCGCTTCGGGGAAACGGCTGACCGACATCGCCGAAGCACTGTCGCTGTCGGTGAAAACGGTGAGCGTGTATCGCACCCGTCTGCTCGAAAAGATGAAGCTGCGCAACAACGCAGAACTCACTTTCTACGTGATGAGCAACCGCCTCGTCGACCTGAATCCGGCGATGGCGGGCTGAACCGCCGCTTGCTATCGCTCTTGCTGCTTCTTTCTCGCTTTCGTCGCCGCCTTGCGACGTTGAGCAAATTATCCGGCGATCACGCCAGCCCAAAAGCGCGTCCCAAAAAGGTGCATAGGGCGCGCATCCGCTAAAATTGAGGGTTTCCCCGACATTCGGCGCGCGACGCGCGTGCACTACTGGAGACCCCCGCCAATGTCCCTCTTCCGCAAAAAGAGCGTCGAGCACATGATCGCGACGAGCGCTCAGAATGCCGGCCTGAAAAAAGCGCTCGGCGCGCTCGACCTCACGTTTCTCGGCGTCGGCGCCATCATCGGCACCGGCATTTTTGTGCTCACGGGCACGGGCGCTGTGCAGGCCGGCCCTGCGCTGATGGTCTCGTTTCTGATCGCCGCCGTGGCCTGCGGCTTTGCCGCACTGGCATATGCCGAGTTCGCGTCGACCATTCCTGTCGCGGGCTCTATCTATACCTATTCGTACGCGACGCTGGGCGAACTCGCCGCGTGGATCATCGGCTGGGATTTGATGCTCGAATATGGGCTCGCGACCTCGGCTGTGTCCGTTGGCTGGTCGGGGTACTTGCAATCGCTGCTGTCGGGCTTTGGCGTCTCGCTGCCGGTCGCGCTGACCGCGGCGCCCGGCGCGCTGCCGGGCCACGAAACGATCTTCAATCTGCCCGCGTTCCTCGTGATGATGGCGATTACCGCCCTGTTGTCGGTGGGCGTGCGGGAATCCGCGCGGATCAACAACATCATGGTCGCGATCAAGGTGGTCGTGGTGCTGCTGGTTATCGCCGTGGGCGTATTTCACGTGACGCCGGCCAACTGGCATCCGTTTATGCCGAACGGCTGGAACGGCGTGTTCGGCGCGGCGGCGGTGATGTTCTTCGCGTTCATCGGCTTCGACTCGGTGTCATCTGCCGCCGAAGAGGTCAAAAACCCGAAGCGCGATCTGCCCATCGGCATCATTGCGTCGCTCGGCGTGTGCGCGGTGTTGTACGTGGCGGTCGCGGCCGTCGTGACCGGCATCGTGCCGTCGGCGCAGTTCGCGAACATTTCACATCCGGTGTCGTACGCATTGCAGGTGGTGGGGCAAAAGTGGGTGGCGGGGTTTATCGACCTTGGTGCGGTGCTCGGCATGCTCACCGTGATTCTCGTGATGGCTTACGGCCAGACCCGCGTGATCTTCGCGATGTCGCGCGACGGCTTGCTGCCCGCGCGACTCTCGCGCGTGCATCCGCGCTTTGCGACGCCGTTTTTCACCACATGGCTCGTCGGCATTTTCTTCGGGCTGGTCGGAGCGCTGGTGCCGCTGAATGTGCTGGCCGAATTGATCAACATTGGCACGCTCGCCGCATTCTCGATGGTGTCGATTGCGGTTCTCGTCTTGCGTAAGACGCATCCTGAATTGCCGCGGGCGTTCCGCTGCCCGGGTGTGCCGGTGGTGCCGGTGCTTGCCGTCGCGTCATGCGTGTTTTTGATGGCGAATCTGCAAGCCGTGACGTGGGTTGCCTTTGTGGTGTGGCTTCTGATCGGGATGGTGATTTATTTCGGGTACTCGCGGCGTCGGTCGCATCTGGCCAGGTAGCGGGTGGTTGCTGAGGGCGGGCAAAAAACCCCTCATAGCGCGCCCGCCCGATTTGTGCTTTACTTTTCGGCAGACTCATAAAAACCGCAGCACCCTAATCGGGCCCATGAAGGCAGGCTGAAGGAAAAGACAAAACGGTCCGGTTTCACCCCATAAGGAGACGACTTCATGGCGATCAGCATCAGTCTGACGGTGAACGGCGCGCCCATCAGCGCTTCAGTCGAGCCCGGCACCCTGCTTGTGCAGTTCCTTCGCGATCAACTCCGGCTCACCGGCACGCACGTCGGCTGCGATACGGCCCAATGCGGCGCATGCACCGTCCACCTCGACGGCCGCGCAATCAAATCCTGCAATATCCTCGCGGCCCAAGCGGACGGCGCGCAGATCACCACCATTGAAGGCCTCGCCAAAGACGGCGCGCTGCATCCAATGCAAGCCGCCTTCAAACACTGTCACGGCCTGCAGTGCGGCTTCTGTACACCCGGCATGGTGATGAGCGCGATCTCCCTCGTGCAGCGTCAGCCAGATCTCACCGGCGAAGACGTCCGCACGCAACTGGACGGCAATCTATGCCGCTGCACTGGCTACCACAACATCGTCAAGGCAGTGCTCGAGGGCGCCGAAGGGATGAAGTCCTCCGGCACAGCCAACGCCACCGCAAATGCCGATGCGAATGCATCGGCAAACGCCAACGCAGCGGCCACCGCCTGAGGAGCCGACGATGAACGCACCCGAAACTCACAGCTTGATCGGCGCTTCCGTCGAACGTAAGGAAGACTACCGGTTTCTGACCGGCAACGGCCAGTACACCGACGACATCCTGCTACCTCAGCAAACCTACGCGGTGTTTCTGCGCTCGCCACACGCGCACGCGAAGATCAACAGCATCGACACGACCGCGGCGAAGCAGTCGCCGGGCGTGGTCGCGATCTTCACCGGCGCTGATATGGCCGCGGAGAACGTCGGCGGCCTGCCGTGCGGCTGGTTGATCCACAGCACCGACGGCAAGCCGATGAACGAGCCGCCGCATCCGATCATCGCGCATACGAAAGTGCGCCACGTCGGCGACCAGGTCGCAGTCGTGATCGCCGATTCGATCAAGGCCGCGAAAGATGCCGCCGAACTGATCGAAGTCGACTACGACGTTCTGCCCGCCGTGGTCGATACCGCGCATGCAGCCGACGCAGGCCAGCCGGCCGTTCACGACGAAGTGCCGGACAATGTCTGCTACAACTGGGGCCACGGCGACAAAGCCGCGACCGACGCCGCCTTCGCCAAAGCCGCGCACGTCACGACGCTCGACATCGTCAACAACCGCCTCGTGCCGAACGCGATCGAGCCGCGCGCCGTGAATGCCAGCTATTCGTCGCAGGACGACAGCTACACGCTTTACGTCGCCAATCAGAATCCGCACGTCGAGCGTCTACTCATGGCCGCTTTCGTGTTGTCATTGCCCGAGTCGAAACTGCGCGTGATCGCGCCGGACGTCGGCGGCGGCTTCGGTTCGAAAATTTTCCTTTATGCGGAAGACGTCGCGCTGACGTGGGCGTCGAAGAAAATTCGCCGCCCCGTGAAATGGACCGCCGAGCGATCGGAAGCTTTCCTGTCGGATGCGCATGGCCGCGACCACGTGACGAAAGCCGAGTTGGCAATGGATGCCGACGGCAAGTTCCTCGCCATGCGCATTCACACCATCGCGAATATGGGCGCGTATCTGTCCACGTTCGCTTCGAGCGTGCCGACCATCCTCTACGCGACGCTGCTCGCAGGCCAGTACGCCACCCCCGCGATCTACGCGGAAGTGAAAGCCGTTTTCACCAACACCGTTCCCGTCGATGCGTATCGCGGCGCGGGCCGTCCGGAAGCGACCTATGTGGTCGAGCGTCTGGTCGAGACCGCCGCGCGCGAGATGAAGCTCGATCCGGCAGAAATTCGCCGCCGTAATTTCATCCGCGAATTTCCTTATGCGACGCCGGTCGGCCTCACCTACGACACCGGCGACTACGAGACGATCCTCGCGCGCTCGCTCGAACTCGCCGATGTGAAAGGCTTCGAGGCGCGCAGGCAGGAATCCGAACAGAACGGCAAGCGGCGCGGCCTGGGTTACTCGTGCTACATCGAAGCGTGTGGACTCGCACCGTCGAATATTGCCGGCGCGTTGGGCGCTCGCGCGGGCCTGTTCGAAGTCGGGCAGATTCGCGTGCATCCGACCGGTTCGGTCACCGTGTTCACCGGCTCGCATAGTCACGGCCAGGGTCACGAAACGACCTTCGCGCAAGTGGTAGCTGATCGGCTCGGTCTTCCGCTCGAAAGCGTCGAGATCGTGCACGGCGACACCGGCCGGATTCCGTTCGGCATGGGCACGTATGGTTCACGCTCTATCGCGGTGGGCGGCTCGGCGATCATGAAGGCGCTCGACAAGATCGAAACCAAGGCGAAGAAAATCGCCGCGCATCTGCTCGAAGCCGCGGCGGAAGACATCGAGTTCAAAGACGGCGTGTTCCGAGTCGCGGGCACGGATCGCACCAAGGCATTCGCCGAAATTTCGCTCGCTGCTTACGTGCCGCACAACTATCCGCTCGACGTGCTCGAACCCGGCCTCGAAGAAAGCGCGTTCTACGATCCGAGCAATTTCACGTATCCGTCGGGCGCGTACATCTGCGAAGTCGAAGTCGATCCGGACACCGGCGTGTGCCGGATCCAGCAGTTCACCGCTGTGGACGACTTCGGCAACGTGATCAATCCGATGATCGTCGAAGGCCAGGTTCATGGCGGACTCGGTCAAGGCATCGGGCAAGCCATGCTCGAACGCTGCGTGTACGACAACGACAGCGGTCAACTGCTGTCGGGCTCGTATATGGACTACGCAATGCCGCATGCGTCGGACCTTCCCGACTTCACCGTGGAAACCGCGAAGGGCACGCCGTGCACACACAATCCGCTCGGCGTCAAAGGCTGTGGCGAAGCAGGCGCGATCGGTTCGCCGCCGGCGGTGATCAACGCGATCATCGACGCGCTCGCGCCCTTGGGCGTGACCGATCTGCAAATGCCGGCAACGCCACATCGCGTATGGTCGGCGATTCACGCGGCCAAGCAGGCAGCCCATTGAGACCCTGAGCGGAGCATTCGACATGTATTCATTCGAGTATCAACGCGCGACGGATCCGCAAGCGGCCGCCGCAGCCATTTCTGCCGACAGCGACGCCAAGTTTCTCGCCGGCGGTCAGAGCCTGTTGCCCACCATGCGGCTGCGTCTCGCGCAGCCCTCGCAACTGATCGACGTGACGCGCATTCCCGCGCTCAAGTCGATCGCCGTCGACGCAAATCTGGTCACAATCGGCGCGGCCGTCTGCCATGCGGACGTCGCCGATCACGCCGAGTTGCGGCGCGTGTCGCCGGCGCTCGCGGATCTCGCCGCGCATATCGGCGATCGCCAGGTGCGCGCGCTCGGCACGCTGGGTGGCTCACTTGCCAACAACGATCCCGCCGCGTGCTATCCGGCTGCCGCAATGGGATTGGACGCAACTATCGTCACGCAGCGCCGGCGCATTGCATCGAGCGACTTTTTCGTCGGCATGTACGAGACGGCGCTAGAGCCGGACGAGTTGATCGTCTCCGTCGAATTTCCGGTTCCCGAGCGCGCCGCCTACGAGAAATTCCGCAATCCCGCGTCGCATTTCGCGCTCGTCGGTGTGTTCGTCGCGAAGTTTGCAAGCGGTGTGCGCGTTGCGGTGACGGGCGCGGCGGCGTCTGTCTTTCGTGTGCCCGAACTGGAAAGCGCGTTGTCGGCGAACTTCACGCCGGAGTCGGCGCGAGCGGTCAGTGTGCCGTCGGCGAATCTGAACGACGACATGCATGCGAGCGCCGAGTATCGCGCGCATCTGATCCCCGTTCTGGCGGCGCGAGCGGTCGCGAAGGCGAACGCTTAGGCTTGCTTGCTATTGGCTGCTGACGTGTCGAGCGTGGAGCTCGCGCACGTCAGTCGCTCGCATTCGCCAGGGCATGCTGTATCGCGCAACGAACGCGCTTCACGTTTCATTGACGCTGCATTTGCCGAGCAGACAGCGCGCAGATTCAGGAACGCCATGCACCCCGTTTCAATCGACGACACCCTCGCGCAACTGGCCGTTCAGAACTACTTCGCGAGCCGCGAGCTTGCGACGGCGTTGTATCTCGCGCTGCGTATGGACCGGCCGTTGTTCGTCGAAGGCGAGCCGGGCGTCGGCAAGACGGAACTTGCCAAGGCCGCAGCCGGCATGCTCGATACGTCGATGCTGCGGCTGCAATGCTATGAAGGGCTCGACACGGCCAGCGCGCTATACGAATGGGACTATCCGCGGCAGATCATGGCGTTGCGTCTTGCGGAAGCCGCCGGTCAACGGCCCGATAACGACACCCTGTATCGCGGCGAATTCCTGCTCAAGCGTCCGTTGTTGCAAGCGCTGATGCCCGACGAAAATCATCCGGGTGCGCGGCGCGTGTTGCTGATCGACGAAATCGACCGCGCTGATGAACCGTTTGAAGCGTTCCTGCTGGAACTGCTCTCCGACTTCCAGGTGTCGATTCCCGAGTACGGCACCGTGCGCGCAACGCAGCCGCCGCTCGTCGTGATGACGTCGAACCGTACGCGCGAAGTGCACGACGCGTTGAAGCGCCGCTGTCTCTATCAGTGGATCGGTTATCCGGAACGCGATCGCGAGCTTGAAATTGTCGCGGCGCGTGCGCCGAAGACATCGGCGGAGTTGCAGCGGCGCGCGGTCGATTTCGTGCACCGTCTGCGCGGCATGGACCTGTTCAAGGCACCGGGCATCGCCGAAACAATCGACTGGTGCCGCGCGCTCGAAGCACTGTCGGTCACGGAACTCGATCCGCAATCGGTGCAGAACACGCTTGGTGTACTGCTCAAGTATCAGGACGATCTGGCGCGTGTCGACGCGGATCAGATCGCGCAGTGTCTCGCCGCGCCGGGATAGCGGGCATGACGACGCGACCCTCCGCAAACGAGACAGGCACAGGCGCCGACGACGCGACGCGCGCTCAGCGCGTGCCACACGCGGCGGCCGATCCAGCCGCGCCACTTCCTGCCGCGACGCCAACGCTCGCTCGCAACGTGGTGCATTTCGTGCGCGTGCTGCGCGGCGCGGGCCTGCCGATGTCGCCCGCGCATGCCGTCGATGCGCTCGCCGCGCTGCACTGGATCGACTTGAGCCGCCGCGACGACGTGCGCGCAGCGCTAGCCGCATCGCTCGTCTCCGCGCCCGACGAGCGCGAGCTTTTCAACGCCGCGTTCGATCTGTTCTGGCGAGATCCGGATTGGGAAGGGAAGCTGCGTGCACTGCTTCTGCCGAAGGTCCGCGACGGCCTTCCGCCGCCTAGACGCAACAACCGTCTCGCCGACGCGCTGGCGGTTCGCGCGCCGCCCTCGTCGAATACGCACAGCCCGCAGGAAACCGAGCGCCAGGAATTGCGCGCGCACGTCACCTTCAGCGCGGAAGAGCGGCTGCGTCATCGCGATTTCGACACCCTCTCCGCCGATGAATGGCGCACGCTGCGCCATCTGATCCGCGCTCAGCGTCTGCCCCTTGCGAAGGAGCCGACACGCCGCCTCAAGGCCGCGTCGCATGGCACGCATGCGGACCTGCGCGCGAGCGCGCGGCAGGCGGTGCGCGCGGGCGGCGACTGGACCGTGTGGAAATATCGCGCGGTGGTCGAGCGCAAGCCGCCGCTGGTTCTGATGCTCGACATATCCGGTTCGATGAGCAGTTATTCCCGCGCGGTGCTGTATTTCTGCCACGCGCTCGTGCAGTCGCGTGAACGCCTGCAGGTTTTTCTGTTCGGCACGCGCCTTACCAACGCGACCCGCGCATTGCGCGAGCGAGATCCGGATGTGGCGATTGCCGCGCTCACCGAACAGGTCGTCGACTGGTCGGGCGGCACGAGAATCGGCGCGGCGCTCGCTGAATTCAACCGGCGCTGGGCGCGGCGCGTGCTGACCGGTCGCGCAACGGTGCTGCTCGTGACCGACGGCCTCGATCACGAAGCGATCGACGTCCTCCAGCTGGAAATGGCCCGCCTGCGCCGCTTCGCGCACCGTATCGTATGGCTTAATCCGCTGCTGCGTTTCAGCGGCTTTTCTCCGAAGGCGCGCGGCGTGCAGGCAATCCTGCCCTACGTCGACGCGCATCGTCCGGTTCATAATCTAGACAGCCTGGCCGCATTCGGCCGCGACCTCGCGCAACTCACGCGCGCGCCGCGTCGGGACGTTGTTGCCATGTCAACCGCAGGAGCAAGTCCATGGAACTGACCGAAACTCATACGCTGCCGGTTTCGCAACAGCGTACGTGGGATGCGCTGAACGACACCGAGGTTTTGCGCGCCTGCATTCCGGGCTGCGAAAGCATCGACCCGGACGGCGAGAATGCGTACCTGGTGGCGTTGAGCGCCGCGGTCGGCCCGGTCAAGGCGCGCTTCAAAGGCCGCATGCAATTGACCGATATCGACGCGCCCAACGCGTACAACATCGTGTTCGAAGGCCAGGGCGGCGCGGCTGGCTTTGCCAAGGGCAACGCGCGTGTCACACTCGAAGCCGACGGCGAAGCAGCAACCAGGCTCAGCTATACCGCGAATGCGCAGGTCGGCGGGAAGCTCGCGCAGATCGGCTCGCGGCTCGTCGATGGTGCGGCGCGCAAGATCGCCGGCGAGTTCTTCAAGCGCTTCGGGGCACGATTCGATGGCGAAGGCGCCGGTGCCGTCAGCGATGAAAGCCCTGCAGATGCCGGCGGCGCTGCAGCCGCCGACGCGGAGGGGCACAATACGGCATCGACCGAGGCCGCGGACGGCGAGTCCGGCGGCGATGCAACGAAGAGGAAGAAATCATGGACAGCGTGGATCTCGAAGTCCTGAAGTCCAGTGCACGTTGGCTGGAAGAGGGACATCGCGCGCTACTGGTGACGGTGGTGAAAACGTGGGGCTCGTCGCCGCGCCCGGAGGGCGCGATGCTCGCGGTACGCGACGACGGACTCGTAGTCGGCTCGGTGTCGGGCGGCTGCATCGAAGACGACCTGATCGACCGCGTGCGGCAGCGGGGCATCGAGCAGGCGCACCCCGAGGCCGTGAAATACGGCATCTCGGCGGAAGAGGCGCATCGCTTCGGACTGCCTTGTGGCGGCACGATCCAACTGGTTCTCGAACCGTTGACGCCGCAAAGCGGTATCGCCGACCTCTGCAACGCCGTGGAAGAAGGCCGCCTCGTGGCACGCGAACTGGACATGAATTCGGGTGAGGCGCGGCTCGGCAAGGCGCTCGCAACAGACGGCGTGCTATTCGACGGCGAGCGTCTACTGACGATTCACGGTCCGCGTTACCGCATGCTCGTGATCGGCGCGGGACAGTTGTCGCGCTATCTGTGCAATATTGCCGTGGGTCTCGACTATCAGGTGACGGTCTGCGATCCGCGCGAGGAGTACACAGAAGAGTGGAACATCCCCGGCACGAAGATCGTGCGGACCATGCCCGACGACACCGTGCTTGACATGAAGCTCGACGAGCGCTGCGCGGTCATTGCGCTCACACACGACCCGAAGCTCGACGATCTCGCACTGATGGAAGCGCTCAAGACGCCGGCGTTCTACGTCGGCGCGCTGGGTTCGAGGCGCAATAATCAAGCGCGGCGCGAGCGGCTCAAAGAGTTCGACCTGAGCGACACGGAACTGGCCCGTTTGCATGGGCCGGTCGGCATTTATATCGGCAGCCGCACGCCGCCTGAAATTGCGGTGTCGATTCTCGCCGAAGTGACGGCGGCGAAAAACGGCGTTTCGTTGCCGACGCTGCTTCAGGTCGAGGGCGCGAAGGCAGCGCGCGAAATTGCGGCTTCCGGCGGGGAAGCCTGCAGCGCGTAATCGTCTGGACACCCGGGCGTTCAGCCACATGGCTGGCGCGACGCCCGGCGGCTTACATCATTCCGCAAACCACGGCGGCAATCACCGATCCGCCGATCAGCACCACGCCCACCACGCGGCGCTTGTTCAGTTCGGTCCACAACAGCACGCCGGTCAGCGAAAGCAGGATCAGCGAGCCGGCGATCGTATCGACCAGCAGCATCCATCCGATGCTCAAGCCCACGCCTTTGTGCAGATTGGTCATCGTCGCGAGGAAGGAGTTCTGCGTGCGTTTCACCGCGACGAAGCCGTTGCCGACCCAGTACTCGGCTTGCACGTTCTGCGCGGGCGCGGCGAATGCAATCTGCCAGAACTCGGGCTGAATCGTGCTGCGGTCGCCCCAGGCCACGGGATGCGCCGGCTCGCGCTTCATCCTGCCAGGCTTGCCGTCGATCTTCAGTTCGCCCTTGAGCCACTTCGCCATGTCCATCGGCGAACGAAACGGCTTTTCGGGCACGGCCATTTGCAACTCTTCGACCTGCGGTTGTCCGGTCGACACTTTCATCGGCCCCGCGCGATGGTTCAGCAGGAAGCCGGTTGCGCCGAACAGGAGTCCGAGCACCGCGCCCCACAAGCCCACCCAGCCATGCACTTTGCGCAGCCACTTGATGAAGTTCGCGCGCCGCGAACGTTGACGCCGTGCCGCCTGCTCGGCGTCGTCCATCAGATGATGGCCGGGCCGCTGCTCATGGGCGACATATCGCGAGGCGCCATTGGCAGCAGGTTTCATATCGATCGAATCAGGCGCGTTCACATGATGCTCCAGGCACGGCAGGTTAAGCCGCCGACCGCGCGCAGACAGGAGCGCGCTCAGAGACGGGCGGCGACGGAATTTTTGAAGGAGAGAGCGGAAAGCTCCGGCTTGCGGTCCAGAGCCGTCCTGTTGAGAGGCTGGCTGGCAGTCACAGAGGAGGAGAAATGTGACAGGAAGCTGGCGATGCCCTTCAATTGAGAATGGATATCATTACACAATTGGCGCTTTTGCTCAATCGCGGCAAAAAGCTCACACCGGCCACAACGGCCCTTCCTGCATCGCGCCGAGTTGCTCGCGCATTTCGAGGATGCGGTCTTCCCAATAACGTTGCGTGTTGAACCACGGAAACGCTGCCGGAAACGCCGGATCGTCCCAACGGCGCGCCAACCACGCCTGGTAATGGATCAGCCGCAGTGTGCGCAGCGCTTCGACAAGATGCAGTTCACGCGGCTCGAAGTCACAGAAGTCTTCGTAACCGGAGAGCAGATCCGCCAGCGCGCGCGATGCCTCCGCGCGCTCGCCGGGCAGCAGCAGCCACAGATCCTGCACGGCCGGCCCCATGCGGCTGTCGTCGAAGTCGACGAAATGCGGGCCCGCGTCGGTCCACAGCACGTTGCTCGGATGACAGTCGCCGTGCATGCGGAGCATGCGGACCTCGCCGGCCCGCTCGAATGCGCGCTCCACGCCTTCCAGCGCAAGATTGACGACGGTTTCCCAGGCAGCGCGCACGTCGTCGGGTATGAAGCGGTGCGCGAGCAGAAAATCGCGCGGTTCATAGCCGAACGTCTGACTGTCGAGCGTGGGACGCTCCGTGTAGTCTTGCGTCTGCCCAACCGCGTGAATGCGGCCGATGAACCGCCCGAGCCATTCAAGCGTATCGCGCCGGTCGAGATCGGGCGCGCGTCCGCCGCGGCGCTCGAAGATCGAGAAACGGAAACCATCGAAGGTATGCAGCGTGCGGCCCTCGTACGTACACGCCGGCACGGCGGGAATCTCCCGCGCGGCCAGTTCGGCAACGAACGCGTGTTCTTCGAGAATGGCGGCGTCGCTCCAGCGATCAGGACGATAGAACTTCGCAACGACGGGCGGGCCGTCTTCGACGCCCACCTGATACACGCGGTTCTCGTAGCTGTTGAGCGGCAACATGCGCCCGTCGGTACGCACGCCGACTGTGGCGAGCACGCCGTCGAGCGCGTCGAGCACGACTTCCGGCTGGAGCCGGGCAAAAGGCACGGCGCGGTCCGCGCCGTCCTGTGTATCGAGAATGTCGTTCATGCCCGCATTGTGCGCCGCGCCGCCGTCAAAGACGAGTGCGAGTGAACATGGGGGCACGCGTCTGCCGTCAGGCGACAGACGCGCCAAACGGTAATCGCTTCAATGCATCTGCGCGCTTGACGGACGCACGAGTTCGCCGGTGTCGATAAGGTCTTCGAGGAAAAAGGGTTCAGTGTTCAGTTGCGGCGAAGCGCCGGGCTCGCCGGCATACCACGCCACCATGGCCATGTCGCCGAGAATGCGCATGACGATTCCGCGCGCGCCCTGCGGCACGGCGATATGCACTGATCGGACAATGGAACCGATTTGCATGATGTTTCCCCGTTCTCCCATAGCCGGCTTTATAAGTTCGCGCCGGTCAAGGTGATGATAAAAGCGCCGCTTCGCCGGTAACGTTGCGTACGCACCCAAACAGCTGCGCGTGAATACGCGTGAGAGCTTCGAGTCATTGTTCCCGTTTTGCGGGGCCTTGGAAAGCGGGAACTGAGGGCGCTTCACCCGTCGTTTCGCTTGATTCGTCGAGACGCGCGGCATCGCGACGAAACCATCATAAACCCTCGTGGGCAGAGATATCAAAAACGTGCGGCGTCTGCGCGACTCGCGCGTTGCGGCGCACGCAGGCGCCATTTTCAGCGTATCCTTAACTGTTTTGCACGAGCGTCGTCTCGCGCGTGGCGGCCACCATCGGGCCGCGCCCGATACGTCGCTGCCGGCTGTTCATCTGCTTTGCTCCGCCTTCTGCTCTTTGCTCTCTGCCGTGCCCAATACCTCCGACACGCCCTATCTCGAACGCGGCACCCGCGCTTACTGGCGCGCCAGCATCGCATTACTGTTCGCGGGCTACGCCACGTTTTCGTTGCTCTATTGCGTGCAGCCGCTGCTGCCGTCGTTTTCGGCGGCATTCAACGTGACACCTGCGCAAAGCAGTCTCACTGTATCGTTGACTACGGCAGCGCTAGCAGTGGCCATCTTTATGGCCGGCTTCGTCTCCGAAGGCTGGAGCCGTCACAAGCTGATGACGATGTCGCTCACTGTCTCCGCGCTCCTGACCATCGGTGTGTCGATTGCGCCGCAATGGCACCAGTTGCTCGTGCTGCGCGCGCTCGAAGGTCTCGCGCTCGGCGGTGTGCCGGCCGTCGCGATGGCTTATCTCGCGGAAGAAGTGCATCCCGACGGCCTGGGTCTTGCAATGGGCCTCTATGTCGGCGGCACGGCAATCGGCGGGATGGCGGGGCGCGTGATTACGGGCATCGTCGCCGATCTGTTTTCATGGCGCGTTGCAATCGGCACGATTGGCGTGCTCGGCATTCTGTCGATGCTCGCGTTTCGTTCGCTGCTACCGCCGTCGCGCCATTTCGTGCCGCGGCGCGGGCTGGGCTTCACGCATCATCGCAGCGCGCTCGTCAGGCAGTTCAGGCGGCCGGGTCTACCCATGTTGTTCCTGCTTGGCTTCGTGCTGATGGGCAGCTTCGTCACGCTGTACAACTACATCGGCTACCGGCTGCTCGCGCCGCCGTACCGGTTGAGCCAAACCGAGATCGGCGCGATCTTCGTGGTGTATCTGACGGGCGTGATCGCCTCGCCGTGGTCGGGACGCATGGCCGACACATTCGGCCGCGCTCGTGTGCTGACGGCAAGCCTGCTATTGATGGCCTTGGGACTCGCACTCACCATGTTGAGTCCGCTTTCGGCGATTGTCGGCGGCATCGCATGCGTGACGTTCGGCTTCTTTGCCGGACACGCCGTCGCAAGCGGCTGGGTCGGGCGTCTCGCAAAAGAGGCGAAAGGCCAGGCGGCCGCGCTATATCTGCTTGCGTACTACATCGGCTCGAGCCTGGTCGGGTCGTACGGCGGGCACATGTGGGCCGGTTACGGATGGAACGGCGTTGCTGGACTGGTCTTCGCACTGCTCGTGATCGGCGTACTGGCGACGCTGAGGTTACGCCGGCTCGACCAGGCGTGAGTGTTACCGGCGAATCCACGACTGTTCCATCGCGCAGTTCGCCCGGCGATTCACACTGCATTGAAAATCCAAAAAAAGTAAGCAGCGCGTAAGCAACCGCTTCACACTTCGTGGCCGGGTTTGCTGCGTCGCGGCAACCGCGCGAAGCCTTGCGGCGACTGGCTTCTACGGATTGCGAATAAACCTTCTGGATGTACCGGACGCGCCTACGCCGCCTCCGCCGTCACCTATACTCAAATCAAGCGTTGCAGCGTGCGCCTCTGAACGAGACCCGCTCATTACGCCGCCAATACAAAAGGAGACGAGTATGACGACCTATTTCACGATCGGCGATTTCATTCTGGTCATTCCGATGGCGCTCGCCGGGGCATTATTCGTAGGCGCGCTTCCTTGCAAGACGGAATTGCGGCACAACGCGTTGCGCGTGCTGGGCGCCCTGCTCGGCGTAATGTTCGCAGTCGTGCTGGTCGAAGGCTTGCCCGCGCTCGTATAGCAAAAAGCCGCCTGAGCGGCGGCTTTCGTATTTGAGTTGCGTGGCGGCAGCGCCGCCGGAATCAGACCGCCTGATCCGTCGACGGCTTTTCCCACAAGTTGACGCCGCCCTCCGTCGCGTAGCGGTCGATTTCCGCGAGTTCCTCTTTCGAGAACTCGAGATTCTTCAACGCACCGACATTCTCGCGCACCTGTTCCGCGCGGCTCGCGCCGATCAGCACCGAGGTCACGCGCGGGTCGCGCAACGCCCACGCAAGCGCCATTTGCGCGAGGCTTTGTCCGCGACGCTGAGCAATATCGTTCAGCTTGCGTACATGCTCAATGTTCTGCGCGCTCAAATGCTCCTCTTTCAGCGAACCGCCGCCCGGCTTGTTGACGCGCGCGTCTTGCGGCACGCCATTCAGATACTTGCCGGTGAGCAGCCCCTGTGCGAGCGGCGTGAACGCAATGGTGCCCGCGCCGACCTGTTCGAGCGTGTCGAGCAGATCCTGTTCGATCCAGCGATTGAGCATGTTGTACGCGGGCTGATGAATCAGCAACGGCACTTTGTATTCGGCGAGGAGCTTCGCCATTTCGAGCGTCTTGCTCGCCGAGTACGACGAAATGCCGATGTAAAGCGCCTTGCCCTGCTGCACCGCGCTCGCCAGTGCGCCAGCGGTTTCCTCGAGCGGCGTGTGCGCGTCGAAGCGATGCGAATAGAAAATGTCGACGTAGTCGAGGCCCATACGCTTCAGACTTTGGTCGAGACTCGCGAGCACATATTTGCGCGAACCGCCGCCTTGTCCATACGGACCGGGCCACATGTCCCAACCGGCTTTCGACGAAATCAGCAGCTCGTCGCGATACGGTTTGAAGTCGTCCTTGAAGTGGCGGCCGAAGTTCGTTTCCGCGCTGCCATACGGTGGCCCGTAGTTGTTCGCGAGATCGAAGTGCGTGATGCCAACGTCAAATGCGGCACGCAGAATTTCGCGTTGGGTCGAGAGCGGCGTCGTATCGCCGAAGTTGTGCCACAAGCCGAGCGACAGCGCGGGAAGTTTGAGACCCGATTTGCCGCACACGCGGTATTGCATGTCCGAATAGCGTTCTGAAGCTGCTTCGTAAGCCATTGCTGGTGTCCTTGATGGTGATGTCGCCCGGCAATCTGCGGGCATGGGCAATCGCATGCTGCGGGAGGTGTGCTGCTGTGGGTTTGTTTTTGTGTGCGGTCAGACCGCTATGGTAGCCAATCGACGGGATGCGTGCAGACGCCCAATATGCAGGATGGACGACTGCTTGCAGGTCCCCTACACTTTCGCCGTTCGAGCTTATGGAGCATTAAATGACGAAGGCGATTTCAATCGCGTTGATTGTCGGTGGCATTCTGTTGCTGTATTTCGGCGGGCAGGCGTTCAATTCGGTGAGCAGCGACGTGTCCCGCGTCTTTACAGGCTCACCGTCGAACAAGGCAATCATGCTGATCGTAGGCGGCGTGGTGGCGACGCTCGCGGGAATAACGGGCATAGCCCTGTCTGGCCGCAAGCGCTAGGCGCGAAGCGGCGCAGGCCTGGGTGGCGACAAAAAGGCGCTGAAAAGCGCCAAAAAGTCAGAAGGCGATTTCAGGCTTCGCCGCTGACCGGGTGCCCGGCAACGGCACATTGCTCGCGCCGTGGTACGTGTACACGAGCGAGAACTTCACCTGATCGCTGATGTTCTTGCCCGCCGAATGCAGCGTGTTGCAATGAAAGAACACCACGTCCCCGGCTTTCAGCTCCGGCGACACGGCGGCGCGAATCCACGCCTGATTTTCCTCGAGATCGGAGCGGAAGAACTTCGCGTCGTCGAAGCGTTCACCCGTGAATGCAGCGGTGTGCGATCCAGGCACGAACCATAGCGCGCCGTTGTCGACGGTTTCATTGCCCAGCGCGAGCCATACCGAAACCAGGTCGTCGCGCTCGAACGACCAGTAGCGCACATCGCGATGCCAGCCGGTCAAGCTGCCGTACGCCGGATGCTTCGTCATCATGCAATTGTGATGGGCGCGCGACAGGCGCGGCTCCTCACCGAAATACAATTCCATCCAGCCGCGAATTTCCGGCGCAGTCGCCCATTCGGCGAAACTGCGATCGCGGGCATACGCGTCGAGCAATCGCCGCACGGTCTGGCCGCCGGGCGCATGCCGGGAAGACGGCGCTCCGGGGTATTGCAGATCCGCTTCGAACTCGACCGGTGCCGCGGCTTCGTTCAGCTGACGTTGCGCGACCTGCTTCATCTCCTCGTATCGCTCGACCGGCACGAGGCCAGGCACGACGACGAAGCCCTGCTCCCGCAATGCGTGAATCTGCTCTTTCTTCGAATGAAATGACATGGTGTTCCGTGACCGTCGACAAACCGATGTTCGATTGTAAAACGGGCGCGATCATATCGCCCGGTGTTTGACGTCCGGCATTGCGATGAACTTGATGCAACCCGACCATTTGCGCACTGTTTGCATGCGGCTCGCGATGGCGCCGCACATTTCCCGGGCAGCCGCGCACGCTAATCGTCCGCGAAGGGTGCGAGCGATGCCCGTCTCAAAGCCTTCATGCACCCCGTGAAAATCCGTGTCCGCAGGGTAAAAACCGACTTTCAGACGTCACGAATCACGTGTAGCCTGCACGCATGTTGATCGCTATTCCCGCCTGTTTGCGCGCTGCACCGGCCATCAAGGCCCGCCCGGCTGTCCGCCGCGCAGTTTTTCCATCGAATCCCGGGCTCCCGCGCAGTCGATCGCGATGCCGCCATTGGCATGCTTGGTGCTGCTATTGGCGCACATTTGACCGCGCGACACGTTGCCTACCTGTGAAGCCATGCATACTCTTCTGAGCACCCGTTTCACCCGAGCCGCACTCAAAGCGGCCCGCCCCGCGCGCCGCCACGTGGTGCGCGCTCTGCGTCACCACGCCACGCGC
Source organism: Paraburkholderia caledonica NBRC 102488 (assembly GCF_000685095.1). Lineage (GTDB taxonomy): Bacteria > Pseudomonadota > Gammaproteobacteria > Burkholderiales > Burkholderiaceae > Paraburkholderia > Paraburkholderia caledonica. The sequence goes on from NZ_BAYE01000004.1 coordinate 123,536, forward strand.
ACGCGCGCTTTAGGCGAACAATGGCGCGACGCCCGAGCGGTCGACGGCATTCGCACCTGGTTCCATACTTTCTTCTCGGCGCTGCGCACACGCGGCGGTTCGCGCCGCTTCTCACTCCGCACGCTCCTGCGCAAACCGACACCGCTGCGTCTGAGCGCTACTCAGCGCGCGCCCGTCGCCGTGCCGGCGCAAAGCGCAAGCCGCCGCCCCCGCCGGATGTCGACGAACGGCAGCACGGGCTGGTTTGCGTTCGCGTTTGCGAGCCGCTAACGAGCCGCTAGCGAGCCGCCAAACAGCACGCGTCGCTAGCCGCAATGATCCGGCGGCTTCGGACGGTTTAGAGCATATCAGCGCTCACGCCACGCGCGATGCCGACGCATCGCGCTTTGTCCGCACCGAACAATCGACGGCCAATAAAAAACCCCGCGCGGCGCGAGCCGGCGGGGTTTTTCACACTAAAGACGCGTGCAGCTAGCGTTAATCCGCCAACGCAGCGACCGGTTCGGTACCGGCAGCTTCCGCGAGTGCCAGAGCCTTGTCGGTCGCTTCCCACGTGAATTCCGGCTCTTCGCGGCCGAAGTGACCGTAAGCCGCGCTCTTCTCGTAGATCGGGCGCAGCAGGTCGAGCATCTGGATGATGCCCTTCGGACGCAGATCGAAATGCTCCTGCACAAGGCGCGTGATCGTTGAATCCGAAACGCGGCCCGTGCCGAACGTGTTGACCATGACCGAAGTCGGTTGCGCAACGCCAATGGCGTACGACACCTGAATCAGGCAGCGCGATGCGAGACCGGCGGCCACGATGTTCTTCGCGACATAACGGCCCGCATAAGCAGCCGAACGGTCGACCTTCGACGGATCCTTGCCCGAGAACGCGCCGCCGCCGTGGGGCGCCGCGCCGCCGTACGTGTCGACGATGATCTTGCGTCCCGTCAAACCGCAGTCGCCTTGCGGACCGCCGATCACGAAACGGCCGGTCGGGTTCACGAGGAATTTGATGTCGCCCTTGATGAGTTCAGCCGGCAGCGTCGGCTTGATGACTTCTTCGATCACGGCTTCGCGCAGCGTATCGAGGTCGATGTCCGGCGAGTGCTGCGTGGAAAGCACCACGGTGTCGATGGAGTGCGGCTTGCCGTCGACATAGCGCACGGTGACTTGCGACTTCGCGTCCGGACGCAGCCAGGGCAGACGGCCGTCACGGCGCAGATTCGCCTGACGCTCGACCAGACGATGCGACAGGTGGATCGGCAACGGCATCAATTCAGGCGTTTCTTCGCACGCGTAACCGAACATCAGGCCCTGGTCGCCCGCGCCCTGATCGAGGTTGTTGTCGTGCGCACGGTCCACGCCCTGAGCGATGTCCGGCGACTGCTTGTCGTACGCGACGAGCACCGCGCAGCCGCGGTAGTCGATACCGTAGTCGGTGTTGTCGTAGCCGATGCGCTTGATCGTGTTGCGCGCGATCTGGATGTAGTCGACGTTGGCGGTCGTGGTGATTTCGCCCGCGAGCACCACGAGACCCGTGTTGCACAGCGTTTCAGCGGCAACGCGCGAGTATTTGTCCTGCGTCAGGATGGCGTCGAGAATCGCGTCGGAGATCTGGTCCGCGACTTTGTCGGGATGGCCTTCGGAAACTGATTCGGAGGTGAAGAAATAGTCGTTTGCCACGTTGCAGACTCCTGTTTTGTGGTTACGGTTGAGTTTCACGTAGCCAGCTTCGGGAGTCTGAAGCGGCGACGCTTTAGCGGATTACCTTACCGGCAGGCGCATATCACGTGGATCGCACCGCCCGGCTTCGCCCCGCAAGTTGTCTATTAACTCGGCGAAGCCCTTATTATAGCGACTTCCATTGATTGTCACAGAGTGCCCACGAGTGCGGTATTACGTCCACCTCTCCGCTTTCCTGAACCCCGTCCCGCAAAACGCCTCCGTGGAGGCCACATGCTGAGCCGCCTTGGAGCCCGGCTCGCGATCGGCCTGCTCAAACTTTTCGCGCTGCTGCCGTATGGTCTCATCGCCCGTCTCGGCGACGGACTCGGCTGGCTGCTGTATCAGATTCCCAGCCGGCGCAAGCGCATCGTCCATATCAACCTGAGCCTGTGCTTCCCCCAATGGAGCGACGAGCGTCGTGAAGAAGTCGCGCAGAAGCATTTCCGCCACGCGATCCGCAGTTACCTCGAACGCAGCGTGCAGTGGTTCGGCTCCGCCAGGAAACTCGAAAAGCTGATCCAGCTCGACAGCGCGATCGATTTGACCGACCCGAACCTTCCGCCCACGCTTTTTCTCGGCTTTCACTTCGTGGGCATCGAGGCGGGCTCGATCTTTCTCAATTACTCGCTCAAGCGCCGTTGCGGCTCGCTTTATCAGCCGATGTCTAACCCGGAACTGGAAAAAGTCGCCAAGGCGGCCCGCGCGCGTTTCGGCGCGGACATGGCAAGCCGCGCCGACAGCGCGCGCATCGTGCTGCGCTGGTTGCGCGAACGCAAGCCGGTCATGCTCGGCGCCGACATGGACTACGGCGCGCGCAATTCAACCTTCGTGCCGTTTTTCGGCGTGCCGACCTGCACGCTGACCGCCGTCGGGCGTCTTTCGAAAGTCGGTCATGCGCAAGTCGTGCCGTTCATCGGCGAAGTGCTGCCTAACTACAAGGGTTATCGCCTGAAGGTGTTCAAGCCGTGGGACAACTATCCGACCGGCGACGACGAAGCGGATGCGCGACGCATGAACGCTTTCCTCGAAGAACAGATTCCGTCGATGCCCGAGCAGTACTACTGGGTCCACAAGCGTTTCAAGACGCGGCCGCCAGGCGTGCCGAGCGTGTATTGAAGTCGGCTGGCCGGCTGGTGAGGGTGGAAGCAACGCGCCGTTCGGCTCACCGAGTTGGCTCACCAGTTTGGCTCACTTATGGGCGCGTCACTTACAATAGCGTGATGAAACTGAAATTCACCAAAATGCACGGCGCAGGCAACGACTTCGTCGTGCTCGACGGCTACACCCAACCGGTCAACCTGACGCCGGCGCAGGTGCGCGCGCTTGCGGACCGGCATTTTGGCGTGGGCGCCGACCAGCTTCTGCTGGTCGAGAAGCCGACGGTAGAAGGCGTCGATTTCAGATATCGCATTTTCAATTGCGACGGCGGCGAAGTCGAACATTGCGGCAACGGCGCCCGCTGCTTCGTGAAGTTCGTCCGCGACAGCGGCCTCACCGATCAGCGCAGCGTGCGCGTGCAGGTGCAGAACGGCACGATCACGCTGACCATGCAGGAAAACGGCGAAGTGCTGGTCGACATGGGCGCGCCGGTTTTCGACCCGGAACGCGTGCCTTTCGCTACCAAAGGTCTCGAAGGGCGCCGGGAAGGCGCGGACACGCTATGGCCGCTCGACGTCAACGGCACCACGCGCTGGATTTCGGTCGTGTCAATGGGCAATCCGCACGCCGTGCAAGTCGTCGACGACGTGGAAGAGTTCCCTGTGCTCGTCGAAGGTCCGGTGATCGAGCGGCACGCACGCTTTCCGCAGCGGGTCAACGCGGGCTTCATGCAGATCGTCGGCCGCAGCGAAATCAAACTGCGCGTGTACGAGCGCGGTGCCGGTGAAACGCTGGCATGCGGCACGGGCGCCTGCGCGGCAGTCGCAGCGGGCATTCGCCGCGGACTGCTCGACGCGCCGGTGCTCGTCCATACGCATGGCGGCAAGCTCACCATCTCGTGGGACAGCAAGCAGCAAAACGAGCCTTTGCTGATGGCGGGCCCCGCCACAACCGTTTTTCAGGGCGAGATCGAACTGGCCGATTGAACGCCTCCAGTTCCATCGCGCATGACTGATGCACAAACTCTTTTGACCGACGCGTCGCATGAAGGCGTCGTCCCGTAGTCCTACAGCCGAAACCATGAACGATCGCGAAGTCGCCGAATACCTGCTCGCCAACCCCGAATTCTTCGCCGAACACGCGGAAATCCTCGCGACCATTCGCCTCGCGAACCCGCACGGCAAAGCCGCGGTGTCGCTGCAGGAGCGGCAAATGGAAATGTTGCGCGACAAGAACAAACATCTCGAGCGCCGGCTTGCCGAACTGCTGCGCTACGGCCACGAAAACGACAGCATCGCCTCGCGCTTCAATCGCTGGACGATCCGCGTCATGTCCGAGCGCGACTCGTACGCGCTGCCGCGCACGATCGCCAACGGCCTGCGCGAAATCTTCGACGTGCCGCAGGCCGCGCTGCGCGTTTGGGACGTCGCCGAGCCGTATGCCCAAGCGGACTTCGCGCGCCACGTCGGCGAGGAAGTACGCATTTTTGCAAATAGCCTGACCGCGCCCTACTGCGGCGCGAACACGGGTTTCGAGGCGGCGCAATGGCTGGTGCCCGCGACCGGCGCACCCGGCGCACCCGGCGCGGCCGACGAACACACGTCGGGCGGCGCCGCGCCCGAGTCGGCGCATGTGACAGAGTCCATTGCACTACTCGCACTGCGCGATCCGGAGGGCAAGGAAGAAGCGTCTGCTTTCGGCCTGCTGGTAATGGGCTCGGCGGATGCGCGGCGCTTCCACGAAGGCATGGCGACCGACTTCCTCACGCAGATCGGCGGCCTCGCGAGCGCGGCGCTCAGCCGTCTGCTGCCGCGCTGATTCAGCGAGCGCCACGCGTCAACCGCCGGTTAAAAAGCCAACCGTGACCGAAGCCGATCCCATCGCCGCCTATCTGTCGAATCTCGAACATGAGCGGCGGCTGTCGGCGCATACCCTGCGCGGCTACACGCACGAACTCGGAGAACTCCGGCTGCTGGCCAAGGGCCGGCCGCTCGAAAGCCTTACCGCCGTCGATATTCGCGGCGCCGTTTCGCGCGCGCATGCCGGGGGACTGACGGCGCGCTCGATCAGTCACCGCCTGTCGGCATGGCGCGCGTTTTACCGCTGGCTCGCCGGCCGCGTCGATCTGCCTGCCAATCCGGTCGCCACCGTGCGCGCGCCGAAACAGGCCAAGACGCTGCCCAAGGCACTGTCCGTCGACGACGCCAACCGCCTGATGGAAAGCCCGCCCGCCGCATCGGCAGAAGGGTTGCGCGATCACGCCATGCTCGAGCTGTTCTATTCGTCGGGGCTGCGTCTCGCGGAACTCGTCGGTCTGGACGCACGTTTCGCCGACGCCGACGGTTATCGCTCGGCGGGCTGGCTCAAGCTCGATTCCGCCGAAGTCGAAGTGCTCGGCAAGGGTAATCGGCGCCGCATCGTGCCGGTCGGCAGCAAGGCGCTCGACGCGCTCAACGCGTGGCTGGCAGTGCGCGACCAGATGGTCAAGCACGACCCGCATCCGCTTTTTCTGTCGGCGCGCGGCAACCGGCTGTCGCCGAATGTGGTGCGCGAGCGCGTAAAGCGCGCGGCTGTCGTGGCCGGCATTCCCGCCAATGTGCATCCGCACGTGCTGCGGCATTCGTTTGCCACGCACGTGCTGCAGTCGAGCGGCGACCTGCGCGCCGTGCAGGAATTGCTCGGGCACGCGAGCATCACGGCGACGCAGGTCTACACCGGGCTCGATTTTCAGCATCTCGCGCACGTCTACGATCAGGCGCATCCGCGCGCCAAAAAACGCGACTGACGCCGCTTTGCGGCTTTTCGGTCTCCGCCTTCGCTTTATCCGTCGCGCGTGCGCAGCAAGCCGCGCGGCCCTTTGCTCTCGCTGACATCCTGATGAATATCGTTACGCTCAAACCGTCGAAAGAAAAATCGCTACTGCGCCGCCATCCGTGGGTTTATGCGAACGCGATCGACCGGATCGACGGCAATCCCGCGCCCGGCGCAACCGTGCTGGTGCGCGCGCACGACGGCCGGTTTCTCGCGCGCGCCGCGTACAGCCCGCACTCGCAGATCCGCGCCCGCGTGTGGAGCTTCGACGAAAGCGAGCCGATCGATCATGCGTTCTTCAAGCGCCGGGTGCAGCGAGCGCTGGCGCACCGTCGAACGATGGTTCACGACACCGGCGCAGTGCGGCTCATTTTCGGCGAAGCGGACGGCCTGCCGGGACTGATCGTCGATCACTACGTCGCCGAAGACGAAGGCCAGCGCAGCCAGCTCGTGTGCCAGTTCATGGCGGCCGGCGTGGAGGCGTGGAAGGAGGCGATCGTTGCGGCGCTGGTCGACGCGACCGGCTGTCCGAATGTCTACGAGCGTTCGGACGTGTCGATTCGTCAGAAGGAAGGGCTCGAACAGACGACCGGAGTACTGGCGGGCGAGCCTCCGTCGGACACGCTGATCGCGAGCGAGAACGGCGTGCGCTATCACGTCGACGTGCGCAATGGCCATAAAACCGGTTTTTACGTCGATCAGCGCGACAATCGCCTGCTCGTGCAGCAGCTCGCGCAGGATCGCGACGTCTTGAACTGCTTCTGCTACACCGGCGGTTTTTCGCTGGCGGCGCTGAAAGGCGGCGCGAAGCGCGTGGTCTCGATCGATTCGTCCGGCGAAGCGTTGGCGCTCGCCCAGCAGAACGTGGCGGCGAACGGCTTCGACGCCGAACGCGCGACCTGGCTCGACGCCGACGCGTTCAAAACGCTGCGCCGCCTCCACGACGAAGGCGAGCGCTTCGATCTGATCGTGCTCGATCCGCCGAAATTCGCGCCTTCGCGTGAACACGTGGACCGCGCGTCGCGCGCTTACAAGGACATCAACCTGACCGGCCTCAAACTGCTGCGCCCGGGCGGCCTGCTGTTCACCTATTCGTGCTCCGGCGCGATCGATTCCGAGTTGTTCCAGAAGATCGTGTCGAGCGCCGCCGCCGATGCACGCGTCGACGCGCGCATCCTCAAGCGCCTCGGCGCCGGGGTGGATCATCCGTTGCTCACAGCATTCCCGGAAGGTGAATACCTGAAAGGCCTGCTGTTGCAAATCGCCTGATCGCCTATAGATTCAAGGTTATTTCGCGCTGGGGCGTGCGCGGCGACGGCTTCTCAATCCCGCCTGCCAGCGCCGGCTTGACAGATATGTTTCAATAACCGGTTAGACGGGCCGCGCGCCGCGAGGCTGCCGCGCCCGCTATGCATACGCATCGTTTTACGACCATATAGGCGAACAACATGATCCCAGTCACTATCCTGACCGGCTTTCTCGGCAGCGGCAAAACCACCCTGCTCAAGCGCATCCTGAATGAAAAGCACGGCATGAAGATCGCCGTGATCGAGAACGAGTTCGGCGAAGAAAACATCGACAACGAAATTCTCGTGCAGGACACGAGCGAGCAGATCATCCAGATGAGCAACGGCTGCATCTGCTGCACGATCCGCGGCGACCTGTCACGGGTGCTCAGCGACCTGGCCGCGCAGAAGCAGTCGGGCAAGCTGGATTTCGATCGCGTGGTCATCGAAACGACCGGCCTCGCAAATCCCGGCCCCGTTGCGCAGACTTTCTTCATGGACGATCAGATCGCCAGCGAATTCCTGCTCGACGCGATCATCACGCTGGTCGACGCCAAGCACGCGAACCATCAGCTGGACGAGCATGAAGTCGTGCAACGTCAGGTCGGTTTCGCCGACCGCCTGTTCATCACCAAGGCCGATCTCGTCGACGAGCAGCACCTGGCCGATCTGCGCCACCGTCTGCTGCACATGAATCCGAAGGCGGCGATCAAGGTCGTGAATTTCGGCGAAGCGGACATCAAGGAAATCTTCGACCTGCGCGGTTTCAACCTGAATTCGAAGCTCGAGATCGATCCAGACTTCCTCGTTGAAGACGAACACGCGCATAGCCATGCGCACGCGCACGACGAGCACGGCCACACGCACGCTCATGGTGACGATCATGCGAACTGCGATCACGACCATGGCCATTGCGATCACGAAGGCCATGATCACGCGCACCATCATCACGCGCATCACGACGACAAAATCAAGTCGTTCGTGTACCGCAACGACCGTCCGTTCGATCCGAACAAGCTGGAAGACTTCCTCGGCGGCATTCTGCAGATTTACGGCGAACGGCTGCTGCGCTACAAGGGCGTGCTGTACATGAAGGGCGTGGATCGTAAAGTCGTCTTCCAGGGCGTGCATCAGATGATGGGCAGCGATCTCGCGGCGAAATGGCAGCCGGTCGAGAAGAAGACCAACAAGATGGTGTTTATCGGTATCGAATTGCCGCAAGACCTGATTACAGACGGTTTGGACGCCTGTCTTGCCTGAACGACGTTTTCGGCATTCAGGCAATAGTCAGCAGAAAAAAACACGGCGCGGCGGCGCAATCGCCGCCGTGAAATGTGCGCTGGCGCACACGTGTGAAAAGCGCGTGAAAACCCTGCTGTATTAATGCGTGCACGACCATCGCTTTTTGACCGTTCGCGCGTTATATTTTCGGGATACCGGTGCGCCGCAGAGGGATTTCCACCAGTTGCGGTGCCGGATTGTGATTCAGTTACAATACGTGCCCACTGGAGAATGAGAACGATTTGCCCGGTCAGTGCGCAGTCAGTGAATAGTGCGCGCCGGGCCTGAAGCGGCGCCGGAAAATCTAATCCGGGGAACACGCCGACAGTGCCCGCCGCCGCAGCCTGACAAGGTTGGTGCCCGGGAGCAATACCTCAGGAGCATTTGAGAATCGGTTTCCAGAGGAGTTCGGCCCCGCATTGGCGTTACGACGCCCGAGTTGGGCGAGAGACGCTCCGGCGTCACGACAGCCCATCGTCCGTGCCCGCCCTGCGCTCCGCGTCCCAGGCGCCTTGCGGGCAATACGAAAGTGCGGGCACTATGCAGAGTTTTGCCTCACATTGAAGAAGTAAGCCAGATGACGACGAAACGACTCTTGACCGAAGCCGAAATCCTGAAGATGAGCGACAAGGATTACATGAATGAGGATCAGCTCGCTTTCTTCAAGAACAAGCTCGAACAGCTGCAGGCGGACATTCTCCGCAATGCCGGCCAGACGACCGAGAACTTGCGCGAGACCGTGATCGTGCCGGACCCGGCCGACCGCGCAACGATCGAGGAAGAGCACGCTCTCGAACTGCGCACGCGCGACCGCGAGCGCAAGCTGCTGAAGAAGGTGCAGCAGTCGATCGCGCGCATCGACTCTGGCGACTACGGCTGGTGCGAAGAAACCGGTGAGCCGATCGGCATTCCGCGTTTGCTCGCGCGGCCCACGGCCACGCTGTCGCTCGAGGCGCAGGAGCGCCGCGAACTGCGCCAGAAGCTGTTCGGCGACTGAACGCCGGCGGCGCGGCTTCGGCGCCGCGCCAACAAACGCTGCTTCGTCGAGAGGCGCACGGTGATCCGTGCGCCTTTTTTCTTTTGCGCGCGAATAACGCACATAACGCGGGCACGTCATCCTGCGAACTCACGTTTTTTGTCTTATGCCGTTTGCCGGCTCTTGATATGACAGCGCAAGCCCTAAAATAAACCGGACATGCGCTGTACGAGCGCGCCGACGGCCAGCACTACAGGCGTCGCGCGCCGTCCGCTTCCAAGATTCATGCGGTGGCGCATCCCGCCGCCGCGTCCTACCCGCTTTGCAAAGAGGAACGCATATGGAGCAATTTCACGGCACGACGATCGTCTCCGTGCGCCGCGGCGACAAGGTCGCGCTCGGCGGCGACGGCCAGGTGACGCTCGGCAACATCGTCATGAAGGGCGGTGCGAAGAAGGTCCGGCGCATTTATAACGGCAAGGTGCTGGTTGGCTTCGCAGGCGGCACTGCCGACGCATTTTCGCTGCTCGACCGCTTCGAAGCGAAGCTCGAAAAGCATCAGGGCAACCTCACGCGAGCCGCAGTGGAGCTTGCGAAAGACTGGCGCACGGACCGCATGTTGCGTCGTCTCGAAGCCATGCTGATTGCGGCGGACGCAACCACCACGCTCGTCATCACCGGTAACGGCGACGTGCTGGATCCCGAAGGTGGCATTTGCGCGATCGGTTCGGGCGGCGCATATGCGCAAGCCGCCGCGAAAGCCCTCGCCGACAATACCGAGTTGTCGCCTCGCGAGATCGTGGAAAAGTCGCTGGAGATTGCCGGCGACATGTGCATCTACACGAACCATAACCGCGTCATCGAGACGATCGAGTAAGGACCCACGATGAGCACCATGACCCCTGCCGAGATCGTCTCGGAACTCGACAAACATATCATCGGCCAAGGCCGCGCGAAAAAAGCGGTGGCCGTAGCGCTGCGCAACCGTTGGCGCCGTCAGCAGGTAGAAGACCCGCTGCGTCAGGAAATCACGCCGAAAAACATCCTGATGATCGGGCCGACCGGCGTCGGCAAGACCGAGATTGCGCGGCGGCTGGCCAAGCTCGCGGACGCGCCGTTCATCAAGATCGAAGCCACCAAATTCACCGAAGTGGGCTACGTAGGCCGCGACGTCGACAGCATCGTGCGCGATCTGATCGAGATATCGGTCAAGCAGACTCGCGAATCGGAAATGCGCAAAGTGCGAACGAAGGCTGAAGATCAGGCCGAAGACCGCATTCTCGACATCCTTCTGCCGAGCGCGCGTCCAGTCGGCTTCGGCTCCAGTTCGAGTGCCACCGATACTGCCGACGAAGGCGGCACCACGCGTCAGACGTTCCGCAAGCGTCTGCGCGAAGGACTGCTCGACGACAAGGAGATCGAACTCGACGTCGAACAGCCGCAAGTCGGCATGGACATCATGGGGCCGCCGGGAATGGAAGACATGACCGAGCAGATCCGTTCGATGTTTGCCAACATCGGCGGCGGCAAGAAAACACGCCGCAAGATGAAGGTAAAGGAAGCGCTGAAGGTTCTCACCGACGAAGAAGCCGGCAAGATGCTGAACGACGAAGAGGTGAAAACCAAAGCGGTTCAGAACGTCGAGCAGAACGGCATCGTGTTCCTCGACGAAATCGACAAGATCGCGTCGCGCAACGAGGCAGGCGGCGGCGAAGTGTCCCGTCAAGGCGTGCAGCGCGATTTGCTGCCGCTCGTGGAAGGCACCACCATCAACACCAAGTACGGCATGGTGAAGACGGATCACATTCTGTTCATTGCGAGCGGCGCGTTCCATCTCGCGAAGCCGAGCGATCTGATTCCCGAACTGCAAGGTCGCTTTCCGATCCGCGTCGAACTGGATTCGTTGTCTGTGAAGGACTTCGAGTCGATCCTGGTGTCGACGGACGCGAGCCTCGTCAAGCAATACCAGGCATTGCTCGCAACAGAAGACGTGCATCTTGAATTCGCCGACGACGGCATTCGCCGCCTCGCCGAAATCGCTTATTCGGTGAACGAAAAGACCGAGAATATCGGCGCGCGCCGTCTATATACGGTTATCGAAAAGCTGCTCGAAGAAGTGTCGTTTTCCGCCGGCAATCACTCCGGCCACACGGTGCAGATCGACGCAGCGTATGTGGATCGCGCGCTGAACGAAGTTGCCGAAGACGAAGACCTGTCGCGTTACGTGCTGTGACGTAATGACCTAGTCACATGAAGCGTTGAACGAACGCAAAAAACGGGCTGCCTGTAAAAAGGCAGCCCGTTTTCTTTTGCACAATGTCAGCAATAGATCCGCGCTTACTGCTTGACTGGCCGCTTCGCGAGTTTGCGCTGCAACGTCCGCCGATGCATGTTCAAAGCGCGCGCGGTGGCCGAGATATTGCCGCCATGCTCGGCGAGCACGCGTTGAATATGCTCCCACTCGAGCCGTGCGACAGACAATGGCGTGGGATGCTCGATCGCCTCTTCCGCCTGCAACGCGCTGGCCTCGCTTTGCAGCGCCGACAGAATAGTTTCGACGTTGGCAGGCTTGGCCAGATAGTTGTCCGCACCGTCTTTCACCGCTTGCACCGCGGTGGCGATGCTTGCATAGCCGGTCAGCACCAGCATGCGAGCGTCGGGCTGCAAATCGCGTAGCGGCGCAACGAGCGTGAGGCCGGAGTCGTTGCCAAGGTGCAGGTCCACCGTAATCTGGCTGAATTTTTGCTGGTTTGCCAGCTTGATCGCTTCGTCCGCGTTGTGCGCTTCGCTCACGGTGTACCCGCGACGCGTCAGGCCACGTGCGAGGATGCCGGAGAACACCTCGTCGTCGTCGATCACAAGAAAATTCATTTCGCTCATGCCTGTTTCTCCGTGTTGGATGGTGCGGCGCCTTGACGGCCCGTGCCGGATATTTTTCGCTCGGTGAGCGGCAACCGCAAAACCGCGCGCGTGCCACGCGGCTTGATCGAGCTGACGTCGGTCAATTCGATCGAGCCTTTGAGGCGCGCGGCCGCCGAAAACGCCAGATACAAGCCGACGCCGTGGCCGCCTTGCGTGCTCTCGACCGGCACCGCGCCGAGCGAGCCGCGCAGCGCGGCTGGAATGCCGGGGCCGGCGTCGCATACTTCGAATTCGACCTGATCACCGCGCGCCGTCAATGCGCACGACAACGTGACGTGATCGCGGCTCGCACGCGCGGCGTTGTCGAGCAAAATCGTCAGAATCTGGCTGACGGCAACCGTGTCGTCGAGACTGACGTCGGCGGGCGGCGTGCCGATCCGCTCGAACTTCACATGCGGATGACGCAAGCGCCACTGCTCGGCAAACGACTCAAGCCACTCGTCGACGAGCTGACGGTTGGTCGCGGTCGTTGCGCGGCTGCGCAACCTGGCAAGCGCTGACGTGCACAAACCCATTTGTTGTTCGAGCAATTCGAGATCGGCCTTGTACGGCGCGAGCCCTTTATCGGTTCGCGCCGCGTCGCGCAGTTCTTCGGACAGCATCGCAATTGTAGACAGAGGCGTGCCGATTTCGTGAGCGACGGTAGCAGCCTGCACGCCAAGCGCGACCGCGCGTTCGTCGTGAAGCAAGCGCTGCTGCGCTTCTCCGAGCGCTGCGTCACGTAGCCGCAGGGCTCGCGACATGCGCGCGACGAACCATGCAATCAGACCGACGCTCACCATGAAGTTGACCCACATGCCTGCGCGATAATAGTCGAACAGGTTCGCGGGATTGTCGAGATTCAACGGCACCGAGTCGAAGCCGAGCACCGCGTAACAGGCCACGGCGAATGCGGCGAGCCAGGCCATCAGTTGCCACGGCAGAACGGCCGCGGCGATGGCGAGCGACGGCAGGTACAGCGAAACAAACGGATTCGTCGTGCCGCCGGATAAAAACAGCAACGCGGACAACGCGCCGAGATCGACCCAGATCTGACCGAACAGCTCCATGTTCGACTCGGGCCGCTGCTGGGCGACGCGCCACCACGTGAGTCCGTTGAAGAGCACCTCGAGCGAAATGACCAGCAGCATGGCCGGCAACGGCAAATGCACGCCGATAAATATCTGCACGAACGCGATTGTCAGTAACTGACCGATGATCGCGAGGCTGCGCAGCCAGAACAAATGGCCCAGATTGACCCGACCCGTGTTGGTTATACGATGCATGACTTCAGTTTACCCTTTGGGACGGTTCTGAATCATCTCGCTGCTGCACGGCGATATCATAGGTTTCCTTGTTAGCGCGCGGAGCCGGTCGTTCGGCAGCCAATTATCCATGGTCACCTCTGACATGTCGTCAGCTTTCCTTAACTTCATGCGGCAAGCCGCCGCAGCCCGGCAGAACGGCGATGCGGAATCCGAAACGCAATGGCTCGACGCGGCGGCGCAACGCCACTCTCTCGATAACGCGTCGCTCGCCTCGCTCATCCACGCTTTGATCGAGCAGCAACGCCACGGCGATGCAATCGAACTGGCCGCCATTATTGCGAAACTCGAAGCGAGCAACGCCGACGCGCATTTTCGTCTCGGCTACGCGTTGCAAATGGCGAACCGTCACGCCGAAGCGATCGCTCCATATCGCCGCGCGCTCGCACTCAACCCCTCATTGCCGTCGCTCCGCTGCAATCTCGCCGGCGCGCTTGCGCTCACTCACGGCGAGCTGAGCGAACAGATCGAGCTTCTCGAAGATACGCTCCGGGATCAACCTGACGATGGAAACAGCTGGACCAATCTGTCGGACGCTTATCGCAACAACATGGATGTAACTCGCGCGCTTGAAGCAGGCGCGCGCGCCGTCAAGTGCGCACCGCTTAGTCCCCTCGCCCACAACAACTATGCGCTGGCACTACGTGAAGCGCAACGCTGGGCCGAGGCGGCAGAAGCCTCGCAAACCGCTTGCGCGCTCGCGCCCACTGACGCCAGCATGCGTTCGAACCTCGCGATGCTGCAACTCATGAGCGGCGATTATGCGAACGGCTGGCAGTCGCATGAAGCGCGCTGGAGCGGTTCGTCCGAACTCCGCGGCAATCGTCCTGCGCTGCCCGCGCCTATTTGGCGCGGCGAGCCGCTCGCCGGCAAAACGCTGCTGTTGTGGGGCGAGCAAGGCATGGGCGATGTGTTGCAGTTCAGCCGCTACATTCCGATGCTGGCCGAGCATGTGCATCGCGAAGGCGGCCGCCTCGCATGGAATTCGTTCCCGCAAATGGGCGCCTTGCTCGCCCGCAGTCTCGGCGGGCATGTCGACCACTACTCGGCGGGCGGTGGCGTCGAATCGCTGCCGCCTTTCGACTTCGAAATTCCATTGATGAGCCTGCCGTTGATCTTCGCCACGCGCGAGGCGACCATTCCCGCAATCACGCCCTACCTGTATGCGGACCCCGCTGCCGTGCAGCGCTGGCAGCAACGGCTCGCCGGCGAGTCGAGGCTAAGGGTAGGACTCACATGGACCGGCAGCCATGGTCATCAGCGCAATCCGTTCCGCCGGGTAGGCTGGGAACGCTATGCGAAGCACTTCGGCGGCATTCAGAACGTAGCGTTCTATTCGCTGCAACCCGATGCAGCTGCCGATGTCGGCGCCGCAAACGCGGCAGGCCTTCCACTCGCCGACTACACCGCCGAATTTTCGACCTTCGACGACACAGCCGCCTTTGTCGGCGGGCTCGATCTTGTTATCAGCGTTTGCACGTCGACTGCGCATCTGAGCGGCGCGCTCGGACAGCGCACCTGGGTGCTGCTCGACGTCAATCCGCATTGGGTCTGGCTGACCGGTCGCCGCGACAGTCCGTGGTATCCCGGCGCAACGCTGTACCGGCAGGAAAACTTCGGCAACTGGGACCCGGCGCTTGAGGCGGTGGCCCGCGACCTCGAAGCGCTCGCTGCCCGGCACCGCGCGGCCTGACGGGCCACTGAAGCCAGCCGCGGCTTCGCCCACAGCCCGGCGACGGTTGCGGCGGCTGTCACGGCAGATTGGCGCCAGGCTCGGCTTGGGCCGCTCTCGCAATCTCCGCAACGAGACATTCCGGGCAAAGGCAACGGCCGGCCGGGTCCAGCCGGTCGCGCGGCAGTGCGGGCATTTCGCGGCACCAGCAGTCGAAAGGCTCTGCATGCATCGCGCAGTCGAACGCGTTACCGCAGCGCGGGCAACGCGCGCTGCCTTGCGGGCGGGAAGCAGATGGTTTCATGGCAGGCAGATGGCCTCGCGAAGCATCGACGAGGCAATAATGCCACGGCCGGCGTCCTGCCGTGAGTCGTCCATTCGGCTAGTTCACAGGTGTGCGCGAGGCGCGGTACGCTTGGTCGTCGGCGGGCGCTGCAAACACCGCTCGCGCCGCGCGCAAACACCGGCTGCGTGCCCCGAGCGCGCGTGTCGAAAACCCTGTTGCAGCGCGCCAGTCCTGTACAATTCGCCGTGTTTTAACTGTTCCGTGCCCGAGCCTGCCGCCATGTCCGAGCTTCCCGACCTTTCGCAGATTGCGCCCACCCTGAAGGCCGAAATCCTGGCCGAGGCGCTGCCTTACATTCGCCAATATCACGGTAAGACCGTGGTCATCAAATACGGCGGCAACGCCATGACGGAGGAGCGGCTGAAGCAGGGGTTCGCGCGCGACGTCATTTTGCTGAAGCTGGTTGGCATCAATCCGGTCATCGTGCACGGCGGCGGTCCGCAAATCGACCAGGCGCTGAAGAAAGTCGGCAAGCAGGGCACGTTCATTCAAGGCATGCGCGTCACCGACGAAGAGACGATGGAAGTCGTCGAATGGGTGCTCGGCGGCGAAGTGCAGCAGGACATCGTCACGCTGATCAACCACTTCGGCGGTCACGCGGTTGGTCTGACCGGCAAGGACGGCGGCCTGATCCACGCGCGCAAGATGCTGATGCCCGACCGTGACAATCCCGGTCAGTACGTCGACATTGGCCAGGTGGGCGAAGTCGAAGCCATCAACCCCGCGGTTGTGAAGGCGCTGCAGGACGACGCATTCATTCCGGTAATCTCGCCAATCGGTTTCGGCGAAGACGGCCTGTCGTACAACATCAACGCCGACCTCGTCGCTGGCAAACTGGCGGTCGTGCTGAACGCCGAGAAGCTCGTGATGATGACGAACATCCCTGGCGTGATGGACAAGGAAGGCAATCTGCTCACCGACCTGTCAGCGCGCGAAATCGACGGCCTGTTTGCCGACGGCACGATCTCCGGCGGCATGCTGCCGAAAATCTCGTCGGCGCTGGACGCGGCCAAGAGCGGCGTGCGCTCGGTGCATATTATCGACGGGCGTATCGAGCATTCGGTGCTGCTGGAAATCCTCACCGAGCAGCCGTTTGGCACAATGATCCGCTCGCATTGATTGCTGTCCCCCGCCCGGCACATAAGGCACGCCAAACCGGCGAGCCTTATGTGCACTGCGGCAACAACGCGGCAACGTATGGCCGCCGCGCGCAACGATTGCTCCGGCCTGAACGGCTCTCCTGACCATGCGCACTCCAACTTCCCGACGCCGCCGTCCGCACATCGCAGGCGGCCGTCCGGTCTGGCTGTTCGATCTCGACAACACGCTGCACCACGCGTCGCACGCCATCTTTCCTGCAATCAATCAGGCGATGACGCAGTACATCATCGACGCGCTACAGGTGGAGCTCGACGAAGCCAACCGTCTGCGCACCGGCTACACCGAGCGCTACGGCGCTGCGTTGCTGGGTCTGACGCGCCATCATCCACTCGACGCAAGCGACTTCCTGAAGGTCGTGCACACGTTCCCGGATCTCGGCTCTATGATCCGTCACGAGCGCGGCGTCGCGCGTCTCGTCGCGGCGCTGCCCGGCCGCAAGATCGTGCTGACCAATGCGCCCGAAGCGTACGCGCGCGCGGTGCTGGCGCAACTTCGCATCGAGCGTCTGTTCGAGCAGGTGATCGCCATCGAGCACATGCGCGACCGGCGCCGCTGGCGCGCAAAACCCGACCACGCGATGTTGCGCAAGGCCATGCGCGACGCTCATGTGTCGCTGAAAGACGTGATCCTCGTCGAAGACACGCGTTCGCACCTGAAGAACTACCGGCGCCTCGGCATCCGCACGGTGTGGATCACCGGCCATCTGCCGCGTAAGCCCCACGCGGACGGCGTGCCCACCCGGCTGCCTGGTACAGGCCGGCCGCACTATGTCGATCGCAGCATTCGTTCGTTAAAATCGCTACGACTGAGCACCCGCTCGGTTCGAGTGAAGCGCCAGCAGACGGGACGACAGCCATGCAGCCGATCGACAAGCCTGACGAAGCCCTAGCCGAACACGAACCCGCCGTGCCCGCTGCACCGCGCGGGCAGCGCCTGAAGCCGGGCGAGCGCCGCGTGCATATTCTCCAGACGCTCGCTTCCATGCTTGAAGCGCCGAAGAGCGAAAAAATCACCACGGCTGCGCTTGCGGCACGGCTCGGCGTGTCCGAAGCCGCGCTCTATCGGCACTTTGCCAGCAAGGCGCAAATGTTCGAAGGGCTAATCGAGTTCATCGAACAGACCATCTTCGGTTTGATCAATCAGATTGTCGACAGGGAAGAAAGCGGTGTGCTGCAGGCGCGCGCCATCGCATTGATGCTGCTGAATTTCTCCGCGAAAAATCCTGGCATGACCCGGGTACTCACATGCGAGGCGCTGGTCGGCGAACATGAGCGGCTGACCGTGCGCGTCAATCAGATGCTCGAGCGCGTGGAAGCTTCGTTGAAGCAATGTCTGCGCTTAGCGGCAACGAACGCCGATGCATTCGCTCAAGACGCGCCGTCGCCGGTGCCCGTTCCGGCCGACTACGATCCGGCCGTGAGGGCAAGCCTGCTGCTCAGCTATATCATCGGCCGCTGGCATAGGTTCGTTCGCAGCGGCTTCGTGCGTATGCCGGCCGCTGACGCGGACTCCCAATTGCGAGTGATCCTTCAGTAGTCCGCTGGAGAAGGCGCGCCACGGGGTGTCAGACGCTGCCGCGCGAGATTTTCCGCTATACTTTGCGCCTGATCGCGGCCCTGATTGTCTCCGGAAATCGCTTCCCGGCTTCTAATGCCGCGCTTCGGAACACGTCTGAATACGTGTGTGAATTCCTGTTGTAAAAGCCTAGTACGCGCCGATTTGCTGACTCGATTGCGGGCGCGCGAACCAGTGGAAGATTTCCGCGGTTCACTATAAATGCGGCTAAAGAGGTCGTCAGCCGCGCACAAGTCTTTCTCCTCCGTGCTTTGCCGACGCCGTCTAGCCGCCCTGTCTTTGTCAAATGGCGGAATGAATGGAATCGATCGGTATCGTCGCTCCACAAAAAATGCATTTCACCGAGCCGTTGCGTCTGCAGAACGGCAGCTCGCTCGCCAGCTACGACCTGATGGTCGAGACCTATGGCACGCTCAACGCCGCGCGCAGCAATGCGGTACTCGTGTGTCACGCGCTGAACGCGTCGCATCATGTCGCGGGCGTCTATGCGGACAATCCGAAAGACATCGGCTGGTGGGACAACATGGTCGGCCCCGGCAAACCGCTCGACACCAACAGGTTCTTCGTGATCGGCGTAAACAACCTCGGCTCGTGCTTCGGCTCGACGGGTCCCATGAGCATCGATCCTGCCACCGGCAATCCATACGGCGCGACGTTCCCCGTAGTCACGGTTGAAGACTGGGTCAACGCCCAGGCGCGCGTCGCGGATCAGTTCGGCATTACACGCTTTGCCGCTGTGATGGGCGGCAGCTTGGGCGGCATGCAGGCGCTCGCTTGGAGCATGATGTATCCGGAGCGGGTCGGTCATTGCATCGTGGTGGCGTCGACGCCCAAGTTGTCGGCGCAAAACATCGCGTTCAACGAGGTGGCGCGCTCGGCGATCCTGTCGGACCCCGACTTCCACGGCGGCAACTACTACGCGCATAACGTGAAGCCGAAGCGCGGCTTACGTGTCGCACGAATGATCGGCCACATCACGTATCTGTCGGACGACGACATGGCCGAGAAATTCGGCCGGTCGCTGCGCCGCGCCGAGGGCGCGCTCGACGCATACAATTTCAACTTCGACGTGGAGTTCGAGGTGGAGTCGTATCTGCGCTATCAGGGCGACAAGTTCGCCGACTACTTCGACGCCAACACCTATCTACTGATCACGCGCGCGCTCGATTACTTCGATCCGGCCAAAGCCTTCGAAGGAGATCTGACAGCGGCCGTTGCCCATACAACGGCAAAGTATCTGATCGCGAGCTTCACAACCGACTGGCGTTTCGCGCCGGCCCGTTCGCGCGAACTCGTGAAGGCGCTGCTCGATCACAAGCGCACCGTCACCTACGCGGAAATCGACGCGCCGCACGGTCACGACGCCTTCCTGCTCGACGACGCGCGCTATCACAACCTGATGCGCGCCTACTACGAACGCATTGCGAACGAGGTGAACGCATGAACCAGCGAGCTCTGGACTATCTGGCGCTGCGCCCGGACTTTCGCGCGATCGCCCGCTGGGTCGAACCGCGCGCCACGGTGCTGGATCTCGGCTGCGGCGACGGCTCGCTGTTGTCGCTGCTCACCGAGGAACTGGACGTGCAAGGCTACGGCATCGAGATCAACGACGCCGGCGTGCTGGCCGCGACGCAAAACGGCGTCAACGTGATCCAGCAGAATCTGGAAGACGGCCTGCGCCTCTTCGAAGACGGCAGCTTCGACTTCGCAGTTCTGTCGCAGACATTGCAAACCATTCACCAGACCGCCGCGATTTTGCGCGAGACCGTGCGGGTCGGCCGTGAATGTATCGTGTCGTTCCCGAACTTCGGCTACTGGGCGCACCGTCTTTCCGTGCTGCAGGGACGCATGCCGGTGTCGAAGTCACTGCCTTATCAATGGCACAACACGCCGAACGTGCGGGTGCTGACCATCAAGGACTTCGAGGCGCTCGCGCCCGAAGTCGGCATCGAAATTCTGGACCGCGTGGTACTGCACGACGGTCAGACGGTGCGATGGGGGGTGAACTGGCGTGGTAGTCTTGCGGTCTATCGCGTCAAGAAAAGCTAACGCAAGTTATCCACATGTCGAACCCGCCGCACGAGGCGCCTGCACTTACCGCTCACGAAGAACATCCCGGCTGGCGCGCGTTTTTTAATACGCGCATGCTGATCTGCGTCTTTCTCGGCTTTACGTCGGGACTGCCGCTGTTCACGCTCGTCTACCTGGTGCAGGCGTGGTTACGCTCCGAAGGCGTCAATCTGAAGGAAATCGGCCTCTTTGCGCTGATCCAGTTCCCCTACACCTGGAAATTCATCTGGGCCCCGTTGATGGACCGCTACGTCCCGCGCTTTCCGGGCTGGCGCCCGGGCAGACGGCGCGGCTGGATGCTCGTCACGCAGATTCTGGTCGCGGGCGCCATCGCAACGTTGGGCTTCGTTTCGCCGCGCGACTCGATCTGGACCGTCGCGGCATTGACGGCGCTGGTTGCGTTCTTCGGCGCAAGCCAGGACATTTCGATCGACGCATACCGGCGTGAGTTGTTAAGCGACACGCAACAAGGCCTTGGCAACGCGGTGCACGTGAATGCCTACAAGATCGCAGCGCTAGTACCCGGGTCCCTCGCACTCATTCTGTCGGATCATTTGCCGTGGACTACCGTGTTCATGGTCACCGCAGCGTTCATGGTGCCCGGTATGGTGATGACGCTCGTTGTGCGCGAACCCGAAGTGCACGGCACGCCGCCCAAGAATCTGCGCGAAGCGATCGTGCAGCCGTTCCGCGAATTCCTCGAACGTGACGGCTGGCGCGGCGCGCTGTTCGTGCTCGGCTTCATCTTTCTCTACAAGCTCGGCGACACGATGGCAACGACGTTGTCCACGTCGTTCTTCCTCGACATCGGCTTCTCGCGCACGCAGATCGGCGTGATCGCGAAAACCACGGCGTTCGGTGCGAGTCTCGCGGGTGGAATCGTCGGCGGTATCTGGCTGATGAAAATCGGCATCGGGCGAGGTTTGTGGATCTTCGGCATCCTGCAGATGGTGTCGACGCTCGGCTTCGCATGGCTCGCGCATCTCGGACCCGCCTCGCCCGGTTTGATGGCGGTCTATGACATCGCCGTGTGGATAAGCGAAGGTACGACGCGGCTGCTCGCCTTCGTCGGCGTCGACTGGTCAGTGCAACTCGAACCGCGCTCGGTCGCGCTCGCGCTGGTCTACGGTTTCGAAACCTTTTCTACTGGTCTGACGATGGCGGCTTTCACCGCGTACATCGCCAGCACCACGGACCCGCGTTACACGGCCACCCAGTTCGCGCTCTTCACAAGCCTCGCTTCGGTGCCGCGCACGCTGGCTTCGGCGGCGAGCGGCTACGTGGTGGCAAAGATCGGCTGGTTCGACTACTTCATTGTCTGCACGGCGCTGGCCGTGCCGGGCATGCTGCTTCTGTTGCGCATTGCGCCGTGGAGAGACAGGTCGTGAAGGTGCGTCTCCCGAAGCGGTTGTTGTCGCCGGTCCCGCGCGCTGCGTGGTGCAAGGCCCGCCGCGGGTTGCATGCAGCGTTGAGCCTTGGCTTTCTGAGCCTGTTGAGTGCCACCGCGACCTCCGGCGCCTATGCTGCCGCGGCAGCGCTCCCCGCGGCTGCGGCCCCGGCTACTGGTAACAGTGCCACCGCCGGCACGTCCGCTAATGCAACAACGGCTGCACCGCCGGCGCCGGTCACGAAATCCGCAGCGCCAATCGCCGGTACGGAAAGCGCCACCTCCGCGACACCGGCCGCGAGCAGTGCGGCCAACGCGACACCCTCCGGGAGCGGGCAGGCCGCAGGCACGTCGCCCGGTGCATCGGCGCAACCACCCGCTATGGCGCGAACCCCGACGGCAACGTCTTCGCCCACTGGCGCGGCCAAACTCCCAGCGGGCGCGACCGCGTCGGCGCCTTACAGCCCGAACAATCAATTGCGCTTCGGCGGCTACCTCGTGTTCCGTAATCTGGTGCCGTCGCCGGTGCTCGAGGCGCAAGCCGCAGACGAGTTCAGCCAGATCGCGTACGGCGCGGAGCACGCAAACCGCCTCTACGGCGACACTGACGCGCACGTGACACGTGTGCGCTCGATCGTCGACAAGATGGTGCCGTACTCGCTCAAATGGAACGAGCGGGCGAAGGGTTGGAAGTGGGATGTCGCCGTGGTGCGCTCGCCCGACGTTCGTATGTACTGCCTGCCAGGCGGCAAGATTGTCGTGTACGGTGGGCTGCTCGACCGCGCGCATCTGAACGACAACGAACTCGGCATGCTGATCGGCCACGAGATCGCGCATGCGCTGCGTGAACATGCGCGGGAGCGGCTCGGTCAATTGCAGGCGAGCCAGCTCAATTCGTCGGGCACGATTCCACAGCTATTCGGTCTTGCGGATCTCGGCATGGCGCCGCTCGGCATCGGCTCGCGCCTGCTCGAAATGAAGTACGAGAACACTGACGAGACCGAAGCCGACGTGATCGGCAGCGACATCGCCTCTCGCGCGGGCTTCGATCCGCGCGCGGCAGTCACGCTTTGGGACAAACTCGCTCAGGCCACGCGCAGCAATCGCGAGCAGGGCTTCATCTACGTGCACCCGTACACGCCGGCCCGCCGCGAAGACATCATCAAGCGATTGCCCGATATGCTGCCGCTCTATGCGAAAGCCATCGGCAAGACCGTGGATGCGCTCCCGGACTACGCCGGCATGGGCCGCCCGCGCCGCAAGCTCGCGCGCGACTAAGACGGCTCGAGCAATTCCGCACGAGTCCCGTCAGACGTTGCTCACAATCGAGCTACACATGTTCCAGCCGCCTGGCGACGAACGCGAAATTCACTTCTTCACGTCGTGGTCGTAGTCGACCGTGAGCGGCGCGTGGTCGCTGAACTTGATGTCGCGAAACACGTCCGTGCGTTTCGCCTTGCTCGCGATGCCCGGCGTCGCGATCTGGTAGTCGATCCGCCACCCCACGTTCTTCGCATAGGCCTGGCCGCGGTTGCTCCACCACGTGTATTGCTCCGGCCGCTGATCGAGGGTGCGGAATACGTCCACGTAACCGACTTCGTCGAACAGCTTGGTGAGCCACGCGCGCTCTTCCGGCAGGCAACCCGAATTCTTCTGGTTGCTCTTCCAGTTCTTGATGTCGATTTCCTTGTGGACGATGTTCACGTCGCCGCACACGATTACTTCGCGCTCGCGGGCAAGTTCGGCGAGATGCGGCATGAATTCGTCCATGAAACGGTATTTGGCCTGCTGGCGCTCGTCACCGCTCGACCCTGACGGGACATACACCGAGACGATCGACAGCTTGCCGAAACGCAGTTCGACGTAGCGTCCTTCCGGATCGAACTCCTCGCTGCCGAAGCCAATCACGACTTCGTCCGGCTCATGACGCGTATAGACGCCCGCGCCGCTATAGCCCTTCTTCACGGCGTGCTGGAAATAGCCGGTGAAGTCGTGCGGCGCGAGGAATTCCGGCGTCATGTCGTCTTGCGAACATTTGATTTCCTGCACGCAGAGCACGTCGGCATTCTGCTCGCCAAACCAGTCGAAAAAACCCTTCTTCGCCGCTGAGCGGATGCCGTTCAGGTTGGCGGTAATCACACGCAACATGTCGTTCCTTTATCTTCAATTCGTTTGTGAGATTCGTTCGAGGCGAACGGCGAAAGTCACTCGACCTCGACGCCCTTCAGCGATTCTTTCGGGGGCGGATATTCCAGCTTGAGCGCTTCGAACGTACGCAACAGCAGTTCGGCGACCATCAGGTTGCGATGCGTTTTCGAGTCGGCGGGAATCACGTACCACGGCGCGTATTCGGTGGAAGTCGCGGCGAGGGCGTCGCGATACACGGCCTGATACTTGTCCCACTGTTTGCGCGCGTCGAGATCCGAGACGTCGAATTTCCAGTGCTTGGTCGGGTCGTCGATCCGCGCTTGCAGGCGCGCGCGCTGTTCGTCTTTCGAAATATGCAGCATGCACTTGACGATTGTCGTGCAACTGTCAGCGAGCAACTCCTCGAACTGCCGGATGTGTCGGCAACGTGCGTTGAACGCGTCCTCATCGAGCGAGCCGAGGACGGTCGGCACCAGCAGATCTTCGTAGTGGCTGCGGTTGAAGATAGTTAGCTCGCCGGCAGCAGGCGCCTGCGAATGGACGCGCCAGAGAAAATCATGCGCGAGTTCCGCGGGCGTCGGCGCCTTGAACGGCACAATCCGCAAACCGAGCGGATCGACTTCGTGAAACACCGCGCGAATCGTGCCGTCCTTGCCGCTCGTGTCCATGCCTTGAAGGACCAGCAACACGCGTCGCTTCTGCTGCGCGTGCAGGCATTCCTGCAAGCTGTCGAGCTTCGCGCCAATTTCTGACAGACGCTCGCGGTCGGTGTCTTTCGATCCCGTCGAAAAAGGTTTTGCAGCGGGATCGAAATCGTCGAGCGAAAACTTGTCGTTCTTCTTGGTCTCGAAATAAGGCACGCGGAAATCGTCGAGTTCGGGTTGCTTCGCCATCCACATACTCCGTGATCTGCGTTCAGCGGCTCGCAAAAGCGCGGCCGCGAAATGAAACGGGCCGTTGCCTCCAACTTTCGTTTCCGGCAACAGCCCGCTGTCGCCAAAGCGCGAGCGCTTCAGCCGTATTTTCTCTTCAACCGCACTTCACTTCAGCTTCAGCCACGCTCCGGCTCACGACAGCTTTTTCTTCAGCAGTTCGTTGACCTGCGCCGGATTGGCCTTGCCCTTCGTCGCTTTCATTGCCTGACCGATCAGCGCGTTAAACGCCTTCTCTTTGCCTGCGCGGAACTCCTCAACCGACTTCTGGTTCGCAGCGAGCACTTCGTCGATGATCGCTTCAAGCGCGCCCGTGTCGGAAATCTGCTTCAAACCCTTCGCTTCGATGATGCGGTCGGCGGCGGCTTCGTCTGTGGCCTTCTCTTCCCAGATCGCGAGGAAAACTTCCTTTGCGATCTTGTTGGAGATCGTGCCGTCTGCAATGCGCTGCAGCAGCAACGCCAGTTGCGCGGACGACACAGGGCAGCCCGCCATATCGAGGCCTTCGCGATTCAGTTGCGACGACACCTCGCCCATCAGCCAGTTCGCCGCGACCTTGGCATTGCCCGCGCCGAGCTTGACGACCACCGCTTCGTAGTAGGCGGCCATTGCCTTGCTCGACGTGAGCACGTTCGCGTCGTACGGCGTCAGGCCGTATTGCGACACGAAGCGCTGCTGGATCGCTTCGGGCAACTCCGGCATTTCGCTCTTCACGCGCGCCACCCACGCCGCGTCGACCACGAGCGGCATGAGATCGGGATCGGGGAAATAGCGGTAGTCGTGCGCGTCTTCCTTGCTGCGCATGGAACGCGTTTCACGCTTATCCGGATCGTATAGACGCGTTTCCTGCACCACCGTCCCGCCGTCTTCGATCAGTTCGATCTGACGGCGCACCTCGTACTGGATCGCTTCTTCCAGAAAGCGGAACGAGTTGAGGTTCTTGATCTCGGCGCGTGTGCCGAACTCCGCCTGACCGACCGGACGCACCGACACGTTCGCGTCGCAACGGAACGATCCTTCTTGCATGTTTCCGTCGCAAATGCCGAGCCAGGTCACGAGCGTATGCAGCGTTTTTGCGTATGCGACGGCTTCTGCCGCGCTGCGCATTTCAGGCTCGGTGACGATTTCGAGCAGCGGCGTGCCCGCGCGATTCAGGTCGATGCCCGTCATGCCCGCGAAGTCTTCGTGCAGCGACTTGCCTGCGTCTTCTTCCAGATGCGCACGGGTGAGATTGACGACCTTTGAATACGCTTCCTTGCCCGCTTTCTCGTTGGCCGGCACCTGAATCGTCACCTGGCCGCCCTGCACGACGGGAATTTCGTACTGGCTGATCTGATAACCCTTCGGCAGATCGGGATAGAAATAATTCTTGCGCGCGAAGATGCTGCGCGGCGCAACCGTTGCACCGATTGCAAGGCCGAACTGGATTGCGCGTTCTACAGCGCCGCGGTTCATCACCGGCAACGTGCCCGGCAACGCGAGATCGACGGGGCTCGCCTGCGTGTTGGGCGCAGCGCCGAATTGCGTCGGGGAGCCCGAGAAAATCTTCGATTGCGTGGACAACTGCGCGTGGGTCTCCAGACCGATCACGACTTCCCATTGCTTGGTCATGGTGCTCACACTCCTGCCGGTGCCTTACGGTGCCAGTCGGTCGCGCGCTGGAACGCGTCGGCCACCTGCAGCATCCGGGCTTCATTGAAATAGTTGCCGATGATCTGCAATCCCACGGGGCGCTGCGCGTTCGCGCCCGCGCCGAAGCCGCACGGCACGCTCATGCCGGGCAAGCCGGCGAGGCTCACCGACAGCGTGTAGACGTCGGCGAGATACATCTGCACCGGGTCGTCGCCCTTCGCACCCAAATCCCACGCCACCGACGGCGCGACCGGGCCCATGATCACGTCACACTGCTTGAACGCTTCCTGAAAGTCCTGCGCGATGATGCGGCGGATTTTCTGCGCCTGCAGGTAGTACGCGTCGTAATACCCGTGCGACAACACGTAAGCGCCGACCATGATGCGACGTTTCACTTCCGGACCGAAACCTTCGGCCCGCGACTTCTTGTACATGTCGAGCAGGTCGCGATATTCCGCGGCGCGATGGCCAAAGCGCACGCCGTCGAAACGCGACAGGTTCGACGACGCCTCCGCCGGCGCGATCACGTAGTAGACCGGGATCGACAGCTCGGTTTTCGGCAACGACACTTCGACGAGCGTTGCGCCGAGAGCTTCGTATTCCTTCAACGCGGCGTCGATAGAAGCGCGCACGTCGTCGGCGAGACCCGCGCCGAAATACTCTTTCGGCAGGCCGATGCGCAGACCGGCGAGCGGCTTGCCAGCGCCGTCCTGTTTCCACGGCTGGCCGAGATAGCGCGTGTAGTCTTCGTCGTCGCGCACGAGGCTCGTCGAATCGCGCTCGTCGAAGCCGGCCATGGCGTTGAGCAGTGTGGCGCAATCGGCGGCGCTTTGCGCCATCGGACCTCCCTGATCCAACGACGACGCAAACGCGATCATGCCGTAGCGCGACACGCGGCCGTACGTAGGCTTGATGCCGGTGATCCCCGAGAACGACGCCGGTTGACGGATCGAGCCGCCGGTGTCGGTGCCGGTCGCGGCGGGCGCGAGGCGCGCGGCGACCGCCGCCGCGGAACCGCCCGACGAGCCGCCCGGTACGGCCTGACGATCCCACGGGTTTTGCACGGGACCAAAGTACGAATTTTCGTTGGACGAGCCCATCGCGAATTCGTCCATGTTGGTCTTGCCGACGCAAACCATACCCGCCTTCTGCAGACGCTCGACCACCGTTGCGTCGAACGGGCTTTCGTAGTTCGACAACATTTTCGAACCGGCAGTGGAGCGCCAGCCCTTGGTGACGAACACGTCTTTGTGCGCGATGGGCAGGCCGGTCAGCGGACCGCCGTGGCCCGCGTGAAGCAGCGCGTCCGCTGCCTTTGCCTGCGCGAGCGTCAGGTCCGCGTCGACCTGGATGAAAGCGTTCAGGCTATTGGCCGCGTCGATGCGTTTGAGATAAAGCTGCGCCAGTTCGACGGCGGAGCATTCCTTCGCCGCCAGTGCGGCGCGCAGTTCGGTCAGACTTTTTTCATGCATTGCGTTTTGTCCTGGAAAGCGCGGCAGCGCGGATCACGCTGCCGTGGAGGCGTTCGACTGCGCGCCAGCGAGCCCGGCCGAGGTGTGGGCTCCCATCAGCGCCGCGAGCGACGGTCGTGAAACGGCATGCCATTTCACGGCCCGCGGGCCGCAGGTCGCGCCGGGCTCGCCACGCGGGTCTTACTCGATCACCTTCGGCACGAGATACAGACCGTCCTGCACAGCCGGCGCGGGACGCTGGAAAGCTTCGCGTTCGATCGTTTCGGTCACCGCATCGTCGCGCAGGCGCAGGGCGACGTCTTCGATCTGTTCGATCGGATGGGCAAGCGGTGCGATGCCTGTGGTATCGACCGCCTGCATCTGCTCGACGAGGCCAAAAAAGTCGTTGAGCTGGGCAAGCGTGTGTTCGGCGTCGGCGTCGGCCAGTTCGAGCCGCGCGAGATGCGCGATGCGCTTAACATCGGTCAGGGTCAAAGCCATGCAGTCACCGGAAAAAGTGGCAGACCGCCGCAACGCGAAAAGAGCGCTGCGACAGTGCGTTACGACGCGGGAGGATGACCTCGAAAAAGGGGCCAGCGGCGGCAAAAAGTGCCGTCCGTTTCCTTCAAAACATCCAAAATTATAAGGTATCATTACGCGTTCGACCCAAACCCGGACCGACTTACCAAGGCCTTTCTGGACAATTCGTAAAGATAGTTCGGATATTTTTGACTCGGCCTTGCTTCGGCCTCCGGTAGACTCCCTCGCAGCTTCAAGTTCCGGTGGCGCCGCTTCGCCCGGTTGAAGCTGTTATTTTTTCCGCTGCCGCTCTGCGCATCGTTGCGAGGGCCGGCCCCAAGCGAGACAGGATTTTGAATGTTCGGTTTTTTGCGCAGCTACTTCTCCAACGATCTGGCGATTGATCTAGGCACCGCCAACACGCTCATCTACATGCGTGGCAAAGGCATCGTTCTCGATGAACCGTCGGTGGTTTCGATCCGCCAGGAAGGCGGTCCGAACGGCAAGAAAACCATTCAGGCAGTCGGCAAGGAAGCCAAGCAGATGCTTGGCAAGGTGCCGGGCAATATCGAGGCGATCCGTCCCATGAAAGACGGCGTGATCGCCGACTTCACGGTGACCGAGCAGATGATCAAGCAGTTCATCAAAACTGCTCACGAGTCGCGCATGTTCTCGCCGTCACCGCGCATCATCATTTGCGTGCCGTGCGGTTCGACCCAGGTCGAACGCCGCGCCATCAAGGAAGCTGCACACGGCGCCGGCGCTTCGCAGGTATATCTCATTGAAGAACCCATGGCCGCCGCTATCGGCGCGGGCCTTCCGGTGTCGGAAGCTACCGGCTCCATGGTCGTCGACATTGGCGGCGGCACAACCGAAGTCGGCGTGATCTCGCTCGGCGGCATCGTGTACAAGGGCTCCGTGCGCGTGGGCGGCGACAAGTTCGACGAAGCTATCGTCAACTACATCCGCCGGAACTACGGCATGCTGATCGGCGAGCAAACCGCCGAAGCCATCAAGAAGGAAATCGGCTCGGCCTTCCCGGGTTCCGAAGTGAAGGAAATGGAAGTGAAGGGCCGCAATCTGTCGGAAGGCATTCCGCGCAGCTTCACCATCTCCAGCAACGAAATTCTCGAAGCACTGACCGATCCGCTCAACCAGATCGTATCGTCGGTCAAGATTGCGCTCGAACAAACGCCGCCGGAACTGGGCGCGGACATCGCCGAGCGCGGCATGATGCTGACGGGCGGTGGTGCGCTGCTGCGCGATCTGGACCGCCTGCTCGCCGAAGAAACCGGTCTGCCGGTGCTCGTCGCTGAAGACCCGCTAACGTGCGTCGTGCGCGGCTCGGGCATGGCGCTCGAGCGCATGGACAAGCTCGGCAGCATCTTCTCGTACGAGTAAGCGAGCGAGATCGATGTCAGTAGCGCGGATCTGGCAAACGGCCCCTTGCGGGCCGGTTTGCCGTTGGCTGGGCCAACCAGCCTCCGTACGCTGAACCCGCGTTTCCAGCGCGCCGCCGCCTCACCCAACCGCTTACGCCCCCGGCGCCGACCATGGAATACAGTCCGCCGCCCCTGTTCAAGCAAGGCCCATCCGCTCTCGCCCGACTGTTGTTTTTCGTCGTGCTCGCGCTGGCTTTGCTGATCTCCGACGCACGCTTCAAAACGCTCGAAATCGTTCGGGGCGTGCTCGGCGCGGGTCTTTATCCGTTGCAACGCGCGGCGCTCGTGCCGCGCGACGTCTTCATGGGCGCCGCCGATCTGGCCGTGACCAGCGCCACGCTGCGCAGCGACAACGAAAAGTTGCATACCAGGAACCTCCAGCTCGCACAGCAGGCGAACACGGCCGCTGAGCTATCCGCTGAAAACACCCATTTGCGGGCGTTGCTGCAACTTTCACAACGTGCGACCACGCAATCGCTGCCTGCGGAAATCCAGTACGACACACGCGATCCGTTCACGCAGAAGGTCGTAATCAATCGCGGCGCGCAGCAAGGCATACAGAACGGTTCGCCGGTCGTCAACGAAGACGGCGTGATCGGCCAGGTTACGCGCGTGTTCCCGCTACAGGCCGAAGTGACGCTGCTCACCGACAAAGACCAGGCCGTGCCGGTGCAGATCGTTCGCACCGGCTTGCGCAGCGTGATCTACGGCACGCCGAAGGGCGACACGCTCGATCTGCGCTTCGTGCCGATCAGCGCCGACGTCCAGACGGGCGACGAACTCGTCACGAGCGGGCTCGACGGCGTGTATCCGCCGGGGCTGCCGGTCGCCAAGGTGGTCCGTGTCGACAAGCAGGCGGACACCGCATTTGCGCGCGTCATCTGCCTGCCTATCGCGCCGGTGCGCGGCGCGCGTCAGTTGCTGGTGCTGCGCTACGTGGCCGACGTGCCGCCGCGTCCGGCCGAAGAGCCGGAACTGTCGGCTAAAGACGCGAAGGCAAAGAAAGGCGCGAAAGCGGCAGACAGCAAGGCCGCCGCCGACAAATCCGCCAAACCAGCAGAAAAGCCGGCCGCTGACAAGAACGCCACCAGGCCTGCGGCAAGCGCACCTGGCCAGGCAGGTAAAGCGGCGCCCGCCGACCAGAAGCCCGCTGCGTCAAAGAAGCCCGCCGCCGTCGAAAAAGCCGGGCCACAAGCCGCGCCGGGGGTGAAGCCATGAACCGTCCGCAATACATTCTGCAGCCGGTCAATCCGTACTTCATCGCGTTCAGCCTCGCTGCGGCCTTTCTGCTGAACCTGATGCCGTGGGGCCGCCTGATCGGCGTGCCCGACTTCGTCGCGCTCGTGCTGCTGTTCTGGAATGTGCATCAGCCGCGCAAGGTCGGCATGGGGATCGCGTTTTTCCTGGGTCTGCTAATGGACGTGCACAACGCCAGCCTGCTGGGCGAGCACGCGTTGGCGTACACGCTGCTGTCGTATGGCGCGATCACGATCCATCGCCGCGTCCTGTGGATGTCGCTCGGCGTGCAGACTTTCGCCGTCATGCCGCTGCTGGTGATCGCTCAACTGGTGCCGTTCGTCATCCGTCTGCTGACGGGCGCGGCCTTTCCCGGCTGGGGTTATCTGATCGACGGGTTCGTCGAAGCCGCGCTGTGGCCCGTCGCGAGCCTGCTGCTGCTGATGCCGCAACGCCGGCCAGCCGACCCCGACGACACGCGGCCGATTTAACAAGGCGTCGAGCGCGCGGGCGGTCCTCATGGAACTCATCTTTTCAGCCCGTTCGACGCCCATCGCTGTTCATGCCTTCCGGTTCAGGCCGGATCAGGCGCACACTCATGATGGCCGTCGCCCGGCCTTTTGCAGAATCGCATGACCGAATTCAAGGACACTCAGCAACAGCTCTCGAAGTTCCGCCTGCGGGTCGCGGCGGCGGGCCTGTTCGTGTTCGTCTGCTTTGGGCTGATCGGCTTTCGCTTCCTGTTCCTGCAGGTGTGGCACTACAGCAAGTACTCGCTGCAAGCCGACGAAAACCGCATTTCCGTCGCGCCAATCGTACCGAACCGCGGCATCATCACTGACCGTAACGGCGTGGTGCTGGCCAAGAACTATTCCGCTTACACGCTCGAAATCACGCCGTCCAAGCTGGGCGCGCCACTCGAAACAGTGATCGACGATCTGGCCTCGGTCGTGTCGATCGACGCACGTGACCGGCGCCGCTTCAAGAAGCTGCAGGAAGACTCGAAAAACTTCGAAAGCCTGCCTATCCGCACCCGTCTGACCGACGACGAAGTCGCGCGCTTCACCGCACAGCGCTTCCGTTTTCCGGGCGTGGAAGTGCGCGCCCGCCTGTTCCGCCAATATCCGCTCGGGCCGACAGCGGCGCACGTGATCGGCTACATTGGCCGCATCTCGCAGCGCGACCAGGATCGTATCGACGACGCCAGCGATCAGAACGACAGCGATCCGGAACACTACGATCCGCGTCTGGACGCAAACAACTACAAGGGCACTGACTACATCGGCAAGATCGGTGTCGAGCAAAGTTACGAGACCGAGTTGCACGGCCAGACAGGTTTCGAGGAAGTCGAAGTCACCGCCGGCGGCCGGCCTGTGCGGACGATGTCGCGCACGCAGGCAACGCCGGGCAACAACCTTGTGCTGTCGCTCGACATTGGCTTGCAGCAGGTTGCCGAGCAGGCGTTCGCGGGCCGCCGCGGCGCGCTCGTCGCTATCGAGCCGGCCACCGGCGACGTCCTCGCGTTCGTCTCCGCGCCGAGCTTCGACCCGAACTCTTTCGTCGACGGCATCGACCAGCAGACCTGGGACGAACTCAACAACTCGCCCGACCATCCGCTGCTGAACCGGCCGCTGCACGGCACTTATCCGCCAGGTTCGACGTATAAGCCGTTCATGGCCCTCGCCGCGCTATCGCTGCACAAGCGCACGCCGGGTTGGGGTTTCCAGGACCCCGGCTCCTACACTTTCGGCGGTCACACCTTCCGCAACGACGTGCGCTCAGGTCAAGGTTGGGTCGACATGAACCGCGCCATCGTCGTGTCGAACGACACTTACTTCTACATGCTCGCTCACGATCTGGGCGTAAACGCCATTGCCGGTTTCATGAAACCGTGGGGTTTCGGCCAGATCACGGGAATCGACATTTCGGGGGAGGCGCGCGGCATCCTGCCTTCGACGGAATGGAAGCGCAAGGCCTACCGCAAGCCCGAGCAACAACGCTGGTACGAAGGCGAAACGATCAGCCTCGGCATCGGCCAGGGCTACAACTCGTTCACCATTCTGCAACTCGCGCACGCCACGGCCACGCTCGCCAACAACGGCGTCGTGATGAAGCCGCACCTCGTGCGCGACATCGAAAATCCGATCACCAAGGGCACGCGCCCCGTCGTGCGCGATCCGAGCGACAAAATCGCGGTGAAGCAGTCCGACATCGACATCATCAAACGCGCGATGGAAGGCGTCATAACGAACGGCACGGCGTCCAAGCTGTTCATCGGCGCGCCGTATGTCGCCGCGGGCAAGACCGGCACCGCGCAGGTGTATTCGCTGCAAGGCGCGAACTACAAGGGCCATGCGATTGCGGAGCACTTGCGCGATCACGCGCTTTTCATCGCTTTCGCACCGGCGGAGCAACCGAAGATCGCGCTCGCCCTGATCGTGGAGAACGGCGGCTGGGGCGCCGAGGCGGCCGGCCCGATCGCGCGTAAGGTGCTCGACTACTACCTCGTCGGCAAGAATAAGCCGGGCGCGGAGGCAGCGGCAGTTGCGGCGGCAGCGTCGGCGACCGAGGACGCGTCCGCGCCGGAAGTCGGCGGTGCGCCGGCGCCGCAGGAAGCCGAGCAGCCGGTCAGGATCGCCGCGGGCTTCACCGCGCTGCCGATGCCCGGAGCGGCGTCCGCCGCGGCTGCTGCGTCGGCTGCCGCCGCGGCCGCAGCGGCGAACGGGGCATCGGGCGCAAGTGCTGCGTCTGGGGCGGCTGCAGCGTCTGCCGTCATGCCGACATCGAAGTTGTCCGCATCGACGGCGGCGACCGCGAGCACACCAAAGCTACCGGCCTCGGCCACTGCGGGCACACCCGCGTCGGCAGCAAAGGGTTCCGCGCCCCGCAAATCGGGGGCCCCGCGTCAACCGCGACCGGCGAGCGAGCCGGCACCAGTCGCCGCGCGCTCCGGAACCAGCACGATGCGCGATCCATCGCGCAATGACAGCACTCAAGCCACCTCGCCACGCCAGCCGGTTACCGGCGGCATCGACGAGTAAGGAGAAAGGCATGCAATTCGACAAGCGCGCCTGGATCGACCGCATCAAGCGGATGTTCGCAGGCTTCGACCGCCCGCTCGCACTGGTGGTGTTTCTGCTGCTGTGCGTGGGGATCGTTACTTTGTACAGCGCGAGTCTCGACGTACCGGGCCGCGTGGAGGACCAGTTGCGCAACATCATGCTGACGTTCGTGCTGATGTGGGCGCTCGCCAACGTTCCGCCCACCACGCTGATGCGCTTCGCGGTCCCGCTTTATACATTCGGGATCGCGCTACTGGTTGCCGTGGCGCTCTTCGGCCTCACGCGCAAGGGCGCGAAGCGCTGGATCAATGTCGGCGTGGTGATTCAGCCGTCGGAGATCATGAAGATCGCGACTCCGTTGATGCTCGCCTGGTACTATCAGCGGCGCGAAGGCGTGATGCGCTGGTACGACTTTCTGGTCGGACTGGTGATCCTTGCCGTGCCCGTGGGCTTGATCGCTAAACAGCCCGACCTGGGCACCGCCGTGCTCGTTTTCGCAGCCGGCTTCTTCGTCATTTACTTTGCGGGTTTGAGCTTCAAACTGATCGTTCCGGTGTTGATTGCCGGCGTGATCGCGGTCGGCTCGATTGCGGCGTTTCAGGACAAGATCTGCCAGCCGGAAGTGCAGTGGCCGCTCATGCACGACTATCAGAAGCACCGCATCTGTACGCTGCTCGACCCGACTTCCGATCCGCTCGGCAAGGGCTTCCACACCATTCAGGCGGTGATCGCGATCGGCTCCGGCGGCCCGCTCGGCAAGGGCTGGCTGAAGGGCACACAGGCGCATCTGGAGTTTATCCCCGAGAAACACACTGACTTCATCTTCGCCGTGTTCTCGGAAGAATTCGGGCTCGCGGGCGGCGTCGTGCTACTCACGCTGTACATGTTGCTGATCGCTCGCGGGTTGTATATCGCCGCCAACGGCGCGACGCTATTCGGACGCCTGCTTGCAGGATCTTTGACAATGGCCTTCTTCACCTACGCGTTCGTCAATATCGGTATGGTGAGCGGCATCTTGCCGGTGGTCGGCGTGCCGCTGCCATTCATGAGTTACGGCGGCACCGCGCTGACGACGCTTGGCGTCGCCATCGGCCTGATCATGAGCGTTGCGCGACAGAAGCGGTTGATGCAGAGCTAGCCGGTGGGCTGATGGAAAGAAGTGGCTTCGTTTAGCAGCAAGACAAACGGCAAAGAGGACTCCAAGCAAGCCGGACCGCAAGTCGGAAAACAGAAAGGGCGCATCGCCAGATGCGCCCTTTCTCGTTATTGCGGTTTAACTTCCTTGTGGTCCCGCAGCTGCGCGCTCAGTTGCTGATACTTCAAGCGCGCCGCCGGATCGCCTTGCGCGGCCGCAGCCGCGTAGTAAGCCCGCGCCACGTTGAGGTTTTTGTCGACGCCGTCGCCGCCGCGTTCGTAGAAGGAGCCTGTCACGTACTGCGCGGTCATATCGCCGCCCTCGGCAGCCTTCTTGTACCAGACGAACGCCTGCTGGTTGTCCCGATCGGTGCCCCGCCCATCGAGGAACTGATTAGCGAGCGCAAGCTCGGCCTGCACGTGCCCTTGCTGCGCGGCTTTTAGAAACCAGCGGTGCGCCTCGACCGGATCGCGGCCGACAAACTCGCCATCGTCATACATCTTGCCGTACACATATTGCGCGTGCGACATGTTCGCGTCGGCGGCCTTGCGCAGCCACTTCTTGCCTTCGTCGACGTTGACCGCGGTGCCTTCTCCATTGAGCAGCATCAT
Organism: Paraburkholderia caledonica NBRC 102488; assembly: GCF_000685095.1. Lineage (GTDB taxonomy): Bacteria > Pseudomonadota > Gammaproteobacteria > Burkholderiales > Burkholderiaceae > Paraburkholderia > Paraburkholderia caledonica. The sequence goes on from NZ_BAYE01000004.1 coordinate 159,303, forward strand.
CGCGTAATTGAACTGCGCAAGCCGGCTGCCGCGCTCGGCGGCCTTGCGGAACTCTGCAAGCGCTGCACCGAAATTGCCGGCGTTGTAGTCGGCGACCGCGGTTTGCGTCTCCGGATCGTTCGGCTTCGCGAGGCGATCCTGCGCATGCGCTGCGACGCCCGTGGTCAACGCCGCCGTAATCAACATGCGCGCGACAACGCCTTGCACCATCCACTTCATGACCTCACCTCCTGCAGCGCCTGGCGGGTTGCGCGCAACATCCACATGACGTCGGCGGCCAGAGCGATAAAACGAAAACCGGCATCGCGATGCTGCCTTGCGCTCGCGACGTCCATCGAAAAAATGCCAGCGGCAATGCCCGCCTTGTCCGCGGCGCTGACAATGCGCGCCATGGCCGCTTGCACATCGGCGTGTTTCGAATCGCCGAGATGACCGAGGCTCGCGGCGAGATCGGCGGGTCCGACAAACAGGCAATCGACGCCCGGCGTCGCTGCAATCTTGTCGACCTCGTCGAGGGCGCGCGCCGACTCGATCTGCACAATGGTCGCGATTTGCGCGTTGGCCGTTTGCACGTAATCGCGCCGCATGCCGTAGGCGGCGGCCCGCACGACGCCAGCGACGCCGCGCAGACCATCGAGCGCCTCGGCGCTCGGATATTGCGTCAGGCGCACCGCATGGGTAGCTTCTTCAGCGGAGTCGATATTGGGGAACATCAGCGTGCGTGCGCCAGCGTCCATCACGCGCTTGACGAGCCAGCCCTCGCTCGCCGGTACGCGCACCACCGGTTCGCTCGGCAGATGCGCGGCGGCAATCGCACGCAGTTGCGAAGTCACGTCGCCGCTGTCGTTGGGCGCGTGCTCCATGTCGATCAGCAGCCAGTCGAAGCCGGCGTGAGCGAGTGCCTCAGCGGCGGAATCGCTGCCGAGCGACAGCCATAGGCCGAACAGCGGATCGACTTCTTTAAGACGTTGCTTGAGGGGATTGGTAAAGGTGCTCATCGCCACACTCCGTGACGATGAGCAGCTTCATTGCCTGACACGAGGGGAAGCGTGCTCGTCAGGCGAGCCCGGCGACGAGCCAGGCTCGAACGCGGACGGCCCGTTTGGCTGCTGCGATGCATTGCGGTGACCGGCATGTCTCCCTCCGTGTGGTTATCGGAGCGATCATACCGTGACAATAACGCGGCGGTTGGCCCGCGTAACGCGTGTGAGGATCAGTCGCGAACCACGTCGGCCCAACAATTCGGCGTCTCGTACAGACGCAGCTTGTGCAGGCGCAGATTCACGCCATAGTGCGCATCATAAACGTTCGCGAGAATGTCGAACGCTACAGCCGCGAGGTTTTCCACGGTCGGAATGCGGTCTAGCACCACGGTCTTGTGGCCAGCCATTGTTTCGAGGAAGCCGCGCACCTGCGTGTCGCCTTCGTAGACGAGGAACGCGTGATCCCACTTGTCGACGAGATGTTCGACGGCGAGCGACTTGACGTCGGCGAAGTCCATCACCATGCCGCGGTCGGGCGCGCCCTCCGTGTCGACCAGATCGCCTTGCAGCGTGATTTCGATCACATAGCGATGGCCGTGCAGATTACGGCACTGGCTGCGGTGATCGGGAATGCGGTGACCCGCGTCGAATTCGAGTTTTCGTGTAATCGTCAGCACGGCAAATCAGGGAATATTCAGATACTTGTGGGTCTGCATCGACAGGCGCCATTGCGGATGGCGTTTGCACCAGTCGATCGCGAGCTTGGTGTTGATGTCGCGCGACGGGCCGTCCATTGGCTGGACGAGGAAATACTCGAAGTCGAGCTTCGCATAGTCGGACAGGCGCTGGTTGTCCTGCGGAATCACGACCTTCAGTTCGTTGCCCTTCGTGACGACGAGAGGCGCGTCGGCCTTCGGGCTTACGCAGATCCAGTCGATCGTTTCGAGCACCGGCAACGAGCCGTTGGTTTCGATCGCGATTTCAAATCCGGCCGCGTGCAGCGCGTCTACCAACGGCTGGTCGATCTGCAACATCGGCTCGCCGCCCGTGCACACGACAAAGCGTTGAGCCTCGCCTTCGGGCCATTGCGATGCGATCATTCGCACGAGATCTTCGGCCGTGCGGTACTTGCCGCCGTTCTCACCGTCCGTGCCTACGAAGTCCGTGTCGCAGAACCGGCAGACGGCTTCGGCGCGGTCTTCCTCGCGGCCCGACCACAGATTGCAGCCGGCGAAGCGGCAAAACACAGCCGGACGCCCGGCATTCGCGCCCTCGCCTTGCAACGTATAGAAGATTTCCTTGACCGCGTACGTCATGCTGCCTTCTGCCTAGATTTATCTTGTGTACCTAAAAACGACTGCCGGAGCCTCGCTGTGGCGAGGCCTTCTCAAACCGGTTCGGTTACCTTTTCACCGGCGAGATAGGCTTCGTAACCACGCTTGCGCAAGCGGCAGGCCGGGCATTCGCCACAGCCGAAGCCCCATGCGTGCAATTCCGCGCGCTCGCCGACATAACAGGTATGCGTCTCTATGCGCACCAGTTCCACCAACTCGTCGCCACCTAGCTCATGCGCAAGGCGCCACGTGTCCGCCTTGTCGAGCCACATCAACGGAGTTTCGAGCAGGAGGCGCGTGTCCATGCCGAGATTCAGCGCGACCTGCAAAGCCTTCATGGTGTCGTCCCGGCAATCGGGATAGCCCGAAAAATCCGTCTCGCACATTCCGCCGACCAACACCTGCAAACCACGCCGATAAGCGATGGCCGCCGCGATCGTCATGAACATCAGATTGCGGCCGGGCACGAACGTATTCGGCAAACCGTTGGCCGTCGCCTCGATTTCGATCTCGCGCGTCATGGCCGTGTCGCTGATTGCGCCGAGCACGGACAGATCGATCATGTGATCGTCGCCGAGGCGCTCGCTCCACGCCGGGAACGTACGCACTACTGCATTGCGGAAGCCTTCGCGGCATTCGAGTTCGACGCGGTGCCGCTGACCATAGTCGAAGCCGAGCGTCTCAACCGTTTCATAACGTTCAAGTGCCCATGCGAGGCACGTGGCCGAATCCTGGCCGCCGGAAAACAGCACCAGAGCGCTACGTTTAGCGTCTTTGCGGATCACCGTGAAACTCCGTGAATGATGAGTGCCGCGTCGCGCTGCGTGAGGTGTGCCATGCAAACAACGCGGCGCGACGCGAGCCGGCACTGCTGCCGGCCCAAAGCAGTATAGGCCGCGCCTTCGGCCTGCAAAGTCGCTGGGCGCTTATACCGTTGATCGTCGGGCGAGGGGTTCGGTGCGGATCGCGGCTCGGCCGCGGACCCTTGAACGAATTCGGCGGGCGACGCACTCGCATGCAAGTGCTTGAACTGGCGCGATTTTATCACGCGATGCCGAACCTCGCCCGGCGCGCCCCGACGTACTACCGGCGAGCACCGAAGCAACGAAAGCTCACCGCAAAAGGAAAAGCCCCAGGAATCTTGCGATTTCCTGGGGCTGAATCCTGGTGGCCTGGGACGGAATCGAACCATCGACACGCGGATTTTCAATCCGCTGCTCTACCAACTGAGCTACCGGGCCAACGAAGAACGAAATGATATCAAAGGGTCATTCGCTGGGCAAGCCCCTTCCCGAAAAAATGTGGGGAGGTGAAATCCGCGCGCGTAACGCGGCGCTCACTCGCCTTTGTTCTTCCCGAGATCGACGCCGAGCTGTTTGAGCTTGCGATACAAGTGCGTGCGCTCCAAACCCGTCTTTTCCGCAACACGCGTCATGCTGCCGTTCTCGCGCGCGAGGTGATACTCGAAGTACGCGCGCTCGAATGCATCGCGCGCATCGCGCAGCGGGATGTCGAACGAGATGGATGCCGTTTGCGCCGCGAGCACGCCGCTGCCCAAGCCGTCGGCTGAGGAGAGCATTGGCAATGCCGCCGCCGAAGCCACCGCCGAAGAATTCATCGGCGACGTCAATTTGGCGGCGGTGCCGCCCGGCGCAACTGCCGCAGTGCCACGAGCAAGGCCTTGCTCCACAGCCTTCAGCAACTTCTGTAACGCGATCGGCTTCTCGAGAAAATTCAGCGCGCCGATCTTCGTCGCTTCGACTGCGGTGTCGATCGTCGCGTGGCCTGACATCATGATCACCGGCATCGTGAGCTGCCCTTGCGCAGCCCATTCCTTGAGCAGCGTTACGCCGTCGGTATCGGGCATCCAGATGTCGAGCAGCACCAGGTCCGGCGCCTGACGCAAACGGAATTCGCGCGCCTGCTGCGCGTTTTCCGCCGCCTCCACGACATGCCCCTCGTCGCTCAGGATCTCCGAGAGCAATTCCCGGATGCCCATTTCATCATCTACCACCAGGATGGTTGCCATTTACGCTGCCTTTGTCTGCACTGTTGCTTTTGTCTTTCCCTGCGACGTACTGCCGTGCGCAGGACGCGGTCCCGCTTCGGGAGCCGCGGCGTCGTCTGCCAGTTGAAGGAAGAGAATCGAAATTTGCGCGCCTTCGATGACATCGCCCGCTTTCAGGCGGTTTCGAATGTCGATGCGCGCGCCATGTTCGTCGACGATCTTCTTGACCATCGCAAGACCCAGGCCCGTGCCTTTCGCCTTGGTCGTGACGTAAGGCTCGAATGCACGGGTGAGGATACGCGTTGGGAAGCCCGGTCCGTTATCCGACACTGTCAGACGTACCGCGACGCGTGCCTTGCCTTCCGCGTCGGGGTCTCCGTATTCTACTGTCCTCGTCTCGAGCACCACACGCGGGCGCTCGATCTCTGCCACCGCGTCCTGCGCATTCTGCAGCAGATTGTGAATCACCTGGCGCAATTGCGTTGCGTCGCCACGAATCGCGGGCAGCGCGGAGAGTTCGACATGGATCGCGCCCTTGCCTTCCTCGATGCCATACAGCGTCAGCACTTCGGTCACGAGATCGTTTAATTGCAGATGCGCCAGCACGGCAGGAGGCGTGCGTGCGTAGTCCCGGAAATTGTCGACCATCTGCTTCATCGCGGCGACCTGGTTCACGATTGTGGTCGCGCCGCGCTTGAGAACATCTGCGTCGGACGGCGACAGCTTGTCGGCGAGCTTCATCTGCAGACGTTCGGCCGAGAGTTGAATCGGCGTAAGCGGATTTTTGATCTCATGCGCGAGCCGCCGCGCGACCTCGCCCCATGCAATGGAACGCTGCGCGGAAATGACGTCCGAGATGTCGTCGAATACCACGACATAGCCCGACGTCTGCATGTCCTGAGCGTCGCGATCGGTCGCCGACACGAGGCGCGCACCGCGCACGAGTAATGTGAGGGGCTCGCTTTCGCCGGCCACCTGAACCGAGAACTGCTGCTGCCAGTGGCCGCCGTCGTCGTGACCGTCGCCGCTTGCCGCTTCGCGATCGGCAAACGCCTTGCGCACCATGCCGCCGAATTCGCTCAGCACGCCGATCTGTTCGAGCGCCGAGCCCAGCACCTCCTGGAACTGCTGACGGAAGATGCGCTCCGCGCCCCGATTCGCGGTGGTGAGCCGGAACTGGCGGTCGAACACGAACACGCCCGCAGTGAGGTTCGCGAGAATACTTTCCAGATACGCTTTCGAATGCTCGAGTGCGATGCGATTGTTCTCGACGGCCGCGCGGGCCTCGGACAATTGCCGCGTCATTGCGTTGAACGACTGCGTGAGAAAGCCAAGTTCGTCACGCGATTTGATTTCCCGCTTCGGCGTGTAGTCACCCTCGGTGATTTCCTTCGTGCCCTGCGCGAGCAGGAACAGCGGCCGCGCGAGCTGGTTGCCGAGCGCGAGCGCGAGCATCATCGCAATGAACGTGGCGAGAAAGAGCGCGAGCGTCAGCGTACCGATATACATCTTGCGCAAGCCGGTTCGTCCGAGCGCCTTCTCCTGATACTCGCGATACGCGCGCTGCACAGCATCGGCGTTGCGGGCGAGCGATTGCGACACTGGCTGCGTGAGTTGCAGGAAGCGTTCAGTGGGCTGCAACAGCGCCGCATTCGAGTCGGGAATACGCTGCACGACACGCAGTCGCAGCGCGCCCTTGCTGCCGTGAGCGCGAGGATCGCCGTCGACTTCGCCTTCTATTGCCGCGTAGCCGCGTCCGCGCGCCTGATCGAGCATCAGCGGCGTAGGCAAATCGTTCGGCACGAGCGACGCGTAATTGCTGGATGCCTGCGCGACGACATGCATGTCGGGCGTTGCGCCGGACATGCTGCGCGTGGGCTCGACGATCGTCGCGTCCTGCACGCCGAACTGGTCGCGCAGACGCAGCAGCGTGAGCGTCGTACCAGCGGCGTCCGCGCTCGCGAGCTGCTCGGACATCAGCCGGCCCTTGGTTTGCAGATCGGACAGCGACGCGTCGAGCATGCCGCGCCCAAGGTTCAGACCGGAGGTGAGCGCGGTTTCGACATTCACGTCGAACCACGACTCGATACTGCGCGACACGAACTGATACGAGACGACATAAATGATGCCGCCCGGCACCACGCCGACCAGCGCCATGAAGAACGCGAGTTTTGCGAGAAGCCGCGTGCCGAACTTACCCTTTCGTAATCGCGCAATGATGATGATGACGAGCGTCGCCACCACCAGCAGAAAGATCATCGCGACCACGAGATTCGCGGCGTAAAGCCACTGGTAATAGCGGTCGAAAAATTCGGTGTTTGCGCTTGCCGCGGCGAGCAGCACGAGCAGCAATACAGCCGTCACGGCGACCGTGGAAACCAGCACGCGCACGACGATGCTGCTGACACTGGTGGCGGAGCGCACTTTATTTAGCACGTTCGGTCACCGTAAAAGTAAAGCGCTTCCATTCGGAAGCGAGATTCCAGTCGCGGTTGTTGACCGCGTCGATCTGGAACGGCTTGGGCATCAGTGCGATGTCGAGTTGCATGCGCACGGACGCGTTGTACGTCTCGCCGGCATGCACTTCGCTGCGGTCGATCACGTGCCACGACGTCACGTGCTTGATGACCGCGAGCGCATCTTTAAGCGTGGTGAAGCCGAGTTGCAAACCGCCCGATGACACGCTGGACACGCGATATTCGCGCGTGAGCGGCTGAAACGACAGGCGAAGGCTTTGCGACACGTTCACCGGCTGCTCGTCGAACCAGTACCAGCGCGGCCGGCTCAACTCGAAGTCGGTGGTGAAGTACAGCGGGATACCTTTATTCACGGCGTCTTCGAGATTGCTGTTCAACTCGAAGTCGAAACGCGCGTCCAGGCTCCAACCGGTGTTGTCGGCTTGCAGCGAAGCGCGCTGCACGGCAATCGAGTCGGCGTACGCCGCGCCGGGCGCGACAAGCCAGACGGCCAGCGCGACCCAAAGCACGGCAGCGAGCCGAAGCGGGAAGAAGCGTTTGATGGTCACCGTTTCTGAAAGCGCGCGTAGAAAAATCCGTCGTGGTCTGAGTTCGCGCCGGCGCTGATGTCAGCGAATTCTCCGGCATGGGAACCGGCCGATGTGTCGGCGGGCGCGCGGGCGACCGTAGGTAAAAGTTGCCCCGGCGCGTCCAATCGTACCGCATCCTGGTGCTTGTTTCCAAACCACTGCGCCTGCAACTCGCCTTCTTCGGGAAAGATCGAGCACGTAACGTAGAGCAATTCACCGCCTGGCTTCACGAGCGGCCACAGCGCGTCGAGAATGCGCCGCTGTTCGTCGACAAGCGCGGGAATATCGGAGGCGCGGCGCAACCAGCGAATATCCGGATGACGCCGCACGATGCCCGACGCCGAGCACGGCACGTCGGCGAGAATGCGGTCGAACGGCTGATCGATGTCGTCATGCCATTTCGACGGCGTGCCCGCGTCGCCAATACGCACTTCCGCCTGGAGCTTCAGGCGCTGCAAGTTTTCGCCGATGCGCCGCGCGCGCGTCGCATCGCTTTCGAGCGCGACCAGTTGCAGGTTCGCCAGTTCCAGCAGATGCCCGGTCTTGCCGCCGGGCGCCGCGCAGGCGTCGAGCACGCGCATGCCGTCACGCACGCCGAGCAGTTGCGCGGCGAGCTGAGCGCCTGCGTCCTGCACCGAGACCACGCCTTCGCTAAAGCCGGGAATGCGGTCGACGGGCATGGGCGTGGCGAGCTTCACCGCGTATTCGCCAGCTTTGCTCGCGGCAATGTGATGCTGCTCGAGAACCTGCAGATAGGCATCAACCGTTGAATGACGGGCGTTCACACGCAGCGTCAACGGACCTTGCGTGTTACCGGCCGCGAGCACCTCCTGCCACGCGTCGGGCCATGCGCGTCTTACCGCGTCGATCCACCATGACGGGGAGTTCCAGCGCGCGACTTCATCGGTCTGCGCCGCTTCGAGCAGCGCCTCGCGTTCGCGCAGGAAGTTGCGCAGCACGGCGTTGACAAGCCCCTTGGCGAACGAAAATTCGCGACGCGCCGAGATCGCGCTCACTGCCTGATCGACCACCGTGAACGGCGTGTAAGCTGCGCTGGCTTCGTCGTCGATCAGAAGCGCGATCGCGCAGGCAAGCACATGACCGACGTGCGGCGGCGGCGCCTTTTTGACGAGCTTTGCGATCAACCATTCGGCAGTCCCGAGACGGCGCATCGTGCGATAGGCGATGTCCTGCACCGCGCCGCGCGCAGCAGCGGCACTACCCTCGGGCGCAGACACGAAAACAGATTGCAGCGCGGCCGGCAAAGCCGCCCCGAGACGGACGGCGCCCACCGCTTGCGCTGCGCAGTCGAGTGCAAAGCCGAGCGATTCCGGCGCGAGATGCAGCACGGACAAACGGGATTCGCGCGGACGCGCCGACGAAGAAGCAGAACGCGAAGAAGGCTTTAGATTCATGGGAAGGCAAAGGCAGGCCGTGCGGTACGCGCGACACAATGAACACACATTGTAGCGTGGCGCGGCTAACGGACGCGGCACCAGCCCCTGCACCGGGGCGCCAGCGGAAACGCGCGCTGATGTCAAATAAAAAGGCGAGTCAGAAGACTCGCCTTTGGTCATGCAATGCGCATACGCGTTATTCAAAGCGCCCGGTTCGGGCCATTTCCATCAAACGCGCGATGCGCTCTTCTGTGGCCGGGTGCGTTGAAAACAGATTCGCGATGCCGCCGCCCGCCAGCGGGTTCATGATCATCATCTGCGCAGTGGCCGGATGCTGCTCGGCTGCCGGAAACGGAATGCCGCTCGCATAGCGATGAATCTTGTCGAGCGCCGAAGCCAGCGCTTGCGGGTCGCCGGAAATCTGCGCGCCGCCACGATCCGCTTCGAATTCGCGCGCACGCGAGATCGCCATCTGGATCAGCGCACCGGCAATAGGCGCGAGGAGCGCGACCGCGATGCTGGCGATCGGGTTCGTGGGACGCCCGTTTTCGTCGCGCCCGCCGAAGAACATGGCGAAGTTCGCGAGCGCGGAAATCGCGCCGGCCATAGTGGCCGAAACTGTCGAAATCAGAATGTCGCGGTGCTTCACGTGCGCCAGTTCGTGTGCCATCACGCCGCGCATTTCGCGCTCGGACAGCACGCGCAGAATGCCGGTGGTCGCGGCAACCGCTGCATGCTCCGGATTGCGGCCGGTGGCGAACGCATTAGGCGCGTCTTCGTTGATCAGATACACGCGCGGCATCGGCAAGCCGGCGCGCGTGGAAAGCTCGCGCACCATGCGGTAGAACTGCGGCGCGCTGGTTTCGTCGACTTCCTGCGCGTTGTACATGCGCAGCACCATCTTGTCCGAGAACCAGTACGAAAAGAAATTCATGCCGAGAGCGATGACGAGCGCGATCGTCATGCCGCGCGAGCCGCCTATCACTCCGCCGATCACGATGAAAAGGGCCGTGATCGCGGCCATCAACATCGCGGTTTTGACCCAATTGAACATGTCTGCAACTCCTTGCCCTAACGCGGGGTTCATTTCCACGCCGCATCGTCGCGGCGCCTGATTGTAAGCTAACTGTTAGATATAGGCGCACGCGGAAAATTCAATCATCTCGATGCGGTGGCGAGCTTGATTCCCAGGCCGACAAAGGCGCTGCCTACGCCGCGGTCCAGCCACTTCTTCACCGACGGCTTGCCGGAGAAACGCCGGGTCACACTGCCGGCGATCCACGCGACAAAACTGTTCCACAGCATGCTCATCACGACGAATACGGCGCCGAGCGTGAGAAATGCGAGCGCCTTGTGATCCGTGCCGGCGGTAACGAACTGCGGAAAGAAAGAGACGAAGAAAAGCACGACCTTGGGGTTCAGTACGTTTGTCCAGAAGCCTTGCAGGAACAGCTGGCGCAGCGACTTGGGAGCGCCCGCCCCGCGCGCTTCGCCGCGGGCCTGGTCTTCGGCAGGTTTCGCGAAGATAAGGCGCACTCCGAGATAAATCAGATAAATCGCACCGACAAACTTGATGACGGTGAACGCCGTGGCCGACGCGGCGAGCAGCGCGGTCAAGCCGAACGCACAGGCTAGCGAATGAACGCAGCACCCGGCCGAAATTCCCAGCGCGGACATAAGCCCCGCGCCGCGGCCCTGCGCGACGCTACGCCCGACGATATAAGCCGTGTCAGGCCCCGGCGTCACGTTCAGCAGAAAGACCGCGACGACGAAGAATTCGAAATGGGTGATGCCGAACATAAGGATCCTCGGAACATGAGCGTTTGCATGGAGGATTTTAACGCGCGGCGACTGTCGGGCGGGGCCCTTGAGCTTGGCCAAACGGACGATGTTCAGGCGCCGCCGACTGGTGCTACTTTGCTCCGGGAAGCTGGAAACGCTGCCCCGCAACCAGCGCAAAGCCGGCGAGGAATTCGCGTACCGGCAGACGTTTGCCGCCGGGCTTCTGCAATTGCGTGAGACGCAGCGCGCCGTCGCCGCAGGTCACGACGACCCCTTCGGGCGAAACGCTGGCGATCGTGCCGGGCGCATCCCCGCCTTGCGTGGGTTCGGGAGCCGCCGCCCAGATCTTGATCGACGTGCCGTCATCGAGCGTCGCCACACTGCCCGGAAACGGATCGAACGCGCGCACCTGGCGGGCGAGCACCGAAGCCGGGCGACGCCAGTCGAGCGCAGCCTCGTGCTTGCCGATCTTTTCGGCGTAAGTCACGCCCTCAGCGGGTTGCGGCGTCGAGGTCAGCTTGCCATGGCGCTCGAGTTCGACGAGCGCCGCGACGATCAGCTTCGCGCCCTGTTCGGCGAGGCGATCGTGCAACGTGGCGGTGGTTTCGTTCGCGGAAATCGGTGTGCGTATCTCGGAGATCATGGCGCCGGTGTCGAGACCGGCATCCATTTGCATCAGCGTGATGCCGGTTTCAGCGTCGCCCGCTTCGATCGCGCGATGGATCGGCGCGGCGCCGCGCCAACGCGGCAACAGCGACGCGTGAATGTTGATGCAGCCAAGCGGCGCGATATCGAGCACTTCCTGCGGCAGGATCAGGCCGTAGGCTGCAACCACCATCACGTCGTGCGGCGTGGCGCGCAGGAGGTTGATGGCGGCTTCGGACTCGGCCGGGTATTTCCCCTCCCGGCGCAGCGAAGGCGGTTGCGCGATGGCCAGCCCATGTTCTTCGGCGTAGCGCTTGACCGGGCTCGCCTGAAGTTTCATGCCGCGCCCGGCCGGGCGGTCGGGCTGCGTCAGCACGAGCGGCACCGGAAAACCGGCGTCGTGGATTGCGGCCAGCGCGGCCGACGCAAATTCCGGCGTACCGGCAAAGACAACGCGCAACGAATGGCTCATGAGCAGGGGCGGAAGCAGGGAGCGGAATGAACGCGCATTACATTGCGTGGGCGAGCTTTTTCATCTTGCTCTTGATGCGCGTCTGCTTCAGCGGCGACAAATACTCGACGAACACGCGGCCCATCAGGTGATCCATTTCGTGCTGGATGCACACGGCGAGCAAACCCTCACAGTCCATTTCGAAGGTCTCGCCCCTTTCGTTCAGGGCCCGCACGCGCACTTTCTCGGCGCGCTCGACGTTGTCGTAAATGCCCGGCACCGACAGGCAACCTTCTTCTGACAGCTTTTTCTCGTTGCTGGACCAGACAATTTCCGGATTGATGAAGGCGAGCAGTTGATCGTGCGCGTCCGACACGTCGATCACGATCACGCGCTCGTGCACGTCCACCTGGGTGGCCGCAAGGCCAACGCCCGGCGCGGCATACATGGTCTCGGCCATGTCCGCGACGAGACGGCGGATGCGGTCGTTGACCTGTTCGACCGGCTTCGCGACCTTGTGCAGGCGTTTGTCCGGGTAATTGAGAATGTTCAGTAAAGCCATGATTTCGAGTGTGATTTTTTGGGCGCCGTTAGCCGTGTGAGGGCTCATGTTGGCCATTCGGCCAGGTTGTCGGCCCGTCGCAATACGCACACGATAGATGGTATCGAACCGGTTCGATTCAACGCGCCCAGATGCGCCAAACGACGAGCCCGCGCGGGTGGGCGCGGCGCCGCAGTTATTTCGGATGATGAAAATTTTAGCATGGCGCCCGCCTGCCCGCTGGCCCTGCACGAGGATCGCCCCGCAATGCACACCTTGCCTGCAACTCATATCGAACTCGCCGCCTGGCTGCGGCTTTCTCTCGCCACGGGGCTCAATCCCGCGACGCTGCGCCTCCTGCTGACCGCCTTCGGGCTGCCCGAAGCAATTCTCCAGCAGGACCATGAAACGCTCGCCGCGATCGCCGGCGAGGCTGCGGCACGCGCCGCCTTGGCTCCCACCGGTCCCGAATTCGATGCTCAGCTCGACGCGGTAATCGCATGGCGCGAGCTGCCGGGCAACCATCTGGTCACGCTCGACGACCCGGCCTATCCACCGGCGCTCCTCACCATGCCCGATCCACCTCCGTTGCTATATATAAAGGGCCGGCTGGACCTGTTGCATACACGAGCCGTCGCGCTGGTGGGCAGCCGCAGCGCCACGCCGCAAGGCATGGTAGACGCCGAACGGTTCGCGCGGACGTTTGCGGCGGCGGGCGTCACTGTCGTGTCGGGCCTCGCCCAGGGCATCGACGGTGCGGCTCATCGGGGCGCGCTCGAAGGCGTCGGCAGCACGGTCGCCGTAATCGGCACCGGCGCCGATCTCGTCTATCCGGCTGCGCACCACGCTCTCGCCCGGCAAATCGCGATGCAAGGCGCCATTCTGTCGGAATGGCCGCTCGGCACGCCCGCACGCGCCGCCAACTTTCCGCAGCGCAACCGGCTGATCGCGGGGCTTGTCAGCGGAGTGCTGATCGTGGAGGCGGCCATGCGTTCAGGCTCGCTCATCACGGCGCGCCTCGCGAACGAAATGGGCCGCGATATCTTCGCGCTGCCGGGCTCGATCCACGCGCCGCTGTCGCGCGGATGCCATCGCATGATCAAGCAGGGGGCGAAGCTCGTGGAGACGCCAGACGAGGTTCTGGAGGAATTGGGCTTCGTGATAACCGCGCCAATTCGGGCAAGCGCCCGGCGGGAAAGGGCGGCGACGCAGGCGGCCTGCTCCGCTGCGGCCGACAGTGAGGCAACCGCCCGTGCGCTTAGTGAAGAGTCGACGCCGACGGTGGCACGAGCGCGGGCATCGGACATGACCGGCTGTCGGGACCCGGACGCACAGCGACTGCTCGCCGCCCTCGGCTACGCCCCAACGCCCCTTGAAATACTGGCCACGCGCACCGAAATGGATTACGCCCTTCTACAAACGACGCTGCTGCAGCTGGAACTGGCCGGCGAGGTCAGCGCGCTGCCCGGCGGGCGTTACACCCGCGCGAGCCAAGGCCGGGCCGCCGCGAGCTGCTTTGACCCAGCTTGACCACTCTCCGGGATCGGCCATGCTACATTCGCGCCAAAGCATCCGACAAAGCACCTGAGGAACCACCATGCCCGCGCTGAATCTCGACACCGACCAAGACCGGATCGCCGAGCGCGTCAACGAGCCCGACACGCTGTTCGTTGCCTGCCTGTGTGCGCAATGGTGCGGGACCTGTCGCGAGTATCAGGAGGCGTTCGACAAGCTGGCCGAGCGGCATCCGGAAATCTGTTTCGCATGGATCGACATCGAAACCCATGCTGATCGCTTCGACGATCTCGATGTCGAGAATTTTCCCACCATCCTGATCGAAGACTCAGTAACGACACGATTCTTCGGCACCGTTTTGCCGCAGGCAGCGATCGTGGAGCGGATGTTGTCGGACTTGACCGCTTTGCCGGGCGTGAGCGGCGCGCCGAAATTGCGGCCCGCGCTGACGGTCGCCTGAGAGCGATCGGCGGCCTGTACGCGCCGTTACGGCGTTGGCATTGCGGCCGGCGCGGTGCATGTTGACGCGGCCTGGTCAGTTGCCAGGCGCGCAATTTTGACGGCGCGCTTTTATGGCAGTTGACACGCCGCGTTCGCGCCGTGTGCTATAAAGCGGTCGTTAATGGGTCGCAAGGTCGCAAACGAGGGTCGCGCCAGAAGGGCGCGCTCAAGGCCACCAACCCGGATATACCAACCTCACATCGAGTCATGTCCAAAGCACTGATCATCGCCGAAAAGCCTTCCGTCGCGAACGACATCGCGCGCGCTTTGGGCGGTTTTACCAAGCATGACGAATACTACGAGAGCGACGAGTACGTGCTCTCTTCGGCAGTGGGTCACCTGCTGGAAATCGCCGCGCCTGACGAGTACGAAGTCAAACGCGGCAAGTGGAGCTTCGCCAACCTGCCCGTCATTCCGCCGCATTTCGATCTGAATCCGATCGCCAAGAGCGAGTCGCGCCTGAAGGTGCTGACCAAGCTGCTCAAGCGCAAGGATATCGACCGCCTCATCAACGCATGCGACGCGGGGCGCGAGGGCGAACTGATTTTCCGCCTCATCGCGCAACACGCGAAAGCGAAACAGCCGGTTCAGCGTCTGTGGCTGCAATCCATGACGCCGGCCGCCATCCGCGACGGCTTCGCACGTCTGCGCAGCGACGAAGAAATGCAACCGCTCGCCGACGCCGCACGCTGCCGCTCGGAAGCGGACTGGCTCGTCGGCATCAACGGCACCCGTGCGATGACCGCGTTCAACAGCAAGGGCGGCGGCTTCTTCCTGACCACGGTCGGACGTGTACAAACGCCAACGTTGTCTATCGTCGTCGAACGCGAAGAAAAAATTCGCCGCTTCGTGCCGCGAGACTACTGGGAAGTGAAAGCGGAGTTCGTCTGCGCGGCCGGTTTCTACGAGGGCCGCTGGTTCGACCCGAAGTTCAAGCGCGACGAGTTCGATCCGGAAAAGCGCGACTCGCGTCTGTGGGCGCTGCCCGCGGCCGAGACGATCGTCGCCGCATGTCGCGGCCAGGTCGGTACGGTGAGCGAGGAATCGAAGCCGTCCACGCAGCTGTCGCCGGCGCTCTTCGACCTGACCAGCTTGCAGCGCGAAGCGAACGGCCGCTTTGGCTTCTCGGCCAAGAACACGTTGGGCCTCGCGCAGGCGCTGTACGAAAAGCACAAGGTGCTGACCTATCCGCGAACCGACGCGCGCGCGCTGCCTGAAGACTATATGGATACGGTCAAGCAGACGCTCGGCATGCTCAAGGAGAGCAACAACTATCTGCCGTTTGCCAAGCAGGTGCTCGATAAGGGCTGGGTAAAGCCGAACAAGCGCATCTTCGATAACTCGAAGATCAGCGACCACTTCGCAATCATCCCCACGCTGCAGGCGCCGAAGAATCTGTCAGAGCCGGAACAGAAGCTCTACGATCTGGTGGTGAAGCGCTTCCTGTCGGTGTTCTTCCCGGCAGCGGAATTCAAGGTGACCACCCGCATTACCGAAGTGGTCGGTCATCACTTCAAGACCGAAGGCAAAGTGCTGGTCGAGCCGGGCTGGTTGCAGGTGTACGGTCGCGAAATCAGCGGTGAAGATGCCAACCTCGTGCCGGTGCAGAAGGACGAGAAGGTCAAGACCGACAAGATCGCCGCCCAGCAACTCGTGACGAAACCGCCTGCGCGCTACAACGAAGCCACGTTGCTGTCCGCAATGGAAGGCGCGGGCAAGCTTGTGGAAGACGACGAGTTGCGCGAGGCGATGGCCGCAAAGGGGCTCGGCACGCCGGCCACGCGCGCCGCCATCATTGAAGGTCTGCTTGGTGAGAAGTATCTGATTCGCGAAGGCCGCGATCTGATCCCGACCGCGAAGGCATTCCAGTTGATGACGCTGCTGCGCGGGCTCGGTGTGAAGGAATTGACCGCGCCGGAGCTCACTGGCGAGTGGGAATACAAGCTGTCGCAAATGGAACGCGGCAACCTGCCGCGCGACGCGTTCATGCAGGAAATTGCCCGCATGACGCAGACCATCGTCAAGCGCGCAAAAGAATACGATTCGGACACGATCCCCGGCGATTACGCGACGTTGCAAACGCCGTGTCCGCACTGCGGCGGCCAGGTGAAGGAGAATTACCGTCGCTTCGCGTGCTCGAAGTGCGAATTCTCAATTTCGAAAATCCCCGGCGGCCGCCAGTTCGAGATCGAGGAAGTCGAGGAACTGCTGAAGAACAAGACGATTGGTCCGCTGTCGGGTTTCCGCAGCAAGATGGGCCGTCCGTTCTCGGCGATTCTCAAACTCTCACTCGACGACGAAATCAAGAACTACAAGCTCGAGTTCGACTTTGGTCAGGACGCGGGCGGCGAAGACGGCGAACCGCCAGACTTCTCCGACCAGGAATCGGTAGGCGCATGTCCTAAGTGCAAGGGCCGCGTGTTCGAACACGGCATGAGCTACGTCTGCGAGAACTCGGTCGCGAGCCCGAAAACTTGCGACTTCCGCTCCGGCAAGGTGATCCTGCAGCAGGAGATCGCCCGTGAGCAGATGGCAAAGCTGCTCGAAGAAGGCCGCACCGACCTGCTGACCAACTTCAAGTCGTCGCGCACCGGCCGTAACTTCAAGGCGTTCCTCGTCAAGCAGAACGACGGCAAAATCGGTTTCGAATTCGAGAAGAAAGAGCCTTCGGCCAAGACGGCGGCGAAGACCGCCGCAGCAAAGTCAGCCGCAAAGGCTGGAACAGAGATCGAATCGGACGAAGGCGACGCGACGGTCGCGGTGAAGGCAGCGCCGGCGGCGAAAAAGGCCGCGGCAAAAAAAGCGCCGGCAACCAAAACCGCCGCCGCGAAGAAGGCGCCACCCAAAAAGACGGCGGCTCGAAAGACGGGCTCCTGATCGAGCGGAGCGGCGGGCGTGCACGGCCTCTGCGCCGCTGCCGCCCGATTCAAGTTGATGATAAAAAAAGCGCGATCACCACAGGTGACCGCGCTTTTTTTACGCCCTGCCCAACGCGCTTGTACTGCGCGGCCTGGACTCTCGAACGACACCTTTACAGGGGAGTCAACGCCGAGAGCCGCGTGCGGTTCGAAGTCGTCGCCAACGTCTTGGGCACCGGTGACAATTCGCTGTCCAGCAGCCGCGACAGCGGCTCGGCGCCGTCAAAAGCTTCAGGCGGCATGGACGAATCCGCCGCTTCGAATGACGCCTGCGACGCCGGCCGCCCGACGCCGTCTTTGATCCACTGTTCGCCGAGCAAGCTGTTCGGCGTCTGGCTGAAATGCTCGACCAGGTGATCGATGAACGTGCGCACCTTCGCGGGCAAGTGACGGCGGCTCGGATAGGCGATATTGATCTCGACTTGCGGCAGACGGTAATCGCCGAGCAAGCGCACCAGCCTGCCGCGCGTCATGTCGCGGCCGATCAGATAACTCGGCAGAATCGCGATGCCCATGCCGAGCAGCGCAAACTGACGCAGCATCTCCGTATTGTTTGCCACGATCACGTTCGACGGACGCACCCGTACTTCACCTTCCGGGCCCGTAAACACGCGCTCGTCGCCCCAATATTCTGACGGCAGGCTCAGGCACGGATGCTCCAGTAAGTGCTCGGGGCGCGTGGGCGTGCCGTGTTTTTCCAGATACGCAGGCGTTGCGCACACGGTCATGCAGCCCGTGGTCAGACGCCGCGTGACAATGCTCGCGCTGCGCATTTGCCGGGCAATGACGACACCTACGTCAAAGCCTTCTTCCACCAGATCGACCTGACGGTCCACCAGCGTCACGTCGGGAATGACCTTCGGATAGCGTTCCGCGTACGTCTGCAGCACTGGAGCCAGATTGTGCAAGCCGAACACGACCGGCGCGACGATCCTCAAGGTGCCGACGGGTTCGTGATTTCGCGCGACCACCATCTGCTCGACGTCTTCAAGTTCGTCGAGAATCTGGCGCGCGCGCTCGAGATAAACCTGACCGGACTCGGTCAGGGACAAGCTGCGAGTTGTTCTGTTGAGCAGCCGCGTGCCGAGACGCCCCTCCAGGTCGGCAACGTGACGGGTGGCAACTGCGTTGGAAATATCCATCGCGCTCGCGGCGCGGGCAAAACTGCCGAGATCCGCCACCTTGACGAAAACTCGCATCGACTGCAAATGGTCCATATGACAACTCCTGCCGTGTTACGGCTTCCTGACAATTGGTGATAACCAGTGGAAGCGAACTAGGGATTCTCCTACGACTCGCGCAATCGTGCAGAAGTTGCCCGCAAAAGCGGAAATTTTGTCGATTTTCGTGCGACTGTGCGCCCTAATGTGGGGCGTGGATGCCGATTGTTCCGCAAATAGAAACAAACGTGCTGCGGCGCAGCTTGGGACAGGCCGTTGTGCGAATAGACACGACTTGGCTGCGGTCGGGGTGTACGTACCGGCGATTCGCGCGCAACGCGGCCAAGAAACTAAAAAGCCGCCCGAAGGCGGCTTCTAATCGGTAGTGACCACTCACATGGCTAGGCGGCCAGCTTGCTTTCCAACTGGCTCTTAGCTTGCGTCAGCGCGGACGGCAAGCCTTGCTGCAACGTGTCGAAGAGTTCGGCATGGAGCGCGAGTTCAGCGCGCCAAGCTGCGTCGTCGACGGAGATCACCTGCTCGAACTGCTCGCGGCTAAAGTCCAGACCGCTCCAGTCGACGTCCTCGTACCGCGGCGACGTGCCAAACGCATGCTCTTCGCCCTGCGAGGTGCCCTCGATGCGGCCGACCATCCAGCCAAGCACGCGCATGTTTTCGCCGAAGCCCGGCCACACGAACTTGCCGTCGGCACCCTTGCGGAACCAGTTGACGCAGAAGATTTTCGGCAGCTTCGCGTTCATCTGCTGCAAGCGCTCGCCTGTCTTCAGCCAATGGCCGAAGTACTCGCTCATGTTATAGCCGCAGAACGGCAGCATCGCGAACGGATCGCGCCGCACGACGCCCTGCTGCCCGGCGGCTGCGGCGGTGGTCTCAGAGCCCATGGTCGCCGCCATGTAGACACCCTCGACCCAGTTGCGCGCCTCCGTGACGAGCGGCACTGTGGTCGACCGGCGGCCACCGAAGATGAACGCGTCGATCGGCACGCCCGCCGGGTTTTCCCAGTCCGCGTCGATCGAGGGACATTGCGAGGCCGGCGCTGTGAAACGCGCATTGGGATGCGCCGCCTTGCGCCCGCTCTCCTGCGCGCTCGCCGGCGTCCAGTCTTTGCCTTGCCAGTCGATCAGGTGCGCGGGCGGTTCGTCGGTCATGCCTTCCCACCAGACGTCGCCGTCGTCGGTGAGCGCCACGTTGGTGAAAATCACGTTTTCCTTCAACGTGGCCATTGCGTTGAAGTTGGTCTTCTCACTCGTGCCGGGGGCCACGCCGAAGTAGCCTGCCTCCGGATTGATTGCGTACAGGCGGCCGTCCTTGCCCGGCTTGATCCACGCGATATCGTCGCCGATGGTGGAAATCCTCCAGCCGTTCAGCCCTTCTGGCGGAATCAGCATCGCGAAGTTGGTCTTGCCGCACGCCGACGGAAACGCCGCCGCCACGTGATGTTTGCGTCCCTCGGGTGAAGTCACGCCGAGAATCAGCATATGCTCGGCAAGCCAGCCTTCGTCGCGGCCCATTGTCGATGCAATGCGCAGCGCAAAGCACTTCTTGCCCAGCAACGCGTTGCCGCCGTAGCCGGAGCCATAGCTCCAGATTTCGCGCGTCTCGGGAAAATGGACGATGTACTTGGTCGGGTTGCACGGCCAGGGCACGTCTTTCGCGCCTGCCTCGAGCGGCGCCCCCACCGAATGCACGCACGGCACGAACTCGCCGTCTTCGCCAAGCACGTCGTACACCTTGCGGCCCATGCGCGTCATGATGCGCATGTTGGTGACAACATACGGGCTGTCGCTCAATTCGACGCCGATATGCGCGATCGGCGAACCCAGCGGGCCCATGGAG
The DNA here is from genome assembly GCF_000685095.1 of Paraburkholderia caledonica NBRC 102488. Lineage (GTDB taxonomy): Bacteria > Pseudomonadota > Gammaproteobacteria > Burkholderiales > Burkholderiaceae > Paraburkholderia > Paraburkholderia caledonica. Next base: position 179,441 of record NZ_BAYE01000004.1, read on the forward strand.
AACGGAACCACGTACATGGTGCGGCCACGCATCGCGCCGTCGAACAGGCCGTCGAGCGTTTCGCGCATTTCTTGCGGCGCGACCCAGTTGTTAGTCGGTCCCGCGTCTTCCGGACGTTGCGCGCAAATAAACGTGCGATCTTCGACACGCGCGACGTCGGAGGGATCGGACCATGCGAGATATGAGTTGGGACGTTTGGCGGGATTGAGCTTTCTGAGCGTGCCGGCATCGACCATCTGTGCGCACAGCCGGTCATACTCTTCCTGCGATCCGTCGCACCAGACGATGTTGTCCGGCTTGGTCATAGCGGCAACGCGCTGGACCCAGTCGATCAGTTTTCGATGTTTGACCCACGCAGGCACTTCTACTGACGCTTTGACTGTGGGTTGTCCTTCGAATGATGGATGATTCATCGACTTGTCTCCGTTTGTAGTGAATAGGAAAACGGTACAAGCCCGACGATGCTGCATGCGAGAGGCATTTAATTGGTTGCGCCAGTTCTACGAACCGACGCGCAATTGCGCAGGTCATCACGGGCTTCAACACAGTCTGTTGCGCCGATACGCGCTGGACAGGCGTTGCAACCGTCTGTAAAGCGGCTTGCCTCAACACGCAACAAACTGTTAAAAACGATGTCAATCGGCCTTGCCGTCACGCTGTCGTTCTATGCGGCAGCTTCTACGGTAAGGCAATCAGCCAGACCGCCATGTGACCTGGGTCACATGATGGGACAGTCAGCATAACATTCCGTTCCGCACCAACCTGGTGCGACGCAAGACACATACCATGAAGATTGCCATCCTCGACGATTATCAGGACGCCGTTCGCAAGCTCGACTGCTTTCAATTGCTGGCCGACCATGAGGTCAAAGTTTTCAATAACACCGTCCGCGGACTCGGCCAACTGGCGAGCCGTCTCTCGGAGGTCGACGCGCTTGTCCTGATTCGGGAACGCACTCGCATCAGCTCACAACTCCTCGATAAATTGCCTCGTTTGCGCATGATCAGCCAGACGGGCAAGGTGTCCAATCACATCGATCTCGGCGCTTGTACGGAGCGCGGTATTGCCGTGCTGGAAGGCAGCGGCTCACCGATTGCGCCCGCGGAACTCACGTGGGCTCTCATCATGGCGGCGCAGCGGCGCATTCCGCAATACGTGGCAAACCTTAAGCAAGGAGCCTGGCAGCAGTCGGGGCTCAAGACCTCGGCACTGCCGCCGAATTTTGGATTGGGTCAGGTGTTGCGCGGTCAGACGCTCGGCATATGGGGCTACGGCAAGATCGGGCGGCTCGTTGCCGGCTACGGCAAGGCGTTCGGCATGAACGTGTTGATCTGGGGCCGCGAGCATTCGCGCGAAGCCGCTCGCGAGGATGGTTATGGCGTGGCCGAGAGCCGCGAAGCGCTGTTCGAGCAGAGCGACGTGCTGTCGCTGCATCTTCGTTTGCACGATGACACGCGCGGCATCGTCAAGCAGGAAGATCTGATGCGCATGAAGCCGACCGCGTTGCTCGTGAATACGAGCCGCGCCGAACTGCTCGACGAGAGCGCGCTGGTCAATGCGCTTTCGCACAACCGTCCGGGCATGGTCGCAATCGACGTGTATGAAAGCGAGCCGATTTTGCAAGGCTACAGCCTGCTGCGCATGGAGAACGTGATTTGCACGCCGCACATCGGCTATGTCGAGCGCGAGAGCTACGAGCTTTACTTCAGCGCGGCGTTCCGGAACATCCTGGCTTTCGACGCCGGCGACACCGCCAGCGTGGCAAATCCCGAAGCATTGCAGGGCGGACGCCGGCGTTAAGCGGCGATTTCCAGCAGATCGGGCATGCGCTGGAGAAACGTCTCGCCGTCAGCGCGGCCGAGGTTGTATGCATGCACCATCTGCGAAGGACTCGTGTAGTCCCAACTCGAAATGGGCACTTTGCGCGAGGGCTGCACGTAAAGCCGTTGTTGCGGGCCGTAAGGCACGACGAACATCTGCGGCCGCGGATAGAGACGCGTGACCATTACGAGTACGTTGCCGGGCGCGTCGGCGTCGAGCGCACCGACGGGCACGTTGTCGACCATTCCGCCGTCGAGCACCGGGCGGCCATTGCGCCGCAAGACCGGTGTGAAAGGCGGCGTGCTCGACGACTGGAGGATCAGGTCCGCAAGATCTTCGACGGTCGCGCAATCTTGCGCTCGCACGAATTCTGGATGAAAACCAAGCGTCTGACCCAGCGTAGGGTGCAGCGTCTTGCGCACGTATTTTTCGATGTTGTACGCGATCAGGCCGGCCGCCACCGCGCTGCGCGCACCCAACCAGCGCGGCAGATGCGAAACACCGATGCGAATTTCCGGCGCTTGCGCGAGTGATGAAAACTTCTCACCGTAAATGTCGAGCAGCGCCTGACGGTAGATGCGGTAATGCGGAAACACCGACTCGCCGCGCAGCAGGTTGCCCCAATAGGCATTGCGTGAATTGTGACGTAGCGCGTCTTCGTAGTAGCGCATGACCCACTGTGAGTCGCGCGTGTAGAGCATGCACGCGGTCGCGGCGCCAGCCGAAATGCCGGCGATCACGCGTGGACGGATGCGCAACTCCGGTTGCACGACGTCCCAGAAACCCGCCTGCCACCAGCAACGATTGCCGCCGCCCGCGAACACAACCTGGTCGAACATCCAGATTTCCTCTAATGCTGTCTGGCGCGCGGTTTATGCGAGCAACGCGTAAGTCGTGGTTGCGTGAACGGCCATGTTGCCGGTCTCGTCCAGCAGCTCGACTTCGCCGAACACGAGATTGCGGCCGAGACGCAGCACGCGGGCGGTGATCAGCACGTCCCCGTTGCGCACAGCACGCATGAAGCTGATGTTGAGCGACACGGTTGTCATCGGTTTGAAGCCGCCGAGCGCGGCCGAAATGGCGACGATCATCGCCGTGTCGGCCGCCGCCATGAACACCTGCCCGCAGATGACGCCACCTGAATGACGCAACTCGCCTGAAAAAGGCAGACGAAGTGTTGCGCTGTCCGCGTCGACCTTCACAGGAGTCAGCGTCAGCGAACGGACCCAGGGCGCGAGGACGCGGTCGAGCAATTCGGTGATCTCTTTGTCATCCATGGCAATTCCCCGTTGAAAGCCGCGCTGCGCAGAAGCGGCGAGCGTCCGCGACATGATACCGGGACGCCGGAGGTGGCGCGTTCTCGCGGGCGCCCGTTTTTGTGAGCGCCTACTCTACTGGAACGAAGCGGTATTTTTAAGAAATCTGCTAAAGGGGGCTTGGCAATGGATGGAACATGCTGCATAATTTCGCTTCTGTTGGGGCGTTAGCTCAGTTGGTAGAGCAGCGGACTCTTAATCCGTAGGTCGAGTGTTCGAGTCACTCACGCCCCACCAAAGAATTTGAAAGGCCGGTTTAGCGAAAGCTAAACCGGCCTTTTTCGTTTGCTGAAGCGCGCCGGAGAGATCGCGGTAGCACCTTGCACCTCTCTGTCCAAAGCTCGGAAAGCAGGACCTTTCCCGGCCAGCGCCGCCACCGCATCGTCGCTCCCAACGCCGCAACCCAATTGGCTCGCACAAAAATTCCACATGCATAACGAATTATTGCGAACAATTATCATCCGTGTAATGATACTGATTCTCATTTGAGAATAAGACGATGGGTCCATCACGTTCTGGGGCAGGCAGCCGCCTGGCGGTGCCGCACGGGCGCTGGCATCCGTCGAGTCAGAAAAATAGCGACAACGACAGGGTTATCGATGTTCCGAAACACGCCTCTCGCGGCGGCCGTTCTGGTCGCGTTCGCGACGCCGCTCTACGCTCAATCGACCGCAACGCCCGCGAGCGGCGCCCAACCCGGGTCGCCCGCCTCCGCGTCGAGCGCAAGCGCGGAAAGCGCCACATTGCCCACCGTCAAAGTAACGGGCCAAAACAATGGGTCCGCGGACTTCGCGGCTGACGTCTCCAGCGTCGGCGCAAAAGTGCCGACCGCGCTGCGCGACATTCCGCAAGCCGTGGTAGTGGTGCCGAAGGCCGTGCTGCAATCGCAGGCAGCTAGTTCGTTCACCGACGCGCTACGCAACGTGCCGGGCATCACGATCGGTGCCGCTGAAGGCGGGCAGATCGGCAACAACATCAACCTGCGCGGCTTTTCGGCTCGCACCGACATCTACCTCGACGGCTTCCGCGATCGTGGCCAGTACTATCGCGACACGTTCAACCTCGAATCGATCGACGTGCTGTACGGCCCGTCGTCCTTGTACTTCGGGCGAGGCTCCACGGGCGGCGTCATCAATCAGGTCAGCAAGCAACCGACGCTCAAACCCCGCGCCGATGTGTCCCTGCAGGCCGGCACACACGACCGCTACCGCACGACGGTCGACCTGGACACGCCGATCACCTCGACGTCCGCTTTCCGGATCAACGCGTTCGGCCAAAGCCTGGGCTCGTCGCGCGACGTGATGAAGAGCAAGGACTACGGCGTCGCACCCGAAGTGAAATTCGGCATCGGCACGCCGACGGAAATCACGCTGTCCGCGCTGATCCAGCACAACCGGGATCAGCCCGACTACGGCATCCCGGCGCTCAACGGTCATCCCGCGCCGGTGAATCGCGGCACCTTCTACGGCTTCACCGACGATCGCACGATCCAGGACGTGCAGACGCTGAACGCCCGCATCGAACACCGCTTCAACGACAACCTCAAGCTGCGCAACCAGACACAGTTCAGTCACTACAGCACGGAAGCGCGCGCGACGAACGCGGCGTCGGTGCTGACAGGTCCGCTGCCCACCTCGACGGCGTTGACCAACGGCAACTACACGACGATCGATCCGTCGCGGCTGTTCGTGAAGCTGCAGGGCAAGGACCGCAACATCAACGACCACTCGGTCTACAACTCGACCGACGTCGAGGCCAAGTTCAACACCGGCTTCATCAAGCACGATGTCGTCGCGGGCGTCGATCTGAGCCACGAGACGTACAGTAACCAGAGTTTCGCCACCACCGCGCCGGGCCTGCCGTCGAACACGATCGCTATCGTGCCGCTCGTCGATCCGACTTATACGACGCGCCCGTCGAACGCAAAAACCGTCGCGACAAACCTCGCGGAGTCGAGCGCGAACAGCGTCGGCATCTACGCGAACGACACGGTGTCCATCGGCGAACATTGGAAGATCGTGGGCGGCCTTCGCTGGGACCGCTACGAAGCGTCGATTCACAACTCGATCAATGCGCCTTCGTACGCCACGCAAACAAACTACTTCACGAGCGTTCGCGGCGGCGTGATCTGGCAGCCGGCCGACTGGCAGTCCTACTACGTGTCGTACGGTACGTCGTTTAATCCGTCGCTCGAAGCGCTCACACTCACGAACAACACGCAGAGCCTGCCGCCCGAGCACAACAAGTCGTATGAGGTCGGCGCGAAGTGGGATCTGCTGGGCGGCGGCCTGTCCGTCACCCAATCGCTCTTCAACATCGAGAAGACGAACGCGCGCACGCTGAATGCCGACGGCAGTTACACGCTCGACGGCGACGTCCGAGTGCGTGGCTATCAGCTTGGCCTCGCGGGCCACATCACCGACAAGTGGCAAGTGTTCGGCGGTTACACGTACATGGACGCGACGATCCTGAAGGCGCTAGACGGCACGACCGGCAACACGCCAGCGAACACGCCGCGCAACATGCTGACGTTGTGGACGACGTATGCATTCACTCCGCATTGGGAAATCGGCGGCGGCCCGATCTACACATCGTCGCGTTATGCCGCGAACAACAACTTCGTGAAGGTCGGCGGCTACACGCGTTGGGATGCAATGGCCGCGTATCACGCGAAAAAGTACGACGTCCAGTTCAACGTGCTGAATCTCACGGACAAGAACTACTACGACGCGCTGATTCCGTCGGACGGCGGACGCGCGGTGCCAGGCAACGGCCGCACGTTCCTCGCGACGTTAAACTACCGGTTCTTCTGATCGCCGGAACGAGCGACCAACGTCACTCACGCCGCGCGCTGTCCCGCTCCGTCAGGCAGCGGGACAGCGCGCGGTTTCGCAGGAAAGTCCAACCATGATTGTCTCGATACCTGACGTATTCAGCCCCGCCGACGCCGCCGCGATGCGCGCGCATCTCGAAGCGTCGACGGACGCGTGGGTGGACGGCCGCGCGACGGCCGGCTATCAGGGCGCGCCAGTCAAGCGTAACCAGCAGATCGCGGAATGCTCGCCGATTGCGCTGGAAATGGGCGACCGGATCATCGCGGCGCTCGAGCGGCATCCGCTCTTCATCAGCGCGGTGCTGCCGAACAAGGTCTATCCGCCGCTGTTCAACCGCTATGAAGGCGGTATGCATTTCGGCAGCCATGTGGACGGCGCCATTCGTCTCGTGCCCGGCAGCGGCGCGCGCGTACGCACGGACGTCTCGGTCACGCTCTTCCTCACGCCTCCGGACGAATACGACGGCGGCGAACTGCTGATCGAAGACACCTTTGGCGTACAGGAAGTGAAGTTGCCCGCCGGTCATGCGATCGTCTATCCCGGCACCAGTCTGCACCAGGTGCGGCCCGTCACGCGCGGCGCGCGCGTGTCGAGCTTCTTCTGGGCGCAAAGCCTCGTGCGCGACGATACGCAGCGCGCGATGCTGTTCGACATGGACGGCGCGATCCAGCGTCTGAACGCGTCGAACGCGGATGATGCCGCGCGTCGCACGCTAGTCGGGTGTTATCACAACCTGCTGCGCATGTGGAGCGATACGTAAATTCGGGTTAAACGGCGTATTTGCCCTGCAAGCTGGCTAGAGCGGCGCGCATTTTTGTCCTACGCTTTAAGCGCGACGCGTAGCGCATCGGTTATTTCGGCTTCGCAGCATCCAGCGAAAAATTCTGCATTCGCTGCGCTCGCATGGTCCTCCCGCGCAAATAGAGTCCAACCGGCAGGAGGCAGATGTGAGACAAGCAATTGCCTGATGGAACGGTCAGGCAGCCCGGGGACCGCCTCCTCGACGAGCGGCATCGGTGCCCGGCGCACCCTCATGGAGGATGACGATGTCGATTCGACTTGGAGAAGAAGCCCCCGATTTCACTGCCGAAACCACCGAAGGCACGATTCATTTCCACGAATGGATCGGCGACCATTGGGTGATTCTGTTTTCGCATCCCAAGGATTTCACGCCGGTATGCACCACTGAGCTTGGCTATATGGCCGGCCTCAAACCCGAATTCGACAAGCGCAATACGAAGATCATCGGTCTGAGCGTCGACCCGGTCAGCGATCACCAGAACTGGGTGAAGGACATCGAAGAGACGCAGGGCCACGCGGTCAACTACCCGCTGATCGGCGATGCGGACCTGAACGTCGCGAAGCTCTACGACATGATCCACCCGAACGCGAGCGGCGGCACGCGCACCGCAGCCGACAACGCAACGGTACGCTCGGTGTTCATCATCGGACCGGACAAGAAGGTCAAGGCGATGCTGGTGTATCCAATGAGCGCAGGGCGCAACTTCGACGAAGTGCTGCGTCTGCTCGATTCGCTGCAGCTGAACGCAAAGCATACGGTGGCGACGCCCGTGAACTGGAAACCCGGAGACGATGTGATCATTCCGACATCCGTCTCGAACGATGACGCAATGAAGAAGTACCCCGAAGGATTCAAGACCGTGAAGCCTTATCTGCGGTTCGTCACACAGCCGCAGTAATTTTGCCGTGCAATGAACCGGGCGCATTGCATGCGCCCGGTCTTTTTCGAAGATGCGGGCCACGGAGCAAAATCGTGTTGATCTTCCGGCAGCTATTCGACCAGCAATCGTCGACGTACACCTATCTTCTTGCCGACAGCGCAACGCGCGAGGCCATCCTCATCGATCCGGTTTTCGAGCAGGTGCGCCGCGATGCCGCGCTTATCGAGGAACTCGGGTTGCGTCTGCTGTACACGATCGACACGCACGTGCATGCCGATCACGTGACGGGCGCGTGGCTGCTCAAACGGCGCGCAGGTAGCCAGATTGCGATATCGGCTGCGAGCGGCGCGCAAGGCGCCGACCGCTATCTGAACCATGGCGAGCAATGCATGTTCGGCTCGCGCCATCTGGAAGTTCGCGCAACGCCCGGTCACACAAATGGCTGCATCAGCCTCGCGCTCGACGACGGCAGCATGATGTTCACTGGCGATTGCCTTTTGATAAGGGGCACGGGCCGCACCGATTTCCAGCACGGCGACGCACACTCAATGTTCCGCTCAGTCCAGAACCAGATATTCATTCAGCCGGACACGTGCCTGCTTTACCCTGCCCACGACTATCGCGGCTTAACGGTCACGAGTGTCGGCGAAGAGCGGCGATTCAATCCGCGCCTCGGCGGTGAGCTATGCGAAGACGATTTTGTCGGGTACGTGACGAACCTGCGTCTGCCGCATCCGAAGCAGATCGACATCGCGGTACCCGCAAACCTCAAATGCGGCGTCGCTACGAACGACCCGACGCAGACCGCCGAACCGGAGTGGGCGCCGCTCGCCTACACCTTTGCGGGCATCTGGGAAATCAGTCCGCAATGGCTCGAGGACAACCTCCGCTCTGTGCAGATCGTCGACGTGCGCGAGCCGGATGAATTCAACGGGCCACTCGGCCGCATTCCCGCGGCCCAGCTCATTTCCCTTGGCGACCTGGCCGCGCGTGCGAGTGAGCTCAAGAAAGAGCGTCCGATCGTTGCGGTCTGCCGTGCCGGCGGCCGTTCTGCGCAAGCCACGGTGATACTGCGGCAAGCAGGATTCAACGACGTTGCCAATCTCGCCGGCGGCATGCTGCGTTGGCGCGCGGAAGGCCGCGTCGTCGAAAACGCCGCGATGTAGCGTTAGAAAGGCCACGAACCAGCGCACCGAGCGCCGCGCGAAAGCAATTTCCTTCAATACACCTTGCCTCGCCGCCGATACCGTGAAGCCGCGTCAATCCCGCGCATTCACGTATCGAGGCACCCAATGTCCGCTTTGCTGTCCATGGCCGCGTTCGCGCTGGCTTCGTCCATTTCGCCTGGGCCCGTCAATGTCGTCGCGCTGAGCGCCGGCGCACAGCACGGATTCGCCGCGAGCCTGCGCCACGTCAGCGGCGCGACCGTCGGCTTCACGTTGCTGCTTCTGCTCATCGGCTTGGGACTGCATGAACTGCTCGTGCATTTCCCCGATCTCATCAGCATCGTCAAATGGGCCGGGGTCGCGTTTCTGCTCTACATGGCCTGCAAACTGGCACTCGACGACGGCCAGCTCGGCGCCGACAAGCTCTCACGCGGCCCCTCGTTCGCGTATGGCGCGGCGCTGCAATGGCTCAATCCAAAAGCATGGCTCGCTTCGCTGGCCGGCATGGGCGCGTATGCAGCCCAAGGCGACGGTGCACTCGTCTGGCAATTCACCGCGATCTATTTCGTGATCTGCTATGTATCCATAGCAAGCTGGGCTTATGCGGGTACTTGCTTGCGCAGATACTTGCAGGCACCGAAGCGTGTCAGGCTATTCAACCGGATCCTCGCCGCGTTGCTCGCCGCGAGCGCGCTTTACCTGCTTACGACATAACGCGCCTGGCACCGGCGGCCTTAGCTGCGATATTGCCCCGGCGTCGCCGCGACCAGCCGCTTGAAGGTGCGCTGCAAATGCGCCTGATCGGCGAAGCCCGCATCGAGCGCGACGTCTGCGATCAGACGGCCACGCCTCAGTTGCGAGCGGCTGTATTGAATCCGGCGATTGATCAGATATGCGTGCGGCGTCATGCCGTAGCGCTGTTTGAATGCGCGAATCAGATGCGATGCCGACAAGCCTGCCGCATTACAAATGTCCGCGAGTTTCAGCGCACTTCTGCAGTTTTCAGCAATGAATTCCGCCGCTCGCGCAAGCTGCCGGCCCGCATCGTCGTCGGAAAGAGGTGCGGGATTTAAGCGGTGTTGTACTTCGGAGAAAAACGCAATCGCCGCGCTTTGCTTGCGCAGCAGATCCGTCTCGGTGTCGACGAGAATCGCATGCAGCCCGTTCAGTGCATTGAACAGCGCCGTATCTGTCGTCATGATTTGCGAGAACGCACGAAACGCGTGGTTTTCGCTGAAGCCCAGTTCGTGCTGCAGCCCAGTGAGCCAGGCAACGTCGACGTGAAGCATGCGATACGACCAGCACTCGTCTGCAACGGGATTGCACGCGTGAACGTCGTCGGGATTCATCAGGACAACCGCACCCGCCCCGGTCCATTCGCGCGCGTGGCGATTCACGTACAGGCTGCGTCCGCCTGTGACCGCGCCGATGGAGAACGTTTCATGAGAGTGCCTGGCGTAGCAGATCTCGCGGCCGTCCTCGATGGAACGTGCCTCGATGTACGGCAACGCCTCGCTACGCCAGAAACGCGGCTCGCTGGCGCGCCTCGCGTGACTGATCGCCTCTGTCGTTCCGCTCATTCGTGCGCCTCCGGCTTTTACGTGGACCTCGCAGAAGCGGCAGCCGCAGCGAGGCCACTTATCCTAGCCGTCAAACGCTCAGTCAACAAGCGGACTCAGGCGGGACTCGAAACGCCAGCCGCTAGCCAGGAAGTTGAGCCGTGAGCCGTCGTGAACCGTTACTTCGCCGAGATGTCGATATCGCCCAGGTATTTCGCCGCGAGCGTTTTGACGGTGCCGTCGGCCTGCACCTTTGCAATCGCCGAGTTCAGCCGCTCGCGCAGCGCCGTGTCGCCTTTTCGGACGCCGTATGCAATACCGCTACCCAGAATCTTGTCGTCGCGCACCGGCTGACCGACGAACGCATAGTCCTTGCCATTGGGCTTCGACAGAAAGCCCGTATGGCCCGCGGGCGCCAGCACGAGCGTTGCGTCGAGACGTCCCGCAACGAGGTCCGTGTACACCTGGTTCTGATCCTGATACGGGACGACGGTAACGCCAGCCGGTTCCCAATGCGCCTTCGCGAACGTCTCCTGAATCGACGCCTGCAACACCCCCACGCGTTTGCCTTTCAACGATTCGGGCGTGGGCAGCAGGCCGCTGTCGCGCTTTGCGATCAGTTGCGTCGGCACGCGATAGACAACCGTAGTGAAATCGATCGTCTGACGGCGCTGGTCCGTCGCGTTCATCGCCGAATTGATCGCATCGAATTTGCGGCCTTGCAGCGCCGGAATCAGACCGTCGAACGACGTCTCGACCCACTTGCACGTCATATGCGCAGCGACGCACACAGCATTGCCGACGTCGATATCGAGACCTTGCAGTTCGCCGTTAGGACCTTTGGATTCGAACGGCGGATACTGCGCTTCGAGCCCGAAACGCAGCGTCGATGTATCGGCGGCAACGGCAGCAGACGAGGCCGCCACCGATGCGAATGCGCAGGCCAGCGCCAAAAGAGGCTTGAGCAGTTTCATAGCAGGTCCCTTCTCTTCAGTTTCGTTGTAGTGCAAGCACGCTTCGTGTGGATGTAATACGGCGCGAAGATCATACTGCGCTCAAAATACACCGCCGACGCGGCCGATGTGCAGGCAGTTTCAGATCTCGCACAAACGGCGCGCGCCTTCAATCAGCGTAGCGTCGTCTTTCGAAAAGCTCAGGCGAATCAGGCCCGAATCGGTGCCGTCGCTGTAGAACGCGGACAGCGGAATCGTCGCGACGCGCGCATCGCGAATCAGGCGTAACACGAAATCGCTATCGCTTTCATCGGAGAATCCGCGAAAACGCGCGAGCATAAAGAAGCTACCCTCGCTCGGCAACAACTCGAAGCGCGATTCGGAAAGCGCATGCGCGAGCAGATCGCGCTTTTGCTGATAGAACGCGGACAAGCCGAGGTAACTCTCGCGGTTGGACAACGCGTCGACAAAAGCGTACTGCATCGGTGTATCGGCGGAAAACACCATGAACTGATGCACTTTGCGGATCTCGTTCATCAGCTCGGCGGGGGCGAGGCAATAACCTACGCGCCAGCCGGTGACGTGATACGACTTGCCAAACGATGACACGATGACGCTGCGTTCCGCCAATTCACTATGGCACGCCATGCTCTGATGTTTAGCGCCGTCGAAAACTACGTGTTCGTAGACCTCGTCGGCGAGAATCACAATGTCCGTGTTGCGCGTAATAGCCTTCAATCGCGCGACGTCGGCTTCGCTGAACACGGTCGCGGTTGGATTGTGCGGCGTGTTGATGATGATCATGCGAGTCTTCGGCGTGATCGCGGCAGCGACCTCGTCCCAGTTCACACGAAAATCGCTCTGCGACAGTTTGATCGGCACGGGCGTCGCGCCTTGCAGCCGAACGATCGGACCATAGCTGTCGAACGAAGGCTCGAAGTAAATCACCTCGTCGCCTGGGTGCACCAACGCACTGATCGTCGAATAAAGGCCTTCGCTCGCGCTCGCGATCACCGTCACCTCGCTCGCCGGGTCGTAGCGCACGCCGTAGAGCGTTTGCACTTTGTCGGCGAGCGCTTCGCGTAACGCCGCGATGCCGGCCATCGGCGCATATTGGTTATGGCCGTCGCGCATCGCCTGCGCGACGCCGTCTACCAGCTTCGCGTCCGGCGCGAAGTTCGGCGCGCCCTGCGACAGGTTCAGCGCATCGTGTTGTGCGGCCAGTTGACCGATTACTGTGAAGATTGTCGTGCCAACGTCTGGCAATTTCGAGCGGGCTTGCGTAGCGCTCTGCATAAGGCTTCTCCCTGTCTCCATCCGGCGGCGGACTGGCGGGCGAGGATCGCGCGGCCGAACAATCCAGTCGAGTGCCGGTTGAGTGATTAGGCATCAGCCAAAGAACCGTCACAATCGAAACTTTGTCATGCGCGGCATGCGTTTATGTCATGGCATGCGCGAGGGCGCGCGAGCCCTCGGAAACGGCCGCACAGGATGTTCGACGGGAGAAAGACACACCTACCGCCGAAGACGAACGTCCGGGAGGTATGACCGGAGGTGATGCACTAGCAGGCGCGAGCGCAGCGTAGAAAGCGGCCAGCGCGACAAGGGGTTCGGCCGATGCGCCGCAGCAATGGTCGCGGCGAGAGCGGTCAGCATAGCTATGCCGACGCGCCGCCCTCGCCGCTTCGCCGCCGAATCAGGCGTCGTCCATCAAGCGGACCTTGACCTTCTTGCCCTTCACCTTGCCCGCGCTCAGCTTGCGCACGGCGTCTCGCGCAACGCTGCGTTCGACCGCTACATACGTCGACATCTCGGTCACGTTGATCTTGCCGATCTGCGAGCCGGCGAAACCCGCCTCGCCGGTCAGCGCGCCGAGAACGTCGCCGGGGCGGATTTTTTCCTTACGGCCGCCGAGAATCTGCAGCGTTTCCATCGGCGGCAATAGCGGCTCGTTGCTGGCCGCGGTCAGTTCAGACAGCTTATGCCATTCGACTTCGCGCTTTTGCGCCTGCTCGAGACTGCCGACGCGCCCCATCTCGTTCATGCTCGCGAGGCTCAACGCCCAGCCCTCCTGATCGGCGCGCCCGGTGCGGCCAATACGATGCACATGCACCTCCGGATCGGGCGTTACGTCTACGTTGATTACTGCCTCCAGTTGCGCGATGTCGAGGCCACGCGCAGCGACGTCGGTCGCGACCAGCACCGAGCAGCTGCGGTTCGCGAACTGGATCAGCACCTGATCGCGTTCGCGCTGATCGAGTTCGCCATGCAGCGCGAGCGCATGAAAACCCTGGGCGCGCAGAACGTCCAGCAGATCGCGGCATTGCTGCTTGGTATTACAGAAAGCCAGTGTGCTCACCGGACGATAGTGGTTCAGCAACAGGCCGACGGCATGCAGACGTTCGTCTTCGGTCACTTCATAGAAGCGTTGACGGATCTTCGTATTGTCGTGCCGCTCGGCGAGCTTCACTTCCTTCGGATTTCGCAGGAATTGCTGACTGAGCTTGACGATGCCTTCAGGGTAGGTCGCCGAGAACAGTAGCGTCTGCCGCTCTTTCGGGCATTGCTTGACGACTGTTGCGATGTCGTCGAAGAAACCCATGTCGAGCATGCGGTCCGCTTCGTCCAGCACGAGGGTGTTTAGCGACTGCAAAGGCAGGCTGCCGCGCTCGAGGTGATCCATGATGCGGCCCGGCGTGCCGACGACGATATGCGCGCCGTGTTCGAGGCTTGCGGTTTGCGGACGCATTGGCGTGCCGCCGCACAAGGTCAGCACCTTGATGTTTTCTTCCGCGCGCGCGAGACGGCGAATTTCCTGCGTGACCTGATCGGCGAGTTCGCGCGTCGGACATAGCACCATGGCCTGCACGGCGAAGTTGCGCACATCCAGACGCGCGAGCAGCGCCAGTGAAAACGCCGCGGTCTTGCCGCTGCCGGTTTTCGCCTGCGCGATCAGATCGTGGCCGGCGAGCGCGATCGGCAAGCTCGCGGCCTGAATCGGCGTCATCTCGACGTAGCCGAGTTGCGTGAGATTCACGAGCGCGGCGGGCGGCAGTGGCAACTGACTGAACGGAGCGCCGGCGGTGGTGGGACTATTCATAAGATGGTGACTCGTTATCGGCTTGAGGCCTGGGACTATTCGGCGACAGGGCCGGGAAAGGGGCGGCCTTCCATCTGCTCGTACAGCACCGAGCCGTCGTCCCCTTCGAAGCGCTCGACATAATTACGCGCGCCGCACATCGGGCAACGGAACAGCAGACCTTGTCCCTCGTTCTTGATGACGACGTCTGACTGATCCCACTGTGCGCCGCAGGACTGATTTCTACATGTGAACACGTTGCTTCTCCAACTGGATTCGATTATTGATTCGACTGGACGCATCAACCGAGATGGGTGTGCCGCGCCCGTGGCGCGCTCACGTCCATGTCGGTGAGACCTTGAACAATGCCGCAGTCTTCGACGGCCTGTTCGCCGTGGCATTGCTCACGCAGCGTGCGCAGTTGCGCCTTGAGTTGCTGCAGTTCGTCGATGCGCGTATCGACGTGGGCAATATGCTCGTCGATCAGATCATTGATGCCGCCGCAGCCGTGACCCGGCGCGTCGGTGAGACGCAGCAGCGCGCGGATTTCGTCGTGGGTCATGTCGAGCGCGCGGCAGTTGCGAATGAAGCGCAGCCGCTCGACATGCCTCGCGGTATAGCTTCGGTAATTGGCCTCCGTGCGCTCCGCTTCGGGCAACAGCCCTTCCTTCTCGTAGAAACGGATGGTTTCGGTCGTGCAATGGGCGATTTTCGCCAATTCGCCGATTTTCATGGACCCTCCCGAGACCGGCCTTGACCTTGTAGTGGCTTCAAGGTGTTTACTAGACCACAAATCGAACGAGGAAGCCACCATGCCGCACGCTCACGAGGCGCATGCCGGAACTGCCACACAGCGCGACGCCTGCGCCCACAACCACGAAGTGCATCGACATGACCATGCGGATGCAGGCTGTTGCGGCGCGTCGGCTCATGCGCCCGCGCAGTTGGAGGGACAGTTGCGGCCGTCCGAAGCGATTGGCGACGACGTGCGCACCGCGATCCGCATCATGCAAATGGATTGCCCGACCGAAGAAGCGCTGATCCGCAAGAAATTCAGTCGCATGCCGGACGTGCGCAGCATCGAGTTCAATCTCATGCAGCGCGTACTGACCGTCGTGCACGCGCACGGCGCGCTCGACTCGATTCTCGCCGCGCTTCGTTCGCTCGACTTCACGCCAGAAATCGCGGGCCCGGATTCACCGTCTTCGCAGCAAGGCGCTAAACAGCTCACTCAACCGGCCGCGCCTCGACAGCCGAAGCCTTGGTGGCCGCTTGCTTTCGCGGGTGTCGCTGCGGCAGCTTCAGAGGCCGCAGGCTGGCTCGGCGCGCCCGCATGGATGGCAGCAAGCCTTGCGATCATCGCGATCGCTTCCTGCGGCCTGACGACGTACCGCAAGGGCTGGCTCGCCATTCGCCACGGCAACCTGAACATCAACGCGCTGATGAGCATTGCGGTGACCGGCGCGTTGATCCTGCGCCAATGGCCTGAAGCGGCGATGGTGATGGTGCTCTTCACCGTCGCCGAACTGATCGAAGCGAAGTCGCTCGACCGCGCCCGCAATGCAATCCAGGGGCTGATGCAACTCACGCCGGAACAGGCGAGCGTGCAGCAACCGGACGGCACGTGGCGCCTCATCGATCTCAACGCGATCGCGCCCGGCGCGCTGGTTCGCGTGAGGCCGGGCGAGCGGATTGCGCTCGACGGAGAGATCGTTGCAGGGCGTTCTAGCGTGGATCAGGCGCCCATCACGGGAGAAAGTCTGCCAGTGGACAAGGCCGCCGGAGATGCCGTGTTCGCAGGCACCGTCAACCAGACCGGCTCGTTCGACTACCGCGTGACGGCGGCGGCCAGCAACTCGACGCTTGCGCGCATCATTCACGCGGTTGAAGCAGCGCAAGGCACCAAAGCGCCCACACAACGTTTTGTCGATCAGTTCGCGCGCGTCTACACGCCATGTGTGTTCGCCGTTGCTCTATTGGTGGCGCTCGTGCCGCCGCTCTTTTTCGACGGATCGTGGCATGCGTGGATCTACAAGGCGCTGGTGATGCTGGTGATCGCGTGTCCGTGCGCGCTCGTGATTTCTACGCCGGTGACGATCGTCAGCGGCCTTGCAGCAGCCGCTCGCAAGGGCATTCTCATCAAGGGCGGCACTTTTCTGGAACAAGGGCGCAAGCTGACCCGCATGGCGTTCGACAAAACCGGCACGATCACGCACGGCAAACCGGTGCAAACCGATTTCGCGATGCTCGCCGATGCCGACGCCGACGCCGCACGTTGCCGTACGCTTGCCGCGAGTCTTGCGGCGCGCTCGGATCATCCTGTGTCGATGGCAATCGCTGCGGCGGCAAAGAACGACGGCGTGGGCAACGTCACTGTCGATTCGTTCGAAGCACTTCCGGGGCGCGGCGTGCGCGGCGAGATGAACGGCCTGACGTACTGGCTGGGCAATCATCGGCTTGCTGAAGAACTCGGGCGGTGCTCGCCTTCACTTGAAGCGCGGCTCGGCGCGCTCGAACGTCAAGGCAAAACGGTGGTGTTGTTAAGCGACGCCAGACGCGTCCTCGCGCTGTTCGCCGTAGCGGATACGGTGAAGGAGACCAGTTCCGCCGCTATTGCCGAGTTGCACCGCGTGGGCGTCGCCACGGCCATGCTCACCGGCGACAACCCGCATACCGCTGCTGCAATCGCTGAGCAAGTGGGTATCGACGAAGTGCGCGGCAATCAGTTGCCGCAAGACAAACTGGACGCAATCGCGCAGTGGTCGGCCGACGGCGCGAAAATAGGCATGGTAGGCGACGGCATCAACGACGCGCCCGCGCTTGCACGCGCCGACATTGGCTTTGCGATGGGCGCGATGGGAACCGGTACGGCCATCGAAACCGCCGATGTCGCGTTGATGGACGACGACCTGCGCAAGATCCCGCTCTTCATCCGCCTGTCCAAAGCGACGCACGGCGTGCTGGTGCAGAACATCGCGCTCGCGCTCGGCATCAAGAGCGTGTTCCTCGTGTTGACCGTGATGGGTCTCGGCACCATGTGGATGGCAGTCTTCGCCGATGTTGGCGCGAGTCTGCTTGTAGTGGCCAACGGCCTGCGCTTGCTGCGCAAATAGCAATGCGCAACGCGTCACGCTGTGAGTCAACTAGTGCGCAGACGAACGGCTGCTCGCGACGGATTTAACGCCAATCGCAGCCTTCAACGTATCCGAGGGCCGCATGCCGAAGAGCTTGCGGTAATCGGTTGCAAACTGGCTCATGTGCCAGAAGCCCCAAGCGGCCGCCACGTCCTGCACCGAGCGGCAGTCCCGCGACGCATTGCACAGATCGCGGCGCGCGCCGTTCAGGCGGATTGCTCGCACATACGTTGCCGGCGCCATACCGAGCACATCCTGAAAGCAGTATTGCAGCGTGCGCCGGCTCACATGCAGACGTTCGCAAAGCTCCGGCACACCGACCGCGCGATCGCGATTGGCGAGCACATAATCGCGCGCGTCAGAGACGATCGACTGACGGCGCGCACGCGCCGGCATTGCCGTCGGTTCACAAGAAGCCGGCAATGCGCCAGCGTCGAACAGCTCCGCCAGCACCGACGCCTGCAAGTTCTCCCGCGCGGCCGACGGCAACGGCGCAGCGCTCGCCGCACCATGCGCGAGAAGCTCGCGCAGCAAAGCGCACATACGCTCCTTGCGGGCCATGCCGATCGTCACGACCTCGGTATCCGGCAATGGCTCGACAAGACTCACGCGCTCCACGTCCGCCGCGTAGCGACGCAACATCTCTCCCTTCACGACCACACCGAAAATCTCGTAGCCTGCCGACGTCAGTAGTTCGAACTCGACGCCACCCGGACGAAAGGCGAGCGCGTCGCCGCCGATGATTTGCGCGTCGATGCGACCCGAGCCTGCGCGGCACGTCGGAATACCAAACCAGTACGCGTCTTTCTGCACTTCGCAGGTTTGCCTCAAGGTGTGGCTCGTCGTTTCGACAAATACCTGCATGTGATCGAGGCACAACTCCGTCAAGCCACCAACAAAGCTTCCCGCCGTCAACTGGTCGTACGTCTGGTGCCAGCCGTGAAGATTGCGCGCCTGTTCGTCCGCGTCGTGGGCGACACGGGTCTGAACGCAAAAGCTTGGCTGCGGCACGAGCGTGGAGCTTGTGGACACGGCGCTCGCCGGGTTGCTGCTGAGGGTTCCGATCGTCATGGCGAATCCGCGCAATGGAGTATCGAAGAGAAAAAACAAGGCAAGTCCCATGCCGATCGCACGCGCCTGCTTACTGCAGTGACCAGCTCGGCACGCGCCGCGCCGCTGTTCAATTCGTGAACAGCAACAACCGCGTTGATCAGAAACGACGCGCCACCCTCCGTCGATTCGAGGCAAAAACACGCACCCCGGTGCGCCGGTGCCTGCTGCGCGTGCACGGCTCACCAGCCGGGTGCATTGGCATAGATCTGGCTCTACGGTGACGCGGCCGACTTCAACGGATTGCAACCGAGCGCAACGTCGCGCCGGCTATTGCCCATTCAGACAATGTGAGGAGCACACAGATGAATCACGCGGAGATGCAGTTTCTGACGACCGAATTCCCCTTCAAGAAGCAATATGCGAACTTTATCGGCGGCGAATGGGTGAAGCCCGCGGGGGGCGAATACTTCGACAACGTCTCGCCGATAACAGGCGAGCCATTCACCTCGATCCCACGTTCGCGCGAGGCGGATATCGAACTCGCGCTCGACGCAGCGCACCGCGCTAAAGCGGCTTGGGGCAAAACCTCGACGACCGATCGCGCGAACATTCTGAACCGCATTGCGGACCGGATGGAAGCGAACTTGCAGCGTCTCGCCGTTGCTGAAACGATCGACAACGGCAAGCCGCTGCGCGAAACAATGGCCGCCGATATTCCGCTTGCCATCGACCATTTCCGCTATTTCGCCGGCGCGGTGCGTGCTCAGGAAGGTTCGATCTCCGAGATCGACGACGACACCGTTGCATATCATTTCCACGAACCGCTCGGCGTGGTAGGCCAGATCATCCCGTGGAATTTCCCGATCCTCATGGCCGTGTGGAAACTTGCGCCCGCGCTCGCGGCCGGCAACTGTGTCGTGCTCAAGCCGGCAGAGCAAACACCTGCGTCGATTCTTGTGCTGGTGGAGCTGATTCAGGATCTGCTGCCCGCCGGCGTGCTGAATGTGGTGAACGGCTTCGGTCTGGAAGCGGGCAAGCCACTGGCATCGAGCAAGCGCATCGCGAAGATCGCCTTTACCGGTGAGACCACGACCGGCCGCCTCATCATGCAATACGCGAGTCAGAACATCATTCCTGTCACGCTAGAACTCGGCGGCAAGAGCCCCAATATTTTCTTCGCCGACGTGATGAATCAGGACGACAGCTACTTCGACAAGGCACTCGAAGGCTTCGCGATGTTTGCGCTGAATCAGGGCGAAGTATGTACCTGTCCGTCGCGCGTGCTGATCGACGAAAAGATCTACGACAGTTTCATGGAGCGAGCATTGAAGCGCGTCGCGGCCATTACGCAAGGTCACCCGCTCGACACGCGGACGATGATTGGTGCGCAGGCTTCGCAGGAACAGTTGGAGAAGATTCTGTCTTATGTCGATCTCGGCAAGCAGGAGGGCGCCGAGTGTCTGATTGGCGGCGAGCGCAACACGTTGAGCGGTGAGTTGAGCAAAGGCTATTACGTGAAGCCGACCGTGTTTCGCGGTCACAACAAAATGCGCATCTTCCAGGAAGAGATCTTTGGGCCGGTTGTTTCAGTGACCACGTTCAAGACCGAAGATGAAGCACTCGAGATCGCCAACGATACGCTCTACGGTTTGGGCGCCGGTGTATGGACTCGCGACGGCACGCGCGCTTATCGCTTTGGCCGGCAGATCCAGGCGGGCCGGGTGTGGACCAATTGCTATCACGCGTATCCGGCGCACGCGGCGTTTGGCGGCTACAAGCAATCGGGCATCGGCCGGGAAAATCACAAGATGATGCTCGACCACTATCAGCAAACCAAGAACCTCCTCGTCAGCTATAGCGAGAAGCCGCTCGGTTTCTTCTAAGCGTTCGCGGCGAAGTGTTAATTACAGAGCGAGCCGCATTGTGCGGCTCGCTGTGTTTAAGCGAGGGTACGATGACCGAGGGAAAAGAAGTAGCGCGCGTAATTGCGACTCCTGCCGCTATCCAGTTGATCGACTCGTTGCGCGCGGAACATGGCGAGGTGCTGTTTCATCAATCCGGCGGATGCTGCGACGGCAGCGCACCGATGCTGTTTCCGCAGAGCGAATTCATGGTTGGCTCGTCCGACGTGAAACTCGGCACTTTGGCAGGCGTGCCGTTTTACATGAGCGATTCACAGTTCGAGTACTGGCAGCACACGCAGTTGATTATCGACGTGGTGCCGGGCAACGGTGGCATGTTCTCGCTGGAACGGCCAAGCGGTCTGCGCTTTCTGACGCGTTCCCGCTTGTTCGACGACGACGAGAATGCGTGGCTCGAAGCGCATCCCGTACAGCGTGTCGATGCGTGAGTCAGCCCGCAGCTGAGTTCGGGTTCGGGTTTGCGCTTGGTGCCACCTCTGCGCTGATTGCGGCTGTTGCCGGCGCGCCGGGCAGCGATGCGTCGCTATCGTCTTTCAGGCCCACGCCGGTGACGCCCAGGCGCCGTGCATGGGTAAGCAGATAAAGTAGTTTGTGCGCGGCAAGCGGATAATCGAGTCCTTCAGGGCGCACGTTTGAGATGCAATTGCGTTGTGCGTCGCTGCAGCCCACTTTCGGCGCGTATGTAATGTAGACGCCGAGACTATCCGGCGAGCTGAGACCCGGCCGCTCCCCGATCAGCATCACGACGATCTTTGCATTCAGCAACTCGCCGATCTCGTCACCGAGTGCAACGCGTGCCTGCCGCGCGACTACAACTGGACCGATCGCCCAATCCACGAGCTGCGGAGTGACGGCTTGCAACAACGGAACGGCTTGTTTCGACGCGGCAAACGCAGACAAGCCGTCGCCAATCACGAACGCTACATCGGGCGACTCGTCGGGTAATTGCGCGAGCGCTGCGCGACTCTCTTCGGATAAGCGCCGGCCAAGGTCGGGACGCCGCAAGTAGTGCTCGCGGTCGGGCGCAGCGCTGTGCACATCCAGCGTTCTGAAGTTCTGCGCACGCAGTTGCGCGTGCAATGCGTCTGTATCGAGCGGATGATGCACGGCGTCGCGCGCTTGCGCATGCGAAAGATTGAACGCGAGTAAAGGCGCAGTCGGCAGGCTGTTGCCTGCTCGACCCAATGCAATGCGCGCGTTGGTGAATTGGCGCAGTGCATTCCAGGGATTCTTGTCGACAGAGTCGCTCATTCGATACCCATCCAGTCGCGCACGCCTTCCAGCAACGGTTGTTGTGCCGACGCGCTCAACAAGGCGCCGCGCGCGTCGGCGATGTGCATCGACTCAAGCCATTCTTCAAACTCCGGTGCGCGGCGCAAGCCGAGAACATCGCGCACATAGAGTGCATCGTGGAAAGAAGTGCTCTGATAATTGAGCATCACATCGTCTGCGCCCGGAATGCCCATGATGAAATTGATGCCGGCCACGCCGAGCAACGTGAGCAGGTTGTCCATGTCGTCCTGGTCGGCTTCCGCATGATTCGTGTAGCAGATGTCGCAACCCATCGGCACGCCCAGCAGCTTGCCGCAAAAATGATCTTCGAGACCCGCGCGCGTAATCTGCTTGCCGTCGTACAGATATTCCGGGCCGATAAAACCGACCACGGTATTCACGAGAAACGGATTGAACTTGCGTGCAACCGCATAGGCGCGCACTTCACAAGTTTGTTGATCGACGCCGAAATGCGCGTCCGCCGACAACGCACTGCCCTGCCCCGTTTCGAAGTACATCAGGTTGTTGCCTACGGTACCGCGCTTTAGCGACAGCCCCGCTTCATACGCTTCCTGGAGCAGCGAAAGTGAGATTCCGAAACCGGCGTTCGCTTTTTCGGTGCCTGCAATCGACTGAAACACGAGGTCGACGGGTGCGCCTTTTTCGATGGCGGCGATCGTGTTGGTGACGTGCGTCAGCACGCACGATTGTGTCGGCACCTGATAGCGCTGCCGGAATTCATCGACCATCACCAGCAGTCTGGTGATCGCTGCAAGATTGTCGCTGGCCGGGTTGATGCCGATCATCGCATCGCCACAACCGTACATGAGGCCGTCGAGCATCGAGGCTGCGATGCCCTTCACGTCATCTGTCGGATGATTCGGTTGCAAACGCACCGACATGTGCCCCGGCAAGCCGACCGTGTTGCGAAAGCGCGTGATTACCGGACGCTTGCGCGCCGCTGCGATCAGGTCCTGATTGCGCATGAGCTTTGACACGGCCGCGACCATTTCAGGCGTGAGGCCGGCGGCGATGCGCGTGAGCGCATTGGCATTCGTCGTTGTGCTCAGGAGCCAGTTGCGAAAGTCGCCCACCGTCAGGTGCGAAATTTCGGCGAACGCCTGCGGCGAATGATCGTCGATGACGAGGCGCGTGACTTCGTCGCTTTCATACGGAATCAGCGCTTCGTTGAGGAACGTGCGTAGCGGCACTTCGGCGAGTGCCATCTTCGCGGCCACGCGCTCCTCTTCGCTCGCCGCCGCGACGCCTGCGAGTTGATCGCCGGAGCGTTGCGGGCTCGCCTTCGCCATGAGTGTCTTCAGATCGGCGAAGCGATAGGTACGGCTGCCGATTGTCTCCGTATAGCTCATTTTTACGACTCCAGCGCCGCTGCGCGCGCAGCGGCTTCATCCGTCATTCTTCGAGCAATGCGTCCGCCGGCGCGGCCTCGCGTTGATGGCGCGTCAACAGAAAATAGACGTAGCCTAGCGCGAGGAAGATTGCGAACACCACTGCCACCAGAAAGTTGAAGTACACCATGGTCGCCAGACAGATCACCGCGGCAACCAGCGCGAACGCCGGGAACAGCGGAAACAGCGGCGCGCGGAACGGACGCTCCATGTTCGGCTCCGTGCGGCGCAGCTTGAAAAGCGACAACATACTGATGATATACATCACGATAGCGCCAAACACGGACATCGTCACGATGTTCGCCGTGAGTGTCTGGCCGCCGAACTGGATCAGCTCGTCACTGTAGATCGCTGCGATGCCGATCACGCCGCCGGCCAGAATCGCGCGATGCGGCGTCTTGAAGCGCGGATGTACTTTGGAGAGCCACTCAGGCAGATAGCCCGCGCGTGCCAGCGCGAAGATCTGCCGCGAATAGCCGAGGATGATCCCGTGAAACGACGCGACCAGACCGAACAGGCCGAGCCAGACGAGCATGTGCATCCAGCCGCTGTGTTCGCCGACGATGAACTTCATCGCCTGAGGCAACGGATCGTTGATGTTCGACAGCTTGGTCCAGTCGCCGGCTGCGCCTGCGAACACCATCACACCGATGGCCAGCACAACGAGCGTCAGGATGCCGGCGACGTAGGCAATGGGAATCGAGCGCTTCGGGTTTTTCGCTTCTTCCGCGGCCATTGCAACGCCTTCGATCGCGAGGAAGAACCAGATCGCGAACGGGATGGCCGCGAACATGCCGTTGAACGAGCCCATGCTGAATGTATCCGCGCCGGCCCATCCGCCTTTCGTGAAGTTAGACCACTGGAAGCCCGGCGATACGACGCCCATGAAGACGAGCAGTTCGAAGATCGCGAGCAACGTCACGCACAACTCGAAAGCCGCCGCGATCTGCACGCCAACGATATTCAGCGCCATGAAGACGAGATACGCGCCCATTGCAGCGTGTTTCGGCTCGAGACCAGGAAACTGCACGTGCAGATAAGCGCCGATTGCAAGCGCAATGGCCGGTGGCGCGAACACGAATTCGACGAGCGTCGCCGCGCCGGCCAGATAACCGCCGGTCGGACCGAACGCGTGACGCGCGTAAGCGAACGGGCCGCCCGCGTGTGGAATCGACGTGGTGAGTTCGGTGAAACTGAAAATGAAGGTCGTGTACATCGCGGCAATAAAGATCGCCGTGACAACGAAGCCGAGCGTACCCGCGCTCGCCCATCCATAGCTCCAGCCAAAGTATTCGCCGGAGATCACGAGGCCAACCGCGATGCCCCATAGCTGCCACGTGCCGAGCGTCTGCTTCAACTCGTGATGCGTGACTTTACCGACGTGCTGACCGCTGGACTCTGATTTCATCGGGCGCTCCGTGAGTTTGCCGCTTGCTCGACGCCGCAAGGCTTTGCGGTGTGCGGGCAGGCAGGCTTTCGCCGATGGTAGTGAGCCATTATTCGAGGTGGTATCGAAATTCGGCAAAGTTGGGGGATGGTCGGTGGAGGGGTGAGTGGTTTGCTGGCGGTCTGTGTGCGCTCCCTTTGGTTCTTATAACCTTTGTATGTGTATATGTAGTAATAGTTAACAAGGCGAGTTGATGCTTGTGGATAAGATCATGGCTGTATCCGGCTGGATCCAAACGTCATCCTCAACGTCTACTTGGACACGCGCACCCGGCTGACATAGCTGTTAGAGGTCCAGCAGCTGCCACAGTACAACTCGCCGTCTTCGACATCAAAAGCGGGCAAAGAAACCATGCTTCGTGTCTGTTCGCTCGATCTTCGTCCCTGCATCGATATACACGTCGACACGGCTATATGGTGGCTTGATATCTGCACCGTCGCGGCTCGCAAAAGGCAGACTTACTTCAATCCACGCATCCCGCGATGCAAACATGGGCGTATAAAATTTTTCGGTCTGCCCGGGTGCCAGTTCACCGCGAGTGATTTGATCATTTTCGTTCAGGAAGTAGACCACCGGCTTCTGCGCGTCGGCGGAGTAGTGCAGCACGATCACCGGCCGGCAGAAGAACCATGCAGCCATCGCGATTGCGCACAGCAAGACAATCCATTTAAGTCGTCGAGAAAGCATTTGCTAGTCGGTCACTGGGAGCATTGATGCGGCCTCTTGGCCGCAGCGTCACCTGCGCCCCAAGGCATGGGAACGGCAGATATCTTGCGAAGCAGAAGGTCGGTCGTCAACTCGTTCGGCTTCGCGGACGCATAGAGGTCAATGCCGAGTTGGATCGAAATATGATCAGGCACATCGTCGGCGCTGCTCGGCCATGTGCCGTTTTGCGGATGATTCTGCATGGTCGGCCAGCGTCCGTGAGACACATCGCGACTAGCATCACTGGCAGCCTGCGCGAGACCAGCACCGCCAATCAGCTCACTCGCGCTGAAGCCGACCGCCACGCCGACATAGCCGTAGTGAATGTTCGACCAGATATCGTAAAAGTAGTCGTCCTGTCCGTATTTCTGCCAGCCGCGATTAAAATTTCCTTTTGCTTGCAGTGCATGGCGGATGATAGGTTTGTGGTCCCACGGACGATTCGGTGCGACCCGATCCGCCCACATCTGATATGCGGCAAGTTTTTGCCCTGCGGCCATGCCGTAAAAATCGGGCATTCCGCCAAGCTTTGCGTACCACGGCAGGGCGTTCCACTTTGCCGTTTCCGCGGTTGGATCAAAACGATTTGCCTCCGCAATCTTCCTCCCTTCGGCCGTGAACGGATTTTTCTTCATTTCGTTCACGATGAATTCCGCTACGGCAATGGCATCGTTCGGATCCGCACAAAGCCGGACTTCTTTTGGGTCGACGTCGGCGATCGGCGTCGTCTGAAACGCAGCGACAAAACGCATTGGTTTGCCGTCTTGCCCGACAATCGTCACTCCTGATCCTCCACATAAAAACGCACGTATTCCCTTTCGAGAGTTTGCGCTAGCAGGTGCGTCTTGCCGTTTGCGTCGGTAACGCCGTGCTCGACGGCGCCGGACTCCCGCACAATAGCGTACGCTACGTTCCTAAGCGGATTGCCACTGCCAGCTCGCGAAGCACGTAGTGGTCGGCGTACTTGCCTGGGTGCCAGCTGCCGTCCGATCCCTGAAAGAAGGCCGTCGGTACGGCGCCGCCGCCCGCCTCTATCCCGTGCGAGTCGTTAAGCGTTGAAAGCAGGGGACACCCCGCCGAGGTTGCATCACCATGGACGGCCTTGCGCCTTCCGCCCGGCAGCGTTGCGTTGCTGGCTCCTGCAACCACGTGGCAGCGCCTGGTGCACGACATAGCCGCGCCATCGAACGCAAGTTGCTGGCCGTGGCTGCTGAAAGTCGGATCACCTTCCGTGACCGTCGCTCCACATGCAGCGCGGTCGCCCTGACGAATCCAGCCGCGGATTTTCATAGCCCATTCGCTCCCGAAACCGCATCTTTTTCGATGCGCCGCGCCCCTCCCGTGCTCGAGGCAAACGACGTCAATGCGAGTGAAGGCACCGTTTGCATGGGCGACAAACTTATTTGGCTGTGCATGCGTTGAAGAACATTTCGACACTCTGCAGCGATAGGGGACGCTCGTCTTTCACAAAGGTGATCGAAAGTCTGGTCAGTTGCTGCGACATTACGCACGGGCCAGTGGGCACGTCATAGTTGACTTCCTGAACGCATTCGTCTTTCGGAAAGCGCTTGGATGTGCGCAGATTGTTGACTGACGGCTTGCCACCCCTGAGCTGCCCTTTCATATAGGTGAAGTCCGGCCTCTCAAATGCAAAGCCGGAAAATAGCTCGCTGTGATCGTTAAACGTGCGGATCAGCCAGTCGATCCTGTCGCCGGTCGGGCTCCCCCCTTGTTCCAGGCGGCGTCCCTCGGGCGCATTGGTCAGCAATTCAAATTTCGACTTGTCCACAGATCTGGCGAACGCATTGGCATCTGGAAAATGCGCAAAGAAATCCCGTTGCAGAGACTGCAGATCGGACGGTGTAATGCAACTTTCCTGAGGCTGAGCGAACGCCGAATTGCATGCCCAGAGGGCTGATATCACGAGTGCTGCCGCGAACGATCTTCGTACTGCCTTAACGTGTTCCATGACCTTTGGGATCTTTGATGTGATGCAGTTTGTTGAGTTCTTCCGCACTTGCTTCGGGCAACTGCGCTCCCTTCTTGATCTCTTCCTGTGCGAAAGGTAAGTAGGTCAGGGAGACGTAGAACCCGTGGATAGCCGATTTTGCAAAATCGGTGAAGTCGATGGTGCCGCCGAACGTGCCGTGGCCTCCCTGATTGCCGCCCAGCACCACACACACACAACAATCGCCTGAACAGGCTTCCCAAAATTCAGGATCACTACATGATCCGCAGAGTGATCGAACGGGGCGTTTGTCCAGAACGCCTCGCAAGAGCGTTTGCAGTGGACGTGACCTCCATTGTGAAAAAGCTATCGCTCCTCGACGGGATCTGTGCGGAGGCAGCTGAACTTCTTGGAGACCGACAGTTTTCGGCCAAGCTGTCGCGCGTACTTCGGAAAATGAAGCCGACTCGGCAGGTTGAATGTGTGGAATTGATGATTGCGGCGAACAGCGTAACCGTTCGGTACGCTGAGGCGCTTCTTGTTGCAAAGCTCGCCGCCGGCCTTGTCGCCGGTAAAAAGCCCAGGAAGCTGCTTGCGATCAATACTTGAACTTCCCATCGTAGAGTTCCATCCGTCGCCCCACATTCTGGAGACCGCCACACCGTCATACCTATTGCGCAGATTTCTTCGGAGGTTTTGAGCGCGCCAGCTTCTTGCCTGAAAACGAGTACCAAGTGCCGTTCGCACTCAGCAGTACAGCGCTGTCTGACCAACGAACGTCGTCCACGTCGAGCTTGTTACTGATTGGCAACGCAACGGGCGGCCTTTTTCGGAAGTCATATAACGACACAGAGGGGGTATCGGAGAACCCGCCAATGAAGTCCTCGACGACTACGCGCGTGGCGGGTTTGTCCGCCCCGATGGAGTCTGTGTAGTAGGTGTAGTGAGATCCATAAAGCTGGTCGAACTGCGCACCGTTCAACGAGGCAGTGAAAGTAACACCGTCTGTTTTTACGTGCTCCACCTTCACAATGGACAGCGTGCCAGCAACGGTCTGAATGGAGTCGCGGTCTCCACCATCCGTCTGTGCGTAAGAGCCTGCACAGCAAAGCGACAAAAAAAGCCCGATCAATGACAACTTGAACAAATTCATCTCCTAAAAAGGCGGATTCGTCCCGCCCACCGCAGTCACGAGATCCAGCAAGGGGCGTACGTCAGCAAGCTTGGTCGGGTCACAGGCGAAGTTCTTGAAGTTGACACCGTTGTCGATCAACTGACTCAGCCACAGTCGATGAGCCTTCACGTAATTTCCACCATTATCCTCTGCGCGTTTGGCGGCGGCAGAGGCACCGATCTGTGCGATCAAAAGAGTTTTTGCCCCTCGAGCGATCAACCTGGGCGGATGGCCCGGTGTCGCTTGCGAATACGTATCATCGGCAGCAATAGTCCCGGCAAGATATCTGTTTGCGTCGCCCGATCCGAGGTGATGGGACAAATATAGGATCTTCGCTCGCTCGCCGTCGTTCAGTCCGGAGAAATTGTATCCGTTTGACTGCAGTGCGCGGAAATTCGACATGCCATAGTCGACGGCTGCCATGATCGCGGCCTCGGCATTCGACCTGAAATCAAGCAGCTCGGCTTTATGGGCCGGTACGACATGATATTTTCCGTGCGCATCCTTCGTTACCCAGCCGTTCGCTTCAGCCTTTTCGTTAACGAAAGTTCCGGAGCGAACTGCCTCGCCAAGCCACGTGCCCGCCAGGAATTGCGTCAGTCCACGCGCGCTGGAGCCCGATGCAGCGGACGCGGGGTTCCATTCGCCTGTCGACACCTTGACGATCTTTGTTTTGATCTTGCCGTGGACTTTGACCTTTTTCTCCACCGAGACCACCAGTTTAGCCGCCTCAATATTGATGACCGAAGCAACGGCTTGCGGTTTAAATCCACTCCTGGCACCAGCAGAAATGATGTAGTCGCGAAACTTGGCATTTGGCCCCAATCGCAAGTTGTCGTTATTTGGGCATTCGACGCCAACATTTACGACCGGATTTCCGGCGGTGTCCCGGTTTTGCTGAGTCTCTCCTGGCGGCAAAGGCAACGGCGCCGCCTCATGATGATCGGCTCCGCCCTGATGTACTCGCAGCGCTGTGTCGAGCTTTACTTTTGGACTGCGAAGGGTTGCCTGATGCACGCCTGCAGGCGGAGCAATCTCTGCGACCTTCTTCGTCCCGCCGTCAATCTTTGCGACAAAGACGTGGACTTTCTCCGATGCTTTTTGCGTTTGGATAGGTGGAATGAGTCCCTGCTTATCCGTCACATGCTCTTGAGAGTCATCCCCGGCAACGACCTTGGTCTTGAGGTCAGAAATTGGCGCGCCATTGGCATCGGTTATGCGGATCCACAATTCGCTAAAATACGATTCGGCATCCTGCTCTGGCTGCTCGCGCAGGACAAGTTTCTGGCCAGGGTAGATGAGTCTGGGGTTGTCTATCTTGTTCAGTTTCACAAGATCGCTGACCGTAACTCCGTTTCTCTGAGCGATCGTGCTAAGACTATCGCCAGGTTGGACCGTGTATTGATTATCTTCCGCCATCGTTACGCAACCCCGTCTTCTTCGTCGAATGAACCACTGGAAGCCTCTGCTTCACGATCAATATCTGCATCGAATAAAGTGCCCCATTCGCCTTGCCCATAGAGCACCGTTACCGCCTCTGTGTTCTCGGGATTTATCTTGCGTTCCGATCCAGAGTCCGAGGACAGCCCCGCCAGTACACGTTGCGCCGTGGTTGAGCCGGCAGGAACAGCGAACATGCCGTAGCTCACATCGGCAGCAGATTTTCCGTCATCGATTGAACGAAACACAAATTTCTGACTGAACTGTGCTGGCCCAGATTGCGGTAGGTCCGGCAGCGAATAGTTCGTCCGTGCAGGACCTTCAAACGAATGCTGGATGCCTTTGATGTCGACCGTGCCCGGTGCATGGATCTGGATGTTGCCTCCTTCGATCTTGATATACGCACCGCCGGAGGTCAGGAGAATCCCATTGGCCGAAGCGACCTCGATCGTCTCGCTCGTCGAGAGTAACTTCAAGGTCTTCTGGGCAGTCACTTCCACGTTGTCCGAGTGTGCCCGGATCTCTACTTTGCCTTTCGCCGCAAAGAGCTTCATTCCCGAGTTTTGCACGAACAGGCTGATCTTCTCGGTCACGCTGGCAAGCAGCGATTTCCCTGATGCGATGTGCGTGCTCTGCCCGCTCACCAGATTGATGTGCTGATCCGCGGAAATCTGTGCAGACTTTTGCGTCGATGTCGCAATCCCTGCAGGGGTCGCAAACAACATGACCGGCTCCTTAAATACGTTCGCATTGCCAGTCCCGCCGCCCGCGGTGTTGCCGCCTGTCCCCGCCGCACCGGAAACGCTATTCTGGGTCGCATCCGTAAATGCTTTGAGCGATTCATACCCATCCTTAAGACTCCCGGCTTGATTAGTCTCACTCGACTGCGACAGCGATTCCATCACGCTTTCCGAATTGACCAATTGGGCGTTTGCGTTGCGAACGTCGAGCGGCTGGGTTGCGGCGCCGGTGGTGGGGTGGGTCGATATGTAAAGCCCCTGACCGGCCCTGACCGCGCCGTAGGCGTCCGACTTGAGATCGAACCCGCTCCCAAGATATGCGCCTCGGGTGTTGCCCGTTTGACTGACCAGATATCCAAGGTGCAACTGCGCATTGGTACTGCTGCTATACAACTGGACACGGTTCTGTCCGGTGGCATCGTCCATCACCATCTGGTTGAATCCGCTGCCCTGGTACTCCTTCGACTTGTATCCGGAGAGGATTCCGTTCGAATGCCAGTCCGGGGTCTTTGAGCCGTTGTAGAGGCGTCCCGTGACGATAGGTCGATCGCAGTCGCCATCGACAAACGACACAATGACTTCCTCGCCGATGCGCGGAACGTGGACTGCGCCGTAGCTACCGCCAGCATTTGAATGCGAAACGCGCATCCAGCACGACGCTGTTCCGTCGCCCGGGTTCAGCCGATCCCAGTGCATCCGAACCTTGATCCGGTTCAGTGTGTCTGTAAAGACTTCCTGGTTGGCAGGCCCAACCACGGTCGCTGTCTGCAGATGCATCGGCGGTTTCGCATGTTCCAGCGGGCTGCGGTAGGGCACTGTCCGGCGCTGTGCCTCCACACTCACCATAAAGAAGCCTTCACTTCCATTGCTTGATTTGATGATCAACGCCTGCATGCCATGCTGTGCTCGTGCGGCGGCTAGAGTGCTATTCAGGCTATGCGGGAAGTCGGTTGTACCGCTGGAGACGGGCAGGTTGTTCTCGATCGTCCATTCGACGCCAATCACCGCGAACTGCCGTTCCTGCTGACTCCCAAGGCTATGATCCGGGTGATCGGCGAGTTCGAACCATCGGCCGGCAGCGATGCGTCGGACCGCGCCCACGCCATGAAATCGCTTTGCCCGTGATTCCCACTCTTCCATGCGCACCTTGGAAAGCTGATCACCGCGCGCCTGCTCCGCATAGCTATACGCACCGGTGTATTCATACACCTCGGCTTGCGACGGCAGGTTGCCTTGCGTGGTCAGCGTGGGGATCGTCGTACCCTTCGGATTTGCGGCCGATGACGGCGCCTTGTAGTCGAACGTGCGCGTCGTGAGCGTTGTACTCTGGAGCGTGCGGGTACCGCTCCATTGCACGAACGCGTCGGTCTCACTGCTAGTGCCGGATCGGTAGAAGTCAACCGCTTGCGGCGACAGTGGCTTCAGCGCATCGAGATTATCGGTGATTACCAGCGTATGCGACTTCCCGTCTCCAGCCTGCTCAAAATAGCCGAATAGCCCTTCGGCCTCCATCAAGCGATGACAGAAATTCCAGTCGTCCTCGTATTGAACGCAGAAGGAGCGTTGCGGCAGCGGATTGCGCAACGCAAAACGAAATGCACCCTGAGCCTGCGGATGCATGTTGAAGACATCCGTCAGGATTTCTTCAACCGATTTATCCTGCCAGATGCGCGCATCTTTTCGGAACCGCAGAAAATGCATCCATGATGCGAATCCGATCTGATAACTGGTCAGGGCGCTGTCAGACCCCAGGCGCCGCGCAGTATGCACGTAACCATGGTGTGGAGCGTACGACTGATCGGATTGCTGCATCCATAGGGTTACAGGCTGAGCGATCAGTTTTTTGAGTTCAATTCCGTCGCTGGTCGAGACGACATCAAGCGTGAACTCGAAGTGACGGCCAATTCGAGAATTTCCCACAAGGCGTTGCGGCAGCAACACATTTTCACCAAGCGGGCTATCCAGTTTCAGTAGCCGGTCACTTTGTGCGAGTCCGCCGGTAATCGCCCCAATCAGGTCTTGCGCTCCCATACCGCCTCTTCTTATTGAACACGCGCCGCCGCGTCATCGCGCGATTCTACATAAAATAATATTAATATCGCAATCCAGTTCCGGAAAACAAATGTTAAATCGGTACAAAACTTCTGCCCGGGCCATCCGAGACGAGTATCGGAAAAATTTGCTCTATGCTTGCACTGGCGCTCTGCAGCTGACAATAGAGGGCATTTCAAAGGAGTTGCTAATCCGTCAAACCTGCAATTTTCTGGAAATAATTCGATTCCATCCCGTTGAGTTCCTGTTTATAGTCCTGCGCTTAAGCAAAGGTCGGGAGTGTTCCTTGATTCGATACAACATTGTTGACGGCGACAAGACGAACGCAGACGGAATTGCGATCGCATCATCTAACAGTTGCCTTAATATGGGAAAGGCATTGGTCATGCTAGGTGACTATGCTGAGTGCCCTAAGTGCAACTCAAAGGGCCGCATTGTAGGAGATGGGCCAAGGAGGCCGACCACGCTCATGGGCAAACAGCCGGCGCTGAACAACGATCTCTGCATGTGTTCATGCGAAGAGAAGCCGCGCCTGATCAATTCGCTCTCGAGCCTGTGGGAAGAGGTCGGCTCCGATGACGCCGGCAAGCCAAGTTCCTCTCCAAGTGCAGGCAACGCCGAGGCTGAGCCAAACCTGGACGGCGGACCGCAATTAGGACGGCGCTTCCAGTTCGTAGATAGTGACACGCAGGAGCCGTTGGCAAACCGTCAATACGTCGCCAACGTTGACGGGCAGACGAGCCATGGCATGACGGATGAAAGCGGTTTTGCCGATATCGATGGCAGGCCAGGCAGTGATATCCAGGTTCACCTCGTGTTCAAGGCGCCGACTGGCAATCTCAAGGTTCAGGAGGGTTGATCATGTCGGACTATCAGTACACACCTGAACACTGGTCGCAGGGCGATCCCGTTGCCAACTATAAGGCCGGCCAGATTGTGGCGGTGACGGTCAATGACCGGGCAGCGACCCGACAAGCCATCATCACCGTGTTGAAGAAGTCAGGCTACACACTCGTAGAGCGTTCATCCTGGGGCGCGAAGCCTCCAAGGGACGCCTTGACCCCTTCCCATTGGGATTACAGCGATGTGGTCATCCATCATGCCGGCCACAGTTATTCATGCGCCGTCAACGAGCAAGGGGCCATCGAGCAGATGAAAAAGGCTCAGGAATACGACATGCATGGCTTTTACGACATTGGGTATCACTATGCGGTCTCCTGCAACGGTGAGATTTTCGAAGCCAGAGATGTGCGCTTCGTTGGGTCACACGTGATGGGAGATAATACGGGAAAACTTGGTATCGTCCTTCTTGAGAATCTTGCTGAAGCCGGCGAGGCGTGGCAGCAGGAATACAGCCGGAAGTCGCTGTGGGAAAAACTTAAGGGGACGTTGGACATCGGGCGCGACGCCCTGGCGTTCGACCACGAAATGCCGACCAAGGCTCAGATGGATGCGCTGACCACGCTTATTAAAACGCTAAAAGAGTTTTTCAATCTGAAGGCCCTGGGTGGCCATCGTGAATATCAGCTACTTGCTCCAGGGCACGAAGGACGGGCATGCCCTGGAAAATATGGCATGCAAGTGGTTACGCAAATGAGGAGCGCATTCGGTTTAGCCGCTCCATCAAAGTGAAATGTCCAACCCAAGCGCGTTATTGATAATGAAGGTACGGCTCTCAAGCTGTTGCTGGATCCGTTCGCACCGCTCGACGTCAGGAAGATTTCCGCGAATGGGGAGCTTTGCCTTCCATTCCACTGAACCCAACCACTCGCTACTTCCTGGGTCGGGCCCGTGCCCTTGCCCATCGGAGATATCAAAATAGTGCTGGCTCACGTAGCTAAACCATTCTACGCTGCACACTTTTGACTTGGGCGGATTCGGGATGCTTGTGTTTATGGCAATCCAGGCAACGACTAGAAGCGCAACCAGACCGATGACTTTTTTCATGTTCGCATGTTAATTTCAATATTGAAGTGGATAGCCGGAGTCTGGTTAATTACCTCGCTGGTTGTAGCCTCAATAGGACTGCTCTTTAAACCTCAAAAATCTGACATTGCCATCGTTTTTGGTAACGAAGTTCATGCGGATGGTAGCCCATCGAACAGGTTATCGGCAAGACTGGATCGGGCGCGCCAATGTTATGAGAATGGGATGTGCCGTCGGATATTAGTGAGCGGTGGTATTGACAAACGAGGCACCGACGAAGCGCTGGCGATGGAAAATTACCTTGTCCGTCGAGGTATCCCCAAAGACCGGATAGTCATGGATAACGTGGGCCTTGACACGTGGGACACCGCCAGAAACGCTAGCGCCTATATGAAAACGCACCATCTGAAAAGTGCTCTCGTTGTCACGCAATATTTTCATGTCCCACGGGCTGTCATCACCTTAAAGAGATTTGGAATCAGTCATGTGGCCGGGAGCTACCCCCGTTTTTTTGAAATCCGCGATATTTACTCGGCTATCCGGGAGACTCCTGCGATCATCTGGTACTGCATCAGAGTGGATTTTAAGGTAAGCGGCTCGTCCCCACCGTCGTAGGCGGTTGCTGCGATACACAGCAAAGTAATGCCGATCATTTTCGATTTGATGGACATCACTTTGTCAGAATCTCCAGAAGCATGGTAGTCGAGCAGGCCGTCCGAATTACCCACGGCAGCTTCGCGACTGGCTGGCGGCAGCAGCGTGCGAGCCGGGCGTCTCGGTCGCGAGATTGGCCCCTGAGAATGGCATTCACGCGAACATGCTGTACACCTGGCGGCGGCGATATCTTGCCGAGCAGCATGCTTCGTCTACGAGCCTCCTCCCCTCCTGCTGCTGAGTGACGCGCCGACGCGGGTCGCGACCGGACAGCGGTATTTATGAGCTCGCGTACCCTTACACGCGCTCGCGCTCCTGCCTGGTTATCTGTTTGCGCTGCTCGTTCGTCAGATCAAGTGTCTCGGCGTCTTCGGCGATACTGCGAAACTCTACGTTGCCGTCTCTCGGTAAGCCGTCTTTCGCCTTTGCCATCACCGCCAAATAGATAACATCATCCAGAGTATCTAATTCGGAGCATGCTTTCTCCAATGTATCGTAGACATCAGCCGGTCGGTTATCCTCAGGATTTGCTACATCACGCGTTGTTCCTGCTCAACCAATGCAACCTGGTCGGTTGGGACAGTGCGGATGATACGTTCTGGATAACCGACGCGGGCGAAGCTAGGCTCGCCGCGTATATTCCGCATTCAGACTTGGAAGTCGCTGCACGATAGAACTACTACAGCGGACCTCTCCCAATCAGGTCGCTCATTCGGTCATTACCTACATCCGGCGTGTCTCGGTTCGGCTCTCGTCTAATCATCGTCCTCTTCAAGAGCTTCCCTTGACTTGCGCTGACGCGCTATTGCATAGCGAGCGTCCTTGAGCAGTCCGTCGTACAGGTCGAACGCTGGTTCGGCTCGGCTTAGTGACGCCAACATCTGTTCACAGTGCTGTTCCATCCTGAGGTCCTCAGGGAATGGCTCCCCGGGAGTTCCTCCACGGACACCAGAATATGTTGCCGCGGCGATTGCCGAGCGAATCTCATCCACAGCTCCCTCACCAATGAGTTCACTCGCGTTAATGATGTCGCGGATGAACTTTGAATGTTCATAGATGAGAGCTGGCTGGCTTTCTTGCAGCACTCTGGCGACCAGCCTGGCATGGGCCTCCGTGCCCGAGGACATCCAATCAAGCAGAAGGTCGAGTAGGGCTTGGTCGTACTCTCCGCAAAGGCCAGAGACTGCCTCGCCAATGCACCGTGCGGTCGGAATGTCGCCCGACTCTTCGAGGGCACAGTCGAGGAAGTCCCGAAGTAGCCGTGGTCCGGCCTCGACTTCCATCAGGCCCAAGCCCTCTCCGTTGTGCTCCTTTCTCAGTGGCTTATAAGACCAATCGTTTCGTCGTTTCGCTTCCACGAGTCGTGCCATGACCAGTGCGACGACCAAGACTGGGTCCTTCCTGATTGATGCTGTGAGGAACGCACGCACCCAGTAGTCGTCTAGCTCCTTCAGCACAACCAGCTTCCGCAGCATCTCGTTCCGCTTGGTCGCGACGTCAGCCTCCGGAATGGCATTGTCGCCAGAGAGCCACATGAACATGTCGTGAGTTGCGCGCGCGTTGACCTCAAAGTCCGCCAAACAAACGAGCTCGACGGCCAATGCTGGACTTCTGCTAGCCAGTTGGCGGGTGAGGTTCGACGCGACCATCAAAACTGTCGGGTCCTTTGACTCAAAGATGCGTTTGAACAGCTCCACTTCTTGGGGCGTGTAGG
Organism: Paraburkholderia caledonica NBRC 102488; assembly: GCF_000685095.1. Lineage (GTDB taxonomy): Bacteria > Pseudomonadota > Gammaproteobacteria > Burkholderiales > Burkholderiaceae > Paraburkholderia > Paraburkholderia caledonica. The sequence goes on from NZ_BAYE01000004.1 coordinate 216,441, forward strand.
GACGAGAGGGTTCGAACCTCGTGTACGCCTCAGCAAGCTGCGCCAGCACCTTGGCGGACCCCTCAGAGCGGATGACGTATTCGTTCACGAGGCTGGAGTCGCCCGCCTCAACGACCGCGCTCAGTGCGGCGCCTACGTGCTGCTCCAGATGACCAGCTCGGCCCTCGTTGTTCCTCAAGAGAAGTTCGGTCGCAAGGCCCGGTACCGAAGCCAGTAGATGGCTCACGAGAAGGAACGGTGACCCATATTGGTCGTGTGCGACAGTGGTAATTTCCTCCAAGGAGGCATGCAGTTCATCAATTAGGCTGCTTGGCTCAGGGAGTGCAGCAATGAGGTCTGCTGTGAGAAGTTGACGGTTCTTCACGTGCTCTTCGCGTTCGAGAGCTTCACTTAGTTTCCATGTCTCCGTCCCCCAGCCATCTACCAGTGCGCGTGTGAGCCGAGTCCGAAGGTCTCTATTCAACATGGCCAAGATGGCTTGAGCTTCAACTGAGGTCTCCGGCCTGCCATGAAACGCATGCCAGGAGATGGACTGTGCGAGCCGAACCAAGACGACGGGCAACACATGAACTTCGTTCAGAACAGCCTTGATCTCTTGCAACAGCTCCACTTGCTGTTGCTTCCAAGCATGGTCGGACGTGTCACCGTACATCGGGCCCCGAAGGGCTTGGCCCATCGTCTGCGCCGAGAGAAACGCTCGCCGGGGAGGCCCCTCCCGCAGGTACTTTAGCAATGCACCAGTTACTTCGTCCCTGACTTTTCGGGCCCATTCCAACGGCAGTTGATAGCGGGTAATGGTTATGCTCAGGCGAGAGGAGATCCTTGCCTCCATCTCAGTGCACAGCGCTCCCTCCAGAATGGCGAAGGGAGTATAGGTCGTCTTGAGCGAGGCGGGCCTTTCCAGAAGTGCGAGCGCGAAGCGAACGACCTCGCGCACGTACTCGATGGGCTTATTCAACTGAAATTGGGCCAGCTGCTTGAGAATTCGGATGCCGTGGCTGGGCTGCTGGTGAAGCGCTCGGGCATCGTTGCGTCCAGCAGTCCACAGCAGCTGGCATGCTTCTTGGACGTTGTCGTAGGTGTACGCTGCGTTGCGCACCATGTTGCACACAGAAGAGTTGCCCCCATGCCCCTCGGCGATAAGCCGCTTGGCGAAGTCCAGCGCAAATCTTGGTTGGTAGTACGCAACGGCCTCGACCGCTTCAACGTGAGGATTGCTGTACCGCCCACCCCAACGCAGCTTGGGACCAAGACTGGTAAGTAGCGCGCTGTCGTCTGTCTTGCCCTCGCGCAGTCGCCAGTCCAGGCGGCCAAGATTGACGAACAAGGTTTTCAGGTGGTCCGTGCCGGCAAGCTCGAAGACTTGGGTGACGCGTTCGTTGGCTGTGCCATCCGCATTGAGGTAGTTCGAGCGAATGATTTCATCGGCCAACAGGTCGGGAGCAAGCCTCGAACGAAGCCCCCGCTTGAACAGCACGCCGGCCTCTCCAAGAAGTCGCATCAGGCGACTGGCGTCTGGCTGCTCTATTCCTTCGGTTTTCAACAGGATGTTGAGCAAGCCCGCGTCGTCTGGAATGATGGGTTGAAGAAGTGCGATTACGCGCAGGATTGCCCTAAGCCTTGGAACGTCCTGCCCCGTAACCAAGGCGACGGTGATTACGTCCTGAAGGCTTTTCAGTACATAGGTGCGGAACTCTTCTGCGTTGCCAAGAAGCGCGAGCGACACACCATCGCGTGCGACCAGCTGCGCTGCCAAGACAGTGGCGAGCGGCGTGGTGTACGTCGCGCGCGCAATCTCGACAGCCGCTGCTGGTGACACCTTGCATTCGGCCAGGACGGATTCGGCCAGTGCTTGAGCTTGCTCCCGAGTCTGCGGACGCATGTCAGCAAATCGGACCAGAGGCCCAGAGAGGCTTACGTCGGCAGCTTGTAGCCGTAGCGCCTCTTTCCCATAGGGGCGAAGTGATAGGAGCAATCGCGTGTGGTGCTCGGGAACGGCGGCGTACCTGAGGAGGATGCCGAGGTCTTCGCGTTCGTGAGCATCATCGACGACGAGGAGCGTCACGGCGCCTCTGCTGTCGCGCAGCCTGTCCAGATGGTGGGCCTTGACCTCTTCAGTTGGCGACAAAAACCGAACATGCAGGGGCGTGCTCTGCGCAAGCCGTTGGGTCACCTCGCGTAGAACGCGACTCTTGCCAGCCCCGGGAGCACCGACGAGGCACGTTAGAACGACGGAGTCGTCTTGGACGCAGTCAACCACCTGTGAGACTTCCTCGTTGCGACCGACGAGCGCCCAGGAATGGTTGAAGAAGCGGTCGGAGACCAGAAATGGCTTGAAGAAGTCCTCGGGACTCTGAATAGGGCCAGCCTCATCAATGCCAAGCAGGTCGAGGCGCTGGCCACTGAAGTAACGGTCGACCAGGTCCAGGCGGTCGACCAACGGCAGGTCGTGAAGCCGTCGGGTGATGTCCTCTCGGTCCCACAACTCCCAGCCAGCGTGCGTTGCCATCGCATCGCGGGAACTTGGGCTCGCAACGCTGGACAGCAGGAGCACCTTAAGGTCTGCGACGTAGGTCTGCTCGGCCACCGCAGTATGGACCTTCTGAGGGCCGAACTCATTGACGCGCTTGCACTGAAACGAGTGGGTGCCAAACGGACCGGTGGCGAAGATGTCGATGCCGTGCTGCTTGTGACCGGTGCCCCCATAGCGCTGCACTGTGCCTCCGCGGAGCTTGTACATCCGGTGCAAGAGGGCGGCGCAGAAGCTCTCAAACGTCTCCGGCGGCAGGGCGGAAAGCGGCAGAGGCCGGTCGTGCGAGGTGGCGGTCTCGGCACGAGTGTCCGGCGGTCCTGCTTGGTAGCCGGCGGCCACTAGGAGTTCGTTTTCCTTGGCGCGCACCAACCGTTCCAGTGCCGGGATGTCGTTCGACCGCGGGCGCGCGAGCCCCTTCTCCCAACGGCTCACCGACTGCTCGGTGACAGCAAGAGCGCTCGCCAGCTCTTGCTGCTTGGTGTATCCAGCGGCAACGCGAAGTCGAGCTAGTAGTTCGCCAAAGGCCGGATACAGAGCGGATGTGCGGGTCGCCTTAATTTAATTGTACCTTTTCACGTACACACAAATAAGTGTGCCATAGCGTCACGCATATCGGTCCGTGAAATTCAATATTGCAGGAGGCGCTATGGCGCACAACTCATGCTCGCACCGCAGAAGGAATGCTCCACGCCGCGCTTCGCCGACGACCCGTACTGCGAGTTCCAGGATGACCGCGAGCGCCGCAACGCGCTCGTGTCACGCGACCTTTGCATTGTCGGTTGCCGCTTGGTCACGGTGGCAGGCCTCGTCACGCTCGCGCTTTGCGCGCCCGCCGGCAGTATGGTCGGACTTGTCGCTCGAATGCTCGCGCGCATTCTCGTATAGCCACAAGGAAGGTTCTACGCAACGAACTTAATGTTCACCTCGCCTTACTCAAGAACGAGGGCCTGCTCGAAGTTCGGCATGACATTTCTTCGGCGTAAATGGCAACAGCTGGCCACCTCGATGAGGCGGCCGTTGTTCTTGCGGAGTTGGTGTTTGACTCGGCGGATGCCATCAACGTGAGCTATCGAAGTACACCCATCGATAAATGTCTCAATGGATGCTTCCCAAAATCTCAGGTTATGGTTCCCGCTACACCACCCTCAAACATCAATATTCCCCGCCCTAAGCGCATTAGACTCGATAAACGCCCGCCGCGGCTCCACATCATCCCCCATGAGCGTAGTAAAGATCCCATCAGCCGCAATAGCATCTTCGATCTGCACTCTCAGCAAACGACGCACAGCCGGATCCATAGTCGTCTCCCAGAGCTGGCCGGGATTCATCTCACCAAGCCCCTTATAGCGCTGCTTGGAAACGTTACGCTCAGCATCGGCCAACAACCACTTCATCGCAGACTTGAAGTCGCTAACAGCCATACTCCGCTCACCGCGCTTGATAACAGCACCAGCACCGATCAATCCCTTGAATGTATTAGCGGTATTGACCAGTTGCTGGTAATCAGCCGTCAGCTGAAACTCTTCGTCCAGCACCGAAACCTTCTGATTCCCGTGATGCGTCCTCGCCACGCGCAACGACCGCAACTCGCGCACCGGGTCATACATCGTCGTAACGGTGACTTCAGGCTTCAGCGCGTCGTCCCGCAGCTTAGCCTCGAGCGCTTTCGCCGAAACCTCAGCGGCATCTTCGCTAGAGAGATCGATGACAACGCCATCCATCACAGCCTCAAGCGCTCCAGCGTCATACAGCCTGCTCAACCGGTTGACCACCGCCTGCGCAAGCAGATAGGCACGTGCCAATTCGCCCAATGCATCGCCGGTAATTGCCGTGCCATTTTCAGAAGGCAACAATTCCGACCCTTGCAACGCGAGCTTCAGAATGTGAGCATTGACCTCGTTCTCGTCCTTCAAATACCGCTCGTCCTTACCCGCCTTGATTTTGTACAGCGGCGGCTGCGCGATATAGATATACCCGCGCTCGATCATCTCCGGCATTTGCCGATAGAAGAACGTCAGCAGCAGTGTCCGGATGTGCGCGCCGTCCACGTCCGCGTCCGTCATGATGATGATGCGGTGATAACGCAGCTTGTCGAGGTTGTAATCTTCTTTGCCGATACCGCAACCCAACGCGGTAATCAGCGTCACAATCTGCTCCGAAGAAAGCAGCTTGTCGTAACGCGCCTTCTCCACGTTGAGCACCTTGCCGCGCAGCGGCAAAATCGCCTGAAACTTCCGGTCGCGGCCCTGCTTAGCCGACCCACCTGCCGAATCACCCTCGACGATGTAAATCTCCGACTTCGCCGGATCCTTTTCCTGACAATCCGCGAGCTTGCCCGGCAAACCAACGCCATCGAGCACGCCCTTGCGACGCGTCATCTCACGCGCCTTGCGAGCCGCATCGCGTGCACGCGCTGCGTCGACGATCTTGCTACAGATAATCTTCGCGTCGTTCGGCGTCTCAAGCAGGAATTCTTCGAGCGCTTTCGCGACCACATCTTCCACCGGCGCGCGCACTTCGGACGACACCAGCTTGTCCTTCGTCTGCGCGCTGAACTTCGGCTCCGGCACCTTCACCGACAGCACGCATGAAAGCCCCTCGCGCATGTCGTCGCCCGACGTCTCGACCTTCGCTTTCTTCGCAACTTCGTGATCGGCAATGTACTTGTTCAACACGCGCGTCATCGCTGCGCGCAAGCCGGTCAAGTGCGTGCCACCGTCGCGCTGCGGAATGTTATTCGTGAAGCAGAGCACGTTTTCGTTGTAGCTGTCGTTCCACTGCATCGCCACTTCCACGCCCACGCCGTCCTTCTCGCCGCTCACGTGGAAAATGGTCGGATGCAGCACGCTCTTGGTTTTGTTGATGTACTCGACAAAACCCTTTACGCCGCCGACAAACGCGAAATCGTCTTCCTTGCCCGAACGCTGATCGGTCAGGCGAATCCGCACGCCGTTATTCAGAAACGACAGCTCGCGAATCCGCTTGGCCAGAATGTCGTAGTGATATTCGACGTTGCCGAAGATCGTCTCGTCGGCCATGAAATGCACTTCGGTGCCGCGATTTTCGGTCTCGCCCACCACCTGGATAGGCGACACCGCGATGCCGCCGATCTCTTCGATCACGCGATTCTGCGGCACGCCACGGTGGAATTCCATGAAGTGCTTCTTGCCGTCGCGGCGAACCGTCAAACGCAGCCATGCGGACAATGCGTTCACGCACGACACGCCCACGCCGTGCAGGCCGCCCGACACCTTGTAGCTGTTCTGGTCGAACTTGCCGCCGGCATGCAGTTCGGTCATCACGATTTCGGCGGCGCTGCGCTTCGGCTCGTGCTTGTCGTCCATCTTCAAGCCGGTCGGCACGCCGCGGCCGTTGTCGGTGATCGAGATGGAGTTGTCAGCGTGAATGATCACCTGAATGTCGTTGCAGTATCCGGCCAACGCTTCGTCGATCGAGTTGTCGAGCACTTCGAACACGAGGTGGTGCAAACCAGTGCCATCCGATGTATCCCCGATGTACATCCCCGGCCGCTTGCGCACCGCCTCCAGACCTTCGAGGATCTGGATGGACGAGGCGCCGTAGCTGTTGTCGGGTTGCGTATTGTTCGTTTCAGTCATGGATTTTTTCCGGTTCTGCATTACTGCTGGGTTGCTGCTCGGGACTTTTCAAAATGCCATAAAAACGCCAAAGGGGCGCTGCGCCCCTTGGTGTGTTCTGGTTTTTGGACGCGTTAGATGCGCATTGGCATCACGACGTATTTGAATTCGTCGTTCTCGGGAATCGTGATCAACGCGCTGGAGCTGGCGTCGCCAAGGCTCACTTGCAACATGTCGACCTTCAGGTTCGCCAGCACGTCGAGCAGATACGTGACGTTGAACCCGATATCGACGCTGTCGCCGTCGTACGCGATTTCCAGTTCTTCTTGCGCCTCTTCCTGATCGGCGTTGGTCGACATGATCTTCAACTGGCCCGGCTCGATAATGCAGCGCACGCCCTTGAATTTGTCCGACGTCAAAATCGCCGCGCGTTGCAGCGAACGCTGCAGTTCTTCGCGGCCGATCACGAACTGGTTTTTATGCGACTTCGGAATCACACGCTGGAAGTCGGGGAATTTTCCTTCCACCAGTTTCGACACCAGTTCGACCTGACCGAACGTGAATTTCACCTGCGTTTGCGCGATGTCGATGTTCAGCGTGTCGTCGATGTCTTCCAGGAGACGCTGCAACTCCAGAATCGTCTTTCGCGGAATGATCACTTCCTGGCGCGCGAACGCACCTTCGATCTTCATCGACGAAAACGCGAGGCGGTGGCCGTCGGTTGCGACCGCCATCAACTGGTCGCCGTCTACTACCAGCAGCATGCCGTTCAGGTAGTAGCGAATGTCCTGCTGGGCCATTGAAAAATGGACCATGCCGAGCAACTGGCGGAACGTCTTTTGCGGAACCACGAGGCTCGCGCCGTAGTCTTTAGCTTGCGCGACCGTTGGGAACTCGTCTGCAGCCAGCGTTTGCAGTGCGAAGCGGCTCTTGCCGGATTGCACCGTCAGACGCTTGTCATTCAGCGTAAGCGTGACCTGGCCGTCGGGCATGGCGCGCAGAATGTCGAGGAGCTTTCGCGCTGCCACCGTGGTCGCCACCGAATCGCCGCCCACGCCGAAATCGGCGCGCGTGGTGATCTGCAACTCCAGGTCGGTCGACAGGAACGACACGTCCGGGCCATTCTTGGTAATCAGCAAATTGGCGAGGATCGGCAACGTATGGCGGCGTTCGACGATGCCGCTCACGGTTTGCAGCGGCCTGAGGAGGTTATCGCGTTCGGTCTTGACCAGTTGCATAGAGTTCCTTCGTTGATATAACGGCCCACGCGCCTTTCAGCCCTTTTGGGCATTTTTCCGGCACGCAACCGCAGCTCCCCGCCGGCGCCACGCAGCGCCCGTCACGGCGTGAAATCCGCCCGCGGCCGCCGGGCGGTTAAACCTGTATTGTGCCTGAAAAAGGAACCGCCTCACTAAAATGGGGGCGAGTTACGAAATAAACAGGTCGATTTTTCCGTCGCCGCCGCTCAGCCCTTCAGCGTCTGCTCCAGCACGTGCAGCTCGTGGTTTAGTTGAGCGTCCTTGCTGCGCTCGTCGGCGATTTTTCGCACCGCGTGCAGCACCGTGGTGTGGTCGCGTCCGCCGAACAACTCGCCGATTTCCGGCAAGCTCTTCTGCGTGAGCTCTTTCGCGAGATACATGGCGATCTGCCGCGGCCGCGCGATGTTCGCCGGCCGCTTTTTCGAATACATGTCCGCGACCTTGATGCTGTAAAAGTCCGCCACGGTCTTCTGAATGTTTTCCACGGAGATCTGGCGGTTCTGCACCGTCAACAGATCTTTCAGCGCTTCTTTCGTCAGTTCGATAGTGATTTCGCGGCCGTGGAACTTCGAGTACGCCAGAATTTTGCGCAGCGCGCCTTCGAGTTCACGCACGTTGGAGCGCAGATGCTTGGCAACGAAAAACGCGACGTCTTCATTGAGGCTCACGAATTCCGATTGCGCCTTGCGCATTAGAATCGCGACGCGCATCTCGAGCTCAGGTGGCTCGATCGCCACCGTCAAGCCGGAATCGAAGCGCGAAATGAGACGGTCGTCGATACCCGAAATTTCCTTCGGATACGTGTCGCTGGTGATAATGACCTGCGCCTTGTTCGCGACCAGCGCCTCAAACGCGTAGAAGAACTCCTCCTGCGTGCGCGACTTGCCCGAAAAGAACTGAATATCGTCGATCAGCAGCAGGTCCAGCGAGTGGTAGTAGCGCTTGAAGTCGTCGAACGCCTTTCGCTGATACGCCTTTACGACGTCCGACACGTACTGTTCCGCGTGAATGTAGCGGATCCGCGCGCCGGCCTTGTCCATCAGAAGCTGGTTGCCGATTGCGTGGATCAGGTGGGTCTTGCCGAGGCCCACCCCGCCGTACAGGAACAGCGGGTTGTACGAGATGCCGGGATTGTCCGCGACCTGAATCGCCGCCGCACGCGCCAGCTGGTTGGCCTTACCGGTCACGAAGTTGTCGAAAGTCAGGACCGGGTTCAGCTTGGAGCGCTCGTACATCGAGTCGTTGTCGCCGTTGCCATTGGAGCTCGCGCTCTGGCCCGGACGCCATGTGCGGCGCGCGGCCGCGGCTTCGTTCGCGTCGAGGCTCGGCAGGTCGAGGTCGGCGGAATCTTCGGCTGTGGCGCGAGCGTTTGCATTGTGCTCAGCTGCCGCGCGGGCGTTCGCGTTGAGGTTCGCCATCGCGCTGTTGGCGCTGTCGGCGCCGTTCGCGCGCGCGGCGTGCGCCGCTTGTACCGCGCCAACGGCCGCGTCCACGGCGGCGCCATTGCTCGCGCTCCCTCCCATGGAATGAGGCGCCGAAGCTGGACGCGGCGCAGCCGGCGCGGCTGCCGCAGGGGCGCGCATGCCGGCTTTCGGGTCCAGTACGAATTGCACGTCGACCGGGGTTTGCCAGAAATCGCGGGCCATATCCGCGATGCGGCCGGAGAACTGGCTCTTGACCCAGTCGAGCTTGAAGCGGTTCGGCGCAGCAATGCTGAGCGTGTTCGCAGCGGCGTCGAAGGCGACCGGGGCCAACGGTTTGATCCACGTCACGTACTGCTGGGGCGTGAGTTCACGCTCCAGCAATGCGGAACAGTGTTGCCAGAATTCGTTCATCGAGTTGCTGTCGTTATGGTGTGCACGAGGTTCGCCGGTGCCCCCGTCGCGCGCACGCAACAAGGCCCGAAGCAGCCAGGCGTAACAGCCCCAGGCGCCTGTGCCACAAAGGATTTGCGGGCAAGCGAGCCGGAGCGGCGTGCATCATTTTTGGGAAGTAAGGCGAGATTCTAACGCCAAACGGGAGCCGGAAGTGAGTTATCCACAGGGACGGATCAACTCTGCAAACGCACCGCGCGCCCGGACGGCACCGGCTAAAGTATTGACGGTCAACGAAAAACGGGTTTAAATAGCGGGTTCCGCGAAAACCAATTCAGCAAACCTCCGGCCATTGCGCTTTCAGCGATGATCGCGCGGTTTTTTTTCGATCAAGTGAGAGCAACATGAAACGTACTTACCAACCTTCCGTTACCCGTCGCAAGCGTACCCACGGCTTCCGCGTTCGCATGAAGACCGCTGGCGGCCGCAAGGTCATCAACGCACGTCGCGCGAAGGGCCGCAAGCGCCTCGCCATCTAAGGCAGGCGAGCGGATTGCGCGCTCTGTCCGTACCGGGCAAGACCGGTGGCGAAGCGGGACCGGCAGAGGCGCCGCAGCAGGGCTCGGTACCGTTGCGAGCGCAAGCCGCCTTCCCCAAAGCCGCAAGGCTACTGAAAACGGATGAATTTTCATCCGTTTTTCGTTTGCGCCCGTGGCGCCGCACTGCGCACTTCGTGGTGTACGGCCGGCCTACCGGCAACGAGGCTCGCCTCGGCCTCGTGATCGGCAAGAAGTATGCGCCGCGCGCGGCCACGCGTAATCTGGTACGTCGAGTCGCGCGCGAAGCCTTTCGGGTGCGTCGCGCGGAATTCGGCGGTTGGGACGTGCTGCTGCGTTTGCACACGCGCTTCGACAAAAAGGCTTTGCCGAGCGCCGCGTCGTCGCCGTTAAAGGCGTTGTGTCGCGGTGAAATCGAGTCGTTGCTCGACAAGGCAGCACGCGAAATTGCCCGTCGTCAGGCGCCGCCCGCGGACGCGCCCAAGACGGAATGACGCTCAGGTGACCGCCCGCTTTTTCCCTCAGGCTGCAGTAGCACCGGCAGCCTTGAACAGCGGGTGTCGTCCGGTACTTCACGTTGCGCGGCGCTGTCCGGCCGCACCAGACATGCAAACGGTACTCATCGCTTTACTGCGTTTTTACAAGCTTGCCGTGAGTCCAATGCTCGGCAATCGGTGCCGTTTTTACCCTTCCTGTTCTGATTACGCGCGCGAAGCAATCCAGTATCATGGCGCCGCGCGCGGGACTTATCTCGCCGCCAGGCGTATTTGCCGTTGCCACCCGTTTTCCGCGGGAGGCATCGATCTCGTCCCGCCTCCCACTTCTGAAAAGCGCTGACGCGCCGTTCCATCGACACTGAGACAACGCATGGATATCAAACGCACCGTCCTATGGGTCATCTTCTTCATGTCAGCGGTCATGCTGTTCGACAACTGGCAACGCGACCACGGACGCCCGTCGATGTTCTTCCCGAGCGCCACGCCGACCAGGACGGTCGGTAGCGCAGCACCGGGAACCACGACGCCGGGAACCCAGCCCGCCGATTTGCCGGCCACCAACGCAGCAGCGCCGGCCAACACGCCGGCCGCCACGCAATCGCAACTCGTCAAGTTCAGCACCGACGTCTATAGCGGCGAGATCGACACTCGCGGCGGCACGCTGTCGAAGCTGTCGCTCGTCAAGCAAGGCGATGGCAAGCAGCCGGATCTCGTCATCACGCTGTTCGACCGCACCGCGAATCACACGTATCTGGCGCGTACGGGTCTGCTCGGCGGCGATTTCCCGAATCACAACGACATCTTCACGCCGCTGCCCAACCAGCCGCACGACCTGACGGGCGACGCCAAATCGTTCCGGATCAGCTTCGAGTCGCCGGTTAAGGGCGGGCTGAAGGTCATCAAGACCTACACGTTCACCCGCGGCAGCTATGTGATCGGCGTCGATACGAAGATCCAGAACGTCGGCACCGCGCCGGTGAGCCCGTCGGTCTATATGGAACTGGTGCGTGACGATCAGCCGGTGGAAACGCCGCGCTTCTCGCACACGTTCATCGGCCCGGCTGTCTACACCGACCAGCACCACTTCCAGAAGATGACGTTCGGCGACATCGACAAGAACAAGGAAGACTTCACGAAGCAAGCCGACAACGGCTGGATCGCGATGGTGCAGCATTACTTCGCGTCGGCGTGGATTCCGCAGCAGGGCGTGAAGCGCGACATCTACGTCGAGAAGATCGATCCGACGCTGTATCGCGTTGGTGTCAAGCAGCCGGTTGCGGCCATCGCGCCGGGCCAGACGGTCGACGTGTCCGCGCGCCTCTTCGCCGGTCCGGAAGAAGAGCGCATGCTCGAAGGCATCGCGCCGGGTCTCGAACTGGTGAAGGACTACGGCTGGGTGACGATCATCGCGAAGCCGCTTTTCTGGCTGCTCGAAAAGATCCACAGCTATGTCGGCAACTGGGGCTGGGCGATCGTGCTGCTCACGCTGTTGATCAAGGCAGTGTTCTTCCCGCTGTCGGCCGCAAGCTATAAGTCCATGGCGCGTATGAAGGCGATCACCCCGCGCATGCAGGCGCTGCGCGAACGCTTCAAGGGCGATCCGCAAAAGATGAACGCCGCGCTCATGGAGCTCTACAAAACCGAGAAGGTGAACCCGTTCGGCGGCTGTCTGCCGGTCGTGGTCCAGATTCCGGTGTTCATCTCGCTGTACTGGGTGCTGCTGTCGTCGGTCGAAATGCGCGGCGCGCCTTGGATTCTGTGGATTCACGACTTGTCGCAGCAGGACCCGTTCTTCATCCTGCCCGTACTGATGGCTGTTTCCATGTTCCTGCAGACGAAGCTCAACCCGACGCCGCCGGACCCCGTTCAGGCGAAGATGATGATGTTCATGCCGATTGCGTTCTCGGTTATGTTCTTCTTCTTCCCGGCCGGTCTGGTGCTGTACTACGTCGTGAACAACGTGCTGTCGATCGCGCAGCAGTACTACATCACGCGCATGATGGGTCAGTCGAAGGCGAAGCCGGCCTGATACCTGCATGAAGCGCTGAGGGTAACTCGACTCACCTGCAAAAATGAAGCCGCCCGGTTCAAACGAACCGGGCGGCTTTTTTCATGCGATCTGCGTGGGCAAACGGCGCACGCGCTACTCTTCTTCGGTATCCTCGCCGTAGAAGCGCACAATCATTTCTTCGACGAGAAAACGGTCTTTCGGCGTCAACGACTCGATCTTCGAAGCCAGTTCAATCGTTTCCTGCGACGGCGGATATTTCTCGCCCCGGGCCATCGGTCTGGCGCTTGCACCGGGCGAAGGCCCGTAGTGCAGCCAATGCTCCTTCACGTTCAACCACTCGGCGAGCGTGCGCAACTTATCGGGCTTTGGGATCGTCGTACCCGTGAGCCACTTGTGCGCGGTTTGTGGAGTAACCGGACGGTCACCGCGATAGCGAAGGTTGAACTGTTCGGCGAGCTTGGTCCCGCCGCGAATCTTCAGCGGCTCCAATGTTTCCTTTAGCCTCTTCGAGAAGGCAGCTTTTTCTTTCGGGGTTGGCATGGGCCAGATTGTGCAATTCAGCGTCCTCCCAGTTGACAACTGATCAGGCTCATGTTGAACGTATTTGAGATAATTTTAGCTTGCGTACCGCAGCGCGACGGCGATTCAGCGAAATGTCAATTTTTGCGACTTTTCCATGTGGGACGTGCGTGTGCACGGCACCGTGTTCCCGTTGAGTCTGGATCCGTCCTATACATCAAGTAAAAATCCTAGCTTGTTTAGGATCAATCTCAACGTCGACCTGGAAAGCACGTTCTGACGGTCAGGCGACGCGCAGACCGGCCGGCACATAGCCCGCGTTACAATGCCCGGCGCCCCGGAAATGTCCGCGCCGCCCTGCCCCACTCTTCCGATTTCGCCGCCTCACTCATGCTGACCACCGATTCCGATCCCATCGTCGCCATTGCCACCGCGCCCGGCCGAGGAGGCATCGGCGTCGTGCGCATTTCATTTGGACGCGCGGGCGAGGCCGCGGCGCAGCCGCTGATGCAGGTGCTGACCGGACAAGCACTCGCGCCTCGTCACGCGAGTTATGTGCCTTTTTTCGACGACGGCGGCAACGCGCTCGATCGCGGCATTGCGCTTTACTTTCCCGCGCCGCATTCGTACACCGGCGAACACGTGCTCGAGTTGCAAGGACATGGCGGCCCGGTCGTGCTGCAACTGTTGCTGCAACGTTGCATCGACGCCGGGCGCGGATTCGGCCTGCGGCTTGCCGAGCCCGGCGAGTTCACCCGCCGCGCGTTTCTGAACGACAAGCTGGACCTCGCGCAGGCCGAAGCGGTGGCCGATCTGATCGAAGCGAGCACCGAGGCCGCCGCGCGCTCCGCAGGTCGTTCGCTCGACGGAACGTTCTCGCGCGACATTCATGCTTTGGTCGAAGAAGTGATCACGCTGCGCATGCTGGTCGAAGCAACGCTCGACTTCCCCGAAGAAGAGATCGATTTCCTCGAAGCTGCCGACGCCCGCGGCAAGCTCACGCGCATTCGCGAGCGCCTCGCGCACGTGCTCGCCGAGGCACGGCAAGGTGCGTTGCTGCGCGACGGATTGTCGGTGGTGCTGGCCGGTCAGCCGAACGTCGGCAAATCTTCGTTGCTCAATGCACTTGCCGGCGCTGAACTCGCCATCGTCACGCCGATTGCGGGCACGACGCGTGACAAGGTCGCACAGACCATCCAGATCGAAGGCATTCCGCTGCACGTAATCGACACCGCCGGCCTGCGCGATACCGAAGACGAAGTCGAGAAAATCGGCATTGCGCGGACATGGAGCGAGATAGAGCGCGCGGACGTGGTGCTGCATCTGCTGGATGCGCGCACGGGCATGACCGTGGAAGACGAAACCATCGCCGGGCGCTTTCCGGCCGGTGTTCCGGTCGTGCGCGTGCTGAACAAGACGGACCTTGTCGGCCTGCCGCCCGAGGCTCGCGCGCTCGATGCCGATCTCGACCTTAGCGAAGTCCGGCTGTCGGCGAAGCAAGGGGACGGCGTGAGCTTGTTGCGCGACGAACTCCTGCGCATCGCCGGTTGGCAGGCAGGCGCCGAGAGCGTTTACCTTGCGCGTGAACGTCATTTGATTGCACTACGCGCCGCGCAGGACCACCTTGCGACGGCCGCCGCGCACGCCGATCAGAACTCGCAGGCGCTCGATCTTTTCGCCGAAGAACTGAGACTCGCGCAGGACCAGCTTAATTCGATCACCGGCGAATTCAGTTCCGACGACCTGTTGGGAGTGATTTTCAGCAGGTTTTGTATCGGCAAGTAGGAGCGGGCATGCAAACCGCCTCAAAATGCTGAAAACCGCGACTCTAGGTCGCTTGAGCGCGGTAAGGCGAGACGGATCAGCGCGCTTTGTAGACCAATAACGCACTTCATCTTGGTACACAAACGCAGACAGTTTAAACTCGCTCTGTCGCGTACCCACCACTACAACATGCCTCGCCTAGCCGCCCCGCTCACCGAATCGCAGATACGCGCACTTGAACCCCGCGCCGCCCGCTACAGCGTCGCCGACGGCAACGGCCTTGTGATCGAAGTGATGACCACAGGCACGAAGGTCTGGCGCTTCCGCTATTCGCTGAACGGCAAGCGCCAGCCGCTTGCGACCATCGGCGATTACCGGATGATTTCGCTGCGCGTTGCCCGAGCGAAGGCGCAGAAGTACGCGGAGCTCGTCGCGCAAGGCATTTCGCCCGTCGCCACTGCGCGCCGCGACCGCGGGGCCGAAGCGAAAGCCGACGTCCTGCGTGAAGCAGCCGAGCTTTATATGGCGACAGAGATGGCCGGGAAGTCGGATGAATATCGACGCACCACGCGCCGCGCGCTCGATAAAGACGTGTTGCCCGCAATCGGCGGCATGCGGGTCAAGGCGGTGACCGCGGAGCACGTCGTCGCCATCTGCGAGGCGATCAAAAGCCGCGGCTCACCGAAGATGGCGCTGCATACCCGCAACGTCATCAAGCGTCTCTACGAGTATCTGATCGCTCGCCAGCTGGCAACCGCGAACCCGGCGGAAGTCGTGCCGGCGCGCTCCATCGCCACCTTCGAGAGCCGCACTCGCGTGCTTTCCGGCGAGGAGATCGGCACGATGCTGCATTCGATCGAAACGTCGAGCATCCGCCAGCCGCTCAAGATGGCGCTGCATCTGCTGGCGCTGACGATGGTACGCAAATCCGACCTCGTGGAGGCGACGTGGGACGAGTTCGATCTCGACCGTGCGCTGTGGCGCATCTCCGCCGCGCGTCTGCATCAAGATTCGGATCGGATCGTCTACCTGCCTCAGCAAGCGGTCGCGATGTTGCAACAGTTGCACCGCACGCGAGCAAGCAAAACCTTCGTCTTTCGGAGCGTAAGGGGCGACGACCGGCCGATTGCAAAGAGCACGCTCAACCAGGCGGTGAAGGCGCTTGGCCTGGAAGTCGAACATTTCGTTCTTCACGACTTCCGTCGAACCGCATGGGCCCATCTGCGCGAGATGACCGGGCATGCACAACAGGACAAAACATCAGCGCAAACGCGACAAAGCGAGTCGCAAGGCAAGCCTGAATCCGATCCGGCCGCGCAGCGGCAAATCGCGCAGCAATGGGCGGATTTCGTCGATGCAGAGCTTGACGCAGCGCGGAAAAGAGCGGTGGGCGCGGGCTGATCGAACGAGCAGGACGCACGTAAAAGCGGAATGCTCGTGGCCTGCAGTTTTAGGTACACAAAGACACGGCGCCCCACTCGAATCTACCTTACCGGAAAGAGACGAGCGTATTTCACGAGGTTACTGATACATCGCCACTAGCACGAAAGCGCCAAGCCATGCCCTCGCTTCACGCGGCGCTTCTCTCCTGCGACTGATCGCCTACACTGGAGCAACGATGCAACCTTTTCGTGGAGGCTGCCATGTCTGAATCGTTGATCGCTTACCTGCTTGGGCCGACCGTGATGCTGCTGGTCGGCGGAGCAATCTGGGCGGCCTCGCGCTACCACCACAAGGCGGGACCGCCAAAGCTCGAGCGCTGGCTCGATACGCATTACGCCGAGTGGCTGCATCACAGGCACTGAAGCCCGCGCCTTGCGGCGTCAAAACAAAAGGCCGTCGCAGTGAGCGACGGCCTTTCTGTCTGCAGCGTGCAGTTACGGCGCGCCTACCATTTACCACCTGGGCGCAGGCTCACCGTATTCGTACTGCTGCTGCGGGGCTCCGCACGCCACATAGCCGCGCTGGTACTGATCGTAGCAGTAGCCCGGGGGCGGGCCCGCATAGGCCGGTGCCGGCTGGTACACCGGCTGTGCATAGACAGGCTGCGCATAGACCGGTTGTTGATAGGCCACCGCGGGCGCAGGATTCAATATCGACGTCACGACCGCGCCGAGCACCGCGCCGCCGATCAGTGCACCCACTACATCGCCGCCGCCACCGCCATGGCCATGAGCCGACGCTTGTCCAGCGACGCTCAAGCTGCCCACCATCACCAATGCCACTGCTAACTTTTTCATTTTTCGCTCCCGCCGTTCAGGCATGGAACGAATTGTCGGCTACGCGCGCAGAAATAGATGCTGCAAGTGGTAACGACACATTACCTGTGTAACCACCACCATCGGCCGGTCAGATCAACGCTCCCACGACGCTGCTTGTACCGGCGCATCGCCGTAGTATTGCTGGCGCGCATCGCTCAGAACATGCCGCTCAAGCACGCCTTCGTCCGTCAACGCTTTGAGCGCGGCCATGACGATCGCCTTGCGATCCACCTCGAAAAATTCGCGCAAAGCCTCGCGTGTATCGCTGCGGCCGAAACCGTCCGTGCCGAGCGTCACGTAGCGGCGCGGCACGTATGCGCGAATCAGCTCGGGCACGGCGCGAACATAATCCGTTGCCGCGACGATCGGCCCCTCTGACTCGCCCAGCACGCGCGCGACGTAAGGCACGGTCGACGACGCATCGCCATAACGCGCAAGCCGCTCTGCTGCCATGCCGTCGCGCTGCAATTCGCTGAAGCTGGTCACGCTCCACACCGCGGCGTCGATCTGCCAGTCGTCCTTCAGCATGCGCTGCGCGGCGATGACTTCGCCAAGAATGGCTCCGGCGCCGAGTAATTGAATTTGCGCCGGCGCGCCCTTCTCCGCACCGACGGCGAACGGGTAAATGCCCTTCAGAATGCCTTCGCGCACTGCACCTACATCGCCGTCCGGTGCACAAGGCTGCGCGTAGTTCTCGTTCATCACCGTGACGTAGTAGAACACGTCGCGCTGGCGCTCGACCATCTCCCGGATCCCTTCGTCGACGATTACCGCGACTTCGTAAGCGAACGCGGGATCGTACGCGCGGCAGTTCGGAATGGTCGATGCCGCCAGATGGCTCGTGCCGTCCTGATGCTGCAAGCCTTCGCCGCCGAGCGTCGTCTTGCCCGACGTCGCACCGATCAGAAACCCGCGTGCGCGCTGGTCAGCCGCCGCCCAGATGAGATCGCCGATCCGCTGAAAACCGAACATCGAGTAGTAGATGTAGAACGGCAGCATTGGCAGGTCGTGCACGCTGTACGACGTCGCTGCCGCGATCCACGACGACACCGCGCCCGCTTCCGAAATGCCCTCCTCCAGAATCTGTCCTTGCGTGTCCTCGCGGTAGTACAGCATCGAGCCCAGGTCTTCCGGCTCGTAAAGCTGACCCAGCGGCGAGTAGATGCCGACCTGGCGAAACATGTTCGCCATGCCGAAGGTGCGCGCCTCGTCGGCGACGATCGGTACGACGCGCGGGCCGAGACCCGCGTCTTTCAGCAGCGCGGTCAGCATGCGAACGAGCGCCATCGTCGTAGACATTTCGCGGCCGTTGCAATCAAGCGCGAACTGGCTCCAGGAGGACATCGGCGGGACGATCAGCCCCTCCGATGCAACTCTCCGCCTTCTGGGCAGATAGCCTCCGAGAGCGGCCCGGCGAGCATGCAGGTACTGCATTTCCGGACTGTCTTCCGCGGGTTTGTAAAACTTCACCTGTTCGACGTCCGCGTCCGTGAGCGGCAAACGGAAGCGGTCGCGAAACGCCTTGAGGTCGTCGAAATCGAGCTTTTTCTGCTGGTGCGTGGTCATGCGGCCCTGGCCTGCCGTGCCCATGCCGAAGCCTTTCATCGTCTTTGCGAGGATCACGGTCGGCTGGCCGCGATGCGCGAGCGCTTTTGCGTAAGCCGCATGCAGCTTGCGCACGTCGTGACCGCCACGCCGCAAGCGGTCGATCTCCTCGTCGCTCAGTTGCGCGGCGAGCGCGGCCAACTCCGGGTTCTGGCCGAAGAAACGCTCGCGGTTGTACGCGCCGTCGTTCGCCGAGAAAGTCTGGAACTGGCCGTCGACCGTATTCGCGAACGCGCGCAGCAAAGCGCCGCTGCGGTCGCGAGAGAACAGCGCGTCCCAGTCCGAGCCCCAGATCACCTTGATCACGTTCCAGCCAGCGCCGACGAAATGCGCCTCCAGTTCGTCGATGATCCGGCCATTGCTGCGCACCGGACCATCCAGGCGCTGCAAGTTGCAGTTGATGACGAACACCAGATTGTCGAGCCCTTCGCGCGCGGCCAGCGACAATGCGCCGGTCGACTCCGGCTCATCCATTTCGCCATCGCCGAAAAAGCCCCACACCTTGCGGCCTTCAGTGGGCGCGAGGCCGCGATTCGCGAGGTAGCGCATGAAGCGCGCTTGATAAATCGCATTGATCGGGCCAATGCCCATCGAGCCAGTGGGAAACTGCCAGAAGTCCGGCATCAGCCACGGATGCGGATACGAACAGAGCCCCGGCCCGCCGATCTCGCGACGGTAATGCCGCAGATTGTCCTCGGAAAGAGAACCTTCCAGATACGCGCGCGCATACACACCCGGCGACGAATGCGGCTGGAAATACACGAGATCGCCCGTGCCCTCGCCCGCTCCCGGCATCGACGCGCGAAAGAAATGGTTGAATCCGACTTCGAACAGATCGGCCGCCGATGCATAACTCGCGATGTGGCCGCCGAGTTCGCCGTACGCCTTGTTCGCGCGCACCACCATCGCGAGCGCGTTCCAGCGCAGCGCGGCGGCGAGCCGCTCCTCCAGTTCGAGATTGCCCGGATAGCGCGGCTGATCTTCGGGCGCGATCGTGTTGCGGTATGGCGTGACGTTGGTACGCGCTGATTCGACGCCGAGTGACACCGCGTGACTGGCCAGCCGGTCGAACAGAAACTGCGCGCGCTCGCGGCCCACGTGTTCGACAACAGCGTCGAGCGCCTCCAGCCACTCCGCTGTTTCCTGCGGATCGGCGTCCGCCGCCTCCGTGCGCTGAACGCCGAGGCTCCGTACCTGCTCACTACCGCTGGACAAATCCGTCATAGCACCACTCCGCATCGTCACGTCGGTTCAAGATCGAGTGAGTCAATGGTACTTACGCGCGTGCAAAATGAGCGTCTCATTTGCTTGCCATCGCGCGCTGCGATAGGCTGTTTATTCCGGATTTCGCCTTGCTTACGGAATATTTCATCTATGACCACACCCACCAGACGGCTCGATCGTATCGACATCGGCATCCTGAGCCAGTTGCAGCAAAACGCGCGCATCACTAACGCCGACCTGGCGCGCTCGGTAAATCTCTCGCCCACGCCGTGCTTCAACCGCGTGCGCGCGCTCGAAAAGCTCGGTCTCTTCAAGCAGCAAGTCACGCTGCTGAACCCCGAGCCGCTCGGGCTACGCATCAACGTGTTCATTCAGGTGAGTCTGGAAAAACAGGTGGAGGACGCGCTGCTGCGTTTCGAGCAGGCCATTTCCGAGCGCCCCGAAGTGATGGAGTGTTATCTGATGACGGGCGACGCCGACTACCTGCTGCGCGTGGTGATGCCCGATATGCAGACTCTGGAGCGCTTCATCGTCGATCATTTGACGAAGATTCCGGGCATTTCCAACATTCGCTCAAGCTTTGCACTCAAGCAGGTGCGATACAAGACGGCGCTGCCGCTGCCGTCGTCTGGATTGACGCTGACCGACCCGGACGACGTGGCGACGGACTGGCGCTGACGCGTCACCGCGCCTCGCTTCGGCTCAAGCGGCGCGTTGCTGTAATAGTGGTGGCCGACAATAGGCACGACGGCGTGCGTCAAACCTTACCCTCGACAAGCGTGCAACAGGAATCAGGAGAAAAAGCGATGAACTACGACGACAGCAATCCCTTCGCGAAGATTCTGCGCGGCGAGCTACCGTGCATCAAGGTCGCGGAAACCGAAGCCGCACTCGCCTTCATGGACCTGATGCCGCAAGCCGACGGCCATTTGCTCGTCGTGCCAAAGGAAGCGGCTGCGGAGATCTTCGACCTGTCGGACGCGGCGACGGTCGCATGCATGCGCATGACGCAAAAGCTTGCCATCGCCGTGCGCGCGGCGTTGCGTCCGGACGGCGTGTTCATCGGGCAGTTCAATGGCGCGGCTGCCGGGCAGACGGTGCCGCATGTGCACTTTCACGTGATTCCGCGCTGGGAAGGTCAGCCGTTACGCATGCACGCGCGCGACGTCGCGGACGCAGACACGCTCGAAGCGCTGGCCAAACGCATTCGCGCGCATTGGCGAGCGGACTGAGCCGCGAGTCTTCGGTCTTCAGTGACAAGCGGCGCGCTCGTAGAGTGCGCTTACCGGAGCGCGCGAGCGCCGCGTTACAGCCGATGCCGCGAGCGGCGCAGCGGATGACGCCAGTCGAGTCGACGCGGTCTCGCTTGCATGGGGCGCGTGTCGTGCAAATGCCGGTGTTCCTGCCACAATTCGTCGGAGAAAAGAAACGCGACGATCAGCAGCGGCAGGACGAGAAAAACGCCCAATATGAGGTTCTCGAGCACGGCGGCCTCCGTTCTCACGTTGCATGGTTTTATTGTAGAGCACCGCACGTACCTGCAATGTCGGCCAGTTGCCGTTCAGGTGCGGCGCATAACGTTGAGCGGTGCCTGGCATCGTTTATCTTCTGCATTTACACCGTTATATCGGCCGCTTTATCGAACCGGTGAAATGACTTTGTGTGCAATGCACCAAGCGCTCCCGAGGTTACTAATAAATCGCTTAAATCGAATATCGCGTTAACGCTAATGCGGCTCGCAAAGCATTACTGGTTAAAGCGGTGCGCGGGCGAAGTCGCTTAGTTATCCCGCGTAATCTTGCGTCTTTGATGCGTCGCCGACCCATCCGTCATATGACGTGCGCGGTGCGACAATCTGCCACTGTTGCGACCGCACACAAGATGTGCTTGTGGTTCTTGCACGTTCTCCTAAAGTGCAAGGTGCGGGCTAGACGATGGAGTTAAATACATAGCTAACCTGAGCATTCGGCCCGCACCCGGAGGAACATATGAAAACTCGACTCGCCCTTGTTTTCGCCGTTGCAAGTCTGGCTGCCGCAAGTGTTCAGGCGCAAGACGTCATGATCAAGCCGCAGCAAACCATTCAGTTCAAAGCCAACTCGTACGGCTGTTTGTCAAAAGACAAGCTCGACGCCGTCAATGAGCACGCGCAAGCCGGTGAACAGCAGAAAATGCAGGAGTTCTTCTCCGGGTATCAATGCGTTTCAACGCCGGAGAATTCGAGCTTCCGCGTCGTGCGTGTCGTCGGTCACGACTTCGAGTTCGTGAATGCGAGTAATAGCGACACGCAAGGCCTCTGGGCGAACGATCGCTTCATCAAGCAATGATCTTATAGAACACTGAATGCGCAGCGTTTCGGCAAGTTGCCGGAACGAAGTGCGCTCCAGTAAATTCTCTGGCTTTAAAAGCCGGAGACTGTGAGCTTGTGCTTAAAAAAATCGGTTGGACATTTTTAAACGTCCAGCCGATTTTTTGTTTTGTGCGACATGCTCGCGACGCGCGAAAAAAAAAGCCGATGCGGTTATGTGGAACCGCATCGGCAGCACGCCTTCTCGCAAAGCGCAGGAACAACCGTTTAACTCTTCAAACGACTCGCGCCGCTCAGTGCGAGTCGCGCGGCACCGGCGCGCCGCTGGAGCCCACCAGGAAGTCGAGATCCGCGCCCTGATCCGCCTGCAGAACGTGCTCGACATAGAGCTTGTAGTAACCGCGCTTCGGCGACTCGGGCGCCTGCCATGCGGCACGCCGGCGCGCGAGTTCGTCGTCGCTTACGTCGAGGTGCAGGCGCCGCGCTTCAACATCCAGCTCGATCATGTCGCCGGTCTGCACGAAAGCCAGCGGACCGCCCGCGGCTGCTTCAGGCGACACGTGCAACACCACCGCGCCGTACGCCGTGCCGCTCATGCGTCCGTCGGAAATACGCACCATGTCGGTAATGCCTTTTTGCAGCACTTTTTTCGGCAACGGCATATTGCCCACTTCGGCGAAGCCCGGATAACCCTTCGGCCCCGCGCCTTTGAGCACCATGATGCAGTTTTCGTCGATGTCGAGCGACTCGTCGTCGATCTTCGCGTGCAGCTCCTCGATGTTTTCGAACACGACCGCGCGGCCTCGGTGCTTCAGCAGTTCCGCAGTGGCCGCCGACGGCTTGATCACCGCGCCGTTCGGCGCCAGGTTGCCCTTGAGGACCGCAATGCCCGCCTTCGGCTTGAACGGCTCGGCGAACGTGGTGATGACTTTCTCGTCGTGGTTCGGCGCGTTGCGCACGTTGTCCCAGATCGTCTTGCCGTTCACGGTGAGCGCCTCGCGATGCAGCAGCCCTTGCTCACCCAGCTGCTTGAGCACCGCCGGCAAACCACCCGCATAGTAGAAGTCTTCCATCAGGTATTCGCCTGACGGTTGCAGATTCACGAGACACGGCACGTTGGAGCCAAGCTCCCAGTCTTCCAGCGAAAGCTCCACGCCAATGCGCTTCGCGAGCGCGATCAGATGCACGACGGCGTTGGTCGAGCCACCAATCGCCGCGTTCGTGCGGATTGCGTTTTCGAAGGCCTGGCGCGTGAGGATCTTGTCCATCGTCAGATCTTCGCGA
This sequence comes from Paraburkholderia caledonica NBRC 102488, assembly GCF_000685095.1. Taxonomy (GTDB): domain Bacteria; phylum Pseudomonadota; class Gammaproteobacteria; order Burkholderiales; family Burkholderiaceae; genus Paraburkholderia; species Paraburkholderia caledonica. Next base: position 239,673 of record NZ_BAYE01000004.1, read on the forward strand.
ACCATGTCGACGATGCGCCGGCCGGCCAGATGCGCGAGCACCTGGCGTCGTGCGTCGACTGCGGGAATCGCGGCGTTGTGCGGCAAGCCCATGCCGAGCGATTCGACCATCGAAGCCATCGTCGACGCCGTACCCATCGTCATGCAGTGCCCGCGCGAGCGGTTCATGCACGACTCTGCCTCGGTGAATTCTTCCTGCGTCATCGAACCGGCGCGCACTTCCTCGGACATCTGCCACACGCCGGTGCCCGAGCCGATATGCTTGCCGCGGAACCGGCCGTTCAGCATGGGGCCACCCGAGACCGCGAGCGCGGGCAGGTTGCACGACGCCGCGCCCATCAGCAGCGCAGGCGTGGTCTTGTCGCAGCCGACGAGCAGAATCACGCCGTCCATCGGATTGCCGCGAATCGATTCCTCGACGTCCATCGAAGCGAGGTTGCGAAACAGCATGGCCGTCGGTCGCAAATTGGTCTCGCCGAGCGACATCACCGGAAACTCCAGCGGCAAGCCGCCCGCCTCATGCACGCCTTTTTTCACGTATTCCGCGAGCTCGCGAAAATGCGCGTTGCAGGGCGTCAGTTCCGACCATGTATTGCAGATGCCGATTACCGGACGTCCGTCGAATTCGTCGTGCGGAATGCCCTGGTTTTTCATCCACGAGCGATGCAGAAACCCGTCGCGGTCCTTGAGGCCAAACCACGCCTGGCTGCGCAGCGGCTTTTTTGTCTGGTTCGAATCAGCCATGAAATCTCCTGTTGGCAAACATGTAGGGCAGGGCGCGCGTCATTGCACGCTTAGTGCACGCGCTTGCTGCGACGGAACTGGTCGAACAGCACCGCGAGCAGCAGGATCCCGCCGCGAATCAGGTATTGATAAAAAGTCGGCACGTTCATCAGGCTCATTGCGTCCTGCACGGAACCCATGATCAGCACGCCCACCAGCACGCCGGAAATCGTCGCGACGCCGCCCGTCAGCGACACGCCGCCGAGCACGCACGCGGAGATCACGCCGAGTTCGAGACCGACCGACGTCTTCGGATCGCCGAGACTCATACGCGACGCAAGCATCACGCCCGCAAAGCCGGTGACGAGCCCTTGCAGCACGAACACGGTGATCTTGATGCGCGTGACGGGCAGACCCGCAAGCAGGGCCGCCTCGCTGTTGCCGCCGACCGCCAGCACGTTCTTGCCGAACACGGTTTTCTTCAGCAGAAAACCGAACACCACGAAGCCGATGATGTTGCTCCAGATCGGATACGAAATGCCGAGGAAGGAGCCGCCGCCCAGGTCGAAGAAGCGTTCTTCCGAGATCATCACCGCGTCGCCGCTCGACGTGATGAAGGCGAGGCCGCGCACGACTTCCATCATCGCGAGCGTGACGATCAGGGAATTGATCTTGTAGCGCGCGACAAGCACGCCGTTCACGAGGCCGACCGCGCCGCCTGCAAGCACGCCCGCGGCAACGCCGAGCAGTACGCTATGCGTCACGGTGATCAACGTGGATGCCACGACCCCCGCGAACGCCACGATCGACGCGACCGACAGATCGACCTCGCCGAGCGCGAGCACGAACATCATGGTCACGGAGATCGAGCCGATCAGCGTGACGGAAAGCAGTAGGCCCTGAATGTTTCGTGAACTCAAAAAGTCGGGCACCGTGAACGACAGCACCGCAAACAGGATGATGAATACCATCACGATGCCGGACTTGTTGATCAGATCCCAGGTCCGCGCGGCGCGCGCGCTCAAGCCCGCCGAAGCGACGGCTGGCGTGGAGGGGTCGGTCGATGGTGTGTGCATGATGTGTGTTCCGTTTCAATGCCGCGTGGTTCAATTCGACGGCGCGATTCAGTTGCGTTCGGTTCAGGTGCCTTCATTCGTCTGGCGACCGGCCAGCATGTGTTCTAGCGAGGCAGCGCGAGCTTGATGAGCGCATCGGGTGTCGCCTGTGCTTTCGGCAGATCGCCAACCAGGCGGCCTTCCTTCATTACGATCACGCGGTCAGTCACGCCGATTACTTCGGCAAGATCGCTCGACACCACGATCACCGTGCGTCCCGCGTCCGCGAGCCCATACAGCAGACCGTAAATTTCGCTGCGCGCGCCGACGTCGATGCCGCGCGTGGGTTCGTCCATCAGAAACACGTCGATGTCTTCCGCGAGCCAGCGCGACAGAATCACCTTCTGCTGATTGCCGCCCGAGAGCGTGCCGATCGGCGTCTCGCCGTTGCGCGTCTTGATCGCGAGCTTGCCGATGAACTCTTTCGCGGTCTGCGCTTCCTTGCGTCCGTTGAGCACGTTGAAGCGGCTGAAGTGCCGGCGGCAACTGATGTTGAGGTTGTCCGAAACCGAAGCGATCGAAACGATGCCTTCCTGCTTGCGATCTTCGGGGCACAGCGCGACGCCCGCGCGCACCGCGTCGCGCGGCGTGGCAAAGCGCACCTGCTTGCCTTTGAGCGTGATGTCGCCGGCGGTGGGTTTGACCGCGCCGTAGATGAGCTTCATCAGTTCGGAGCGCCCGGCGCCGACAAGCCCGAAAAAGCCGACGATTTCGCCTTTGCGTGCGGAGAATGTGGCGGGCTCGCGCAGGCCCGGTCCCATCAATCCCTTGACGTCGAGTTGCACGTCGCCGACATCGCGCGTGCGATAGCCGTACACGTCGGCGATCGAACGGCCCACCATGCAGCTGATCAGACGGTCACGGTCGAGGCCTTTGCCTGCGTCGAACGTGTCGATGCGGCGGCCGTCCCGAAACACGGTGACGCGATCGCACAGTTCGTAGACTTCATCCATCCGATGCGTAACGTAGATGATCGCGCGGCCTTCGGCCCGCAACGCGCGAATGATCCGGAACAACTGCGTGGTTTCGCGCGACGACAACGAACTGGTCGGTTCGTCGAATGCAATCACGCGCGCATCGCGCATCAGCGCCTTGCCGATTTCAATCATCTGACGCTGACCGATCGACAGATTTTTCACCTGTTGCGACGGATCGATCTTCTCGCCGAGGCGTTCGAGTTCGCGCACCGCGCGCGCGACGAGCGCCTTTTCGTCCAGCACGCCGAAGCGGTTGGGCAGCGCGCCGAGCATCAGGTTTTCGGCCACCGTCAACTCCGGCACCAGATGCAGTTCCTGATAGATGATTGCGACACCCGCCGCGATTGCCGCCTTCGTCGTGGTGAACTGCTGCTCCACGCCATCGAGCGACAACGTGCCCGCCGCCGGCTGGTTCACGCCGGACAGGACCTTGAGCAGCGTCGATTTGCCGGCGCCGTTTTCGCCCATGAGGCCGTGCACTTCGCCGCGACGCACTTCGAGCGACACCTGGTCGAGCGCGAGCACGCCGGGAAAGCGTACGGTGATGCCGTCGAGTTGCAGATACGGCTCGGTCGAAGCGGGCACAGGCGAGGGCGTCTGTAGCGGCGCGTCGGCACCGCTAAGGGATGTCGCAGTGTGTGAGGACGTCATCAAAAAACCTCAATGGTGGACAAGCTGTGCGGGCCGCTCTCGCGTCAGGCAAATGCGAGGCGCGGCCCGCCGCGTGCGAAGTCGAACGCGGCTTAAATGCCGAGTTCTTTACGCACGTCCTGCCAGTTGCCGCGCACCATCAACTTGCCGGTGGTCTGCGTATCGGCGGGCGGCTGCTTGCCGTCCTTGATCCACTCCACGAGGTTCTCGGTGCTCTCCTTGCCGTGCATCGTCGAGCTGACTGCGATCGTGCCGTAGAAGCCCGTCGGCTCTTTCTTCTGGAATTCGGCAAAAGCCTCGCCCGCACCGTTGATGCCGACACCGATCACGTCCGCTGCCGGAATATGCAGTTGCTCGGTAGCACGCACGCCGCCCAGCACGCTTTCCTCGTTCAGCGCGAAGATCACCCACTTCTTGATGTTCGGATGCTTGGCCAACACCGGCGACGACGCGTTGAAGCCGCCTTCGTCGTCGGTCGTCTTTTGCGGGGCGTCGAAAATGTTTTCCTTCTTGAAGCCGCCGGCGAGCAGCGTTTCGGTCGCGCCGTCGGTGCGCAGTTTCGCGGTCGGCAGTTCGTAGTTCGTGATGCGCAGTGCACCGACTTCCTCGGGCTTCCAGCCGCGGCGTTTCATTTCGTCGCTGATTGCCTGGCCGACCTGGTTGCCGATCTTGAACGCGGACATGCCGAGGTGCGGCACATTGGCGAGCGGCTTGCCGCTGGAATCGACCAGTTGATCGTCGACGGTGACGAACTTCATGTTGTAGCGCTTGGCGCGCGCCTGGATGGCCGGTCCGAGACGCACGTCAGGCGCGCAGATCACGAAGCCCTTTGCGCCTTGGGCGCCGAGATTGTCGATCGCGGACAGCACTTTCTCGCCGTCCGGCGTGCCGATGTTCACCACCGAAAAGCCGTCCTTCTGACCGAGCGCGGTCGCGGCTTTCTGTTCGTTGATAAACCACGCCTGCTCCGGCATCTTCACGAGGAAGCCTACTTTGAGCGGCTGGTCCGCGTGCGCGGAAAGTTGGGCGGCGAACGGCGCGGCGATTGCGGCGGCGGCGATCGCGGTTAGCGTCAAACGGCGAAGCTTGCTGGTCATTTCTGTCTCCTGAGGTTGAGAAGCTGCATTGATTTCGTTTATGTGCAGCGAGGCGATACGCGGCGGCGCTAGCCGGGGCGTAAAAACTTGGCTATGGGATCGAGGCGGGCGGCCGCGCGCAAAAAGGTCTTCACGATCAGCTCGCGACGTACGCCGTTTTCACGGCCGTCCAGAATGCTGCGTCGGTCGAGCCGTACGCGGACGCCTTGCGCCCGCCGCCAGGCGCGTGATGCTCCACGGCCGTGGTTGGCAGATTGATCGTGACCAGGCCGCTATGCACGTGACGGCGGAAATGCCGCGCGCGGCTGAGCGAGCGTGTGCAGATGCCGGCGCATAGACCGTAAGCGGTGTCGTTCGCCAGATGCAGCGCGTGCTCGTAGTCGTCGGCGCGGAGCACGACTGCGAGCGGACCGAAGATTTCCTCGCGCGCAATGCGATGTTCCGGCTCGCCGACAAACAGCGCGGGTTCGAAAAAGTAGCCGCGTGTCGCGCGTTCCAGCTGACGGCCGCCGTGCAGCAATTGCGCGCCTTCCTGCTTGCCGATTTGCACGTAGTCGAGATCGCGTTCGAGTTGCGCGGCGTTCGCTACCGGGCCCATGTCCGCGCCGTGCTTGAGCGCGTGGTCCACGGTGAGCCTGGCGAGCTTCGTCTGCAATGCGTCTACGAACGGCTCGAACATCGAACGTTCGACGATCAACCGCGCCGCCGCCGTGCTGCGCTGGCCGGTCGAGCCGTACGCGCCGGTCAATGCGGCATCGACCGCGCTGTCGAGATCGGCGTCGGCCAGCACGACAAAGGGATTCTTGCCGCCCATTTCCAGTTGCACGCGCGCCTGGCGAGCGGCAGCAGCTTGCAGCACACGCGTGCCGGTTTCCGCCGAACCGCTGAAGCTGATCGCCGCAACGAGCGGATGAGCGACGATTCGCGCGCCGACCTGCCGGCCGCTGCCCATCACGAGATTGAAGACGCCCGCGGGCAAACCGGCGCGGCTCACGATCGACGCGAGCGCCGCTGCGCAAGCCGGCGTGGATTCAGCCGGCTTGTAGACCACGCAATTGCCGTGCGCCAGCGCCGCGCCGATCTTGGCCGCGGCGATTGCGAGCGGCGCGCTCCACGGCGCGATGATGCCGACCACGCCGAGCGGTTCGCGCGTCATGTCGATTTCGACGCCCGCGCGCGCCGACGCAAGCGGTTCGGCATACGCGCGCTGTGCATCGGCGGCGAGCAGCTTGAACGTCTGACCTGCGCGCGTCGCCTCGGCCAACGCCTCGGGCAATGTCTTGCCGACTTCGCGCGCGAGCAGTCGCCCGAGTTCGTCTCGGCGCGCCAGCATTTCGCTGCCGATGGCGTCGAGCGCGTCGGCGCGACGCTGCGCCGAACTGAGCGCCCATTCGCGGAAGGCCGCGCTTGCCGCTTCGATCGCGCTATCGGTTTGCCGGACGTCGGCGCGGACATATTCGCCGACAGGTTCGTCCAGATCCGACGGATTGAGCGAGACGCCCGTGGTCGCACCCGTCTCCCATCCGCCATTGATGTAATGGCGCAGCGGGCTGGCAACGAGCGGGACGAGCGGATCGCGGTTCATCGACGGAAAGGCGCCACATGAGAAGCTTAAAGTCCACGAATGGTATGAGTGCGCGCAATAACTTTCCAATCCCTTTTTGAGCTATCCCGATAACAATTTCGGTATGGCATGATTGAGGCGATTCGAAAAAAATGCTTTGGAGACAGGCAATGACGCGTAGCTATTCGAACTGGTTCGTACGTGCGCGACTCAAGACGCGGCAGTTGCTGCTGCTCGCCGCGATGGAAGAAGAGGGCAACGTGCGGCGCGCCGCCGACGTGCTCGGCATGACGCAGCCGGCGGCTTCCCGCCTGCTGAAAGAACTCGAAGACATGCTCGGCGTGAGCCTCTTCGACCGAACGCCGCACGGCATGCATGCAACGCTGTACGGCGAGGTGATGATCCGTCACGCGCGCATGGTGCTGTCGAATCTCAGCCACGCGCACGACGAAATCTCGGCGCTGCGCGCGGGACTCGCGGGGCAGGTGCGTATCGGCGTGATCGCAGCGGCGGCTGCCACCATGGTGCCGCGCGCCATCGCGAGTGTGAAGGAGCGTTATCCGCAGTTGCAGATCTGGGCGGAAGTTGAAACGTCAGATGTGATGCTGCCGCGGCTTGCCGAAGGTGAACTCGACATCATGATCGGCCGCGTGCTCGAGCGCCAGAACCAGTTCAAAACCGAAGTCCGCTACGAACCGCTCGCCGACGAGCCGCTGTGCGTGGTCGCGCGGCCCGGCCATCCTCTGGAAAACGAAGCGGGCCTGACGCTGCGCGGCATTGTCAACGCGAGCTGGGTATTGCATCCGCCGGGCAGTGTTTTGCGGCATCGCTTTGATCTGATGTTTTCGCAGATCGGCCTGAATCCACCGCAGAACGTGGTGAACACCAACAACTTCCTCGCGATTTCCAGCTTGCTGCTTCAAAGCGACATGTTGGCGGTCTTGCCCGACGAAGTGGCGCGTCAGTACCAACAGTACGGCGTGTTGAAGCGCTTGCCGATCGATTTACCGTGCAGGATGGATACATTCGGTATCATCACGCGCCAGTCGCACCTGCTTTCTCCCGCGGCCTCGGTGGTGCTCGACGCGTTGCGCGAGGCGGCAGGCGAGGTTTATGGCGCTCCCGCAGAGCAGGCCTTGGCTCGTTAAATGCTTCTTCCCGTCTATGTGGTGGCCGGTGGACGGCACGGGAGGGAGGCAAAATGTACAACAAACACGGAAGACGGCAGCGCGCCGTCGACGACTCATTTTCGGTTCGCTCCGCTGGAGCGAGCGTCTGGTTTAGCAACGGCATGGCTCTCAAATCGACGATTTACAAGGCGGAATTGCAGATCGCCAACATGGACCGGCACTATTACGCCGACCATTCGCTCACCATCGCGCGTCATCCATCGGAAACCGACGAACGGATGATGGTCCGCGTCGCCGCGTTCGCGCTCTTTGCGCAGGAACGGCTCGAGTTCTGCAAGGGATTGTCGGATGTCGACGAACCCGATCTGTGGCAAAAAGATCTGACCGGCGCGATCGAAACGTGGATCGAAGTCGGCCAGCCCGACGAGCGGCGCATCGCAAAGGCGAGCGGCCGCTCGAACGACGTGATCGTGATCGCGTACGGCGGACGTACTTCGGATATCTGGTGGCAGGGCGTGCGCAACAAGGTTGAGCGCATGCGCAATGTGACGGTCTGGTCGCTTGGCGAGAACGTCGCGGCAGAGTTGGGTGCGCTTGCCGAGCGCACGATGCGGCTTCAATGCACCGTACAGGACGGCGAAGCGTGGCTCGGCAGCGCGGAAGCCGACGCGGTGAAAATCGAGTGGACGGTGTTGAAGGCGCCCGCCAACGGCTAAGACGTCGGCGACTCGCGGCTGACGCCGGGGCTCACCTTTAGAGCGACGTGACCCGAGCTGCTTCCGGCGGCCCTTTCAGTTCGACCATGTTGCCCTCCGGGTCGAACAGATACAGCGACGGGCCATAGCCGTCCGCGCCGTAGCGAACCGCCTGGTCACCAAGCCGCGCGCCGTGTTCGTTCAGATGCGCCTTGAGCGCGTCGACGTCGAACGGTTCTACGCGCAAACACACGTGATCCATGTTTCGCCCTGCGCCGACCGCGCCGTTTTCCGGGCGGTCGAGCTTCGCGCCCACCTGCAGCAGGTCGATCAGCGAGCGGCCCGCGCGCAACTGCGTGAGACCCAGCTCGCGCTGCTCCTTCTCGAGGCTGCAACCGAGCACCTCGCAGTAGAAGCGCGCCATAACCTCGACATTCGACGCCCGAATCACCACGTGGTCGATCTCGCGAATATGGATTTTCATTTGGAACGTTTCCTCTGACTGGCCTACGGAACGGATGAACCACCAGTTTATGAGAAAGCGGCGGCCATGGAAGACGCGCGGTGAGGGGCCAGATGCGGAACGTACAGACAAAAAAAAAGCCCGCTCTACTTGGAGCGGGCTGAATCCATATCAGGAGGAGACATGGAGGAGACAGGTACTAATATACACACGGGGTTGGTGCGACGCAATAACTTTTTAAGGGAAAACCCGATATCGTGCAAATTTGTCGCACTTTGCGGCGAAACGAGCGCCTGGCGGGGTTTCGATGGCCGTCCGTCAACGCGGAACTGCAATGACACAGCAAGAACCGGAGCGTAGTGTGTCGGCATGCGGCCTACATTGGTGAGCATCGAGAGCACCTATCGGGGACCATCATGAACCGCGCTGCCAAGCCTGTTGACGCTAGCCTTACCGCCGACACCGCCACCTGGAATTCCGACGACGAGCGCTGGGAAGCCGTCACTCGCCGCGATCCGCTCGCCGACGGCGCCTTCTTCTACGGCGTGAAAACGACGGGTGTGTTCTGCCGTCCGTCCTGCGCTTCGCGCCAACCGCGTCGTGAGAATGTCGCCTTCTTCGCAGACGCCGGCGGCGCCCGCGCCGCGGGCTTTCGCGAGTGCAAGCGCTGCCAGCCGGGCGGATTGCCGCGCGAGGTGGAGATCGTGAACCGCGCGTGCGCCGCGCTCGACGCCGATCCGCAGCAACGTCTAACGCTCGCGCAATTGAGCGACGCCGTGCACGTCAGCCCGTTTCACCTTCAGCGGCTGTTCAAGCGCGTGGTAGGCGTGTCGCCGCGTCAGTACCAGGCCGCGCAGCGCGGCGCCGCGTTGCGCGATGCGCTCAAGAGCGGCGCGGACGTCACGCGCGCGACGCTCGACGCCGGCTTCAACTCGCCTTCGCGGATGTACGACAGCGCATCGGCGGAATTGGGCATGGCGCCGTCGGAATATCGCCGCAAGGGTGCGGGACTGACGGTCCGCTACGCGAGCGCGCCGACGTCGCTTGGCTTCGTGCTGGTGGCCGCGACCGACAAAGGCATCTGCAAAATCGGATTCGGCGACGACGCAGCCTTCCTCGTCGACGAACTGCGCGGCGAATTCGCCAATGCGGCCCTGCTCGACGATCCCGAGCGGCTCGCACCATTCATCGCTCAGATCGACGCGTACCTGCGCGGCACACGTCAGGACTTCGACCTGCCGCTCGATATTGCGGCGACCGCCTTCCGGCAGCGTGTCTGGGACGCGCTGCGGCGCATTCCGTATGGCCAGACGCGCAGCTACACGGAGATCGCCGAGGCGGTCGGCGCGCCGCGCGCCGTGCGCGCCGTGGCGAGCGCGTGCGCGACGAACCCGGTTGCGCTCGCCATTCCGTGTCATCGCGTCGTGCAAAAGGGCGGGGCGCTTGCGGGCTATCGCTGGGGCTTGCCGCGCAAGGCTGCTCTTCTGGACAACGAGGCGCAGCACGCGCGCAACGTTTCCGCAGATGAACCCAGCCATTCCCAGACGGGTCCTACTGAAACCGTCGCTACTAAACTGGACCACGCCGCGTGAGCACGCTTGACGAAGTCGCAACCCTGGAACTGCCGTACAAATCGCCGTTCGACTGGCCGCGCCTGCTGCGCTTTTTCGGCGGACGGGCGACGCCCGGCGTCGAGACAGTCGAAGACGGCGCCTATCGCCGCGCAATCGAATGGGACGGCGACAGTGGCACGCTCAGCGTGCGCCAGCATCCACACAAGCGCTGCCTCGTCGCAAGCATCGAGGGACCGGTGAGCCGTCACGCCGACGCGCTTGCAACACCCATCGCGAGGATCTTCGATCTGCACGCGGAGCCGAAGAAGATCGGTGCCGCCCTGGCCGCCGACCCCTGGCTCGCGCCGCTGATCGAAGCGGCGCCGGGTCTGCGCGTACCGGGCGCGTGGTCCGGTTTCGAGCTCGTGGTACGTGCGATCGTCGGCCAGCAGGTCAGCGTGAAGGCCGCGACAACCATCATCGGACGATTGGTACAGCGAGCGGGCGAGCGGATCGAAGGGCATCCGCACGCAAGCACCGCGTGGCGTTTTCCGACGCCAGACGCCCTGGCAACAGTCGATCTCGCGCAAATCGGCATGCCGGGCAAACGCGTCGCGGCGCTGCAGGGTTTCGCGCGCGCCGTCGCGAGCGGCGACGTGCCGCTCGACAGCGCGACCGCCGACGCACACAGCCTGCGCACGGAATTACTCGCCTTGCCGGGCATCGGCCCCTGGACGGTCGAGTACGTCGCGATGCGCGCGTGGCGCGATGCCGACGCGTGGCCCGCGCTCGACCTCGTGCTGATGCAGTCGATCGCTGCGCGCGATCCGTCGCTCGTGCGGGCGACCCAGCAACGCGCACGCACCGACGCATGGCGACCGTGGCGTGCTTACGCCGCGATGCATCTGTGGAATGAAGTAGCGGACCGCGCCGGTGCCGCGCGTGGCGGTTAGCTTTGCTTGCTGGCTCGCGCGGATTTGCCGTTTTGCTGTTGCTCCGTTGCGCCGCATCGACCGCGCGTGCGGCACGCGCCGCCACCCGCTAAAAACCCTACCGCCGCAGTGCCCGCAATACCCGCAATAACCCGGATTCCCGTGGCTAGATGCGCGAATCCGGCGTGAAAACAGTCGGTCAGACCGGCCGGAACAGCCCGCCGAGGCGGCCTCAAGCAGGCGCCGTGGCGAGATGTTAAAGTGCCCGCTACTGAAAATTCCGCCGAACGTTGTCGACCGCACCATGCTGCCAGCGAGCAGCGAAGCGGCACATGGCGGCCGACAACGCCCGACTCGCATCAATGCCAAACACCACACAATCCCGCACGACCGACGCGTTCTCGCACCGCCTGTCCGTGCTGACTTCTGGCCCGCAACGCGATGCGCTGCTGCACGGCCTGCGCGGCATAGAAAGAGAAAGCCTGCGCGTGACGCACAACGGCGAACTCGCGTTGACGCCGCATCCGCGCGCGCTCGGGTCGGCGCTCACGCATCCTTCGCTGACCACCGACTATTCCGAAGCGCTGCTCGAACTGATCACGCCGGCCGAGCAGGACGTCGCGCTGACGCTCGATAAGCTCGACCGGCTGCATCGCTTTGTGTACGCAGAACTCGGCAACGAGATTCTGTGGAACAACTCAATGCCCGGCCTCTTGCCAGATACCGACGACGGCATTCCAATCGCGAACTACGGCACCTCCAATATTGGCAAGCTGAAGTACGTCTATCGGATCGGCCTTGCGCTGCGTTACGGTCGCACGATGCAGTGCATTGCAGGCATCCACTACAACTATTCGCTGAACGAGGAAGTCTGGCGGCTGTTGCATGCGGATCAGCAATCCACCGCGAGCGCCGTTGATTTCCAGTCGGATCGTTACCTAGCGTTGATCCGCAATTTCCGTCGCACAAACTGGCTGCTGATGTATCTGTTCGGCGCGTCGCCGGCGCTAGATCGCCGCTTCTTGCGTGGGCGCAAACATACGCTCGAAATCTTCGACGCAGACACGTTGTACCGTCCGTATGCAACCAGCCTGCGCATGAGCGATCTCGGCTACTCGAACACCACCGCGCAAGCGGCGCTTCATGCCGACTACGACACGCTGCCCGGTTATCTCGACGCACTTGCGAAGGCCGTCAGCCAACCGTATCCGGCATACGAGGCAATTGGTACGCAGCGAAACGGCGAGTGGGTGCAGATCAACACGAACGTGCTGCAGATCGAAAACGAGTTTTACTCGACGATCCGTCCGAAGCGCGTCACGTATCCCGGCGAGCGTCCTTTGCATGCGCTCGCCGCGCGCGGCGTGCAATACGTCGAAGTGCGCTGCATGGATATCGACCCATTCGAGCCGGTCGGTATTTCTCTGGAGACGTCACGCTTTCTCGATGCCTATTTGCTTGTGTGCGCGCTCGACGACAGCGCGCCATTGCCGCCGCAGCCTTACGCGGAGGCCAACCAGAACTTCGCGCGCGTAACGACCGAAGGGCGCAAGCCCGGCCTCGAACTGGTCCGTGACGGCCATCCGCTCGCGATGAGCGAATGGGCCGAAGAGCTATTCGTCAAGATCGAAGCCGCGGCAGCCACGCTCGACGCACTGCAGGGCGGCGACGCGCACGCGCGCTCGGTTGCCATTCAACGGGCGAAACTTGCCGATCCGTCGCTTACGCCATCGGCGCGGGTGTTGCAGACGATGCGCGACAAGCAGCAGGGCTTCCTCGAATTCGGTCTGGAACAAAGCGAAGCGCACGCGGCCTATTTCCGCGCGCGTCCGCTGGAGCCGGGCGAGGCCAACGAGTTTGCAGAACTGGCCAAACAATCGCTCGACGAGCAGGCGAAGCTCGAACGCGAGGAAGTAGGCTCGTTCGATGCATTTGTCGCCGCGTATCGGGCGTATACGTTGAATCGTTTCAGCGTCTGAGCGCACCGGCTCACGTGCGCGAAGCAACGTGCGAAAGCGGCTCGAGTAGCCGCTTTTTTATTGCGCGGTGCATGCTCGGTAACGGCTACGTAATCGACGCGCACAACAGCGGGCGCGTCGGCAAAACCTTCACGACTTCCACGTTTCTCTGACGTAAAGGAAACGCCCTCCGCGCGTAACGGTCCAAACTGTTAGGACACGCTAGCGAGAGGGAGGATCAACGTGATGAAGCAAAGTCTGTTGGCCGCACTGTGCATTGCTACGGCGGCGCTTGCCGCGACCGCATGTTCAACGCAAGGACAAGTCGATCCCGATGTTATGCAGATAGCAACCACGCCCCTGACGTGTTCGAGCAAAGCCGAGTGCGACCTCTGGTGGCAGCGCGCGCAGACGTGGGTGACGAACAACTCAAAATACAAAGTCGAATCCGCAACCGACACGCTGATTCAGACGGCCGGCCCCGATGGCGGGAAACGCGCGCTCGCGTATCAGATCACCCGCACTGCAAATCCCGACGGCACCGCGACGATCGGCTTCGCCGCACATTGCGATGGATCGCTTGGCTGCACGCCGAACCCGTGGGAAGCGGGCGCCGACTTCAAGCAATACGTTCGAGGCACCGCGGCGGGCACACAGAAACCCGATGTGAAGCCGTCGCAGCCCGCACCCACCGCCATGCATCCCGACGCGTTGCAAGGGCAGTCGGTGACGCCAACGACTGGCGAAGCCGTCAGTCAATGAGCGAAGCGTTGCGCGCCGATCAATGTCCCATTGAAGGACCGACGCCTTTACGCGGTTTGGTGATCCACACGAGCACCGCAAGCACAAGGAACGCCGCGCACGATATGCGGAAGAAGTCGTTCGTGGCGAGCATATAAGCCTGCGCAGTCACCACCTGCTCGAGCTGCGCGGTAATGCTGCCACCGGAAAAGCCGACGCCGGCAAGTGCATCGGTGTACGCATTCGTATTCGGCGTGTAGACGTTCACGTTGTCGACCAGCATCACGTGATGGCGGATCGTATCGTTTTCCCAATACGTCGTACTGATCGCCGTGCCGATCGCCCCCGACAAGGTCCGGAAAAAGTTCGATAAACCCGACGCACTCGCAAGCCGTTCGTCGGATACGCTCGATAGCGTGATGGTTGTCATCGGCACAAAGAAGCACGCCACGCCGATGCCCTGCACGATACGCGGCCAGATGACGTGATTAAACGGCACGTCGAGCGTGAAAGTGGAGTTCCAGAACGACACGAACGCGAATACGATGAACGCGAAACTCGCCACCACGCGCAAATTCAACCGATGCATGTTCTTGCCGATCATCGGCGAGAGAAAGAGGGCGAGTAAGCCGACCGGCGCGGTGGCGAGACCGGCGAGGCCCGCGGTATAGCCCATCACGGTTTGCAGCCAGAGCGGGAAAATCACCACCGAGCCGAAGAACGCCATGAAGCCGAACGAGATGATCAGCACGCCAAGCGCGAAGTTGCGGTCCTTGAACAGCGAAAGGTCGACCACGGGTTCTTTCTCGGTCATCTCCCACACGAGCATGAACGCAATCGACACGACCGCGATCACTGCAAGCGTCACGATAAATGTCGAGTTGAACCAGTCGCGGTCCTTGCCGAGGTCGAGCACCATCTGCAGGCACGCCACGCCGATTACGAGCAACGTGAGACCGACTGCGTCGATACGCTGCTGGGTGGTCTTCGTCTCCCGGCCGCGCAGCAGGACGAACGCGCAGCCCGCGGAGAAAAGGCCGATCGGCACATTGATGTAGAAAATCCACGGCCACGTGTAGTTGTCGGTGATATAGCCGCCCATTACCGGCCCGAAGATCGGCGCGCAGATGACGGTCATCGCCCAAAGGCCGAGTGCGAGCCCGCGTTTTTCCGGCGGATACGAGCGCATGAGAATAGTCTGCGAAAGCGGCACCATCGGCCCGGACACAAGGCCTTGAACCAGGCGAAACATGATCAGCGACTCGAAATTCTGCGCAAAACCGCACAGCGCCGAGGCGATCGTAAAGAGCAGAACGGACAACGTGAAAAGCCGCACTTCGCCGACGCGCCGCGCCAGCCATCCGGTGAGCGGCACAGCAATCGCCGAGGCCACCGAATACGACGAGATCACCCACGTGCCCTGGCTGGTCGCGACGCCGAGACTGCCGGAGATGGTCGGCACGGCCACGTTGGCAATCGACGTGTCCAGCACCTCCATGAAGGTGCCGAGCGCGAGGCCCACCGTCAGCAGCGCAAGCGCGCCGCCCGTCAGCGGCGCCGGTTCGGCTGCGGGTGGAGTGGCGGGTCGGGCCGCCGGTCCAGTAGCGTTGGAAGCCGCAGCGTCCATATGTTTTTCTCCTCAGCGCGGAAAAGATTGTTGTGCCACGTTTATCGCGTCGTCTCAGCCGTTGCGCATATATGCACCATCACACTCTGCCCAGACAGAGATATGCGCGCAGTCCAGCTCATAAAGGCACGCTCCGGCTACTGCTTGCGGTCTTCCGGCGATGAATCCTGAAGCGGCTCGTCGGACAGTTCCCCGGTCGAACACAAGCCACACTCGGCGCTCGAATCCGGATCGACGCCATTCGCGATGAAACGGCCAAGCAGATCGATCAGCGTGGCAAGGTCGGCGGCGGTGAAGCCGCGCAACTGTTCGTTCAGCACCGCAGCGCCAATGTCCGGCAACTGGCGCGCCGCGTCGTGACCTCGCGGCGTCAGTTCCAGCTTGATCATGCGTCGATCCGCGTCACTGCGCGTGCGCGACACAAAGCCCTTGTTTTCAAGGCGATCCAGAAGACGCGTCATCGAACCGCTGTCGTACGACATGACGCGAGACAACTCGAAGGGCGTGTTCGCCCGGCCGGCGGCCAGCATCAGAATGACGCCGATCTGCTGGGCGGTCAGCCCAAGCGGCTTCACCGCGCGGTCGGTGCGCTCAACCAGCACGTTGCGAGCCTTCGACAGGTAATAGCCGAGACTGGACTCGAGCCGGATTTCATCTGCTTTGTAGGGGCCGTCTGCCATCTTGTATCCGGAACATCGCTGGGCAAGCGAAGTTTAGCTGCCTAAGCAGGAATATCAATGGCGATTTTCGTAGACCGCCATGCCAAAGCCGCCGAAAAACAACAGCGCACCATCACATCGCGCATCAGTATCTTGAAATTTACTTGCATAGTCAATATTATACAAAGCAACGAGTTACGCGATCCGCGCCACCCGAGACTATGTTCTGACCGCTTTTTTGTCCGCCGTCGAATGCGGCGTGACCCAAGGATGTTCCTCCCATGCTGTACCTCAAAAATACCCTCGGCGGCCTAGGCCGCTCATTGACCGATTCAGCTTTGCATCGCTTCCAGGGCCCGCATCGCTGGTGGAAGCTCGCGCTATTTGCCGTGCTGTTCGTACTGCCCGGCGGGTCGGTGGGGGTCGCGATTCTGGCGTGGGTCGAGCATCGCCGTGGGCGCAAGAGTTCGAGCAGCGCGTCTGTCGAGATCGCGGCGGAGCCGGTGCGACTGGCTGGCACTGCTATGGCCACCACCGCGCACAACGCGGCGAGCGCCTGCCAGTTGCGCGGCGACGCGCCATGCCGGGCAGCCGCGGGCAAGCTCGCGCGCAAGCCGGCATCGGCGGAATCGCGGGTCGACTCGCGGGCGTGACGGGGGTGGCGTCGCCGCTTTCATCGAATACCACGCCGCCCGCCAGTAACGGCGCGTAACCTTCGCGACACCGTCGGTAACACACCTACATCGCTCGCCGCATTAACCTTTCTGTTTGCCGCGCCCAGCGGGCTCTTACGCTAACATGCCGGCAAACCATACCGGCCGGCGCCGTCATCGGCGGCATCGCGGCGTCCAGAAGGAATCAATGCATGCAGTCTGACCGAATCTCGTCCGCGCGGACCTTTGCGCCGCGCGTCCTGACCCTCGCGGTAGCTGTGTCCGTCGCGGGCCTCGTGGCCGCGTGCGCGGTCGGTCCAGATTACAAACGCCCAGACGCCGAGATTCCCGCCTCGTACAAGGAAGCCGCACCCGGCTGGAAAGTCGCGCAACCGTCGGATCAGCAGGATCGCGGCGCATGGTGGACCGTCTATCAGGATCCGCAGCTCGATGCGCTCGAAGAGAAGCTGAACGCCGCGAATCAGACCGTCGCCCAATTTGCCGCTGCGTACCGGCAGGCCCGCGCGCTCGTCGGCGAGGCGCGCGCGGCGTATTTTCCAACCGTCGGCTTGTCGGCGGGCGCTACGCGCTCCGGCAGCGGTGTTTCGTCGAATGCGGTAGCAGCGAGCGGGAGCAACCGCTCGGGCGTCATCAACAGCTACAACCTGCAACTCGACGCCAGCTGGGAACCCGATCTATGGGGCTCGGTGGGTCGTTCCGTGAACGCGCAGAAGGCGGGCCAACAAAGCGCCGCCGCCGATCTGGCCAACGCGCGTCTTTCCGCGCAGGCCACGCTCGCGCAGACGTACTTCGCGCTGCGCTCGCTCGATTCCAACCAGAAGCTGCTCGACGAAACCGTCGCTGCCTATCAACGCTCACTGCAACTCACGCAGAACCAGTACGCCGCGGGCGTGGCCGCGCGCTCGGACGTCATTCAGGCGCAAACGCAGCTGCAATCGGCGCAGGCCTCCGCGATCGACAACGGCGTTCAGCGCGCGCAGGACGAACACGCGATCGCAGTCCTCGTGGGCGAACCGGCTTCCACGTTTTCAATTCCGCCGATGCCGCTCACCGCGACGCCCCCCGCCGTGCCCGCGCAAATGCCGTCCGCGCTGCTGGAGCGGCGGCCCGACATCGCTTCGGCGGAGCGCAAGGCTGCGGCGGCAAACGAGCAGATCGGCATTGCAATTGCCGCCTTCTTCCCGTCGCTCACGTTGTCGGCGAGCGGCGGCTTCCAGAGTTCGTTGTTCTCGCAACTGCTGACCGCGCCGTCGCGCTTCTGGACCGTCGGCCCGCAACTCGCGGCGACCCTGTTCGACGCCGGGCTGCGCCGCGCGCAAACCGAGGCCGCCCGGGCCGCCTATGACCAGAACGTCGCGACCTATCGCCAAACGGTGCTGACCGCGTTCCAGGACGTTGAGGACAACCTCGCGTCGCAGCGCATCCTTGAACAGGAAATCGTGGTGCAGCAGCAGGCCGTGGAATCGGCGCGCCAGGCGCTTGCCATCGTAACGAACGAATACAAAGCCGGCACGGTGGGCTTCGTGAACGTCCTCACCGCGCAAACCACGGCGTTCACGGCCGAACAGAAGCTGCAGACCATCGCAGGTCAGCGGATGGTGTCATCGGTCGGTCTGGTAAAGGCGCTGGGCGGCGGCTGGGACGTCACGCAGATGAACCGCGAAACCGGCGATGTGGCCGCGCCGGCGCCATTGCCGGCGTCATCCACGTCACCGGCAACGCCGGCTGCACGAAGCGATGCCCCGCAAACATCAATGCCCGCTCAGGCGCAGATACAAGCGCAAAGCAAATAGAACTCGCGGGCGCGAGCAAGCGCCACACGGCGCTCAATGAGCGAAAGACAACGTGACGGTGTCCGGTCCGCTCGGTCGTCCCAACAAATTCAGCAGTCCCGCAAGATTGTCGCGAGCCTCGGGCGCGGACGTCGCCGTTCCGTGAAATGACGTGGAAGCCGGCGACACCACACCGCGGCCGTTCAGCATCAGCGGGCCTTTGATTGTGCGCAACTCGATCGTCGACGAGACACCCTCCGCCTGGAACACGAGCTGGTACGAGCCGAGCGGCTTTACCGGCGAGACACGCGAACTCACGTCGCTCAGCGCGACCGTCAACTGGCCGAACGCCTCGCGGTTGAAGCTGCGCCAGTCCGACCACGAAAGCCGCACGTCGCCCTGTAGATCCAGCGTGTTGAAAGGCGCTCCCAGACCGCTTAGCAGCGAAGCAGGGACGCCTATCGTGCCGGGGGTGACGTTGGCGCTGCGCGGGGTTGCGTCGATGGTAATCGGATCGGGCATTGCCTCGCTATGCCGCATGGTCATGCGCACACGGCCGGTGAAGAGCGGCCAGAACGCCGTGCGCCATTCGATCCGCCCCGGCAGCAGCGTCGCGGCGCTCATGTCGGAGCCGGCCGCCAGCATCAGCGTAGCCGAGCCGTGCCAGAGCGAACCGCTCGGGTCGACGAGATTCACATGGCCGCCGCTCTGGCGGGCAAATTGCGGCGTGATCCACGCAGCGGGTAACAGCGCGAGCATCACGGCGGCGTTCGACAGGGCCGCAACCAGCACCCAAGGCAGCACGGCGCGCAGGCGCCGCATCCAGTAAGTCATGCGAGATCCCGTGACAGCGCGGTCATTTCGCCGTGGACGGCTGCAAGGACGCAGTGACATCCACCTGGCCGTCTTCTTTTAGCGCGGTCACGTGCGCCTCGGAGACCTGCACCTTGAACTGACGGCGCACGTCGTCGACCCAAGCCGTCCACACGGGAAACGACGCGTTCTTCATCTGCACCTGCACCGCGTTGCCGATCACCTGCACTTGCGTGGCCGCAAGCCCATGATCGCTCAGCGACGCGGTGAGCGCGTCCTTTAGCGCACCGCCAGTCGGCGCAACGCCCTGTGCCGCCGCCGAAAGCTGGCGCGCTTCGTTGGCCTGCGCGGTCATTTGCGCGAGCTGCCGCTGCAAGGTGGGCAACGATTCACGCAGACGCGCGCGGCCCTCCTGCGCCGGCGCCCACAGCACCGACCACGCGATCACCACTGCGAGCACGCCGCCGCCCCACGTCAGCAACGCTTTTTCGCGGTCGGTTCGCTGGTACCAGAAGCCTGCCCAGGTTTGCGCGAGTTCAGCTTTCATTGTCCGTTCCTGATGGTCCACTTGCCGGTGTTGCTGTCGATCGCGCCGCTCAGTCCGTTGCGCGCAAGGCGTTTGGCGAAATCCGGGTCGAGCTTCACTTCGGGTTTGAAGGTAACGTCGAGACGCCGGTCGTGATAATCCAGCGCGGCGATGCCGTTGACCGGCACAGGCGGGAGCGACCTCGCGAGGCCATCGGCGAGCGACAGAAAATCGCCCGGCGAAAGCTCACCGGCGGCCACCCGCAGCTGCTGCAACTGACGCGACATCTGATCGGGCGCATCGAGCACGACCGTCGTCTTCGGAAAGGTGGTCAGCAGAAGCTCGGTCATCTGCGTGCTGATCGCGTCGCGCTGGCGCGAAAGCATCAACCACTGCACATTTGCACCGACGATGGCGACCACCAGCGCGCCGAGCGCCAGCAGCACCGGCAGGCGCAAACGGCGCAGCGTCGCGCGGTCGAGCCGCCATGGCTGCGACGCAAATTCGAACTGGCAGAGATCGAAGCGGCATGTGAGCGCGCGGCGCGCAAGCTGCTCGAAGGGCAGGGGACTCGCGCCGTGCACGAGCGCGCCGAGACGTGCCGGACTGCTCGCACCAGGACTCGGCTCGTTGCCCGGAACCTCGGTCAGCATATAGAGCAAAACCGGCGTTGCGCCGGCGAGCGCGGCAAGCGTCGCGTTCACCGCATTTGCAGGCACTGCAAGGCCCTCGCCTTGCGCGCCGCGGGCAATCGCCAGCTCCACGCGCGGCATGCCGCCCTCGACGGCGCCTTCCAGCAGCATCGCGGGCGCAGTCTGAACCACGGTGCCGAGCACCGCCGCCACCATCGGCACGACTTCGAGCGCAGCGTCGGTCGCACCCGGCACCGGCGCAGTGTCTGCGAGCGACGCGCCCGCCATGGCCGGCTCGGTCGCGCTCACGGTTTCGGCGACTTCGGCCGGCACGGCGGGCAACGTTGCTTCCGGCAGACAACGCGTGACCGGCACGGCGCGCAGACTCCGGTGGCCAGCTGCGGAGAAAGCCTCGTAGATGAAGCGGAACCACCCACGGTCGATAATCGCCAGCATCTGACGACCGCCCGCGGCCGATTGCGAATCGACGGCGATATGGCAGGTTTGCGGGTCCTGGATCAGTTGATCCTCAACGATATTCGGCAATGCCTGGCGCAGCTTCGGGCCGCGCAGCGGCGGCAGCGTGGCGGGCATCATCAGCAGGTCGCGCGCGGCAACCATCAGCACCGTCGACGTGGCGCGCGGCAGCAGCGCAA
Organism: Paraburkholderia caledonica NBRC 102488; assembly: GCF_000685095.1. Taxonomy (GTDB): domain Bacteria; phylum Pseudomonadota; class Gammaproteobacteria; order Burkholderiales; family Burkholderiaceae; genus Paraburkholderia; species Paraburkholderia caledonica. The sequence continues at coordinate 260,630 of NZ_BAYE01000004.1, forward strand.
GCGCCGAGCGGCCGGCGCGCTGCATGCGTCCCGACTTGTCGAGCAGGACGAATGGCAAGTCCGGCAGTTGCCATTCCTGCGACGGCACCGCCGGATCACGCGGCGGCAATAAGACGATCAGCGTGCTCAAAGGCCACTCTCTTTGGGAAAGGCGTTATTCATAGTTGGTCTTGCACCCGCACGATACGCGTAGTGTGAGTCAAAGCATCGCGATAGACGAGCGTCGTGCGATCCACCTCGGCGCGCTCGTGCTGCACGCGCCCGTGGATCAGAAAGTAGTTCGTATTGACGTCGTACTGATTCGGATCGACCGAGACGATCTGCGCACCCGCGCCGCGCAAAGCAAGCTGCACGTCGCCGGCGTTATGGAAAAACACCGTCTGCCGGCGCGCGACGAATGCCTGCGCGGACGACAGACTCATGCCCGGCACAATCGCGGCGATGACTTCCGCGGAGGCCGTGTTCATGTTGACCGCGGACACCGTAGGCAGCACGGTGACGAAGGGCCGCAAGCGCGCGACCATCTCCGGCGTATAGCCGGGAATGTCGAGCAACGAGTCGACGCTAGTCATTTGCAACGGCGCGTGGGCCGCGCTGTCGTCGCCGTCTTCGATACCGGGCTTGTCGGTAAAGCCGCCGCTCATTGCGCCGCCTTGAATGGGCGCCGTCGCTGTCGTACCGGACGTCGACGTGACAGTCTGAAAACGCGTTGCCGACTGTGCGAGGCTCGCACGCACCTGCGCGGCGGTGTTCCTGGCGAGCTGGCTGCTCAAGCCGAGCGACACGAGCAGACGCTGGTATGCGCCGATCTGTTCCGTGTCCAGTTGCATGACCCCGGGCGCGGGGCTCGCAACCAGGTTGCGAAGATTGAACTTGGCCTGCGCGTCTTCAATCGATCCCGACAGATAGGTGGCGGCGCCCTGCTGAGCCCGGACCTCGCCGATCTGGCCGAGGAAATCGGAGAGTCTCGTCTTTGCGATCGGCACGCCCCACACGCCGCCCAGATACGTGATGCCTGCAGAAGTATCGCCTTCGGAGCGAAGAATCAGACGCGTCCAGTCGAGCGCTCCGCGCGAGACCCATTGGGCCTGCGCGAGCAGGCGCTGATTCTCGATTCGGCGAACCTGAACCTGCTGGCGCCACAGCATGCCGGAGACCAGAATGGCCGACAGCGCCACTACCAGCAACGCGCTGATAATGGCCGCGCCGCGCTGTTGTGCACGTTGTCGTGCACGTCCCTGGCCGCCCTGTCCGCCTCGCTTCGTCCGATGTTGCGCCAAGCCACGCGAGCCATCGATCGAGGCTGAACAAACCGCGGGGCGTCGCGTATGAAGCCAGGAGAACCTCATGTCATTCTCCGATCAGAAAAACGCGAGTGATGGGCCGCGCGAGCGACTTCGCGCCCACGCTCACTTCAAGTCCGGTCACCGAGCGCGGCAACGGCGCATTGCCGAGCTGCGGCACCTTCAGGTTGTTGTCGGCCTCCGTGATCGCGCCCTGCACGTCTTTCATCTGCGTCGTCCAGCCGACTCTCGGCACGTAGAGGCGCGCGGAAATCGCGCCGACGCCGCCCATCAAAGGCAAGCCGGTCCATCCTTCGCTTTCGCCGCCGCGCAGCGCCGAGCGGAGATCGCCGACGCTCGCAAGCGGCGGCGACGCATAGCGAATCACGCGTCCTTCGGTGACGCGGTAACGCACTACCTGCAAACGCGGCGCGGAGCCGGGCAAGGTCAATTGCCGCACGATCTGCAAGCCGCCGCCCGCGAGCGACACCGCGGGTTGGCCGGATTCGTCGTCCGAGGCGGCCTGACGTGCGTCGATACGCATCTGGTCGAACAACTGCGCGAAGACCCGCTCGTCTTCCATAGCATTGGTGATGGTCTGCCGGCCGCGAATGATCTGATCGAGTCCACGCCACGACAACACCGCGATCACCGCCATGATCGCAATCGCGACCAGCAGCTCGATCAGCGTGAAGCCATGCGCACCCGCACGGCGGCGGCGCTCAGAGCGAACGGTTGTTTTCATTCGCGACCACCGTGACCATCTGAGCGAGGTTGCCGGAACGCCCAGGCATCGTCACCATGACTTCCACGCGACGAAACACCGGATTCGGCGTCGACGTCACATGCTCGGTACAGATCAACTGCAAATTGCCTTGCGAACAATCGAAGCTCGTCGAGCCGACGTTCGGCCATGCATGCGTAAGACGCAACTGCGCGAGCGTGTTGTCCGCGCTCCAGCCAGCCAGCAGGCGCCGGTGAAGATCGGCTTCGCCGCTCGCGAGACTGCCTACTGCGCGCAACGATGCGGCGAGAGCCACCGCGATGATCGCGAGCGCAACGAGCACCTCGATCATCGTGAAACCGCGCTGGCGGTTAGCGGCCTTGCGCGCCGCCGTGCTGCTGCAACGACGCATGTCAGTGAACCTCGTAGCGGCCGTTGCCGGTGCCGACGATCGTCGCGCGCCCCGCAGCGGAGAAGAGCGTGATGCGCACCGGAACGTCGATCGCCTCGGTGCCGAATACAACACGGCTCGCTTGCGAACTCGAACCCGGATAGTCGATCGTCACGCCGGTCACGCCGCCTTCCCACTGACGGGGCTTCAGCAGATCGTCGCGCAGCGGACGCCAGCCGTCTTCGGTACGCATGTCGAAACGAAAGCCACCGTCTAATGGTTGCCATGCGATGGGACGCGCGCGCACCTGCGCTTCGTCGCCGGCCGACTCGAACAGCAACGCGAGACGTTGCGCTTCTTCGTTCAGATCGGTGCGCGGATTGCGCGTCATCGTCAATGCGGTCAAGGACACCAGCAAGCCTGCAATCACCAGCACCACCATCATTTCCAGCAGTGTGAAACCCGCCGCATGTCGACGGCCGGCGCTCGCGCTCATTGCGCCTTTTGCGCTCCATGCAGCCGAACGGCGGCAGCCACGCGCGTGCGTAGCGGTACCGGCCGCGGCGAGCGGCGGCTTGATCGTCACGCGTGCTTTGCTGTCGTCTATTGCCACGAGCCCACATCGGCGTCATTGCCTTCGCCGCCCGCCTTGCCGTCTGCGCCGTAGCTGAACACGTCGATCTCGCCGTGCACGCCCGGATTCAGATACTGGTAGCCGTTGCCCCACGGATCATTCGGCAGACGTTCGAGGTAGCCGCCGTCTTTCCAGTTGTTCGGTACCGGATCGGTGGTCGGTTTTTCGATCAATGCGCGCAGGCCCTGCTCCTGAGTCGGATAACGGCCGTTGTCCAAACGATAAAGCTTGAGCGCCTGCATCACGGTGCCGATGTCCTGCTTCGCGGCAACGCGCCGCGCTTCGTCCGGACGGCTCATGATTTTGGGCACGATCAACGCGGCCAGAATGCCGAGAATCGCGATCACGACCATGATTTCGATCAGCGTAAAGCCGCGTTGACGACGGCTGCGCGGACCCGCGATTGCTGTGCGGCGAGTGGTCGACAGTTGCATAGCTTGCTACCTCTTTTCAGGTGAATTTTCGACTGGGCGGGATTCGCGTCCAGCACTTTCGGTGCCATTGAACACGCCCGGCCGGTCATTTTAATGTCATGCAATCGCGGGGTTTCAACCCAACGCAATTTTCACAATAGTCCGTACAATGATGCGCATGAACGCCATCCAAATCCGCCTTCTGTCGCTTGCGCTGTTCGCCGTGTTCTGCGCGACGCTGACCTACTGGATCATCACGCTCACCACGACGTCGGGCGCACCGTTGCCCGCAGCCGCCGCGCACGCGCAGGTCTCGACCGACCAGGCCGCCACGCTGTTCGGCGGCCAGCTCACGCGCACCGCCAACCAGGACGTGCACCTGTTCGGCATTCTTGCTTTGCGTGAAGGCGCCGCGGCCATTGTCAGCGTGGGCGGCGAACCTCCGCGTGCGGTATCGCTCGGCAGCACACTGATGCAAGGCGCCAAACTCTCCGAAGTCCGCGCCCGTTCGATCGTTATCGACCGCAATGGCGCGCATTCCGAAGTATTCCTGCCGGCCAACGCGGCGGGTCCCACGATCTACGTCCGCTAAACGGAGCAGAGCCGGGCGACACGCACGCCGCTTCGCATCGACCCGCAGCACGGCCGCCGCACAAAGGCGCCGCCACGCCACCCTCACGCCGCCCTCACTGCACCAGGTTGTTCAACTCGATGATCGGCAGCATCACCGCCAGCACGATCACCAGCACCACGCCGCCCATCGCCAGAATAAGCAGCGGCTCCAGCAAACTCGTCAGAAACATCGTGCGGCGCTCGAGTTCGCGCGCTTCGCCGTCGGCCGCTCGGTCGAGCATGGTCGTGACGTCGCCGGTCGCTTCGCCCGAGCGGATCAGGTGAACCAGCACCGGCGGAAACGTCTTCGTGTTGCCGAGCGCGCGCGAGAGCGACGTACCTTCGCGAACACGCACGATCGCGTCGTCGATGTTGCCGCGCATGGCCGTATTGCTGAGCGTTTCAGCCGCGGCCTGCAGCGCGCGCAGAATCGGCACGCCGGCCGCCGTCAGAATGCCGAGCGTGCTCGCAAAACGCACGGTGTTGTAGCCGCGCACGAGTTTGCCGAGTAGCGGGGCGGTGAGCAGCCACCGGTCGAACGCGAGGCGCGGGCCGGCTTGTCTGAGCGTCGAACGTACTGCATAAAAGAGAATCGCCACCGCGATCAGCACGGCCCACCACCAGTTCCGCACGAAACCGGACAGCGCCATCATCATGATCGTGAGGAAGGGCAGTTGCTGCTTGGTGCTCGCGAACACGTTGACCACCTGCGGCACCACGTAACTCAACAGAAACGTGACGATGCCGAACGCGATGATCGTGACGATGGTCGGGTAGGTGAACGCGAGCACGATCTTCTGCTTGAGCGCGTTGCGTTGCTCGATGTAGTCGGCAAGCCGCGACAGCACGAGTCCGAGCTTGCCGGTATGTTCGCCGGCCGCAACCAGCGCGCGATAAATCTCTGGAAAGTCTTTCGGATGCTGCGTCAGCGCATTCGCGAGCGAGTGGCCGCCGAGCACTTCCGCGCGAATCGCGGCCATCAGTTCGCGAATGTAGTCGCGCTCCGATTGTTCGGTGAGCACTGAGAGCGCTTCGTCGAGCGGCAGGCCGGCAATCAGCAGGCTGGCCAGCTGACGCGTGAGAATCGCCTGCTCGCGCTGCGACAACCGCCGCCCCAACGACAGACGTTGATTGCGCTCGCCGCGCGTGCGTGTGGCCGCCGGTTCGACTACGAGCGGCGTGAGTCCCTGCGAACGAAGGTTGGTGCGGGCACCGCGCGCGCTGTCGGCGTCGAGCACGCCTTTTTGCGCCTTGCCCGCCGCGTCGATCGCTTCAAAACGAAATGCCGGCATGCGCTTATGCTCCGCCCGTCACGCGGATCACTTCTTCAAGCGACGTGAGCCCAGAAGCGAGCCAGCGCTCCGCGTCCTCGCGCAGTGTGAGCATGCCTTGCGCGCGGCCTGCCGCAAGGATGTCCGCGTCGGACGCGTTGCGGTGAATCAGGGTACGGATTTCGTCGTCGATCAGCAGCAGTTCATACACGCCGCGGCGGCCTGCATAACCGGACTGGCCGCATTTGTCGCAGCCGACCGGATGCCAATGCACGCGACCGTCTTCTTCGACGCGCTTTTCGCGGCACACCGGGCACAAACGCCGCACGAGCCGCTGCGCCAGCACACCGAGCAGCGACGACGCGAGCAGATACGGCTCGACACCCATGTCGGTCAAACGCGTGACGGCGGACGCGGCGTCGTTGGTATGCAGCGTAGCCAGCACGAGGTGGCCGGTGAGCGAAGCCTGCACTGCGATCTGCGCAGTTTCGAGGTCGCGGATTTCACCGATCATGATGATGTCCGGGTCCTGACGCAGAATCGAGCGCAGCGCACGCGCGAAGTTCATGCCGATCCGCTCGTTCACCTGGGTCTGGCCGATGCCCGCCAGGTCGTATTCGATTGGGTCTTCCACCGTCATGATGTTGGTGGTCGCCGTTTCAAGCCGTGACATCGATGCGTATAGCGTGGTCGTCTTGCCCGAGCCGGTCGGGCCCGTTACCAGCACGATGCCGTGCGGCCTGCCGATCAGCTTGTCGAACTTGCCGAGCGTGTCCGCGCCCATGCCGAGTGCTTCGAGATTCAGGCGCGTCGCGTCCTTTTCGAGCAGACGAAGCACCGCGCGTTCGCCGTGGCCTGTCGGCAGAGTCGACACGCGCACGTCGACCGGACGCCCGCCCACGCGCAGCGTGATACGGCCGTCTTGTGGCAGACGTTTCTCGGCGATATCGAGCTGCGCCATGATCTTGATCCGTGAGATCAGCGCGCCATGCAACGCTTTCTTTGGACGCACGACATCGCGCAACGTACCGTCGACGCGAAAACGCACCACCGACGACGTTTCGAACGGCTCGATGTGAATGTCCGACGCCTGTTCGCGCGCCGCCTGCGTGAGCAGCGCGTTGATCATGCGGATGATCGGTGCGTCGTCTTCGGATTCCAGCAGGTCTTCCACCTCGGGAATGTCCTGCATGAGGCGAGACAGATCCACTTCGCCTTCCACTTCGCCGACCACCTGCGCCGCGCTGCCGTCCTGGCGCGCATAGGCCTGGTTGATCGCCTGCGCGAGTTCGTCGGCGGGAATACGCACCACGGACACCGCGCCGAAATTGCGCGCCACTTCGGCGAGCGCGGCTTCACTCGTACGCTCGCTGATCCACACTTCGAGGCTGTCGGCGTGCTGATGCGCGACCAGGATCTGGCCGCTGCGCGCGAAGCCATAGGGCACTAGCCTCGCTGCGATCGCGGACGGCGCCGCGCGCTCCGCATGATCGGCGTGCTCTGTCATTGCCGCCGATGCAACTCCGGCGGCCCGCGACGATGCCGGCGACGTTGAGGCTGACGGCGGCATGGACGGCGTATTCACGGCTGAACTCCTGGCGATGCGGTGGACGGCGCAACCGGCACTGGGTTGCTCTGCACGGCGCCGTTCACCGCGGGGGCAGCGGGCACTGTGTAGGGCGTGCCGGTATTCGGCTGCGGCGCGGACGAACGTGGCTGAGGCGGCTGCATCTGCTGACGGCGCATCTGGTCGAGATCGAACAGATTCAACGGCGATCCGCCCTGGCTCGGGCCGACCGGCATCGGCGGAACCACCGGGTCGTCCTTGTCCTTCATCAGGTTGTTGTCCTGCCGGTAGGCGCCCTGCACACCTTGAATATAGTCGTAACGGTTGGACGTGACAGCCTGCGCGGTGTCGTGATCGCTGATGATCACGGGGCGCAGAAACACCATCAGGTTCGTCTTGTTGCGGTTCTTCTGCTCGGAGCGGAACAGCTGGCCGATCCACGGAATATCGCCAAGCAGCGGCACCTTGCTGTTGCTGACCTGGTAGTTATCCTGCATGAGACCGCCGAGCACGATGATTTCGCCGTTGTCCGCGAGCACCGTCGACTGGATCGAACGCTTGGTGAACTGCGGGCCGGCCGGGTTCGTCGCCGCGTTGGTCGTGCCGTTCACGATCGCCGAGTCTTCCGTGTAGAGCTGCAGCTTGAGAATGCCGCCGTCGGTGATCTGAGGTTTGACGTGCAGCGTCAGGCCCACGTCGACGCGGTCGTACGTGTTGAAGGCCGAGCTTGTATTTCCGCTCGTCAAGTTCGAATACGAACCGGTCTGAATAGGTATGTTCGTACCGACGACGATCTTCGCCTCTTCGTTGTCGAGCGTGATCAGGTTAGGTGTGGACAGCACGTTCGCGTCGGCGGTCTGCGAGAGCGCCTGCAGCAATGCGCCGAGACCCTGCACGCCGAAAATGTTGTGAAGCCAGCCGATGTTCAACCCCTGCTGCACGTTTTGCGCGGCCAGCGCCGTGGCGAGACCGCCTGTGGCTCCAGCCGCCGCGGCCCCAGCCGTCAGGTTGATGATGCTGTTGCTCGAACCAGTTGCGAGGTTGGTCCCGGCGAAAATCGAATTGTTCGCGACCTGCCATTGAATGCCGAGATTGCCGCTCGTGTTCGAATTCAGTTCCACGATCAGCGCTTCGATATAGACCTGCGCGCGGCGCGCGTCGAGCTGGTCGATCACCGTGCGCAGATTGCGGTACACGGGTTCCGACGCGGTGATGATCAACGAGTTGGTGGCGGAGTCCGCCTGAATCATCCCGCCTGGCTGATTGTCGTCGTTCTTGTCCTTGTCGCCGCCGAGCAGCCCGCCCGAAGAACCGCCGCTGTTCGAGCCATAGCCGCCCGCACCGGCGCCGCCCATCGGCGAGGACATGGAACTGCTGTTGAGCCCGCCCGACGGCAGCGGCGGAGTGCCCGATGTGCCCGTCGAATTGTTGCCGCCGAGCCCACCGCCGCCGGTCTGGTTGAAGGCATTCGCTTCATTCGTTCCTCCCGACGAGCCGCTTTCGCCGCCTTTGCCCAGCATGCCGCGCAAGGTCTTCGCGAGCTTGGTCGCCTCGGCGTTGCGCAGCGGCACGACGTGCATGTTTCCGGGCATGCTGGTGGGGGCGTCGAGTTCGCGCGCGAGCGTTTTCGCGGCGGCGAGACGCGCGCCGTTCGACGCGCGGATCAGCAGCGAGTTGGTGCGCGGGTCGGCGGTGATCGACACTTTGAGCGTGGCGTCCGTGCTGCCGATCGCGCCCGGGTCGAGCATCTTGTTCAGTTGCGTGGCAATGTCGAGCGCGTTCGCGTTTTTCAGTTGCACGACCGACACCGACTGGCCGGCCGCCGAATCGACACCGGCGATGATCTGCGCGATGCGCCGCACGTTGTCCGCGTAGTCCGTCACGACAATCGTGTTGTTGGCCGGGTAAGCGGCCACCGTGTTGTTCGGCGAAATCAGCGGGCGAAGCACCGGCAGCAGGTTGTTGGCCGACTCGTTTTTCAGCACGAATACCTGTGTGACGACCTGGTCGCCTCGCGCAGTCGGCGCGTTGCCGACATAGGTCGGAACGCCCTGCAATTTGGCGTCGGCTTCGGGTACGACTTTCAGTACGCCGTGGTCTTGTACCAGCGCGAAGCCTTGCATGCGCAGCGCGGATTGCAACGTCTTCAGCGCCTGGTCCTCGGGCACAGCGTTTTCCGATACGAGATTCAACTGACCTTTGACACGCGGGTCGACGATGATCGTCTTGCCGGTCGCAGCGCCTATCGCTTTGGCCACCTGGTCGATATCGGCGTTGACGAAGTTGAGGGTCACCTGTGCGTCCGCCGTCTGCGCAGTGATCAGTCCAGCCACCAGCAACGCCGTTGCGACGCGACGCAAAGCCATACGATTTCTTCTCATGGAATGTAATGTCGATGCCGGCAGCTCGAGCCGCCGGCGGTCATGCAGCGCGGACATGGGAGCAGAGCGCCGGTCTGTCGGTCTGCTGGCGGGCCAGGTGGGCGGAAACCCGCCCTAAAATGCTGGCCATCCGATGTCCGAAAAAAGTGAACAGTAACAGTTTTTCATGTCGGATTTGTCACAAATGGAAAGGCGCCGAGAGTTTCCTCCAGCATCCAGCCGCTTCGTCGGGACATTGAAAGGCAAACGATACGGACTGAAAACCGCGCCGGAACTTCGTGTTCCGCGCTCTTATGTCTGTTAGCCAACTTGACGGGTATCGGCCTGCCGGTATCATACGAGCCGTTCGAGCCGCCGGTTCGCTGTTGCCAACGCGGGTTTTCCCGGATGTTGCGTCAACGCCCGACCACAGTGCGGTTTCCGGCTTCCTGCGTCTGAACAATGGCCGACGCAATGCATTACGAAGCCTTACCCTTGCGGTTTTGCCAAGTCAGCTTGACCGATGAATCGATCCCTCGTTACCGCCCTGGCAGGAATTACCTTGTTGGCATTAGCCGGGCCGGCGCGCGCCGATTGTTTCGACGAGGCAGCGAAATATCAGAAGGTCAATCCGCTGGTCCTGCGCGCGATCGCGTGGCAGGAGTCGCATAACCGGCCGGACGCACAGCACAAGAACGCGAATGGTTCGACCGACTACGGCGTCATGCAGATCAACTCGATTCACTTGCCCACGCTTGCCCAATACGGCATCTCGCAGGGCACGCTGATGGAGCCTTGCAAGAACGTCTACATCGCGGCCTGGCATCTGCGCCGTCAGATGAACAAGTACGGCAATACGTGGCAAGCGATCGGCGCGTATCACTCCGAGACGCCCTCGTTGCGCGACAAGTACGCGCAACAGATCGCCGCGATTCTGCGCAAGTGGAACCTGATGCCGGCTGCGCGCTGATTAGCCCGCTGCTCCGCCTGCGGAGCAGCCCAGTCCATAGCCGGCTGGCGGGCACCGTCCGCTTCCCATCCCGGATTTGATGCACAATGCGGCTTCGTGCTGCCGTCGGCGCTAGAGTCTCGCCCCCGTTTCGACGCTCATGCAGCAATGCTGCGCCCGGCAAGCTCTCCAATTTCCAGCTTTCCCGTACTGCGATGAACCAGCCGCCATTGCCCGTCACCGTGCTCTCCGGTTTTCTGGGCGCCGGCAAGACCACGCTCCTGAACCACATCCTCGCGAATCGCGCCGGCTTGCGAGTCGCCGTGATCGTCAACGATCTGGCCGCCGTCAATATCGACGCGACGCTGGTACGAGACGCCGCCGCGCTTTCGCATAGCGAAGAGAAGCTGGTCGAATTGTCGAACGGCTGCATCTGCTGCACGCTGCGCGACGATCTTCTGGTCGAGATCAAACGCCTCGCCGCGGAAAAACGCTTCGACGCGATTCTGATCGAGTCGACCGGCGTGGCCGAACCCATGCCGATCGCCGAGACATTCACGTTCATCGACGACGACGGCGCGTCGCTATCCGACGTCGCGCGGCTCGATACGATGGTGACGGTGGTCGATGCATTTAACTTCCTGCGCGATTGCGGCTCGGCGGATGCGCTCGCCGAACGGGGCATTGCCGCCACCGAAGAGGACGACCGCACGCTGGTCGAGTTGCTGGTCGAGCAGGTCGAATTCTGCGACGTGCTCGTGGTGAACAAGGCCGATCTGGTCAGCGCCGACGAACTCACACGTCTGCAACGCATTCTCGCGCGAATCAACCCGCGGGCGGTGCAGGTAGTGAGCCGCTTCGGCGCCGTGCCGCTCGATCAGGTGTTGAACACGGGCCGCTTTGATTTCGACGAGGCGTCGAGCGCGCCTGGCTGGCTTGCGGCGGTTAACAGCCATGAACATGAGCACGCGCAGGGGCATAGCCATCACAGTGAAGCCGACGAGTTCGGCATTGGCAACTTCGTTTATCGCGCGCGTCGTCCGTTTCATCCGGAACGCCTGTGGGCGCTGCTGCATGAGGAGTGGAAGGGCGTGTTGCGCAGCAAAGGGTTTTTCTGGCTCGCGACGCGTAACGATATCGCCGGCTCGCTGTCTCAGGCGGGCGGCGCTTGCCGGCACGGTCCCGCGGGCATGTGGTGGGCGGCCCAGGACCGCAGCGAATGGCCCGAAGCTGACGACGAACTGGCCGCCGAAATTGCCGCCGACTGGTACGGCGCGCCGGACGACCTAAGCATCGGCGACCGTCGGCAGGAGCTGGTGATGATCGGCGTGGGCATCGACCCGGCGCTGTGGTCCGCGAAATTCGACGCGTGCCTTCTTACGGACGCGGAAAACGCGCTGGGACCGCAAGGCTGGCAGCAGTTCGCCGACCCGTTCCCAGCGTGGGATTTCGACGAAGACGATCACGATCACCACCACGGCCATGACCACGGTCACGGTCACGGTCACGGTCACGGTCACAGTCACGGCGAGATTCCACATCGCCACGACTGAGCGGTCTCGGTTATCACAGTGAAAGCCGCGATCCGGGTCGCGGCACAGCATCGCGCCCGTCTCGCGCAACCTTCGCCGGCGGAGCGCAGACGAAAAAAAACCCGCCGTTGGCGGGTGTCAACTGCCTGGCAGTAATCTGCTTAGCGCTTGTTGACTGCGTCTTTGAACGCCTTGCCAGCCGTAAACTTGACGGTCTTTGCGGCCGGAATCTTGATGGTTTCGCCCGTCTTCGGATTGCGACCCGTACGCGCTGCGCGCTTGCCCGAACCAAAGCTACCGAAGCCGATCAACTGGACCGCGTCACCCTTCGACACAGACTTCTTGATCACTTCAAGCAACGTGTCCAGCGTTTCACCGGTTTGAGCCTTGCTGGCGCCCGTCTGTCCTGCGACGGCGTCGATCAGTTCCTGTTTGTTCATTAAGGTTCCTTTCTGAGTTTAGGTTGACACGAACAGCGCGAACGCGCCGATTATACGTGCGCGCGCCACGCCGTCGAGCAGCTGCGGCTCCGGAGCCCCTCCGGATCGAAAGCGCCGGACAGCAAGTGTCCGTCGGCCGTGCTGCCGCTCCTCTCGCGGCGCTTGCTATGATAGCGCAGCGCAAACCCAATCAGGACAAGGGTTTCGAAGAATTACGCGGTTTTAGAACAGATACAGCAAGGAAACGGTACTTTTTGCGTATCTGGCCACACCGCGAGCGTCGAAACCCAGCACGGACGGGGCTTTGCCGTTGGTTTTTGCCAACGCTCAGCGCGTCTTCTTCGCCGCCCGGCGAGGCGCGCGCCGGCGGTAACGTTCGACCCGCTCGTCGCGGGCGTCACTTTGCGTCACGCATGACCGATCCGCTAATCCCCGCCGTCCTCTCGTTCCGGGACAACGGCACACCGTTTTCGCCCCTCTACGACGATATCTATCACAGCGCCGTCGGCGGTCTGGAGCAGGCCGACCATGTGTTTCTGCGCGGAAATGCGCTGCCCGAACGCTGGCAAGGGCGGCGCATCTTCACCGTGCTGGAAACGGGCTTTGGCATGGGCATCAACTTCCTGGTGACCTGGGCCGCGTGGCGCGCAGATCCGTCGCGTTGCGAGCGACTCCATTTCGTATCCACTGAAAAACATCCGTTCACGCTCGCCGATCTGCGCCGGGCCTACGCCGCGACCATCGGCGATCCGGCGATAGCGGCGCTCGCGCAAATGCTCGCAGACGAATGGCCGATGCTCGTGCCAGGCACGCATCGGATCGAGTTCGAAGACGGACGTGTGGTTCTCACGCTGGCTTTTGGCGACGCCCAGCAAAGCTTGCAGACCCTGCGCTTGCGCGCCGACGCGTTCTACCTGGACGGCTTCGCGCCCGCGAAAAACCCCGAACTGTGGACGCCCGCCGTCTTCAAGTCGCTGGCGCGGGTCGCGGGCGAGGGCGCGACTTTCTCGACGTACAGCAGTGCCGGCGACATCAAGCGCGCGCTGACCCAATGCGGCTTCGAGTATCGCAAGGTTGAAGGGTTCGGCTGGAAGCGGGCAATGCTGGTCGGCCACTTCGCGCCGCGATGGCGCGTTCGTCGTCATGAACCGCCGTCGCCGGTCGGACCATTGGCGCCCGACGAGCGGCATGCGGTCGTGATCGGCGCGGGTTTGGCGGGATGCTCGGTGATCGAGCGGCTGGCCGCTCGCGGCTGGCGCGTGACGTCGCTGGAACGGCACGCGTCGGTTGCGCAAGACGCGTCGGGCAACCCGGCCGGCGTGTTCCATCCGATGATTTCGCGCGACGACAGCGTCGCCTCGCGCGTCACACGCGCCGGCTTTCTGTATGCGCTCAGGCGCTGGGCAGCGCTTGAGCGGCTCGGTTACGCGCCGTCACGCGGGGCGCCGGGCCTGCTGCAGATTGCCGAAAGCGACGACGAAGCACGCTCCATGAGCGAAGCCATTGCGGCGTTACGCTACCCGCCGGAATTCGTCACGCCGGTCTCCGCCGCGGATGCGCAACAACTTACTGGCGTGCCGCTCGCGCGGGGCGGCTGGCTGTTTCCGCATTGCGGCTCGATCGACCCGGCATCGCTTTGTGCCGCGCAATGCGCCGCGGCGGGCGATCTGCTCGAACGACGCTTTGGCGTGGATGTAGGAGGCGTCGAGCGTTTGGGCAAACGGTGGAGCGTGTTCGATACCAGCGGTAAAGAACTGGTGCGCGCCTCGGTTGTGATCGTCGCCGGGGCACACGATGCGGCTCGCATCGCCGGGTTGCAGCATGCGCCGACTCGCAGCATACGCGGGCAACTCACTTTGCTGCCCGCGGGCTCGGCGCCGTCGCTCGGGTTGCCTGTGATCGGCGATGGGTATGCGATACCGCTACCCAACGGCGTCACGCTGACGGGCGCCACGTATGAACTCGACGACGCCGATACGTCGCTTCGGCCCAGCGGGCATCTGGAAAATATCGGGCGCGTTGCGCAGATGTTGCCCGCGTTCGCAGATATTGCCGCGAGTGCCGATCCAGCAGCGCTCGCCGGCCGAGTCGCATTTCGCTGCGTGACGAGCGACCGCATGCCGATGGTCGGCAACGTCGCCGATGAAGCGCTCGCCACGCGCGACGCCGAGCGTTTGCGCGGCGCATGGCCGCTAGATTTGCCACGCATGGAAGGCCTGTACAGCGCGTTCGCTTATGGCTCGCGTGGTCTCGTGTGGGCGGCGCTTGGCGCGGAACTGATCGCCTCGCAGATAGAAGGCGAGCCTTGGCCGCTGGAGCGCGATCTCGCGGAAGACATCGACCCCGCGCGCTTTCTGTTGCGTGCGCTGCGGCAGGGAAGCTTCGCCAGTTAACGGTTGTCTGGGTGGGGCCGGTTATCCACCGCGAATTGTGGATAACCGCATTGTTTACCTGCGCAACTCGTGTGGAACCGTTGTGGATGTAAACGGGGTAACTCGACCGCCGTCGAAATCCGCGAAAAGTTACCCTCGTATACGCGCCGCCATCGCACACGCTGTGCTTGCCGTTATGAAATCTGCAAAGCGCTGATTTACTTCAGTAAACACCGGTTATCCACAGAATCCGGGTCAGCTTGTTAACTGTTACTACGTATACATACAGTAAACACGTAAACAGCAAGGCCCGAGCTGATTCACGCGTTGACGCCCGCATCAAACCATCCCGGCGCGGTGTGCGACTATGACTAATCACTGTCCTGAAAAACACATGCCGACAGTGCAAACTTCGTCGGCAGGCGTCGCAAGAACGCCGGCGATGAGTCCAAAGTGAGCAGGGAAAACGGTCGCTTTTTCCACACGTCGGCAAGATAAAGCATGTTTTTACCGTTTTGCCTGCATGTTGGCGTCTTTTCGGTTAAAGCTGAAAAAGCTATGGCACAATCGCCGTTCTTTTCCGCGTGGTGCCTGCTCCCGCAGTACCCGCAGCAACGGAACGGTGCCGTTCAATCAGACTCTGATTCAACGTCGACGGCGTTCTTTCACCGTGCCGTGCTGGTTGCTACGGCCGCACCCCTGAATGCGCCGGCTCCCTGCGACTGCGGCGCGTTCGAATCATCTGCTCGTTGAAAACTCGCAACGCGGATCACGCGAATCGTTTGCGAAAGTGAGCGCCTTGTGCGCGCACCCGCTTGCCGGTGTTCGCGCCGGTTTGCGCCGGTTCGTGTCATCTGCCGTTGCTGCAAAGGAGAACCCATAACGATGAATTCGGCGTTTTCATTTTTCCCCGCCTGGCCGCTCGCACCCGACGCCATTTTCTGGGCGGGGCTCGCATTGCTTGCCGCGGGTTTATGCGGCGAACTCTGTTATCGCGCGTGGCGTTTGCCGCGTATTTCCGGCTATGCGGTCATCGGTCTGATTGCCGGCGCAGCGGGATCCGGTGTGATCGACGCAGAATCGGCCAAGGCCGCGCGGCCGTTGCTCGATGTCGCGCTCGGCTTGCTGCTGTTCGAATTGGGGAGCCGGCTCGATTTGCGCTGGATTCGCCGTAACCCCTGGCTCGTCATGTCGAGCGTCGCCGAAGCGACACTGACTTTCGCGTTGGTTTTGCCTGTGCTGTTGTTCCTGAACGTGCCGCTAATGGTCGCGACCGTGCTCGCCGCAATCGCCATGGCGACGTCGCCGGCAATGGTGATTCAGCTCAAGACCGAGCTGCGCGCGGAAGGTCAGGTCACGCAGCGTTTGCTGACGCTCACTGCGTTGAACAGCATGTATGCGGTGGTAATCGAAAAACTGGTATCGAGCTGGTTGCATCAGGAAGCCTACGGCAACGTCTTTGCGACGATCCTTCAGCCGCTTTATCTGCTTGCCGGCTCGCTGGTGCTCGCGTATCTGCTCGCGCGCACCTGTACGTTCTTTTATCGCCGGATGAACATGCAGGACGAGCATTCGTTCGTCGCGCTGTTCGGCCTCGTGCTGCTCGCGATCGCGGTCGCGCATCTGTTCAAGCTGTCGACGATTCTCGCGCTGCTTGCCGCCGGCATTATCGTGAAAAATCTGGAGGCGCGGCCGCAATTGTGGCCTCAGCATTTCGGCACCGCAGGGTGGCTTCTCACCGTGATTCTGTTCGTGCTGACGCTCACATCGTTTGAGTGGAAAGACATTGCGCTCGGCGGCGTCGCCGCGCTGGGCCTGATTGTTGCGCGTCTTGTCGCGAAACTTGTCGGCGTGCTCGCCTTTGCGAAGCCGAGCGGTCTGAACTGGAAGCAGGGCATCGCGCTCGGTCTGTCGTTGTCGCCGATGTCGGCACTGGCCTATTTGCTGGTCGACGACACGTACAACCTTTATCCGAACTTCGATCCGCAACTCCGGGCGATTGTCATGTGTTCGATCGTCGTGCTGCAAATCCTCGGGCCATGGCTCGTGTATCGCAGCCTTGCGCTGGTCGCCGAACGGCGCGAAGAGTAAGCGTTTCGCGCTTCCGGCCGCGCATTAATCCACATATTGCTCAAATAAACGGCAGGGCACCTGACAACTGCCCGGCCGACCTCACTCAGGGGACGCCATGTCACTCGAACCCTTCATCGATTCGAAGCCGTTTACTTTCGGTGTCGAACTCGAGATGCAGATCGTCAATACGCATGACTATGATCTGACCAAAGCCGGCTCGGATCTGCTGCGCCTCGTCAAGGATCAGAAGATCCCCGGCAATATCACGCCGGAAATCACCGAGAGCATGATCGAGCTGTCTACCGGCATTTGCACGACGCACGAACAGGCGCTCGCCGATCTGCGCAAGATCCGCGATACGCTCGTTTCGGCAGCCGATCATCTGAACGTCGGCCTGTGCGGCGGCGGCACGCACGCTTTCCAGCAATGGAGCGAGCGGCAGATCGTGGATACGCCGCGTTTTCAATATCTTTCGGAGCTGTACGGCTACCTGGCCAAGCAGTTCACGGTGTTCGGCCAGCACGTGCACATTGGCTGCCCCGATCCTGACAGCGCGCTGTTCCTTCTGCATTCGATGTCACGCTTCATCCCGCACTTCATTGCATTGTCGGCATCGTCGCCGTTCGTGCAGGGCGTGGACACCGGCTTTCATTCGGCACGCCTGAATTCCGTGTTCGCTTTTCCGCTCTCGGGCCGCGCGCCGTTCGTGCTGACGTGGGACAGTTTCGAGGAATACTTCTCGAAGATGGTCCATACGGGCGTCGTCAACAGCATGAAAGATTTCTACTGGGACATCCGGCCGAAGCCCGGCTTCGGCACCATCGAAGTACGCGTGATGGACACGCCGCTGTCGGTGGATCGCGCGGCGGCAATTGCGTGCTACATCCAGACGCTCGCGCGCCATCTGTTGCTCGACAAGCCGATCGCTCCGCACGAAGACGACTACCTCGTCTACACGTTCAACCGTTTCGAAGCATGCCGTTTCGGACTTGCGGGCACTTGCATCAATCCGCAGACCGGCGAACGCAAGACGATCGCCGAAGATATTCTGGAAACGCTCGATCTGATCGCACCGCACGGAGAGGCGTTGGCCTCGGGCCACGCGCTGGCCGAGATCGGCACGATTGCGCGCGGCCAGGTCAACGACGCAACGTGGCTCAGAGGCGTGGTCGAAGAGGAAAAGTCGCTGCATGAGGCGGTCCGCCAGCAGTGTCTGAAGTGGCGAGCATAACGAGGCGCGGGGCGCGCTTCGTATTCAACCGTAAGAAACCCGCCGTCGGCGGGTTTTTTTTCGTAATTAAATTTTCCAGTTCGGTGCCCTTAAGGTTTGTCGAATTTGTACGTATACATACGTAGTAGTAGTTAACAAGCATTGCCACGGGCTGTGGACAACTGAATAATTCCCTGCAAAGTCAAGGCGCTGCGTAAACTATAACTAGGCCGTTGGGCAGTGCGCGGGCGGCGGTAAACGAGGACAACTTAAGACCGGTAAACTTGCAGCAGACGCTTATCAAGAATCGGCGCACATGTATTCCCCCATGTTGTCCCATGGTTATCCACAACTTGCATGGGATAACTTAGCTGTACGATTCGCCGCTCTCGCATAGAATGTCGTCTTAACTGCTTTGGCTTGCAAGGCGGTGAATTTTTGAGATAGTCGAATCCGTCTCGTCCTGTTTTGGGCGGGGCTACCCCACACAGGCTACGGGCGTTCCCGGCAAATAAGTCCGGCACCGCACAAAAGCTGTTAATAAACGAATCGAAGATTATGAGCGAAGGCGTATACGGAGAACAGGCAACCGGGCGAGTCACCCACAGTCTCTTGCGACTGAGCACGGCGATGCGAAGCCAGGCTTGGGAGTGGGCGGAGGGCGCGGGTCTCACACCCACGCAGGGCGAAATCCTGGTTCTGTTGATGCAGCGAAAGGGCCCGATGCGGCTCGGAGAAATCGCGCGTGAAACGGCGTTGACCGCCGCTACCACGAGCGACGCGGTCAGCACGCTTGAAACCAAGGGACTTGTCGAAAAGCGCCGCGCACTCGACGACGGCCGCGCGCTCGCCGTCCGCCTGACCGCTCGTGGCCGCACAGCCGCCAAGCGCGCTGCGCAATGGCCGGACTTCCTGGCCAAAGCAGTCGGCACCTTGCGCGACGACGAGCAAGCCATGTTCTACCGCACGCTGCTCAAGACAGTTCATCAACTGGAAGCGCAGGGCCACATTCCGCCCCACCGCATGTGCCTGAGCTGCACGCACTTCGAGCCCAGCAAGAATCCGAAAAAGACGCCGCATCACTGCGCGCTTCTCGATCTGAACATGGCGGATACGGACCTGCGTCTCGATTGCGCGGTGCATGAAACCGCTGACGCCGCTACACAGAAGAAGACCTGGAAGATCTTCGCCCAATAAGGCGGCTGCTTTCCTGACAATCCGCTACACTGCAAAGCCGGCTCCGGCAGGCGGCCTTCGCCGCCCGCCCAGCCGTCGGCGCCGCGTAGCGGCAGGTCTCCAGTCAACCGCGAAGTGAGAGGCTGATGAATCAGGAAGTTCTGGCCATTCGCCACGTGTACTTCGAAGATCTTGGCAGTCTCGAACTGGTGCTCGGCGAGCGTGGGCGTCCGGTCCGTTATCTCGACGTCGGCTTTGCGCGCATTGAAGCGCCGAATCCCGTCTCGCCATCGTTGATGGTGGTACTCGGTGGCCCGATCAGCGCCACCGACGACGCGCTTTATCCCACCCTCGTGCCGCTGCTCTCGATGATCGGAAAACGCATCGAGGCGGGGCTGCCTACACTCGGCATCTGTCTCGGCGCGCAGTTGATCGCGCGTGCGCTTGGGGCGCGGGTCTATCCGGCGGGTCATGTCGAACTGGGCTGGGAGCCGCTTACGCTTACCGATGCCGGACGCGCATCGCCGGTGCGTCATCTCGATGGCGCGCAAACATCCATGCTGCATTGGCATGGCGACACCTTCGATCTGCCGGCCAACGCCACGCGTCTTGCATCCACGAGCGCGTGCGAAAACCAGGCGTTCGCATGGGGCGCCCATGTGCTCGCGTTGCAATGTCATCCCGAGATTCGCGCTGACCGCTTCGAGCCCTGGCTGATCGGCAACGCCGGTGAGCTCGTCGGCCATGGCATCGACGCACGCCAGTTGCGCGCGGAGACTGCGCAGTTCGGTCCGGTTCTGGAAGCCGCCGCTTGCCGCATGTTCGGCGAATGGCTGGATCAGGTGGAACGTAAGCCCTGAGCGGGAGCAGATCTCCGGACTGAAGCTGGCGCCGCGTTGCCATGGCAACGCGGCGGCTTGAGCGTCCGGTCTGTCTGACCGCCTGACGCGATCGGCAGTTGCAACGCCGACTCTTATCGACACCTCGCTGCCTGCAGCAAACGACCTGCGGTGCTATGCTCGTTCGCTCTCGGGTTCTAACTGGGCGGTGATCCATGAGCGCGCTATTTTCTCCACTCACGCTGCGTAGCGTGACGCTTCCGAATCGCATCGTCGTATCGCCGATGTGCCAGTATTCCGCCGAACGCGGCGAGGCGACCGCGTGGCACATGATCCACCTTGGCAGTCTTGCGTTATCCGGTGCCGGCATGTTGTGCATCGAAGCGACGGCCGTCGAGCCGGACGGCCGTATTACGCCGGCGGATCTCGGTTTATGGGACGACGCCACTGAAGCTGCGCTCACGCCGGTGCTCGCCGCGATTCGCAAGCATTCGCATATCAACGTGACGATGCAGCTTTCGCATGCGGGGCGCAAGGCCTCGAGCCAGGCGCCGTGGGAAGGCGGTCAGTTGATTCCCGTATCGCAAGGCGGATGGTTGCCGCATGCGCCTTCGGCGTTGCCGCACAAGGCGGGCGAAGAGCCGCCGCTGGCGCTCGACACGCCGGGGCTGAACCGCATTCGCGAAGCCTTCGCGGCATCGGCCCGCCGCGCGGCGCGCCTCGGTATCGATGCATTGGAAGTGCATGCCGCTCACGGCTACCTGTTGCATCAGTTTCTGTCGCCGCTCGCGAACCAGCGCGACGACGACTACGGCGGTTCGCTCGAAAACCGCATGCGCTTTCCGCTTGAAATCTTCGACATCGTGCGCGCATCGTTTCCCGCCGACAAACCAGTTGGCGTGCGCGTGTCCGCGACGGATTGGGTTGAAGGCGGCTGGTCGCTTGAAGACACGATTGCGTTTGCGCAGGAGTTGAAAAAGCGCGGTTGCGATTGGATCGACGTGTCGTCCGGAGGCGTGTCGCCGTTGCAGAAGATCCCGCTTGAACCCGGCTATCAGATTCCGTTCGCGAAGGCCGTCAAAAAAGCGACGGGCCTCACGACCATTGGCGTCGGACTCATCACAGATCCGCTTCATGCCGAGCAACTGATCGAAGAGGGCGACGCCGATCTGATCGCGCTGGCCCGTGCGCTGCTATATAACCCGCGCTGGCCGTGGCACGCCGCGGCACAACTTGGTGCGACGGTTGAAGCGCCTCCGCAGTACTGGCGTTCGCAACCGCGCGAGCAAAAGGCGCTGTTTGGCGAGATTTCGTTTGGGCAGAGATGAAGCCGCACATCGCCATGACGCGGGCATAACGCGGGCATCATGAGGGCATGACGCGGCCACACGTTTTTGACGGTTGAACGAAGCCGTCTTCAGCGTGTAGGATGCCGGATGTGGCGCATGAGCGTCGCAAGTCGACGCGGCGCTCGCAGGGCGCCGCGTTTGCTATCAGCGCCAGAAAAAATCAGCGCGTCAGACGCGGGCGTTTTCCGACGGCTGCCGGACTTCATCCCCAGTTCTTCACAAGGATTCATTCAATGAGTTCACGCAGGATCGCCGTGCGTCGTTCAGGTGTGCACGGCAAAGGCGTGTTTGCGCTCGAACCGATTGCGGCCGGTGAGCGGCTAATCGAATACAAGGGCGAGCGGATTTCCTGGAAAGAAGCGTTGCGCCGTCATCCGCATAATCCTGACGAACCGAACCACACGTTCTACTTCGCGCTCGACAGCGGCAAGGTGATCGACGGCAAGGTGAACGGCAACAGCGCGCGCTGGATCAACCACTCGTGTGCGCCGAATTGCGAAGCCGAAGAGATCGACGGTCACGTGTATGTGCACGCACTGCGCGACATCGCCGAGGGCGAGGAGATTTTCTACGACTACGGCCTCGTGATCGACGCGCGTCAGACCAAGAAGCTCAAGAAGGAATACGAGTGCCGTTGCGGCTCGCGCAAATGCCGCGGCACGATGCTCGCGCCGCCCGAGAAAGAGAAGGGCGCGGCCAAAACCGCCAAGCCTGCTAAATCGGCGAAATCAACGAAGGTGACGAAGAAGGCCAGGAAGAAGTAGCGCCTGAGTTGCCCCGTTCGTCATGCGAATGACGGCGAGGCAACCCGTTCGCGAGACACACTGCTACAGATCGACCGGCGCTGAATGCGCCGGTTTTTTTTCGTGGCGCTGCATGTCGTCTTTCTTGCCGGCCGGAACGGCGGCATGCACGAGCGGAATACGCACGATGAAACGCGCTCCGCCTTCCAATGCGTCTTCGTAGTGAACGCTGCCGTGATGCAACGCCATGATGTCGTGAACGATCGCGAGGCCGAGACCGGCGCCGCCGTCCACACCGTTATCGCTCTGGCCGTCGCCGCGAAAGAACCGCTTGAACAGATCCGCTTGCTGCGTGTGAGGCACGCCCGCTCCATTGTCTTCGACGACGATTTCGGCCATGCGAACGTCGTCAATTACAGTTTGCGAGACGGTGACCGTGATGCGCCCGCCATCGAAGCGCGACGGCGGCACATACTTCAGCGCGTTATCCAGCAGGTTCGCGATCACTTCGTGAAGCAGAACCGGATTGCCGCGCGCGATCAACGGATGGTCGTTGGTCGGGTCGTCGAGCCGCTGAAAACCCAGGTCGATGTGCGAGGTCAATGCGCGCGGCACCCATTCCGCGCCGGTATCGAACGCGAGCGCGGCCATATCCACATTCACAAAGCGTGCAGCCTGCTCGGCCGGTTCGGCGCGCGCAAGAGACAGCAGCTGATTCGACAGACGCACCGCGCGGTCGGCCGCCGCCCGCAGTTCGCGCACGGCTGCGAGCGTTTGCCGAGGATCGCGGGCGGTAGCCGCCTGCTCCGCATGCAACTTCACGGCAGTGAGCGGCGTGCGCAACTGATGCGCGGCATCGGCGATAAATTTGCGTTGACCGTCGAGCGCGGTTTTCAGCCGGTCAAGCAGCGCGTTCACAGCGCCAGTCAGCGGCCGGATTTCGACGGGCACATAGGTTTCGTCCACCGGTTCCAGCGACGTGTGAGTTTGCCGGTTCAGCGAGTCTGCGAGATCGGTTAGCGGATTAAGCTGTTGATTGACCACTCGCCATACGATCACCCAGCCGGCAAGCAGCAGCAACAGCAGCGGCATCATGATGGCGACGAGGAATTCGGCCGCTATACGAAAACGGTGGTACACCGGCTGCCCAACTTCGACGACGATCGGATTGCCGACCGGCTGATCGACCCGTACTTGGGCGACGCGCACGGTGACGCCCTGGTGCTGGGTTTCGAACACATACGCGTAATGCATGCGCCGAACGCTCGTGCCTTGCAGCGGAAGGCTTTTATCGCCGGCGATTTCGGTTTCGCCATTGCTGATCCGATAGACGAGATGCTCGACCGGATCCGAGAACATGGCCTGCGCGAGCGGCGGCACGGTGATCGGCGCTTCGGGGCCCGCAATCTGGATCTGCTTGGAGATCGCGGTCGCGAGGTCGGCGAGCGAGCGGTCGACCACGTGCTGCGTGTACTGCCACGCGAGCCAGTAGGCGATCAGGCCGCTCATGAGCGCGAGCAGCGAAAGAGGAGCAGCTAGGCGCCGCAGCAGCGTGCGGCGCAGACTATTGGCGGCCGGCTGGGGCATGATCGAACGCGCGGGAAGAGTGCAGGCGCAACGCGCCGTGAAGTTTCGCCGGATGCCGGCGAATCGCGCAAGTAGTGCGCTGCGCCGGCCCGGCGCCGTCGGGCCGCAATCGAATTGCGGCCTTCACGACGATTATGCGGCCTGGCGGATTTCCTGCAACAGATAACCGAAGCCGCGCACCGTGACGATTTCGACACGGCAGTTCTCGAGCTTTTTGCGCACACGGTGCACATAGACCTCGATAGCGGTGTCGCCGAGATCGCCGCCGAAATGCGTGAGGTGGTCTTGCAGTTGCGCCTTGCTGACCACGCGGCCGTGGCGCAGCAGCAGCATTTCGAGCACGGCGAATTCGCGCGGCGACAGCTCGAGCGGCTTGTCGTCGTTGAAAATGCGGCGATCGACGCCCGACAAACGCACGCCGCCCAATGACACTTCCGGACGCGGCATGTCGCCGTGCGGGCCGCTACGGCGCATTACCGCGCGAATACGCGCTTCGAGTTCGGTGGGCTCGAACGGCTTCAGCATGTAGTCGTCGGCACCGGAATTCAGGCCTTGCACACGGTCGTTCAGTTCGTCACGCGCGGTGAGAATGATCACCGGAGTGTGGCGATTGCTCTGACGGAAGCGCGAAAGCAGCGTCATACCGTCGATGCCCGGCAAGCCGAGGTCGAGAATCACCAGTTCGTGCCGGTTTTGCGTGAGGGCCTGTTCGGCGAAAATGCCGTCGTGGACCATGTCGACGGTGAAGCCGGCTTGTTCGAGACTGCTTTGGATGCCGCGCGCGATGGGACGGTCATCTTCGATCAGAAGGAGTCGCATGGATTTCGCTCAAGTACAATGGGTTTAGGCGTTTGGCAAGCGGTTCGCCGGGGCGCCTGCTGCACAGATCTGCTACACGGACCGCGTGTGGTGTGGCTGAGCCCAACTGGCGTAACCGGCCACGAAGCAGTCGTCGAGCAGTCTGCTGGCGCACACCGGTAATCGAAGCCATGTCCGAGATAAGCATTCACGAACTGGAAGCCGCGATCAACTTCTGGCGCGCCCGCTCACCTTCGAGCGGAGACGAACTCGTTCTGTGCAAGGAGGCAAGCGCGCTCTCCAAGCCGTATGCGCTCCTGATTGTACAGCGTCAGAACACGCTCACGCGCGATGGTTTGGACGCGTTTGCGCAGCAAGCGTGGGATTCTTACGTGCGCCTTAAGAATAGCCTGTAGAACTGAAGGTTTGAGCCCCGAGTCGCCTGCAAAGCCCTTTCAATACGACGAATTCTTTAACACGCGGTAATACAGTCGATGAAATTCCCTACATGCTAGAACTCGATCACTTCGATCTTGCACTCCTCGACGTACTGCAGCGCTTCGGGCGCGCAACGCATCAGCAACTGGCGGAACAGGTGCCGCTGTCGCCGTCGCAAATCGGCCGGCGATTGCAGCGGCTGGAACAGATCGGCGTGGTGGACGGTTATCGGGTCGTGTTGCGGCCCGAGAAGCTGGGCCTTGGCGTGACGGCATTTACGAGCCTGAAGCTCAAGCATCATGGCGATTCGATCATCGAGCAATTCCAGCAGCAGATCGACACCTTGCCCGAGGTGCTGGAATGCCATGCGGTGGTAGGCGACGCCGACTATCTGCTGCGCATCGTCGCGCCCGACCTGAACTACCTGTCCACCTTCGTGATGAAAAAGCTGATGCGCGTGCCGGGCGTCGACAGCGTGCGCTCGAACATCGTACTCACCACGTTCAAGCGCAACGGGCCATTGCCGCTTGGCCATCTGTCGCCGGGAACGGCCGGCGCCTGACGCACGCACCGTGGCCGCGCGTGCGGTTTATGCGACTTGCTTCGGCGCGCTGTCCGGGCTCAGCAAATCGACGTAGGCGACCGCAACCAGATCCGATTCCGGAACGCCGAGGCTCGCGAACATTGCGTGCGCTTCGGCCTGACCGTCTTCTTCATTGTCGTCTTGCGCGAGCACCACTTCGAGTTCCACGAAATCGCCGAGACCGTCGACGCGATCCAGATGAATGCGCGTGCGCCCCGCCAGATACACATGCCGTTCCTTGGTCACGATGCCGCGCGTTGTCAGCGCAGTGGCAAGCAGCGCGTGCATGGCTTCGGGGTTCGTCACAGGACTGCGGGTGTAATACGACGCCTTGGGCCCGTCGCGGTCGTCACGCTGATAGAAGATCAGTTCGGCGGGCGTGCCGTCGTCGAACTGGCGCAGCTTGAGGCGCCCGCGCGGCACGTCGTAGAAAAAATCCTGCTGGCGGAAGATTAAAGGCGTGTCCGGCGCGAGCTGCGCCGCGCGCTCGCGCAGTTGCTCGAAATGCTGCGCGCGGGCTTTTATTTCGATGTTGCGTGCCATGTCAGGCTCCTGTCGAAGAATTGAGTGGTCGGCGGTTTGTGCTGTGACCGGCGCCAAGCTGCCGGGAAGGACAGAGTCGGTTGGAACGGAAGCGGTGAGGGCGGCTGCCAACGGCGTGCGCGCGTGAGAGACCCGTCAATCTAACAAAAACTGCGTGACGCCGCGGTTTAAGCCCGCCATGATCCAGCGAAATTCACGTGAACGCTGTCATGAGGACCGCTCATATCGCAGCCGTGTAGCGTGCTCAGCCGGTCCATTGCTGATCGATGAGCTTGAGCGCGGCGGCTATCGCCGGCTCGTCCTTGCGTTCGTCGAGCGTGATGAAGCTCAGTTGCGTAGGCACGGTAATGCCTTCGACGATGGTCAACGCGTGCGCGTGAGCCTCGGCAATCGCAATCGCATCGCGCGCGAGCGTCAGGCCCACGCCGGATTTGACGAGATCCAGCATCGACGGCTCCTGATCCACTTCCGCGACCTTCACCGGTTTCACGCCGGCCTCCCCAAAAGCGCGGGACAGCAGGCGGTTGTGCGCGGAAGCGGGCGGCGTCCAGATCCACGGAAAGGCGGCAAGCGAGCGCCAGTCGCGCGCGCCTTTCACGCGGTCTTTCCAGCCGGCGGGCGCGAGCACGCGGTACTGGAACTGCGTGAGCGTCAATGTGTGGAAGGCGGGCCCATCGCGCGCGTCGTCCTCGGAGGGCACGCCAATGTAGTAGCCGACATCCAGTTCGCCTGCGCGGACCTGATCGAGCACCCAGCCCGACATGCCGTGCCGCAAAGCAGTTTCGATGTGCGGCCACGTCTCCACCAGTTGCTTGAGGAAACCCCCGAGGCGCAGAAACTCGGGGTCGAGAATCGTGCCGATGCGCAGGCGTCCGCGCACTTCCTGGCGCAGCGATTGCGCCGCTCGTTGCACGTCACCCGCCGCGGCCAGCGCACGTTCGGCGTGCGGCAGAAGCGCCTGGCCGTCGCGGGTCAGCGAGAGTCCATGCGAGGTACGCGTGAACAGCGTCACGCCCAGCGTCTCCTGCAAATGCTTGATTTGCAGGCTAACGGCCGGCTGGGTCAAATGTAGTTGCACCGCAGCACGCGTGAGGTTGCCCTCGCGTGCCACGGTGACGAACGCGCGTAGCAGAGTCAGATCCATCCGCTGATATTAACGCCGCTTATGGTCCAGTTGAGCATTACTCATTGGATTTAGCGAGGCGAAGCGCCTTACGCTGGCGTTTGAGCACGCCAGAGTCTCAGCAGCCATCTGGGAATGGCCTACCACCGAGAGGACAGAACATGAGCGAGACATATCAGGAAGAAGGCGTCCGCGCGGACGCCGGCACGCGCGCGCTAACCCATTTCATCAACGGCAAGGCGATTGACGGAACGAGCGGCCGTTTCGGCGACGTCTTCAATCCCGCACTGGGCGACGTCGCCGCGCGTGTGCCGCTTGCAAGCGTCGCGGAAGTGGATGCCGCGGTCGCCGCCGCTTACGCCGCGTTTCCCGCCTGGAGCGAGACCGCGCCGATCAAGCGGGCGCGGGTGCTATTCAAGTTCAAGGAATTGCTGGATCGCCATCACGACGAACTCGCGGAACTGATCACGCGCGAACACGGCAAGGTGTTCTCCGACGCGAAGGGCGAAGTGATGCGCGGCATTGAAGTGGTCGAGTTCGCATGCGGCATCCCGAATCTGTTGAAGACGGACTTCACGGATCAGATCGGCGGTGGCATCGACAACTGGAACCTGCGTCAACCGCTCGGTGTGGTCGCCGGCATTACGCCATTCAATTTTCCGATGATGGTGCCGTGCTGGATGTTCCCGGTCGCGATAGCTTGCGGCAACACGTTCGTGCTGAAGCCGTCGGAGCGCGATCCGTCGGCGTCGAACCGTCTCGCGGAACTATTGAAGGAGGCCGGCTTGCCGGACGGCGTGTTCAACGTAGTGCACGGCGATAAGGTCGCGGTCGATGCGCTGCTCGTGCATCCCGACGTAAGTGCTGTTTCGTTTGTCGGCTCCACGCCGATCGCCGAGTACATCCACACCGAAGGCACGAAGCACGGCAAGCGCGTGCAGGCATTGGGCGGCGCCAAGAATCACCTGGTCGTCATGCCGGATGCCGATCTCGATCAGGCCGTCGACGCTTTGATCGGTGCCGCATACGGATCGGCGGGCGAGCGCTGCATGGCGATTTCCGTCGCCGTTGCGGTGGGTCATATCGCCGATGAACTGATCGAGCGGCTCACGCCTCGCGTAAAAAGCCTGAAGATTATGAACGGCATGGAATCGGCCGCCGAAATGGGACCGTTGGTGACGGCCGTGCATCGCGAGAAAGTGGTCGGCTATATCGAAGCCGGCATCGCGGCTGGCGCGAAGTTGGTGGTCGATGGCCGCGGTCATCGAGTGGACGGCCACGAGAAAGGCTTCTTTCTCGGCGGTACGCTGTTCGACGATGTATCGACTGATATGAAGATCTATCGCGAGGAGATTTTCGGACCAGTGTTATGCGTGGTACGCGTGCCGGACTTTGCGTCTGCGGTGGAATTGATCAATGCCAACGAGTTTGCCAACGGCGTGTCGCTCTTCACGTCGGATGGCGGCATTGCGCGCGCCTTCTCGCGGCAGATTCAGATCGGCATGGTCGGCATCAATGTGCCAATTCCTGTGCCGATGGCGTGGCATTCGTTCGGCGGGTGGAAGAAGTCGCTATTCGGCGATCATCACGCGTATGGCGAGGAAGGCGTGCGGTTCTACACACGCTACAAGAGCATCATGCAGCGCTGGCCTGACAGTATCGCGAAGGGCGCTGAATTCACCATGCCGGTTGCAAAGTAGTTCGAGATGTTCGCCTTCGGCGGCGGCGATCCTGTCGCGCCGAAGGCATCGATAAAACCGGTCCTACATAGGCCCGGGAAAATTGATTAGGAGACGGAACAATGAGCAACGCGCAAGCCGCGTCTTCCGGGCGGCGTCTCGAAGGCGAATTCGACTACATCATCGTCGGCGCTGGGACAGCGGGGTGCGTGCTCGCCAATCGCCTGACCGAAGATCCGGATGTGCAGGTGTTGTTGCTCGAAGCCGGCGGCAAAGACGACTATCACTGGATTCATGTGCCGGTCGGCTATCTGTACTGCATCGGCAATCCGCGTACTGACTGGCTCTATAAAACGCAGGCGGAACCGGGCCTGAACGGCCGCGCGCTTTCGTATCCGCGCGGCCGCGTCCTGGGTGGCAGTTCGTCGATCAACGGAATGATCTACATGCGCGGCCAGCGCGAAGATTATGACGAGTGGGCGCGCGTCACGAACGACGCGTCATGGTCGTGGAATTCCGTGCTGCCGGTTTTCAAACGCAGCGAAGACCACTACTCGGGCGAGAGCGAATCGCATGGCGCCGGGGGACCGTGGCGCGTGGAGAAGCAACGCCTCAAATGGAAGATTCTCGAAGAGTTTTCGAAGGCCGCGCAAGAGACCGGCATTCCCGCCACCGACGACTTCAATCGCGGCGACAACACGGGCGTTGGCTACTTCGACGTCAATCAGAAGCGGGGTATTCGCTGGAATGCTTCTAAAGCATTTTTGCGCCCCGCGATGAAGCGCCAGAATCTCACCATCATCACCGGCGCACACACACGGCGCGTGGTATTCGACGGACGCCGCTGCACGGGCGTCGAATACCGCGGTAACGAAACAGAGTACTTTGCCAAAGCCCGTTGCGAAGTGATCCTGAGCTCAGGGGCCGTCAACTCGCCGCAATTGCTGGAGCTCTCCGGCATAGGTAACAGTGCGCGTTTGCAGAACCTTGGTATCGACGTGGTCAACGACCTGCGCGGCGTCGGCGAAAATCTTCAGGATCATTTGCAATTGCGCATGGCTTATCAGGTCGACGGGGTCCGCACACTCAATACCGCATCCGCGCATTGGTGGGGCAAGCTCATGATCGGCGTGCAGTACGCGCTTTTTCAAAGCGGGCCGATGTCGATGTCGCCGTCGCAACTCGGGGCATTCGCAAAGTCGGACCCCGACGATCGCTCGCTGACGCGCCCGGACCTCGAATATCACGTCCAGCCTCTTTCGCTGGATCGCTTCGGCGAACCGCTGCATCGGTTCAATGCATTCACTGCGTCGGTGTGCCAGTTGCGGCCCACTTCGCGCGGCAGCATTCATATTGAATCGACAGACGCCGCTGCGCCGCCGCTGATCGCGCCGAACTATCTATCCACCGATTACGACCGCCATGTCGCCTCAAACGCACTGCGTCTCACGCGTCGCATTGCCGCGGCACCGGCATTGGCCCGTTATCAGCCCCGGGAAATATTGCCGGGCATCGAATATCAAACCGAGGAAGAACTGCAGCGTGCAGCAGGACTGGTCGGCACGACGATTTTCCATCCGGTCGGCACATGCAGGATGGGCACGACCGACGATCCTGGCGCGGTCGTCGACAACAGGCTACGAGTTATCGGTGTCGACGGACTGCGCGTAGTCGACGCATCGGTCATGCCTACCATCACATCGGGCAATACAAACTCGCCCACCTTGATGATCGCCGAGCGCGCGAGCGACATGATCCGCGAGGATCGGCGTGCGCGCGTGGCCGGCAGCCTTGCTGCGCATGCGGGTCGGGCCGTGTCGATGTCCGCTGTGTGACACGCGTGGTGACGAGCGCGGCATGCTTTGTGTGTCTCGCGTTCCGTGCTTGCGTCGCAGGGTTATCTGCGCGCGCCTGTCTCCAGTTGGAGACAAGGTTCGCAATCGCTCACACGCGTGATCCACTAAGTGCAAATCCCAATGAATGCGCTGCATCATTGGCGCGACAATGGCAGCCATGCTGCGTGTTGCCCCACGGACTACCGTCCGGATTGGTGCACCACGCCAACGAGCGTGCACGGGGTGCCGCCGTCCAAAAAAGTCGCGCAGAGCTTCGCGCGTAAGATCGTAGTGCTTCGCCTTACTCCGTATGGAAGGGAACATGATTCTCGGCGATACGATTCTCGAAACGCGCGGCCTCACTCGTGAGTTCAAAGGCTTCATTGCCGTGAACGGCGTGAACCTGCGCGTGCGCCGTGGCTCGATCCATGCGCTGATTGGTCCAAACGGAGCGGGCAAGACCACGTGCTTCAATCTGCTCACCAAGTTCCTCGAGCCGACGGCGGGCCAGATTGTCTTCAACGGTGTGGACATCACGAATGAGCGGCCGGCGCAGATCGCGCGGCGCGGCATCATCCGCTCCTTTCAGATTTCCGCTGTATTCCCGCATCTGACGGCATTGCAGAATGTGCGCATCGGTTTGCAGCGTTCGCTCGGCACCGCGTTCCATTTCTGGAAGAGCGAGCGCACGCTGCGCCAGCTCGACGACCGCGCAATGGACCTGCTTACGCAGGTCGGCCTGACTGATTTCGCCGACGTGTTGACCGTCGAGCTCTCATACGGCCGCAAGCGCGCGCTGGAAATTGCCACGACGCTCGCGATGGAGCCCGAACTGATGCTGCTCGACGAACCGACGCAAGGCATGGGTCACGAAGACGTCGACCGCGTCACGGCTTTGATCAAAAAAGTATCGAGTGGCCGCACGATCCTGATGGTGGAACACAACATGAATGTGATCGCAGGCATCTCCGACACGATCACTGTTCTGCAACGCGGTGAAGTGCTCGCCGAAGGCAGCTATGCAGAAGTGTCGAAGAATCCGCTCGTGATGCAAGCCTATATGGGCAGTGCCGACGCGGCGCTCGCCGGAGCCCACGCATGAATACAATTGCCGAGCGCGAAAGCCTCGAAGTGAGCGGCACCGCGGCGGGTGCGCCCGCGGTGGAGATCGCGGGTCTGCAGGCGTGGTACGGAGAGTCCCATATTCTGCACGGCGTCGATCTGACGGTGGACCGCGGCGAGGTTGTCACGCTGCTTGGCCGCAACGGCGCGGGGCGCACCACGACATTGCGCGCGATCATGGGCCTGACTGGACGGCGCACGGGTTCGATCCGCATCGGCGGACGTGAAACGATCAACCTGCCCACGCATCGCATCGCACATTGCGGCATTGGCTATTGCCCCGAAGAACGCGGGATTTTTTCGAGCCTGTCGTGCGAAGAAAATCTGCTGCTGCCGCCGCCGGTTGGCGACAAGGCGCACATGATGTCGCTCGAAGAAATCTATTCGATGTTCCCGAACTTGCAGGAGCGTCGCATGAGCCAGGGCACACGGCTCTCCGGCGGCGAACAGCAGATGCTCGCGGTAGCGCGTATCTTGCGCACCGGCGCGAGCCTGCTTCTGCTCGACGAAATATCGGAAGGACTGGCGCCTGTCATCGTGCAGGCGCTTGCGCGCATGATCGTGACGCTCAAGGCGCGCGGCTACACGATCGTCATGGTCGAACAGAATTTCCGCTTTGCCGCGCCGCTTGCCGACCGCTTCTATGTGATGGAGCACGGTGCGATCGTCGAGCACTTCGGGGCAAGTGAACTCGAAAGCAAGATGCCGACACTGCACGATCTACTGGGCGTATAGACAGCGCGCGCCCGATTGCCTCTGATAACCACAAGCGATGAACCAGGAGACAGGAATGAAAAAGAACCCACTCGCGCGGCTTGCTTCAGTTTGTTTCGCGGTCGCCGCCGGCGCCGCTATCACGATGAGCAGCGCGCAAGCGGCTGACGATGCGGTAAAGATCGGCTTCATCACGGATATGTCGGGGTTGTATGCGGATATCGACGGTCAGGGTGGTCTCGAAGCCATTCGCATGGCCGTTGCGGATTTCGGCGGCAAGGTGAACGGCAAGCCGATCACGGTGCTGTATGCGGATCACCAGAACAAGGCGGATATCGCCGCTTCGCGTGCACGCGAATGGTTCGATCGTGAAGGTCTCGATCTGCTGGTCGGCGGCACGAATTCGGCAACGGGTCTTTCGATGAACACCGTCGCCGGCGAGAAGCACAAGGTCTACATCAGCATCGGGGCGGGCGCCGACACGCTGACCAACGAGCAATGCACGCCGTACACGATTCACTATGCGTACGACACCACGGCGCTCGCGAAGGGCACGGGCTCCGCGGTGGTGAAGCAGGGCGGCAAGACGTGGTACTTCCTGACCGCCGACTACGCATTCGGCAAGGCGCTCGAAAAGAACACGTCGGACGTCGTGAAGGCGAGCGGCGGCCAGGTGCTGGGCACGGTGCGCCACCCGTTGTCGGCGTCGGACTTCTCGTCGTTCCTGCTGCAGGCACAGTCGTCGAAGGCGCAGGTTCTCGGTCTCGCCAATGCCGGCGGCGACACGATCAACTCGATCAAGGCCGCGAAAGAATTCGGCATTACGAAGAGCATGAAGCTCGCTGCGTTGCTGATGTTCATCAACGACGTGCATAGCCTCGGTCTCGAAACCACGCAAGGCCTCGTGCTGACGGATAGCTGGTACTGGAACAAGGACGCGAACACGCGCAAGTGGGCACAGCGCTATTTCGACAAAATGCGCAAGATGCCGTCCAGTCTGCAAGCCGCTGACTACTCGGCGACGATGAATTATCTGAAGGCCGTGCAGGCAGTCGGTTCGACGGACCCCGACAAGGTCATGGCGCAATTGAAAAAGACCAAGATCGACGACTTCTACGCGAAGGGCTACATCCGTCAGGACGGCAGCATGATCCACGACATGTACCTGATGCAGGTGAAGACGCCAGCAGAGTCGAAAGAGCCGTGGGACTACTACAAGATCACCGCGACGATTCCCGGCGAGCAGGCGTTCACGACGAAGTCGGAAACCCGCTGCGCGCTGTGGAAATAAACGCGGGTTGAAGAGCTGACTGACGGCTGGCTGTCCGCGCGCGGGCGGGCAGCCGTCCGTTTCGGTTCTTTTCAAATGCCGCGCGCGGCCGGCGTCATGAGCGCTTTTCGCGTGCCGGCCGGATCGTGCACAACCGATCTCACCCTGACGATGGGTTAAGGCTTCAATGGACATCTTTGGCATTCCGCTTCCCGCGATGTTGAGCCAGTTGCTGCTCGGGCTCGTGAACGGCTCGTTCTACGCAATTCTGAGTCTTGGTCTTGCGGTGATCTTCGGCTTGCTGAACGTGATCAACTTCGCGCACGGCGCGTTGTTCATGCTCGGCGCGATGCTCGCGTGGATGGGCTTCTCATACTTCGGCGTGCCTTATTGGGCGATGCTCGTGCTCGCACCGCTGATCGTCGGCCTGTTCGGCGTCGCGATCGAACGCTCGATGCTGCGTTGGCTTTACAAGCTCGACCATCTGTATGGACTGTTGCTTACGTTCGGGCTCACGCTCGTCGTCGAGGGCGTGTTCCGTTCTATCTATGGTTCGTCGGGCCAGCCGTACGACGTGCCGTCCGCGCTGTCGGGCGCGACCAACCTCGGCTTCATGTTCCTTCCAAACTATCGCGCGTGGGTGGTGGTGGCGTCGCTGATTGTTTGCTTTGCGACGTGGTTCGTGATCGAGAAGACCCGGCTGGGCGCCTATCTGCGCGCCGGAACTGAAAACCCCAAGCTCGTCGAGGCGTTCGGCATCAACGTCCCGCTGATGATCACGCTCACTTACGGCTTCGGCGTCGCGCTTGCGGCGTTCGCCGGCGTACTGGCCGCGCCGGTTATCCAGGTTTCGCCGCTGATGGGCCAACCGATGATCATTACCGTGTTCGCCGTAGTGGTGATCGGCGGAATGGGTTCGATCATGGGTTCCATTCTTACCGGACTGATGCTCGGCGTAATCGAAGGACTGACTCGCGTGTTCTATCCGGAAGCGTCGGCGACCGTCGTGTTCGTCATCATGGCGCTCGTGTTGCTCGTGCGTCCGGCGGGTCTCTTCGGCAAGGAAAAATGATGCAGAGAAAAGTACTCTACGGTTTGCTGCTGGTGGTGCTGCTCGCGGTGCCCGTGCTCGGCATCTATCCGCTCTTTGTAATGAAGGTGATGTGCTTTGCGCTTTTCGCGGCGGCGTTCAATCTGTTGATTGGCTACACCGGTTTGCTCTCGTTCGGGCACGCTATGTTTCTAGCCTCGGCCGGCTACATCACCGGCTATGCGATGCAGACGCTCGGCTTCTCGCCCGAGCTCGGTGTGCTTGCCGGCACGGCGTTGGCGACGTTGCTCGGCTTCATTGTCGGCATCTTCGCGATCCGACGTCAGGGCATCTACTTCGCGATGGTGACGCTCGCACTCGCGCAGATGGTCTACTTCGTGTTCCTGCAAGCGCCGTTCACGCATGGAGAAGACGGCCTGCAAGGCGTGCCGCGCGGCAAGCTCTTCGGCGTGCTGGATCTTTCGTCGGATGTGGCGTTGTACTTTGTTGTGCTGGCGGTGATGGTGCTCGCCTTCCTGCTGATCGTGCGGATCGTGGATTCGCCGTTCGGTCAGGTGCTGGTCGCGATCAAGGAGAACGAGGCGCGCGCGGTGTCGCTTGGCTACGACACGGATCGCTTCAAGTTGCTAGCGTTCATCCTGTCGGCCGGACTTGCAGGACTAGCGGGCTCGCTAAAGGTCGTGGTGCAGGGCTTTGAGACCTTGAGCGACGCTTACTGGACCATGTCTGGCCTCGTGGTGCTGATGACGCTTGTCGGCGGCATGGGCACGTTGTTCGGACCGCTGCTCGGCGCGGCACTGATCGTCGCACTCGAGGATCGGCTCGGCGATATCGGTGGCGCGCTCGCGTCGACAACGGGCATCGAATGGTTCCGTTCGCTGGGTGAGTCGGTAACAATCGTGACGGGCGTGATCTTTATTGCGTGCGTGCTCGCGTTCAGGCGCGGGATTGTCGGCGAGATCATCGCGCGGGTGCGGCCGCTGCGCGCGTGAGAAGGCGGTCACACGAATGATTGTTTCGGCGTCCGATCTAATTTCGCTGCTATGCAGTATGACGTCGGCAAACCGCTTGGGCCCTTATTTCTATGCATCGCGCCGTATCGCCGGTTAAAGTTGCCCCAATTCAGTGCCGCAGTGCACCACTAGGGTAATTGCTAGTTGTGGCACGCAGGGTGCTCGGTTAATCTTCATGCAGTTCTGATGCACCACGAATTTGCAGGTGGAGAACGAGGAGACATGAGGCACTAAGTGCCCACACGAAAGCGCTGTTGGATTGATATCCAACAGCGCTTTTTATTTTGTTTTTTTGAATTACCTCGTTCAATTCCTTTCCTAAGTCGGTGATCATTTTATGTCTCCGATAATTGCTCAATTTCCCACGCGGCCACCCTGCAAAGTGCTTGCCGCGTGCGGCTCGCGTCCGCTACACTCCTTATTCACCGACCGCTGGGTCGGGATTTAAATCGCGAATTTAATCTGAATTGTTTTAACGGGGCATAGAGGAGCGGGATGAAGTCGGCATTGCGTTGGATCAGTGCGGCATTGGTCGCCACGGGCATTTCGGCTGCATGGAGCAGCCATGCATTTGCAGATGTGAAAATCGGCGTTACCGTGTCGGCAACCGGCCCGGCCGCATCGCTAGGCATTCCGGAGAAGAACACCGTCGCGCTGCTTCCAAAGGAAGTGGCCGGTCAAAAAATCGAATACATCGTGCTGGACGACGCGACTGATTCGACTCAGGCCGTCAAGAACGCCCGCAAGCTCACGAGCGAAGACCATGTCGACGCGCTGATCGGATCGACTGTCGTGCCGAATTCGCTCGCCATGATAGACGTCGCCGCCGAGAGCACCACGCCGGTGATCTCGCTCGCGGCTGCGGCGAGCATTGTCGAGCCGATGGATGCAAAGCGCGCGTGGGTGTTCAAGACGCCGCAAAACGACATTCTCATGGCTACCGCCATCGCACAGCACATGTCCAACCATGGCGTGAAGACGGTGGCGTTCATCGGCTTCTCCGACGGTTATGGCGAAAGCTGGTTCAAGGAATTCAGCAAGGCCGCAGATCTGGCAAAGATCAAGGTTGTCGCGAACGAGCGCTTTGCGCGTAATGACGCTTCCGTCACCGGCCAGGTGTTGAAGATCGTGTCGCAGAACCCGGACGCGGTGTTGATCGCAGGCGCCGGTACGCCTGCCGCGTTGCCGCAGAAAACGCTCCGCGAGCGCGGCTACAAGGGCAAGTACTATCAGACGCACGGCGTCGCGAATAACGATTTCCTGCGCGTGTGCGGCAAGGATTGCGAGGGCACCTATCTGCCCGCCGGCCCGCTGCTCGTTGCTGAGCAACTGCCCGACTCGAATCCGGTGAAGAAGAGCGCGCTCGCCTATAAGCGGGCGTATGAAGCCGCCTATGGCGCCGGGTCCGTGTCCACTTTCGGCGGTCACGCATGGGACGCTGGCCTGCTGCTGCAACGTGCTATTCCACTCGCTCTGAAGAAGGGCCAGCCCGGCACGCCGGCGTTCCGCGAGGCGCTGCGCGCAGCGCTCGAAGGAACCAAAGAGCTGCCGGCGTCGCACGGTATCTTCAACATGAGCGCGAACGACCATGCCGGTCTCGATCAGCGGGCGCGCGTAATGGTGGAGATTGTCGGCGGCAAGTGGAAGTTGTCCGGCGACTGAGCGAAGGCAAAGCGATACGGGACCTCATAACAAAAGACGCGTGCAGTCCGACGCGTCTTTTTTATTGCCCGCGTCGCACGAGACATGTGGCTATGCGACTTCAGGACAAACCCGCATTTGCGTTGCAGTCTATTGACCGTCAACGATGCACAACGCAATACTACTAACATGTTAGTGTTTTGTGCCCGCTGGTTCGGCGAGGCACTCAGGAATCGCAGCAGCAGGCAGTGACGGCAGGCAGCAGGGAGTGACATAAAAGACGGAGAAGGCTTGCGTGTTCAGCAGGGAAAACCATGCTTGGCACGCCAGGATCCGATAACTAGATTCAGACACCCGGCCCACGAGCCGGATAACAGATACGCGCTTCGCAGCGTTTGGAGACTTGCAATGACAAAGACAAAACAATGGGTACGCACCGGCATCGCGATGGCGTTGATGTGCGGCGCGGGCGCCGCTATCGCCCAGGTGAAGATCGGCGTAACGCTATCCACCACGGGGCCGGCTGCATCGCTCGGGATTCCTGAAAAGAATACGATTGCGTTGCTGCCGAAGGAGATCGGCGGCAAGACGGTGCAGTACATCATCCTCGACGATGCATCGGACACCGGCAAGGCCGTGCAGAACACGCGCAAGCTGATCGACGAAGACCACGTCGACGCGATTATCGGCTCGACAGTCACACCGAATTCTCTCGCCATGCTCGATCCTGCTTCCGAGGGCAAGACGCCGGTGATCTCGCTCGCTGCGTCTGCCGCGATCATTTCGCCAATGGACGCGAAGCGTGCGTGGGCCTTCAAACCGCCGCAGAACGACAGTCTGATGGCCGACGCGATTGCTGATTACATGGAGCATCACGGCGTGAAGACGGTGGGCTTCATCGGCTTCGCGGATGCGTACGGCGACAGCTGGAACAACGTGTTTACCGCCGCGGCGAATGCACACAATTTGAAGATCGTTTCCAACGAGCGATTCAATCGCACGGACGCGTCGGTGACCGGCCAGGTGCTGAAGACAATGGGCGCCAACCCCGACGCAGTGTTGATCGCGGGCTCGGGTACGCCGTCGGCGCTGCCGGCGAAGACGCTTAAGGAGCGCGGCTACAAGGGCAAGGTTTATCAGACGCACGGCGTGGCCAACAACGACTTCCTGCGTGTTTGCGGCAAGGACTGCGAAGGCGAGATTCTGCCGGCTGGTCCGATCCTCGTCGCCGATCAATTGCCCGAATCGAATCCGGTGAAGAAGTCCTCGCTGGCATATAAGGCTGCGTACGAGAAAGCGTATGGCGCGGGTTCGGTCGCGACATTCGGCGGTCACGCATGGGACGCCGGCCAGATGCTGCAGCGTGCGATTCCCGAAGCGCTGAAGACCGCACAGCCGGGCACCGAGGCATTTCGCGTGGCGCTGCGCAGCGCGCTCGAAAGCATCAAGGAACTGCCGGTCTCGCACGGCATCATGAACACGACGACAACCGACCACAACGGCCTCGACAAGCGCGCACGCGTGATCGTGCAGATCGTCGACGGCAAGTGGAAGCTGCAGAACGACTAATACAAAAGCGGTACGCGCCTCTCGCAAAGTGCGGCATATGACGCCGCATTGCCATTGTGTTCAACGACAATGGCACCGACCGCCGCGCCGTGCTCCAGCGCGGCGGTCGTCTTTCAGGCATTGCGGTTCGATGGAGGCTGCGGGTTGCGCCGCCACGACTGTTTCCAGTTTCGATTTCGACGCTTCAGGACGAGGAAGTATGGATCTATCAATTGCGGCGATCCTCGCGCAGGACGGCATCACCACGGGCGCTATCTACGCGTTGCTTGCGCTCGCGCTGGTGCTGGTGTTCTCCGTGACGCGGGTGATCTTTATCCCGCAGGGCGAGTTTGTTTCGTATGGCGCGCTCACGCTCGCCGCGTTGCAAACACAGAAATTTCCGGCCACCTGCTGGCTGCTGATGGCAATGGGGGCTGCGTGCTTCGTGGTCGAAGTGGCGGGGCTCGTACGGCACGCCGAGCGGCGCCGGCATGCGGCTCGCACGCTGGCTCTGCTGGTCGGCAAGTATCTGCTGTTTCCGGTTGCGGTGTACGCGCTCACCCA
This sequence comes from Paraburkholderia caledonica NBRC 102488, assembly GCF_000685095.1. GTDB lineage: Bacteria > Pseudomonadota > Gammaproteobacteria > Burkholderiales > Burkholderiaceae > Paraburkholderia > Paraburkholderia caledonica. The sequence goes on from NZ_BAYE01000004.1 coordinate 300,077, forward strand.
AGGCGTCTTCCTGCATCCACTGCCGATGATCGCGCAAATCGCGTTGACGCTGCTGATCGTGATTCCGATGGGCCCGTTCGTTTACAGGCTCGCGTATGAGCCGATCGCCGAAGCGACCACGTTGTTGCTTCTCATCGTCGCGGTGGCGGTGCACTTTGCGATGGTCGGTCTTGGCCTCGTGATGTTCGGCGCGGAAGGCTCACGCACCACGGCGTTTTCGGACGCGACGTTCAACGTCGGCAGCCTGTCGATTTCAGGCCAAAGCCTGTGGGTCGTCGGGACAGCGGTTGTACTAATCGGCGCGCTGTATCTGTACTTCGACCGCTCGATTTCAGGCAAGGCGTTGCGTGCGACCTCGGTGAACCGGCTCGGTGCGCGCCTGGTCGGCATCGGCACGACGCAAGCTGGGCGCCTCGCGTTTACGCTCGCAGCGGGCCTCGGCGCGCTGTGCGGCATCCTGGTGGCACCGTTGACCACCATCTACTACGACTCGGGCTTCCTGATCGGTCTGAAGGGCTTCGTGGGGGCGATTATCGGCGGCCTTGTCAGCTATCCGCTGGCGGCGGCGGGCTCGATCCTCGTTGGCCTGCTGGAGTCGTATTCGTCGTTCTGGGCGAGCGCCTATAAGGAAGTGATCGTGTTCACGCTGATTATCCCCGTGCTGCTCTGGCGCAGTCTTGCCAGCCCGCACGCTGAAGAGGACGAGGAGTGAAGCGATGAAACGGATCATCAAAAACAAGTTCTTCTGGCTGTTCCTCGTCGTGCTGTTCGCGTTGCCGGTGCTGCCGCAGCCGATTCACGTGCCCGAGTACTGGGTCACGCTGCTGAACTACATCGGTCTTTATTCGATCGTGGCAATCGGGCTGGTGCTGCTCACCGGCATCGGCGGGATGACGAGTTTCGGGCAGGCCGCGTTTGTCGGCATCGGCGCGTATGCAACTGCGTATCTGACGACGCGCTTCGGTGTCTCGCCCTGGCTTGCGCTGATCGCCGGGGTGCTGGTGACGGCGCTGATCGCCCTGATTCTAGGCCTCGTAACCATGCGCCTCTCCGGCCACTTTTTGCCGCTCGGCACGATCGCCTGGGGACTGTCGCTGTTCTATCTGTTCGGTAACCTGGAGATGCTGGGCAAGTACGACGGCATCAACGGAATTCCAGTGCTGAATGTTTTCGGCATCGATCTCGAGTCCGGCCGTCATATCTATTACCTGATCTGGCTCGTCGTGCTCGGCGCGGTTGTGTCGGTCCAGAATCTGCTGAATAGCCGGCCGGGGCGAGCCATTCGCGCTTTACGCGGCGGCGGCATGATGGCGGAAGCGATGGGTGTGAATACGGCGTGGATGCGCGTCGTCATTTTCGTCTACGCCGCGGTGCTGGCGTCGGTTTCCGGCTTTCTGTATGCGCATTTGCAGCGCGCTGTGAACCCGACGCCGTTCGGACTGAATCACGGCATCGAATTCCTGTTCATGGCCGTGGTGGGCGGCGTGTCGCATGTGTGGGGCGCGGTGCTCGGCGCGGCAATCCTCACCGTACTACAGGACTATCTGCAAACGCTGCTGCCGAAACTGTTGGGCGAAAACGGCAACTTCGAAGTGATCGTGTTCGGCATTTTGATGGTGCTGTTGCTGCAATATGCGCGGCAGGGCGTGTGGCCGTTCGTCGCGCGCTTTTTCCCGCGCGGCCCGCGCGCGCATTTGCCGGACCAGGCGGAAGCTCTGCCGCAGCGCAGCAAGCCGACGGGCGGTGAGAACCTGCTGACGGTCAACAAGGCTCGCAAGCAGTTTGGCGGGTTGGTCGCGGTGAATGACGTTAGCTTCGAGGTCAAAGCAGGGCAGATCATTGGCCTGATCGGACCAAACGGCGCCGGCAAATCAACCACGTTCAATCTCGTGACCGGCGTGCTCCAGGCGACGAGTGGCGAGATCACGTTCCGCGGCGAGCGTATCGACACGCTTAGTTCACGTGAAATCGTCAAACGAGGAATTGGCCGTACCTTCCAGCACGTCAAGCTGCTGCCCGGTATGACGGTATTGGAAAACGTGGCGATTGGCGCGCACTTGCGCGGGCATGCCGGCGTCTGGCGGAGCATCGTGCGTTTGAACAGCGTGGAAGAAGCGCGCTTGATGGCCGAGGCTGCCCGTCAGATCCGGCGCGTCGGCCTTGAACAGCACATGTACGACGAAGCTGGAAGCCTGGCGTTGGGTCAGCAGCGGATTCTGGAAATCGCTCGCGCGCTGTGTTGCGATCCTACTTTGCTGCTGCTGGACGAACCGGCAGCCGGTCTGCGTTATCAGGAAAAGCTGCAACTGGCCGATTTACTTCGCCGGTTGAAGGCGGAAGGCATGAGTGTGTTGCTCGTCGAGCACGACATGGATTTCGTGATGAATCTGACTGATCGACTCGTCGTAATGGAGTTCGGCACGCGTATCGCCGAAGGCTTGCCGCAGGAAGTGCAGCAGGATCCCGCGGTGCTCGAAGCGTACCTTGGCGGAGTGGAGTAATGGAGAACCTCATGAATGCAGCTGAACCCATTCTCGACGTGAACGGCCTGTCTGTCCGATACGGCAAGGTCGAGGCGCTCCACGGCGCTGCCATCACGGTGCGAGCCGGGCAAATTGTGTCGGTAATCGGTCCGAACGGTGCAGGCAAGTCCACGCTGCTGAACGCCATCATGGGCGCCTTGCCGACCACTGGTCATGCTAAGGGCGCGGTCGTGTATCAGGGCGAGGACGTCAGTGCTGTGCCGGTGGAGAAGCGCGTGGCTCGCGGCATGTGCTTGGTGCCTGAGAAGCGTGAGCTTTTCGCGTCGATGAGTGTCGAGGACAACCTGGTCCTCGGCGCCTATCGGCGCAAGCGGGCGGGCGATCGCAACTTTCTTGACCAGATGGAGCCGGTGTTCCAGCTGTTTCCGCGTCTGAAGGAGCGACGCAAGCAGGCAGCCGGAACCTTGTCCGGTGGGGAGCGACAGATGCTGGCGGTCGGGCGCGCTTTGATGGGCAAGCCGGATCTGCTCATGCTGGACGAGCCTAGCTTGGGGCTCGCGCCTCTGATCGTGAAAGAAATTTTCCACATCATCAGCGCTCTGCGTCAGACCGGGGTGGCGACGCTTTTGATCGAACAAAACGCTCGCGCCGCTCTGCAAATTTCAGACTACGGTTACGTTCTTGAGACGGGTGAGTTAGCGCTGGAGGGCGCGGCGTCGGACCTGGCGCAGAATCCTCGAGTTATCGAAACTTATCTGGGTCTGACCAAAAAGGCGGCCTAGTCGAATCTCACGTGCAGTTTTCAGCGGCGTGTTTCACGTGAAACACGCCGTTTTTTGTTGCTTGGCGATTTGGCCTAATTCGGGCCAAAACCGAACCCGTTATAATTCGCCCATACTTTTTCCTTTGAAGGCTCACGCGCGATCTGGCGTGAGATCCGCGATGCTTTTTCCCACAGAATTTGACGTAATCGTCGTCGGCGGCGGCCACGCTGGCACTGAGGCCGCGTTGGCCTCGGCGCGCATGGGCAACAAGACGCTCCTGCTGACTCACAACATCGAAACGCTCGGTCAGATGAGCTGCAATCCGTCCATCGGCGGTATTGGCAAGGGCCATCTGGTGAAGGAAGTCGATGCGCTCGGCGGTGCTATGGCGGCCGCGACGGACGAGGGCGGTATCCAGTTCCGCATCCTTAATTCCTCGAAGGGCCCGGCTGTGCGCGCGACTCGCGCGCAGGCTGACCGGCTGCTCTACAAGCAGGCAATCCGTCACCGGCTCGAGAACCAGCCGAATTTGTGGCTCTTTCAGCAAGCCGTGGACGATCTGATGGTTGAGGGCGACCGCGTGGTCGGCGCGGTGACGCAAGTGGGAATCGGCTTTCGCTCGCGGGCCGTCGTGCTGACGGCGGGGACTTTCCTCGACGGAAAGATTCACGTGGGACTGAACAACTACACCGGCGGTCGCGCTGGCGATCCTGCGGCTGTGTCGTTGTCAGCGCGTCTGAAGGAATTGAAACTGCCGCAAGGGCGCCTGAAGACTGGCACACCGCCGCGAATTGACGGTCGGACCATCGACTTTTCGCAGCTCGAGGAACAGCCCGGCGATCTCGACCCAGTGCCGGTCTTTTCGTTTCTCGGCCGCGCCGAACAGCACCCGCGCCAGATGCCGTGCTGGGTCACGCATACCAACGAGCGAACGCACGACATTATCCGCGGCGGGCTGGATCGGTCGCCTATGTACACGGGCGTAATCGAAGGGGTAGGGCCACGGTATTGCCCTTCCATCGAGGACAAGATTCACCGCTTCGCGTCGAAGGAATCTCACCAGATCTTTTTGGAACCGGAAGGACTGACCACGAACGAGTTCTACCCGAACGGGATCTCAACGAGCCTGCCGTTCGATGTGCAACTCGAACTCGTACGGTCCATGCGCGGCTTGGAGCACGCGCATATCCTCCGTCCTGGCTATGCGATTGAATATGATTACTTCGATCCGCGTGGGCTCAAGGCGTCGCTGGAAACCAAGGTGATCAACGGCTTGTTCTTCGCGGGGCAGATTAACGGCACCACCGGCTATGAAGAGGCCGCGGCGCAAGGCCTGTTGGCCGGTATCAACGCTGGCCTTTCCGTTCAGGGCAAGGAGGCGTGGTGCCCGCGTCGGGATCAAGCCTACCTAGGCGTGCTGGTTGACGATCTCGTGACTCGCGGCGTCTCGGAGCCTTACCGCATGTTCACGAGCCGGGCAGAGTACAGGCTGAGTCTCCGGGAAGACAACGCCGATATGCGGCTGACGGAGATTGGTCGCGAGCTTGGCGTCGTGGACGATGCGCGCTGGGATGCATTTAGCCGCAAGCGTGATGCTGTTTCACGTGAAACAGAGCGGCTCCGCACGACGTGGGTGAACCCGAAAACGCTGTCGGCGGATGAGGCGACGGCCTTGCTGGGCAAGCCAATCGACCATGAATACAGCCTTGCCGACTTGCTGCGCAGACCAGGCGTGACTTACGACGGCGTATCAGCGTTGCGAAACGGCGCCTGCGCTGCGCCGGAGACACTGGCTGGCGATGACGTTCTGCTGGCTCAGATCAAGGAGCAGATCGAGATTGGTATCAAATATCAGGGCTACATCGATCGGCAGGCGGACGAAATAGAGCGCAACGAGGCGCATGAAAGCACGCGGCTCCCGGAAGGTCTGGACTATGCCGAAGTGAGAGGTCTATCGTTCGAGGCCCGGCAGAAACTGATGCAATTCCGTCCCGAAACCATCGGTCAGGCGTCGCGCATCTCCGGGATCACTCCTGCGGCCATTTCTTTGCTAATGGTCCATCTCAAGCGTGGCTTGGGTCGTCGTCCTGCAAAGACGGCCACACCGGACCCGGATAACAAGCCGGTGGTGCAATGACGGTCAAGAGTAGCGGAGCCGACCGGGAAGCGCTGTACCAACTTCTCACCGATGGCGTAGGCGAACTCGGTCTCGAGTTAAGCGATGTGCGAGTCGCCAAGCTGCTTGACTACGTGGCGCTGCTGGCGAAGTGGAATGCCGTCTACAACTTGACGGCCATTCGCGATCCCAGGCAGATGTTGATTCAACACATTCTCGACTCCCTTTCGATCGTGCCGCACCTCGTGCAGCGCAACCCGCGCACGGTGCTGGACGTCGGCTCGGGCGGCGGTTTGCCCGGCATCGTACTGGCGATCGTCCGTCCTGATTGGGGCGTGACCGTGAACGACATCGTTCACAAGAAAACGGCCTTCCAGGCTCAGGCGAAGGCTGAACTTGGTCTGATGAACCTTTCGGTCGTGACCGGGCGTGTGGAAACGCTGCGGCCGGGCGCCGAAGTGTCGGCAAAGTTCGACGTAATCGTCTCTAGAGCATTCGCAGAGCTCGCCGATTTCGTTACACTGGCCCGTCATCTGGTGGCAGAGCAGGGCGCGATTCTCGCGATGAAGGGCGTGCGTCCCGATGACGAAATCGAGCGGTTGCCTGCGGGCGTCTACATGGAGCAGGTCGTCCGCCTCGACGTGCCGTTCCTCGACGCCGAGCGCCACCTCGTCACGGTTCGTGTGGATGAAGGCGGTTAGCCGCCCTCACTCGCGCGCGACGCCATTCCGAATAGACGACGTAATCACTTCTTCAAGCAGCAAAGGGACATTCCAACGATGGCAAAAATTTTCTGCGTTGCGAACCAGAAAGGCGGAGTCGGTAAGACGACGACGGCAGTCAATCTGGCGGCCAGCCTGGCAGCGCAGGGACAGCGAGTCCTTCTTATCGATCTGGACCCGCAGGGCAACGCCACAATGGGCAGCGGCATCGACAAGGCAGCGTGCGCCAACACCGTCTATGAAGTGCTGGTTGACGGGGTCTCGGTGGCTGATGCCCGGATGCGCCCCGAAGCCGTCGGCTATGACGTACTGCCCGCCAACCGAGAACTTGCGGGAGCGGAAGTCGAGTTGGTCAGCGTGCAGAACCGCGAGCGACAGTTGAAGGTCGCGCTTGCGACAGTGGAAAGCGAATACGATTTCGTGTTGATCGACTGTCCGCCCGCATTGTCGCTGCTGACGCTCAATGGCCTCTGCGCGGCGCATGGCGTCGTGATTCCCATGCAGTGCGAGTACTTTGCGCTCGAAGGGCTGTCCGATCTGGTCAATACCATCAAGCAGGTGCATGCGAATCTGAATCGTGACCTGAAAGTGATCGGTTTGTTGCGCGTCATGTTCGACCCGCGGATCACGCTGCAGCAGCAGGTCTCGGATCAATTGAAGGAGCACTTTGGCGACAAGGTGTTCGACGCGGTGATTCCGCGCAACGTGCGCCTCGCCGAGGCGCCCAGCTACGGGCTGCCGGGCGTGGTGTTCGACAGGGCATCGCGCGGCGCGCAAGCCTACGTGCAGTTCGGCGCGGAAATGATTGAGCGGGTGCGCGCACTGAATGACGCGCCCCAAGCATCCTAAATGGATCGAGGAAGCACGATGAACGCAGTAGCAAGAAAGAAGGGATTGGGCCGCGGCCTGGAAGCGTTGCTCGGCGGCAGCGCCGACATCACGGAAGCGGTGGTGATTGAAGGCGCGCCGAACGTGCTGCCGCTCAGCAAAATGCAAGCGGGCAAGTATCAGCCGCGCACGCGCATGGATGAAGGCGCGTTGCAGGAGTTGGCAGCCAGCATACGTGCACAAGGATTGATGCAACCGATCCTCGTGCGGCCGGTGTCGGCGGACAAATACGAGATCATCGCGGGCGAACGGCGTTTCCGCGCGGCTCGACTTGCTGGTCTGGATGAAGTCCCGGTACTCGTGAAGGACGTGCCCGACCAGGCGGCCGCCGCCATGGCGCTGATTGAGAACATCCAGCGTGAAGACCTGAATCCGCTGGAAGAGGCGCAAGGCATTCAGCGTTTGCTCGACGAATTCAACTTCACGCACGAGCAGGCCGCCGAGTCGGTTGGTCGCTCGCGTAGCGCCGTGTCGAACCTGCTGCGCCTGCTCAACCTCGCGACACCGGTTCAAACCATGTTACTTGCCGGCGACCTCGACATGGGGCATGCGCGCGCGCTGCTGGCCGTCGACGCAGCGACGCAGATCACGCTGGCGAATCAAGTCGTGAACAAGCGGATGTCCGTGCGCGAAACCGAGAAACTGGTGACGGCGACCACGAAGGCGGCTCCCGCGGTCAAGGCACGCGCGAACCCGGACGGCGGCCGCGACACGAGACGGCTCGAAGAAGAACTGTCCGATCTGCTGGCAGCAACCGTCAAAATCAAGCTCGGCCGACGCGGCCGCGGTCAGGTAATGGTCGATTTCGGAGATCTGGACGCGCTCGAGGGTATTCTTGTGCGGTTGCGCGGCAACGCCACAGCTTGAGCGCCTGACGGCGGGAGATCCATCGGATGAGCAGCGCGGAAAAGATGGTCGAGCGCCGCTCATTTAGCCTCCCGGACGTTGAGCCGATGGGCTCGGCCGAACGCCGGTTTGGGACAGTGCAGCAGGCGCCGAATATCTGGGAATCCTAACTAATCTCGATCCTTCAACAGGCCACTTGAGCGGCCTATGACAAAGCGCGCGCTCGCCGCGTGAAAGCTGCAGCGCGGCTGTGGCGAACAGTCTGCGAAGGAGGCGGCGCGTCGCGCCGGCTTGGCCGGCTCGTGGTGCTCCGTTGCGTTTTCGACACGGCTGCTCGAACGGTTGCGAGGCCGCTTGACGACAGGAAAAGCGGTCCAACGAACGCGCACATTTTACATTTTCGAGACCGCCTTACAGTTGACAGGCTGACCATTCGTCGGAAGCCTTTTCCGCATCGCGAGGCGTCGTTTCGCACTGTTTATTGAACGGCCTAAAGTCTTGAATTGCCTGCAACTATCGCTTACAATCGCCCGGATTTAACTGCACGGCAACCCCGTAAGCGCAGCGAAAGCTCGCTGACCGGAACGAGACTTCGGAACACTGCGATGGCGGTCAAAACGTCGAATCAAGCGCCAAAAAATGGGCGAGACGGGCACCGCGAGAAACGCAGCGTTTCAGAGGCGTCTACCGCTCAGCAAGTCACGCATGAAGAACCGTGGGACGTCGAGCAGGAAAATATCGTTCCGCTCACGCGGGCCGAGGCTGAAAAGCTGTTTGGTCCCAGTGTGAACCGTCCATCGCGCGTCACCCCTTTAAGGGTCGTGGCAGCGCAAATGGTCTTGTCCCTTGGCGCAACGCTGGTATGGTGGCTGTTCTATGAGCCGCCGGGCGCTGCTGCGCTGTCCGCGTTCCTGGGAGGGGCGATATGCTGGGTGCCGGCCGCATTGTTCGCGGCGCGGCTGAGAACGCTGAGCGGCGCCGAAACAGCAATGAGCTGGATGGTCGGCGAAGCGCTCAAGATGGGGACAACGATCGCGATGTTTGTAGCCATCGCCTTCTGGTATCACGACGTACGCTGGGTTCCGCTGCTCGTGACTTATCTCATCGCGCTCAAGACGTATTGGATCGCTTTGGCGTGGCGCTGAAGAGGCAACAGGTAACAGCACAAGATTCAAAAGCCGGCGCGCGGCGCCGGCGAGAGCGTGCGGATATGACAGGATCCGCACCCGGCGCGTTCCCGCAATAGAGCATTGCGGCGGGGCGGCCTCAGACGATTTTCGACAATTTGGGTGGCTTTAACGATATGGCAGCTAGCGAAGGCACGCGCGCAATGGATCCGTCCGAGTACATCGCGCACCACTTGCAGAACTTTTCCACCGGACACCAGACGTCGATTTTTGACATCCACGTGTGGAATCTGGACACCCTTTTCTGGTCGATCGTTTGCGGTCTGGCCACCATCTTCATCCTGCACATGGCTGCACGCAAGGCAACGTCCGGTGTACCCGGCCGTTTCCAGTGCGCGATCGAAATGCTCGTCGAGATGGTCGAGGATCAATCGAAGTCGATGATCCACGGCACTCGTACTTTCATCGCGCCGCTGGCGCTGACGGTGTTCGTCTGGGTCGCGCTGATGAACGCGCTCGACTTTATTCCTGTCGACCTGCCGGGCCACGTGATCGGCTGGCTTGGTCTGTCCGAAGTCATCCCGCACCACCGCATCGTGCCGACCGCCGACCTGAACGGCACACTCGGCATCGCCCTCGGTGTGTTCGCGCTGATGATTTACTACAACTTCAAGATCAAGGGCGCCGGCGGCTTCGTGCATGAACTGCTGTCCGCTCCGTTCGGCGCGCATCCGCTGCTGTGGATCCCGAACCTTGCACTGAACATCATCGAGTTCGTCGCGAAGACGGTCTCGCTCGGCATGCGGCTGTTCGGCAACATGTACGCGGGCGAACTGTTGTTCCTGCTGATTGCCCTGCTCGGCAGCATCTGGAGCTTCGGCGCGGACACGACGGTGCTTGGCTTCATCGGCCACGTGATCGCCGGCAGCGTGTGGGCAATCTTCCACATCCTGATCGTTCTGCTGCAGGCGTTCATTTTCATGATGCTGACGCTGGTGTACATCGGCCAGGCACACGACACGCACTAAACCGCGCAGTCGTTAAAGAATCGTAGTTTTTCAAATCCCAGTTCCAACCAGTTCTAAAAGACTTTTCACAAAGGAGTGATCATGCAAGCTTTCATCGCCAACATCCAGGGTCTGACCGCCATCGGTATCGGCATCATCATCGGCCTGGGTGCAATCGGCGCCTGTATCGGTATCGGCCTGATGGGTGGCAAGTACATCGAAGCATGTGCTCGTCAGCCGGAACTGATGAACCCGCTGCAAACGAAGATGTTCCTGCTGGCTGGTCTGATCGATGCGGCGTTCCTGATTGGCGTTGGTGTGGCAATGCTGTTTGCGTTCGCGAACCCGCTGCTGTCGAAGCTGGCAGGCTGAGGTTCCTCGGAAGTTTGCGCCTGAGCTATAACTGGTAAAGGCGCAGGGCGGAACGGGCACTTGGGCGCTGATCGAACACAGAATCGATGAGCGCCTTGCCGTTTCACTTTCCGAACTAGCAACGTTTAAGGAAACACCGTGAATCTCAACGCAACCCTGTTTGCGCAAATGGTCGTGTTCCTGATCCTCGCGTGGTTCACGATGAAGTTCGTGTGGCCGCCGCTGATCAACGCCCTCGACGAGCGCTCGAAGAAGATCGCTGACGGTTTGTCGGCTGCAGAAAAGGGCAAGGCAGAACTGGCAGCCGCTCACAAGCGCGTCGACCAGGAACTCGCTCAGGCACGCAACGACGGTCAGCAGCGTATCGCTGACGCCGAAAAACGCGCCGTGGCAGTCGCTGACGAAATCAAGGCTCAAGCACAAGCTGAAGCCGCTCGCATCATCGCGCAAGCGAAGGCCGACGCTGAGCAGCAAGTCGTGAAGGCGCGCGAAACGCTGCGTGGTGAAGTCGCCGCGCTCGCAGTGAAGGGCGCTGAACAGATCCTGAAGCGCGAAGTCGACCAGGCGGCGCATGCTGACCTGCTGAATCAACTGAAAGCCGAGCTCTGATCATGGCCGAACTTGCAACCATCGCCCGTCCGTACGCAGAAGCGCTGTTTGGCGTGGCCGAAGCTGGTGACATCGCCGCCTGGTCCACGCTCGTGCAGGAGCTGGCACAGGTTGCGCGTCTGCCCGAAGTGCTGTCGATCGCCTCGAGCCCGAAAGTAAGCCGCGCCCAGGTCAGCGAACTGCTGCTGGCTGCGGTCAAGTCGCCGCTCAAGGACAACGCGCAAGCGAAGAATCTGGTGCAAATGCTGGTGGACAACCATCGCCTGCAATTGATGCCGGAAATCGCCGTGCAGTTCGAAGAGTTGAAGAACGCCCGCGAAGGGGCGGCCGATGTGCTGATCGTCAGCGCATTCCCGCTCGAGGGCGCGCAGTTGAACGACCTCGTCGCAAGTCTCGAACGCAAGTTCAAACGCAAGCTGAAGCCGACGGTCGAGATCGACTCGTCGTTGATCGGCGGCGTGCGCGTGACAGTCGGCGACGAAGTGCTCGATACCTCGGTCCGCGCGCGGCTTGCCAGCATGCAAACGGCTCTGACGGCCTGAAGCGCCGACGGCGCTGAAGCGGCTGGCACGCAACAGAATTGACTATCAGGAGCGAATAATGCAACTCAATCCCTCTGAGATCAGCGAGCTGATCAAGAGCCGGATCCAGGGCCTTGAAGCGAGCGCAGACGTTCGCAACCAGGGCACCGTGATCTCCGTGACCGACGGTATCGTGCGTATTCACGGCCTGTCGGAAGTGATGCAGGGCGAAATGCTCGAATTCCCGGGCAACACCTTCGGTCTCGCTCTGAACCTCGAGCGCGACTCGGTCGGCGCCGTGATTCTGGGTGAGTACGAGCACATTTCGGAAGGCGACATCGTCAAGACGACGGGCCGCATTCTGGAAGTGCCGGTTGGCCCGGAACTGCTCGGCCGCGTGGTCGATACACTGGGTAACCCGATCGACGGCAAGGGCCCGATCAACGCGAAGAAGACCGACGCCATCGAAAAGATTGCTCCGGGCGTAATCTGGCGTAAGTCGGTTTCGGAGCCGGTCCAGACCGGTCTGAAGTCGATCGACGCGATGGTGCCAATTGGCCGTGGCCAGCGTGAGCTGATCATCGGCGACCGCCAGTGCGGCAAGACCGCAGTCGCGGTGGACGCGATCATCAACCAGAAGGGCAAGAACCTCTTCTGTATCTACGTCGCGATCGGCCAGAAGGCTTCTTCGATCATGAACGTGGTGCGCAAGCTGGAAGAAACCGGCGCGCTGGAATACACGATCGTCGTGGCCGCTTCGGCTTCGGAATCGGCTGCGATGCAGTACCTCGCACCGTATGCCGGCTGCTCGATGGGCGAATACTTCCGCGACCGCGGTCAGGACGCGCTGATCGTCTATGACGACTTGACCAAGCAGGCTTGGGCATACCGTCAGATCTCGCTGCTGCTGCGCCGCCCGCCGGGCCGCGAAGCTTACCCGGGCGACGTGTTCTATCTGCACTCGCGTCTGCTGGAACGTGCTGCTCGCGTCTCGGAAGACTACGTCGAGAAGTTCACCAACGGCGAAGTCAAGGGCAAGAGCGGCTCCCTGACGGCGCTGCCGGTCATTGAAACGCAAGCAGGCGACGTGACTGCATTCGTTCCGACGAACGTGATCTCGATTACCGACGGCCAGATCTTCCTGGAAACCGACCTTTTCAACGCAGGTATCCGCCCGGCAATTAACGCCGGCGTGTCGGTGTCCCGCGTTGGTGGTGCGGCTCAGACGAAGGTCGTGAAGAAGCTGTCGGGCGGTATCCGTACCGACCTGGCGCAGTACCGTGAACTGGCTGCATTCGCGCAGTTCGCATCGGATCTCGACGAAGCGACCCGCAAGCAGCTGGAGCGCGGCCGCCGCGTGACGGAACTGCTGAAGCAGCCCCAATATCAGCCGCTGCAAGTGTGGGAACTGGCCATTTCGCTGTTCGCAGCGAACAACGGCTACCTCGACGACCTCGAAGTCTCGCAAGTCCTGCCGTTCGAAAAGGGCCTGCGCGAATACCTGAAGTCGAGCCACGCTGACCTGGTCAAGCGCATCGAAGATACCAAGGAACTCTCGAAGGACGACGAAGGCCTGTTGCACACGGCCCTCAAAGACTTCAAGAAGTCCGGCGCTTATTGATCCGCGAGTGATCCGCAAGGCATAAACGGACCTTGAAGCGGCGCGGGCCGCATGTGAATGCCCCGTGCCGCTTCGATCGCTTTGCATGGGACCCGGGTAAGCGCTAAAGCGCTAACTCGGGCCGACAAGGAGCAAGCAATGGCTGGAATGAAGGAAATTCGCGGCAAGATCAAGAGCGTGCAAAACACGCGCAAGATCACGAAAGCGATGGAGATGGTGGCCGCATCGAAGATGCGCCGCGCTCAGGAGCGCATGCGCGCTGCTCGCCCGTATGCCGATAAGGTCCGCGACATCGCTGCGCACATGAGCCGTGCGAACCCCGAGTATCGTCACCCGTTCATGGTGGCGAACGAAGGCGCGAAGACGGCGGGCATCATCCTCGTCACGACCGATAAAGGTCTGTGCGGGGGCATGAATACCAACGTGCTGCGTGCAGCGCTGCAGAAGTTCAAGGAACTGGAAGGCCAGGGCAAGACGATCGAAGCAACCGCGATCGGCACCAGGGGTCTGGGTTTCCTGAACCGTCTGCGCGCCAAGGTGGTGTCGAACGTCGTGCAACTGGGCGATACGCCGCATCTGGAAAGGCTGATCGGCGCGGTGAAGGTGCAACTCGACCTGTACTCGGAAGGCAAGGTTTCGGCGGTGTACCTGGCGTACACGCGCTTCGTCAATACGATGAAGCAGGAGCCGGTGATCGAGCAACTGCTGCCGCTGTCGGCGGACCAGTTCGAGCGCAAGGAAGAAGACGGCACGACGCCGAGCACGCAGTGGGACTACATCTACGAGCCGGATGCGCAGGCAGTGGTGGACGAACTGCTAGTGCGTTATGTCGAAGCGCTGGTCTATCAGGCCGTCGCGGAAAACATGGCATCCGAGCAGTCGGCCCGGATGGTCGCGATGAAGGCCGCTTCGGACAACGCGAAGCAGGTCATCAACGAACTGCAGCTCGTGTACAACAAGAGCCGTCAGGCCGCGATCACGAAAGAACTGTCGGAAATCGTCGGTGGCGCGGCGGCGGTCTGACCCTGACGGTCAGTCATGCTGCCACGTGTGCGCCCGTGAGGCGCACCCGTCTAGGCGACCCCATCGAAACAGCGCCTTTGCGCGAGTGAAGAATTGAGTATCTAAAGGAAAAGCGATGAGTACTACTGCTTTGGTAGAAGGCAAGATCGTACAGTGCATCGGCGCCGTTATCGACGTGGAATTCCCGCGTTCGGACATGCCGAAGATTTACGACGCGCTCATTCTGGAAGGTTCGGAACTGACCCTCGAAGTCCAGCAACAACTGGGCGACGGCGTTGTCCGTACCATCTGTCTGGGTGCATCGGACGGTCTGCGTCGTGGCACGGTCGTCAAGAACACCGGCAATCCGATCAGCGTGCCGGTCGGCAAGCCGACGCTCGGCCGCATCATGGACGTTCTCGGTCGTCCGATCGACGAAGCCGGTCCGATCAACTCGGACGTGGTTCGCGGCATTCACCAGAAGGCTCCGGCGTTCGACGAACTGTCGCCGTCGACCGAACTCCTCGAAACGGGCATCAAGGTTATCGACCTGATCTGCCCGTTTGCCAAGGGCGGTAAGGTGGGTCTGTTCGGTGGCGCCGGCGTCGGCAAGACCGTGAACATGATGGAACTGATCAACAACATCGCTAAGGAACACGGTGGTTACTCCGTGTTCGCCGGTGTTGGCGAGCGTACCCGTGAAGGGAACGACTTCTATCACGAAATGAAGGACTCGAACGTTCTGGACAAGGTCGCGCTGGTGTACGGCCAGATGAACGAGCCGCCGGGCAACCGTCTGCGCGTCGCGCTGACCGGCCTGACGATGGCTGAGCACTTCCGTGACGAAGGCCTCGACGTGCTGTTCTTCGTCGACAACATCTACCGTTTCACGCTGGCCGGTACTGAAGTGTCGGCACTGCTCGGCCGTATGCCGTCGGCAGTGGGCTATCAGCCGACTCTGGCTGAAGAAATGGGCAAGCTGCAAGAGCGCATTACGTCGACCAAGACCGGCTCGATCACGTCGGTTCAGGCCGTGTACGTCCCTGCGGATGACTTGACCGACCCGTCGCCGGCTACGACTTTCGGCCACTTGGACGCTACCGTCGTGTTGTCGCGCGACATCGCTTCGCTGGGTATCTACCCGGCAGTGGACCCGCTCGATTCGACCTCGCGTCAGATCGACCCGAACGTGATTGGCGAAGAGCACTACTCGATCACGCGCGGCGTGCAGCAAACGCTGCAGCGCTACAAGGAACTGCGCGACATTATCGCGATTCTGGGCATGGACGAACTCGCGCCGGAAGACAAGCTCGCCGTCGCGCGCGCTCGTAAGATCCAGCGTTTCCTGTCGCAGCCGTTCCACGTTGCTGAAGTGTTTACGGGCTCGCCGGGCAAGTACGTTCCGCTGAAGGAAACGATCCGCGGCTTCAAGATGATTGTTGAAGGCGAGTGCGACCACCTGCCGGAACAAGCCTTCTACATGGTCGGCACGATCGACGAAGCCTTCGAAAAGGCCAAGAAGATCCAGTAAAGGTCGGGTGTAACGAAGCGGGCGCCGGCCTCGCGCGCGATGACTTCCGCACGGTGGTTGTCCGCAAAGCCGGTGCCTCTCACTACGCTTAACCCAGCCTTGCACGGGGCCAGAGCGAGCGCTAAAGCGCTAACCCTGGTCGCCACAGGAGTCGACACTTATGGCAACCATTAAAGTAGACGTCGTCAGCGCGGAAGAGCAGATCTTCTCGGGCCAGGCGAAGTTCGTCGCGCTGCCGGGCGAAGCAGGTGAACTCGGCATTCTGCCGGGCCACACGCCGCTCATCACACGGATCCGTCCGGGCGCAGTGCGCATAGAAGCTGAGAACGGCGAAGAAGAGTTTGTGTTCGTCGCCGGCGGCATCCTCGAAATCCAGCCGGGTGCAGTGACGGTTCTGGCCGACACGGCAATTCGCGGCAAGGATCTCGACGAAGCCAAGGCCGAAGACGCGCGCAAACGTGCGGAAGAAGCGCTGCAGAACACGGGCTCGAACCTCGAATACGCGACCGCCCAGGCGGAACTGGCGTACGCGACGGCTCAGCTTGCTGCGATCCAGCGTCTGCGCAAATTGCGCGGTCAGAGCTAAGCAACACGTATCAGAGAAAAGGCAGCCCGCGGGCTGCTTTTTTTTATCCTTCACTTGACGTTTACGGAAAGGTAAGTGAGATTGTGAGGCCGTCCCGACCACCGCAAAGAATGGACAGCCATCCAATACGCCGGGCCGCTGCGGGTAAGACTTGATGCCGCGCGAGCGACCGCCGGTGGCACAATCGGTTTCAAACTCATTTCAATAGGGCGATTTGCTCACGGAGACAGCACCATGGCGACGCAAGTGTCAGGCAAAGGCGCAATCATAGAACCGAAAGACGGACTCTCGTACGTCCGCGGATCGACAGAGATTCCGTTGAGCGAAGCGACGATCGGCGAGTTTTTGCGCAGCACCGCCGAGCGCTTTCCCGACCGGCCTGCGGTGGTTTTTCGTGAGCAGCAGATCCGGTGGACCTGGAAAGAGTTCGCCGAAGAAGTCGACATATTAGCTGCCGGCTTGCTGGCACTGGGCATCGTGAAGGGCGACCGCGTCGGCATCTGGTCGCCGAACCGGGTTGAGTGGCTGCTGACGCAGTTCGCGACCGCGCGTATCGGTGCGGTGCTGGTCAACATCAACCCGGCTTACCGCCTTGCGGAGTTGGAGTACGCGCTGAACAAGGTGGGCTGCAAGGCGATTGTCGCGGCGGAGCGCTTCAAGACGTCGATGTACCTCGAAATGCTGCAGCAACTCGCGCCCGAGCTTGCTACACACGCGCCCGGCGATCTTCACGCGGCACGACTGCCTGATCTGCGCTACGTGATTCGTATGTGCGACACGGAAACGCCCGGAATGCTCACGTTCTCGGACGTGATCGAGCAGGGGCGCGCCACGCTCGACGTCGTGAAGCTCGACGAGATCGGCGCGACGCTCTCGTGCCACGAGGCGATCAATATCCAGTTCACCAGCGGTACAACGGGCAATCCGAAAGGGGCGACGCTCACGCATAGCAACGTGGTCAACAACGCGCGCTATATCGCGATGGCCATGAACCTGAGCGAGCAGGACGCGCTGTGCATTCCCGTCCCGCTATATCACTGCTTTGGCATGGTGCTCGCCGTTCTCGCGTGCGTCGCGGTGGGCGCGAATATGGTGTTTCCGGGCGAGGCTTTCGACCCCGCCGCGACGCTCGCGGCCGTCGCGCAAGAGCAGTGCACGGCGCTTCATGGCGTGCCTACCATGTTCATAGCTGAACTGGATCACCCGGACTTTGCCTCGTTCGACCTCTCACGCCTGCGCACTGGCATCATGGCGGGTTCGCCGTGCCCGATCGAGACGATGAAGAAAGTCGTGTCGCGGATGCACCTCAACGAAATCACGATCGCTTACGGCATGACAGAGACTAGCCCTGTCTCGTTCCAAAGTTCGACCACCGACCCGCTCGACAAGCGCACCACCACCGTCGGCCGCATTCAGCCGCATCTAGAAGTGAAGATTGTCGATCCGGTAGGCAACATCGTGCCGGTGGGCGAAACCGGGGAGCTATGCACGCGCGGATATTCGGTGATGCAAGGCTATTGGGACGACGAGGCGAAAACGCGTGAAAGTATCGTGGACGGCTGGATGCACACCGGCGACCTCGCTACGCTTGACGCCGAGGGCTATTGCAACATTGTCGGTCGCCTCAAGGACATGCTGATCCGTGGCGGCGAGAACATCTATCCCCGCGAGATCGAGGAGTTTCTTTTCCGGCATCCGAAGATCCAGAGCGTGCAGGTTTTCGGCGTACCGGACAGCCGATACGGCGAAGAGGTGTGCGCGTGGGTAGTGCTACGTCCAGGTGAACAGGCGACAGCTGAAGAGATCCAGCAGTTCTGCAATGGCCAGATAGCGCACTACAAGGTGCCGAAGTACATCCGCTTCGTCGATGAACTACCAATGACGGTGACAGGCAAAGTGCAGAAGTTCGTCATGCGTGAGCGCATGATCAGCGAACTGAAGTTGCAGGAAGGGAAGACGGCCTGACGTGCCCCGGCTAAGCGATAAGTGCGCGATACGCGGTGACCTGCTTCGGGCGGGGCCCGCGCAGTTGGGCGCTGCCGACGCCAACCGCCGTGTACACCGCCAAACAGCAAAGTGCGCTGAAAAGCATGTAAAACATGCCATTTTGCACTGCGCAAACGTTTGGCTAGACGAAAAAAAAGCGGGCCTGGAGCCCGCTAAAAACCACACGCTACGGGGTTAGCGCGAGGAGACCAATGTAGGAACCGACTGAGACGACGACCCGGCGTCGACTACGGTCCCAGCAGGGATGCCCCTTTACAGGGCTTCGGCATACGCCGACCGGCAAGTGCATCGTATCCGCTCACACCATGCACGCAGCCACATCCGTGTTGAAACCGTTGAGGGCATTGTGGGCGAATTACCAAAGGAGCGCCGTAACAAAGTGTTTCAGGTTGTAACGCCCGCCAGATAAGGCTCAGAGGGATTTATTGCGCAATTCAAGGGCGTAAAAAGTAATATATACCGATGACTGCACGGCAATTTAATACGACCGTTTAATGATATTCGCGAAGCATAGCGCCGCATAAAGCGTTAAGTCGATTCCGCATGAAATAGTTGCGTCTTCATCTTTCTGACGATAAACCGTTGTTGTTACAACTGGTTCCCGGCGCGCAAAAAATCGTACCCAGTGACCGGCGGGTTGAGTGCGACGCAATATAGGCCACACAACCTTCAGAAATGTAAGGGCCAGTTCACGAGTTCATCCGGTGCTCACCTATATTTACTTCTTGCCGGGCTTTCCTGAGCAGCCGTTACATGATCCGGCCGGCAAACCGTCGCTATAAAAAGGGGGCGGCCGCCGACCTTCCGTAATCACGCCAGGAGAGAACGCGGCCGAGCGGCACGGCTTACTTGAGCCACTTATCGAGCACAGCCTGATATTCGCCCGTCGCCCGCGCGAAGTGCAGCCACTGATCGACGTACTGTTGGAACGCCACATCGCCGCGGGGCAGCAGCCACGCTTTCTCCCCATATTGGAACGGCTTCTGGGGATGCACGGCGCACAGGCCGGGATTCAGCTTTTGCTGCAGCAGGGTTTCGGACGCGTCGGTCACCATCACGTCGGCCTTGCCGGCGAGGATCTGCTTGAAGATCGTCACGTTGTCCGGATAGACAGTCATCGATGCGTGCGACAAGAACTGCTTTGCGAAACGTTCGTTCGTGCCACCCGGATTGACGATTACACGCGTTCCTGGCTGGTCGATTTGTGCGACGGTCTGGTATTTGTCGACGTCGTCGCATCGGACAATCGGCGTCTTGCCGTCTACCATAAACGGCTGGGTGAAGAAGGCTCGCTTTTGCCGCTCCAGCGTCGGCGAGACGCCGCCCACGCCGATGTCGCACTTGGCCACGAAGTCGTTCATCAGGTTCGACCACGACGTCTTGACGAATTCCGCTTTGACGCCGAGAGACTTAGCCAGCGATTCGGTCATATCGATGTCGATCCCCTCGAACTGACCGTCTGCCCTATAGAACGAATGCGGTTTGTAGTCGCCGGTCGTGCATGCGCGCAACGTGCCGCGGGCGGGGATCTCATCGAGCCGGGACGGTGTCGGGGCCGTGGCCGATGCTTGCGCCTGCGCCGCGCCGATGTGCATGAGAGCGCCCGTCAGGACGCCTAGCAATGCCACTGCTGCCTTATTCATTGAGTCTCCTTAATTGTGCATTGTTATGGTTAGGCCGCTGGATAATAGCCAGGAGAGTTGCGCTTGAACATTGGCCGTTTGACCAGGTTGCGTCGCTCCCCGCCGAACGGGAAAATGCGCTTCAAACCGTCCGCGAATCACAGTTATTGGCCGCATCAGGCAGGATGCGGTGCGCGCTGTCCGGTAAAATGCCCCTTTGCTCCTAGTCGCACGCAACGTGGCCCATAAACTTCTGAACGACACCTTCCTGCGCGCGCTGCTGCGCCAGCCCACTGACTACACGCCTGTCTGGCTGATGCGGCAGGCGGGTCGTTACCTGCCGGAATACAACGCCACGCGGGCTCGCGCTGGCAGCTTCCTCGGGCTGGCCAAGAACCCCGCGTTCGCAACTGAAGTCACGTTGCAGCCCCTCGAGCGCTACCCGCTCGACGCCGCGATTCTGTTTTCCGACATTCTCACCGTGCCCGACGCAATGGGCTTGGGTCTGGAGTTCGTCACGGGCGAGGGGCCGACGTTTGCGCGCCCTGTGCGCACAGAAGACGACGTGGCGCGACTCGCGGTGCCCGACATCGACGCCACATTGCGCTATGTAACCGACGCAGTGCGCGAGATCCGCACGGCGCTGACCGACGCTCAAGGCCGTCAACGCGTGCCGCTGATCGGATTTTCGGGTAGCCCGTGGACGCTGGCGTGCTACATGGTCGAAGGTGGCGGCTCGGCGGACTTCCGCACGGTCAAGTCCATGCTGTACGCCCGTCCTGATCTGATGCATCGCATTCTCGAGATCAACGCGAATTCGGTTGCCGCTTATCTGAATGCACAAATCGAAGCGGGCGCCCAAGCCGTCATGATTTTCGACACGTGGGGCGGTGCGCTCGCGGACGGTACCTATCAGCGCTTCTCCCTGCACTATATTCAGCAGGTCGTCAGTCAATTGAAGCGCGAGCACGACGGCGAAAAAGTGCCGGTGATCACGTTCACGAAGGGCGGCGGACTGTGGCTCGATGAGATCGCGGACATTGGCGTGGACGCCGTCGGTCTCGACTGGACGGTCAACCTGCGTCAGGCGCGCGAACGGGTAGGGGCGAAGGTGGCTTTGCAGGGCAACATCGATCCGTCAGTGTTGTTCGCGCCGCCAGCGGCGATCCGCATGGAAGCGCGCGCCGTGCTGGACAGCTTCGGAAATCACCCGGGCCACGTCTTCAATCTCGGTCATGGCATCTCGCAATTCACGCCGCCAGAAAACGTTGCGGAGCTCGTCGACGAGGTCCATCGTCATAGCCGCGCCATTCGCAGCGGCGCGCACGCACCGGCTTAATGCTGTAATAATTGCCGTTTTATGTTGCGGTGCAGCGCGCTGGGCTCTGCCACTCAGGAAAAATTCGCACCGTGCGGGCCGTCGGATGGCGGTCTCGCAGTTGTCAAGACTTGACTTATACACATTTATCACGCTGCGGCGCGGTAGAAGCTTTAGTCCTGTCCTGACCCTTGCAAAACGCGCATTTATTTGATCTCGGCCTTACGTAGCAAGGGTTTGGCGGCTTCCGGACGAAGTGTGCGGAACCCCACAGAACGCCGCTGCGAAGCGGTTTCCGGGCTTTCAGAGCGAAGTTCTCAACAAAGTTATCCACAGGCAGGCGGGGTCGAGAGCAATTGTTCAGCGGAATCCAAAACTTAGCGGCGAATTTGAAGCTTTACTTTAACTTCGGCGGCGCGCCTCAGAGTGGGGCAATCTCGACTGCCACCTGCGGCGCAATGACGCCATTCGCTCTTGCCAGCATCCGCGCAGCCGCATGAGCGAAGCGTTCGTCCGCGTCGCACTGGACCATCCACTGCCGACCCTGTTCGATTACCGTTGCGATTCGGCTCAGTCGCCCGTACCGGGAACGCTTGTTAGCGTGCCGTTCGGCAAACGCGACGTGGTCGGCCTCGTGTGCGAAGTAACTGGTCACAGTGAGGTTCCCGCCGATCGTCTCCGGTCGGTGAATGGCATTTGCACCGCATGCCCGCCGCTGTCGGCTGAATGGCTCGCGCTTGCTGCCTTTGCTGCCGATTACTATCAACGTGGACTTGGCGAAGTGGCGTTACCGGCGCTGCCGCAAGCGCTGCGCGACGCCTCGCGTTGGTCACGGCTGCTCGCGCCGGAAGAGCGCTACAGGTTTACGTCGGAAGGCCGCACGGCCTTGCCCGACGCCCTGCCCGCGCGCGCGACTGCGCTGCGAAACCTGGCGCAGGCGCTTGCCGCTGGCGAGTTCCTGAGCGCCGCCGACGCCCGCGGGCTGCACCCTAAAGCCATTTCCACGCTCGCCGCATGGCAAGCCGAGGGCTGGGTCGCGCTAGACGTGGTCGATGCCGCCACGGCGCCACCCGCCGCCGCGGCCATGGTGGCGCCTGCGCAGACGCTTCCTACGCTCACAGACGAACAAGCCGCTGCCGTCGAAGCCATTCGCGACGCGCACGGCTTCGCGCCGTTCCTGTTGCATGGCGTGACGGGGAGCGGCAAGACGGAAGTCTATCTACGCGCGCTCGCCGAGATTCTTGCCGCCAATGCAGGCGCGCAAGCGCTCGTGCTGGTGCCCGAAATCAACCTGACGCCGCAGTTCGAAGCGGCTTTCCACGCCCGCTTCGCGGCGCTTGCGGACACAGCCATCGTCACGTTGCACAGCGGTCTTGCCGAGGGAGAACGCGCGCGCAACTGGTTCGCGGCGCATGCGGGCCATGCGCGGATCGTACTGGGCACGCGCCTCGCGGTGCTCGCGTCGCTGCCTCGGCTCGCCATCATCGTCGTGGATGAGGAGCACGATCCGGCTTATAAGCAGCAGGAAGGGCTGCGCTACTCGGCGCGCGACCTGGCCATCTACCGTGCAAAGCAGCTTGGACTGCCGGTCGTGCTGGGATCGGCCACACCGTCGCTCGAAAGCTGGTGGCAGGCGGATCAGGGGCGCTACAAGCGGCTCACGTTGTCGCGCCGCGCGGTCGCCGATGCCGTGTTGCCCACTGTGCGTCTGATCGATCTCGAGGACGAGCGGCGGCGCGGACGCGCTTCAGTGGAAGGATTGTCCGGCCCATTGATTGCCGCGCTGAAGACGCGGCTGGAGCGCGGCGAACAGAGTCTCGTGTTTCTGAATCGCCGGGGCTACGCGCCACAGCTGGCTTGCGATGCCTGCGGATGGGTCGCCGGCTGTCCGCGTTGCAGCGCGTATGTCGTTTTACATAAGCCGGAGCGCGCGCTGCGCTGTCATCACTGCGGTTGGGAGTCGAGAATTCCGCGCGCATGTCCCGAGTGCGGCAATGTTGACATTGCACCCATGGGTCGCGGCACCCAGCGCGTCGAAGAAACGCTCGCGAGCGCGGTGCCCGGCGCCCGCGTGCTGCGCATCGACGCCGACAGCACCCGCCGCAAAGGCAGCGCGCAGGCGCTCTTTTCCGACGTGCATGCGGGCGAAGTCGACATTCTGGTCGGCACGCAGATGATCGCAAAGGGACACGACTTCCAGCGCGTTTCGCTAGTTGGCGTGCTGAACGCCGACACCGCACTGTTTTCCCACGACTTTCGAGCGAGCGAACGCCTCTTCGCGCAACTGATGCAAGTCAGCGGCCGCGCCGGGCGCGCAGGTTTGCCAGGTGAGGTGCTGGTGCAGACGCGTTATCCGCGCCATGCGCTTTATCACGCGCTTGGGCGCCACGATTACGTCGGCTTCGCCAATTCGACGTTGGCCGAGCGGCGCGACGCGCATTTGCCGCCGTTCGTGTATCAGGCGTTGCTGCGTGCGGAAGGCCGCACGCTCGAGGCTGCGCTCGCTTTTCTGCAGCAGGCCGCGGCCGAACTGACGGGCATCGCGGCTGCCGAACGCGTGACCGTCTACGACGCAGTGCCGCTCACCATCGTCAAGGTGATGCACGTCCACCGCGCGCAGTTGCTGATAGAAAGTGCGTCGCGCGCGGCGCTGCAGGCCACGTTGCGCGCGTGGCAGCCGTTGTTGCGCGGTTTGAAGGGCGTGCTTCGCTGGAACCTCGAAGTCGACCCACTTGATATTTGAGCTGGCGTCTCTGCCTCCGGTTTGCGTCGGCGGGACTCGGATCAGCAAACAATGACTATCGACAGCGGCTGCGCGCGCTCCGGGCGCGTGCTCGGACCGTGTTCGAATAGCTTGCGGCGGAATTCGCGGCGCGCGTGGCTGTCCGCGTACCCAACACTGCCGACGCCCGCGACGAAACGTGCGCACCGCGTGCCGCGAGTTGTCGATAGCGTGCGGAAGATCTGTAGTCGCTGGAACAAAGCATGGTGGATCTCACAGTGTTCACTTCTCACTTCCCGGCGGCAACGGCCGGCAGATCTCACAAACGCGCCGCGAACCCGCCCCCGGCAAGCCGGGCATCCGGACACACCACGTAGCTAACCACGTCGCTGCCGCGCTCAATCGTTCAATGCCGCCTGCGCGTCACCGGATGATGCGGCCGACGTCGCACGTCCCCGACCTTCGGACGCATCACGTTTGTCTGAGCCGCCCGTCGCGCCGCGGATAAACAGCACAGCGCAGGTTGCGCACATCGCCCAGATGCCCAATACGACCAGCCACTTTTCCATTTCGCTTGTCCTCACCCCGTACCGTTTTTGTGCGCGCATGACCCCGCGCCCGCTATGTCCTCTATAACGGCGCGCCCGCCGGTTTGATAAGGGCTCGAAGAAAAGAAATAAGGCCAGGGAAAATACCGATCCTTACCGGCCTTCGCGCTCTCACGAAGACTGGACGGAAAGCCCCGCCAGGCAAGGGATTGAGAAAGGTGCAACCGTTTCCATATGTCGGTTGCACCTTTTTATTGGGAGGGGTACGATTCGGCCAACTTTTGTCTTTCGCCAGCATTTAGTCTGGTATCCGAAGAAGGAAACATGGCTAGCACCACCCTTGGCGTCAAGGTCGACGACCTCCTGCGTTCCCGGCTGCGAGATGCCGCCACCCGCCTCGAACGCACTCCGCACTGGCTGATCAAGCAGGCGATTTTCGCGTACCTGGAAAAGATCGAGCAGGGACAACTGCCGCCGGAACTGTCGGGCGTGGCAGGTGCCGCCGACATGGCTGACGGCGCGTCGGTCGAACCGGACGAGGACGGTGCGGCGCACCCGTTCCTCGACTTCGCGCAGAACGTGCAACCGCAATCGGTGTTGCGCGCGGCAATCACCGCGGCATATCGCCGGCCGGAGCCGGAATGCGTGCCGTTCCTGCTGGGTCAGGCGCGCTTGCCGGCCAATCTCGCGGGCGACGTGCAAGCGCTCGCCGCGAAGCTCGTCGAAACGCTGCGCGGCAAGAGTAAGGGCGGCGGCGTCGAGGGGCTGATCCACGAATTCTCGCTGTCGAGCCAGGAAGGTGTCGCACTGATGTGCCTCGCCGAGGCCTTGCTGCGCATTCCCGATCGCGCGACGCGCGACGCGCTGATCCGCGACAAGATCAGCAAGGGCGACTGGAAATCGCACGTCGGTCAGGCGCCGTCGCTGTTCGTCAACGCTGCGACCTGGGGCTTGATGATCACCGGCAAGCTGGTCACGACCAACAGCGAGACGAACCTCTCGTCGGCGCTTACGCGACTGATCGGCAAGGGCGGCGAGCCGCTGATCCGCAAGGGCGTGGACATGGCGATGCGCCTGATGGGCGAGCAGTTCGTCACCGGCGAGAACATTTCGGAAGCGCTGGCGAACAGCCGCAAATACGAAGCGCGCGGTTTCCGCTACTCGTACGACATGCTCGGCGAAGCCGCCACGACCGAAGCGGACGCGCAGCGTTACTACGCGTCGTATGAGCAGGCGATCCACGCGATCGGCAAGGCAGCTGGCGGCCGCGGGATCTACGAAGGTCCGGGCATCTCGATCAAGCTCTCCGCGCTGCATCCGCGTTACTCGCGCTCGCAACAGGAGCGCACGATGAGCGAGTTGCTGCCGCGCGTGCGTTCGCTTGCGATCCTCGCGCGCCGTTACGACATCGGCTTGAATATCGACGCCGAAGAAGCCGACCGCCTCGAAATCTCGCTGGATCTGCTGGAAGCGCTGTGCTTCGATCCGGAGCTCGCCGGTTGGAACGGTATCGGTTTTGTGGTGCAGGCTTATCAGAAGCGCTGCCCGTTCGTGATCGAATACATTGTCGACCTCGCGCGCCGCAGCCGTCATCGCATCATGGTGCGCCTCGTGAAGGGTGCGTACTGGGACACCGAAATCAAGCGAGCGCAAGTGGACGGCCTCGAAGGCTATCCGGTCTACACGCGCAAGATCTATACGGATGTGTCGTATCTCGCGTGCGCGAAGAAGCTGCTCGGCGCGCCCGACGCGGTGTATCCGCAATTCGCCACGCACAATGCGCACACGCTGTCGGCGATCTATCACCTCGCGGGCAACAACTACTATCCCGGTCAGTACGAGTTTCAGTGTCTGCACGGCATGGGCGAGCCGCTTTATGAAGAAGTGACGGGCCCGCTTTCCGCCGGCAAGCTGAACCGTCCGTGCCGCGTGTATGCGCCGGTCGGCACGCACGAAACGCTGCTCGCGTATCTCGTGCGACGTCTGCTGGAAAACGGCGCAAACACGTCGTTCGTCAATCGCATCGCCGATGAAAACGTCGCGATCCAGGATCTGATCGCCGATCCGGTCGAAGAAGCGTCGAAGATCGTTCCACTCGGTGCGCCGCACGCAAAGATTCCGCTGCCGCGCAATCTGTACGGCGCGGAGCGTCTCAACTCGATGGGTCTCGATCTGTCGAACGAGCATCGTCTGGCGTCGCTGTCGTCGGCGTTGCTGGCGAGCGCGAATCATCCGTGGCGCGCCGCGCCGATGCTGGCCGACGATCAGATTGCCTTGGGCAATGCGCGCGACGTGCGCAATCCGGCGGACCATCGCGACCTCGTCGGCACGGTGGTCGAAGCGAGCGCGGAACATGTGAGCGCCGCATTGACGCACGCGGTTGCCGCAGCGCCGATCTGGCAGGCGACGCCGGTAGAAGCGCGTGCCGATTGCCTCGCGCGTGCCGCCGATCTGCTCGAAGCGCAGATGCATACGCTGATGGGCCTGGTGGTGCGCGAAGCGGGCAAATCGCTCGCGAACGCGGTGTCGGAAATTCGCGAAGCGATCGACTTCCTGCGCTACTACTCGACCCAAATTCGCAGCGAATTTTCAAACGACACACATCGTCCGCTCGGACCTGTCGTGTGTATCAGCCCGTGGAATTTCCCGCTCGCGATCTTCATGGGCCAGGTAGCCGCCGCGCTCGCAGCCGGCAACACCGTGCTCGCGAAGCCGGCTGAGCAAACGCCGCTGATCGCCGCCCAGGCCGTGCGCATTCTGCGCGAAGCCGGCGTGCCTGCCGGCGCCGTGCAACTACTGCCGGGCAATGGCGAAACGGTCGGTGCCGCGCTCGTCGCCGACCCGCGCACGCGTGCGGTGATGTTCACCGGTTCGACCGAAGTCGCGCGTCTCATCAACAAAACGCTCTCGGGCCGTCTCGACCCGGAAGGCAAACCGATTCCGCTGATCGCCGAAACCGGTGGTCAGAACGCGATGATCGTCGATTCGTCGGCGCTCGCTGAACAGGTGGTGGCGGACGTGATGCAGTCGTCGTTCGATTCGGCCGGTCAACGTTGTTCGGCGCTGCGCGTTCTCTGTTTGCAGGATGACGTTGCCGACCGCACGCTGGAAATGCTGACGGGGGCGATGCGCGAACTGACGGTGGGCAATCCGGATCGCCTGTCGACCGACGTCGGCCCGGTGATCGACGTTGACGCGAAGCGTGGCATCGACGCGCATATCGCGGCAATGCGTGAGAAGGGCCGCAAGGTCGAGCAACTGCCGATGCCGGAGGGTTGCGCGCAAGGCACGTTCGTGCCGCCGACGCTGATCGAGCTGGACAGCATCGACGAATTGAAGCGCGAAGTGTTCGGGCCCGTGCTGCATGTGGTGCGTTACCGCCGCAGCCAGCTCGACACGCTGCTCGAGCAGATCCGCACGACGGGCTATGGCCTGACGCTCGGTATCCATACGCGCATCGACGAAACCATTGCTCACGTGATCAGCCGCGCGCATGTCGGCAACATCTACGTGAATCGCAACGTGATCGGCGCGGTGGTCGGCGTGCAGCCGTTCGGCGGCGAAGGTTTGTCGGGCACGGGGCCGAAGGCCGGCGGTGCGTTGTATCTGCAGCGTCTGCTCGCGACGCGTCCGGCAGGCTTGCCGAAGTCGCTCGCGCAGGCGCTGATCGTAGATGTACCGCAAGCAGCCGAAAAAGGCGACAATCCGTCCGCCGCGCTGACGGCGTTGCGCGACTGGCTGATTGCCGAGCGCGAGCCTCAACTTGCTGCGCGTTGCGACGGTTATCTGTCGCATATGCCGGCTGGCGCGACTGCGGTGTTGTCGGGGCCGACTGGCGAGCGCAACACTTACACGCTGGGTGCGCGCGGCACGGTGTTGTGTATTGCGTCGACCGCGAGCGGTGCGCGCGCGCAGTTTGCCGCCGTGCTGGCTACGGGAAATCGCGCGTTGTTCGAAGGCGCGGCTGGGGAACAATTGGTGACGCAGTTGCCCGCTTCGCTGAAGTCTTATGCGAGCGTGCGCAAGAACGCGGAGACGCCGTTCGACGCCGTATTGTTCGAAGGCGACAGCGACGAACTGCTGACGCTCGTGAAGGAAGTCGCGAAGCGTCCCGGACCGATTGTGTCGGTGCAAGGCGTCGCGTCGCGCGCGCTGGAGAGCGGCGACGAAGACTACGCGCTCGAACGTCTGTTGACGGAACGCTCGGTCAGCGTGAATACGGCAGCCGCCGGTGGCAATGCGAATTTGATGACGATCGGTTGAGCGAACCTCATCGATTACTGGCAAGAAAACGCCGGGCCGCCCCAAGTTTTCTTGCGCCCCCTCGGGGGGCCTGGCGCGATGCGCCAGGATTTGGGGGCGGTCATTAGAACGGAAGCGGTAACGGCGATCCCGAAAGCCGCTCCATCCACACCTGGTACCAAGGAGAAGATATGCAACACAAGATGACACAGCTGGCAGGCGCAGCGCTGGTTGCGGCGATGTCGCTGGCGGGGACGGCCAACGCTCAATCGACGGACGACGTGAAGATTGGTTTCGCCGGTCCGATGACGGGCGCGCAGGCGCACTACGGCAAAGACTTCCAGAACGGCATCACGCTGGCTGTGGAAGACATGAACGCAACGAAGCCGGTGATCGGCGGCAAGCCGGTTCGCTTCGTGCTCGACTCGGCAGACGACCAGGCTGACCCGCGCACCGGCACCACCGTCGCGCAGAAGCTGGTGGACGACGGCATCAAGGGCATGCTCGGCCACTTCAACTCGGGCACCACGATCCCGGCTTCGCGCATCTACGCGAACGCTGGCATTCCCGAAATCGCGATGGCAACGGCGCCTGAATACACGCAACAAGGTTTCAAGACCACGTTCCGTATGATGACGTCCGACACGCAGCAAGGTTCGGTCGCGGGCACGTTCGCGGTCAAGACGCTTGGCGTGAAGAAGATCGTGATCGTCGACGACCGCACGGCTTACGGCCAGGGTCTGGCGGATCAGTTCGAGAAGGCGGCGAAGGCAGCGGGCGGTACGATCGTCGATCGCGAATACACGAACGACAAGGCCGTGGACTTCAAGTCGATCCTGACCAAGCTGAAGGCGGCCAATCCGGACCTGATCTATTACGGCGGCGCAGATTCGCAAGCGGCACCGATGGTCAAGCAGATGAAGGCGCTCGGCATCAAGGCGCCGCTGATGGGCGGCGAAATGGTTCACACGCCGACGTTCATCCAGATCGCGGGTGACGCGGCGAACGGCACGGTGGCATCGCTTGCCGGCCTGCCGCTGGAAGAAATGCCCGGTGGCAAGGACTACGTCGCCAAGTACAAGAAGCGCTTCAACGAAGACGTGCAAACCTACTCGCCGTACGCTTACGACGGCGCAATGGCCATGTTCGCGGCAATGAAGAAGGCGAACTCGACGGATCCGGCCAAGTACCTGCCGGTGCTCGCGAAGACGTCGATGCCGGCTGTGACGTCGTCGAACCTCTCGTACGACGCGAAGGGTGATCTGAAGAACGGCGGCATCACGCTGTACAAGGTTGTCGACGGCAAGTGGACGACGCTGCAAAGCGTGGGCGGGAAGTAAGCTTTTCCTTGCAGATCGGCTCGATGTTGAGAACCCCGCTTCGGCGGGGTTTTTTTATGGACTTTCGTACCGGGCGCTTTTCCGCCGCACGGTTGCGCTTACTCGCCGCGCAACTTCCTCCCCTGCTCCCGAATCTGCTCCAACGTCGCGCCGGGCGTGCTCGCCTCCTGCGGCATGCGGATCTCGATCACCGCCGCGCATTTCGCCTCCAATGAACGCTGCAACGCCGGTAGAAAATCTTCGGTGCGTTCAACGGTTTCGCCATGCGCGCCGAACGATCGCGCGAATGCCGCGAAGTCCGGATTCGTGAGCCCGGTGCCGTGCACGCGATTCGGATAGTGCCGCTCCTGATGCATGCGGATCGTGCCGAAGTGACCGTTGTTCACGACGATGAACAGCACATGCAGGTCATATTGCATCGCCGTCGCGAGTTCTTGCGCGGCCATCATGAAGCAGCCATCGCCCGCCAGCGCGACCACCGCGCGCTGCGGATACAGCGACTTCGCCGCGATCGCCGCCGGCACGCCGTAGCCCATCGCGCCACTCGTGGGCGCAAGTTGAGAGCGGTATTGACGATACGAAAAATGCCGATGCAACCACGTCGCGTAATTGCCGGCGCCGTTCGTCAGTATTGCGTCATTCGGAAGATGCGCTCGAAGTTGCTGGATCACTTCTCCCATTTGCACGTCGCCGGGAATCGGCCGGGGCTTGCGCCATTCGAGATATGCGCGATGCGCTTCTTCCGCTGCGCCCGCCCAAGTCAGCTTTCCGGCAGACGGTTCCAACGCCGCGAGCGCCGCCGCAAGTTCAGGCATGCCGGAGACGATGGGCAGATCGGCGGCATAAACCCGCCCCAGCTCTTCCGCGCCCTGGTGCACGTGAACCAATGTTTGCTTCGTCTTGGGAATGTCGAGCAACGTATAGCCGTTCGTCGTGGCTTCGCCAAGGCGAGGACCGAGCGCGAGCAGCAGGTCGGCATCGCGGATACGCCCGGCCAGCGCCGGATTGATGCCGAGTCCCACATCGCCGGCATAATTCGGATGCTCGTTGTCGAGCGTGTCCTGGAAGCGGAACGCAAGGCCGACAGGCAATTGCCAGTTCTCGACGAAGCGTTGCAAGTCCGCGCAGGCCGCGGGCGTCCAACCGCTTCCGCCCGCTATCACCATTGGCCGTTGCGCGCTCTCTAGCAATTCGCGCAGCTTACCGATCTGCGCGGTCGACGGCGACGCGGCCACGCGCTGATAACGCGGCGCGCCCGGTACGGCGTCGCATGCATCGCTCAACACGTCTTCGGGCAAAGAAAGCACCACGGGGCCCGGCCGGCCGGAAGTCGCCGTGTAGAACGCATGACTCAGATATTCGGGAATGCGCCTCGGATCGTCGATCTGCGCGACCCATTTCGCCATCTGACCGAACATGCGCCGATAGTCGATCTCCTGGAAAGCCTCGCGATCGAGATGCTCGCGCGCGCATTGCCCAATCAGCAGGATCATCGGCGTGGAGTCCTGAAACGCGGTGTGCACGCCAATCGATGCGTGCGTCGCACCCGGTCCTCGCGTGACGAGCGCGACGCCCGGGCGCCCGGTCAGCTTACCGATCGCTTCCGCCATGTTCGCGGCCGCCGCTTCGTGACGGCAGACAATGGTCTGGATGCGCTCCGTTTCGTCGTGCAATGAATCGAGCACGGCGAGAAAACTCTCGCCGGGCACGCAGAAAACACGTTCGACACCGTGTGTGAGCAAAGCGTCGACAACAAGGCGCGCGCCAGTGGTTCGAGCGGCGGCAGTATCGGAAACGGGAGCATTCGGCTGCGACATTGCGATGAGGCCTCCAGACAGTACATGAGTGCGGTTGCGTCGGCATCGACTGCATGATCGGCCGACCGGCGCCCCGACAGCTTACGCTGGGAGCGCACCCGGTGTCACGGCGCAGCGCAATGCGCGCTCGCACAGCCGGCGCCATCGGCAAACATGCAAATAAAAACGCGGACCCTGGGGCCCGCGTCTCGTCCACTTCGCAATACGCCGCGTTGCCGATCAACGGTCAGCACCGGACATCGTGCAGTCAACCATCAACATTCGACGATGTTCACCGCCAAACCGCCGCGCGACGTTTCCTTGTACTTCGTCTTCATATCCGCGCCGGTTTCGCGCATGGTCTTGATGACCGAATCCAGCGACACGTAATGACTGCCGTCGCCGCGCAGTGCCATGCGCGCCGCGTTGACCGCTTTCACCGACGCCATCGCATTGCGCTCGATGCACGGAATTTGCACCATGCCGCCAACCGGATCGCACGTCAGCCCGAGGTTGTGCTCCATACCGATTTCCGCCGCGTTTTCGACCTGCTTCGGCGTGCCGCCCATTACGGCGGCGAGTGCGCCTGCAGCCATCGAGCAGGCGACGCCTACCTCCCCCTGGCAGCCGACTTCGGCGCCGGAAATCGACGCGTTCAACTTGTACAGAATGCCGATCGCAGCCGCCGTCATCAGGAAGTCGATCACGCCTTGCTGGTTCGAGCCCGGCATGAACCGCGTGTAGTAATGCAGCACCGCGGGAATGATGCCGGCAGCGCCGTTGGTGGGCGCGGTGACGACGCGGCCACCGGCGGCGTTTTCTTCGTTGACCGCGATTGCGTAGAGATTGATCCAGTCGATCATCGACAGCGGATCGCGCAGCGCAAGCTCAGGATTGCCCGATAGCGCCCGATACAACTGCGGCGCGCGGCGCTTCACCTGAAACGGGCCGGGCAAGTTGCCGTCCGCGTCCGGATTGTTGATGCCGCAGCCTCGCGATACGCATGACTGCATCACGTCCCAGATCTTCAGAAGGCCCGCACGGGTCTCTTCTTCCGTGTGCCAGACCCGCTCGTTTTCCCACATCAGTTGCGCGATGCTTTTGCCGGTCGATCCGCACAGCGCGAGCAACTCATTGCCGGTGCGAAACGAGTGCGGCAATTGGTCGACGGCGGCAAGAACCTTGGTGTTCGGTGCGCCGGCCGTCACCACGAAGCCGCCGCCCACCGACAGATACGTCGATTCGCGCAGCGTCTCGCCTTGCGCGTCGAACGCGCGCAGCTTGAGCCCATTCGGATGTTCGGGCAGCGCTTGCCGGTAGAACGAGATGTGATCCTTCTGCACGAACGGCACTTCATGCGTGCCGAGCAGTTCGAGCTTGCGCGTGGTGCGCACGGCTTCGAGCCGTTGCGCGATCGTGTCGGGGTCGACCGTGTCGGGTGCGTCGCCCATCAGGCCGAGCATCACGCCGCGATCCGTGCCGTGCCCTTTGCCTGTTGCGCCGAGCGACCCGTAAAGATCCACTTTCACCGACGCGGTGTTCGGCAGCAGCCCATCGCGTTCGAGCCCTTGGGCGAACATCAGCGCCGCGCGCATCGGCCCGACCGTATGCGAACTTGACGGACCAATGCCGATTTTGAAGAGATCGAACACGCTGACTGCCATTACTGCTCCCTGCTGATGAAAGTTGGTTTAGCGCGCCGGCATCGGCAAACACACGGCGAGCCACGCGGGTGGCGTCGGCGCGAGCCGCAGCGCAATCGGCGTATAGCGTCCGTCGAGACGCGCCGCCAGATGAAACAGTTCCGTCGCGTTCTTCGGATCCCACTGACCCGAATAGCCGGGCAAGCCGGCTTCGCGACGTTTTGCGTCGAATGCGACGCTCGAATGCACGAATTCCTCATGCGTCTTGCTGCCGTCCGCATACGGCGAGAGCCAGTTCAGCGCGGCTTGCAGCGACGCGCCGTTCGCGCCCTTCTCCGGCAGCCAGTTGCGGTTGTGGCGGCGGGCGGCGAGCGCGGCGGTAACGAGCGGCTGCAGATCGTAAGTGACATAGTGCAGCGCGTCGCGTTCGCTGAAGTCGATCGTGGAGCCGTCTGGCTCGATGTTGTCGCCAATATGCTCGGCAAAGAGACGCTGCGCCGCATTGATCATTTTGCGGTTGTCGAGCGTGAAGGCCGCCATGGCTATCAGTTTGATCCGATGACTTTGCCAGTTGTTCCGGTAAGTACCTTTCAAAGGACGCGGCTGGTCGTCGATCTCGGCGATGTAGCCGTTCGCGAGCTTCGTCAGAAAAGCCATCGACGCGTTACGCGTTTTCACAGGCAGCGCACTCGCGGTCATGTCGTACGCGAGGATCAGCCCTTCGAAGTGCGTTTCGTCGATTGGATTGAAACTCGGCTGATAGGTCGTGACCCACGCGTACAGCAAACGGTCGACGAGCTTCAGATACCGGTCGTCGCTGGTGGCGCGCCATGCGAGCGCCGCGTCCCGCAACAGGTCGAGATCCTTCTCGGCTTCGACGCTCTGGTCGTAGATGCCCTCGTGCGGCAGCGTGCCTTCCGTGTGCAGTTTGGCTTGCGCGTGAGGCTTGTCGCCCAGATGCGCGAGCACATTGCTCACCAATGCCTTGACGCCGGGATCGGCATTCGTGCGCTCGCTGGTTTGCCAGGCGGGCGCTGCGCAAAAATTCATTGCCGCCTGTGCATTGCGAAGCGGCAGCAACACGGCGGCGCCGGCAAGCAGGCATGCGCATGCGTGCCGCCACGTTGGGACTCGCGTTGCCCCGGCCGGGCTTTGCATCAATCGCACCTTTCGCACCATGCGAAACTCCTCGTTGGGCTGATTCGGTGTGTGATGTTAGCCGTTTGCGGCCTCCAGCGACAGAACCGCGCACCGCACGCTACAGGCTACGGGCGGCGCGCGGCGACGGCCGGGTGTTACTCGTAATCGGCAACCGGCACGCACGAGCAGAACAGGTTGCGATCGCCATACACGTTGTCCGCGCGGCCGACCGGCGGCCAGTACTTCTTCGCGATCAGCGTGGGCAGCGGATAGGCGGCGGTTTCGCGCGCGTACGCATGCTTCCACTCGTCCGCGATGACGACTGCAGCCGTGTGCGGGGCGTGCTTCAGTGGATTGTCTTCCCGGTCCGAGCGGCCTTCTTCAACAGCACGAATTTCGTCACGGATCGCGATCATCGCTTCGATGAACCGGTCGAGTTCTTCCTTCGATTCCGATTCGGTCGGCTCGACCATCAGCGTGCCCGGCACCGGAAAGCTCATGGTGGGCGCATGGAAACCATAGTCGGCGAGGCGCTTCGCAACGTCGTCTACAGTGATGCCGCTCGTTTCCTTGATCGGACGCAGATCGAGAATGCACTCATGCGCGACGAGTCCGCCCGGGCCCGAGTACAGCACCGGATAGTGCGGCGCGAGTTTCTTCGCGACGTAGTTCGCATTGAGGATCGCGGTCTCGGTCGCGGCGGTGAGATTTTTCGCGCCCATCATCGCGATGTACATCCACGAGATCGGCAGGATCGACGCCGAGCCGTACGGTGCGCCCGACACTGCGCCAATGCCATTGGGCGCGCGTTCGTAGCCCGACGAAATCTGGTTCGGCAGGAACGGCGCGAGATGCGCGCCAACCGCGACCGGACCGACGCCCGGTCCACCGCCGCCGTGCGGAATGCAGAACGTCTTGTGCAGATTCAGGTGCGAGACGTCGCCGCCGAACTGGCCCGGCGCGGTCAACCCGACCATCGCGTTCATGTTCGCGCCGTCCACATAGACCTGACCGCCGCGCGCATGCACGATCTCGCAAATTTCGCGGACGTTCTGTTCGAACACGCCATGCGTGGACGGATACGTGATCATGATCGCCGCGAGCTTGTCGGCGTGCTGGTCGGCCTTCTTCTTCAGGTCTTCGACGTCGACGTTGCCTTGCGCGTCGCACGCGACGACCACGACCTGCATGCCGGCCATTTGCGCCGACGCCGGGTTGGTGCCGTGCGCCGAAGCGGGAATCAGGCAGACGTTGCGATGCGCTTCGCCGCGCGACGCATGATATGCGTGGATGATCAACAGGCCGGCATATTCGCCTTGCGAGCCCGCATTCGGTTGCAGTGAAACCGCTGCGTACCCGGTTGCGGCGACCAGCATCTCTTCGAGCTGATCGATCATTTCGCGGTAGCCGACGGTTTGCTCAGCCGGTGCGAACGGATGAATCTGGCCGAACTCGGGCCACGTGACCGGCAGCATTTCCGACGTCGCGTTCAGCTTCATCGTGCACGAACCGAGCGGGATCATCGACCGGTCGAGCGCGAGATCCTTATCCGACAGGCTGCGCAGATAGCGCAGCATTTCCGTTTCCGAATGATGACGGTTGAATACGTGATGCGTGAGATACGTGCTCGTGCGTTCCAGCGCGGCCGGCACCGAGGCCGCGCCGGACGCCGTGATCGCGGCGTCGAGCGTGTCGACTTGCGGCGCGTCTTTCGCACCTGCGGCTTGGGCGAACACAGCCAGCAGATCGCCAAGATCGCGGCGCGATGTCGTTTCGTCGATCGACACGCCGACCTGCGTGTCGCTCACGCGGCGCAGATTGATGCGCTTCGCTTTGGCCGCGTCGTGCAACGCTTGCGTGCGCGCGCCGGTGTCGAACGTGAGCGTATCGAAGAACGTTTCGTTGACGAGCGTGTAGCCAAGCTGCTTCGCGCCTGCCGCGAGCAACGCGGCGATGCGGTTCACCCGCAACGCGATTGTCTTGAGACCGCGCGGGCCGTGGTACACCGCATACATGCTGGCCATGATCGCGAGCAGCGCTTGCGCCGTACATACGTTCGACGTCGCTTTCTCGCGGCGGATGTGCTGTTCGCGCGTTTGCAGCGCGAGACGCAGCGCGGGATTGCCTTGCGCGTCGACGGTCACCCCGACGAGACGGCCCGGCATCTGGCGCTTGAATTCGTCGCGCACCGCGAGGTAGGCCGCATGCGGGCCGCCGAAGCCGACCGGCACGCCGAAGCGCTGCGTGTTGCCGACGGCCACGTCCGCGCCCCACTCGCCCGGCGGCGTAAGGACGGTCAGCGCGAGCAGGTCGGCGGCGACCACCACGTGGCCGCCCGCTGCGTGGATCGCCTCGGTCAGCGCGCGATAGTCCCGCACGTCGCCGTTCACGCCCGGATATTGCAGCAGCACGCCGAATGCATTTGCGTTCGCGGCTTCCGCTGCGGGACCCACTTTCACTTCGATGCCGACCGGCGTGGCGCGCGTTTTCACCACTTCAATGGTTTGCGGCAGCACGTCGTCGGCGACGAAGAATACGTTCGACTTCGGCTTGCCCACGCGTTGCAGCAGCGTCATTGCTTCAGCTGCGGCGGTGGCTTCGTCCAGCAGCGACGCGTTCGAGATCGCGAGACCTGTCAGGTCGACGATCATTTGCTGGAAGTTCAACAGCGCTTCGAGGCGGCCTTGCGAGATTTCCGGCTGATACGGCGTGTACGCCGTGTACCACGCGGGATTCTCGAGCACGTTACGCAGGATCACCGTCGGCGTGTGGGCGTTGTAGTAACCCTGCCCGATGTACGAGCGGAACACCTGGTTCTTATCCGCGAGTTCGCGCAGCGCGGCGAGCGCTTCTGCTTCGCTCTTAGGCTGTGCGAAGGGGCCGAGCGGCAGCGGTTCGGTGCGGCGGATCGTCTTTGGAATGACGGCGTCGATCAGCGCGGCGCGCGACGTGAAGCCCAAGGCTTCGAGCATCGCTTCCTGGTCGGCCGCATCCGGGCCGATATGCCGTTCAGCGAAGGCGTCATGCACTTCGAGCGCGGCGAGCGAGAGAGGAGTGCGGTTCATCAGACGATCCGGGTGTTCGAGCTTCATGGTGTTCCTGGCGGTGCGGCTGTCCGTGCTGGACCGTTCGAAACCTGGCGCTGTGCGCAAGGTCTCCTGAACGAGCATCCCCAAAGGGATTCTCTTCACGACGCGGTCCTGTATGTTTCAAGAGGGACGCGCCGCACCTGTCGGGTTATATAAAAGTGAATCAGGCGCCGATCGACTTCGAGTACGCGTCCGCGTCGATCAAACGATCCTGTGCTGCGTCCGAGGCCGGCTTGATCTTGAAGAGCCAGCTTTCATACGGGGCGCTGTTGACCGAATCGGGCGTGTCGGCAACGGCGGTGTTCGCTTCGATAATTTCGCCGGAGACCGGCGCGTAAATATCCGAAGCGGCTTTCACCGATTCGATCACGGCGACGGTATCGCCGGCCGTGACGGTCTTGCCCAGTTCCTGTACTTCGAAGAAGACGATGTCGCCAAGCGCTTCCTGCGCGTGGTCGGTGATGCCGACCGTCAGCGTGCCGTCCGCCTCGGTGCGGACCCACTCGTGCGATTCGGTGTATTTCAGATCGGCCGGGATGCTCATCGGATGCTCCTATGCGGTGTGATTCGATATGGACTAAAAACTGGGAAAAGGACGCACGCGCCGGCTGCTAACAATGGTTCAACTCACTGCGAGTACTTTGCCGTTGCGCACGAACGGCAGTTTTACCACGCTTGCGGGCACGGATTTGTCACGAATCTGAACATGAACCGTGTCGCCAGGTTGCACGCCTTTGGGCACCCGCGCGAAGGCGATGGATTCCTGCATGGTCGGGGAGAAGGTGCCGCTGGTGATTTCGCCTTCGCCATGCGGCGTGACGACCTTCTGATGCGCGCGCAGCACGCCTGCGGCCTTGCCGTTCTCCTTCAGCAGGATCAGACCGACGAACGCCGCGCGCGAACCGTCCGCTTCCAGCCGGCTCCTGCCGACGAAGTCGCGCGCGGAGGTCAGGTCGACGGTCCACGCGAGGCCGGCGTCGAGCGGCGAGGTGTTGTCGTCCATATCCTGGCCGTACAGGTTCATGCCGGCTTCGAGACGCAGCGTGTCGCGCGCGCCGAGACCCGCCGGGCGCACGCCTTGTGCTTGCAGCGCATTCCACAACGCGACGACGTGATCGGCCGGGACGATGATCTCGAAGCCGTCTTCGCCGGTGTACCCGGTGCGGGCGACGGTCAATTCGCCGAACGGCGTCGCTTCGACGCGCGCGGCGTTGAAGGGTTTGAGTGTTTCGGTGGCAGAGCGGATGGCCGGCACCGTTCGCCAGACTTTCTCACGCGCGTTCGGGCCTTGCACGGCGACGATCGCGAGATCGCGGCGCGGCGTGATGGTCAGACCAAAGCCGCCTTCGTTGAGTTGCTTGAACCACGCGATGTCTTTGTCGGCGGTGCCCGCGTTGACCACCACGCGGAAATGATCTTCACCGAAGTAGTAGACGATCAGGTCGTCGATTACGCCGCCGTCCCCGTTCAGCAGGCACGAGTAAAGCGCGCGCCCAGGCGTTTGCAGCTTCGCGACGTTGTTGGCGAGCGCATGCTCGAAGAACCCGCGCACGCGTTCCCCGGTGAAGTCGATGACGCACATGTGCGAGACGTCGAACATGCCGGCGTCGGTACGCACGGCGCGGTGTTCGTCGATCTGCGAGCCGTAGTTGACGGGCATATCCCAGCCGCCGAAATCGACCATGCGAGCGTTGAGCGCGCGATGGGTGGCGTTGAGCGGAGTGTGTTTGAGTTCGGTCATGGGGCCTCGGGCGTCTCGCGAAACAAAAAAGGCCATGCAGAGCCGCGCTTCGCGGCCTGCTGGCTGCGAGCGTGGTTCTGCATGGCCCCTCTGTCCTCGATACCTGAGAGATTGCGCTGCCGCGGCGACGTTGATTCGTCACGGCGGAACGCGCGCCCCTTCGGTGGGCAGCTTGCCGGATCTGCACGACATTGCGATGCAGACGGCTACTGCCGCTCTCCAGAGTGCGAAAAACGGCGCCTTGATGTTGCGTGTGTTACGTGGCGGCCGGTCTTTCGACGCGTTCGGTCCTTTTGCCTGAGAGTTTGCGGGTGTGCCCCTTCGGCGGCGCGGCCTGCGAAAATCAGCGGCCCGCGCGCTCTCCCGACGCGTGCGGCGAATGTACGCGAGGGCCGGGGGCTTGTCAAATGGACGGTTTATTCGCCGTTATTCGTCCTCGTTTGCCCTGATTCGCCCTTATTCTCCGATCGCATGCGCCGCGCCGTCCAGTTCCTGGTTCAGCACGCGCTGTTCGTCGGGGGATAAGCCGCCGCCATGTTGCCCCGCCATCTCGTGCGCCTCGCGCCGGATCACATCCAGCCGATGATGCAACGCATCGCCTTGCGGCGGCGGGTAATAACCTTGATTGACGCGATTGTCGATACGGCGGCTCAGATTGTCGATGCGGCCGTCGACCTGATGCAGGCGTTTATCGGCGATCTGTTGCGGGCTTGGGCGCGACGCCGGCTCAGTCTGCGGTGCTACCACACAGGCGGCGAGCGAACTCAGTAATGCGCATGCGGCGAGGGCGCGGATGGGTCGTGACATGAACTCTCCGTGAAGTCGTTGTGGTTTTGCGGTGCTACAGGCGTAGCAACGGATCACGGCAGACGAGCGCTGACCCGGTCGGCCCGCTCTTTTGTAACGTTATATTGCTTTCCGCTTTGTCAGTCTTGCCGGCGCGGCACTTTGCGCCGCGCCGGCAACACCTGAATAGCTGGTAACGCCGTTCAACGAACCCGCTGGAACGGCAGGCGGACGCCTTCGTCGGAACTGCGCGCCGCGAGTTCGATGATGGTCATCACGTCGACGGCATCTTGCGGGCTCACCGGAAATTTCACGCCGTGCTGGACCGCCTCGGCGAGCGCGATGTAGAAGCTCGCATAATCGCCATTGCGCGTCGGCAATTCGCGCTCGACTTCGCGGTCGCCCTCCATCACGCGCAACGTGCCTGCGGCATTGCCGGCCGCGAAGGCCTCGTCGCCCGGACGCAAGCCGGCTTTCAACTGGTCTTCCTGCGTGTCGAGCCCGTACTTCACGTAACTGCCACGCGTGCCGTGAATGGCGAACCTCGGCGCGACGATCGCCGTCAGCGCGCTTGCGTGCAACACGACTTCGAACCCGCCGTAGCCCAACTGGATATGCACGTAGTCGGGCGCGCTCGCGTCATCGCGATGGGTGCGCACGGTCGCCGACACGGTCTGCGGCGCGCCGAACAACGCCAGCGCCTGGTCGATCAGGTGCGGTCCGAGATCGAACAGCAGCCCGCCGCCGCGCGACGCTTCCTCGCGCCAACGCTGACGCACTTCGGGCCGGAACCGGTCGAAATGCGATTCATAGTGGGTGATGCGTCCCAACTCGCCACTCGCGAGCAGATCGCGGACGGTCATGAAATCGCCGTCCCAGCGACGGTTGTGAAACGGCACGAACAGCTTGCCCCGCGCGAGTGCAATGTTGGCGAGCGTGCGAGCGTCGGCGGCGCTGAGCGTGACCGGCTTGTCGACCACCACATGCTTGCCTGCTTCGAGCGTACGTCGCGCGAGATCGAAGTGCGTGTCGTTCGGCGTGGCGATAACCACGCAGTCGATCTCCGGGAGCGCGAGCAACGCGTCGAGATCGGCCACCACTTTCGCGTGCGGATAGTCGGCAAGCGCAGCCTCGGGTCTGCCGGTCGCGATGGCGGCGACGCTGGCGCGACCGCAGTGCTCGATCACCGGCGCATGAAACGTCGCGCCTGCGAATCCGTAACCCATCAATCCAATTTTCAGCGATGCGGACATGCGTGTCTTCCTGCAAAAACGGCGCGCCGCTTTGCCACCGCGGCGGCGGCGCGCAACGCCGTCATTGTGGCATGGGCGGGACCGGGATTGCGTCGGCACGCCAGGCGCCGAAGCTCCGCCCTCTCTCGCGGCGCGGTGGCCGCCGGTTCATCCGCGGGATTCGTCGAGAGAATCTATCCGCCGATTTCATCCGTGTTAACATCGCTCCTCTCGCGCCAACCGAGGCCCGCCGGGCGAGCCTCTCAACGCGTGGCATGTATTCCCCGAGCGCGCGCCGCGCGGCATGCGCCGGCTTCGCGACCGGCAATACTGCGCTGCGGCGCCTCAAGCGCCGCTATCAAACGGCGCGTTCGAGTGCTCCGTCTGAACAGCCGCTTTTCAACCCCGCACTACCCCATCCACAGACGATGTCCGCAGGCCTGAATCCCGCTCAAAATGAAGCGGTCCGTTACCTTGACGGGCCGTGTCTCGTACTCGCCGGCGCAGGGAGCGGCAAGACGCGCGTCATTACGCAGAAAATCGCGCATCTGATCGAGGCAAAGGGCTTCGAGCCGCGCCACATCGCGGCGGTCACGTTCACGAATAAAGCCGCGGCGGAAATGCGCGAGCGCGTGGGAAAACTGCTCGAGGGCAAGACGCTGACCACGCCCGGCAAGGAAGGCCGCAAAGTGCCCGTCAATCAGTTGACGGTGTGCACGTTTCACTCGCTCGGCGTGCAGATTCTGCGGCAGGAAGCGGAACACGTCGGCCTCAAGCCGCAATTCTCGATCATGGATTCCGACGACTGCTTCGGCATGATCCAGGAGCAGGTCGGCTCGACGGACAAGGGCTTTATCCGCAAGATCCAGTCGATCATTTCGCTGTGGAAGAACGGGCTCATCATGCCCGAACAGGCGATCGCGATTGCCGCGAACGAGGACGAGCACCAGGCGGCGATCGTCTATCGCAACTATGTGGCGACGCTGCACGCGTACCAGGCGGTCGATTTCGACGATCTGATCCGCCTGCCCGCCGAACTGTTCGCGAGCAACGAGCAGGTGCGCGACCGCTGGCAAAACAAGCTGCGTTATCTGCTGATCGACGAGTATCAGGACACCAACGCCTGCCAGTATGAATTGCTCAAGCAACTGGCCGGCCCGCGCGCGGCATTCACGGCGGTGGGCGACGACGATCAGGCCATTTACGGCTGGCGCGGCGCGACGCTCGAGAACCTCGCGCAGCTCGGCAAGGATTTCCCGAAGCTGCATGTGATCAAGCTCGAGCAGAACTATCGTTCGACCGTGCGCATTCTTACGGCCGCCAATAACGTGATCGCGAACAACCCGAAGCTCTTCGAAAAGAAGCTGTGGTCCGAGCACGGCATGGGGGATTCGATCACCGTCACGCCGTGCAACGACGAAGAGCACGAAGCAGAGTCGGTAGTGTTTCGTCTGTCCGCGCACAAGTTCGAGCGCCGTGCGAATTTTCGCGACTACGCAATTCTCTATCGCGGCAACTTCCAGGCGCGCATCTTCGAACAGGTGCTGCGCCGCGAGCGGATTCCGTATGTGCTGTCCGGCGGCCAGTCATTCTTCGATAAAGCTGAAATCAAGGACATTTGCGCGTACCTGCGGCTGATTGCGAACGCGAACGACGATCCCGCGTTCATCCGCGCGATCACCACGCCGCGTCGCGGTGTCGGTAACACGACGCTCGAAGCGCTCGGCTCGTTCGCGGGTCAAGCGAAGGTGTCGCTGTTCGAAGCGGTGTATATGGGCGGCATTGAAGCACGCTTGTCGCCGCGTCAGATCGAGCCGATGCGCGTGTTCTGCGACTTCATGCAGCGCCTTACCGACCGCGCAGAAAAGGACGCGGCGGGCACACTGCTCGACGAGTTGATGGACGCGATCCACTACGAAGCGTATCTATACGACGCATTCGACGAACGTCAGGCGCAATCCAAGTGGCAAAACGTTCTGGAGTTCATCGAATGGTTGAAGCGCAAGGGCACGAAGGCCGAGCCGCAAGGCTCGGATGAATCCGCTGGCTCGGGCAACCAGGAGGCAACCGGCTACGACACCGCAGACGGCTTTGGCGACACGGGCAAGAACCTGCTCGGCCTCATCCAGACGGTCGCGTTGATGTCGATGCTCGAAGGCCGCGAAGAAGACCCGGACGCGGTGCGGCTCTCGACCGTGCACGCGTCGAAGGGGCTCGAATATCCGCACGTGTTTCTCGTGGGAGTCGAAGAAGGAATCATGCCGCATAGAGGCGGCGCGGACGACGAGCCGATCGACGACGCGCGCATCGAGGAAGAGCGCCGTCTGATGTATGTCGCGATCACGCGCGCGCAACGCAGTCTGCACCTGAACTGGTGCAAAAAGCGCAAGCGCGCACGGGAGACGGTGGTTTGCGAGCCGTCGCGATTCATTCCCGAAATGCTGCTGGACGACGCGCCGCCGCCGACGCCCGAAGAAGCACCGATGTCGCCGAAAGACCGGCTCGCGAGTCTCAAGGCGCTGCTGCAGAAGCCTTGAAAACTTGGTTAGCGCGTGCGTGGCAAGACCCCGCTGACCTCAGGTGCTTCACCGGTTCTCGTGGAAAGGCGCGCTACAGTGGCGCGGCTGGTCGGTCGCGCGGTCACGTACCTTTGCACATCTTTGCGCACCTTCTAGCATGCCAACTGGAGACCGCCGCATGACCTCGCCGACGCTCGCGCCATACACCAGCGCCCTCGAAGCCTACATCGACGCGAAAGACAACACGCGCGCGCAACGCATGTCGGATGCGTTTGCTCCTGACTGCGAGC
The DNA here is from genome assembly GCF_000685095.1 of Paraburkholderia caledonica NBRC 102488. Taxonomy (GTDB): domain Bacteria; phylum Pseudomonadota; class Gammaproteobacteria; order Burkholderiales; family Burkholderiaceae; genus Paraburkholderia; species Paraburkholderia caledonica. Next base: position 344,307 of record NZ_BAYE01000004.1, read on the forward strand.
TCACCATTTCTCTTGCGACGTCGACAATCACCTTCCCCGCGCGCACGGTCGGCTTGGACGCGATCACGAAGACGCTCGTCACCGATTTCGGCGCGACGTACACGGGGTGCCGCACGTATTACGTGTGCGACTCGCTGAAGGTGCGCGACGGAGCGATCGATGCGCTGCCGTGGCTCGTGCTGATGCGTGAACCCGCCGCCGGCGCATTGCGCGTGGGCCACGGCGTCTACCGATGGACTTTCGATGAGACGCCGGCTGTCGGCCGCTTTCATATCCACATCGGACGCATGGACGTCGTGCCGGATGCGGATGGCGCGTTGCTCGACGCGTTGCAGGAAGGCTTGAGTTATCCGTGGCTTCCGCCGGCGGAATTGCACGCGCGTTTCACCGAGCTTGCGCGCAGAACGCCGGCGCTCTCGTTTGTCGACGCCTTCGCTCGTCCCGTCGACGCGCAATGAGGCGGCACTCGCGCGCAAGAATCCGTCGGGCATGAAAAAATCCCTGCCCGCGTGGCTGCGGTGCAGGGATTGAGTTGTCCGGCAAGCGGCGCGCAACTGTCTTTGCGCGCGATCAATGCGCGCTACTTCGCGGCACTGACCATGTAGTCGACGGCGGCCTTCACGTCGGCGTCCGAGGCGTTTGAGCCGCCTTTGGGCGGCATTGCGCCCTTGCCGTGCAGCGCATAGTTGTAGACGGTGTCCATGGGCTCTTTCAGGCGCGGCGCCCACGCTTCCTTGTCGCCGAACTTGGGTGCGTTGAGCACGCCGGCAGCGTGACATGCCTGGCACACCTGCTGGTACAAGGCCTTGCCCGCTTGCGATGCATCCGCGCTTTGCGTGGCGCCCGATGCCGGAGCCGCGGCTTGCGGGACGCTCGCCATTGCCGCCACTGCGGCGGCGGCTTGTGCCGCGCCCGCGTCGGAAGCGCCGGCGGCAGCCGTTGAGCCAGAAGCGCTGGCCGCGACAGAAGCGACAGCTGCGCCGGACGCAGCCGCCGCGCCCGATGCCGGTTGCGCCGGTTCAGCGAAGCTCGCGCCGGAATTGTTCGCCATGTAGGTCACCGCGCGAGCGATTTCGAAGTCGCTGTAATCGTCCGGGCTCGTGCCGCCGCGCGGCGGCATGGCGCCTTTACCGGCGAGCGCCGTATGCAACAGCGTGTCGAAGCCTTGCGAGATGCGCGGTGCCCAATCCGCAGTATTGGTGAACTTGGGTGCGCCTGCCGCGCCGGACGCGTGACAGGTCGAGCAGACCGCCTTGTAAACCTCTTCGCCGGTCTTGTAGACGCGTGGCGCGTTGGCGTCGCGAATGTCGACTTGGGCGATCGGCTTGATGCGGGCTGTGACCTCGGCTTCGGAGAGACTGTCGGTGCCGGCGCCAGTGCGCGTCGAATTGTCGACGTAATAGGCCAGCAGAACGATGATGATGATCGGCACAGCAAACCCGGCGATGACCGCGGCGATGAGCTGTCCTGGGGTTTTGATTGGGGCTCCGTGTGGTGCTTCGCTCATGCTTGTCTCGTCTCCGTGGGTATGTGAGCGGTACAGCGCGACGGCAACTTCTTGTTCTTGATCGGCCACGGACGATTATAGACGCAAGCTTTCGGCGGCGGCGAGGGCCGCGGCGCGCTGTTCAGCAGGCGTTTACCCGCATCGCGCGAAGTTCTGCAAAGGTGCGCGAAACCACGGGAGAAGGGCCCGAAGGCCGTCCGGTGGACGGTATGGCGGAAACCGGGTATCCTTTCGGTCTTGCTTTGGCGCCGCATCCGCTCAGTTTGCCGCGCTTTCGCGTTTCTTGTGTCAAAGCGCCCGTAGCTCAATGGATAGAGTACTGCCCTCCGAAGGCAGGGGTTGCTGGTTCGATCCCAGCCGGGCGCGCCAATAACATTGGCTCGGAATCAAGGGTTTAGGCAAACAACGCCTAAGCCCTTTTTTATTTCCCGCGCGTTCAATGTTGCGCCATTCGGCGCCTTATCCCCAGGCTTGTCCGCTGCGCTCACTCCCGCTAGAATCCCCCGGTCACTGGGGAGTAGCCTTCCTTCACGCATCGCATGAAGGAGAGCGCGTCAACATACTTGACCTGACGGGTCATGGCGCGTTCGACCGGGTCGGTTTGGCGAGACCATTGGCGCACTGCTTCGTTCTGGTCGGACGGGTGGCGGTGCGTCATTGGTTCGTCTTACGTCCGACCGCGGAGCCGCTGTGAAATCACGTTGTCCCCTACCCAATTTCCTCCTGCACCATGCGCCGCGCCGCGCGCTTCCCGTCGACGGGAGCCGTGCATGACCGGTCTTATCATCGAACTGGCCGTCATGCTGGTCGTCATTCTGGTGGCGGCCGAGCTTTTCACCAACGCGCTCGAACATCTCGGCGAGCGCCTCAAAATTTCGGAAGGCGTCACCGGCTCGCTGTTTGCGGCGGTGGGTACTGCGTTGCCGGAGACCTTGGTGCCGCTGATCGCGATCATCGGCGGCACGGCTGATCACGCCGTCAACGAGGAAATTGGTGTCGGCGCCATCCTCGGTGCGCCGCTGATGCTTTCGACGCTGTCCACCTTCCTCATGACGCTCGCGGTCCTGCGTTCGCGCGGCATCGGCGGACGCGTCGCACCTGAACGCTCAGGCTTCACGCGCGACCTCAACTATTTCCTTTTCGCGTTCCTGCTGGCGGCCGCGGCCATGTATGTGCCGCACGAGCAAAGAATCGTCCGCGCGCTATTCAGCGTTGCGCTCGTGGGCGTCTATGTCGCCTATGTCGTGGCGACCTTCCGCGCGTCGAACAGTCTCGTGGATGCCGGCCACGGCACGGAGGCGCCGGGCAAGATGATGCTCGCGCGCCTCGGCGTGTCGACGAACCTGGCGACGATCGCCATCCAGCTCGCGCTCGCGGTCGCCTTGCTGGTGTGGGGCGCCGAAGGTTTCATCCACGGCGTTCGGGGCGTGTCCGAGGCGTTCGGCGTCTCGCCGCTGCTGCTCTCCCTGTTGATCATCCCGATCGCCACCGAACTGCCGGAGAAGGTGAACAGCATTTTGTGGATTCGCCGCGGCAAGGACACGCTTGCGTTCGGCAATATCACCGGTGCAATGGTGTTCCAGGGCACGTTGCTACCGGCGATCGGCATTCTTCTGACGCCGTGGACGCCGCGGATCGAGGTTGTCACGGGCATCGTCATCACGCTAGCCGCGGCGGCGTGGCTGCGGATCAACGCACGGAAGCGCGGCGCTCCGGTGTGGGCGCTGCTCGTGTGCGGTGCGCTTTATGTGACTTATCTGGCGATTACGCTGAGCCGCTAGACGTTGCGACGCGCCGTCGTTGGAGCGCGTCGATTTAGACGCTTTTCCCCGGTTAACTCTCGGGATCACCCAGTGGAGAGTGACGGCATAATTTCGCAGAATGTTAAGACGCGGATTTCGTGGGGCGCTGCCAATGGCTGCGCCGCCGCGCCGCGCTCTATTTCGCGCATGCCGTGGACGCGTGAAGAGGCACTGAACCAGTTGGGCAAGTCCAAGGAGTGCGGTATGAGCAACATTGTCATAGTCGGATCGCGGGGCCATGCGAAAGTCGTCATCGACATCGTTGAACAGGAAGCGAAGTACAGAATTGCCGGGCTAATCGACGGGTACCGCAACGTAGGTGAGAAGACGCTGAACTATCAGGTGCTCGGCTCTGAAGCCGATCTCCCGCGTCTCGCTGCCGAATATGATTTGAAAGGGGTAATTGTTGCTATCGGCGACAATCTGGTCCGTTCGAAAGTTGCAGCGAAGGTCAGCGAGTATTGCCCCCAACTACCGTTTGTGAATGCCGTTCATCCGCGGGCGACGATCGCTCGCAGCACCACTGTCGGGGCCGGTACCGTATTGATGGCGGGAGCGATAATTAATCCTGACTGTCGGGTCGCCTCGTTCTGCATCTTGAACACGAACTCGTCACTGGACCATGATTCTGTCATGGACGAGTTTTCGAGCCTGGCACCGGGGGCTATAACCGGTGGCAACTGCCGGATCAGCGCGTTCTCCGCGATCGGCATCGGCGCCGTACTTCGCCACGGCATCACGGTCGGCGAACACAGTGTAATTGGCGCGGGTGCCACAGTTCTGAAGGACATCGAAGCATATTCGGTCGCCTACGGCTGCCCTGCCAAAAAGGTCAGCGACAGGGCTCCCGGGGCGCGCTACCTGTGAAGGCAGGCGATGGATTCATCATATCCACGACTTGCTCGCGTCTTTACTCCGAACCTGTCAACGGCTTTAGGGCGCGCGAGAGAAAGCTTCAAGTGAGTGAAACGAATTCACTCACCCGGCAATAACCTGAATGTAAATGGATAAAATATGAACGTTGTTACATCGGACGACAGCGTCGGCGTTGTGCCGACCCATCCGCTCTCGAAGCATTTCATCGTCATTGGCTACCGGGACGGAGCTTACTCAACCATCCCTAACAATTTCTTCAGGAATTGGCTGGACGAAGAGGCCACGCAGGGAACGTTCCATATTGGCCGTTGCTCAATATTGGGCGTGGGTTCGGTAGCGAGGTACGACGGCAATGCGCAAAAACTGGTCATTGGAAAGAACGTCGCCGGTGGTATGGGTCTCAAATTCATTCTGAATGCGCAGCATGAAATGAAGACCATATCGACAACCATGTTTAGCATCTACGGTGAAGGCCTCAACAACGCTGTCATGCCGCAATACGCGGACACTGTTATCCACAACGATGTATGGATTGGAGATGAGGCATTGTTTCTCGGTGGCAGCGTCGTCGAAAGTGGGTGTGTCATTGGCGCGCGCTCCGTGATACCACCGAACTTCCGAAGTGAACCGTACGGCATTTATGTCGGGTCGCCGGCGCGGCTCGTGCGTTTCCGTTTTTCGGAGAGGGTGCGGGAGCGCCTGCTCGATCTGGCGTGGTGGGACATGCCGCTTCAGTGGATCAAGAGGAACAACGACGCTTTCCTCGTCGATCTCACTGCAGATGAGGGGCGTGCACTGGAAGTGCTCGGGGAGCTCCAGCGGGACAAAACTGCCGAACTGGCGAATGCAAACAAGGTTGTCGCGAAGGTGTCCTGACAACTGGCGGTTTTCGCGCTCAATGAAAAAAAGCACTTGATGCAATCCATGCATTAAGTGCTTTGTAGTATGTGACCTAGAAGTGAATGCGCTATTTTTAATAGGCTTTGATGATGTCGACGATCCGTTCTATGTTTCCGGCCGAAAGCCCCGGGTAAATCGGCAGGCACAGCACTTTCCTCGCGGCATCGGCTGCGACCGGGAGGTTCGCAGGACTGGCGCTCACAAGGCCGCGATACATCGGGAAATCCGAAATCAGCGGGTAGAAATAGCGGCGCACGATGATGTTGTGGCTACGGAAGCTCTCAAACAACGCGTCGCGACTACACGGGAAATCGTCTTCCACGAGAATTGGGAAGTACGCGCGATTCGCAATGGGGTTGTCGCAAGCTGGCAGGCAACGGATTCCAGGCACATCGGAAAGCAGTGCGCAATACTGGGAGGCGATTTCACGCCGGCGGGCAAGGGCTTCGTCGATATTCTTCAGCTGCAGAAGCCCGAACGCGGCATTTACTTCGCTCATCTTGCCGTTAATGCCGGGCGCGACGACAGTCGTTTCGTCGACGAAACCAAAGTTCTTCAGGTGATTGACCCGCTGTTTGGTCTTTGCATCTGGACAAATAATTGCGCCACCCTCGAACGTATTGAAGACTTTCGTTGCGTGAAAGCTTAAGACGGAGAGGTCGCCGTGGCGAAGAATGCTCTTGCCTTCGCTGCGCACGCCGAATGCGTGAGCAGCGTCGTAGATAACCTTCAGGTTGTAATTGTCAGCGATCTTCTGAATGGCGTCGGTGTCGCAAGGATAGCCGTAGCAATGCACGGGCAGGATCGCCGTGGTCTGGGGCGTGATCGCTGCCTCGATCTTCCGCGGATCCATATTGAGCGTGTGCGGATCTACGTCGACGAAAACCGGCTTGATTCCATTCCAAAGCAGCGAGTGCGCTGTTGCCACGAACGAATAGGGCGTCGTGATCACCTCACCGGTAATGCGTAGCGCCTGCAATGCAGTGACCAGACCTAACGTGCCATTCGAAAACAGCGCGAGATGTTCAACACCGAGGTACTCCTCGAGCGCCGCCTCGAGTCGTTGGTGAAATGGGCCGCCATTAGTCAATACCTTGCTCTCCCATATCTCGCGGAGATAGGGAATAAAGTCGTCCAGCGGCGACAAATAAGGCTGCGTGACAAAGATGGTTTCCTCTGTCAACGCCGACACTGCTTCTGCAGGTAGGCTTGCGTTCATGATTCGGTTCTTCGCTAGTTAAGGGCGGTGCGTCACGGACGATCAGATCACGGCGTCCGTCGAAAGTGCAGCGAGCGAGGGCGACCAGTCAGCTGGCAATGTCGCCTCAAAGGTCGTCGGCATATCGCCTGCGCACCAACGCTTCCACATGGTGCGTACCGCGATCGAGAAGCCGCTGGCTACTTTTTCTGGCTGGAAAGGAACTGAGTTCAGACATCGTTCGCGCATCCCGATGCGAAGTTCATTCAGAGCATCGAGATCTCGCGTCAGGTCGATGCTCTTGCGGATGAATTCTTCCTTGTTCCGCACAATGAACTGCTCAAGTCCAACGTGCTCGAGCCAGCAAGCGCCTCCGCGGCTCGGCATCGATGTGCCTGGCATCGTGATTGTCGGGACTCCCATCCATAAGGCGTTGAGCGTGGTAGTCGAGCCTGTGTACGGGAAGGTGTCGAGGCAAAGATCGACCTGATGGTGCTGCTGCATGTACACAGGCAGTGACCCGCGAGGGCAAAACGTGAGCCGGTCGGCGGTAATGCCTTCCGCGGCGAACCATTCGAGATATGTCGGCTCATCCAGCTTGCTCGAAATCGCGCCGATCACCATTCGTGACGACGGCTCTGCGCGCAGAATGACGCTCCAGAGTGCGATAACTTCCTGACTCAGCTTGTTGAGCCGGTTGAAACTTCCATAGGTAACGTAGCCCTTGTGCAGTGCAGGCAGCGCGTTCACCGGCGGACAGTTTGGCGGCGGCATGTACGGAGCAATCGCGGGCAACAGGGCCAACTTCTCGACGAACTGGTCTTCAAAATGTTCCGGAGGCGTGATGAAGCGATCGGAGATGTAGTAATCGAATGCGGTCATCCCAGTGGTGGCGGGATAGCCGATCCACGAGGCCTGGATGGGGGCGGGCTTGTGCGCGAGCGCAATGATTCGTGAATGTGCCGTATGCCCGGAAAGGTCTACGACGATATCTATGCCATCACTAGAAATCTTCTTGACCAGTTCCGCATCGCTCAGATTCGCCACGACGTGCCACGAGTCGGCATGAGAGCGAAGTTTCTCAGTGAAATGATCATTGACCCCGAAGTTGTAGTAAAAATGGAGCGATAGATCGGGATCACGGCTCAAATGCTGGACGACAGGCAAAAGATAGTAAGCCGCTGCGTGATTGCAAAAGTCGCCGGAAACAAAGCCAATTCGCAACTTGCGGTCAGGGTCACGCTGATTGGCGTAGCGTCGGTTGGCAACGATGCCGGGAACGCTGTGCACTTCCCCGAACAATCGGTGTTCCTCGAACAGCGCAGCCTTGTCAATCGTACTGCTGTGCGTCAGACAGAACAGCAAATTGGTACGCGCGTTTCCATCTGAGGGCTCGATAGCGAGCGCCGTGCGCAACGCAGTTTCTGCCTCTGCGATGGCGCCGATGCCGAGGTAGACGTTCCCGAGCGAACTGTGTACAGCAGCGGAGTGCGGCGCAAGCTGTGCGGCTCGTGAGCATGATGCAATCGCCTCCGCGCGCCGCCCGAGCGCGACAAGCGTAACACCGAGAATTCGATGTGCCTCCGCGTGATCGGGAGAAATGGCGATGAGTTCGCGCGACTGGCGTTCAGCTTCTTGCAGCGCACCGAGGTGGCGCGATGTATCGGCGAGCAGTAATCGGCAGATCACGTCACCCGGATCCAATTCAACGCCTTTGCGCGACGCTTCCATCACTTCCTGGAATCGATTGGCTTTGTGCAGCGAGATGGCCAGTGCACGCCAACTCTGGATGTCATTCGGATAGCGAGCCGTTAGCTTGCGTGCCAGCTTGATCGCTTCCGTAAAATTCCCTTTGTGCACAAGCGCATTATGCTTTTGGATTTCTACGGTCGACGCGCGCCGATGTTGAGCCACGTTAATCGCCGCGCCCGGATTCTTAGCCGGCTCGTTCGCGGCTTCGCCGATAATCAGGTTCACATCATCTGAGGCTTTCCGGCCATCATGGACCTTGACCGCCAGCCGCTCTTCCGGTTGGGCCAACTGATGAATCAAGCTGTTCAACGCCGGCCCATGAACGCCTTGCTGCTGTGCCAACTCCACCGCCGTCCATCCTGCGGCCACCTGATCGCTTTCGAACAGGGCATTGATATAGGCGACCCAGTACTGGCCGTTGGCCGGACTGCTGCCCAAAGCCACCTCAAAGTGCGGAACAGCCTCAGCCGGATAGCCTGTCTGAACTTTAACGACACCAAGGTTGTAATTCGCGTCCGCGTGATTCGGCATCGCTTCGACGATCGCTTCGAAAAGCGCCCGCGCGTCGTCGACCTCGCCCGCGTGATATTGCTCGATGGCGCTCTGCATGACGAGAGCGATGTCCTGAGCGCGTTGCTGTTCAGGAGAAAGAGGCTGGGGAGCCGAGAGGTCGAATTGGATGGACATGATGCTCGCACGAGGAAGCTGTACGTTGGATTATCAAGTCGGAATTCGCAGCCTGAAGGGTGGAAGTGACGGCAAAATGGCCACCAATTCACCTGATTACGGACGCCGGTGGCGCCGCCATGAAACGCCGCTCGCAGGCCTTTCGGCAATGTGTCGACATGGGTTGCGCGACGCCTTCGCGCCCGGCTTCCAGGGGCGCCGGCCGTCCCCGTGTGCTTCGCTAGAAGCACAAAAAGAAACGCCCGCGCAAGGCGGGCGAGGGTGATGCGTGCGCACCTTTACGCTGGCGCGCGTGTTGTTGTTCTTCTGTTCTGCCGTTCGGCGGTTCGTTCAACCGGCGGGCCGTTCGTAAAGCTTAAAGCTGCGCCGCCTTTTGATACTGATTCGCGACGCTCACGCGGCGCATCGCAGCCGTGTATTCCGCCTGCAATTCCACCTGCGTGGTTTGTGCGTCGGCGACGATCGCGTCGTTGCGCGCGACGATCGAGCGGATCACATCGAGCGAGCCCTGAACCTGCTGGGCGTCGAGCGACATAATGAGCGGCGACCGCAGTTCGGCAAGTCGCGCGGCTTCGGGCCAGTCGGCCAGCGCGGCCGCATGCTCGATTTCGCCGGTCAGTGCCAGCACTTTCTCGATCAGGGCAGATTGCTCCATGTGCGGTTCTCCGTGCTATTACTTGTTGGTCGCGAGCGCGCCGGCGCTGTTCGTGCCGCCGAAGAGCTGCGTCAGGTACGCCGAGTTGTTGCTCGTCGTGGCCATCAGCGTGTTGAGCGCGGTGAACTGCGCCGAGTACTGGCTCGTCAGTTGCGCGATGTAATCGTTCAGGCTCGTCTGCTGCGTCGTGAGACTTTTCAGGTCGGAGTTCAGCGCGCTGGTTCGCGCATCGATCATGCCGCCCGTCTGCGTGAAATTCGTGATGCTGGTGCTGAGCTTCGCGCCGATACCGTTGGTCGAGTTGAAAATCGACGCTACGGTTGTCGAATTGTTCGTCAACGCGTTGTTGAGCGCCGTGCTATCCACCTGCAGCGTGCCGTCGGCCTGCAGCGAGATGCCGATCGAGCCGAGGCTGTTGGTCGTGCTGCCGTCTTTCACACCGCCTGCAATGATCGAAGCCAGCGTGTTCTTGATCGTGTTGAGCGTGGAGTCGCCGAGCAACGGGCCTTGCGTCGTCGCGCCAGACGTGTACTGCGCGAGGGTGCCCATCGTCGTCACGACGGTGTTGTAGAGCGACACGAAATTGTTGATCGTGCTGGCCTGCGTCGCGGTGTCGGTTGCCACGGTCAGCGTCTGCGTGGTCGCCGGAGTCGTAACCGCTGCGGAAGTCAGGTTCAGTGTGACACCCGCGATCGCGCTGGTCACTGCGTTCGTCGAACTGGATGCCGCGATGCCGTTGATGGTGAATTCGGCGTCCTGCGCGGCAGAGCTTTGCGTCCACGCGTTCGAGCCATTCGCCGACACAATAGACGACTGGCCGCCCGTCGTGCTGGCAGTGGACGTCACGCCCAGGCTCGACAGACCGTTATCGCCCGTCACGTTGTTGACTGCGACGCTGATCGTACTCGCCGCGCCGCTCCCGGAAGAGGCGAGCACGAGGTGGGCGCCGTCGGTGCCGTTGACGACCGTCGCGGTAACGCCAGGATTGCCGGTCGCGCCGTTGATCGCAGCGGCGATGCCGGCCACGGTGTTATTGCTGCTGTCGATCGATACATTGAACGACTTGCTGCCAAGTGAAATGGCGAGCGTTCCGGAGCCAAGTGTCTGATTCGCGGTGAATTTGGAAGACGTAAGCGCCTGCGCCGTTGCGATTTGCGAAACGGCGACGCTATAGCTGCCCGCGACCGCGCCCGTTTTGGCCGTCGCGGTGATGCCGGTGCCGCCCGTCATGGTGGCGGTGAAAGTGGATGCAAGCCCGCCGTTGGACAGCGAGCTGAGGCCGGTCTCCAGCGCGCCGAGCGCGGCCGAGAGCGTGCCGAATGCGGAAATCTGGGTGTTGTCGCTGCTTTGCTTGGCTGCCATTGCTGCAACCTGGCCAGCAGTTTTGGAGTTCACGAGCGCCGTGACGAGCGAGTTGACATCCAGCGAGCTGTTGCCGGTCGCGCCGCTGATGACCGACTGCATGGCCTGCTGCAGGGCTGCGTTGTCGGCTGCGACTGTCGCCGAGGCTGCGCTTGCCGCCGATGAACTCGTAATCGTTGACATGGAAATGCTCCGTGCGTCCGTTTTGATTCGTGATTGACGTGACAGAAGTGCAGGATGGAAGGCGAACCTTCCATCGGATAGCTAAAAACCGGACAACGCGCTTGACGCGCGAAGCCCGGTCAAACTTCAGAAGCTATTACTGGAGCAGCTTCAGAACTTGCTGCGGCTGCGAGTTGGCTTGCGCCAGAACCGAGATACCGGCTTGTTGCAGCACTTGAGCCTTCGAGAGGTTAGCAGTTTCCTGCGCGAAGTTCGCGTCGGTGATCTGCGATTGTGCCGACGACAGGTCGGTTGCTTCTGCTTGCTGCGACGTTGCAATCGCAGTGAAGCGGTTCTGAGCTGCACCGAGACTTGCCTGCAGGTTGCTCACAGCGGTCAGTGCGTTGTCGATTGCGACCATTGCCACGTTCGCGCCGCTAACCGTGCTGATGTTGAGGCTCGAAACCGTGGTGTTGGATGCGTTGACTGCACCGATTTGCGCCGTTGCGGCGAGGACCGACGAGTCCAGGGCGGCGTTCGTCTGGTCGTAGGCAGCCGTGTTCATCGTCAGCGTCGTGACCGGCGCACCCGTCGTGGCGTTCGTCTGGGCACCTGCCGAGAAGATCGTGCCAGCAACCGTCGAGCTGATCGCCGAGCCGTTCTGATCGGTGAAGCTGAAGCCACCGTGACCATCCGACAACACGTTGATCGACGTGATGATGTTTGCGCTCGGCGTGGTGGTTGCCGCTGCGCCGGTTGCCTTGTCGATGTCGAGACCGCTGATCGTGCCAGCCAGTTGGCCGGTTGCCAGGGAACCGCTACCCAGGCTAGCTGCCGACATGCTCTTCGACAGGTCGAGGTTGATCGTCTGACCGACGTTCGCGCCAACCTGGAAGCCCACGATACCAGCCGAGCCGTCCAGAATGTTCGTGCCGTTGTACGTCGTTTGCGACGCGATACGGTTCACTTCCTGGATTTGCTGCGCAACTTCTTTCTGCAGTGCTGCCTGGTCCGACGAGGACATCGTGCCCGTCGAAGCTTGCACAGCCAGCGTACGGATACGCTGCAGGCTGGACGTCAGCGAGGACAGCGCGCTCGACGCCGTCTGAATCAGCGACACGCCGTCGTTCGCGTTCGACACGCCCTGGCCCAGACCGTTGATCTGGGTTTGCATACGCGTCGAGATCGCCAGACCTGCTGCATCGTCAGCCGCGCTGTTGATGCGCTTGCCCGACGACAGGCGGGTGATAGCTTGCGACAGGGCGCTTTGCGAGCCGTTGAGGTTTTGCTGTGCAACCAGCGAGTTGATATTGCTATTGATTCCGAGCATGGAAAATCTCCTAAATAAGCCTGAGCCCAATACGCCACGTTGGCATCGGCGGAAGCACTCGTTCATTGCTGGCCGCCTCAGTGAAGGTTGACGGCCCCCCTAAAAAAAACTTGAGGGACTTTCTTTTATCGCGCTTCAATCGCTATCGCGGGCGAGGTTTGTGCGCCCCGCCCGACAAGGGTTTGCGGTGCGATGCATGAGTGCGCTGCACGATTTGAAAAGGCGGCGTATTCTCTTTTTCTCTTGTGAACCAAGCCGGAAGAAATCATGCAAAGACGCCGCATTGGACGCTCGGAATTGCAAGTCGCACCGCTTATGTTCGGCGGCAATGTATTCGGCTGGACCGCCGATGAGGCGACGTCATTTTCGATTCTGGATGCCTTCGTCGACGCCGGCCTGGACTTCATCGATACGGCCGACGTCTATTCGGCCTGGGCGCCCGGCAATCAGGGCGGCGAGTCCGAAACCGTCATCGGAAAGTGGTTCCGGCAGAGCGGCAAGCGCGACAGGATCGTGCTGGCGACGAAAGTGGCGAAGCATCCCCAGCGTAAGGGACTGTCGGCGGCGAACATTCAGGCGGCGGTAGAAGACTCGCTGCGCCGCTTGCAGACCGATTACATCGACGTCTACTTTTCCCACGAAGACGACACCGAAACGCCGCTTGCCGAGTCGCTCGGCGCTTACCAGCGGCTGATCGAAGCCGGTAAGGTGCGAGTTATTGGTGCGTCTAACTACGGCGGTGCGCGCGTCGAGGAGGCGCTTGCCATTTCCCGCCAGCACGGGCTGCCCGAGTATCAGGTATTGCAACCGGAATACAATCTGTACGACCGCGCCGAATATGAGACCGACATCGAGCCGGTCGCGGTGGCCCATCAGTTGGGGGTGGTCGTGTATTGGAGCCTCGCGAGCGGATTCCTCTCGGGAAAGTACCGTTCGCGGGACGATCTTGCCAATAAGGCGCGGGGTAGCCGTGTCGAAAAGTATCTGAACCCACGTGGTTTGCAGATTCTTGCGGCGCTCGACCGAGTTGCGGCGCGGCATGGCAGCACGCCGGCCAGCGTCGCGCTGGCATGGTTGATGGCGCGCCCGAGCGTGACGGCGCCGATTGCGAGCGCGACGTCGCTGCAGCAGCTGGAAAGCCTTGTCGCCGCGGTTCACCTGACGCTCACGAGTACCGACATCCGCGAACTGGACGATGCGAGCGCATGAATCGCCCGGATGGCCTGGCGTAATCCCTAAACCCCTGGTAGCATGGAGAGTTTCCTGATATCATCGGGAGTGAATTGAGATCTTTGCCTGTTTCGTCATCGGTTTTCCGTTGGTGAAAGGTTGGCGAAACGGCAGCAGACGCGGCTTTGCAGTACGTCTGTCCGCGTTCCGCGGTGAGCTCCGCACCTCTCTTTTCCGGCCTCCGTGGCCGCTTTGCCTCTCGTTTCATTCGTGGTTTGGCCGGGTTCTCCCGCGTTTGCCTGTTACTGGCCATGAATCGAAACGACCGGAGGGCCGGCGCGTGAGCGGTCTCCGCCACGCAATCAACCCATATCAAGTGATTGAGTTAGGAATTACATGACGACGATTCTTCTGAAGGAAAACGAGCCGTTCGAAGTGGCGATTCGCCGCTTTCGTCGCGCAATCGAAAAGAACGGCCTGATCGCAGAACTGCGTGAGCGCCAATCGTACGAAAAGCCGACCACGGCACGTAAGCGCAAGAAAGCTGCTGCTGTGAAGCGCCTGCACAAGCGCCTGCGCAGCCAGATGCTGCCGAAGAAGCTGCACTAAGCAAGCTTCTCAGCACGTCAGAACGGCGGTGTGAGCTTCGAAAGAAGCCACACCGCCGTTTTGCTTTGTGGTCGCGTTGACGCGGCTTTACCGTGTTGGAGCAGGCCAGCGCGGCGCCGTGCTCAGGCGTCGCCAAACGACGCCTCGCGCGTGGTTACGCCGCGCTCTTCAACTTGTGCACGGAGAGCCCGAATTGACGCGCGATCGAGTTCAAGCGCTCGTCCCACTCCCACGTGCCGAACACGTCGTGCACGTTTTGCAGGCAACTGAGCAGATCGACGGTGGCCTGATCGTACACATTGATGCGCGACCGCAGCAGCGCTTTCCTCAGCGCTGCCACGCCGACGTCCATATACTCAGGTGCCGCGACGGTCGTCTTGCCGATATAACGCACGGGCACGCCTTCCATAGCCGTCATATAGTCGCGCAGCTTGATGAAGTTGCCGACTGGGCAGCCGCCACAATAGCCGCGATAGGCGCCGCCTCCGCGTGGCAGCAGTGCCGCGCGCTTCTGGGCGAAAAGGTGGCTCACGGCCCGGTCGAAAATGTCCTGATGGGTGAGGAAGGTAAGGGTTTTCATGGTTGGTCTCGCGATGCTGCGCGGTGGTTACTCGTTGATGAGCGTCTGATACCAGTATCCAGCCTGCGTTCGTTGGCCAAGCCCCGACTAGCATGGCGAAAAGCCTTCAATTCCGGGCTTTGCCGCGTGACTCAGGCGGCGCTCAAGCACAGCACAAGCAGGCTCAAGCAGGTTCCAATCGCGATTGGCTGCGGCAAACGCAGCGACGCTCATAACCGTATAACGACCGGCATCCGTGATAAGCGCAGCAGGGCTTTACCGGATAGCGGTTTCGACCGGTGTGCGAGGACCGTGTAGGCAGGCGAGCGCTGCCTCCCACGCGCCCGACACCGTCACCGGATAGTCCCCGCGGCTAACCGGCCTTACGAGCCCGTCCCTTCTTGCCGAGGGCGGCGCAGCGCGCGCGGCACATGCAGGTCACCTCGTGATCGTTCACCATGCCGACCGCCTGCATGAACGCATAACAGATAGTCGAGCCGACGAACTTGCAGCCATAGCGCTTCAACGCTTTGCTGAGCGCATCGGAAACTTCCGTCGATGCCGGCGCGTGCTTGTACGACGCCCACTCGTTCTGAATCGGCGTGTTGTCGACGAAAGACCAGATGAAGTCGGCGAGCGATCCGTGTTCCACCCGGATCTGCTGCACGGCGCGCGCATTGTTGATGGCGGCCTCGATCTTGCCGCGATGGCGCACGATGCCTTCGTCCGCCACGAGCGTGTCGACGTGCTGCGGCGTGAAGCGCGCGACCTTGTCGATATCGAACTCGGCGAACGCGCGCCGGTAACCCGCTCGCTTGTTGAGAATCGTCGACCACGATAGTCCGGCTTGCGCGCCTTCCAGCACGAGCATTTCGAAGAGATGCTCGTCCTCGCGCGACGGCACGCCCCATTCGGTGTCGTGATACTGTGCGAGCGCTTCGCTCGATACCCAATTGCATCGTTGTGTCATGTGGCGCTCCCGGTAGTCATGTCGCTCGCCAGCATAGCGGAACGCCTGGGCGTCGCAAGCTAGCCGTTGGGCCAATTGCCGGATCGAAACAGACCTGCCACGCTATGCACATTTCCCAGGAAACGCACCTCTCCCAATGAACGAAGACCTATTTCTGATCGGCGTTGACGGCGGCGGCACCGGCACACGCATCGTGCTGGCCGACGCGCACGGGCGCGAGTTGGCGCAGTCGGCAAGTGGACCGTCGGGTCTGGGGCTGGGCGTCGAACGTGCGTGGCAAGCGATCGCGGCCGGCTGTGCCGATGCATTCGCGCAGGCGGGCGCCGCGCTCGACTGGTCATGCTGCGTACTGGGTTGCGGTCTCGCGGGCGTGAACAATCGCGACTGGCTGGCGGCATTTCTCGCGCAGGCGCCAGCTTTGGCCGGGCTCGCCGTAGAAAGCGATGCATACACGACATTGCTCGGCGCACATGGCGGCGCGTATGGCGTGATTGTCGCGCTCGGCACGGGCAGCGTCGCGGCGGCGGCCGACCGTGACGACGGCGAATACCGGACCGTCAGCGGTTATGGTTTTCCGTCGGGTGATGAAGCGAGTGGCGCCTGGCTCGGAGTGCGAGCCATTGTTCACGCACAGCACGCGCTCGACGGACGGGGGCCGAACGACGACCTCGCGCAGGCGCTTCTCGCCCACGTCGGCGCACACGATCGCGACGAACTCGTCGTGTGGCTTTGCGAAGCCAATCAGACCGCGTATGCGAGCCTCGCGCGAATCGTGATTGCACACCGCGCGCATCCATTTGCCGCATGGCTACTCGGCGAAGCGGGTGTTCAGATCGGCAAGATGATTGCCGCGCTCGATCCATCTGGGGCATTGCCCATAGCCTTGTGCGGCGGCCTCGGGGCGCCGTTGCGCGAGTATGTGCCGCAGATCTATCAGGCACGTTTGCGCGAACCCTTGTCCGACTCCGCGCATGGGGGCTTGCAGCTGGCGCAGCATGAAGCCGCGCGGCTTGTGGGCAACGCGTGAACCAGTGTCTGACCGGCGTCCGACTTGGGCGCGGGCGCCGCGCGTTCAATGCTGGCGGAAAGCGTTCGAGGCCCATCTCGGCATCGACGGTAAAATAGCGCCTTCCACGCTGCTCGCCTGCTCACTATGTATAAAGTCATCGCCACGGATCTCGACGGCACGCTGCTCAATGCCGACCATCAGGTCGACCCGTTCACGGTCGCCACCGTGCGCAAGCTGGAAAGCGACGGCGTGCAATTCGTGATCGCAACGGGCCGCCATTTCTGCGACGTCGCGGGTATTCGCGACATTCTCGGCATCAAGCCGTACCTGATCACGTCGAACGGCGCGCGTATCCATGCGCCCGACAACACCGTGATCCACGCCGACGACCTGCCGCCCGCTATCGTGCAACGTCTCGTGCAGCCCGGAATTGTCGGTGAGCACGGTCGCGTCATTGTCAATTTGTTCGCCGACCAGGTGTGGCTGATCGACCGTGACGCGCCGGAGCTGTTGAAGTTTCATCAGGATTCCGGCTTCACCTACGAAGTCGCCGAACTGCTCGCGCACGACGGCGTCGATATCGCCAAGGTTCTTTACATCGGCGATCCGGCAGATCTGGCCACGGTGGAGGACAATCTCGCACGCGAGTTCGGCGACGCGCTCTATGTGACGTATTCGCTGCCGGACTGCCTGGAGGTGATGACGTCGAACGTCTCGAAGGGACGCGCGTTGCAAATCGTGCTCGAGCGCGTGGGCGTGGAGGCTGCGCATTGCGTGGCTTTCGGCGACAACATGAACGATATCGACCTGCTCGAAACGGCCGGCCATCCGTTCATGATGAACAACGCGAATCCCGATCTGATCACACGGCTGCCGAACGTGCCGCGTATAGGCAACAATTTCGAAGCGGGCGTCGCGCATCACTTGCGCAAGCTGTTTTCACTCGACGACGAACTGACGGCCTGACGACCGAAGTCCTGAATGCGACCGGCCCGCATCGCACGATGGCAGATGCGGGCCGGTTGACTACATGCCGGAGTCTTTCCGGCTCTCGTTGCGACTTAGCTACTAGTCGTAACCATTAGTCGCGCCATCCGCCACGGCGGTCGCCGTGATCGCGCCGGTCGTCGTGACCCCAACGGCGGTCGTCCCGATTCCAGCCGTGCTCGTAACGGTGGTCGCCGCGATAGTAGTCGCCGCGATCGTAGCGATGGCCCCAGCCGCCGTTGCCGTAGTACACCGGTTGCGGTGCTGCATAGACCGGCGCGGGGCGAGTGTAGACCGGCGCGCCGAGCGACAGCCCGATGTTCAGATCCGTGTGTGCTTGCGCTACACCGCATGCGCCCGCTGCAAGACCTGCGGCAACCAGCAATTGAGTGACGATGCGTTTCATATTGTTCTCCATGCAAGAGCCTGCTGTGAAGCGACGAGTGTTTGTCGCACAGGTTCAATCTACGCATTGCGTCTCATGAGTACTGCGACCAGATGTTACGGACTGCAAGCATCGTCGCAGGGCTTGAAAGCATCCACTCGCGCGTGGTCTGCGTCGGATCGGCGCCACTTATTGAAGGGAAAGCCTGTCGCAGCGGGGCGTTGGGGCGTGCAAGCGGCGCGCGCATCGAATTGGCGGCAACGAAGGCGGGCGTTTGCCGGCATGGCGCGTAATCCCGGCTTACATCTGTATAACGGATTAATCTGGTCCTTTCGACGAATCCGCTGAGATCGCCGGGCGTGAAACGGCCGCGAAGACCCACAATAGATACAGCTTAAGCCGCTGCTCCGCCTCTCCGGCACGCGGTCTTCATAAAGAAACGGGCGCCGTAGCGCCCGCTCGAACCCGCAGCCAACCGTTTCCGGCTAGTCCAGTGCCAGCTTCCGCGCGTTACCGCCGCGGCTTTCCGCGACCAGCGGATACAACACGCCGGCAATGGCGGCGCCGATGATCGGCGCGATCCAGAAGAGCCACAACTGATCCACAGCAGCCCCGCCGACGAAAAGCGCCGGGCCGGTCGAGCGCGCCGGGTTGACCGAGGTGTTGGTCACCGGAATCGAGACAAGGTGAATCAGCGTAAGACACAAGCCGATGGCAATAGGCGCAAAACCGGCCGGCGCGCGTTTGTCAGTCGCTCCGAGGATGACGAAGAGGAAGAAGCCTGTCATTACCGCCTCGCAGACGAACGCCGCGGCGAGCGAGTAGTGGCCCGGCGAGCGCTCGCCATAACCGTTGCACGCGAAACCGCTCGCGACGAGTTCGAAGCCGGGCTTGCCCGAGGCGATCAATGCCAGCACCGCCGCGCCCAGCACGGCACCGACCACCTGCGCCACGATGTAGGGAAGCAGGTCGCGAGCCGGGAAACGGCCGGCCACTGTCAGGCCGACGCTCACCGCCGGGTTCAGATGGCAGCCCGAAATGTGGCCGATGGCGTACGCCATGGTCAGCACCGTCAGCCCGAACGCGAGCGATACGCCGACGAACCCGATGCCGAGTCCATGCACCGGACCGGCGAAATTGGCGGCCAGGACAGCGCTGCCGCAGCCTCCCAGCACAAGCCAGAAGGTGCCGAACAGCTCGGCAGCAAGGCGCTTTGACAACTGCATGATTGGTAATCCTAAAATAGTTGATGCTCTGAAAGCACGGAGTCTGGGCGCACGCTCCGGGCAGGCGCGTGCCTTTGAGCGCCCAATTCTAGGGAAAGATTCGCCAATCGGGTGTCAAGAATTGTCAATGCCGGGCGGCATTACCGATTATTCCGGGATAAAGCTGTTTTGCAATTCATCGTCCTTAATAATTATCAGAAGATACCGTCCTAAACCAGTAATGTTATCCATTGCGAATTTTTATAATTACAGTTAGTCTGCGAAGCGAATGAGATCTAAAAGGGGAGAACCGGAATGTCTCAATATGCAGACCTCAAGGCGCAGATCGCCAAATTGCAGGCACAAGCAGAAGAAGCCCGCCGTACGGAAATCGACAATGTGATAGCCGACATCCGCCAAAAAATCGCCGAATACGGCCTGACTGCACAGGACCTCGGCTTTGCAGTAGCGGCCAAGCGCGGACGCCCGCCCAAGAAGGCGCCGCTGCCGGCTAAATATCAAGACCCGAAAACGGGTAATACCTGGAGCGGCCGCGGAAAACCGCCCAAGTGGATCGTCGGCAAGAACCGTGAACGCTTTTTGATTGGTGCAAGCTGAGTCGTTCGAGAGCGAACGAAAGCGAATTGAAGGATCGGTGCGAGTCCGGGTTTAGTGGGCTGTTCTAATCGGACATGGAAGCGCATCCACATCGCCATTAAAAAAGCCGCCTTTGCGAGGCGGCTTTTCTGTAAATGAAGCGGGATAAGTCCGAGTTACCGTTTGCGCAAACGATTCACGTGGAAAAAATACCTGCATTCCGTGCGTCAATCGAAAAGCGGTTGAGGCATGTGAGCCTGGATGGCGACAGAGTACTGGCCCGTTGAAAGCACCAGTATCCTGGTTGCGCCGCCATCTGCAGGCTCATCACGCTTTAGCCCACCGCAACCTGGCGCAGCATCGGCCGACGCGAAGCCTCGATCAGCGCCGAATATGCGTCAACGTAGTTGCGTGCCATCGTCTTCGAACTGAAACGGCGTTCGAACTGCGCGCGGATTTCGCTGCGCGACAACTCGTCCAGGCGTTGAAGCGCCGCCACCGCGCCCTGCACGTCTTCGACGATGTAGCCGGTCACGCCATGGTCGATCACTTCCGGCACCGAGCCGCGGTTGAACGCGATCACCGGTGTGCCGCATGCCATCGACTCGATCATGACGAGCCCGAACGGCTCGGACCAGTCGATCGGAAACAGCAGCGCCTTCGCACCCGAGAGGAACTCGGGCTTTTGCGCCTCGTTGATCTCGCCGACGAACTCCACATGCGCCTGCGACAACAGCGGCTCGATCTCACGCTTGAAGTAGTCCTGGTCGGCCTTGTCCACCTTGGCCGCGATCTTCAGCGGCAAACCGCTTTGTGCAGCGATCTTGATGGCTGTGTCGACACGCTTTTCCGGACAGATCCGGCCCAGGAACGCGAGGTATTCCGGCTTCTTGTGTGCCTGCGGCGTGAGCAGCTGCTCGGGCAGGCCGTGATAGATCGTGCTCAACCAGTTTGCTTGCGGCAGCGGCAGGCGCTGCGAATCGGAAATAGAAACAACCGGTGCTCCCGAGAACGCATCGAACACGGGCTGCAACTCCGGCAGATCGAGGCGGCCGTGCAGCGTGGTCACGAACGGCGTGTCCATTGTCGAAAACAGCGGGAACGGCATGTAGTCGAGGTGGAAATGCAGCACGTCGAACTCGTGTGCGACCCGGCGCACCTTTTCCATCATCAGGATATGTGGGGCCAGCGCGTCGCGAATCGTCGGATCGAGGCGCAGCGCACGAGGCCAGCACGCGTCGAGCTTCGCGGAAGTCGCCGAGTCGCCGCTCGCAAACAGCGTGACGTCGTGACCGTCGTCCACCAGTGCCTCGGTGAGGTACGACACGACACGTTCGGTGCCACCGTACAATTTCGGCGGGACTGCTTCATACAGCGGCGCAATTTGTGCGATTCGCATGCGTTTCTCCTGTTGAGTACGGCTTCGCACAGCGGCGCTCGGGTAGAGCGAGGAGCGAATGCCTGACGGACGGTTGGGCGCGGTAGCCGCCGCCCGGGGGTGCTCCGAATCTGCATCGGGTTATCCCTTAGCTTCATTATCGGGATCGGCCGCGCCAATTCGAGTTATTTTTCAAACGCTTAACCTTGTTACAGCGCGAAACACGAGACGTTACACAAGCTCAGGCAGGCTTTCGGCGCTTTTAAACTGGTTCTGGCGGGGGATGACGACCGTTCCTCGAACCGCCGCGCTCCCTTGTAGCAAGCGCCGAGCCTGGACCGCAAGGTCGGAGATAATACACAGTGGTGAAAACGTCTTATAATCCGGCTCACCGTTGAACGGTGCGGCTCGACCGCTTAACGTGCTCACCGCTTGGTCCGTTCCCGGGCGGGTTATGATTCACCGCGCATAGCGGCCCGGATCTCCACGTCCGTTAATCTGCTTAAACCGACCCAAAATCACAGCGCTGTAGGAAAAACTCCTACATGAATGACGGATTAATCCGTCAAACAAGCTGGGTGTCTGTCCGATTTCGTTTCGCCCCCCCTTTCGAGACAATGCTTGCAAGACTACAAACGAGCCGACCGGCGCGGTTTGACTGCGCGCGTTCGAGCAAACGTTTCCGTAACGGCCTGACCAGCCAGATACACCCCGGGGGAATCATGAGCGCGACAAGCGAAATGCTCACTGAGATCAGAGAAGTCAACCTGTCTTATCTCCTGCTCGCGCAGCGCCTGCTCCGCGAAGACAAGCCGATGGGCATGTTCCGCATGGGGATTTCGGACCAGTTGGCCGACGTGCTCGCCAACCTTTCGTTGGCGCAGACCGTGAAGCTGGCGGCGTCCAATCAGGTGCTGTGCCGCTTCCGTTTCGACGATCACGCCGTGCTGTCCGCGCTCGCGGACAAGGGCAAATCAAGCGCCGTTGCGCAGGCGCACTCCGCGATCCTGATGGCAAGCCAGCCTGTCGAGCAACTCGGCTGATGGCGGTCCGCACAAGGCAAGCAATCGGGACGGAAACGTAAGCGGATGGCCTATAAAAGTGTGGTGCTCGAAGTCAGGGAAATCACCCTGGCCATCGAACTGATCGAACTCGGCGCGCGTCTGCAACTGCTCGAGGCGGAAACCAGCCTGTCGCGCGACCGGCTCATCAAGCTGTACAAGGAACTGAAAGGGGTCTCGCCGCCCAAGGGCATGCTGCCGTTCTCGACCGACTGGTTCATGACGTGGCAGCCGAACTTTCACTCCTCGCTGTTCTACAACATCTACCGCTTCATGGCCGACCATGGCCGCTGCGCGACGATCCAGTCGATCGTGAAGAGCTACCGGCTTTATCTCGAGCACGTGCAGTTGCACGAAGACGAACCCGTGCTCAGTCTCACGCGCGCATGGACGCTCGTGCGTTTCTTCGATTCGGGGATGCTGCAGATTACGCCCTGCTGCCGCTGCGGCGGGCATTTCGTCGCACACGCGCACGACCCGAAACACGGCTTTATCTGCGGGCTGTGCCAGCCGCCTTCACGCGCCGGTAAGACAAAGAAAGTTGCCGACGCCCGCGCCCGCGAGAGCCTCGCTGCGTTCGCCGCCTGATCGGCAAGCGGGCCGCCGCCGTGCGGCCCTCCTTCATCTCCCCGCCCACTGGGCGCTGCCGCCCGGCTGATTACCGCGCCGGGCCGCGCGCATCGCGTCTCTCACCGGCCGCGCCCGCCTCTGGTTTACACCGGCGCGGCTAGCCGCTTTTCCGTCAAAGTTTTCTGGTGCGTTGCCGTAAACCAGTTTAACGACGGTCACCGTCGCTTCTTTGTGAGGGCTCCGCAGTGCTGATTTTCGTGGGAACACTCGTGACGCTTTTGTCCGTCTTCGGCGGTTACGCGCTGGAAGGCGGCCATCTCGGCGCGCTGTTGCAGCCCGTTGAAGTGCTGATGATCGTCGGCGCTGGCGTAGGCGCGTTCATCCTTGGAAACGGGATGAAGACGATCAAGGCAACGCTGCGCGTCATTCCGACCCTGTTCAAGGGCGCGAAGTACAACAAGGACGTCTATATGGAGCTGATGGCGCTCCTTTACGTCCTGCTTGCCAAAGCGCGCAAGGAAGGCACGCTGACGCTGGAAGCGGACATCGACGATCCGTCGAAGAGTCCGATCTTCACGCAGTACCCGAAGATTCTCGCTGACCATCACATCATCGAGTTTCTGACCGACTACCTGCGCCTGATGGTGGGCGGCAACATGAATGCGTTCGAAATCGAAAGCCTGATGGACGAGGAGATCGAGACGCATCACCAGGAAGGCGAAGCGCCCGCGCATGCGCTGAACAAGGTGGGCGACGCGATGCCGGCGTTCGGTATCGTGGCCGCGGTGATGGGCGTGGTGCACACCATGGCGTCCGCCGACAAACCGCCCGCAGTACTCGGCGAAATGATTGCGCAGGCGCTGGTCGGTACGTTCCTCGGCATTCTGCTTTCGTACGGGCTGATCGGGCCGCTTGCGAGCGTCGCCGAACAGCGCGTGACCGAGTCGACCAAGATGTTCCAGTGCATCAAGGTGACGATTCTCGCGAGCCTGAATGGCTATGCACCCGCGATCGCCGTCGAGTTCGGCCGCAAGGTGCTCTTCTCGACCGAGCGTCCGTCGTTCGCCGAGCTCGAAGAGCACGTGCGCCGCGTGAAGGCCAAGTAAGGGCCCCGGGAACGAACCGATGAGCAAGGACAAAGACCGCGCCATTGTCGTCAAGCGCGCAGCGCCGAAGAAGGCCGGCCACCATGGCGGCGCCTGGAAGCTCGCGTATGCGGACTTCATGACCGCGATGATGGCGTTCTTCCTGCTGATGTGGCTGCTGAGCTCGGCATCCACGGTGCAGTTGAAAGGCATCGCGGAGTACTTCAACCAGCCGTTGAAGATCACGCTGTGGGGCGGCGACCGCAGCGCGGAAGACTCGAGCATTCTGAAGGGCGGCGGCCGCGATATCTCGACCGACGCGCAAGGAGTGACGCGCGCAACGGACGGTACGAACAATCGCGCCGAGCGCACGGTCTCGCACAGCAGCGAAGACTCGATGAAGCAGCTGCAAGGCGAACTGGAGCGACGCGAGCAGGTCCGGTTGCACGATCTGCAAGTGAAGCTGATGGCCGCGATCGAAGCGAATCCCGTGCTGCGCCAGTTCAAGCAGCAGATACGAATCGATTCGACGCTGACCGGCTTGCGCATCGAAATTGTCGACTCGCAAAAGCGGCCGATGTTCGCGACCGCGAGAGATCAGGTCGAGCCGTACATGCGCGACATTCTGCGCGAGATCGGCCACACGCTGAACGATGTGCCGAACCGCATCATCGTCCAAGGACACACCGACGCCGCGCAGTACGCGGGCGGCGAGAAGGGCTACAGCAACTGGGAACTGTCCGCGGACCGCGCGAATGCGTCGCGCCGCGAGCTGATCGCCGGGGGCATGGACGAAGCAAAGGTAATGCGCGTACTCGGCCTCGCGTCGACGCAGAACCTGAACAAGGCGGACGCGATGGATCCGGAAAACCGCCGCATCAGCATCATCGTTCTGAACAGGAAGTCAGAGGAGGCGCTCGACCACGACGACTCCACTACGACGACCTTGTCGGACGATGCAGCCGGCTCGAAGCCGCTGCTGCAAAAACTGGCGCAGCCGGCGACGGCCGCGCCCAAGGTACCGGCGATAGCGCCGGCGGCTCGGTAACAGAAAGGCGGTCGTCCCGCTGCTCCATGCGCCTCACTGGCGCGGACAGCGAGGCGACACGTAGCGTAAGTGCAGCGAGGTTTTCATGATCAGGCATATCCTGGCAATCGACGATTCGGCATCGATGCGGCAGATTCTTTCCGCGACGCTGACGGCCGCCGGCTATGAGGTGACGCTCGCCGCGGACGGCGCGGAAGGGCTCGAAAGCGCGCTCGCCGTGCGGTTCGACCTGGTGTTGACCGATCAGCACATGCCGGGCAAGACCGGCCTCGACCTGATCGCTGAACTGCGCGGCAATCCGGCTTACACGGCGACGCCCATCCTCGTCCTGACGACGGAATCGGGCGAGTCGTTCAAAGCCGCGGCGCGCGAAGCGGGCGCGACCGGCTGGATCGAAAAGCCGCTCGACCCCGACATGCTCACCGAACTGGTGGCGGCGCTGGCCGAGCCATATCAGGCATAAGCATCAACCCTAGACAAGTTATAGAAGCTCTCGACGCTGCGGCACGGTAGCCCAAGCCTAGACAGGAACTCTCGCGGTGACCCAGGCATGACACTCGACATCACTCAGTTCTATCAGACGTTCTTCGACGAAGCGGACGAACTGCTCGCGCAGATGGAGCAGTTGCTGCTCAATCTGGACATCGCGCACCCAGACCCCGAAGACCTCGCGGCAATTTTCCGCGCGGCACATTCGATCAAGGGCGGCGCGGCGACGTTCGGCTTTACCGCCTTGACGGAGACGACCCACATCCTCGAATCGCTGCTCGACCGTGCGCGCAACAACGAACTCGTGCTGCGCAAGGACATGATCGACACGTTCCTCGAAACCAAGGACGTGTTGTCGGGCCAGCTCGCCGACTACCGCGCGAGCGCAGAGCCCGACGCGGCGGTTGCGAAGGCGATCTGCGCGAAGCTCGAACAGTTGCACGCGGAAAGCCGCGGCGTGGCTGCGCCGGCTGCTGCAGCGCCGGTCGAAGTCGCGGTGACCGCGCCGATCGAGGAATTCGCAACAGTAGAAGAAGGCAGTCCGCCGGAACACGTCGTCGAACAGGCGGTGCAGGCGGCGGGCGAATGGAATGACGGCGAACCGGCACAGACCGGGCAAGCCGAAGGAACCGGCGACGCGGACGACGCCGCCGGTCCGCATCTGAAAATTACGCTACGGGGCGTTGATGAGAAGGACCAGGAACTCCTTGCCGAAGAGCTGGGTAACCTGGGCAATATCGTCGGGCAGGTCAAGAGCGGCGGCGATTTGACGCTGTGGCTTCAGACCGATGTTACGTCCGACGACATCATCGCCGTGTGCTGTTTCGTGATCGACGAAAGTCAGATCTCGATCGGCCGCGGAACCGCACCGGCGGACGGTGCTCAGCAAGGCGAACCTGGAACGCCCGACGCTGAGCCTTCGTCCCCGGCGCAAGCAGCACCGGCGGCTTCGGCCGCCACTAATACCGCAGCACCCGTGGCGCCTGCCGCGACGATCGCGCAGTCAGCTCCGGCGCCCGCCGCCGAGCCCGCCAAGGCAGCTCCGGCTCCCGCAGCGGCTCAGGCGCCTGCGGCCAGCGCACCGGCAGCAGCTCCGGCGTCCGCTGGCGCGGCAGCCGGCGAGCAGGACCGCAAGGCCGCACGTCCGGCAGCGGCGGCAGGCGGAGCGGAAGGCAGCTCGATTCGCGTGGGCGTCGAAAAGGTCGATCAGCTGATCAACCTGGTCGGCGAACTGGTGATCACGCAGGCGATGCTTGCGGAAACCACCAGCACGTTCGATCCGGCGCTGCACGATCGCCTGTTCAACGGCATGGCGCAGCTCGAGCGCAACGCGCGCGATCTGCAGGAAGCCGTCATGTCGATCCGCATGATGCCGATGGACTACGTGTTCAGCCGCTTCCCGCGTCTCGTGCGCGATCTCGCGGCCAAACTCGGTAAGGAAGTGGAACTCGTCACCTTCGGTCAGGCGACCGAACTCGACAAGAGCCTGATCGAGCGAATCATCGACCCGTTGACTCACCTCGTGCGCAACAGTCTCGACCACGGCATCGAAACCGTGGAAGCGCGGCGCGCGGCGGGCAAGGCTTCGACCGGTCAGCTCGTGCTGTCGGCGGCGCATCACGGCGGCAACATCGTGATCGAAGTCAGCGACGACGGCGCCGGCCTGCGCCGCGACAAGATTCTCGCGAAAGCTGCAAAGCAGGGCATGCAGGTCAGCGAAACGATGACCGACGAGGAAGTCTGGAACCTGATCTTCCTGCCGGGCTTTTCGACTGCGGAGCAGGTCACGGATGTGTCGGGTCGCGGCGTCGGTATGGACGTGGTGAAGCGAAACATCCAGTCGATGGGCGGTCACGTGGAAATCACGTCGCACGCCGGCAAGGGCAGCACCACCCGCATTGTTCTGCCGCTCACGCTGGCGATTCTCGACGGCATGTCCGTCAAGGTCGGCAACGAGATCTTCATTCTGCCGCTGAACTTCGTGATGGAGTCGCTGCAGCCGCAAGCCGAGGACATTTATACGGTCGCCAACGGCGAGCGCGTGGTGCGCGTGCGCGGTGAATATCTGCCGCTCGTCGCGTTGCACGAAGTGTTCAACGTCGACGGAGCAAAGCAGGAGCCGACTCAGGGCATCGTCACCATCATGCAGACCGAAGGGCGTCGCTTTGCGATGCTGATCGACGAACTGGTGGGACAGCAGCAAGTGGTCGTGAAGAACCTTGAAACGAACTACCGCAAGGTGCGCGGCATTTCCGCAGCGACCATTCTCGGCGACGGCCGCGTCGCACTGATCGTGGACGTGGCGGCGCTGAACCGCGAGTCGCGCAACGCGCATGGCGCAATGAGTCTCGCATGATGTCCGTCAGATTCGTCGTAACACTCACTCAACTTAATTTATCCCAACCGTTTGGGGGCTAACGTGGCAGAAGTTCAATCCATCAATTCGAGCGTCGCGAACGCGACGAATGGTCGCCGCGATGCGCAGCAGGCCGACGCCGGCGGTCAGGAATTCCTCGTCTTTACGCTCGGCGCCGAAGAGTACGGCATCGACATTCTGAAGGTGCAGGAAATCCGCGGCTACGACAACGTGACGCGCATTGCGAATGCGCCCGAGTTCATCAAGGGCGTCATCAATCTGCGCGGCATCATCGTGCCGATCGTCGACATGCGCATCAAGTTCCATCTGGGCCGCGTCGAGTACGACCATCAGACCGTCGTGATCATCCTGAACGTCGCGCATCGCGTGGTCGGCATGGTGGTGGACGGCGTGTCCGACGTGTTGACGCTTGCCATCGACCAGATCATGCCGGCGCCGGAATTCGGCGCGACGCTGACGACCGAATACCTCACGGGTCTCGGCACCGTCGACGGCCGCATGCTGATCCTGATGGACATCGAAAAGCTGATGACGAGCCGCGAGATGGCGCTCATCGAAACGCTCGGCGTCTAACGGCCGCGGCGTTCAGAAAAGTTAGTGACAGGGAGCATTGAGATGCTAAGCAGGTGGTCGATTCGCACATCGCTCACGCTAGTGGGGATCATTCTCGTCGCGCTGACCATGGTGGTCGGCGTGCTTGGGTTGACGGCGCTCGGCAGCGCGAGCAAGTCGCTCGACCGCATCGCGCGCGGCGATCTGGTGGCGATTCATGCGCTCGACGACGCTTCGGCATACCTGCTGCGTTCGCGTGTCTCGCTGGACCGCTTTACCGCGCTGACAGCCGCCGGCGACACTGAAACGGCCAAGAAGGTTTTGGACCGTGCGGTGGAGCTGTACGGGTTCAGCAACAAGAACTGGCAGACCTACGTCGACGCGCCGAAGACCGGCGTCGACCAGGCACAGATGGACGAACTGCTCGCGCGCCGCACAACGCTCGTGCGCGACGGCATGGAGCCGGAGTTCGCGGCGCTGCGCGCAAACGATATGGCCGCGTACCACGCGATCGCCGATACGAAGATCAGCCCGATGTTCGTCTCTTACGACAACGCGGCGTCGCTCGTCATCAAGAGCTTGCAGCAACAGGCAGTGGACCAGCAGGCAGATGCGCAGTCGAACATCTCGCTGATGACGACGCTGATCATCGCGTTTGCCACACTCGCGCTGCTGCTCGTGATCGGTCTGCGGTTCGCGCTGCGTGGCCTCATCGTGCAGCCGCTTCAGGACGCAACCGGATGCTTCGAGCGGATCGCCGCGGGCGATCTGTCGGAGGCGATCGAGGTGAAAAGCCGCAACGAAATCGGCCGCCTCTTTGCCGGCATCAAACGGATGCAGGAAAGCATGGCGTCGATGGTCACCGCGGTTCGCAGCAGCACCGAGTCGATCGACACCGGCGCGCGCGAAATCGCGATGGGCAACACGGATCTGTCGCAACGTACCGAGCAGCAAGCCGCCTCGTTGCAGGAAACCGCGTCGAGCATGGAGCAACTCACGGGGACCGTGCGCCAGAACGCCGAGAATGCGCGCCAGGCAAGCCAGCTTGCTGTGAACGCGTCCGACATCGCGACGCGCGGCGGCGAGGTGGTAAGCCAGGTCGTCACGACGATGCAGGACATCGCGAGCAGTTCGAGCAAGGTTGTCGACATCATCGGCGTGATTGAAGGCATTGCATTCCAGACCAACATTCTGGCGTTGAACGCGGCGGTGGAAGCGGCGCGTGCCGGCGAACAGGGCCGCGGCTTCGCGGTCGTGGCCGGCGAAGTGCGCAGCCTTGCCCAACGCAGCGCGAGTGCCGCGAAGGAAATCAAGGAACTGATCGGCGACTCGACCGACAAGGTGCAAAGCGGTTCGGCACTCGTCGGACGTGCCGGTACGACGATGGACGAGATCGTGCAGGCCGTGCGCCGCGTGACCGACATCATGGGCGAGATCAGCGCGGCGTCCGAGGAGCAATCGGGCGGCATCGAGCAGGTGAATCGCGCGGTCGTGCAGATGGACGAGGTGACGCAGCAGAACGCGGCGCTAGTCGAAGAAGCGGCGGCAGCGGCGGGGTCGCTCGAAGATCAGACGCGTCAGTTGCAAGCGGTGTTGAGCGGTTGGAAAGTCGCCAGCAGCCCCGCTCGCAGTTTCGCCGCGCAGGCCGAGCCGCAGGTGAAGGCGCGGGCAGCGGTGAGCAAGAGCAAGACAGTGGCGAAGAGCGCAACGCGACCGGCGCAGCCCGCAGCAAACGCAGCAGCAACGGCAAATGCAGCAACGGCAAGCGGCAACGCTTCTGCTTCGGGCAATCACGAAGCAGGCGCGGCGCGCGTCGAACCGGCGCTCAAGCCGAAGACGCCGCCTGCGGCATCCGTACCCGCACCACGGCCGGCTGCCGCCAGCGTAGCCTCGGCGGGCTCGGACGCGGACTGGGAAACGTTTTAAGAAATGACGAAGAAACATGCAGTCATTCGGTATCTCGCTCCATCTGGCGCGAATCATCGGAGCACGTTCTTACAGCGTGTCGCGGGCCGACTGCATGGTGGTGGAACTTGCGGGCGGGCGCGACCCCGCAAAAACAATCCCTTGCTCGCCGGCAGTTCCGTCGCGCAAGCGTGATGGCTCGTATCGCAGGCAGGAACTTTCATGATGGCAACGCGCGCACAGCAACGCACCGATCGGGCAGAACCGGTCAGATCCGGCGAACAGGGACGTGATTTCGATTTCACTTCGGCGGACTTCACACGCATTCGCGAACTGATTCACCGCGGCGCCGGCATCTCGCTCTCCGATCACAAGCGCGATATGGCGTATAGCCGTCTCGCCCGGAGGCTGCGCGCCCGCGGCCTCGACTCGTTCAAGCAATACCTCGATCTGCTCGAAGCGGAAAACGATCCCGCCGAGTGGGAAGCATTCACGAATGCGCTCACGACGAACCTGACCGCGTTTTTCCGCGAGGCGCATCACTTTCCGATCCTGGCCGATTTCGTGCCGCGCCGCGCGCAGCCCGTTTCGGTGTGGTGCTCGGCGGCATCGACCGGTGAGGAGCCGTATTCGATCGCCATGACGCTGATCGAAGCGCTCGGCGAGACCGGCGCGCGTCAGGCCACGGTGCTCGCGACCGATATCGACACGCAAGTGCTCGCGAAAGCCGAAGCCGGCATGTACCAGTTCGATCAGGTGAAGCACCTTTCGCCCGAGCGGCTCAAGCGCTTTTTCCTGAAGGGCACGGGCGCGCATGCGGGCATGGTCAAGGTGCGTCCGCAAGTGCGTGCGATGGTGCGCTTCGAGCAATTGAACCTCACCGACCGCGATTACCAGTTGCGCACGCAGTTCGACGCGATCTTCTGCCGCAACGTGATGATCTATTTCGACAAGCCGACGCAAGCTCAGGTGCTGAGCCGCTTCGAGCCGTTGATGAAGTCGGGCGGCCTGCTGTTCGCCGGCCACTCGGAAAACTTCACCTACGTCACGCAGGCTTTCAAGCTGCGCGGTCAGACCGTCTATGAACTGACGCGCGATGCTGCAGGCGCACGCGCACCGGCACGCACGCCGGCGGCGAGCGGGGTGACGGTATGAGCAGCGCCTTGCCTATCGCGACCAATCTCTATTACGACAACCACTTCCAACGCCCAGGCGTGAAGCTGTTGCCGAACGAGTTCTACACCACGCACGACGACATGGTGCTCGTCACCGTGCTCGGTTCGTGCGTCGCGGCCTGCATTCAGGACCGCACGGCCGGCATCGGCGGCATGAATCACTTCATGTTGCCCGACGACGGCGCGGAAGTCGGCCAGGCCGCGTCCGATTCGATGCGCTACGGCGCGTATGCGATGGAAGTGCTGATCAACGAACTCATCAAGGCGGGCGGCCGGCGCGATCGTTTCGAAGCGAAGGTGTTCGGCGGCGGCGCGGTGCTCGCGGGCATGACGACGATCAACATCGGCGATCGCAATTCGGAATTCGTGCGCCGCTATCTCGCGCTCGAAAAGATCCGCATCGTCGCAGAGGATTTGCAGGGCTCGCATCCGCGCAAGGTGGCATTCATGCCGCGCACCGGCCAGGTCATGGTGAAGAAGCTGCGTTTGCAGCAGGACCCGGGTGTGGCCGAGCGCGAACAGGCGCTCGTGCGGCAAACCGCCGAAGCGCGCGCCGAGCGGCTTGCCGCCGCGAGAAAGCGGGTCGAACTGTTTTCAGCGCCAGCCGCCACGAAGCCGAAGATCGAACTGTTTGGCTCAAGCGGTGGCTCGGGCAACGGCTCAGGCAGCACAACAGCGAATGGCGCGGGCACGCCAAGATCGCGCATCGAACTGTTCGGCTCGACCCCGCGCCCGACTAATTCAACAAACGCCAGAACCGCAGAGGAGGCGTGAGCGCTGTGCAAAAGATCAAAGTATTGTGCGTCGACGATTCGGCGCTGATCCGCAGCTTGATGACGGAAATCATCAATAGCCAGCCGGACATGACCGTCGTTGCAACCGCTCCCGACCCGTTGGTCGCGCGCGAGCTCATCAAGCAGCACAACCCCGATGTGTTGACGCTCGACGTCGAAATGCCGCGCATGGACGGTCTCGACTTCCTCGAGAAGCTGATGCGTTTGCGTCCGATGCCGGTCGTGATGGTGTCCTCGCTGACCGAGCGCGGCAATGAAATCACGCTGCGCGCGCTGGAACTCGGCGCGGTCGATTTCGTGACGAAGCCGAAGGTCGGCATTCGCGACGGCATGCTCGACTATTCGGAAAAGCTCGCCGACAAGATCCGCGCCGCGGCGCGCGCTCGTGTGCGCCAGGCCGCGCCGGTGCATCATGCGCCTGCTGCCGCCGGACACGCGCCTGTCGGCGCGGCGCCGCTTTTCAACAATCCGCTGCTGAGTACCGAGAAGCTGATCATCGTCGGCGCGTCGACGGGCGGTACGGAAGCCATCCGCGAAGTGCTCGTGCCGCTGCCGCCGGATGCACCCGCGGTGCTGATTGCACAGCATATGCCGCCGGGCTTCACAAAATCTTTTGCGCAACGCCTCAATGGTTTGTGCCGGATTACCGTTAAAGAGGCAGAGCATGGCGAACGTGTGCTGCCGGGACATGCGTATATCGCCCCAGGCCACGCTCACCTGCTGCTTGCCCGTAGCGGTGCGAACTACATCGCGCATCTGTCGGATGATCCGCCGGTGAACCG
The DNA here is from genome assembly GCF_000685095.1 of Paraburkholderia caledonica NBRC 102488. GTDB lineage: Bacteria > Pseudomonadota > Gammaproteobacteria > Burkholderiales > Burkholderiaceae > Paraburkholderia > Paraburkholderia caledonica. The sequence continues at coordinate 377,245 of NZ_BAYE01000004.1, forward strand.
GCATCGTCCTTCGGTGGACGTGCTCTTCCGTTCCGCCGCGCAGCACGCGGGCAAAAATGCGGTCGGAGTGATCCTGACAGGAATGGGGCGCGATGGCGCCGCAGGTCTGCTGGATATGAAAAAGGCAGGGGCTTACACCCTTGCGCAGGACGAGGCGAGCTGCATTGTGTTCGGCATGCCGCGCGAAGCGATTGCGCTGGGCGCGGCCGACGAAATTGCGTCGCTGCCGGACATGTGCCGGCGCGTAATGGCGCGGCTTGCGTCGATGGGCGATCGCGTTCAGCGGGTATGATGCGCCGTTCGAATTGAGGCGGTCATACGCCGCACCGTGAATCAAGTAAAGGGAATCAAATGGATAAGGCAATGAAGTTTCTGGTTGTTGACGATTTTCCGACGATGCGCCGGATCGTTCGCAACCTCCTGAAAGAGCTGGGCTACGGCAACGTGGACGAAGCCGAAGACGGCCAGGCCGGTCTCGCCCGTTTGCGCGGCACCACCTACGACTTCGTGATCTCCGACTGGAACATGCCGAACCTCGACGGTCTCGCCATGCTCAAGGAGATCCGCGCCGATGCAAACCTCAAGCACCTGCCGGTGCTGATGGTGACGGCCGAGTCGAAGAAGGAAAACATTATCGCGGCGGCCCAGGCCGGCGCGAGCGGTTATGTCGTAAAGCCGTTCACGGCCGCGACGCTGGACGAGAAGCTCAACAAGATTCTCGAAAAGATGGCCAAGACCGGGAGCTGATGTGAACCTGCCGACCAATGCACCAGGCGCTGAAGCGGTCAACGAGAGCGGCGACTTCGCGTCAGACCGCATTCTTGCCCGCATTGGACAACTGACACGTACGCTGCGTGATTCGATGCGCGAGCTCGGGCTCGACAAGCATGTCGAGCGCGCGGCCGAAGCCGTACCCGACGCGCGCGACCGTCTGAAGTACATCGCGAACATGACCGAGCAGGCCGCCGAGCGCGTGCTGGGGTCGATCGATGTCGCGAAGCCGATCCAGGAGCAGTTGCAGAAAGACGCCGGCGAACTCGACGCGCGTTGGGAGCAATGGTACGCGGCGCCGATCGAACGCGCGGAAGTGCGCGCGCTGATGAACGATACGCGCGAATTCCTGCGCGGCGTGCCCGCAGCAACCACGGCGACCAATTCGCAGCTCATGGAGATCATGCTGGCGCAGGATTTCCAGGATCTGACCGGTCAGGTGATCAAAAAGATCACTGACGTCGTGTACCTGATCGAGCAGCAGTTGCTCGGCGTGCTCGTCGAAAACATCGCGCTCGAGCGGCGCGAGCAGTTCGCGGCGCATGCTGCGGCGCTGGTCGCCGAAGCGTCGCCGACCGGCAGCCCGGAGCATCTGCTGAACGGTCCGCAGATCAATCCGGAAGGCAAGACCGACGTCGTGCAGGACCAGTCGCAGGTCGACGATCTGCTCGCCAGCCTCGGTTTCTGAGCGGCCCGCGCCCTTGCGGCGCGAGGCCAGCCAGTATGAATAGCAAGGCGCGCTCCCGCGCGCGAGTGCTGTCTATCGACACAAACCGCAGGCATACTACGAGGTCAAGCAGCGGCGCGGCCGAAGGTGAACGCTATCACCCGCGGCCTGCACGACGAGGTATTCCTCGGCAATGCGGCCCCGTCCGCGCCCTATGATTTGCCTATTTGCAGCCGGTTGGCATGAGCTTGCGCCGGCTAGCAGCCAGGGAGGAGTCTCGTTATGTGGAGTCGTGTACGTCGCGCCGGTGTGGTTACGGCGCTTGTTTTGCCCTGTTCGTTGTCGGCCGTGCAGTCCGCTCACGCGGCGCTCGGCGGCGCCCCAATGTCGCCTCCGGCAGATGCTTCGGTTTCGTCCCGCAAGTTCCAGCCTGCCGACACCGCGGCGAACGCCGTGATGCGCTCGGCATCCGGCGCGGCTTCTTCGGCTTCGGCTTCCGCGTCCTATACCGTTCGTGAAACCACGCTCGGCAACGGCACGGTGGTGCGCGAGTATCTGGCCGCTGACGGCACCGTATTCGGCATTGCGTGGAGCGGTCCGCAAATGCCCGATCTGAATGAAATGCTCGGTAGTTACTTTCCGCAGTACGTCGCGGGTGTGAAGGCGGCGCGCGCGGCGCGCGGCGGCGCTCGCGGGCCGGTTGCGGTGGATCAGAGCACGCTCGTCGTGCAGTCCGGCGGTCACATGGGCGCTTTTAGCGGCCGTGCATGGCTGCCGCCCGCGCTGCCGGCCGGCGTCAGCGGCTCAGACATCCAGTAACGACGAGGACGAACGATGCGAACCATGCATATTGCGATGAAACTCAAGAACTGGATGCAGGTTGTGGCGACTGTCGCGCTGGTGTCGGCGCTCGCCGCTTGCGGTGGCGGCGGCGACAGCGGCGGCAGTTCCAGCTCCAGTGGCGGCTCGTCAGGCAGTCAGATCAGCGGCTCCTTGCCAGCGAGCCCAACTCAGCAGCCGATTGCCGCTACAGCCGCGAACACCGTGCCGATCACAGTCGCCCACGGCGCCACGGGTGTGATCAACATACCCACGATCAGCGTGACGCTGTGTGCGCCCGGCACCACGACCTGCCAGACCATCAACAACATTCAGGTCGACACGGGCTCGTTCGGCCTGCGCATCGTCGGCGGGGCGCTGAATGCGGCCATGCAAGCCGCATTGCCGGTCACCGCGACCTCGGGCGGCGCTCAGCTTGCCGAATGCGCGACGTTCGCCGACGGCTATACGTGGGGCACCGTGCGTACCGCTGCCGTCACCATCGGCGGCGAAACCACGACATCGGCGGTTCCGATCCAGGTGATCGGCGATAAAGACGCGAGCACCGTGCCGTCAGCCGGTTGCGGCAGCGGCTCGGCGGAAAACACGGCGAGCGACTTGGGCGCGAACGGCATCATCGGCATCGGCACCGCGCTTTATGATTGCGGCTCCACGTGCGCGAATGCCTCCACTGCGTCGACTTACAGCAACTATTTCGCGTGTCCGAACGGCACGTCTTGCGCTCGTACCGCGGTTGCGCTGGCGAATCAGGTGGCCAATCCGGTCGCCAAATTCCCCGTCGACAACAACGGCGTGATCGTGCAGATGCCGCCCATCTCGAACAGCGGCGCGCCGTCGGCCACCGGCACGCTGGTGTTCGGCATCGGCACGCAGTCGAACAATGCGCTCGGATCGGCACAAACCTTCACGACCGATAACTTTGGCGATCTGACCAACAGCGTGTTCAACGGCAACACGGTGACGGCGTTCCTGGATTCGGGCTCGAACGGCTATTTCTTCAGCGATAGCTCGCTCACCTTGTGCGGCAGCAACTTCTCGGGCTTCTACTGCCCGTCTACCGCGCAAACCCGTTCCATCACGCTGGCCGGCCTGAACAACGTGAAGGCGACGGCCAGTATCGGCATCGTCAGTGCGTCGACGCTGTTCGGCAACGGCACCAACTACGCGTTCAACGATCTGGCGGGTCAGGTCGGCGGGCTCGCCGCATTCGACCTCGGTTTGCCGTTCTTCTACGGACGCCACGTGTATCACGGCTTCGACCTGCGGCCGATCGGCGGCACCCAGGCGCCTTTCGTGGCTTACGCAAGCTAACCTGCCGCCACGCAAAGCCTGACGGCTGTCCACAACGCCTGCGCGACCCCGCGCGGGCGTTTCTTTTTTCGGCCTCGCGCGGGTCCACGCCGCGCTTGCCCATCCCCCGAAAAGCCCCCGTTTCCCCTTCCTTATCCGCCGATCGGTGCTTGCGCCGAGCGGGAATAATCGCTCTCACTGGAAAGAGGCGTTGTGCCTCGGCCGACTGGAGAGCTTTGTGGCAGAGGAAAGCGACCTCGAAAAAACCGAATCAGCCACTCCCCGGCGCTTGCAGAAAGCGCGCGAGGAAGGGCAGATCGTGCGTTCGCGGGAGCTATCGACGTTCGCGCTGCTCGCGGCGGGCTTTTTCGGCGTGTGGGGCATGTCCGGCAGCATCGGCGAACATTTGCAGGGCATGCTGCGCGCGGCCTTCACTTTCGATCACGCGTCCGCTTTCGAGACCCGTCGCATGTTGATCGGCGCAGGCGCCGCCAGCCGCGAAGGACTCGCCGCATTGCTGCCGATCCTCGCGATCACGGGCGCCGCGGCCTTGCTCGCGCCAATGGCGCTGGGCGGCTGGCAACTGTCGACGAAAGGGCTCGAGCCCAAGTTCGACCGTCTCAATCCGATTGCCGGCCTCGGCAAGATTTTTTCGATCAACGGGCCTATCCAGCTTGTCATGTCGCTCGCAAAGACGCTGGTGGTGGGCGTGATCGGCGGCACCGCGATCTGGAATCGACGCGAGGAAATTCTCGCATTGGCCACGCAGCCGCTGCACCTGGCGCTTGCGAACACCGTGCATCTGATCGCCGTGTGCTGCGGTATGACGGTGGCCGGCATGTTCGTCGTGGCCGCGATGGATGTGCCGTATCAACTATGGCAGTTCCACAAGAAGCTGCGCATGAGCAAGGAAGAAGTGAAGCGCGAGCATCGCGAAAGCGAAGGCGATCCGCACGTAAAAGGCCGGATTCGCCAGCAGCAGCGCGCGATTGCCCGCCGCCGCATGATGACGCAAGTGCCGAAGGCCGACGTCGTGGTCACGAACCCGACGCACTTTGCGGTCGCGCTGCAATACACGGACGGCGAGATGCGCGCACCGAAGGTGGTCGCCAAGGGCGTGAACCTGGTGGCCGCGCGGATTCGCGAGCTGGCCGCCGAAAACAATGTGCCGCTGCTGGAAGCGCCGCCGCTTGCCCGCGCGCTGTATCACAACGTCGAACTGAATCGCGAGATTCCCGGCCAGCTTTATGGCGCGGTCGCCGAAGTGCTCGCGTGGGTGTACCAGTTGCGGCGCTTCAAAACCGACGGCGGCGACGTGCCGGTCGCACCGACCGAGCTCGACGTGCCCGCTGAACTCGACAAGGGCGGTGTATCGGATGAAGAAGCCGATCAGGAAGCCGCCGACACGCTTAACCCCGCTAACGATAACGGAGCCTCCGCATGAACGCTCGCGCCGGTTTCCTCGCTCGACGGCCCGATGCCTTGAGCGGCACCAATTTACGCGCCCTAGCCGGCCCGGTGCTGATCTGCATGATCCTCGGCATGATGATTCTGCCGTTGCCGCCGTTCCTGCTGGATCTGCTGTTCACCTTCAATATCGCGCTTTCCGTGATGGTGCTGCTCGTCAGCATGTACACGATGAAGCCGCTCGACTTTGCCGCTTTCCCGAGCGTGCTCTTGTTCTCGACCTTGCTGCGGCTGTCGCTGAACGTTGCGTCGACCCGAGTCGTGCTGCTCGAAGGCCACACTGGTCCTGACGCGGCCGGCCAGGTGATCGAGTCGTTCGGCCACTTCCTCGTGGGCGGCAACTTCGCGGTCGGTATCGTCGTCTTCATCATTTTGATGGTCATCAACTTCATGGTGATCACGAAGGGCGCGGGGCGTATCGCGGAAGTGTCCGCGCGCTTTACGCTCGACGCGATGCCCGGCAAGCAGATGGCGATCGACGCCGATCTGAACGCCGGTCTCATCAACGAAGAACAGGCGCGCAAGCGTCGCGCGGAAGTCTCGCAGGAAGCCGAGTTCTACGGTTCCATGGACGGCGCGAGCAAGTTCGTGCGCGGCGATGCGATTGCCGGCCTGCTGATCATGGTGATCAACATCTTCGGCGGGTTGATCGTCGGGATGGTTCAGCACGGCATGGACTTCGCGTCGGCGGGCAAGAACTACACGCTGCTGACCATCGGTGACGGCCTGGTCGCGCAGATTCCGTCGCTCGTGATTTCGACCGCTGCCGGTGTGATCGTGTCGCGTGTCGCGACGAACGAAGACATCGGCACACAGCTCACCGGGCAGCTTTTCACGAACCCGCGCGTGCTGGCGATCACGGGTTGCATTCTCGTGCTGATGGGCCTGATTCCGGGCATGCCGCATTTTGCGTTTCTGATTCTCGGCGGCGGTCTGATCCAGCTCGGCCGCACGATGAAAAAGCGCGCCGAAGAACGCAAGAACACGACCGCGCTCGTGGATGTCGCACCGGCAGCGGTAACGCCGATCGAAAACGCCGAAGCAAGCTGGGACGACGTGACGATGATCGACACGCTCGGCCTCGAAGTGGGCTACCGGCTGATTCCGCTCGTCGACAAGAATTCCGACGGCGAATTGCTCAAGCGGATCAAAAGCATCCGCAAGAAGTTCGCGCAGGAAATCGGCTTCCTGCCGCCTGTCATCCACATCCGCGACAACCTGGAATTGCGTCCGAACGGTTATCGGATCGCGCTCAAGGGCGTGGAAGTGGGCGTGGGCGAGGCGTATCCGGGTCAATGGCTCGCGATCAACCCCGGCCAGGTTTCCGCTGCGCTGCCGGGCACGCCGACACAAGACCCGGCATTCGGTCTGCCGGCCATCTGGATCGACACGAATCTGCGCGAACAGGCGCAGGTGTACGGTTACACGGTGGTCGATTCGAGCACGGTCGTCGCGACGCACCTGAATCACCTGGTGGTCACGCATGCGTCCGAACTGCTCGGTCGCCGGGAAGTGCAGGCGCTGCTCGAGCGGATGCAGAAAGACACGCCGTCGCTCGTCGACGATCTGGTGCCGAAGACGCTGCCGCTCACCACGCTGCAAAAGGTTCTGCAAAACCTGCTGGAAGAAGGCGTTCCGATCCGCGACATGCGCACGATTCTCGAAGCATTGTCCGAACACACGCCGAAGATCACCGATGCACACGATCTCACCGCCGCCGTGCGCCTCGCGCTTGGCCGCGCGATCACGCAGCAGTGGTTCCCAGGCACCGGCGACATGCAGGTGATGGGCCTCGACTCGAATCTCGAACGCGTGCTCTCGCAGGCGCTTTCGACCGGTTCCAACCCGGGTCTCGAGCCTGGCCTCGCGCATACGCTGATGAACGAAACGCAGAAGGCGATGAATCGCCAGCAAAACCTTGGGCTCGCACCGGTGTTGCTCGTGCAACATGCATTGCGGCCGATGCTCGCGCGCTTCCTGCGCCGCAGCCTGCCGCAACTGAAGGTGCTGTCGTATGCGGAAGTGCCCGACACGCGCAACATCAAGGTCGTGAATCTGATCGGCGCGCACGGTTGAAGCACGTTCTAGGAGCGTGACCGCGATCGGGCAAGTGCGTTTGCTTATCGACTCGACTACGACCTGCATATGACCGGCGTCCCAGGGCGCCGGTTTTCATTTCCGCGCCTGACTTTTCGTACCGCCGACGTATTGGCTCGCCCATGCTTCGCCTGCGGGACCCGAAGGCAGTCGTCCGGTGCGCGGGTCATTCGATAGTGCAAGAGCTGCGAATCGCGGCATCCGTCCATCGTTCGAATTACCCGCGTTTAACAGCCCTTATCCACCGATCGTCGGTCGTCACGTTTCGCAATAATGATCTCAATGGGAAGCGGTGTGTTGCCGGTCCGTCAGTCCGTATACCTCATCGGGGGTCCAGCTTGAACATTCGTAAATTTATCGGTGCTACCAGTCGCGACGCACTGCGTCTCGTGCGCGAAGCGCTGGGTGCCGACGCGGTCGTGCTGTCCAATCGAACGATGGACGACGGCAGCGTCGAGATCGTCGCCCTGGCCGACAGCGACCTCGCGGCAATCACGCCGAAGGCTCCGCGCGCAGACGCGAGCGCAGCGCAATTCGCATCGACGAATGCAGCGGCTGCGCAGCCCGCGCTGAATGCGCCGCGCGCAATGTCCGCCGCGCAGCCGATGCAGGCCAATCCGTACGCGAGCGGCATGCCGGACGTATTCTCGTCGGTGTTCGGCGCGAGCCCGGAAGCCGGCACCGAAACGACGGGCAGCTTCGCGAACTCAGCGCTAGCCGCCAGTCACGATGCACAGCCCGCTGCGAAGGTTGTTCCGAGCGCGGCCATGAGTGCCGCGATGAATGCAGCCAAGGCGTCGGCCGGGCAGGCCGACTCGCGCAAGAGCGCATTGCCGGGCGCCCCAGCCATGGCCACGAAGCCCGCGTCGGCGCCGCAATCGCAACAGATCAACGTCGGCCAGCCGAGCGCGCGAGCAGCCGCCGCTCGTTTGAACGAAGACATTCGGGCCGATCTGCTGAAGGCCGCCGGCGTGCCGTCCGGCTCTGCAGCACCGGCCTCTGACCTCCACGCGCCGCGTACGATGGCCGAATCGAATCCCTGGCTGATCGATCACGCTCGACGCATCGCCGCCGACCACGAACCGCAAAGCGAATACAACGCACGTCCCGGCGCGATGACGCCGGCCGCCGCGATGGCCAAGGGTCTTGGCGCCGCTGTGGAACCGGGCAAGGCCGCCGCGTCGCAGGAGGACAACACGCCTGATTGGGCTCGCGAAGCCGCGCAGGTCGCCGCACGGCGCGCCGCGCAAAAAGTTGCACCGACCACGCTGCCGCCGACCGACGACTCGCGCACGCCCGCTGCTGTCGCTGAAGCGATCAAGGCGCGCATGGAGCAGGTCGTCAAAGAAACCGTCATGAACGAGCTTTCTTCGATGCGCGGCATGATGGAAGAACAGTTCGCCGGCCTCATGTGGGGCGATCGTCAGCGCCGGAACCCGGCGCACGCGTCGCTCACCAAGCATCTCTTCGCCGCGGGCTTCTCCGCGCAGCTCGTGCAGATGATGGTCGCAAACCTGCCCGACGAAGTCGACAACATGGACGAGGGCATGGACTGGGTGCGCTCGGTGCTCGCCTCCAATCTGCCGGTCATGGAAGACGAAGACACATTGATGGAACGCGGCGGCGTCTTTGCGCTGATGGGCCCGACGGGCGTCGGCAAGACGACGACCACCGCAAAACTCGCGGCGCGCTGCGTGATGCGTTTCGGCGCCAGCAAAGTGGCGCTGCTCACCACCGATAGTTACCGGATCGGCGGCCACGAACAACTGCGCATCTTCGGCAAGATTCTCGGCGTGTCGGTTCACGCGGTGAAAGACAGCGCCGACCTGCAACTCGCACTCTCCGAATTGCGCAACAAGCACATTGTGCTGATTGACACGATCGGTATGAGCCAACGCGATCGCCTTGTCTCCGAGCAGATCGCGATGCTGAGCCGCGCGGGCCAGCCCGTGCAGCGCCTGTTGCTGCTCAATGCAACGAGTCACGGCGACACGCTCAATGAAGTCGTGCAGGCCTATCAGCGCGGACCGGATCAACAGCCGCTCGCCGGCTGCATTCTGACCAAGCTCGACGAGGCGACCAACCTGGGCGGCGTGCTCGATACGGTGATCCGCTACAAGCTGCCGGTGCACTACGTGTCGACCGGGCAGAAAGTGCCGGAGAACCTCTACGTCGCGACCAAACGTTTTCTGATCAAGAGCGCCTTCTGCATTCCGCGCGATCACTCGCCATTCGTGCCGCATGACGAGGATGTTCCGGCATTGCTGTCCGCGTTGTCCGCGCGCTCGACCGCCGAATTGCACGAGGTCCGCTTTGGATAAGCTCGTCTCCGATCAGGCAGAAGGACTGCGGCGCCTTCTCGCGCGGAGCGGCTCGCGCGTGATTGCCGTGACGGGCGGTTCGCTGGGCGCCGGCTGTACGGCGACAGTGATGAACCTTGCGGTGGCGCTCGCGCAGCAGGGGAAAGATGTGCTCGTGATCGACGAGTGCGTGGGCGACAAGTCAGTGAGCGCGATGCTCGGCAGCGTGCGCGGCGCGGGCAACTTTGCCGCCGTGATGCGCGGCGAGATGACGCTCGACGAAGCCGCTTTGCGCCACGCGCTCGGCTTCTCGGTGCTCGCCGCCTCACGTGCGCATCGCGAAGGCTATAGCGCGGCGCAGTTCGGCGTGGTACTGCACGGTTCGGCCGACATCGTGCTGATCGACGCGCAACTGGATCAGCAAGGCCACCTCTCGGCGCTCGCGATGCAGGCCCATGACGTGATGATCGTCACGCGCATGGCGGCACAGGCGATCACCGACGCGTATGCGTGCATGAAGCGTCTGCACTACGCGCACGCCATCGCACAGTTTCGCGTGCTGGTGAATCACGTGCAGAGCGTGGAAGACGCGCGCACTGCTTTTGCAAACCTGGCCGGCGTGGCCGGGCGTTACCTCGCGGTGGCGCTGGAAGACGCCGGTTGTATTGCCGCGGATCCGCGGATGGCGCGAGCCGAGGAGTTGTCGCGTTGTGTCGTCGACGCATTTCCGTCGACACCGGCAGCGCGCGACTTCCGCCACCTCGCAGCCGAATTGCAGTACTGGCCGATGCGGCCAGCGATGTCGTCGCAATCGCCATGGATGGCGCCTGCGGCAGTTACAGCGGCGCAACACGCCGACCAACCGTCTGCGCAGCACGCCTGAGAGGCGGCACAAGGACAAGGGGAGCACGATGTATAACGCTCAGGGAAAGATTTCCCAAGCCGATGTTTTGACGAAGTACGCACCGCTGGTGCGTCGACTCGGCTTGCAGCTCGTTGCAAAAATGCCGGCCAGCGTCGATCTCGACGATCTGATTCAGGCCGGCATGATTGGCTTGCTGGATGCCGCGAGTCGCTACAAGGAAGATCAGGGCGCGCAGTTCGAAACCTATGCGAGCCAGCGGATTCGCGGCGCGATGCTGGACGAACTACGCAGCAACGACTGGTTGCCGCGCAGCTTGCGACGCACGTCGCGGGAAGTGGAGACGGCGGTGCACAAGGTGGAGCAGAATCTGGGCCGCTCGGCGAGCGAAACCGAGATTGCCGAACACCTGGACATGCCACTCGACGAGTATCAGTCGATGTTGCAGGATCTCCACGGAAGCCAGTTGATCTACTACGAAGACTTCGACCGTTCCGCGGACGACGAGCCGTTTCTCGACCGCTACTGCGTCGATCATTCGGACCCGCTTTCCGCCTTGCTCGACGACAGTCTGCGCTCGGCGCTGGTCGAGGCGATCGACCGCTTGCCGGAACGCGAGAAGTTGCTGATGTCGCTCTACTACGAGCGCGGCATGAACCTGCGTGAAATCGGCGCGGTGATGGAAGTCAGCGAGTCGCGCGTCTGTCAGTTGCACAGTCAGGCGGTAGCGCGTTTGCGCACGCGCTTGCGCGAGATGGCGTGGGCGAATGCCGAGGCAACCTGAGCGGCTTGCCTCGTGAGCTAGCGCTCAGCGGGGCAATGAGTTGTGAAGCGAGGGCGTTACCCGCGCCTTCCGTCATGCGTCCGCCATTTCATGCTCGGCCGCGAGCGCGAGAAAAGCGGAACGCGACATGCCACGCGCCTGCGCGTATTCGTCGATTTCATGCACCAGCGCTTCGGGCAACGAAATGTTGATGCGTACCGCCTTTTTCAGCGCGGGAATATTCCGGGTTGTCACGAAACCCCACGTGAAACCCGCGTAGTCAGGATTACGCCGATGCTCGTCTAGCGTCAGCCTTTCGGGAATCGGCAAGCCTTCATCGAGCAGCGTATCCAGATGCGCCTCGATCGCTTCTTTTGCGTTCGCGTAAGCTTCTTCCAGCGAATCTCCCGCCGAGTGACAGCCCGGAATATCCGGCACGACGACGCCGAACGCGTGCTGTGCGTCGCCCGCTTCGATTGCGATCGGGAAGATCAGATTTTTCATTTCAGCCCTGCCTGTTTCAAGATGCTGTTCAGCGTGCCGGCCGGCAGATCCTTCCTGGGATGGGGGATGGTCACGAGCCCGGCTTTGAATGCGTGCCGAAAATGATGGTGGCTGCCCGTTATGCGGACGAGCCGCCAGCCGTTCGCCAGAATCAGTTTGACGACTTCGGCACTGTACATATTGCACTCCTCGAATCATACACACGATTACACACTCTCGCTAGATGAAGTTAGCTTCAGTTCGCCGCGATGCGTCGGCACGCCCGCTAGCAACGGAAGACTTCGTTAGGGAAAAGAGGAGATTTGATCGTGCGCGACGGATTCGCGCCACTTGGCCGAATGGCTAAGGCAGACGGGGGAGAAGGGCTAGGAGGCAGAAAACAGAAAGGGCTCGTCGAGACGACGAACCCTTCTGTTCACGCGAGGCTGCTTCAGTTGGCTGCCAGCATCGCGATTAGCAGCATTCACAGTAGCGAGCGACGCTGAAGGTGGGCACCAGCGTCATCCGGCATCACACCGCTGCGCGCGCCGGAATGCGTCCGTCGGGGCCATAGAAGTTGGCCTTTTGCGGCAACGCCACCTGCAACGCCGTGAGCGCCCGCTGGTTGTAATCCATGCGCACGCGAATCAGTTCCCCGTTGCTCGTGTTGAAGCGGCGCGCGCGCTCGGCGGCTTTTTGCAGCAGCGACCACTGTGCGGCGAGCCGCTCGTCTGTGCTGGCCGCGAGTTCCATGCCGGCCCAACCGCCCGGAAAACCCATGCCGGCGAGCAGTTCGTCGCGGCGGGTTTCGAGCTGCGCGAGCTCGCCGATCAGTTCGGTTTTCTTGTCGATGACCGGCGGCAGCAGTTCGACCGGCGACAAGGCAGTCAATGCCTTGGTCTCCAGCGTCAAAACGGAGGCGAACGCCTCGACGGCGGAATACTCTTCGATGAGGGTGGCAAGCAGGGCGTCTTTCATCTCAACAACTCGCTGAAAACGACGGCTCGCGGACGATCCGCGAGTCGGGTTTGTCGAACGCCGCCCGGCCATTCACCGTACTTCGATGCGTCGATTAATTGCCGGTCGACGGGGTTTTGCTTTGCAACAGTTCGCGTGCGGTGCTCAGCACGCCGTCGGCGATCTTGCCCGAGTCGATTTGCAGCGTGCCGTCCTTGATGGCCTGCTTGATCGACTCGACATGCGCCGTATCGATGTCGGCCGAGCCGGACGCCGCGAGGCTGCGCAGGTGCTGCGACAGACCCGACAGGCTGACGCTGGCGTCGCCCGAACTGCTGGGAGTGGCTTGCGAGGCGGTGCTCGCGGTCTGCGCGCCGGTGTTGGCCGTCGCCGCGTCGCTTTGTTGCGAGCGGGACACGCCATCTTTCAACGTCGGCAGATTCGAATTGGTTTTGGAATCGACTTTCACGATTGGCTTCCTGAACGATTTGATCCTGATAACGGCAGGCGTCGATCAAAACTTTAGCGCAATCGCTGCTGCTTTTCCCTTGTCTGTCAATACGATCCGGCCCTGAAACGGCGGACGCATGCGGATCGGCCGCCAGCCCGGAAAGCCCGCGGCTCACAGTTGAATCTCCACGGTCGCGCCGTCCTTGACGATGCCCGAGATAACCTGACCGTTGGGCGTCTTCACGCGGACCTGCTGACCCGGCGACGCATTGTTCATCGCGCTGCCTTCCGACGAAATCGCGAATCCTTCACCGGCTGCGACCACGCGCACCGTTTGTCCTATCGACACAGCCGACGCGCTCTTGAGCATATCGCGGCGCAGCGGCATGCCTGCGGAAACGCGCGTCAACGTGACAGAGCCGACTGCTTGCGACGGGTCCGTCACGATGGCCTGCGGCAAGCCCGTCAGATCGCCCTCGCGCGCGACGAGGTCGGCGGCCGTCAGCACCTCGCCCGGCGACATCGCGCGGCCTGCGAGGTAGTAGGTGGCATGCAGCGAGATGCGCGCCTGCAGATAGATGGTCCACGGACGCTGGCCCGCGCAACGCACGCCGACGGTTACGCGGCCCCACAGTCGGGCGCCGCTTGGCATGAACGGCTCCAGCACCATGCAGGCCGCGAGACCGCGTGGAAACGCGGGTGCGACGGTGATGTCCACTTTCCCCGGCAATCCGGCCGACTGCTGCTGCAGGAACGCGAGCGTTGTCGTGCGGATTGCTTCAGGGTCTTGCTGGCCGGGCAGCGGCTCGGGCTGCGCCGGCGCTGCCGCACGCGGATTCTGCTGTGCGGATGCGGGTGCCGGCGCTGCCGCAATGGGCCGCGTCGCGGCCACGCGCGCCGTCGGCGACGCGGCGGTGCCACGAGTTGAATTGGCGAGGGCATTCGAACGCGCCGGGATTGGCTTGCCGTCCGCGCCGAGCTGCGGCGGCTCGCCGCGCGAAGCGAGCGTGTCGAACGAGTCGGTTGCCGATGCTCCCAACGCTTGCGACGCCGCAGCCGCTGCGCGACCCGTCACGCTGGCCGGCGCGTTGGCCGCCACCGGCTGGACGCCGGCGGCCTGACGCACGCCGTTCGCTTGCGGCGCCGGTGTCACGACGACCGGAACGACACGGCGCGAGGCCGGCATTTCATCGAGGCGGGCGGCGTCGGCCGGATTCAGGTTGGTGGCGTTCGTCGCGGCAGAACCGGCACGGCCCGGCGCAGGAATGGTCACGACGCCGTTCGCGTCGGGCTTGAAACTGGTGCGGATCATTTGCGGCGCGGCCGGCGCTTCGCCCGAGCCCGCGATGACGATCGAGCCGCTTGCATTGGCGGCGCGGCTGAAAGGGTCGGCGTCGCGCGTGGCCGAACCGCGCGTCAGCGATTGCGCGGTGGCGGCGGCGAGCGTCGCCGCAGAGCCGGCGCGTTTGACGGGCGCTGCCTGCATATGCTCGGCAAGCTCGGTGAGTGCCGCTGGATCCTTTTCGTTTGGACCGGCAATCACGATGGGACCGTCCGCCTCGCCGGCGTGCGCCGCATTGGCCAACAGCATAGCGGCGGCGCCGACGCCGGACACGCCCAGCGACGAACTGAGCAGGAGCCGCGCGGCGACGCGCAGCGCAGCCGCACACAGGCGATGCGCCGCCGCGCGTTGCGCGCGGCGCGTCGGATCGAAAGTGTGCTGGTCCATTGCGGTTCTCCGTCGAATGCATTTGGTACGCCTTGCATTCTATTGAGAGCCCCCTTCGCGCAAACGTTGAATAGAAGCCCCCTTTCCCGGTTATTCGTCCGATTGCTGCTTGCACTCGGCCCATAAGATGCACCTCATGCAAAAAGGTCTTCCCGCCTGATGCCGTCCTCACGCGAGGCGCACGGGAAGCCTCGGGACCGTTCTCCGGAGATTCTTATGCTGGACAAACTCGATGCCGAATTCGCCTTTGGACGTGAAGCGCTCGATGTGCGCGCCTATCGCCAGGAGCTCCTGTCGTCGAATATCGCCAATGCCGACACGCCCGGCTACAAGGCGCGCGACGTCGACTTCGCTTCGTCGCTCGCGGGCGCGCTGAAAAAGACCGGCGTGGCCGCGCACACGGCGTCGAACACCGCGACGCTGCCGATGGCGCAGCCGGCCGGCGTGACGAGCGGAATGTCGATGGCGTCGACCACGCCGGGCCACATGTCCGGCAAATCGACGCTGAGCCCGGCGGGCGGCAGGCCCGACGACTACGGCAACCTGCAATACCGCGTTCCGACGCAGCCCGCGCTCGACGGCAACACGGTCGACATCGACACCGAGCGCGTTCAGTTCGCGGACAACACGCTGCACTTCGAATCGGGCATGACGATGCTGTCGAGCCAGATCAAGGCGATGTTGTCGGCGATCCAGTCGGGCTCGTAACCGGGTAACGGTCTGCACGCAAAGAAACACGCAGTACGCAAGAACAATCGCTACGGGAACTAACTTGAAGCCGGCTCGAACCGGCGGGAAAGGTCAGCAAACATGCCTTCTTTGATGAACATATTTGGTGTTGCAGGCTCCGCGATGTCCGCGCAGTCGCAACGGCTCAACGTGACGGCGTCGAATCTCGCCAACGCGGACAGCACCACCGGCCCGGACGGCCAGCCGTACAAGGCCAAGCAGGTCGTGTTCGGCGTTGCGCCGCTCGGCGGCGCGCGCACCGGCTCCGGCCAGCAGGTTGGCGGCGTGCAGGTCACCGGCGTGGTCGACGACCCGACGCCGATGAAGACCGCCTACGACCCCGGCAACCCGGCGGCCAACGCTGACGGCTATGTGACGCTGCCCAACGTCGACCCGGTGCAGGAAATGGTGAACATGATTTCGGCGTCGCGCTCGTACCAGGCCAACGTCGAAACCCTGAACACCGCCAAGACCCTGATGCTGAAGACGCTCACGATCGGAACCTGAGGAGAGCCCCTTGACTACTGGCACCACCATCGGCAACAACGGCACGACCGTGTCGCAAACGCTGCTCGATACGATGAACGGCACGAACAGTGCCTCGGGCTCGAGCAGTTCGACGGGCGGCACATCCGGCACGTCGGGCACTTCGGCGACCGATCTGCAAAACACCTTTTTGAGCCTGCTCGTCGCGCAGTTGAAGAACCAGGATCCGACCAATCCGATGGACAGCTCGCAGATGACCTCGCAGCTCGCCCAGATCAACACCGTGTCCGGCATCAGCCAGTTGAACACGACGTTGAGCTCGCTCGCGACGCAGATGTCGGCGGGTCAGCAGTCGCAAGCGGCGCTGCTGATCGGCTCGACCGTGCTCGCGCCGGGCAACTCGGTGTCGGTCGCGAGCGGCAAGGCCGGCGCGTTCGGCGTGCAACTCGCGAACTCGGTGAGCGACCTGCAGGTCGTCGTGAAGAACTCGGCAGGCCAGATCGTCAACACGATCGATCTCGGCAAGCAGTCGGCGGGCACGATTCCGGTGGGCTGGACGCCGACCGACTCGGCCGGCAACGCGCTGCCCGACGGCACGTACACGATCAGCGCGGTCGGCACGATCAACGGCCAGCAAGCCACGGCCACCACGCTCGCAGGCGCAACGGTGCAGAGCGTCGTCATGCAGAACAACGGTACGCCGGGCCTCGTGCTCTCGAACGGCTCGACTGTCGGGCTGACCAGCGTGGCCGCGATCCTCTAATTCGATTCAGTCAGTTACGACTTTCCAGACACGGAGACCGTCATGGGTTACCAACAAGGTTTGAGTGGTTTGTCCGCATCGTCGAGCGATCTCGACGTGATCGGCAACAACATTGCCAACGCGAATACGGTTGGCTTCAAGAGCGGCGCAGCGCAATTCGCCGACATGTACGCCAATTCGGTGGCGACGGCTGTCGGCAACCAGGTCGGTATCGGCACCAAGCTCGCGCAGGTGCAGCAGCAGTTCTCGCAAGGCACGATCACCAGCACGAACCAGGCACTCGACGTCGCCATCAACGGCAACGGCTTTTTCCAGTTGTCGAACAACGGTTCGCTCGTGTACTCGCGCAACGGCGTGTTCCAGCTCGACAAGAACGGCTTCATCACGAACTCGCAAGGCCTGCAACTGATGGGCTACGCGGCGAACAGCTCGGGCATCATCAATACCGCGCAGACCGTGCCGCTTAGCGTGCCGACCGCGAACATCGCGCCGAAGGCGACGACCAATATCGCAGCCGGCCTGAACCTGAACGCGCAAGACCCGCTGATGCTCGGCACGCCGACCGTGACGGCAGGCGGCACCAACACCGGTACGCTCAGCACGACCGGCGCGACGATCACCAACACGGCGTCGGGGACCAACAAGGACAACTACACCGTCTCGTTCACCAGTGCGACGGGATACACGGTGACCGACACCACGCTCGGCACGTCGACGACCGGCACGTACACGGCCGGCTCGCCGATTTCGCTCGGCAACGGCCAGACGATCACGTTCAACGGCGTGCCGGCGACGGGCGACAGCTATAGCGTCACGCCGACCCCTGTGGCGTTCAATCAGAACAGCTCGACGACGTACAACTACTCGACGAGCACCACGGTGTACGACACGCTCGGCGGCTCGCAGACGGTCAACATGTATTTTGCCAAGACGGCCGCCGGCACGTGGGACGTGTATGCAGGCGTTTCCACCGGCACTGCGGCGCTCGTCGGCCATGCGAACTTCAACTCGTCGGGCACGCTGCTCGGCACGACCGACGCTTCCGGCGCGGCGACTGCCACGCCGTTCGTCTTCAATTTCTCGGTGCCGACCACCGACGGTTCGGCAACGCCTCAGAAACTGACGCTGAATATTGGCGGCACTACGCAGTACGGCGGCAAGGACGGCGTGAATTCGCTGCAGCCCGACGGCTATCCGGCCGGCACGCTGACGAGCTTCAGCATCGGCGCCGACGGCACGCTGACCGGCAACTATTCGAACCAGCAGACGGCCGCGCTCGGCCAGATCGCGCTCGCGAACTTCGCGAACCAGAACGGTCTCGTGAACCTCGGCAATAACGAGTTCCAGCAGACCGACGCATCGGGCGCTGCGCAGATTTCGGCGCCGGGCTCGACGAATCACGGCGTGCTGCAAGGCGGCGCCGTGGAAAACTCGAACGTCGATCTGACGAGCCAGCTCGTGGACCTGATCACCGCGCAACGCAACTATCAGGCGAACGCGCAGACGATCAAGACGCAGCAGACCGTCGACCAGACGCTCATCAACCTGTAAGCGAGCAGGACGGACCCATCATGGATCGGCTGATCTACACCGCGATGTCGGGCAGCACGCAAGCGCTCGAACAGCAGGCAATCGTTGCGAACAATCTTGCGAACGCATCGACCACTGGTTTTCGCGCGCAGTTGGCGACTTTCCGCGCCGTGCCGATGTCGTTCGGCGACGGCAGTTCGATCAACGACAACACCACGCGCACTTTCGTGCTGTCGTCGACGCCGGGCGCGGACTACACGCCCGGCCCGATCCAGCAGACGGGCAATCCTCTCGATGTCGCTATCGAAGGTCCGGGCTGGCTGTCGGTGCAGACCACTGACGGCGGCGAGGCCTACACGCGTGCGGGCAATCTGCACATCGACCAGAACGGCCAGCTGGTGAACGCCACGAATCAGGTGGTGCTCGGCAACGGCGGGCCGGTCTCGGTGCCGCCGGGTGCGCAGATCACCATCGGCAGAGACGGCACCGTGTCGGCGCTCACACCGGGTGATCCGCCGACCGCGGTGGTGACGGTCGATCAGCTGAAGCTGGTCAACCCCGATCCGAAAACCATGACGCGCGGCGACGACGGCCTCTTTCGCACCGCCGACGGCAATCCCGCCGACGCCGATCCGGCCGTGACGGTCGCGCCTGCATCGCTCGAAGGGAGCAACGTGAACCCGGTCAGCGCGATGGTCTCGATGATCACGAACGCGCGCCAGTTCCAGATGCAGACCAAGCTGCTGGAAAGCGCCGACAAGAACGATCAGTCGGCTAACCAGTTGCTCAGCTTTAGCTAACGGGCCGCCGGCTTGTGCCGGCTCGCCACCATGTTGCATGGGACCAGAGTAAGTGCCTTGCATGGAACCGGAGTAACGCCTAAGCGCGGACTTCGGGTTCATAGCTGAAGCGCCGACTCCGGTCGACATAGGAGAAGGAATATGAATCGCTCGCTGTATATCGCCGCCACCGGCATGAATGCGCAACAGGCGCAGATGGACGTAATCTCGAACAACCTCGCGAACGTCAGCACCAACGGCTTCAAGGGATC
This sequence comes from Paraburkholderia caledonica NBRC 102488, assembly GCF_000685095.1. Classification (GTDB taxonomy): domain Bacteria; phylum Pseudomonadota; class Gammaproteobacteria; order Burkholderiales; family Burkholderiaceae; genus Paraburkholderia; species Paraburkholderia caledonica. Next base: position 396,480 of record NZ_BAYE01000004.1, read on the forward strand.
GCGCGCAGTGTTCGAGGATCTGCTGTATCAGACCGTCCGCCAGCCCGGCGCGAACTCGACGCAGCAAACGGAATTGCCGTCGGGCATCCAGCTCGGCACCGGCGTGCAACAGGTCGCCACCGAGCGCCTCTACACGCAGGGCAATCTGCAGCAGACCGGCAACTCGAAAGACGTCGCCATTAACGGCCAGGGCTTTTTCCAGGTGCAGATGCCCGACGGCACGACCGCCTATACGCGCGACGGCTCGTTTCAAACCAACGCGCAGGGCCAGCTCGTGACGTCGAGCGGCTATCAGGTGATCCCGGCCATCACGGTGCCGAACAACGCGACGTCGCTCACCATCGGCAGCGACGGCGTGGTGTCGATTACCGTCGCCGGCTCGACCAACAGCCAGCAGCTCGGCTCGATGCAAGTCGCGACCTTCATCAACCCGGCCGGTCTGGACGCGAAGGGCGAGAACCTGTTCGCGGAAACGGCATCGTCGGGTGCGCCTAACGTCGCACAGCCTGGCCTGAACGGCGCGGGCACGCTCAATCAGGGCTACGTCGAAGCATCGAACGTGAACGTGGTGCAGGAACTGGTGAACATGATCCAGACGCAACGTGCTTACGAAATCAACAGCAAGGCCGTGACGACGTCCGACCAGATGCTGCAGACGCTCAGCCAGATGCAAGTCTGACGCTGAAGTCACTGGTAATTAACAGGCTGTAAATCAGGCGGTAATCAAGATGTCGCACTTCACTCGTAATCCGGTTCATTCGCGTACTGCCGTCGCGCTCGCGCAGCTCACGCTGCTCGTCGCGCTCGGCGGTTGCGGCCTCGTGCCGAAGCAGCCGATCACGCAGCAGCCGATGACGGCGCTGCCGCCGATGCCGCCGCAAGCGCAGTCGCCCGGCTCGATCTACAACCCGGGTTACGCGGGCCGGCCGTTGTTCGAAGATCAGCGTCCGCGCAATGTCGGCGACATCCTGACCATCGTGATCCAGGAAAACGTCAACGCGACGAAGTCCTCGGGTGCGAATGCAAACCGCTCGGGCAGTACCAACCTGGCGGTGCCGACGGCGGGCTTCCTTGCCGGACTGTTCGGCAGGGCGAGCCTGAGCGCCAAAGGCGCGAACGTGTTCAGCGGCACTGGCGGCGCCAACGCGTCGAACACATTCAACGGCACGATCACCGTGACGGTGACCGGTGTACTGCCGAACGGCAACCTGATGGTAAGCGGTGAAAAGCAGATGCTCATCAATCAGGGCAACGAGTTCGTGCGGTTCTCGGGCGTGGTGAATCCGAACACGATCTCCAGTCTGAATGCCGTGTATTCCACGCAGGTGGCCGACGCAAAGATCGAGTATTCCGCAAAAGGCTATCTCGACGAGGCCGAAAACATGGGCTGGCTGCAGCGCTTCTTCCTCAACGTGTCGCCGTGGTGATCATGGGTACTGTTTCTTTCCGCTTTCTCGCGCGAGCCGGCCGGATCGGCCGGGCGCTGGCTTTCGTCGCGCTCGCCTGCGCGGCGCTGCCGGCGGCGACGCCCGCGCACGCCGAGCGCCTGAAGGATCTCGTGCAGATCCAGGGCGTTCGTGACAATCCGCTGATCGGCTACGGCCTCGTCGTCGGTCTCGACGGCACGGGCGACCAGACCACGCAGACCCCGTTCACCACGCAGACGCTCGCCAACATGCTGGCGAACCTCGGCATCTCGATCAACAACCAGGCCGCCGGTTCGAGCAACTCGCAATCGTCGCTGTCGAACGTTCAGTTGAAGAACGTTGCCGCGGTGATGGTGACGGCGGTGCTGCCGCCGTTTGCGCGCCCCGGTGAACAGATCGACGTGACCGTGTCCTCGCTCGGCAATGCGAAGAGCCTGCGCGGCGGCACGCTTCTGCTCACGCCGCTCAAGGGCGCCGACGGCCAGGTGTACGCACTCGGCCAGGGCAATCTCGCCGTTGGCGGCGCTGGCGCGAGCGCCAACGGCAGCAAGGTGCAGGTCAATACGCTTGCTGCCGGCCGTATCGCCGGCGGCGCGATCGTCGAACGCTCAGTGCCAACGTCGGTGTCGCAAGCCGGCACGATGCAGCTCGACCTGAACGAAATGGACTACGACACGACGCAACGCGTGGTGGCGGCAGTGAACAACGCGTTCGGCGGCGGCACGGCCACGGCGCTCGACGGCCGCACGATTCAACTGCGTGCGCCGACCGATCCCGAACAGCAGGTCGCCTTCATGGCGCAACTGCAGAATCTCGACGTCAAGCCGGCGCAGGCCGCAGCGAAGGTGATCCTGAACGCGCGCACCGGCTCGATCGTGATGAACCAGATGGTCACGCTGCAAAACTGCGCGGTCGCGCACGGCAACCTGTCGGTCGTGATCAATACGCAGCCGGTGGTGAGCCAACCGGGCGCGTTCTCGAACGGCCAGACGGTGGTGGCGAAGCAGTCGCAGATTCAGGTGAAGCAGGACAACGGCGCGCTGAAGCTCGTAACCGCCGGCGCGAACCTCGCCGACGTGGTGAAGGCGCTCAACGCATTGGGTGCGACGCCCGCGGATCTGATGTCGATCCTGCAGGCCATGAAAGCGGCGGGCTCGTTGCGCGCCGACCTGGAAATCATCTAAGGACAACAGCAGATGAATTCGGATACGACCAATTCCGCCGCCGCGGCGAACGATCTTAGCCAGCGCTTCGCGCTCGACGTGCAGGGTTTCGCTAAGCTGAGCGCGCAGGCGAAGGCGTCGCCGCAAGCCGGCATGAAGGTGGCTGCGCAGCAGTTCGACGCGGTCTTCACGCAGATGATGCTGAAGAGCATGCGCGATGCGACGCCGCAGGACGGCCCGTTCGACTCGCACGACAGCGCGACGTTCACGTCGATGATGGATCAGCAGTTGTCGCAGCAGATGTCGCAGAAGGGCATCGGTGTGGCCGATGCGATGCTCAAGCAGTTGATGCGCAACCAGGGCATGCAAGTGAGCGGTCCGAATGGAGCCGGCAGCGCGGGCGGACTGGCCGGCATGGCCAACGCGCTCGGCGGCGGCAGCGGCGGCGACGAAGGCCAGACCGCGGCGCTCAACGCGCTTGCCAAGGCCTACGGCAATGCGCAAGCGAACGGCCAGCTCGCGATGGGCAAAGGCTACTCGGCGAACAGCGCGTTGACGCCGCCCTTGAAGGGTGACGGCAGCTCGCCGAAGGTAGACGCTTTCGTCGACAAGCTTGCGGCTCCTGCGCAGGCTGCCAGCGCGGCGACCGGCATTCCGGCGCGCTTCATCATCGGCCAGGCGGCGCTGGAATCGGGCTGGGGCAAGAGCGAGATCAAAAAGGCTGACGGCAGCACCAGCCACAACGTATTCGGCATCAAGGCGACCAAGGATTGGACCGGCAAGACGGTTTCCACGCTCACCACCGAGTATGTGAACGGCAAGCCGCAGCGCGTGGTCGAGAAATTCCGCGCATACGATTCGTATCAGGAAGCCATGACCGACTACGCGAGCATGCTGAAGGGCAATCCGCGCTACGCGCAGGTCATCAATTCCGCGCACGACGTGAAGGGTTTTGCGAACGGCATGCAGCGCGCCGGTTATGCAACGGATCCGCATTACGCGAAGAAACTGATGTCCATCATGCAAAAGATGGGCTGAGCGGGCGTGAATGTGGCCGGGTCGATGCGGATTGGCCACGAGAGGTGGTTTTGCGGGGCGCGTCGAACACGGGACGTACAAGCGACAAACACGCGGCGAAAAAACGGCGGGCGATTTAAAGACGCGTTATCGGCGAGTTACCGGGGCTTTAACGTTTGCGCGAGATCATTCTAAATTTATTATTAGTCGCCCCTAAATTTTGGCTCGATACTGCCGCTAATCCGTTAGACCCCATACCGGAAGCGTTCATGTCCGGTTGAATGTGCGTGCCGCGGCCGGGAATGAGAGACCGCGTGAAAGCCCCGTCAGGAGCTCTGGCACGTACCCGCAAGAACATGCATACCGGCAAGCCCATGGAAACCAATCAGTCGAACGGCCCAACCGACACGCTTCAGCCGCACGTTCCGCTGGACGACAGTGCACTCGATTTTGGCCGCCGCAATCCGCTCGAAATCGGCGTTCAATTGCGCAACCTCGTCAATCGGGGCGATTTTCTTACCGTTCAATATGCCGGCGGCCAGCTCGTTACTCGCCTGCTCGACGTCGACGTGCGCGGACGCACCTTCACGTTCGACTGGGGCGCGTTGTCCGATCAGAACCGCGGTCTGCTTGCGGCGTCGAGCTGTCAGTTCCACGCGGCGCCCGAGGGCGTGCGCATGGAGTTCGTCACCAGCACGCCGCGCGAAACGCGTTACGAGGGAATGCCGGCATTCGAAGCCGACTTTCCGGAAGTGCTGTACTACGTGCAACGCCGTGAGTATTTCCGCGTCGACGCACCGATTCTCGATCCGTACGTGTGCAGCGGTCGTCTGCCGGAAGGCGATTCGTTCCGTTTCGAGGTGCATGACCTCTCGCTGGGCGGCGTCGGCATGCGCACTTCCGACGAACGCGTCGCCGAACTGCCTATGGGCACGCGTCTCGACGATTGCGAATTGTCGCTCGGCGGATTGGGCCGCCTCTCGCTCGATCTGCAACTCGTGTCGCATCGCTCGCTCGCGCTGCCCAACGGCACCCAGCGGTATCAGCTCGGTTTCCGCTTTCTGACGCTGCCCGGCAACGCGGAGAACACGTTGCAGCGTCTCATCACGCAACTCGAAATGAAGCGCCGTTCGCTGGTTCGTTGACAGCGCGCGGACCAGACATGGCGCGCCGGCGAAGGCCCGGCGCATCGGCATCGCAAACGTTGAAACAAACTCTCGCAAGCGTCGTGAATGGCCTCAATTTTCCGTCGCGCAAGCCGTTAAACACTAAGTTCAAGTAACGCGGCGGCATGTGTGGTGTCGCCCTTCAGGATGACGCATGTCCAATCTCATCAATCTCGGCCTCAGCGGACTGAATGCAGCCCAGTGGGGACTCACGACGACCGGCCAGAACATCAGCAACGCGTCGACGCCCGGCTATACCATTGAAACGCCGGTCTTCGCGGAGACGGGTGGGCAGTACACGGGTTCCGGCTATCTGCCGCAAGGCGTCTCGACCGTCACGGTGACTCGCCAATACAGCCAGTATCTGACGACCCAGCTCAATAACGCGCAGTCGTCCAGCAGCTCGCTCGCGACCTACAACACGCTGATCTCGCAACTGAACAATCTGATCGGCAGCCCGACTGCCGGTATTGCCAGCGCGGTCACGAGCTATTTCACGGGCATGCAGAACGTCTCGAACAACGCTTCGAGCCTCGCCACGCGCCAGACGGCGATGAGCGGTGCGCAGACACTCGCGAACCAGATCAACGCCGCCGGCCAGCAATATGACGCGCTGCGCCAGAGCGTCAACACGCAACTGAGCAACACCGTTTCGCAGATCAACAGCTACACGCAGCAGATCGCGCAGTTAAACGGCCAGATTTCCGCCGCGAGCACGCAAGGCCAGCCGCCGAACCAGTTGCTCGATCAGCGCGATCTCGCGGTGTCGAATCTGTCGCAACTGATCGGCGTGCAGGTGGTGAACAGCAATGGCAGCTATGGCGTCTTCATGAGCAATGGCCAGCCGCTTGTGTCGGGTGGCAACAGCTTCAATCTGGGCACTACACCTTCAACGGGCGACTCCAGCGAACTGTCCGTGCAGTATCTCGGCCAGGCGGGCGCAAACCCTGCCGCCGCGCCGCAAGATTTGCCCGACAGCAAGATCGAGGGCGGCACGCTCGGCGGTCTCGTCGCATTCCGCAGCCAGACGCTTGATCCGGCAGAAGGGCAACTCGGCGCGATTGCGGTGAGCTTCGCGTCGCAGGTCAACGCGCAGAACGCGCTCGGCATTACGCTCGCGGGCGTGCAGGGCGGCGCCCTGTTCTCGGTGGGCGGCCCGACCGTCTATGCGAACACGCAGAACACCGGCAATGCGTCGCTCAACGTGTCGTTCGCAAATCCTGCACAGCCGACCACCGGCGACTACACGCTCGCCTTCAACGGCACCACCTATACGTTGACCGACAATTCGACGGGTAGCGTGGTGGGTTCGGCGACGAATCTGAGCCAGCCTATCAACGGCCTGAACTTTTCGACCACGGGCACGATGAACGCGGGTGACTCGTTCACGGTCCAGCCGACCCGCGGCGCGTTGAACAGCTTTGCAACTGCGACGACGGACGCCTCGGCCATCGCGGCCGCAGCGCCCGTTCTCGGCGCGGCAGCGTCGACCAACACCGGCACCGGCGCTATCACGAAGGGCACGGTCACGGCAGGCTACACGATGCCGAACTCGACGACCACGCTGACATACGACGGCACTGGTCTCACTGGCTTCCCGGTCGGCTCGACGGTGACCGTGGCGGGCTCGCCGGCGACCACTTATTCGATTGCGAGCGCGACGACCGTCGTGCCGTATTCGTCGAGCAACGGCGCGAGTCTGACGATCAACAACGCGACCGCCGGCCAGATGAACAATGTGTCGGTGACGATCAGCGGCGTGCCCGCTGCCGGCGACAAGTTCACCATCGGGCCGAACACCGGCGCGAACAACGACGGCCGCAACGCGCTTGCACTGTCGAACCTGTCGACGGCGAAATCGATGAACGGCGGCACGGTCACGCTGACGGGTGCGTACGCGAACTACGTCAACGACATCGGCAACCAGACGAACCAGATTCAGACTTCGAGCACGGCGCAGGCTTCGCTGGTGACGCAGATCACCACCGCGCAGCAGTCCGTCTCGGGCGTCAACATCAACGAGGAAGCAGCCAATCTGCTTCAGTATCAGCAGCTCTATCAGGCGAACAGCAAGGTCATTCAGACCGCGCAGACCCTGTTCCAGACGCTGCTCGGCATCTTCCAGTGAGGCGTTGAACATGCGCATCTCCAGCACGCAGTACTTCACCATGAACGTGGCGACGATGAGCGATCAGCAAGCTCAGTTGTCGCAGCTTTACGCACAGATCTCGAGCGGCGTGAGCCTTGCGACGCCGTCGGACAATCCGCTCGGCGCGGCGCAGGCCGTGCAGTTGAGTTCGACCGCGACGAGCCTCGCGCAGTACACGAGCAACCAGAACACGGCGCTCGCGTCGCTGCAACTCGAAGACACGACGCTCAGCAGCGTCAACGACGTGCTGCAAAGTATCCACACGCTCGTGCTGCACGCCGGCGACGGTTCGCTCAACAATGGCGACCGCGGCTCCATCGCGACGCAACTGCAAAGCTTGCGCAGCCAGTTGATAACGCTCGCGAACTCGACGGACCCGCAGGGCAACTACATGTTCGCCGGCTATCAAAGCAGCGCACAGCCGTACACGACGAGTTCGGCCGGCGTGGTCACGTATTCGGGCGATACCGGCACGCCTGCAGTGCAGATCACCGACTCGCACGTCGTGCAGACCGGCGACACCGGCATTTCGATCTTCAGCAGCGTCGCGCCCATCGGCACGAGCGCGGTTCCTGCGGCGACCACGGGCAATACGGGCACGGGTGTCATCAGCACTGTGAGCCTGAACAACCCGACCGATCCGACGAACGCCGACAAATACGCGATCAACTTTACGTCGTCGACGACTTACACCGTGAGCCAGACGGATCCGGCGACCGGCGCGGTTACGACGAGCGCACCGCAAGCCTTCACGGCAGGTACGGCGATCACGCTCGGCGGCCAGTCGGTGACGATCAGCGGCGCGCCGAACGCGGGCGACAGCTTCTCGGTGACTCCGGCGACCCAAGGCAGCATGGACGTGTTCGCGAACCTGAGCCAGTTGATCAGCACGCTGCAATCGCCGATCTCGGGCGGTGCGTCGACCGCGAGCTTTCAGAGCGCGCTCACGACCAGCATGACTCAGCTCGAGAACACGATGAACAACATCACGACCGCGCAAGCGACTGTGGGCGGCCGCTCACAGGAGGTCAAGGCATTGCAGGCGGTCACGCAGACCAATACGCTGCAAACGGCCAGTAACCTGTCGGACCTGACGCAAACAGACATGATCAAGACGGTCGGCAAATACACGCTGGCGCAGAACGCGTTGCAAGCAGCACAACAGGCGTTCGTGAAGATCCAGAATATGTCGCTGTTTCAGTATCTGAACTGATAGAGCTTCTGCTCGATTAGTTTCGATGGGCAAGCGCGGTAACCGGGGGACTGGTTACCGCGCTTTTGTTTTCTGGGGCGTGCGAAGTATGCGAAGCACATGTTCCATCAACAGATTCAACGGGGAGCACCGCTAGCAACGGTCGCGCTTCCAAACGAAAAAAGCCGACATCAACTGTCGGCTTCAAAGTCACGTCTGATGGCGAGCGGGCAACGGCCCTAATTCCCCCGCTACCTGAATCCCAGCGCGACCCGCCCCATCTGGTCGATGCCCACTGCGAAGAGCCGCCCGAAGAACGGAATCATGTTCGGGATCATCAACTGCAAAAGCAGCATACCGATCAGCATGGTGAGCGGAAAGCCAATCTGAAACACGCCGATCTGCGGCGCCGCGCGGTTGAGAATGCCGAGCGCGAGGTTGGTGATCAGCAGGGCGGCGACGACCGGCAGAGAGAGCAGCAGTCCCGCGGAAAAAATCGTGCTGCCGAAATTGGCGAGCGTGCGCCAGCCCGGCGAGCCGAGAATATTTGCCGAGACGGGCAGCGAATTGAACGACGCGAGCAGGGCGCTGACCATCTGAAGATGCCCGTCGATCACGAGGAACACCAGCATCGCGATCGTGTTCATGTAGCTCGACAGCACCTGGCTCGAGCTGCTCGCCTGCGCGTCGAAGAAAGTGGCAAAGCCAAGGCCCATGCCGAGGCCGACGAAGTCGCCGGTCGCGCTGATCGCCTGAAACACGATCTGCATGGTCATGCCGAGCGCGATGCCGATCAGAAACTGGTTGACGATGATCCACACGCCTTCCGCGGAAAACACCGTGACTTGCGGCAGCGCGCCGAGCGTGGGCGCGACGATGATCGTCACGAAAGCCGCCAGGCCGATCTTCACGCGCAGCGGCAGCGAGCGGTTGCCGAGCACCGGCGCGGTCGCGACGAGCGCGAGAATCCGCACGAACGGCCACAGAAACGCGGTGAGCCAGGCGTTCAGTTGCGCGTAGGTGACGGAAAACATGGCGGCGGCGAGGCTCGATGCAGGGAGGAAATCGCGGCGCTCAGTTGACGAGCGTCGGAATGTTGGTGAGCGTCTGGCGCAGGTAGTCGAGTATGGTAGTGAGCATCCACGGACCGGCGATCACCATCGTGACCGCGATAGCGAGCAGCTTCGGAATGAACGACAGGGTCGATTCATTGATCTGCGTGGCAGCCTGGAAAAGGCTCACCACCAGGCCGACCACCAGCGCCACAAGAAGAAGCGGCGCGGCGAGCAGCAGGCCGACGTACATGGCCTGGTGCGCGAGTGTCATGACGGATTCTTGATTCATGGCGATTCAACCGGAAACTGGCACAACGTTGAAAACACGGACTACCGGGCGAGCACGCTCAGACAAAGCTCTGCGCAAGAGAGCCGAGCAGCAGTTGCCAGCCGTCGACGAGCACGAACAGCATCAGCTTGAACGGCAGCGAAATCGTTGCGGGCGAAACCATCATCATGCCCATCGACATCAGCACGCTCGCCACCACCATGTCGATGATGAGAAACGGGATGAAAATCGTGAAGCCGATCTGGAAGCCTGTCTTCAGTTCGCTCGTGACGAACGAAGGCACGAGCAGCGACAGCGGCACATCTTCCGGGCCTTGCATCGGCGCGGCGTGCGAGATGCGCGCGAACAGTGCGAGATCGCTTTCGCGCGTCTGACGCAGCATGAACGTCTTGAACGGCGCGAGGCCGCGGCTCACCGCCGTCTCCATCGGAACGGTACCTTCGGAGAAGGGCTTGTAGCCGTCGGTGTAAGCCTTGTCGAGCACCGGCGACATCACGAACAGCGTCAAAAAGAGCGCAAGACCGACGAGCACCTGGTTAGGCGGCGTGGTCGTCGTGCCGAGCGCCTGGCGCAGCAGCGACAACACGATGATGATGCGCGTGAAGCTCGTCATCATCAGCACCATCGCAGGCAGGAACGACAGCATCGTGAGCAGCAGCATCGTCTGCACGCTCAGCGAATACGTGGTGCCGCCGTTCGGGCCCGGGCTCGTGTTGAAGGCCGGCAAGCCGGCGGTTTGCGCGAACGAAAGCGTCGGCAGCGCGAGCAAGGCTACGGGCACAACCAGCGACGCGACGGGCGCGGCGCGATGCAAACCGCGAAGCACTGCAGAGGCGGCGCGCGAGGTCCGAATGGAGGGCGCGCCAGGCGCCGATTGAAGACTGAACTGCATTACCGAACCCCGTTGCCTTGCCCGTTGAAACGTTTGCTCACTTCGCCCTTCAGGGCGTCGCGAAAGCGCTGGCCGAAGCTGCCTGGCAATCCGGTGCTGCCTGCCGCGCTGCTACTGCCCGGTACGCCAGGCGTGCCCGCCTGGGTATTGCCGATCGTGTCTACGGCGACCGATCCCGCCGGCATCGTATGAAGCAGGCGCACGTTGCCGGGCGCGGCACCGAGCACGAGCCACATATCGCCGATCTCGACCACCGCGACTCGCTCCTTACCGCCGAGCGACGCGCCGCCAATTGTCTTCACCAGTCCGCTGCGGCTGCCCGGCTGCAAGCCGAAGCGGCGCGCAAGCCACGCGCATCCGAACACCAGACCGATCACGACGACGAGGCCGACGATCGTCTGCAATACCGCGCCGACGCCAAGCGCCGGAACCGCAGTGCCCGCGCCCACGCTCGACGCCATCTTCGCTGCGTTATTGACTGCGTTCATGTCGGCTGCGTGCGCAGCGAACGGTGCGCAGAACGACGCCGTTGCCGACAGCGCTGCGCCAATTGCGCGGGAGAAGACGTGACGCGACGCAGGGAACACGGCGCGGCGGACTGCCGTTTTCATCGATTCAACTTCCGGATACGTTCTGACGGCGTAATGATGTCGGTCAGGCGAATACCGAACTTGTCGTTCACCACCACCACTTCACCCTGGGCGATCAGGCAGCCGTTAACCAGCACGTCCATCGGTTCGCCGGCCATGCCGTCGAGCTCCACCACCGAACCTTGCGCGAGTTGCAGCAGGTTGCGGATCGCGAGCTTGGTGCGGCCGAGTTCGACGGTCATCTGGACAGGAATGTCCAGAATCATTTCGATGTCGTTGCGCGTCGTGGTCGACGCGACTTTCGACAGCGGCTGGAACACGCCGGCCGTGCTGGCGCTGATCTCGCTCGGGTTGTCGTTCTGCTCGGCGAGCGCGCTCGCCCAGTCGGCCAGCGCTGCTTCGTCTTCCGCGCTCGCCGCGTCGGCGGCCACTTGCGCTGCGGCGGCGGTCAGCTCGTCCGCGGGCTTTGCGTTCAGATCACTCATATCCACCTTCCTTCATCGTGTCGGCTGCGCTGATCATCTTTTGCACGCGCAACGCGTATTGACCATTAAAAATTCCGTAGCCGCATTCCATCACCGGCACGCCGTCGACTTTGGCCGTGATGTGCTCGGGAATGTTGATCGGCAGAACATCGCCTTTGCGCATGTTCAGGATTTGTTCGAACGTAATCGGCACCTGCGCGAGGTCGGCCGTCAGTTCGACTTCCGCCGCCTGCACCTGCTGCGACAGCACGCGGACCCAGCGGCGGTCGACTTCGAGCGCCTCGCCCTGAATCGGTGACGACAGAATGTCGCGGATCGGCTCGATCATCGAATACGGCATGCAGATATGCAGCGTGCCGCCCGTCGTGCCGAATTCGATCGAGAACTGCGTGACGATGACGATTTCGTTCGGCGTCGCGACGTTGGCGAACTGCGTGTGCATTTCCGAGCGCATGTACTCGAACTGCAGCGGACGCACGCTTTTCCACGACGCCGCGTAGTGTTCGAACGTCAGGTTGAGCAGCTTCATGATGATGCGCTGCTCGGTCTGCGTGAAATCGCGACCTTCGACACGCGTGTGAAAACGTCCGTCGCCGCCGAACAGGTTGTCGACCACGAAGAACACCAGATTCGGGTCGAACACGAACAGCGACGTGCCGCGTAACGGCTTGACGTGGACCAGGTTCAGGTTGGTCGGGATCGGCAGGTTGCGGGTGAACTCGCTGTACTTCTGCACCTTCACCGGACCGACGGAGATTTCCGCCGAACGCCGCATGAAGTTGAAGATGCCGACGCGCAACAGGCGCGCAAAGCGGTCATTGATGATTTCGAGGCCGGGCATCCGGCCGCGGACGATGCGTTCCTGCGTCGCGATGTTGTAGGGACGTACGCCTACACGTTCGCTCTGCTCGGCTTCAGAGTCGGACTCGCCGGTTACGCCCTTGAGGAGGGCATCGACCTCCTCCTGGGACATGAACTCTTCGTGGCCCATTCCTTATTCCTCGTGCATACCGTGACGGTTGATGATGGCAGTGCGGGATAGCGTCACAACGACGTCACTGCACGACGAATTCGGTGAACAACACGTCCTGGACATGGATCGGCGCCGCACCCTTGTCGGTCGGTTGCTCGATCAGCGTCCGCAGTTCCGTGGAAAGCGCGTGCTTGCCTTCGAGCGGAGCGAGTTCATCCGGATGATGGTTCGACAGTGCAAGCAGGATGCGGCTGCGGATTTCCGGCATGTGTTCGGTGAGTTCCTGCGGCGTCTTCGGATCGGTGAGCTTGAGCGTCAGGCCGATACGCAGGAAGTGCTGCTGGCCGTCGTCCGATTGCAGGTTGACCGTCATCGATTCGAGCGGGAAGAACGTCGGAGCGGGAGCCGGGGCCGGCGCAGCTGCGGTGGCGGCGGCCGGAGCGCGTTTGGACATGAAGAACCACACCCCTGCGCCGGCGCCGCCGGCGGCGACGATAGCGATGAGGGCGATCAGGATGATGCGCTTCAAGGGGCCCGGAGACGCGGGCGCGGCTTGCTGATTTGCGGGAGTGGTAGCCATGAGGTTTGCTTGCTTGCCGTTAGTGCTGGTGATAGTGATTGTTGTTGATTTGCCTGCGGCGCGATGGGTCGAACAGAAGGGTTAATGCGGGCTATCTCTAGTTTTTGGCCTTTCCCTGAAATGAAATCGCGGTGGTCTATTGGCATTGCCCCGCACAAGGGCAGCGCCAATAGAGCACCGCGATATCGAGGAACGGCCAACACCTCGAATCAACCACCAAAAAAGCCGCAACCGGCAAGACCCGTCAGGCAAACGTATCGACCAACCCAACACTGCGCCGCACGCCAACGTCCGCCGCCACGCCGGCACCAGCCGCACCGCCCATGTCGCCTCCACTACCTGCCGTAGAGCGGCTTCCAGAGCCCGAGCGTCCCGACTCGGCATTCTGCTGCTGCCCGCCCTGGCGCCCAAATCCGTCGCTGACGCTCGCGCTGCCGAGTCCGATGCCGTTCGCTTCCATCGCCTCGCGCAATTTCGGCAAAGCTGCCTCGACGGCTTCACGTACCTGCTGGTGCTGCGAAACAAACAACGCGTGCGCATGGTTATCGGCGACCTGCAGCACAACCTGGAGCGGCCCGAGATCCTTCGGGTTCAGCGTCAGCTCGGCGCTCTGCGAATGAGCGTTCGACAGGAACACGACCTTCTGGCTCAGCGCGTCCTCCCAGTCGGTCGTGCCGACCTGCGGTCCCAACGCGTTTGCTGCTGCAGCCGCGCCCGCATTGCCGGTCGTCTGCACGGCGGCCGTCGTGCTGGCTGCGTTCGCGGCTGCCTGCGACGCGGCCAGCGCTGCACTCGCCGCGTCGGCTGCGTTTTTGAACGCCGCCAGATCGTCCGCCTGTGCGCCTGCCGCACCCGCCGATGCCAACGCACCCGCCGCCGCTGCGGAAGCAGCCGACGCAGCCGCCGTCGGGTCCACCACGGTCGCGGTCGTCGTCAATGCGCCGCGGGCGGCTGCGGAGCCCTTGCCGCCACCGGAGAGACCGGCTTCCAGCGTCTTGCCGTCTGTGTCGTTTAGCGACGCGTTCGCGCTTGCGAGTCCGTTCGCCGCCGCAGCTGCGGCCGCGCCGCTTGCCAGCGCCTGCGATGGCACCACGGCCTGGCCGTTCGCGAGCGCCGCCAGAGCCGCCTGCAATGCGTCCTGCAGCGACTTCGGATCGGTCGGCGCCTTCTTGCCGGGCAGGCCAACCGTGGTGGCGTCGGTGGCCGCGCCGGCTGCGGTCGTGCCGGCATCCGGCGCTGCGGGAATGTTCACGTTGGCCGCATCGGCCGCAGCGCTTGCGTCGGCCTGGGCCTGGGCTTGCGCCTGAGCCGCTGCGGCTGCGGCCGCGGTGCTTGCGTCGCTGCTGCTCGCCACGTTGGCGGTGTTGGCCGACTTCGGAGGCGTGGCGCCCGTCTTGTCCGTCGATGCCTGTGGCGGCTTGTCCGCCGGCGCAGACGCCGCCGCGTCTGACGCGGTGCTGTCCTTGGTGTCGCTGCTCGCGTCGTCGGCGTTTTGGGTTGCGGAATCGTCCGACGGCGGCGCGTCGTGCACGCTCGACGACGACGCCTGCGAAGCATCGGCCGGCGTCGGGGAGGGCGTGGGCGCCGCGGCAGACTGGCTCGCGCTCGCGTTGAATTTCGCGGCCGCGCTTGCAGCGGCACTTGCAGCCGCACTTGCAGCCGCACTTGCAGCCGCACTTGCAGCCGCACTTGCAGCCGCACTGTTCTGAAAGCTGATGCTTTGCTGCAGGGTTTGCGAGAACGGTTTCGCGCTTGCGGCGGCGAGCGCCGCGGCGCTGTTCGAACCGTTGGTAGAGGTGCTGCCGGTAGAACCTGGCAGCGAGCCGATCTGTGAAAGAAGCGACATAAGTGTCCTGTCAATCCGTCAAATGGTACGGTGTTCAGTCAGTCGAGGGCGGCGCGGGCGTCAGGCGCCTTCCGCGCGCATCCTCAGAATTCGTGCAGCGTGTTCGTCGGCGTCGCGTTGATCGCGCCGCGCCACGGTCTTGGCCTCGGCCGCTTCGCCGCGCGCCTGCAGCACTTCATACGAGCCGAGCTTTTGCTTCTGACGCTGCCAGTCGGGTTTGGCCGCCTCGACTCGCGCATTGGCCGTCACTAGCAGGTTGCGCTGCTGTTCGATGGCGGCGTCGAGCGTGTCGATGAACGCCTGAAAATTGCGCATGTTGCCGGCGGGCATCCCCGCCTGGGCGGTTGCCGTGAAACGCGCGTGGTATTCGTCGCGGTACTGCACGAGCGACTGAAGCTGCGCCTCCACTTCGTTGCGCTCGCGCTGTGCTCGGCCAAGACGTTGCGCGGCGGCGTCGACATCGTCTTGCGCGAGCCCAATCAACGTCTTGATCGGAAAGTGTTTCGCCATCGTCAGGCTCCTTGGGCAAACAGCGCGTCCAGCATCTCGACACTCGGTTCAAAGTTCGCGCACTCACGAAAGCCTTGCTGCAGGAAGGCTTCCATCCGCGGATAAAGCGCGATCGCGCGGTCGAGCAACGCGTCACGTCCGCTCGAATAAGCACCAACGTTGATCAGATCGCGGTTGCGCTGATAGCGCGACAGCATCTGCTTGAACATACGCGTTTTGTCCAGATGGTTATCGTCGATCAGCGCGGTCATTGCGCGGCTAATCGACGCTTCGATGTCGATTGCCGGATAGTGGCCGGCTTCCGCGAGCGAGCGCGACAGCACGATGTGGCCGTCGAGAATCGCACGCGCCGAGTCCGCAATCGGGTCCTGCTGGTCGTCGCCTTCGGTCAGCACCGTGTAGAACGCGGTGATCGAACCGCCGCCCGCCGGACCGTTGCCAGTTCGCTCGACGAGCGCCGGGAGCTTCGCGAACACAGAAGGCGGGTAGCCTTTCGTCGCGGGCGGCTCGCCGACGGCCAGCGCGATTTCGCGCTGCGCCATCGCGTAGCGGGTCAGCGAATCCATTAGCAGCAACACGTGCTTGCCCTGATCGCGGAAATATTCGGCGAGCGACGTCGAATACGACGCGGCCTGCATCCGCAAAAGCGGTGAGACGTCGGCCGGCGCGGCGATCACGACGGAGCGCGCGAGCCCTTCCTCGCCAAGAATCTGTTCGATGAATTCCTTCACTTCGCGGCCGCGCTCGCCGATCAGGCCGATCACGATCACTTCGGCGCTGGTATAGCGCGCCATCGTGCCGAGCAGCACCGATTTACCGACGCCCGAGCCTGCGAACAGCCCCATGCGCTGGCCGCGTCCCACGGTCAACAGCGCGTTGATCGCGCGCACGCCGACGTCGAGCACCTTGTGAATCGGCTCCCGGTTCAGCGGATTGATGACCGGCGCGGACAGCGGCGCGTCGGCATGCGCGCCCAGTGGGCCGAGTCCGTCGAGCGGGCGGCCGGATGCATCGAGCACGCGGCCAAGCAGTTCCCAGCCGACCGGCAGACGCTTCGCGCCCGCCATCGGATCGGCGATCGGCGCGCTTTCGAGCGGGTAGACGCGCGCGCCGGGCAGCAGGCCGATCACTTCGGTGGTGGGCATCAGGAACAGCTTGTCGCCGGAGAAGCCGACGACTTCCGCTTCAGCCATCGGCAGCGAACTGCCCGGCGGCAGTTCGATCATCACTTCGGCGCCTACCGAAAGGCGCAATCCAACGGCTTCGAGCACGAGACCGGCTGCGCGCGTCAGGCGTCCGCAGGCGCGCATCGGCTTCGCGATCGCGTTGCGCGCGCGCAGTGCGTCGAGCCGGCCGCGCCAGGCTTGCATATGCGGGTTGCTGTCGAGCGCGGGATCGTATGCAGCAGGAGCCGCGGCGCTTGCTGCTTTGGCGACGGCCGGACTCGCACCCATACCAGCGCCCGCAGCCGGCGCCGACTCGCGGCTCGCGGCCGCGCCCGTCACCGGATGAGCATGACCCGGGTCAGCCGCCGTCGCGGCTGTCGAGACTGCGTTCGCGAACGCCTCGGCGCCGAACGACGCCAGCGCCAGCTCGCGTTCGAGCGGCGTCAGGTCGCTTGCGCGGATTTCCTCGAGCGTCGGTTTCACCATGTACTCACTTTGCCGAGCGCCGCGGCAACGCGTTCCCAGCGTGTATCGATGCCGGCGTCCACCTCGCCGCTGCCGGCCTGCGCGCGGCAGCCGCCACGCTCCACGGCCGGATCGGTGCGCACGGTCCAACCGCGTGTTTGCAGTTCTTCCATCAGATACGCTTCGACCACCGGCAGATCGGCGGGGCTCACGATCAACGCGGGCGCGCCGATCAGCGCCGGTTCCGCCGCGAGCACCTCGCGGGCGGCGGCGATCAGCGCGGTCGGGTCGTGCTGCACGTGCTGGCGCACCACCTGTTGCGCGATGTCGAGCGCGAGCGCGACGAGCGTCTCCGAAATGGCGCCTTGCGCGCCGTCGAGCGCGGCCTTGAAGGTTTCGGCGAGCGCGGCGAGTCGCGCAGCTTCCTCGCGCGCTTCGCTTCGGCCCTGTTCAAAGCCTTGCGCGTGGCCCTGGTCGTATCCCGCCTGATAACCGAGCGCCTGGCCGGCCACGTGGCCGGATGCGATGCCCTGCGCGTGCGCGGCTTCGCGCAGGCGCTCAAGCTCGGCTTCGAAAGCCGCTTCGTCGATCTCGGACGTGGGCGGTGCCGGCGGCACCGGATCGAATGAGGCCATCTCCCAGCGCTGGTAGGCCGAGAGGCTTTCCTTTGCCGTGGAGTTGCGATTAGACATATGCATCTTCCGCCTTGCCGCCAATCACGATCTGGCCGCTTTCTGCCAGATTGCGCACGATCTGCAGGATACGGCGCTGTTGCGTCTCGACTTCGGAGACGCGAACCGGGCCGCGCGCGTCGAGGTCTTCCGCGAGCAGCTCGGCTGCACGCTGGGACATGTTCGACAGGAACTTCTGACGCAGTGCAGGCGCTGCGCCCTTCAGCGAGATAATCAGCGCTTCCGATTCGACTTCCTTCAGCAGCAACTGGATCGCGCGGTCTTCCAGGTCGAGCAGGTTCTCGAACACGAACATCTGGTCGACGATCTTCTGCGCGAGTTCCGCGTCGTACTGGCGGACGTTCTCGATGACGCCTTCCTCGTGGTTGCTCGACATGAAGTTGAGGATTTCCGCCGCCGTGCGAATGCCGCCCATCGGGCTGCGCTTCAGGTTGTCGCTGCCCGACAGCAAGTGCGTGAGCACGTCGTCGAGTTCGCGCAGCGCGGCCGGCTGGATACCGTCGAGCGTCGCGATTCGCAACAGCACGTCGTTACGCAGACGCTCCGTGAAACACGCGACGATTTCCGACGCCTGATCGCGGTCGAGGTGAACGAGAATCGTCGCGATGATCTGCGGGTGCTCGTTCTTGATCAGTTCCGCGACGGCCGGCGAGTCCATCCACTTCAGGCCTTCGATACCGCTGGTGTCGCTGCCTTGCAGGATCCGGTCGATGATCGCGCCGGCCTTGTCGTCGCCCAGCGCCTTCGTCAACACCGAACGGATGTACTCGTTCGAGTCCAGCGACATGCCGGTGTGCTTTTCCGCCTCGCGCACGAACTCGTGCAGCACCACGTCGATCTCGTCGCGCGTCACGGCCTTCATGGCGGCCATTGCGACGCCGATCTTCTGAACTTCACGCGGTCCAAGGAACTTGAACACTTGCGCGGCTTCTTCCTCGCCGATCGACATCAGCAGAAGCGCGCTCTTCATTACGCCTTCAGCGCTCATCGGTCACCCAATTTTTGACGACTGTTGCAACGATCTTCGGATCCTGGCGCGCGATGCTGCGTGCGAACTCCAGGTTCCGCTCATATTTGTGTTTCGCGTTTTCCAGCGCCAGCAGTTCGCTGTCGCTGGCGTCGATTTCGACGTTGCCGTTGGCGCGTTCCGCGGTCGGGATGCCGTCGAGCAGGATCGGCTCGTCCGGCGACGGCAGCGCCGCGGCGACGACCGGTTCCGGCGGCGGGAAGGCGCGGCGCAGCGCCGGCTTCACCATCACGAAGTAGAGGAACAGGGCGACGGCGCCAATGCCGAGATACGTCGCGATCTGCTTGTACAGAGCCAGCATGTCGTGCGTGCGCCACCACGGCAGGTCCGCATTCGGGTCCACGTCGGCGGTGAACGGGCTGTTGACCACGTTGACCGAGTCGCCGCGCTGCGCGTCGAAGCCCATCGCGTCCTTCACAAGCTGGTTGACCTGCGCGAGCTTGTCGGCGGTGACCGGCTGCATCGTCGCGTGACCCTTGCCGTCGACCACGCGCAGATAGTTGACCACCACAGCCACCGACAGGCGCTTGATGCCGCCCATCGGCTGCTCGAGGTGACGCACGGTCTTGTCGAGCTCGTAATTCGTGGTCATGTCCTTACGATCGCTGACGGGCGTCGTCGTCACGCCGCCGCTCGCGCCATTGGGCGCATTGATCGGCGCGGAAGCAGGCTGCGGCGGCTGATTCGACAGCGCGCCCGGCACGCCCGACGCGCCGCCTTGCGACATTTCCGTCGCGGTGCTCGATTGCTGGCTGCGGATCGCCGCCTGTTGCGGGTTGCCGTTCGGGCCGTAGTTTTCGGAAGTCTGTTCGGTGCGCGAGAAGTCGATGTCGGCGCTCACCTGCGAATGCGCATTGCCGGCGCCGAAGAGCGGCGCAAGAATCGCGTCGATGCGCTGCTGCGTATTGCGCTCGATCTGCTGGCGATACTTCAGTTGCGACGCGTCGAGACCGCCGCCAACCGACGGCTGCGTCAACAGGTTGCCGTCCTGATCGAGAATGGTCACGCCCTTGACCGGCATTTCCGGCACCGCGGAAGACACCATGTGCGTGATCGCCAGCACCTGGCCTTCGTCGAGCGCGCGGCCCGGATAGAGATTGACGAGCACCGACGCCGACGGCGCTTCCTTGTCGCGGACGAACACGGAGGGCTTCGGAATCGCCAGATGGACGCGCGCCGACTTGACCGACGAAACGGATTCGATCGTGCGTTCGAGCTCGCCTTCCAGCGCGCGCTGATAGTTGATCTGCTCGGCGAACTGGCTGATGCCGAACTTCTGGTTGTCCATCAGTTCGAAGCCGACCGAGCCGCTCTTCGGCAGGCCTTGCGATGCGAGGCGCAACCGCATCTCGTGCACCTGCTCGGCCGGCACGAGGATCGCGCCGCCCGACTCGGAAAACTTGTACGGAATGTTGGCCTGCTGCAGCGCGGTGATGATCGCGCCGCCGTCGCGGTCGGACAAGTTGCTGTAGAGCACCTTGTAGTCCGGGGCACGCGACCACAGGAACAGACCCGCCACCACGGCCACAAGCAGCGCCACCGCGAAAATCAGGGGGGCGCGCGGGTTGCCGCGCATTTGCGTGAGGCCTGACAGGCGCTGGCCGAAATTGCCGCCGAGGCCGCCACCGAGGCCGCCCAGGTCAGCGTTACCGCCGGGCTGACCGGCGCCCGCCGCTGCCGCGCCGGGCTGTGCGCCGGCGAGGCCCATGCGGGCGTCGGGGTTGATCAAAGAGTTGGCTGACGAATCCATGCGTCGGGTTTCTCCGGGAAGCCTTTTGCGTTCTGCCGCTCAACCGCACCGAGGCTCGGCGGGAGTATGGACAGATACTTTCACGACTGAAATTATCCGCACGGCAGGCGCGCCCGATTGCTTGAATAGAGCCGGGTTTCCCCCCTAGTTTCGGGGCTTTCCAGGAAAGCCCGCTGCTATGCTTTCGTCCAGATCGGTACGGTTTGGTCGTGCCGCTCGTTATTCCTGGAGAGAACATGACTTTGCCCGTGAACGCGCTTTCGTCGGCGCTGCAACAATTGCAGTCGATGGCGGCGCAGGCCGCCGGCGGCAGCACCGCCGCTGCCGGCGCTTCGGCAGCAGGTGAGTCCGGTGCGGCTACCGCCGGCGGTTTTGCGTCGGCACTGAAGGCTTCGTTGGACAAGATCAGCGGCGATCAGACCAAGGCGGTCGGCGAATCGCAGGCGTTCGAGCTTGGCGCGTCGAATGTTTCGCTGAACGACGTGATGGTCGACATGCAGAAGGCGAACGTCGGCTTCCAGTTCGGCCTGCAGGTCCGCAACAAGCTGGTGTCCGCCTATAACGACATCATGCAGATGCAGGTCTGATCGAGGCTGCGGCCATGGCGGCAAGAATGTTCCGCCCGCCCGGCTGCAACTGCCCGCGTGACACACGCCGCGCGCCCCTGAGGGCGCGCGCAACCTGCACCCCTTAATCCTCCTTACACCGGCCTAAAGCTTTCTCGCTGCGTATCCGATAACCAGATACAGGCATGAATCGGGGTGCGCTTACGCATCGCGATGGGCTGCCACGACCAACCGTAGTTGCATTTGAGGAGGAGCGCCGATGTTTTCCCCAGGACACTCTGGAGCCAATGCGTATGCACGCGTGGGCGTCGAGACAGGGGTGATGGGCGCGAGTCCGCATCGTCTGATCGTGATGTTGTATCAGGGGGCCCGGCAGGCAATCGCGCAAGCGCGGATGCATTTGCAGCAGGGCAATGTGCCCGGTCGTGGAGAGGCGATCGGCAAGGCGATTCAGATCGTCGAAAGCGGGCTGCAACAGTCGCTCAACCTTGAGGTGGGCGGTGAGATTGCAGAGCGGCTGAACGCGCTATATAGCTATATGTCGCGCCGGCTGCTCGAAGCCAACATAAAAGAGAGCGAGGCAATGCTGGTCGAAGTAGATGGCCTGCTGGCCACGCTCGAAGAGGCATGGATCGGGATTGCCCCGGAGATAGCGCGAATGGCTGCTCAGCCGGTCGCGGAAAGCATGAGATGACATCGAACGCAGAATACTTTGCCCGCTACGAGGCCATTGCAGCGTTGTCCTGCCGCATGCTGATGGCTGCCCGACGCGCCCTGTGGAACGATCTGGTCCACTTGCAGGATGAATACCGGCTGCTCGTCGACACGCTGAAAGAGGCGGAGACGGGCGTCAAACTCGACGAGACGGAACGCCTGCGCAAATACGCGCTGATCCGGCAAATCCTCGCCGACGACGCCGCGATCCGCGACCTGGCCAATCCGAGCCTCGCCAAACTGTCGGCGTTGTTCGGCGGCCGGCCGTCCCGGGTGCTCAAGGAGCTGTACGGGGCGCGCTGAGGGTGGCCGCAAGGCGTCTGATTGTGTGAATTGAGCGCGTTGCCGCCAATGTGATCAAGGAATCGGCATGAACGGAATCGACACGGCCGTCGCATCGCTCCTCGCGACCCGCGTCGACAGCCTGCTCAACATTGCCCCCGGCAGCGCGGCCACCGCCCAGACGGGCGCGGCCGACGTCGAGACCGCGCCGACAACGCCCGCTCCGGCCGCTCCTGTTGCGCCGCAGCCTTCCGCGCAGACCGCGCTGTCCGCCGTCGCACTCACGCTCAACGCGATCGTGCGCTCCGGCGGCGAGGCGACGCCCGCGATCGTCGGGCAGTTACCGATCTGGCCCGCCGCTCCCGCACTCGACGTCGAGCCGGGCGCTTTGCCGCTCTTCGACGCGCCTGCTCCTTCCAATACCGCATCCAGCGCCGCGGCTTCCGCGGCCACGGCCAATGTCGCGGCGGCCCAGGTGCCGGTGGCGGCGCTCGCGGCCGCGCTTTCGCACACGGTCGGCGACAGCGGCCTCTTCTACGAAGCACACCTCGCGCAATGGCTGAGCGGCCAGCGCTCGCCTGAGACACTCGCGGGCGAAGCACAGAACAAGCTCGTCGCCGCCGCCGCGCAATTACCGTTGAACTGGGCAAGCGATGGGGGCGACGCGTCGTCGGCGCAAGCTGCCGCGAGGCAAGGCATGGGCGCCACGCCGCACGCCTCAGGCGGCGCGGCCGATGCGGGCAGCGCGAATGCCGCGAACCCGAATGCAGCTAACACCGCCGGCCGCCCGATGCCGTCGATCGATACCGTGCAGGCCGCGCGCTTCGTCGCCGGTGAAGTGTTGGCAAGTTCCCTTTCCGACCTGAACGGCCAGACGTCCCATGCGGGCCTGCATAACGCGGCCTCGCCAGCGGCTGACGGCGGCTCGCAGCAGAATCCGCAGGCGGCCGCGGTCCATCCCGCGACGGTGCCGCTCGTGCGCCAGCAACTGGATCTGCTCGCAACCGGCCAGTTCCGCTGGACCGGCGAAGCATGGCCCGGCGCGAAGCTCGACTGGACCATCGAGCAGGAAGGCGACGAGTGGGACCGCAGCGGCGGCGGTGCGGATAGCGAGGACGATCAGCCGTGGCGCACGCGCCTGACGCTGTCGCTGCCGACGCTCGGCACCGTCGACGCCGAATTGACGTTGACCGGCATGCGCCTCGTCGCGCGTGTACAGGCGAGTCCCGGCGGCGCGGCGCGTCTCGCGATGCAGGGCGAAAGTTTTCGCCAGCGGCTCGCGGCGGCGGGCCTCCAGCTGAACGGTTTGACGATTCGTGAGATCGGCGGCGGTGCGCCCGCCACCGGCGCGGCGGCAGCGGGCGCCGCGGCTGCGGCTCAGGCAGCGGCTTCCGCGTATGCGCGGTCGGCTTCGGCGGCGAGCCGGGCGGACGCCGCGGCGTCTGCCGCGTCTGCCGCATCGGGGGCGCCGGCAAGTGCCGCCGCCGGAAAAAGCCGTCGCGCGCCGCACGCGTCGAACGCAGCGGCCGCGCCGCTCGACGATTTCGACTGGGACATGTGATGAGCCGCAAACATCGTCGCAGCGCGGCTGCGCTTGTCTACGACGCACAAGGCGGCGATCCGGCGCCACGCGTGATCGCCAAGGGCTACGGCATGCTCGCCGAGATGATCGTGCAGCGCGCCAAGGAAGCCGGCCTTTATGTGCACGAAGCGCCCGAAATGGTCTCGCTGCTGATGCAGGTGGACCTCGACGCGCGCATTCCGCCGCAGCTCTATCAGGCGGTGGCGGAACTGCTCGCGTGGCTGCATCGGCTGGAAAGCGAGCCGGCGCAGCCAGCGCCGGGCGTCGCGCGCACCGGCGCGGACGATGTCACCGACGTGGTCGCGGTCGATATCGAGGGCGCAACAGGCGCGCGCTAGGCACCCGTCGGGTCAAGCCATGCGGTTGGCGTCGCTCAAAACCGCATCATCAGTTTCAGCAGCGCGCTGACGCGCCTGCCATACGGCGGCGCAATCCATGCGCGCGCGTTCAGTCGCGCTTGCGTCAGTACGGGCTTCATCTTCGAGAAAGTCACGAAGCCTTCGTAGCCGTGATACGCGCCCATTCCACTTGCTCCGACGCCGCCAAACGGCAGGCTTTCGCACGCCAGATGCATCAGCGTTTCGTTGACCGCCATGCCGCCCGCAATGGTTTCGTGCGTGACCCGTTCGATGGTGGCTGCGTCGTCCGCATACAGGTAGAGCGCAAGCGGGCGTGGCCGGGCGTTGATCCACGCGATCGCATCGTCGAGCGTGTCGTACGGCACGACAGGTAGTAGCGGGCCGAAGATTTCCTCCTGCATCAGTTCGCAATCCTGCGGCGCGTTTGTGACGGCGATAGGCGGAAAGCGGCGACTCGCGGCGTCGGGCGCGCTGTCGGTCAGCGGATGCAGTTGCGCGCCGGCGGCCTGCGCTCCGTCGGCGAGACGCTGGAGGCGCGCGAAGTGGCGCGGCGAAATGATCGACGTGTAGTCCGGGTTGTGCACGAAGCCGGGATACATCTTCGCCATCCGCTTGCGCGCCCGCTCGACGAACGCCTGCTCCTTGCCGCGCGGCACGAGCACGTAATCCGGCGCCACACAGGTTTGCCCGGCATTGAGCGTCTTGCCGGCGACGAGGTTGTCCACGGCATTGTCGAACCGCGCATGCGTGCCGATGATCGCCGGTGACTTGCCGCCGAGTTCCAGCGTAACCGGCGTCAAATGCTCGGCGGCGGCACGCATCACTTCGTGGCCAATTTTCGTCGAGCCGGTGAAGAGGAGGTGATCGAAGGGCTGCGCGCTAAATGCGGCGGCGAGCGCGGCGTCGCCGTTCACTACAGCAACGTGATCGCGGGCAAAAGTCTGGCCGATCAGCTGCTCGAACAACGCCGACGTGCGCGGCGTCAACTCGGACATCTTGACGATCGCGCGATTGCCGGCGGTCAGCGCGCTGATGAGCGGTCCGGCGGCGAGCAGCACCGGATAATTCCACGGCACGATAATGCCGACCACGCCGAGCGGCTGCGGCACCACTTTCGCGCGGGCCGGCAGCAACCATTTGTTGGTGCTGCGGCGCTGCGGCTTCATCCACCGCTTGCCGTGCCTCAGGGCGGCGTCGATTTCCTCCTTCACCAACAGAAATTCCGCGAGCAGCACTTCCTGTTTCGCGCGATTGCCGAAGTCGGCGCTCATCGCATCGGCGAGCGCGTCGCGGTTGTCGAGCAGGACTTTGCGCAGCGCTTTCAGATGCGCCGCGCGCGTTTCCCAAGACGGATACGGCGCGCGCAACCAGGCGTGACGCTGACCGTGAAGCAACGCCTCCAGCGCGGCGACCTCGGGCAGATCGTTCTTCATTGTTCATCACTCCCTGATGAAAGATGCGCGGTCGCGCCGCGCCTGTTGGTGTCGTTGCCTGCCGTTTGCTGCGGTTCGTCTGCGGCTTCCAGGCATCAGCCTGGAAAAGCCCGCTCGACAATCGCCGCATGATCGAACGTGGCGGGCAGCGTGCCGTAGACCCGGCCGCTTTCGCCGCAGCCGTTGGCCAGACGCGTGGCGATGAAAGCCTCGGCGACAGCAGCGGGCGCATGCTTGACGAGCAACGTGGCCTGAGCGATCAACACGATCTGCTGCGCGATGCGCCGCGCGGAGGCTTCGCGATCTTCGGCGGGACCATTGAGCGTCGCGGCGAGCTTGCCGAGCGCGGCACTCAACGCCGGATGCGCGGCGGCATCCGCTTGCCATTGCGCGAAGAGCGCTTGCGCCGCTTCAGGCTCGCGCTCCATGGCGCGTAGCACGTCGAGGCACATCACGTTGCCCGAGCCTTCCCAGATCGAATTGACGGGCGCTTCCCGGTAAAAGCGCGCCATCGGACCGGTTTCGACATAACCGTTGCCGCCCCACACTTCCATTGCCTCGCCGGTGAATTCGAGCGTGCGCTTGCACACCCAGTATTTTGCCGCGGGCGTCACGATACGCCGCCACGCTCGCTCGGCGGAGGCTTCCGCCGGGTTCGCGGCAGACGTTGCCGAATCCGCATCCGCGGATTGCTCGAACGCGTGGGCGAGCCGCATGAACAGCACGGTCGCCGCTTCTGATTCCAGGCTGAGGTCGGCGAGCACGTTGCGCATCAACGGTTGATCGACGAGATTGCGCCCAAACGCACTGCGATGGCGCGCGTGATGAATGGCCTGCACGAGCGCCGCGCGCATCAGCGCTGCGCTGCCGATCACGCAATCGAGCCGCGTGTAATTCGCCATTTCGATGATGGTCGGCACGCCGCGCCCTTCGTCGCCGATCATGATGCCGAACGCATCGAGGAATTCGACTTCGCTGCTGGCGTTCGAGCGGTTGCCGAGCTTGTCTTTCAGACGCTGGATCTGCACCGCGTTCTTGCTGCCGTCCGGCGCGAAGCGCGGCACGAAGAAGCAGGAAAGACCGGCGTGATCGTGCGTGCGCGCGAGTACGAGATGGGCGTCGCATTGCGGCGCGGAGAAGAACCACTTGTGGCCCACGAGTTCGTAGGCGCCGCCGCGGCCACCGGCGGCGATCGCACGCGCTTGTGTCTGATTGTTACGCACGTCCGAGCCGCCTTGCTTTTCGGTCATGCCCATGCCGATCATCGCTGAGATTTTTTGCGTGAGCGGCAAGTCGCGTGGATCGTGTTCGCGTGCGTAGAGTTTGTCGCGAAGAGTCTCGAACAATTGCGGTTCGCGCTGCAATACCGGAATGCTGGCGAACGTCATGGTCAACGGGCAAAGAGACCCTGATTCGATCTGCGCATGCAGAAAATATCCGGCACAGCGCGCGGCCATCGCGCCGGGCTGCGGATCGGAAAAAGGCAGCGCGTGCAGCCCCTCGCGACGCAGCAGCGATAGCAGCTCATGCCACGCGGGATGAAACTCAAGCGCGTCGATGCGCTCGCCCCGCGGGCTGTGCGTGGAAAGCTCGGGCGTGTGGCGATTGGCAAGTTCGGCGAGCGCGAGTGTGTCGGGCGTGGTGAGCGCCGCGCCGTGCCGCAACAATGCATCGCGATGCCACACGGCGCCGTCGCGTTCGAGCGCGGCTGAGAGCGCGGCGTCGCTCGAAAACAGGTTGTAGTCCGCGAGCGGCGGGACCTGGTTGGTGACCTCGTGGGTCTGGCCGAAGCTATGGCGTTGCATCTGCTGTCTCCGTTCGCCGCGAGTTCGACGGCGGTTTGCCCGTGCCGGGTCATCGCGCGGTCGGTGTCCTTTGCGTTCGCTTGTTCGCGTTCCGCTTAAGCGTCGTCCGCGGCTGATTCACGACTCATGGACGGCTCGTTCGTGGCACGTTTTTGACCTTGCTCTTCGCGACAGGTCGCCGCGTTCGCGGACGGGTCTGCGGCGCAAACCGGCGCTGCGACGTTTGACCGCTGCGTGTATGCCGCGCAGGAAAAGCGCGACGTCCGCGGACGTTGTTTGAATGCCCCGCGCGACCGTCCGGCGGGCGCGTGTGGGACTTCCATCATAGGGTCGCGGCGCCGCCCATGTTTAGAG
This sequence comes from Paraburkholderia caledonica NBRC 102488, assembly GCF_000685095.1. Lineage (GTDB taxonomy): Bacteria > Pseudomonadota > Gammaproteobacteria > Burkholderiales > Burkholderiaceae > Paraburkholderia > Paraburkholderia caledonica. Next base: position 424,009 of record NZ_BAYE01000004.1, read on the forward strand.
TAATCGCTCTGACGCGAAGCCGCCGCTTGCCTCCCGACGCTCCCTACAATGCCGGTGAAACACACGTAGACAAGTGTGCACGAGACAGGGTCCGCGAGCAACGCGGGCTATCAGGAGGAGCGATGGAATACGACTACATCATCGTAGGCGCCGGATCGGGCGGGTGCGCGCTCGCGAGCCGTCTTGCGGACGACTGTCCCGACGCGTCGATTGCCCTCGTCGAAGCGGGGCCGCACACGAACCGCAACCTGCTGGTCAATATGCCGGTCGGCGTCGCGGCGGGCGCCTTCAATTCGCCGCAACTGTTGATGTGCTCCGGCGTCGGGCCGGCCGCGCATCTTCAGGCGCATGGCATCGAGGTGTTGCACGATGCGCCGGAAGTCGGGCAGAACCTGATCGATCACGTCGATTTCACCATCAACAAGCGCGTGTCGTCGATCGAGCCGACGGGCTTTTCGGTCCGCGGCATCGCGCGAATGGTGCCGCAGTTCGTCACCTTTATTCGGCATGGACGCGGCATGCTGTCGAGCAATGTCGCGGAGGCGGGCGGTTTTCTGAAGAGCAAGCCGACGCTCGAGCGGCCTGACCTGCAAGTGCATTTCTGCGCGGCGCTCGTCGACGATCACAACCGTCATATGCATTGGGGGCACGGCTATTCGCTACATGTATGCGTGCTGCGACCGTTCAGCCGGGGCACCGTGACGCTCGCGAGCGCGGATGCGCGCACGGCGCCCGTGATCGATCCGCGTTTCTTCAGCGATTCACGCGATCTGGACCTGCTGGTGGAAGGCGTGCAGATGGCGCGGCGCATTCTCGATGCGCCGTCGCTCGCGCTGCACGGCGGTCGCGAGCTTTACACGCGGCCGGGCCAGACCGACGCGCAATTGCGCGAGGCCATCGCACGCCATGCGGACACGATCTATCACCCGGTCGGCACCTGCCGCATGGGCGGCGACGCGGGCTCCGTGGTCGATCCGCAATTGCGCGTGCGAGGGGTCACCGGGCTGCGGATCGTCGATGCATCGGTGATGCCGACGCTGATCGGCGGCAATACGAATGCGCCCACGGTAATGATCGGCGAACGCGCGGCGGAGTTGATCGCGGCAAGCCGTCGAAAGCCGCAGACGGTGACCGTTCAGGCGACCGCCGTGGCGCCTTCGGGCAACGCGGCATGAATCGAACTCCGCGCGCTCTGCCGCCGAAGTCGAACAGCCAGCATCTCCATCCAAAATAGGAGATAAAACGTCGGCGCTTTCGCCGGCAGCGTGCTCGCTCAACTCAAGGCCGTGTCGGCGCATATCGAGCAGCCCACGCCAGCGGCAAAGCCCGCACACGAGCGAGAGCGCGCATGTACCCACGCCGGCAGCGGAAGACTTGAACCAGTTCGCGCGCGTGCTGAACGCGTGTGCGCGCAACGGCCGGGCGGCGAAGCTCGAAGTGGCGGGATACTCTGACAACGTGGGCAGCGAACAGGCCAATCTCCAACTGTCGAAGCAGCGCGCCGAGGCGGTTCGCTCGTACCTCGTTAAAACCGGCGCTCCGGCAGATTCGCTGAGTGCCCAAGGTTACGGCCAGGCGCACCCGATTCAACCCAACGACACCGCAAGCGGACGCTTTGCCAACCGCCGCATCGAGTTCGTTGCACAGTAATGAGTTAGATGCTGCTTGCAAATGCGTTAGCGACACGCCCCCCGCGACGCGCCGGGCGGCGCGTTGTCATTCAGAACGCGGTGTTTGAAGCGGCGCGGCAATGCCGGTCAGACCGAGCATCAGATCGTCGCCGGCCCGACCGGGTAGCGTCTCGCGCGCCACGTCGAGCCACGCGCGCGCAGCATGCGACAAATACCCATTGCGGCGCCAGCCAATCGCCATTTCCCATGGAATTTCCGGTTCGGCGACCGGCCGGCAAGTGAACTGCGCGGCATCCAGTCGCCGGCAATAGGGTGCAGGCAGCAGCGCAATGCCGACGCCAGCCAGCACGAGCGCCGCCATGAAATCCCAATGTCCGCTGCGTCCGACAATAGTTGGCGCGAAGCCCGCACTGCGGCAGGCGCCGAGCACTACGTCGTTGAGCGCGAGGCTTTCGCCGTAGAACACGAACGGTTCGTCCGCGAGTTGGGCGAGCGGCACTACGCGAAGCTCGTCCCACCGGGAGCCGGCGCGCGCGACGAGCCAAAGCAACTGGCGCGTGATCGGCAGCACGTCGATATTGTCGGGGTCCACCGGCTGGAGAACGCCCCCGAGTTCCAGCTCTCCGTTGATCAGCGCGGTCTCGATTGCGCGGGAGCCCTGCTCGAAAAGCTTCAGTTCGATTTTCGGGTAGCGCTGGCGGAACGTGGCGATAGCGGGCGTGAAGAGCGAACCGCCCATCGGCGGAATTCCAATGGTGAGTTCGCCGTGACCGAGCGTGCCGAGGTCGTTGAGTTCGGCTTGCAGCTGCGCGTGCGCTGCAAGCACTTCCTGGCCGCGCTGATAGACGATTCGGCCGGCGTCGGTGAGCACCATCTGCCGGCCGTCGCGCAGCAGCAGCGGGGAGCCGATCTCGTCTTCGAGCGATTTCACCATCTTGCTGATGGTCGGTTGGGTGACGAACATCTGCTCGGCGGCGACAGTGAAGCTCTGCTGACGAACGACTTCGACGAAATAGCGCAGCGCACGCAGTTCCACGATCAGACTCCGGATTCCATATTGGAATGAATCCGGAGATTGTAAGTCATCAAATTTATAGCGGCGAGGGTGATGAAGGTCGCTTGCGGACAGCGCGCATGAAGCCCGCGCGATTTCGAGATGAGCCTTCCGGCGCCCGCGCTACCATCGCCGGTTTTGCCGCGCCCGCCGCCCGCCACGGCTTCTGCCCATGACATCCGCTCACCCCATTTCCGTCGTTATTCCGTGCTACAACGGCGCCTCGACGCTTGCCCGGGCTCTCGAAAGCTGCCGGCTCCAGCCGGAGGCGGCGCAGATCATCGTCGTGGACGACGCCTCCACCGATTCGTCCGCTGAACTCGCCCTTCGGTACGCGGGGACCGACTCGCGCGTGGCGCTGCTGCGCATGCCCTGCAACGGCGGCGCAGCACAGGCGCGCAATTGGGGCGCGCTGCATGCGTCGCACGATCTGCTCGCCTTCCTCGATGCCGACGACGAATATCTGCCCGGCGCATTGGCTGCCGCAAGCGCGTTCCTCGCGCAGAACCCGAAACAGGTGTCGGTGCGCCTCGACGTCGAGTACGTTGGTTTTCCTCGCGAAATCGCCGGTCACCAGGACTTCGCCCAGCATGCGGCAACGCTCAGCAATACGGTGCCGAGCAGTCTCATCGTGCGTCGGGCGGCGTACGCGGCGCTCGGCGGCTTTCCTATGGATGACGCGTTTCGCCGTATCGGCGGCGAGGACGGCGCATTTTCGTGGGCGCTCCGCGAAATTTTCGGCAATCCACGGCTCGCGGACGCGAAGCGCGTGCGCATGCATTACCACTCGGGCATCCACGCTGAGCGCTACTTCCGCGTTGCGTTCGGCTGGCTGACGCCCGATCCCGCCGACGTCGCCGAAGCTTTCCGCTTTTCGCGGCAGTTTCTCGACAGAGCGCGAGCGGGCATCGTCCAGTTGCACGGCGCGCAGATGACCGCCGAAGCTGGCGCGCATGCGGCAGGCGGCGCGGCCGCTGTGTAACCCAGCGCAAACGCCGGCCGCCTGACGCCGCCGCAAAAGACGACCGCAACGCAACGCCGCGGCAACGCCACCCCAAAAAAGCCCGCCCCCAAAAGCCCACCCCAAACCGATCCTCACGCCCCGAAGCCATCTCGATTTGCTACAATCGCCGTTCGTCTTCGAGGAGCGTTGCGACGGGTACCGCGAATCAGCATATATTCGCCGGCCGCCCGCCAGGCTCGAAGGCTTCAATCGGAAGGACCGGATGCGCATTGCGCTTTCCTGTCCACCGCATCGAACCGCGCTCACGTCAAATTTCTAGTCACTACTTAGAAAGGAGGGCGTGATGAACGCCGCAGTTATCGATTCCCAAGCTTCCCAGGATTACATCGTTGCCGACATGTCGCTTGCCGACTGGGGCCGCAAGGAACTCACCATTGCAGAGACGGAAATGCCCGGTCTCATGCAAACGCGTGACGAATACAAGGCGCAGCAGCCGCTGAAGGGCGCGCGAATCGCAGGTTCGTTGCACATGACTATCCAGACCGGCGTGCTGATCGAAACGCTGACCGCGCTCGGCGCGGACGTGCGCTGGGCATCGTGCAATATCTTCTCGACGCAGGATCACGCCGCTGCGGCAATCGCCAAGGCCGGCACGCCGGTGTTCGCGTTCAAGGGCGAGTCGCTCGACGAATACTGGGAGTTCTCGCACCGCATTTTCGAATGGCCGAACGGCGAGTTCGCGAACATGATTCTCGACGACGGCGGCGACGCGACGTTGCTGCTGATCCTCGGCTCGAAGGCGGAGAAAGACCGCTCGGTGATCGCCAAGCCGACCAACGAGGAAGAGGTCGCGCTGTACAAGTCGATCGAGCGTCATCTGGACGCTGACCCGACGTGGTATTCCACGCGTCTCGCTCACATCCAGGGCGTGACGGAAGAGACCACGACCGGCGTGCATCGTCTGTATCAGATGGAAAAAGAAGGCCGCCTGCCGTTCCCGGCGATTAACGTCAACGACTCGGTCACCAAGTCGAAGTTCGACAACCTGTATGGCTGCCGCGAGTCGCTCGTCGATGGCATCAAGCGCGCGACCGACGTGATGATCGCGGGCAAGATCGCCGTGGTGGCCGGTTACGGCGACGTGGGCAAGGGCTGCGCGCAATCGCTGCGCGGTCTCGGCGCAACCGTGTGGGTCACCGAAATCGATCCGATCTGCGCACTGCAGGCTGCGATGGAAGGCTACCGCGTGGTGACGATGGAATACGCGGCGGACAAAGCCGACATCTTCGTCACGGCAACGGGCAACTACCACGTGATCAACCACGATCACATGAAGGCGATGCGCCACAACGCGATCGTCTGCAACATCGGTCACTTCGATTCGGAAATCGACGTGGCCTCGACGCGTCAGTACCAGTGGGACAACATCAAGCCGCAAGTCGACCACATCATTTTCCCGGACGGCAAGCGCGTGATTCTGCTGGCTGAAGGCCGCCTCGTGAACCTGGGCTGCGCGACGGGCCACCCGTCGTTCGTTATGTCGAACTCGTTCACGAACCAGACGCTCGCACAGATCGAGCTGTTCACGCAAGGCAAGAAGTACGAGAACCGCGTGTACGTGCTGCCCAAGCATCTGGACGAGAAGGTCGCGCGTCTGCATCTGGCGCGCATCGGTGCGAACCTGACCGTGTTGTCGGACGCGCAGGCGGGCTACATCGGCGTCGACAAGAACGGTCCGTTCAAGCCGAACCACTACCGCTATTAAGTACGCGTTCCGGTATGCCCTTCGCGCGCAAGCCCGAGGGCAGCCTGAAAACATGATGGTGTGACGACGGGGCGGCGCTTAGGCGCCGCTTTGCTCGCCATGCCTGCCTTTTCGTTCAACGGACATCCTGCCTGCAAGGAGCTTTACATGACCGTTCTGCTGACCTGGCTGATCAATGCACTGGCGCTGCTGATCATCACTTACCTCGTTCCGTCGATTCATATCCGCAGCTTTGGCACCGCGTTGATCGTCGCGGTAGTCCTCGGATTGATCAACACGGTCCTGCGGCCGGTGCTGATTCTGTTGACGCTGCCCGTCACGATCGTCACGCTCGGGCTCTTCATTCTGGTGGTCAATGCGCTGTGCTTCTGGCTGTGCGCGTCGCTGCTGAAGGGCTTCGAAGTGTCGGGTTTCTGGTCGGCGTTCTTCGGCTCGATTCTGTATAGCATCGTGTCATGGCTGCTGTCCGCGCTCATTTTCGGCAACCGCAGTCTCGGTTGACATACTGAACCATGAACCCGATCGAACTTTCATTCGAATTCTTCCCGCCGAAAACGCAGGAAGGCGTCGACAAGCTGCGCGCAACGCGCGCGCAACTCGCTTTACTCAAGCCCAAGTTCGTGTCCGTCACGTTTGGCGCAGGCGGCTCGACGCAGCAGGGCACGCTCGACACCGTCGTCGATATGGCGAAGGAAGGGCTCGAGGCGGCGCCGCATCTGTCGTGCATCGGCTCGTCCAAAGAGAGCTTGCGCGCGATTCTCAACGAGTACCGCGCGCATGGCATTCGCCATATCGTCGCGCTGCGCGGCGACCTGCCGTCCGGCATGGGCGAAGTCGGCGAGTTGCGTTATGCGTCGGAACTGGTGAGCTTTATCCGCGCCGAATTCGGCGACTGGTTCTGGATCGAGGTGGCGGGCTACCCGGAATATCATCCGCAGTCGCGTTCGCCGCGTCACGATCTCGAAAACTTCGCCCGCAAGGTGAAGGCCGGCGCCAATTCCGCGATCACTCAGTACTTCTTCAACGCGGACGCGTATTTCCGTTTTGTCGACGACGCAAGGAAACTCGGCGTCGACGTGCCGATCGTGCCGGGCATCATGCCGATCACGAACTTTTCGCAGCTCATGCGCTTTTCAGAGATGTGCGGCGCGGAAGTGCCGCGCTGGATCGCGCGCCGGCTGGAGAGTTTCGGCGACGACCGCGAGTCGATTCGCGCGTTCGGGCTCGACGTGGTGACGGACCTGTGCAGGCGTCTGATCAGCGCGAAGGTACCGGGTCTGCATTTCTACACGCTTAACGGCGCTGCGGCGACCACGGCGATCTGCGAGCGCCTGGGCGGTTAAACCGCTGACTCGTCGTTGGTGCTGGCCGTTGTTGCTGGCCGTTGTGCTGGCCGTTGTTGCCCATTGTGGTCCAGAGGCCGCCGTGCGGATTCATGCGCGGCGGCTCTGGTGAATTGTCTCTTCCCAGCACTTTTCCCACATTTCCAATCAGAACAACTCGAAACGATTCCACAAGAATCGCTGCGATGGCCTACTCTGAAAGTCATTCGAAAGAGGTCTTGAAATATCCGCGCAGGCGCGCCGGCTGCGGCGTGGCGGATAATTTCCTCTGCTTGTGACACCGGGGAAAGCTCAGTAATATCGCGCTACGCTGGCGTCAGCCAGCCCCGAACCTGGAGGAAACATGAAGCAAAACAACCTGTTGCGCGCCGCGCGTGTTACGACGCTCGTCGCAGCTGCAGCGGCATCGATGGTGGGTGCGCAAAGCGCGCGCGCCGAGATTCCGAACAAGACACTCGTTTACTGCTCAGAAGGCAGCCCTGCGGGTTTCGATCCGGCCCAATACACCACGGGCACCGATTTCACGGCCAATACGTTCACCGTCTATAACCGCCTCGTCGAGTTCGAGCGTGGCGGCACCAAGGTCGAGCCGGGCCTCGCCGAAAAGTGGGATGTCTCCGCGGACGGCAAGACGTACACGTTCCATCTGCGTCACGGCGTGAAGTTCCAGACCACGTCGTTCTTCAAGCCGACGCGCGAATTCAACGCAGATGACGTCATCTTCACCTTCGAGCGCATGCTCGACGCGAACCAGCCGTTCCACAAGGCCTACCCGGTGCAGTTCCCGTACTTCACCGACATGGGTCTGGACAAGCTGATCACGAAGGTCGAAAAGGTCGATCCGTACACGGTCAAGTTCACGCTGAAGGAAGTCAACGCGCCGTTCATCCAGAACCTGGCCATGGAATACGCGTCGGTTCTGTCGGCTGAATACGGCGACCAGTTGCTGAAGGCCGGCAAAGCCGCCGACATCAACCAGTTCCCGGTCGGCACGGGTCCGTTCATCTTCCGCAGCTATACGAAAGACGCGACTATCCGTTTCGACGGCAATCCCGAATACTGGAAGCCGAACGCGGTCAAGATTTCAAAGCTGATCTTCTCGATCACGCCGGACGCCGGCGTGCGCGTGCAGAAACTGAAGCGCGACGAATGCCAGGTGATGAGCTATCCGCGCCCGGCCGATATTGCACCGCTGAAGGCCGAATCGAGTCTCGCGATGCCGTCGCAGCCTGGCTTCAACCTGGGCTACCTCGCGTACAACGTGACGCACAAGCCGGTCGACAAGGTCGAAGTGCGTCAGGCGCTCGACATGGCGATCAACAAGAAGGCGATCGTCGATTCCGTGTACCAGGGCGCAGGCCAGGCCGCCACGAACCCGATGCCGCCGACCCAATGGTCCTACGACAAGAACCTGAAGGGCGCATCGTACGACGCGGACAAGGCCAAGGCGCTGCTTGCAAAGGCCGGTTATCCGAACGGCTTCGACATCACGCTGTGGGCGATGCCGGTGCAACGCGCATATAACCCGAACGCGCGTCTGATGGCGGAAATGATCCAGGCTGACTGGGCCAAGATCGGCGTCAAGGCGAAGATCGTCACGTACGAGTGGGGCGAGTACATCAAGCGCGCCCACGCAGGTGAGGACGACACGATGCTGATCGGCTGGACAGGCGACAATGGCGATCCGGACAACTGGCTCGGCACGCTGCTTGGCTGCGAAGCGGTGAACGGCAACAACTTCTCGAAGTGGTGCTACAAGCCTTTCGACGATCTGATCCAGAAGGGTCGTTCGACGTCCGACCAGGGCGCGCGCACGACGGCATACACGCAGGCGCAGCAGATCTTCGCGCAGCAACTGCCGTTCTCGCCGATCGCTCACTCGACGGTCTACCAGCCTGTTAGCAAGAAGGTGGTCGACATGCGTATCGAGCCGCTCGGCTACGCTCGCTTCGACGGCGTCAGCGTCAAGTAAGGCGCCCGATATTGAGTCAGGCAAGTCGTAAAATTCGCGCAGTACGCTTTTCGCACGGTTAGCAAACTGGTCGAAATGGTCCGGCGACCGGGGTCACAAGCCCTCGTCGCCGGTTGCGTTTTTTCTTCATCAAGACCATAGGGACGAACCATGTTCCGCTTTGTTTTGCGCCGCATCGGCATGGTGATACCGACGTTCATCGGCATCACGATCCTTGCATTCGCGCTGATTCACCTGATACCGGGCGACCCCATCGAAGTGATGATGGGCGAGCGCGGCGTCGATCCGGCGATGCATGCCGCGGCTATGCACCGGCTAGGGCTCGACGAGCCTCTGCCGATGCAATACGTCCACTACATCGGCCGCGCGCTGCACGGCGATCTCGGCACTTCCATCATCACCAACACGAGCGTCATGGGTGAATTTCTCGCCCGCTTCCCCGCCACAGTTGAACTGTCGATTTGCGCGATGCTGTTCGCGCTCATCGTCGGCCTGCCGGCAGGCGTGTTCGCGGCGCTCAGGCGCGGCACGGCCGTCGATCACGGCGTGATGGGTACAGCGCTGACCGGCTATTCAATGCCGATCTTCTGGTGGGGCTTGATCCTCATCATGGTGTTCTCGGTCAAGCTTGGCTGGACGCCGGTGTCAGGCCGCATCGCGGTCGAATACGATATTCCGCACGTGACCGGCTTCATGCTGATCGACGCGATGATGTCCACCGACGAAGGCGCGTTCAAGTCCGCACTCAGCCATCTGATTCTTCCCGCCATCGTGCTCGGAACGATTCCGCTCGCGGTCGTCGCGCGCATGACTCGTTCGTCGATGCTCGAAGTGCTGCGAGAAGACTACATCCGCACCGCGCGCGCGAAGGGTTTATCGCCGGGGCGAGTGATCGTCGTTCATGCATTGCGCAATGCGTTGATTCCGGTGGTGACGGTGATCGGTCTGCAGGTCGGTACGCTGCTTGCGGGCGCGGTACTGACGGAGACACTCTTCTCGTGGCCGGGCATCGGCAAATGGCTGATCGATGCGATTGGCCGCCGCGATTATCCGGTCGTGCAGGGCGGCATCCTGATGATCGCCACACTGGTGATCTTCGTGAACCTCGTCGTCGATCTGTTGTACGGCGTGCTCAACCCGCGCATTCGCCATACGAGGTGATCAAGCATGGCAGACATACAAAACACAGTCCCCACAGCAGTGACGCCGCCCAGCGGCCGCGCGATTGCCGCTCGCGAATTCTGGGCGAATTTCTCGCGCAATCGCGGTGCGGTTGGCGCCGGCATCGTCGTTCTGCTGCTTATCGTCGTGGCGATTTTCGCGCCGCTCATCGCGCCGCATAGCCCGATCGAACAGTACCGCGACTTCGTGAAAATTCCGCCTGCATGGCTCGAAGGCGGCAACTGGCGGTTCGTTCTCGGCACCGATGAAGCCGGCCGCGACATCCTCTCGCGTCTGATGTACGGCGCGCGGCTGTCGTTCTGGATCGGCTTCGTGTCGGTGGTGCTCGCGCTGATTCCGGGCATCGTGCTCGGTCTCATCGCGGCATTCTTCGAGAAGTGGGCCGATACGCCGATCATGCGCGTCATGGACGTGCTGCTCGCATTGCCGTCGCTGCTGCTCGCGGTGGCGGTGGTCGCGATCATCGGTCCGGGCCTCGTCAATACGATGCTGGCGATCGCGATCGTCGCGTTGCCGGGCTACGTGCGTTTGACGCGCGCCTCGGCGCAAGGCGAGTTGCAGAAGGAATACGTGACGGCCTCGCGAGTGGCCGGCGCCGGCACGCTGCGTCTGATGTTCTCGCAAGTGCTGCCCAACTGCACCGCGCCGCTGATCGTGCAGGCAACGCTCGGCTTCTCGTCGGCGATTCTCGATGCGGCCGCGCTCGGCTTCCTCGGCCTCGGCGTACAACCGCCGTCGGCGGAGTGGGGCGCGATGCTGGCCTCGGCGCGTGATTACATCGACAGCGCATGGTGGATCGTCACGATGCCTGGTTTGTCCATCCTGATCTCGGTGCTCGCCATCAATCTGCTCGGCGACGGGCTGCGCGACGCACTCGATCCCAAACTGAAACGGATGGCATAAATGGACAATCTACTGACCATCCGCAATCTGGCGGTCAACTTCAACGGACTACCTGCTGTCGACCGGATCAATCTGGACGTCGCGCCGGGCGAAGTGCTCGGCGTTGTCGGCGAATCGGGTTCGGGCAAGAGCGTGACGATGATGGCGTTGATGGGACTGATCGACGCCCCCGGCAAGGTCACGGCGGACGAAATCACGTTCAACGGCCGCGATCTGCTGAAGGCATCGGCGAAGGAACGCCGCAAGATCATCGGCAAAGATATCGCGATGGTGTTCCAGGACGCGCTCACGAGTCTGAATCCGAGCTATACGGTCGGCTATCAGATCAAGGAAGTGCTGAAGCTGCACGAAGGGCTGCGCGGCGCCGCGCTCGACAAGCGCGCACTCGAACTGCTCGATCAGGTCGGCATTCCGGACGCGAAGAGCCGCATCGGCGCGTTTCCGCATCAGATGTCGGGCGGCATGAACCAGCGCGTGATGATCGCCATGGCCATTGCCTGCAACCCGAAACTGCTGATCGCCGACGAGCCGACCACCGCGCTCGACGTAACGATCCAGGCGCAGATCATGGAACTGCTGATGCGCTTGCAGAAAGAGCGGGGCATGGCGCTCGTGCTGATTTCGCACGATCTCGCGGTGGTGTCCGAGGTCGCGCAGCGCGTCGCGGTCATGTACGCTGGCGAGGTGATCGAGACGAACAAGGTGCCGGACATCTTCGCCGCGCCTCATCATCCGTACACGGAAGCGTTGCTGGCCGCGATTCCCGAGCATAACGTGGGTGCCGTGCGACTCGCTGCTTTGCCGGGCATGGTGCCGGGACGCGACGATCGCCCGAAAGGGTGTCTGTTTGCCCCGCGCTGCAAGTACATGGTCGACGACTGCAACAAGGGACGCCCCGCGCTCGCGCCCATGCAAGGTCACGCCGAAGTAGCGCGCGTGCGTTGCATCAAACCCTTGAACCTGAGCGGCGACGCGAACGTTCACACACATGGAGGCGCACGATGAACGCAGTACCTGAAACGCGGCGCCAGTCGGACCATGCGGGCGATCACGTGCTGGTCGCCGACAAGCTCGCGCGTTATTACACGGTCAAACGCGGCATGTTCGCAACGGGCACGGTGAAGGCGCTCAACGGCGTGTCGTTCGCGCTCGAGCGCGGCAAGACGCTCGCCGTGGTCGGCGAATCCGGTTGCGGCAAGTCGACGCTCGCGCGCCAGCTGACCATGATCGAAGCGCCCAGCGCGGGCCGTTTGCTGATCGACGGTGAAGACGTGGCTGGCGCGGATCACGCGAAAATCGCGGCGCTGCGGCGGCGCGTGCAGATGGTGTTTCAGAACCCGTTTGCGTCGCTCAACCCGCGCAAGACCGTGGAGCAGACGCTCGGCGAACCGCTCGCGATCAACTCCCAACTGAGCGTAACGGAACGCGCGGAACGTATCGCTCAAATGATGCGTACCGTCGGCCTGCGTCCGGAACATGCAAAGCGCTATCCGCATATGTTCTCGGGCGGTCAACGTCAACGCGTGGCAATTGCCCGCGCGATGATTCTGGACCCGCAGATCGTTGTCGCCGACGAACCCGTGTCGGCGCTCGACGTGTCGATCCAGGCGCAGATTCTGAACCTCTTCATGGATCTGCAGCAGGAGTTCAAGACGAGCTATGTGTTCATCTCGCACAATCTGTCAGTGGTCGAGCATATTGCCGACGACGTGATGGTGATGTACTTCGGCGGCGTGGCCGAACTCGGCGACAAGAAGCGGATTTTCTCGAAGCCGCGGCATCCCTATACGCGCGCGTTGATGTCGGCGACGCCGTCGATCTTCGAGGCGGATCGCACGATCAAGATCAAGCTGCAAGGCGAGATGCCTTCGCCGCTGAATCCGCCTTCGGGCTGCACGTTTCATCAGCGCTGCCCCTATGTGATCGACCGTTGCCGCAGCGAAGAGCCGAAGCTGCGTGAAGTGGATGGCCGTCAGGTGTCGTGTCACCGCGCCGAGGAGGTGGGGGACGTGGATGCCTGATGCGTTGGCGGCGCGTCGTCTTGCGCGCCGCTCGCGTGAAGGCGGCCGCCGCGCTGCCTTCATGCGAAGCTTGCGGGCGCGTGCACTGACCGGTGCCGCGCTCGTCGGCGTATGTTCCGTTCTGTATTTCTCCGCGGCACTGATCGGCCGCGCGCACGCTGCCGGCGCCGCGGCCAATACACCCACGGCTGGCGTCAATTCAACCACGCAAGGTGCGCGTCCCGCATTGCCGGTACCGCACGTGCCGTCGGAGCCACGCGCCGCGCTGCCGGGCCTCAATCCGCCACCCGCCACACCCGGTACGACCGCGAGCGGACCCGTGCGCCTGCAACCGGCGCGTATGCCGTTCTACGTCGCGACTCGCGGTGCTACCACCATCTACGTGCTGGGTACGCTGCATGTGGGCGATCCCGCCGATTACCCGCCGGCTCAGCCGTTTCGTCCGCCGATCATGGGCGCGCTGGCGGCTTCGCCGACGCTTGCGCTCGAACTTTCGCCGGACGAGCTACTCGTTTCGCAAGACGATGTTTCCAGGTACGGCGTGTGCCGCCGCGACTGCCTTCCCGGCCTCTTGCCGGAGCCGCTGTGGCGCAAGCTCGCGTTTCGTCTGCGCGGCAATCCCGCGGCGTTGAACGAAATCAAAAAGATGCGCCCGTGGCTCGCCTCGCTGCTGGTCGAAACCTACGACTCGCTCAGCGCCGGCTTGCAGACCGAGTACGGCACTGAAGCGCAGTTGCAGAACGTATATCTGCGCACACGTGGCAAGATCATCGGCCTCGAAACCTTGCCGCAGCAAATGCGCGCCTTCACCGGGCTCACGCTCGCCCAGCAACGCGAGATGCTCGCGCAGGATCTGATGCAGACGCCCGCGCAAAACGTCGAGGACGTGCGGACCTTGCACCGCCTGTGGCGTGTTGGCGATGCCGATGCAATCGCCGCCTGGGAGGCCGCGAAAACCGAAAAGCTGGCGCGCGACAAGCAGGTGTCCAACTCGATAGACGACAGGATCGTGTACGCGCGCAATCGGCGCTTCGTCTCGCGGATGCTGCAGATCGCCGCGCCGAACAAGCCGGCGTTCGTGGCGATTGGCGCGTTGCATCTGGGTGGCCGCAAAGGCGTTCTGCAGCTTTTGCGACAACGTGGGTTCGTGGTGGACGCGGGGTGAAGCGATGCGCGATCTACGGCGCGGGATCGATTGCGCTGATCACTTCCTTCACCGCCTCGGCCCATTCGCCGAGTACCTTCTGCCGGAACAGCCGCATGCCCGGATACCACGGCGAGTCGCTCCGTTCTTCAAGCCAGCGCCAGTCTGAATTGGCCGGCAGCAGCAGCCACACCGGCTTGCCGAGCGCGCCGGCCAGATGCGCGACGGCGGTGTCGACGGCGATCACCAGATCGAGGTTCATGATCAGCGCGGCCGTGTCTTCAAAGTCGTTCAACTCGCCGCTGAAATCGTTCGCCCGAAAGGCTGGTGGGGCAGAGGAGAGTTGCGCGTGCGCCGCACCCTTCTGCAACGGATACCAGTCCACATTGGCGACATCGGCGAGCGCGTGCAGGTCGGCAAGCGCCATTGACCGATAGCGGTCGTTGCCGAACGCCGGACTGCCTGCCCACACGAGGCCCGCTCTGCGCTTCGCATCGCCGGTTTTCTTCAGTTTCTTGCGCCAGGCTTTGACCTTGGCGTGGTCCGCGAACAGATACGGCACTTCGGCTGGGATGGTGGACAACTCAGTGCCGACGCATGAAGGCACGCTCGTCATGGGCACCCAGAAGTCGTAGTTCTGCTCCGCGTAGCTCTGCTCCGGTTTACCGCTAAACGCGTTATGTACCCCCGGCACGCGTTGAACAAGACTCAGCAATGGCTCGCGAACGCAGACGTCTACTGTCGCGCCGCGTTCGTGCAGCAAGCGCGCAAAACGCAGGAACTGGAAATGATCCCCGAAACCCTGCTCGCCGACGATCAACAGACGACGCCCGTTGAGCGGTTCGCCGCGCCATTCGGCCACGCCCGGAATCGCGAGCGCTTCGTAATCGCTCTTACGCCAGCGCAGCGCAAACTCGGCCCAACCCTGCTTGAAATCGCCGCGCTTGAGCAGCAGCCAGGCAAGGTTCTGATGGGCGTCGGCGTAATGCGGATCGCGGGCAAGCGCCTCGCGATAGAACGTCTCCTCTTCGTCAAGCCGGCCCTGCGCGCCGAGCGAGCCGCCCAGGCACACGAGGTTGGTCGGATTCGGCGCGATTGCAACCGCGCGACGGTAATGCGACTCCGCGCCCGCATAGTCGCCATGCTTGCCGATCGCGCTACCCAGGTTGATGTGCGCCTCGGCGTAATCCGGGCGCAACGCGAGCGCGCGCTCAAAGCTCGCGACGGCCGCCTCGTGCTCGCCTTGCGCTGTGTAGGCATTGCCCGCGTTGAAGTGCGCTTCCGCTGAAGCCGGATCGACTCGCAACGCGTCGCGATAGCACGCCAGGGCTTCCGCGAAACGCCCGAGTTTGCCGAGCGCCGTGCCCAGATTCAGATGGGCATCTACCAGTGAGGGGTTCGACTCGATTGCAAGCCGATATTGTTCGACCGCTTCGTTCAACGCGCCCTGAGCCTGCAAAGCGGTGCCGAAGTTGTTGCGCGCGTCGGCGAAATCGGGTTGTAGCTGCAACGCCTGGTCGTAGCAGATCGTGGCTTCCTCGAGATGGCCGAGCGCGGCGGCGGCGAGTCCGCGGTTGCTCCAGCAGGCGGCGTCGTGACGGTCGTATTTGAGCGCGTGGCTCATTAGTGCGGCGGCCTCTGCGTATTGCCCGCGCTGATAATGCAGTACCCCGAAGTAATGCAAAGTCTGCGAATTCGTCGGCGCGAGCGTCAGGATCTCGCGGTAGATGGAGTCGGCGGTGTCGAGCCGGCCGGCCTGATGCGCGTCGAGCGCGGCCTTCACGAGCGAAGTAACGCTGGATGACGGCGGCGCGGTATGCGCGCCGGCGCGCTGGGATTGACGTTCCATGGAAACCTGCGGGAAAGGCTCCGGCGGCGCGCGTTGCACGCGCCGGCGCGTGTGGATGGGAGATGGCCCAGCATCTTATGGTCGGCATCATGGGCCGACGATCGGACGCATCCTATTTCCCTTGCAGGTTTTTCCTGTTTGAGGTGCTTCGCCGATGTGCCGCGGAAACGTCGCGCGACACATCGGAAACTGCTGCTCTTTACGGCACGCTGTTACATGAACATCAGGAAGTTGAGCAGGAAGATGTTCACGACCAGCAAGGTCAGCGCGGTAGGTATCTGGACCTTGATAACGGCATTCTTATCCGGCAGTTCCAGCAAGGCCGCCGGCACCATGTTGAAGTTCGCGGCCATCGGCGTCATCAGCGTGCCGCAGTAGCCCGAGAACATGCCGATTGCCACCATCACGGCCGGATTGCCATGGAACACGCCGACGAGAATCGGCACGCCGACGCCGCCCGTCATTACCGGAAACGCAGCGAAGCCGTTGCCCATGACCATCGTGAAGAGCGCCATGCCGATGCAATACACGGCCACTGCGATAAACCGGTAGTCGAGGCTGATATACGCGGTGGTCACGTGAGCGACAGCTTTGCCGACACCCGCGTCCGAGAACACGAGGCCGAGCATGCCGAGCATTTGCGGCAACACCGCGGCCCAGGAGAGCGCGTCGACGAGGCGGCGCGTTTCCTTCATCGACTGCCCGACGGTGTCGCGTGTCAGCACGCACGCAATCGCGAGCGCGATCACGCAGCCGATGCCGAAGCCGATCAACGTGACGTTGGCCTTCTCGATCAGCGGAACGCCGCCGAACACGAGGTGGCTCGCCGACAATGTGATGATCACGGTGATCACGGGAATCGTCAGCGCGGGCACGAACAGCTTGTTGCCAAGGCGCGCGGCGCTCGCCTTGCGCGCTTCGAGCGACAGCACTCTCGGCTTGCCGGCAGTGACCCCGCCGAAGCCGGCAATCAGCGCCATCACGATCACCGCGACGCCGACCACTGCGGGCGGCAGTTTGTCGCCGATCAGAAAGATCAGCGCATAAAGAATCCAGAAGCCGCCGGCCGTCAGGCGGCGCGGATGTTCCTTGTCCGTGACGATCATGCCGCCGACGATCAGCAGCACCACGCCCAACAGCCAGAAGAGATAGGTAATCGAGAGCGTCATGCTTTGTCTCCTGCAGCGGATTGCGTCGACGATACGGCGGCATTGCCCGCGTGGGCGTTGCCGCGCAATTCGCGGTCGAGCTTGCGGTCAAGCAGATACAGGCGGAAGCCGTGAATCAGGAATGCGCAGATTGCAGTGGGAATGCCCCAGACCGCGACGTGGATCGGCTCGACGATAATGCCTGCCTCTTTCAGGAAGGTAGTCATCAGCACGATCGCACCGAACGCAACGAAAATGTCTTCGCCGAAGAAGAGGCCCACGTTATCCGTTGCCGCTGAAAACGCCCGCAGCTTGAAACGCACGGCGTCGCTGATCTTGCCGAAGCGGGTTTCGGTTGCACCTTCGGCCATCGGCGCGATGAGCGGGCGCACCATCTGCGGATGCCCGCCGAGCCCGGTCAGTCCGACTGCCGCAGTCAGTTCGCGCACGAGCAGATAAACGATCAGGAGGCGCCCGGCCGTGGCTGCCTTGATGCCGCTGATCCACGTCTGCGCGCGTTCGCGCAGGCCATGCCGTTCCAGCAGGCCGATTACCGCGAGCGGCAGAAGAATGATCAACGGAATGTTGCGCGTCTTGATGAAGCCAGTGCCGATTTCGGCGAGGATTTTCTCGACCGGAAAATGCGCGGCCAGACCGGTAATGATCGCGGCGACTGCCACGATCAGCATCGGATTGAACCGCAATAAAAAGCCAACGATGATGACGGCCACGCCGATGAGCGGCCATAGACTGACTGTTGTCTGCATCTGGATCTCCAAACAGGTTTCAACGTCGCCGCTTGTGACGGCTAACATGGGCCGGCGCGTGGCGATCCGCGCGCCGTTTTATTTCCGCGGCTCTTGATGGCCGCGTTGCTACGCACTGCAATTGCACCTGCACCTGCACCTGCACCTGCACCTGCATTCACTGCGATGAATCGACTGCGGATACTGCAAATCTCTGCATAGCCTCTCGCACCTGGCGAACGCCCCGCATGTAGCGGGGCGTTCGGGGCGTTCAGGACATGACCAGGATGCGGCGGCACGTACTTCAGACGCTTGCTGCGCCGGCCGCGTGCACCTCGATACCGGCCTGTTGGAGCGCGCTGCGGATGCGCCGCGCGAACGCGAGCGCATGCGGGCCGTCGCCGTGCAGACAAATGGTCTGCGCGTTGAGCGGCACCCATTGACCGTCGACGGCGCGCACCCGCTGCTCGCGCACCATCGCAAGCGTGCGTTCGAGCACTTCGTCTTCATCTTCGAGGAGCGCGCCGGGCTCCTTGCGCGGCACGAGCGAGCCGTCGGCGCGATAGCCGCGATCGGCGAACACTTCTTCGATGGCGGTCAGCCCCGCGTTGCGCGCGGCCGTCACGAGACCGCTGTTGGCAAGCGCGAAAACCGCGACCGACGGATCGAAGTCAT
Organism: Paraburkholderia caledonica NBRC 102488; assembly: GCF_000685095.1. Classification (GTDB taxonomy): domain Bacteria; phylum Pseudomonadota; class Gammaproteobacteria; order Burkholderiales; family Burkholderiaceae; genus Paraburkholderia; species Paraburkholderia caledonica. The sequence continues at coordinate 442,406 of NZ_BAYE01000004.1, forward strand.
GCACGGCCGAGACGATCGCGTCGGCGATCTTCGCGTCGCGCGCGGCCTGGTTGTAAAGAGCGCCATGCGGTTTCACGTGCGCGATGCGCCCGCCCTCGGCCTGCGCGATTGCCGACAGCGCGCCGAGTTGATAAAGCACGCCCGCGTAAATGTCGGCCGCCGGCAAGTCCATCTCCTTGCGGCCGAAATTCTCCGGATCGTTGAAGCTCGGATGCGCCCCGATCGACACGCCTTTTTGCACCGCCCATCGCACGCAGTCACGCATGGCGTTGGCGCCGCCCGCGTGCCAGCCGCACGCGATATTCGCGGAGCTGACGAGGTCGAGCAGCGCCTCGTCGGAGCCGCAGCCTTCGCCGAGGTCGGCGTTCAGATCGATTTCCATGATGTTCCTCTACTCTCAAGAAAACGCCGGGCCGCCCCAAGTTTTCTTGCCCCTCGAAAGGCCGGGCGCGACGCGCCAGGCTTGGGGGCGGTCATTGTCACAACGCTGCGGCGGCCATCTGCCGTGCGCAACGTTCTTCGTGCATTGCTATGGCGGCGTCGATTTGCCGCAAATAGGTGCGCTCTTCCAGTAAAGCGTGGCGCGCTTCGTAGGTTGTGGTCGGAATGAAGCGGACGGCCGCATTCAGCCGCACCTGGGCGAGCTTCCACAAGTCGGCCTGAATGACCGCGCCGATCTTCGGATAGCCACCGGTAGTCTGCGCGTCGCTCATCAGCACGATCGGTTGGCCGTTCGGCGGCACTTGGATCGTGCCCGGCAGCACCGCGTGCGACAGCAGATCCGCTTTGACTTTGCGCTTCAGTTCCGTGCCGGCGAGCCGGTAGCCCATGCGGTTGCTGTTCGGCGTGACCAGCCACTCGTCGGACCAGAAAGACTCGTGTGCTTCGTCGGTGAAACTTTCGTACTCGGGGCCGCGCAGCACCCGAATGGGGACCGCCCAAGGCACGCCGGTCGGATGACGGCCGCGCCGCAGCGGTTCGTCCACGAGCACGAACTTGCACCACGCAGGCGCTTTGACGCCGAACTCCGGCGCCTCGGGAGAGAAGCCGACGTGAGCGCGCTGCGGCGGCGCGCCGACCGGCAGGCGGTCGCCGTCGCGCAGCGCCCGGCCCCCGAGACCGCCGAAGTGACCGGCAAGGTCGGTGCTGCGCGAGCCGAGCATCGGCAATACGTCGATGCCGCCCGCGACGCACACGTAGCCGCGCATGCCGCGCTTCGCCGCGTTCAGTACCAGCTCCTGGCCTGCCTTCACTGGCAGGCTCCACCACGAGTAGACCGGCTTGCCGTCGAGCGTCGCGCCGAATTCAGTGCCGGTGATGGCCACTCGCGTCGCGCGCAGGAAGCGCAGCACGGTCGGGCCAAAGGTGATTTCGAGACCTGCGGCGTCGGGCCGGTTACCGACGAGCCGGTTGCCGACTTCCAGCGACAGGCGGTCGAGCGCCCCGCCCATCGCGACGCCCAGATGCCGGTAGCCGTGACGGCCGAGATCCTGAATCGTGGTCAGCAGACCTGCGCGAATCACGTCGATCATGCGTGTATCCCCGCAATCGTGAAGCGCACCCGGTCGCCCGGCTGCAACAAGGTGGGCGGGCGGCGCGTTGGGTCGAACAGCGGCAGTTCGGTGCGGCCGATCAGTTGCCAGCCGCCGGGCGACGTGGCCGGGTAAATGCCCGTCTGCTCCCCGCCGATGCCGACCGACCCGGCCGGCACTTCGAGTCGCGGCGATGCGCGGCGCGGCGTATGCAGCGCCTCTTCCAGTCCGCCCATATAGGCGAAGCCCGGCTGGAAGCCGAGGAAAAAGACCACGTACTCGCCACCCGAATGCCGCTCGATCACCTCGCGCACGCTTAGACCGGTGTGGTTCGCCACTGCACCCAGGTCGGGGCCGAACTCTCCGCCGTACTGAACCGGGACTTCGACTTCTCGACCCGGCGCGGGCGCTGCGCTGACCGCTTGCCAGGCGTCCTGCAGCCGGGTCGTCAGCGCGTCGCGGTCGGCTTCGACGGGATCGAACACGAGCGTCAGGTTGTTCATGCCCGGCACGACTTCGAGCACATGAGGCCAGTGCTGCGCCATTTCGGCAGCCGCCCACACGCGGCGCTGGCAGTCCAGCGTCGCGGGCGGGGGCACCTCGCAGACAAGCGCGGCGTCGCCGAGCGGAAAAATTCTGGGTTGGCTCATGGCTTGAAGACCCGAAGAAGTCGAAGAGTTCTGCGTTGAACGCCGTCAGAAACCATGGGACAGGTTATGCGACGTTGAAGAATACATTGTCAATAAAATATCAACAATTTCTCAATAAGAGTTTTCGCCAGGCTCGCCGCGGTGAGCCGCTCGTCGTACACTCCCGACACTCTCCATCCCGTTTTCCTGAGAAATTCACATGTCGCGGCATCCCACCAAGATCGTCTCGTCCGAACATCTCGTGTCGGACACGAGCGCGGAACTGTCCGAGCTCGAGTACGCGCTCATCATGGCCGGCAACGCATTCAACCGATGGATGGTGCGCTGCATGTCGGCGGCCGGGGAAAAGGACATGACCGCAATCGAGGTCTCGCTGCTGCATCACGTGAGTCATCGCGAGCGTCGCAAAAAACTGGCCGACATCTGCTTCGTGCTCAACATAGAAGATACGCACGTCGCGACCTATGCGTTAAAGAAGCTCGTAGCTAGAGGGTATGTAAAAAGCGAAAAGACCGGCAAGGAAGTGTTTTTTTCGGCGACGGAAGCGGGCCGTGCGCTGTGCCTGAAATATCGCGAGGTGCGCGAGAGTTGCCTCATCTCGACGCTGAAGGAAAGCGGCCTCACCAACGAACAGATCGGCGACGCGGCGCAATTGATGAGAAACGCGTCCGGGATGTACGACACAGCCGCGCGCGCGGCGGCGTCGTTATGAATGGGAGGCGCTGAGACGCGCGCCAGCGGGGCATGAGTTTCCTGGCTGCGTGCAAGCCGCGCTAAACGGTGTGTTGCCGGTCGCTTTCCAGACGGATCTAGCCGACGGTCCGCGCATGAAGTCCCGTCTCGGTCACGATCATGTCGAGCGGCATGTCGTGCACCTCGCGCTCCAGTGCAGAGGTGCGGCATGCTTCATATGCCACACCCACCGTGATCGGCCGCTTCGCGCCGGGCCAGCCGGCGAGCGTGCGGTCGTAGTAGCCGCCGCCATAACCGAGCCGGTAGCCGTCGGCATCGAAACCCACGCAGGGAACGAGCAGTAGCTCGGGCGTCACCATTCGCCCTGTGGTGGGCTCTGCGATCTTGTGGTGGCCGATCTTCATTGGCGTATCCGGCGACCATGCGTGGAACTCGAGCGGCAGCCCGCGTTCCTTGATGATCGGCAGGCTGGCTTCGCGTTGCGGGCTGCCCGCGAGCCAAATGGAGATCGCTGCGCGCGCATCGAATTCGCCCGCGAGCGGCCAGTAGAACCCCACGCTTTGCACGTCGAAATGCTTGAGCGCATCGAGAACGCAGCGTCCGAGCGCGGCATTGTTCGTCGGCTCGGAAGCCGCTTGTAGCCTTGCTTCCAATAGCATTCGACGCAGCGCCTTTTTCGATTCCGCGACAGGGTTGCATGCTATGCTTGGGTTCAATTCGCGCTCCAGAAACAACGATGTCAAAAAGTCTTTATCGAGTATATCGCGCGGCAGGCATGGCGTTAGCCGCAGCGGCGCTCGTCGCATGTAGCACGGCGTCAGCCGTCAAGCCTCTTCCCATTTCGCAGCTCAACAACGACGATCAGATTTTCGTCCAGTTGCGCGAGGCCGCCCGCAATAACGACGCGGCTCGTGCGGTGCAGTTGGCGAGCATGATCCCGAGCTATCCGGCGCCTTCGTATCTGGAGTACTTCCAGATCAAGCCGCAACTCTTCGACTCCGGCGGTCATGCGCGCGTCGACGCGCCAGACGCGCCGGTGCTCGCGTTCCTGCAGAAGTACGACGGCCAGGCGATCGCCGACCGCATGCGCAACGACTACCTCACGGTGCTCGGCACGCGGCATGATTGGCGCAACTTCGACCAGCAATATGCGCGCTTCGTGCTGAACGACGATACGCAGGTCAAGTGCTACGCGCTCGAATCGCGTGCGTCGCGCGGCGAGAATGTCGCGGACGCGGCGCGCGCGCTGCTAGTCGATCCGAAATGGTACGGCGACGGCTGCGTCGATCTGATCACGGTGCTCGGCGTGAACAAGCAGTTCAGCACCGACGACATCTGGCAACAAATCCGTCTCGCTTACGAACAGAACTATCCGAATACCGGCAGCAAACTGGTCGACGCGCTGGGCGACCAGGCGCCCGATCCGGTGCTGTTTGGCCAGGCTACCAGTACGCCGCCGTTGTTGCTCGCGCGCGGTGTCAGTCCCGACGCCCAATCGCATCAACTCGCGCTGCTCGCCATCACGCGCATGGCCCGCAACGATCCGGCCATGGCTGCTGCCACGTTCGCGTCTGTCGCGCCGTCGCTGAATTCGCCCGAACGCGCGATCGGCTGGGGCACCATTGCCTATCAGGCGGCAGCCAAGCAGATGCCGAGCGCCACCGACTGGTACAGGTTGTCGGCAAACGCGCCGCTCTCGAATCCCGCGTATGAATGGCGCACGCGCACCGCGCTCCTCGCCGGAGACTGGAACATGGTGCGCTGGTCGATCGAGCAGATGCCGGCGGCGCTGCGCAATCAGCCGTCGTGGGTCTATTGGCATGCCCGCGCGCTCAAGCAGGCGGGCGACACGACCGCGGCCAACCAGGAATTCGAGTCGATCTCGCAGGGTTTCAACTTCTACGGGCAACTGGCCGCTGAAGAACTCGGGCAGAAGATTTCGGTGCCGCCGAAAACCATGGTGACCGATTCCGAAGTCCAGCAGGCCGGCAACACGCCTGGTTTCGATCTGGCGCAGCGCTTCTACGCGCTGAACTTGCGGCTCGAAGGCAATCGCGAATGGAACTGGCCGCTGCGCACCATGAGCGACCGTCAGTTGCTTGCCGCCGCCGAATACGCGCGCCGTATCCAGCTGTATGACCGCACCGTCAACACCGCCGACCGCACGAAAACCGAACACGATTTCTCGCTGCGTTATTTGTCGCCGTTCCGCGATATCGTCGAGCGGGATGCGCAGTCGAGCGGCCTGGACGTTGAATGGGCGTACGGGCTGATCCGCCAGGAATCGCGTTTCATCATCAATGCGCGCTCCGAAGTCGGCGCGGGCGGCTTGATGCAGCTGATGCCCGGCACCGCGCAACTCGTCGCAAAGAAGATCGGCCTTGGCCCGATTTCGCGCGAGCAGATGAACGACATCAACACCAACATCCTGCTGGGCACGAACTACCTGTCGATGATCTACAATCAGTTCGATGGTTCCGCCGTGCTGGCCACCGCGGGGTACAACGCCGGGCCGGGCCGTCCGCGTAACTGGCGGCAGACGTTGCAGCATCCGGTTGAAGGCGCGATCTTCGCTGAAGCGATTCCCTTCCAGGAAACGCGTGACTACGTGAAGAATGTGTTGTCCAACACGGTCTACTACGCGGCATTGTTCGAAGGCCGTCCGCAATCGCTGAAGGCGCGTCTGGGTTACATCGCACCGTAAGCGCCGTGCCGCCGCTGCCTCGGTGTGAGGCAGCGGTGCGCCACGCCAGCCGTTGCCGCGGCTTCCACCAGGGAGTCGAAAATGCGACACAAAGCCATTGCGATCATTGGCGGTTCCGGTTTCATCGGAAGCCATCTCGTCAACGCCCTCGTTGAAATGGGCAAAGACGTGCGCATCGCCACACGGCGACGCTATAACGCGCGCCACCTCACGCTGCTTCCTATCGACGTGATCGAGACCGACGTCTTCGATCCCGTTCAACTTGCTCGCTTTGTCGAGGAAACCGACTGTGTGATCAATCTCGTCGGCACTCTGCATGGCAAGCGCCGCACACCATACGGTCCGGAATTCGCGCGCGCTCACGTCGAGCTGCCGACCAGAATTGCGGCGGCTTGCGAAGGCAAGGGCGTGCATCGGCTAATTCATCTGAGCGCGCTCGGCGCCGACTCGAACGGCCCGAGCATGTACGCGCGCTCGAAGGGCGACGGCGAGAAAGCCGTGCACGCGTCGAATCTTGCGTGGACGGTTTTCCGGCCATCCGTCGTGTTCGGTCCGGAAGACCAGTTTCTCAACAAGTTCGCTTTCTTGCAGCGCATTTTTCCGGTGATTCCGCTCGCAATGCCGGACGCGAAATTCCAGCCGGTCTATGTCGGCGACGTCGCCAAGGCGATCGTGAACGTGCTCGATCTCGATGCGGCCAGCGGCAAGACCTACGAGCTTGGCGGCCCGAGCGTCTATTCGCTCGAAGAGCTCGTTAAATATTGCGGCGATGTGATCGGCCGGCACGCGAGCATCATCCGCTTGCCGCAAATGCTGGCGCGCATGCAGGCAATGACCTTCGAACTGGCACCCGGTGAACCTGTCCTCACACGCGACAATCTCGACTCGATGAAAGTCGATAACGTGCTGAGCCGGCCGCTCGCACCCGAGCTTGGTCTTGAGCCGGCCAGCCTCGAAACCATCGCGCCGGTCTATCTGAGCGGTGCGTCGTCACGCTCGCGTTTCGATGCGTTTCGCGCGAGCGCGGGGCGCTGAACCTTTTTACTTTCTTCCTCATACGAACCTGCATGAAGCTGCTTATTGGTGACAAGAACTATTCGTCGTGGTCGATGCGTCCGTGGCTGCTGTTCAAGCATTTTGGCATTGCGTTCGACGAAGTCCTGATTCATCTGGACCAGCCCGGCACCAACGCTGCCGTGCTGGCTCGTGCGCCGAAGGGCCCAGGCAAGATTCCCTGTTTGATCGACGACGCGGGCCTTGCCGTCTGGGATTCTCTGGCAATTGCCGAGACGCTGGCCGAGCGCTTTCCTCAGCACGCACTCTGGCCGCGCGACCCGGCGGCGCGTGCGCATGCTCGAAGCGTGAGCGCCGAGATGCATTCCGGCTTTGGCGAATTGCGCTCGCATATGTGGATGAACATTCGCGCGTCGTTCCCCGGCAAGAACGCAACGCCGGGTGTGCTGGCCGACATCGCGCGTATCGAGGCGATCTGGCGCGACTGTCTGGACACATATGGCGGCCCTTTCCTGTTCGGCGAGTTCACCATTGCAGACGCAATGTACGCGCCGGTGGCTATGCGCTTCAACACTTGGCAGCCGACGTTGTCCGAGACGTCGTCGGCGTATATGCGACGGGTCATGGCCGTGCCCGCCGTGAAAGCCTGGATCGACGACGCGCTCAGCGAGACGCACGCCGTTGCGTATCTAGACGAATGCCCATGAACATCTATGCAGTGGGCGGCGCCATTCGCGACGAATTGCTGGGCGTGCCGGTTCAGGATCGCGATTACGTGGTGGTCGGCGCAACACCCGAGCAGATGGTCGCGCAGGGCTACCGCCCGGTCGGCAAGGACTTCCCCGTGTTTCTGCATCCGCAGACGCACGAGGAGTACGCGCTCGCGCGTACAGAGCGAAAAACCGCGGCGGGCTATCACGGCTTCCAGTTCTTCTACGCGCCAGACGTGACGCTCGAAGAAGACCTTGCGCGCCGCGACCTGACGATCAACGCAATGGCTCGCGGGGTGCGTCCGGGAGGCGAACTCACGGGCCCGGTGATCGATCCGTTCGGCGGTCAGCGCGACTTGCAGGCAAAGCTCTTCCGCCACGTCAGCGACGCGTTTCTTGAAGATCCGGTGCGTATCTTGCGGATCGCACGCTTCGCCGCGCGTTTCGCTGATTTCACCGTCGCGCCTGAGACACTCGCGCTGATGCGCAAAATGGTGGCGGACGGCGAAGTGGACGCCCTCGTCGCCGAACGCGTGTGGCAGGAGGTGTCGCGCGGTTTGATGGAGAAGAAGCCGTCGCGCATGTTCGAAGTACTGCGCGATTGCGGCGCATTGGTGCGGATTCTGCCGGAGATCGACGCGCTGTTCGGCGTGCCGCAGCGCGCCGACTATCACCCCGAAGTCGATACGGGCGTGCACGTGATGATGGTGCTCGACCACGCCGCGCAGCAGGGCTATGCGCTGCCCGTGCGGTTTGCCGCGCTCACGCATGACCTCGGCAAAGCCACTACGCCCGAAGATATTTTGCCGCGGCATATCGGCCACGAAGGACGCAGCGTGGATCTGCTCAAGCCTCTCTGCGAGCGCTTACGTGTTCCGAACGAATGTCGCGACCTCGCGGTGCTGGTGGCGCGCGAACACGGCAACATTCATCGCGTGATTGAAATGGGCGCCGCTGCGCTCGTGAGGCTGCTCGAGCGCTGCGACGCGATACGCAAGCCTTCGCGTTTCGCGGAAGCGCTGCAGGCGTGCGAGGCCGACGCGCGCGGCCGGCTTGGTTTCGAAGCGCGGGAGTATCCGCAAGCGGAGCGTTTGCGAGTTGCGCTCGTCGCAGCGCGGGGCGTGGATGCAGGCGCCGTCGCCAAGCGGCTCGCCGATACGCCGACCGGGATCAAGGACGCCGTGCATCAAGAACGCGTGCGTGCTGTGGCCGCGGCGCTCGAGTGAGCGAAGTGGGGCGGTAGTGCACCGACCGTCTTTCGTGAAAGAGCTTTCCGAGCTGTCGCTGTCGCGATCAACCTCGCGATCACCGCGCGGCGGCTTTACAGGAGCCTCGCGATAAGCGACAGCAACATCGACAGCAACAACGTCGACATAAACGGAAAGTGATATTCGCGTCCGAACAGACGCACGCTGACGTCGCCGGGCATTCGTCCAATGCCGAGCTTTCGAAGCCACGGCCAGCAAGCCGACAGCACCGCGAGGGCAACGAAAGTAGTCAACAGCCAGCGGATCATCGTGCGGACCCCGGCATTACAGCGTGTGCGACCGGTCGCCGCTGGAAAACGCCTGAAGCGTGTCTTCCAGTCCGCGCGAGAACGCGATCACCTTGAATAGCTCGCCCATTTCGGCCTCCGACAACAGCTTTTGCACCGCGTTCGCCGCGGGCAAAAAGCGCGCTGCGTCGTCGGGATCGATTTCGGATAACGCATCGGTAATGCCCGCGTTCAGTAGGAAACGCGCATGCGACGTGAAGCCCAGCAGATCTGCTCCGGTTTCAACGCCCGCTTCGGCGATACCCGTGAATTCCACGTGCGCGGTGATGTCCTGCAAGCCAGGATAGACAAAGGGATCGCCATGCGCGCGATGCCGGTAGTGGCACATCAGCGTGCCCTGCGCGCGCTGCGCATGGTAGTACTCGTGGCGCGGGAAACCGTAGTCGATGAAAAACGCCGCGCCGCGTGCGAGCATCGCGCAGATGGTGCGCGTGAAGGCGCGTGCGGCGTCGTGCGTTTCGGCGAGGTAGTCGCCGCCGGTCGTGTCCATTTCGGACAGCAATGCCATGTCGGCGGATGCGGAAACCGGGCGGTCTTCGAATGCGAACCACCCGTCGCGCCATGCAACGCCGCGTTCCCGCCAGGCGCCGTCAACGAAAGCAAAAAGCCGCACCGGCATCGCGTCCAACACTTCATTGCCGATTACCACGCCCTCGAAGCGCTCCGGCAATGCGTCCAGCCAGCGCACTTTGCCCGCGAGTAAAGGCGCGGCGGCTTCGATCGTTTCACGCTGACGCTCGCGCAATTCTCCCGACAGATCGACGATCGAATAGCTGTCGAATTCAGCACCGAGCGCGGCGAGCGCGTTCAGCAATCCTGCCGCCAGTTTGCCGGTGCCGGCGCCGAACTCCATCACGTTGCGTGTACCGCTTGCGTGCAGCGCTTCGGCGACAGGACGCGCCAGCGTTTTCGCGAAGAGCGGCGATAGTTCGGGCGCCGTGACGAAGTCGCTACCGTCGTCGCCACGCAAGCCGAACTTTCGGGCGCCGCCGCTGTAGTAGCCGAGTCCGGGCGCGTACAGCGCGCGCTCCATATAGCGGTCGAACGGCAACCAGCCGCCGGCCTCTTCAAGCTCCGCTCGAATGAGCGCGACGAGCGCTTCGGACTGCGCGAGCGCGGTCGGGCCGGGAGCAGGTAAACTATCGGGTTGGTGAGCTTTCGGATTCATTCCCGCATTGTAAATGACCGCTTCTATCGACACCGCCGCCCCCCGCGAGCCTGAAACGCCGCGTGTCGTCCTGATTACCGGCGCCGCGCGCCGCATCGGACGTTCGCTCGCGCTCGGCTTCGCCGCGCGGGGCTGGGATGTGGCCGTCCATTACGGCGCGTCGCGCGGGGAAGCTGAAGAAGTGGTCGCCGAAATCGCGGGCATGGGCCGCCGCGCGGTGGCCTTGCATGCGGAACTGAGCGACGAGGCCCAGGTCGCGGCCCTGTTGCCGGCCTGCATCGAGGCGCTCGGCCGGCCGGCTTGCATCGTCAACAATGCGTCGAGTTTCGAGGAAGACACGGCTCGCAACGTCGGCTACGAACTGCTGCTGAAGCTGACCGCGATCAACCTCGGCGCGCCGCTCGTGCTGGCTCGCATGCTGTTCGACGCGACGCCGCAAGCCGCGCTTGTCGACGAAACGCAGCGCAGCGTCGTGATCAATGTGCTGGACCAGAAGCTGTACAACATGAATCCGGACTACCTGTCGTATACGCTTTCGAAGGCTGCATTGCAGACAGCCACGATCGCGCTCGCGCAGGCGTTGGCGCCGAACGTGCGCGTAGTCGGACTCGCGCCCGGTCTGACGATGCAATCCGCCGATCAAACAGCGGAGAGCTTCGCGGCCGCTCACCGGGTTACGCCTTTGGGCCGTGCGTCGCGGCCGGAGGATATTGTGGCCGCCGCACTGTATCTCGCGGACGCAACCGGCGTCACAGGAACGACGCTGGTGGTCGACGGCGGGCAGCACCTCGTGCCGCTGCCGCGCGACGTGATGTTTCTAACGGGTTTTTAATGGGTTTCCAATGGGCGCCTGAAGTGCCCTTTGCGTGCCCCCACGCTCTTTTGGACTGGAACGAACATGTTTGCCGCTCTTTCGCATCCCCGGCTCGCCGACTGCCGCCGGCTCTTTCTGCGCAATTACGAAGTGCACATCAACATTGGCGTGCACGACTTCGAGAAGCGCGGCGAACAGCGCGTCGTCATCAACGTCGAACTGTTCGTGCCGCTCGCGCTTTCCACACCGGTGCAGGACAAGCTGGATGAAGTGGTCGATTACGACTTCATGCGTTCGACCATTTCGCGCCGCGTCGAGCAAGGCCATATTCACTTGCAGGAAACGCTGTGCGACGACCTCGTCAAGGCCATGCTCGAGCATCCGCAAGTGCGGGCTGCGCGCGTTTCGACAGAAAAACCAGATGTTTATCCAGACTGCGACGCGGTGGGCGTCGAAGTTTTCCGTATCAAAGAGGATTGAGCCATGAATGCTCCGGAAATCATTGACGACACCACGCCCGCGACCCGTCAGAAGTCGCCCCTCACGCGCCGCGAGCAGAAGGAAGCGTACGAGAACAACAAGCTCTTCAAGCGGCTTGCGCGCCAGGTCGGCGAGGCGATCGGCGACTTCAACATGATCGAGGATGGCGACAAGGTGATGGTCTGCCTGTCGGGCGGCAAGGACAGCTATGCAATGCTCGACGTGCTGATGCGGCTGCGCGAACGCGCACCGATCAACTTCGACATCGTTGCGGTGAATCTGGACCAGAAGCAGCCCGGCTTTCCCGAGCACGTGTTGCCCGAGTATCTGACGCAGCTCGACATACCGTTTCACATCGAAAATCAGGACACGTATAGCATCGTCAAGCGGCTCGTGCCCGAGGGCAAGACCACCTGCTCGCTGTGTTCGCGGCTGCGGCGCGGCATTCTCTATCGTGTGGCGGGCGAACTGGGCGCGACCAAAATCGCGCTCGGCCATCATCGCGACGACATTCTGCAAACGTTGCTGCTGAACATGTTCTACGGCGGCAAGCTGAAGGGCATGCCGCCCAAGCTGCAATCGGACGATGGCAAGAACATCGTGATCCGTCCGCTCGCCTACGTGAAGGAAACCGATCTGGAAAAGTACGCGCAATTGCGCGAATTTCCGATCATTCCGTGCAATCTGTGCGGCAGCCAGCCGAATCTGAAACGCGCTGAGATGAAGGCGCTGATTCGCGATTGGGAAAAGCGCTTTCCGGGGCGCATCGAGAATATGTTCAACGCGTTGTCGAATGTCGTGCCGTCGCACTTGATGGATCACAAGCTGTTTCCGTTCGCGGGCCTGCGCGCGACCGGCGAGGCCGATCCGCAAGGCGACATCGCGTTCGACGAAGAACCTTGCTCGACCGACGCCGATAATGGCGCGCCGCTTGGCGCCGCGCGGCCAATCTCGATCGTCCAGTTCGACGATCTTTGATTCGAAGGCTCGCAAAAAAGGCGTCTGTGAGCGGTCTTTCGCTCGCAAAATGGCCGCTTTCGCGGTCATTTTGACAAGAGCGTGCGTGATAGAATCGACGGCTCCAAACTCCGTCTATATGCCGACGCCATGAACATCGTGATTTTGGCGGCAGGCACCGGCAAGCGCATGCGGTCCGCGCTTCCCAAGGTGCTCCATCCCCTGGCCGGCCGGCCGCTCCTCGCTCATGTCATCGAGACTGCACGCATACTGAAGCCCACGCGGCTCGTCGTGGTGATCGGTCATGGCGCGGAATTGGTCCGAGAAACCGTTGCCGCGCCCGACGTGCAGTTCGCCGTGCAGGAACAGCAACTCGGAACGGGCCACGCGGTGCAGCAGGCTTTGCCGCTTCTCGATCCGTCCGTGCCCACGCTCGTGCTCTACGGCGACGTGCCGCTCACGCGTGCAAACACGCTGCGTGCGCTGGTAGAACGCGCCGGCCAGCATGGCTACGGCGTCCTCACGGTGACGCTTGCCGACCCGAGCGGCTACGGCCGCATCGTGCGCGATTCGCAGGGCAAGGTGTCCCGCATCGTCGAGCAGAAAGACGCGAACGCCGACCAGCTTCTGATTGCCGAGATCAACACGGGCATTATCGTTGCGCCCACCGAGCGTCTTGCGGGTTGGCTCGCCGCGCTGAAGAACGACAACGCGCAAGGCGAGTTCTATCTGACCGACGCGGTCGAAATGGCAATCGAAGCGGGCCTCGAAGTCGTCACCACGCAGCCTCAGGACGAATGGGAAACCTTGGGCGTGAACAGCAAGCAGCAGCTTGCCGAGCTGGAACGCATTCATCAGCGCAACGTGGCTGACGCACTGCTCGTGTCCGGCGTGACGCTTGCCGATCCGGCGCGCGTGGACGTGCGCGGCACGCTGGAGTGCGGCCGCGACGTGTCGATCGACGTGAACTGCGTGTTCGAGGGTCGCGTAACGCTGGCTGATAACGTGACGGTCGGGCCGAACTGCGTGATCCGCAACGCGACCATCGGCGCGGGTACGCGGGTCGATGCGTTCACGCATATCGAAGGCGCGGAAGTCGGCGCGAATGTCGTGCTGGGGCCTTATGCGCGGTTGCGCCCGGGCGCGTCGTTGCACGACGAATCGCATGTCGGCAATTTCGTCGAGGTGAAAAACGCGGTGCTCGGTCGTGGCTCGAAAGCCAATCACCTCACGTATATCGGCGACTCGGATATCGGCGCGCGAGTGAACATCGGCGCGGGCACCATCACGTGCAATTACGATGGCGCGAACAAATTCCGCACGATCATCGAAGACGACGTTTTCGTCGGTTCAGACACGCAACTGGTTGCGCCGGTGCGTGTGAAGCGGGGCGCGACGATCGCGGCGGGCACCACCGTCTGGAAGGACGTCGAGGCGGACTCGCTGGTCCTGAACGACAAGACGCAAACAAGCAAGACGGGCTACGTACGCCCGACTAAAAAGAAGAGTTGATGGAACGGCCGCGGGGCGACGTGCGCCCTGCAAGCTTCCAGCACTTAACGAGGAACAGACCATGTGCGGCATTGTTGGCGCGGCAGCGCAACGTAATATCGTCCCCGTCCTGATCGAAGGACTGCGGCGCCTCGAATATCGCGGCTACGACTCATGCGGCGTGGCCGTGCTGGGCGAAGGCGGCCCGGCGCGCGCTCGCAGCGTGGCGCGCGTCGCCGATCTCGACGATCAGGTACGCGACAGCCACCTGGGCGGCATCACCGGTATTGCCCATACGCGCTGGGCCACGCATGGCGCGCCGGTCACCGACAACGCTCACCCGATCTTTTCGAAAGATGCGCTCGCGTTGGTACACAATGGCATTATCGAAAACTACGAATCGCTGCGGGAAGCATTGCGTGACAAGGGTTACACGTTCGTCTCGCAGACCGACACAGAGGTTATCGCGCATCTGATTCACAGCCTTTATCGGGGCGATCTGTTTGCCGCTGTGCGCGAAGCGGTCGCGCAACTGCACGGCGCCTACGCGATCGCCGTGCTGCATAAGGACCAGCCGCACACCGTGGTGGGCGCGCGGCAGGGCTCGCCGCTCGTGGTGGGACTCGGCGAAGGCGAGAACTTCCTTGCGTCCGACGCGCTTGCGCTCGCGGGCAGCACGGAGCGCTTCATTTTTCTTGAAGAAGGCGATGTCTGCGAATTGACGCTCGAGGGCGTGCGTATCGCCGACCGCGAGGGCAACGAAGTGCGCCGCGAGGTGCGTCAGGTCGCGGCATACGGCGGCGCGGTGGAACTTGGCCCGTACCGTCACTTCATGCAAAAGGAGATCTTCGAGCAGCCGCGCGCGATCTCCGACACGATCCCGCAATCGGATTCGTTCGAAGCCTCGCTGTTCGGCGAAAGTGCCGGGAACGTGTTCGCGGATATCGACAATCTGCTGATCCTCGCGTGCGGCACGAGCTACTACTCGGGGCTCACCGCGAAATACTGGCTCGAGTCGATCGCCAAGATCCCGACGCAGGTGGAAATTGCCAGCGAGTATCGCTACCGCGAGTCGGTGCCTAATCCCAGGTCGCTCGTGGTCGTCATATCGCAGTCCGGCGAAACCGCGGACACGCTTGCAGCGCTAAAGCATGCGCAAGCGCTTGGGCATCGGCATACGCTCGCCGTGTGTAACGTCGGCACCAGCGCGATGGTGCGCCAAACGGAATTGGCGTTCCTCACGCATGCGGGCCGCGAGATCGGCGTTGCGTCGACCAAGGCCTTCACGACGCAACTGGTCGCGCTGTTCGTGCTGGCCGTCACGCTCGCGAAACAGCGCGGGCGCGTGAGCGCGGAGCAGGAAGCCGAATACTTGCGGCAGCTTCGCCATTTGCCCGCGGCGTTAAACAGCGTGCTGGCGCTCGAGCCGCAGATCATCGCGTGGTCGGAAGAGTTTTCGCGTAAGGAGCACGCGCTATTCCTCGGCCGCGGCATGCATTACCCGATCGCGCTCGAAGGTGCATTGAAGCTGAAGGAAATTTCCTACATTCACGCCGAGGCTTATCCGGCTGGCGAACTGAAGCATGGACCGCTTGCCCTCGTCACCGAGGCAATGCCCGTCGTGACCGTCGCACCAAACGACGCGTTGCTCGAGAAGCTCAAGTCGAATATCCAGGAAGTGCGTGCGCGTGGCGGCCAGCTATATGTTTTCGCCGACGCGGATACGAAGATCGTCAACGACGAGGGTATCCATGTAATCCGGATGCCGGAGCACTACGGTCTGTTGTCGCCGATTCTGCACGTGGTGCCGCTGCAGTTGCTGGCGTATCACACGGCTTGCGCGCGTGGCACCGACGTGGATAAGCCGCGGAACCTGGCGAAGTCGGTGACGGTGGAGTAAGAGGGTTTGCCTGGGGGCTTTGTTGTTGTTGTAGATTTAGATAGCGCACCAGACAAAAGCGCCGGCTATATAGCCGGCGCTTTTTCGTTTGTACAGCGTCTGCCCTTGATGGCTACCTGCGAGGCTCGTCACTGCCCCGTTTGGACTCACAGCTCTGGCCGGGCGAGGTCGGACAACGCGATGTGTTCACCGTAGACCTGCGCGGCCGCGACTGCCTCCAGCTTCGTTGGATACGGGCCGAGCTCCGGTGCGCCATCGAACGGGAACAGCACACGGCCGTCGGTCGTTCGAACGACTTTCAATACGCCGTAGAAACGCCGGTAGCCCGCTAGCTTGGACTTCGCCGATATTTCGAAATCGTCCTCCGATGCTGCGGGGACGCTGGGAATAAATGCGGTCTTGCTCATGCTGAGGACATCTCGTGTTCGATTAACCTGCGATTGTCGCGGACGGAAGATCGCCGGCGACCGTCATTGTCTCAAATCCGCGGAAGCGAGGCTGTTTCACGTTCCAACGTGCGCGGAGAGGAGCACACAGGTGTCGCTAGTTGCAACTAACGAAGCACCTTCTACTGCTAGACACACAGTGTGCAGTCGGACCGCCGACACGTACAGCGACGAGATACATGCTCTCTAGGCACCGTCTGCACCCGAGAGCCTGCGTTTAGCCGACCGATGCCTATTTTCGAGGCAGGGTTATAATGCGCAGACTTTTTCCTCAGACCTATGCCATGAGTCGGTTACTTTGCCTGATACTGCTTTCGCTCGGCCTCGCCCAATCGGCGCTGGCTGAGGAGAACGGCGACCGCATGTCCGTCTATCTGACGCAGAAATTCGGCCTCGCCAAGGAGAAGGCGGCAAAGATATCCGATGCCGTGCAATCCGCCGCATCGAAATACTCGTTACCGCCCGCGCTACTGCTGGCGATTATCTCGATCGAGTCGCGCTTCAAGGAAAAGGCCAAGGGCGCCAACGGCGCGACTGGGCTGATGCAGGTCGTGCCGAGCGCTCATCGCGGGCTTTTGAGAAACGTGAAGGATCTCACCGAACCGACGGCCAATATCGAAGCCGGCTCCGCGATTCTGTACGGCTACATGCGCTTGGCTAACGGCGATATGAACGCCGCGCTCAAGAGCTACGGCGGCTCGCAAGCCTACGCGCAAAAAGTCAGCATGCGTGCGGGCGATTTTGCCGGCGTCGCAACACCTCAAGACTCAGCCAAAAATCCCGACGGCCGAACGGTCTCCTGCGACGCGCGCACGACCGACGGTTGCCCGCCATCCGGCAACTGGTCCGATGCGTTCACTGTTCCGGCGTCCAGTGCTGCCGGCGCGGGCCCAAGCAGGGCGGTAACGTCGGCGGCACTTCCCGCGACATCCAACTGAACGTCCACTCTTCTTTGCCGCAGCCTCATTGCGCGGGGCGACGGTCGTCAGCATCGCTGGATGCACGGTGAAAGACGGCGCAAGTCGCGCGTCGGCCGATTCGCTGCACGCTTTTTACGCACCGGCGACAACCGCTCTACAATGCGTTTCCTGTGCGATTTCTTTCGCATTCACGCAGCGTTTCTGATTGACCATGTCCACCTCGCTTCTAAAGACCACTGCGGCCTCGCTGTGCGGCCTGCTGATTCTCGCCGCCTGCACCAGCGCGCCGACGCCCAAATTCCAGCAAGAGCTATTCGAAACCGGCGCGAGCCCCTATGCGCGCAATTTCAACTCGAGCGTCACGGACACATGCGAAGCTGCGCGTCGAGCCTTGTTGAGCCAGGGCTATCTGACGACGATGACCCGCAACGATACCGTCGACGGCACGAAGAACTTCCAGCCTACCGGCGACACGCACGTGGTCGTCGAATTTCACGTGGTATGCACGCCGGGCGAAGAGGCGAGCAGTAGCAGCATCGTCTATGTGAACGCCGTGCAGAACGGCTTCGCTTTGAAAAAGAGCGATACGTCTGCAAGTGTCGGATTGAGCGTGCTGGGTTCGCTGTCACTGCCAATCCGCTCGAACAGCGACGCGATGGTGAAGATCTCCAGCGAGACAATTCCATCGGGCAAGTTCTACGACCGTTTCTTTGGTCTCGTCGGCCACTATCTGCAGACCGTGGTGCGCACTCAGCCTGTCGTCAACGACCGTATTGAGACACATCTGTTGCCGGTGCCGGTCGAGGCAGCGGCGCCTACCCCTTCGCCTTCGCCTGACGTCGCCGACCCGATCGGCAAGGCCGCTTCTGTGCAACCGGCGAGCGAAGCCGCCTTAGTACGCTGAGTGACACCGGATAAGTCGTCGGGCTGTCGCCGCTCAGTACGGTTACAGCCCGAAAAACCAGCGCGCAGCCGCAGTTCTCCTAGGCTTTTACTTAAGAGGTATACGCATGTAGTAGTAGTTAACAAGGGTTAGTCCTGTCTGTGGATAACCGCGATTTCTTCCGTCAGATCAAAGTAATGCGGTCGCGATAACCGTGGGGCTCTTTTCTGTAGAAAATCTACAAGGCCGGGATAACTTTTCACGCCGGCGACGTCCTCTCCGTCTTATCAAGATTTCGCGCACAGGCTGTTCCATGCGGTATCCCGACGTTATGCAAAGGCCGCTGTGGATAAGTAGTGAAGCGCGCAGCCACATCAGGCGCGCGCGAGTGGCGGCCTCATTGCAACTGAGGGCTCGCGAGCGTACAGATCGCACGCACCGTCGCGCGCAAACTAAGGCAGACGGAACGAAGCTTGCGTGTCTCTTTTTGCAGCGCGACCGTTGCTATTTAGCCAAAACAGGTTGGTAAATGCCCGACCCGGGCATAGAGTTAAAGTGGTTTATGAGGTTCTTGGTGCAGTGCGGGGGTGTCGGATGAAACGCAGAACAGCACGACAGTTGGTTCGTCTTCTATCGGATATCAGGCATGCTGCCCATTGCAGCACGTTGCGGGCGGCGGCCACCAATCGGGAAATCGCGATCGCATCGGCCGAGCGCGATGCGGGGCTGGAAGAGAGTCACGAACGCGACGAAGGCAACGAAAGCGCCGACACGACCCGCGAGGTTCGCGATACCAAGCCTGCCCGGAGCGGATCATGAGAGCCTCGAGCGAACAGTCGTTGCGTTTTCTCGTCGAGAAATGGTTGGCGCCCGCTCCGTCTGCGGCCGTGCACGTCACCGAATTCAGTCGTACCCGCGTTGGCGGCCGACGCTACGTGCGCGTGGAGACATCGGCGGAATCCGGCTCGCGCGCTCTGTTCTTCTTCCGTCACGACGACGGCTGCTGGTGCGTATTTCCGCCCACCGGGGATGCCAGGCACCTTTACGCACATCCACGCGCCGCTTGACGGCGCGCCCAGCCGTGCTGCTTTTTCCACTGTGTTTATCGCACGCTCCGGTGTTCGTTGAAACACCGATTCATGCAACCGCAAGGCTTCCCTTCGTCTGATCCAACGACCCCCGCGCGCCAATCGCGCAAGAGTGAGGCGGCTTCGGGCACAATCACGCGACGAAGGGCGCCAGCGGCGTAGACAGAAATGAGCCGCCAGCAGAGCTTTCGCTCGTAGCCCGAATCCCAGGCAACCCGATGGACGACAAAGACTGGATCGCCGGTGCCGCGAAGGCGCTCGCGATCATCGAGGCATTCGACGAAGAGCACGCACGCATGACGCCGACCGCGGTAGCCGGACGCGCCGGTCTGTCGCGCACGGCGGCGCGTCGCTATTTGCTGACGCTGCGCGAACTCGGCTACGTCGACACCGATGGCAAACTCTTCTGGCTCGCGCCACGCGTGTTGCGGCTAGGGCAGTCCTATCTCGACTCCGCGCGCTTGCCGCGCACGGTGCAGCCGTTCCTTCAACGGATTACGGCGACGCTCCAGGAGACCGCGCTCGTCGCGATTCTCGACGAACACGACGTTGTCTACGTCGCCCGTAACGGTGTGAACCGGGCGATGGCGGTCGGCTTCGTACTCGGCTCGCGCGCGCCGGCGCCGTTATCGTCCGCGGGATTGGTGTTGCTGGCGTTCCAGGCGCCGGAGAACATCGAACAATGGCTCGCGTCGTACCCGATCAAGGTGTTCACGCCGCACACGTACTCCACCATCGAACGGCTGCGCGAAGTGCTCGGCGAGATCCGGCGCAACGGTTATGTGGTTACGGACCAGCAACTGGAACTCGGTGTTCGCGGCGTCGCCGTGCCGCTGCGCGACCGGAACGGCACGGTCGTCGCAGCGATTAGCGTGAGCATGCCGATCGGTCAGGAGTCGGCGAACGCGGCGCTGCACCGCGTTTTGCCGACGCTGCTCGAGACCGCTAGCCTGCTGCGCAACCTGGTGTAGAAAGGCCTAAGGGATATCCCTGATATCGGCTGTTTACGAGCGAAAGCGGCTCGAAAGCTGGCTGTCTCCCGGAAAATACATATCCCGTTTTGCGCATGACAAACCGCCTACGCCAGGTAATACTCTCCCGCGGGAAGCGGTAAGGCGCCTGCAGCGCTCCCTGCTTCACCGCGCAGTTATTTCATTCACACTGACTCAGTCGTTGAGGTTTGGGGAACAACACATGAAAAAAGTTATCGTCTCGCTCGCAGCAGCATCGATCGCGCTGGTTTCGGTTCAAGCTTTCGCACAAGCATCGGACGCAGCCGCTCCGGCCGCTGCAGCAAGCGCACCGAAGAAGCATCACGTGAAGAAGCTGAAGACGCACGGCAAGCGCGCTCCGGTTGCTGCAGCAGCGTCGGCTGCCGGCACGAACGACAAGGGCACGCAGAACTAAGCTGGCGCCCTTCGTCAGGCGAGCCGCTTCGCCTGCTGCACGCGCCGCACGGTCGGCGCTTGTCATGCGGGTTCGATGCACGCGTCGCAAGCAAAAAGGCCAGAGCTTCTGCTCTGGCCTTTTTGCATTCCGGTCGCGGTTGTCGCGAGTCCCGGCGATTCCCAGCGATCTTCGCCGAGCGCGCTCGCATACCGCGCCGCGCATTCGCGTTAGCGGTGTTTAGCCCGCTAGGCCGCGTTTGATCACTTCGTTCAGCAGTCCGGTCATCCCTTCTGGATGCGTCGCGGCGCGTTCTTTCAGCTCGGCAACCAGATCGCCGTTCAGCTTGCATGCGAACGCGACGAGACCTTGCGCCTGGTCCAGTTTGCGCTGCTCCCGGCGATCCAGTTTCGGCTCCGCAGCCGAAGCCTTGCCGAAGCGTTCGGCAGTGGACTGCTTCATTGCATTGTTCAGCTTGAGTGCCTTGTTCTTTTCAAGGTCGGTCTTTTTCATCGCCATACGTCAGGCCTCTGCCAGATAAGTAATCCCGCATTGTACGCACCGCGCGTTGCGTCGCGCGAGCGAACGGCGTTGCGCGTCAAGGCGAGGCGGCCGACGCACCTGCATCGCGGGCGTCGGCGTCGACCGGCGCTGCGGCCACGCTGTCCATCAGCGCGCGCATTCTTTGCCAGTGCGTGCCTTCCCAGAACACGCGGCGGCACACGTCGCAAGTGACAAACTGGTTATGCCGCTGCAGCACGCCGTCGGGCGCGCGGTCGCCGACTTCGTCGCGTGGAATGCGCCGCAGCGGTGCGTTGCACATCAGACATAGACGGAACGGCTGCGCGCTGCCCGCCAGATCCAGCCGTTCGAACACTTCGCGCAATTGCTCGCGCGGACGGAGCGTGCGGACGTAGCAGCCATGCGTGATCGAGCGGCGCTTCAATAGCTCGCGGTCGCGGGTGAGGACGATGCGGTTCTCGGCGGCGGCGAGTGCTTCGATATCCGCGTCGGGATAGTGGTTGTCGTAGAGCGTATCGAATCCCGCCAGGCGCAGCAGCGGCGCAAGGCCGCCAAGATGTGCGTCGGCGATGAAGCGCACTACGCGCAGCGGCCGTTCGCGCACTCGCAGCAGCGGGCGGATGTCGAGTGCTTCGAATTTCGGATAGACGGCGACGCGGTCGCCCTCGGCGACAGGATGATTGAATCCCACCGACTCGCCATTCACGAGGATCAGTTCCACTTCGGTGTGCGGTACGCCGAGCGCTTCGATTGCGTGTTTCGTCGTGGCGTCGCGCGCGCATGCGTAAGCGAACGCTCGCCGGCGCAGCGGCCGGGCGAGAAAATCGTTCAGCTCCTCATAGAAGCGGAAAGTCGCGGTGACCATCGCAGAAGTATCGCACCGTGCGCCGTTGCGTGCCGCAGTGACACGCCCGGTTGCGTGCCGCCGTTGCGTCGTTTTCCTGCATATGTCCCACGGGTGTGCTTTACTTCCAGTTCTTCAGAAGACGGAGCCTCAGATGGACATCGGTTTTATCGGTCTCGGCGAGATGGGCGCCGCGATGGTTGCAAACATCCTGAAAGCAGGACATCAGGTACGTGTATGGAACCGCTCGCCAGAACGCGCGCAGCTTCTCGTAGACGCAGGCGCGAGAATCGTCGCGACGCCCGCCGAAGCGTTCACCGGCGACGCCGTGTTTTCAATGCTCGCCGACGACGCCGCCTTGCGCGAGGTCGTGACGGCATCGCTGCTGGAGCATGCGCCGCGCGGCCTGATTCACGTGAACATGGCGACGATCTCAGTGGCGCTCGCCGAAGAACTCGCGACCGCGCATGCGTCGCGCGGCGTCAATTACGTTGCCGCACCGGTGCTCGGCAGGCCGGACGTGGCCGCCGCCGGCAAACTGACGATCGTGGCCGGCGGGCCTGCGGAGTCGATCGATCGCGTGCAGCCCGTTTTCGACGCAATCGGGCAGAAGACCTGGCGCATCGGTTCGCTGCCGCAACAGGCGAACGTCATCAAGCTTGCCGCCAATTTCATGCTTGGCGCGGCGGTCGAGACGCTGGGCGAAGCTGCCGCGCTGGTGTCGGGGCATGGACTTGCGGTCCAGGATTTCCTCGACGTGATCACGAGCGGGATTTTCCCCGGCCCGGTCTACGCGGGCTACGGCAAGATGATCGCGGAGCAGAGCTACGAACCGGCGCTCTTCAAGGCGCGTCTGGGGCTGAAGGACTTGCGGCTTGCACTTGCCGCAGCCGACGCAGTCACGACCCCGCTGCCAATCGCGAGCGTCGTCCGGGACAGCCTGCTGGAGGCAGTCGCGCATGGCGACGGCGAGAAAGATTTTGCGGTGCTGGGCCAGGTGGCGGCCCGCCGCGCCGGCCGTTGACGAACTCGGCGCGCGCGAGCGGTGCCGCTTCACGTTCATAATAGTTGCCCAACCTTTTCGCGGTGATGCCATGAGTTTGCATACCTGGTGGCTGTTTGCTGCCACTGTCTTTGTCGTGTGCGCCATTCCGGGCCCGAACATGTTGCTCGTCATGACGCACGGCGCCCGCCACGGCCTGCGCCGTACAGGCGCTACCATGGCGGGATGTCTGTCGGCGCTGGTGCTGATGCTGGCGGTGTCGGCGGCGGGGCTCGGCGTGTTTCTGGAAGCGTGGCCGGCTCTCTTCAACGCGCTGCGTTTTATGGGCGCGGCGTATCTGGTGTATCTGGGTATCAAGGCGTGGCGCGCGCCCGCTGACGAAACCGCGGGCACCGAGGCTGCGACCAGTGCCGACGACCGGGCCGCGAAACCAGTCCGCTCGCCTTTCGCGCTGTTTCGCAACGGTTTTCTGGTGTCGGGCAGCAATCCGAAGGCGATTCTGTTCGCAGCGGCGCTGCTGCCGCAATTCATCGACGCCTCGCTGCCCAAGCTGCCGCAGTTCGGCATTCTGGTGGCGACGTTCGCCGTTCTCGAGGTGAGCTGGTATTTCGTCTACGCCGGATTCGGCACGCGCATCGGCAGCCGTCTGAAGAGCCGCAATGTCGCGCGCATGTTCAATCGCCTGACGGGCGGCGTTTTCGTTGGCTTTGGCGCGATGATGGCGTTAGTCCGGCACTGACGGCGGCACTTCGGGCACGCTCAAGCACATGTGGCAAAACTGCAACAAGAGGGGACAACCCTGATTTTGATGTTGCGTCGCACCAAACCTTTTGCTATAGTTTGTCTTGTCTCCTCCATGTCTCCTCTGATATGGATTCAGCCCGCCAACTTAGGCGGGCTTTTTTTTGCCTCGAATTTCCTCTGTCCACACAAGCAAAAAGCCGGCTCTCCGCACGCGGTGGGCCGCCTCGGTCGCGCGTCGCTTCTTTTAGAACTTATACGAGACCGCGAGGAACGAGATGATCGGGTCAGCCTTGAGCTCGGCTTTCGAGACGCCCAGTTCCGTGCCGTCCGCGGCTTTGATGATGACCGACGACGTCGTCTTCAGCGGAATGTAGGTCACGGAGGCCACCAGGCCCCAATGTTCCGTGATGTTGTACGCGAGGCCCGCGTTGAAAACCGGCGCCCACGAGGACGAAGCCTTCGCCGACACCTGTGTTTTGCACGGCTTGCCCGCGCCGGCCGCGAGAATGGCGCCCAGGTTTTCCTGCGTCGATTGCACGAAGTTCGGGCTCAGCTGAATGTCCGAGAACCAGTTGTACGACACGCCGACCCCCACAAACGGCCTGAACCTGGCAGTCGGCGCATTGAAGTAGTACTGGAAGAGCAGCGCCGGGCTCCATTGGCGCACGCTCTTGACGATCGGATTCACCTGCGGATCGCCGATGTCCTGCTGGCCGAGCGCGCCGGCCGGTCCCGGCGGCTTGATCGTGCCGTGCCCATAGATCTTGAACACAGGCGGCACGCCCGCCACCGTCGTCACGGCAATGTGATCGGTCAGGTAATGGCTGAACACAAGGCCGACCGTGTCGGCGTTGTTCGTCGACAGACTCGTGCCTTCCGAGGTGAACGAACTTGGCAACCGTAGCGGCGTGTTGATCGGCGTGGGCGCGACATGGGTGGTCAGCGGCGTGCTCGAATCCTGCGGCATGACGTGGAACCAGCCGAGCGCGGCTACGTTGTCGCCCGCATGTTGTGCGCGCGCACTGGCGGACAGGCACGCGACCAGCATCGCGAGATAGATTTTTTTCATGTTGTTGCTCCTCTAGGGCGCTCGTCAGGCGCGAGGCGCGCGTCGAGCGATGGCGCAGGCCGCAAGGCCAGCGCGCATGATCGTCGCTAACCGGGCCGCCGCGCTGCAGGAGCGGGCGGCGACCTCGGCGCAAAGGCCATTGCGTATTGACGGCGCGGGCGTGTCCGTTACTGAACGAAGGCGCCGATCGTGAAGTACGGCGAGGCCGCGTTGGTCAGATCCAGGTAGCCGAATACGCCGCCCGTGAAAATCATCTTTCCGGTCGCCGTATTGCCCGTGGATGCGCCGACATGCGTCGTCGTGACTACGCCCGGCACTGTTTGCGTGAAGTCGAGATTCAGCGCGGTAGCAAGCGAGGCCTGCGACGCGTTGAACGGATCGAGCAGCGTCGCCTGAGTGCCTGCCAGTGCGGTCGTGCGATAGTCGAACTGGCTATCTACGCCGATGTACTCGCCGTTCTGCGAGTTGACCGCTATCGGGCTCTGCGGCGAGAGAATCGAGATGCCCGATTCGTCGTCCGCGTACGGTCCAAGCGCGCCGTTTTGCGGCACCGTGACCGACGAGTTCGCCGCGCCGGTGCGCACGAGAATCGGCACCAACTGGTTGCGCAGCCTGCCGACGATCATGTAACCGCGAGCTTTCGGCGTGGTGGCGAGCGTGGGCTTCGCCTGTCCCTGGAAGTTATTGGTCTGGAATGCGCCGCTGCCGTCGGCAGCCGGCGTGAAGTTACTGCCTGGCTGCTGGCATTTGCCCGCGTTGACGCCGGAGTTGTCGCACTCGGTCCACGTACCGTCGGCGTTGATCGTGATTTTCGTATCCACGGCAACGGGCGCGAAATTTTGCGACGGCACCTGGTGGTAGCCGAGCTGGTTGTAGGTGCCGGCCACTTTCGTGAGGTCAGTTTCGATCGACGAAAACCCGATGAACGGGTAGTAGGGGAACTTGGTGTCCGGCACGGCGCCGACGCCGAGAATGCCGCCGAATGAAATTTCTGCACCGGGAATGGTGCCGCCCGCAACGCCCTCGCCGACGAAGATCCGTGCCGGCCGGTTCGGATCGAGGCTCGCGCCGTTCAGGCGGAACGCGCACTGGTTCAGCTTGTTGGTCGGCAGCAGCGTTTCCTGGGTCAGTGTGCCGCTCGCGACCTGACCCGCACGCGTTGGCACGACGGTGCCGGTGGTCGCGGGAATCGGAGATTCGACGTAGGTCACCTGCCACGTCATCTTTGCGGTGTCGAGTTGCAGTTTGACCAGTTCGCCGTCACCGCCGCCGCCTGTGTACACCGTGCTGTAGTCGAGCGACGCGGGGCACAGTCGAACTTCCGTCATTGGTCCGTCGCCGCCGCCGCCACCGCCGCATGCCGCCAGTAACGGTGCCGCGAGTGCGAGCACCGACAGGAATCTCCATTTCATACCGCCTCCAGAATTTTTTCGTTGTAGGTGGCCGGCTCCCAGTCCAGCCACCGCTTGCTCTTTTATGTCTCGTCCTGCCAACTGGGTTTGCTTTCCCGCTACTTGCTGATTTGCGCTCCTATGCCGAAGTACGGCGTGCTTGGCGTGTCCGCGTTCGCCGACGTCGATGCGATGCCGTTGTTCTCCGCGCCCTGGATCTCGATCGCGTATAAGCCGCCGGAGGCGATCGCGAGGCCGGTCTTGCCGTTGGTGTCCTGCACGCCGACGAGTCCGGGGCTTGGCAATCCGTAGCCGAGGCCGAAGCCGCTTTCGCCCGCCGAAGTGCTCGGGTTGATGAACGTGCCGACCGCGCCCTGGATCAGCGTCGCCGTGTACTTGAAGTTCGAATCGGCGCCGACGTAGCCACCGTCGAAGCCGCCGGATGCGAGCGGCGTCGCTGCGGCGAGCATCGCGATACCGGACTCGTCGTCGACCTTGGCGTCGAGATGAAGCGGCGCCGTCCCCAGGTTGATGTAGCCGGTGCGCACGACGAGCGGCACGGTCGCGCCGTTCACCTGGCCGAGAATCATGTGCGCGGTCCCCGACTTGCCGGTCGCGCCGACCAGCGGGAGTTGAAACTGCTGCACGATCTGCGGCGCCTGCTGGCTGTCGAAGTAGCCGTTGCTGTTGAGCGTCAACGGGTTGCCGGTGGTCAGGCAGCCGCCGGCATTGGGCGAGTAATTCGGATTGGCCGTGTTGCTGCTCGTGCAGGTGCCGCTTGCGTCGAACGTTTCGACGGTGTTGGTCGCGACCGTCGAGTAGTTGCCTGACGGTGCCAGGTGGTACAGCAGGCCGTTGTAGGTGCCCGGCAGTTTCGTGATGTCGGTGGTCGTGCTCGCGAAGCCGAGGAACGGGTAAAAGTCGAAATGCCGGTTCGGCACCGCGCCAATGCCCGAGCCGATGAGGGGAATCGACAATCCGTCGAACTCGACCGTCGCGCCTGGAATGCCCCCGCCCGCCACGCCTTGGCCGACGAAGATCATCGGCGGATTTGGATTGTTGGCGAAGCCGGGCGTCGTGTAGGGCTGGGCGTCGCCGGCCGCCGTGCCGGTGCCCGCGCCGAGGATGAACGCGCAGCGCGTTTGCTCCGCGGTCGGCAGCGTGCCGGTGGGCGGGTGAATCACCGCGCCGGCGATCTGGGTGCCGGCGCGCGTGGGCGTGACCGTGCCGGTGCGCAGTGGAATCGGCGACTCGAGCCACTTGAGCGTGTAGGTCATCGCAGTGGCGTCGATATTGATCTGCACCACCTCGCCGCTGCCGGCCCCGCCGAGGAACGTGCTTTTGACGATGTCCGCGGTGGCGGGACAGAGCGCAGCCGCAGTGCCGTTCGAAGGAGGCGGGCCCTGCACGCCGCAACTGGAACCCGAGCATTGCGGCGAGTTGATCGGGCCGGGATTATCGGCTTTGCTGCCGCCGCAAGCTATTAGTAAAGGCGTCGTGGCAATAGCCATTGCCAAGCCTCGAATAATGGCGTCCGCCATACTGTTGTCTCCCTTCATGTATTTGTGCGAGCTAATTTCGCTGCGCGATTAACGGCTGTCAATTGAATGAGCCGTCTAAAAAAGCCGATTCAAACAAGGGCATTTTGGCTATGCACACAGTGAGTGGGCGCAAGCGGCGCTTTTAAACAAAGACGTGAGTTGGACGCGAAACGGCGCTTCGTTGCTCGGCGGCACACCCTTACCAAATAAGCCTCGGAGCAAAATCGTTTCTATGATCTGCGAACGATCGTTCGACAAAAAATCCGGAGTTTCCCTATGCGGCAAACTATGCTGATAGAGTGAAGAGCGGGGGAAGAGTTACCCGAAGAAATGGAGCTCTCGATTAAACAGTTTCAAATAGCGGGAGTTACCTGCGAATAAGTGTAAATAAATGTTTCGGCGAAGGTGTTTTTAAAACAAAAAAACCGGTCTCTTGAGACCGGCTTTCGCAAAGCTGACAAACGGCAATTCGATGCGGGCTATATAACCTTGTCAGCGTTTCAACCCGCTTTCCTCAGCCGCGCCGATTGCCAGATTCATGCATTGAATTGCCGCGCCCGAAGCGCCCTTGCCCAGGTTGTCGAGGCGAGCCACGGTTACAAAGCGCTCCGCCGTGCCAAACACGAACAGATCGACGCGGTTCGTGTCGTTGTTCGCCTGAACGTCGAAAAAACCGCTGTCGAGATTCGCTTCCGCATCGAACGGCGCGACGCGCACGAACGCTTCATCCGCGTAGTACTCGGCGAGGTGCGCCTGCACCTGTTGCGGTGTGGTCTTCCTGGCCAACTGGCGCGGCGAGAAGTAGGTGGTGACCGCGAGACCCTTGTAAAAGTCGCCGACGATCGGCGTAAAGATCGGCGCCGACGTCAGCCCGGTGTGCGCCGCCATTTCCGGCAGATGCTTGTGCGTGAGACCCAGCGCATAAGGACGCGGGCTCTTGAGCTTCGCGTTACCGCCGGCTTCGTAGTCGGCGATCATTTTTTTGCCGCCGCCGCTGTAGCCGGTGATGGAATAAGCGTGCGCGTCGAAGTCAGGCGCGACCACGCCCGCTTCCACGAGCGGGCGCATGGCCAGCACAAAAGCCGATGCGTGACAGCCGGGAACGGCGATACGCTTGGCTGTGCGCAGGCGCTCGCGCTGCGAACGGGCAAGTTCCGGCAGCCCATAAGCCCAGTCTGCGGACGTGCGGAACGCGGTGCTGGCATCGATCAGAACCGTGCGCTCGTTCTCAACCAGCGAAGCCGATTCGCGTGATGCAACGTCGGGCAGGCACAGAAACGTCACGTCCGACGCGTTGATGAGGCGGCGGCGCTCCTCGAGATCTTTGCGCTTCGCTTCGTCGATGCGCAAAATTTCCACGTCGGCGCGCTGCGACAGGTACTCAAAAATCTTCAGGCCGGTCGTGCCTTCCTGTCCGTCGACAAAAACTTTCGTGCTCATCTCGATCTCACTGGCTTCTTTGAAAACGGCGCGCTAGGCCGCGCGAAAACGCCATTTTAAAACCTCATCGCCGCGCGCGTGCGAAAGCGCTGGAAATGGGCGCAAAAACAGCAGAAAAACGACGATGCTCGCTGAAGGTGACAGCGGCATGACGCAGGCGCGGCGTAGCAGGCAGGCACCGCGCGACCAACCGGCCAACGCGAAGTATTAGCCGGCGGCGGATATCCAGCGGGCTGTCACCTGCGCGACGCGTGCGCCGAACAGGCGCGCCGTTTCCAGATCGCCTTCAGGCGGCGCCTCTTCCGGCGAAGCATCCGCCGGAGATTGCGTGAGCACGCCGGTCGAACCGCCGACGTAATTCAGGTCGTTGCGGGTGGCGGCCTTGGTATTGGAGGGCATCAAACCGGTACCCACCCAGATCATGCCGTGCTGCATCGCGAGCGTGACGAAGTACTGGATGGTCAGGAACTTGTCGCCGTTCATCGTCGCCGAGTTGGTGAAACCGGCCGCGATCTTGTCCTTCCACGTTTGGCCGAACCACGGTTTTGAGCTCGCGTCGGCGAACTTCTTGAAGTCGGCGGACGGTCCGCCCATGTACGTCGGCGCGCCGAAGATGATCGCGTCTGCGGCGGCGAGTTCGGCCCACGCAGCTTCGTCGATGTCGCCGACCGGCAGGAGCTTTGCCTCTGCGCCCGCCTCCTGCGTGCCGGCGAGCACGGACTCGGCGACCTTCTTCGTGTGGCCGTAGCCGCTGTGATAAACAATGACGATCTTCGACATAAGACGCTCCCGCAAAGAAGAGGAATTGAACGACGCACGATGCCGATGCGTTGGCGGTCCCAAGCAGTGCTGGTGACGCCAACCTGTGCAGCCTGAAAGCACATGAACCCGCGCGGATCACAGAACGCACACGGTACGTCGGATACGCATGCAAGCCATACGCCAATCGGGCTCCCGGCCGACAGGACCCTTCGACGTGCGCCGCGCTACCGACCGTAATTCACCACCATCCTCGCGCTGCCGAGCGCCGCCGTGCCGATCTCGTGATCGAACATCAGTGCGGGTCGGCCTTGCGCGAGGCGCAGGTCCGCGGTGTTCAATGCATAGACCGTAATCACGTAGCGGTGCGGTTTGCCGGGCGGCGGGCAGGGGCCGCCATAGCCGTCCGTGTCGAAGTCGTTGCGCGATTCCACCGCGCCGAGTTTCCTGAGGAAGCCGGAAGCGCTCGCGTTCTCAGGCAGGCTCGCGACAGTCGCCGGGATGCCTGCGACGGCCCAATGCCACCAGCCGCGGCCGGGGGCATCGGGATCGAACATGGTGATGGCAAAACCGCGTGTTCCGGGCGGCGCGTCACGCCACGTCAATTGCGGGGAGCGGTTACCGCCCTTGCAGTCGCCCTGATCGAAAACTTGCGGAGTATTGACTGTGCCCCCGGCCCGGAAGCTGGCGCTGGTCAGCGAGAATGCGCCTTGGGCGAAAGCGCGTGGCCCCTGCGCAAGCCAGAGCGCGAGGCCCAGTGTGGCGCAGACAAAGAACGGCGTGCGGCGAAACGGTGAAGCGTACGAAACAACCAGGCAACGCAAGTGCATGTGCCGGTTCTCCTGTGTCGACCAGAGGGGCTGTTGCTGTCGGCGAGCCTGGCGCTTTGGCACCTGCTCGACGTTACGCAAAGCGCTTACTCGGATCCTGTGCAGCACAAGGTTGCTGCGAGGGCGCGAGCTGACTGACTTGCGCTGATTATTGTCCCTATTTTGTGCCCGAAGGTCGAATCAAGTCTAACATTAGCTCTACGATCATCGTTGTTGTGCGCAACCGGATTGCGGGCCTGAAAATGGGCTATAGTCGGAAGAATTTTCGCGTGCACTAGCCCGTGTCCTATCAGGTAGCGTTAAACATTAAGAATAAAAAGAATGTCTGAAGTTTTGGAGAGGGGTTTTCCTGTCGAGGTACGGGCAATGCAAGACGTAGTCAAGGTAGTCATCGCCGACGATCATCCAGTAATCCTATTCGGCGCAGAACAGGCTTTGCTCAAGTTTCCCGGAATGCAGGTGGTCGCGCGTGCGCGGCAGTCGACGGAACTGATCAAAGTGCTGCAAACGGTTGAGTGCGACGTGCTCGTAACCGACCTCGCCATGCCGGGGGGCCAGTTCGGCGACGGCTTGCCGTTGATCGGATACCTGCGCCGCAACTTTGCCAAGGTTCCCATCGTCGTACTGACGATGCTGGAGAATGCCGCGCTGCTGCAACGCTTGCGAGAGTTGGGCGTGACGTCGGTTGTGAACAAGTCGGACGATCTGAGCCACATCGGACTCGCGGTGCAGCACGTAAGCCGCAACCTCGAATACATGAGCCCGTCGGTGAAGGCGTCGCTCGACGCGTTGCGCATGAATGCCGGCGGCAAGAGCGACGAGGTGATGTTATCGAGGCGCGAGCTTGAAGTCGTGCGGCTCTTCGTGTCGGGAATGACCATCAAGGAGATCTCCGAGCAACTGAATCGCAGCATCAAGACGATCAGTACACAGAAGAACACGGCGATGCGCAAGCTCGGCATTGACCGCGATTCGGAGTTGTTCCAGTACGCGCAAAGCAACGGCTTGCTGAATTTGTCGTCGCATTCGGCGGGAAATGGGGGTGACCCGCCTTAACCATTCGCAGCTATTTTTTGCCGCAAAAAGATAAAGGCCGCCTGTGAAAAACAGGCGGCCTTTTTATTCGAGCGGTATTGCGCAGTGACGCTTACTGGGGCGTTGACGTTGCGCCGCCGTGCGCTGCCGACCACTCAGCCGGTGCGTGCAGGAATTTTTCGACTTCGTCGAGCGTCTTCGAGTCGAAGTACTTGTTTTCCTTGGCGACGCGCAGCACGTCCCACCACGTAGCGAGCGCGTGCAGATCGACGTCGATGTCTTTCAGCACCGAGACGCTTTCTTTGAAGATGTTGTAGTGGAACAGCACGAAGCAGTGATTCACCGTCGCGCCCGCGGTGCGCAGCGCGTTGATGAAGTTGATCTTGCTGCGGCTGTCGGTTGTCAGATCTTCGACGAGCAGCACACGCTGACCTTCGGTCAACAAACCTTCGATTTGCGCATTGCGGCCAAAGCCCTTCGGCTTCTTGCGCACGTATTGCATCGGCACCATCAGGCGGTCGGACAGCCACGCCGCGAACGGAATGCCGGCAGTTTCACCGCCCGCCACCGCGTCGATCTGCTCGTAACCCACGTCGCGCAGAATGGTGCTTTCCGCCATTTCCATCAGGCCGCGACGAACGCGCGGGTAGGAAATCAGCTTGCGGCAATCGATATAAACCGGGCTCGCCCAGCCGGACGTGAAAATGTACGGTTTCTCCGCGTTGAAATGCACTGCCTGTACTTCAAGCAGCATCTTGGCGGTGGTGTCGGAGATCGTCTGGCGATCGAAGCCTGTCATGGGCGGATCCTTGGGTATGAGCGGGAGAAGCGGGCGCTAAGCCCGGTGGCGCAGCAAGCGGGATATGCCGCGCCGTACTGGGCGGAATATGCAGCCAGCCAGTGGATGCCGGCCGGTTTTTGCTGCGCGCGTAGGCCGACATTTTACCCGAAACGGACCCTTCCGAGGAGGCCGTCGGCGCGGCGGCCCAGAACCGCAACGGCCGCCGCTGCGTTGAAACCCGCGGGCAGGCATTGGGCGGCAAGGTTTGGCGCGGCTTTCTGCCTGGCGTCACGGCGCGATCTCAAGCTTGATCGACTGGCTTTTTGGCTAGCTTGTGAGCGGCTTTGCGCGCCTTTACACTCACGCGAATTTCTCGGCCGCCGGCGGCCGCTGCCTCCCATCGAACTTCGGATTGCTTCCATGACGCCCGCTTCCTCTGCCGCCGACAGTCCCGTCACCACCCGGAACGGTTACGCCGCCCGTGCGTTGATTGCATCGGTGCTCGGCTATGCGATGGACGGCTTCGATCTGCTGATTCTCGGTTTCATGCTGCCGGTGATCGCGGCGGACCTCCACCTCAGTTCCGCACAGGCCGGTTCACTCGTCACGTGGACGTTGATCGGCGCGGTAGCTGGTGGTTTGATCTTCGGCGTGCTGAGTGACTATTGGGGCCGTGTGCGCATGCTCACCTGGACCATCCTGGTGTTCGCGGTTTTCACCGGCCTGTGCGCACTCGCGCAAGGCTACACCGACTTGCTCGCTTACCGGACTATTGCGGGTATCGGGCTTGGCGGGGAGTTCGGTATCGGCATGACACTCGTGGCCGAAGCGTGGCCGGCGTCGCAGCGCGCGCGAGTCTCGTCGTATGTGGGCCTTGGGTGGCAACTCGGTGTACTGGCGGCCGCATTGCTGACGCCGCTTCTGTTGCCGCTTATCGGCTGGCGCGGCATGTTCGCGCTCGGGCTGTTGCCTGCCGTGGTGTCGTTCTTCGTGCGGCGGCGCGTCGAGGAGCCGCCGCTCTTCACCGAGCGGGTCGCGCGCGGCATGCGCAAGCTGCCGCTAAAACTGCTGATAGCCGACGCACGCACGGCGCGCGCGAGCCTCGGTGTGGCGATCCTATGCTCGGTGCAGAACTTCGGCTATTACGGGCTGATGATCTGGCTGCCGAGCTATCTGTCGAAGACGTTCGGCTATTCGTTGACGAAATCAGGCGTGTGGACGGCGGCCACAGTGATCGGCATGGCGTGCGGCATCTGGCTGTTCGGCATCGC
Organism: Paraburkholderia caledonica NBRC 102488; assembly: GCF_000685095.1. GTDB lineage: Bacteria > Pseudomonadota > Gammaproteobacteria > Burkholderiales > Burkholderiaceae > Paraburkholderia > Paraburkholderia caledonica. The sequence goes on from NZ_BAYE01000004.1 coordinate 476,027, forward strand.
CGCTGATCGTTTCGGTCGCAAGCCTGCCTTTCTGTTCTATCAGGCGGGGGCGGTCGTCATGGTTTTCGTCTACGCGCATCTCACAACGCCGGCGGCACTGCTGATCGGCGGCGCGGCGATGGGCGTGTTTGTCAACGGAATGATTGGCGGCTACGGCGCGTTGATTTCCGAGCTTTATCCCACCGATGCGCGTGCGACCGCGCAGAACGTACTCTTCAATGTTGGTCGGGCGGTTGGCGGCTTTGGCCCGGTCGCGGTGGGCGCGCTGGCCGCGCGCTATTCGTTTGGCGCCGCGCTGCTGTCGCTCGCGTCGATCTATCTGCTCGATGTGCTCGCAACATTGTTCCTGATCCCCGAACGGCGCGGCGCCGAGCTCGAATAGCCGGCTGCCGCGTCTGCTCAAATGCGGCGCCGCAGCATGACTGGCGGGCGTTTCGCCAATGGCGAGTGGCGTTAGCCAGTCAGTGCATCGACTCCTGCGGGGTGTACACTAACCGACCCGCGTAGCACTCCGCACCGTCCTGCCCTCCGCCGAGGACCGACGCCGCGCCTAACCGGCGCACGCGAAAATCGCCTCGGTCGATTATCCATTCGATAGATCCAAGCGACGCCAACGTTGCGGTGTGCCGGCCCAATTTCTTACGTCTCGCAGGCAAAAAATGGACGAACAACTGAAGCAAAGCGCCCTCGCATATCACCAGAACCCGAAGCCTGGCAAGATTTCGGTTACGCCGACCAAGCCGCTATCGAATCAGCTCGACCTGTCGCTCGCATACTCGCCGGGCGTGGCCGCAGCCTGTATGGCAATTTACGACGAGCCGCTCGACGCGCAGAAGTACACCTCGCGCGGCAACCTGGTCGGTGTGATCACGAACGGCACAGCCGTGCTCGGTCTCGGCAACATCGGTCCGCTCGCCGCGAAGCCGGTGATGGAAGGCAAGGGTTGCCTCTTCAAGAAGTTCGCCGGCATTGACGTGTTCGATATCGAACTCGCCGAGTCCGATCCGGACAAGCTGGTTGAAGCCATTGCGATGCTCGAGCCGACGCTCGGCGGCATCAACCTGGAAGACATCAAGGCGCCCGAGTGCTTCTACATCGAGAAGAAGCTGCGCGAGCGTATGAAGATTCCGGTCTTCCACGACGATCAGCACGGCACGGCGATCATCGCGTCGGCGGCGATTCTGAACGGCCTCAAGGTAGTCGGCAAAAAGCTCGACGAGGTGAAACTGGTGTGTTCCGGTGCGGGCGCCGCGGCGATCGCGTGTCTGGATCTGCTGGTGAACCTCGGTTTGTCGAAGCAGAACATTCTCGTTGTCGACTCGAAGGGCGTGATTTACGAAGGGCGTGGCAATCTCGATCCGTCGAAGGAACGTTATGCCGCGAGCACCGAAGCACGCACGCTGGCTGACGCCATTCGCGGCGCCGACGTGTTCCTGGGCTGCTCAAGCGCAGGCGTGCTGAAGCCGGAGATGGTCGCTGAAATGGGCACGCAGCCGCTGATCCTCGCGCTGGCCAATCCCGAGCCGGAAATCCGCCCGGAAGAGGCGAAGAAAGTGCGTCCGGACTGCATCATCGCGACGGGCCGTTCGGACTATCCGAACCAGGTCAACAACGTGCTGTGCTTCCCGTTCATTTTCCGCGGCGCGCTCGATGTGGGCGCGACCACGATCACGGAAGAAATGAAGCTCGCATGCGTGCGCGCAATTGCCGAACTCGCCGAAGAAACCGATCAGGGCGATGAAGTCGCAAAGGCGTACGAAGGCCACTCGCTCGAATTCGGTCCCGAGTATCTGATTCCCAAGCCCTTCGATCCGCGTCTGATCATCAAGATCGCGCCGGCCGTCGCGCAAGCGGCAATGGATTCGGGCGTCGCGACCCGTCCGATCAAGGACATGGACGCATATCGCGAAGAACTCGGCACCACCGTTTACCGCACGGGCATGGTGATGCGTCCGGTGTTCGCTGCGGCCAAGTCGGAACCGGCTCGCATCGTGTTCGCCGAAGGCGAGGACGAGCGCGTGCTGCGCGCCGCGCAATTCGTGCTGCTGGAAAAGATCGCCAAGCCGATTCTGGTTGGCCGTCCGTCGGTCATCGAGATGCGTCTGAAGAAGATGGGTTCGAAGCTCAGATGCGGCGAAGACTTCGAGATCGTCGATCCGGAAGACGATCCGCGTTATCAGCAATGCTGGCAGGCGTACCACGAGCTGGGTGCGCGCGAAGGCGTGACGCCGGACGTCGCGAAAGCCGCGATGCGCAAGTTCAACACGCTGATCGGCGCGATCCTCGTGCGCCTCGGCGAAGCCGACGGCATGATCTGCGGGATGATCGGCCAGTACCACACGCATCTGAAGTTCATTGAGCAGGTGCTGGGCAAGGCGGATAACGTGCAGAACTTCGCCGCCATGAATCTGCTGATGCTGCCGGGCCGCAATCTGTTCATCTGCGATACGTACGTGAACGAAACGCCCACGGCCGAGCAACTCGCCGACATGACCATGCTGGCTTCGCGCGAAATCGAGAAGTTCGGCATCACACCGAAGGTCGCGCTGCTGTCGAACTCGAACTTCGGCAGCGCGCCGTCTGCGTCGTCGCAACGCATGGCCGCGGCTCGCAAGCTGATCGCGGAACGTGCGCCTACGCTCGAAATCGACGGCGAAATGCATGGCGACGCGGCGTTGTCGGAAATGGTGCGCAAGGCTGCGTTCCCCGGCACGACGCTCTCGGGCGAAGCCAACCTGCTGATCATGCCGAACGTGGAAGCGGCGAACATCGCGTACAACCTGCTGAAGATGGTCGGCGGCGAAGGCGTGACGGTCGGCCCGTTCCTGCTGGGCGCCGAAAAGCCGGTGCATGTGCTGACGCCGGCGGCAACCGTGCGCCGGATCATCAACATGACGGCAGTGGCTTCGGCAAACGCGCGCAAGTCGGTGAACAGCAAGTAAGCGAAGAGGCGCCCGTTGGGGCGCTCTCTTCTCGCGGGCGTATGGGTGACTAGCGCCGCGAAAATAAAACCGCCACGGAAAGAGATTCCGTGGCGGTTTTTCATGCGTGCAGCGCGAGCGCCGCGGTGGCCCTGGTCCGCCGCGGTCAATACGACGATCAGGCTGCGTGTTGCGTCGTTCCGGCTTGCGGTGAGCGCCAGCGCGCCAGCAACTCGTTCCACTTCAGGCGCACACCCTTCAGGTTGTTCTCCTTGATGTGCCCGAAGCCGCGGATACCGTCCGGCAGATTCGCAAGTTCCACCGCAAAGTCGCGGTTCTGCACGGTCAGCCCGCTGATCAGTTCCCGCACTAGGGCTTCGTACTCGCCGATCAGCGCGCGTTCGGTGCGACGCTCCTCTGTCTTGCCGAACACATCGAGCGCGGTGCCGCGCAGGAACTTGAACTTCGCCAGCACGTGCATTGCGCTGAACACCCAGGGACCGTACTTCTTCTTGATCAGATGACCGTGGGCGTCCTTTTTCGAGAACATCGGCGGCGCGAGGTGAATATGCAGCTTCCAGTCGCCTTCGAAGCTGGCCTTGAGTTTTTCGATGAACGCAGGATCGCTGTACAGGCGCGCGACCTCGTACTCGTCCTTGTAGGCCATCAGCTTGTGCAGATTCTTCGCGACCGTTTCGGTGAGAGGCAACTGGCCGTCGATCGAATCGAGCGCCGACTCGGCCACCCGCACCTGCGATACGAGCGCGCGGTAACGGTCTGCGTACGCGTCGTTTTGCCATGCCGCCAGGTAAGTCGCACGTTTGTCGATCAGCGTGTCGAGCGCCTTCGGCGTGTGCAGGGAAATGATCTTGCCGCTCGGCGTGTCGGACGTGTCCGCCTGACCTTGCGATTGCGCGTACTTGCGCACGGCTACCGGATCGTGCGCCGCGCGCCGGCCCCATTCAAATGCCGCGCGGTTCTTCTCGACCTGCACATTGTTCAGCTCGATAGCTCGCATCAGCGACTGATAGGTCAACGGCACCCAGCCACGTTGCCATGCATAGCCGAGCACGAACGGGTTCGTGTAGATCGCGTCGCCGAGCAAGGCCACTGCGAAGTGATTGGCGTCGACCGTATCGACGCATTCGTCGCCCGCGCCCGCGCGAACGTCGGCTTCGGTGCTGCTGCCCGGAAAGCGCCAGTTGGGGTTCTTGATGAGTTCGGCGGTCGGCGTGTGCGCGCTGTTCAGCACGACACGGGTTCGGCCGGCTTGCATCCGCGACACGCATTCGTCGCTGGCGGTGACGATTGCATCGCAACCGATCACGAGACTCGCTTCGCCCATTGCAATGCGCGTGGCGTGAATGTCGCCGGGGTTGTTCGCGATCTGCACGTGGCTCATCACGGCGCCGCCTTTCTGCGCGAGGCCGGTGACGTCGAGCACGGTGACACCTTTGTTCTCCAGATGCGCGGCCATGCCGAGAAGTGCGCCGATTGTCACGACGCCTGTGCCGCCCACGCCTGTCACGAGCACGCCGTAGGGCCGTGCGATCGACGGGAGTGTAGGCTCCGGCACTGGCGGCATTGCGTCAGCGACGATGCCCGACGCGGCTTTCGGCTTGCGCAACTGACCGCCTTCCACGGACACGAAGCTCGGGCAAAAGCCGTTCACGCAGGAAAAGTCCTTGTTGCACGTGGACTGATTGATCTGGCGCTTCGTGCCATATTCGGTGTCGAGCGGCTCGACCGACAGGCAGTTCGATTTCACGGAGCAGTCGCCGCAACCTTCGCACACCGCTTCGTTGATCACCACGCGGCGTGCCGGGTCTGGATACGCGCCGCGTTTCCTGCGGCGGCGTTTCTCGGTTGCGCAGGTCTGGTCGTAGATCAGAATCGTGGTGCCCGAGATCTCGCGCAGCTGGCGCTGCACTTCGTCGAGCTGGTCGCGATGATGGATGTCGATGCCCGGCGCGAGGCCCACGTTGCCAGAGTATTTTTCAGGCTCGTCCGTCACGATCGCGATTTTCGTCGCACCTTCGGCGGCCAGCTGATGGGTGATCTGCGGCACGGTCAGCACGCCGTCGACCGGTTGACCGCCCGTCATCGCTACGGCGTCGTTATAGAGCAGCTTGTAAGTAATGTTCGCTTTCGAAGCGATCGCCGCGCGAATTGCCAGCAGGCCGGAGTGGAAATAGGTTCCGTCGCCGAGATTGGCGAACACGTGCTTGTCATTCGTGAAAGGCGCCTGGCCGATCCACGCGACGCCTTCGCCGCCCATCTGACTGAAGGTGCTCGTGCTGCGGTCCATCCACACCGTCATGTAGTGGCAGCCGATGCCGGCCATTGCCCGCGAGCCTTCCGGGACATTGGTCGACGTGTTGTGCGGGCAGCCGGAGCAGAACCACGGCTTGCGCTCGACCTCGACCCGCGGACGCGAGAGCGCTTTTTCCTTCGCTTCGATCACTGCAATGCGCGCGGCAATCCGGGCGCGGACGTCGGAGGGCAGGTCGAACTTGTCGAGCCGCGTGGCGATCGCCTTTGCAATGATCGCGGGCGATAGTTCGTAATGCGCCGGCAGCAGCCAGTTGCCCATCGGCACTGACCATTCGCCGCCCGCGCCGTCTTTCTCGTCGAACTTGCCGAACACACGCGGACGCTGCGCGTCAGGCCAGTTGTAAAGCTCTTCCTTGATCGCGTACTCGAGAATCTGGCGCTTTTCCTCGACCACGAGAATTTCGTCGAGGCCGCGAGCAAAGGCTTGCGCGCCTTGGGCTTCGAGCGGCCAGACGCAACCCACTTTATATAGCCGTATGCCGATGCGCGAGCATGTTTCGTCGTCGAGACCCAGGTCAGTGAGCGCTTGACGCACGTCCAGATACGCTTTGCCGCCGGTCATGATGCCAAAGCGCGCATGCGGCGAATCGATTTCGACGCGGTCCAGTTTGTTTGCACGCACGTAGGCGAGCGCCGCGTACCACTTGTAGTCGAGCAGACGCGCTTCCTGCACGAGCGGCGGATCGGGCCAGCGGATGTTCAGACCGCCCTCGGGCATCGCGAAGTCGTCCGGCAGAACGATCTGCGTGCGGTGCGGATCGATGTCGACCGAAGCCGACGACTCGACGACGTCGGTCACGCACTTCATCGCGACCCACAGGCCGGAGTAGCGGCTCATCGCCCAGCCATGCAGGCCGAAGTCCAGGTATTCCTGAACGTTCGACGGGAAGAGCACCGGCAGGCCGCAGGCCTTGAAGATGTGTTCCGACTGATGTGCGAGCGTGGAAGATTTGGCCGCGTGATCGTCGCCGGCCAGCACCAGCACACCGCCGTGCCGCGACGATCCCGCCGAGTTGCCGTGCTTGAAGACGTCACCCGAACGGTCGACGCCCGGGCCTTTGCCGTACCACATCGAAAAGACGCCGTCGTATTTCGCGCTGGGGTACAGATTGACCTGCTGCGAACCCCAGACGGCGGTTGCCGCGAGGTCTTCGTTGACACCAGGCTGGAACACGACCTGATGTGAGGCGAGATGCTGTTTCGCCTTCCACAGGGATTGGTCGAGCCCGCCGAGCGGCGATCCACGGTAGCCGGAGATGAAGCCGGCCGTATTGAGTCCGGCGGCGCGATCGCGTTCCTGCTGCAGCATCGGCAGACGAACCAGCGCCTGGATGCCGCTCATGTATGCGCGGCCGCGTTCGAGGGTGTATTTGTCGTCGAGCGTGACGGAAGATAGAGCGGCTTCGAGCGAGGCTCGCTGACCTGCGTCTAGCGGGGCATTCATTATGTGTACTCCTCCACCCAGTTTGGGATCGCCAAAACTTATGGGCCGCGGCATCTTGTGAATGCGTATGGCCGGGGTCGCCATATTGACTTGTTTTAAGTGATGGTAGCACTGGTAAAAACCCGCCGCAGCGGTCCGATCGCCGTCCCGCGCCTCGCGACATTGCGCCCGCTTCCGCGAACTTCACCTGCCGCTTGAGGGAACCGGTGTAACAAGCTGTAAAAGCTACAATTTCGCGGAACCGCAGCCGACAAGTCTGTCTAACAGCGCACCTGTGAGCAATGTCTGTGTAACGCGCTGCATGTTGTGGCGCTTCAGGACAACAGGGCAGTTAGAAAAGGAGTACGCATGAACACTAGAAATATCCAGACCTTCCTGATGGTGTCGGCCGCATTTTTCGCAATCAGTGCGCCGGTTCGCTCGAATGCGGGCACGGGAGCGCCGTCGAGCGCGATTAGCCGTACGGCAGTCGTTGCGCCCGCGCGCATCGCCATCAACCGCACCGCGCGCGAGAGCGCGCCTGACAAGGAAGACCAGAATTCCTGACGCGCTGCTAATGCAGCGCAGTGCTGGCTAACCCGCTGTCGCTTGAAGTCGAGCGGCGGCGCATGCGAAAAGGGCGAGGATCGTACGATCTTCGCCCTTTTCGTTTTATCGGTGCGTAATCTGACTTACGGGCGATTCACGGCCTCGGCGTCAGGAGTTCACGCTTTGTCCTGCACCACGCCGCGGCGGATCTGATCCAGTTCGATAGATTCGAACAGCGCCTTGAAGTTGCCCTCGCCGAAACCCTGATTGCCCTTGCGTTGAATGATCTCGAAGAAGATCGGGCCGATCTGGTTCTCGGTGAAGATTTGCAGCAGCAGGTCGTCCGGCGCGCCGTCGATCAGGATCTTGCGCTTGCGCAGTTCGTCGAGCGGTTCACCGTGATTCGGCACACGGCGGTCGACCAGTTCGTAATACGTGTCGATCGTGTCGAGCAGCGAGATGTTCGCCGCTCGCAAACCATCGACCGTGCGGTAAATGTCGTTGCTGCCCAGCGCAATGTGCTGGATGCCTTCGCCGCGGTAGGCGTCGAGGTATTCCTGGATCTGGCCGGACGTTTCGGAGCCTTCCTCATTGATAGGAATGCGGATCTTGCCGCACGGCGACGTCATTGCCTTGGACTTCACGCCCGTCACCTTGCCTTCGATGTCGAAGTAACGCACTTCGCGGAAGTTGAACAGACGTTCGTAGAATTCGGCCCATTCCTGCATGCGGCCGCGGTGCACATTGTGCGTGAGGTGGTCGATGTACGTCAGGCCGTGACCGACGGGGTTTGGATTCGCGCCGGGAATCGGCTCGAAGTCGACGTCGTAGATATCGATATCGCCGACGCTGCCCGGCGCTGCGCCGTTCTTGCCGCGCCAACGATCGACGAAATAAATCAGCGAATCGCCAATGCCTTTGATCGCGGGAATGTTCAGTTCCATGGGGCCCGTTTTGTTGTCGAAGCCCCATGCGCCTTTTTCGACTGCCTGCCGGTAGGCTTTCCCCGCGTCCTGCACACGGAAGGCGATCGCGCAGATCGACGGGCCGTGCAAGCGCGCAAAGCGCTGAGCGAACGAATCCGGCTCACCGTTGACGATGAAATTAATGTCGCCTTGCCGGTATAGCGTCACATCTTTATGGCGATGGCGCGCAACCGCGGTAAAGCCCATCTGCTCGAAAAGCTTGCCCAGCGCCTTCGGATCGGGCGCGGTGTATTCGATGAACTCGAAGCCGTCTGTGCCGACCGGATTTTCCCAAGTTGCAACCTGCATTGTCTGTCTCCATGTCGAGGGCGCGTCGCGCCGGTATCGCGGCTACGGATGTTCCACCGCGACCGAATGACGCAAGTGTAAAGGCGGCTTCGCGGCGAAAACTTGCGAAGTTAATCACGTCGAGCTACGCTCGCGCTATTTTCTAGCTCCATATCAGGAGCGCGAGGCAGAAAATGACCAACTTAGAGATAGATGCGATCGACCGGCGTATTCTGGCGATTCTTCAGGAGAACGGCCGGTTGTCGAATCAGGAAATCGCCGAGCGGATCAATCTCTCGCCGAGCCCCTGTTTGCGACGCATACGGCGGCTCGAAGAGAGCGGCGTGATCCGCGGCTACGTAGCGTTGCTGGATGCCAAGCGCCTGGGGCTCGATTTGCTCGCGTACGTCAATGTGCGGTTGGAAAAGCGCGGCGGGCCGGCGCTGAGTCCGCGCGGGGAAGCGACGCATGCGGATCTTTTCCGTGCCGCCGTTCAGGCCTGGCCTGAGGTGGTGGCTTGTCACGCTATGACTGGCGACATGGACTATCTGTTGCGCGTACAAGTGGAAGACATGGCGCACTTTTCGCGCTTCGTGCAAGACCAGCTGTTGCATCACCCGTCGGTGATTGACGTGAAGACGAGCTTTTCGCTCGAAAAGATCAAGGAGACGACCGCGTTGCCGATCTTATGAGCCGCGCTAGCGCAGCTCCGCGCAGGAAGCAAAAAGGGCAGCCCTGAGGCTGCCCTTTTTCCTGTTCGCTCGCTGCGGCCGGGTGGTCAGGCTGCGGCGGCTGTCGGCATGAAGCTTTCCAGCAGTTTCGAAGCACGCCGCGCTTGACGTTTGAGCGCGTAGTCAAACACCGCGGCTTGTTCCTGCAGCATCTCCGTAATGATGCTGGTCTGATCCGCCGGCGGCAGCGTCAGATAGGCATCCGCTTCGCCGTACGCGTACTCGATCTTCATGCCCGCTTTCTTCGCGATGTGCATCATGGTCGAATTGCGCGACAGGCAGTGCATGTACAGCATGGTGACATGCGTGTTGCGGCTGCGAATTGCAGCGCGCTCGAATAGCTTGGAGCCGATACCTTGGCCGCGCACGCTTTCGAGCACGGACACGCCGAACTCCGCCGTACGCTTGTCGCCTTCGGCGGGCAGGTAGGCGAGATGACCGACGCCGGTGAGATGTAGTTGATCGTCGAACACGCCGAATACCGTGTCGCGCGTGAAATCGATTGCGCGCACGTAATTTTCGATAACGTGGTCCGGCACGATTTGCCCAAAGCGCAACAGGCGGTCGTCTTCGTCTAGCGCGAGAAAGTGCGCAAGCAGGCGTTCACGGTCGATCGCAGTGAGTTCACGGACCAGAGCAGGTGCACGACCGGCTGGCAGCGACGCGCGATCGTGCGCGACGATCGGTTCGGCGGCGCGGGGTGTAATCAGGTTCATGGTCAGGTTCTCCTTGTGATCGTGCGGCGTTGTTGCACCGCAAAAACGATTGTAACGGATATGCGAATCCGGCACTAGGGAAAACCCGTACCAAACTTGGAGGATGTTGTCTAAACTTGCGGTGCTTGGCTGTTAAATCTTTGAATATCAACGGCAAATTAAAAAGAACGAGCGTTCGTACGTGTTGTCGCACCCATGCAACTTACGCGGATTTCAGTTCGCAGAGCGCTGTCCTGCGCTATTTCACGGCCGCCGAGCCCAGCCCGTGATCCACCATGGCCACAACCTGCTCCGCAAATTCCCGGTAGCCCATGCGCCCGCCTGGTTTAAGCCAGGTGAATGTCCAGTTGATCATGCCGAACACCATCATCGTCAGTGCGGTCTGGTTCTCGCGCGTGGCGCGCTCCGGATAAGCGCGCGCCAGCTGCCGCGCGAACGCGGCTACGACATCGCGCTGGCGGTTGAGGATCACCTCGCGCTGCGCGTCGACGAGATATTTCACGTCGTTCAGGAGCGCGACATGCCGGCTGTGCGAGGTTTCGTATTCGGAAAGAAAGGCGCGGATCAATTCCGCGAACGTCTCGCGCTCAGTCAGGCCGCGACGCTGGCTCGCGCCCTCGACCTCCGCAATGATCAGCATCAGCCGTTTGGTGTAACGGTCGAGTAGATCGAACAGGATCGCTTCCTTGCTCGCGTAGTAGTGATACAGGCGCGCTTTCGACGTACCGCTCGCCGCGGCGAGGTCTGACATCGATGTGCTCGGATAACTCGTCTGCGCGAACTTCGCTGCCGCTAGTTCGAGAATCTGTTCGCGCTGCGTTTCGTGGTCGGGGGCTCGGGTGCGGGCCATGGTGTCTGTTTATTGGTGTGGGCAAAGTGCGAGCGCTGCGCACAGTTCCAGCGTGCGCCATGCGTTGGCGTCACCGCGCAGCCTGATCCGGCGGGTCGCGGCCATTTCGCGGAAGCGCCAGAGCACGATGCTGTCGCTGACGAGAAACCACAACTCAGCGGTCATCACCTCGGCGGCCACGCGGGCGGCGGGTTGCCAGTCGGCGGTGACGTGTTCGAGTATCAGCGCGTCGAGATCGGCGAAGCTGCCGCTCGTGAACGTGTTGTCGCGCCAGCGTCGCGTTTCGCCGTTCGCATGTTTGGCTTCCTGCCACTCCAGCGCGAGCCGGCTGATCCGCAAGACGGAAATGGGTGCGGCGTCGGGCAAACGTGCTTGCAAAACGGCCGGCGCGAACATGCCGACGGACGTCGCGCGGTCCCTGCGGCTATGCGCCCAGGCGCCGGCGTCGGTGAGGTCGCGAATCGACAGACGCACTTCGTTCAGACGCTGGGGATTATTGCGCAGGTAATAGCACACGCGACGAAGCATCAATTGATCGGATGCGCTTTCGCCGTGCCAGATCACCAGATTTGCCTCGTCGCGCGCAATGGCTTCCAGCGCAGCAGCCTGCTCCCGGAACTCGCGAAGGAAGTCGCGCTTCGTGTCGGTGCTCACGCGGTCCCAGAAAGCGGCGCGCACTTCGGGACCGTCGTCGATACCGCGTAGCGGCCCGACCGCCAGATCGTCGCGCAGTGCGTGCACGCGATCGTTGCGTCCCACTTCGCGCAACGCGGTGCGCAATGATTCTGCGGCGACATCGCCGTTGGTGAGATGGATGGTGCTCATCGGCCGTGAGTGGATTCTTGTTGGGCGATTGCCAAAGGGGCCGCTCGCAAGACGGACTCAACGGTCCGGTTGCGAGCGGCCCCTAGTGTAAGCGGATCGCGGAACGGCTCAAAGCTTCGCGGCATCAAGTCCCGAGCACGCTCAACGCTCGTCGTAGCTCACCACCACGCGGTCGCTGACTGGGTGGCACTGACACGTCAGCACGAAGCCGTCGCGGATTTCGTGCTCTTCCAACGTGTAGTTCTTTTCCATTCGCACTTCGCCTTCAACCACTTTGGCGCGGCATGTGCAGCAGACGCCGCCTTTGCATGCATACGGCAGCGCAAGGCCGGCGCGCAGACCGACGTCGAGTACGCTCACGCCCTGATACGGCAGACGCAGCTTGCGGCGCTTACCGTCGAGCACGATTTCGAGGTCCGCAGCGGGCGTATCTTCGGTGATTTCGACGGGCGGCACGCCCGCCTGGGGCAGAGGCGAGCCGAAGCGTTCCACGTGCACCTTCTCGGACGGCACGCCGGCAGCTTTCAGCGAGGCTTCGGCGGCGTCCATCATCGGCGCCGGACCGCAAATAAACGCTTCGTCGACGGAATCCGCCGGCACGAGGCTGTCCAGGAACGCCGCGCACTTCTGCTGGTCGAGTACGCCGTTGAACAGTTCGACGTCCTGCAGATCGTCCGACAGCACGTGATAGAGCACGAAGCGGTTCATGAAGCGGTTCTTCAGGTCTTCCAGTTCTTCCGCGAACATGATCTGGTCGACGCTGCGGTTGCCGTAGATCAACGTGAACGCGCTGCGCGGTTCCAGCTCGAGCGTGGTCTTGATAATCGCGAGCACCGGCGTGATGCCCGAGCCGCCCGCGAAGGCGACGTACTGCTGGCCGTGATCCGCGTTCAAATGGGTGAAGAAGCGGCCGTCGGGCGTCATGACGTCGATCGTGTGGCCTGGCTGCAAAGTATCGAAAGCGAAGTTCGAAAAGCGTCCGCCGCGCACGCGCTTGATGCCGATGCGCAGTTCGCCGTCCCGGTCATAGTCGGTGACGCCCACGCAGATCGAATATGACCGGCGCATTTCCTCTCCGTCGATGTGCGTTTTCAGCGTGACGAACTGGCCCTGCGTGAAGCGATAAAGCTCGCGCAGTTCCACGGGAACTTCGAACGCGACCGAGACGGCGTCGGCGGTTTCTGGCCGCACTTCGCGGATACGCAGCGGATGGAATTGCGGGGTGGCCATATCAGTATGGTTTGAAGTAGTCGAAGGGTTCGCGGCAGTCGATGCAGCGGTACAAGGCTTTGCAAGCGGTCGAGCCAAACTGCGCGAGTCGTTCTGTATGCGCCGAGCCGCACCTTGGGCAGGACGGCGCGGGCAGAGCGCGCGGCACGAAGCGCAGTACTTTTTCCTGTGCGCCGGCAGGTCCGGCCGCCGACCCGCAATTGCCCGTGGGCGGCGCAATGCCGTAAGCGCGCAGCTTTTCGCGGGCGTCGGCCGTCATCCAGTCGGTGGTCCATGCGGGCGCGAGGACGGTGGAGATCCGGTACGGTTTGAGCTCCGCGACGTTGAGCGCATGCGCGACGTCTTCCGCGATCTGCGACATTGCCGGGCAACCGGAGTAAGTCGGCGTGATCACGACTTCGAGTGCGCCGTCCTCGGCCCGCCGGACGTCGCGCAATATGCCGAGTTCGCGAATCGACACCACCGGAATCTCCGGATCGGGCACCGCTTCGAGCACTGCCCACGCACGTTGGACGGATGCGTCGGCTCGTTGCGTCGTAGTCGAGGTCGTCATCGTCGAATGGTCCGTATTACCAGGTGGCGCCGGGATGCTGGCGAGCAAGGCTTTGCATTTCGGCCAGCACGAAGCCCATGTGCTCGGAATGCTCGCCGTGCTTACCAGTCGTGATGTGCTTGACTGCGTCGGGCAGCGTGAGCGTGGCTTGCTCGAGCGTCGCGCGAACGTCGTCGAGCCAGGCGGCTTCGAGATCTGCAGTCAGCGGGCCAATGCCTGAGGTGGCGATGGTCTCTTCGACAGGATCGGTGCTGAAGAACTCACGCGTGTACGGCAGCAGATAATCCAGCGCAGCCTGCGCGCGCCGATGCGATTCCTCTGTGCCGTCGCCAAAGCGGATCAGCCATTCGCTCGCGTGATGCACGTGGTAGCTGGCTTCCTTGATCGACTTCGACGCGATTGCGGCAAGCTGCGCGTCCGTCGACTGCGTGAGCGCCGTCCACAGATGCGCCATCAACGTGGAGTACAGAAAGTTGCGCACGATCGTGACGGCATAGTCCTTCTCGGCTTGGGCGGTAGCCGACAGCGGACCGCAGTGCGGCAGTTCGGCGAGCGTGTAGTTGGCGAATTCACGCTCGGCGCGAAAGTACGCGTAATCGTCTTCCGTGCGCGTCTTGCCGGTGAGTTGCTGCTCGAGCGAGGCCGCATGCGTATAAAGCAGGCGCGCCTGGCCGATCAGATCGAGGCTCATGTTCGACAGCGCGATGTCTTCTTCGAGAATCGGGCCGTGGCCGCACCACTCGCTATTGCGCTGACCGAGTATCAGCGCAGTATCCGCGAGGCGCAACACGTATTGGAGATGTTCAGGCGTGATGTTCATGGCCGCGCTTACATGTGGTTGACTTCGTCGGGAAGCGTGTAGAACGTCGGATGGCGATAGATCTTGTCGCCGGCCGGGTCGAACAGTTCGGGCTTGTCTTGCGGCGCGGACGCCGTGATCGCCGACGACGGCACGACCCAGATGCTCACGCCTTCCTGACGGCGCGTGTAGACGTCGCGCGCCATGCGCAGCGCCATTTGTGCGTCGGCGGCGTGCAGGCTGCCGCAGTGTTTATGGTCGAGTCCCTGCTTGCTGCGCACGAAGACTTCCCAGATTGGCCATTCCTTGTTCATTCCTGATCTCCTGATTCTTTGCCGGGCGTGCCGCGCTTCTCAGGCGGCGTGCTGTTGTGCGCGCTGGCGCTGCTTTTCGGCGTGGGCGAGGGCGGCTTCGCGGACCCAGGCGCCCTCGTTATGAGCTTTGACGCGGGTGCGGAGACGCTCGCGGTTGCACGGGCCGTCGCCGTTCACGACGCGCCAGAATTCTTCCCAGTCGATGTCGCCGTAGTCGTAATGGCCGCGCGCCTCGTTCCATTTGAGGTCGGGGTCGGGCAGCGTGACGCCGAGGACCTTGGCCTGATCGACGGTGGCGTCGACGAATTTCTGGCGAAGGTCGTCGTTCGAAATACGCTTGATGCCCCATTTCGACGACTGATTGCTATGGATCGAGTCCTTGTCGCTCGGTCCGAACATCATCAGTACCGGCCACCACCAGCGGTTCACCGCCTGCTGGACGAGCTCGCGCTGAGCTTCGGTGCCCGACATCATCGCCATCAACGCGTCGAAACCCTGGCGCTGATGAAACGACTCTTCCTTGCAGATGCGGATCATCGCGCGGGCATAGGGACCGTACGTGCAACGGCACAGCGGAATCTGGTTCATGATCGCCGCGCCGTCGACCAGCCAGCCGATCACGCCGACGTCGGCCCACGTGGGCGTTGGGTAATTGAAGATGCTCGAATACTTCGCTTTGCCGGAATGCAGCGCCGCAACCAGCTGGTCGCGCGAGACGCCGAGCGTTTCTGCCGCGCTATATAGATAGAGACCGTGGCCCGCTTCGTCCTGCACTTTGGCGAGCAGGATCGCCTTGCGCTTGAGGCTTGGTGCGCGCGTGATCCAGTTGCCTTCCGGCAGCATGCCTACGATCTCCGAATGCGCATGCTGCGAAATCTGGCGCACCAGAGTCTTGCGGTAAGCGTCGGGCATCCAGGCTTGCGGCTCGATCTTGCCGTCGGCGGCCATCACGGCGTCGAACTGGGTCTGCTCAGGCGACGTCGCGCCAGCGTCCAGCGAAGCTACGTTGCCGGGAATATCCAGGGATTGCGTGTACATGGGGACTCTCTTTGCGGGAGTTGTCTGGTGCGAACAGTATAAACCAACCGACCGGTCGGTTAATAGATTTTTTTGAGACGAGCCGGGCATCGCTGCAGCGGCCGCACTATCGCGGAAAGCCGTTTCCGCGCCGGCGAGTCCCCGGGCCGACGCTTAACCTATAAAATTGCGAATTGGCCGCGATTTGCGGCCTTCCTGCATCCTCGGTACTCATGTTACGTCTCAGCGAAATCAAACTCCCGCTCGATCACCCCGAGAGCGCGCTCGAAGCCGCCGTCCACGCGCGCCTCGCAGAACTCGGCGTGCCTGATGACGGGCTCGTCCGATACACGGTGTTCCGGCGGGCTCACGACGCGCGCAAGCGCGCCGACATCAAGCTCACCTATATAGTCGACGTGGAAGTCGCGGACGAAGCGGCCGCGCTCAAGCGAATCGCCGACGTGCCGCACTGCGGGCTCACACCGGACATGACGTACCGTTTCGTCGCGAAGGCGCCGGCGCAACTCGCGACGCCGCGTCCCGTGGTGATCGGCATGGGGCCTTGCGGACTTTTCGCGGGGCTGATCCTCGCGCAGATGGGCTTCCGGCCGATCATTCTCGAACGAGGCAAGGCGGTGCGCGAGCGCACCAAAGACACTTTCGGACTGTGGCGCAAGTCGGTGCTGAACCCGGAATCGAACGTGCAGTTCGGTGAGGGCGGTGCGGGCACCTTCTCGGACGGCAAGCTCTACAGCCAGATCAAGGACCCGAAACACTACGGCCGGAAAGTGCTGGACGAGTTCGTGCGCGCCGGCGCGCCAGAAGACATCCTGTACCTGAGCCGGCCGCATATTGGCACGTTCCGCCTGGTGAGCATGGTCGAGAAGATGCGCGCGACGATTCACGAACTGGGCGGCGAAGTGCGCTTCGAGACACGCGTGGACGACATCGACATCGACCAGGGGAAAGTGCGCGGGCTGAAGCTGTCAACGGGCGAAACGCTGCGCTGCGATCATGTCGTGCTGGCCGTTGGCCACAGCGCGCGCGATACGTTCCACATGCTCCACGAACGCGGCGTCTATATAGAAGCGAAGCCGTTCTCACTGGGGTTCCGGATCGAGCATCCGCAAGGTTTGATCGACCGTAGCCGGTTCGGCAAGTTTGCGGGCCACAAGCAGTTGGGCGCCGCGGACTACAAGGTCGTGCACCACTGCAGCAACGGGCGTGCGGTGTACAGCTTCTGCATGTGCCCGGGAGGTACCGTAGTCGCCGCGACGTCCGAGCCCGGGCGCGTAGTCACCAATGGTATGAGCCAGTACTCGCGCGCTGAGCGCAATGCGAACGCGGGGATCGTCGTGGGCATTACTCCGGACGATTACCCCGGAGGCCCGCTTGCCGGGATCGCGTTCCAGCGCAAGTGGGAAGAGCGGGCTTTCGAGCTCGGCGGCGGCAACTACATGGCACCGGGCCAACTGGTCGGCGACTTCATTGCTGGGCGGCCGTCCACGTCGCTGGGTTCCGTGGTGCCGTCTTATAAGCCAGGCGTACATCCCACGGATCTCAGCACGGCTCTGCCGGACTACGTGATCGAGGCAATTCGCGAAGCGCTGCCGCAAATGGACAAGAAGATCGCCGGTTTTGCGATGCACGACGCTGTGTTGACCGGGGTGGAGACGCGGACCTCGTCGCCAATCCGGGTGCGTCGACGGGACGACTATCAGAGCATGAACGTCGAGGGTCTTTATCCGGCTGGGGAAGGCGCGGGCTACGCGGGTGGCATCTATTCGGCTGCGATCGACGGGATCGAAGTCGCCGAGGCGCTCGCTTTGAAGATGACCGGGGCGAAAGCGGCCTTGTGAGTGAGTTCTGCCGCTGCTGGCTGCGAGGCGCGCGCTGCGGGGTTGAGGCGGTGACACGGCTCGCCGCGTTGGCCGGTGCGATCGTGCACAATGCCCGTTTTGCTTCGAGCCAGACACTGGAATGACCATTCGTTCTTTAGCCGCCGCATGCGGCGCGGCGCTGCTTTGCCAGTTCGCCGTTTCATCCACCGCCGCTGCCGCCGATGCCCCGGCGCATTGGGTCACCGCGTGGGCTACGGCGCTGCAATCCATTCCGCAGCGATCCGATTTGCCGCCGCTGTACCGCGCGCCGGAAGTGGCTGGGCGCACTGTCCGTCAGATCGTTTATCCGACGCTGTCCGGAAAGTCTGCGCGAATTCACCTCAGTAACGAGCACGGTAAGACGCCGCTGGTAATCGAAGACCTGCGCATCGCGCGGTCCGCTGGCGGCGCGGCGGCTTCCGCAAACGGCGGCGCGCGCGTGACGTTCAATGGCAGGGGCGCCGTGAGCGTACCGCCAGGCCGCGAACTGGACAGCGATCCGATTGCGATGGACATCGACGCGGGCGCCCCATATTCAATCAGTGCATTCGTGGGTCCGGAACAGCGGATCGTGGCATGGCATCGCGTTGCGAACCAGCTTAATTACGTTTCGGCGGCGGGCAACCATGCGGCGGACTCGGGCGCAGAGGCGTTTCGCGCACGCTTCACTCAATATGTATGGGCGACGGCGTTGTCGGTGGACGCGGCGCCTGAAGCGACCGCAATTGCGGCGATCGGCGATTCGATCACAGACGGCATGCGCTCCAGCCTGAACCAGAATCGGCGATGGCCCGACGTCCTCGCCCGCCGGTTGGCCACTTCGGGGAACCGGTCGACGGCGGTGGTTAATTTGGGCATCAGCGGCAACCGGTTGCTGAACGATTCGCCCTGCTATGGCGACGCGCTAATGACGCGCTTTAGCCGCGACGTGCTCGACCGGCCGGGCGTCAAGGCAGTCGTTGTGCTGATCGGCATCAACGATATCAATTTCGCGGCAATGCCAGCACGCAGCGGTCTTGATTGCGACTTCCCGCATGCTTCGGTGACGGCGGCCGACCTGATTGCGGGCTATCAGCGGGTGATCGCAGCGGCTCGACACGCCGGCGTAAGGGCGTTCGGCGGAACGTTGACGCCCGCGTCGCTCCCACCGCAGCGGGAAAATATCCGCCTTGCGGTGAACGATTGGATCCGGTCGAGCCACGCTTTCGACGGCGTAGTCGATTTCGACGCCGCGCTGCGCGATCCGGCGCAACCGGATCGTCTTCAGGGCAAGTTCGATAGCGGCGATCACATCCATCCGAGCGACGCCGGATACGCTGCCATGGCCGGCGCGGTGCCTGTCGAGGCGCTGGTAAATTCGGCGCGCAAATAAGGTCGCCGAAAAGCTATCGTCACCCTTGCCATGAGGCTGTGAGTGACCTATGATTCGCCTCCTCGTTTGCGAACGAGGGCCGCGGCGGAAGCCAGCGGCGGTTGAGTCAACAAGGTTTTAAGCGAAAGCCAAAAAAACTAGTTGACGAAACAGAAAAGAG
>NZ_BAYE01000003.1 GCF_000685095.1 Paraburkholderia caledonica NBRC 102488
GGCTGCTCGACAAGATCCGCGCCGACGGCAAGACGATCCTGCTGATCGAACACGACGTGAAGCTCGTGATGGGTCTGTGCAACCAGATGACGGTGCTCGACTATGGCAAGGTGATTGCGCAAGGACTGCCGCAAGACGTGCAGAAGGATCCGAAGGTGATCGAAGCTTATCTGGGTGCAGGAGTCCACTGATGTCCACGACGCATGCAATGTTGAAAATCAAGGGCCTGCAGGTCAATTACGGTGGCATCCAGGCAGTGAAGGGCATCGACCTCGAGGTCGCGCAGGGCGAGCTGGTCACGCTGATCGGCGCGAACGGCGCGGGCAAGACCACGACGATGAAGGCGATCACCGGGCTCAAGCCGTATGCCGCAGGCGACATCGAGTACATGGGTCAGTCGATCAAAGGCGTGCCGCCGCATGAGTTGCTCAAGCGCGGCCTCGCGATGGTGCCGGAAGGCCGCGGCATCTTCGCGCGCATGTCGATTATCGAGAACATGCAGATGGGCGCTTATCTGCGCACCGACAACGACGGCATCAAGGCCGACGTCGATCGCATGTTCGGCTTTTTCCCGCGTCTGAAGGAGCGCGCCACGCAATACGCGGGCACGCTCTCGGGCGGCGAACAGCAGATGCTGGCCATGGCGCGCGCGATCATCTCGCGTCCCAAGCTGTTGCTGCTCGATGAGCCGTCGATGGGTTTGTCGCCGATCATGGTCGAGAAGATCTTCGAAGTGGTGCGCGCGATTTCGGGTGAAGGCATGACCGTGCTGCTCGTCGAGCAGAACGCGCGTCTCGCGTTGCAGGCGGCGAACCGCGGCTATGTGATGGACTCGGGTCTCGTCACGATGTCGGGCGACGCGAAGCAGATGCTTGATGATCCGAAGGTGCGGGCGGCTTATCTGGGTGAATGAGCTGGGTGAATGAGCTGGGTGAATGAGCTGGGTGAATAACCCTTGAGCTGAACCGCCGATGCAAAAAAGGCCGCATGCGTGAGTCAAACGCATGCGGCCTTTCTCTTTTTACGACGCATGAAGCGCCTGAAAACTAAACCGGCGGCGAATCCGCCAACTCACCAAGACGTTTGCCGAGACTGACCACCGCATCCGCGCGATAACCGAGCGCCTCGTAAAACGCGCGGACGTCGCTTTTCGCGGACAACACCTGCAGGTTCAGTTTCGGGCAGCCAAGCGCCGCCAACGCGTTTTCGACGTGTGCGACCAGACGCGAGCCGATTCCATGTCGCCGCAACGACTCGTCCACCGCGAGCGAGTAAAGCCAGCCGCGATGACCGTCGTAGCCGCCCATCACCGTGCCGACCACTCGCTCACCCAGCACCGCTACAAAGAACAGCTCGGGCTGCGTCGCGAGCTTGTTCGCAATCGACAGATGCGGGTTGCGCTGCGGCTTCGTCACGTCCCTGTATTCCGGGAAGGCCTGCTGCCACAGCGCGACCACTGCGTCGGTGTCGTTCGCCTCGAAGCGGCGGATAGAGAGCGTTGCGGTCGCGGTCGTCGTCATACGCGTGCCCGCGCAATTACAGCGTGTCGAGGATCGAACGCAGCATCGCCATCATCTGGTCGATCTCTTCGTTCGTGACGTTCAGCGCAGGCATGAAGCGCAGCAGGTTCGGGCGCGCCGCGTTCAGCAGAAGACCGTCGGGCTGCATGTCACGCGCCTTTTCGACGATCTGGTTGCCGATGTCCTTGCCGAGCAGCAGTGCACGCAACAGACCTTCGCCGCGCTCTCCCTTGAAACCGCGCTCTTCCGACAACTCGAGCAGCTTCGCGCGCAAATACTCGCCGCGCGCACGCACGCCTTCGAGGAAGCCCGGCGCGGTGAGTTGCGAGATCACCGAGTAACCGACCGCGGTCATCAACGGATTGCCGTTGTACGTGCCGCCCTGGTCGCCTGCTTCGAACACGGCGACTTCAGCTTTCGCGAGCAGCGCCGCGAGCGGCACGCCGCCGCCAATACCCTTGCCGAGCGTCATGACGTCCGGCTCGATGCCCGACAGCTCATACGCGAACAGCGTGCCGGCACGGCCGCAGCCGCTTTGCACTTCGTCGACGATCAGCAGCACATTGTGCTTGCGGGTCAGCTCGCGCAGTTGCTGCATGAATTCGCGCGTTGCCGGAATCACACCGCCTTCGCCCTGGATCGGTTCGAGCATCACCGCGACCGTCTTCGCGTTGATGAGCTTTTCCACCGACGCGATGTCGTTCAGATCCGCTTTCGGGAAGCCCGGCACTTGCGGCGCGTAGATCGTGTCCCAGCCCGGCTTGCCGCTTGCAGACATCGTGGCGAGCGTGCGGCCGTGGAAGCTGTGATCGAACGTGATGATTTCGAATGCGCCGTCCTTGAACTTCTTGCCCCACTTGCGGACGAGCTTGATCGCGCCTTCGTTCGCTTCGGCACCGCTGTTCGCGAAGAACACCTTGTCGAAGCAGCTATGCTGCGTGAGCAGCGCCGCGAGCTTCGCCATCGGCTCGTTGTAGAAAGCCGGCGACGGATTGAAGAGCAGCTTCGCCTGCTGGTTCAGCGCTTCGATCATGCCTTCGTTGCAATGACCGAGGCAATTGACCGCCCAGCCCTGAATGAAGTCCAGATATCGCTTGCCGTTGTTGTCGTAGAGCCACGAGCCCTTGCCGTGCGTGAAAACGATTTCGGGCCGGTTGGTGATGTACATCAGCGACTCGATCGGATATTCATTGAAATTCATGACGGCAGGCTCCAGACAGCGGGTAATAGGTGGATAAGGTGTTGGCGCACGTTAGCCGATGAGCAAACGGGCCGGAAAAACAAAAAAGCCACGGCATGCCGTGGCTTTCATGATTCGAACAGCTTGCGCTTTGTTGTAGCGCGAATCCGTGACGAAGCCGGCGGCGTCCCTAGGGAAGCGGCGAGCGGCGACGTCGAAGTTCGGATTGGATGCGGTTCATGCGCGAAAGAATACGACAATAAAAGCGCTGATGTAAACCTTGAATTTGCACGAATTCATCGCGATGGGCGCGCCCGCCAGTTTTTGCGCGGCTGTCTTCATGCTGACATGTTGTCTCAGGCACGGCTCGCTCGTTGTAACGAGCGAGCCGTTTCTTTCAGCGGGTTTCGAGTCAAACCGCGTTCGCCAGGTCCGCGGCGCTCGTGAACGAGTCCGCGTAGAACTCGTCTTCGGGCAGGCTGTGATGGTGCGTGAAATCGCGTTGTGCCGACTCGACCATGACCGGTGCGCCGCACGCATATACCTGATACGCGGACAGGTCGGGGAGGTCTTCGATCACTGCCCGATGCACGAAGCCCACGCGGCCGGTCCACGCATCGCTCGCGTCCGGCTCCGAGAGTACCGGCACGAACTTGAAGTTCGGAATTTCGCGCGCCCATTGTTCGGCCAGTTCGAGCAGATACAGATCTTTCTTGCGACGCGCGCCCCAGTACAGCGTCATCGGGCGGTTCAGGTTCTTGAACACCGCATGCTCGACGATTGCCTTCAGCGGCGCGAAGCCGGTGCCCGAAGCAAGCAGCACGATCGGCTTGTCCGACTCTTCGCGCAGGAAGAACGTGCCGAGCGGCGCTTCGAAGCGCAGGATATCGCGCTCTTTCATGGCGTTGAACACGTGGTCGGTGAAGGCGCCGCCGGGCATGTGGCGAATGTGCAATTCGATCGGGCCTTCGACGTGCGGCGCATTCGCCATCGAATAGCTGCGGCGCTTGCCGTCCTTCAGAATGAATTCGAGGTATTGGCCGGCAAGATATTGCAGACGTTCGTTAGCGGGCAATTGCAGCTTGAGCACGACGACGTCGTCGGCCTTGCGCTCGATCGCATTCACACGGCACGGCAGTTTCTTTACCTGCACGTCGCCCACACCTGCCACTTCGCGGATATCGATCTCGAGATCGGAGCACGCCGTTGCGCAGCAGAAGAGCGCCATGCCGCGCGTTTTTTCTTCGTTCGACAAAGCCGACGACGAATGTGCGCGCTGTTCCACCTGGCCGCTGACCACAGCGCCTTTGCACGAACCGCACGCGCCGTTCTTGCAGCCGTACGGCAGACCGATGCCTTGACGCAAGGCGGCGTTCAGCACCGGCTCGTCCTGTTCTACCTGAAACTGCCGGCCGCTTTGCCGGAGCGTGACGTTGAATGCCATAAAGTGTTCGAAGTCGAAAAGTCGGTAATCGTTAAACGGAGAGACGGGGCATGCAAAGTCGGGATCGTCGGAGCCAGCGGTATTGTCGCCCGGCGCCCCACGTGCTTGACGGCTACAATGCGTGCACCATGAAAGCCACACGAAACTTCCGCCGTCCGCGCGTGCTGATCGTAGGTTGCGGCGATGTCGGCATGCGCTGCGTCCCCCTGTTGCAGCGCGCCCACGTCTTTGCACTGACAAGCCATGCGGAGCGCAGCGCAGAGTTGCGTGCCGCGGGCGTTTCGCCGCTGGTCGGCGATCTCGACGAGCGCCGCAGCCTGAAACGGCTCGCGGGCCTCGCGCTCACAGTGCTGCATCTCGCGCCGCCGCAGAAAACCGGCGACGACGACCGCCGCACTCGCGCGTTGCTATCAGCCTTGGCGATGCGCCGCGCTCGCGCGTTGTCAGGCACGCATGGGACCCGCGCCACCATCGCGCCGGTCGGGCGCTTGCGCCGCGCGCGCGCTTCATGGGCACAAGCACGGCCACTCCCGGAACCAGCCGGTATTGTACCCGACGGCCTTCGCCGCGCCGCCGCTTCACGCGCGCCGCTGCGCTTCGTGTATGCGAGCACGACAGGCGTCTATGGCGATTGCGGCGGGGCGTGGATCGACGAGACGCGCGTCACGGTGCCGGCCAATGCGCGTGCGAAACGCCGCGTGTCGGCCGAGCAGCAATTGCGACGCGCGACCGCTCGCGGGACGCTCGTCGCGAGCATCGCGCGGATTCCGGGCATCTATGCAGCCAATCGCCTGCCGCTCGCGCGGCTTGAAAAGCGCACACCGGCGCTCGTCGATGCCGACGACGTCTACACCAACCACATTCATGCGGACGACCTCGCCGCGATCCTCGTGCGCCTCGCCACTCATGGCAGGCCGGCGCGCGTGGTTCACGCGTCCGACGACTCGTCGCTGAAAATGGGTGAGTACTTCGACCTCGTCGCCGATGCGTTCGGTTTGGCACGTGCGCCGCGCATCACGCGGGCTCAGGCTGAAGAGCAGATCGAGCCGACCTTGCTGTCGTTCATGCGCGAGTCGAGACGGCTCGTGAACCGCCGCTTGAAAAAAGAGCTAGGCATACGCCTGCGCTATCCGAGCGTCGAAGATTTTCTGCGTGAAGCGGCAGGCGCTGGGGAAGAGGTTAACGACGCTGCTAAAGACATTGCAAGCAGACCATGAAGGCCCGGTAGAGGCATCACATTGCCCCAAAAGCCCGGCGACGCAGCGGCAAAGAAAGTCCGCCGGACATCGGCCGGACAACTTCGTGAAGCGTCGCCGCACGGCACACCATAGCACCGCAAAGCAGCGCGCCTCGTGCCTCAGGTCAGTGCGGGCAGTGCTTCAAGCAGCAGGAAACACAACATCCCGCCGATCAACGCGCCGATCAGATTCGGATCGTATTTGTGCCGCAGCCGCATGGCGATCAGCAGTCCGCCGATCAGCAGCAACCCGACACACACGAACGCCGGCAGCACGTACGAGAGCATGACTCCGTTATGGACGATCATGGCCGCTCCTTGAACTCTTTGTAGTCTTTGTTTAAACGAGTATAGGGCGCGGCCTGATGAAGAGCATGCTGCAGTGCAGCGTCGATCGCATGGGCGGTCGCGCGAATGTGCGGGTGCCCACAGGGCTTTCCTAATCTTGTCAGATGGTTGCGCGCGACCTACCGGTTTACCCGCTCCGTAAAGATCCGAGGTCGGTTTCATCGAGCCATTGCCACGCGCCCGGCGCGAGGGTCGCGGGCAAAGCGAGTCCGCCAACGCGCTCGCGATGCAGCGCTTCACAACGGTTGCCGGCCGCCGCGATCATCCGCTTGACCTGGTGATACTTGCCTTCCATCACGGTGAGCGCCAACGTGTGCTCGCCGCGCGCATCGGCCTCGACCGCCGCGACCGGCTTCGACTCGCCGTGCAATAACACGCCATTGCGCAGCGCGCTCAACTGCGCGTCGTCGATCGCATGACGGGTTGTCGCGACATACACCTTCGGGACCTTGCGTTTGGGCGACGTGAACATGTGGACGAACTTGCCGTCGTCGGAGAGCAGCAGCAAGCCGGTGGTGTCCTGATCGAGCCGGCCGACGCATTGCACGCCGCGCTCGGCGAGCTGCGGCGGCAGCAGACTGAATACGCTCAGATGATGCTGCGGATCGCGCGAGCACTCGTAGCCGGCCGGCTTGTTGAGCAGCAGATATGCGCGCTCCCGGTACGGCCAGACCACGCCGTCGACGCTGAAGCAGAACGACGCGTCGTCAGTCGGGAAATCGGCGTCGGCGTCAGTGCATAGCGCTCCGCCGATGCTCACGCGAGCGTCGTTTATCAGCGCGCGGCATTGGCGGCGCGAGCCGAAGCCCTGGGTGAAGAGAATGCTTTCGAGATTCATGGCGAGCGAAGAATAACACCGCAAGAAGCGGGGCGTCCCGCGGTGCGTTCGCGGCCACGATGGCGGCTCCTGTTTCATTGCCGGAGCCATCCATGCATGCCTCGCCGTCTTCAACCCGTGTCCGTTTGCCGGCCGCTTTCCAGCGGCTCGCGTGGTCTAACCTCGTCGCGCAATCCGCCGAGCAGATCAGCCTCGCCGCCGCGCCGCTCGTCGCCGTGTTCGCGCTCGGCGCCGACGCTCGCGGCACGGGACTTCTGCAGACGGCGCAGACGTTGCCTTTCCTGTTGCTGTCGATCCCGCTCGGCGTATGGGCCGACCGCCGCTCGCGCCGCACGTTGATGGCGCTAGCCGAAAGCGTGCGTGTCGTCGCAATGCTCTGCGTGCTTCTGCTTCTGATGACCCATGCGCTCACCCTGCCGTTGCTTGCCGCGCTCGGCTTCGTGGCCGCGACTGGCACAGTGGCGTCTCGAACTTGCGCGCAGCGTCGCGTATTCGGCTGGACCGGCGCACGCTGCGCCAGGCCATCACGCCGCAACGGATGATGGGCCGCGTCTCCGCGCTGAACAGCACGGCGACCTATGGCGCGCGGCCGGCAGGCGCACTGCTCGGCGCGGCGATCAGCGCGCGCTGGAACATGGACGCCTGTCTGATCGCCGCCGCAGCGGCCTTTTTCGTGCAGGCGTCGATTATCGCGATGTCGCCTGCGGCGCGGCTCGCGCGCATTCCCGAGGAACGCGTCACAGCTTGCTGAAGATCAACTTCACTGCACGATGAGCGCCAGGGCAAACCCCCAAAAAATGAAAATGAATTTTTTCTCGGACCAATTCCATGTAAATATACTTTCATCCAATTTGCTTACACCTCGACACACTGCCGCGCTGACCACGCCGCTTCGCTCGCATGATTCATCAACCGTCCGTTGCATCCAATCCGGCTGAGCAGGCCATCGCTGCGCGCATCGAGGCGGCCATGCCTACGCTCACGCCGATTCATCGGCGTATGGGCGAGTACGTACTGGCCAATCTGTTTCGCGCTGCCACCATGCGAATCGACGAACTGGCGAGCGTGGTCGGCGCTTCGGTGGCAACAGCGAATCGCTTTGCCCGCGCGCTTGGCTTCGACGGTTATCCGCAGTTCCGTGAGGCGCTCGTGCGCGGCTTCGAGGCGACGCTCGCGCCGGTCGAACGTCTGCGCAGCGCGCAAGAGTCGCTCGCTGCGGGCGACGACGTGGTCGACGCGTCGCTCGAACAGGCTGCCAACAACCTGCACCTGACCCGCACGGCGATCGACAGCGCCGCCGCCGAGGCCGCGGTCGAAGCGATCCTCGCCGCGCGGCGTGTGTTCGTGCTCGGCGCGGGCACGAGCGCGTTCCTGGCCGGGTTGATGGAGCACGGCCTGATGGCGTATCACGACAACGTGCAATCGCTTGCGTTCATCGGCGGACCGTCGCATGCGGCGCGGCGCCTGTTCAACTGCGGCAAGGGCGATCTCGTGATCGGCATCGCGTTTCCGCGTTATGTCGACGACACCATCGAACTCGCGCGCCGTGCGGCAACTCGCGGCGCGCGCGTGCTGGCGCTGACCGACGGACCGCGCTCGCCGCTCGCGCAGTTCGCCGATCTCTCGTTATACGTGCGCTCTGAACGCCGCCTCGCGGCGAACGCGGATGCCGCTGTTCTTGCTGTGATCGAAGCGCTATGCGACGCGGTCGCCTATCGGGCGAAGCGCTCGGTGAAGGCAGCCGCCGACGTTACCGAGTTCGTATTGCCGTGGCTCACCGACCCGCTGTCCGCATCCGCGAGTGGGGCGGGTGAAGCCGTGCGCGAACCGGCGCGCACTGCGCGTACGTCAGTAAGCGCAGTACCGAACCCTCGCACCACCCAGGCAAAATCCAAACTCAAACGATGAACGACAACGCAGTCATTGCCATTCATGGCGGCGCGGGCACGATCCTGCGCGCGTCGCTGTCGGCCAGTGCCGAGGCCGAATACCACGCGGCTCTGCACGCGGTGCTCGCCGCCGGCCAACGCGTGCTTGCAGACGGCGGCAGCGCGCTCGACGCAGTCAGCGAGGCCGTGCGGTTGCTCGAAGACTGCCCGCTGTTCAACGCGGGCATTGGTGCGGTCTACACGGCAGCGGGCACGCATGAACTCGACGCGGCGATCATGGACGGCAGCACGCTCGAGGCCGGCGCGATCTGCTGCGTGAAGCGCGTGCGCAATCCGGTTCTCGCGGCGCGCCGCGTGCTCGAGTGCAGCGAACATGTGCTCTTTACCGGCGAAGGCGCGGAAAGTTTCGCGGCCGCGCAGGGACTTGAATTCGTCGAACCGCAGTACTTCGATACGGAAGCGCGTCATCGTCAATGGCTGCTCGCGCGCGATCAGCAGCGGGCAATGCTCGATCACGACGGCGCGACGCTCGCCGCGTCGCCGTCGGCTACAGACAATAGCGATCCCATGCCGCACGAGCCGATCGATCCGAACCGCAAGTTCGGCACTGTCGGCGCGGTCGCACTCGACAGGCACGGCCACGTTGCGGCGGCGACGTCGACGGGCGGCGTCACCAACAAGCAGGTCGGGCGCGTGGGCGATACGCCGCTGATCGGCGCGGGCTGCTATGCCGACGACGCAACCTGCGCGGTCTCGACCACCGGCTCCGGCGAAATGTTCATGCGCATGGTCGCGGCTTACGACGTCGCCGCGCAAATGGCCTACCGCAACGTGTCGTTGCACGAAGCCGCGCACGACGTCGTGATGAACCGCCTGCCCAAGATCGACGGCCGCGGCGGCCTGATTGCCGTCGACGCACTCGGCAATATCGCGTTGCCGTTCAATACCGAGGGTATGTACCGCGGTTTCGCGCGACTGGGCGAGGCGCCGACGACGGCGATCTACCGTTAGTTCGTTACCCTGAACATTGCTGAACACCGCTTGCGCGTTCGAATTCAAAGGAATCATTGTGCCGACTTCATCGCACACCGCCAGCCCGATTACTGGAAGCCTGCCGACGCAACGCGTACTCGCAGTCGACAACCTGTCGGTCGCGTTTCGCAGCGGCGAGACCACCTTCAACGCAGTGCGCAATCTGTCGCTGACGGTCGAGCGCGGCGAGACGCTTGCGATAGTGGGCGAATCGGGTTCAGGAAAATCAGTGACATCGCTCGCGTTGATGCGGCTGATCGAGCATGGCGGTGGGCGCCTTGCCGGCGGCAGCATCGCATTCCGGCGCCGCGACGGCAGCGTGCTCGACCTCGCGAAAGCGTCGTCCGGCACGATGCGCTCGATTCGCGGCGCCGACATCGCGATGATTTTTCAGGAGCCGATGACCTCGCTTAATCCAGTCTTCACGGTGGGCGACCAGATCAGTGAGGCGATCTCGCTGCATCAGGGCAAGAGCCGCTCGGCGGCCTTCGCGGAAACGCTGCGTCTGCTCGAACTCGTGCGCATTCCCGAGGCGCGGCGCGTGGCGGCGCGGTTTCCGCATCAACTGTCGGGCGGAATGCGCCAGCGCGTAATGATCGCGATGGCGCTGTCGTGCAAGCCGGCCTTGCTGATCGCCGACGAACCGACCACCGCGCTCGACGTGACTATTCAGGCGCAGATCCTGCAACTGATTCGCGGCTTGCAGGACGAGATGAACATGGGCGTGATCTTCATCACGCACGACATGGGCGTGGTCGCCGAAGTGGCGGACCGCGTGCTGGTGATGTATCGCGGCGAGAAGGTCGAAGAGGGTGCGTCGGACGCGCTCTTTGCAGCGCCGTCGCATCCTTATACGAAGGCGTTGCTCGCTGCCGTGCCGCGTTTGGGCGCAATGCAAGGCACCGATCAACCCGCGAAATTTCCGATCCTGACGGTCGAGCAGGCGGGCGCGAGCGGCGCCGATGAACCCGTGCGCCCTGCAGCCGCCGTTGCGAAGGAAGCGCAACCGCATGTCGACGAAAGCACGCCGCCGATTCTGCGCGTGCGCGATCTGGTCACGCGCTTTCCGGTCAGGACCGGGCTTTTTGGCCGCCTGACGGGCCGCGTGCATGCAGTCGAAAAAGTCAGTTTCGATCTGCGGCCAGGTGAAACGCTCGCCCTAGTCGGCGAGTCGGGCTGCGGCAAGTCGACCACGGGTCGC
This sequence comes from Paraburkholderia caledonica NBRC 102488, assembly GCF_000685095.1. Classification (GTDB taxonomy): domain Bacteria; phylum Pseudomonadota; class Gammaproteobacteria; order Burkholderiales; family Burkholderiaceae; genus Paraburkholderia; species Paraburkholderia caledonica. The sequence goes on from NZ_BAYE01000003.1 coordinate 10,690, forward strand.
TCGCTGTTGCGGCTCGTGGAAAGTCAGAGCGGTTCGATCGAGTTCGACGGCAAGGAAATCAGTTCGCTGACAGGACCTGCGTTGCAGGCACTACGCCGCGATATCCAGTTTATTTTTCAGGACCCGTTTGCGTCGCTCAACCCGCGTCTGACGGTCGGCTTCTCGATCATGGAGCCGCTCCTCGTGCACGGCGTCGCGCAAGGCGCAGAGGCACAGGCGCGGGTCGCGTGGCTGCTCGAAAAAGTAGGCTTGCCGCCCGAAGCCGCGCGCCGTTATCCGCATGAATTTTCCGGCGGCCAGCGGCAACGCATTGCGATTGCGCGCGCGCTCGCGTTGAATCCGAAAGTCGTGATTGCCGACGAATCCGTTTCCGCTCTCGACGTCTCCGTGCAGGCGCAGATCGTCAATCTGATGCTCGATCTGCAGCGCGAGCTCGGCGTCGCGTATCTGTTCATCTCGCACGACATGGCGGTGGTGGAGCGCGTCAGTCATCGCGTTGCAGTCATGTACCTCGGACAGATCGTCGAGATCGGTCCGCGCCGCGCAGTGTTCGAAGCGCCGCAGCATCCGTACACGAGAAAGCTGATGGGCGCGGTGCCGGTTGCCGATCCCGCGCGACGTCACGCGAAACGGATGCTCGCCGCCGATGAAATTCCGAGCCCGATCCGCTCATTGAACGATGACCCGGCCGTGGCGCCGCTCGTCGCCGTGGGGCCGGGTCACTTCGTCGCACAACATCGAGTCGGCGGCGCGTATTAGACGGCGACTCGCAGCCAGGCGAAGCCGGCATGCAAGCAGCCCTGGCACAAGATCCGGACAACAAGCCGGACGCAAAAACCCGATGCAGCAACTTAAAGCAAATCGTCTCGCAGCAACTTAAACCATTTTATTTTCGCAGCCTGGAGCCAACTCATGAACCTGCCGGTCCCGTCTTCCACGTTCCGTTTGCGCGCGCTGATCAGCGGCGGCGCGGTAATGTTCGCGATGCTCGCGGGCAATTTGGCGCACGCCGAAACCACCGCGGTGATGGCCGTCGCGTCCACTTTCACCACGCTCGATCCGTACGATGCGAATGACACGCTGTCGCAAGCCGTTGCGAAGTCGTTCTACCAGGGGCTTTTCGGCTTCGATAAGGACATGAAGCTCGTCAACGTGCTCGCCGATAGCTACGAAGCGAGCGCGGACGCGCGCGTCTACACCTTCAAGCTGCGCCATGGCGTGAAGTTCCAGGACGGTACCGACTTCAATGCCGCCGCAGTCAAGGCCAACTTCGACCGCGTGACGGATCCGGCGAACAAGCTGAAGCGTTACAACATGTTCAACCGCATCGAGAAGACGGAAGTGGTCGACCCGTACACGGTGAAGATCACGCTGAAGGCGCCGTTCTCGGCCTTCGTGAACGTGCTTGCGCATCCGTCGGCGGTGATGATTTCGCCGGACGCGCTGAAGAAGTACGGCAAGGACATTGCGTTCCATCCGGTCGGCACGGGCCCGTTCGAACTCGTGAAGTGGGACCCGGCAGGGGACCTGACGGTGAAGAAGTTCGGCGGCTACTGGAAGAAGGGCTATCCGAAGGTCGATGCGATCGACTGGAAGCCGGTGGTCGACAACAACACCCGCGCCGCATTGATGCGCACGGGCGAAGCCGACTTCGCGTTTCAGGTGCCGTTCGAGCAGGCCGGGCAATTACAGTCGAGCCCGAAGGTCGATCTGATCGCGTCGCCGTCGATCATTCAGCGCTACATCAGCCTGAACGTGAATCAGAAGCCGTTTGACAATCCGAAGGTGCGCGAGGCGCTGAACTACGCGGTCAACAAGGAGGCGCTGACCAAGGTCGTGTTCGCCGGATATGCAACGCCTGCCGACGGCGTCGTGCCGCAAGGTGTGGACTACGCGGTGAAGCTCGGGCCCTGGCCGTACGATCCCGCGAAGGCTCGCGCGTTGCTGAAGGAAGCGGGCTATCCGAACGGTTTCGAAACCACGCTGTGGTCGGCGTATAACTACTCGACCGCGCAGAAGGTCATCCAGTTCGTGCAGCAGCAACTGGCGCAAGTCGGCATCAAGGCGCAGGTCGAGGCGCTCGAAGCCGGCCAGCGCGTAGCCAAGGTGGAAAGCGCGCAAGACGCGGCGACCGCGCCGGTGCGCATGTACTACGCGGGCTGGTCGTCGTCCACAGGCGAAGCCGACTGGGCGATCACGCCGCTGCTCGCGTCGGTCTCGTTCCCGCCGAAGATGGTCAATACCGCTTACTACAAGAACGATACGGTCGACGGCGACCTGAAGCAGGCGCTCGAAACCACGGATCGCACGCAGAAGGCCGCGCTTTACACGGACGCGCAAAAACGCATCTGGGCCGACGCGCCGTGGATTTTCCTCGTCAAGGAAAAGGTCGTGTATGCGCGCAGCAAGCGTCTGTCGGGTGCATATGTCGCGCCGGACGGCTCGTTCAATTTCGACGAGATCGCGGTCAAGTGATGATTTGACCGTGCGGCGCTGCGTGTTGCATCAGGACACGCAGTGCCGCGCTCCCGTATCGCGGTCCTACATGACACCTCGTTGCCTGCTTCATTGCCGGATTGAGCTTCAATGCTGAACTTCCTCGTCAAACGTCTCTTTGGCCTGCTGCCGACGCTCTTTATCGTCGCGGTGCTGGTCTTTCTGTTCGTGCATCTGTTGCCGGGCGATCCGGCGCGGCTCGCCGCCGGTCCCGATGCCGACGAAGCGACCGTCGCACTGGTGCGCGCCGACCTCGGACTCGACAAGCCGATGCCGCAGCAGTTCGCGCACTTCTTCGTGAAGATCGCGCACGGCGATTTCGGCACGTCCACGCGCAGCAAGCGGCCCGTTAGCCAGGAGATCGGCGAGCGTTTCATGCCGACGCTGCTGCTCACGCTCGCAAGCATGGTGTGGGCGGTCGTGATGGGCATGGGCATCGGCATCGTGTCGGCGGTGTGGCGTAACCGCTGGCCTGACCGGCTCGGCATGACGCTCGCGGTGTCGGGTATTTCCTTTCCCGCATTTGCGCTCGGCATGCTGCTGATGGAGATCTTCTCGGTGAAGCTCGGCTGGCTGCCCATTGTCGGCGACGGCTCGTGGCAGAGCTACATACTTCCTTCGCTCACTCTCGGCGCGGCAGTTGCGGCGGTGATGGCGCGCTTCACGCGCGCATCGTTCGTCGAAGTGATGAACGAGGACTTCGTGCGCACCGCGCGAGCGAAGGGCGTGCCCGAGCGGCTCGTGATCGTTAAACACTGTCTGCGTAACGCAATGATCCCCGTCGTCACGATGATGGGTCTGCAATTCGGCTTTCTGCTCGGCGGCTCGATCGTGGTCGAGGTCGTGTTCAACTGGCCGGGCCTCGGGCGCTTGCTGGTGGATGCGGTGTCGATGCGCGACTATCCGGTGATTCAGGCCGAGGTGCTGCTGTTCTCGCTCGAATTCATCGTCATCAATCTGGTCGTCGACGTGCTGTATGCCGTGATCAATCCGACCATCCGTTTCAAGTGAGGCCTGCATGAGCACGACAGCCACCGGGCCGGATGCGGCCAAACCTTCCGGCGCAGAGCGCGCGATCCGCACGCCTTGGAGCGAGTTCTGGCGCAAGTTTCGCAAGCAGCACGTCGCGCTCGCGGCCGGCATTTTCGTGTTGCTGCTGGTCGTGGTCGCGATTGTCGCGCCGCATATCGTGCCCTACGACCCTGAGAATTTCTTCGACTACGACGCGTTGAACGCAGGGCCATCGGCCGCGCACTGGTTCGGCGTCGATTCATTGGGCCGCGATATTTTCAGCCGTATTCTCGCGGGCTCACGTATTTCACTCGAAGCTGGCTTTCTGTCTGTAGCGATCGGCGCGGTGATCGGCACTTTCTTCGGGCTGCTCGCAGGCTACTACGAAGGCTGGTGGGATCGCATCACCATGCGCGTGGCCGACGTGCTGTTCGCTTTTCCCGGCATTCTGCTTGCAATCGGCGTGGTCGCGATTCTCGGTAACGGCATGATCAACGTGATCTGCGCGGTGGCGATCTTCAGCATCCCAGCCTTCGCGCGCCTCGTGCGCGGCAATACGCTGATGCTCAAGCAGCTCACGTATATCGAAGCGGCGCGCAGTATCGGCGCGTCGGATTGGACCATTATCGTGCGTCATATCTTGCCGGGCACGATCTCGTCGGTGGTCGTGTACTTCACGATGCGTATCGGCACGTCGATCATCACCGCCGCTAGTCTGTCGTTTCTCGGACTGGGCGCTCAACCGCCAACGCCCGAGTGGGGCGCAATGCTCAACGAAGCACGCGCGGATATGGTCACCGCTCCGCATATCGCGCTGTTTCCGAGTCTGGCGATCTTCCTGACCGTGCTCGCGTTCAACCTGCTGGGCGACGGCTTGCGCGATGCGCTCGATCCGAAGCTCGATCGCCCATGAGTTCGACGCAGTTGCCGGGTTTGCACAATTTGCCGGATGTGCCGCATATCGGCGAGTTGCAGTGCGGCCCGCTGGGCACGATTGCCGACGTGCATGGCGTGAGCGTCGGACACTGCACGCTCGATGAAGGCGCGCTACAAACCGGCGTGACCGTGATTCGTCCGCATGCGGGTGATCCGTTTCTCGACAAGGTGCCGGCGGCGGCGTCGGTAATCAATGGCTTTGGCAAAAGCGTGGGCCTCGTGCAGGTCGACGAACTGGGCACGCTCGAAACGCCTATCGCGCTGACCAATACTTTCAGCGTGGCCGCTGTGGCGCAGGCGCAGATCCGCGCGGCCATACGCGCCAATCCGGGCATTGGCCGCGAATGGCCGACCGTCAATCCGCTGGTGTTCGAATGCAACGACGGATACCTGAACGATATCCAGGCGTTAGCCATCGGCGAGCAGCACTTCAATAAGGCATACGACGCGGCGAGTACGAGCGTTGCGAGCGGGTCGGTCGGAGCGGGGCGCGGCATGTCGTGCTTCGATCTGAAGGGCGGCATTGGCAACGCTTCGCGTGTGGTGCGGATCGGTCAACGTGAATACACAGTGGGCGCGCTCGTGCTCGCCAACTTCGGCCGTTTGCCGATGCTGACGGTCGACGGAACTCCGCTCGGGCGGATTCTTGCCGGGCGTGCGGCAGCAGCGGAGGCGGAATCGGCTGGCAAACATGCGGACATCGCGAAGCCCGAGCAAGGCTCGATCATCATGATCGTCGCAACCGATGCACCGCTCGACGCGCGTCAACTCAAGCGCCTTTCTTTGCGCGCGGCCGCGGGCCTTGCGCGCACGGGTTCCGTCTATGGTCACGGTAGTGGCGATATTGCGCTCGCCTTTTCAACGGCCTATACGGTGCCGCATATCGCCGAATTCATCGCGCTCGCACCTCTGCTCGCCGATCAACACATGGACCCGCTCTTTCGCGCCTGCGCCGACAGCGTCGAACAGGCGATTCTCGATGCGTTGTGGAGCGCGGAGTCCGTGACCGGTCGCGATGGGCATAGGCGTCTATCACTGGGCGAGAGCGCTCCCGACCTCGCGCATTTACTGAAAAGAAAGTCCTGATGAAAGTCCTTATTTCCGCCGACATCGAAGGGATTGCCGGCGTGTTTCATCCCGAACAAACGCGCTCGGGCAACGGCGAATACGAAGCCGCGCGCCGCTGGATGACGCTCGAAGCGAACGCGGCGATTGAAGGTGCGTTCGCCGGCGGTGCGACTCAAGTGTGGGTCAACGATTCGCACGGCGGGTTTCGCAATCTGCTGCCCGATCTGCTCGACTCGCGAGCTCAGGTGGTGCTCGGCAAGCCGCGCACGCTCGGCATGATGGCTGGTCTGGAATACGGCGCCGCGCTCGTCTTCATGATTGGGTATCACGCAATGTCGCAAACGCGTGGCATCCTCGCGCATACGATCAACAGTTTCGCGTTTGCCCGCGTGTCGCTGAACGGTGAAGAGGTGGGCGAGGCGGGCCTTTACGGCGCGCTGGCGGAAGAATATGGCGCACAGGTGGCGCTTTTATCCGGCGACGACGTTTTCGCCAACGAAACCGCGCCGCGCTTTCCAGGCGCGCGCTTTGTCGTGACGAAGAGTGCGACCGGACACGCGAGCGGCGTCACGCAGTCGCCGGCAAGCGCTCGCGCGGCTATCGAAAGCGCTGCGTGCGAGGTGGTGCAGCATCATGTCGCCAACGGTCACCCTTCGCAAGCTACACGCGGCGCAGCCAAGCCTGTCGAGTGCGAATTGCGCGTGCAGACGAGCGCGCTAGCCGATCTGTTTTGCCAGTGGCCGACTATCACGCGTGTCGATGCCGTCACATTGCGCTTTGGCGCGGCATCGGCTGAACACGCGGTGCGCATGCTCAACTGTTTATCCGCGATGTCGTTCATGCTGCGATAGCGTTAGCTTTTGCAGTACGCGCCGCGAGCAATTGAACCGCTTGACTACTGCTGCCTGCTCAATTCGCGCGCGGCACGGTCTATCACGTCGGCAATCGCGCCCGCATGCGACACTGGCGCGAGATGGCTCGACGCCATCGGCACGATCTTCGCGCCCATCCGCTCGGCCATGAATCTCTCGACGTCCGGCGACACTGCGCGGTCCTTTGTCGTCACCACGTACCACGACGGCTTCTCTTTCCACGCGACCTGGCTCACCGTTTCGTCGAAGGCCTTGGCGGCGATCGGTACTTGCGCGGCCGACAGCACGCGCGTCAGATTTTCGGGGACGTCGGCGGCGAAGTCGGCGTGGTATTTACTGCGGTCCAGCCACAGAAAACCGCTCGCGTCCTTGACGATGCTCTGACCCGAGGGCATGGGCGCGCCCCGCTTCAGCAGGTCCATCGTCGACTCGTGAAGATCGGGTGCGATTGCCGCGATGTACACGAGCCCCGCGACGTTCGGCGCATTCGCCCCCGCTTCGGTAATCACGACGCCGCCCCATGAATGGCCGACGAGCATCGTCGGGCCTTCCTGGCGAGCAAGCACACGACGTGTCGCGGCGACGTCGTCGGCGAGCGAGGTCAGCGGGTTTTGCACCGAACTCACGTGATAGCCCTTCTGCTGCAATTTCGCGACGACGCCGTTCCAGCTCGAACCGTCGACGAACGCGCCGTGAACCAGCACGACATTGCGCACCGGCCCTGTCATCGGCGCGATGGCGGGCTTGGCGGCCGAGGCTGTAGCGGGCGCCCCGGAGGCGGTGGAAGGCACTGCAGATGGGCTGGCTTCGGCAGCCGGCGGAGCAACCGGCTCGGCAGACTGGGTGGGTTCGGGCGTGCGCTCCGCGGCCGGTGCCGCAGGCGCCGCGTTCTGTGCGACGTTTTGCGCAAAGACGCCGAAACTGTCAAAACCGAGACAAATGACGGCGGCGCAAAGCAGGTGTTTGGGCGACATGTTGCATCTCCTGAGGCATCAAACCGACTACGGCAACATACAGAAGCGGCGCGGCAGTGACAATCGCTATTCCTCCTGTGCCGGTGCGGTGCGAAACAAAGCGCGGGTTGGTACCAGTATTTGGGCAATATCGGCCGAGGTAAAATTTTCGGTTCTGCCGGGACGGACCACAAGTCCGATCGGGCGATCGAAATCCATACACTGGGGCGCAATTTGGACAATGCACTACAGCAAGACGGCTTGAAACGCGGGCTGAAGAACCGCCACATCCAGCTCATCGCATTGGGCGGCGCGATCGGCACGGGACTCTTCCTCGGGTCGGCAAGCGTACTGCAGGCCGCGGGCCCTTCGATGATTCTCGGCTATGCAATTGGCGGTGTCATCGCGTTCATGATCATGCGGCAGTTGGGCGAAATGGTCGCGCAGGAACCTGTGGCCGGCTCGTTCAGCCACTTCGCGTACAAGTATTGGGGCGACTTTCCCGGCTTTCTGTCTGGCTGGAACTACTGGGTGCTATACGTGCTCGTCAGCATGGCCGAATTGACGGCGGTCGGCACATACGTTCATTACTGGTGGCCCGGCGTGCCGACGTGGGTGTCGGCGCTGGTCTGCTTTGCGGGCATCAACGCGATCAACCTCGCGAACGTCAAAGCGTACGGCGAGACGGAATTCTGGTTCGCGATCATCAAGGTCGTGGCGGTAATCGGCATGATCCTGTTCGGCGGCTATCTGCTCGTCAGCGGACATGGCGGGCCGCAGGCGTCGATTAGCAATCTCTGGAGCCACGGCGGATTTTTCCCGCATGGGTTCCACGGACTCTTCACGATGCTCGCCGTCATCATGTTTTCGTTCGGCGGGCTGGAGCTGATCGGCATCACCGCAGCGGAAGCTGACGAGCCGCAAAAGAGCATTCCGAAGGCCGTTAATCAGGTCATCTACCGGATCCTGATTTTTTATATCTGCTCGCTCGCGGTGCTGCTGTCGCTGTATCCGTGGAACGAAGTCGCGGCCGGCGGCAGCCCGTTCGTGATGATCTTTTCGCAGATCGGTTCGACGCTGACCGCCAACGTGCTGAACGTGGTGGTGCTGACCGCGGCGCTGTCTGTGTACAACAGCGGCGTCTATGCGAATAGCCGCATGCTGTACGGTCTCGCGGAACAAGGCAATGCGCCGCGCGCACTGATGAAGGTCGACCGGCGCGGTGTGCCGTATATGGCGATCGGCTTATCGGCGCTGGCCACGTTCACCTGCGTGATCGTCAACTATCTGATTCCCGCCGAGGCGCTCGGCCTGCTGATGGCGCTCGTCGTCGCCGCACTCGTGCTGAACTGGGCGTTGATCAGCCTGACGCATCTGAAGTCGCGCCGGGCGATGGTCGCAGCGGGCGAGACACTCGTCTTCAAATCGTTCTGGTTTCCCGTCAGCAACTGGATCTGCCTCGCGTTCATGGCGCTGATCCTCGTGATTCTCGCGATGACCCCTGGCCTGTCGGTTTCCGTGCTGCTCGTGCCGTTATGGCTCGTGGTGATGTGGGCGGGCTATGCGTTCAAGCGGCGTCGCGCGGCGGCGCATGTTGCCGCGCGAGTGGTGGGACGCTAGGAGGGCGAGGCGAGCACGGCGAGAGCCGTGCTCGCCGAAAAGCAAAAACCCGCGAAGCGTTCGGCTTGCGCGGGTTTGCGATACATCTTGCGGCTGATTTACCGCTGATTTCGTGCTGACTACGAAAATGTTTGGTGCCCAGGGCCGGAATCGAACCGGCACGCCTTGCGGCGGGGGATTTTGAGTCCCCTGCGTCTACCAATTTCACCACCTGGGCAGGTCTTGCAGCGCACGCGCGAGATGCTGGCGCGTGGCGAAGACGCAGATTATGGCCGAAAATTCGACGACGGGCAAGCCGGTTGCAGCCACCGCCCGCCATGCCGTCAAACAGTGCGCGAGAAACGTTCGAGCGTCTGTTGGCCGAGATAGCGGTCGAACACCATTGCGATGTTGCGCACGAGCATGCGCCCGGCCGTCTGCACTTCCAGCTTGCGCTCGGTCAGCGACACGAGGCCGTCCCGCTCGAAGCCGCGCAAGCGGTCGAGTTCGGGCTCGAACGTATCGGCGAAGCGGATGCCGTACAGCGCTTCGAATTCGTTGAACCGCAATTCCAGATTGCACATCAACTGGGTGATGATGTCGCGGCGCAAACGGTCGTCGGCGGTGAGGCGTACACCGCGTGCAATTGCCAGTTTGCCGGCGTCGATCGCCGCGCCATACGCGGGCAGGTCTTTGGCATTCTGCGCGTAGACGTCACCGACCTTGCCGATCGACGACGCGCCGAAGCCGATCAGATCGCATTCGGCACGCGTGCTGTAGCCTTGGAAGTTGCGGTGCAAGGTTCGTTGTGCCTGCGCGCGCGCCAGTTCGTCGGTGGGCAGCGCGAAGTGATCCATGCCGATGTAGACGTAGCCCGCCGCTGTCAGACGCTCGACCACCCGTTGCAAGATGGCGAGCCGTATTGCAGGCGAGGGCAGCGTGGCCGCGTCCATCTGACGTTGCATTTTGAAAAGCCGCGGCATATGCGCATACGCGAACACGGAGAGGCGATCAGGCGTGAGTTCGATCATCGTATCGAGCGTGCGAGTGAAGCTTTCCACCGTTTGATGCGGCAGCCCGTAGATCAGATCGACGCCGATCGAATGAAAGCCTGTATGCCTCGCGGCCTGCATGACAGAGGCGGTCATATCGAGCGGCTGAATGCGGTTGATGGCGCGCTGCACGAGCGGATCGAAGTCCTGCACGCCGAGACTCAGGCGATTGAAGCCGAGCTTGCGTAGATGCGCAATGGTCTCGGGCGAAGCCTCGCGCGGATCGACTTCGATCGAATATTCGGCTTCGTCGTCGGGCGGCAAGGTGAAGTGCTCGCGAGCCGCGCTCATCAACTCGGCCAGTTCATCGTTCGACATGAACGTGGGCGTGCCGCCGCCCAGATGCAATTGCGATACTGGCCGGCGCGTATCGAAACACGCGGCCTGCAAGGCCATTTCGCGCTTTAACTGTTCGAGGTAGGGGCGCGCGCGCGCGCGGTTTTTCGTCGCGATCTTGTTGCACCCGCAGTAGAAGCAAACCGTGTCGCAGAACGGAATATGAAAGTACAGCGAGAGGTCCGCGGCCGATGCGCCAGGGTCCGCTGCGGCGCGTAAATAGTCGGCAACCGAGAAGTTGTCGCGGAACTGAAGGGCTGTGGGATAGGACGTATAGCGTGGGCCGTTCGCGCTGTACCTGGCGAGCAGGTCAGGGCGAAACAGCGAATTGGCGGTGGTCATGAATGGCTCGTTGTGATGGCCACCGGCAAAGAGGCGGGAACTCCGCTGTTTCCCGCGTTGATGAACGGAACTTGCGGCGCCTCACGAGCGTGGCCTTGAGGGTCAGTCGAGTTTACGTGAGCGGTTTCGCGCCGGATTGTGTAAAAAGGTCGCACGCGACGCAGTGGCACAATGCGGGTCGGGTGGCGATGCGCCGCTCTTCGATTTGAGGACAATGTGCAGTGAGCGATGTGCGCGATCGCGTGACGAACCGCGACTTTCCGTTTGATGTGGCAGATCATGCGTGCCGCCCCGATTGCGGCGCGTGTTGCATCGCGCCGTCAATTTCGAGTCCCATTCCGGGCATGCCGAACGGCAAGCCGGCGGGCGTGCGCTGCGTGCAATTAGGCGAAGACTTGCGATGCGCGATCTTCGGCCGGCCCGAGCGGCCGGCATGCTGCTCGGGGCTGCAGCCTCAGCTGGAAATGTGCGGGCCGGACAGAGGAAGAGCGCTTGCATGGCTCACGCTGCTCGAAGCGCAGACTCGGCCGGAAGTTGAATAAAGCAAGTATCTGGACCGAGGCAGGCTCTCAATTGTGGTTGATCGGAGATTGTGTATGACTGGACTTGTCGCGCCCACCAGGCGCCGTTTTCTACTCGCAGCGCTGGCAGGTGCCGGCGCGCTTGGCGTTGTTTCGCTCACGGCCTGCGCCACGCCGATCTTCCCGTTCATTCCGTCTCATTACACGTTCTCGCAGCAGCAAGTGCAGGACGCCGTGCAGCGCAAGTTCCCTTATCAACGCACTGTCTCACAAGTATTCGACGTCGCGCTGAGCCATCCGGTGGTCGGCTTGCTGCCCGACGCGAACCGCATTTCGGTGAAGCTCGATGCGCACCTCGCGAGCCCGTTCATGCCGCAGCCGGTTGACGGCGTCTTCACGTTGTCGAGCGAACTCGCCTACGACGCCGCGAGCAAATCCGTCGTGCTGAAGTCGCCCAATGTCGACAACGTCAGCGTGAGCGGCGAGGCGCAGGCTTATACGCAACAGATCAACGCCGCCGCCGCCGTGCTCGCCACGCAGTTGCTGAGCAATTACCCGATCTACACATTCAAGCCCGAACAACTTCAATTTGCCGGAGTTAATTACGAACCCGGTACAATCACCATCCTTACAAACGGTATACGCGTGCAAATCGTCGAGAAGTGACGTTGCGCGTGGCCGGCAGGGCCGTGCGTCGTCGTGCCGGCCGTGCCAGTTCCGACAATCGACAATCGAAAACGATGAGGGGCACGGATGGACTGGTTATTGGCTTGCAAGGCGTTGATTCTGGGCGTCGTCGAAGGCTTGACGGAATTTTTGCCGGTGTCGAGCACAGGGCACCTGATCGTCGCGGGGAGTCTCCTCAACTTCACCGACGAACACGCTAAGACCTTCGACGTCGTCATTCAGCTCGGCGCGATTCTCGCGGTGTGCTGGGAGTTTCGCCGCCGCATCGGCAGCGTGGTGACCGGCCTGCCGAGCCGTCCGGAAGCGCGGCGCTTTACGTTGAACGTGATCATCGCGACCATTCCGGCGGTCGTGCTCGGTCTGCTGCTGGAAAAGTCGATCAAGGCTGCGCTGTTTTCGCCGGTGCCCGTGGCGTTCGCGCTGGTGGTGGGCGGCGTCGTCATCTTGTGGGCAGAAGCGCGTCAACGCGCGCAAGCCCGCGAAGGCGGACAAGCCAGGGTTGCGCGTGTGACCAGCGTGGACGACCTGAGCGCGATGGATGCGCTCAAAGTCGGCCTCGCTCAATGTTTCGCGTTGATCCCTGGCACGTCGCGCTCGGGCTCGACAATCATCGGCGGGATGTTGTTCGGACTCGACCGGCGCGTGGCCACTGAGTTTTCGTTTTTCCTCGCGATCCCGATCATGTTCGGCGCGACGGCCTACGAGTTGTACAAGGACTGGCATCTGCTGTCCGTCGACGCGCTCGGCGTTTTCGCGCTTGGCTTCGTGGCGGCGTTTATCAGTGCCTTTCTGTGCGTGCGCTGGTTGCTTCGCTACATCGCCGGACACGATTTCACGGCGTTCGCGTGGTATCGCATCGGCTTTGGATTGCTGATCCTGCTAGTGGGCTATAGCGGCGCGCTGAGCTGGACGGAGTAAGTCTCCTCGGCTTTTCGCAGGCCGGGAAAAAAGGTCCGTCACTCGAGTTGGCGGACCTTTTTGTTTATGCGGTCGATGTTCTGACGACAAACGTCTCTGCGTTTATGCGACCTCGCGTTTGCGGAACACGAGATCCCACACACCGTGGCCGAGGCGCAGGCCGCGTCGCTCGAACTTCGTTACCGGACGATATTCGGGGCGCGGCGCATAGCCGTCGACGGTGTTTTGCAACGTCGGCTCGGCATTGAGCACTTCAAGCATCTGTTCGGCGTAGTTCTGCCAGTCGGTCGCGCAATGCAGATAGGCGCCGGGCTTCAGGCGCGACGCGAGCAGCGCGACGAACTTTGGCTGAATCAGGCGACGCTTGTGATGGCGCGCCTTGTGCCACGGGTCGGGAAAGAAGATGTGCACGCCGTCGAGGCTGTCCGGCGCGATCATCTGTTCGAGCACTTCCACGGCGTCGTGCTGAATGATGCGGATGTTGGTCAGCGCCTGCTCGCCCATCAACTTCAACAATGCGCCGACACCCGGTTCGTGCACTTCGACGCCGAGAAAATCGTCAGCCGGACGGTGCGAGGCGATTTCCGCGGTGGTCGCGCCCATGCCGAAGCCGATCTCCAGCACGCGCGGCGCTTCACGGCCGAATACACTGTTCCAGTCCGGCTGCTGCGGCGCAAACGGAACGACGAAGCGCGGGCCGAGTTCGTCCATCGCGCGGCGCTGACCGGTCGACACCCGGCCGGCGCGCGTGACAAAGCTGCGAATGCGCCGGCGATGCAAGGCTTCGCCGTGCGGCGCGGCGTCGTCGGCGGCGACATCGTCTGTTTCATTGGAGGACGTCGGAAGGTCGTCGGGCAAGCCGGCGTTGTTGGGATCGTGGATCATGGTCGATGCTGCTAAGGATGAAGGCTTCGCGGCTTGCTCGGCGCGGGTTGGCCCTAATTGGCGCTCGCTGACAACGACGCGGCGCACCGCGTTAGCGCGAGCCGGTTGTCATGTCGGCAAGCGGATTGCGATTAGTCGCCGCGCGGGCTAGCCGTCGCTACAAAAAAGCCGCCTTCGTAGAGGCGGCTCGTGCCTGGTTTTTGCCCAAGGCTCGGCAATAAGGTGGAGCGGTGTTGCAAGTGCGCGTAAGGTAGCACAACGCGAAAGGGTGCGTCCAGACAGCGCGCGGTTCGTCGCGTCCGCGGGCAGCGCACATTACGTTTTAATAACAGTGCAGGTCTTGTATGATTTAATCGTTCTGTAAGCCGGCACTTTCCAACGATTAAACTACGCGAATACCGTTATGAGTAAGCACACACACAATCACCGCGAAGCAAAACCAGCGAAAACCGGCTGGCGCCCGATTAAGCCGGCGCGTGTTCCTGCTACCTCCGTGAATGCGCTTCGGGAAGCGATGTCCGTTGAAAGTGTGCCGCTGACTCAATTCAACGACCTGCTGTGGCTCATGGCGCAGGAATCGGGCGGTGCGGTGAATCTGCGCAGTCCTAAATCCGGCGCGCGCGGGCTGTTTCAATTGCTGCCGTCGCAATATGAATTGAATCCGGACGGCGTCAAGTCTTTTGGCAATGCAGTGGAAGAATGCCGCGGCGGAATTCGTTATATTCTCGGCCGCTATCACAATGCGGCGTCCGCCCGTTTGGCATGGAAAGCCAATCAGTGGATTTGACGTATCAGGCGTGTTTTGCTTCGCGTGACTGAAACTGAGGGCGGTGAATGCAGATACTTTCTTCGAAGCAGTTGCGAGCGGGTTGCGAAACTGCCGGAAAGTATCTGGAGCGGGCGATGGGAATCGAACCCACGGCTCTAGCTTGGGAAGCTAGGGTATTACCATTATACGACGCCCGCAGAGCGCGCTATTTTACTCGGGAAAGGGCAGCGAGCGCAAACTGCGTCGCCGCTTTCCTTATGCCGCGCTGTGCGCGGCGACATCGTCCAGCATTCCGCTCCGCTTTAGATCACGAAGTAAGTCAGCTGAACGGCGGCGCGCGTGACCACCATCAGCAGCACCTGCACGATCACGAAAAGAAGAATCGGCGAGAGGTCGATGCCTCCGAGATGCGGCACGACGCGTCGCAGCGGATTCAGAAACGGCGCGGTCAGTTGATAAAGGATCGGCATTGCTGGCGAACGCGGATTCAGCCACGACAGCAGCGCCATCAGGATCGTCATCCAGATGATCAGATTCAGCGCCCACTTGATCACGGTCAGCACCGCGACGATCAGCAGCGTCGGCACCAGCGTGAGCGGGTCGGCGCCGGTCAGGACCACCATCAGCACGACGTAGACGATCGCCGCGATCAGCGCCGCGACGAGGCTCGCCCAGTCGACGTTGCGCGTGCTCGGCAGAATGCGGCGCAGCGGCAGAACGATCCAGTTCGTCGCTTGTAGCACGGCGTTCGTGACCGGGTTGTACGGCGGCATGCGCACGACCTGCAGCCAGGCGCGCAGCAGCAACGCCGCGCCGAATAGCGTGAAGACGGTATTGAGCAGAAAACGGGCGATATCGCCAAACATCGTGTGTCCTTATGCTTCTGATGACAGCCGCGGAACGGCATGGGCGCCGGCGCTCTTCGGTCTCGTGCACCGGCGGGTCAGTAACTGGCATCGGCCGCCGACGCGGCCGCATGCATTGCAAAGCGGATGATACGGGTCGTGCAAGGGGCGCATTTCCAACGTCGGACGAGGAGCCGCCCCCGCATCAACTGCGGCCAGTCACACGGAAACCTTGATTTCGCTGATGAGAATGGCGCCGTTGCCGCCGTCGGTGTAATTCGGAATGTCGGCCAGCAGGCGTTCGGATGCCGGCTTGAAGACCTTGTAGAAGTCATCCGTGCTGTCGAACAGGAAATGACCTGCGGCCACATACGGCGGCGGCGTACCCGGCGGGCCCGCGTTGATGCCTACGTCGACGGACCAGCCCTTCAGCGACGGGCCGAACAGTTCCGCCGCGAGCGGCATGTGGGTGACGCAGTAATAGTCCACGTCGAAGTGGCCGTTTTCCCGATACGGATAGAGGATGCTGACCTTGATCATTGTGCGTTCTCGTCTGTTGGTCCCGAAGCGAGGCGCCGGCGGATTGCGCGCGGCGCCGGACGTCACATTATCACGGCTTACTTGACGCTTGCACCTGCTGCCGCCTGATTCAGCGAGCGGCTCAACGAATCTTCCACCGCGTCTGCGATTGCGGCGATTGCCGCAGGCGGCGTGGCGCGGCGTTGCGCCAGCTCGACCGCGCGCCGTGACAGCAGACCATACAACGCAGCGTGATCGCCGCCGAGGCTTTCCATCAACGCCAACTGCTTCTGCACGACACCGGTGTCGCCGCGCGAGACCGGCCCCGCCAGCGCATTGGACAGTCCCTTGTCGCGAGCGGTCTGGATGGTGCCCGCGAGCATCGGCAACAGCGCGCGTAACGCTTCGTCCTCGGCAAAACCGAGCGTGCGCCACAGCGCGACGCATTCAGCCAGGCTGCAGAGCGCGAAACTCGCCGCATAGTGCGCGGCGCCGTGGTACAGCATGCGGCCGCCCGGCGGAATCGACAACGGATGGCAGCCGAGCGCGACGGCCAACGCCGTCAGCGTGTCTTTCAGGTCGCCGTCGGCCTCGATCGTCACCGAACAGCCGGCGATACGGTCGAGGTCGGCCAGCTCGCCGCTGAACAGGTAGAGCGGGTGAAAGCCCCCAATCGACGCGCCCTGGTCCCGCGCGCCCGCCAGCAACTCGACCGGCGACGCGCCGCTGCAATGCACGAGCGCCTTGCCATAGACTGCATCGGCGGCGAAACGCAGTGTGTGCGCTGACGTACCGATGCTGTCGTCGGGAACGGCTAAAAAGACAACATCGGCGCCGTCGACGACTTGCTGAGGATCATCGAGCGCCACGCAGTTGGGAATCTGACTGGCGAGCCGACTAGCGGAAGCGGGCGTGCGGCTCGCCACTGCCGTCACCGGATAGCCTGCGCGCGAGAAACTCAGCGCGAGGCATCGCGCGAGCCGGCCCGCGCCGATAAACCCGAGGCGTGGCAAATGGGAGTGGGACATGTCGACGTGCTCCAGACGGGACGTGAAAGGGAACAAGCAGTATCGCGCATCGGCCGGCGTACAGCGTGTGCAACGGTCGTCAGATGAGTTTGCCTGCGATATGACGCGAGCTGCCGGTCATGGCGTCGCGCGCGCCCCGTGGGCTTGAAAACTGCTCACAATTTCCGCATGGCCGATCGGCTGTGGCTGTCTATGGGTATTCGCTTCGCAATTTCGCAATCGGATTCGGGGAGGCTACGATGAATATTTTTTCTTACCGGAAGCACTTGCGGTTTTTGACCCACGCTCAGCGGCGTCGCTGGTGGGATCAGAAGAAGCGTCTGAGCCCGCGCGTGCGCATCAGCGCCGCGTACGTGCCACCTAACGTGTCCCGCGAATTCGCGTACGTGAAGGTCGGCTGACCGACACCCGTTTGTAGCTTTAAAAACCCGGTCTGTGCGCCGGGTTTTTTATTGGGCGTTGCTCTGCGCCGTCAGCATTGAAGCTAATTTGTAATTAAAGATTACCGACCCGGCGTCCGTTTAACTCGCCGTTGCCTCGCGACCCCATCGTGTCCACCGCGGCGGGCCCTAATCCGTTGATTCCTCAGGCCCTTCGCGCTCTTTAAGCGACGCTACTTTCTGCGCGACAGCGCAAAACCTTTTCGCGTATTGCAATTTGCAACAAATGCGAACAGCGTTGCGCGGGCTTTTTGGATAGATTGATTCCGTAGCATGCATGGCATGCGGAGTTGGCGACCTTCAATGGGCCGCGCCAGGAGAACAAAAGTGAAGAAGATCGTTCCGTTCGTCGTTGCCGCCGCACTCGGCGTGGGGTTTGTCGCCACCGCGCAGGCGCACGTCTCTGTCGGTATCGGTATCGGGGTACCGGTCGCGCCGGCTTATCCTGTCTATGCCGCGCCTGTCTATGCCCCGCCGCCGCCGGTGTACTATTCGCCGCCGCCGCCCGTCGTCTATGCGCCGCCGCCTGTGGTCTACGCGCCGCCGCCCGTCGTAGTGGGTGGGTATTACGGTTACGGTCGACCTTATTATCGTCACGGCTATTACGGTGGTGGCTATGGCCACGGTTACTATCGGCGCTAATTCTGCCTGACCCACGAGTTTTGATCGACACCTACCTGGTTGACGCGTCGCTGTAGGCGGGCAGAGAGTCTGAACGGCGTAACGCCGGCTTGATCGCCGCGTTACGCCGTTTTGTTTTTACGGCATCGTGTGAGTTGTTGCGGACGTTTCAAAGCGTCGGCGAAGCTGGGAGAATGGCTGTTTCGCCACCGCTCTGGAGAACTCCGCCAATGCAGCCGATGCACCCACTCCCCGCTCCCACGTTCGACGACGTGCTCGACGCCGCAGCGCGACTCGAGGGCGTCGCGCACCGCACGCCGGTTCTGACCTCGAGCACGTTCAACGAGCGCACCGGAGCGTCGGTGTTCTTCAAGTGCGAGAACTTTCAGCGGATGGGGGCCTTCAAGTTTCGCGGCGCCTACAACGCGATCTCGCATTTCGACGCGGAGCAGCGCAAGGCCGGCGTGCTGACCTATTCGTCCGGCAACCACGCGCAGGCTATCGCGCTGTCGGCGCGCCTCGCCGGCATCCGCGCGACAATCATCATGCCGCACGACGCGCCTGCGGCCAAAGTGGCCGCCACCAAGGGCTATGGCGGCGAGGTAATCACCTACGACCGCTATAAGGAGAACCGCGAGGAGATCGGCCGAAGGCTCGCCGAGGAGCGCGGCATGACGCTGATTCCGCCATACGATCATCCCCATGTGGTTGCGGGGCAGGGCACGGCGGTGAAGGAATTGATCGACGAAACGGGGCCGCTCGACATGCTATTCGTGTGTCTGGGCGGTGGCGGGCTGATTGGCGGCAGCGCGTTGTCGGCGGCGGCCTTGAGTCCGGACTGCGCGGTAATCGGCGTGGAGCCGCAAGCGGGCAACGACGGTCAGCAGTCTCTTGCGCGCGGCGAGATCGTGCATATCGACACGCCGCGCACCATCGCCGACGGGGCGGCCTCGACGCATCTGGGCGACTACACCTTCGCGATCATTCGCAAGCTCGTTGCGCGGATCGAAACCGTCACCGACGAGCAGTTGATCGACACCATGCGCTTTTTCGCGCAACGCATGAAGATCGTCGTCGAGCCGACCGGCTGCCTCGCGGCGGCGGCCGTGCTGAACGGCGTCTTGCCAGTGAAGGGCAAGCGCGTGGGTGTGGTAGTGAGCGGCGGCAACGTCGATCTCGCGAAGCTCGCGCAGTACCTGGCCTGATCATTTTCCGGCGTGAAGCCGGCTTCACGTGTAGGAAGACGGCCCGCCCAGGTTAATAGGGGGCGGGCCGTTGCATGTTAGCTCGCCGCTTGTGCAACCGGCGAGCGCTCTGCCGTTTGCAGAATCAGATCGCGGTAACCGTTCACGATCACGCTGTATGAGAAGTAGGCGAACAGCAGCGCGGACAACACATGGCACGCGCGTAGCAAACCGGTGCCGGCGCGCTTGCGGCCGTGGCTGCCGAGGCCGCAGATGAATACCGTCCAGCACAAGCCGCCAAGAAAGAAACCGCCGAGAAATACGGGCGCGGTTTTGGCGCTCGTCGCGCCAGCTTTGGCGATCAGTGCGCCCCCCACTGCGGCGAACCACAGAATCGCCGAGGGCGACGACACCGCGAGCAATACCCCGCGAAGGAACCCGCGCCACGCGGACAGATGCGGCGAACTCGCGTCCGCCTCGCCGGCGACAGGCGGCGCCGACGCCGGAAACATCGCTTCGCGCGCCATCTTCCAGGTAAGGAACAGCAGGATAACCGCGCCACCGATCCACACGACCCAGCGCACCGACTCGAACTGCAGCAGCGCAGCCATGCCGGCTAGCGCAAGCGCCGCATAAATCAGGTCGCCGACGCACGAGCCAAGGCCGAGCCAGAAGCCCGGCTTGAATCCGTGCGACAGCGCCAGCGAAATCATCGCGACGTTTACGAGGCCGATGTCGAGACACAACGACAAAGACAGGAAGAACCCGTCCGACATCATCGAGAAGGCATGCATGCCTGCAACTGCTCCATCTGTTTGTTATGCGGCCGCGCGCTGGGCTCGCTCGGCGCGCTCACAGTCCCAGTTCGTTCCACAAACTGTCGATTCGCTGCTTCACCGCCGCGTCCATTTCGATAGGTCGGCCCCATTCGCGATCGGTTTCGCCAGGCCATTTATTGGTAGCGTCGAGTCCCATCTTCGAACCGAGGCCCGCGACCGGCGACGCGAAGTCGAGATAATCGATCGGTGTGCGATCGACGAGCACCGTATCGCGCGTCGGGTCGACGCGCGTGGTGATCGCCCAGATCACTTCTTTCCAGTCGCGAATGTTGACGTCTTCGTCTACGACGACAATGAACTTCGTATACATGAACTGTCGCAGGAAGCTCCAGACGCCGAACATCACGCGCTTGGCGTGGCCCGGGTAGCTCTTCTTCATCTGCACGATCGCCATGCGGTAGCTGCATCCTTCTGGCGGCAGATAGAAATCTGTAATTTCGCTGAACTGCTTCTGCAGAAGCGGCACGAACACTTCGTTGAGCGCGACGCCGAGCACGGCGGGCTCGTCGGGCGGTTTGCCGGTGTAGGTGGAATGGTAGATCGCGTCGCGGCGCATGGTGATGCGCTCGACAGTGAATACCGGGAACCACTCCTGTTCGTTGTAGTAGCCGGTATGGTCGCCATACGGGCCCTCCAGGGCGTGCTCATAGGCGGCCGAGGCGCCCTTGGCCGGCCGCGGCGGCGCGCCGGCCGGAGCGGGCGAGGGCGCACCTTCCTGCGGATAGATAAAGCCTTCGAGCACGATCTCCGCGCGTGCGGGTACCTGCAGACCGTCGACGCCCGGCGTAATGCATTTGGCCAGCTCCGTCCGACCGCCGCGCAGCAAGCCGGCGAACTGGTATTCGGACAGCGTGTCCGGCACCGGCGTCACCGCGCCGAGGATCGTCGCCGGATCCGCACCCAGCACGACCGCTACCGGATACGGCTGGCCGGGATTCTTCAACGCGAACTCGCGGAAGTCGAGCGCGCCCCCGCGATGCGCGAGCCAGCGCATGATCAGCTTGTTGCGTCCGATTAATTGCTGGCGATAGATGCCGAGATTTTGTCGGCTCTTGTTCGGGCCTTTTGTGACGGTCAGGCCCCACGTGATCAACGGGCCGGCGTCCCCCGGCCAGCAAGTCTGGATAGGCAGCTTTTCCAGGTCGACGTCATTACCCTCCCACACGATTTCCTGGCAGGGTGGCGCGCTCACGGTTCGTGGCGCCATGTCCCACACCGCTTTTGCCAGCGAGAACAGTTTGCCCGCGTCCTTCAGCCCTTTTGGCGGCTCCGGTTCCTTCAACGCAGAGAGGAGCCGGCCGACGTCGCGCAGCGAATCCAGCGCGGCGCCGTCGCCTTCGCCGGCTTCAGCGTCGATGCCCATACCGAGCGCCACGCGGCGCGGCGTACCGAACAGGTTGCCAAGCACCGGGAACGCATGCCGCTCCTGATTCTCAAATAGCAGAGCCGGTCCCCCGGCGCGCAGCACGCGGTCGCACAGTTCGGTCATTTCCAGGACAGGCGATACCTTTTGCGGGATACGGCGCAGTTCTCCAATCGTCTCGAGACGGCCGATGAAGTCACGCAGGTCTTTGTATTTCATCTGATGCGGTTGTGTGCCGCGAGCGGCGATAGAGGAAAGCGCGACTGCGGAGGAGGCGCCAGAACGATTGTCGATTTTACCTGCGTTGGCTAGCGCACGTAGATCGGCCAAACGTCATAGGGCGAGCAGCAATCGCCAGAATGCCGAAAAACCGCTCGGCACGGCCCTCTGGGCGGTCGGAACGCTCGTCGTTATTACAATTAGTTATACTTTCGCCAGTTTATAGTGTTGACGATCTATAAAACCGTGCCCTAGAATCCGTCCACGTTGGTTGCAGGGCGTGAACCTTTTACCACTGCCCCCGGTCCCATCTGACGCAACGCGTCACCGCTTACCGAAGCCCTGCACGGTATTCGTCGGTCTTATCGATGTCCTTGCCAGCGCCAACCGACGCTGGTTTTTCGCGTGGGAGCCACCGCCCGCATGTTTTTGGCATGCCGCGGACCGCTTTTCAGGAAGGCTCCCCACAAACGGTATTTGCCGTTTTCCCGACGTCGCTGCTGCCCTAACCAGACAGAGCGCGCGATGTCTTGACTCTGCGAATGTGTGGTACCGCCTGTTTTTCCGGTGGGGTTCGCGGATCATGCAACATGGGAGATCTGAATGAACGCCTGGTTATCGTGGCGTCCCGACGAACGAATCGCGCAAGTCGTGCGCGGTGCAGTGCGTCGCGGGACGCAATTGAGTCATCACCTGTTCAGCATTGTCGGCGGCATTGCCGTGGTGCTGGCAATCGCGCTGTGGCTGATGCCCACGTGGCGCGGCACCCTCGCGGCGAAGCTGATGCCGGTCCTTTCCGCGGCTGTGCAAGCGGGCCCCGCGCGCCTGCTGCAAGGCAACCCGCTGCCTGCTTTCGGGCCGCCGGGGCGCACTTCGTCGGACGAAACGCTGTCCGCGAACTCGAACCCAAACAGCGCTGACGCAGCAAGCGTCGGCAATAACACGGGCGTGAGCGCCAGCAATACCAGTTATGACGGCGCGTTCGACGGTTCCGGCTCGGCCGGCATGGGGATCGCGGCGCTCAACGGTCTCGATCCGCGCACGATGCAAAGCGTTTCAGCGTTGGCGCGGCTGATTCCTGCGCAACGCGTGTCCGCCGACGCGCGCGACGATCGCGTGCTGATTTCGTCGCGTGAACAGGCTCTCGTGGCGTCGTACCTGGCGCGTCGCTACCGCGTCGCCCAGGAGCCCGTCGGAGAGCTGGTGAAGGCTGCTTTCGACACCGGTCGCGAAGTCGGCCTCGACCCGCTGCTGTTGCTGTCGGTGATGGCGATCGAATCGGGCTTCAACCCGTACGCCGAGAGCGGCGTGGGGGCCCAAGGCCTGATGCAGGTGATGTCCAAGGTTCATTCGGACAAGTTCCAGTATTTTGGCGGCGAGAGCGCTGCGCTTGAGCCGGTCGCGAACATCAAGGTCGGCGCGCTGGTTCTGAAGGATTGCATCGCGCGTGGCGGTTCGCTGCCGGGCGGATTGCGGCTGTATGTCGGCTCGACGTCGCAGGACGACGGCGGCTACGGCGCCAAGGTGATGGCAGAACGCGCGCGTCTGCGTGACGTGGCCCGCGGCCGCAAGGTGCCGATCAACACGCCGCAGGCGCCGGTTACCACGGCATCGAATAATGCGTCGTCGTCATCCTCGTCGTCGTCCGCCGCTGCGAACAACAGCAACGGCAAGCGGGTGCAGGTCACGCTGGAAGGAAGCCACCCGTTGAGCGCCGCTGCGCCAGGCAAGACGCCGGTCTCGGAACAGGACGATGCCAGCACGAGTGCTCCCAAACACGTGGCGTCTGCCGCGGAACTGGGCGCCTGAGACGCTCGCATAACGTCATGCTGATCGCCCTGACGCGAGCGCACGGACGGCAAGAAAAAGGACACCTTAGGTGTCCTTTTTTGCTTTTGGGGAGGTCGCGCGGCTAGGCGACAGTAGCGTCCTGGGTCCGGCTGTGCCTGGCGGCAGGCGACTCTCGCTGCGCACGAGGCACTCATCAGGGCCGGCCGCCTGCCGCTCCTACTGCCGTTGGCCGAAAAGCCGCGCCAGGCGTTCCACCGCCTCTTCCAGCTTCTCGTAAGCGGTTGCGTACGACAGCCGGATATATTGTTTTGGCGCGTGGCTGCCGAAGTCCATTCCTGGCACGAGCACGACACCTGCCTCGTGCAGCATTGCTTTCGTGAGTGCCGAGCTGTCACCTGCGGCAGGATGAGCGACGCTTCGGCAGTCGGCGTAGACGTAGAACGCACCGTCGGGCATGACGGGCACGGTGAAGCCCAGCGATTCGAGCGCCGGCGCGATGAAGTCACGCCGCCGTTTGAACTCGAGACGGCGTGCCTCGTAGGTTGCGATGGTTTGCGGTTCGAAGCACGCGAGCGCCGCGTGCTGGGCGAGCGCTGACGCGCAGATGAAGAGATTCTGTGCCAGTTTCTCGAATGCACTCACCATGCCCGGCGGGACCACCAGCCAGCCGAGGCGCCAGCCCGTCATGTTGAAGTACTTCGAGAAGCTGTTGACCGTGATGACGTCGTCGCCATAGGACAGCGCCGACACCGGTTTCGCGTCGTAGCTCAAGCCCTGGTAAATCTCGTCGACAATCGTGAAGCCTCCACGCGAGCGCACCGCTTTGACAATGCGTTCCAGTTCCACCGGCTCGATTGACGTGCCGGTCGGGTTGGACGGCGACGCGAGCAGCACGCCACGCGTGCGCTCGTTCCAGCGCTGCTCGACATCGGCGGCAGTCAGTTGGAAGCGTTCGGCAGGGCCGCTTGGCACCATCACCGGTTTGCCTTCGGCTGCGATCACGAAATGGCGGTTGCACGGGTAGCATGGGTCCGGCATCAACACTTCGTCGTCGCGATCCACCAGTGCCGCGCATGCCAGCAGCAATGCGGCCGACGCGCCCGCGGTCACCACGATCCGGGCGGGGTCCACGTCGACGCCATGGACGTCTGCGTAGTGCGCCGAAATTGCTTCGCGCAGTGCGTGCAGGCCAAGTGCGCTGGTGTATTGCGTGACGCCGCGGCGCAGCGCGTTCGCTGCTGCCTCGATGACCGGTTCGGGGGCGGTGAAGTCGGGCTCGCCGATTCCCATGTGAATGATGTCGCGCCCGTCGCGCTCAAGAAGCGCAGCCTCTTTTGCCAGCTCCATCACGTAGAACGGCTGTATGGAGTCGACGCGTGCGGCGAGCCGCATAAGAGGTTCGGTCACGGAGTTCATACGGTTAAATCCAGTTCAAATGCGAAAGCGCGACCGCCATTGCGCGGTTTCTCGCGCGCGGCAGCGTTGTGACGAGCGATGCATTTCGTTGTGTCGGCGTCGCGCATATTTGCGACGGTTTCGCCGCGATGTTGCGCGAGCCGACCACACGCATGCCTAGCCCTTTCGAGCGGCTTCGATTTCCGCGACGCGCAGCTTGGCCGCCAGCTTGTCGAGCACACCATTCACGTACTTGTAGCCGTCGGCGCCGCCGAAGGTCTTGGTCAGCTCAACCGCTTCGTTGATCACCACGCGGTAAGGAATATCGAGGTGATTCTTCAGTTCAAACGCGGCGACGAGCAGCACGGCGCGCTCGACCGGCGATAGCTGCTCGATTGGACGGTCGAGGCAAGGCGCGATATCGGCGGACAGTGCCTCGGAATCGCGGATCACGCCGTGCAGAACGGCGTCCAGATGCTCATGGTCCGCTTTGTCGAAGCCCTGCGCGCCGCGCAGCTGCGCGTCGATCTCACTGCCGGGCGAACCAGACAGCAGCCACTGATAAAGCCCCTGCGTGGCCAGTTCGCGGGAGCGTCGGCGTGCGCTCTTCATGCCTCTTCCTCTTCTTCGTCTTCTTCTTCGTCGCCGCCGAGTTGTTCCAGCGCGACCGCGAGGTTCGCCATTTCGACCGCCACGCGTGCCGCGTCGCGACCTTTCTCGGTCATGCGAGCGACGGCTTGCTCGTCGTTCTCGGTGGTCAGCACCGCATTTGCAACAGGAATGCCGAAGTCGAGGCCGATGCGCGTGATGCCCGCGCTGCTCTCGTTCGACACCAGTTCGAAGTGGTACGTTTCGCCGCGGATCACCGCGCCGAGCGCGATCAGCGCGTCGAACTGCGCGCTCTCAGCGAGCTTTTGAAGCGCCAGCGGGATTTCCAGCGCGCCCGGCACGGTGACGAGCAGCACGTCTTCGCCGGTCACGCCGAGGCGTTCGAGTTCTTCGATGCACGAGTCGGCGAGGCCGTTGCAGACGGGTTCGTTAAAACGCGCCTGGACGATGCCGATGCGCAGTCCGTCGCCGTCGAGGTTCGGTTGGTATTGTCCGATTTCCATGTGAATTCCGTAGTGTTTTTGAGTGAGCGCGAGGCGCGTGAATGACCGGATCAGCGTTATTGCGGAGGCTGCGCGGCGCTGCCTGGCATGGGTATGAAGCCTGTGACTTCGAGACCGTAACCCGACATGCTGCCCAGCTTGCGCGGATTCGACAGCACCTGCATCTTGCCGACGCCCAGCTCGCGCAAAATCTGCGCGCCGACGCCGTAGGTCTTGAAGTCGACGGGCCGGCGCTTGAGCGCGTCTGCTTTTTCTTTCGAATCGAACGCCTTGAAGACGTCGATCAGATGTTCCTTCGAGTCGCCGCAATTGAGCAGCACGATCACGCCGACTTCGCGGGAGGCGATCTCTTTCATGGCTGCGTCGAGCGTCCACGAATGAGTGGATTCGCCGACTTCGAGCAGGTCGAGCACCGACAGCGGCTCGTGCACGCGCACCGGCGTGTCCTTCTCCGGGTTGGGCTTGCCGCGCACGAGGGCAATGTGCGGCTGACCGCTCGGCTGATCAAGATACATGACCGCGCGGAAAGCGCCGTGCGCCGTCTGCATGGTGCGCTCGCAAATGCGCTCGACGATCGACTCGGTGCGGCTGCGATAGTGGATCAGATCCGCGATCGTGCCGACCTTCAGGTCGTGCTCTTTTGCGAACTCCATCAGGTCGGGCAGGCGCGCCATGGTGCCGTCGTCGTTGATGACTTCGCAGATCACTGCCGCCGGCGTAAGGCCAGCCAGCGCGGTGAAGTCGCAGCCTGCCTCCGTGTGGCCGGCGCGCACGAGCACGCCGCCCGGCTGGGCCATGATCGGAAACACGTGGCCAGGCTGCACGATATGCTCCGCCTTCGCGTCCGGTGCTACTGCCGCGGCGATCGTGCGGGCGCGGTCGGCGGCCGAGATGCCGGTCGTCACGCCCTCCGCCGCCTCGATGCTGACGGTGAACGCGGTTCCGTACTGCGTGCCGTTGCGGTACGTCATGAGCGGCAGGTTGAGCAGCTTGCAACGTTCCTGCGTGAGCGTGAGACAGATCAGGCCGCGGCCGTAGCGCGCCATGAAGTTGATCGCTTCCGGCGTCACGAATTCGGCGGCGAGCACCAGATCGCCCTCGTTTTCGCGATCTTCTTCGTCGACGAGGATCACCATCCGGCCGGCTTTGAGTTCGGCGATGATCTCTGGAGTGGAGGCGAGCGTCATGTTGGCGAGTTTTTCGGAGAAAGCGCGTATTTTACGCCACGCGCGGTCCCAAGTCGCCTCCGCCGGACGGCATATGCCGTTTGGCCGACTGGCGCTGCGTCACCGGCCGTTGATATGCTCGCAGAACGATAGACGCATGGACTGATGAGAAGCGGCAAGGCGCCGCATGCGTGGGCGCCCGGCGGCTGCTGCAGCCTTGCAGCTGGTGTTGCTGTTGGCGTTGTTGCTGGTGTTTTTGCCGGCTACTTCGGTGAGTTGAGCATGCGCTCCACGTAGCGCGCGATCAGATCGATTTCCAGATTCACCGGCGTGCCTTCGCGCAGATGCTTGAGCGCGGTGACTTCCACCGTGTGCGGAATCAGATTGATCGAGAACTCGCAACCGTCGTCACGATCTTTAACCGAGTTGACGGTCAGACTGACTCCGTTGACAGTGATAGAGCCCTTGTATGCCAGATAGCGGCCGATCTCGCGCGGCGCCAGCACGCGCAGTTCGTGCGATTCGCCTACCGGCGCAAAGTGGGTGACCGTGCCCAGGCCGTCCACGTGACCCGAGACGATATGGCCGCCCAGCCGGTCGTGCGCGCGCAGTGCCTTTTCCAGGTTGACTTCGCCCACTTCGCCAAGGCCCGCTGTGCGATTCAGGCTTTCGCGCGACACGTCCACTTCGAACGAATGGTCGGTCTTCGCGACCACGGTCATGCAGGCGCCCTGAATGGTGATGCTGTCGCCAAGTTGGACGTCGGCGAGATTGAGGCCGCCGGCTTGCACGTTCAGGCGCACGCCTGCGTCGCCGTCAGTGCCGAGAGGCTTGACTGACTCGATGCGGCCCACTGCCGCGACGATCCCTGTGAACATCGTACTAATCCTCAAAACGAAACGGGTTGGGACGCGGTGTCGGTTCCGGCTGGGGTTACGCCCGCCGGCAGGAGGCGCGCGAGAATCCGAAGATCTTCGCCGATCCGCTCGACGTTATGAAAAACCAGCTTGACGCGTCCTTCAAGTGTTTCAGGCGCGCTCAGGTTGAACATGCTCATCGAGTCGATGCCGAGCAGACTCGGCGCGAGATAGACGAGTAGTTCGTCCACGCAACCTTCGCGCAGCAGCGAGCCGTTCAGCTTGTAACCGGCCTCCACGTGAAGTTCGTTCACCTGGCGCTCGCCCAGCACTTTCAGCATTGCCGGAAGGTCCACCTTGCCGGCCGCGTTGGCCAGTTGGACGATCTCGGCGCCACGCTCGCGTAGTGCTTGCGCACGGTCGCTATGCCGTTGATCGAGATTGCCGCAAAAGATCAGCGTGGGCGCCCCGGCCAGAATCTGCGCCTGCGGCGAGACTTCCAGCTGACTGTCGATCAACACGCGTTGCGGCTGACGCGGCGTGTCGACAGCGCGAACAGTCATGCGCGGATCGTCTTC
The DNA here is from genome assembly GCF_000685095.1 of Paraburkholderia caledonica NBRC 102488. GTDB lineage: Bacteria > Pseudomonadota > Gammaproteobacteria > Burkholderiales > Burkholderiaceae > Paraburkholderia > Paraburkholderia caledonica. The sequence goes on from NZ_BAYE01000003.1 coordinate 39,092, forward strand.
CCTGACGGTGCCGATGCCGGTGAGAACGGCCGACGCGCGGGCGCGCCATGCATGGCCGTCGGCACGGGCGGCCTCGCCGGTGATCCATTGGCTGACGCCGGAAGGCAGGCCGGTACGGCCGTCGAGCGAGGCTGCCACTTTCATGCGCACCCACGGCCGGCCGCGTGTCATGCGCGACACGAAGCCGATGTTCAACTCGTGCGCTTCGTTGGCGAGCAGCCCGCAGCGTACTTCGATGCCGGCGTCGCGCAGCACCGCAAGACCGCGTCCGGACACCTGCGGATTGGGGTCTTCCATCGCGGCCACCACGCGCGCGACTTGCGCTTCGATCAGCGCTTTCGCACACGGCGGCGTGCGTCCAAAGTGGCTGCACGGTTCGAGCGTTACGTAAGCGGTGGCGCCGCGCAGATCGTGACCGCGCGAACGCGCGTCTTTCATCGCGCGGATTTCCGCGTGGTCCTGGCCGGCTGGCTGCGTGAAGCCTTCGCCGATCACTTCGCCGTTCTTGACGAGCACGCACCCCACGCGCGGATTCGGGTCGGTCGTGTACATGCCGCGCTTGGCCAACGCAAGCGCGCGTTCCATATGGACGAAGTCGGTTTGCGAAAACATCGGTGTGTGGTTAGGTCCGGTGGCAGGGTGGCGGCGGTTTCTGGACGCTCAGGCGCTCAGCGACGCAAACGCGCCACGAGCGGCATCCACAGTTGCGTCGACGATCGCGTCGTCGTGCGCAATCGAAACAAAGCCTGCTTCATATGCCGACGGCGCGAAGTAGACGCCCGCGTCGAGCATCTTGTGAAAGAACGCGTTGAAGCGCGGCACGTCGCTCCTGGTCACTTCGGCGAAGCTTGTCGGAATCGACTCGGTGAAGTACAGGCCGAACATGCCGCCGAGCGAGTCGGCCGCGAACGGTACATTGGCTTCGCGAGCGACCTGGGCGAGACCTTTCGCAAGACGGGCAGTGCGCGTGGCGAGTGTTTCGTAAAAGCCCGGCGCCTGGATCAATTGCAGCGTCTTCAGGCCCGCGGCGACCGCGATGGGATTGCCGGACAACGTGCCCGCCTGGTAGACGCCGCCGAGCGGCGCGAGGTGAGCCATGATGTCGCGCCGTCCGCCGAAGGCAGCCGCCGGCATGCCGCCGCCGATCACTTTGCCAAGACACGTCAGATCCGGCGTGATGCCGTAGACCTCTTGCGCGCCGCCGAGCGCCACGCGAAAACCGCACATTACTTCGTCGAAGATCAGCACGGAGCCGTATTCGGAGCACAGGCGTCGCAGCGCCTGCAGAAACTCGGGTGTGGCACGCACCAGATTCATGTTGCCCGCCACCGGCTCGACGATCACCGAGGCGATTTCGTTGCCGAAGGCTTTGAACGCCTCTTCGAGCGCGGCGACGTTGTTGTATTCCAGAACCGTGGTGTGCTTTGCGATGTCGACCGGCACGCCCGCCGATGTCGGATTGCCAAACGTCAGCAGGCCCGAACCGGCTTTCACGAGCAGGCTGTCGGCATGGCCGTGGTAGCAGCCTTCAAACTTGACGATACGGCTGCGGTTCGTGAAGCCGCGCGCCAGACGCAGCGCGCTCATGGTCGCTTCGGTGCCGCTCGACACCATGCGCACCTGTTCGATCGACGGCACGAGCTTGCAGATTTCCTCTGCGATTTCGATTTCCGACTCGGTGGGCGCGCCGAACGAGAAGCCATTGGCCAGCACGCGCTGCACCGCTTCCAGAACTTCGGGGTGCACATGCCCGAGAATCATGGGACCCCAGGAGCCGATGTAGTCGATATAACGTTGGCCATCGGCGTCCCAGAAATAAGGACCCTGTGCGCGTTCGATGAAACGCGGCGTGCCGCCGACCGAGCGGAATGCGCGGACCGGCGAATTCACGCCGCCGGGAATGGTGCGTTGCGCGCGGTCGAAGAGGGTTTGATTGTTGGACATGACGATGCCTGGAATTGGGTTGCGCAGCGGCGCGGCTTGCCTGCGAGCGGTTGGCGCGACGCCGGGATAGATGAGAGAAATTGTACCGGAGTCGGTGTGAACAGGTTTTGCGGAGCTACGTGGCTTTCAGACGCATTCTCAGCGCAGCGGCGCGCGCTTCCTTGCGGGCGTCTTCACGGAGGCCTTAACTGGCGATGTGCCGGTGGGCGATTGCGCCGCGTGCGCAGTCGCTTTGGTGGAGCGTGCGGGGCCAACTGGCGCGTCCAATCGCGGCGGCTTGCGTTTGCCCGTGAGTTCAGCCCAGCGTTTCTCTAGCGCGCCTTCCGCGATCGGTTTGATCACCGTGCCTGAACTCTGCGCGTCCCAGGTCTGCACCGAAAATGGATGCACGCGCAACATGTCGCGAGGGATCACCGCGCTTTCATGCGCATCGACGAGCCAGTCGTAGACGAAGTCTATGCACAGGCGGTAGCCGCGCTTCGTGGCTGGGTCCGGGACCTCGTACGGTGCGCGTGTCACATAGCCCGAGCCGAAAATGCCCTTCGGCTCCGTGGCGACACGATGCAAGAACACGCGGTCGCCGGGCAGAATGCCGCGCGCGAATCCGCAACCCCACACGTCGGCTACGGCGACGCCCGCCGCAACGCGTTTGGCCACATCGGGCAGTTCTGGCCACGGCCATTTCTTCGGGCTCCAGATCAGCAGGAAGGCAGTCATCGTAACGTTGCACAGAAAGGTATGAGGGACGCGCGCCGCTGCCATCCTCGCGCGACGCTGAACGGCCGAAACGGTTCACGCGGCAGCTTAACCGATCAGCGGCGCGCTTGCCCTGCAAGCCTGCAACGGCCTCACGCTGCGGCTGGTGCTCGCTGCTCGCGAGGTTGATGCCTTAACCGTCGCGTACAATCGATGCGACCAACTGCAGTCTTTTTGTACCCCCGCGCGCCGGTTTTCCGAGGACGCGCGCTTCACCTGGATTCCCATGTCTCACGTCACCGGACGCCGGCCAGATGGCCGGCTGATTCTGTTGCTCGGTGCGCTTGCCGCGTGCGGGCCGATTTCCATCGACATGTATTTGCCGAGCTTGCCGACCATCGCGCAGGCGTTCGCGATCGGAACGGGCGCCGCACAAACCACGCTGACCAGTTTTATGTTCGGCTTCTCGATCGGCATGCTGCTCTACGGGCCGCTGTCCGATACGTATGGCCGCCGGCCTGTGCTGCTGGGCGGCATCATCATGTATGCGCTGGCGAGCATTGCGTGCACGCTGTCGTTCTCGATCGGCGCGCTGGTCACGTTCCGTTTCGTGCAGGCGCTCGGTGCGGGTGCGGCATCCGTGCTCGCTCGCGCCATTGCCCGCGACGCGTATGGTCCCACCGACGCTGCGCGCGTGCTGTCCATGCTCGCCATCGTCACGTCGATCGGACCATTGCTCGCGCCGCTGATCGGCGGACAGTTGCTGCTGCTTGGCGGCTGGCGTGTCGTCTTCATTGCGTTGACGCTGTTCGGCATGGTGTGCGCGATAACCGCGTTTCTCAAAGTGCCGGAAACCTGGCCGCGCGAAAAGCGTGCACATTCGGCGCTACTCAAATCGTTCGCTGCATACGGCCGGCTGTTACGCGATCCAGTTGCCTGGGGGCATATGCTGTGCGGCGGCATGGCATTCGCGTCGATGTTCGCGTACATCACGGCGACGCCGTTCGTCTATATCCAGTACTTCCACGTGTCGGCGCAGCATTATGGCTTTCTGTTTGCGCTGAACATCGTCGGGATCATGCTGGGCAACTTCATGAATACGCGGCTTGTCGGCCGGCTTGGGTCGTTGCCGATCATTTCGTTTGCCGCGACCGTGAGCTGTATTGCGTCGTTGTTCGTCTGTCTTGTCTCGTTGACCGGCTGGGGCGGGCTGTGGTCGATCGTTGCCGGCCTGTTCTTTGTCGTTGGCGTAGTGGGTTTGCTGTCCGCCAATTGCACGACGGATCTGATGCATCGCTATCCGGTGAATGCGGGTGCGGCGGCTGCCGTGTTCGGCGCGGTGCAACTGGCGCTGGGCGCGCTGTCGAGCCTCGCGGTCGGACTGTGGCAGGACGGCTCGCCTAAAGGCATGGGCGTCGTGGTGGGCGTCGCAGGATCGCTGTGCTACGTCGGTCGTATCCTCGTCGTCAGATGGCACGGGACAAAGGCGCCGGTGGCTGTCGTTTGACGGCCGCGTGATGGAGATGCCGCAATAAGGCGGCGCAGCAAGGACGGCGTAAAGAGAGCGCTCCGTGCTCCTGCACTTGATGCGTACACGCATTTCCGGTGTACGAAGCGCTTCTACCGGAAAACACCAGGTGTTGCGCGCACGCGACCTTGCCTTTGAATTGGCATTGCTATGATGGGATCACTGTTCCTCGGAGCGGCAATCATGGCGATCGGAGATTTGATGAACGGCGAGCGGCAACATGCTGCATTCGCCGAAGCGCGGAAGCTGGCCGACAGCGGCGCCTATCACGACTACACGGACATCGAATACGTTTTGCGCTTTGATTACGGCTTGACCGATGTGTCCGCGCTGCTCGACAGCCAGTTGATGCATCGCGATCTGAACCGGCGTTGCGCCGACGCACGCGAGAAGCTCGACGCGGTTAGTGTGTGACGCGGGGCGGGGGCGTCGTTTGTCGTTGTGCTGTTTTGATGGCGCGTACCCGGCTGGCGGGGTCGGGCGCATATGGGTAATCGCACGCCCGTTCCGCAAGTTCGTACAGCTTCAAAGTTGAAGCGAGGCGCCGGCGCTCGTGTAGTAAACGGCGCGAGCACAAACAAAAACGGGCCTTGCGGCCCGTGGATGTGTACAGAGATCTGGCGGAGGCGGTGAGATTCGAACTCACGGAAGGATCACTCCTTCGCCGGTTTTCAAGACCGGTGCCTTAAACCGCTCGGCCACACCTCCAAGCCGCAAATTGTAACCTGAAAAAACCTCGCTGCGGCGCTCTCTTGATCCGCATTCACTGCGGATCTTTCAGAAACAACGCCTGAAGATCGTTGAGGAACGCTTGTCCGAGCGGCGTAGGCGCAATCTTTTCGTGGTCTCGCGTAATCAGTTTGCGGCGTTCCGCCTGCTGCAAAGCCGGCTCGATAGATGTCATCGACAAACCCGTACGTTCGATGAACCGATGCACCGGAAAGCCTTCCACCAGTCGCAGCGCATTCAGCATGAACTCGAACGGCAGGTCGCGCGGTCCGACTTCGTGTTCTTCCTGCACCGCCGCGCCGGCCTTGGCGTGCTCGATGAACGTGGCCGGATGCTTGTAGCGCGCCTGACGCAACACACGATTCGGAAACGACAGCTTCGTGTGCGCGCCGGCGCCAATGCCAAGATAGTCGCCGAAACGCCAGTAGTTCAGGTTGTGCCTGCTTTGCCGATGCGGTCTGGCATACGCGGACACTTCGTAGCGCTCATATCCCGCCGCCGACGTGCGTTCGTGAATCCAGTCGTGCATGTCGGCGGACGCGTCGTCGTCCGGCAGTGCTGGCGGGAATTTTGCAAAAAGCGTGTTTGGCTCGAGCGTCAGGTGATACAGCGAAAGATGCGGCGGCGCGAACGACAACGCAGTCTCGACATCGGCCTGACATTCGGCGAGCGTCTGCTGCGGAAGCGCGAACATCAGGTCGAGATTGAAATTGTCGAACGTAGTGGCGGCCACTTCCACCGCATGGCGCGCTTGCGTCGAATCGTGAATCCGGCCGAGCGCCTTCAGATGCGCCTCGTTGAAACTCTGTATGCCCACCGACAGCCGGTTCACGCCGCTCGCGCGAAACTGCGCGAACTTCGCCGCCTCGAACGTGCCGGGATTGGCCTCGAGAGTGATCTCCGCATCGGCGTCGAGCGGCAAGAGCGCTCGCACGTCCGACAGCATGCGGTCCAGTCCGGCCGCTGACAGCAAGCTCGGCGTACCGCCGCCGATGAACACCGTATGTACCTGCCGTCCCCACACGAGCGGCAACGCCATTTCGAGGTCGGCACGCAACGCGTCGAGATACTCGTTCTCGGGGAAGCTGTCGCCTTTCCATTCATGCGAGTTGAAATCGCAGTACGGACACTTGCGCACGCACCATGGAAAATGCACATACAACGAGAGCGGCGGCAGCGACGTCAGACGGATGCTGCCCGGCGACGTGAATGCCTTGATCACGCCGTTTCCGACATCGGCGGGCGTCGGCTTGATCGGAATCACGCTTCCTCCGTCAGACGCGCAAGCAGTTGGCGCAACGCAATCGCGCGATGACTGCTGGCATTTTTCAGCGCCGGTTCGAGCTCCGCGGCGCTCGCGTTCAGCGACGGCAAAAAGAAGTACGGGTCGTAACCGAAGCCGTTCGCGCCGCGCGGCGCATCGAGAATCTCGCCATGCCAGCGGCCTTCGGCGATCAGCGGCTCGGGATCGTCGGCGTGACGCACGAGTGCCAGCACGCAGTAATAATACGCGCGGCGATCGCTCTCGCCTTTTAACGCGGAGACGAGCCGCGCGTTGTTTGCCGCGTCGCTCTTCTCGCCGCCGGCCAGTTGCGCGTAACGCGCCGAATAGACGCCCGGCGCGCCGCGCAGCGCGCGCACGCACAGGCCGGAGTCGTCGGCGAGGGCAGGCAGCCCGGTCAGCCTGGCCGCATGCCGTGCCTTGGTCAGCGCGTTTTCGACGAACGTGGGATGCGGTTCGTCCGCTTCCGGCACACCCAGTTCGCCTTGCGCGATCAGCTCGATACCTGCCGCGCCGAGCAGCGCCGCGAACTCGCGCAGCTTGCCCGCGTTATTCGACGCCAGCACGACCTTGTTCAACGGCGATCCCGATAGAGGCGCGCCATTGCCTTCACGAACTTCACTCACCTCGATACTCCAATGCTTCTTTCTGTTTCGCGATCAGCGTGGCGATGCCGTCGCTCGCGAGATCCATCAGCGCGTTCATTTCATCGCGCGAAAAAGGCACGCCTTCTGCGGTGCCCTGAATTTCGACGAAGCCACCCGCGCCCGTCATGACCACGTTCATGTCGGTGTCGCATTGCGAGTCTTCGTCGTAATCCAGATCGAGCACCGGCACGCCGTCGTACACGCCGACTGAAATCGCCGCGACGTAGTCGTTGATCGGCGAACTCTCGATGCGTCCCGCAACCAGCAGTTTGTTCACCGCGTCATGCGCGGCGACAAAAGCGCCGGTGATGCTCGCCGTGCGTGTGCCGCCGTCGGCCTGGATCACGTCGCAGTCGATATGCAGCGTGCGCGCGCCGAGCTTCTCCAGATCGAACACCGAGCGCAGCGCGCGGCCGATCAGACGCTGGATTTCCTGGGTGCGCCCGGTCTGCTTGCCGCGCGCGGCCTCGCGGTCGCTGCGCGTATGCGTGGCGCGCGGCAACATGCCGTATTCGGCGGTGAGCCAGCCCTGGCCGCGATCGCGCAGGAACGACGGCACGGTCTCCGCGATGCTCGCCGTGCAGATCACCTTGGTGTCGCCGAATTCGACCAGCACCGAACCCTCCGCGTGCTTCGTATAGTGGCGCGTGATGCGCACGTCGCGCAGCTGATTGGCGAGACGGCCGCTAGGGCGTTGAGTGGTGTCGGTCATGTCGATTGGGTCGGGAAGGAAGCAGGAGGGGAAAGCACGATTTTACAGCCGATCCGCGCAGGTATGCGCCCCGTCGGCGCGCCGCGTCGGCCGGGGCTCTCCAAGGGGTCCCATCGCCAAAAATGGGATAATGCCGTTTCACCGCCTCGCGTCTCGTACACGCCGGGCGATTCGACTCTTCGGCCAGCGTCTCACGCATGGCCTCCATCGCGAGAAATACGATGATCTACAGCATGACTGGCTATGCGAGCGCGACACGCGAACTCGTCGCGGCCTCCGGCACGGGCGGCGTAAGCGTGTCGGTCGAACTGCGCACGGTGAACTCGCGCTTCCTCGACCTGAACTTCCGTATGCCCGAGGACGTGCGCGTATGCGAACCCACGCTGCGCGAAATGCTGATGAACAAGCTGTCGCGCGGCAAGGTGGATATTCGTATCAATCTGCAGCGTAGCGAACAGACGGCAAACGCCGGTTCGATCAATCATGACGCGCTGACGCAGCTTGCGTTGCTGGAGCGCACCGTGCTGGCGACGTTTCCGGAAGCGGGCCGTCTGCGCTCGGGCGAGATTCTGCGCTGGCCCGGCGTGCTCGCCGAGACGGGCGTGGCGCCGGACGTGCTGCGCGACGCAGTGCTCGCATGCGGCAAGCAGGCCATTACCGATCTGATCGACGTGCGCGCCCGCGAAGGCGCACAACTGGCCACGATGCTGCTCGCCAACGTCACCGAGATGGAAGCGATCGTCACGAAGATCACGCCGCTCGTGCCGGAATTGATCACAAAGCATCAGCAGAAGATCGTCGAGCGACTGCAGGAAGCACTCGGCATTGCCGCACCCGAAACGGCGGCGACCACTGTGTCGCGGGAAGAGATCAATGAGCGGATTCGTCAGGAAGTGACGATGTACGGTATCCGCATCGACATCGCCGAAGAACTGTCGCGGCTCACGGCTCACCTGAACGAAACGCGTCACGTGATCCAGAAGGGCGGCAAGGTCGGCAAGCGGCTCGACTTCATGATGCAGGAACTCAATCGCGAAGCGAACACGCTCGGCTCGAAGGCGGCGGCGAAGGAACTGGCGGATTCGTCGATGACCCTGAAGCTGCTCATCGAACAGATGCGCGAGCAGGTACAGAATCTGGAATAAGGCTGGAGCATCACAACATGACCGATCACCACACACGCGAAAGCGGCGCACCGCGCAACCCGTATGCCGGAGCATATCCGGGCAACCTGTTCATGGTCGTCGCGCCGTCTGGCGCCGGCAAGTCGACGCTCGTGAACGCGCTGCTCGCCGGCGACGACGCGATCCGTCTCTCGATCTCGTACACGACGCGCCCACCGCGTCCGAAAGAGCAGGACGGCGAGCATTATCACTTCACGTCCGTCGACGATTTCATGCGGCGTCACGACGAGGGCGAGTTTCTGGAAAGCGCCGAAGTGCACGGCAACTACTACGGCACTTCGCGCGTGTGGATCGAGGAGCAGATGAAGAGCGGCCATGACGTGTTGCTCGAAATCGACTGGCAGGGCGCGCAACAGGTGAAGAAGCAGTTTCACAACGCCGTCGAAATTTTTATCCTGCCGCCATCGCTCGAAGCGCTCGAAGAGCGCCTGAGAAAGCGCGGCCAGGACGAGCCGAATGTGATTACGCGTCGGCTTCTCGCTGCAGGCAGCGAGATGGCGCACGCGGCCGAAGCCGAGTATGTGGTGATCAACGAGAACTTCGATCGCGCGCTCGGCGAACTGCAGTGTCTCGTGGCTGCCACGCGTTCGCGCTTCGCCTCGCAATACGCGCGTCATACGCAGCTTTTCGTGCAGCTCGGCATTCACCTTCCGCACCCCTGAGCGCGGCGGCGATTCGAGCACATAAGGTAGAATAAGCAACATACTGAGAAGGAACTCAACATGGCCCGCATTACCGTCGAAGACTGTCTCAAACAGATCCCGAATCGTTTCGAACTCGCGCTCGCCGCAACGTATCGCGCGCGTCAGCTCGCTCAAGGCCACACGCCGAAAATCGAAAGCCGTGACAAGCCCACGGTCGTCGCGCTGCGCGAAATCGCGGCCGGCCAGGTCGGCGTCGAAATGCTGAAGAAGGTGCCGGTTTAAGGCGTACGGTTTCTGTTTTCGGTTGGCAAGCATTTTTGCCATAGTTTTTGCGTCACCTGATTGCAGCAACGTGCAGACCGGCGTCAACTCTCAACCGCTACGGAGGCGACCATGAGTACTACCCCGCCCACCGCCACGGAAGCGGAGCATGACGCCGACTCGCCCTCGTCTGCACGCAAGTACATCGACGCGGTCCTCGAACAGTCGTTTCGCCATCTGTTCGGGCCGACCGCCACGCCGGAGCAGCCGCGCCGGCATGACGTCGTATCGATTGCCAAGCTGACCTCCGCGTTGTCCGGCTATTTGCAGCCGGAAGAGATCAAAGACGTCAAGGCGGCTTTCCATTTCAGCGACGAAGCCCACCTCGGCCAGTATCGCCAGAGCGGCGAGCCCTACATCACGCACCCGGTTGCCGTTGCGGAAATCTGCGCCGGCTGGAATCTCGACGGCCAGGCAATCATGGCCGCGTTGCTCCACGACGTGATGGAAGACCAGGGCGTGACCAAGGCCGAGCTCGCCGAGCGTTTCGGCGCGAAGGTCGCGGAACTGGTCGACGGTTTGTCGAAGCTCGACAAGATGGAGTTTCGCAATCGCGAGGAAGCGCAGGCGGAAAATTTCCGCAAGATGCTGCTTGCCATGGCGCGCGACGTCCGCGTGATCCTCGTAAAGCTGGCCGACCGGCTGCACAACATGCGTACGCTCGGCGCGGTGCCGCCCGAAAAGCGTCGTCGCGTGGCGCGTGAAACGCTGGACATCTACGCGCCGATTGCGCACCGGCTCGGCTTGAACAATACGTATCGCGAGCTACAGGACCTGAGCTTCGCGAACTTCAATCCGCATAGGTATGCCACGCTCGAGAAGGCTGTGAAGGCGGCGCGCGGCAACCGGCGGGAAGTGGTCGGCAAGATTCTGGAGTCGGTGCAGCGCGCAATCGCCGACGCTAAGATCGACGCGGAAGTGACCGGTCGCGAGAAAACCATTTTCAGCATCTACAAGAAAATGCGCGACAAGCAGTTGTCGTTCTCGCAGGTGCTGGACGTGTACGGCTTTCGTGTAGTGGTGGACAGCGCGCTCGAGTGCTACACCTGCATCGGCGCATTGCATGCGCTTTACAAGCCGGTGCCGGGCAAGTTCAAGGACTACATCGCGATCCCGAAGGTGAACGGCTATCAGTCGTTGCACACTACGCTCGTTGGTCCGTTCGGCGCGCCGATCGAGTTCCAGGTGCGTACCCGCAAGATGCACGAGATCGCCGAAGCCGGCGTGGCAGCTCACTGGCTGTACAAGAACGGCAGTGCGGATCTGAACGACGTGCAAAAGCGCGCGCATCAGTGGCTTAAGTCGCTGCTGGACATTCAGAGCGAAGCCGGCGACTCGAGCGAATTCCTCGAGCACGTAAAGATCGACTTGTTCCCGGACGCGGTGTACGTCTTTACGCCGAAGTCGAAGATCATGGCGCTGCCGCGTGGCGCCACGGCGCTCGACTTCGCGTATTCGATCCACAGCGACCTGGGCAACCAGTGCGTCGCGGTGAAGATCAATAACGAATTGCTACCGCTGCGCACCGAGTTGAAGAGCGGCGATATCGTCGAAGTCATCACGGCGCCGTATTCGAAGCCGAATCCGGCGTGGCTCGGTTTTGTGCGTACCGGCAAGGCCCGTTCTGCGATCCGCCATTATCTGAAGACGATGCGGCTGAACGAGTCGGTTCAGCTTGGCGAGCGTCTGGTCGATCAGGCGTTGAAGGGCTACGGCCTTGCGCTGTCGGACGTGACGCCCGAAGCGTGGGAAAAGCTCGTGCAGTGGACGGGCAACAAAAATGGACAGGAAATTTTCGCGGACATCGGTCTCGGCCGGCGTGTCGCGGCGGTCATGGCCAAGCGTATCGAAGTGTTGATGAGCGGCCGCGATGCCGACGACGACGGTTCGCGCTCCGAATCCGGTTCCGCGCCGCATGCGCCGCCGGTCGTAATCACCGGCACCGAGGGCATGTCGGTGCAATTGTCTGCGTGCTGCCGTCCGATTCCGGGCGACGACATCATGGGCTACATCGGCATTGGCCTCGGTATGGCCATCCACACTACCGACTGCCGCGTTGCACAGCGAATCCACCGGCGCGATCCCGGCCGCTGGATCGACGTGGCGTGGGCGCCACAACCGGGGCGTCTGTTCGACGTCGCAATCAAGGTGCTGGTCAAGAACACGAAGGGCGTGTTCGCCCGCGTGGCCGCAGACATCACTTCTGCAGACGCGAACATCGTGCATATCGCGATGGACGAAGACCTGTCGCAGGAATCCACGATCTTGCGCTTCGTGATCCAGGTCAGCGACCGCGTCCATCTGGCCAACGTCATGCGCCGCGTGCGTACAAATCTCGACGTAATGCGCATCGCGCGTGAGCGGCCGAGCGATGACGGCCATCACCGGCATGACGGCGGCATGCGAATCGACCGCGAGCGGGCCGATTACTGAGCTTTGCCGCTCATTGGGCGGAGAAGTGCCGCTTCTTTCTGCCGGAACGCCGGCGCCGCTAGCGAGTCTCACCTGAAAACTCAGGGAGAACGCTGATGAAAGTAGCTGACCTCGAAGGCCTCGCACTGGATTATTGGGTGGCCCGCAGCCTGCACGATTTTGTGCGAGAAATCCATTTCACCGACAGCGGTGAGACCGTCGCCATCCGCGGAAACGATCGTGGCCGTCCTTGGGACGGCCGTTTCACACCGACCACCTCATGGGACGCCGCTGCGGCAGTGATGGAGCGCGCGCGTCGGCTCGAAATGCGCGAGCGCAGCGGGGAAATCCCTGCACACTGCGTGGCGGAATTCGAAGGCGGCCGGGGTGAAGTGGAGGGGCGTGGCGACTCGTTGCGCGTGGCGCTGCTGCGGGCATTCGTGGAAAGTCGGTTCGGCGATAGCGTTGGCGAAATGCTGCACGAGTCGCAGATGCTGGTCGACAACACGGCTCGGCGCATAGCCGAAGCGACGGCAGGCGATACTTTTGAAGAGGTTCCGAGCCCGGACGGGCATATCGGCGATATTCAGTCTCCGCCGCGGCCATGAGGGCGACCGCGGCGATCACCGTGGCGTGGCGATCGGTTGAGGCAAAAACGCGCTTGAAAGACAAAGGGCCTTCCAACTGGAAGGCCCTTTAGAGGTGGTGCGGCTGGCAGGATTCGAACCCACGACCCCTTGGTTCGTAGCCAAGTACTCTATCCAACTGAGCTACAGCCGCACGCGAAACACGTGGTGCACTACTTCACTAAAACTGGGTAAAACATAAGGGCCTCCCCGGAGGGAGGCCCTCGAATAAGTGGTGCGGCTGGCAGGATTCGAACCCACGACCCCTTGGTTCGTAGCCAAGTACTCTATCCAACTGAGCTACAGCCGCACGCAGAAACGAGATTATAGCAAAGGTTTCAAAAAAGGGAAGCGTGTAACTGCGATTTGTCTCATTGTCATGATCGTGTACCCTAGTGGAGCAGCCGTTTGCTGCAGCTTATGGATCATCATGAACAAGGCCTTTGTCAAAGAGTCGAGCGACGATAATGACGACGATCTCGACGTCGCCCAGCCGGAAATCCCCGCCGGAACCAAGAACTACATCACGCCTGCCGGTTACCACCGCATGCGCGATGAACTGCTGCATTTGATCGACGTCGACCGGCCGGAGGTCGTCAAGCTCGTGTCATGGGCTGCGTCGAATGGCGACCGCTCGGAGAACGGCGATTACATTTACGGCAAGCGCCGCCTGCGCGAGATAGATCGGCGCATCCGCTTTCTGACCAAGCGTCTGGACCTCGCCGAGGTTGTCGACAGCAGCAAGCAGGAGAACGTCGATCAGGTCTTTTTCGGGGCGACTGTCGAATATGCGACAGAGGACGGTGAGGAGCACACCGTGACGATTGTCGGCATCGACGAGGTTGATCTCGATATCGGACACGTGAGCTGGATCTCGCCGATCGCACGGGCGTTGCTGAAGGCGAAGGTCGGCGACACCGTGACGTTGTACACGCCGGCCGGTCCGCAGCCGATCGATATTCTCGACGTCAAGTATCCGCCTGCAGGTAGCGACCTCTAGTCTGTCACCTCATGCAGATTTGCCCGCACGAAGCGTGTTCAGGCAATAAAAAAGGCGCCGCGAACGGCGCCTTCCATGCTGCGGGTCCTGCCCGCCGCGTTAGAAGCGGTGACGCAGACCTGCCGTGACCGCAACCTGCTTGTTGTTGCTCGAAGCACCCAGACCGTTGATGTCAGCACCAACGATGGCGCCTTCGTTGACCTGCTGGTATTCACCCTGCAGATAAACGTCCGTGCGCTTGGACAGTGCGTACGCCGTTTGCAGGTTGAACTGATTCCAGTGCGGACGGGTGCCCGCAAGGCTCGCACGCGTGTACGTGTACGAACCTGCAATGCTGACAGCCGGCGTCAAAGCGTAACGAGCGTTTGCTTCGTAGTTCTGGAAGTGCGCGCTGTTGTTCGGCAGGCCGATGCCGCCGGGTTGGCCCGATGCACCTGCGCCGATGCCGACGAGACCCGACAGGTTCGTCTGCGAATAGACGAGGCCGACGGTTGCCGGACCAAACGCGTAGTTGGCGCCTGCGCCCCACGTCTGCTGACGGCCAGCGAAGAACGTGTTGTCGCTGGACACCGCACCACCGGAGTTGAACGCTGCAGCCGCGCCGGTCGCGCCGTTGCTGTTCAATTGCAAATACGCTGCGCCGACGTTCAGGCCGCCCCAGTTGTACGACGCGCCCGCGCTGTATGCGCGGTTGTTTGCGAAGCCGTCAGCCTGGTTCGAGAAGCCATACAGGCCGCCGAACTTGAAGCCACCGTAGTTCGCGCTCGTGTATTTGACCGAGTTGTTGATACGGAACGAGTTGTTCAGGTTGTCGTTGTCAAACGGGTGGGCGAACTGCGTGCCGCCGTATTGCGTGCCGGTCAGCGCCAGTGGGCCAACGTAATCAACCATGCTGTCATATTGACGGCCGAGCGTGACGGCGCCGAACTGATTGCTCGACAGACCAACGAATGCCTGACGGCCGAATTCGCGACCGCCTTGTTTCAGCGAGCCGTCATTAATGCCGAAGCCGTTTTCCAACGTGAAGATTGCCTTCAGGCCGCCACCGAGGTCTTCAGCGCCGCGCAAGCCCCAACGGCTGCCATTCACCGAACCGCTCGTCTGTTGCCAGTTGCTGTGACCGTGCTGGTTGTTGGTGTACGTAATGCCGGCGTCGATCAAGCCGTAGAGCGTGACGCTGCTTTGAGCGTGCGCCGCAGTTGCAAAAACGCCCGTCAGGGCCGCGACCATGAGAGTCTTTTTCATCTTGTTACTCCGAAAGCGAGAGTGAGCGGTGAATCGTGCTTCGGAAACCTTCACGCGGGCGCTGCGAGAGGCGTATCCGTGTCAAGGTGCGCTTGAAGATAGAGCGCTGATTTCCGGTTACGCAAAGTGTAGAGAGAGGCTTGATTCAATGGACGTTTCGATTCTCGCAATAAAGAATTACTTGATTCGAAACGATGAAAGAATCCCGGCAAAGCCTTGCTGGTCAATGGTTGCGGGCATGCCAGCAAGTATCCGAACCGATGAATGCCGAGTGGCGTTGTGAAATCGCGACGGTAATTCGATGCGAAAAAACAACGAAATGCAACCGTCAACTTATTGTTGTCGTTCTAGCAACAGACGATTGTATTTTGTGTGAATAATCGGAATGGGATTAAACGCTATACTGAAAGTTCTGCTTTTCGAAGCGGACTTTTTCGTTGACGAAAAAGATCTCCAAACCTTTGTCGGCGCGACTTCCCAGTCGCGCTTTTTTTCGTCCGCGAATCGGCGAGTTGGCGTTGTGACGCCGGGCGATGATCAGTGCGCGGACGCTGTGCGGTCCGCACTCCACTCCTCCGTCGTAGTCGCGGACCAATCTTCCATGACGTAGCGTCGAGCGTCCATTGGGGAGGACAGCAGGTTCTGCCAGTGATCACCATGCCACATCGGATCGAATTCCAACGCTGATGGCTGACCTGGCTCAGAGGCGAGAGGTGAGGCGGCGGGCGATCGTTCTAGATGAGGAATCAGATTAGAAAGAATTCGGCGGATTTCACTGAACTGCATGGCAACCTCCTGATGCGCATTACCGCAAACGCTGGTTCATGATCCGATTGCGTGGGGTCTGCAAGCAAGTCGGAAAAACACTTATCAACGTTGCAGAGCATCACAAGGCACCGGCGATCGGCAAATACTGCCTTCTTCCTGTTAATGATTATTCGATCTGGGTAATATTGGCGTAGCGCGGGAGCGATGCGATTACGCTGTCAATATGAACGCTCGATCTATCACCTCAGAGAAAAAGTGCGTATTGCCGGAGCGCCATTGGACTCTTGTAAATGAAAAGGCACGAAATCCATCCGATGAACAATTTGTTAAGCGCACAAGAAAAAGAATTTCCAAATGCCTTGCTAAATCTGTGAGTCTGATACCCACGACCGATATAACGCGCGTATTTTTCAGCCCCCGGCTGCGTTGCGAGATGTGGCCGCGGCCGACGTCAGGGAGACTTTGGTCGACGAAGGGCGGTCGAGGCCCTGCCCATGCCCACAGGTCACCGGCCGCTAACTAGTGCATACTTGCCGCAAAGTCACGCGTCCAAGCATTCCTTTCATGTCTGAACAGTTTTTGTCCGAACCGGCCCTCAGCGATCCGATCGTCTTCGTCGATCTGGAAACCACCGGCGGCTCGACTAACGAGCACCGCATTACCGAAGTCGGCGTCGTCGAAGTAGGGCCGGCCGGCGTCTCGCGCTGGAGCAGCCTCGTCGATCCGCAGCAACCGATCCCGTCGTTCATCCAGCAGCTCACCGGCATCACGAACGCGATGGTGCGCGGCGCGCCGACGTTCGACGCCATCGCGCCCGAACTGTTTGCCCGACTCAACGGCAAACTCTTCATCGCGCATAACGCCAGCTTCGACCGAGGGTTTCTGCGCGGCGAGTTCCGCCGTGCAGGCCTGTCCTTCGACCCGGACGTCTTGTGCACCGTGCGCCTGTCGCGCGCGTTGTTCCCGTCTGAAAAGCGCCACGGGCTCGACGCCCTGGTCGAGCGGCATTCTCTGGTGCCGTCCGACCGGCATCGCGCGCTTGCCGACGCCGATCTGATCTGGCAGTTCTGGCAGCGGCTTCACGGCCTCGTGCCGCTAGAGGTTCTGCGCGCGCATATCGAGCGCACGACGCGGCGCTATCGGTTGGCAGGCGACATCACCGAAGATCTGCTTGAGACCGCGCCTGCCGGATGCGGCGTCTACGCATTCTATGGAGACGACGACTTGCCGTTGTACGTCGGACGGAGCGTGCGCGTCCGTCAACGACTTCGTGCGCATCTGACAGGCGAGCGACGTTCGTCGAAAGATATACGGCTGGCACAGCAAGTGAGGCGCGTAGAGTGGCGCGCCACCGGCGGCGAGTTGGGTGCGATGCTCGCCGAGGCGCAGTGGATCGCGACGCTGCGGCCGGGGCATAACCGTGTGCCGCGCGTCTCGAAGAGCGATCCTGCGGGCGCGCCGTGGCCGTTCCAGGGGCCTGTCGTTTTCGAGGAGCATGAAGAAGCGTCGCAGGCGCGCGCTTTCCATGTCGTCGACCAATGGTGTTACATCGGCCATGCGCCTTCGCTGGCGCAGGCGACCGAACTGCATGCCGCCAGCCTGGCCGGCGGCTTCGAAGCGTCGACTTACAAGATTCTTCAGAGCCACCTTGCGCGCGGATTGCGGATTATGCCGCTCAGCGTGCTGGGCGCCGCGCCTGTCGTAGGCGTCGTTTGACCGCGCTCGCCTGATTGCGCGGCTGCTACGCGTGACCAAGCGAGATTTCGTCATTGGTCGCCGCGCAACGTTCTTCCTTCGGCCGCGTCTTGCGTCTACCGCATCGTCAGCCGGTTGCGCCGACGCCACCGCTTTCGCATACGTGCCCAAGCGCGCGATTCAATGCAGTTGAGCGCGCAGAATCGTAGCGAGTCAGAGACTTCCAGCTAGCCAGCGATTGCGCGACGCGCGACGGACAATCCGGCGCCGCGCGTAGCGGTTGCACGCGAGCAAGGGCGGCGACGAGCGACTGCGTCAGACGATCCAGCTGCGGACGCGTGCTCGTTGCGAGGTCGGGAGCCGGCTCCTGCGGCGGCTGCGTTGTGCGCCAGCTCGCGAAAAGTGCGTTCTGCACGTCTTTGCTCGCGTCGATCTGATCCTGGAAGAATGCGCGCGCGAACGCCGGATCGACGTTGGCGGCTGCCGCTCGTTTCTCCACATCAGCAAGCAACGCCTGCTCGCGCGGAGTGTCGGTGATTGCCTGGTGATTGGCCCACTTCCAGCGCGCCACCGGTTCCGCGAGCGCGAGTCGCTGCGACGCGAGCGCGATCAGATTCGTGAGCGCGGTATCGTCGCCGTCGGCAAAGGCAGAAGTAGGGGCAACCAGGAGTGATGCGAATAGGGCGAGCGCGCACGGCGCGGCAAAGCGAAACAGGCGATTCATAAGCTGGACGATGGCCGGGCGGCTGTGGAAGGAAAGCTGAAGCATAGACGATGCTTCATTGCGCGAGCTTTTTCGCCGGCATTAAAGCGGTGCTGCCGGTCGCGGCAGAACAGCCAGTTCACGCGAGCAGAGGTGGGCGCAGGCTCGAGTGCGAGCGTCAACGCCAGTCAGCGCTAGTCCGCCTGGTGAGAGTGTGATCCAAAGAAATCAGCGAGCCGCGCGGCGCCGCGCCTCGTGCCATAAGCACAAGGACCGCTACCGTGTCGCGCCGCTGCACAATTACTTTGCGTCGCAAGACTTACGTTGTTCGTCGAAAAAGGCGCGCACATGCTCCGGCAATTCCGCCCCGAGAAACTCGACGCCGACAGGTTCCGGATCCGGGCTAAAGACTTTGTCCGGGGTCGGGATCTTCGGTGGTTTTGCATCCATGATCGTTCTCCTTTACAAACCGATTATCGGCCCCGTGCCGTGTTTCGCACCAGTGTCCGATTAGCATCACACCATCTTTGTTGCTTTAACGGCACAGCGCACCATTTCAGCAGAGCTTCTGATCAAATTTATAGGTTCGCTTGCGTCGTCGTTCCGTGGGCTTGCGTACAGTTTCGACGTCGAATGTTTCGAGAATCTCTCGCGAGCCTTATCCGGCGGGCTGTGGCGAAGGTGAGCGAAACATTCGCAGTATCAGTCGTCAGTATGCTCCGGGTATTCCCCGATCGGCGATTGATTTGTGCATTGCGATATCGGCATAACCTGCCCGGTAAAAAGCGAACGTTCGTTTATTGCCGATCGGACATTTATATTCTGTCGCAACCACGGTGATTACTTGGTAAACGATTTATTTGGCACCTCGTTGACGGAGACCCAATTTTTAAAGCGTGATTTGCGCAATAAGGCTCTCCTCGCATTCGAATACGTCGGCCGTCTCGTGCTGCTGGCATCAACGCCGCGCACTTTGCGCCAAAGCTTCACCTTCTTTAGTGACGAACCTCGCCGCGTCAACGTCGCTCCTATGATGAAGGTGGCTGGTTTCCGTCGGCTACGGTGCGGTGGACAACTGACCCCCGGCGGCCAACGCGGAAGATGGTTGTCTTCGCCTTCAAAGGGTTCGTCATGGAAAACGGTGTGTACTGGAATGGACAGCAGGTCGGAATTGAGTGCGATGGCCGCATCTCGTGGTTTCCGTCAGCGCCGAAGGAGGCAGTCGCTGCGTACGGCGACGCTAAGCGCACGGAAGGCAAAGACGCCGTTCAGATGAGCGACGCGGTCGTCGCGCGCAACCTCGGGACCGTCGCGCAATTTGGTAGACCTGACTTGCGTGGCTAGGAAGCGAGCCGAAGAGGTCGACGAAAAGCAAAAAGCCCAGTCACGAGGACTGGGCTTTTTGCTTGAATCTTGATGGTGCCGGAAAGAGGAATCGAACCCCCGACCTTCGCATTACGAATGCGCTGCTCTACCGTCTGAGCTATTCCGGCATCAGGAGAAACGAGATTATAGGGACTTCTTTATTGGCTTGGCAAGCCCTCGAATCACTTTTTTGTTTCGAGATGGTAGCGGGTCACGCGGTCCACTTCGTTCTTCGATCCGAGGAACACCGCAACGCGCTCATGCAAGCTCTTGGGCTGAATGTCGAGGATGCGCTTTTCGCCGTTGGTTGCAGCGCCGCCCGCCTGTTCGACGATAAACGCCATCGGGTTCGCTTCGTACATGAGCCGCAGCTTGCCGGGCTTCTCCGGCGTGCGCTTGTCGGCCGGATACATAAAGATGCCGCCACGATTCAGGATACGGTGCACGTCTGCCACCATCGACGCGATCCAGCGCATGTTGAAGTCGCTCTGACGCGGGCCGTCTTTGCCCTGCTTGAGTTCGCCGATATACTGCTCAACCGGCGGATACCAGTGACGTTCATTCGACGCATTGATCGCGTACTCCCGCGTTTCGACAGGAATGCGCATGTCGCTTTGCGTGAGCACCCACGAACCGAGTTCACGGTCGAGTGTGAAGCAGTTCACGCCATTGCCGGTGGTCAGCACCAGCACGGTTTGCGGTCCATACACCGCATAACCCGCAGCAACCTGTTCTGTGCCTGGTTGCAGGAACGACTGCTCGGTGGGCTGCTGGCCATCTGGGCAGCGGAGCACCGAAAAGATGGTGCCGATAGAAACGTTCACGTCGATGTTCGACGAGCCGTCAAGCGGATCGAACACCAGCAGGTACTCGCCCTTCGGATAGTTCGCGGGGATAGGGAAGAACTGCTCCATTTCCTCCGACGCCATGCCCGCCAGGTTGCCGCCCCATTCGTTGGCTTCGAGCAGGATTTCGTTCGACAGAATGTCGAGCTTCTTCTGTACTTCACCCTGGACGTTCTCGCTGCCCGCCGTGCCGAGTGCGTCGCCCAATGCGCCTTTGCTAACGTGATAGCTGATCGCCTTGCATGCGCGCGCGACAACTTCGATCAAAAGCCGCAGGTCGGCCGGCAGGTTATTGGTTTCCCGCTGCTGCTCGATCAGGTACTTCGTGAGAGTGGTACGACGTTGCAAGGACATTGCTGTACTCCAGGAGGCTTGAGGAATATCCCGATTTTAACCGCTCGGTGTGTCCGCTCTGTGCTTTTGACATCGGAGCGCGCATGCAATGGCGCCCGATCGGTCCGAGCGGCTCTGCGCGAGCGAGCCGTTCAGCCTTTGCGCCGGGCCTTTCCGCCCGTCGCGTTGCCGCTCACGCATGCTGCGAGCGCCGCTGCCTGGGCGTGTTCCGCCGATACCTTCGGCAGCTTCGGGCGGTCCGCCTTAGGCATGGGTTCTATCTCGCGTTCGATCTGCTCGCCCGCTGCCGCCGTGGCAACGCGCAGGTCGTATGCGATCTGCAGGTTGAGCCAGAACTGCGCGCTCGCGCCGAAATAGCGCTCGAGGCGCAGCGCGGTGTCGGCGGAAATTGCGCGCTTGCCGCGGACCACGTCGTTGATGCGCGGCGCCGGTACGCGCAACGCGAGCGCAAGCGCGTTGACTGACATGCCGAGCGGTTCGAGAAACTCGCTGCGCAGAATCTCACCCGGATGGATCTCCTCGATGCTGTCTCCCGCGTCGATGTCGGAGAAATCGATACTGTCCAGATCGGAGCGTTTGATGACCATGCCGGTCTCCCAATAATCAGTGATAGTCGACAATCTCAACATTCAGCGCCTCGCCTTCGATAAAGTGGAAACAGATTCGCCACTGCGCATTGATCCGAATGCTCCATTGCCCGCTGCGCTGGCCTTGCAGTGCTTCGAGCCGGTTGCCGGGCGGCGTGTGCAAGCTTTGGATGCAGTCTGCAGCGTCGATCATCAGTAACTTGCGGTACGCGAGCGCCTGGATATGACGCGGCAGCGTATGCACGAACTTGCCCTGAAAGATTCTCGCCGTAGCCTTGTCGCCAAATGTCGTGATCATGGGATGATATAACGCATTGCGTTAAACGTAAACCGTTAAATGAATGCGTTTACTTTCACCCGTCCGGACGCGGCCGAACAGTCAGCCAGATGGCTAACGTCGATGCGAGCCTGAGACCCGAAGTCGTCGCAAAACAAAGGGCGAAAAAAAGCCGGCAACGTGTGCCGGCTTTTCGATACGGAGGACCGCGTCAGAGGAGCGTCATGCGAGCGCTTTCTCGACAATCTCGCGCACGTCGCGCGATTTGACCTGCGACGCCACTTTCTCCAGCGCCGCGCGCATGCCTTCGCGCAGCGTCGGCGTGAAGCGGCGCCACAGTTCGAGCGACCGCGCGAGGCGGGCGGCCACTTGCGGGTTGATCGCGTCGAGTGCGATCACCTGGTCCGCCCAGAACGCGTAACCCGAGCCGTCTTCGGCGTGGAACTGCGCGGGGTTGGCTGCGCAGAAGCTGAAAATCAACGAGCGCGCACGGTTCGGATTTTTCAGATTGAAGGCCGGATGCGTCATCAGCTTGCGTACGACGTCGATGACTGGACGCTGCGCGCTGCCGCGCTGCGTTGCCTGCAAAGCGAACCACTTGTCGATTACAAGCGGCTCCTTCTCGAAGCGCCGGTAGAAGTCGTCGAGCGCATGCTGCGCTTCGGCGCTGCCGCCATTTGCCGCCGATGCATTGAGCAACGCGGACAGCGCCGCCGCGCGGTCCGTCATGTTGTTCGCCGCATCGTATTGCGCGGACGCGAGCCGCACCGTTTCCGACGGATCGTCGAGCTCCGTGAGATAAGACAGCGCCAGGTTCTTCAACGCACGGTGGCCTGCCGCCGCCGGCGTGGCTTCATACGGGCCGGGCGTGCGATGTTGCTCGTAAATCTTGAGCCAGTCGTTCTTGAGTGCATTGGCGAGGCGCTTGCGCACGAACTGCCGCGCCGCATGCACGGCCGCCGGATTGGATTCGGCCATCTGCTCGGCGAGATACGCTTCGGACGGCAGCATCAATGCAAGTTCACGGAAGGCCGGCGAGAGCGACTCGTCCGTGAGTACGCGTGCGAACGCGGCCGCCACCGAGTCGTCGAGCTGCAGCTCCGCGCCGCTCGCGGCCCGTCCGGCTAGCGTCAGCAATTCGCGCGTGGCGAGCCGTTGACCGGCTTCCCAACGGTTGAACGGATCGCTGTCGTGCGCGAGGAGGAACGCCAGTTGATCCGCCGAGTAATCGTATTCGACGATCACCGGCGCCGAGAAATTTCGCAACAGCGATGGCAACGGTTCCTGCGCAACGTTGACGAACGTGAAGGTCTGTTCGGTCTGCGTGAATTCGAGCACGCGCGTGGTCGAATCCGAAGCCTGCGGCTCACTCTCAAGTTGCAGCGGCAAGTCTTTTCCGTCTTTGCCGATCAGGCCGATCGCAAACGGAATCAGCAGCGGGCCTTTTTGCGTTTCGCGTGCGGCCTGTGCCGCGTCGCCGTAACCTTGCGTGAGCGTTACGCTGTAGCGCTGCTGCGCGGCGTCGTAACGCGTGCGCACCGTCACCCGCGGCGTGCCCGCCTGGCTGTACCAGCGCTCGAACTGCGCGAGGTCGCGGCCGTTTGCGTCGGCGAGCGCATGACGGAAGTCGTCGCAGGTCACGGCCTGGCCGTCATGCCGCTTGAAATACAGGTCCATGCCTTTGCGAAACCCTTCGCGGCCGAACAGCGTCTGATACATCCGCACGACTTCGGAGCCTTTCTCGTAGACCGTCATCGTGTAGAAGTTATTGATCTCGACGTAGCTTTCGGGGCGCACCGGGTGGGCCATCGGTCCTGCGTCTTCGGCGAACTGCATCTGGCGCAGCACGCGCACGTCTTCGATGCGCTTGGTGGCGCGCGCGGCTTCGTCACTGCCGTCGGTCTCGCCACCGGCCATGTCGGCCGAAAATTCCTGATCGCGAAATACTGTCAGGCCTTCCTTGAGGCTCAACTGGAACCAGTCGCGGCACGTCACGCGATTGCCGGTCCAGTTGTGGAAATACTCGTGGCCGACCACCGCCTCGATATTCGCGAAGTCGGTGTCGGTCGCCGTCTCGGGGTTCGCCAGCACATACTTCGTGTTGAAGATGTTGAGCCCCTTGTTTTCCATCGCGCCCATGTTGAAGTCGCTCACGGCGACGATCATGAAGCGGTCCAGATCCAGTTCGAGCCCGAAGCGCTCCTCGTCCCAGCGGATGGAGTGAATCAGCGAATCCATTGCGTGACGGGTCTTGTCGAGATCGTGCGGCTCGACCCACACCTGCAGCAGCTTTTCCTTGCCCGAACCCGTCTTTACGCGCTCTTCCAGCGCAACGAGCTTGCCGGCGACGAGCGCGAACAGATAGCTCGGCTTTCTGAACGGATCTTCCCAGCGCGCGAAATGGCGGCCGTCCGGCAGATCACCTTCTTCGAGCAGATTGCCGTTGGACAGCAGCACGGGGTAGTCGGCCTTGCTGGCTCGCAGCGTCACCGTGTAAGTGGCCATGACGTCCGGCCGGTCGAGGAAGTACGTGATGCGGCGAAAGCCTTCGGCCTCGCACTGCGTAAAGAAATTCCCACTCGAAACATACAGGCCGGAGAGCGTGGTGTTCGCGGCCGGATTGCAGATGCTCGTGAGCGTGAGCTCGAACTTCTCCGGCACGTTGTCGAGCACCAGTCCGTGTTCGTGCGCATGCGCGTTGGCGAAGGGCTGGCCGTCGAGCGTGGCGCTGACGAATTCAAGCTGTTCGCCCATGAGCTCCAGATGCGCGGCGCGCGACGCGTCCGGATTGCGGCGCACGCGCATTGTGTTCTTCACGACCGTGCGTTCCGGCAGCAGGTCGAATTCGAGTGCGACGGTATCGATCAGGAAAGCGGGCGGCGCATAATCGGCGCGGCGGATCACATTGGGCGTTGCGGTATCGGCCATGGCGTTCTGTAGTGATGGGACTCGAGCGGCCGGCGCACGAAGGCGCGTGAGCCGGGCTTGTCGAGCCATTGTACAAAGCCTCGGCGAATCGTGCGGAGCGAACTTTCGACCGTTCCCAATGCGCCGCAAGGCCGGCGCGCGAGCGGTCGTCCAGACAAACGTGGGCCCACGCAGCGGGGCCCGGAAAGGTGGGGCCTGGCCTACGGTCTACGTACAATACAAACACGAGCCGACCCAAACGCTTCACGAGGTAGACCATGAAAACGAACCGATGGACGCGCCGCGCCATGCTGGTGCTGGCGGCGCTGACCGTGCTGCTGTCCGGCTGCACGACTTATGTGACGACGCAAGTCACCGCGTTCTCCGACTGGAGCGGCGGCGACGCGACGCGTACCTACGCGTTCGCGCGCGAACTCGACCAGCGGAACAATCTCGAACTGACCACGTATGAGCACATCGTCGCCAATGAACTGGCCACGCACGCGTTTCGCCAGGTGGACGGCGCGCAGGCGCGCTATCTGGTCGGACTGTCGTATGGAATTCGCTCGGACCTGGTGACAGTGGCCGAGCCGGTCTATTACAACCCGTGGCCTGCGCCTTACTGGGGGTGGGGGCGCCCATATGATCCGTGGGGGCCATGGGGACCGTTTCCCGCCGGATACGTGAACCAGAGCTATCCGATCTTCACGCATCTGCTCGGTGTTCGGATCACCGAGCGCGCGACCGGCAAGGAGGTCTACAACGTGACCGCGCGCAATTCGGGCGGCGAGTCGTCGCTGGTGAGGGCCATGCCGTATCTCGCGCGCAGCGCGCTCGCTGACTTCCCGCTCGGCAATGGTGTCGTGCGTACGGTCAAGATTCCGCTCGGCGCGGGCGCAGGCGCTCCGAACGAAACGCCTGTGCCCGCCGCTGCACCGGCATCGGCAATGGCGCCTGCGCCCGCATCCGGCGCGAAAGCCGCGCAGTGACGGAGCGGTGACGCAGCGGTGATGGAGCGGTGAGCGCGGCGGCGCGCAATCCGGCTGGCGCCCGGATCGCGCGGTTCGCTTCAGATTCCCGCGCCGAACAACGCCATCGTCCCGAGAACGACGAACAGCACGGCGGCGATGCCATGCACGATGCCGGTCGGCAGACGGTGAGCGAAACGGTCGCCGAGCAGGATCGCCGGCACGTTGGCGATCATCATGCCGAGCGTGGTGCCGGCCACCACGCCGAAGAAATCGTGAAACCGCGCGGCCAGCGCCACCGTAGCGATCTGCGTCTTGTCGCCCATCTCCGCCAGGAAAAATGCCACCACAGTTGCGCCGAAGACGCCGAGGTGCGTGCGGTTCGTGTTGGCCTCGTCATCGGCTAGCTTGTCGGGCACGAGAATCCACAAACCCATGCCGATGAACGAGATGGCCAGCGCCCAGCGCATCACAGTGGGCGTGAGCAGCGAGCCGAGCCACGCGCCAAGTGCGCCCGCGCCCGCGTGATTGACGAGTGTCGCGGCCAGCACGCCCAGGATAATTGGCGCTGGCTTGCGATAACGCGCGGCAAGCACGAGCGACAGCAATTGCGTCTTGTCGCCGATCTCGGCGAGCGCGACCGCTCCGGTCGAAATGAGAAAAGCGTGGATCACGTTGTTTTGACTTCCCGGGCCGAGATTGAACGAGCGACGACCCACGACACGCCGGGCCCAATTGCGGCGGGGTGTGGGTCATCGGTCTCGCCAGGCCTGAGGCTGCGGCTGCCATGGCCGTGACGGCCAAGTCTGTTGACAGGCGCCCCCGCGAGTTCGCGTTCCACGAGCCCGGCCTGCTTGCCGGACGAACGCGCTGCGGGGCGGCTACTCCCCAATGAGGGGCGGATTATAGCAGGCGTGGCATGACGGCCGCAGCGCCGGCCCATGCATCGGCCGGCAAAATGAATGTATTGAAGTGCAACAGCCTTCGCAGAAAGTTTATTGAAAGTTTCAAGCGACTTTCAACGTGAGCCGCGTCGTGCAACACTGGAGTCCGGCGGGAAAACACGCCGCCATAGGCATATTCCCAAGGCGCCCCTTGAAATGTCCGCAAATCTAATATGACCTGAACGGCACCGTGGCAATTGCGACACGGATACAGATGGATACGTCTTTTTTGGCTGATTTAAACGAAAATCTTCAGTATGATTCCGGCCACTGCGGGAGCCGGAGCCAATTTATAAGGTCGATTGTCAGAGGCACCTAAATAATCTGGCCGATGTGCCGTTAATTTCGGTGAGCCTACAAAAAGACTGGATCGACCCGCGGCTGGAGTTGCCGGTCCGCGCGGCGCGCATACGCTATGAAGGCTGCGTGTTCCGTCAGGCGCTTCAACCTCTCCCTGCTTCTACGCGCGAACACCGATATGCCCGATCCGCACTGGACCATTCCGGTCGCTCGCTGGTCTAGCTGGCCTGCCGCCGCTTCTGCCTCACCCGACATCGGCTTTATCGAGCCGATCGTGCGGCGGCGTCTCAGCACTCTGTCCAGAGTCGCGCTGAAGGTTGCGCACGATTGTGTCGGCGCCGACGAGGCCCGCGTCGTGTTCGCCTCGCGGCACGGAGAATTGCGCCGCACTACCGACATCCTCCGCGCAATCAGCTCCGGCGAGCCCGTTTCGCCGACCGCCTTCAGCCTCTCGGTGCTCAACGCCATGACGGGCGTGTTCGGCATTGCGCGCGGCGACCGCTCGGCTGCGAGCGCGATCTCCGCCGGGCCCGAAACGCTCGGCTATGCGCTCCTCGAAGCCTATGCGCAATTCGCGACGCAGCCTGCGTCGCCGGTATTGCTCGTCTACGCGGACGAACCCGCAGATCCCGCATACGGCACCATCGAAGACGAAGTCCAAGGCGGCGCGATCGCTATTCTGCTGAGCAGCGAAGGCGCGTTGGGCCACCTCGTGTGCGCGCGATCCTCGGCTGTCGCCCCGGACATCTCGCGCGCAGTCGGCCATGGCGACCCCGGCCCGACGGCTGCAACGGCAGCACCGGCTGCAAGCACAGCAGCCGTTGCAGCCGCTGAGAAAAGCGTAGCGCCGGGCCACAGCGCGGCAACAGATGCAACTGGCGCGGCGCAACCGCGCAACGCCGCCGAGCCCGAAACGCGCTTCGCCACGCAGAGCCAGGCGCTGCTGCACTGTCTCGAAACCGGCAAGCCGGCGGCCTGGCAGGGCGCCGGCGCCCTATGGCATTGGGGATGGCATGACCGCGCGGCTTGATTACGCCTGGCGACTCTTCGCCACCGGCATGGCGTTCGTCGTGTTCGGCATCTGCGGCGTGCTATTTTCGGTGCTCGTGTTTCCGCTCGCGTGGCTGTGGCCGCATCGGGCGTCGCGACAGTTTGCGGTGACGGGCGTGATCCACTGGTTCTTCCGCGCGCTTGTCGCCGTCCTGCAGCGCATCGGCGTGATGGAGCTCGAAGTGTCGGGCGTGGACGCGTTGCGCGCGTGCAAGCCGTCCATCGTGGTGGCGAATCACCCCACGTATCTCGACGTGATGGTGCTGCTCTCGCTCACGCCGCATGCATGCTGCGTCGTGAAAAACGCGCACTGGAGCAATCCGTGTTTCTGGGGCATCGTGCGCTCGGCGGAATACGTCAGCAATGTCGATCCCGCGGAACTGGTCGAGGCCGGCGCGAGGCAGCTGGCCGCGGGCTATACGATGATCATATTTCCGGAAGGCACGCGCAGCCCCGCGCCGAACCGGTTGCATGCGTTCTCGCGCGGCTTCGCGCATATGGCTTTGAAGGTCGGCGCGCCGATCGTGCCTGTGCTGATGGACTGCGACCCGCCCGCGTTCACGAAGCAGATGCGCTGGTACCACGTGCCCGCGCGAGCGTTCCGCATGCGCGTGAACGTGCTCGAACCATTGGGCGTGGACCAGCTCAAGGCAGACGACACTACACCGGCTCTCGCTGCGCGCAGCGTGACGAGTGCCGTCGAAGCACACATTACTCAGCACCTGTTCGATTATGGATTCTTTAAAACTGGAAATTAAGCAGCTCCTCATCGAAGCGCTCGATCTGGAAGACCTGAGTCCCGCCGATATCGACGACGACGCGCCGTTGTTCGATACCGACGGCATCGGTCTCGATTCGATCGACGCACTCGAAATCGGCATCGTGCTGCGCAAACAATACCAATTGACCATTGCGGCAAACGACGAACGCACGCGCGAACACTTCCGCTCGATCAGCACGCTGGCCGCGCTGGTCGAGAGTCAGCGCGAAGCGGCGCACGCTGCGAACGAAACCAACAGAAAAGGGGAATAAATCGTGTCCGAGGCAGAGATTCTTGAACGCATCCGCGCCATCTTCAAAGAGAACTTCGCAATCGAGCCCGAGCGCGTGACGCCCGACGCCCATCTGTTCGAAGACCTCGATCTGGATAGCATCGACGCCGTCGATCTCGCGATCAAGCTGCAGGAAATGACCGGCCGCCGAATCAAGCCGGAAGAGTTCAAGTCGGTGCGCACGGTCGGCGACGTGATCGGTGCTGTCGAATCCCTGCTGGCGGCCCAAGGCTGATGCCGGCAGTGCGCTCGGGAACGCCGGCGAACGCGACCGGAGCGTCCGCTTCCGGCGCCTCGTCCACCGGCGGGCGTCATTGGGTCAAGGCAGTCGTGCAGGTGCTGGTGAAGCTCGCATATCCGGCCTTGATCCTCTGCGCATGGCGGTGGGACACGCCGCGTTATGTCGGCTGCATGCTGTTTGCGATCCTGTGGTTGCAGCGCTGCGCCGGCAGCGGTCCGGTCGCGACATCGCTGCGCCGCCTCTCCGCAATCGACTGGACTGTGGTCGGCTTGCTGAGCTGCGCGTCGGCGGCGATCGTGTTGACCAACAGCGAGCTGCTGTTGCGCCTGTATCCATCGCTCGTCAATCTCGGACTGCTGATCGCATTCGGCGCGACGCTCGTGCGCGGGCCGTCGATGATCGAAAAGTTCGCGCGCCTCGGCAACCCCGATCTGCCGCCGGGCGCAGTGCGCCATACGCGGCGCGTTACACAGGTGTGGTGTGTGTTTTTTCTGTTGAACGGTGCTTTCTCCGCCTATACCGCGCTCTACTGGAGCCGCGCGAACTGGTCGCTCTATAACGGCGCGATTGCTTATGTGCTGATCGGTGTTTTGCTGATCGCCGAGGTCATATGGCGCTACCTCGTGGTGCTGCCGCGCGCCGCGCGTTCGGAGGCGGCATGATCGCGTTGCACGACCTGTTGTCGACTCCGTTGAGTTCAGCGGCTGCCGCTACGCCGGTATGCCGCGATCGCGGTTTGCTGCTGGATCGCGCCGCATTTCGCGCGCGCGTTGCGACGCTGCTGGCGGCCGTGCAATCGCAGGCGGCGCAACGCTACGCATTGTGTATCGACGATCCCTTCGATTTCGCCTGCGCGTTATTCGCGCTGTTCGCATGCGCCAAGGAGCCGGTGATTCCGGCGAACGCGACGCCCGGCTATCTCGCCGATCTCGCCGATGCATACGACGTCGTGCTCACCGACGCCGCGCTGGCGCCGCATGTGCAAGCCGACGCCGACGCCGCTCAAGCGCCGCGCGCACAAATCGACCCGCAGGCACCGCTCACGCTCTATACGTCGGGCAGCAGCGGCCGGCCCAAGCCGATCCGCAAAACGCTCGCGCAGTTCAACGCCGAGGTGCATACGCTCGAAAAGCAGTGGGGCGCGCTGGTCGGCGACGCGACGATGCTTGCGAGCGTGCCGCATCATCACATCTACGGTCTGCTGTTTCGCGTGATGTGGCCGCTGGCCGCCGGCCGCCCATTCCACCGTGACATCAGCATCGAACCGCTGCATCTGCAAGCGCAGCTCGCGCAGTGCGGCGCGGCGGTGATCGTGTCGACGCCCGCGCAGTTATCGCGCTGGCCCGCGCTGCCCGGCTTCACTGGATTGACGCCCGCACCGCGCGCTTTTTTCTCGTCGGGCGGTCCGCTCGCGCTCGAAGCCGCGCACGAATATGCGGCGGCCTACGGCGCCGCGCCGCTCGAAATCTATGGCAGCACTGAGACGGGCGGCATTGCGTGGCGCCGCCAGGATCAGACGGATGCATGGCAACCGGTGAGTGGCATTGAAGTGCGCCGCGACGAAGACGGTGCGCTCAGCGTGCGCTCACCGCATCTGGACCACGACGGCTGGCATCGCACCGACGACCGGATCGCATTCGACGAGCAAGGCCGCTTCCGTTTGCAAGGCCGCCTCGACCGCGTGATGAAGCTCGATGGCAAGCGCGTGTCGCTGCCGGAACTGGAAGCGCGCCTCGCGCTGCATCCGTATGTCACGCAAGCGGCAATCGTGCCGCTCGAGGGCGGTGTGCGTGAACGCGTCGGCGCTGTCGTCGCGTTGACCGAAGCGGGTAATAAAGCATTGCGCGACGAAGGCCGCGTGCTGCTCGCGAAAACCTTGCGCCGACATCTCGCCGATTATTTCGATGTCGTCGTGTTGCCGCGTCACTGGCGCTTTCGTCTTGCGTTGCCGTTCGACGCACGCGGCAAGCTGCCGGTCTCGGCGGTCGCGGCGACGTTCGAGCCGCGCGCCGAAGGCGTCGAAGTGCTGGCCGAAGCGCGCGGTGGCGACACCGCGGAGACACTGCATTACGAGTTGCGCGTGCCCGCCACGCTCACGCATTTCGCCGGCCACTTTCCTGGCTTGCCGATTCTGCCGGGCGTGGTGCAGATCGATTGGGCGATGCGGCTTGCCGCCGAGCAACTGCCTTGCGTGCGCGGTTTCACGTCGATCGATCGATTGAAGTTCATGGCGCCGGTTGCGCCGGGCGCGGTGCTAAAGCTCACGCTCGCGCACGATCCCGCACGTCAGCGCGTGCAGTTCGCGTACCGGGCGAACGAGCGCGAATGCGCGTCGGGCGTGATCGTTTATCGGGCGGACGCATGATGAACTTCGCTGCCTGCATCGTGATCCCGATCTACAACCACAAGGACGCAATTGGCGCGACCGTCGCGCATCTCGCGGTGCACGGCTTGCCGATTTTTGTCGTCGACGACGGCAGCGACGAGGCCACGCAGCAGGTGCTCGCAGAACTCGCTCGTGAGTACGCGGGGCAGCTCACGTTACTGCGTCTGCCCGTCAACGGCGGCAAAGGCGCGGCGGTGATGGCGGGGTTGCGCGCCGCGCGCGGCGCCCACTACACGCACGCGTTGCAGATCGACGCCGACGGCCAGCATGACGCCACCGACGTGCCGCGCTTCATCGAAGCGGCGCGCGCCGAACCGGGTGCGGTGATTCTCGGCCGTCCCGTCTACGATGAGAGCGTGCCAAAAGCGCGTCTCTACGGCCGTTATCTGACGCATGTCTGGGTGTGGATCGAAACGCTTTCGCTGACCATTCGCGATTCCATGTGCGGCTTTCGCCTGTATCCGCTTGCGCTCGCTTGCGATCTGATCGACAGCGTGCAGTTGCCCACGCGGATGGACTTCGACATCGAAATTCTCGTGCGCCTTTACTGGCGTCGCGCCGCATTCCGCTCGATTCCCACGCGCGTCACCTACTCGAGCGACGGCGTTTCACATTTCGACGTGCTGTGGGACAACGTGCGTATCAGCCGCAGCCACACGCGGCTCGTGTGCGGCATGCTGGCGCGTCTGCCCATATTGCTCGCGCACAAGTTCATGCCACGGCGTGCCGCGCCCGCCGATACACGAAGCAAACAAAGCGGCAGCCATGAGGCGCAGGACTGGTGGCGTATTGCCGAACGTGGCAGTCATCTGGGCATGTCATTGCTCGCGCTCAGTTGCAAGCTGTTCGGCCGCCGCTTCACCGGGCTGTGGCTGCATCCGATCGTTGCTTATTTTTTGTTGACGGGACGTGCCGCGCGCGAGGCGTCGGCGAATTACTTCAGGCGTCTGCACGAGGCCGAACCGCGAGGCGACACGCCTCGCCCAGGCTGGCTCTCCGCGTATCGTCACATGCTCGCATTCGCCCAATCGGGCTTCGACAAGCTCGCCGCGTGGTCCGGGCGCGTCAACAATGCGGACGTCCAGTTCGAAGATCCTTCGGCGTTCAAAGCATTGGTCGCGAGCGGCAAGGGCGCGCTGGTTATCGGCGCGCATCTCGGCAATCTGGAGATGACCCGTGCGCTCGCCGCACAGGGCGCGTATGCGAAAGTCACGGCAGTCGTCTATACCGAACATGCGCGCCGCTTCAACAGCGTGCTGGCCTCCGCGAATAGCGAGTTCACGCGGCACCTGCTGGAAGTCGCGGACTTCGGGCCCGAAACCGCGATGATGATGCAGGAGCGCGTCGACGCGGGCGAGTTGCTGGTGATCGTCGGCGACCGTGTGCCTGCGCATGAAGCCGGCCGCACCACCGAGGCTCGTTTTCTCGGCGCGACTGCGCCCTTCGCGCAAGGTCCGTATGTGCTCGCGCATGCCCTCGGCTGTCCGGTCTATCTGTTCTTCTGTCTGAAAGAACACGACGGTTATCGTCTTTATTTCGAGCCGTTCGCCGAGCGCATCGAATTGCCGCGCCGCGAACGCACGCAGCATCTCGCTGCCTGGGCGCAGCGTTATGCAGTTCGTCTCGAACATTACTGTCGCAAGGCACCTTATCAATGGTTCAACTTCTTCGATTTCTGGGCTCGCCCCAAGCGAGACGCGAATGGCCGAACATGACCTGATCGACGCGCCGGATGCCGGCGCGCATGCGGCTTCCAACGGCGACAGCCACGCGGCTCACGTCGTGATCGGCGGGCGCAAGCTGAGTATCGAAGAAGTCGTCGCGATTGCTCAGCATCGCGCGCCGGTTGCGTTGAACGCTGACCGCGAATGGCGCGCCCGTATTCAACGCGGCGCGGATTTTCTGCGCCGCCATCTTGCCGCGGGCGAGACGGTCTACGGCGTCAACACGGGTTACGGCGACGCCTGTGTGGTGGACGTGCCGATGGACCTCGTCGAAGCGTTGCCGTTGCAACTCACGCGCTACCACGGCTGCGGCATGGGCCAATATCTCGACGACGCACAGACGCTCGCCGTCATCGCCGCGCGTCTGAACTCGCTCGCCTATGGCTATTCAGGCGTGCGCCCGGTATTGCTCGAACGCCTCGCGGACCTCGTCAATCAACGCGTGCTGCCGCGCATTCCCGCCGAAGGTTCGGTCGGTGCGAGCGGCGATCTGACGCCGCTCTCGTATGTCGCCGCGGCACTCGCGGGCGAACGGGAGGTCATGTTCGAAGGACGTCTGCGCGACGTGCGTGAAGTGTGGAGCGAACTCGGACAAACGCCGCTTACGCTCGCGCCGAAAGAAGGCCTCGCACTAATGAACGGCACAGCGGTAATGACCGGCCTCGCGTGTCTGGCGTTCGCTCGCGCGGATCATCTGACCCGGCTCACTGCGCGCCTGACCGCGCTTTGCACCGTCGCGCTCGACGGCCGCGCCGCGCATTTTGACGCAACGCTCTTCGAAGTGAAGCCGCACGCCGGCCAGGCGCAAGCAGCCGCATGGATACGCGACGATCTGGAAGGCCGCGACGATACGCCCGGCCACCGTTTGCAGGACCGCTATTCGATCCGCTGCGCGCCACATGTGATCGGCGTAGCGCGTGATGCGCTGAGCTGGGTGCGTCGCGACATCGAAAACGAATTGAACAGCGCAAACGACAACCCGCTGATCGATCCCGACAACGAACGGGTACTGCACGGCGGCAACTTCTACGGCGGTCATATTGCATTCGCGATGGATTCGCTGAAGGTCGCAGTCGCCAATCTCGCCGATCTGATGGACCGGCAACTGGCGCTCCTCGTCGACGTCAATTTCAATAATGGCCTGCCGCGCAACCTGACTGGGGCCGCGCCCGCGCGCGCCGCGATCAATCACGGCTTCAAGGCCGTGCAGATTTCGTCGTCCGCGTGGACGGCCGAAGCGCTCAAGAACACGATGCCCGCAAGCGTATTCTCACGCTCGACCGAGGCGCACAATCAGGACAAGGTCAGCATGGGCACTATCGCCTCGCGCGACTGTTTGCGCGTGCTGGAGTTGACCGAGCAGGTTGCCGCCGCGCATACGCTTGCAACGGTTCAGGCCGCGCGTTTGCGCTTGCGCATCGACAGCGCGACGCCGGTTCCTGCAGCATTGCGAACGTTCATGGAAAACGTCGGCGCGCAATCGCCTTTCGTCGACGAAGATCGCGCGCTCGAACACGATTTGCGCGCGCTGACTGCGCGCATCGCCGCATGCGGGTTGTTGCAGGATTATCGCGGAGGGCCGCAAGCATGAGCATGACGGAAAGCGCGACCCGCAAGGTACTGAGCGCGAGTGCAATAGTGGAGGTGCCGTTCCACGACGTGGATGCGATGAATGTGTGCTGGCACGGCCACTATCTGAAGTACTTCGAGATCGGCCGTGCGGCGCTCCTGCGCGCATTCGATTACGACTACCGCGAGATGCAGGCGTCCGGTTATCTGTGGCCGATCGTCGAAGCGCATCTCAAGTATGTTCGCCCGGCTACGTACGGTCAGAAGATCGACGTGCGCACCCAACTGCTCGAACACGAAAACCGCCTGAAAATAGGCTACGAAATTGTCGATTGCGAATCGGGCACGAGGCTCACCAAGGGCTATACGATCCAGGTGGCGGTCGATGCCGCCACGCAAGAGTTGCAGTTCGTGTCGCCGCCGGTGGTCTTCGAGAAACTGGAGCGCGTATGGCGATGACGAATTCCGGCATGCGATGGTTGAACGGGCTGCGTGCCTGTGCGTTTTCGTTTGCGGTGGCCAGCGCGTTGAGCGTGCCGGCGTGGCCGGCGTGTGCCGCGTCTACAGACGGCAATCCCGCGCTGGTCTCGCAGGTCGCATCGCATCTCGCTCAAGCCAAAGGCGTGCGCGCGCAATTCACGCAAAGGCAGACGCTGGCCGCGATGAAGCAGCCGCTCGTCAGTACCGGTTCCTTGCTGTTTCTGCGTGAGCGCGGCGTGATCTGGCGTATCGATACGCCGTACAAAGCCACTTACGTCATCACCGACGCAGGCGTCGCCGAAATCAATGCCAACGGTCAGCGCGTCACGACGCACAGTGCGCAAGGCACGCGCGGCGTCGCGCAAGTTTCGAAGATGATGCGTGCAATGCTCGGCGGCGATCTGTCCGCGCTTTATTCCCAATTCGACGTGCAGGCCGAGGGCAGCGCCGCGCACTGGCGATTGCAGCTGACGCCGAACCAGCCGCAACTTGCGCAGTCGATCAAAGGGTTGCAGATGAGCGGCGGAGACTTCCTGCAGAGTTTGCGTATCGCGCTCGCCAACGGAGATACGACGCAACTCGAATTCAGCAAGAGCGAAGCGGTGAGCGAACCGGCCGTGGCCGAACGCAGTCTGCTCGGGGCGCCCTGATGGACCTGCTGCAACACAGGTCCGCGAAAACCGCGTGGGGCATGCGCGCCGCGTGGCTGCTGCTCGCGCTCGTCGCGGTGCTGTATTGCGGCTGGCGTTTTTCCGGACCGTCGCCGTTGCAGACGAATCTGCTTGCGCTGCTGCCGGCAACTGAAGCAGATCCGGTCGCCGAGAAAGCGGTCGATACGCTGGCGAGCGCTCTCGGCGACCGCACGGTTTTTCTCGTCACCAGTCACGACGATGCGCACGCCAAAGCGGCGGCAAAGCAACTCGGCGCTTCGCTGCAAAAAAGCGGGGCGTTCGCTTCGGTGACGGCGGAGTTGCCGCCATTCGATCTGTCGCAGATTGCGGCGCTGTATCTGCCATATCGTTTCGGCTTGCTGACGCCTGCTGACCGCGCGGCAATCGCAGGCAGTAAGGCGCCGGACGCCGTGTTGCGCGACGTGCTCGCCCAACGCATCTATAGCCCATTGCGCGGCGGGCTCACCACGTCGCTCGCCGACGATCCATTCGGCTGGCTCGAACACTGGCTCGGCAATCTGCCGCTCGCGACATCGAATCTCGAACTGGAAGACGGATTGCTGGTGTCGCACCAAGACGCGCATCAAGACGGGCATCAAGGCACTGCGACGAGCGTATTGATCGTGGCTACGCTGCCAGGCTCCGCATACGAAACCAAAACGCAGCACGCGGTACTCGCGGCGCTGTCGCGAGGCGAGCGCTCGTTGAAGCAGGCGTTCCCCGACGTGTCGGTCGCGCGAACCGGCGCCGTGTTCTACGCCGAGTCGGCGCGCAGTGCATCGGAACGCGAAGTGCATCTGATCGGCCTCGCGTCGCTCGTCGGCATCGCGCTGTTGATGATGTGGGTGTTCCGTTCGCCGCGTCTGCTCCTGCTCGGCTTCGTCTCGACTGCGCTCGGCATCGTCTGCGCGCTTGCGGTGACGCTGCTCGTATTTGGCAAGCTGCATCTGCTGACGCTCGTGTTCGGCGCAAGTCTGATCGGCGAAGCTGTCGACTATTCGATCCAGTATTTCGTCGTCTATCTCGGTGCCGGGCGGAATTGGGATGCGCGACGGGGCGCACGTGCGGTGCGTCCCGCATTGAGCGTTGCGCTTGCCACGAGCCTGCTTGGTTACGCGGTTCTCACGTGGGTGCCGTTTCCCGCGCTCAAGCAGATCGCATGTTTTGCGATGGCGGGCATCGTGACCGCGTTCGCGTCGGTGATGTGGCTGTTGCCCGCGTTGCTGCCGCATGCGCCGAAGCGCAGTCCTCGGCGACTCTTCGAACGCTCGGCGCGTTTGTTGCGCGTATGGCATCGCTTGATCGGCGGCAAGCGCGCCTGGATCGTCGCGGTGCTGTTGCTGATCGTCGCGATTCCCGGCTGGTTGCGTCTCACGAGCGACGACGACGTTCATCTGCTGATCCAGCGAGATCCGTCTCTCGTCGCGCAAGAGGACAAGGTGCGCAACGCGGTGGGGATCGATAACAGCGCGCAGTTTTTCGTTGTGCGCGGCGAGACGCCAGAACTCGTGTTGGAGCGTGCCGAAGCGCTAGCCGCGAAACTCGACGCACTTGGCGGCACGTCGAACGGGGTGGGCGGTTATCAATCCGTCGCGCAGTTCGTGCCGTCCGCGCAGCAGCAGAACAAAGACCGCGCATTGCTCGCGCAGCATGTATTCGACGACACGGCGGCATTGCGCGCCACGCTGCTGCAAGCGGGCTTCAAGGACGAAGTCGCCGACGCGTGGATCGCAGCGGAAAAGAATGCGCAAACGAAACCGCAAGCGCTCATGACCGTCGACCAGTGGCTTGCCGCGCCGTGGTCGCAGCCCTATCGACATCTGTGGCTCGGCCAGGTCGATACGGCGACGAAAGCGTATGCCGCCGTCGTGATTCCGCAAGGCGTGACACCGCGCAACGAGGCCGCCTTGATCGCGACCGCGCGCTCAGTGCCAGGCGTGGCTTTCGTCGACAAGGCCGCGAGCGTGTCGAAGCTGTTCGGTGCCTATCGCGTGGACAGCGGCTGGTGGCTCGGCGGCGCGCTGACATTGGTGCTGATTCTGCTGATCGTGCGCTACGCCCGGCAGCAACCGCACTCGGGGCACGCCGCAAAAGAAGCGCCGCTCGCACACCGCGTGCGCGGCGGCATCGCCGTGACGCTGCCTGTACTGCTCGCAGTAGGCGTCACGCTGGCGGTATTCGGCTACGCACGTGTGCCGCTCAATCTGTTCAACTGGCTGGCGCTCATGCTCGTGCTCGGCGTCGGCGCGAACTACGCCGTATTTCTGCGTGAAGGGTGCATGCGCGCGGACTCCGATCTCGGCGCGGTGTGGACGGGCGTGCTGCTTTCGGCCGCTACCACGCTGTTGTCGTTCGGCATGCTCGGCATGAGCGCAATGCCTGCGCTAAAGAGTTTTGGCGCGACGCTCGCGCTCGGTATTGCGGTCTCGGTGCTGCTCGCGCCGATCGGCATGCCATCGGAATCCAGGAGGGCCGCATGAAAGCGCCACCAGTTTATTTGCACGCGCTCGGCATGATCAACGCGCTCGGCGGCGACCTCGAAAGCATCCTGCCGGCGCTCGCCGCGAGTCACGCGCGAGGCATGGCGGCTGTGCATACGGGCATCGGCGATGCGTTTGTGGGCAGCGTCCTGACACCGCTCGATCTCGCTCCGCCCGCCGATCTCACGCGCTACGACTGCCGCAATAACCGCTTGCTGCTCGCCGCGCTCGCGCAGATCTCGCCTGCCGTCGACGCCGCGCGCGAGCGCTACGGCGCGCATCGGATCGGCGTGGTGCTCGGCACCAGCACATCCGGTATCGAAGCGGCTGAGGCGGCGTTCGTCTATCAGGCGCAAGCGGGCGACTTGCCGGCGAACTTCAACTACCGGCAGATGGAAATCGGCACGGCCGCGCCCTTCGCGGCTGCGGCACTCGGCTTGAAGGGCCCCGCGTTCACGATCTCGACAGCCTGCACGTCGAGCGCGAAAGCGTTCGCGTCGGCCCGGCGCCTGTTGCAATTGCAGATGTGCGATGCGGTGGTGGTGGGCGGTGTCGATTCATTGTGCGAGCTGACGGTGCAAGGCTTTGCGTCGCTCGAATCCACCAGCGGCGAGCGCACCAATCCGATGAGCCGCAATCGTTGCGGCATCAATGTCGGCGAAGGCGCGGCCGTGTTTCTGATGAGCCGCGACGAAGCGGCGGTACGCCTTGCGGGTGTCGGCGAATCGAGCGACGCGCATCATATTTCAGCGCCCGATCCGCAAGGTGTGGGCGGCGAAATGGCGCTGCGCGAAGCAATCGCGGATGCGGGCATCGCGCCGTCGTCTATCGGTTATGTGAACTTGCACGCCACGGCCACGCGCAAGAACGACGAGATGGAAGCGAACCTGATGTCGCGCGTGTTTCCCAACGGCGTCGCGACGAGCGGCACGAAACCGCTGACCGGCCATCAACTGGGCGCGGCGGGCGCGACCGAACTCGGCTTCGCCTGGCTCACGCTCGCACGCGACGACGTTGCACTGCCACGCCATATCTGGGACGGCGAAGCGGACCCCGCGCTGCCCGCGCTGGAACTTGTCGAAAGCGAACAGTTTTTGCCGCGCGGCGAGGGCGCTCAATACGTAATGAGCAACTCGTTTGCGTTCGGCGGCAGCAATGTCAGTCTGATTCTTGCACGGTAAGGCGCGATGAACTCGACACGAAGCATTGACGAACTGCTGCAGCAACCTATCGAAGCGATCATCCCGCATCGCGGCACCATGCTGCTGATCGACGCCGTGACCGCGTTCGACGAACAGACGCTGAGCGCGCGCGCAACCGTGCATGCCGATGCATGGTATGCGGACGCGCAAGGCGCGATGCCCGCGTGGATCGGCATCGAATTGATGGCGCAGTCGATCGCCGCACACGTCGCGTTGCTCGCCATGCGTGGCGGTGGCCGGGCGCGGCCCGGCGTGCTGCTCGGCTCGCGCAGCTACAAGGCGTTGCAGCCGTCGTTCGCAGGCGGCGCGCAACTGCTGATTCGCGCAACGGAACTGCTGCGCAGCGACGAAGGCCACGGCGCATACGAATGCACGATTCATCATGACGCCGTGTGTTGTGCCGAGGCGGTGATCAAGGTATTCCAGCCGTCCGATTTTCAGTCATTCATCGAAGGGAGTTTCAATTCATGAGCCGGCGTGTTCTCGTTACCGGCGCAAGCCGCGGCATTGGCCGCGCGATTGCGTACCAGTTGGCCGCCGACGGCTTTGCGGTGTCCGTGCACTGCCGCACGGGGCGCGCTGAAGCCGAGGCAGTGGCGTCGGGGATCGCCGCTCAGGGCGGCACTGCGCGGGTGCTGCAATTCGACGTGCGCGAGCGCGCGGTGTGCCGCGATGTGCTCGAAACCGATGTGGCGGCGAACGGACCGTACTACGGCATCGTATGCAGCGCCGGCGTGACGCGCGATGCCGCGTTTCCCGCGCTCACCGACGAAGACTGGGACGTCGTGATCGAAACCGGTCTCGACTCGTTCTATAACGTCGTTCATCCGCTGACCATGCCGATGGTGCGTGCCCGCAACGGAGGGCGCATCGTGACTATCGCGTCCGTATCGGGCGTGATGGGCAATCGCGGTCAGGTCAACTACAGCGCGGCAAAGGCCGGCCTGATCGGCGCGACCAAGGCGCTCGCGGTGGAACTCGCGACGCGCAACATCACCGTCAACTGCGTGGCGCCCGGCCTCATTGAAACCGGCATGCTCGACGAGATGCCGCTCGAACACGCATTGAAGACGGTGCCGATGAACCGCGTCGGCCAGCCTGCCGAGGTAGCGTCCGTGGTCAGCTTCCTGATGTCGGATGCGGCCTCGTATGTGACTCGCCAGGTGATCGGCGTAAACGGCGGGATGGTCTGATGAAGCGAGTCGTCATTACCGGCATGGGCGGCGTCACGGCGCTCGGCGATAGCTGGGACGCAATCGAGGCGCGTCTGAAAAGCGGCGCGAACGCAGTGCGGCGCATGCCCGAGTGGGACTACTTCGAATCGTTGCATACGCGGCTCGCATGCCCGTTGCCGCAGTTCGTCACGCCCGCGCATTATCCGCGCAAGAAGACGCGTTCGATGGGCCCTGTGTCGATGTATTCGGTGCGCGCAAGCGAACTCGCGCTCGCAGATGCGGGCCTCGCCGACGACGCGAGCATCAAGGACGGCCGCATGGGCGTCGCGTACGGCTCGTCGTCGGGCTCGGTGCAGCCGATCCGCGCGTTCGGCACGATGCTCGAAAGCGGCTCGATGAGCGACGTCACGTCGAACAGCTACGTGCAGATGATGCCGCACACGACAGCCGTCAACGTCAGCCTGTTCTGGGATCTGAAAGGGCGGATCATTCCCACGTCGTGCGCGTGCGCGTCGGGCAGTCAGGCGATCGGCTACGCGTATGAAGCGATTCAGACGGGCAAGCAGACGCTGATGCTGGCGGGCGGCGCGGAAGAATTGTCGGGTCCGGCGGTTGCCGTATTCGATACGTTGTACGCGACCAGCACGCGCAACGACGAGCCTCATCTGACGCCGCGTCCATTCGACGCCGCGCGCGACGGCCTCGTGGTCGGCGAAGGCGCGGCCACGCTCGTGCTGGAGGAATACGAGCATGCGGTGGCGCGGGGTGCGCGGATTCACGCGGAGATCGTGGGCTTCGGCTGCAACTCGGACGGCGCGCATATGACGCAGCCCACTGCGGAAACCATGGCGTTTGCGATGCAGCTTGCACTGAAAGACGCAGCGCTTCCGGCCGAAGCGATCGAGTATGTGAATGCGCATGGCACGTCCACGGATCGCGGCGATGTCGCGGAGAGCCACGCGACCGCGCAGACATTCGGCGAGCGCATGCCGATCAGTTCGCTCAAGAGCTATGTGGGCCACACGCTGGGCGCGTGCGGCGCGCTCGAAGCGTGGTGGACCATCGAGATGATGAAGCGCAACTGGTACGCGCCCACGCTGAATCTGCATGACGTGGACCCGGCTTGCGCGCCGCTCGATTACATCATCGGGGCAGGGCGCGAGATGGACGCCGAACTGGTGATGAGCAACAACTTCGCGTTCGGCGGGATCAACACGTCGCTCATTTTCAGGCGCGTTCAATGAGCGTGGCGTTGCAACGCGTGGTCGTTACCGGCATGGGCATCGTGTCGTGCCTCGGCAATTCGCTCGACGAAGTGTCGGCTGCATTGCGCGCGGGGAAGTCGCGCATCGAACGAGTCCAGGCATGGCGTGAGCGCGGCTTTGCGTCGCAAGTCGCGGGCGTGGCGTCGGTCGCTAATGAAGCGCCTTTCGAGCGCAAGCTGGAGCGCTTCATGGGCGATACCGCGCGCTTTGCCTGCCATGCGGCGCGCAAGGCGATCGACGATGCCGGGCTCGATGCCGCCATGCTGCGCTCGCCGCTTGCCGGCACCGTGGTCGGCTCGGGCGTCGGCACGATGTCGAGCTACGACGCCGCGATGACCGTTGCCAACACGCGCGGCGTCGATAAAGTGCCGCCTTACACGGTGCCGCATGCAATGAGCAGCACCGCGTCCGCGAACGTCGCGCAGGTGTTCGGGCTCGAAGGAGTAGGCTATTCGCCGTCGTCGGCATGCACGACTTCCGCGCTCGCCATTGGCCAGGCGATGCAACTGATTCAGACCGGCCGCCAGCAGATCGTGCTCGCGGGCGGTAGCGAGTCGCTGCACGACAACATGACGCTGATGTTCGACGCGATGGGCGCGTTGTCGCGCCGCTCCAACGACACGCCCGAGCGCGCGTCGCGACCTTACGATACGAAGCGTGACGGCTTCGTGATCGCGTCGGGCGGCGGCGTGCTCGTGCTCGAAGCGCTGGACCACGCAGTGGCGCGGGGCGCGCGCATCTACGCGGAACTCACGGGGTTCGGCGACTGCACGGACGCCGGCATGGTCACTCCGCGCGCGGCAGGCATCGCACGCGCCGTGCGCGGCGCGCTGGACGAAGCGGGCAAGCGTCCGGACTACATCAACACGCATGCGCCTTCCACGCCGCTTGGCGACGTCGAGGAACTGCATGCGTTGAGGCAGGTGTTCGGTGCCGCATCGGAGCGCGGTGTGCCCGCGTTTTCGTCGACCAAGGGCATGACCGGGCATCCGCTTGGCGCATGCGGCGCACATGAGGCGATCTATACGTTGCTGATGATGCGCGACGGGTTTGTCGCAGGCACCACGGGGATCGATTCGGCGGAGCCGGAAATCGACGGCATGCCGCTCGTGCGTGAGACGCGTGACGCGCGCATTGGCACGGCGATGTCCGTGTCATTCGGCTTCGGTGGAAGTTGCGCGAGCTTGATGTTCGAGGCATGGCAGGGCGGCTGATACGGCCGCGTTTTTAAAAACGAGGGTGATAAAAATGAAAAGAACATTGGTGCTGGGTGTATTGACGATTGCAGCCGCGACGCTGACGGGTTGCGCGACACAGGTGAAGTCGCTGCCGCTCGCGGCCGCGGGCGGCGAATCGCGCGGCGGCGTGCCCGTGTATTTCGGTGAGCAAAGCCATCCGGCCGTGAAGCGCGGGTTGGGCGACGTCTCGTACTCGGTGCGCATCGCGCGCAAGGTTGCGGGCCCCGAGGACGCATGCCGCGAGGCGCTCGCCGAAGCAATCGGCAAGCTTCGCGCGGCGGCGCGGGAGCGCAATGCGAATGCGGTGATCGACGTGACGACGCGCTTTCACAGCAGCGAAAGCAATTCGTCCAGCGAGTTCACTTGCGGCGTGAGCC
Organism: Paraburkholderia caledonica NBRC 102488; assembly: GCF_000685095.1. Taxonomy (GTDB): domain Bacteria; phylum Pseudomonadota; class Gammaproteobacteria; order Burkholderiales; family Burkholderiaceae; genus Paraburkholderia; species Paraburkholderia caledonica. Next base: position 82,685 of record NZ_BAYE01000003.1, read on the forward strand.
CGAGCGCCGCCGCGATCGCGATCAGCGGCCGGCTCGCTGTGCTGGAGGCGAACTGATCTGCAAGGCAGTGGATGCGGGAATCGTAAAACCCATAACAACCAGGAAGGAGTATCAATGAAACGCCATCTGATGTTTGTCACACTCGCCGCTTCATTTGCGATGCTGAGCGCCGCACCGGCTTTTGCGCGAGACTCGGTGGGTACCTATCCGATCAACGAAGCATTGCATAGCGAGCCGGGCAAGGTCGGCGACGACATCCAGTTGTATTTCGCGGGAAAGCGGCATCCGGCCGTTGCGAAAACGCTCGGCGAATTTGCAACGAACAAGAAGACCAACGCGTTCGGCAAGAGCGATGAGGCCGCATGCCAGCACGTGTTCCTGTCGGCGGTGATCGAGTTGCAGGATCGTGCGCGCAAGGAAGGCGGCAACGCGGTGATCAACATCAAGAGCAACTACAAGAACGAAGTGCGCGAAAGCGCGACCGAGTTCACCTGCGGCGCGGGTGCAGTGATTGCGGGCGTCGCGTTGAAGGGTGACGTCGTCACGCTGCGCAAGTAACGCAACCTGAACCGACTCAGGCGGTCTTCACCGCCGCGACATTGACGAGCGTCTCACGGCGCTTGCCGGGTTGCGGACGGTAAAGGCCGAGCCGCTCGAGCAGACCGAAGTCTTTCGCGCGGCTCCACCAGAGATACGGCAGCGACACGTTACGTTCGGTAAAGCTGAAGCCGCCGCCACGAATCATGTCGAGATAGCCGTCCGCGCTTTTTTGCACGTGCATTGGATGACGAAACAGCAGCCGGATCACCCACGACCTGATGTACGCGTCGGTGGATTCGGCGAACAGCAGCACGCCGCCGGGTTTCAATACGCGGCGAAATTCGGCGAGCGCGCGGTCCTGCTCGACGAGATGATGGAAAGTCTGATGGCAGAACACGATGTCTGCGCTCGCATCCGGCAGCGGCAGCGCCGCGCAGTCGCCGTGCAGCAGTTCGATGTCGGCGACCTTGTCGCGGCAGGAGTTGGCCGCATTGGCCGCGAGCGCAAGCGACGGTTCGTGATAGTCAATGCCGACGATGCGGCGCGGCTCGAACGCATCGGCAAGCAGGCGAAACGAAATGCCTTGTCCGCAGCCAACGTCGACGATGACGGGCGCTGCGGGCAACGGCGTATCGATCAGGCGCTTGAGGTCGTTGATCGCGACGCGCAACACATGATGTTCCCATGTGTGAGTACGCAGGAACCAGATTCCAAATGCCGTTTCCGGCACGAAAGGCACACTGGATGTTTGAGACGGCGACACGCTGGACTCCCCGGTGAAATATTTAATGCTGTTCGAGATGCAATGTAACAGGACGTAAGGATGCAGCGTAATGCTGCGTCGGGCAAGCAAACGATTGAGGCGAACTTGAGTACACATGACATGAAGCACACGGCGGAACACACGACGGTCGACGTCGCGATCATCGGCGCCGGCCCGGCCGGTGCAGTCGCGGCCGCGTTGCTGCGCAAAGCGGGTCGCTCGGTGCTCGTGCTGGAGCGCCAGCACTTTCCGCGTTTTTCGATTGGCGAAAGCCTGCTGCCGCAAAGCATGGCTTATCTGGAAGAAGCCGGCATGCTGCAAGCCGTGATCGAGGCCGGATTCCAGTACAAGAACGGCGCGCAATTCGTGTATCGCGGCCAATCGTCGTCGTTCGATTTCCGCGACAAGCACACTGCAGGATGGGGCACGACGTATCAGGTGGAACGCGCGGTGTTCGACGAGATCCTGATTCGCTGCGCAGCGGAGCAAGGTGCGGATGTGCGCTTCGGGCATACGGTGCAAGCTGTGCATACCGGCGAGGGCACGGGTGCCGCGCCGCGCGTCGACGTGATCGACGAGGCAGGCCATGCGTATCAGGTCGAAGCGCGTTTCATATTCGATGCAAGCGGCTTTGGCCGCGTGCTGCCGCGTCTGCTCAACCTTGAGGCGCCCACGCGCATGCCCACGCGCGCCGCGCTCTTCTCGCATGTCTACGACGGCCTCCCCGCGGGCGTCCACGACCGCAACAAGATCTGCGTGGCAACGCATCCCGAGCGCCGCGACGTGTGGTTCTGGATGATTCCGCTTGCGGGCGGACGGTCGTCGGTGGGATGCGTCGCCGAGTCGAGTTTTCTCGACGTGCCTCCAACGGAGCGCGAGCCGAAGTTGCGTGCGCTGATCCAGAAGGAGCCGACGTTTAACCGGCTGATCGGCGACGCGCCTTTCCTGTTGCCTGTGCGGCATATTGGCGGCTACTCGGCGAATGTCGAGCGTCTGCACGGACCGGGTTATGCGCTCCTTGGCAACGCGGGCGAGTTTCTCGATCCCGTGTTCTCGTCGGGCGTAACGATCGCACTACGCTCGGCGCATCTGGCGGTACAGACCTTGAACCGTCAACTGGATGGCGAGCAGGTCGACTGGTCCGCGAATTACGACGTGCCGTTGCGCAAGGGCATCGACACATTCCGCGCGTTTGTCGAGCGCTGGTACACGGGCGAATTGCAGGACATCATTTTCTACCCCGACCAGACACCGTCGATCCGCCGCATGATCTGCGCGGTGCTGGCGGGCTATGCGTGGGACGAATCGAACCCGTATGTCGCCGACCCGGCGCGCAGGCTGAATGCCTTGCATGAGGTTTGCACACAGCGCTGAGTCCCCGCGGGTGGGGCATGAACTGCATGCGGAAATTGAAACGGCGCTTCCTTGTCATGCAAGGAAGCGCCGTTTTGATTCAGAAGCAGCGAAAATCTTCAGGTCACTTTCGAGCTGCAATCAGGCCGCGAACCGAGCGACGCGCGGCGCGTGCTGCCTCACGTCGTCGCGGCGATGCACGCGCTTGCCTGCCGCATACGTTTCATAGACCGCGCGATCGTCGCCGAGCAGCGCGAAGGCGAACAGCAATTCTTCGAGCGACTCCGTGCGCGCGGTGCGGCGCGCGAGCAGCGGCGTTGCTTGAGGATCGAGCACGACGAAGTCCGCTTCCGACTTCGGCCTGAGCGTACCCACCTTGTCTGCGAGATCGAGCGCTTCGGCCGCGCCCGCTGTCGCGAGATAGAACATGCGCGTGGCCGTCAAATGGTGGCCCGTCAATCGCGCGACCTTGTGCGCTTCATTCATTGTCTGCAGCATCGAGAACGACGTGCCGCCGCCGACGTCCGTGGCGAGCGCGACGGGCATGTTAGCTTCGTCGGCCTTGTCGAAATCGAACAGGCCGCTGCCGAGGAACAGGTTCGACGTCGGGCAATGCGACGCGACCGCGCCGGTTTGAGCCATGCGTTGCCGGTCTTGCGCGTCGAGATGAATGCAATGCCCGTAGACCGCGCGGCGGCGTAGCAGGCCGTAGTGGTCGTAGATGTCCAGATAGCTGCGGTGACCGGGGAAAAGACTGTTGACCCACTTCACTTCGTCGGTGCTTTCGGCGACGTGACTCTGGATGAACACGTCCGCATGCTTGCCCGCCAGCACGCCGCAAGCTTCCAGTTGCGCTTCGGTCGAAGTCGGCGCGAAACGCGGCGTGAGCGCGTACATCTGACGGCCGCGATTGTGCCAGCGGCCGATCAGCTCGGCGCTGTCGTCATAACCGGATTGCGCGGTGTCGCGCAGGAACTCCGGACAGTTGCGATCCATCAGCACCTTGCCTGCCACCATGCGCAGATTGCGCGCCTCGCTTTCGGTAAAGAGCGCGTCGGCCGACTCCTTGTGCACCGTGCAATAGACAAGCGCGGTGGTCGTGCCGCAAGACAGCAGTTCTTCGAGGAAGAAGCTCGCCGTATCGCGTGCATAAGCCTGATCGGTGAAACGGCGCTCGGTCGGAAACGTGTACGTGTCGAGCCACGGCAACAGGCCAGGCGCAGGCGACGCGATCATGTCCGTTTGCGGGTAATGAATGTGCGTGTCGATGAAGCCCGGCACGATCAGCTTGTCGCGCATGTCCTGAACCGGCGTGCCCGGCACGAGTCGAGACGCGAGCGCCGCGTACGCGCCCGCCGCGACGACATGGCCGTCTTCGACGATCAGAAGGCCGTCCTCATTGAAGATCGCCGCGTCGGGCGAGCGCGACGGATCGCCGTTGAAAGTCAGCAACTGCGCGCGGAATGCCGATTGGGCCGGGTTAGCCGTTGTAGCCGGGTGAGTCATGAGAAAACCGTCTCCGAATGTGAAAAGCTGAGCAGCGTGGAAGGCCGTGTTGCGATGCCCGCGCTGCAATACGTCGGCCCTTTAATGTGGGCCGCTTTGATTCCAATGCGCGTCGAGCTTTGCGATCATTTCCGCGCGCTCTTGCGGCGTAACGAACGACGCTTCGAAAGCGTTGCGGATAATCGTATAGACCTCGGCATCGTCGAGCTTCAATGCGTCGATGGTCGCCGCATAGTTGGCGTTCACATAGCCGCCGAAATACGCCGGATCGTCGGAATTCACCGTGACGGCGACGCCGCGATCGAGCAGGTCTTTCAGCGTGTGTTTTGTCATGTCGTCGAACACACAAAGCTTGAGGTTCGACAGCGGACACACCGTCAATGCGACACGCGTGTCTGCAAGACGCGCGACGAGCGCCGGGTCTTCGATGCTTCGCACGCCGTGATCGACCCGGTCTACCTTGAGCAGGTCGAGCGCTTCATAGATATACGACGGTGGTCCTTCCTCGCCCGCGTGCGCGACGAGCTTCAAGCCGAGCGCACGCGCTTTCGCGAAGACTCGTTCGAATTTCGACGGCGGATGGCCGCGCTCCGACGAATCGAGCCCCACGCCGATCAGGCGATGCTTGTACTGGTCGAACAACGGCCGTGCTTCTTCGAACGTTGCGAGTGCGTCTTCTTCGGACAGGTGACGCAGGAAGCACAGAATCAGCTTGCTCGACATGCCGCGTTTTTCCGCGTCGGCGAGCGCGCGCTCAATGCCGGCCACCACCGTCGCGATGGGCACGCCGCGCTCGGTGTGCGTCTGCGGATCGAAGAAAATCTCGCTGTGAATCACGTTGTCGGCGAGGCAGCGCTCGACATACGCCATCGTCATGTCGTAGAAATCCTGCTCGTGCAGCAGCACGCTCGCGCCGGCGTAGTAGATGTCGAGAAACGATTGCAGATCGGTGAATGCATAGGCCGCGCGCAGTGCTTCTATGGAGTCGTAAGCGAGCTTTACCCCGTTGCGCTCGGACAGCGCGAAAATCAGTTCGGGTTCGAGTGAGCCTTCAATGTGAATATGCAGCTCGGCCTTCGGTGCGAGCATGGCCTTTTCGATGAGGGACGTAGCGGTTGTTGTGTTCATGGTCGGTCAGAAGTTTGTTGGTGTCGTTGCGCGCCGGATGCGTAAGCGTGATGTCGACTCGCTTCGTCAAACCGTCTGCGCGGCGCGATGCACACTCGCGTTCGCCTCGACAGCTTGCAGCAGTTGCGCGGCCGCGGAAATCGCAATGATCTCCGGCGACTTGTCGACGATGCCATCCACGCCGAGCGGGCATTTCATCCGCGCAATCCGCGAAGGATCGATGCCGCGCGCGGCGAGCCGGTGTTCGAACTGTTTGCGCTTGCTGTGCGAGCCGATCATGCCGAAGAACGCAAAATCGCCGCGCCGCAAAATACGCTCGGCCAGTTCGAGGTCGCGCGTATGGTTGTGCGTCATGACGATGAAGTACGTGTTGGGCGCAGCCGTGTCGACGGCTTCGTCAGGCGCGTCGTTCGCGTCGATCTTTACGTTGTGCGCGTGCAGCGATTCAACGGGCGGAAACTGCGCATCGCGTTCGTCCACCCAGCGTACCGTGCAAGGCAGCGTGGCGAGCACGCGAACCAAAGCGGCGCCCACGTGCCCCGCGCCAAACAGCACGACCGGGAAGTCGCCTGGCGCAATCGTCTCGGTGAGCAGCGCGCCGCTGTCGTCGAAACCGGCGCCGTCCCACAGCAGGCAGTCGGCGGCATCGACGCCCGGCTCGGGGTCGGACAGCATCACCGCATCCGGTGCGGGGCCGAATGATACGCTACGCACCGTCGATTGACCTGCGGCCACGCGCTTCGCAAGCGACGTGATCCAGCCCAGATCGCCGATGTCGAGCCGTTCGAACGCGAGTATCACGGCGCCGCCGCAGCATTGCCCGAGACTCGGGCCGAGCGCGAAACGCTCGAGCCGGCGCATATGCGGCGAGCGCATGCCGTCGCGCAGCACCTGGCGCGCAGTCTCGATCGCTTTCCATTCGAGGTGTCCGCCGCCAATCGTATGTTTCGCCGAATCGCGCGTAACGATCATCTTGGTCCCGGCCTCACGGGGCGCCGAACCTTCGACGCGCGCGACCGTCACCAGCACGGCGGCGTCGCCGTGCGCGAGCAGTTGTTGCAGGTCAGGTAGCCATGCTTGCATCCGACGAATCTCCGTACAGTGCCGCTCGGGGTTTCCATGCGGCCGGTTGAGCCTGGTGCGAGGCGATCGTGTCGCGCCGGGCGTATCTGCGAGTCACTTGCGTTCGCTGCGCTTCGCCCGGATCTCCGCTTGGGTTGTCTGTTTCGCGCATGTCAGGCAGTCGTGTCGCTGGTCGACGCCTCTGTGCTCGTTCCTTGCCCGGATGCCGGCTCGCTCGCGCTTTGTGCGTGCAACGCATCCAGTGCATCGAGGATCGCTTCGGGCGTCGCGGGCGCGCGCAACATCGGCGCATGCTGTGCAGACGGTACCGCGGCCGCGATCGCGTCGCGAATCGCGAGGAACACGGAGAACGGCAACAGCAACGGCGGCTCGCCGACAGCCTTGGAGCGGAACACAGTCGGCTCTGCGTTCGGGTTTGGGTAAAGCCGCACGTGGAAAGCGGCGGGCGTATCGTTCACAGCCGGAATCTTGTACGTGGACGGAGCATGCGTCATCAGACGGCCATCGCGGTTCCACCATAACTCTTCGGTCGTGAGCCAGCCCATGCCCTGAATGAAGCCGCCTTCGACCTGGCCCAGATCGATCGCCGGATTGATCGACTGACCGGCGTCGTGCAGTACGTCGGCACGCAGCAGTTTCCATTCGCCGGTTAGCGTGTCGATCACCACTTCGGACACGGCCGCGCCATACGCGAAGTAATAAAACGGATGACCGGTCAGCGTTTTCGCGTCCCAATGCACTTTCGGCGTCGCGTAGAAACCGTCCGACCACAACTGCACGCGCGCGAGATACGCGGCGCCGACCAGTTGATCGAAAGGCATCGCACCGCCGTTCACCGTTACCTCGCCGTTCGCGAACAGCACGTCGTCTGCGTTGCCGCCGAGTTGTTTCGCCACGAGTTCGGCAAGCCGCGCACGAATGGTTCGCGCGGCGTCTTGCGCGGCCTTGCCGTTCAGATCGCTGCCGGTGGAAGCCGCGGTCGCCGACGTGTTGGCGATCTTCGAGGTATCGGTTGCGCTCACACGCACGCGCGAGAGCGGCAAGCCGAACTCGTTCGCGACGACTTGAGCGACCTTCGTGTTGAGCCCTTGGCCCATTTCAGTGCCGCCGTGATTGACGAGCACCGAGCCGTCCTTATACACATGCACCAGTGCGCCGGCCTGATTCAGAAAGGGCACATTGAACGAGATGCCGAACTTGACGGGCGAAAACGCGAGGCCGCGCTTGAGTACCGGGCTTCTGGCGTTGAACGCGGCGATCGCTGCGCGGCGCGCGCGATAGTCGCTGGAGTCGAGCAGATCGTCGGTCAACGGCGCGATGATGTTGTCTTCGACACGCTGTCCATACGGAGTCGTATCGCGTTCGCCTACGCCGTAGTAGTTGGCGAGGCGTACGTCTAGCGGATCGTGGTTCAGTTGACGCGCAATGCTGTCGAGCATCACTTCCATCACGAGTGCGCCTTGCGGGCCGCCAAAGCCGCGGAACGCGGTGTTCGACTGGGTGTTGGTTTTGCAGCACAGCGCGACGATGTCGACGTCGGACAGGTAGTAAGCGTTATCGAAATGACATACGGCGCGCGTGGCGACGGCGCCGGAGAGGTCAGCGGAATAGCCTGCGCGCAACGCAATTTCCACGCGCGCGCCGAGAATGCGGCCATTGTCGTCGAAGCCCGCTTCGTATTCGTAGATCGCGTCGTGCCGCTTGCCGGTGATCATGAAGTCGTCGTCGCGATCGGCGCGCAGTTTGACCGGACGACGCAGCAGCTTCGCCGCGAGCGACGCCACGCAGGCGAAGAGCGCCGATTGCGATTCCTTGCCGCCGAAGCCGCCGCCCATCCGGCGGCACTCGCAAACCACGTTATGCGCGGGCCAGTCGAGCATATGCGCGACGACCTGCTGCATTTCGCTCGGATGCTGCGTCGAGCTGTAGACAAGCATGCCGTCCATCTCTTTCGGCACCGCATACGCGACCTGGCCTTCCAGATAGAACTGCTCCTGGCCGCCGACTTCGAACGTGCCGCGAATGTTGTTCGGCGCGGCCGCGATCTTCGCGTCCGGATCGCCGCGCTTCAGATGCAGCGGCGGCAGCACGAACTGTTTGGCGGCCTTCGCGTCCGCCGGCGTGAGAATCGCGTCGAGCGGCTCATAGCGGATCACGTCGTCGCTTTTCGCGAGCGCCGCGGCGCGGCGCGCGAGCTCGTGGCTCTGCGCAATCACGGCGAACACAGGCTGACCGAGGTACAGCACTTCATTGACGGCGAGGATCGGGTCGTCGTGCAGCACAGGGCCGCAATTGTTTTCACCGGGTATGTCTTCGGCGGTCAGCACCGCGATGACGCCGGGCGCTTTTTTCACCGCGTCGAGATCCATCGACACGATGCGCGCGTGTGCATGCCGCGACAAGCCAAGCGCCGCGTGCAGCGTGCCTTGCAGTTCGGCGATGTCGTCGGTGTAGGTCGCTTCGCCGCTCACGTGCAGCGCGGCCGATTCATGCGGCAGCGCGACGCCGATCGCGGCTTCGGGTCGATGCAGGGCGGCGGGATTTCCAGCAGGGCTTTCCGCCTGCTTCGCAGCGCGTTCGACAAAAGCATCGGTGCGATTCATCACGACGGCTCCTTCACGATCGCGTCCGGCGTGCCGGCTTCGAACGCGAATGCATTCACGTCGAAGAGCGCGAGCGGCGCGTCCTCGCGCGTTTCCAGATGGAAGCGCCACAGCAGGTTGCGCGCCACCTTCAGCCGATAGGCGCTCGATGCGCGCATGTCGGTGAGCGGCTGGTAGTCGGCGGCGAGCGCGTTCATGGCCTGCCGCGCGGTGCTCTCATTCCACGTCGCGCCGCTCAGCACGGCTTCGGTTTGCGTGGCCCGCTTCGGCGTTGCAGCCATGCCGCCGAATGCGACGCGAGCCTCGACGATCGTGCTGCCTTCGTCGATATGCAGAGCGAATGCCGCGCAGACCGCGGAGATGTCCTGATCGTAGCGCTTGGACACTTTGTAGGTGCGAAAGCGTAGATTGCCCGCCGGCCGCGGAACGCGCAGCGCGGCGACGAATTCGCCCGACGCGAGCGCGGTTTTCTGATAGCCGAGATAGAACCCGTCGAGGGGCAGCGTGCGTGTTTTCGTGCCGTGGCGCAGCACCACTTCGGCACCGAGCGCAAGCAGCGCGGGCATCGAATCGCCGATCGGCGAACCGTTTGCGACATTGCCGCCGAGCGTGCCGGCATTGCGGATCGGCAGCGACGCAAAGCGCGTCCAAAGCTCGGCGAGTTCAGGGTAGTCGGCGGCCAGGGCCGCATACGCGTCTTCGAGCGTGACGGCTGCGCCGATGGTGAGCGTCTGCGCATCGCGCTCGATCGTCTTCAATTCGCGCACATTGCCAATGTACAGAACGTCGCCGAGATCGCGGAACTGCTTGGTGACCCACAGGCCGACGTCAGTGCTGCCGGCCACGAGCCGGGCTTGCGGATGTTCCGCGCGAAGCCGCGCGAATGCGTCGAGCGTGAGCGGCGCATAAAACGCTGGCGCGCCGAAGGCCGCGCCGCGCGTGTCGGGCGCGCGGTACTCGAACGTGTCGTTGCGTCGCAGTTCACGCAGCGTTTGTTCGACAGCCTTGCGATCGAGCGTCACGCGCGGATATTGCGCGTAGTCGAACATTTTCTGCGATGCGTCCACGATCGGCCGGTAGCCGGTGCAGCGGCACAGGTTGCCGGACAGCGCGATGTTGATTTCGTCGCGTGTCGGCAGGCCGGCAGCCGCTGGCTGGTTTTCGTAGAGTGCCCACATCGACATCACGAAGCCGGGTGTGCAGAAGCCGCACTGCGAGCCGTGACAGTCGACCATTGCCTGTTGCACGGGATGCAGCGTGCCGTCCGCCGCGCGCAGGTCTTCGACCGTGAACAGGGCTTTGCCGTCGAGTGTGGGCAGGAACTGGATGCAGGCGTTGACCGCTTTCAGCGCGAGCGCGCCTCGCGCGTCGAGCTCGCCGATGACGACCGTGCAGGCGCCACAGTCGCCTTCAGCGCAGCCTTCCTTGGTGCCGGTGCAATGCAGGTCTTCGCGCAGATGCTGGAGCACGGTGCGCGATGCGGGTACGCCGGAGATCTCGTGGACGGACCCCTGGCGATAAAAGCGGATGGTTTGCGTTGTCATGGCGAATCCAGAAGACAGTGCGGACCGGGCGCGCGTTACGCATGGGGTCGCGCCAAAGCCGGCCTCGCGCACGTAGATCGCCATCCATATCCGAAGATAGCATTACGGCGCCTCAAAAATATTTCCGATGTCGCATGAAGCTTATTCGGAAGATGCAATGAGATCAGTCCGATTTGAGTCGGATTCACTTCGCGCGGGGAAGTTGCGTCGGGCGGGAAGGAGGCGCACCGGCAGAAGCTGGCGCGAAAGAGGCGAACGGGCAGGAGTTGGACTGCGGACCAGGCGAAGCGCCCTGCCTGCGGTTCAAAACCGCCGGAAACCGGGGCGCGCGACGGCGGCAGCAACCGGATCGGCAAAAAAGAAAACGGCAAAAACCGACACAGCGCAGAGGCGGCCCGATCCACAAAGGCGGTATCACTGCGGCGGTCTTCGCCATAGCGCCGCGCCGTTAGGCGCGGGATAGATGCCAGCGCCGTATGAAACCGGCAAAATTCCTCAAGCAATCCGCCTGCGGTTGCGCACGAGGCTAATTGCCAGCGGAACGAAAGCGAGCACGAAGCCGACCAGTGCCCACATCGGCAGCGTCAGGCCGAGGATCGGCGGATAGGCGGTTTCGCATAGCCCGGCCACCTTGAACACGCCCGGCAGCCAATGCGCAGGCGGCAGACTGTCGACGATCGGCTGCAGCGCGTCGAAGCCACAGCTAAAGCCCGGATTCGCCTGCACATATACGTGCCGCACCGCGGTCACGATACCCGCCAGCGCCGACAACGCTGCCATCGTTTCGAGCAGACGCACGCCGCGCCAGCTGTTGAACCGCGCGCCGAGGAACGCGAAGATTGCGATCAGCAGGAAGAAATAGCGCTGGATGATGCACAGCGGGCACGGATCCTCGTGCTTGAAGTACTGCAGATACAGGGCGCCGGCAACGAGGCCGACGCAGATCAGGCCAAGCAGGACCAGCAGGGAGCGCTCGCGGCGCAGCATCGCATTGTCGTTGTTCATGGATCGTGTGGCGGTTGTGTAGCTGTTGTGTGGCCGCTAATCAGCGGAAACGGCGAGTGCCCGCGATTTTAGCGCGAACCCCCGCCCACACGACGCCTCACCCGCACGCAAACCGTGACGTCGCTCAGCGAATCGCGTTGAGCACCGCTTCGGCGCCCCGGCCAATGGCGAGAAGCGTGTCGTCGGCGTGCGGCGCGCCTGCCAGCATCAGGCCGACCGGTGCGTCGCCTCGCAGGTGGCAGGGCAGCGACAGCGCGCAGGCGTCGAGGAAGTTGAACACGCCCGGGTTGCGCAGCATCAGTGCGTTGGTGCGGCCGAAGAGGTCGTCGTCGGAAACGAGTTCGGCGACGCGCGGCGGCAGCATCGGCACGGTCGGCGCAACTACCGCGTCGAAGCGCTGCCACAGCGTGCGTGCCGCTTCGGCGAGCATCGCGTCGCGTTCGGCGAGCAGGTCCAGATAGTCGGCGGCGCTGGCCGGCTGGCCTTTGAGAATGCGCACCAGCACGCGCGGATCGTATTGGTCGCGGTGTTTCTCCAGCAAAGGACGATGCCACGCATACGCTTCGATCGGCGAAAAGCCGAAGCGGTTGATGTCGGGCAGACGGTCGAGCGGTGCAAAGCGCACTTCGCTGACAATCGCTCCGGCCGCTTCGAGGTGCTTGAGCGCGGTGTCGACGGCGGCCGCGACCTCGGGCTCGACGCCGTCGGTAACGTAGTTGGTCAGCACGCCGAGGCGCACGCCTTCGAGCGGCCGCGCAGCCGGCACGCGCGGTTCGAGCCCGGCGAGCATGCGGTCCACCAGTGCGCAGCACGCCACCGAGACGCCGATCGGGCCGAACGAATCGAGCGTCGGCGAAAGCGGCACGCCGCCTTGCTTCGGAACGCGCGCGGCGGTCGGCTTGAAGCCGGTCAGACCGCACAGCGCGGACGGAATTCGAAGCGAGCCGCCCGTGTCGGTGCCGAGCGCAACGGCGGCCATGCCGTCCGCGACGGAAGCCGCCGCGCCCGACGACGAGCCACCCGAGATCCGCTCGTCGCCCTTTACGTCGCGCCGGTACGGCGACAGCGGGTTGCCGTAGTGCGGATTGAGTCCGAGCCCGGAGAACGCGAATTCGCTCATATTGGTGCGTCCGACGATCACCGCGCCTGCCCGCTTCAGGCGCGCGACGGCCACGGCGTCCTGCGTGGCGGCGGGTGCGTCGGCAAGCACCGTCGAGCCGGCGCGGGTCGGCTGGCCCTCGATGTCGAACAGGTCCTTTACCGAGACCGGAATGCCGGCGAGCGGCGAGAGTACCGTGCCGGCGGCGCGCAAACGGTCGTGCGCGTCGGCGGCCTGGCGTGCGCCGTCTGCATCGACGTGCATGAAGGCGACCGCGCCCTGGCCGGCCGGATCGGCGATCCGTTCGAGCGCGGTTTCGACGAGCGCGCGGCTCGTGGTGCGCCCCGCGCCAAGGTCGGCGGCGAGCTGGGCAAGCGGCGGGAAGGGCGTGAATTCAGTGGCCATGATGTCGTTCGATCCAGTTGGTCTGCGTGAAGCCGCTTACGTAAGGTTTCTACATGCGGGTTTTACATGCGGTTGAAAAGCGTCGCGCGGAATGCCTCGATATGTTTCTGCACCGAGCGTTTCGCGCCTTCGGCGTCGCGCTCGCGCAGCAGGCGGAATAGTTCGAGGTGTTCTTCGTGAACGTCTTCGAGATGATGCGGCTCAGAGAGTGAAATGAACCAGAAGCGCAACGAGCGCTCATGCAGTCCGCGCAGAATGTCGGCGAGCACCGCGTTGCGCGAGGCGGCCGAAATGGCCAGATGGAACTCGCGGTCAATGTCCATCATGCCTTCTATGTCGTGCGCGGCGACGCACACGGCCGAGCGCTCCAGCAGCGTCTGCATCGCGTCGTAGTCGTGCTGTTGCGCGTGACGCGCGGCGAGTTCGACGCAGTAGCTTTCGTTGACGAGGCGCACGTCGATGATCGCAAGCACGTCGTCGAGCGAAACGGGGCGCACCATGATGCCCTTGCGCGGCATGATGGTCAGCATCCCTTCGTGGACGAGCCGGTGCAGCGCCTGGTGCACCGGCGTTCTGCCGATGCCGGTCAGCGCCATCAACTCCGCTTCGTTGAGCACCTCGCTCGGCCGCAAACGCATCGTGATGATTTCGCGCTTGACGAACGCATAAGCCTGTTCCGCGAGACTCGCATTGGCGGTCGCTCGGGTGGGCCGTGGGGGACGGGCGGTCTGCAAAAGCGTCATGTGAAGAAGGAGCGGACGATGTCGTCCGCGCATTGTAGAGCAAGGTCGAGCGAGCTTTTCGCGGGCGTGGCGGGCGCGGGCTCCGGTCCGATGCGAGGTGCGTGAGCCTGGCCTGTCAGGGTGGGGCGAGCCCGCCAGGCCGTGCCACTATTGATACCTCACGCGCTGCCCGCCACCGTTGTCGCGGCGTGCTGAACCCTGACACGCGGCATCATCAGCGTGACGAGGCCGCCCACGATCAGCGCGCCCGCAATCAGCACGAGCCCGAACGTCACGCTATGCGTCGCGTCTTTCACGATACCGAGTACATACGGGCTGACATAACCAGCGAGGTTGGCGATCGAATTGATCACCGCAATGCCGGCGACCGCAGCGGTGCCTTGCAGGAAGCTCGTCGACATCGACCAGAAGATGCCGAAGCCCGCGAGGATGCCGATATACGCAATCGACAAACCGGTGACGGCTAGCGGAATCGAGTTCGTGACCGACGCGCTGCCGAGCAGGCCCGCCGCGCCGATGAAACAGCACACGGCGTAGTGCCAGCGGCGCTCGCCGGTCACATCCGACGAACGGCCGATCAGAATCATGCCGATACCGGCTGCCAGATACGGAATCGCGGTAACGAAGCCATTGGTCACGAGATTCGTCACGCCGAGGTCTTTGACGATCTGCGGCAGCCAGAACGAAAAACCTGCATTGCCCGTGACGAGGCAGAAGTAGATCAGCGTGAGCAGCCAGAAGCGGCCCGAACGCAAAGCGACCGAGAGGCTATGTTCGGCGCCTTCCGCAGCAGCCGCGGCATTCTCGCGCGAGATGCGGGCAAGAATCACGCGTTTTTCGTCGTCGGTCAGCCACGCGGCCTCGGCGGGCGTGTTGCGCAACACAGCGAGCGCCCAGAAGCCGGCGAGAATCGACGGAATGCCTTCGATCAGGAACATCCACTGCCAGCCGCGCAATCCGTGTGCTTCGTGCAGCGCCGACATGAGGAAACCCGACAACGGCGCACCGATGATGCCCGCTACCGGAATCGCAGCCATAAAAACGGCGACCATCCGCGCGCGGCGGTCGGACGGGAACCAGAAAGTCAGATACAGCACGACGCCCGGCACCAGTCCGGCTTCAGCGACGCCGAGGAAAAAGCGCAGTACGTAGAACATGGTCTCGCTGCGTACGAACATCATCAGACACGACAGCAGGCCCCACAGCATCGTGATGCGGGCGATGGTGGCGCGCGCGCCGAATTTCTTCAGCAGCAGATTGCTCGGCACCTCGAATACGAAATAGCCGAAGAAGAAGATCCCCGCGCCCAGTCCGTACGCGGCGTTGGAAAGTCCGAGGTCGCCGGTGAACTGCAGCTTCGCATAACCGATGTTGACGCGATCCAGATACGACAGCACGTAGACGAGGAACAGGAACGGCATGATGCGCCACGTGATCTTGCGGATGGCGGCGGCTTCGAGCCAGGCGTCGGAGGACGCGTCGGCAACGGATGGCAATGGGGTGCTCATGAATGCCTCATTCGACGATAGCTCATTCGACAACAGGTAACGCGCGCACGCGATAGGCGTGACGCAGCGTGCGGTTCAGTACGGGATCGTGCAATTCGAGTTCGAGCGCGTCGCCGTCATCCATGCCGACAATGCCGCCTTGAACCGCGAGCGTGCCGCAGAACATGGCCGCGCCTTGTGCGAGCGGTGCACGCGCGAGCAGGTCGGCGGCGGGGAGCAGCGAGGCGACGCTGCCTTGTTGATACACGCGGCGCTCGCCGTTCGCGACCGCATAGGCGCGCAGTTCGAGCTGATCCCAATGGTCGGCGACGTCCTCGAATCGCCACGCGTCGCGCGCGACCGGCTTCGGACACACCTGCTTGGAGACGGTCACGCCGTAGGCCTCGACTTCGCGGTCGGTGTGATCGGAGCCGACGGTCACGAGCAGTCCCGCACTGGAATGCACCAGCACGCATTCCGCTTCGCCGCTCGACTTCGTGCCGGCAACGTCGATCTGTTCGGCTTGCGTCAGCAGTTCGGAGCCGAGACGGTAAAAGCACGGCGTAGTGGACGGGCGCTTCACGCCGAGTTCGGCAAGCTCGGCAATGTGGTGCTCGATTGCGGCCTGATCGCGGCCTGCCCAGCCGGCAATCGTGAGGCGGTTCACATCGGTTGAAATGGCGCGCTCGGCGCCGGAACGGTCTACAACCTTGAAAGACACCTGCTGCATGAGTGAACTCCGGGACGATATGCGACAAATATTATTGTGATATTTCACAGGCGTCCAGCGTGTCAAAAACATTGGCTCCGGATCGCCGACCGGCGCGCGGGCCGCCGCGCCGGAGACGGTTTGTTACACTGCGCTTGTTTGGACATTACTTTTTGTAAGGAAAGACGCATGCACGAAGGCATCGGCTTCATTCAGGATCTGGCGGTCGTGATGGCGCTCGCCGGCGTCGTTACCGTGCTGTTCCATCGCCTGAAGCAGCCGGTGGTGCTCGGCTATATCGCGGCGGGCGTGATCATTGGGCCGTACACGCCGCCGTTTCAGCTGATCCACGACGAGCAGACCATCAAGACGTTGGGCGAACTGGGCGTTGTGTTCCTGATGTTTTCGCTCGGTCTCGAATTCAGTCTGCGAAAGCTTTTCAAGGTGGGCGCGACCGCGATCGTCGCGGCGCTCTCCGAAATCGTGCTGATGTTGTGGCTAGGCTATGAAATCGGCAGCGCATTCGGCTGGAGCCCGATGGATTCGTTGTTCCTCGGCGCGATACTCGCCATTTCGTCGACGACCATCATCGTCAAGGCGTTGTCTGAGCTTGGCCTGAAGCGCGAGAGTTTCGCGCAACTCGTATTCGGCATTCTGATCGTCGAAGACATTCTCGCCATCGCGATGCTCGTGCTGCTGTCCGGCATCGCGCAGACAGGGCAGTTGAGCGCGGGCGTTGCGGCTGTCACGCTGGGCAAGCTGTTGCTTTTCATGACGGTGTCGCTGGTTGTCGGCATTCTCGTCGTGCCGCGCGCGCTGAACTACGTCGCGCGCGCTCGCAGCGACGAGATGTTGCTCGTCGCCGTGCTCGGTTTCTGTTTCGGCTTCTGCCTGCTGGTGGTCAAGCTCGACTACAGCATTGCGCTGGGTGCGTTCCTGATTGGCGCGATCATGGCCGAATCGCGTCATCTGCATCGAATCGAGCATCTGATTGCGCCGTTGCGCGATGCGTTTTCTGCGATCTTTTTCGTCACCATCGGCTTGATGTTGAATCCCGCGGTGCTCGTCGACTATGCATGGCCGATTGCCGTCATCACGGTCGCGGTAATCGTCGGCAAGATCGTCTCGTGCGGGCTCGGCACTTTTCTCGCGGGCAAGGACGGCCGCACGGCGATGCGCGTCGGCATGACGGTCTCACAAATCGGTGAGTTCTCGTTCATCATCGCGTCGCTCGGTTTGACGCTGAAGGTGACGAGCGCGTTTCTCTATCCGATTGCGGTGGCCGTATCGGCTTTGACCACGCTCTTCACGCCTTATCTGATCCGGGCCGCCGATCCACTCACGCGGCGTTTCGCCGACGCGATGCCGCGCACGCTCGTCAATGTGTTCGGCATGTATAGCCAGTGGTTGAGCAGCCTCAGCACAGAAAGCGGCGAGCCGACGCTTTTCAGCATGACGCGGCGAATCATCCTGCAGATCGCGGTGAATCTTGCGTTGGTTGCCGCGATCTTTCTGATTGTGTCCTACGGCGCGCCTTACATCAGTACGGTGTTGACGCGTTGGGTCAGTTCGGAGCCGATGCAGCGCGTCGTGCTGTGGAGCGTCGCGTTGCTCGTGTCGATGCCGTTTCTGGTGGCGGTTTATCGCAAGACCAAGTCGCTCGCGTTGCTGCTCGCCGAGGTGAGCGTGCAGCCGGCGACGGCCGGGCGCTTCACGAGCGCGCTGCGTTATGCGATCTCCGATCTCGTGCCGGTGGTGTGCATGGTCGGCGTGTTTCTGCTCGTCGCGGCGCTTTCGGGCGGTATCCTGCCGCCGACTGGCCTGCTCGCCGCGGTGCTGATCTGCGCGGCGCTGCTGCTCGCGCTCGTGTGGCGCTGGTGCGTGAAGATTCACGCGGCAATGCAGATCGCGCTGCGCGAAACTTTTGACGAACAGCCGGATCCCTAAGTTAGACGGAACTGCGCGAGGCGGCCCGACAATGTGAGCAATTGTGTGCGGGTTTGCCGGGTCAAGCACGCTGGCGGATAATCAGGGCATATTCATTCGTTCGCGTGGAAGGCGCCTGTCCAACAGTCATGAGCGAAAACAAACCCGAAAACGCCGGTCAATCCGGCAGTTCGACGCCGCCTCCGGCATCGCCGGAAAGCTTCGGCCAAACACTGGCCGAACCGACCGCATCGTTACCCCTCTCGCATGAAGACGTCATTCAGTCGCCCGTGAAAGATCCGGTCGCGTCGACGGCGGCGCCGTCGTCCGTGCCCGTTACGGCATCGGTCCCGGCGCCGGCCGCTTCGTCGGAGGCGGCTGCGAGGTCATCGACTGACGACCCCGAAAGTGCGTCCACCGTTACGCCAGTCGTCAAACGGACCGCCCAGCAACGCGACGCGGCCGAGGCGCGCAGTTCCGCCGCGGCTTCCACCGCGAAGCAGGAGGCCGCGGTTCATGAGCGCGACTCGCGCCCGGTTCGCGGGCGGGAAGTTCCGTCCACTCATAACGCGACGCCGCTGACCAGTGAACCGATTCAAGGCGAACTCATCGCTTCGGCCGACGACGTGCTCGCCGCCGAAGACGCCGCCGCATCCACCGCGCGTCCGGCGGGTTCGCCTCCGCCGGGCTTCGGCGCCGCGCCCGATTTCACCGCGACCAACCCGCCGCCGCCGAATGCGTTGCCGCCGTCGCCACCACGCTATCTGAAGCAGACGGACTCGGCGTGGTCCGTGTTTGGCCGCATCATCGCGGCGCGCGCGCGACAGCTGTTCGATCGGGCCGGTCAGCGGATCACGCAGCGCACGCTGCGCATCGGCGTATCGGCGCGAATCTTTCACCCGGAGCCGGGTGCGAAAGGGCTGCGGGGCAAGACGCTGCAATATCTCGAAGAGTCGATTGCGCACTGGGTAATGTCGCGCGACGTGCTGGTCTTCATGATTCCGACGGTCGGGCACCAGGGCATGCTGCATCCGAGCAACATCCGTTTGCGCGACTATGCGAAGCATCTCGACGGTCTGTTGCTGCAAGGCGGCGCGGACGTTTCGCCCCAATCGTATGCCGAGGCGGCGACGAGTCCCGAATGGCCCGGCGACCGCGTGCGCGACATGTACGAGCTCGAACTACTGCATGAATTCATCGAGTCTGGCAAGCCGGTGCTCGGCGTGTGCCGCGGTTGCCAGCTGATCAATGTGGCGTTCGGCGGGACCTTGTATCAGGATATCGCCACCGACGTGCCGACCGCCGGTGCGCACGTGAACGAAGATTACGATCAACATCGGCATGCCATCCATTTCCCTGACGGCTCGACGCTCGCCAATATGTTTCCCGCCCGGCGCGATGCGATCGTCAACTCGATTCACCATCAGGCGGTCAAGACGCTCGGCCGCGATCTGAATATCGAGGCGGTGTCGGCATCGGACGGCATTATCGAAGCCGTGCGCTACCGGCGCGCGCCTTTCGTGATGGGCGTGCAATGGCATCCCGAGTTCCATCGCGCGGGCGGTCCTGAGTTGCTCGATTGCACGCCGCTGCTCGATACATTCCTGCGAGTGGCGCGCGAAACGCGCTTCTAGGCATGGGGTGACGGCAGTTCGGGCTTGCGCTTGCGGATTGCCGGCGTGGCCCGGTGCTGGAAAATGTAATTCGTCAGAGGCGCCACTGGGTAAGTGGCGCCTCGTTATTTATGCGCTCGCCGTTATCACTTGCGCGTGGTGTTTGGCGTCTTGTCTTGTCCATCGACGCCATGTGTCTCCTGCGTTTCAAGCCTTATCCAGATATGTTTTATTTCGCGATAGGCCGGCATGTCGTGTATTTCGCACAACGTAGTTTCATCTCAATTTAAAGTCTATTTTTACGACGCTTCAATGCTTCGCTTAAGCGACAATCCGCGCGATAATCCAAAGCTGTTTTCTGGATCCGCATGGAGCATGCACGTATGAAGTACACCTTATTGATACGGCGCGCCATGCTGCTCGCGACTTCGTGTGCGCTGTTGCAGCATGGCGGGTTCGTGCTGGCCGCGCAAGGCGAAATGGCGGCACCCATGGTTGGCACGCGGCCGGCCATGAACGCTCTTACGCCGCAGCCCGTCGTCGCTGCGCTGCGCGACGCGGCGTCGGGGGCTGCCTCGGCCTCGGTTGTGTCGCTTGCGCCAGGTGCCTCAGGGTCGTCAGGTTCATTAGCTCAGTCGGCTTCGTCGCCCGAATCGCCCATGTCAAGTGAAGCGCAAGGCAACGTGGCCGAGTTAATGCAAATGATCCAGGACACGAAGCTGAGCGAATTGCGCACCACATACAACGGCAGTTATGGCGCGAGCCTTTTCTTCTATCCGCGCGAGATGACGTACTACGTCGCGTTGTTTCAGGACAAGCATTTCTGGCGGGTAATCAAGTCGACGGACGCGGGCCGGGCTGAAGCGATCTACGCAGGATTCGTACAGCAAACCGCGCAGTTAGCTGAGGTGGAGATTCACCGGACGCAGCTGCAGGCGCAGAAGGCGTACATAGAGGACACTATCGCGTTGTCCGAAGATCGTGCGAAGCGCCTGCAAGCTGACCTTGAGGTCGCCCGCACCCAGCAGGCCAAGGTCAACGACTACCAGCGTCAGACGCAAAACGAAGCGGCCGCGTTACGCGAGGAAAAAGAGCGGGCACAGGCGCAACTGCGGCAGGTGCAAGGTCAGGTCATGCAACTGCAACGGCAGACCGAAATGGGCTTGGCAGGCCAGAAGTAAAAGCGCTTGAAATGCGGAGGAAGCCCGGCTTTGGTAGCCGGGCTTTTTTGTGCCGCTTTTCGCGCGGCTATCTGATGAATTGATCTGGGACTTCGGTCACTCGCCGATGTGTGAGACGGGCGCTCCACTGCTGCCCGGCGCTCCCGTCCAGATTCGCGGATGATGCCTGCTGCGCCTGCTGCGTCGTGCTGCCGTGGCGAATGCTCGCGGACATGTCGGCGAACGTGTAGTCGCTCGTGCCTGGCTGCGTCGGCGCGGGCGGCGAGTATGATCCCGCAACCGACGGTTTGACGAACATCCCCGTTACAGGCGGTGGCATTGCGATAGTCGACGCGCCGTCGGCTGCGTGCTGCCGATGGCTCACAGCGTCAGTTCTCGCGGGATGTCTATAGACGATCCGGCGATCGCCGTCATTCTTCACGGCAAGCGGCGTGCGTGTGCGGACGATGGTCGCAGAGCGGTGCGGTTCGATCGACGCGGTTGTCGGCGGGTGCAACGTCAAGCCGCCCACAGCAACGGTCCGGGCCGTGCCGGACACCAATGCGGTTCGCGCATGCTGCCGCGCAAAGACAGCGCTTGCACCGCTCATGTTTGCTGTTTCGGCGACGCTGTTCGAAACGTCAACGGTATCGCGCCGCGGAATTTGCCTGGCCGGCGTCTGGCGCTCGACCACCGCTATGTCAGTGCGCCTCGGGAGGTTGCCAATGCGCAGACCACGGACGTCGACATGACCGACCGCCGTCCATGCGAGCAGTGCGGCGCCGCTCAACGCGCAGGCGCCTCCCGCCAGCGCCCACCGCGGCATGAGGGGCGCGCGTGCCGCCGATCCTGCGACATGCGCTTTCACTGGCGCAAAGGCATCCTGAAAAGGGGGAGCGTCAGGTACAGCTAAATTGTCCGCGAAAACCGAGTGCCCCGGAGGCAAGCCGCCCCGAAGTCGCAACGCCTCCGCCTCATGCTCACCCACTGTCTCCGCCGTCATCGCGCCTGTCGCCAATCCCATCATGATCGCCGCGGAAGCGTCAGCAAGCTGATGGTTCGGCGCCTCCCATCGACAGAACGAGCGAATAGGCTGGTCGCGTAAGTCAAATGTCTTGAGGACCGCTCCGTAAAGCCCGTGCAGCCCTTTATCCAACCGGTGGCTTGGCGCGAGCAACGCCCACCCGCGGCCGAAGGGCGCCGGCACACCATTGAACGGGCGGGAGCGGGGCAACGCCATCGCGCCGTCAATTATCGTTAAAGGTGTGGTGGGCATCGATCTCTTCCAGCGCCTCGGGGACGGACGCCGCCTGGCGCCCCGTAGGTCGGTGAGACGATGGCCTCGGAGCAGTACGCGAGGAACGCCTCACGCGCGTCAACGCGCAAAAGCGCAGGGACGCGTATCAGCCTCCGCGAATGCATTATCGCTTCAACAGAAAAGCCATCGTCGGGAAGAATGCATGATGCGCCCGAACGAAACCGGCAACGCTCAGACGTTTCGCAACGTGAGTGCAGATCTGTCCGGGATTGCGGCGCTCAAGACGCAGCTCAAGCGCTCGACTTGTCCAACCGATAAACATAGCGCAGCGCCGTGATATCCACGCCGCCCATGCGATCCGGCTCTGCGCCGACATACTGCCAGCCTTGCCGTTCATAGAAACCGATAGCCGGCAGATTGCCCTCTAGCGCGAACAAATAGAGTTGAGTCTCGCCCTGCGCGCGAGCCCAGTCTTCGGCGGCGCGCATCAGCAGTTTGCCGACGCCAATGCCCTGATGGTCCGGAAGTGCATGCAGGTTATCCAGCAGCACGCCCCACGCGGATTCCGGTTGACTCTCCACGCATACGAAGCCAACGGGCTCGCCGCCCAGTTCTGCAATCGCCACCATGCGACGCTCGCCGCCCGGCGCGCTCATGCGGGCCTCCCAATAGGCGGCGCGCTCCTGAGTGACTTCACCGTCCAGAAAAGCGTCAGGCAACAGACCACGATAAGTGGCGCGCCAGCTCGTGCTGTGAATAGACGCGATGAGCGCTGCGTCGACGATGGTTGCGGGGCGCAGCGAAAGGGCGGAGGCGGTTGGCATCGGGAAGGGCATCACGGCAATGACGAGTTGCAATTCTAACGGTCGCGAGTGGCGCAACTGGCTGTAATGAAAATGTAGGGAATATGCAACAGCACTATGGACGGTAACATGCTGTGGCGCGGCTTCTGGCGGACCTCAACGTTTACCCTGATACCGCTAAAGTGTATTGGGTCGCAGAATTCAGCGCCCCCGGCGCGGCTCAACCTGCGGCCATCCATTTGCCTGTGGCATCCGCATTCTCACCGGGCGCGAATCGTTTCAACTGCCAGATCGCCGCGGCTTGCCGGGCGTGGGCTTATCAGAGAACGTCATGTCAACAGCGTCACACGCTATCTCCCCGTCGCAAGAATCCAAAGTCAAGACCGTGTTCCGCGTAGTCAGCGGCAACTTTCTTGAGATGTACGACTTCATGGTCTACGGCTACTACGCGTCCGCGATTGCCAAGACTTACTTTCCGAGCGGCAGCGAGTTTGCGTCGCTGATGCTTTCGCTGTCGGTGTTCGGCGCGGGCTTCCTGATGCGGCCGCTCGGCGCGATTGTCCTCGGCGCTTATATCGACCATCACGGTCGCCGCAAGGGGCTGATCCTCACCCTGGGCCTGATGGCGCTCGGCACGCTGACCGTAGCGTCCATTCCGGGCTACGCGACGATCGGCCTGCTCGCCCCGGTGCTCGTGCTGCTGGGCCGCTTGCTGCAAGGCTTTTCCGCGGGCGTGGAACTGGGCGGCGTGTCGGTGTATCTGTCCGAAATCGCCACCAAAGGCAACAAAGGCTTCTATTGCGCGTGGCAGTCAGGCAGCCAGCAGGTTGCCGTGGTGTTCGCCGCGCTGCTGGGCGTAATGCTCAACAAGATGCTGCCCGCCGACCAGATGAGCGCATGGGGCTGGCGCGTGCCGTTCCTGATCGGCTGCCTGATCGTGCCGTTTCTGTTCATGATTCGCCGCTCGTTGAAGGAAACCGAGGAGTTCTCGGCGCGCAAGCATCGTCCGGGAATGGGCGAGATCATGAAGACCATGGCCGCGAACTGGGGCACCGTGCTGGGCGGCATGGGCATGGTGATCATGACCACTGTGTCCTTCTACATGATCACGGCTTATACGCCGACGTTCGGCAAGGAAGTGCTGAAGCTGTCGTCGATCGATACGCTTGTCGTCACCGTCTGCATCGGTCTGTCGAACCTGATCTGGCTGCCGCTCGCGGGCGCGCTGTCGGACCGCATCGGCCGTCGTCCGGTGTTGCTTGCTTTTACGGCGCTCACCATCGTCACCGCGTACCCGGCGCTGCAATGGCTCGTCGCCGAGCCGTCGTTCGCTCGGCTGCTCGCCGTCGAGTTGTGGCTGTCGTTCCTCTACGGCAGTTATAACGGCGCGATGGTCGTGGCGCTGACCGAAGTCATGCCGGTGGAAGTGCGCACCGCAGGCTTCTCGCTCGCATACAGCCTTGCCACGACGATCGGCGGTTTCACGCCGGCCATTTCCACGCTGCTGATCCATTCCACCGGCAACAAGGCGGCCCCGGGCCTGTTCCTCGGCGTGGCCGCGATCTGCGGGCTGATTGCAACGCTCGTGCTGTACCGCACGCCTGAATCGCGCGATCAATACAAAGCCGCATGACTCTGAGCGTGTGCTGACGCCGCTTGCGACGTCGGTGCAACAAAAAAACCCCACGCTCGTCAGGCCGCGGGGTTTTTTTTGTTGCCGTAGCGATCACATGCCCGGGCGGCTAGCCCCGGCGCAACTCGTTTGCGACCGCGTGCACGACCTCGCGCCATGCATCGGGCTGCGGCTGACGTACCAGTGTCGCGCTCGCGTACCACGGGCTGCGCGTGTCGTCGGCGCACCAGCGCCAATCTGGCGCGAACGGCAGCATCAGCCAGAGCGGCTTGCGCAGCGCGCCGGCGAGGTGCGCGATCGACGTATCGATCGACACCACCGCGTCGAGGCGCTCGATGATCGCCGCCGTATCCGCGAAGTCGTCGATCCGCTTGTCGAACCGATGAATCGACCCGGCTCGCGGATGCGCGTCCAGCGCGGCGCATTCATCGGCACTGAGGTTGGGCTGCAACACGATCCAGTCGATGCCATCAATCGCGAAAAGCGGATCGAGTTCGGCGAGCGGCATAGATCGCGTTTCGTTCTGGTGGATGCGCCCCGACCACGCAAGCCCAATCTTGCGCTTTGCCTGGCCGCCCAGCGAGCCGCGCCATTTTCGCCGGTACGCGGGTGGCACGCTGAGATAGGGCGTGCGCTCGGGAATCGTGTCCAACGTCGTGCCGAGCGCGAGCGGCAAGCTCAGCAACGGGCATTGAACATCAGCGGCGGGGCGCGGCGCGCCTCTCGGGATGAGCGTCACACGCCACTCCTGCGCGGCCGGCTCGAGCAGCGGCAGCAACTGCGGCTGTACTTCGAGCACCACACGCGCCGCACGTTGCGCGGCCAGCGGGATGAAGCGCACGAACTGCAACGTATCGCCGAAACCCTGTTCGGCGTGTATCAACAGCGTGCGTTGTGACACCGGCTCGCCGTGCCAGCGCGGTAAGGTTTCGATGGCCGGCTCGGCGACCGTTTGCAGACGCCATTCGTATTCGGGCAACCCACGCGCAAAGTCGCCGAGCGCAAGCCACGCTAGCGCCCGGTTCATATGCGCTGACGCGAGATCCGGCTGCACGCGCAACGCCTGATCGAATGCGCGTACAGCTGTGGCGTGTGCGCCCAGCGCCTGGTGCGCGGTGCCAAGGCTCAGCCACGCGAGCGCGAATTGCGGATCCAGTCCGACCGAGCGTTCGAGATACGGTATCGCTTGAGCGTGACGCCCCAGCGCAGCCAGCGCGTTGCCCATGCCGAAGATGGCGGGCGGCAGGTTCGGCTGCAATGCGAGCGCAGCCTCGAACGAGGCAACCGCCTCTGCGTGACGGCCGGTGGCGTCGAACGTATTGGCGAGGTTGAAATGCGCGGCGACGAAGCGCGGCTCGGCGGCGAGTGCGGCCTGGAAGCATGGGATCGCTTCGTCGGCGCGGCCGAGCGCATTGAGCGACATGCCCATGTTGTTGAGCGCCCCGGCGTGGCCTGGGCGCAATTCCAGCGTACGGCGGAACGAGGCGATGGCTTCCTCGTGACGCCCGAGCGCGTGCAACGCGTTGCCCAGATTGTTATGCGACGAGGCGTCGTCCGGCTGCAGGCGCAACGAGCGGCGGAATGCGTCCGCGGCGTCTTCGTGACGACCTGCCGCGGTGTAGGCGTTGCCGAGGTTGTAGTGCGCCATGGGGAACGAAGGCGCAAGCGTGAGAGCGTTGCGGAACTGGTCGATGGCTTCGTCGATCTGGCCGAGCGCCTTCAGCGCGTTGCCGAGGTTCAGTTGCAGCGCGGCGTCTTGCGGGCGCAGGTCTACCGCGCGCCGTACGAGTTCGGCGGCCTCGGCGTGCTGGCCCTGCTGGTGGCGCAGGACGCCCAGCAGGTGCAGCGCATCGACGTGCACCGGGTTGCCGTCGAGCGTCGCGCGGTAGCCGCGTTCGGCATCTTCGAGCCGGCCGTCACGATGCGCCGCGAAAGCGCGGTCAAATACAGGTTGCATGACGGGGATGGTAGTCGGTGAGGCAAAGGCCGCATTTTCCCACACTCGCCGACCCGCACCCCGGTTTGACCCGGCGGGCCCGTTTCGCTAACATGTGAACACCTGTTCATATATCTGCCGCCCATGATTCCCGCTACGGCCTCGCCGCCATTGCCGCCTTTGCCGGCGAGTTTCGAACCGCGCCCGGCGGACAGGGTCGCGCCGCTCGCCGACCTGTTTCGCCTGCTGGGCGACCCGACGCGCTTGCGCATCGTGCTGGCTTGCGTCGACGAACGGCGGGCGGTGGGTGCCATTGCCGAAGAACTGAATCTGTCGCCGTCGCTCGTGAGCCATCATTTGCGGCTGCTGCGCGCGGCGCGAATCGTGCGGGCGCAGCGGCAGGGCAAGCAGGTGTTCTATCTCGCCGCCGACCGCCACATCAGCACGATGCTGGCCGGCATGCTTGAACACGTGGCCGAGCCCGCCCGTGATGACGCATTGGATCTGCCATGAAGAAAATCGAAGAAAGGGAAGACGAACACGCCCCGGTGTGGCTCGACGCGACGGATAACAACGACGTCGCGGACAAACAGAGTCGAGTTGCCGGCACGCAGGTTCATGAGGACAGTGATCGCGGGGTTGTAGCGGGGGAGCATTCTGCTCGTGAGCTTGAACAGGGCGGCCATGGGGACGGCCTCGATCAGAGCCATGCCGCCGGCCACGGGCACAGCGGCAGCCACGACCAAAGTCATGGCCACGACCACAGTCGCGACCACGACGACCACAGTCACGACCACGGCCACGACCACGGCCACGACGACAGTCGCGATCGCGGCGACGGCCACAGCCACGGCCACGATCACAGCCACACCCACGCAGGCCACCATCATCACCATCACGCGCCCGTCCCAGGCCACGGCTTCGCGTTCGCGCTGGCTGTCGCGTTGAATGTCGCGATCGTCGTAATTCAGGCGCTGTACGGCGTGCTCGCGCACTCGACCGCGCTGCTCGCCGATGCCGGTCACAACCTGTCCGACGTACTCGGCCTGCTGCTCGCCTGGGGCGCCGCCTGGCTTACGACGCGCCGTCCTTCCGCACGCTACACGTTCGGCTACGGCAGCTCGTCGATTCTCGCGTCGCTGGCCAATGCAGCGCTCCTGTTGTTCGCGTGCGGCGTGATCGTCGCCGAGGCGATCGGCCGCCTGATGAATCCGGCGCCGGTCGCAGGGCTCGCCGTGTTCGTCGTTGCGACCGTCGGCGTCGTCGTGAACGGGATTTCCGCGTGGCTCTTCATGCGTGGCCAGAAGGAAGACCTCAACATCCGCGGCGCCTTTCTGCATATGGCAGCCGATGCCGGCGTGTCCGCTGCGGTGGCCATAAGCGGTCTCGTGATTCTCTATACCAACTGGACGTGGCTCGACCCGCTAATGAGCCTGCTGGTGGTCGCGGTCGTCGTCTACGGGACCTGGGGTCTGTTGCGCGATTCGGTGAGGCTCGCGCTCAATGCGGTGCCGTCAGGCGTCGATCTGCAGAGCATCCGCGATTACCTAGCGGACCTGCCCGGCGTCGAGGGCGTGCACGATCTGCACGTGTGGGCGCTGTCGACCACCGGCAACGCGCTCACCGTGCACCTCGTGATGCCGGCCGGGCATCCCGGCGACGAGCGGCTCGACGGCATCGTGCTCGCGTTGCGGGAACGCTTTTCGATGCAACACGCGACGCTGCAAGTCGACCTCGGCACGACCAGTCATCGATGCGCGATGGATCATCCGGCAGAACAACACTGACACCTGCCGACGCCGCAGCCTGCTGACGCACTGACGCGCCACAGCACAACGCCGCAGCGCCGGTCTACGACAAGCCCGGCTCTGCGCGATACACCTCGTAATTGATGCACCGCGCCGTTCAGCCCCGGGGCTCGGGGCGTACACTAGATCGCACTGTGCTCTGCGGAGTTTCGCATGGACGCTGCTGCCAATAATGCGTCGCCGGTTCTGATCGTCGGAGCGGGTCCGACCGGCCTCGCCGCTGCGATGAGCCTCGCGCGCGCTCATATTCCCGTGCGTCTGATCGACCGCGCGATGCAGCCGAACCCTTATTCGCGGGCAATCGGCATCCAAGCGCGCACGCTCGAACTGCTGGAGCAGCATCGGCTTGTCGAGCGATTTCTCGAACTGGGCCATCGCGCCCGCGTCGCCAATCTGTTTTCGAACGGCATGCGCCTCGCGCAACTCGACTTCGATCCGCTGCACACGCGCTATCCGTATCTGCTGTTTCTCGATCAGTCGGTGACCGAGCGTCTGCTGACCGAGCATCTCGCGACGCTCGGCGTCACGGTCGAGCGGGGCGTCGAACTCACGATGTTCACACAAGGCTCGGCCGGCATTCAGGCGACGCTGCGGCGCGCCGACGGTCACACGCAAACGCTGCGTCCGTCCTACATGATCGCCGCGGACGGCGCGCACAGCATGATCCGCCAAGGCCTCGGCCTGAGCTTCGAGGGCAAGACACTCGAGCAGACTTTCCTGCTCGCCGATCTGCATGCCGAGACGGACTGGCCCGAGGACGAATTCCACATCTTCGCTTCCGGCGAAGGTCTCGTCGCGCTCTTTCCAATGGGCCACGGCCGGCATCGGCTGATCGCAGATCACGCAGTCGAGCGAGTCGCCGAGGCCGCGCCGCTTTCGCCGGTAGTGCTTGGCGAACCGCCGCTCAATCGCGCGACCGCACCGTCGCTCGACGAATGCAAGGCACTGCTCGCGAGGCGCGTGCATGAACGCGTCGATGTCTCGGAGCTGGCGTGGTCCTCGTATTTCCACCTGAACAGCCGGATGGTCGAGCGGCTGCGCGTGGGGCGCGTCTTCCTCGCCGGCGACGCCGCGCACGTGCATAGTCCGGCCGGCGCTCAGGGAATGAACACCGGCATGCAGGAAGCGTTCAATCTCGGCTGGAAGCTCGCGCGCGTTCTAAAGGGCGGGGCGCCCGATCGCCTGCTCGACACCTACCATCTCGAACGACATCCCATTGAGCGCGACGTGCTGCGGCAAACCGGCTTCATCACGCAGATGGCCGAGGCGGATCATGGGCCGCTCAAGCTGCTGCGCGAACGCGTGATGCCGGTTCTTGCCGCGCTCGGTCCGTTGCGCGACGCCGCGCGGCTCACGATCAGCGAGTTGTCGGTCCAGTACCGCCGCAGTCCGCTCACGCTCGAACGCGTGCTCGACGGCGGTCCGCGCGCGGGCGAACGCGCGCCGGATGCGGTGGTGCACGTGGTCGACGGTCCGCTCGGACGCGCGCCCGGCATCGGCTGCATTTTCGATCTGCACGACCCCGCGTTTTTTTCGCTGTTCGTGCTCGTGCCGCCACTGCCCGTCGACGAAAAGCCGCTCGATCCCGATGCAAAGCACGAGCCGCCCCGCGACGCCGAGTTCGAGCGTCTCGTGGCCGACATGGAGAGATTGTTGCCAGGCGCGGTGCGCATCTGGCGCGTGACGGATACGACCGGCGACGGCGGTCCGTCGCTAGCCGAGTCGTATGGACGAACGCGGCCGTCGTTCTATCTGCTGCGGCCCGACGGCTACATCAGCGCGCGCGGGCGCACCGGCTCGGACCTGAACGGCTTGTTGCGGCACTGCGAAGCGTGGTTCACCGTTGGCGGACAGATACCCGAGCAGACAGCCGTGTAAAACTGCGGCGGGCGGCTGCCTCCGTTGGAGCCGCCGCCCATACGCACAGACCGCGCAAACCTGTTACATGCCGCTTCAGGCGATTGAAGGCTCCGCGGGCGTCAGGCGCTCGCGGTGTTTGACGAGCGCTTCCTTGACGATCGCGGACATTTCGATACCGCCTGCGTCCGGGGCATCGAGCGCCGCAAGCAACGCGCGCCGCATGCGCGGCTCCCAGAAACGGCGGATGTGGTCGGCGACGCCTGTAACCGCTTCTTCCCGATCCGGCATCGAATCGAAAAAGTCGCCGATGCGGTTTGCCATGTCGATCAGATTCTGTGTGTCCATGACTCGCCTCACTTACCCGCGGTCGCGTTGGCCATCTCGCGCTGCTTCAGCAGTTCGAGTTGCTCCGCGTTAAAGCGTGAATACTCTTTCTGCCATTGCGACGGCTGTTCGACCGGCATCACCTGCACCGCCGTGACCTTGTATTCCGGACAGTTGGTCGCCCAGTCCGAGCTATCGGTCGTAATCACATTCGCGCCCGATTCGGGGAAGTGGAACGTCGTATAGACGACGCCGGGCTGCATCCGCTCGGTGACCTTCGCACGCAGCACGGTCTGTCCCGCGCGCGATTCGATGCCGACCCAGTCGCCTGTCTTGATGCCCCGTTCTTCCGCGTCGTGCGGATGCAGTTCGAGGCGATCCTCGTCATGCCAGCGCGAGTTCTCCGTGCGGCGCGTTTGCGCACCCACGTTGTACTGCGACAGAATGCGCCCGGTGGTGAGGAGCAGCGGAAATTTGCGCGTGACTTTTTCCGGCGACGCGATGAACTTCGTAATCACGAACTTGCCCTTGCCGCGCACGAACGTATCGATGTGCATGGTCGGCGTGCCGTTGGGCGCCTCTTCGTTGCAAGGCCACTGGATACTGCCGAGTTCGTCGATCTTTTTGTACGACACACCGTGGAAGGTCGGCGTGAGACGCGCGATTTCGTCCATGATCTCGGACGGATGCGCGTAGTCCATTTCATAGCCGAGTGCGCGTGAAAGCAGCAGCGTGACTTCCCAGTCGGCGTAGCCCGGCACCGGCGGCATGACCTTGCGCACGCGCGAGATGCGGCGCTCCGCATTCGTGAACGTGCCGTCTTTTTCAAGGAACGTCGAGCCGGGCAGCAGCACATGCGCATACTTCGCGGTCTCGTTCAGGAAAATGTCCTGTACGACGATGCATTCCATCGACGACAACGCAGCGGCCACATGGTGCGTGTTCGGGTCCGACTGTACGATGTCTTCGCCCTGGCAATACAGGCCCATGAAGCTGCCGTCGAGTGCTGCTTCGAACATGTTCGGAATGCGCAGACCCGGTTCGGTTTGCAGCGTGACATTCCACGCGTCCTCGAACTGCGAGCGCACGATCGTATCGCTGATGTGTCGATACCCCGGCAGCTCGTGCGGGAACGAGCCCATGTCGCACGAACCTTGCACGTTGTTCTGGCCGCGCAGCGGATTGACGCCGACGCCTTCACGACCGATGTTGCCGGTGGCCATCGCGAGGTTCGCAATGCCCATCACCATCGTCGAGCCCTGCGCGTGTTCAGTGACGCCGAGGCCGTAGTAGATCGCGGCATTGCCGCCCGTTGCATAGATGCGCGCGGCTTCGCGCACGTCTTTGGCCGGCACGCCGGTCACGGCTTCCGTTGCTTCAGGCGCATTCTCGGGAAGCGCGACGAAATCGCGCCATTGCTCGAACGCGCGTCCCTCGCAGCGCTCGGCGATAAATGCTTCGTTCAGCAACCCTTCGGTCACGATGACGTGAGCGAGCGCGTTGACGATGGCGACATTTGTGCCCGGACGCAATTGCAGATGATGCGAAGCCCTGACGTGCGGTGTATCGACGATGTCGATGCGGCGCGGATCGACGACGATCAGCTTCGCGCCTTCGCGCACGCGGCGCTTCAGACGCGAGGCGAACACCGGATGGCCGTCGGTCGGATTCGCGCCGATCACCATGATCACGTCGGCCTTGTCGACGGAGGCGAACGTCTGGGTGCCCGCCGATTCGCCGAGCGTCGTCTTCAGGCCATAGCCGGTCGGCGAATGGCAGACGCGTGCGCAGGTGTCCACGTTGTTGTTACCGAACGCGGCCCGCACGAGCTTCTGCACCAGATACGTTTCTTCGTTCGTACAACGCGACGATGTAATGCCGCCGATGGAATCGCGTCCATGCTTCGCCTGGATGCGGCGGAATTCGGAAGCTGCGTAATTGATCGCTTCTTCCCAGCTGACTTCGCGCCACGGATCGGTGATTTTCGCGCGGATCATCGGCTTGGTGATGCGGTCCTTGTGCGTCGCATAGCCCCATGCAAAGCGGCCCTTCACGCACGCGTGGCCTTCATTCGCCTGACCGTTCTTGAACGGCACCATGCGCACGACCTGGTTGCCCTTCATTTCGGCCTTGAACGAGCAGCCGACGCCGCAATACGCGCAGGTGGTGACGACCGAATGTTCGGCCTGGCCGAGCATGACCACGGTCTTTTCCTGGAGCGTGGCGGTCGGGCACGCGGAGACGCACGCGCCGCACGACACGCATTCCGATTCCATGAACGGCTGATTTTCGCTGGCCGCCACGCGCGATTCGAAACCGCGCCCCGCGATGGTCAGCGCGAACGTACCCTGGGTTTCTTCACACGCACGCACGCAGCGATTGCAGACGATGCATTTCGCCGGATCGTACGTGAAGTACGGATTCGATTCGTCCTTCTTGTCCTGCAGGTGATTCGCGCCGTCGAAACCGTAGCGCACTTCGCGCAGTCCGGTGACGCCTGCCATGTCCTGCAGTTCGCAGTCGCCGTTCGCGGGGCAGGTCAGGCAATCGAGCGGGTGATCGGAGATATACAGTTCCATCACGTTGCGGCGCAGCGATTGCAAACGATCGCTCTGCGTGCGCACCTTCATGCCGGCTTCGACCGGTGTCGTGCACGAGGCCGGATAGCCGCGCTTGCCTTCAATCTCGACGAGACACAGGCGGCACGAGCCGAACGGTTCCAGCGAATCGGTCGCGCAGAGCTTCGGCACATTCACGCCGGCTTCGATAGCGGCGCGCATGACCGATGTGCCGGCCGGCACCGTTACCGCCTGGCCGTCGATTTCCAGCGTCACGTCGATGTCGGCGTGACGCTCGGGCGTGCCGTAGTCGGTGTCGTCGAAGTAGGAGCGCGGGGTGCGCGATTGTGCTTGCGCTTGCGATTTACACGCGCAGTTGCCGGAGCCGCAGCCGCCGGCAGGAGTGTTGAGCATGTCTGACATGGTTGGGCTCCTCGTTCAGGCCGCGGCTTTCGGTGCGTCGGCGCGAGCGTCGGCGAGACCGAAGTCTTCAGGAAAATGGTCGAGTGCGGACAGCACGGGGTAAGGTGTCATGCCGCCCATCGCGCACAGTGAGCCGGACACCATCGTGTCGCAAAGATCGCGCAGCAACTGCACTTGCCGCGTGGACGTGTCGCCGTTACGGATTCGTGCGATCACTTCGACGCCGCGTGTGGAACCGATGCGGCACGGCGTGCACTTGCCGCAGGATTCGAGCGCGCAGAAGTGCATCGCGTACTGCGCGAGTTCGGCCAGATTCGACGTGTCGTCGTGTACGACGAGACCGCCGTGGCCGACCACGGCGCCGACCGCCGCATACGCTTCGTAATCCATCGGAATGTCCCACTGGCTTTCCGGCAGATAGGTGCCGAGCGGGCCGCCAACCTGCACGGCGCGCGCGGGCCGGCCGCTTGCCGTGCCGCCGCCGTAGTCGTGGATCAGTTCGCGCAGCGTCACGCCGAATGCAAGTTCCACGAGGCCGCCTTGCTTGACGTTGCCTGCCAGCTGGAACGGCAGCGTGCCGCGCGAACGGCCCATGCCGAAGTCTTTGTAGAACGCCGCGCCGCGCGCGAAGATGATCGGCACCGTAGCGAGCGTGATGACGTTGTTGATCACCGTCGGCTGGCCGTACAGACCGACCAGCGCCGGCACCGGCGGCTTCGCGCGGACGACGCCGCGCTTGCCTTCGAGCGATTCGAGCAGTGCGGTTTCTTCGCCGCAGACATACGAGCCGGCGCCCTTTGCGACAAACAACTCGAACCGATGCGCGGAGCCGAGCACGCTGTCGCCGAGCCAGCCGGCGGCGCGCGCTCTTGCGATTGCGGCTTCGAGCGTCGCGATCGAATGCGGATATTCGCTGCGCACGTAGATATAGCCGGCCGTTGCGCCGGTCACTACGCCCGCGATGATCATGCCTTCTATCAGCACATACGGGTCGCTCTCCATCACGAGGCGGTCGGAGAACGTGCCGGAGTCGCCTTCGTCCGCATTACAGACGATGTACTTCTGCGCGGCTTTCGCCGCGCGCACCGTGCGCCATTTGATGCCGGCGGGGAACGCCGCGCCGCCGCGTCCGCGCAAGCCCGATTCGATCAGCGCTTCGCATGCGGCGTCGCCGTCGGTTTGCAACGCCTCGCGCAAGCCTTCGAGACCGCCGTGCGCGACGTAATCGTCGGTGGAAAGCGGGTCGGTGATGCCGATGCGCGCGAACGTCAGACGCTGTTGCTTCTTCAGATAGGGAATCTCGTCCACCACGCCGACGCGGCGAGCATGCTCGCCCCCGTCGATGAAGCCTGCGTCGAAGAGCGCGCCTACGTCACTTTCCTCGACGTTCGCATAACCGACGCGGCCTTCGGCCGTTTGCACTTCGACGAGCGGTTCGAGCCACAGCAAGCCGCGCGAGCCGTTGCGAATCAGCTCTATCGCGATGCCGCGGCGCGCGGCCTCGGCTTTGATCGCGTCGGCCAGCGCATCGGCGCCGAGTGCGAGCGCCGACGAATCGCGGGGAACATAGATGCGCGTCATGCCGTCACCTCCACGCGTTTGCTGGCGGCCGCGAAAATGGCGTCGAATTTCTGCGGCGTAACCTTGGCATGGAGCGTGCCGTTCACCATCATCGCCGGCGACAGCGCGCATTGGCCAAGGCAGTACACCGACTCGAGTTCCACCGCGTCGCCGGTTTCATGCCCGGCATCGAAGCGGCAGCCCGTATGCGCCTCGATGTGCTGCGCGAGCGCCTCGGTGCCCATGCTGCGGCAGGCTTCCGCGCGGCATAGTTGCACCGTGACGGGCGCCGCCGGACTCGTGCGGAAATGGTGGTAGTAGGTGATGACGCCGTGCACTTCCGCGCGCGAGAGGTTCATCACGCGAGCGAGCGATGGAACCGTGGCGGGCGGCACGTAGCCGAGTTCGTCCTGAATCGCGTGCAGCACCGCTAGCAGCGACTTGCCAGGCAGCGCGTGACGCTCTACGAGCTGTTCCGGCGCGAAGGCGATGAGATCGTCCAAATGGGGGCTCCTCCAAAGTCATATATGCACTTGTTATTCATAATGTGTGCACTTATGCTTCGTTTATTCGATATGGGATAGCCGAACGATAGGCGGGCGAAACGGCCTATGCAATAGGAGAAACCTGTACATATATGATCAGAATCGAGTGCCACGCGCAACTGGTGTTGAAGGGTCCGGACGGTCGGGAGGCAAGCCTGTCGGACGTCGTGCCGTTGCTCGCTCTCGTGAACGAGTCGGGCAGCATTGCGCAGGCGGCGACGCTTAAGGGTTTGTCCTACCGTCATGCGTGGGGATTGTTGCGCGGAATCGAGGAGCGTCTGGGCGGTCCGCTGATCGCGAAGGAGCGCGGCCGAGGTTCCGTGCTTTCGGAGCTCGGTCACGCGGTGCTGCGTGCGCAGCGTTTATGCGGCGAGCGGCTCGACGGCAATATGCAGGCGCTGGCGAGCGAGGTGGCAAGCGATCTGAATCGGTGGCTCGCGCCGCGCGTCGATCACGTGCGCATTCATGCATCGCATGGCTATGCCGTGGCGGCGCTCGTGACCGCGCTGGTTGCGAACGAGTTGCCCGTCGAAATCAAATACCGCGACGGTGCGGACGCCGTGAGTGCGCTCGCGCGCGGCGAATGCGAACTGGCCGGCTTCCACTTGCCGCTCGGCGAGTTTCGCGAGGCTTGCGCCGATACGTACCGGCGCTGGCTCGATCCGCAACGCCATGTGCTCGTGCATCTGACGCGGCGCAAGCAGGGGCTTTTTCTCGGCAAGGGCAACCCGAAGACCATCGGCGGCCTGAGCGACCTCGCACGCGACGACATCCGCTTCGTCAATCGCCAACATGGCTCCGGCACGCGCATGCTGCTCGATCTGGCGCTGACGAAGCTCGGGATCGACCCGGATCGCGTGAATGGCTATGCGTCGGCCGAGCTTACGCATTCGGCGATCGCCGCATTCGTTGCTAGCGGCATGGCCGACGTGGGCTTTGGCGTAGAACCGGCGGCGCATCATTTTGGGCTCGACTTCATTCCTGCCGTCGACGAAGACTATTACTTCGCATGCGACCGCGCGCGGCTCGAGCGCGAGCCGCTGTCCACGGTGATCGAACTGTTGCGCGGCAGCGCGTTTCATGAAAGCGTCGATCAGCTGCAAGGCTACGATCCGCGCGAGTGCGGCAAACTCGTGGACCTCGAAGCAGGATTGAGCGGAGCAGGCGCGTAAGCGGCTGTAAACATCGTGGCGCGTTCGACGCTGCGTATGGCTTTCGTTTGGGATACTCTCTAAGCTTCCGCTTTTGCCCAACCGCGCGCCAGGCCGCGCTACGAATCGATATGAAAGCTCTTGTACATGCATGCGCCGCCGCAGCGTCGGCCGGTTTGCTCCTCGTGACCATTCCTCCGGTCGCTTTCGCGCAGAATTCGCCAGGCGTGCCGGGCGGCATTCTGCAGGAGCAGTTCCGGCTCGCTGAACATCCGCAAATGCCGTTCGCGGCTTCCGCGCCGTCGGACAAATATCAGTCGGACAAGAAATCGGCCATGCGCAAGCGCGGCGACCTGGGCGACCCGAATGGCTGCAACCTGCGCTGTCCGAAAGACGAGTAGGCTGCTGTTCAGTGCATTTTTGCTAGTTGAAACGCCGGCGCTTTGCCGGCGTTTTTCGTTGGTTGTGCGCCTGAGCGCCGGTTACGGCTTTGCTGTGTGCCAGACGTCCTTGAAGCCGTCTCCTTTTGCGTCCCCCGCCTGCTTGTCCGCCGCATAGCGATAAAGCGGATGACCTTTGTACGCCCATTGCTGCTTGCCGTCCGCCGACGGAATCAGTGTCCAGTCCCCGGACGGTTTGTCGGAGGGGCTCGCCACGGCAGCCGGCCAATAGCTCATGCAGCCGCCCGTGCAGGCGCTGACGCCCGGCGTCGTGTCCTTGTCGAAGGTGTACAGCGTCATGCCGTCGGCGGTAACGAAGCGGCCGTCGACAACCTTCGGGGGTTCGGCAAAAGCGGCCTGTTGCAGCGCCAGCAAGGCGAGGCAGAAGAGGGTTTTGCGCATGATGTCGGCTCCTGTTGTTTGTGATCGTGTGAGTTGTTAGCGCGCAAGGCGGCTCGCGTCCGCGCGTGAGGTATCAACGAACGAGCCGGTGGGTTTATTCCACGTTTGCCGGATGTGTTCGCTATTCACTTGCGGCCCGATGCTCATGCGCGTCGCCATCTCGTTCGCGGTGCGCTTGCGCTCGCACTGTCACAGTAGGCGACGGATTCGGGTTTAGCAACGCGTCGTGATATTGCAAGGCGTGGATTTATCGCGGCTTCCTCGAATTGATTTAATTCCCATTTCGACGTAGGAATGTTTCGTGTGGGATCGATGAACTGGCCGGGTGACTGTTTGCATGAACACTCGGTCCTTAATGAAGAATGATTAATTAGCATTTTTAAAACGTGCGCTTGTGCCACGCCGGGAAATCGAGCCGACTGGTCGATCCGACTGCCACCGCCGTTATAGCGCGAGCAGGCTCGCCATGTGCGCAGCCGCGCAACGTAATCCGGAATATTCACGGGTTAAAGAGAGAAAATTCCGAAGAATAAAGATAAATGAAAAATTGCGTCAAGATGCCGTTTTTAAAACATTCCCGGTGCTAGACTCTGCGCCGCTCTATAAGTGAAAGATTACTTGCGAGCTAATTATATT
Organism: Paraburkholderia caledonica NBRC 102488; assembly: GCF_000685095.1. GTDB lineage: Bacteria > Pseudomonadota > Gammaproteobacteria > Burkholderiales > Burkholderiaceae > Paraburkholderia > Paraburkholderia caledonica. The sequence goes on from NZ_BAYE01000003.1 coordinate 120,689, forward strand.
CAGTTAACTTAGGTAAGCAAAAATGCAAAAGATCAACCGTAATGAACTAGCCAAATCCGCTGTTGCCGGCGGTTGCTGCAAGAGCAGCACCGCAAAAACGACGCAGACCACGCAGACCACGCAGACGACGCTGAACAGCGCTGCTCCGGTCAAGTCGCGCGCCTAACGTTCGACCGTGCCGGGACCGCGCCGCTGGCGCGGTCCCGGCACACGAACGAACGCCAACATGAAGCCGTGGGTCGTCGGGTGGAACTTGCTGACTTTCCTGCGCAACCGGATCGCGAGTGCGAGGCGCAGCGTACAGGTCGCGTTGATTGCGCGTATGCCGCGTTCTGCAATCGAGCCTCTGTCTGCTGTTTTATGGCGAGTCTGTGGGCTCTTCGATGCGCGTACGCGCTGGGAAGGCGTGTGCCGTTACGAGATTGGCCGCGACGTACTTGACTTGCCACTGCGCAACCCGGGCCGCGTTGCCGCCGGCCGCTTCCGGGAGCGCCTGATCGACCAGCGGATCTATTTCGGCCGGCTGTCGCGTGGCAGCGAAGCATGGTTCGACCTGCAGCAGATCGCGAGTTCGCTCGCCACACGAATCAGGCAATTGCAGGCAAATGAACCCGGTCGCCCGGTCATCGTGTCGCCGTTTCACTATGTGTCGCAATACGCGAACATTTACGTCATCGACGAATTGCGGGCCTTGCTCGGACTCGAATCGATCGCCGTGGTGTCGGGCGTACCACGAGATCTGTATGGCGATGACCACGCGCTCATACCAGGCGTGAACGTGCTGTACACCTACGGGCAAGACGATCGCAATGGCCTTGGCCTGCGTGTCGCGCGCGCGTTGAAGCGCAGTGGCGTCGTCGTGTTGTTTGCCGACGTGCCTCCGTTCGCACTGCACCGTTATCCCATGGAGACCGTGAGCGTCTCCATGTTCGGGCGCAACGCGCGCATTCATAACGGAGTGTTCCGGCTGGGCGCGCAGTTCGACGCGATATTGCTGCCGTTCTATCTGCGCTTTGAGCGTGGCCGCTTTGGCGCCGAAATATTCGATTCGTTGCCGCTTGCCGGGACAGGTGCTGCCCAGCAAGTCGCGAGGTATATCGAAGCCGCGGCCGCGAACAACTATTCGGATTGGCTGGTTGCCGGCCATCCCTCGATGTACTCGTTCGCGCCCGTTCGCTAAAGCTTTCCCGCCCGGCACGAGAGTCGCGGCATCGCATTCGTCCCAAAAGCGCGCAGCCACAGAAATGCGCACAGACCAGCACCGGCTGGCATCCGGCACCAACGAGGCTATGGAACCGATCTATCTCCCACAATTCAGGGACGTCTCGTGGCGTTGGCTCGCCTATGCGGCGTCCACGCTCATCATTGTCGCGGTCGCTTTCGCGTTCGTTCACGACGTCGAGCTGAAACAGGACGTACGCGCGGAAATCGTGTCGCCGTCGGAAATCAAAATCCAGGGGCTGAGCGGCCTGGTTTCGGACATTTATGTCAGCACCTCGGCGCGCGTCGGGCAGGGCGCACCACTCTTCAGACTGGAGCGCGATCTTTCGCTGGCGAGCGACGGCCGGCAGCGCCCCGCTTTTGACGCGCATGACCGCGACGAGCAGATTCGTACGAGCGATGCGCAATACACGCAGCGCAAGGCCGACCTCAGCGCGCAACTGGACGCCGCGCGTCTTGCCGCGCAAAGCCGTCGGGCGGAGATCCTGGCGCTCGATGAGCAATTGAGCCAGAACGAGCAATTAGCCAACGAAGCGCAACGCACGGTCGCACGGCTCGAATCGGTGTCGGACTACGTCACCGCAGACCGCGTCGAACAGGCGAGGGCGGTGACGCATCAGGCGAAGGTGTCGGTTGCGCAAAGCGCCGCGCGCCGTCAACAGTTGAACGCAGAACTCGGCGCGGCACTCGGCACCCAAACCGGGCTTGGCGCGCAGCTGACTGAACTTGAAGCGCGCCATGCGCGCGAACTCCAGGACATTCGTGTGCGGTTCGAGCAGATTCGCCAGGACGCGACCATTTCCGCGCCGAAGGCAGGCGTCGTTACGTTTTCTGGGCTCGTTCCCGGCCGCACGCTGTCCACGGACGACGTGGCACTCGTGATATCGACCGGCGAAAAGGGGCCGCTGCGCGCTGCATTGCGTATTCCTTCGCGGCGGCGTGGCTTTATCCGCGAAGGGCAAGTTGTGCGGCTCAAGTTCGACGCGTTTCCTTATGCAAAATTCGGCAGCTACGCGGCGCGCATTGATTCTATCTCCCGCACCACGGTGCGATCAGGAATGTCACCGGCGGGCGCTTCAGAGCCGCGCAGTACGCAAGGCGACTACATGGCATGGGCCACGTTGAGCGACGACAAGTTCAAGTTCGAACACCAACGCTTCGACATTCTGCCCGGCATGGCCGCGACGGCGAGCATCGTGATCGAACGGCGCACCATCGCCGAATGGGTGCTCGCGCCATTTTTCCGCATGCTGCGAGCTTGACGATGCGCGCTATCTATCAAAACGAAGTTGCCGAGTGCGGCTACGCGTGTCTCGCCATGGTCCTGTCGCACTTCGGCCGAGCCATTGAAGTGCGCGAGTTGCAGGCATTCAGGCCGATCTCAGCCAACGGCCTCTCGCTCATGGACCTGTACGACGTGGCAGTCGAATTCGGTCTCGCCGTCCAGGCGTACCGCTTTGACGCCGGCGATCTGCCGAGCATCAAGCGCGGTTCGATTCTGCACTTCGGCGGCGCGCATTTCGTCGTTTTCGAGAATTGCGGGCGCGGCTATGTGCAAGTGATCGATCCGGCGAGTGGGCGGCGGCGCGTCTCCATGGACACCTTTGTCGCGAATGTGTCCGGCTACCTGCTCGAGTGCGCGCCGACGCCAGCCATGCCGCGTGTGCGCAACAAGTCGCGTGTGCCAGGCGCGCTGGCTCGCGTGCGTGCGCTCAATCCGCAACTCACCGCGCAGATCGCCAAGGTGATGTTCGTCGCGCTCGGCAGCCAGTTCGCGATTCTCGCCATGCCGTACCTCGGCAATCTGCTGCTCGATGACGTCGTCGCCGCCGATAACCTCGACCTGCTCAATGTGTTGATGCTGACGTTCGGCGGCATTTTTATCGTCGGTGCGTTGAGCCAGTACGTTCAGACCTACCTCGTCGAGCTTCTGCACGGTTTAGTGCAGATGAACATGACCGAGGGAATCGTGGCGCAACTGTTGCGCAACCCCATACCGTACTTCGAGAAGCGTCATGTCGGCGATCTGTTTGCGCGCGTGAAGGCGCAAGACGAAATCAGCGCCTTCACCACCCGCACTACGATCTCGACAGGCATCGACGTCGCGGTCGGCATGCTCGCGCTCGCGTTGATGCTGGTGCAGAGCAGGCAACTCACGGTAATCGCCGTGCTGATTTTCATGGTCTACGTGGCGGTGTCGTTCGCGCTCTTTTCGCGCATGCGCGACACGCATGCGCTGGTGCTGGAGGAGTCGGCGCGCTGCGACGACACGCTTATCGAAACGATCCGCGCGGCTTCGTTGATCAAGCTGTCGCAGGGCGAGGCGCGGCGCACGGCGATCTTCATGGCGAAATATCGCGCGTATATGGCGGCGTTGGTGAAGAACAGCCGCCTCGCGAGCGCACGCGACGCGATCCTCAAACTTGTGGACTACGCGGACATGATCGCGGTGAGCTGGTTCGCCGCGCGTCTGATGCTGAGCGGCACGATTTCGGTGGGCGTCTTCTATTCGTTTCTGATCTACAAGTCGCTGCTGTCAGAGCGCTTTGCGCGAGCCGTCAATGCAGCCTTCGAATATTTCATGCTGAGTGTTCCGGTTGCGCGCGTGGGCGATATCGTCGATGGCGAAGCGGAGCGATACACCGAGCCCGGTGAGATGCATAAGGCCGTCGAGGTGCGAACGTTCGAGCGCATCGATGTGCGCGGCGTCACGTTTCGCTACGGCGTTTCGGATCAACCGGTGCTCAAAGACGCGAACATCGTGATCCGGCGGGGCGACAAGATTGTGATTACCGGCGCGTCGGGAAGCGGCAAGTCGACGCTCTTCAAGCTGCTTGCCGCAGCCGAGCCGTTGCAGGAAGGCGAGATCACGCTAAACGGGATCGCCTGGCCGAATCTCAGCGTCGATGAAATCCGACGACATGCCGTTCATATGCGGCAGGGCGATCTGATCCTGCACGGCTCGATTGCCGACAACGTCTCACTTTTCGCGGGCAATGCGGACGAGGCGCGCATTCATGCATTGCTGGACGACGTCGGCTTGCTGCCCGATGTCATGCGCCTGCCGATGCGCACGCGCACGGTGATTAGCGACACGATCGCGAATATTTCGGCGGGCCAGCGGCAAAGACTGCTGCTCGCGCGAGCGTTGTATCAGCAACGGGAACTGCTGCTGCTCGATGAGCCGACTTCGAACCTCGACCCCGCATCCGTGCGGCATGTTGTCGACTTGTTGCTGCGTCTGGACCGCACGGTGGTCGTGATTACGCATGACATGTCGCTCGCGTCGGCGTTCGACACGCGCTATCGATTGGTCGATGGTGAATTGCTATCCGAGGCTCGCGAAGGAGTTCTGGCGGATGAATAAACGCGCGATCGCGGGCGCACTGCTTGTGTTCAGCGGTGTGGCTTACGCAGAGGCCGCAGCGGCTGTCGATCTGCTCACCGTGGTGGAGCAGAGCACCGATCACGACGCGGATCTGGCAGCGTTTCGCGCCGGATCGAGAGCCGCAGGCGAGGCCTTGCCGAAAGCCCGCGCGGCGCTGCTGCCGCAGCTGGCGGCGGGTTGGGGGCGGGCATACAACAGCACGGTAACCGAGGGCGTTCCGAACACCCACTACTGGCAGAACGGGTGGACTGTCGCGCTTACGCAGCCGGTTTTCGACTGGAGCAGATGGACCACCTATAAGCAGGCGGATTTCGTTCAGGCGCGCGGCGCGGTCGATCTCGCGCGTGCGCAGCAATCGGCCATTCTGCGAGCCGTGCAAACGTACTTCGACGAACTCGCAGCGGAGGACGAACTGACACGCGCCGACGACTACACGGCGGCGCTGGATGTGCACCTGGAAGAACTGCGGCGTCGGCGGCGTGCCGGTGAGGCTACGGTGATCGACTTGCAGGAAGCCGAGGCGGCTTGCGAACAGGCGCGGTCGCAACAGTTGGACGCCCGGGACGACTTGAAGTTGAAACGGCTCGCGCTGGAACATCTGACTGGGCAGCGGTTTGCGGGGCTGTCACGCTTGTCGGACGCTGCTGTCATGCCAGGACTGTACCCGGAAGATATGGAAAGCTGGGCCTCGCAAGCCGAGGCGCACGACTACACGGTGCAACTAAAGCAGATCGACCGGCGCATTGCAGAACTCGAGGTCGAGAAGGCTCGCGCAGCGCGGTTACCGGTCGTGAATCTGACGGCGAGCCATACGCCAGCCGGCGCAGCGTCCGGCTACATCCGCCCGACAACGACAACGACGGCGATGCTGTCCGTGAGCATTCCCATTTTCGAAGGTGGTGCAACGAGCGCGAACATCGACGAAAAACTGGCACTCGAAGATAGGGCGCAGGACGAACTGGTTGCGGCGACACGGTTGGCGGGGGCGAGCGCACGGGAATACTGGTCGCGCTTTCTTGCCGGCGTCGCCCGGGTGGAAGCACTGTCGCGATCGGTGCAGAGTTCGCGCGCTGCGCTTGACGCGACGAAGGTCGGCTATCGCGTGGGCAGTCGCGGGAGCGCGGATGTGCTGCGGGCATCTGACGCGTTTTTCGCGAATCGCCGTGATCTCATTCGGGCACGGTATGCAACAGTCGTCGGGCTTCTTCAACTGAAGGCGGCAACCGCAAGTCTGAATCTCGACGAGGTGGCGCGCGTTAATGAACTGGTGCTGAACGCTCGGGACCGTCAGGCGGTGACTCGCGTGGATGTGCAACACGCGGTGGTGGATGCCAAAGTGGAGCGGGCGGCGGTTGAGGCAAAGATAGAGACGGCTGCAGCGGGTACTGAGATACCGCGGGCGGTTGTTGGTACCGATTCTCCACAAAGGGTAGCCGGCACGGCTCCGCAGCCGGCAGCTATTGACGCCGCCGTGCAACGCGCGCTGGGCTCTATTCGCCAGCAATAAGGCCGACGCGACCTGCGCCGCACTGTTCGTGGCGGGTGGGACCGCCATGCCGAAGTGCTGGCAATCTGAAGACAAAAAACCCCGAGCGGCTAGCGCCGTCGGGGTATTCGTTGAGGCATTGCCATTTGCCTGAAAGGTGTCTGGTGGAGGCGGCGGGAATCGAACCCGCGTCCAGAAGCACTCTACGACCAGTTCTACATGTTTAGTTCTGTCATTTGATTTAACCATAGTGACGCGGACGAACACGCTGCACTACGGCGATTCACTAGATTTTCGACCCGGACGTCGTGACTCCGTCAAGGCTTAACTGACGTATATGACCTCTGTCGGTATTGCTACCGGTCTTGCGACTCTAGCCCGTCAGTGAACTAGGCAGAGGACGGCGGCCCTTAGGCTGCCAGTGCGAACGTATCGTCGTTTGCAGTTACGTTTTTCCCATTGATTAACGAGGTGACGGGTCCTCGACATGCCCTAGCCGCTTCGCAACCCCTGTCGAAACCAGGTCGCCCCCGCGGTTCGTTGCTCACAACTTCGAGCCAACGTATATTTTACAATAGATTGACGGCCGTGTCTTGGCCCATGCCTGGCTGATGTGACCTGCGCGTCGGGCCCGTGCCGGGGCCGGTTGCTAACCGATGTCGCGAAGCAGCTTCTGCAGTTCGGCAGGCGACTGCACGACATGCTGCGCATGCCATTGCGTCGGCGGAATATCGTCGCCGCAGTAGCCGTAGGCCGCAGCCACCGTCTTCATGCCGGCAGCGAAGCCCGCCTGCACGTCGCGCAAATCGTCGCCGACGTAGACGACGCGCTCGGGCGTCACATCGAGTTCGCGAGCCGCGTGCAGCAACGGCGCCGGGTGTGGTTTCGAATGCGGAGTCGTATCGCCGCTGACCACGCAGCCTGCCCGCTCTTCCAGACCCAGTTGCGCGACCAGCGGTTCCGTGAGCCGCGCCACCTTGTTCGTGACGATGCCCCAGCGCACGCCCCGCGCGTCGAGTTCATCGAGCAGTTCGGGAATGCCGGGAAAGAGCGTGGTTTCGATGCAAAGGTCCGCTTCGTAGTTGGCGAGGAACTCCTCGCGCATCGACGCGAACTCGTGGTCGTCCGGCCCAATGCCGAACGCCCCGCCGATCAGCCCTCGCGCGCCAGCCGACGCGAGCGGCCGTAGTCTGTCGAGCGGGACCATATCCAGCCCGCGATCATGGCGCATCTTGTTGACGGCGGCGGCAAGGTCTGGCGCCGTATCGGCCAGCGTGCCGTCGAGGTCGAACAGCACGGCTTGGCAAAGACCAAGTGCGTCTTCGTGGTCTTCGCGTTGGGGCAGGGGCGTAGGATCGCTCATCGATTGGATTGGGTCGGCGTTCTGGCGGATCAGGCGTCGCGGCGGCAGGCGAGCATGTAGTTCACACTCGTGTCTGCGGCAAGCGCGAAGTGCTTGCTGAGCGGGTTATAGACGATACCCTTGATGTCTGCTGTGCGCAGGCCGGCGGCTCGCACGAAGCCCGCGAGTTCAGACGGACGGATAAAACGCGCGTAGTCGTGCGTGCCTTTGGGCAGCATGCGCGCAATGTATTCCGCGCCGATCACCGCAAACAGGTATGACTTCACGTTACGGTTGAGCGTGGAAAAGAACACCCAGCCGCCCGGTTTGACGAGCGTCTTGCACGCCTCGACGATCGCTGCGGGCTGCGGCACGTGTTCGAGCATTTCCATGCAGGTGACCACGTCGTAGGTGCCCGGTTCACGCGCGGCGAGCGCCTCGGCGGCGATCTCCTCGTAATTAACCGTTACACCGCTTTCAAGGCTGTGAAGATCTGCGACGCCAAGAGCTTCGCTCGACAGGTCGATTCCTTTGACGTGCGCGCCCAGGCCAGCCATTGACTCGGACAGAATGCCGCCGCCGCAACCGATGTCCAGCACGTGCTTGCCAGCTAGATGAGCGTGGGCGTCTATCCAGTTCAAGCGAACGGGGTTGAGTTCATGCAGCGGTTTGAACTCGGCGTTTGGGTCCCACCAACGATGCGCAAGGTCGCTGAATTTCTGTAGTTCGTGGGGATCGGCGTTGGTCATGGCGAAGCTGCCTCGATGAGAGCGGTGAGCGGGCGCTCGAGGATAAACCCGGAGTATATAGGCGAGGGGCCGGGGCGGCAAAATGCCGCCCGCGCGTGCAAGCGGTTGGCGGCGCTCGCCTGGCTTGATCGGCGATCTGCGCAGTCTGCGCATAAAAAAAGCCCCGCTGAGCGGGGCTTTTCGTACTGCGGTAGTTTGTAGCTTACTGCTTCGAAGTACCGACAACTTCGACTTCCACGCGACGATCCGGTGCGAGGCAGGCGATCAGTTGCTTGCGGTTCTTCTGGTTGCAGCCGGTCGTGACCGGGTTGCGCTTGCCCTTGCCTTCCGTGTAGATACGGTTGGATTCGATGCCCTTGCTGACGAGGTATGCCTTCACAGCTTGAGCGCGACGCAGCGACAGACGGTCGTTGTACTTGTCCGAACCGATGCGGTCCGTGTAACCCGTTGCCACGACGACTTCGAGGTTCAAGCCCTGGATCTTCGATGCCAGATCGTCCAGCTTTTCCTTGCCAGCCGGCTTCAGGATAGCCTTGTCGAAGTCGAACAGTGCGTCAGCCTGATACGTGATTTTCTGGCTGGTGATGGCCGGTGCCGGTGCGACCGGTGCCGGCGGCGTCGGAGCCTGGGCAACCAGTGCGCCGTCGCACTTTGCGTTAGCCGTTGCCGGCGTCCAGAATGCATCGCGCCAGCAAAGCTCGTTCGTGCCGTTCATCCACACGTATTCGCCAGTACCATTCACCCAGTTGTCATTGGTAGCTTGTCGCGACGCCGGCACCGACTGTGCCATTGCGGATGCAGCCATAACTGCGGTAGCTGCAATGAACGCGAGCTTTGAAAGTTTATTCATATTTCTCCTCTCGAATTTGAGATTACCGCAGGTTTACTGCGAGCCTGTTGACGAAGACAAGTCATACATTGCTCGAAGTATAACATTGGTGCCAAACAAAAAACGCTGTGTGTAGACTTCGAGCAGTGTCTGACTCTTTGTGCGTTGGCATTTTGCCATATCGTTCCCTTCCGACGATAAAAAAATCCGCCCCCGATCAAATCGCCTTCCAATTGTGGTGCATGCGCAACAGAACCGATCGCCCGGAGCGTCCCGCCAGTCATGGCTGAGCGCGAAATTGCCCCACGCATTAATCGAGCCTGGTCGGCCCGGATATGGGGCATTTCAACCCCGCTCTGGCGCCTCTGCCGAGCACTCGCTAATAGGTATACGTGCGACCGTCGGGCGCGGATGACCGGCATGTTAGAATCGCGTGATGCGTTGCGCCTGCAATGCTTACGCGAAGGCGCCGTCTTCCCGTCGCCTTCGCACGTAAAAGATACGGATAATGGATCAATTCGCCAAAGAGACTCTGCCAATCTCCCTAGAGGAGGAAATGCGCCGTTCGTATCTCGATTACGCGATGAGCGTGATCGTAGGGCGTGCGCTTCCCGACGTTCGCGATGGCCTGAAGCCGGTCCACCGGCGCGTGCTTTACGCGATGCACGAACTGAACAACGACTGGAACCGCGCGTACAAGAAGTCGGCGCGTATCGTCGGCGACGTCATCGGTAAGTACCACCCGCACGGCGACACGGCTGTATACGACACCATCGTCCGGATGGCGCAAGACTTCTCGCTGCGCTACATGCTCGTAGACGGCCAGGGCAACTTCGGTTCGGTCGACGGCGATAACGCCGCGGCCATGCGATACACCGAAATCCGCATGGCCAAGATCGGCCACGAGCTGCTTGCCGACATCGACAAGGAAACGGTCGACTTCACGCCGAACTACGACGGCAGCGAGAACGAGCCGGCCATTCTGCCCGCGCGCATTCCCAATCTGCTGATCAACGGCTCGTCGGGTATCGCGGTCGGCATGGCGACCAACATTCCGCCGCACAACCTGAACGAGGTGGTCGACGCATGCCAGCACCTGCTCAGAAACCCCGAAGCCACGATTGACGAGCTGATCGAGATCGTTCCGGCCCCCGATTTTCCGACCGCCGGCATCATCTACGGCGTGGCGGGCGTGCGCGACGGCTACCGAACCGGCCGTGGCCGCGTGGTAATGCGCGCGCTGACGCACTTCGAAGAGATCGATCGCGGCCAGCGCATGTCGATCATCGTCGACGAATTGCCGTATCAGGTGAACAAACGCTCGCTTCTCGAGCGTATTGCCGAACTCGTCAACGAGAAAAAGCTGGAAGGCATCTCCGACATCCGCGACGAGTCCGACAAGAGCGGTATGCGCGTCGTGATCGAGCTGAAGCGCGGCGAAGTGCCGGAAGTCGTCCTGAACAATCTGTACAAGGCGACCCAGCTTCAGGACACTTTCGGCATGAACATGGTCGCGCTGGTCGACGGCCAGCCGAAGCTGCTGAATCTGAAGGAGATGTTGTCGTGCTTCCTGTCGCATCGCCGGGAAGTGCTGACGCGGCGCACTGTTTACGAACTGCGCAAAGCTCGCGAACGTGGGCATGTGCTCGAGGGCCTGGCCGTTGCGCTCGCCAATATCGACGAGTTCATCGCGATCATCAAGGCCGCGCCGACTCCGCCCATCGCAAAGCAGGAATTGATGGCGCGTCCGTGGGATTCCTCCCTGGTGCGAGAAATGTTGTCGCGCGCCGAAACGGAAAACGCGTCGGCCGGTGGCCGCGAAGCCTATCGTCCTGACGGATTGAATCCGTCCTTCGGTATGCAGTCGGACGGTCTCTACCGCTTGTCCGACACCCAGGCTCAGGAAATTCTGCAGATGCGTCTGCAACGGCTGACCGGCCTGGAGCAGGACAAGATCATTGGCGAGTATCGCGACGTCATGGCGCAGATCGCCGATCTGTTGGACATCCTGGCGCGCCCGGAGCGGATTACGGCGATCATCGTCGACGAACTCACGTCGATCAAGTCGGAATTCGGCGACGCGCGCCGCTCGAAGATCGAACTGAACGCAACCGAGCTGAACACCGAAGATCTGATCACGCCGCAAGAAATGGTCGTGACCATGTCGCACGCCGGTTACGTCAAATCGCAGCCGTTGTCCGAATATCGCGCCCAGAAGCGCGGCGGTCGCGGCAAGCAGGCGACTTCCATGAAGGAAGACGACTGGATCGACACGCTGTTCATCGCGAACACGCACGACCATATTCTGTGCTTCTCGAACCGCGGCCGTGTGTATTGGGTCAAGGTCTACGAAGTGCCGCAGGGTTCGCGGAACTCGCGCGGTCGTCCGATCGTCAATATGTTCCCGCTGCTGGAAGGCGAGAAGATCACGGTCGTGCTGCCGGTCAAGGAATTTTCCGCAGACAAGTTCGTGTTCATGGCAACCGCGTTAGGAACGGTAAAGAAGACGCCGCTCGAAGCCTTCAGCCGACCGTTGCGCAAGGGTATTATCGCGGTCGGTCTCGATGACGGCGATTACCTGATCGGCGCCGCTATCACAGACGGTCAACACGACGTCATGCTGTTCTCCGATTCTGGCAAGGCAGTCCGCTTCGACGAAAACGACGTGCGGCCAATGGGACGCGAGGCGCGCGGCGTGCGCGGCATGCAGCTCGAAGACGGACAGAACGTGATCGCGTTGCTGGTGGCGGGCGACGAGCAGCAGTCGGTGCTCACGGCTACGGAAAACGGCTTCGGCAAACGCACGCCGATCACAGAGTACACGCGTCACGGTCGCGGCACGAAGGGCATGATCGCGATCCAGACGTCGGAGCGCAACGGCAAGGTCGTTGCGGCCACGCTGGTCGATCAGGAAGCGCAGATCATGCTGATCACCAATACGGGCGTGCTTATCCGTACGCGCGTGTCGGAAATTCGAGAAATGGGCCGTGCAACCCAAGGTGTTACACTCATCAGCCTTGACGAAGGGACCAAGCTTTCAGGTCTGCAACAGGTTGCCGAAGCAGAAGCAGACGTCGATGTGGAAGGCGACGCCGAAGGTCCCGCCGACGGCAGCAACGACGTCGAAGACGGCGGTGCGGCCTGACCTGCGTCGCGGCTTGTGCATTCGTTAACCGGTTGAAAGCTGCGCAGGAAACAATAGCGTGTCGGGCCGACATGCTTTCTGCGCGGCAAGCAGTTCAAGTCAATTTCTATTAGGGAGTAATGATGCAGAAACGATTTAAACAACTGGCGTTGCTGGCTGCCCTCGTGCCGACGTTTGCAATGGCTCAAGCGCTTCAGAGCCAGGCTCCGTCGGCTCCGGCTGCTGCCGCAGCACCGGTTGATCCGGCCAAGCAGGCTGCAATCAAGGACCTGCTGGACGCAATCGACGCGCAGAAGCTCGTCGGCGCAATCGGCAACAGCGCGCAAATGCAAGCAAAGCAGCTGGTCCCGGCTATCCTTTCGGACGCGCTGAGCGAGAACAAGACGATGACGGACAAGCAGAAGCAGGCTTCCGTCCCGACGCTGCAAAAGAACGCAGTGCCGAAGCTGGTTGACGGCGCAGGCCAGGTCTTCGCGACGGACAGCTTCCGCCAGGACGCAATGCAAGCTCAGTACGATGCTTACGCAAAGTACTACAGCACGTCGGAAATCAAAGATCTGACCACGTTCTATAAGAGCCCGACGGGCCGCAAGTTCATCCAGGTTCAGGACCAGGTTGGCCGCGACGTCGTCAACGGCTTGATGCAAAAGTACATGCCGCAATCGATCAAGGCGACGCGTGACCAGGCTGACAAGGAAGTCGCTTCGGTCAAGCCGGCTAAGTAAAGCCTCGGGCGAAGACTGCGCTCGCGCGCCAGTGGCGGCCCGTCGCAGGGCCGCCGGTTTGGCGGGTTCGCGGGGACAGTGCGATAATGGCCGTTTGCGCGTGTGCGCAAATGGCCATTATTTTTTGGTGGGAGCTTGTGGAGGCTTCTGCGGTCTGATCGCCGCGTTGCTGATCGACACAGCGTTTCTCGTCTGCCAATAATCTGGGCGGTTCAGCAGCTTATTTTCGCGGCGGCCACTTCGCCGACTCGTGCGCGATCTTCCGTTTTCGCGCCGCTTTCAGGATCTCACGATGCGCGTCTTTAATTTCTCCGCCGGCCCGGCGGCCATGCCCGAAGAAGTGCTGCGTCAGGCAGCCGACGAGATGCTCGACTGGCAAGGCAGCGGCATGAGCGTGATGGAAATGAGCCATCGTGGAAAAGAATTCATGTCGATCCACGAGGAAGCGCTCCTCGATCTGCGCGAGTTGCTGGCCGTGCCGGCGAGCCACCGCATCCTGTTTCTGCAAGGCGGCGGTCTGGGCGAAAACGCAATCGTGCCGATGAACCTGCTCGGTGCGAAGCCGCGCGCCGATTTCGTCGTCACGGGTTCATGGTCGCAAAAGTCACTGAAGGAAGCGCAGAAGTACGGCACCGTGCACGTTGCGGCAAGCGGCGAGACGGCTGACGGTTTCACGCGCGCGCCCGCATTTTCCGAATGGCAAATGTCGGACGATCCGGCTTACGTGCACTTGTGCACGAACGAAACGATCCACGGCGTCGAGACATTCGAGATTCCTGATCTCGGCAACGTGCCGTTGGTGGCGGACGCATCGTCTCACATCCTGTCGCGTCCCATGGACATCGCCAAATACGGCGTGCTGTTTGGCGGCGCGCAGAAGAATATCGGCATGGCCGGCGTGACGGTCGTGATCGTGCGCGAGGACATGCTGGATCGCGCACAGGCCATCTGCCCGTCGGCGTTCGAATGGAAAACCGTCGCCGAGAACAATTCCATGTACAACACGCCGCCCACGTATGCGATCTACATCGCGGGGCTGGTGTTCAAGTGGTTGAAGAAGCAGGGCGGCCTTGCCGCAATCGAAGCGCGTAATCTCGAGAAATCGAAGCTGTTGTACGACACGATCGACTCGAGCAACTTCTATCTGAACAAGGTCGAGCGTAGCTCGCGTTCGCGGATGAACGTACCGTTCTTCCTCGCCGACGAGTCGCGCAATGAAGAATTTCTCGCCGGCGCGAAAGCGCGGGGAATGGTGCAGCTAAAGGGCCACAAGTCCGTCGGCGGCATGCGGGCGTCGATTTACAACGCCGTTCCGCTCGAAGGCGTCAAAGCGCTTGTCGAATACATGAAGGAATTTGAACAGCGCAGCGCCTGAGTGCTTCGGCATTCGGCGCGCGCATCCTTTCCAGCACGCTTTTTTTCCAGCAGCTATCGGCAGGACCGTTTTCACGCATGGACGACGAACTCAATAACCGACTCAAACCTCTTCGCGAACGCATCGACGCGCTCGACGCGCAGCTGATCGCGCTTCTCAATCAGCGCGCCGCGGTGGCGCTCGAAGTCGGCGAGGTCAAAAAGCATTTCAACGCGCCGGTGTTTCGTCCCGAGCGCGAGCAGCAGGTGATCGCCCGTCTGCAGGACATGAGCGAGGGGCCGTTGGCGAGCGAGCATATCAGCGCGATCTGGCGCGAGATCATGGCGGCCAGCCGGGCGCTCGAGAAGACAATCAAGGCGGCTTACCTCGGGCCGGTGGGCACCTACAGCGAGCAAGCCATGCACGAGTACTTCGGTCAGTCGATCGAGGGACTGCCGTGTCCGTCGATCGACGAAGTATTTCGCTCGGTCGAAGCAGGCGCCGCCGAATTCGGCGTCGTGCCTGTCGAGAATTCGACCGAAGGCGCGGTATCGCGCACGCTGGATCTGCTGTTGCAAACTCAGTTGGCGATTGGCGGCGAACTTGCGTTGCCGATTCATCACAATCTGTTGACGCTGAATGGCGGCCTTGCGGGCGTCACGCGCGTGTGTGCGCACGCGCAGGCGCTCGCGCAATGTCAGCGCTGGCTCGCAACCAATGCGCCGCATCTGGAGCGCCAGGCGGTGTCGAGCAACGCGGAAGCCGCGCGTATGGCGGCGGAAGATCCGACCGTCGCGGCGATCGCGGGCGACCGCGCTGCGACCCACTACGGCTTGCAAGTTGCCTATGCGCTAATTCAGGACGACCCGCACAACCGCACCCGCTTCGTCATGATCGGCAAGGAGCGCACAGGCGTGAGCGGACACGACCAGACGTCGCTGATCGTGTCGGTGGCAAATGAGCCGGGCGCCGTGTTCAAGCTGCTGGAGCCGCTCGCGCGTCATAGCGTCTCGATGACCCGCTTCGAATCGCGGCCCGCGCGCGTGGGTACGTGGGAGTACTACTTTTATATCGACGTCGAAGGCCACCGCGACGATCCGGCTGTAGCTGCCGCGCTTAAAGAGCTTGGCGAGAAGGCAGCGTTTCTGAAGATTCTCGGCTCGTACCCGCGTGCGCGCTAACGGTCACCGGTCGGCGAGTAAGCTCACGCAGACAGTAGGCCGGCGCGCTGGCCGCGACATTTTTAATAATCGTTCGGAGATTTCATGACAACGTCCTTCGGTCCTTCTTACGTGCGCGCTATAGCGCCCTACATTGCCGGTAAGCCCATTTCTGAAGTGGCGCGCGAGTTCGGGCTGGACGAAGCGAACATCGTAAAGCTCGCGTCGAACGAGAATCCGCTCGGCATGCCGGAGTCGGCTAAACGTGCGATGGCGCAAGCCGCGAGCGAGTTGGGCCGCTATCCCGACGCAAATGCGTTCGAACTGAAGGCCGCATTGAGCGAGCGTTACGGCGTGCCGTCGGACTGGATCACGCTCGGCAATGGCAGCAACGACATTCTCGAAATTGCCGCGCACGCGTTCGTCGAGAAAGGGCAGTCGATCATTTACGCGCAATACTCGTTCGCGGTCTACGCACTCGCCACGCAAGGCCTGGGCGCGCGGGCGATCGTGGTGCCGGCGGTCAAGTACGGGCACGATCTCGACGCGATGCTGGCCGCGATCACCGGCGACACGCGGCTGATCTTCGTCGCCAATCCGAACAACCCGACCGGTACGTTTATCGAAGGTTCGAAGCTCGAAGCGTTTCTCGACAAGGTGCCGCGCAACGTGGCAGTGGTTCTGGACGAGGCATACACGGAATATCTGCCCGCGGAAAAGCGCTACGACTCCATCGAGTGGGTGCGCCGTTATCCGAACCTGCTCGTGTCGCGCACGTTTTCGAAGGCGTTCGGTCTCGCGGGCTTGCGTGTCGGCTTTGGGATCGCCCAGCCGGAGTTGACCGACTTGCTGAACCGTCTGCGTCAGCCGTTCAATGTGAACACGCTCGCGCAAGCCGCAGCCATCGCCGCGCTCAACGACAAGGCGTTCCTGGAGAAAAGCGCGGCGCTGAACGCGCAGGGTTATCGCCGTTTGACTGAAGCGTTTGAGAAGCTCGGCCTCGAATACGTGCCGTCTGACGGCAATTTCGTGCTGGTGCGAGTCGGCAATGACGACGCGGCCGGCAATCGCGTGAACACTGAATTGCTGAAGCAGGGGGTGATCGTGCGTCCGGTCGGCAACTACGGATTACCGCAGTGGCTGCGCGTCACGATCGGACTGCCGGAAGAAAACGAGGCGTTCATCGCCGCACTCGAAAAAACCCTCGCCACCGCCTAGGCGGCGAACCTTGACCCACGCGCCTCGTCGATATGAAAGGCGCGCTTTTTGTGTGACCGACGTGGCCGCGTTTTCTTTTAACAAGCTGGTGATCTTTGGTGTCGGCCTGATCGGCGGATCGCTTGCGCGCGCACTGCGCGAGCGCGGCGAAGCGGACGGTGCGCGCACGGTAATTGGCGTCGGCCGCTCGGCTTCATCGACCGGGCGCGCGGTCGAACTCGGCGTGATCGATAGTGCGGCGGCATTGACCGACGACGCTGCCCTGCGCGAAGCGCTTGCCGACGCCGACGTCGTGCTGCTCGCGGCGCCTGTTGCGCAGACTCAGCCGCTTCTTGAACGCATTGCGCCATTTCTCGGCGCTGATACGATCGTGACCGACGCCGGCAGCACCAAATCCGACGTTGTCGCCGCTGCCCGTGCCGCACTGGGCGCGCGCATCGGCCAGTTCGTGCCGGGACATCCCATCGCCGGGCGCGAGGCGAGCGGCGTCGAGGCCGCATTGCCGGACCTGTATGTAGGCCGCAATGTCGTACTGTGTCCGTTGCCGGAGAATGCGCCACGGACCGTCGAGCGCATCGCGGCGATGTGGCGCGCGACTGGCGCGCTCGTGCGCGACATGGCGCCCGGGCAGCACGACCGCGTGTTCGCGTCGGTCAGTCATTTGCCGCATGTATTGTCGTTCGCGCTCGTCGAACAGATTCTCAATTCGCCCGATGCCGCACTGAAATTTTCGTTCGCCGCGGGCGGCTTTCGCGACTTCACGCGAATCGCCGCGTCGAGCCCGGAAATGTGGCGCGACGTCTGCATCGCCAATCGCGTTGCGCTGCTTGACGAACTCGACGCCTACTCTGCAGTGATAGCGCGCCTGCGCACGGCTATCGAGGCTGCCGACGGCGCCGCGCTCGAAGCCGTGTTCGCCCGCTCTCGCCTCGCGCGTACCGAATGGCAGGAGCAACGCGCGGGCGGCGGCGCGCCGGGCGACGCGTCCAAATAACCGGAAACTGGACTCAATCATGGAATTCCTCGATCTCGGACCATTTTCTCGTGCGTCCGGCACGGTTCGTTTGCCTGGCTCGAAGAGCATTTCGAATCGGGTGCTGCTCCTCGCGGCGCTCGCTGAAGGCGAAACGACAATCACGAACCTGCTCGACTCCGACGACACCCGCGTAATGCTCGACGCGCTCGAAAAGCTGGGTGTGCGTCTGAAGCGCGACGGCGACTCCTGCGTCGTGACCGGCACGCGCGGCGCTTTCACGGCGCGCACGGCCGATCTGTTCCTCGGCAATGCCGGTACGGCGGTCCGTCCGCTGACCGCGGCACTCGCGGTGAATGGCGGCGACTATCGCATTCACGGCGTGCCGCGCATGCACGAGCGGCCAATCGGCGATCTGGTCGATGGATTGCGGCAGATCGGCGCGAGAATCGACTACGAGGAAAACGAAGGCTTTCCGCCGCTGCGAATCCGTCCGGCGCAGATTTCCGCCGAGGCGCCGATCCGCGTGCGCGGCGACGTCTCCAGCCAGTTCCTCACGTCGCTGCTGATGACACTGCCGCTTTTGCGCACCGAAAGCGGCGTGAGCACCGTCCAGGTCGACGGCGAACTCATCTCCAAGCCGTATATCGACATCACGATCAAGCTGATGGCGCGCTTTGGCATTGAGGTCGAACGCAACGGCTGGCATCGGTTCGTGGTGCCGGCGGGGCAGCGTTATCAGTCGCCGGGAACCATCATGGTGGAAGGCGACGCGTCGTCGGCGTCCTATTTCCTCGCGGCGGGCGCGCTCGGCGGCGGGCCGCTGAAGGTGGAGGGCGTCGGCCGGTCAAGCATTCAGGGCGACGTCGGCTTTGCGGATGCGCTCATCAAGATGGGCGCGAATCTGCAAATGGGCGAGGACTGGATCGAAGTGCGCGGTGTCGGCCACGACAGCGGCAAGCTCGAGCCGATCGACATGGACTTCAACCTGATCCCCGACGCCGCCATGACCATAGCGGTTGCCGCGCTGTTCGCCGACGGCACGACCACGTTGCGCAACATTGCGAGCTGGCGCGTGAAAGAAACGGACCGGATCGCGGCGATGGCCACCGAACTGCGCAAGGTTGGCGCAAAGGTGCAGGAGGGCGAAGACTTCCTGGTGGTCACGCCGCCTGAGAAACTGATTCCGAACGCGTCGATCGACACCTACGACGATCACCGCATGGCGATGTGTTTTTCGCTCGTGAGTCTCGGCGGCGTGCCGGTCCGGATCAACGACCCGAAGTGCGTCGGCAAGACATTTCCCGATTATTTCGAGCGCTTCACCGCGCTTGCCCAACCCTGATTCCTGTGCGAATCGCCTGACGTGCGACTCTTTCGATGAAACCGATCCGTCCCTTTCACCAGACGCCCGTCATTACGATCGACGGCCCGAGTGCCTCCGGCAAAGGCACCGTGGCCGCGCTGGTTGCCGCGAGCCTCGGCTTCCACCTGCTCGACAGCGGAGCGCTGTACCGCCTCGCCGCGCTCGCCAGCATTCGCTACGACGTGGCAGCGGACGACGTCGAGGCCCTTGTAAAGCTGATCGACGACCTGCATATCACGTTTCGCGAAGGCCTCGCTCAGCTCGACGGAGTGGACGTTTCGGCGGACATTCGCGCCGAGGAAGTGGGCAGCCGCGCTTCCGCGATCGCCGTGCATGCTCCTGTGAGGGCCGCGCTGGTGGCGCGCCAACGGGCGTTTCGCAAGGAGCCGGGCCTCGTCGCGGATGGTCGCGATATGGGCACGGTCATCTTCCAGGACGCCGTGCTCAAGGTGTTCATGACCGCCAGCGTGGAAGCCCGCGCGGCGCGGCGGCATAAGCAATTGATACAAAAAGGCTTTTCTGCTAACATAGATAACTTGCTCCGGGATTTGCGTGAGCGCGACGAGCGTGACAGTCAGCGCGCAGCCGCGCCGCTTAAGCCCGCAGTGGATGCAAAGCTGCTCGATACGTCCGCCTTATCGGTCGATCAGGCGGTCGAGCAGGTAGTCCAATGGTACGAAGCCCTGGTTCCGCAGGCGTGACTGGAATGCATCGAGCATCGGTCGCACATGAATGCGCGGCCGCAGTCGTAGTTCCATTGTGTGTTGGTGCTTCGCGATGGTCGCGAAGCGTTGTATTAACCCTTTAACCCCGCGTGGCATTCGCATTCTTGCCGTAGTTGCTGACCGTCCGGCCAGCCGGGCAGCGCGAGAACCATGCAAATTTCGATTTTTATGTCCGACCTGCAAACCTCTACCCCGAATACCGAATCTTTTGCGGCTCTGTTCGAAGAGTCGCTGACCAAGCAAGACATGCGCGCCGGCGAAGTGATCTCCGCTGAAGTCGTGCGTGTTGACCACAACTTCGTGGTCGTCAACGCTGGTCTCAAGTCCGAAGCCTACATCCCGCTCGAAGAGTTCCTGAACGACGCGGGCGAGGTAGAAGTGCAGGCGGGCGACTTCGTTTCCGTCGCGATCGACGCGCTGGAAAACGGCTATGGCGACACGATCCTGTCGCGCGACAAGGCGAAGCGTCTGGCTTCGTGGCTGTCGCTGGAAAAGGCTCTCGACAACAACGAACTCGTGACCGGCACGATCACGGGCAAGGTCAAGGGCGGCATGACCGTGATGGTCAACGGCATCCGCGCGTTCCTGCCGGGTTCGCTGGTCGACACGCGTCCGGTCAAGGACACGACCCCGTACGAAGGCAAGACGCTCGAGTTCCGCGTCATCAAGCTCGACCGCAAGCGTAACAACGTCGTGCTGTCGCGCCGTGCCGTGATCGAAGCGACCCAGGGTGAAGAGCGCGCAAAGCTGCTCGAAACGCTGAAGGAAGGCGCGATCGTGGAAGGCGTGGTGAAGAACATCACCGACTACGGCGCGTTCGTGGACCTCGGCGGTATCGACGGCCTGCTGCACATCACCGACATCGCATGGCGTCGTGTGCGTCACCCGAGCGAAGTTCTGTCGGTTGGCCAGGAAGTCACCGCCAAGATTCTCAAGTTCGACCAGGAAAAGAACCGCGTTTCGCTGGGCATCAAGCAACTCGGCGACGATCCGTGGGAAGGCATCTCGCGTCGTTACCCGTCGGGCACGCGCCTGTTCGGTAAGGTCACGAACATCACCGACTACGGCGCATTCGTCGAAGTGGAATCGGGCATCGAAGGCCTCGTCCACGTGTCGGAAATGGACTGGACGAACAAGAACGTTGCACCGTCGAAAGTTGTTCAGCTGGGCGACGAAGTCGAAGTCATGGTTCTCGAAATCGACGAAGACCGCCGCCGTATCAGCCTCGGCATGAAGCAGTGCAAGCCGAACCCGTGGGACGACTTCAGCCGCAACTTCAAGAAGGGCGACAAGCTGCAAGGCGCCATCAAGTCGATCACCGACTTCGGCGTCTTCATCGGTCTGCCGGGCGGCATCGACGGTCTGGTTCACCTGTCGGACCTGTCGTGGTCGGAAACGGGCGAAGAAGCTGTTCGCAAGTACAAGAAGGGCGACGAAGTGGAAGCGATTGTTCTCGGCATCGACGTCGAGAAGGAACGCATTTCGCTGGGTATCAAGCAGCTCGAAGGCGACCCGTTCAGCAACTTCGTTGCAATGAATGACAAGGGCTCGATCGTCGACGGCGTGGTCAAGACGGTAGACGCGAAGGGTGCAGTGGTTCAGCTGTCGGCTGAAGTCGAAGGCTACCTGCGCGCTTCGGAAATCGCACAAGACCGCGTGGAAGATGCTCGCAACGTGCTGAAGGAAGGCGACAAGGTCAACGCGATGATCATCAACATCGATCGCAAGTCGCGTGGCATCAACCTGTCGATCAAGGCGAAGGACTCGGCTGAGCAACAGGAAGCGATCCGCGGCCTGGCTTCGTCGGATTCCAGCGCAGCTGCTACCGGCACGACCAACCTCGGCGCACTGCTGAAGGCCAAGCTCGACGGTCAGAACCAGTAATTGAGGAACGCCCTCGAACCTGCCGTCTTTGCGCGGCAGGTATCCCTTTGCGGGGAAAATCTGGGGGCGGCTCGGCGTTTTCTTGAGAGGTCTGCTGCAGTATGACCAAATCGGAATTGGTCGCCCAACTGGCTACGCGGTTTCCGCAGCTTGTCCTAAAAGATGCGGATTTCGCGGTGAAGACGATGCTTGATGCGATGTCGGAGGCGCTTGCCAAAGGTCATCGCATCGAAATTCGAGGTTTCGGCAGCTTCGGCCTGAACCGCCGTCCTTCCCGCGTCGGGCGCAATCCGAAGTCGGGCGAAAAAGTGCTGGTGCCTGAGAAGTACGTGCCGCACTTCAAGCCGGGCAAGGAATTGCGCGAGCGGGTCGATCGTCGCGCGGGTGAGCCGTTGAAGGCCGAAGAGCCGGACGACGATCTGTAAATGCTCCGCCATCCGCTGTGCATTTGGCAGCGTGGCTTTGGTAGCGTCAGCGGCCAGTGCCAGTCGGCAAAAAGAAGAAATGCGCCTCCGGGCGCTTTTTTTTCGCCTGCGCATTTTCGGTCCACCTTGGCGGACACGCCCGTGCCGGCTGAGTTGTCCGCCGCAATGTCCGGCGACTTACTAGCTGCGCTTTCAGCCAAGTTCCAAGCCAGGTTCTCGGCCGACTTCTAGGCCACTTCTAAGCCGAGTCTCCAGCCGACTTCCAAGCCGACTTCCAGGCCCCCGTCCACGCCCCAATCCCCGACACGTTCAGCCACACTGAGCTCACAACGATCGCGCCAAATCCGCCCCGCGTCCGCATGGTCACCACTGCTTTTCTGTAAGCGCAGGATCCGCCAGTTCCTGCCCAGTCGCGAGGGCTTCAATTACAATACGGGTCACTTCGGCGCGGGCAACACCGTGGCGCGACGCGTCATCAGGCCGGCGTCACCCCGCAACTGCCGTCAAGAGATCTATTCATGAAATTTATCGTCTGGCTGATCCGTGTACTGGTGTTCGTGCTGCTGTTGGTGCTTGCACTTTCCAATACGCAACCTGCTACGCTGAATTTCCTCGCTGGCTACGCGTGGTCGGCGCCGCTCATCCTGATTGGCCTCGCGTTTTTCGGGGTTGGGCTGCTCGCAGGTCTCGTTTCGTCGATGCCGGCTGTCGTGCGCCTGCGCATGGAGAATGGCCGCCTCAAACGAGAACTGCGTGTGGCGCGCGAGGCGCCGGTCGTCGTTGAACAGCCGCCCATGCCGCCGCTGATCTGATTTTGTCGTTCGCCGCGCACATAGCGCGCGGCATTCCATTTCCGCCTTCAGGCTCATTTGCATTCATCGCATGGATCTAGACTTCTGGTGGCTGCTCGTCATACCCGTCGCTTTTGCGTTCGGCTGGATGGCTGCGCGCTACGACCTCAAGACGCTGCTGTCAGAAAGCGCCAATCTTCCGCGCTCCTATTTCCGCGGACTCAACTTTCTGCTCAACGAGCAGCCGGATCAGGCGATCGACGCGTTCATCGAAGTGGTCAAGCTCGATCCTGAAACTGTCGAACTTCACTTTGCATTGGGCAATCTTTTCCGGCGCCGCGGAGAAACGGACCGCGCAATTCGGGTGCATCAGAATCTCCTGAGTCGTGCCGATCTACCGGTCAGTGAGCGTGATCACGCGCTATTCGAACTCGGGCAGGACTTCCTGAAAGCCGGCCTGCTGGACCGCGCGGAAGAAACCTTCCGTTCGCTCGAAACCGGCGACTACGCGTTGGGTGCACAGCGCGCGCTGCTTACCATCTACGAAATCGAGAAGGACTGGATCAAGTCGATCGACACAGCGCGTCATCTGGAAACGATGGGCGCGGAGTCGCTCGACAAGGAAATCGCGCAGTTCCATTGCGAACTCGCGCAGGAAGCGCTGCAACAGAAAAAACCCGACGAAGCACGCCGGCAACTCGGATTCGCGCTGAAGGCGAACCCGACCAACGTGCGCGCCACGATTCTATTCGGCGACGTCGACGCGGCCGGCGGGGCACAAGAAGCGGCGATCGAACAATGGCGGCGGGTCGAGGAACAGAACCCTGCCTATCTGCCGCTCGTCGCCGAGAAGCTGATGAAGGCGTACGAAGCGCTCGGCCGAGCGCAGGAAGGCGCCGATCTGCTCACCACATGGGTCGACCGCTATCCGAGCAATGATCTGCTCGACGTCGCGTATCAGCACGTCGCGTCGCTGCGCGGGCCCGATGCGGCGCATGCGCTCGCACGGTCGCAGATGCAGAAGTCGCCAAATCTCGCGGGCATGACGCGGCTGCTCGAAGCGCAACAGGCCGTCGCGGAAGAGCCGCGGCGTAGCGAACTCGAACTGATGCGCACGCTGATCCGCCAGCGCACCAAAAATCTGCCGCGCTACACGTGCCAGAATTGCGGCTTCAGGGCGCGGCTTTTCTACTGGCAGTGCCCGGGTTGCAGCGGTTGGGAAACCTACGCGCCGCGCCGGGTCGAACCGATCACCGCAACGAACTGAGTTCGCGGACGGATTTGACATCGTGCTGATGACCGGCTTCTTCACCGCCGGGAATCATCACCGGAACCTTCAACCGGAAAGCGTATGAAAATCACCATTATCGGCACCGGCTATGTCGGCCTCGTCACTGGCGCGTGCCTCGCTGAAATCGGCAACGACGTGTTCTGCCTCGACGTCGATCCGCGCAAAATCGAAATCCTCAACAACGGTGGCGTGCCTATTCACGAGCCGGGCTTGCAGGAAATCATCGCGCGTACGCGCGCGGCCGGCCGCATCACGTTTTCGACGGACATCGAAGCGAGCGTCGCTCACGGTGACGTTCAATTCATCGCCGTCGGCACGCCGCCCGACGAGGACGGCTCGGCCGATCTGCAATACGTGCTGGAAGCCGCGCGCAACATTGGCCGTACGATGAACGGCTTCAAGGTAATTGTGGACAAGTCGACGGTGCCGGTCGGCACTGCACAGCGCGTGCGCGCGGTGATCGATGAAGAACTGGGCAAGCGCGGGCTCGCCGGTAGCGGACAGCACCGCTTCTCGGTGGTGTCGAATCCCGAGTTCCTGAAGGAAGGCGCGGCAGTAGACGACTTCATGCGACCCGACCGCATCGTGCTCGGCAGCGACGAAGACGAAGCCGGCTTGCGCGCGCGTGAACTGATGAAGCGCCTGTATGCGCCGTTTAACCGCAATCACGAACGCACGCTGTATATGGACGTGCGTTCGGCCGAATTCACCAAGTACGCAGCCAACGCGATGCTCGCCACGCGCATCTCGTTCATGAACGAGATGTCCAATCTCGCGGACCGTGTCGGCGCAGACATCGAGGCGGTGCGCCGCGGAATCGGCTCGGACCCGCGGATCGGCTATCACTTCCTGTATGCCGGTTGCGGCTACGGCGGTTCATGCTTCCCGAAAGACGTGCAGGCGCTGATTCGCACTGCCAGCGAAAGCGGCCACAATCTGCGCATTCTCGAGGCCGTCGAGGAAGTGAACTACACGCAGAAAGACGTGCTTGTACAGAAGATCGCGCACAAATGGGGCAACGACCTGTCCGGCCGCACGTTTGCCGTTTGGGGCCTCGCGTTCAAGCCGAACACCGACGACATGCGCGAAGCGCCGAGCCGCCGCGTAATCGCTGAACTGCTGGCGCGCGGCGCCAACGTGCGCGCGTACGATCCGGTCGCCGTGGCAGAAGCGCGGCGCGTTTTCGCGATGGATCTGCACGATTCGCCGGAACAGCTCGAGCGTCTTACCTTCATGAGCACGCAGGACGAAACGCTCACGGGCGCCGACGCGCTCGTGATCGTCACCGAATGGAAGGAGTTCAAGAGCCCCGACTTCGCGTATCTGAAATCCGTGCTCAAGTCGCCGGTGATTTTCGACGGCCGCAATCTGTACGAGCCGGATGCCATGAACGAACTCGGCATCGACTA
The DNA here is from genome assembly GCF_000685095.1 of Paraburkholderia caledonica NBRC 102488. Lineage (GTDB taxonomy): Bacteria > Pseudomonadota > Gammaproteobacteria > Burkholderiales > Burkholderiaceae > Paraburkholderia > Paraburkholderia caledonica. The sequence goes on from NZ_BAYE01000003.1 coordinate 146,170, forward strand.
TCACTCGATTGGACGTCCTTATGCCCAACCCTCCAAACGTGCGGCCGATGCCTGAGATCATGCCCGCATCCGCCACGTCCATGCCCAACTCCACGACTTCGCCCACACTGGCCGTGGTGCCGCGCGCGCAACTCGCTGCCGCGCGCGTCCTCGTGGTCGGCGACGTGATGCTGGACCGCTACTGGTTCGGCGACGTCAATCGTATTTCGCCGGAGGCGCCGGTGCCGGTCGTGCACGTGCAGCGCCAGGAAGACCGGCTTGGCGGCGCGGCGAACGTCGCGCGCAATGCGGCGGCGCTCGGTGCGCAAGCGAGCCTCCTGTGCGTCGTCGGACATGACGAACCGGGCGAGCGCATCGTGCAGTTGCTCGGCGAGAGCGGCGTGAACCCGCATCTCGAACGCGATCCCGCGCTTCTAACGACAATCAAGCTGCGTGTGTTGTCGCGTCAGCAGCAACTGCTGCGCGTCGATTTTGAGAACTCGCCGGCGCATGAAGTGCTGCTCGCGGGTCTTGCTCGCTTCGACGAATTGCTGCCTTCGCACGACGTGATCCTGATGTCCGATTACGCAAAGGGCGGCCTGACCCACGTCACGAAGATGATCGCGAGGGCGCATGCCGCAGGCAAACCGGTGCTGGTCGATCCGAAGGGCGACGACTGGGAACGCTATCGGGGCGCTACCTTGATCACGCCGAATCGCGCGGAGTTGCGCGAGGTGGTCGGTCAGTGGAAATCGGAAGAAGACCTGACCGAGCGCGTGAGCAAACTGCGCGCGGATCTTCAGTTCGAGGCTTTGCTGCTCACGCGTTCGGAAGAGGGCATGACGCTGTTCTCCAATGACGGCATCCTGCACACATCGGCTGTCGCACGTGAAGTGTATGATGTTTCTGGTGCGGGCGACACGGTGATCGCCACGCTCGCGGCCATGCTGGGCGCGGGTCTCACGCTGGTCGAAGCGGTCGGTCTCGCCAATCGGGCGGCAGGAATCGTGGTCGGCAAACTCGGCACCGCTACCGTGGACTACGACGAACTCTTTCAATGACGCCGCCCGCCAGATTCGTTGCCGCACGCCTTCGGGCTACGTGCAGAAAGGATCGGCAGGACGTCGACTGACCCTGACGATTCGCGTTGGCGCCTGAGCGCTCACGCGAGTCCCTACAAGGCTCATTACCGCGGGACCATCATGACCCTTATCGTCACCGGCGCGGCCGGTTTTATCGGCAGCAACCTCGTGAAAGCGCTCAACGAGCGCGGTGAACAACGCATCATCGCGGTGGACAATCTGACGCGCGCCGACAAGTTCAAGAACCTCGTCGACTGCGAAATCGACGACTACCTGGACAAGACCGAATTCGTCGAACGCCTTAAGCGTGGCGACTTCGGCAAAGTTCGCGCGATTTTCCACGAAGGCGCCTGTTCGGACACAATGGAAACCGACGGCCGCTACATGATGGACAACAACTTCCGCTACAGCCGCGACGTGCTCGACGTCTGCCTCGCGCAGAACATCCAGTTCCTGTACGCGTCCTCGGCGGCAACGTATGGCGGCTCGAGCCGTTTCGTCGAAGAGCGCGAAGTCGAGCAGCCGCTGAACGTGTACGGCTATTCGAAGTTCCTGTTCGATCAGGTCATTCGCCGCGTGCTGCCGACCGCCAGAAGCCAGATCGCCGGATTTCGCTACTTCAACGTCTACGGTCCGCGCGAAACGCATAAGGCGCGCATGGCGTCGGTGGCGTTCCACAACTTCAACCAGTTCCGCGCGGAGGGCAAGGTCAAGCTGTTCGGCGAATACAACGGTTACGCCGCGGGCGAACAGACCCGCGACTTTGTCTCCGTGGAAGACGTGGTGAAGGTCAACCTGTTCTTCTTCGACAATCCCGACAAGTCAGGCATCTTCAACCTGGGCAGCGGGCGCGCGCAGCCATTCAACGACATTGCGAGCACGGTAGTCAACACGCTGCGCTCGTTGAACAATGAGCCGTCGCTGTCCCTCGCAGATCAGGTGCAACGCGGGCTGATCGAGTACATCCCGTTTCCCGACGCATTACGCGGCAAGTATCAGTGCTTCACGCAAGCCGACCTCACGAAGCTGCGGGCGACCGGTTACGACGCGCCGTTCCTGAGCGTGCAGGAAGGTGTCGATCGTTACGTGCGTTGGCTGTTCGGCCAGGTGTAAATAATTCGGATACCTCTTTAAACTGGAATCTCCCGGTTGGTGATGTCGCCAACCGGTTGTACGAGGGAGATTCCATATGTTTCGAAAAATTCTGGTTACCGCGGCCATGCTCGCCGCTTTCGGTCACGCGTATGCGTCGGTCGACGTCAACACGGCTAACGAGGACGCACTGCGCGGCATCAAAGGCATCGGTCCTGCCAAAGCGAAAGCCATTCTCGAAGAGCGTTCAGCGCATGGTCCGTTCAAGGACCCGACCGATCTCGGCAAGCGGGTCAAGGGCATGGGCGGGCATACCGTCGAGCGCCTGCAGGCGGAGGGTCTCGCTGTCGGTCCGGCTGGCGCGGCTGCTGGCTCGCAGGTTGCGGCGTCTTCACAGACCAAAGGCGCGACCGTTCCGGCCAATACGCCTAAAGGCGGCGCCACCGTGGCGGTGAAGAAATAGTCTGACGCGAGTCGGGCGCGCGGTCCCGGTTGCGCCGCGCGCGATTCGCCATCGTATTCCCTTCATGGTCGGAGCCGGCAACAGCGCTCCTTAAGCCGTCATATGCATGACTGGCTCCCGCGGTACTCAGCCGCGGGCTTTTTGCGTGGGAGAGGTTGCATCCATGCGGGCAGAAGGGCCGCGCGGCAACGGTGGGCACGGTGGTTTAGAATCAAAGCATTGAAGACTTCGCGCATCGACAGCACCAGAACCTATATGGCTTACAAAACGATTGAAGACACGATCGGCAATACGCCGCTCGTGCAACTCGTCCGGCTCCCCGACGACGAGATCCGCAGCCGTAACAACGTGGTCCTCGCCAAGCTCGAGGGTAACAACCCCGCAGGCTCGGTGAAAGATCGCCCGGCGTTGTCGATGATCAAGAAAGCGGAAGCGCGCGGCCGTATCAAACCGGGTGACACGCTGATCGAATCGACAAGCGGCAACACCGGCATCGCGCTCGCCATGGCAGCGGCGATCCGCGGCTACAAGATGGTTCTGATCATGCCGGAAGACCTGTCGGTAGAGCGCCGTCAAAGCATGGCCGCATACGGTGCGCAGATCATCCTCACGCCCGTAACGGGCGGCATGGAATACGCGCGCGATCTGGCCGAACAGATGCAGCGCGACGGCAAGGGCATTATCCTCGACCAATTTGCGAATCCGGACAATCCGGCGGCGCACGTCGAAGGCACAGGCCCCGAAATCTGGCACGACACGGAAGGGCGCATCACGCACTTCGTGTCGTCCATGGGCACGACGGGCACCATCATGGGCGTGTCCAGTTACCTGAAGCAGCAGAATCAGGCGATCGAAATTGTCGGCGCGCAGCCCGAGGAAGGGTCGCGCATTCCAGGCATCCGTAAATGGCCAGAGGCTTATATGCCGAAGATCTTCGACCGTAGCCGGGTCGACCGCGTCGAGAACGTGAGTCAGGCCGCGGCCGAAGCAATGGCGCGCCGGTTGGCTTCCGTCGAAGGCATTTTTGCGGGCATTTCGTCGGGCGGAGCGTGCGAGGTGGCATTGCGCGTCGCGCGTCAGGTCGAGAATGCGACCATCGTGTTCATCGTCTGCGACCGCGGCGACCGTTACTTGTCCACCGGCGTGTTTCCGGCGTAAGCGGACAGTGTCGCTCACGCGCAATACGATATAGCGTCAGTTAAAAAAAGCGCCAGCAGGCGCTTTTTTTACATCTATAGCGCGCAGGTATCGGCCTGCAGTCCGCGCTATGAACTATTGCGAAGCCGCGCTTGGGGGCGCTGCGTTGTTCTGAGCATTGGCCGAACTCGCTGCGTCGCTTGCTTGCATCTGCGACTTGATGCGCTCGCCCAACTGATAAACCGCGAGTGCATAAAAGAAGCTGCGGTTGTAGCGCGTGAGCACGTAGAAATTTTTCAGGCCCAGCATATATTCCGTGCCGCGGCCCGGCGACGGCAGGTCGACCACCGTGACAGGCGTTCCCGCTTCCGACGCGATATTCACGCTCGGCTCATTGAGCAGCAGCCCCGCGCGCAACAACTGGTCGAGCGGCCAATGCGGCTCCGGCGCACCGTCGGCGGCGGCTTGCGCGACGCCCAGGCTGCCAGCGTCCGTACCGATTTTCCATACCACGGGCCGGCCGTTTTCCCAGCCGTTCTGCCGCAGATAGTTCGCCACGCTGCCGATCGCATCCGCCTGGCTCGTGCGCAGGTCGATTTCCTTGTTGCCGTCGTAACTCACCGCGTACTGTGTGATGCTGCTCGGCAGGAACTGCGGAATGCCGATCGCGCCCGTGTACGATCCGAGCACCGTGGTCGGGTCGATCTGCGAATCGCGCGTCCACACCAGGTAGTCTTCGAGATTCTTGCGGAACGTCGCCTGACGGTCGGCGCGATTAGGCGTGTTCGGATAGTCGAAACTGAGCGTAGTCAGCGCGTCGAGGACGCGGAAGTTGCCCATGAAACGCCCGTAGATCGTTTCCACGCCGAGAATGCCGACGATCACCTCCGGCGGCACGCCAAACTCCTCGTACGCACGCTGCAGCGTAGCCTGATTCGCGCGCCAGAAGCGAATGCCCGCGTTGATGCGGATCTGATCGAGAAAACGCGACTGATACGCGCGCCAGTTCTTCACCGAAGGAGACGGCGACGGCGTCACCAGCTTGACCGCGGTCGCCGAATAGCTCACGCCGGCAAAAAGCGAATGCAGCGACGACTCGTCGAAGTCGTAGCGCGCCACCATATCGTTGATGAATGCATCGACATTCGGGTTGTTCGCGTAGCGCTGCGGAATGATTTCTTCTTCGAAGGTTTGCCCTTGCGGCACCGCTGTTTGCGGTTGTGCCTGAGCGAGCAGCGTCGGCGGTTTTTTTCCGGCGATCTGCCCAAGTGCCGGAGTGGTTGCCATGAACATGCACGATGCGATGGAGAGTGCGGCGGCGATGGTTCGGGTGCTGAGCCGGTTTCGTGCAGACAGAGCAAGCTTGACGGTCATAGTGAGCTGGGGGCGCAGTGCGAAAGGACGAAGACAGGAGGAAAACGGATCGGGGTAGTATACCCGAGGCCTCTCGCGAAACTGTGCCGGACGCGTTACAGCCACGTCGTGTGGTAACTTGACGATGTTGGCGCGCCGCGGGCGCGCGCCCCTGGATGGAGACGCGCCGCGCACGCCTCGAAGGCCACGCGCCGCAGAAGAAAATCATGGCAACAGGTTTCTATTCCCACGCCGACTGTCTGCTGCACGACATGGGGCAATGGCATCCCGAGTGCCCTGCACGGCTGCAGGCCATCGAAGATCAATTGATCGCAAGTCGCATCGACGCGTTGATCGAACGGGAGTCGCCGCCGCTCGCCGACGAAGCGGCGCTGCTACGCGTGCACACGCAAGCGCACATCGATTACATTCGCAGCCGTTCGCCGGCCGAAGGCATGGCTGAAATCGACCCCGACACGTCGATGAATCCGCATACCTTGCAGGCAGCGTTACGCGCTGCCGGCGCCGCAGTGGCCGCCACCGACGCGGTCATCGAAGGACGCTTCGACAACGCCTTCTGCAGTGTGCGGCCGCCCGGTCATCACGCGGAACCCGCGCGCGCGATGGGCTTCTGCTTTTTCAACAATGTCGCGATTGCTGCTCGTCATGCGCTGGAGGTGCACGGCTTGCAGCGCGTCGCGATCATCGACTTCGACGTGCACCACGGCAACGGTACGGAGGCGGCGTTTTCCGGCGACTCACGCGTGCTGATGTGCAGCATCTTCCAGCATCCGTTCTATCCGTTCACCGGCGCCGACAATCAGGCGCCCAATATGTGCAACGTGCCGATGCCCGCGCGCTCGAAAGGCATGGCGGTGCGCGAGGCGGTCGACATGCTGTGGTTGCCTCGTCTGAATGAATTCAAACCTGAGATGTTGTTCATTTCGGCCGGCTTCGACGCGCATCGCGAGGACGATCTCGGCAACATGGGTCTGGTCGAAGACGACTACGTGTGGATCACCGATCAGATGCGCGACATCGCAAACCGCTATGCGCGCGGGCGAATCGTGAGTTGCCTCGAAGGGGGCTACAACCTGTCCGCGCTTGGGCGCAGCGTCGTCGCACACGTGCGCGCGCTCGCCGGAATCTGACGAGTCACCGCGCCGCATAGGCTGCGGTCGCCGGACATTGAAATGGGAGCGAGCCATGAAGGCCGATGCACTGAGCGCTTCGCTGATCGAGACGGAGGCCGACGCGTACGGCGTGCCGGGCGTCGTCCTTCTAACGATGAACCGGCCCGACGCGTTCAACGCACTCTCGGAGCCGTTGCTCGACGCGTTGCAGGAAGCGTTGAACGGACTCGCTGTGTCGCAGGCGCGCGTGGTGGTGATCGCCGGCGCAGGGCGCGCATTCTGCGCGGGACACGATCTGAAAGAGATGCGCGCGGCGCCGTCGCTCGAGTATTACCAGGCGCTGTTCGCACGCTGCACGAAACTCATGATGACGATCCAGCGCTTGCCTCAGCCGGTGATCGCACGTGTTCACGGGATTGCGACGGCGGCCGGCTGCCAGCTCGTCGCGATGTGCGATCTGGCCGTGGCTTCGGATACCGCGCGGTTTGCCGTCTCGGGCGTGAACCTCGGGCTGTTTTGCGCGACGCCGTCGGTGCCGCTGTCGCGCAACCTCTCGCGCAAGGCCGCGCTCGAAATGCTCTTGACCGGCGATTTCATCGACGCCGCAGAGGCGAAGCGGCAGGGCCTCGTCAATCGCGTGGTGCCTACGGACTCCCTGGATGCGGAGGTGGCAAGGCTTGCCACCAGCATTTGTGCAAAGCCCGTGGAAGCCGTGACTGCCGGCAAGGGACTGTTCTACCGGCAGCTCGAAATGGGCATCGAAGCCGCTTATCAGCTTGCGGGCCAGACCATGGCCTGCAACATGATGGACGACTCGGCGCTCGAAGGCGTTCAGGCGTTCATCGACAGACGCCCGCCTGACTGGAAGCGTTAGCGCATGCGCCCCAGTCTCTGATCGATCCACTCGATCAGTTCGCTCACAACGCGCTCGCCGTCCAGATCGTTCATCGTCTCGTGAAAGCTGCCTTCGTAGAGCCGCAGCGTCTTGTCCGGCGATCCGGCGTGCTCGCTAAAGTCGCGGCTTCCTAGAGGCTCCGTGAGCTTGTCGGCGGTGCCGTGATAGACGAGTAGCGGCAAGCGCAGCGCCGCGCGGCCCGCTTCGATGCGCGCCATCGACAGCAGCAATTCCGCGCCGGTGCGCGCGGGGATCGGACCGTGATGCACGAGCGGGTCGTTGCGGTTCGCGTCCACCACGGCAGGAACGCGCGAGAGCAGGGCGGCGTCGATTTTCATTGCCGGGAAGCTCGGCCATACGCGGCTGATCACCTGACTCAGCTTGAGCATCCAGCGAGGCACGTCGCGGCCTGGCGCGAGAGCGGGGCTCGACAGGATCAGACCGCTCACGCGTGTGCCGAGGTCGTCGCGAGCGGTGCCGAGGCGCTCGGTCGCGTAAAGCGCGGCTACGGCGCCTCCCATGCTATGGCCCATCAGAAAAATCGGTGCATGCGGACGTGCTTGGGCTGCGGCATCGAGTAAAGCCTGTGCGTCCAGCAGGTAATCGTCGAATCGTTCGACGTATGCGCGCTTGCCGGGTGCCCGGCCATGGCCGCGCAAGTCGATTGCCAGCAGTTCGACGCCGGCCGCATTGAGCCTCGTGGCCAGCGCCCGATAGCGGCCTGCGTGCTCAGCCAGGCCGTGGATCAGTGCAACCGTTGCGCGCGGCGTTCCTATGACAGGCCAGCGGTACAGCGGCAATTCCACGTTGTCGGCCGCAATGATTGACGAGCGAAAAGGCTCGGTGCTTTCTGCGCCGGTCGGGGCGGCGAAAGCGCTGCTGTTTTGGGGAGTCTCCATGACGGCGCGTCCATTGGTTCTGGTCCCGGCAGATCATAGACCGCCGCCGTGTCGCCCGGCGAAATCGCGCCTTGCATGTTCCTCTAATGTCAATTAGTTATGAAAGAATCGTAATTGATTATTAAAGGGAATGACGTCGCCTACGGTAGAATCGCGGGCTCAAATCCCAATAAAAGTGACGGCGGATGCTTGGTCGCAGAGCGCATGACGCTCGTCGACAAACCCGCCGTTTCGTTTTTCCATGATCGAAATACGCAATATCTCCCAGCGGTTCGCGGGACCCCGGGGCTGGGTCGAGGCACTGCACAACGTCAATCTGTCGATTCCGGCGGGCGAAGTGTTCGGCATCATCGGCCGCAGTGGTGCGGGCAAGAGCACGCTTGTGCGCACCATCAACCTGCTGACGCGTCCAACGGAAGGCAACATCGTCGTCGACGGACGGGATCTGACCACGCTGCCTGCTGCGCAACTGCGCGAGGCGCGCCGCGAAATCGGCATGATCTTCCAGCACTTCAACCTGCTGTCGTCGCGCACGGTGTACGAGAACGTCGCGCTTCCGCTCGAACTCGCCGGCATGAAGCGCGACGAGATCGAGGCGCACGTGCTGCCGCTGCTTGAACTCGTGGGCTTGTCCGCGCAGAAGGACCGCTACCCCGCGCAGATCAGCGGCGGGCAAAAGCAACGCGTGGGCATCGCGCGAGCGCTTGCTAGCAAGCCGAAGGTGCTGCTCTCGGACGAAGCGACGTCCGCGCTCGATCCCGAAACCACGCGCGCGATCCTCGAACTGCTCAAGCGGATCAATCGCGAACTGAATCTGACCATCGTGTTGATCACGCATCAGATGGACGTGATCAAGCAGGTTTGCGACCGCGTCGCCGTGCTCGACGCGGGCCGCGTGGTCGAAGAGGGCAAGGTGATCGACGTGTTCCTGCAACCGCATCACGAAGTCACGCGCGCGCTGATCGGCGACGTGATCGCGCAAGAACTTCCGCCCGCAATGAAGGCGCGCGTGGCCGAGCGTTTGAAGACCGGCAGCGGTCATTTGCTGCGCCTCGCGTTTACGGGGTCGGGCGTCGATCAGCCGATTCTCTCGGAGACGATTCGCCGCTACGAACTCGACTTCAACATCCTGCACGGCCAGATCGACGAGATCCAGGGGCAGGCGTTCGGCTCGCTCGCGGTGCTCGCGGGCGGCGAGCCGACCAAGGTGGCGCAAGCGCTCGCTTATCTGCGCGAACAAGGTGTGGTGGTGGAGGAACTCTCGTATGTTGAGTGAAATGTTCGATATGTTCGTCCAGTCGTTCTGGGAAACGCTCGTCATGGTGGGCATTTCCGGACTGGTCGGCGCGCTGGTGGGTTTGCCGCTCGGCGTGCTGCTATATCTGACGGACCGTCAAGGCGTATTGCAGAACGTCGCAGTCAATCGTGCGATGGGCGTGGTCGTCAATGCGGTTCGCTCTACGCCGTTCATCATCCTGCTCGTGGCGGTGATTCCGTTCACGCGCCTCGTGGTCGGCTCGTCGATCGGCACGGCTGCGGCCGTTGTGCCGCTGACCATTGCCGCAGCGCCGTTCATCGCGCGTCTCGTCGAGACCGCGCTGCGCGAAGTCGATCGCGGCCTGATCGAGGCGGCGCAAGCAATGGGCGCGACCACCAGCCAGATCGTATTCAAGGTGTTGTTGCCGGAATCGCTGCCGGGCGTCGTCGCCGGGTTGACGATCACGTTCGTCTCGCTGGTCGGGTATTCGGCGATGGCGGGCGCGATCGGCGGCGGCGGTCTCGGCGACCTGGGCATCCGGTACGGGTATCAGCGGTTTCTGCCGGAAGTCATGTTGACGGTCGTCGTGATTCTGATCGTTTTCGTGCAGTTGGTGCAGTCGTTCGGGGATTGGCTCGTGCGTCGTCTGAGCCATAAATAATCAAAAGGTCCATCATGCAACGTCGTTTCATTTTCAAGCTCGCCGCGGCGCTCGGTGCCGTATCGATGTTCGGCGCCAACGCGGCTCACGCTGAAGACGCGATCAAGGTCGGCGTCACCGGCGGTCCGCACGCGCAGATCATGGAAGTCGTGAAGACTGTCGCGGCAAAGAACGGTCTGAACATCAAGATCGTCGAATTCTCCGACTACGTGCAGCCGAACGCGGCGCTCGCCGGCGGCGACCTCGACGCAAACAGCTATCAGCACGACCCGTACTTGCAGGCGCAGGTGAAGGACCGCGGCTACAAGCTGATTCGTGTCGCCGATACGGTCACGTATCCGATGGGCATCTATTCGAAGAAAGTGAAGACGCTGGCCGACCTGCAGCCGGGCGCGAAGATCGCGGTGCCGAACGACCCGACCAACGGCGGCCGCGCGCTTCTGCTGCTGCAAAAGCAGGGGCTTCTGAAGTTGCGCGCCGACGCGGGTCTGAAGGCTACGCCGCTCGACATCGTCGACAATCCCCGGAAGCTGAAGATCGTCGAACTCGACGCCGCGCAGATTCCGCGCTCGCTCAACGACGTGGATGCTGCGGCGATCAACACCAACTTCGCCATGGAAGCAGGGTTGAAGCCGAAGCAGGACGCGATCGCGATCGAAGACCCGAAGGGTCCGTACGTGAACATCATCGCGATCCGCGAGGCGGACAGGAATAAGCCGTGGGTCGCCAAGCTGGTGGCGGCTTACCATTCGCCGGAAGTGAAGCAGTTTGTCGAGGGCAAGTTCGGCGGCGCTGTCATCACCGCCTGGTGAGTCGAGCGGCTCCAGAAACGGCAAGACACCTCGGCGATATGAGAACTAGAGTCGTAAGTGAGAACCCGGGGTTGCTGCCCGGGTTTTTTTGCGATTAAAATAGAACGACCGTTCGATATTGCCGTCACGCCACTGGGGAGCGATATCCTCGTGCTAGAACACCCGCGATAAGGCTGCAGTGAGGCAGTCGCTATAATGTTCGTTGGGTTGACGTATTCGTAACTTTGGAGCGTGTGCATGAAAATCCTGGTGCCAGTCAAGAGAGTGGTCGATTACAACGTGAAGGTCCGAGTCAAGTCGGACGGCACGGGCGTCGACATTGCGAACGTAAAGATGTCGATGAATCCGTTCGACGAAATCGCGGTTGAAGAGGCCGTGCGTCTGAAAGAAGCCGGTGTCGCGACCGAGGTGATCGCGGTGTCGGCCGGTGTCACGCAATCGCAGGAAACGCTGCGCACGGCGCTGGCCATCGGCGCGGACCGCGCGATCCTGATCGAGTCCACGGAAGAATTGCAGCCGCTGGCTGTCGCCAAGCTGCTCAAGGCGCTGGTCGACAAGGAGCAGCCGCAACTGGTGATTCTCGGCAAGCAGGCCATCGACGACGATTCGAACCAGACAGGTCAGATGCTTGCCGCACTGGCTAACCTGCCGCAGGCAACGTTCGCGTCGAAAGTGGTCGTGGCCGACGGCAAGGCAACGGTTTCGCGCGAAGTGGACGGCGGCGCCGAAACGCTGTCGCTCACGCTGCCCGCAGTGGTCACCACCGACCTCCGCCTGAACGAGCCGCGCTATGTGACGCTGCCGAACATCATGAAGGCGAAGAAAAAGCCGCTCGAAACGATCAAGCCTGAAGACCTCGGCGTCGATGTCACGCCGCGTCTGAAAACGCTGAAGGTTGTCGAGCCGCCCAAGCGCTCCGCCGGTGTGAAGGTGCCGGATGTGAAGACGCTGGTCGAGAAGCTGAAGACCGAAGCCAAGGTGCTGTGAGCAGCGCACGGAGACGAATGAAATGACGAATCTGGTGAATCTTGTAATAGCAGAACACGACAATACGTCGATCAAGGGCGCAACGCTGAATACGATCGCAGCCGCGCAGAAGGTCGGCGGCGATATTCATGTGCTGGTCGCAGGTCAAAATGCGCAGGCTGCAGCGGATGCGGCGGCGAAGATCGTCGGTGTTTCCAAAGTGTTGCTGGCCGACGCGCCGCAACTCGCCGAAGGGCTCGCTGAAAACGTAGAAGCAACGGTGCTGAACATCGCGAAAGACTACTCGCACATCTTCGCGCCGGCCACCGCCTACGGCAAGAACATCGCGCCGCGTATCGCAGCGAAGCTCGACGTCGCGCAGATCAGCGATATCACCGCGGTCGATTCCCCGGACACGTTCGAGCGCCCGATCTACGCGGGCAACGCTATCGCGACGGTGCAGTCGGCTGATCCGATCAAGGTCATTACCGTACGCACAACGGGCTTCGACGCAGTTGCCGCCGAAGGCGGCAGCGCGACGATAGAGAAGATCGAAGCAGCCGCGGACGCGGGCATCTCGCAGTTCGTCAGCCGTGAAGTGACGAAGCTGGATCGTCCGGAACTGACGTCGGCGAAGATCATCGTTTCGGGCGGGCGCGGCCTGGGCAACGGTGAGAACTACACCAAGGTTCTCGAGCCGCTGGCCGACAAGCTGAACGCGGCGCTGGGTGCATCGCGTGCAGCAGTGGACGCGGGCTTCGTGCCTAACGACTATCAGGTCGGCCAGACCGGCAAGATCGTCGCGCCGCAACTGTACGTGGCGGTCGGCATCTCCGGCGCGATCCAGCATCTGGCGGGCATGAAGGACAGCAAGGTGATCGTCGCCATCAACAAAGACCCGGAAGCGCCGATTTTCAGCGTCGCCGATTATGGCCTTGTTGGCGATCTGTTCACGCTGGTGCCGGAACTCGTCACCGAACTCGGCTAAGCGTCCGGGCGCCGTATAAAAGCCATTCAAAGGCGTTAGGCGACATATAAAGGGCGCGGGACCAACAAGTCCGGCGCCCTTTTTCCATCAAGGCAGGAGGAGAACACAATGAGCTATACGGCGCCTATCAAGGACATGCTGTTCGTGATGAAAGAACTGGCGGATCTCGAGCAGATCGCGACGCTGCCAGGCTTCGAGGACGCGAATCTGGACACCGCCCAGGCCGTGCTGGAAGAGTCGGCGAAACTATGCGGCGAAGTGCTGGCTCCGCTGAATGTGGAAGGCGATCGCAATCCGAGCAGTTGGAAAGACGGCGTGGTCACCGCGACGCCGGGCTTCAAGGAAGCGTTCCGCCAGTTTGGCGAAGGCGGCTGGCAGGGCGTGCAGCATCCTGTCGACTATGAAGGTCAGGGCTTGCCCAAGCTGATCGCGACCGCGTGTATCGAAATGCTGAACGCGTCGAACCTGTCATTCGCGTTGTGTCCGTTGCTGACCGACGGCGCGATCGAAGCGCTGCTGACCGCCGGCACCGACGCGCAGAAACAGACCTATGTGCCCAAGCTGGTTTCCGGCGAATGGACCGGCACGATGAACCTCACCGAGCCGCAAGCCGGCTCTGACCTCGCGCTCGTGCGCACGCGTGCCGAGCCGCAAGGCGACGGTTCGTTCAAGCTCTTCGGCACGAAGATTTTCATCACGTGGGGCGAGCACGACATGGCGAAGAACATCGCGCATCTCGTGCTGGCGCGCACGCCGAATGCGCCTGAAGGCGTGAAGGGCATTTCGCTCTTTATCGTTCCAAAGTTTCTGATCAATGAAGACGGTTCGCTCGGCGAGCGTAACGACGTGCACTGCGTGTCGATCGAACACAAGCTCGGCATCAAGGCGAGCCCGACCGCGGTACTGCAATTCGGCGATCACGGCGGCGCGATCGGGCACCTGATCGGCGAGGAAAATCGCGGCCTCGAGTACATGTTCATCATGATGAACGCGGCTCGTTTTGCTGTTGGCATGCAGGGCGTCGGCGTGTCGGATCGCGCGTATCAGAAGGCGGTCGCGTATGCGAAGGACCGCGTACAAAGCCGTCCCGTCGACGGCTCTGCAAAACAGCCGGTTGCGATCATTCAGCATCCGGACGTGCGCCGCATGCTGTCGACTATGCGCGCGCTCACGGAAGCGTCGCGTGCGCTCGCTTACGTCGCGGCAGGACATTGCGACATCGCGCATCGTCATCCGGACGAAGCGACGCGTGCGAGCCACCAGGCGATTTATGAATTCCTCGTGCCGATCGTGAAGGGCTGGAGCACCGAGCTGTCGATCGACGTGACGAGCCTCGGCGTGCAGGTGCACGGCGGCATGGGTTTCATCGAGGAAACGGGCGCCGCGCAGTATTACCGCGATGCGCGCATTCTGCCGATTTACGAAGGTACGACTGCGATTCAGGCAAACGATCTGATCGGCCGCAAGACGGTGCGTGATGGCGGCAAGGTTGCGAAGTCGCTGCTCGCGGGCGTCGCCGAGACCGTCGAATCGCTCGGTGCGCAGCAAGGGCCTGCGTTCCAGTCGATGAGAAAGTATCTCGGGCAAGGGCAGCGCTCGTTGAGCGCTGCGATCGATTTCGTCGTCGCGAACACGAAAGAGGATCCGAACGCCGTGTTTGCCGGGAGCGTGCCTTATCTGAAGCTCGCCGGGATTGTGCTCGGCGGCTGGCAGATGGCGCGTGCACTGCTCGTCGCCGCCCAGAAGCGCGACGAAGACCCGGCGTTTTACAGCGCGAAAATCGCGACCGCGCAATTCTATGCGGAGCATGTGTTGCCGCTTGCGTCCGCGCTCGAAGCGTCGATTGTCAGCGCGAAGGGCGGCGAGGGCGTGCTCGCGTTGTCGGCGGACCAGTTCTGATACGGTCTGTCGCTAGACATTGCCCTGTAAATGCAAACGGCGCCTTGTAGCAAGGCGCCGTTTCTCTTGTTACGAGTCGCTTCGTGCAGTCACGAACCGGCTGACGACGCTCTATGCGTCAAGTCTCACGAGCTCGCACAGTCACGCTTCACGCATAAGCCGGACGATGCGCGCCGCCGGTGTCGCCGAGATAGCGATGTACCGACAGATCGTCTGCCTTGATGGCAGGCTGCTTGCCCGAGATGACGTCGGCGAGCAATTGCCCCGAACCGCACGACATGGTCCAGCCGAGTGTGCCGTGGCCAGTGTTCAGGAACAGATTCGCCACCGGCGTGCGTCCGACGATCGGTGTGCCGTCCGGCGTCATGGGCCGCAGCCCGGTCCAGAAGCTCGCCTTCGACGTATCGCCGCCACCCGGGAACAGGTCGTTCACGCACAGTTCCAGCGTTTCACGGCGCGCCTGGCGCAACGACTTGTCGAAGCCGACGATCTCAGCCATGCCGCCCACGCGAATCCGGTTGTCGAAACGGGTGATCGCGATCTTGTAGGTTTCGTCCAGCACCGTGGAAACGGGCGCGGCCGCTTCATTGACGATAGGCGCCGTGATCGAGTAGCCCTTGAGCGGATACACCGGAATCTTCACGAGCCCGGACAGGAATTTCGTCGAATACGAACCCAGCGCGACCACGAACGAATCGGCGCGCACCAGTTCGTTGCCGCATTGCACGCCGGCAATGCGATCTGCGGCCATGGCGAGTGCGTCGATCGGCGTGTTGTAGCGGAATTTGACACCCAGTTGCTCGGCCAGCGCGGCAAGGCGCGTGGTGAACATCTGACAGTCGCCGGTTTCGTCGCCCGGCAGGCGCAGACCGCCGGTCAGCTTGTGGGAGACGGCGGCGAGCGCCGGTTCCGCCTGCGCCAGTTCGGCGGCCGTGAGCAGCTCGTACGGCACATTGGCTTCGCGCAGCACGGCGATGTCTTTCGCCGCGCCGTCGAATTGCTGCTGCGTGCGGAACACCTGCAGTGTGCCGCCAGTGCGGCCTTCGTACTGAATGCCGGTCTCCGCTCGGAGTGCCTGAAGGCAATCGCGGCTGTATTCGGCAAGACGGACCATGCGGCCCTTGTTGACCGCATAGCGCGACTCGGTGCAGTTCTGCAGCATTTGCCACATCCATTGCAACTGGAACTGCGTGCCGTCGAGGCGGATTGCGAGCGGTGCGTGTTTCTGGAACATCCACTTGACGGCTTTCAGCGGCACGCCCGGTGCAGCCCACGGCGACGCATAGCCGGGCGAGATCTGCCCGGCGTTGGCGAAACTGGTTTCGAGCGCCGGGCCGGCTTCCCGATCGATAACGGTCACTTCATGACCCGCTCGTGCCAGGTAATACGCACTCGTCACGCCGACGACGCCACTGCCCAAAACGACGACTCGCATAGCTGCTCCGGAAAATTCGCAAAGATTCGGGGGCGGTGCGCTCGTTGGTTCGTGCGGATTCGTGCGATTAACGAGGTGTAACGAGGTTCGCCCAGTGTTAACCGCTATACTATGGTCGAGCCTGCAGGTTTTGTTATTGTATTTTTGCGATTTTCAGAAGAAACACTATGCGTACGCAGCGCCAGCCGGTCCGAGCTCTCGACAAGCTCGATCACAAGATTCTCCGTCTGCTGCAGCAGGACGGCCGCATGGCCATGAAAGACCTCGCGGAGCAGGTCGGACTGTCGGTCACGCCGTGTATCGAGCGCGTCAAGCGCATGGAGCGCGACGGCGTCATTACCGGCTACTACGCGCGCGTGAATCCGGCCGAACTGGGCGCGGCACTGCTCGTGTTCGTGGAGATCACGCTGGATCACAAAAGCGGCAACATGTTCGACCAGTTTCGGCGTGAAGTGCAGAAAATCCCCGAAGTGCTCGAATGCCACCTCGTGTCGGGCGACTTCGACTATCTGATCAAGGCGCGGATCGGCGAAATGGCGGACTACCGCAAGCTGCTCGGCGACATCCTCCTGCAGCTCCCCGGCGCGGTGCAGTCTAAAAGCTATGTCGTGATGGAAGAAATCAAGGAAACGTTGACCATTCCCGTAGGCGACGAAGCCACGCGCTAGTTTTCCGCAGGGCTCGACAAACGGCGTAAACACTGTATATTTATACAGGTGTTCTGCGCCGTTTTCCATTCGTCTCCTGCTAGCCGTGACCAGATCCCACGTCTCTCCCGTCCGCGAGTTTCCGATCGCACCGCCAGCGCCTCGCAAGGGGCGCGGTGCGGTAACGAATTTGCAGGGACGCTATGAAGTTGACCAGCGCGAAGCCGTAGACGACGGCTGGCTCGCGGTCCCGGACGAAGAGGGAGCGCCGAAGGTTCTGCGTACGCAAGTTTTCGAGGAAAGGGCAAAGAGCATCCTCACGCGCAATAGTTCGCCGGATATCCCGTTCAGCGTGTCGCTCAACCCGTACCGCGGTTGCGAACACGGCTGTATCTATTGTTTCGCGCGGCCCACGCACAGTTATCTCGGGCTCTCGCCGGGACTCGATTTCGAAAGCCGGATCTATGCGAAGGTCAATGCGCCTGAATTGCTGCAGCGCGAGCTTTCGAAGAAGTCGTATGAGCCCGAGCCCATCGCGCTCGGCGTGAATACCGACGCCTGGCAGCCCGCGGAACGCGATTGGCGGCTCACGCGCCGCGTGGTCGAGGTGCTCAGCGAGCGCAATCACCCATTTGCAGCCATCACGAAGTCGTCGCTGATCGAGCGCGATCTGGATCTGCTTGCGCCTATGGCGGCTCGTGGTCAGTTTATGGCAGCCATCACGATCACTACGCTAGACGCGGATATCGCCCGTACCCTGGAGCCTCGCGCGGCTACGCCCTCGCGGCGGCTGCGAACCATCCGAACATTGAGCGAGGCCGGCATTCCGGTCGGCGTGAGCATTGCGCCCGTCATTCCGTTTGTCACCGAGCCCGACATGGAGCGCGTGCTCGAGGCGTGCGCGGAAGCCGGCGCCAGCAATGCGAGCTATATCGTGCTCAGGTTGCCGTGGGAGGTCGCACCGCTTTTCAAAGACTGGCTCGCCGCGCATTTTCCCGATCGCGCCGAACGGGTCATGGCGCGCGTGCGCGATATGCGCGGTGGTAAAGACTACGACTCGTCTTTTTCCGCCCGCATGAAGGGCGAAGGTTTGTGGGCCGATCTGCTTAAGCAGCGTTTTCACAAAGCGGTGCGCCGTTTAGGGCTGAACCAGCGCGACCGGGGCATTCTGGATATGTCTCACTTCCGGCGAAACGAGGCGCAGCGCGTTCCGGCGGCAAGCCCGGACAATCCGCAACTCGATCTGTTCTAGCATTGCACGGCGCGCCGGACTATTGCGAAAGCGCTTTGGCCGCCTGAACTTGTCCTTCGAAGTAGGTCTGGAAGGAAATGGCGAGGCCGGTCATCAACAGGAAGGCCCCGATCAGCAGCGAAAAAATCACCACGAAGATTACGGTCCAGCCGGATCGGCTGGTGCGCTGCGTGTGCGCGTTGAACTGCCTATCCCATTTTTCGTCGGGGCGCAGGCCGTAGACGATCGCGGCGAGGAATGCAGCCAGAAGCGAGACGGCGCCAGGGAACGCCAGGACCCAGCCGAGCATTGAAGCGCGTTCGCTCGCCACGAGCAACATCGCGCCTGGAATGCCGATCAGCGTGCCGATCACGTGAGCCCAGCCGAAAAGGTCGCGCGGTCCGTACAGGTAGAAGCGATGTGCGCCGAGGGTGCCCAGGAAAAATGCTAGTGCGGCGGTAATAGTTTTGGATCGAAAGTAAGTCGAGGTCGAAACTGGCTTGGACATGTAGGCGAGGGCAGAGTAACGGGCGGTCAGTAACGCGGGCCGAAGGAGTGGCCAAGGGAGCGGGCACACCGTTGCCGCGGACCGTCGCGCATTCTACGCCGCTCGCGTGCGGCCGGTCACGCGGCGTACGGCCTCATGGGACTCGGGCATGTTGCCGTCTGGCTTGATGGTTCCCGTGTCGGGAGCACCGTCTGACTAGATTGACTGCTGGCCCACTGAAACGTGGAGCGGCCGGACGGGCGTTCAAGGCGCAGAGTAAGTGACGCGATAGATAGCGCCGGCGTAGTCGTCGCTGATAAGCAGTGACCCGTCGGGCAGCGGCAGGACATCGGCCGGGCGGCCCCAGACGGTTTCTCCCGACTGGAGCCATCCTTCGGCGAACACCTCCTGACGCGCATGACTGCCGTCCGCGTCCGTGACGACGCGCATCACGCGGTAACCGGACTTCTTGCTTCGGTTCCAGGAACCGTGCTCGGCAATGAAAATGTTGGCGCGGTAGTCGGGCGGGAACATGGAGCCGCTATAGAAGCGCATACCGAGCGCGGCGACGTGCGCACCTAGCTTGGCGACGGGCGGCGTGTACGCGCTGCATGGGTGGCCCTCGCCAAATTCCGGATCGGGAATGACGCCGGCGTGGCAGTACGGAAAGCCGAAGTCCATGCCGACGCGCGGGGCGCGGTTGAGTTCGTCGTCGGGTGCGTCGTCGCCCAGCAGGTCGCGACCGTTATCGGTGAACCATAGCTCGTGCGTCGCCGGATGCCAGGCAAACCCAACCGTATTGCGCACACCGCGCGCCACGACTTCGTAATGGTTGCCGTCCGGGTCCATGCGGCCGATCATCGCGTAGCGGTCGCGGTCTTTCCCGCAGACGTTGCAGGGCGCGCCTTGCGGCACGTAAAGCTTGCCGTCCGGTCCGAAAGCAATGAATTTCGCGCCATGATGAGTCTCGCCCGGCAGTTTGTCCGTCACCACGACTGGCTTGGGCGGCGCGTTAAGGCGCGTATCAATCGAGTCGAAGCGTAAAATCTTCGACACCGCGGAGACGTACAGCGCTCCGTTATGCCAGGCCACGCCGACCGGAGTCTCCAGGCCCGAGGCCACCACATGGCGCCCGGTCGCGCGTCCGTCCTGCAGCTGGAGCGCGTATACGTGGCCGTCGAGACTGCCTATATATAGAACGCCTTTCGGCGACAACGTCATGGCGCGAGCGCTCGGTACTGCGTCCGACAAAACCTCAATGCGAAAACCGGCCGGCAGCTTGATGCGTTCGACTGGGAGCGCGGCAAACACATTGCACGCGAAGGAGGCCAGGAGCCCTGCCGCTACCGCGCGAAAACCGCGACAGAGCGAGGCATTAGCGGTCCGACGGGCGAAGTAGAGGAGTACGAGAGCGGCTCGGGACAGTGGTTTCACAAGGCGTTCCGTCAGGTTGTTCGGGCTTCTGGGCGCCGCCGACCACCCGTGCTGTATGGGCGGCGCAACCGCGCTGCGCAGTTTATCCCGGTAAGTGTTTGTTATGGCGTCAGTTTCCCGCTATAATCGCGTGTTTCAGTCGTTCCGAACCCCGGTTTTCAAGGATTCTAGTATGGTCATCATCCGCTTGGCTCGTGGCGGCTCCAAGAAGCGCCCGTTCTACAACATCGTCGCAACCGACTCGCGTAACCGTCGTGACGGCCGCTTCATCGAGCGCGTTGGCTTTTACAACCCGGTCGCTACGAAGGGCGAAGCCCTGCGTATCGCTCAAGACCGCCTCACGTACTGGCAAGGCGTTGGCGCACAACTGTCGCCGACCGTCCAGCGTCTCGTGAAAGAAGCGCAAAAGGCGCAGCCGGCTGCTTAATGGTAGCTCGCATGCGGATCGTCGTCGGTTTGGCCGGCGGCTCGCGCAACTTGCATGAGCAGTCCGATACGCAAGATTTTTTGCCGAAGCAGGCGTCGAAGTTCGTTGTGAGGCTCAATCATGTCCGAGCGTGATTCCGGCAGTTCAGGTCGCGTAAAGGCCAAAGAGCCGACACAAGAGCCGCCGAAAGGTGCGAGCTCACGTACGAAGACGTCTGGTCAGGCGCCATTCGGTGCATTCGTCCGCAAGCCGGTCGAGCGGGCCGAAGGCAAGGCGAAAGCCAATGTTGCAAACGCCGGTTCCGAGGCAGCAGCAATGCGCGCGGAAACGGCGGAGAGTTGGCCGGCCGACGCGGTCGAAGTCGGCGCAATCGTCGACGCATACGGTCTCAAAGGCTGGGTCAAGGTAGCTGCTCACGCGGATGCCGGCCATGGCGGCGACGCTTTGCTCAGTGCAAAGCGCTGGTGGCTGATGAAAGGCCGCGAGCGGAAGTCGGCGCCGTCATTGCAGGCGAAAACGCATAGCGACAGTGTGGTGGCCCATCTGGGCGGCGTCACTGACCGTGATGCGGCGTTGTCACTGCGCGGCTCTCGCGTCTATATCAGCCGCAGCGAATTCCCGGCGCTGGAAGCCGACGAATTCTACTGGGTCGACCTGCTCGGCCTCGATGTGGTGAACCTTGCCGGCGTCAACCTGGGCAAGGTGGCAGACATGATCGACAACGGTGCGCATTCGGTTTTGCGCGTCGAATATGCGGCAGCCGACAAAATCGGCAAGCCGGTCACCGCCGAGCGTTTGATCCCGTTCGTCGGTGTGTTCGTCAAGACGGTGGACCAGGCGGCAAAGCAGATCATCGTCGACTGGGAAGCCGATTATTGACAGTTCAGCAAATCGAGTTCGCTAAAACGGAGAGAGCGATGCAGTTCGATGTCGTCACGCTCTTTCCCGAAATGTTTCGTGCGCTTACCGACTGGGGTATAACCAGTCGGGCAGCAAAGCAGGAGCGCTATGGGTTGCGCACGTGGAACCCGCGTGATTTCACGACCGACAACTACCGCACGATCGACGATCGCCCATACGGCGGCGGCCCCGGCATGGTCATGCTGGCCAAGCCGCTGGAAGATGCGATTGGCGCAGCCAGGGCGGCGCAGGCGGAGCAGGGCATCGGCGCGCCGCGCGTGGTGATGATGTCGCCGCAAGGCGCCACGTTGAATCACGAGCGTGTCATGAAGTTCGCCGCGCAGCCGGGACTAATCTTGCTGTGCGGGCGTTACGAAGCGATCGATCAGCGTTTGCTCGACCGCGTTGTCGACGAAGAAGTCAGTCTTGGCGACTTCGTGCTGTCGGGCGGAGAGTTGCCCGCCATGGCCTTGATGGATGCGGTCGTGCGCCAGCTGCCGGGCGTGCTCAATGATTCGCAGTCGGCGGTGCAGGACAGTTTTGTCGACGTGCTGCTCGATTGTCCGCACTACACGCGGCCCGAGGAATACCAAGGCGTGCGCGTGCCTGATGTGCTGCTTGGCGGCCATCACGCAGAGATCGAAGCATGGCGTCGGCGCGAGGCCTTGCGGAACACGTTGCGCAAGCGGCCTGACCTGATCGTCAAGGCTAGGAAAAACAAGATGTTGAGCCGTGCCGACGAGGCATGGCTTGCAAGTCTCGCGAAGGAAGAGCCGAAGGCGTAAAGCTTCGGTCTTTCGAGCGGACACCAGGCGGCGCCGCACATGCGTGTACGGCGCCTGATGTGAACCCATCCTCTATCGGGGCCGTAGCCGGGCATTTTCATGCGAGGCAGGTACGAACGCCGACAAGATGGACTTAGGAGTCAGTGATGAATCTGATTGCAAAACTCGAGCAGGAAGAAATTGCGCGCGCCCTCGGCGAAAAGACCATTCCCGAATTCGCTCCTGGCGATACGGTGATTGTCAGCGTGAACGTGGTTGAAGGTACGCGTAAGCGTGTTCAGGCTTACGAAGGCGTCGTGATCGCCAAGCGTAACCGTGGTCTGAATTCGTCGTTCATCGTCCGTAAGATTTCGTCGGGCGAAGGCGTCGAGCGTACGTTCCAGACATACTCGCCGCTGCTGGCAAGCATCGTCGTGAAGCGTCGTGGCGACGTGCGTCGTGCGAAGCTGTACTACCTGCGCGACCGTTCGGGCAAGTCGGCTCGAATCAAGGAAAAGCTGGTCTCGAAAGACCGCGCTGCTTCCCAGGCGTAAATGCTGTAAGAAAAAGCACCCCTCGCGGGTGCTTTTTTGTTTGCCAGGTCAAAATAGCGGCATCACCGCTACCGCTCACTCGAGAGATCCGTTGATCCGCCCCGCCTTTGAACCTGAAACTCTGCCTGTCGAAGCGACCGGCGCCCACTTGCCGCCAGTGCACGCGGAGCGTCTTACGCCCGATGGTCTGCGCCGCCGTTTCAAACAGCATCTTTGCTGGACACCCGAGCCGATCGTCGAGACGCCGTGGCGCAATACTCAGGGCGATCCGCGTGTCGCCTCTGTACTGGTCCCGCTCGTAATCCGCGCAAATGGCCTGACGGTGCTGCTCACGCAGCGTGCCGACCATCTTAACGATCACGCAGGCCAGGTCAGCTTCCCTGGTGGCCGGCAGGAACCGTTCGACGCAGACGCCACTGCCACTGCTTTGCGCGAAGCGCAGGAGGAAGTAGGCCTGGCGCCGTCGCGCGTCGAGGTGCTTGGCGCGCTGCCCGACTATCTGACGGGCACGGGTTTTCGCGTGACGCCGGTAATCGGCCTCGTACATCCGCCGTTCGCATTGAAAGCGGACGCGCTGGAGGTCGCAGAAGTATTCGAAGTGCCGCTCGCATTTCTGATGAACCCGGCGCATCACGAAGAACGCGTGTTCCGTTACGAAGGAGGCGAACGGCGTTTCTTCGCTATGCCGTACCCGCGCGGCGCGTCATTGGAGGCGGCTGAAAGAGACGACGGCACGGGCAGCCACTATTTCATCTGGGGCGCGACGGCCGCCATGCTGCGCAATTTCTATCGCTTTCTAACAGCTTGAGGCGAGGTGACGCGCACGGTCGCCGGATGTTTGGCAACGACCTCGCTCAGCGGCATCCGACCCTGTGCTATCGTTATGAAACAATCGTAAAACTCGAAAAGCACGGCGCATCGCATGACTTTTTTTTCCGTATTGCTGGCTCTGATCATTGAACAGGTGCGCGCACTGTCGCCGAACAATCCGGTATCCGCGCTGCTTCAATACCATGCGGAGTCGGCGGCGCACGGATTCGATGCGGGCAAGCCCAAGCACGGCCTTCTTGCGTGGCTCGTCGTAGTGGTCCCGTGGACGCTCGTCGTCGCGCTCGTCTACTACGTTCTGTACAACATCCATTTCGCGCTGGCGTTCCTGTGGAACGTCGCGGTGCTGTACTTCACGCTGGGCTTTCGCCAGTTCAGCCATTACTTTACGGACATTCATCTCGCGCTCAATAACGACGATGTGCCGCGCGCCCGTGAAATTCTCAACGAATGGACCGGCCTCGACACGCTAGACATGCCGGTCAGCGAGATCGTGCGCCATAC
Source organism: Paraburkholderia caledonica NBRC 102488 (assembly GCF_000685095.1). Lineage (GTDB taxonomy): Bacteria > Pseudomonadota > Gammaproteobacteria > Burkholderiales > Burkholderiaceae > Paraburkholderia > Paraburkholderia caledonica. The sequence continues at coordinate 169,998 of NZ_BAYE01000003.1, forward strand.
GCTGATTCACGCAGTCGTCGCGTCGCATCGCCACGTTTTCGGCGTTTTCTTCTGGTTCCTGATTCCGGTCGGGCCGGCGGGCGCGGTGCTGTATCGCATCGCCGAATATCTCTCGCGTACATGGGCGCGTCCGGTCGACGACCGTACCATCGCGTTTTCAAGTTTCGCGCAGCGCGCATTTTTCGTGATCGACTGGGTGCCGGCGCGGCTGACGTCGCTGGGCTTTGCGATTGTCGGAAATTTCGAAGACGCGATCTATGCATGGCGTAACCATGCGCGTCAGTGGCCGGATGCGAATGACGGCGTGTTGCTGGCCGCCGGCAGTGGCGCGCTCGGTGCGCGTCTGAGCGGACCGCTCGCGGAGCCGTCGAGTCTCGACGCGCTCGCCACCGGCGACGGCGGTCCCATGCAAGTCGGCGACGATTGCACGCCGCGCACGCTGCAGTCGGCCGTCGGGCTGGTGTGGCGCGCAGTCGTACTGTGGATGATCCTGTTGCTCATGCTGACAATCGCCGTGTGGCTCGCTTGATCTCACGCGTATGCGAACGTAAGAAAGCCGGGTTACCCCGGCTTTTTTTACGTCCTTCTCCGGCTCATGGCGCTTCGAGAGCGATGGTCCGCTGAGGGCAGAACATCGATCACGTCGCGTCAGTCTGAACAGCATCGCATGAAGCGCATCAGCTCGTGTCGTACTGTGAAGGCGCGAATCACCCGTCCAACGGATCGCGCGCGGTACCGCACTGCCAGCACACGGTGAATTGCGCTTCGAGCCTCTCACCGCACTGGCGGCACTGCCAGCCAGGCGCGCCCGCCGCTGGACCTTGCGACGCGGCATCGATCAAGCGACGCGCTATGGTCTCGTCGCGGTCGTCTACGAGCCAGAGCTCAGGCGCGCATTGATCGGCGGGAATATCGCCGAGCGCGCCGTTCAGGTAGCGGTTGTGCAACTCGCACGCAATGCCGGCCGCGGCCAGCACATTGACCCAATGCTGTCCGATGATCAGGTTCGGCGCGCGCATCAGCCTCATGTCAGCGTACGACCTGACTGGCTTCGTGCACGAGTTGCGCGTATAACGCATGGCGTTCGCGGCGGATACGGCCATCGGCGACCGCCTCGAGGATCGCGCAGCCCGGCTCTTGCAGGTGATGGCAGTTGTAAAAGCGGCAATTGGGCAAGAGCGGCCGGAACTCCGGAAACGCGCGTTCGAGCCGGCCTTCGGTCAGATGATGCAGGCCGAATTCCTGGAAGCCCGGCGAGTCGATCAGTGCGCCGCCTTCGCCATCCACGCGGCGAGTGTCGCGCGCGATGTCCGCTGTGTCATTGCGGGCGAAATTCGGCAGCGGATATAGACGCGTGAACGTCGTCGTATGGCGGCCGCTGTTCAACGCCGTTGAGATCTCGCGCGTGGCAACTTCGGCGTCCGGAATCAGCAGATTCACGAGCGTGGACTTGCCCATGCCGGACTGGCCGAGCAATAGCGTCGAATGACCGCGCAAGTGTTCGATCAACGCGGTGCGAGCGGCCTCGGGTTGCGCCTTGATCGACACTTCCACGACTGTGTAGCCGAGCGCGCGATACGGCTCCAGCCGTTTGCGGGCGCCTTCGAGCGCATCGGTCACGTCGATCTTGTTCAGCACGATCAACGGTTTCAGTTCGTTGGCTTCCGCTGCGACGAGCGCCCGGCCGAGCAGGTCTTCGCTGAAATGCGGCTCTGTCGCGAGCACGATCAGCAACTGGTCGAGATTCGCGGCGAACAATTTCGACTTGTACTGATCCGAACGATAGAGCAGATTGCGCCGCTCGCCGATTTCGACGATCACGCCCTGGTCCGCGGAAGTGGGCTCGTAGATCACGCGGTCGCCCACTGCGACTTCGCTGCGCTTGCCGCGTGGGAAGCATTGGAGCATCGGGCCGCCGTCTTCTGGCGCTACCAGATAGTGGCGGCCATGCGCGGCCACCACGAGGCCGCCTACGCGCGTGCTGGACGGCGCGCGCGGCGCTTTCTGAGGGCGGCCGCTCATGCGTGACGCAACAGTCGGTCGATCCGCTGCGACGCAGGCGGATGCGAGTAATAGAACGCGGTGTAGAGCGGATCGGGCGTCAGCGTGGACGCATTGTCTTCATACAGCTTGACGAGGGCGTTGACGAGGTCTTGCGCGTGGGTTTGCGTGGCGGCGAATGCATCGGCCTCGAACTCATGCTTGCGCGACGTGAGACTGCCGAGCGGCGTCACGAAGAACACGAACACAGGCAGTGCAAGGAAGAACAGCACGAGCGCGAGTCCGCTATTACCGCCGACTAGCGACGGCCGCACGCCCAGCCCTTCGTAGAACCACACGCACTGCGTGAGCCAGCCGAGCAAGGCGAGCATGGCGAGGCTGAGCGCGAACGTGACCAGCATCCGCTTGATCACGTGACGGCGCTTGAAATGGCCGAGTTCGTGCGCGAGCACGGCTTCGATCTCGCTGCCCGACAGGCGCGCAAGCAGCGTGTCGAAGAACACGATTCGCTTGGCCGCGCCGAAGCCGGTGAAATACGCGTTGCCGTGCGCGGAGCGGCGGCTGCCGTCCATGACGAAGAGCCCTTTGGCCGCGAAGCCGCAGCGTTTCATCAGCGCCTCGATGCGGCTTTTCAGCGCTTCGTCCTTGAGCGGTTCGAACTTGTTGAAAAGCGGTGCGATAAACGACGGGTACAGCACCAGCACGAGCATCTGGAAGACGACCCAGACGATCCACGTCCACAGCCACCAGAAGCTGCCCGCCTGGTTCATCAGCCACAGTACGACGAACAGCAACGGCAGACCGAACGCGGCGCCGAGCAACACGCCCTTCAACCGGTCGACGATGAAAATGCGCTTGCTCATCCGGTTAAAGCCGAAGCGTTGCTCGATGACGAATTGCCGGAAGTAATCGAATGGCAGGTCGATCGCGCTGGTAATCGCGATCACGGCCGCGACCAGTGCGATCTGGCCGACGTAGCCGCGGCCGAGCCAGTCCGTGATCGCGAGATCGAGTGCCTGCACGCCGCCGAGCAGTGTCAGGCCGATCAGCACGGCGGCGCCGACGACGATTTCGATCATCGTGAGACGCGTGCGCTCGACGGTGTAGTCGGCGGCGCGCTGGTGCGCACTCAGCGCGATGGTGCCGGCAAACTGGCTCGGCACCTGCTCGCGATGGCCGGCGACGAAGCGGATTTGCCGCGACGCGAGCCAGAGTTTGGTGCCGACCATCGCCACGACGGCGACGACGAACAGAACGGTGAAGTACAGGGTAGGCATCCGTGGATTCCGTGGTATCTATGCGAGAATTATATGTTTCTTCCCGCCTCGCAGCGGGGACATGCTCAAACCATCTCAAACGACCAACCGCCGCGGCAACGGGGCTTCCCGCAAGCTTCCTGCCCGGCCATCAGGACTGCCTTCATGACCGACATTCCCGAATCCGCGCAACAGCTGCCGCTCGTGCGCAGCGACATGAATCTCATCTGGCTGGACATGGAAATGACCGGACTCGACCCGGATTCGGACCGCATCATCGAAATTGCGGTGGTGGTGACGAATTCGACACTCGACAGAATGGTCGAGGGCCCGGTTCTGGCGATTCATCAGAGCGACGAGACGCTCGCCAGGATGGACCAGTGGAATCAGAACACACACGGCCGGTCGGGACTGATCGACCGCGTGAAGGCATCTACGGTGAGCGAAGCCGAGGCCACCGAACAGATTCGCAATTTTCTCAGCGCACATGTGCCACCCGGCAAGTCGCCGATGTGCGGCAACTCGATCTGCCAGGACCGCCGCTTCATGGCGCGCTGGATGCCGGAACTGGAGAGCTTCTTCCATTACCGCAATCTCGACGTCAGCACGCTCAAGGAGCTGTGCCGACGCTGGCAGCCGGCAATCTACAAGGGTTTTCAGAAGCGCGCGCTGCACACGGCGCTTGCCGACATTCACGAGTCGATCGACGAACTGAAGTACTACCGGGAGCACTTCCTGATTCCGCCGACGCCGGACGCCTCCCTCAACGCGGAATAAGCTAAGCCTGACGAGGGGCGCGCACCGCGCTCTTCGGCCGGAACGCCTTCACCACTTCCGCATTGGTCTCCACGTACGGCCCACCGATCAGATCGATGCAGTAGGGGACCGCCGCAAAGATGCCGGGCACTGTCACCGTGCCGCTGGCGTCGGCGTCGGCATCGCGCAGGCCTCCCAGCGTTTCCTTGATCGACTTCGGCTGACCCGGCAGGTTGATGATCAGCGCCGCGTGATCCGCCGTCTCGCGGATCACCGCGACCTGGCGCGACAGGATTGCGGTCGGCACGAAGTTCAGGCTGATCTGCCGCATCTGTTCGCCGAATCCCGGCATTTCCTTCGTAGCGACCGCGAGCGTGGCTTCGGGCGTCACGTCGCGCCGCGACGGGCCAGTGCCGCCCGTGGTCAGCACGAGATCGCAGCCGACTTCGTCAACAAGTTCCGTGAGCGTTGCCGAGATGGTCGATGCGTCGTCCTGAATGAGGCGCGTGACCACCTGCCACGGCGAACTCAACGCGGCGCCGAGCCAATCCTGCAACGCCGGAATGCCTTTGTCTTCGTAGACGCCGGTGGATGCGCGATCGCTGATCGACACGAGGCCGATCAGGATCTCGTCGGGGTGATTGCGCTTCAGCTTGGTGTCAGGCGTCGCGGTCGTCATCGTCGTCTTCCAGAGCGTCGTCGGCATCGGAATCGGTCGCTGCTGCGGGGCCGTCCGCGTTCTTGATCCACTGGAACAACTCGCGGAAGTAACGCGGCGGCTTGTTCTGCTCGGCTTCCTTGCGGGCGTTGCGGATCAGCGTGCGGCCTTGCTGCGGATCGGCATTCGGATGCTGGCGGATGAAATCGGTCAGCGCGGCGTCGTCGGCAAGCAGTTTTTCGCGAGTGCGCTCGATCCAGTGCAGCTTGGCCGTTTCCGCCTTGTTGACACCGTTATAAGTGTCGAGCGCGGTGCGCAGCGCGGCGGTTTCCTCGTCCAGCAACGAGCGCATCACGCGCCCGACGTACTGCACCTGACGGCGCTTGCCTTCGTGATCGGTGATGCGGCGCGCCTCGCGCACGGCGTCGTCGAGCTTTTCCGGCATCGGCATGCGCTTAAGCGCGTCTTTGGGCAGCGCGATCAGCGCCGCGCCGAGTTCCTGCAGCTCGTGCATTTCGCGCTTGAGCTGCGACTTGCTCGGACGGTCATAGCCGTTTTCGTCGACTTCCGGCTCGGCGGATTCGATGGGTTGAATGCGGGTTTTGCGTGTCATGCCGATATTGTAGCGTGCCAGGCCCGACGAACCGGCTGCGCAGCCGTGCACGGCAGCGGCCATTGCCCGAAGCGAGCAGCGAATGCCAGGTGCGGCAGCGCTTAGCTTGATATGATCGCGGGATGCGTTAGTGCGCTCGAACGCACGGCAAACGCAGACTGACGCGCATATGAGCAGCGCATATGGCGCACTGAACGGCGCGGCGTGTGCGAACACCCAAGGGCCGCTCGGCCCCGAACAGGACGGCAACGACAATGGCAGCAGACATGGACGTCAAGCAGCGCTTTTTTCCGCATACCCAGGATGAACTGAAGGAAATCGCCTCGGACATCCTTCGTCACGCGAAGTCGCTCGGCGGCACCGACGCGGCAACCGAAATTTCCGAAGGCGACGGCCTGTCCGTCTCCGTGCGGCGCGGCGAAGTCGAGACGATCGAACATAACCGCGACAAGATGGTCGGCGTGACCGTGTTCATCGGCAACAAGCGCGGCAACGCGAGTACTTCCGACTTCTCGTCACAAGCGCTAAAGGACACGGTCGCGGCCGCGTACAACATTGCCCGCTTCACGGCGGAAGACGATTGTGCGGGGCTCGCCGAAGCAGAGTTGCTCGAGACCGAGCCGCGCGACCTCGATCTCTATCATCCGTGGAATCTGTCCGCCGACGAAGCCGTGGAAATCGCCCGTCGCGCGGAAGACGCCGCGTTCGCCACCGATCCGCAAATCAAGAACTCCGAAGGCGCGAGCGTGTCGGCGCAGCACTCGCAGTTCGTGCTTGCCACGTCGCGCGGTTTCCTCGCCGGCTATCCGTACTCGCGTCACTACATCGCCTGCGCGCCGATTGCCGGCAGCGGCCGCAACATGCAGCGCGACGACTGGTACACGTCTACGCGTAGCGCGGAGCAACTGGCCGACCCCGAAGCGGTCGGTCGTTACGCGGCGCAGCGCGCGCTTGCGCGCATCGGCGCGCGTGGTCTCGACACGCGCAAGGTGCCGGTGCTGTTCGAAGCACCGCTCGCCGCGGGTCTGCTCGGTGCGTTCGTACAGGCTACGAGTGGCGGCGCGCTGTATCGCAAGACGTCGTTTCTCGTCGATAGTCTCGGCAAGCCTGTGTTCGCGCCGCATGTGCAGATCGTCGAAGATCCGCACGTGCCGCGCGCCATGGGCAGCGCGCCGTTCGACGAAGAAGGCGTGCGAACGCGGCAGCGTTCGGTGGTGAAAGACGGCGTCGTGGAAGGCTATTTCCTTTCGACCTATTCGGCGCGCAAGCTGGGCATGCAGACTACCGGCAACGCGGGCGGCTCGCACAACCTGTCGCTGCTCAGCTCGAACACGCGTGCGGAAGACGACTTCGAAGAAATGCTCAGGAAGCTCGGTACAGGGCTGCTGCTGACCGAACTGATGGGTCAGGGTGTCAATTACGTGACGGGCGACTATTCGCGCGGCGCGTCCGGCTTCTGGGTCGAGAACGGCAAGATCCAGTATCCGGTCGAGGAAATCACCGTCGCGAGCACCTTGCAGGAGATGTTCCGCCATGTCGTAGCGATCGGCGCGGACACGATCACTCGGGGCACCAAGCAGACCGGCTCGGTGCTCATCGAACGGATGACGATCGCCGGACAGTAAGCGGTTTCCCAGCGTTGTAGCGGTACAGACGAAAACGCCACGCAGTTTGCGTGGCGTTCTGCTTTTCGGCGTGCTTCGTTCCGCTTTTGTCAGCGCGCTTCACTGCGCTCGGGGCGCCTCACGTCCCCGGCTTTTGCGCTTGTATGTGACGAACGCGTAGTCGAAATCGTTCGGTGCATGCGCGCGATGCGTTTCGTGTGCGACTTCTTCCCACTCGTTCGGATCGACCGCCGGGAACGTCGCGTCGCCGTCGAAATCGGCGGAAATTTCCGTGACGATCATCTTGTCTGCAAGACGCAGCCCTTCCACATACAACTGAGCACCGCCGATCAGAAACGCTTCGGGCGCCTGGTCCTGCGCGGCGAGCTTGAGTGCTTCGTCGAGCGTGGTGGCCGCGTCGCAACCCTGAAAACGCCGAGCGACATCGCGAGTCACGACAATGTTGCGGCGTCCCGGCAACGGCCTGCCGATCGACTCATGCGTTTTGCGGCCCATGATGATGGGCGCGCCCATGGTGGTCCGCTTGAAAAAAGCGAGGTCTTCGGGGAGTCGCCAGGGCAACTGGTTGTCGCGGCCGATCACGCCATTATTGGCGCGAGCAACGATCAGGGTGAGCGTCGTCATCGAATGGAAGAGGGAACATAACCTGCCTGATTCTACCTGACGCACACGTTCCGGCCGCCGCTCTGGCGGGGTCCATCGAGCGGCGACGCCCATTGGCACCGGCCGAAAAAATCCCGCTCACTGCGACATCGACTGAATCCGCACGCAATAAAAGCCGATTGGGTAGTGCGTCTTCGTATACATAGTGATTGGCGCACATCTCGGACCGCTCGCAAACCATTGGTGCATTGGTGAACAACGTTCCCGTCACCAATCAGATAAAGTAGTGGCACAGGAAACTTTGCGGGTTGAACCCGCCAGAAGAAAATACCTATTAGATCCTAATTGAAACGGTACGATCTACCTGGATTCCTATGTATGAGAAAAGCGCTTCCACATCTCGTAATTCGTAAGTTGATTACTTATTTATCGGCGCGGGCGCCTTGCTGGGCAAGGGCGGCCGGATTAAATTCGCATAATTGTTTTCCAAGCCGCGCGCGTATAGTAAGCTCTCGGAAAGAGCTTCAATTTTAAAAAAGCCCGCTAACGGGCCGTCTCAAACACACACGCCGCTTTCTGGGGATCAGCTGTCCGCACGGAATGGAATGGCCGTTCGGTTTTTGCTATTTGCGAATCCCGAATGTGCCAGCGTGTCTGAATTGCGGTTCAGGTGCGTGCATCATCCTTAACGTTCGTTGACGAGAGGATCTGAATAATGGAACCCGCAACGCGGCAACTGATTTACGTTTCGCGAGAGCCAAGCGCGGAACTGAACACCCGCTTCCACCAGCGTGGCTGGAATGTTGAAGTGGTGGGATCGGCGCGCGACGCGCGCCGGGCCGTACGCGCCGGTTCGGCAGCGGGTGGCCTGCTCGATTTATCGAGCCATTTCCAGCCGCATGAAATTGCAGCATTCGAATCCTGCCTGACCATGCCGAACGTCGGCTGGGTCGCCGCGACCATGCCTGGGCAACTCCAGGACGCAGCGCTGCGCCGTCTGGTACGCGACTATTGTTTCGACTATGTGACCGTCCCTTACTCCGGCGACCGGATCGTCGATTCCGTCGGTCACGCATACGGCATGATCTCGCTCGGCGAACCCGCTTCGAACGATGCATCGCAGGGCGCCGAAGGTGAAATGGTCGGGTCGTGCGACGCAATGCTGGCGCTGTTCCGCTCCATCCGCAAAGTCGCGATGACTGACGCGCCGGTCTTTATCTCGGGCGAGTCAGGCACGGGCAAGGAGCTGACAGCCGTTGCGATTCACGAGCGCTCGGCGCGACGCAACGCGCCGTTCGTACCGATCAACTGCGGCGCGATTCCGCCGCATCTGCTGCAGTCCGAACTGTTCGGCTATGAACGCGGCGCGTTCACCGGTGCGAATCAGCGCAAGATCGGCCGCGTGGAAGCGGCCAACGGCGGCACGCTTTTCCTCGACGAAATCGGCGATCTGCCGCTCGAAAGTCAGGCGAGCCTGCTGCGTTTCCTTCAGGAGCGCAAAGTCGAGCGGCTGGGCGGCCATAGCGCGATCGACGTCGACGTGCGGATCATTTCCGCAACGCACGTGGATATGACCGCTGCCATGATCGAAGGACGTTTCCGCTCGGACCTGTATCACCGCCTGTGCGTGCTGCAAATCGACGAACCGCCGCTGCGCGCGCGCGGCAAAGACATCGAACTGCTCGCGCGCCACATGCTGGAGCGTTTCAAGAAAGACGCGAGCCGGCGCCTGCGCGGTTTCGCACCCGACGCAATCGCCGCTTTGCACAACTACGGCTGGCCGGGCAACGTGCGTGAGCTCATCAACCGCGTGCGTCGTGCAATTGTGATGTCCGAAGGGCGCGCGATCACGGCGCGCGATCTCGAACTCGCCGAGTACGTGGAGATCGTGCCGGTGTCGCTCGCTCAGGCGCGCGAAGCGGCCGAGCGCCAGGCGATCGAGCTTGCACTGTTGCGTCATCGTGGACGTCTCGGCGACGCAGCCCAGGAACTCGGTATTTCGCGTGTCACGCTGTACCGGCTGCTGTGCTCGCACGGCATGCGTCATATGGAAAGCGAGCCGCTGGCGTCGCCGCACGGCACGTTGCCCGCATCGGTGCCGCATCTCTGAGATGCGGCCGCACGCAACGGTTGTGAGCTGGCCGCTCCGCAGCGGCCTGTAGACCGGACGGGCCGTGACGCGTCGGCCGCGTCGTAGTTTCGCGCCGGGCTCGTCGTACCAGGCCGCCTTCCTTCCATAGTACCTCGCAAGCGGTCGGCGCCCGCCGGCCGCGCTTGGTAAAATCGGGTTTTCCGCTCAATCTCGCGGCGCACCGCTTCCGGACCGCGTCGAAGGAACCCGCATGAAACAATACCTGGACCTCGTCCGCACGATTCTCGACACTGGCACGTGGCAGGAGAATCGCACCGGCATCCGTACCATCAGCATGCCGGGCGCCATGTTGCGCTTCGATCTTCAGCAGGGTTTCCCGGCGGTCACGACGAAAAAGCTGGCATTCAAGTCGGCCGTGGGCGAACTGGTCGGTTTCCTGCGCGCGTCGCGCAGCGCGGCCGATTTTCGCGACCTCGGCTGCAAGGTGTGGGACGCGAACGCCAACCAGAATCCGCAATGGCTTGCCAATCCGTATCGCGAGGGCCCCGACGACCTGGGCGACGTGTACGGCGTGCAGTGGCGGCAGTGGCCGGCCTACAAGGTGCTCGACGCCAGTGCGAGCGCGCAGCTTGCGGATGCGACCGCGCGCGGTTTCCAGCTGATCACTGAATTCGACGATAACGGCAGCCGCAAGGTGCTGCTGTACAAGGCGATCGATCAATTGCGTCAATGCCTCGACACCATCATGCAGAATCCGTCGGACCGGCGAATCCTGTTTCATGCGTGGAATCCTGCGGTTCTGGATCAGATCGCGTTGCCCGCGTGCCATCTGCTCTACCAGTTCCTGCCGAACGTGGCGCGGCGCGAAATCTCGCTGTGCCTGTACATCCGCAGCAATGATGTCGGGCTCGGCACGCCGTTCAATCTGACCGAAGGCGCCGCCCTGCTGCATCTGGTGGGACGCCTGACCGGCTACACGCCGCGGTGGTTCACGTACTTCATCGGCGACGCGCATATCTACGAGAATCAGCTGGACATGCTGAAGCAGCAGCTCACGCGCGAGCCCTATGAAAGCCCCAAGCTCGTCATTTCCGAGCGCGTGCCGGACTACGCGAAGACCCACGTGTACGAACCGGAATGGCTGGAAAAGATCGAGCCTTCGGATTTCTCGCTGGTCGGCTACCGGCATCACGAGCCGCTCACGGCGCCCATGGCTGTCTGACGCGCCTGACAAAAAAAAGCCTCCGCGATTCGCATCGCGGAGGCTTTTTGTTTTGTGCCGACGACAGACCGCTTGTAGCGAAGGGCGCTTAGCCCTTGTGATGCTCGTCGTGGCCGCCGGCGGAGCGCTGCTCACCGTGCTGCTGCGGCTCAGGACGCGGCTGCTGCACTTGCTGCGGATGAAACTCCTGACGCGGCGCCTGCTGGGCTTGCGGTTGCGGTCGCGGCTCAGGGCGAGGGTGCTGCGCCTGCTGCGGGTGGAACTCCTGACGCGGTGCCTGCTGAGCGTGTGGTTGCGGACGTGGTTCAGGACGCGGCTGCTGTTGGACCTGCGGCCGCTCGACCGCTTCGGCGTGCTGCGCGGGCTGCCGTTGATCTTGCGCCCCATGCGGCTGTTGCCCCATCGCCGGATTTTCCACGGGGCGCGGCACCTCGCGTGACTGCATCGCTGGGTTCCGCTGACCTCCTGGCTGCTGCGACCACTCCGGCCTTGGCGTCTGCGCCTCTTCACCGCCTCGCTGACGACCCTGCTGCGCTTGCTGGGCCATAGGCGTATGCGGCTGCGTCCAGGCCGGCTGCTGACGCCCATCCGCAGCAACTGACTGGCCTTGCTGCGGAGCCGGTTGCTGTGCCACTCCCCGCTGTTGTGCCACGCCCGGGTTGCCGCCGTTCGCCTGCGGTGGCCGCGGCACGCCGTTCGGCGGGGCACCTGCTGCGCCCACCTGCTGCCCATTCCACCGCAAGGGCATGCCGGGACGCTCCGGCTGTGCGCCCGCGCGCCCCGGCTGAACTGCGACAGGCGCGTCGCCTGGCCGGCGCCCAGCCTGCGGCCCGTTGTTCTGTGCCTGGCCCGTGGCGCTCGGCGCGGGCTGCCCGCCGGTCGCCGGCTGAAGAACCGGCGCTCCCGCCGCCGCCCCTGGCATTCGTCCCGGAAGATGCGACTGGACGACCCGCACGTTCTGCACCGGCAACGCACCGGGCCCACCCGACATGTGCGCCGGGACCGACGTCCGAACGATCGGCTGCCCGGCGCCCGGCACGCGTCCACCGCTTTGGGCGAAACGCTGCGCAAGGCCATCGCGGTAGGCGGGCGGCATCGACGGACTACGCGTCGCGACGACTGGACGCGTCATCACCCCCGCCGGCGGCCGGTAATTGGCGTTGCGCTGACCGGACCTGTAACTCTCGCGCACCGGCGCGATGCCGGGGGCGCCCGGGTTGATCCGCGCATTGCGCCACTGCGCGGGATCCACCTTCTGCGCAAAGCGCCCCACAGGCTGTCCATGCACGAAAGCCGTCGCCGGAACCGCCGTCACAGCACGCGGCGCCCGGTAGTTGACGTACGTGTTGTGAATGTTGGTGATATTGCGGTTGTAGTTGTTGATGACTGTCGTCTGATTGACGCGTTCGTAGTAGCGCGGGCTCCAGTGATCGTGGTCGCCCCAGTGCGGATGCCACCGTTCGCCTGGCCCGAGTGGGAACCACGCGACGCCCGCGGCCACCGCACCGCCAATCGCAAGGTTCACACCCCAGTCGACGCCACCGCCTCCGCCACCGCCGCCGACGAAAGCCACCAGCGCCGGCGCATAGACCGGCGGCGCGCTGACCACGACCGGGCCCGGGACCCATGCCCAGGAGTCGTCGACGTAGGCCCAGCGCCCGTAGTGATACGGCGCGAAGCCCCACGGTGCGTCGTCGACCCAGGTCCAGCCCCAAGGCGCCTGCCATACCCAATGTCCGTCGTGGTACGGCGCCCAGCCGGCGGGGGTCGCGCGCGGCACCCAGACCTCGCCGTACTGCGGGCTGCTGCGCCACGTACCGTTGGCATCCAGATCCTGATAACCGGGGATTTCGCGCGACACATAGCGCGCCGATACCGAGCGGTTTTCGGCAGCGTCGCGGCTCGCGGCCCATTGGTCGAAGCCGTCGAGGCTGGGTGCGCCATTGTCGGCAAGCGTTTGCAAAGAAGTGCTGGCAAAGCGGATCTGCTGGCCGGCCGTGATCGGCACCTGTGCGCCGTCGCCATAAGCCGTCGCACTGCCGTTGCGAACGGTGACGGTGGTGCTGCTGCCGTCCGGCGCGACGTCGACGCGGTAGTCGCCCGGGCCGTTCAAGCCGAGCGCGAGATTCGGCGTGTCGATTTCATACGACGACCCCGCCGGCAGTTCCCGCACATGCGCCGACAACGTCCCTTGCGCAACCTTCAACTGCGCGCTGTTGTCGTCGAGACCGAGGATATCGAGGCTCGTCGACTGGCCGAGACGCACCGCGGTCGAGCCGATATGCAGCTCGGAACGCGCGTTCTGATCGTTCCACAACTGGTCGCGGGTGGTGAGCGGCCGGTTGATCTGCGCGTACGACCAGTCGGTGGCGCCGGCGGGTTCGGTGGTCACGGTTCCGGCCGTGTAGTTCAGCCGCGCGACGCGTCCGGGCGGATCGCTCTCCGTAGCGACGCCCTGCAGCGGCGCGGCTTGCTGCGCGAGCGCGGCCTGCGCGGCGAACAGGAAGGCGGCTGCGGCGATCAGCGAGTAGCCGATGGTGCGACGGGTTGACGATGGTGACGTCGTGGTTCTCATGATTGTTCTCCGACGGACGATGCACGTGCAGCATCCGTGAACCACTGTACCCGCGCCGTTTGTTTCAAGACGCCCACTTTTGTAAAGCCTCGTGGCGACTGGTAACAAAAGGTCTCTAACAGATCGCATCGGCTTTGAGCCCGCTCATTACTCACTCGGCCAGGAAGGCATCGAAATGCCGATGTCCGGCCGGCGTGACGCGCAAGATCCGCGGCCGTTCCGTCCGTTCGACCCAGCCGTGCGCGGCCCACGAGTCGAGCAGCGCCGCCCCGAGCGCGCCGCCGAGGTGCGGTCGCCGTTCGCTCCAGTCCGGGCAGGTGCACGCAAAGCGGCGCCGGCGGCTGCGCTGCGCCGACAGGTCGATGCCCCAGTCGGAGAAGCGGGCGGCGCCCTCCGGTGTGGCTTCGAGCGACGCGCCGTTCGAAGCGAGCAGTCCGCGTCCGATGAGCCGCTCGAACACGCGTACGGACAACTCGCCGGCCATATGGTCGTAGCAGGTGCGTGCGTAGCGCATGTCGGTCGGCACGGTGCGCACGGGGCGCGGCACCGGACGCTGCGGCGCGCTGACTTGCGCGACGTTGGCGAGCGCTTCGATGGACGCCGCGATGTCGGCCGACGCAATGCGGAAATAACGATGCCGGCCGCGCACCTCGAGTGCGAGCAGGCCCCCCTCGGTCAGGCGCGCGAGATGAGCGCTGGCCGCCGACGGCGACAGTCCCGCGATCATCGTCAGTTCGCCGGCGGGGCGGGCGCTGCCGTCCATCAACGCCCACAACATGGCTGCGCGGCCGGGATCGGCGAGCAGCGCGCCAATGCGGCTCAGGCCCGGAAAATGATTGTGTTCGTCTGCGAGGCTGGCGGGCATAAGGCGTCTCCGTGTTCTGTCGGTCTTCGATGCGCGGGGCGCAACGTACGATGCAGCCACTTTACCTGGCAAATGCATTCGATGTTTCAGCCTGGCGTGAACCGTCGATTGCAGCCTGGCGCATGCGCCCGAAGCGCCAGGCTAGAATCGACACCTGTCTTTGCAGGAAACGCAGTCATGAAAACAGTTCTGGCCGTTGTCGTTTGCATTGTCTCGCTGGGCGCTTGTGCTCAAGGCGGCTCCGGCTCGGCATCGGGCGCGGGTAGCGGCAGCGTCACCATGTACGGCACGATCGACGAAGGCATCACCTTCCACAAATAAAGGCGTCGTCCGCTCGCAGCCCCTTTCGGCGAGCAGCGAATTGGCAGAAACTGATGCATCGTTGTCATTGCTGCCACGCGCAGTCATGTGACGATGTGGTTTTCGCCAAGTGAGCACTCGGCGGCTTAGCTCAGTCAGGCGACTTAAGGCCATGGCGACGAGTGAGGGCCGCTCGGGCCACATCGACCACCTTCGCCGCCGGGACCGATCCATGCCGCCTGCCGCACCAGCTTCGTCTTCACGATCCGCCGCCGCTTCAGTTGCCGGTTCCGCCGCCGTTTCCGCTTCCCCCGACGATTCCGCGGACCTGCGCGGCTCCGGCCCGCATGGACGTCGCGACGCGCGTGTGCTGGCCGTCTGCCAGGCGTTGTACACCTCGTCGGTGTCGATCGATCTCACGCTGACCGGCCTCGTCGGCTACACGCTCGCCGACGACAAGGCGCTAGCCACGCTGCCTTTCTCGCTGATCACGGTGACTGCGGCGCTCACGACGATCTTCGCGTCGTTTTTGATGGCTCGCATCGGCCGTCGCGCGGGTTTCGTGCTGGGCGCGAGCGTCGGCGCGCTGGGCGGCGCTGTGTCCGTGTGGGCGATCTTTCATCACGACTTCTGGGCGTTTTGCGCGGGGACCGCGACGGTCGGCGTATTCCAGGCGTTTGCGCAGTACTACCGGCTCGCCGCCGCCGACGCCGTCGGCCTCGAAGCCAAGAGTCGCGCAATTTCGACGGTTCTCACGGGCGGCGTGGTCGCGGCCGTCTGCGGCCCGCTTCTCGCCGCGTGGAGCAAAGACTGGCTCGCGCCGGTGGCGTTCGCGGGCTCTTACGCGCTCGTCACCGGACTTGGACTCGCGTCGATTGTTCTGTTGATGCTGCTTTATCGCGACATGGCGCCTGCGCCGGCCGTGGCCGGTACCCACGACGCCGCACGGCCGCTCGCGGAGATCGTGCGGCAGCCGATCTTCGCTGCGGCGCTCGCGAACAACGCGCTCGGCTATGCCGTGATGATGTTCGTCATGACCGCCACGCCGATCGCGGCGGTCGCGTGCGGGCACAGCATCGGCGACGGCGCGTCGATCATCCAGTGGCATCTGGTCGGCATGTTTGCACCGTCTCTGTTTTCGGCGCGGCTCATCAAGCGTTTCGGCGTGCTGCCGGTGATCGGCGCGGGCATTGCGCTCTCGGCACTATGCGGTGTCTTCGCATTGCGTTCGACCGATCTGCCGCACTTTTACGCCGCGCTCGCGTGTCTCGGCGTGGGCTGGAATTTCATGTTCGTGGGCGGCTCCACGCTGCTCGCGCAGTCGTACCGGCCGTCGGAACGGGCGAAGACGCAGGCCACCAGCGAATTCACGACGTTCGCGTTCTCCGCGCTCGGTTCGCTATTCGCGGGGCAACTACTGGCGCGCTTCGGCTGGGCGACGATCAACGCAGCGATCTTTCCGCTGCTTGCCGCAGCGGCGCTCGCCACGCTCGCCTATGCGCGGTCGTCCAGATGGCGCGCGATGGGAGGGGGCGCGTGATGAGCGTGCGTCATATCGTATTTGCCGTCGCACCCGATCTGGTCTTGCTCGACGCGTGCGGCCCGCTGGAAGCATTCTGGCGCGCCGAACTGACAATGGCCGCTGCGCAGGGTGCGAGCGATGGCGGTGGGCGGGCGCAGATGCCGGCGAACCCGTCCACGCATGCGCATCAGGGCGCACGTCCGCTCACGCCTGCGGATGCGTCCGTGCCCGCATCGACGCACCCGCCCGCCCGCCCGGTCGCCTATCGCACGACGGTCGCTTCAATCGACGGCGGCGTCTTGCAGACTTTTCCGGGCCTGCCGGTCGTGACCGAACGACTCGATTCACTCGACGCCGAGCCGATCGACACGCTGATCGTCCCCGGCGTTCCGGTCGATCAGCATTGCACGCTGCAGCCGGAACTCGTCGCGTGGATCAGGCGCAATGCGCCGCGCGCACGGCGCGTGTGCTCGGTATGCACGGGCGCGTTCTATCTGGCGGCGGCCGGTCTGCTGGACGGCCGCCGCGCGACCACACACTGGCGCGATGCGCCGCATCTCGCGCGCCGCTTTCCCAATGTTCATGTCGATGCCGATCCGATCTTTATCCGCGACGCAGGCCCGCACGGCCGAGGTGACGGCGAACGCGTGGTCTGGACGTCGGCGGGCGTGACGGCTGGCATCGATCTCGCGCTTGCGCTGATCGAAGAAGACCTCGGCCACGCCGTCGCGATGCAAGCCGCGCGGCGCCTCGTCGTCTTCATGAAGCGGCCCGGCGGGCAGTCACAATTCAGCGCGGCGCTCGCGGCACAGGCGTCGGCGGGAGGGCCGTTCGAGGCCTTGCATAGCTGGATGGTCGCCCATTTGCGCGAGGACCTCACGGTCGAGCGACTCGCCGAGCACGCGCGTATGACGCCGCGGACCTTCGCGCGCCGCTACGTCGACGAGGTCGGGCGCACGCCGGCGAAAACCGTCTCCGCATTGCGTCTCGAAGCGGCTTCGCGGGCACTGGCCGAATCGCGCCGGCCGCTGAAGCGCATTGCGCTCGACTGCGGGTTCGGCAGCGAGCAGAATCTGCGGCGCGCGTTCGTGCGGCGCTTCGGCGTGCTCCCGCTCGAGTATCGTGAACGGTTCATGTCCGCGACCGCACCTGCGTCGGTGAACCATCGCGAGGCGCCCGTCCGCGCAGGCGACGACGTGCGCTGAACGACTGCGCGCCAAGCGACGTTCGAGCCGGAGGACAGGCCAGCGCCGCGGCACTTTACGAGCTTGCAGCGGCTACAGCGATGAACCGGCTGATCGGATTGCGCGCCGAAACCGGCTGCGCGCAAGGACGTTGCACGCATTTCCGCTCGATAGTGGCCACGCCGCCAATATTGCGCTCGTATAATCGCCTCCTTTCAATGCATCCGATTGACCGGAGTCAAGATGAGTAGCCATCTCTCAGCGCCGCTGGAACGTTCCGAAACCACGTTCCGCTTTCTCGCCGAACCCAGCTCGGTCAACTTCGGCGGCAAGGTGCACGGCGGCGCGCTGATGAAGTGGATCGACGAAACCGCATATGCGTGCGCGGCGGTGTGGTCGGGGCGTTATTGCGTGACGGTCAGCGTCGGCAATATCCGTTTCCGTCGACCGATTCTGGTAGGCAACCTCGTCGAATTGCGCGCGCGCGTGGTGGCGACAGGGCGCACCAGCATGCACATTCATGTGTCGGTGCAGGCCGGCGACCCGAAGGGCGGCGAGTTGCTGCAAACCACGGATTGTCTCGTCGTGATGGTCGCGGTCAATGAGAACGGGCACCCGGTGCAGGTGCCGTCGTTCGTGCCGGAAACCGACGAGCAGAAGCGCCTCGCGAAGTACGCGATGGACGTGAAGGAAGCGCTCGACGCGATCGTCGAACTGAAGCCGGAAGAAGTGGCGCAGGGCAAGGTTTGAACGACGCTTGCCGGCGTTCACTCGGGCGCTGGCAAAACTGCAGGCGACGATCCTTTGCCGCCTAGGCGCCCGCTTTCCCGTCCAGGCTAATCTGAATCAAACCCGCATTGAACAAACCGGGCGACTCACCACGAGTCGCCCAGCGGGTCAAGCGTAGGAGCGGGCAGGCGCCAATCAAGGCGCCGAATGGCCCACCATATCGCCCGGCCGCACCCATTCGTCGAACTGCTGCTCAGTGACATAGCCGAGCGCGAGCGCCGCGGCCTTCAGCGTGGTGCCCTCCTTGTGCGCCTTCTTCGCGATCTGCGCGGCCTTGTCGTAGCCGATGTGCGGATTGAGCGCCGTCACGAGCATCAGCGATTCGTTGAGCAGCGCGTCGATCCGCTCGCGGTTGGGCTCGATGCCGACCGCGCAGTTCTCGTTGAAACTCAGAGCGCCGTCGCTGAGCAGGCGGATGGATTGCAACACGTTGTGCGCGATCATTGGCCGGAATACGTTCAGCTCGAAGTTGCCGCTCGCGCCGCCGATGTTCACCGCGACGTCATTGCCGAACACTTGCGCGCACAGCATCGTCAAGGCTTCGGACTGCGTGGGATTGACCTTGCCCGGCATGATCGAGCTGCCCGGTTCGTTCTCCGGAATCGACAGTTCACCCAAGCCGCAGCGCGGACCGCTCGCGAGCCAGCGGATGTCGTTGGCGATCTTGTTCAGGCTCGCGGCCACCGTTTTGAGCGCGCCGTGCGCGAAGACGAGCGCATCGGCTGCGGCCATCACCTCGAATTTGTTGGGCGCGGAAACGAACGGCATGCCGGTGAGCTGCGCGATGGCAGCCGCGACCTTGCCGGCGAATTGCGGATGCGCGTTCAAACCGGTGCCGACAGCCGTGCCGCCCTGCGCGAGCTCGTACAGGTGCGGCAACGTTGATTCAACATGGCGGATGCCGTGGTCGAGCTGCGCGACATAGCCCGAGAACTCCTGGCCGAGCGTGAGCGGCGTTGCGTCCTGCAAGTGCGTGCGGCCGATCTTGACGATGCCGGCAAACGCCTTCGCCTTGCCGTCCAGCGTGTCGCGCAACGTCTTGAGCGCGGGCAGCAGATGCTTGACGATGCCATGCGCGGCGGCCACGTGCATGGCCGTCGGGAAGACGTCGTTCGACGACTGGCCGCGATTCACGTCGTCGTTCGGATGCACTTTGCGCGCTTCACCGCGCTCGCCGCCGAGCAGTTCGCTCGCGCGATTCGCGATCACTTCGTTCAGATTCATGTTGGTCTGCGTACCGGAGCCGGTTTGCCAGACCGCGAGCGGAAATTCTTCCGGATGCTTGCCTGCGATGATCTCGTCGGCCGCCTGCATGATCGCGTGCGCCTTCGTTTCGTCCAGCACGCCGAGGCCCAGGTTCACCTCGGCGGCGGCGCGCTTGATCACGGCGAGCGCGGTGATCAGTTCAGGCGATTGCTTCTCGGTGGAAATGCGGAAATTCTGCAACGAGCGCTGCGTCTGCGCGCCCCACAAATGAGCGTTCGGCACAGCGATTTCACCGAACGTGTCGCGCTCCATTCGTACGTCTTCAGTCATGGTTGAGCTCCGCTTTTAAAGTTCTGCGTTGACCGGCAATAGGGAGAATAGCCCCGTTAGCGCGTTCCGGTATAACCCTGCCTGCGGGTCGAAAATGTAGGTGCGGCGCGTGCCGTCTTCGACATCGGTCCACACGAGCGGGGACAGCGGCGCGCCGATCGAACGAAGATAGGCGAGCTGCGCGTCGTCGGCGAGCGTTACGCGGTAGCTCCGCTCGGGCGCCGTGGCGCTGCCGAAAATATCGGCGACCTGCGCAGCAAGTTGCGGGCTGTGGATCACGAGCGCGAGTTCGGTATTCAGATGCGCCGAGCGCGGATCGAGGTTCATCGAGCCGATCACCAGAATCCGGCGGTCGATCACATAAGTCTTCGCATGCAGACTGGCGCGCGAACGCGACCCGGTGATTCCCGCCGCGGGCGTATCCTGGCGCGGCTTGAACTCGTATAACTCGACGCCCTGTTGCAGGAGCGGCACGCGGAACGGACTGTAGCCCGCTTGCACCGCGACCGCGTCGGTGGCGGCGAGCGAATTCGTCAGGATCGCTACGCGCACGCCCCGATGCGTGAGTGCGCCAAGCGCCGTCACGCCGGCCTCGTGCGGAACGAAGTAGGGCGACACGGCGAGGAAATCCTTGTGCGCATCCTTCATGAGTTCGCCGAGCCGCTTCATCGGTGGACTGACGTAGTCTGGCGACGGGTTCTCGATCTTCTCCGGCTGATCCGCCTTGAACTCTGCGTGCGCCCAGGTCAGGCCGAGTTGCTTGCCCGCAATCTGCGTGGCGAGCGGCGTCGCGTTCAGGGGCTTCGCGTTGTATGGATCGGCGTTGGTGCGCCAGTGCTTGCGTAGGTCGTCGCGCGTCTGATCGAGTTCCTCGCGATCGAATTTCTGCTTGTTCAGCACGCCGAGCGGATACGCGACACTGCTGTTCCAGTAGTCGTCGAAGCTCGCCGAGACATCGGCGGTGATCGGGCCGGCGGCGAGCACGTCGATGTCGCGGAACTGCAGGACTTCGCTCGCGCTGAAGTATTCGTCGCCGAGATTGCGGCCGCCGACAATCGCCAACTGGTTGTCTGCGATCATCGCCTTGTTGTGCATGCGGCGCGTGAAGTGGCCGATCTGCGTGAAGACATTCGTAGTGCGCTCGAACACACCCTCACGCGCGCTACCGAACGGATTGAAGACGCGAATCTCGATGTTGTTGTGCGAGTTGAGCCCCGCCATGATGCGGTCGATGTCCTTGAAGTTCAGGTCGTCGACCAGCATGCGCACGCGCACGCCGTGATCCGCCGCGTACAGCGCCGCGCCGAGCAGCAGCTTGCCGGTGGTGTCCTCGTTCGCGATGTAGTACTGCATGTCGAGCGTTTTCGTCGCCGCGCGGGCGAGTGCGATGCGCATCTGCAGTGCGTCCGTGCCGCTCGAGAGCACACGAAAACCCGATTCCCCCGGATGAGCGGCTTCGAGCGGTTCAAGCGCCGCGCGAAGCGGCGTGTTTTCGGTCGGCGCCAACGCGTGAGTGACCGGGCGGTCGAACGCGGTGGCGGGAGGTTTGGTTGCGCACGCAGTCAGAAATGCCGATGTGCAGCACAGCAAGAAAAAATGTCTGGCGGAGCGGATTGCGCGCTTGCGTTGCGTCGCGGTCTGCTTTTGTTCTGTATGCCACTGCACGCTTTTTCCCCTTGTTGTTCAGGCTTTTCGTAACGGCAGCGCAGATGCTTCAGCCGCCCTGCCGAGAAATCCATTCTAAGGGGAATCGCTCCGCCGGACTGTGCACCGCGGCACCCCGGCGGCAAGCGGGACCGCGATGAGCGGTGGTTCGAAGCCGTCAGACGCGTTCGGTGTTGAGCCTGCGTTCGCCTTCGGCATAGGTCGAGCCCTTCGCCGGACGCCCTGCCCAATAGCCCGCGAGCAGCGATCCCGACAGGTTGTGCCAGACCGAGAACAGCGCGCCGGGCAACGCGGCAATTGGCGTGAAGTAAAGCTTGCCGAGCGTCGCGGCAAGGCCCGAGTTCTGCATGCCGACTTCAATCGCAAGCGTGCGGCAAACGGCTTCGTCGAAACCTAGCAGACGGCCGCCCCAATAGCCGCCGAGAAGGCCGATGCCGTTATGCAGCACCACCCCGAGCATCACCACGAGGCCGACGGACGCAATGCTCTTCTGCGTGCCGCCCACCACCGCGCCGATGATCAGCAGGATCGCTACCATCGAGACCAGCGGCAGCACTGGCTCGACCTTGCGAACCGTCTTGCCGAACAGGTGATTCACCACGAGGCCGACCACGATCGGCAGCGCGACGATTTGCAGGATGCTCATCAACATGCCGTGGACGTCGACGGCGATCGACGCATCCACGTAAAGGCGCGTGAGAAGCGGCGTCGCAAAGACACCGACGAGCGTGGACAACGCACTGATCGTCACCGACAGCGCGACGTCGCCGCGCGCCAGATAGATCATCACGTTCGACGCCGTGCCGCTTGCCACGCTGCCCACCAGCACCATGCCGGCGGTTAGATCGGGTGGCATGCGCAAGGCTTTCGCGATGACCCAGGCGGCGAGCGGCATCACGAGGTAATGCAGCACGATGCCTGCGATCACCGGCGCCGGCCGTGTAAAGACGCGCTGGAAGTCCGCGACGGACAGCGTGACGCCCATCGCCAGCATGATGATGGTCAGAAGCGTGGTGACGTGCGGCGCGATGCCGGTAAACGAAGCCGGCGAGAAATACGCTGCAACCGAGATGAGCACGGCCCAAACGGGAAAAAGACGGGTGATGCGGGCAAGCATGGGGCAAGGTCCTTGGTTATGTTTTATGGCGAGAAGCGGGGGTTGGTCGTTCGCAAGCGAGTGCAGCGCTGAAGGCGGCGACGCTCTGCCGGGCCCGGCGCTTCACGGACTGCAGCGAGTGCATGTGAGCGTGCCGCGTCGTATGTCGCGGTTGCTGCAGTTGTGTCGCAAGAGAACGGCAGGTTGTCAGCGGATGGTGGACCTGCCGGCGGCGCGGTCCTTTGTGAGGCGCGCAAGCGGAACTCCGGTGGATGGACGCGGGTTCGCGACACGCACCGAAGAAGTCATGCATTTTAACGTTGTGGGCGGCGGCTTGCTGGCTCTATGGTTGCGCGTACAACGGGTTTGCCGGGACGTTGTTTG
Source organism: Paraburkholderia caledonica NBRC 102488 (assembly GCF_000685095.1). Lineage (GTDB taxonomy): Bacteria > Pseudomonadota > Gammaproteobacteria > Burkholderiales > Burkholderiaceae > Paraburkholderia > Paraburkholderia caledonica. The sequence continues at coordinate 192,740 of NZ_BAYE01000003.1, forward strand.
CTGTGCCATTGTCCCTTTTGCGGCAAGACCGCCCGCCGGGCCCTAGCGGATTTCGCGTACCCAAGCGGACCTGTCACGCAGCACGCGTGTACCTGAAACGGCAAGTCGGTTACCCGCCTTCAAACCGATGCGGCAGGCGGCGCATCCGCCGCGACCGGCACGCGCCGCAAGCTTAGCTTGTGAAAGCGCAGCGTCATGAGCAGCGCGACGCTCGCGAGGCCGGCCGCGAGTCCCCACCATAAACCTCGAGCACCCAGCCCGGCATGAAAGGCGAGCGTATAGCCGGTCGGAAAACCGATCACCCAGTAGCCGAATGCCGCGGCGATCATTGGTATTCGCGTGTCTTTCAGACCACGCAGACAACCTGATCCGACCGTTTGCATGCCGTCGACAATCTGAAAAATCGCGGCCACGCCGAGGAGCGAACTTGCGAGCGTGACCGTCGCCGCATTGGCCGGGTCGTCCAGGTGCAGATAGAGGCCGACGATCCAATGCGGCGCGGCGATCAGCACGATTCCCGACAACGTCATGAAGCCGACGCCGAGTGCCAGCGCGACGAAGCCCGCGTGTCGCGCGGCGAGCGGCTGCCCGGCGCCGGACCAGAAGCCGACTCTCACATTGGCCGCCTGGCCGATCGCGAGCGGCACCATGAATGCCACTGACGCGACGTTCAGCGCGATCTGATGTGCGGCCAGTTGCGACTCGCCAAGCAGCCCGACCATCAGGCCGGTCGCGAGGAAGAGCGTCGATTCGACGCCGTAGGTGATCGCCACCGGCCAGCCGATACCGAACAGTTCGCCCATCAGCGGGACATTGGGGCGCGTGGCAACCACGAAATGGCGATAGCGCGGCCGCAGGTGCAAGAGCGCCATCAGCACGAGCGCGGTCAGCCAGACGGTGATGGACGTCGCGGCGGCCGAGCCGAGGAAGCCGAGCCGCGGCAGCCCGTAGGCGCCGTGAATCAGCCCGTAGTTGAGAAAGCCGTTCACGCCGACGCTGACCAGCGACACCCACAGCAGCCGCCGCGCCGCGCCGATCGCCGGCAGGAACGAGCGCATCAGACCGACGCCGATCAGACTGCCCAGCGCGCCCCAGCGCAGCACCGCCGCGTATTCGCCGACGTTATGCGCGAGCAGCGCCGGTTCGCCGAACGCAAGCAGGATGGGCGTCGCGAACGACAGCAAGGCGAACGCCGGCACCGACAGCAACACCGACAACACAAAACCGGTCCAGTAGATGTGCGGCACGCGGCTTTCGTCCTGCGCGCCGCGCGCATGCGAAACGCTCACGCTGACCGACGTCAGCACGCCCTGCAGCAGCGTCACGACCACGAAGAACAGATTGGCGCCCAGACCGCCGGCCGCGAGCGCGTCCGGTCCGAGAGAGCCGAGCAGGATCGTGTCGGTGACGCCCATCGCCATTTGCGACAGCTGCGCGATGGCGAGTGGCGCGGCGAGCCGCGCGGTGTCGGCGGCGTGGCGGGACAAGGTCGGCGGACGGGTGGCCACCCGGGTAAGGCCGGATTGAGTCATGGAGCGTGTGAAAGTTGACGGAATGACGCCGCCGTGACCGCTGGCGCCGGGCCCTGGAAGCACCGAAGGCAACGGAAGCGCGCTCTACAGGAGACGCGCAGGCTCGCGGTCGCATGGCCGCTCACGAGCCTCGTGATGACGCCGATCAAGGCGGCTCGCCACGGTTTCCCGGCGAGCCCACAGTCGGCGATGTCAGCGGGGCCGTTCGTCTAGCGAAACCGACAGCTTATTGCGTGACCGCTGCAAAGTCGATGGATGAAGCACATTTCTGGTGCGCGACTTTCCTGCGGAATCTCGTGGTTCGAGCGCGAGCGGGAGCCGTCAGGCTTCGTGGACCGCGATTCGCGTGTCGCCGAGCAGCACCACCTGTCCCGCGCGGATCTTGCACGTTTTACGCGTTTCGACGCGGCCGTCCACCGTGACGGCGCCGTCCGCCACCATCATTTTCGCCGAGCCGCCGCTGTCCGCGAGCCCCGTGATCTTCAGCAGATTGTGAAGTTCGACGTAGTCGCCGGTAAGCGTGAAATCGAGATTGGGCATGGGCTTTGCACCTTCAGGCAAGGGGTTCGCATCATAAAGCACAAGCTTGCCCCTAAGAAATCGCGTTGTCTCGCGCAGTGTTTCGCGAACGCATCGCAAGCAAATGCAAGCAGATGTTATCCGTTTGTCGGAAAGTGAAACGTTGCGTAACACCGGTCGTCACGACGGGACTTCACTCGTAAAGTGCATCTCAGCAGGAAAGCTTGCCGGATCTAGTTCGGCTATGAGCAGACCGGGAGGTCGTCCAGCGCGCCGCAGCGCGATGCGGGACGGTTCGACCCGGCCACAACAACTCTAGAGAGGAATTTGCCATGACCCAGATTCGTACGCTCCTGATCGGTACCGCCCTGACCGCATTCGCCGCCACGGCAGCTGTGGCGCAGACCACGCAGCCCGTTCAACCGGCTGCGGGCATGAATACCCAGGTACAGGTTCAAACGCCCGGCGCCGACGTCGCGCCGGCCGCTCCCGCCGCTCAAGGCGTGCAGCCGGTAACCCCGGCACCGACCCGCCTGACGGCCTCGGGCTCGCCCGATCCGCTCGTGCAAAAGCGCGAAGCCAACGCGAAGGCTAACGCGGAGTACCGCGCGTCGAAGAAGGCGTCGAAGGCCGAGCTGAAGGAACAGCAGAAGGCTGCCAAGTCCGAATACAAGGAGCAGGTGCGCGACGCGAAGATCAACAAGAAAGCGGACAAGCAGGCCGCTGACAACGAAATGAAGATGAACCTGCAAAGCCAGGCGGGCGCTCAGACCGACGGCGGCGAAGTTAAGCACTAATTGCAGGGGAGTCGCGGGCTTAAGTTAGCCCGCGGTGTCGAACCCGACTCGACCTGATGAGACTGTTAAGGAGGAATCGCATGAGCAACACTCGATTTACTAATTCCGCAAAATCCCCGACCGCGCGGCTTTGCGCACTGTTGATCGCGGGCTGCCTGTCGTCGGCCGCATTCGCGCAGGCAAGCGATCCGGCCGCGGCGCCGGTCACGCACGCCGATCAGAAGGCGGCGAAGCAGCAAGCCAAGGCAGACAAGAAGGCGGCTGTCGCGCAAGCCAAGGCCGACAAGGAAAAGACCGAAGCCCAAGCCGACGCCGACAAGGCGCACGCCGAGGCCACTCTGAAGGACGCGAAGAAGCAGTAGGTTCCTGCTTCCTGATGGGCAGGTGCGACCTGCTCAACGAAACGGCCCGTTTGCGGAATGCAGACGGGCCGTTTGTTTTGGGCGGCTTGTAAGCGTGCGGCGCGGCGTGCGCGTGACTGCGCAGCAGCCACGCTAAAAAAGGGCGCTTGTGCGCGCGGGTTGTATGGATATACAGTATGCGTCGCCGTTCCCGATCCATCCAACGCCCTTAAAACACCGTGCTTTCCGTCGCCGAAACGCCGTCGCCGTCCGATACCGCCGCCTGGCTTACGAAGCTGAACGACGCGCAGCGCGAGGCCGTCGAATTCGGCACCGACGCGCCTCATTCAACGTCGGGCGCCTTGCTGGTCATTGCGGGCGCGGGCTCCGGCAAGACCAGCACGCTTGCGCACCGTGTGGCCAATCTGATGGTGAAGGGCGCCGATCCGCGCAGAATCCTGCTACTGACGTTTTCGCGTCGCGCGGCGCTGGAAATGACACGCCGCGTCACACGCATCGCCACGACGGCGCTCGGCACGCGCGCCGCGCTCGCGCAAGGGCTGACATGGGCGGGCACGTTCCATAGCGTCGGCGCGCGGCTTCTGCGCGAATACGCAGAACTCATCGGTCTTGCACCGGCCTTTACGATCAACGACCGTGAGGATTCCGCCGACCTGATGAATCTGGTGCGGCACGAACTGGGTCTGTCCGCGAAAGAACGGCGTTTTCCGGCTAAGGGAACCTGTTTCGCGATTTACTCGCGCGTCGTGAACACCGGCGCGTCGCTCGGGCAGGTGCTGGAGAGCGCGTTCCCGTGGTGCCGCGAGTGGGAAGCCGATCTGCGCATGCTGTTTGCTGCCTACGTCGACGCGAAGCAGAAGCAGAGCGTACTCGATTACGACGACCTGCTGCTTTACTGGTCGCATATGGCCGCGGAGCCGGCGATTGCCGCAGATCTGTCGGCGCGCTTCGATCACGTGCTGGTCGACGAATATCAGGACACCAACCGGCTGCAGGCGTCGATTCTCCTCGCGCTGAAGCCGGACGGACGCGGCCTGACCGTGGTCGGCGACGACGCACAGTCGATCTATTCGTTTCGCGGCGCTACCGTGCGCAATATTCTCGATTTCCCGGCGCATTTCGATCCGCCCGCGGTTCAGGTCACGCTCGAACGCAATTACCGCTCGACCGAGCCGATTCTTGCCGCGTCGAACGCGGTGATCGAACTGGCCAGCGAGCGCTATACGAAGAACCTGTGGACCGACAAGGCGTCGGCGCAGCGGCCCCGGCTCGTCACCGTCGCGGACGAGGCCGACCAGGCGCGTTACATCGTCGAGCAGGTGCTCGAGGCGCGCGAGCAGGGCATGACACTGAAGTCGCAGGCGGTGCTGTTTCGCGCCGCGCATCACAGCGCGGCGCTCGAGATCGAACTCACGCGGCGCAACATTCCGTTCGTGAAGTTCGGCGGCCTGAAGTTCCTCGATTCCGTGCACGTCAAGGACGTACTGGCGGTGCTTCGTTGGGCCGAGAATCCGCGCGACCGTGTGGCCGGTTTTCGCGTCGTACAGCTATTGCCCGGCGTGGGGCCGGCCACGGCCGCGAGAGTGCTCGACGAAATCGTCGCGCGCGCCGGCGTGGGCAATCCCGCGGACACCGCGGGCGGAACGCTCGCCGCGTTCGCGCCCCCGCCTCGCGCGCAGGAGGACTGGCATCCCTTCGTCAGGCTGATGTCGAGTGTGTATGGGCGGCAGACGCCATGGCCTGCGGAGTTCGAGATGGTGAGGCGCTGGTACGAGCCGCATCTGGAGCGCAATCATGAAGACGCCGCAATCCGTCATGCCGACGTGTTGCAGATGGAAAGCATTGCGGGCACGTATGCGTCGCGTGAGCGCTTTCTGACGGAACTGACGCTCGATCCGCCCGATGCCACGAGCGACGAATCGGGCGTGCCGCTCATCGACGAAGACTATCTGATCCTGTCCACCATCCATTCGGCAAAGGGACAGGAATGGCGCAACGTGTTCGTGCTGAACGGGGTCGACGGCTGCATTCCGTCCGATCTGGGTACCGGCAGCGAAGAGGAAATCGACGAAGAACGCCGCCTGCTCTACGTGGCGATGACGCGCGCAAAGGAAGACCTGCATATCGTCGTGCCGCAGCGCTTCTACGTGCACAACCAGACGCATATGGGCGATCGTCACGTGTGGGCGTCGCGCACACGCTTTATCCCGGCGCACCTGATGCCTTTGTTCGACGCGTACGCATGGCCGCGCGTGCCGGTGCCCAGTGCGCCGACGGCCGCGGGGCTTGCCGCGGCGGCGCAGGCAAAGATCGAAATCGGAGCAAGGCTCAGGAAGATGTGGGACTGAGCGGCGCTCAGGTGGGTGAGGCGGGCGGTGCCGCGCGGGCTGCTGTAGCTGCACGGGAGGCTTCGCCGGAGTCTCCCTGGATCGCTTTCGGTAGCAGCCAGCGTGCTTAGCATGCTAGCTGCTGCTGGGCAGACGCTGGGCAGAGCTAGCGCGACTGCCGTTGCTGCTGTTGCGGGGCGGGACGCGGCGGCACGAAGAAGTTGCGCAGCCACGCCGCCATTCGCGAAAACACGTCGTACGGTTCCTCGACGAAGATCTCCGGCTTCAGCAGGCGCAGATATTCCATGATCTGTTGCGCTTCCTGCTTCTGGAACGAGCCGTGCGAAATGCCGAGCCGCAGCAGGCCGCGCAGTTCGCCCAGCTTTTCGCGGGCGGTGCTGCCCACGCTCGTTTCGCACGCCACCTTCGCTTCATAAACGCGCTGACGCAGCGATTCCACGAGCCGCCATGCCGGCGTCTGCATGACTTCCTCGAGCGCCTGAATATCCTGCACCGCGCCCTTGATCTGCGCCGAGAGCGGGTCGACCAGAACGGCGTCGCCTTCGGCTTCCTTGACGATCGCCGCCGCCCAGTCGCGACATTGCTTGGCCAACTCTTCCGGCGTCCACTCCGAGCGCGCTGCAAAGCCGAAACCGAATTCGCCGGCCTGCCGCATCAGAATCGCGACGACGTCAGGAAACTCCTTGTCCAGCGTGCGTTTGGCCCATGCATACTGGCCGCCCTGCAACATCCGCTGTACGGCGTGTTCGGTCAGCGGCACCATGTTGTCGAGCAGCTTGGCTCGCAAAAAGTCCTCGAACGAAGGCGTCGCGAACTGCGGATCGAGCTTCAGCGATACGCGCAGAAATGCATCGAAATCCTTGCGCAGCGTCGCAATGGTCTCGTCTTTGAGCGTGAGGGTAATTTGACCCATGTGTCTATCCCGTTTGGTCCTGCCGCGCGGCCTCGTCGTATTCGTCCGGTCGCAAGCGGACCCGGAAGACTGGACGTGCAATGGCTGCGCGTTTGATTCCTGCCTGTTGCCGCGTCTGGCGGGACGTATCCCGACGAGCGGACCTCGACTGCATATCGGCGGATCGACGGGAAACTTAAGGGTTTTGTCGGATAAGAGGCCGGCATTGCAGCGCTGCCTGGACGGTTTTGCGGCTCTCGTCTGGAGCCGACGGGGAACGCGGAAGCCCCGCCACCGGCGGCTTCCGTGTGAGTGAGCCCTTACGTGTCGGACCGCACGCGCGTTATCGCAGCACCACGCCTTGCCAGACGAAAAATACCGTGAGGCCCACGGCGATGGTTACGAGCGGCCGCCGCGTCAGCGCGCTCACGAGCACAGCGGCCAGTGCGCCGACCAGTTGCGGATTGCGCCACGTCAGCTCGGCACCGGTGTCGGCGCCATGCGGCGAGACGGCCATCGGCACGATGATCGCCGTCAGCACGGTGACCGGCACGAAGCCAAGCGCCGTGCGCACCAGAGGCGGAAATACCAGCCGGTCGCCAAGCACGAAGACGGCGGCACGGATCACCCACGTGATGAGCGCCATGCCGAGTATCAAAACGACGTAGTTCATCGCGATCCCTCCGCCGAGCGGCGCGCACGCCGCAATCCGAAGCCCGACGTGGAAAGCAGTACGCCGACCACGACGCCCGCGAAGACGGCGGCGAGCAGTCCGAGCTTGTATGGCCACGCTTGCCAGAAGAAGGCCAGCGTGCCCGCGGTGACCGCGGCCGCGATGTAGCGCAACGCGGTGAGCTGCGGTACGACGATCGCAATGAAAGTGGCGACCATCGCAAAGTCGAGTCCGAGCGATTGAAGTCCGGGGAGGGCAGCGCCGAACAGCAGGCCGGCGACTGTCCACAGCTGCCAGTTCAGATACATCGCGAGACCGGCGCCGAAGAAGTAGTGCGGGCCGACGGTGCCCGGCTCGCGGTTCCGATAGTGCTCCCACGCGACTGCGAATACTTCGTCCGTGAGCAGCGCACCGAGGGCCCAGCGCCAGCGCGCCGGAAGATGCGCGACGTGCGGCGCGAGTGTCGCGCTATACAGAACATGCCGCAGATTGACCACGAGCGTGGTGGCCCAGATCACCGCGAAGCTCGCGTGGCCCGCGATCAGCCCAAGCGCGATAAATTGCGCGGAGCCCGCGAAAACGATGAGCGACATCAACTGGCCGTGCCACAGATGCAGCGGCCCGGACGCGACGAGCGTGCCGAAAATGACGCCGAAAGGCGCCGAGCCGACCATCATCGGGATGATGTCGCGCGCGCCCGTGGTGACTTCCTTTAAACGGACTGAGTGGGTCAAAACTTGCCTCCTTTGAGTCGGGAAGCATAACGGGGCAGGGAGAACCGGGCTTGTACGTTCTTGCGGACGATCACTGTCCCTGCCAGCGTCCGGGCGGCACGCCGAACATGCGCCGAAAGTGCCGCGTGAAATGGCTTTGATCGGTAAAGCCGCTGGCGGCCGCCACGTCTGTTACCGGGACGCCTGCCCGCAACGGCGCAAGCGCGCGTTGCAGGCGCACCTGATTGCGCCAGGCGTGGGGCGGCAGACCTGTCGCGCGGTTGAAAAGGCGCGCGGCGTGGAATGGCGAAAGTCCGGCCGCCTGCGCTACGTCGGCGAGCGTGACCGGTTCGAGCAGGTCGCCTGCCAGGCGTTCTTTCATGACGGCGACGCGAGTGTCGTCGGCGGCCACGCGCGAAGGTTCGGGCAGCGTCTGCGAATAGCGCACGAGCAGCGTGGACAGCGCGTCGAGCATTGCGGCTTCGGCTGCCAGCGCGTCGCTGCCCGCTTCCAGCATGCAGTGCGCGTTCGCGAGCCGCGCGGCAAGGTCGGGATCGTGAATCACGCCGGGCGCGAACCACGGCAAAGGCTGCGGTTTGCCGGCGATCTGATCAGCGAGTTCGTGGATGAACTGCACCGGCGCGTACATTACGCGATAGCGCCAGCCTGCTTCGACTGCCTTCGAACCGGTGTGGAGTTCGCCCGGATTGATGATCGGCACGCCTCCGGCTTCGGCGACATAGTCCGAACCGCGATACCGATAGCCTTCGGCGCCCGCGACGATCACGGGAATCGTGTACGCATCGTGCCAGTGCGGTGCGAACTCGTGGTCGTGATATTCAGCCGTGAGCAGGTCCGCACCGGGCAGAATCGGTGTGCGCCAGTAACGGGCTGAATTCTGGAAACGATGGACGGCGGTCATTGCATGGCTCTCGCACGGCCAGTCAGTTTAGCGCGGCGCGACGGCTGCGGGCATGACGGCGTGCCTGGTTCGGCGGCGCACAGCGTGCGCTTTTTCGTAGGACGTCGCTCGCATTGACCCGCGGTTGGTCACTTCACAGGGATGGTGGTGCCGGCCGGCATCGGCACGGCGCTCACGCTGTTTTTCGCGCTACCGCTGACGACCCGGTCGCTGTAGGTCAGATACACGAGCGCGTTGCGCTTTGTGTCGACCACGCGTACCACATGCAACGCCTTGAAGATTAGCGACATGCTCACCGAAAACACATCGGCTTGCTGTTTCACCGGACCGGTGAAATGAATTGCACCGACCTGACGGCAGGCGATCGACGCCTCCGTGGGATCTTCCGCGATGCCGAGCGTGCCCTTCACGCCACCCGTGCGTGCACGCGACACATAACAGGTCACGCCTTGAACGAGAGGATCGTCGTAGGCCTCGACGACAACCCGGTCGGAACCGGTGATGTGAAAGTTCGTATTGACGCTGCCGACTTCTTCGCCGTGCGCGACAGGCACGGCGACGGTGGCGGCGACTGCGAGCGCGATATGCAACGTGGTGATTTTCATGAGATGGCCGGATTGAGCAGGAAGCGTTGGAGGCGCGGTGCGCGCCGCAAAGCTGTCATCGTATACCGCCGGAAGATTGCCGGACGTTCGGCAACGGCTCGGCAGACGAGCCTTGGAAAAACCGCCGTGAATGATGATGAGTGGAGAACGACGCGCCGATCGCAAATGAGGCGCTCGCCCTGAAGGAAGACCGAAACTGAAGGAGACCAAAAACAAAAAGGCCCGCACGGATGCGGGCCTTTAAATTTTGGCTCCTCGACCTGGGCTCGAACCAGGGACCTACGGATTAACAGTCCGGCGCTCTACCGACTGAGCTATCGAGGAACAGCAGTACAACTTGATCTACATAAAAAAGCCCGTCTTGGTTAACGGGCTTTTGCAATTCTTGGCTCCTCGACCTGGGCTCGAACCAGGGACCTACGGATTAACAGTCCGGCGCTCTACCGACTGAGCTATCGAGGAACAGAAAAACAACAGCAGAGAAGCGAAATTGTAGAAGCAGCGTTGGCGCCTGTCAATACCTTGTGTTCATCTCAATTTGATCCGAACTGCCAGGACGAATGACGGGCTCTCAAACGCTCAGCGCGCGAGCAGGGCGAGCTTTTCCTTGACGTCCTTGAACTCGTCGGCTTCCGGCAGCGGCGCCTTGGTCTTGGTGATGCTTGGCCAGTTCTTGGCGAGATCAGCATTCAACTCGATGAAGTTCTGCTGGTCGCCCGGCACGTCTTCTTCGGCATAAATGGCGTTCACCGGGCACTCGGCCACGCACACTGCGCAGTCGATGCATTCATCGGGGTCGATCGCGAGGAAGTTGGGACCTTCGCGAAAGCAGTCCACCGGGCACACATCGACGCAGTCGGTATAGCGGCACTTGATGCAGCTTTCGGTCACAACGTGAGTCATTCAGGCAGCTCCTGCATGCGGAATCAGGGAAGGCGCAAACGCCAAAAGCGGTATTGTAACGTAACGTCAAGAGGCGCATGCAGCATCGCACAACGCCTTTTATATGTTTTCGTGATTAGTTTATTGCGTGCACAAAGAGTAACGGGTTCGCGCTCAGCGGCGCGAGGGCGGGCCGCTGGGCGCCTGAATGACGGCGCATTCGGGTAACATGCGTCAAGCCGGCGCACGAGGCGCCCCTATGCATGGGTCGAGTCAGGCCTTCCGTACCTCCTGCGGTCCAGTTCGCACCATCATGATTATTACTTCGCTGCTCGACACCGATCTGTACAAGTTCACGATGATGCAGGTGGTTCTGCATCACTTCCCCGCGGCCAACGTCGAGTACCGCTTCCGTTGCCGCACGCCGAACGTCGACCTCGTGCCTTACATCGGCGAGATACGTGACGAAGTGCGCAAGCTCTGCCAGTTGCGCTTCACCGACGAGGAACTCGACTACCTCCGGCGCATGCGCTTCATTAAGGGCGACTTCATCGAGTTCCTCGCGCTCTTTCATCTGAACGAGAAGTACATTTCGATCGAGCCGTCGCCGAAGAACAACGGCGAGATCGACATTGAGATCAAAGGCCCGTGGCTGCACACGATCCTGTTCGAGATCCCGATGCTCGCAATCGTCAACGAGGTCTACTTCCGCAATACGCAGCAGGAACCGGACTACAGCGAAGGCCGTGGGCGCCTGGTCGACAAGATGAAACTTCTGGGCGCGCGGCCGGAATTTGCCGACTGCAAGATTGCCGACTACGGCACGCGTCGCCGCTTTTCGAAGCAATGGCACGAAGAAGTGATCCTCACGCTGAAAGACGGCCTTGGCGAGCAGTTCGCCGGCACGAGCAACGTGTTTTACGCAATGAAGCACAGTCTGACGCCGCTCGGCACCATGGCGCACGAGTATCTGCAGGCGTGCCAGGCGCTCGGCCCGCGGCTGCGCGATTCGCAGATTTTCGGCTTCGAAATGTGGGCGAAGGAATATCGCGGCGACCTTGGCATTGCACTGTCGGATGTCTATGGCATGCAGGCGTTTCTGCGCGACTTCGACATGTACTTCTGCAAGCTGTTCGACGGCGCGCGCCACGATTCGGGCGACCCGTTCGATTGGGGCGAGCGCCTGCTCCAGCACTACGAGGCGAACCGTTGCGATCCACGCACGAAGATTCTGGTGTTCTCCGACGCGCTCGATATTCCCAAGGTGCTGCAGCTCTACGAGCGCTTCCGTGGACGCTGCAAGCTCGCATTCGGCGTGGGCACGAATCTGACCAACGACCTCGGCTACAACCCGCTGCAGATCGTGATCAAGATGGTTCGCTGCAACGGGCAGCCCGTGGCGAAGCTGTCCGATTCGCCGGGCAAGAACATGTGCGAGGACAAGGCGTATCTCGCGTATCTGCGGCAAGTCTTCGGCATCGCGCAGCCCGAGGAAGAGTCGGCGAATTAACGGCTTGCGCACGCGTGTTTCCGCGCGTCTGAAGTGTTCCTATGCCGTTCGGCCAGGGTGTTCGCGTGGAGGGTGGCCGGTATAATTCCGACATATCGCACGGCTATCGACACGAGGACTTTCGCATATGGACACATCGATTGCCCGCCGCAACATTTTGGCGCGCATCCGCGCGGCGCAAGGCCGGGAACTGGAGCCGTCCCCGTCCGAGCGGGAAGCAGCGGCGGACTATCTGGCGCGCCATCCGTCTGGCCCGCGCCCGGATATGCCTGCGGACCTGACCGGGCGGTTCATTGAAGAAGCGCAGAAAATGGCGACCACCGTCGACACGGTAGCGTCGCTCAGCGACGTGCCAACCGCGGTGTATCGCTATCTCGCAGATCACGCGTTGCCGTTGCAAGCCATTGTCTGGGGCACGCTGCAGGATCTGCGCTGGAACGACGCGGGCCTCACGGTCGAATTTCGCAAGCCGAAAGACGGCGACGTAGTGGGCCTGACCGGCTGCTTCTGTGCAACTGCCGAAACGGGCTCGCTCGTGTTGCTGTCCGGCCCGGACACTTATGCGTCAGCCGGTCTGCTGCCGGAAACGCATATTGCGATCGTGCCGGCTTCGCGCATCGTGGCGGGACACGAAGAAGCGTTCGCATTGATCCGCAGTGAGCGGGGCGAGCTTCCGCGTGCGGTCAACTTCATCTCCGGGCCTTCGCGCACCGGGGATATCGAGCAGACCATCGTGCTCGGCGCGCATGGGCCATATCGCGTGCATGTGATTGTCGTACTCGGCGCCTGAGTGAAAACCACGCTTGTCCTCACGCGTGCGTAACGCGGTATTCAAGTCATTTCAACAAAGAAGGACCTCCAGCGTATGACTAGACGTGCCGTGCCGACGTGCATAGTGCTCGTGGCTGCACTGACGCTGACGAGCTGGCCCCAACTGGCCTGCGCCGCCACACTGAAAGGCGCATCGCTGTCCGCGCTCTGGGGATTGCCGTTCGCGGGCATGCTGCTCTCCATTGCCCTCTTTCCTCTCGTCGCACCGACATTCTGGCATCACCATTTTGGCAAGATCGCGGCGGCGTGGGCGCTGGTCTTTCTCGTACCGTTCGCGTTTACATTCGGCTGGGGCATCGCGTTAGGCACGCTAGTGCATGCGTTGCTCGAAGAATACATTCCGTTCATCGTGTTGCTGATCGCGCTGTACACGGTTGCGGGCGGCATCTGCGTGCGGGGCAATCTGCACGGCACGCCGCGCCTGAACACAACGATTCTCGCGCTCGGCACGTTGCTCGCGAGCGTGATGGGCACGACTGGCGCGGCGATGCTCCTCATCCGTCCGTTGCTGCGCGCGAATGACAATCGCCGACACGTGGTGCACGTGGTCGTATTCTTTATCTTTCTGGTCGCGAATGCGGGCGGCTCGCTGTCGCCGCTGGGCGACCCACCGCTCTTCCTGGGCTTCCTGCAGGGCGTCGACTTTTTCTGGACCACCACGCATCTTGCGCTGCCCATGTTGTTCGTTTGCGGTGTGCTCCTAACAGCGTTCTATTTCCTCGACTCGCACTATTTCCATCAGCGTGAAGAAGAGCGCTCGCGTTTTTTTGACCCCACGCCCGACTCGCCGCTCGGCATCGACGGCAAGCTGAATTTCCTGTTACTTGGCGCGGTTGTCGGGCTCGTTCTGATGAGCGGGCTGTGGAAACCCGGCGTCAGTTTCGATGTGCTCGGGACCCATGTAGATTTGCAGAACGCCATACGCGATGTCGCGCTCGTCGTCGTCATGTTGCTTTCGCTCGCACTAACGCCGCGTGCGGCTCGCGAGGGCAACGACTTCAACTGGGCGCCGATCGAAGAGGTGGCCAAGTTGTTTGCGGGCATCTTCGTGACGATTGCACCCGTCATCACAATACTGCGCGCGGGCGAAGCCGGTGCGTTTGCCGGGGTGGTTCACCTGGTGAACGATTCCGCGGGACGGCCGCACGACGCGATGTACTTCTGGGCGACGGGCCTGCTATCTTCGTTTCTGGACAACGCGCCGACGTACCTGGTGTTTTTCAACCTGGCCGGCGGCGATGCTGCGTCGCTCATGACAACCGGCGCCACCACGCTCGCGGCAATTTCGGCGGGCGCGGTGTTCATGGGCGCGAACAGTTATATCGGCAATGCGCCCAACTTCATGGTAAAGGCGATTGCAGAGTCGCGCGGTGTTCGCATGCCAAGCTTTTTCGCTTATCTGGTGTGGTCGGGCGTGGTGTTGCTGCCGCTTTTTCTTGTCACCGGTTGGCTGTTTTTCTGACACTGAGTCTGAAGCCGAGGCCGTCGAACTCGACACGCTATACGGAGAATTGCAATGCAGAAGATCCTTGTCGCCCGTCCGATCTTTCCCGATGTGATCGAACGGCTCAAACAGTATTTCGACGTCGACTGGAACCAGGGCGACGTGCTGTCCGCGGAAGAACTGAAGCGCCGTCTCGTTGACAAGGACGGCGCACTGACCGCGGGCGATCCTGTCGGCGCGGAGGTTCTCGCGGCCGCGCCGCGCCTTCGCGTGGTGTCGAATATGGCGGTGGGTTACAACAACTTCGACATGGCGGCGTTCAACGCAGCCAACGTGCTCGGCACGAATACGCCGGACGTGTTGAACGAGTCGACCGCGGACTTCGGCTGGGCGCTGATGATGGCTGCGGCTCGGCGCATCGCGGAATCGGAGCACTGGCTGCGCGCCGGCAAATGGCAGAAGTGGGCGTACGACGGCTTTCTCGGTGGCGATATCCACGGCTCCACGCTGGGCGTGATCGGCATGGGGCGGATCGGCCAGGCGCTCGCACGGCGCGCGAAGGGCTTCAACATGCAGGTCATTTATCACAACCGCTCCCGGGTCGCGAACGAGATCGAAGCCGAGCTGAATGCCGAATATGTGACGAAGCAGGATCTACTGCGGCGCGCCGATCATGTGGTCCTCGTGCTGCCCTATACGAAGGAGAACCATCACACGATCGGCGCTGCCGAACTCGCGCTGATGAAGCCGAGCGCGACGCTGACCAATATCGCGCGCGGCGGCATCGTCGACGACGCAGCGCTCGTCGAGGCGCTGCGCTCCGGGCAGATCGCCGCCGCCGGCCTCGACGTCTTCGAGGGCGAGCCGAACCTCAATCCCGATTTGCTGAGCGTGCCGAACATCGTGTTGACGCCGCATATTGCGAGCGCAACCGAGGCCACGCGCCGTGCAATGGCCAATCTCGCCGCGGACAATCTGATTGCCGGCCTTGGCGAAGGTCCGCGCGCCGGTCGGCCACGCAATCCGATCAATGCCGAAGTTATCGGCCGGGCGCGTGCATGACGATGATTCTTGTCGCGGCCGTCGCAGTGCTGGCGGTCGCGCTCGTGCTTACCGTGGTCTTGCTGATGCGAGTCCACGGTCGCACTAATGAGCACGAGCAGTTCGAAATGCTGAGCGATCGCATCGACACCGCGGCCGACGCGCAGGCGCATGCCTATGAGCGCCTCGAGCGGCAGTTGCGCAATGACATCACTGAGACCGCGCGCGTGTCGCGTACAGAGCAGAGCAGCGGCTTCGCGCATTTCCAGCAAACGCTGGCCGCGCAATTCAGCAGCATGACGACTGTGCAGGGCGGCAAGATCGACGGATTCGCGCAGCAACTGGACGCGGTGCGTCACAGCCTTCAGCAGCAGGCGCAGCAGGCGCGTGACGAACAGGGACGCTCACTCAAGCAGTTCGGCGATACCCTCAGCCTGCAGCTCGGGCAACTCACGGAGGTAAACGATCGCCGCTTTGCCGAGGTTCGCGCGACCATCGAACAGCGGCTCAAGGACATCGAGGCGAACAATGCCAGCAAGCTGGATGAAATGCGCCGTACCGTCGACGAAAAACTGCACGCCACGCTCGAACAACGCCTTGGCGAGTCGTTTAAGCTCGTGTCGGACCGCCTCGAACAGGTACATCGCGGCTTGGGCGAAATGCAAACGCTCGCGGCCGGCGTCGGCGATCTGAAGAAGGTGCTGACGAACGTGAAAACGCGCGGCACCTGGGGCGAAGTGCAGCTCGAAGCGCTGCTTGAACAACTGCTCACCGCCGACCAATACGCAAAGAACGTGGCCACCGTGCCGAAGAGCGCGGATCGCGTCGAGTTCGCTATCCGCCTGCCTGGACGGGTGGAGGCGGGCGGTGCGGCCACTCCGGTATGGCTGCCCATCGACGCCAAGTTTCCACGCGAAGACTACGAGCGGCTCATCGACGCGCAGGAACGGGCCGACCCCGCCGCAGTGGAAGACGCTTCGCGCGCGCTGGAAGCGAGGATTCGCGCGGAGGCACGCGCCATCGCCGAAAAATACGTGTCGCCGCCGCACACCACCGATTTCGCGCTGCTGTACCTGCCCACCGAGGGTCTCTACGCGGAAGTGCTGCGTCGGCCAGGTTTGTCGGATCTGCTGCAACGCGATTACCGCGTGACGATTGCCGGCCCCACTACGCTAACCGCGTTGCTCAACAGTTTGCAGATGGGTTTTCGCACGCTTGCCATCGAGCGGCGCTCGAGTGAGGTGTGGCAAGTGCTCGGCGCGGTTAAGACCGAGTTCGGCAAGTTCGGCGACGTGCTGGCAAAGACCAAAGCGCAACTCGAAACAGTCACGCGTTCTATTGAGGCTGCCGAGACGCGCACCCGCGTGATGAATCGCAAACTGCGCGATGTCGAGGCGCTGCCCGGAGAGGAGGCGAATGGTCTGATAGGCGGTGCGTTGCCGGGGGTCGATCCCGACGAGCAGTAAGCAGTAACGCTGGCGCGGCGCGTGCGCGTCAGCAGTCCGCGCCTGCCGCGTCCGCCAGCGCGGCGGCAGTGGCGCGGAGCGGGGCACGCATCAGGCTTCTTCCGGTGCGTCGGTCAACTGGATCTCAATGCCGCCGAATCGCGACGCAACCCAGTTGTATGCGTGGCATGCGATCCACAGCAGGATGAAGCCAAGAATCGCATTCAACAGCAGCGCGCTGAACACAGTGCTCAGTTCGACAGAACCGTAGCGCACGAACGCGACGAGCACGCCGAGCAGCACGATCGGTACAGAGAACGTCAGATAGACGAGGATAAGTGCTTTGGCCGTCTGTCCCGGTGCGATGAACGAGATCTGTTTTTTCATGTAAGTCAAACCCGCATGTCGTAGTGGTAATGGGTAAAGCTGAATGTGACCGTGGATGAAAGTGCCGCGAGGCGGATACGTCAGATCAAGCCGTGGAACAGCATGATACTGACGCGTTCGCCCTCGCCAATGTCGCCTTCTTCATGGCCGAGCACGATGAAACAATTGGCCTCGCTCATCGAACTCAATACGCCGGAGCTTTGCGAGCCTGTCGGCGTGACCTGCCACTGGCCGTTCGCGGCCTGGCAAGCTATGCCGCGCTGGAACTCCGTGCGTCCGGCGCGTTTGCGGATCGGCCGCAGGCTCGCCGCGTGAATGAGCGGCAGCGGCTGCGACGCGACACCCGACATGAGCAGCAGCACTTCGCGCACGATCTGATAGAACGTCACCATCACGGCGACCGGATTGCCCGGCAGACCGAAGAATAACGCAGGTCGTCCAAGACCCGGATGCTCGCCGGACCATACGCGGCCAAACGCAAGAGGGCGGCCCGGGCGCATGGCGAGGCTCCAGAACGCGACGTCGCCGAATGTCTGCAACAACTGCCGTGTGAAATCCGCCTCGCCGACTGAAACGCCGCCGGAGGTCAGCACGACGTCGGCACTCTCCGCGGCGCTGCGCAGTGCGGCTTCGAGCGCGGCGGGTTCGTCACGGATCACGCCCAGATCCAGCGCTTCCACATTCAGGCGCCGCAACATGGCGAAGAGCGTGTAGCGGTTGCTGTCGTAGACCGCGCCCGGGTCGAGCGGCTCGCCCACAGAGCGCAGTTCGTCGCCCGTGGAAAAGAAAGCGACGCGCAAACGACGCCGAACATTGATTTCGCCGATGCCGAGTGAAGCCAGCAGGCCAAGGTCGGACGCGCGGATCACGCGGCCCGCATGCAACGCAACGTGGCCGCGAGCGAGGTCCTCGCCGGCCAGCCGCCGGTTTGCGCCGGCCTCTACCGCGTCGGCTGCAAACATGATTGAAGCGGAGTCGGCGTTGCGCTCGACCAGTTCCTGCGGCACCACGGTGTCGCAGCCTTCCGGAACGCATGCGCCCGTCATGACACGCACGCATTGCGCTGCTCCGACGTGGCCATCAAACGGATGTCCCGCCAAAGCTTTGCCGACGACGGTCAGCTCAACCGACTGCGCGCCGCTTCGCAATGCGACGCCGTTGAACGCATAGCCGTCCATTGCGGAATTGACGTGCGAAGGCACGTCGATCGGCGAAACGATGTCTACGGCCAAAACGCGGTCGAGTGCGTCGCGCAAGGCCACGCGTTCGACGGCCGTGACCGGCGTCGCCCACTGGCGGGTAATCGCCTGGGCAGCCGAAACAGGTAGCGCATGAGGATCGTACTGCGCGACGCAGCGGGAAAATTCGTTATGCGTGGTCATGAAGAGCTGGACGTCGCGGCTGGCGGCTAGACGGCGCTTGCCGTGCGGCGGAGCGGGATTCAGCCGGGGCCCCGATGACGCTCGAGGTCGGCGAGTTCTTGTAACGAATTGATATTGTAAAACGCGCGCTCGTCGGTAAAGACGACTTCCACGGTCTTGTGGCGCGCGTACCACGCGCGCACTTTCCGCTCGCCGGCGGCCAGGTAGGCGGCGAGGTCGTCGGCGAGACCAGTGCGCAGCAGCGCGAAAACCGGGTGAAGCGACAGATTCCCGTCGGCGTCAGCGGTTGTAACGGTGGAGATGTCGGCTGCGTTCGCAGCAAGGGCCTGCGCAAGGCGCGCAGCGAGGTCGGCGGGGAGCCACGGCGTGTCGCACGGCGCGCTCAGCAGGTATTCGCTGCGAGCAGTGCGCAGACCGGCCAGCAAACCGGCCAACGGCCCTGGGAATTCAGGCAACGTGTCGGCGACGATCCCTGCGCCGAACGGCGCACCGAGTGCTGCGTAAACGTCCGGGTGGCGATTGGCGCTGATCAGCAGCGCGCCCGTCTGCGGCGCAAGGCGCTTGAGCACATGGGCGGCGAGCGGCTCGCCGTGCAATGTCTGCAAACCCTTGTCGGCGCCGCCCATGCGTGTACCGCGACCGCCCGCGAGCAGCAGGCCGGTAATCTGTTCGCGGGTCGGCGTGGCGGCTTGCCCCATCCCAGCGATCAGCCGCCGATGTACGACATTTCGACGCGCCGCGCGTCCTGCTCGCGTGGGTCGGCGGCGTTGCTGCCGCGCAATTGCGAATAGCGGTCGCTGCGACCTTGCCAGATTTCTGCGACCGCGGTTGCGATTTCGGCGTCGCTTGCCCCGCTGCGCAGCAACGCGCGCAGGTCGTGGCCCGACGATGCGAACAGGCACAGATACAACTTGCCCTCGGTCGAAAGGCGCGCCCGCGTACAGCTCGCACAAAATGCGCGGGTCACGCTGGAAATGACGCCGATTTCGCCGCTGCCGTCGGCATAGCCCCAGCGCTGCGCTGTCTCGGCTGCGCTGTGCGCTTCGAGCGGCGCAAGCGGGAAATGCTCGGCGATGCGCGCGATCACGTCCGCCGACGGCAGCACTTCGGTCATGTTCCAACCGTTGGACGTGCCCACGTCCATGTATTCAATGAAGCGCAGCACGGCGCCCGAGCCTTTGAAATGGCGCGCCATCGACACGATTTCGCTGTCATTCGTACCGCGCTTGACGACCATGTTGACCTTCACCGGCGCGAGGCCGACGGCGTGCGCCGCGGCGATTCCGTCGAGCACGTCGGCCACCGCGAAATCGGCGTCGTTCATGCGGCGAAACAGCATGTCGTCGAGCGCGTCGAGGCTGACGGTTACCCGGGTGAGACCTGCGTCCTTGAGGCTGCGCGCCTTCCGGGCGAGCAGCGAGCCATTCGTGGTGAGCGTCAGGTCGAGCGGGCGGCCGGCTGGCGTAGTGAGTTGCGCGAGGCGTTCGATCAGGAATTCGAGGTTCTTGCGCAACAGCGGCTCGCCGCCCGTCAGGCGAATTTTTTCGACGCCATGCGCGACGAAGAGCCGCGCGAGCCGTTCGATTTCCTCGAAGCTCAACAACGCGCTGTGCGGCAGGAACGCATAGTCCTTGTCGAACACGGCGCGCGGCATGCAGTAGACGCAGCGAAAGTTGCAACGGTCCGTGACCGAAATGCGCAAGTCTCGCAACGGACGCGCGAGCGTATCGTGCAGCGCGCCGCTAGGCGTCTGCACCGGGCCAGAAATGACCGGCGCCGCGCTGAGGTCGGCAACAGGGATGATGCGTCGGGACATGAGTGACTTGCGTTGTGCCAAACGGATAAGGCGATTCCTTCATTCTATCGGAAATGCCTTAAACGGCTGGGCGATGCCGACCCCTGTCGGGGTTTACGGGGAGGGCAGGGAGTTCGCTAGGGCAATGCGTTTCGCGTGCGCAAAAACAAAAAAGCCCGCCGGTGAGGGCGGGCTTTTCGAAGCGGGTTGCAAGCTTATTGCGAATGCTTCCCGGTTTCCACTTGCTGCATCGGTGCCGTGTCGACCGGCGGCAACGGCTTGCGCTCACGCACCACGCGCGGCGGTTTCACCGTTTGCGCAGCGGCTTCTTGTGCTGCGCGCAGCTTGTCGGCATCGGTATTGACCCAGACAAGACCGGCTTGCTCCAACACCGGCTTCAGGGCTTCGGCCGAGACGCCGCCGTTGAACGACGCGCGCGACGCCGACGGCGCTTGCGATGCCTGCGTGGTTTCGGCGACATCGGCGACATCGGCGACTTCGGCGACTTGCGGCGCGGCGGCGACAGGCGCCGGCTCGACCGCTGCTGATTCCGCAGCCGGTGCGACTGCTGCCACGACCGGTTTCGGCTCGACGATCTGCGGTTGCGGTGCCGGCTCGGCGGCCGGGGCCGCGATCACTTCCGCCGGAGCGGCGGCCGCGGGTTCGACGTGAGCCTGCTCGGCTTGCGCTTCAGCCGCCGGCGCAACAGCCGCAGCCTCTTCACGAACGACTGGTTCCACGAGCGATACCGTCTCCGCCGCAGCCGGTGCAGCCTGCGCCGGTTCGACCGGCGCCACGGCTTGTGCAACAGGCGCTTGCTCGACCGGCTCGACCACGGCCGGAGCAGCCGGCACTTCGGCGACCGGCACGACCGTTTCCGTCTTCGCTGCCTTTTCGACGGCGAGTGCCGGCGTTTCGGTTGCAGCGTGGAGCTCCGTGACGACAGCCGTCTCGGTTGCAACGGCGGCAACAACGACTTCCACCGGCGCCACTTCCTTCACTTCCCGGGCTTCGCTCACTTCGGGCTTCGATTGGACCGGCTGATGCGCCGTGCGCACCGGTGCGTCGTCGCTGACGCTGACGTTGTCGCCTTCCGCTTCCGCGACGTCTGCGGCCAGGTTGCCGTTCACGTCTTCCTCACGCTCACGACGACCGCCGCGACGGCCGCGACGGCGACGACGACGCTCTTCGCCGTCACGCGCCACGGCTTCCTGATCGACCGGCGCAGCGTTGTCAGTAACGGCCGTCTGGTTTTGCGCGAGTGCCAGTTCTTCCGCGGTTTGCGCCTCGGCCTGGGTCAACGCATCGGCGGTTTCTGCCTGCGGCTTGCGGCGCTCGCCGCGCTCAGCGCGTTCGCCACGTTCGCGGCGCTCGCCGCGTTCCTGACGCTCGCCACGCTGTGCGCCTTCCGCCGTTTCAGCACGCTCGCCGCCGCGATTGTCGCGCTCGCGGTTGTCACGGCCTTCGCGCGGTTCGCGTGCCTCGCGGGGCTCGCGGCCCTCACGCGCTTCGCGGTTGCCGCGAGGTTCACGAGCCTCGCGCGGTTCACGCGGCTCACGGCCTTCGCGTGCTTCACGCACCTCGCGGCCTTCGCGCGGCTCGCGTTCCTCGCGACGCTGCGAAGGCTGCTGGCCTTGACGGCCGCCGTTCGTCGCTTCGCCACGGGTTGCCGCATCGCGACCACCCGCGCCACTGCGACGATTGCGGTTGCGATCGCCGCCGCGTTCTCCGGTGCGCTCACCGCGCTCCGAACGCTCGCCATGCGGTTGCGGACGGGCGGGCTTTTCGGTAGCCGCAGGCGCAACTGGCGCCGGCGCCGCCGGCTGCATGCCGAACAGATTTTTCAGCCAGCCGATGAAGCCGCCGCTCGCCTGTGTGACCGCGACCGGAGCCGGCGCTGCGACCGGGCGAACCGGCGCGCTTGGCGCCGGCTTCTCGGGCGTGATGCCCTTGACCGCCGCTTCCTGCTTCGGCTTCACTTCTTCGGTGCGCTTGCTGTAGCCGGTTTCCGACTCCAGCTCGCGAGCCGCTTCTTCGGCCATCTTCCACGAAGCGCGCGGTTCGTCGAGGCGCGCGTCGTCGTGGCGCAGACGTTCCAGCTTGTAGTGCGGCGTATCCAGGTGCTTGTTCGGCACCAGCACGACGTTCACCTTGAAGCGCGATTCGATCTTGTTGATTTCCGAACGCTTTTCGTTGAGCAGGAAGGCGGTCACCTCGACCGGCACCTGGCAATGGATCGCCGCGGTGTTTTCCTTCATGGCTTCTTCCTGAATGATCCGCAGCACTTGCAGCGCGGACGATTCGGTATCGCGGATGTGGCCCGTGCCGTTACAGCGCGGGCACGTCACGTGGCTGCCTTCCGACAGGGCCGGACGCAGACGTTGACGCGACAGTTCCATCAGGCCGAAGCGCGAAATTTTGCCCATTTGTACGCGCGCACGGTCGTGCTTGAGCGCGTCTTTAAGGCGTTGCTCGACTTCGCGCTGGCTCTTGGCCGACTCCATGTCGATGAAGTCGATCACGATCAGGCCGCCCAGATCGCGCAGGCGCAGCTGGCGCGCGACTTCGTCGGCGGCTTCGAGGTTGGTGCGCGCGGCCGTTTCCTCAATGTCTGCGCCCTTCGTGGCGCGGGCCGAGTTCACGTCGATTGCAACGAGCGCTTCAGTGTGGTCGATCACGATCGCGCCGCCCGACGGCAGCGGAACCGTACGCGAGTACGCCGTTTCGATCTGATGTTCGATCTGGAAGCGGGAGAAGAGCGGCACGTCGTCGTGGTAGCGCTTCACCTTGCTGACATTGTCCGGCATCACGATGTCCATGAAGGCGCGTGCCTGGTCATGAATTTCGGTGGTGTCGATCAGAATTTCGCCGATGTCCGGCTGGAAATAGTCGCGGATCGCGCGAATCACGAGGCTCGATTCGAGATAGATCAGCATCGGCTGGCCGCTCGAACCGCTCTGCGACGCGGCTTCGATCGCGCGCCACAGTTGCATCAGGTAGTTCAGGTCCCACTGCAGCTCTTCGGCGCTGCGGCCAATGCCGGCCGTGCGAGCGATGATGCTCATGCCTTCCGGCAATTGCAGCTGCGCCATGGTTTCGCGCAGTTCCTGGCGGTCGTCGCCTTCGATCCGGCGCGACACGCCGCCGCCGCGCGGGTTGTTCGGCATCAGAACAAGATAGCGGCCGGCGAGCGAGATGAAGGTGGTGAGGGCTGCGCCCTTATTGCCGCGCTCTTCCTTTTCGACCTGAACGATCAGTTCCTGACCTTCCTTCAGCGCGTCCTGAATGCGCGCGGAGCGCATGTCGACGCCGTCGCGGAAATACTGGCGGGCGACTTCCTTGAACGGCAGGAAGCCGTGGCGGTCTTCGCCGTAGTTGACGAAACAGGCTTCGAGCGACGGCTCGATGCGGGTAATGATGCCCTTGTAAATATTGCCTTTGCGCTGTTCGCGCCCGGCGGTTTCGATGTCGATGTCAATGAGTTTTTGCCCATCGACGATGGCAACGCGCAGTTCTTCCTGCTGCGTCGCATTGAACAACATGCGTTTCATGGAACGGCTCCAGTGCGGCTCGGCCGGCGCGCGTCGCCTTCGCGGTTGTCAGTCGCGAGCGCGAAGCGGGCAGCGGCATGCCGCGCCTTATTGTGTTTTCACAAGCACGCTGGAGCGGGAAAAATGGCGGGAGAATTGCCTGAGAGG
The DNA here is from genome assembly GCF_000685095.1 of Paraburkholderia caledonica NBRC 102488. Lineage (GTDB taxonomy): Bacteria > Pseudomonadota > Gammaproteobacteria > Burkholderiales > Burkholderiaceae > Paraburkholderia > Paraburkholderia caledonica. Next base: position 216,518 of record NZ_BAYE01000003.1, read on the forward strand.
GCCCGGCTCCATAAAGAAGGAGCGCGGTGCCGCAGGGCACATGCGAACACGGCTTCAAATAACGACCCGACACGCCGCGGGTTCTGCCAGCAGACCTTCATAAGCCTTTCGTTCCCTCTCGCCGGTGCGCCAACTGGGCGCGTGACCGGAGGGTCGAAGGCTGCGGTCGTGCCGCAACGGGAAGTTCGCGCAAGCGGCGCGTCTTTTCCTGCTGGGGGTGTCTCGCCTCATTTTGACGTCGCCAAGTCTTGTACTTTCTACAAGACGCCATGGGCGCACGCCGTATTTTCGCAACTCGCAGCTTCGTACAGCGGGACGTGAGACGCCCGATACCGAAGCTGGAAGTTAAATTCTTTTTTACCAAAATTCCGTTACCGTCGAAGCCGACCTTGACCGAACGCGCCTGTGGGCGCCGTCCCTGCCGGGTGCTGACTTCGTGCGTGCAACTTGTTGCATCTCATTTTCAGGGTGAGCAACCAGACCCCGGCACAAGTAAAATAACGATTTACGCTTGCACCTGCGCAATCCGCCCGAATTCCGGACACTGCGCCGGCCGCCGCAGACTGCTGGGCAAATTATATTCAGAATGAAAGAGTTAGGCAAAATATCCCAGAAATCGGTGACAAGCGCGGTCGCGAGCGATCAGGTCTCAGTGATCGAGATCGACGACAGTGCGGCCGGACAGCGCATCGACAACTTTCTGTTGCGAGTCTGTAAAGGCGTCCCCAAGAGCCACATTTATCGCATCCTGCGTAGCGGGGAAGTGCGTGTGAACAAGGGCCGGATCGACGCGCAGTACCGGCTCGAACTCGGCGATCTCGTGCGCGTGCCGCCCATTCGCGTCGCGCAGCCCAATGAGGCGGTGGCGCAGGCGCCGGTGCCCAGCGCTGAGTTCAGAACCATTTTCGAAGACGAACACCTGCTCGTCATCGACAAACCGGCGGGTGTCGCGGTGCACGGCGGCAGCGGCGTCGCGTTCGGCGTGATCGAGCAGATGCGCGAGGCGCGGCCGCAGGCGAAATTCCTCGAACTGGTGCATCGGCTGGATCGCGAAACCTCCGGCATCCTTATGCTCGCCAAGAAGCGTTCGGCGCTCGTGAATCTTCACGACCAGATTCGCGAGAACAGGATGGATAAGCGCTACTATGCGTGCGTTCATGGCGAATGGGCGAGCGACTGGGGGCGCCGCCGCGCCGTCAAGGAGCCGCTGCACAAATACCTGACCGCGGACGGCGAGCGGCGCGTGCGCGTGCAGGCCGACGGTCTGGCGTCGCACACGGTCTTCAATCTGATCGACCGTTGGCCCGACTACGCGTTGCTCGAAGCAGAGTTGAAGACGGGCCGCACGCATCAGATCCGCGTTCATCTGCAGCATCTGGAACTGCCGATCGTCGGCGATGCCAAATACGGCGACTTCGCGCTGAACAAGGCGCTGGCTCGCGCGAATGCCAAACCCGGGCTCAAGCGTATGTTCCTGCATGCTTACCGGCTGAAGCTAACGCACCCGGCAACCGGCGCGCCGCTGCAACTGGAGGCGCCGTTGCCGGCCGAATGCCGCAATTTCATCGCGCAGCTCAACGAATTAAGAAATGGGTCACACCCGGAGACGGCACCGCATGGCTAGAGAGCAATTTGACCTGATCGTCTTCGACTGGGACGGAACGCTGATGGATTCCACCGCGCACATCACGCGCAGTATCCAGGCAGCATGCCGTGATCTCGGTCTGCCGGTTCCAGCGGACGAAGCCGCGAGCTATGTGATCGGCCTGGGCTTGCGCGACGCGCTGCAAATCGCGGCGCCCACGCTCGATCCGAGCGACTACCCGCGGCTCGCCGAGCGCTACCGGTTCCACTATCTGGTGAAAGATCAGACCACCGAGTTGTTCGTCGGCGTGCGCGAAATGCTGCAGGAGTTGCGCGATCAGGGCTATCTGCTGGCGGTGGCGACGGGTAAAAGTCGCGTTGGACTCAACCGCGCGCTCGATCAGGTTCGGCTGACCAGCCTGTTCGACGGCACCCGCTGCGCGGATGAGACGTTTTCAAAGCCGCATCCAGCCATGTTGCACGAACTGACGCGCGAACTGGGGCAGGACCCGGTGCGCACGGTGATGGTCGGTGATACGACCCATGATCTGCAGATGGCGATCAACGCGGGAGTCGCCGGTGTCGGCGTGACCTACGGCGCGCATCCGGCCGGGTCGTTGAGCGCGCTGTCGCCGAGATATGTCGCATCCAGCGTGGGTGCGCTGTCGTCCTGGTTGAGGGAGAACGCATGAGCACCGGCGTGAACGAGGGCGGCGGCGAGGCTACCGTTCAGGCGGTTCGGGTGTGCGCATCCGGGGAACTCGTGGACGGCGGACTGGGCGTGCGGCGTGCCGCCAGAATCGGTGCAGATGAAGTCGTGGTGTTTTTCGTGCGCTACGAGGGCCGTGCTCACGGCTATCTGAACCGTTGCGCTCACGTTCCGATGGAGCTGGATTGGGCTGAGGGACAGTTCTTTGAATCGTCCGGTTTATACTTGATGTGTGCCACACATGGGGCGATTTACGCCCCGGATACCGGCAAATGCGTAGGCGGTCCGTGCCGTGGCGGCAGGCTGCGGGCCTTGCAGGTAGACGAGCGCGATACGCCCGAGGGCCGCGCTGTGTTCTGGCTTCCCGACGGGGAATTGCAACCCGCCGCGTCCTGATCCGCGTTTTGATCTGTCTTCCTCGGAAATTCCACTGCACGCATGTCCGACAATTTGACGCCTGAAACGAAAGAACCGGCCATGAGCGGCCGTAGCCGCGTCTCCGCCGACGAGCCTGGCTGGGAACGCGCGGCGCTCGAGCGCATAGCGCTCGCTGCAATCAACGAACAGCGTGCCGCTCGCCGCTGGAAAATCTTCTTCCGTCTGCTGTTTCTCGTCTTGCTGGGACTGGTGATCTGGGCGGTGTTCATATTTTCCGGCGACAAGCTGGCGGCTACGGGCCGTCATACAGCATTGATCGCACTTGACGGCGAAATCTCCGCAGATACAAACGCTAACGCCGAAGATATCGGCGCGGCGCTCGAAAGTGCGTTCGGCGACGCGGGCACGGCCGGGGTGATCCTTCGCTGCAATAGCCCGGGTGGCAGTCCCGTGCAAGCGGGCATCATCTACGACGAAATCCGTCGATTGCGGGTGAAACATCCGTCTATTCCGCTATACGTCGTCGTGGGTGACATGTGTGCATCGGGTGGTTACTACGCCGCCGCCGCCGGCGACAAGATTTATGTCGACAAGGCGAGCATCGTGGGCTCGATTGGCGTGCTGATGGACAGCTTCGGTTTTACCGGTCTTATGGACAAGCTGGGCATCCAGCGCCGACTGCATACGTCTGGCGAGAACAAGGGCTTTTACGACCCGTTCTCGCCCGAAACGCCGAAGATGGACGCGCATGCGCAAGAAATGCTCGATCAGATCCACGGGCAATTTATCGACGCAGTTCGCCAGGGTCGCGGCAAACGCCTTCACGAAACGCCCGACATGTTCTCCGGGCTCTTCTGGACCGGTCAGAAAAGCGTCGAACTGGGCCTCGCCGACGGTTTTGGCGACGCCAATTTTGTGGCGCGCGAGATTATCAAGGCGCCGGACATCGTCGACTATACGGTGAAGGAAAGCATCACCGACCGCGTCGCGCGCAAATTCGGCGCGGCCGTCGGCAATGGCGCTGTGCACGCGATGGCGCTGGGCGGTAAGCTCAATTTGCGCTGATCGGAGCGAGGCGCACCTATCGCAAAAGCCCCGCGCGGTCGTTCGGACCGGTCGGGGCTTTTTTGCGTCGAAGTGGCTCGGAGGCCGTTTCGTTCAGGCGGCCAGTATCAGAAAAATCGCCGGCCGCTTATGCAGATCGAGTGCCGGTTTCTTCTTCCAGTCGGCCACCGTGTGGCTGCGGATCGTTTCCGTTTGCAGCGTCAGATCCACGGCGACACAAACAAGTGTCGACGGAGCGCAGGTCGCCAGCAAGGTGTCCAGCAGTGCGCGGTTGCGATACGGCGTTTCAATGAAGATCTGCGTCTGCTTGCCTTTGCGGGATGTCAGTTCGAGATCGCGCAGACGTTTGGCCCGGTCGGCCGCGTCGACCGGCAAATAGCCGTGGAAAGCAAAACTTTGGCCGTTGAGCCCGGAAGCCATCAGCGCAAGCAGGATCGAGCTCGGTCCTACGAACGGCACGACCTTGACTCCGCGTTCGTGCGCCCGCCGCACCAGCAGCGCGCCCGGATCGGCTACCGCGGGGCAACCCGCTTCGGACACGAGCCCGGCGTCCGTGCCGGCCAGAACCGGCGCAAGCAGTTTGTCGATCTCGCCGGCCGGCGTGTTGACGTTCAGTTCGCGGATCTCGATTTCCTGGATGGGCTGCTCGGTGCCGACTTTCTTCAGAAATGCTCGCGTGGTCTTGGCGTTTTCGCCGATGTAGTACCGCAGTGCCGCGGCGCGGGCCCGCACCGGGGCCGGCAGGACGGCGTCGAGCGCGTCGGCGTCGCCTTCGCCTAGCGTATTCGGAATCAGATAGAGCGTGCCGCTCATTGCGCCCCCAATAACGGATAACCCGCCGTCAGCAGCATGTCCGACAGGGCAATCAGCGGCAGGCCGACCAGCGCAGTCGGATCGTCGGAATGGATGGCTTCGAGCAGCGCAATGCCGAGCCCTTCGGACTTGGCGCTGCCGGCGACGTCGTACGGCGTTTCGGCCAGAAGATAGGCTTCGAGCGCTGCGTCCGGCAGTTCGCGGAATCGCACGCGGGTGATCACGTCGACGCTCTGGGCGGTTCGCGAGCGGCTGTCGAACAGACACAGTGCACTATGAAACAGCACCTCGCGGCCGCGCATTGCTTGCAATTGTGCGAGCGCATTGTGGTGAGTCCCCGGCTTGCCGATTTGCAGGCCGTCGTAAGTGGCGACCTGGTCGGAGCCGATTACGAGGACGGCTTCGCCGGCGGGAAGCGCGTTGGCCACCGCTCGAGCCTTCGCCTCGGCGAGCCGCAAAGCGGTGGCGTCGGGTGTTTCGCCGGCGTGCGCGGTTTCGTCGATCGCGGGCACCGCAACGTCGAATGGAATGCGAAGGCGTTCAAGCAACTCGCGTCGATAGGGCGAACTCGACGCCAGAATGACGCGTGGCGGGCTTTGTGGGGAGTCTGGCATGGGCGATCAACGGCTAAAAGGGCGGGACGTACGACGTTGCGCGGAGGTCGCGCTGGTACGAGCTTAAGTGTTTGACTCGAAAAGACAAAGCGGATATGATTTTGGGCTTTTCATCGGTATGCTTGCGTCAGGCGTGGCTCGCCGGGCATGACGCGGTGAGAGCCGGAAGGGTAGCTGCAAGCAGGGCTGCGGTGTCGCTGCGGTCATGCAGTTTAGCGGCAACACAATCGTGCATCGTTCAAGTTTCGCGGGCCTTCTCGCGGACTGATTCACCCCGTGATTTACCTTTGATTGACCCGTGAGTTGCCGGTGTTTAACGGGCGAAATTAACCGGCGAAATTAACCGGCGAAATCATTGCCGACGCAGGAGCGCACATGACTCAACATCCTGGCAAACCTGCAGGTCTGTCTGACCCGCATGAACTCGATCTGTTCGAATTTGCGCGAAGTGGACGGCAGGCCGCGGGTGTCGTGCGCGTCTCGCAACTGCCGCGCATGTTAAACGAAGTCCCGGCAGAAGCGCCAGAGCGCGACACCGCGTTCACGTGGCAAACCGAAGGGGCGACGCAACCGGAATTGCAGGACGACGGCACCGAGGGCCCTCAACCTTACTTGAGGTTGGCGATCCACGGCGCTGCATGGCTTGAATGTCAGCGATGCATGACACCGTATTCGCAGGCGTTCAACGTCGACGCAACTTATCGGATCGTCAACACTGAGGCGGAAGCCGAAGAGTTTCCGCTCGACGAGGATGAAGTCGAAGTGATCGTGGGTTCGCGCCAGTTCGATCTCATCGACTTGATCGAAGAAGAGTTGCTGCTTTCTTTGCCGCTCGTGCCCAAGCATGAGGTCTGTCCCGAGGTGCACGAAAGTCTCGTCTCGGGTGTGGCCGGTGCCGAAGGCGAAGGTGACGAAGCCGCGTTGGACGAAGCAGGCGAGGGCGATGAGCCCGAGCGGCCGAATCCGTTCGCGGCGCTCGAAAGTCTCAAGCGCGGCGAGCCGGGCGACAAGAAGCATTGAACAGTTGCATGGGAGCGCGATGCGGGCGCATTGGCCATTCGGCCAATGGCGGACACCGGGTCGGGCTGTGTTAGAATTCGGAAAATTTTTAGGAGTTAGTCATGGCAGTTCAACAAAATAAGAAGTCGCCGTCGAAGCGCGGCATGCACCGTTCGCACGATTTCCTGACGGCAGCGCCGCTGGCCGTGGAGCCGAGCACGGGCGAAGTGCATCTGCGTCACCACGTTAGCCCGAACGGCTACTATCGCGGCAAGAAAGTCGTCAAGACGAAGAACGACTAATCGTTTCACTGCGTTGCGCCAACTGGCGTTTCGCGTGGCGATCAGCTCGCTTGACATTTTCCCGGCTCGGAAAAAAGGCGGCATTCGTTTGCCGCTTTTTTGTGTCGATCGCAGTTGCAGCTTCAGCGCTTACTGCGATCTCATGCAGAGCGCCTGAAATTCGCCGCACTCCATGACAGTAAAGCTCACGATAGATTGCATGGGAGGCGACCACGGCCCGTCCGTGACCGTTCCCGCTGCCGTCAACTTCGTTCGTTCGCATCCCGACGCGCAATTGCTGCTCGTCGGCATTGAAACTGCGATTCGTGCGCAGCTGAAGAAGTTGAAGGCACAGGACCTGCCGGCGCTGACGGTAGTATCCGCTTCCGAGATCGTTGCAATGGACGACCCGGTTGAAGTCGCGCTGCGCAAGAAAAAAGATTCATCCATGCGCGTCGCGCTGAATCGCGTCAAGGAAGGCGAGGCGCAAGCCTGCATTTCCGCCGGCAACACCGGCGCACTAATGGCGGTTTCGCGTTATGTGCTGAAAACGCTGTCGGGAATCGAGCGCCCGGCAATTGCGTCCGCTTTGCCGAACCCGAACGGCTACACCATGATGCTCGACCTGGGCGCCAACGTCGACTGCGAACCACAGCATCTGCTGCAATTCGCGGAGATGGGGCACGCGCTCGTGTCGGCGCTGGAAGGCCGCGAGCGGCCCACCATTGGTCTCCTGAATATCGGCGAAGAAGTCATCAAGGGCAATGACACGATTAAGCGTGCCGGGGAGTTGCTGCGTGCGAGCACACTCAACTTCCACGGTAACGTTGAAGGCAACGACATCTTCAAGGGCACGGTCGACGTGATCGTGTGCGATGGTTTCGTCGGCAACGTGGCGCTCAAGACCTCTGAAGGCCTCGCGCAAATGTTGTCGAACATCATCAAGGAAGAGTTCGGGCGGTCGTGGCTCACCAAAGTGATGGCGGTGCTCGCGCTGCCCGTGTTGATGCGCTTCAAGAAGCGCGTCGATCATCGGCAATATAATGGTGCTGCGCTGCTCGGCCTGCGCGGGCTGGTGATCAAAAGCCACGGTTCCGCAGATGCCTACGCGTTTGAGTGGGCTATCAAACGCGGGTATGATGCCGTCAAAAACGGTGTGCTGGAGCGCCTTGCGCAAGCGATGGAAGAGAACGCGGGTTCTCTTGAACAGGCGGCGCGCGACGCAAGCGGTGCGGGTCACGCAAGCCCCATCGCAGGCCAGCCGGCCGAGCCCTACGCTGCGCAATCCTCGAAGGCATAATGGCTCAATCGACAATTTATTCCCGCGTCCTCGGTACCGGCAGCTATCTGCCGCCCGCGCGCGTCACCAATCAGGACCTCGCTGAGCGTCTGGCGAAGCAAGGCGTCGAAACGAGCGACGAGTGGATCGTGGCCCGCACGGGCATCCATGCACGTCACTTCGCGGATTCCGATGTCACAACCAGCGACCTCGCGCAGTTCGCGTCGCTGCGTGCGATCGAAGCGGCGGACATCGACCCGCAATCCATCGATCTGATCATTGTTGCGACTTCCACGCCGGACTTCGTGTTTCCGAGCACGGCGTGCCTGTTGCAAAACAAACTCGGTATCAAGAATCACGGCGCGGCGTTCGACGTGCAGGCAGTCTGCTCCGGCTTCGCTTACGCGGTGGCTATGGCCGACAGTCTGATTCGCGGCGGCCAGCATCGCACGGCGCTCGTCGTCGGCGCGGAGACGTTTTCGCGCATTCTCGATTTCAATGACCGCACCACCTGCGTGCTGTTTGGCGACGGCGCCGGCGCGGTGATCCTGCAGGCGTCGGACGAGCCGGGCGTGCTTGCGAGCGCATTGCATGCAGACGGCAGTCATTCGAACATTCTATGCACGCCGGGCAACGTGAACGGCGGTGTGATCGCCGGTAGCGCGTTCCTGCATATGGACGGGCAGGCGGTGTTCAAGCTGGCCGTGAACGTGCTGGAAAAGGTCGCGGTCGAGGCACTCGAAAAAGCGAATCTTTCCGCCGATCAGATCGACTGGCTGATTCCGCATCAGGCCAACATCCGCATCATGCAGAGCACTTGCCGCAAGCTCGGCTTGCCGCAGGAACGCATGGTCGTCACAGTGGGCGAGCACGGCAATACGTCGGCTGCGTCCATTCCGCTCGCACTCGACGTCGCGGTCCGCGACGGTCGCATCAAGCGCGGCCAGAACGTGCTGATCGAAGGCGTCGGCGGCGGCTTCACGTGGGGCGCGTCGGTCATTCGCTACTAAGCGGGCCGACTTCAGGCGGCGCTCTTCATGCGCCCACGCGTCGCGTGCTTTTGAGCCGCACGCACCTCACATCTGACTAAATCGATTTTGGGGACGATATGAAATTTGCGTTCGTTTTTCCCGGGCAGGGTTCGCAATCGGTCGGCATGCTCAATGCATTTGCCGGCCATGCGGTTGTGCGCGAGACAGTTCAGGAAGCGTCCGACGCGCTCAATCAGGACATCGGCAAGCTGATCGCCGAGGGCCCGGCGGAAGATCTAAATCTCACTACGAACACGCAGCCGGTCATGCTGACTGCGGCCTACGCGATCTATCGCGCGTGGCAGCAGGCGGGCGGTCCAGCGCCGGCAATCGTCGCTGGTCATAGTCTCGGCGAATACACGGCGCTCGTCGCGGCTGGCGCAATCGCGTTTCGCGATGCCGTGCCGCTCGTGCGTTTCCGCGCGCAGGCGATGCAAACGGCGGTGCCCGTCGGCGAAGGCGGCATGGCGGCGATCCTCGGTCTGGACGACGACACCGTGCGCGCTGTTTGCGCCGAAGCGGCGGCCACGGGCGTCGTCGAAGCGGTCAATTTCAACGCGCCTGCTCAGGTCGTGATCGCGGGCCACAAGGCAGCGGTCGAAAAAGCCTGTGAAGTGGCGAAGGCGAAGGGCGCAAAGCGCGCACTGCCGCTGCCGGTATCCGCGCCGTTCCATTCGTCGCTGCTGAAGCCGGCGTCGGATCAATTGCGCGAGTATCTGGCGAGCGTCAACGTTCAGGTGCCGTCGATTCCGGTCATCAACAATGTCGACGTCGCGATCGTGAACGAGCCGGCGCAGATCAAAGATGCACTGGTGCGCCAGGCGGCCGGCGCGGTGCGCTGGGTCGAATGCATCCAGGCCATGGCGGCTCAAGACGTCACGCACGTCGTCGAGTGCGGGCCGGGCAAGGTCCTTGCGGGCCTCACGAAGCGTATCGACGGCAATCTGGTCGGCGCGTCCGTGTTCGATCCCGCTTCGCTGGATGAAACGCTCAAGCTCGTTACGGCAGGCTGAGCGCTGCATCACATAGACGGCAACAGGCATCAGCAATCAATCAGCCCACCGAAGGGCATTCGGACCGACAGATGGAAAAGAATCTCGATAAGCAGATCGCAATCGTAACGGGCGCCTCGCGCGGCATTGGCCGCGCCATCGCTATGGAGCTCGCGCGCCAGGGCGCAACGGTGATCGGCACGGCGACCAGCGAAAGCGGCGCGGCGGCAATCAGCGAAGCATTCAACGCGGCCGGCGTGAGCGGGCGCGGCGCGGTGCTCGACGTGAACGATGCGGCTGCTGCCGAAGCGCTGATCGAAGGCACGGTGAAGGAATTCGGTGCGCTGCATGTGCTCGTGAACAACGCCGGCATCACGCAGGACCAATTGGCCATGCGTATGAAGGACGACGACTGGGATGCGGTGGTCGACACCAATCTGAAGTCGGTGTTCCGTCTGTCGCGCGCGGTGCTGCGTCCAATGATGAAGGCGAAGGGCGGCCGCATCATCAATATCACGTCGGTGGTCGGTTCGGCGGGCAATCCCGGGCAGATCAACTACGCCGCAGCGAAAGCGGGCGTGGCCGGCATGACTCGCGCGCTTGCACGCGAGATCGGCAGCCGTGGCATTACCGTGAATTGCGTGGCGCCCGGTTTCATCGATACAGACATGACGCGCACGTTGCCGGAAGAGCAGCAAACGGCGCTGAAAACGCAGATTCCGCTGGGCCGTCTCGGCAGCCCGGAAGATATCGCATACGCCGTCGCATTCCTTGCGTCGCCGCAAGCAGGCTACATCACCGGCACGACGATGCATGTGAACGGCGGAATGTACATGTCGTAACCAAATTCGGTTACTATCCGCGCCTTGATGCGTTTGCAAATGCGTAAGGCGCATGCCTTGACAGCAACCTGATGTGCCGCTTTTTTGCCGGGTCAAACCTGATAAAATGCGCGCACCTGTATTTTTGAACTTCTTTCCCTTGGAGGGGTAATGGACAATATCGAACAGCGCGTCAAGAAGATCGTCGCAGAACAACTGGGCGTGGCCGAAGCTGAAATCAAGAACGAAGCTTCGTTCGTGAACGACCTCGGCGCCGACTCGCTGGACACGGTTGAACTCGTGATGGCCCTCGAAGACGAATTCGGCATGGAAATTCCGGATGAAGAAGCCGAGAAGATCACCACCGTTCAGCAAGCGATCGATTACGCTCGCGCAAACGTCAAGGCCTAAGGTCATTCGCGCCTGCGTTTATGCGTTAGCGGCGTATGACGCCCTGCCGTGTCGGTTGCCGACGCCAGCGGGGTCGCCATTTTTTGCCGCGAGGTGTGCCGTGCAGGAGCCAGCGATGTTGACAGCGCATTCTTCAGCGCGATTGCCGACTTAACAGCCACAGGGTACACAGGTCAGGTTCCTGTGGCCGCTGTGGCTTTTGTTTTTGTCATCTATGAAAAAGGGGTTACCGTGAGCCGCCGTCGTGTTGTTGTTACAGGCCTGGGGCTGATTTCGCCTGTTGGCAATAATGTTGCCGACGGCTGGGCCAATCTGGTCGCCGGCAAGTCGGGTATTGCCAATATCACGAAGTTCGATGCGTCGAACTTCTCGACTCGTTTCGCCGGCGAGGTGAAGGGCTTCAATATCGAGGACTACATCCCCGGTAAGGAAGCGCGCCACATGGATACGTTCATCCATTACGGCGTGGCTGCCGGCATCCAGGCGATGCAGGACAGCGGCCTGGAAGTCACCGACGAGAATTCGGAGCGTATCGGCGTCGTGGTCGGCTCGGGCATCGGCGGTCTGCCGATGATCGAAGTCACACAAACTGAACTGCTCAATCGCGGCCCGCGCCGCATTTCGCCGTTCTTCGTGCCGGCGTCGATCATCAACATGATCTCCGGGCACCTGTCGATCAAGTTCGGCATCAAGGGTCCGAATCTCGCCATCGTCACCGCGTGTACAACGGGTTTGCACTGTATCGGCGAGGCTTCGCGCCTGATCGAATACGGCGACGCAGACGTGATGATTGCGGGCGGTGCGGAATCGACCGTGTCGCCGCTCGGTATCGGCGGCTTTGCGGCGGCCCGCGCGCTGTCGCAACGCAATGACGACCCGGCCACAGCAAGCCGTCCGTGGGACAAAGACCGCGACGGTTTCGTCCTCGGCGAAGGCGCCGGCGTGATGGTGCTCGAAGAGTACGAACACGCGAAGGCTCGCGGGGCGAAGATTTACGCCGAAGTCGGCGGCTATGGGATGAGCGGCGACGCCTATCACATGACCGCACCGCTCGAAGACGGTGACGGCGCGCGCCGCTGCATGCTTGCGGCCATGAAGAACGCGGGCATCAACGCCGATCAGGTCAACTACCTGAACGCGCACGGCACGTCCACGCCGCTCGGCGATCTGGCTGAGACAACCGGCATCAAGCGGGCGTTCGGCGACCATGCCAAAGACATCGTCGTGAATTCGACCAAGTCGATGACGGGTCACCTGCTCGGCGGCGCCGGCGGTCTTGAGTCGGTGTTCACCGTGCTGGCTGTTCACCATCAGGTGTCTCCGCCTACGATCAACATCTTCAACCAGGACCCGGAGTGCGACCTGGACTACTGTGCCAACACCGCACGGGAGATGAAGATCGACGTCGCGCTGAAGAACTCGTTCGGGTTCGGCGGCACGAACGGTACGCTTGTCTTTAAGCGCGCCTGATCTCTCGCAACGGGTGACGCGCCAGTCAACGGCGCCGGCTTTGCCGGCGCTTTTCAGTGATACGGCCATCTCCGAAGGAACGTCGCAGCAAATCGTGCTGCGGCGTTCCTTCGCGATGCGCGTTGCGTTGGCTGCTTTTGTGGTGACGGCGTCGTGTGCGGTTTATAGCTGCATGGCGTCGTGGCTCACCGCATGGCAGGCGGTTCCGTTGACGCTTGCCGTGTTTGCGCTCCTTACGCTTTCCGCGGTCAGGCACGACCGGGCGCAGCCAGCGGCGCTCAGAATGGGACGCGAGGGCATTTCTGTCTGGGGCGGGGCCGGAAATCTGCTCGTATACGGTCGAATCGCCGGCTGTGCGCACTGGAGCGACCGTTTGCTGGTGCTCGAAGTGACGCCAGACGAAGGTCGCCGTCAAACGCTTCTTGTTCCCGCCGACACTGTGCCGACGGCCGTTTTCCGCGAATTGGCGGTGCGCGGGCGGCGCCGCGCCGGGGCGTGACTGTAACGAAAGTAACCGCTGTTACCGCGCGTCATGACCTCCGTAACGTGCCTCGTCGACGGGAACGCTACAATGGTGCCCCCGTCATGCGCCCCAAAGTTAACGGATTTATCAGGTGAGCGAAAAAGAAATTGATCAGGTGCTGGTCGAGCGCGTCCAGAAGGGCGACAAGGCCGCCTTTGAGCTTCTGGTCTCCAAATACCACCGCAAAATTCTCCGGCTAATCTCGCGCCTCGTGCGCGACCCCGCCGAAGTAGAAGACGTTGCGCAAGACGCTTTCATCAAGGCGTATCGGGCGTTGCCGCAATTTCGCGGGGAATCGGCTTTTTATACGTGGTTGTACCGGATTGCGGTCAACACGGCAAAGAACTACCTTGCGACCCAAGGCCGGCGCGCGCCGACTTCGACCGAAGCAGATGCTGAAGAAGCTGAAACTTTCTCGGACGCCGACCAACTAAGGGATATCAACACGCCTGAGTCGATGTTGATGAGCAAGCAGATCGCTGAGACGGTCAATGCTGCGATGGCGGTTTTACCGGAAGAGCTGCGTACCGCCATTACTCTTCGTGAAATTGAAGGTTTGAGCTACGAGGAAATCGCTGAGATGATGGGCTGCCCAATCGGCACCGTCAGATCGCGAATTTTCCGCGCTCGCGAAGCCATTGCGGCAAAATTGCGTCCGTTGCTTGACACACCTGAAGGCAAGCGCTGGTAAGTCACTAGCGCGCCGAACGGGGCGCGGGTGCAATATCTGGATTAGTGGTGTCACTACGGGGTCTTTGTAAGATGGGGAGCATCATGGGTTCGGTCTCGATGCAATCGCAAGCCAGCTCGCGCGGCGAGCGTCTGTCCGCTTTTGTCGACGGTGAGCTGTTCGGCGAAGAGCATCTGAATCTGGACAAGTTTCTGTCCGAGCTGGACGGCGAAGATCGCGCCGCGTGGTCCAGCTATCACCTGATCGGGGACGCATTGCGTTCCGACGATCTTGCGGTCGGTTCCGCGACGAGCAGCGCATTCCTCAGCGGATTCGCCGCCCGGCTGGAAAGCGAGCCGCACTTGCTCGCGCCGGCAGCCATACCGGTTGCGCGCCGTCTGCTGGCGCTGCGTCGCCGCGTGGTGCCGGCCTTCGCGGTGGCCGCCGCGGCCGCTACGCTAACGTGGATCGTCGTACCGCAACTGCAGGGCGTACCCGGCGGGCCGGGTTCGACACAAGTCGCTTCGGTTTCCTCGCACGGCGACGCGGTGCAAAAGGTTGCCATGGCGTCCGTGCCGGTCGCGCAGGACGCGAACATCATTCGCGACGCGGGTCTCGACCAGTATCTCGAAGCTCATCAGCAGTTCGCGCAGCAACCCGTCATGCCGGGCTCAATGCCGCTGATCCGCGCTGCTGCAGTCTCTACGCAAGGCCAATAGTTTGATGCAGACTCCGCGGTTGAATATAACGACTATCTGGGGGCGGCTGCCGGCATTTCTATTCTGCGCAGCCGTGTTGTTGTCCGCTACACCGCGGGTTTTTGCACAAACCGACGATCCGCTCGTCGCCCGCCGCACCGCTGCCGATCTGCTGGATCGCATCCATCAGGCCGCGCAGCAACAGAACTACGAAGGCGCGTTTGTCTATCAGCGGGGCAATTTCGTCCAGACGTCGCGGATCGCGCACTATGCGACGAAGGCAGACGGCGAATTCGAGCAGCTGGAAAGCCTCGACGGCAAGCCACGCAAGATGCTTCGTCATAACGAGGAGCTCTACACCTTCGTGCCGGAACGGCATTTGTGCGTTGTCGAAAAGCGCCAGAACAAAGACTCGTTCCCCGCGCTGCTTGCCGTAAGCGGCGAGCAGGTTCTGTCGGTGTACGAGCCGAAACTGCTCGGCGACGACCGCGTTGCGGGCATCGAAAGTCAGGTGATCGAGCTCGATCCGAAAGACGCCTACCGATTCGCTTACAAACTGTGGGCCGACAAGAAAACCGGCCTGCTGCTGCGCGCACAAACGCTCGATCCGAGCGGTCAGGTGCTCGAGCAACTGTCGTTCTCGCAGATCCGCATCGGGGTGCCCGTCGACAAGGCGGGCATTGTCAACGGTATTCGCAATACCGCGGGCTGGACGGTGGTGCATCCGCCGATCGAACCGGTCGATATGGCCGCGCAGGGCTGGCAGTTCGGGGTGACGGTGCCGGGCTTTCGCAAGATCCGTGAACTGCGCCGTCCCATGGCGGCACGCGAAGCAGGTCAGCCCACCATTCCTGTGGATCAGGCGGTGTTCTCCGACGGTCTCGCCGCGATCTCGGTGTTCATCGAGCCGGTTGAAAACAACACGCGCAAGGAAGGCGCGGGCAGTACCGGTGCTACGCACGTACTAGTCAAGCGCCGCGGCGACTTCTGGATTACCCTGCTCGGAGAAGTGCCCCAGACCACGTTGCAGCAATTCGCGTCTGCCATAGAATACAAGGCTCCGAAGTAATCCTCCGAATCCTGAATCCCTCGGCTTCCTACGATATGACGACTTTCTCGGTGCGCAAATTCCTCGCGGCCGCGGTGGTGGCGGCATGTTTGCCGTTCGCACCGCATACGGCGTCAGCGGCCTCCGCAGCCAATCTGCCCGACTTCACCGACCTCGTCGACAAAGTTGGTCCGGCGGTCGTCAACATTCGCACGACCACGCGCGTGACGAACAGTGGCGCGCGCGGCGGCTTGCCGCCCGGCATGGACGACGGCGACATGTCGGAGTTCTTCCGGCGCTTTTTCGGCATTCCGATGCCGCAGTCGCCGCAATCTCCCGGCGCGCCGCGCGGCGGGGACAATGGTGGCCATGGCGGCAGCGGCGGTAGTGGTGGCAGCCAGGACACGCCGGACAGCAACGATCCCGAACAGAACAGCGGCGTCGGCTCGGGTTTCATCCTGTCGGCGGACGGCTACGTGATGACCAACGCGCACGTGATCGACGACGCGGACACCATTTACGTCACGCTCACAGACAAGCGCGAATTCAAGGCGAAGCTGATCGGCGTGGATGACCGCACCGACGTCGCGGTCGTGAAGATCAGCGCGGCGAATCTGCCGACCATCACCATCGGCGACTCGAACAAGGTTCGCGTGGGCGAGTGGGTGGTCGCAATCGGCTCGCCGTTCGGGCTCGAGAACACGGTGACGGCCGGCATCGTCAGCGCGAAGGGACGTGACACGGGCGACTATCTGCCGTTCATCCAGACCGACGTAGCCGTCAACCCGGGCAATTCGGGCGGACCGCTCATCAACATGCAGGGCGAAGTGATCGGCATCAACTCGCAGATCTACAGCCGTACCGGCGGCTTTATGGGCATTTCGTTCGCGATTCCGATCGACGAAGCGATGCGCGTGGCCGATCAGTTGAAAGCGTCGGGCAAGGTGGTGCGCGGCCGGATCGCGGTGGCGATCGGCGAAGTGACCAAAGACGTCGCTGATTCCCTTGGTCTGCCGAAGTCGCAGGGCGCGCTTGTCAGCAGCGTTGAGCCGGGCGGTCCGGCGGACAAGGCGGGCGTGCAGCCAGGCGACATCATCCTGAAGTTCAATGGCCATTCGGTCGATACGGCTACGGACTTGCCGCGCATGGTCGGCGATACCAAGCCGGGCACGAAGGCGACCATTACGGTCTGGCGCAAGGGCCAAACCCGCGAGTTGCCGGTCACGATTGCAGAGATGCAGCCGGACAAGACTGCGAAGGCCGATCAGCGCAAGCCACAGGCGCCCAAGCAACGCGCCACGAATGCGCTCGGCCTGGCCGTCAGCGACATCCCGGCCGATCAGCTAAAGGCGCTGAAACTGCGCAACGGTGTGCAGATCGACGCCGTGGACGGTCAGGCGGCACGCGTCGGCCTGCAAAAAGGCGACATCGTCCTGCGTGTGGGCGACACGGACATCACGAGCGCGAAACAGTTCGACGAACTGACCTCGCATCTGGACTCGCAGAAGATGGTCGCACTGCTGGTGCGTCGCGGCGAGAACACTCAGTTCGTGCCAATTCGCCCGCGCAGCGCTCAGAAATGACAACGGTGGCGCCGCTCAGGCTCTATTCGCGCGCGTGGTGCCACTTGTGCGACGACATGCGCACCGCGCTCGAGCCCTTGCTGGCCGAGTTCGGCGCGCAAGTAGAAGTCATCGACGTCGACAGCGATCCCTCGCTCGAAGCCCGCTACAACGAGCTGGTGCCGGTCCTGTTGTGCGACGGAATCGAGCTTTGTCACTACCATCTTGACGAATCGCGGGTGCGTGACGCGTTGGCTGCCCGCACCGCTGCGGCTTCCTGAGCCGGTCTTTCGTCGACGGTCTCTGCGTCCATGCCCTGCAAGATGCGCCGGGCACCGGCCTTTTCGGCTAAAATGGATAAGTTTTTCACCTACTTACAAGGCGTGCTCCGCTATTGTCCGAGCGCGCCTTTTTTGCTTGATCGGCACTGAATGGATCATATTCGTAACTTCTCGATCATTGCGCACATCGACCATGGCAAGTCGACGCTTGCCGATCGCATCATCCAGATTTGCGGCGGTTTGTCCGACCGCGAGATGGAAGCTCAGGTGCTCGACTCGATGGACCTCGAGCGCGAGCGCGGCATCACTATCAAGGCACAGACTGCGGCCCTGACCTATCGCGCCCGCGACGGCAAGGTCTACAACCTGAACATGATCGACACGCCGGGGCACGTCGACTTCTCGTACGAAGTCAGCCGCTCGCTGTCCGCGTGCGAGGGCGCGCTGCTGGTGGTCGACGCAAGCCAGGGCGTAGAGGCGCAAACAGTCGCCAACTGCTATACGGCAATCGAACTCGGCGTCGACGTCATTCCGGTGCTCAACAAGATCGATTTGCCGGCCGCGAATCCCGAGAACGCGATCGCCGAGATTGAAGACGTAATCGGTATTGACGCGACCGACGCCACGCATTGCAGCGCCAAGACGGGCCAGGGCGTGGAAGACGTGCTCGAAGCGTTGATCGCGAAAGTGCCGCCGCCGAAGGGCGATCCGGAAGCGCCGTTGCAGGCGCTGATCATCGACTCGTGGTTCGACAACTACGTCGGCGTCGTGATGCTCGTGCGTATCGTCAACGGCACACTGCGTCCAAAAGACAAAATCCGCATGATGGCGACCGGCGCGCAGTATCCGGTCGAACACATCGGCGTGTTCACGCCGAAGTCCAAGAACCTCGAATCGTTGTCGGCGGGGCAGGTGGGTTTCATCATCGCCGGCATCAAGGAATTGGCCGCGGCGAAGGTGGGTGACACCGTCACGCTGGTGAACGCGCCTGCTGCCGAGCCGTTACCTGGCTTCAAGGAAGTGAAGCCACAGGTGTTCGCCGGCCTGTATCCGGTCGAAGCGAACCAGTACGACGCGCTGCGCGACTCGCTTGAAAAGCTGAAGCTAAACGACGCATCGTTGCAATACGAGCCCGAAGTTTCGCAGGCGCTCGGTTTCGGTTTCCGTTGCGGCTTCCTGGGTCTGCTGCACATGGAGATCGTGCAGGAACGTCTCGAACGCGAGTTCGACATGGACCTGATCACCACGGCGCCGACCGTCGTGTACGAAGTCCTGCAACGCGACGGCACAACCATCATGGTCGAAAATCCGGCCAAGATGCCGGAGCCCTCGAAGATCGAAGAAGTGCGCGAACCGATCGTCACCGTGAACCTGTACATGCCGCAGGACTACGTCGGTTCGGTGATCACGCTGTGTACGCAAAAGCGCGGCAACCAGATCAACATGCAGTATCACGGCCGTCAGGTGCAGTTGACCTACGAGATTCCGATGGGCGAGGTCGTGCTTGATTTCTTCGATCGGCTGAAATCGATCTCGCGCGGTTACGCGTCGATGGATTACGAATTCAAGGAATATCGCGCGTCCGACGTCGTAAAGGTCGACATGCTGATCAACGGCGACAAGGTGGACGCGCTGTCGGTCATCGTGCACCGTTCGCAAAGCCAGTACCGCGGTCGCGAAGTCGCGGCGAAAATGCGCGAACTGATTCCGCGCCAGATGTACGACGTTGCGATCCAGGCCACGATTGGCTCGAATATCATCGCTCGCGAAAACATTAAAGCATTGCGTAAGAACGTGCTGGCAAAATGCTACGGCGGCGATATTTCACGTAAGAAAAAGCTGCTGGAAAAGCAGAAGGCAGGCAAGAAGCGAATGAAGCAGGTGGGGTCCGTCGAGATTCCGCAAGAGGCTTTCCTCGCCATCCTGCGTGTCGAAGACAAATAAGACGAACAACGGAACCCTATGAATTTTGCGCTGATTCTTTTTGTGCTCGTCGTTTTGACGGGCGTCGCATGGGTCGCAGACAAACTGGTGTTCATGCCGCAAAGGCGGCGCGCGGCGGAAGCCGCGGTCGCTGAGTTCGACCGTCAGCAGGCACGTATCGGTGAGCGTTTCGCCGACGAAAACGCCGCGCAGACGCGCGCGCGACTGCGTGACGACAAGCTGCGCCAACCATGGTGGCTCGAGTATTCCGCGAGCTTTTTCCCGGTGATTCTGGTGGTTTTCGTAGTGCGCTCGTTCGTTGTGGAGCCGTTCAAGATTCCGTCCGGCTCAATGGTGCCAACGCTGCTGGTGGGCGACTTCATCCTCGTCAATAAATTCGATTACGGTATCCGCCTGCCCATCGTCAATACGAAAATCACAGAGGGCCGGCCGCTCCAGCGCGGCGACGTTGTGGTGTTCCGCTATCCGAAAGACGAGTCGGTCGACTATATCAAGCGAGTGATCGGCTTGCCGGGCGACACGGTTGCGTATCAGGACAAGCAGCTCACCATCAACGGCAAGCCGGTGCCTGAAACGCCGCTGCCCGATTATCTCGACGAGGAGCGTCTTGGCTACGCGAAACAGTTCGAGGAAAATCTGGACGGCCGCAAGAACGCAATTTTGAACAATCCCGCCGTGCCGCCGTTTATCGTCGGCGCAGAAGATTATCCGTATCGCGACAACTGCACTTACAACGCGCGCGGCGTGATTTGCAAAGTGCCGCCGGGCAATTACTTCATGATGGGCGACAACCGCGATAACAGCGCCGACAGCCGTTACTGGGGTTTTGCGCCGGACAAGAATATTGTCGGCCGCGCGTTTTTCATCTGGATGAACTTCAGCAATCTCAAGCGCATCGGCTCGTTCCAGTAAGCTTTTCGCCGACCGCATGACGCGCTGCGAACGTGATCGCTTATCGACGATCAACGATCACGTGAACGACCCTGCGGGCGCCGCGCGTTATCGCTACATAAAGTCCTCTAACGTCGCTTCACCACGCTTTCCCCGTCGGGCCGGCCGCGTTTTCGCCCGGCCCGGCGCCCGCGTTATACTCTGCCCATGCCCTCATCTCCGTTGGAAAGCCGTCTGCGCTACGAATTTCGCAATGCGGAATTGCTGCGCCAGGCTTTAACACACCGCAGTCACAGTTCCACGCATAACGAACGGCTCGAATTTCTAGGCGATTCCGTTCTGAATTGCGCGGTGGCTGCGCTTTTGTTCCAACGTTTCGGGAAGCTGGACGAAGGCGACTTGTCTCGCGTTCGCGCTAATCTCGTTAAACAGCAATCGCTTTACGAAATCGCTCAGGCCCTGAATATCTCCGAAGGACTTCGGCTCGGGGAGGGCGAACTGCGCAGCGGCGGCTTCCGTAGGCCGTCAATCCTTGCTGACACGCTTGAAGCGGTGCTGGGCGCAGTGTTCCTCGACGGCGGTTTCGAAGCCGCCCAGACGGTCATTAAGCGCCTGTACGTGCCGATCCTCGATCACATCGACCCGCGTACGCTCGGCAAAGATGCGAAGACGCTTTTGCAGGAATATCTGCAAGGTCACAAGATCGCTTTGCCCACGTACACCGTTGTGGCCACGCATGGTGCGGCGCACAATCAGCAATTCGAAGTTGAATGTACGGTGCCGAAGCTGGACGTGAAGGTCTCTGGCTCTGGCGCCAGTCGGCGCGCGGCTGAGCAGGCCGCAGCCAAAAAAGCGCTCGACGAGGTCCTCGCCGCCGCGCCGGCAGTCGTCGGCAAGTCAAAGCGTTCAAAAGGCGCGCGCGCAGCGAAAAATGTCGAGCTTGAAATTGTCCCCGGCGTGACTGGCGTCCAGACCGCCCTCGACCTGCGCAGCCCGGATCGTAAGAGCGAGCGTGGCGCGGCGAAGGGAGAACCGCGGGTAACGTCCGGAACAGAGCCCGCCGCGGAGCGTAGCGCTTTGGCGGCGGTGGTTGCGGCTGCACCGCTGGCGGTGATTCGCGCGGCGCACGTCGAGTACAGCGCCCCGGAACGCGCCGATAAGGGCGAGCGACTGGAGAAAGCCGATAGGGCGGAAAAGTTCGAGAAATCGGATAGAGCCGCCGCGCAGCCTGGCGACAAATCGGCGGAAAAATCAGCAGGGGACAAGCCGGCGGACAAGCTGGATGCGCGGTTGGCCGAAGCCAGGCCAGTAGAGCCAAAACCCGCCGACCCGAAAACCGCCAACGCGTCGTCCGCAGACCTGAAGCCGGCCGAACCCAAGCCCATCGACACAAAGGCAGAGTCCGCCGTCCGCGGCGTAGACAAACCGTCCCGCAGTCGCGAGCCGGCGTCCGACGCTGTATCGCCCGCGACGAACACTGCGGCCCCCACCGAAAACGAACCCGGCGTAGCCGACGCGGTACAAACGCGCGTCGCCGACGCGGGCCATTGATTGCCCCGGTGCGCCACCCGAGCGCGTCGATCCGAACCTGCCGTAGCCCAATATGAACGCTCCCACTCCCACTGGTTTCCGCTGCGGCATGGTCGCGATCGTCGGCCGCCCTAACGTCGGCAAATCCACGCTGATGAACGCGCTGGTCGGCCAGAAAGTCAGCATCACGTCGCGCAAGGCGCAGACTACGCGCCATCGCATCACCGGCATCCATACGCTCGAAGACGTCCAATACATTTTCGTCGACACGCCCGGCTTTCAGACCAAGCACAGCGGCGCGCTGAACCGTTCGCTGAACCGCGCGGTGACGTCTACGCTGACTTCCGTCGATACGATCCTGTTCGTGATCGAAGCCGGCCGTTTCGGCCCGGACGACCAGAAAGTGCTCGACCTGATTCCGCCTTCTGTACCCACGTTGCTGATTGCAAACAAGCTCGATCGTGTGTCGGATAAAGACTCGCTGTTTCCGTTCATGCAGCAGGTGAGCGCGCTGCGCCAGTTCAGCGAGATCGTGCCGCTGTCGGCCAAAAACCCGGACGACATCAAGCGCCTGATGGCCACCGTCAAGCCGTACCTGCCGGAAGGCGCACCGATTTACGGCGAAGACGATCTCACCGATCGCAGCGAGCGCTTTCTTGCGGCCGAGATTCTGCGCGAGAAAGTTTTCCGCTGGACCGGCGACGAACTGCCGTACACGAGCACCGTGCTGATCGACAAGTTCGAAACCGAAGGACGCCTGCGCCGCATCTTCGCGACGATCCTCGTCGAGCGCGACACGCACAAGGCAATGATCATCGGCCAGAAGGGTGCGAAGCTGAAGCAGATCAGCACCGAGGCGCGCCTCGACATGGAGAAGCTGTTCGACGGACCCATATATCTGGAAACCTTCATCAAGGTGAAGAGCGGGTGGGCCGACAACGAAGCAGGACTTCGTGCGTATGGGTACGAATGACGCGTGGGTCACGCTGAATTCCGACACGGATCCGGACGACGCGGAGCCGGCCGCGCCGTCACGCGAGCCGTCAAAGCCGGCTCGCGCCAGCCGCAAATCTTCCACTAAAAGCACCTCCGACACCGGCCCCGATGACGCGCCTCGCAAGGCGCCGGCTCGCCGGTCCTCGCGCGGTTCCACATCGGCTTCCGAATACCGCATCGCCGAGCAGCCCGCCTTCGTTCTGCATAGCTATCCGTATCGTGAGACGAGTTTGATCATCGACGTGCTGTCGCGCGATCACGGTCGCCTCGCGCTCGTCGCCAAGGGCGCGAAGCGTCCGCACTCCGCGTTGCGCGGCGTGCTGCAAACGTTCCAGCCACTTGCGCTGTCGTGGTCCGGCAGAGGCGAGGTGCGCACGCTGACCGGCGCCGAGTGGGTCGGCGGCATGCTGCCTTTAACGGGCGACGCGCTGCTGTGCGGCTTCTATGTGAACGAACTCCTCGTGAAGTTCTGCGCGCGCGAAGATCCGCATCCGCAACTGTTCCATCACTACGTCGTCACCATGACGCGTCTCGCGCACGACGAGCCGCCGGTCCAGGTGTTACGTTCGTTCGAGCGCGTGTTGCTGCGCGAAACTGGTTACGCGATGGCGCTCGATCGCACGGTCGCGCGCAAAGCGGTCGAAGCCGGCAGCCGTTATGTGTTCGATCCGGAGCGCGGCGTGCGCGAAGCATCCGACGATCTGCCGTCGCAGTGGCCGGTGATTGCAGGTCAAACCTTGCTCGATATGGAAAAGGACGATTACCATCGGGCGCAGACCGTGGCGCAAAGCAAAACGCTGATGCGCTTTCTGCTCAACACTTATCTTGGCGGCACGCCGCTCGCGACGCGCCAGATCCTGATCGACTTGCAGAACTTATGAGCTTCTTTCTAACGTCGCCGAATGTGATCGATCTCGGCGTGAACATCGATCACGTCGCCACGCTGCGCAACGCGCGCGGAACTTTGTACCCCGACCCGATCCGCGCCGCGCTGATGGCCGAGGAAGCCGGCGCCGACGTCATCACGTTGCATCTGCGCGAAGATCGCCGCCATATCGTCGACGCCGATGTGCGCGCGCTGCGCCCGCTGCTCAAGACGCGCATGAACCTCGAATGCGCGGTCACGCAGGAGATGCTCGACATCGCCTGCGAAGTAAAACCGCATGACGTTTGCCTCGTGCCGGAAAAGCGTCAGGAATTGACGACAGAAGGCGGTCTGGACGTCGCCGGTCAGTTCGAGGCCGTGCGCGCTGCGTGCAGGCAACTGGCCGACGCGAACTCACGCGTGTCGCTCTTCATCGATCCGGACGAGACGCAGATCCGTGCAGCGCACGAAGCCGGCGCACCGGTAATCGAGTTGCACACCGGGCGTTATGCCGAGGCGCGCGATCCAGGCGAACAACAGCGCGAATATGAGCGCGTGGTTCGCGCGGTCGAATTCGGCGCGACGCTCGGTATCAAGGTGAACGCAGGCCACGGCCTGCACTACACGAACGTCCAGCAGATCGCGGCGATCGACGGCATCGTCGAGCTGAATATCGGTCACGCGATCGTCGCGCATGCGATTTTCGCGGGCTGGGACAACGCGGTGCGCGAGATGAAGGCGATCATGGTCGCCGCCCGTCTCGGCGCACGTGCGTAACGCGTAAGGGCCGGTCCCCTATGGCGATCTACGGTATCGGTACAGACATCGTTCAGGTGAGTCGCGTGGCGGCGGTCATGACGCGCACCAACGGCCGCTTTGCCGAGAAGGTACTCGGCCCAGACGAATTACGTGTATACCACGCGCGCAACGCTCGTTCGGCCGCGCGCGGGCTCGCATTCCTCGCCACGAGATTCTCGGCGAAGGAGGCGTTTTCGAAGGCGATCGGTCTCGGCATGCACTGGCCCATGACATGGCGCGCGCTGCAAACGCTCAATAAGCCGAGCGGCGAACCGATGGTGGTCGCATCCGGGGAGTTGGCCGAATGGCTCGAGACGCGCGGCATCACGGCGCGCGTCACGATCACCGACGAGCGCGATTACGCCGTGTCGTTCGTGATTGCCGAGAGTGCGCAAGCAGAAGGGGCGAACGGCTCCAACCCGGAAGCTGCAGCTAACCAGAAATAATTGCGAACGCGGCCCGCGCGGTCGCGTATCTCCTTGCTTCACGCAATCTTCAAGCGGAAATCAATGAAAACCAATCCCGGACCGGTGATGCTCGACGTCGTCGGCAAAACGCTGAACGACGACGACAAGCGCCGTCTCGCCCATCCGATGACCGGCGGTGTGATTCTGTTCGCGCGCCACTACGAGAACCGGGCGCAACTGATTGCGCTGACCGACTCTATTCGCGCGATTCGCGAGGAACTGCTGATCGCAGTCGATCACGAAGGCGGACGTGTGCAGCGCTTCCGAACCGACGGGTTCACCGTGCTTCCCGCAATGGCCAAGCTCGGCGCGCTGTGGGACAGCGACGTTATGCATGCTACCAAGGTCACGACCGCAGTCGGCTATATCCTCGCTTCGGAGTTGCGCGCCTGCGGCATCGACATGAGCTTTACGCCGGTGCTCGATCTGAACTACGGCCAGTCGCAGGTAATCGGCGATCGCGCGTTTCATAGCGATCCGCGCGTCGTGGCGATGCTCGCGAAAAACCTCAACCACGGTCTTGCGCTCGCCGGCATGAGCAACTGCGGCAAGCACTTTCCGGGGCATGGTTTCGCGCACGCGGACTCGCACGTCGCGATGCCCGTCGACGAACGCTCGCTCGACGACATTCTTCGCGACGACGTAGCGCCGTATGACTGGCTTGGGCTGTCGCTCGGCTCGGTGATTCCGGCGCACGTCGTCTATCCGCAAGTCGACTCCAGGCCGGCGGGCTTTTCACGTGTCTGGCTGCAGGACATCCTGCGCGGCAAGCTGCGCTTCGAAGGCGCCATTTTTAGCGACGATCTCTCGATGGAAGCCGCGCGCCAGGGCGGCACGCTCACCGAAGGCGCGACTGCCGCGCTGCAGGCCGGTTGCGACATGGTGCTGATCTGCAATCAGCCCGAAAAGGCCGAACAGGTGCTGGACGAATTGCGCTTCACGCCATCGAAGGAATCGCAGCAGCGGGTCAAGCGCATGCGCCCGCGCGACAAGGCGCTGAAGTGGAGCAAGCTGGTCGCGGAGCCGCGATATCTGCAAGCGCAGGCTTTGCTGCGCAGCGTGTTCGCCTGAGCGACGCGCGAATACAGTAGATAAACCAACGGCGCCTCGCTTCAGGCGCCGTTGTTCATTGGTCATCTGCGCGCGTGCATGCGATGTGCGCCTCCCCGGTCCGCTTTGCAAGCGCTTCGACGTGCAAAGCGAAGAGGGGGTCAGTTCAGCCGCATCCGTTGCAGTTTGTTGTACAGCGTCTTCGGGCTGATGCCCAGCAGCGACGCCGCCCGATGGCGTGTACCGCCTACCGCGTCGAGCGTCGCACGAATCAGCATTTCTTCCACATCGGCGAGCGGGGTGCCGACCGTGACCTGAACGCGGCTGCCATTCAGATCGCGACCGTTGACGGAGCCGGCTTCGTCGGCGCGCAACGACTCCAGCACGTCGCCCGATGCGTGGTACGCACGCCGCACGCGGTCCTGCAGCTCGCGCACGTTGCCCGGCCATTCGTATGTCAGGCATTCGCGCAGGAAGTTGGGCCCGATCTGCTTGGCGACGTCGGACGCGCCGCGCGCGGCGGCGTCGTGATTCAGTTCGTCGACAATCGCCTGCGCGATCAGCGCAGGATCTTCGCCGCGCTCGCGCAACGGCGGCAGCGTCACCGCTGCGGCTTCGAGACGCAGCGCGAGGTCCTCATGCAGACTGCCGTCCGCGACCGCTGCGCGCGGCGCTTTGCGCGTCGACGCGATCAAACGGAAATCGGTCACGACCTGACTCGTGCCGCCGACCCGCATGAAGGTCTGCGAATCCAGCGCGCGGAGCAATGCTTCCTGCTGCGCGCGCGGCAATTCCGCAATCTCGTCGATGAAAAGCGTCCCGCCGCTCGCCTGCTCGAAGAGGCCGGGCTCGCGCTGATCGGCGCCGCTGAACGCGCCGCGTTCGTGGCCGAACAGCACGCTGTCCAGCGAACGCAGCTGCGAACTGGCTGCGCTGCGGCAATCGAGCGTGACGAACGGGCCTTTGCGGCGCCGGCTCATATCGTGCATCGTCCGGGCGGCCACCTGCTTGCCGGTACCGGCTTCGCCTGAAATCAGGACGGCCGCTTCGGTCGGCGCGATATGTTCGATCGTGTCGTACACGTGCTGCATCGCGGCGCTGCGGCCCAGCACCGAGCCGAAGCGCCCAAGCTGACGCAACGATGCGCGCAGCGTCTGCACTTCCTCAGTCAACTCATACGGACGCGGAATTCTCGCAAGCAGACTGCGCAGGCGGGGAATGTTGACCGGCTTCAGCAGATAGTCCCAGATGCCGTGCCGCAAGCCTTCGATCGCGCTTTCCACGGTCGCATTGCCGGTCATGACGATCACAGGCAGCGCGCCGCCTGGCGGATGCGCGGGCAGATGCTGCAACAGGTCGAGCCCGCTGCCGTCTGGAAGATTCAGGTCGACCAGAACAACGTCGGGGATGAAGCGCGTCAGCGCGGCGCGCGCTTCGGCGATGGTCGTCGCGGTGTCGACTGAAAAACCATCCGCGGCAAGAATCGCGGATAGGCCCGACAGGCTATTGGGGTCGTCTTCAACAATCAGAGCGTGTGGCATGGCGAGCGCAACTTTTTAAATGGATGAAATAGCCGCTTTTTCTGCGCCTGAACCGCAGCGCGGCGAAGCGGGTACGATGGCTGGCCGGTACTGTCGGGCGGATGCGTCGCCGCGCAAGTCAGCGTCAGCCGGGCGGCGCACAAGCGGCCTCCCGGTCGGCATGACCGCGGTACCCGGCATTCATGCCACCGGGCGAAACGGGCGGCGAGTCGACTCACGTAGTTCTGGTCCTTTGCTGTATCTGAGCGGGCGATTCGCCGCGCGCTGGTTAGCGTTGCGGCCCGCCTGGTTCTATTCGCCGGCATCCTGCGGCCACGATGCAATGCTGCATGGGCGCCGGCGCTTACTTCGCGTCTGCTGCTTTTGCTGTCAGAAATCCCGATTGCTGTCGAAGAAGCGGCGTACTTCGCGCTCCGCGTCTTCGCGAGTTTTGCCATAGCGTTCCTGAATCAGGCCCGCGAGACGGTCCGCGCGACCTTCGGCCTTGGTGAGTTCGTCGTCGGTCAGTTCGCCCCACGCAGCCTTCGCCTTCCCAACCAGTTGCTTCCACTTGCCTTCTGCGATGTCGTTATTCATCTCGCATCTCCGGAGTCGAGAGACATTGGGTATGGGGTCTCTAGCATGAGCTATGCCAACGCCCTTTGACTTGGCATATCAAGGGCTTACATTGCCACACACGGCAACATCGAAATGCTGTGACCGGAAATTTGGACAAAATTGCCGGTAAAGTTTTCCTCCACAATACTCGGCGGCACAAAAAAGAAAAAGCGCCCAATGGGGCGCTTTTCGTTTTTTGCCAGCGCGCATTGCGTCGCGCTGGGCGGGGGCGTCTTGCCGGCGGTTATGCGCGGCTACGATACTCGTGCGTACGCGTGTCGATTTCGATCTTGTCGCCGATGTTGCAGAACAGCGGCACTTGCAGCTCGAAACCGGTGTTCAGCTTGGCATTCTTCAGCACCTTGCCCGAGGACGTGTCGCCCTTCACAGCCGGTTCCGTATAGATGATTTCGCGGACCAGCGTGGTCGGCAGTTCGACGGAGATGGCTTTCTCGTTGTAGAACACGACTTCGCAAGTCATGCCGTCTTCGAGGTAGTTCATCGCGTCGCCCATCATTTCGGCTTCGACTTCATACTGGTTGTAGTCGGCGTCCATGAACACGTACATTGGATCGGCGAAGTAAGAGTACGTCACTTCCTTGCGCTCGAGCACGACGACGTCGAACTTGTCGTCTGCCTTGTACACGCTTTCCATGCCTGCGCCGGTCAGCAGGTTCTTGAACTTCATCTTGACGACGGCGGAGTTGCGGCCCGATTTGTTGTATTCGGCCTTTTGCACGACCATTGCGTCTGCGCCGATCATTACGACGTTGCCGGTGCGGAGTTCCTGTGCGGTCTTCATAAAACTGTCCTGTACGAAATAAGTAGCTTCAACTTGTGCTCAACGGCATACGGCGCAAGCGGCTTCGACGTTTCCTGCGCTTTACGCCGCGCCGCGATGAGACGGCCCGGCGAGAAGCGGTGCATGAAGCGCGGTTGGCTTGCTGCGAGGGTTCCAGTGGCG
Organism: Paraburkholderia caledonica NBRC 102488; assembly: GCF_000685095.1. GTDB lineage: Bacteria > Pseudomonadota > Gammaproteobacteria > Burkholderiales > Burkholderiaceae > Paraburkholderia > Paraburkholderia caledonica. Next base: position 245,390 of record NZ_BAYE01000003.1, read on the forward strand.
TAGCCGATGCGACGCGTTCCGCAATTCCCGCAAATCCGTTACCTGCTTTTTACCCGATGCGGGCGTGTACACGAGTGGCGCCGGTCGGCAGCGTGTTTCCTGAAGTGCGCTTTTGCCCACCGTTTCTCCACCGATTGCATGCGGCTTGCGCGAAGCGTCGCATTGCATCTTTGGATGCCGGGGGAACCGGCTAAAAGCGGGAGACGAAAGCCAACTGAAGCCAACTGAATCCAGGATTTTTTTGCTGCGATCGGGCCGCGCTTGCGTCGTCGGCCGTTGGATAACCGCTTATTTTAACTGACTTTTTGTGAACAAGGCCAGATTTCCAGCGAGGTCGCCGACTCGCGCGAGTTCGCCGGCCCATTCGACCGCGCGCCGCTGCAGCGCCGGGTAGTGGTCGCGCACCGCTGCCCAGTCCGGCTCGCCGACGCCGTTCCAGGCGTGCCAAAACCGCGCGAGGGCGGCGCGGGCATCGACGGCAAGCGTGCGGCCGTAGTGTTCGAGCGCGGCGTCGAGTTTCGGCAGATGCGCGTCGTCCGCTTGCGGGTAAATGTGCCAGACGAAGGGTCTGGCGGCCCACTGCGCGCGCACAAACGAATCCTCGCCGCGCACGAAATTGATGTCACTGACCCAGAGCAGCGCGTCGTAGCCGGATTGTTCGGTGAACGCGAGGCCATGTGCGCTCAATCCGCCGCGCTCCGCACGGGTGCCGGCGGCAAACGCCGGCACTCCGAAAAAGCGCGCAACCGCGCCGGAGATACGGCCCTCGGGCACAAGCACCACCACAGGTTCGACACTGTCGCGCCATTGCTCGAGCAGGTTGTCGACTGCCGGATTCTCATAGGCGAAGAGCGAAACGACAGTCGCCCCGACAGGTGGCGCGTGTCCCACGGTTTGCAGCCACCACGCTTCTCGTGCCGCAGGCGACGCCTCGAACGCCGCGCGTGCGGCATCCAGATTCCGCTCCTTCAGCACGCCGCCCGTGCCCGGCCCGAGCCCGGGAAAGAAGAACGTCTTGACGAGCGGATAGCGCGGATGCGGCGATGGCCGCAGGTGAAAGTCCGCGACCCAGTCCTCGGCGCTCAGATATTCGAGGTTGATCCACACAGGCGGGCGCTTGCGCTGCGCCATCGCAGCCACGTAGATGGGCGGCAGTTCGCAGGCGAACGCCTCGATCACCACGTCGGCCACTTCGAGCGTGTCGCCGGCATGCGTCGGCGCGTGCCAGTGTTCGACGACGATCCCGTCGATGGTCTGCCGTGCACGATCGAGCGCGAGCGACGGACACAGTTTCTGGAACGCATGCAGATCGTCGACGAAGACTCGCACTTGCCAGTCGTGCTCGCTCGCAAGCTGACGCGCGAGGCGCCAGCACACGCCGATGTCGCCGAAATTGTCGATCACCGCGCAGAAAATATCGCACGCGATCGCTGCGGACGGTTCGCGAGGCGCAGCGGCGGTTGGGTCGACGGCTGGGTCGGCGGTTGGGTCGGATGGCGGCGCGGTGGAGGGCATCGGCGGGCTCGGGCGGACGCGGAATGTTCTAAACTGGCGATTCTAAAGCACCCGTTCGATCTCCTCGCGCCAGACTTCTTTGAGCGTGAAACCGATGCGGCCACACCAGGCCAGACGGGGCGACCGCCCGCGAGACAGTCCCACCAGCCGATCCTGCATGACCGAACCCGAAGCAAACATCGCTTTCGAGCCGAAAAAAGTGCTCGCCCAGTTGCCGCATCTGCCCGGCGTCTATCGCTATTACGACACGCACGGCGCGGTGCTGTACGTCGGCAAGGCGCGCGATCTCAAAAAGCGTGTTTCGAGCTACTTCACGAAGACGCAACTGTCGCCGCGCATCGCGATGATGGTGACGCGCATTGCGCGCATCGAGACGACCGTGACGCGCTCCGAGGCGGAAGCGCTGTTGCTCGAAAACAATTTGATCAAGGCGCTCGCGCCGCGTTACAACATTCTGTTTCGGGACGACAAGTCGTATCCGTACCTGAAGCTGACCGGCCACAAGTTTCCGCGCATGGCCTATTACCGCGGCTCGGTGGATCGCAAGAATCAGTATTTTGGTCCGTTTCCGAGCGCGTGGGCGGTGCGCGAGAGCATTCAGATCCTGCAGCGCGTATTCCAGTTGCGTACCTGCGAAGACTCCGTGTTCAACAACCGCACGCGGCCGTGCCTGCTACATCAGATCGGCCGTTGCACAGCGCCGTGCGTTGGCAACATCGGCGAAGAGGACTACGCGCGCGACGTCGCGAATGCGTCGCGCTTTCTGCTCGGCCGGCAGGGCGAAGTGATGAAAGAACTCGAGCAGAAGATGCATGCGTTCGCGAGCGAGCTGAAGTTCGAGCAGGCTGCGGCCGTGCGCAATCAGATGAGTTCGCTGTCGACGGTGCTGCATCAGCAGGCCATTGAGGTCGGTAGCGATAGCGATGTCGATATTCTCGCGGTGGTCGCTCTGGGCGGCCGCGTCTGCGTGAATCTTGCGATGGTGCGCGGCGGCCGGCATCTCGGCGACAAGGCGTATTTCCCCGCGCACGTTGAAAGTGCGTTGACGGCGGAAGAGGGTGGTCTCGAAGAGGAAGGCGACGACGTTTTGGTCGACGTCGCGTCGGACGCAGGCTCGGTTTCTGCGGAAAACGCGCACAGCAATATAAGCGGCGACAAACTATCGTCGGACACCGCGGATGCGCTTGCAATCGCACAGGAACTGCCGCCGGAAGATGACGACGACCTCGCTGACGACGCAAGCGCAGGCGTGCTCGATGCCAGCCCCGATTCCAGTTCGGAACCGGCGAAGCCGCGCAAGAACAGCGCGTCGGGCAGCATCGAATCGGAAGTGCTCGAGGCGTTCATCGCGCAGCATTATCTCGGCAATCGCGTGCCGCCCGTGCTGGTGGTCAGCCACGCGCCGGCCACGCGAGAACTCGTCGACGTGCTGATCGAGCAGGCCGGCCACAAGGTCACCGTGCTGCGTCAGCCGCAAGGGCAACGGCGCGCGTGGCTCGCAATGGCGGAGCAGAACGCGCGGCTCGCGCTCGCACGACTGTTGTCCGAGCAAGGCTCGCAACAGGCGCGCACGCGTGCGCTTACCGACACGCTCGGCATGGAGTGCGACGACCTCGCGCATGTGCGCATCGAATGTTTCGACGTCAGCCACACCATGGGCGAGGCGACGCAGGCGTCGTGCGTCGTGTATCACCATCACAAGATGCAGTCATCGGAATATCGCCGCTACAACATCACCGGCATCACGCCCGGCGACGACTACGCGGCGATGCGCCAGGTGCTCACGCGCCGCTACGAGAAAATGGTCGCGCAGGCCGCCGCGAATGCCGCCGATGAGGCCGTCGATCTGCAAAGCGATACGGCGGTGGACCCGTCGCTCACGCCCGAGGCCGCTGAACCTGTCGCGTCGGGAGGCATCTTGCCCACCATCGTGTTGATCGACGGCGGCAAGGGTCAGGTGGAAATCGCGCGGCAAGTGTTCACCGAGCTTGGGCTGGACACGGGCATGCTGGTCGGCGTCGCGAAAGGAGAGGGACGCAAGGTCGGCCTCGAAACCCTGATTTTCGCCGACGGCCGCACGCCGCTCGAACTCGGCAAGGAAAGCGCGGCGTTAATGCTGGTCGCGCAGATCCGCGACGAGGCGCACCGTTTTGCGATCACCGGCATGCGCGCAAAACGCGGCAAGACGCGTCAGACGTCGCGGCTCGAGGAGCTCGAAGGCGTGGGGGCGAAACGGCGTCAGCGGCTGCTGGCGCGCTTCGGCGGGCTGCGCGGCGTGGTCGCGGCGAGCGTCGAAGATCTAGCGAGCGTCGAAGGAATTTCTCAGGCGCTCGCCGAGCAGATCTATCGGCAATTGCACTGAGTCGCGGCGCGCGGGTCACGTCGCCTTTAGCTGGCCGCGGCGGCAACGCTGCTGCCGCGGCATCTTGCACGACGAGCGCGATGAGCCTCGCTCGCCTCACTTTATGTGCCGTCCTCACGCGAGGTGAGTCGCGCAAGCGGTGCGCGCGTCGCTCCCGGCGCCGCTTTGCTTGTGGCACGCACTGTGACACGGCACAATTGCATCTCTCCCGTCAGACGCTGCGCCTGCCCATGCCGTTCAATTTCCCGATTTTCCTGACCTGGCTGCGGATTGTTCTGATTCCGCTGGTCGTCGGCGTGTTTTATTTGCCCGACATGATGATGAGTCCCCCGCACCGTAATCTCGCGGCGGCGACGATCTTCGTGCTGGCTGCGCTGACCGACTGGTTCGACGGCTACCTGGCTCGCAAATGGAATCAGACGTCGGCGTTCGGCGCGTTTCTCGACCCTGTCGCGGACAAACTGATGGTGACCGCCGCCTTGCTGGTGCTCGTGCAACTCGCGCGAATCGACTCCGCTATTGCTCTAGTGATCGTTGGGCGCGAGATCGCGATTTCGGCGCTGCGCGAATGGATGGCGCAGATCGGCGCGTCGAAGAGCGTGGCCGTGAATTCGCTTGGTAAATTCAAGACCGTTTGCCAGATGGTGGCTATTCCGATGCTGCTGTTCAACGGTCCGTTGTCATTCGGCGGCGGCGTGGCGATCGACACACGAACGTGGGGCTTGTGGCTCATCTATCTCGCGGCATTCCTGACCATCTGGTCCATGCTGTATTACATGAAGCTCGCATGGCCGCAAATTCGCGAGCGCGGCGGGGCTGCCTGAGCGCCGTACGCGCTAGCATTGAGCGCGATTCGTGAGAACGTCATGAGTGAAATCTGTTCAGTTAAAGAGATTGGCAAAAGGGGTTGACACGTTTCGGTCGTTTCTCCATAATCTCGTTTCTCCGATGCGAGCAGTTCGAAACGTCGGTTGCAGTAGGAGGAAGAAGGGCGTAGTAGGCCTTTTTAAGCAGCACGAAAGCAGTAATACGCGGGAGTAGCTCAGTTGGTAGAGCGCAACCTTGCCAAGGTTGAGGTCGCGAGTTCGAGCCTCGTCTCCCGCTCCAGATTTTTGAAGCAGCGCGTTGGTCAGTAATGTGGTTTGAGAAGTGCAAGGCGTTGCGAAGCAGTGCATTGCGGGAGTAGCTCAGTTGGTAGAGCGCAACCTTGCCAAGGTTGAGGTCGCGAGTTCGAGCCTCGTCTCCCGCTCCATACATCAGGGGAAGCAACGCTTCCCTTTTTGTTTGGTGGACTGATGGTTGTCCACGAGACAAATCAGCGAATCTGCAGCTAGATTCCAATCCGCTTGCGGCGCGATAGCAAAGCGGTTATGCAGCGGCCTGCAAAGCCGTTTAGGCCGGTTCGACTCCGGCTCGCGCCTCCAGTAGTTGAAGTGCAGAAAAGCCCCGCTATGTCGGGGCTTTTCTTTTTTCCGCGTCCGCAACCCAGTGCGGACGCGTGCGCATTGACGCGCTGCGCCGTGCGGACAATATGGCGCACAATGCACGTTTGTTCTTCGCCACCCAACGTGCATGTACCTACACATCACCGGCACGAATGTGCGCCTTCTTGGCTCCATGCATCTCTTTCCTGCGTCGAACCGCAGAACGCCGCCGTGGATCGAGCAAGCTTATGACTGGGCCGAGGCGCTCGTCTTCGAATCCGACGCGCCGACGATTCTGCCTTTCCTCAAAGCCGATCCGCAGCGTGGCGCGCAAAGCCTCGCGTCTTTCCTTGCCGCCGATGCCTGGACTCGTCTGCAAGCTGCCTGGCCCGCTGACGGCCCGCTCACGCCGCTCGCCGATCTACGTCCGTGGGCCGCGCTGATCATTGCGCCGACGTTGTTTCAGCAGCTCGTCGAGGGCGTCGAGCCGCGCATGCTGCGCTGGGCGACAGGCGAGGGCAAAGCCTATGAATTCCTGGAGACAGCGCAAGAAGTCGCTGGCGCGCTCGAATCGATTCCGCTCGATGCGGTTGCCGCGGCACTCGAGTTGCTCATGGCCGACATCAGCGAGCCCCAGCGCACGCTCGAGCGCATGCATGAAGCGTGGCTCGACGGAGATCTGTCAGCCGTGCACCGCATCGCCGTCGAGTCACCCATGTTCAATCTGCCCGATATCCGACGCACGATTCTGGACGGGCGCAATCACATGTGGGCCGCGCGCATAAGCGAGTTGCTCGCCCGACCTGAACGAACCCTGGTCGTGGTCGGCGCGCTTCATCTATGCGGACCGGGCAACCTCGTCGAACGTCTCGCACGATCCGTCGAGCCGGTGTTTGCCGGCGAGTAGCAGCGGCGCTATGGGGAACTTGTCCGCACGCGTAAAATCGCAGATTGAGAAGCCTCGAATCGCTCAGAAAATCCGCTCAGGAATCACCAGATCACTACTCGCTGTTTCACGCGATGGTTTCAGAGGACACCCCATGCATCTGCCACCCATTCCCGGCAATGAAAGCACGCGTCTGGAGACGTTACGCGCGCTGAATATTCTCGATACTTCGCCCGAAGAGCGCTTCGACCGCCTGACGCGACTCGCGAAGCGCCTGTTCGGTGTGCCCATCGCGCTGGTAAGCCTCGTGGATGCAGACCGGCAATGGTTCAAGTCGTGCGTGGGCCTGTCGGTGAGCGCGACGTCGCGCGACGTCTCGTTCTGCGCGCATGCAATCGTGTCGGACGAGATACTCACGGTGCCGGACACGCTGGCCGACGACCGCTTTCACGACAATCCGCTCGTGACCGAAGCGCCCAACATCCGCTTTTATGCTGGCTGTCCGCTGACGGTGCCCAACGGCAGCAAGCTGGGCACGCTGTGTCTGATCGACGTCAAGCCACGCGAACTCGACGATGAAGAGCGCGAACTGCTGCGCGATCTCGCGCGTATGGCCGAACAGGAACTTGCGGCCGTGCAGCTCGCCACGCTGGACGACCTCACGCTGCTGTCCAACCGGCGTGGATTCTCCGCGCTCGCCCAGCATGCGCTCAATGTCTGCAAGCGCCTGAACAAGCCGGCGTCGCTGCTGTTTTTCGACCTCAACGATTTCAAACAGATCAACGACACGTTCGGTCACGCCGAGGGCGATCGTGCGCTGAAGACTTTTGCCGACATACTGCGCACCGCGCTGCGCGAAAGCGACGTGATCGGGCGGCTCGGCGGCGACGAGTTCGTCGCGTTGCTCAGCGACGCGGACGAAGCCGCGACCCGCGAGGTGACGGAGCGTCTTACGCACTTGCTCGACGAGCGCAATGCGCAGGATCAGCGCGGCTATCGGATTCGCTTTAGCGTTGGGCAGATTCAGTACGACGCCGGGCGGCACGGTTCCATCGCCGAATTGCTCACCGCAGCCGACGCCGCGATGTACAGCCACAAGCAGGCGTCGAAAGTGCGCGCCGCGCGAGGCGCGTAAGCAATTGATTATTCCGGTGCCGCGACGCGCGGCATCATTGTGCATTCGCCGCCGTCGGTGACGGCGCGCTTCATTCCAAAAGCCTGTCATGACCGAACCGCAACACACCGCTGCCGCGAGGCTCGCGCAACTCGAATGGCGCTGGAAGGCGTTCGATGAACTCACGAGCGCCGAGGTCTACGCGATGCTCGCCGCGCGCAGCGCTGTCTTCGTGATCGAGCAGAACTGCCTGTATGGCGATATCGACGGTCTCGATCTCGACGCCTGGCATCTGCTCGCGTTCGGCGCAACGGACGATGCAACCACGGGCGCCGCGCGACCGCCGCTCGCTGGCTATTTGCGCGTGCTCCTACCCGACGCCGACGACGGCGATATTCGGATCGGCCGCGTACTGACTACCGCGGAATTCCGCGGCATCGGTCTCGGCAATGCGATGCTCGACCGCGCGATCGCGAATATCCGCACGCAGTGGCCTAGCACGCCGATCCGCTTGCACGCGCAGGCGCATCTGCAAAGCTTCTACGGCGCGTTTGGGTTTGCGCCAGTGTCCGAGATTCACGAAGAGGACGGCATTCCCCACGTGTGGATGCGTTCGGCCTGAGCGTGCATCGGCGTGCCTGGGTGATCGCCGGGCATCAGCCCGAGGCGGCCGAGGCGCCAGCCGGGTATCGGCGAGGCGTCAGCGGTGAATGCCGACAGTCGACGAAGCCGTGTTCGCGACATCGGCTTGCGTGGGGCTTGCCGGCATCGCACGCCGTTCGCTGCGCACGCGTCCGCGTGCGGAGAGGCGCATCCAGTGACGCAACGCCACGAGCGCGCCGATCACGCTCATCATCGAACCCGGAATCCACAGAAGCAGGCCGCCGATCTGTTGATCGCGCATCGGGCTCAGCCAGGTGAACGCGCGCCCGCAGATCGAATAGATCGGATACAGCTCTCGCGGCGAAAAAAAGATGAACGCGCCGAGGATGATCTGCGGCGGAATCGCAGCGATCACCACCAGCACGCGCTTGCCGGGCGACAGGCGCGCCGGCGGCGCGGGACGCGGATCGAGCACGAGCCACCAGAACAGCAGGCCGTCGACCACCATGCTCCAGTTCATTACGCGATAAAGCCGCCAGTCGAGCATCGCGACAAAATGGACCGGCGACATCAGCCAGAAGTAAATCAGGCCGACGAACAATGTCACCGCGACGACCGGATGCATGACGACGTCGAGCAGCTTTCGTACGAACGGCAGCGCGAGCGCGGGCCGCACGAAGCGCTGTCGCCAGCGGAACGGAATGCCCGCGCGCAATGCCGCGCCCGGATACGACAGCGCGATAAAGAAAGGCCCGAGATGATGCAGCACGAGGTGCTGCGCGCGATGCATGAAAAACTCGTGCTCGAAGAAATAATCGAGCCGCGTGTGCAACGCGACGTACAACGCCACCAGCCCGAACCAGAAGGAAACGCGGCGCGCGATCGACACCTTTGCCTTGCTCGCGCCGCGCACGAACAGGATTGCGGGCAGCAGCAGAGCGATGACGACCGTCGGTGAAAATTCCCAGGGATCGAGCCAGTAGAGCAGGTTCATTGCCGCGGATTGCCGTGCTTACTTCGTCTGCGCCGGCGACTTCACCGCGAACGGTGTGTCGAGCGTTGCGCCGTCCGAAAACTTCAGCATCAGATGTACCGTGTCGCCCGGCGCGATCTTGTGCTTCGCGCCTTCGAGCATCACGTGATAGCCGCCCGGTGCGATTGCAACCTGCCCGTGCGCGGGAACCGTCAGCTTGTCGACCATCACCATTTTCTGCGACGAACCGTTCGAGACTGTCTGATGCAGCATCGCGTCGCCGTAGTCGGTGCTCGAAATATCGACGAGGTCCACGGGCTTGTCGCCTGAGTTCGCGAGCGTCACATATCCGGCTGCCGGCAGGTTGTTCGGCAGCCAGCGGACCCATGCATTCTGTGCGGTGATCGTCTGCGCGCCGGCGGCGTGGGCAGTCGCCGCGAAAGCAAACGAAAGGGCAAAGGCGCCGGCCACGGCGGAGAGCGTACGCATTCTGGACGTTGGGATCTGTGTCATGGATTGAGTCAGGAGCGTTGATCGACGATGCGGCGCAAGTCCTGCGCGATCGCATCTGGAGTGTCGTGGTCGGTGGCGAGCAGGCGTGCGCGGCCTTGCGCGTCGAACATGTAGACGGCGGAACTATGAGTGACTTCGTAATTGCCGTTCGGGTCGCGCTTTTCCGTCTGATACGCAACCCTGTAGCGCTTGGCGAGCGATTCGATCTGCCAGTCGCTGCCCGTCAGTCCCTCGGCATGCTTCGAATCGAATGCGCCGACGTAATCGTGCAGAGCTTTCGGCGTGTCGCGCGCCGGATCGACGGTGATGAACAGGATGCGCACCTTCTGCGCGTCGGGGCCGAGCTTTTCCAGCACCTGCATCAGCCGCCCCATGGTTTCGGGACAGACGTCCGGGCAATGCGTGTAGCCGAAATAGACGAGCGAGGCGCGCCCCTTGAACGAATCGCCGCTGACCGGACGCCCGTCGTCTCCTGTCAGCGTGAAGTCGAGGTCGGGCAAATGGCCCGTCACGTTCGTCAGATGCCACGGCTCCGCGCGGCTCGTGCAGCCGGCAAGCGCGATCATGGCCATGAGCGCGCCGGCTGTGATCGTCGAGCGGAACCGGCGCGCTCGGCTCTCGCGAGGCCGCGACCCCGGGCGCGCTTGCAAGCGTTGCAGTGAGATGTTCGGGAACAAAGCAGGTATCAATGACTCGATTGAAGAGCGGGGCATTGCGCACGCTTTCGCGTGCGCGCGCCCAAACTTGTGCCGGCGAGCGGTTCGCGATAGTGGACGAAAATCGTCGTAACGCCAAAGTCCCGTTTGGCTGCGACTGTATCGCAAAATGACGGAAGGCGTCGCTCATCGCCCACGGGCAGAGCGTTTGCGAGGCAATATGACGCACATGGCTGAAAGCCCGTTGAAGTCCGATCGTTTCCGTTTTGAACGGAATGCCAGCGAACGGGGCGCGACCTCGCTGCCGTGCTGCTCCGTCCGGCTTGCGGCCCGGCTCTCTTTCTCGAAAAATTGATGGATGCGCGGTAAGATGCGCACACTTTTCCGGCTGCGAAAGGCCGAAAGGCAAAATACCCGATGCAACCACTTCCGGCTTTCCTGTCTCGTGGCGAGACCGCATTTTTCTTCGATTTCGACGGCACGCTCGTCGAACTCGCGCCCACGCCGGACGGCGTGCAGGTGCAACCTCGCGTCATCGAGCTCCTTGCCGAATTGCGACGCTTGACCAATGGAGCGGTCGCTGTGGTGTCCGGGCGCGGCATCGACAGTATCGACGCTTTTCTCGGCATGCCCGACCTGCCGATTGCGGGTCTGCATGGCGCCGAGCGGCGCGACGCGAACGGCGACACGCAACGCATCGGCTTTCACGACGAACGCCTTCTGCGTATGGAGCAGGTTTTGGCCGAGGTGGTCAATGCCAACCCTGGCATGCTGCTCGAGATCAAGGGCGCCGCGCTCGCGCTGCATTACCGCAATGCGCCGGATCGCGAGCAGGCGGCGCGCGAGGCGACCGAGCGGCTGGTCGGCGATTATCCGAACTCGTACGTGTTGCAGCCGGGCAAGATGGTCTATGAAATCAAACCGAAGGACGTCGACAAAGGCCGCGCCATGCGCGCGTTTCTCGACGAGCCGCCGTTCGTCGGACGCAAGCCGGTTTTTGCCGGCGACGACCTGACCGACGAGAAGGGCTTCGCCGTCGTCAACGAGCGCGACGGACTGTCGATCAAGGTCGGCGCGGGCGAGACGATCGCGCAAACGCGCGTCGAATCCGTTTCCGCGCTGCTCGACTGGCTCGAGACGGTCGTTGCGGCGGCGCGCGCAGGATGACCGGCGCGGTGTGCGGCGCAGGACGTTTACAACGCACACGACATAGTGCGACAACAAGGCATTACATCGGGGACAGCGTTTCATGAGCCGACTGATTATCGTTTCGAACCGGGTTGCGCCGATCTCGGAGGGCGGTCCGGCGGCGGGCGGTCTGGCGGTCGGCGTGTACGACGCGCTCAAGGAGACCGGCGGCATGTGGTTCGGCTGGAGCGGCGACGTGCTGAGTTCCGGCCAGCCGCAGATCAAGGTCGAAGAGCGCGGCCCCGTGACTTTTGCGACCATCGCGCTGATGCGCCGTGACTACGACCAGTACTATCGCGGCTTCTCGAACGCGACGCTGTGGCCGGCCTTTCACTACCGCGCCGACCTGCTGCAGTATGACCGGCATGACTTCGAGGGTTATTGCCGCGTGAACGCGTGGCTTGCGCAGCAACTCGTGCCGCTGCTACGTGAAGACGACGTTATCTGGGTCCACGACTATCACCTGATTCCGTTTGCCGAGGCGCTACGCGCGGCGGGCGTGAAGAATCGCATCGGCTTTTTCCTGCACATTCCGTTTCCCGCTTCGCAGGTGCTGCTGGCTGTACCGCCACATCGCGAACTGGTACAAGCGTTGTGTTCGTTCGATCTGCTCGGTTTCCAGACTGCCCCTGACCTGCGTGCTTTCTGCGATTACATCGTCAACGAGGCGAACGGCACAGTCGACGCCTCGGCCGCCGGGCCGCTCGCAGTTCATGCGTTTGGCCGCACGTTGCGTGCAGCTGCTTATCCGATCGGCGTGTATCCGGACGAGATCGCCGAACTCGCCAAGGCGGGTGAGCGCGGCAAGCCGGTGCGCACCATGAAGGCTACGCTGCATTCGCGCAAGCTGATCATGAGCGTGGACCGTCTCGATTATTCGAAGGGGCTGGTCGAGCGTTTCCGTGCGTTCGAGCGTCTGCTGGAACACGCCACCGCGCAACGCAACAAGGTGTCTTTCCTGCAGATCGCGCCGCCGACACGCGCCGACATGCACGCCTATCAGGACATCCGTCTGCAGCTGGAAGGGGAGTCGGGCCGCATCAATGGACGTTTCGCGGAGCTGGACTGGACGCCGATCCTGTACATCCATAAGCAATACGAACGCTCGGTACTCGCCGCGCTCTTTCGCACCGCGCATGTTGGCTATGTCACGCCGCTGCGCGACGGCATGAATCTGGTCGCCAAAGAGTACGTGTCGGCGCAGGACCCGGAGAATCCGGGCGTGCTTGTGTTGTCACGTTTCGCAGGCGCGGCGCAGGAACTGGACGGTGCGCTGATCGTCAATCCGGTGGATATCGACGGCATGGCCGATGCGCTCGCCAGAGCGCTCGACATGCCGCTCGCGGAGCGCCAGGCGCGTCATCGCGACATGATGGCGCAGTTGCGGGAGAACAATGTCTCGGTCTGGCGCGACAACTTCATGCGTGACTTGCAGAGCGCCAGTGGTGCAACCCGCACCAGGAGCGGGCGGGCGCGTACCGCTTCGGGGAAGAAGACCGCGCGCGAGGTTCTCGCGAGCTAGCTACAGTGGAGCCGGTTCTGATCGGGAAAACCGAAAAAAAAGCCGCTTGAAAAAGCGGCTTTTTTTTTGACTAAACGCGTTCCTGACTATGGCGCGCGGCTCAGATAACGTGCTGTTCGTCGACTTTCTTTCCGCCCACATGGAGGGTAGCGCCCTTGCCGTATTGCTTCGACAGCAGGTCGCGATACAGCCCGGGACGCACGCGCAACTCTTCGGGACTGCCGTCGTCGATCACCTTGCCGGCGCTCATCACGATAATGCGGTCGAAGTTGTTGAGCGTTGACAGGCGGTGGGCAATGGCGATCACCGTGCGGCCTACCATCAGCCGGTCGAGCGCCTTCTGGATCGCTTCTTCGGATGCGCTGTCGAGCGCAGACGTGGCTTCGTCGAGCAGCAGGATCGGCGCATTCTTCAGGATCGCGCGTGCAATGGCGATCCGCTGACGCTGTCCGCCTGACAGCTTCACGCCGCGGTCGCCGACGATCGTATCGAAGCCTTCTGGCATGGCTTCGATAAAGTCGGTGCAGCGGGCCTCGCGCGCCGCAGCCAGCACTTCTTCGCGGCTCGCTTCGGGGCGGCCATACGCAATGTTCTCGTACACCGTGCGATGGAACAGCGAAATGTCTTGCGGCACGAGCGCGATCGCATGGCGGAGGCTGTCCTGCGTGATCGTGTTGATGTCCTGACCGTCGATTTTGATCGAGCCGCCTTGCGTTTCGTAGAAGCGCTGCAGCAAGGCGAGCACGGTCGACTTGCCCGCGCCCGACTTGCCGATCAGCCCGACCCGCTGGCCCGGCTCGATATGCAGGTCGAAATGATCGAGAATCGGCCGGCGGCGCGGATAGGCGAACGTCACGCTTTCGAAGTCGACCCGACCGCCCTGCGGCACGAGCTCGGTCGCGCCGTCGCGGTCGGGCATGCCATGCGGCTCGAGCAAGGTGCGCACGGCTTCCGCGAGACGGGCCACGTGCTGCGTAACGTCCACCAGCGCGACTGCGAGATCGCGCGTGCCATGCAGAATAGTGAAGCCGAGCGAGCTGACGAGCACGATGTCGCCCGAAGTCGCTTTGCCTTGATCCCACAGCACGAGCGCCCAGCCTAGCAGGCCGGCCGACAGCAGCGCGGTGATCACCGCGTGCAGCAGACGCAGCTTTTCCAGATAAAGCAGGCTTTGCTGACGCGCGTCCATCTCGGCCTTGACCGTCGCACCGAAGCGCTGCTGTTCGCGAAACGTCATGCCGAAGGCGCGCACGAGACCCATGTTGCTGATGACGTCCACGAGCTCGCCGTCGACCGAGGCCGCCTTGGTCGCGAAATGGTGGTGGCGCGCGGAGCCGCGGCCGGCAAGCTTGTACAGCACGACCGACAGAATGGCGGAGCACAGCATCAGGCCGCCGGCCATCAGCGGGTTCACCACGATGATCATGAAGATCGCGCCGAGCACGGCGATGCACGGCGGCAGCACGTTCCAGGCGGTAGTGTTCTCGGCGGTGTAGACCGCATTCGACGTCGCGGTGATCCGGCTTGCCAGCATGCCGGGCTGCTTCTCCGAGTAGTAGGTCGGCGAGTGCCCGCTCAGGTACTGGAACAGGTCGCGCCGCAAGTCGCCGGTCACGGCGACAAAAGTGTGGGCGGCGACCCAGCCGCCGACGCGCCACAGCAGATTGTCAGCGGCGATCAGCCCGACCAGGATCGCAAAAGCGCCCCACAGCGGCCCCGGATGATGCCGGCCAGCGGCGAGCACATCGATGAGATGCTTGATCGCATATTGCGAAGCGAGCGCACAGCCCACGGCCGCTATCACGCTGCACAACACGGTCGCATGAGCGAGCGGATGGCGGCGGATAAAGCGGAAAAGGAACGCAAGGGGCCGGTGCGCATAGCTCGCGAGCTTGGCGTTCTGGGCGTTGCGCTGGGCGATGGTCAAATGTTCCAATTGATCGTGAGGTTGATGAGGTTCGGGGGTGTGCATGCAAAGCGTGGGCCACGCGAAAAGGTTCGCGGCGAAGCCAATGCTTCGCATTGTAAACATGCAAAAGCGATTGCGCCCTGCGTAACCGGGCTTTTGGCGCGATAGATGTCGCCATGGACGTCCGCGACCTACTTCTTGCTCGACTCACTGCAGCGGCAGTGGTTCACGCGGTCGGGGAATGTTTTCGAGATATAATTACAAATTGCATTCAGCCGGCACTCTGCATTCTCTTCAACGGGTACCGGCAAGATTGATGCGAGAACTTACAGGATCCCGCGCGCGAACCAGGGACAGCCGCAGGTGACGGCCAGTCGCTACTGTAGAACTGTCTTGCAAAACAAGGGTTTGCAAAGTGTATCCCCCTTGTAACAACGTAAAGACTTTGAAATGTTGTGGTGCAGCGTGAAGCGCGGCATCGATAATGCATGCGCTCCATGCCCGGCGCGGAATTTTCTGACAGTTTGTCAACGTCCGTGGTGTTGGTGCGTTTACCGCACAGGCATGAACGGTGATCACCGTTCGGGCTCTCTAACCTGAAGCGATCTATCGCAGGATTTCTCGAAAGAATAAGGCCCGCGCCGGTATGTCCAGCCCGGCTGACCTGGCGAGCAAGCGAGTCGCTTTTACCAAACGCAGTACTTTGCCGGTTTTTTACGAGGAGTTCTTCATTATGCGAATCGCACAAATCGCTCCGTTGCACGAGGCGGTTCCTCCCAAGCTGTACGGTGGTACGGAACGTGTGGTGTCCTATCTGACCGAAGCACTGGTCGAGCAGGGCCACGACGTCACCCTCTTTGCGAGCGGCGATTCGCAAACCTCGGCCAAGCTCGAAGCGTTCTGGCCGCAGGCACTGCGCCTCGACCCTACCATTCGCGACGTGATGGCGCCGCACATGCTGCTGCTCGAGGAAGTGCGCCGCCGCGCGGACGAATTCGATGTGCTGCATTTTCACATCGACTATTACCCGTTTTCGCTGTTCGCACGCCAGCCCGTGCCGTTCGTGACCACGCTGCACGGCCGTCTCGACCTGCCGGAATTGCAGCCGATCTTCAACACGTTCAAGGACGTGCCGGTCGTGTCGATCTCGGACAACCAGCGCATTCCGCTGCCGCAGGCTCACTGGCTGCAAACCGTTTATCACGGCCTGCCGGAAAATCTGCTCACGCCGATCAAGGACGTGAAGCCGAGCTATCTCGCGTTCCTCGGCCGCATTTCGCCGGAAAAGCGTCTGGACCGTGCGATCCGCATCGCCGAGCAGGTCGGCATGCCGATCAAGGTCGCGGCCAAGCTAGACAAGGCCGACCGTGCGTACTACGACGAAGTCATCAAGCCGCTCATGGCGCTGCCGCATGTCGAATATATCGGCGAGATCAGCGAAGCGGAAAAGACGGAGTTCCTCGGCAACGCACACGCGCTGCTGTTCCCGATCGACTGGCCGGAGCCCTTTGGTCTGGTGATGATCGAGGCAATGGCCTGCGGTACGCCGGTGATCGCGTTCAATCGCGGCTCGGTGCCGGAAGTGATCGAAAACGGCGTGTCGGGCTTTGTCGTCGAGGACGAAATCAGCGCTGTCGCAGCGGTCAAGCGTCTGCATACGCTGCCGCGCGAAACGGTGCGCAAGGCGTTCGAAGCACGCTTCTCGTCGAAGGTCATGGCCCAGAACTACGTCGCCACGTACGAAGAGCTGCTGCGTCGGAAGCACCGTACCGTGCTGCGTGAAGTCAACGCGAACTAACTGAGCCGGGCCGGGTAGTTTCGGTCCGAGAACGGGCTTGCTAAGAGGAGCGTCTTCTACGCGCCTCGCCAGCGCCCGGCAACGCCCCGCGTGCAAGCCGCTCGCGGGGCGTTGTTGCATACACGCCGCGTTTTTCGCGTTCCGCGATGCAAAGTGAGCGGTTCAGGCACGCCGCGGCGAGCCGGTCTTCGTAATATCCCTATAATGGCCGTGCCGCGAAATTGGCTGCGGCGCCGCCGACGACAGGAGGATGCCTTGGCGAGAACGAAAGAGACGCGTGCGAATGCCGCGCCCGGCGCCGGAACGATTTTCGCGTTACGCGCTATCGGTCTCGTGCTTCTCGCCCGCTGGCTGTTTTCCATGTCGGAGATGGATCTGACCGCGTCGCTGTCGGCCATGGCCTCCTCGCCGTGGGCGTGCATCAACCTGGTCTTCCTGTTCCTGCTCATTTTTCTTCCTGGCGCACGCGCGGTCGCAGAGCGGCCTTTTCATCCGCTGCCGCAATGGCTGCGGCAAGCGCTGCGGCTATTCGCATTCCTGGGATTTCTGTTCGCGGTGTGGTCGGTCAGCGCCTTTGCGGTAAGCGCCGGCTGGCGCCGTACCGCGCAAGCCGTAGCGGCGACCAACGGCTGGCTGTTGGCGGCGCCCGCGCTGTATGCGGCCGTTCTGTGGATCTGCCGTCCGCGCGCGCTGTGGCGCACCAACATTGCTGCGCGCCGCTTTGCGATCGGCCGCTATGCCGTCTCGCTCGATCCGCTTACGCGCACAGTCAGCGTATGGGCCGAGCGTCGCAAGGTGGGGCAGTACGACGCGCGCGAACTCTCCGTGCGCTGGGCGGACGTGGCAGGCACGCGCTCTGCGACGGCGCCCACGCCGGTCATCGCGCTCCACGTCGCCGGCGATACTGGCGTCGGCGTTACGTCGTCAGGCTCGAGCGGCGCTCCGTCGCTTGCCCGAGCCGCGTTTGGCCGACGTCCGAAAATCGAGTTGCTGTGGGATTCGCCCGCGGCGGCCGGCCACAACCGGCAAACCGTCTTTCGCGCGGCCCTGACGACCGAAGGGGATCGCGTCGCCGCACGCGCGCTCGACAGCACGTTGCGGCAAGTCTGAAGCAGAGGTTTTGTGCAGTCGGTCACATGCAGTGACGGTTGCGCGCGTTGTAAAGTAAGCCGTGGTCGATAATGAAGCAACGATGCCGCCCGTACTGACGGCGGGCGAGTGAAACAACAATCGATGTGCCGTGTCGTTTGCAGGAGTCGCTATGCTGGTTCGCTGGTTGCTTGCCGCTCTTCATCTGCTCGCTTATGGCTTCGCGCTTGCGTCGATTCTGCGGCGCACGTGGGCGCTGCGTCGTGCCGCGGTGCCAGCGGCGCTCCGCTCGGTGTTTCGGGCCGATACACGCTGGGGCCTCTCCGCACTCGTGTTGATCGTCACCGGCTTGATGCGCGTTTTCGGCACCTATGAGAAGGGCGCCGATTACTATCTCCACGAGCCGCTCTTTCACGTCAAGATGACGCTGCTCGTGATAATCATCGTGCTGGAAGTTCCGTCGATGCTCGCATTAATGCGCTGGCGCGCATCGATACGAAAAGGCGCTGCGCCGGAGCTGCAAAACGCACGCCGCTATGCGCATTTGAGCGTGATTCAGACTGTGTTGCTCGTGTTAATGGTCTTCGCGGCAACCGGCATGGCGCGCGGCATCGGTTTGCCCGCGGGCGCGGTGTAACGATAGCGGCGCGCCGGCGGAAAGTGCCTTGTACAAAGGCCTATTCCGCAGGACGCGCCGCATCTTTCCCTTTTCAGTCATTAACCAGCAGGCTTGAATCGTCCACCGCGTGGCTGCGCGCGCGGGGACGTTCGTGCGATGCCGGCGTTTCATTCAAGCCCTTGATCAGCTCCAGCGCCTGACGCTCGAACAGACGCCGGTAGAGTCCATTCTCGAGTCGGATCAGCGTCTCGTGACTGCCTTCTTCGATTACCTTGCCCTTGTCGAGCACGAGCAAGCGGTCAAGCGCGCGCACGGTCGAAAGGCGGTGTGCCACGACGAGCGTCGTGCGGCCTTGCATCAGCCGCTCCATCGCCTGCTGGATCAGCACTTCGCTTTCGCTGTCGAGGCTCGAAGTGGCTTCGTCCAGAATCAGGATGGGTGCGTCCGCCAGAAACGCACGTGCAATCGCAACGCGTTGGCGCTCGCCCCCCGAGAGCTTGATGCCGCGCTCGCCGACCAGTGTGTCGTAAGCGTTGGGCAGCGCGCTGATGAAGTCGTGAGCGTTCGCGAGTCGCGCGGCGTGTTCGATCTCAGCGCGGCTCGCGTCCGGACGTGCATACGCGATGTTTTCCGCGAGCGAACGGTGAAACAGCACCGGCTCCTGCTGCACGATAGCAATCTGACTGCGCAACGACGTCTGCCTGACTTGCGCGATGTCCTGACCGTCGATCGTGATGCGACCTTCGGACACGTCGTAAAGACGCTGAATCAACTTGATGAAGGTCGTCTTTCCGGACCCCGAATGGCCGACCAGCCCGACGCGTTCTCCGGGCGCAATGCGCACGGAGAAGTCGCGATAAAGCGGCGTGGCGTCCGCGCCATAATGAAACGTCACATGCTCGAAGCGGATCTCGCCTTTGCCGATGGAGATCGGACCGGCGGCCGGGCGATCTTCGATGCCAAGCGGCTGGCGCTCCAGCGAGACGAGTTCTTCCATGTCGTTGACCGAGCGTTGCAAGTTGCGGATGTGCATGCCGACCTCGCGCAGATAACCTTGCAGCATGAAGAACATCGTCAACGCAAAAGTGATGTCGCCGACGCTCGCCTCACCGCGCAACCACAGTAGCAGCGCGGCGCCGAGAATCGCGGTCTGAATTGCCACCAGCATCGCGCCTTGCACTCCGCCGTTGATCGTGCCGCGAATCCACGTGCGGCGCGTGCGGTTGCGCCACTTGCCGATCACACGCGCAAGTAGCAACTCCTCGCGCTCCTCGGCTCCGAAAGCCTTGACCACACCGTTGCAGCTGACCGCGTCCGCGAGCGCGCCGCCCATGCGCGTGTCCCACGCGTTGGCGAGGCGCGCGGCCGGCGCCACGAAGCCGAGCGACAGCGCGACAGTCACCGCGATATAGAGCAGCGAGCCTACGCCGACCACCGCGCCCATCATCGGCCAACGCCAGCCGAGCAGCAACGTCGCGCCCACGAGCATGATCAGCGACGGGAACAGCGCGATCAGCAGCGTGTCGTTGAGCAGATCGAGCGCCCACATTCCACGCGTGATCTTGCGCACCGTGGAGCCGGCAAAGCTGTTGGCATGCCAGTCGGTCGAGAAGCGTTGCACGCGATGGAATGCGTTCGCGGCGATCTCACTCATCATCTTCAACGTCAGTTTGATGATGTTGAAATACATGGCTTGCCGAAGCAAAGTGGCGCCCAGTCCCAGCGCCGCCAGAACGCAAAAGGCCGTGATGGCTGCGTGCCACGCGCTCGCACGTGCGGCCGGGCCGGACGCGATGGCGTCGACAAGGTGGCCGGCGAACATCGGCGTGAGCACGTCCGCCACGGCGGAGAGCATGACAAGCGCAGAAATGACGACAATGCGCCACAGCTGTTGAGCCCAGTGCCGGAAGGTGAAGCCGAGGACATCCTTGAACGCTTGCCCGCGAAAGTCGAGTTTTTTTCTGGTCATTTGCGACAACCCGTTCGCGCATGGCGCACCGGGGTTCCAGTCAGAAGCGAGATGGAGAGACAGTCGAAGCGCGCCGCTTCACGGCAATGAAACTGCTGGCAATAAGCCTGCGGACTTGGCTGCGAACTATCTGGGATTGCGCGGAGCGCCTTTTCAGGCCGACTTGCGCGGTCGACGAGTCAACGTCGTGGGACCATGTCAGGGATGGCCATATGCACTGCGAACATGTGACGCCTCCCTGTAGTCAATGAGGTGGAGAAAGTAGACGGGGCGAATGCCCGAAAGCCGACTATATCAGCACTGTTTTGCCGCCGCAATCGACGAGGTTTCGTTGTTGACTCGCACGCACACCGTGGTGCCGACGACAGATATCGACATGCAAGCAGCGAGAAATACAATGACGAGGCAAACGGGAAGTGACGAAACGGAAATCACAAAACGGAAAAGGGCTTACACATTGCTGCGTAAGCCCTTTTTTCTTCGGTGATCGACACACCAAAATTCTGGTGGGTAGTACTGGGATCGAACCAGTGACCCCTGCCGTGTGAAGGCAGTGCTCTACCGCTGAGCTAACCACCCGAAGAGATCGAAATTATGCCGGGGATTTGCAAGCTCGTCCAGCACTTTTTAAGCAGCTTGCTCATCCGATACGGGCACGGGTTCGAGACGCCACACGCTCGTGCCTTTGATCGCTTTGTCGAGGCCATCCAGAACCGCCTGGTGTGCGGCGAGTTCTTCGTCGCTCGCGGCAATCACGACGAGGTCCAGCGAGTCGATGGCCACGCGCGGCGCATGCGCTTCGCCGCTGCCGTGCGATTCGCCAAGCATGTCGATGACAAGGCTTTCCTGGCCGCGTGTCATCGCCAGATAAACCTCGGCCAGCAGTTCCGAGTCGAGCAGGGCGCCGTGCAGCGTGCGGTGTGCATTGCTGATGCCGAAGCGGTCGCACAAAGCGTCGAGTGAATTGCGCTTGCCGGGGAACATCTGCTTCGCGCGCGCGAGCGTGTCGATGATCTCGCCGCAATAGGTGCTGACGGGCGGTAGCCCGAGCAACGCGAATTCGGCGTCCAGGAACCCGATGTCGAACGGCGCGTTGTGAATGATCAGGTCCGCGTCCTGAATGAAGTCACGAAACTGGTCGGCGATCTCGGCGAACTTCGGCTTGTCGCTCAGGAACTCGGTAGTCAGCCCGTGAACCGCCAGTGCGCCCGGATCACTGTCGCGCTCGGGGTTGATATAGAAGTGCAGATTGTTGCCAGTGAGGCGCCGGTTCACCAGCTCGACGCAACCCAGTTCGAGGATGCGGTCGCCGGTCCGGGCATTCAGGCCGGTTGTTTCAGTATCGAGGATAAGTTGACGCATGTTGAGTTAGCTTTGCCTCAGAAATTGCAGCCGAAAAAATAAGCGGGGAGAACGTAATGGCGCAGCCTGGCGGCCAACGGTCACAATTCCGCGAGCGACGCGACGCCACGATTGGCGAGCTGATCCGCGCGTTCGTTTTCGGGGTGCCCATTATGCCCGCGCACCCAGCGCCATTCGATCTCATGTTGCGCGACGAGCGCGTCGAGCCGCTTCCACAAATCGGCGTTTTTCACCGGTTGCTTTGCAGCGGTGACCCAGCCTTTCTTTTTCCAGCCGTGAATCCACTCGCTAATGCCTTTCTGCACATACTGGGAGTCGGTGTGCACAACGGCTTTGCACGGACGCTTCAGCGCTTCGAGCGCGGATATCACGCCCATCAGCTCCATGCGATTGTTGGTGGTATTCGCTTCGCCGCCAAACAGCTCTTTTTCCTGATCGCCGAAGCGCAGCAGGGCGCCCCAGCCGCCCGGGCCGGGGTTGCCCTTGCAGGCGCCGTCGGTATAAATGTCGATGATGTTTGCTGTCATTGAGTATGGTTGCGTGTGTTCGGTGTGGCGACGGGCGCGAGGCCCGCGGCGAGAACGGGCTTTTTCACCTTGAGTGGTCCGACGAGGCGCATGCCGCGCACGCGCTTGATCGCCTTGATCATGTAGGTAGCGCCGAAGATCGGCCACCAGCGGTCGCCGGCGGCTTCCATGAAGCCGTACCGGGAGAGCCACTGATCGCTGTCGAGCGGCGGACGATAGCAGCCGAAGCGCCCGCGTTCAAGGTCGAAACCGAGCAGCTTGATCCAGTCTTTCAGACGCGTGAAGGCGATCAGATCGACAGCGGCGGGCACGAACGGCCGGCCCGTCATCTTGCCGACCGATTGCCGCGCGCCCCACAACGAAAGCGAGTTGAAGCCGAGAATGATCAGCTGCCCTTCCGGCATCAGCACGCGCTCCGCTTCGCGCAGCAGGCGGTGCGGATCGCTCGTGAATTCGAGCGTGTGCGGCATCACGATCAGATCGACGCTCTGGGCTTCGAACGGTAAATCCAGCAGGTCGCACCAGACCGCGCTGCGTCCGGCGGGCGAGGGCAGCGGTACCGGCGCTGGGCCGCTGCGCGTGGGGCCGTTGCCCGGGGCGCTTCTCAAACCGTCTCTCAAACCGTCTATGGAGCCGTCTCGCAAGGCGTCCATCGAGCCACCGGCAAGTGCCTGAGCGCGCGGGAAACTATAAGGTGCACTCGCACCGCTCGCGGCGTCGAGCACGAGCCCGCGACAGGGCATGCGGTTTTCGCGCAACGCGTCGAGCTGCGGCAGGCCGAGTTGCAGCGCGTGGTAGCCGAAAACGTCCGACACCACTCGATCGAGTTGCGTCTGTTCCCATTCCAGCACGTAGCGGCCGGGCGGCGAATCCGTCCAGGCGGGCCAGTCTATAATCGCTCGGTCAGTCATATCAAAGAATGCGTCGCCTATGAATGCGCTCGAGTACGTACCGGTCCCGGCGTTTGAAGACAATTACATCTGGGTCGTTTCCGACGGATACCATGCGGTAGTCGTCGATCCGGGTGAAGCCGCTCCCGTTCGCGCCTATCTGGCGAGGCGCGGTTGGCGACTGAGCGCTATTTTACTCACGCACCATCATCAAGACCATGTCGGCGGGGTAGCCGATCTGCTGAATGGCCAGGCCGTTCCCGTCTACGGGCCCGCTGGCGAAGCGATCGGGCATCTCACACACCGTCTGAAACATGGCGATCGCGTGACGATCGCCGCACCCGCGCTCGACTTGAGCGTACTCGAGGTCCCGGGCCATACGAGTGGCCACATCGCTTATTTCCAGGCGGCGGACCCGGGCGGCACGCCGCATGTATTCTGCGGCGACACGCTGTTCGCCTGCGGGTGCGGGCGGCTCTTCGAAGGCACGCCCAGCCAGATGCTCGCATCGCTCGACTCGCTCGCGGCGTTGCCCGGACCGACCGAAGTGCACTGCGCGCACGAGTACACGCTGTCCAACATCCGCTTCGCGCTCGCTTGCGATCCGGACAACGACGAACTGCTTGCCTGGCGCGACAAGGCGAGCGATCTGCGGGCTCGCAACGTGCCCACGCTGCCGACCACGATCGCCCACGAGCGGGCCGTGAATCCGTTCCTGCGTGCCGACAACGCTGCCATTCAGACGACCTTGCGGGAGCAACTGCACGCCGACGTACCCGACCGGCTGGCGTCGTTTACATTGATGCGCGAGTGGAAAAACCGCTTCCGGTGACCGGGTTCCTGTTGGGGGCTTCCTCAAGCGAAGAATCGGAAGAATTCGCCAAGCCCTAGATTTGCTTGATATTTTGGTCAATTTCCGATTGACGTAGACGTTACGGTTTCGTACTATCGGCTGCAAATTCCAGCCCTTGTGGAAGCCGAGACGTTCATGCGATTTATCTTTAGTGCGTTGCTGGTCCTGACGCTCGCCGCCTGCGCGAGCCAGGGACCAACGACGAGCAGCCCAACCACCGCAACAAATCCCGCCAGCCAGCAAGCCGTAGCCGACGCACTCCGCAAGACAGCCACCGCCAAGGAAACCATCAACGTCGATCAGGGCTCGGTCACGCAGTTGACGAGCGCCGACGCCGATTTATGGGGCCGCATTCGCCGTGGTTTTCAGATGCCGGATCTGCAAACGGACCTCGTCGACATGCAGGTCAACTGGTACGCGCAGCGTCCGGACTACGTGCAGCGCATGACTGAGCGCTCGCAGAAATACCTGTATCACATCGTCGAAGAGCTCGAGGCGCGCCATATGCCGACCGAGCTCGCGTTGCTGCCGTTCATCGAATCGGCGTACAGCCCGCAGGCGTTGTCGGTGGCGAAAGCGGCCGGCATGTGGCAATTCATGCCGGGCACCGGCCGCACTTACAACCTCAAGCAGAACATGTGGCAGGACGAGCGCCGCGACGTGCTGGCGTCCACCAGTGCCGCGCTCGACTATCTGTCCCGTCTGCACGACATGTTCGGCGACTGGCAACTGGCACTCGCTGCGTACAACTGGGGTGAGGGCAATGTGCAGCGCGCGATTGCGCGAAATGAAGCGGCGGGCTTGCCGACAGACTATCTGAGCCTGCGCATGCCCAACGAAACGCGCAACTACGTACCGAAGCTGCAGGCGGTCAAGAACATCGTGACGAACCCGCAAATGTACGGGCTCGCGTTGCCGTCGATCCCGAATCACCCGTATTTCGTGACCGTCACCACGTCGCACGATATCGACGTGGACATGGCCGCCAAACTGGCTAATCTCTCGCTCGACGAATTCCGTTCGTTGAACCCGTCGTTCAGGAAGCCGGTGATTCTCGGCGCGACGCAGCCGCAAATCCTGCTGCCGTTCGACAATGCGAGCGCGTTCGAGCGCAATCTGAAAACGTACTCGGGTTCGCTGTCGTCGTGGACCACATACACGGTCACCGAGCGTTCGGCGCCGGCGGCAATCGCGCAAAAGATCGGTGTCGATGCCGACACGCTCATGGAAGTCAACAAGATTCCGGTCGGCATGCGCCTGAAGCCGGGTTCCACCATCGTCGTGCCGCGCGGTTCGGATGACGACGAGGACATCAGCGCGGACGTCGCCGAAAGCGCCGTGCTCGCTATGGAGCCCGACGTTCCCGACACCCGCAAAATGCTGATCCGCGTGCGCCGCAATCAGTCCATGGCGGCTATCGCGTTGCGTTACGGCGTATCCGTCGGGCAGTTGAAGTCGTGGAATCGCACGCACCGGGACAGCGTGTCGCGCGGGCAGGTCGTCGTGCTGCACGTGCCGGTCGGCAGGACTGTTCCGAGCGAACCGGGTCCTGAGCGTATCGCGACCGACGTCCAAGGCGGCGGAGTACAGAAGATCGGCACGCGCGTGGGCGGCTCTAAAAGCGAATCGCACAACGACTCAAAGAAGGGACGTGGCCACTCCGCTGTAGTGAAGGTGTCCGAGCCGGTTGCCAAGGCCGGCAAATCGAAAGCGTCTACAGCGCCTGCTGGCAAAGTGACCAAAGTGTCGGCTTCCACGTCGAGCAAGACAAAGAAGAGCAAGTAGGCACGGCGGTGGCAATCGGGGCCCTGACCGGGCCCCTTGCATTTGGGGCTCGCCCAGCCGGTTCGCTGCGATCGCACTCCCGTTTCATTGACGCCGTCACCCTGTGGTGACGGCGTTTTCCATTTGCGGGGCCGTCGGCGAACACCGTCGAATTCCGATATCGTTCGTCATTTGGCCTGCGGCCAACCGGATATTGAACGTATGTCGTCGACCCAGTTGCGCGTCTTTCTGCTGTTTTCTGCCGGTTATTTCGTGTCCTATGTATTCCGGGGCGTCAATCTCGGTTTTGCGCCGTTTATCACCCACGACCTCGGGTTGTCCGCGGCCGATCTCGGCGTGCTGACCAGTCTGTACTTTCTCGGCTTCGCGGGCGCGCAAATCCCGGCCGGCGTATTACTCGACCATTTTGGCCCGCGGCGCGTGACGGCAGTCACCCTGCTGTTTGCTGCCGCGGGAATCTGGGTGTTCGGGGCGGCCCACAGCCTCGGAATGATGATGGCGGGGCGGTTGCTCATCGGCGTGGGCGTGTCCGTGTGCCTCGGTGCCGCATTCAAGGCGTTGGCGCAGCATTTCGCATCGGCGCGTCTGCCGCTGATGAACGGTCTCGTGATGGCGCTCGGCGGCTTCGGTGGAGTCATGGTCGGCTCGCCGCTCACATGGGTGCTCACTTTCAGCACTTGGCGCTCGGTCTGTGTTGGCTTGGGCCTGTTGACGGCCGCCGTGGCGCTCGCCCAGTGGATGCTCGTTCCGGAGACGAATGAAACCCGTCATCAGGCGAGTATCGGCGCGCAGTTTCATGGCACGCTGCATATTCTACGGAGCGCCACCTTCTGGAAAATCGCGTCGTTTTCGGTCGTCACGCAGGGCGTTTTCTATGCGATGCAATCGCTATGGGTCGGCGCGTGGCTGCGCGACGTTCAGGGCTTCGAGCCGAGGGAAGCCGCTGCGCTGGTGTCGATTCTTGGCTTCGCGATGATGGCTGGTTGCGTCGGTTTCGGCGCAGCGGCTCGCAGTCTGGAGCGGCGCGGCGTATCGCTGTATGCGTTTTGCGGCATCGGCATGGCGCTGTATGTGCTGACCCAGCTGCTGATCGTGTTCAACGCGCCGCTCCCGGCGAGCTTGCTGTGGGCTGCGTACGGAATCTTCGGCGGTACCGGCATTCTCACGTATGCGGTCATGGCGCGCAGCTTTCCAGCGCAGATGATCGGCCGCGTGAACACCACACTGACATTGATCATTTTTCTACTGATCTTCGGCTTCCAGATCGGCGTGGGCGCCGTGCTGTCGCATTGGCCGGCGAGCGGCGGCCATTATCCGGCGGCCGCTCATCTCGCGGCGTGGGGAATTCTCATCGCGTTTCAGGTGCTCGGCGCAGTCTGGTACGTGCTTCCGGGGCGCAAGTCAGTGCACGCCGCCGCCCACGCTCAGCAGGACGCATGAGCTTGTCCCGCCGATTTTCCAGGAAGCCGCTGAACCGGCACCCTACGGCTCGTACTATCCCGAATCCGGTAACGTAAAACTTGCCGGCTTGTCGTGTGGCGCGCCCAGTAAGGCTTTGACCCGATTGCAGTGCGTCCCGGAGGGATCGGTGGGCCATCTGGGATTTGGAGGGAAGGGCAGTCTCACGCTATAATCCCGAGGTTTGAGCTTATCAACCCGCACCCTAGCGCCTACCTCTTCCATACCGTTCATCCGCCGCGCGCCACTGGCGTAGCAAGCAGCCCGCACCAAGCCGATCCGTCCACAAAATGGACACATTGGACACCTCGCGCGCGCTTTGCAACGTCAACGGCAGTACGCGAGCGAGTCTGCGCGCGCATCGCATGATGCTGTCCGCTGCGGCTCGCAAACCGGATAGGCAGGTCGGCAACAGGGTGTTCCCCCAAGGAGTCTCCCGTGTTGCCGTCATTTTCTCCCGCTCTGCTCGCGCTCGCCGACGGCACGGTCTTTCGTGGTTATTCGATCGGCGCCCCCGGGCATACCATTGGCGAAGTGGTGTTCAACACCGCTATCACCGGCTATCAGGAAATTCTGACTGACCCGAGCTACGCGCGCCAGATCGTGACCCTCACGTACCCGCATATCGGCAACGTCGGCGTGAACGCCGAAGACGTCGAAGCGACGAAAGTCCATGCCGCCGGGCTGATCATTCGCGACCTGCCGGTTCTCGCGTCGAATTTCCGCATGGAGCGCACGCTCACGCAGTATCTGCAGGACGAAGGCGTGGTCGCGATCGCCGGTCTCGACACTCGCAAGCTGACCCGCGTTTTGCGTGACAAAGGCGCTCAGAACGGCGCGATTCTCGCCGGTTCGGACGACGAGGCCAAGGCTATCGAACTTGCACGCTCTTTCCCGGGCCTCGCGGGCATGGACCTCGCCAAGGTCGTGTCGACGAAAGAAACCTACGAATGGACGCAGACCGAATGGCGTCTCGAAAGCGGCTACGGCAAACAGAATTCGCCGAAGTATCGCGTCGTCGCGTTCGACTACGGCGTCAAGTACAACATCCTGCGCATGCTCGCTGAGCGCGGCTGCCACGTGACCGTGCTGCCGGCAGAGGCATCGGCCGCCGACGCGCTCGCGCTCAATCCGGACGGCATCTTCCTGTCGAACGGCCCGGGCGATCCCGAGCCGTGCGACTACGCAATCGCGGCCACGAAGGAACTGATCGAGCGTGGCATGCCTACCTTCGGCATCTGCCTCGGTCACCAGATCATGGGCCTCGCGCTCGGCGCCAAAACCGTGAAGATGAAAACCGGCCACCACGGCGCCAACCATCCGGTGAAAGATCTGGACAACGGCCGCGTGATCATCACGTCGCAAAACCACGGCTTCGCAGTGGACGCGGACACGCTGCCGGCCAACGCGCGGGTCACGCACGTGTCGCTCTTCGACGGCACGCTGCAAGGCTTCGCGCTGAGCGACAAGCCAGCGTTCTGCTTCCAGGGCCATCCGGAAGCGTCGCCGGGCCCGCACGACATCGCCTATCTGTTCGACCGCTTCACCGCGTTGATGGACGCGAAGAAGGCCGGCAAGACCGCGGCGGCATAACTAGCGCGGCCAGAAGCAGCGAGAGGTAAAGCGCGCGCAACGCCCAGGCGGCGCGCGCTGACGGAAAGAATTCAGGAATACATTAGCGAGAGCGTTATGCCCAAGCGGACAGACATCAAGAGCATTCTCATCATCGGCGCGGGTCCGATCATCATCGGCCAGGCGTGCGAGTTCGATTACTCGGGCGCGCAGGCATGCAAGGCGCTGCGTGAAGAAGGCTACAAGGTCATCCTCGTCAACAGCAATCCGGCGACGATCATGACCGACCCGAACACGGCCGACGTGACTTATATCGAGCCGATCACGTGGGAAGTGGTCGAGCGCATCATCGCCAAGGAGCGCCCGGACGCGATCCTGCCGACGATGGGCGGCCAGACCGCGTTGAACTGCGCGCTCGATCTGCACGCGCACGGCGTGTTGAAAAAGTACAAGGTCGAGCTGATCGGCGCATCGCCCGAAGCAATCGACAAGGCGGAAGACCGCCAGAAGTTCAAGGACGCGATGACCAAGATCGGTCTCGGTTCCGCCAAGTCGGGCACCGCGCATTCCATGGAAGAAGCGCTGCAGGTTCAGGCGCGCATCGCCGTCGAAACCGGCAGCGGCGGTTATCCGGTCGTGATCCGTCCGTCGTTCACGCTCGGCGGCTCGGGCGGCGGTATTGCGTACAACCGCGAAGAGTTCGAGGAAATCTGCAAGCGCGGTCTCGACCTGTCGCCCACGCGCGAGTTGCTGATCGAAGAATCGCTGCTCGGCTGGAAAGAGTATGAAATGGAAGTGGTCCGCGACAAGAAGGACAACTGCATCATCGTTTGCTCGATTGAAAACCTGGACCCTATGGGCATCCACACCGGCGACTCGATCACCGTCGCGCCGGCTCAAACGCTCACGGACAAGGAATATCAGGTTCTGCGTAACGCGTCGCTCGCCGTGCTACGCGAGATCGGCGTGGACACCGGCGGTTCGAACGTGCAGTTCTCGATCAATCCGAAAGACGGCCGCATGATCGTGATCGAAATGAACCCGCGCGTATCGCGTTCGTCGGCGCTGGCGTCGAAGGCGACCGGCTTCCCGATCGCCAAGGTCGCGGCCAAGCTTGCAGTCGGCTACACGCTCGACGAGCTGAAGAACGAAATTACCGGCGGCCAGACGCCGGCGTCGTTCGAACCGACGATCGACTACGTCGTCACCAAGATTCCGCGTTTCGCGTTCGAAAAATTCCGCGAAGCGGATTCGCGCCTGACCACGCAAATGAAGTCGGTCGGCGAAGTCATGGCGATCGGCCGCACTTTCCAGGAGTCGTTCCAGAAAGCGCTGCGTGGTCTTGAAGTAGGCGTCGACGGTCTGGACGAAAAGACCGATAACCGCGACGAGATCATTCGCGAGATCGGCGAAGCCGGTCCGGACCGTATCTGGTACGTCGGCGACGCGTTCCGTATCGGCATGACGGCGCAGGAAATTTTCGAAGAGACGTCGATCGACCCGTGGTTTCTCGCACAGATCGAACAGATCATCCTGAAGGAAAAGGCGCTGGCCGGCCGTACGCTCGCGAGCCTCTCGAAGGAAGAACTGAAGTATCTGAAGCAGAGCGGTTTCTCGGACCGGCGTCTCGCGAAGCTCGTCGGCGCGAAGCCCGCCGAAGTGCGCGCTCGCCGCATTGAACTGAACGTGCGCCCGGTGTACAAGCGCGTCGATACGTGCGCGGCCGAGTTCGCCACGAAAACGGCCTACATGTACTCGACCTACGAGGAAGAGTGCGAGGCCAATCCGACGAACAACAAGAAGATCATGGTCCTGGGCGGCGGCCCGAACCGGATCGGCCAGGGCATCGAGTTCGACTACTGCTGCGTGCATGCCGCGCTCGCCATGCGCGAAGACGGCTACGAAACGATCATGGTCAACTGCAACCCTGAAACGGTTTCGACCGACTACGACACGTCCGATCGTCTGTACTTCGAATCGCTGACGCTCGAAGACGTGCTCGAAATCGTCGACAAGGAAAAGCCGGTCGGCGTGATCGTGCAATACGGCGGCCAGACGCCGCTGAAGCTCGCGCTCGATCTCGAAGCGAACGGTGTGCCGATCATCGGAACGTCGCCCGACATGATCGACGCGGCTGAAGACCGCGAGCGTTTCCAGAAACTGCTGCAAGACCTCGGCCTGCGCCAGCCGCCTAACCGCACCGCGCGCGCCGAAGACGAAGCGCTCAAGCTCGCCGCCGAAATCGGCTATCCGCTGGTGGTGCGTCCGTCGTACGTGCTGGGCGGCCGCGCAATGGAAATCGTCCACGAGCCGCGCGACCTCGAGCGCTACATGCGCGAGGCCGTGAAAGTGTCGAACGACTCGCCGGTGCTGCTCGACCGCTTCCTGAACGACGCAATCGAATGCGACGTGGATTGCATTTCGGACGGCGAAGCGGTGTTCATTGGCGGCGTGATGGAGCATATCGAACAGGCGGGCGTGCATTCGGGCGACTCGGCTTGCTCGCTGCCGCCGTACTCGCTGTCGGGCGAGACCGTTGCTGAATTGAAGCGTCAGACCGGTGCAATGGCGAAGGCGCTGAACGTGGTCGGTCTGATGAATGTGCAGTTCGCGATTCAGCAAGTTCCGCAGGCGGACGGCTCGAAGCAGGACATCATTTACGTGCTGGAAGTGAATCCGCGCGCTTCGCGCACGGTGCCGTACGTGTCGAAGGCGACCAGCCTGCCGCTCGCGAAAATCGCAGCGCGCGCTATGGTCGGTCAGAAGCTTGCGGCACAAGGCGTGACGAAGGAAATCGATCCGCCGTACTTCAGCGTGAAGGAAGCTGTGTTCCCGTTCGTCAAATTCCCGGCTGTCGACCCCGTGCTCGGGCCGGAAATGCGTTCAACCGGCGAAGTGATGGGCGTCGGCCAAACGTTCGGCGAAGCGCTCTTCAAGTCGCAGCTGGCGGCGGGCTCGCGTCTGCCGGAGTCGGGCACGGTGCTGTTGACCGTCATGGACGCCGACAAGCCGAAGGCCGTCGAAGTCGCGCGCATGCTGCACGAACTCGGTTATCCGATTGTCGCGACCAAGGGCACGGCGGCTGCGATCGAAGCTGCCGGCGTGCCGGTCAAGGTGGTGAACAAGGTGAAGGACGGGCGCCCGCACATCGTCGACATGATCAAGAACGGCGAAATTGCGCTGGTCTTCACGACCGTCGACGAGACGCGCGCCGCGATCGCCGACTCGCGCTCGATCCGCATGAGCGCGCAGGCGAACAAGGTCACGTACTACACGACCATGTCGGGCGCGCGCGCGGCCGTCGAGGGCTTGCGCTATCTGAAAGACCTGGAAGTCTATGATTTACAAGGCTTGCACGCTCGCCTAAACTAAGGCTTCGAGTTCCTGTCCAAGATGTAAGTGCCGCGGTTAAGCGGCGTTCCGCAGGTGCTGTGTCCCGGTTTCTTCCCGGGTCGCCGGCTCCCACGGAATGCACTTAACCGCGGTGTTTTTTTACGGCCGCTTTTTGTTTCAAAGCACTCCTCGCATCTGGCTCTTTACTCCAGATGCGGCGCGGGGCTCAGTGAACCGGAAGCGGCCCGGCGTTTTCACGAGAGTTGTTTATGAGCACTATTCCATTGACTAAGCGCGGCGCAGACATGTTGCGCGACGAATTGCAGCGCCTGAAATCGGTTGAGCGTCCCGCCGTGATCAACTCGATCTCGGAAGCGCGCGCGCAGGGTGACCTGTCGGAAAACGCAGAATACGATGCAGCGAAGGAAAAGCAGGGCTTTATCGAGGGCCGCATCGCAGAAATCGAATCGAAGCTCGCAGGCGCTCAGGTGATCGATCCGTCCAAAGTGGACGCGGACGGCCGCGTGGTGTTCGGCGCAACGGTCGAACTCGAAGATCTCGGCTCGGGCGCTTCGGTCAAATATCAGATCGTCGGCGACGACGAAGCGGACATCGACCACGGCCTCATTTCCATCAGCTCGCCTATTGCACGCGCGCTGATCGGCAAATCGGAAGGCGACGTTGCGTCGGTGCAGGCGCCCGGCGGCGTGCGCGAGTACGAAATCATCGCAGTTAGCTACGTTTGAGGGCCGCTCCGGTGTCCCTGATGCCGCATCGGATTTTCCGTCTGCTGACGGTCGTGTGGGTCGGCAGCCTGCTGACTATCGGCTATGCCGTTGCGCCTGTGCTGTTCACCTCGCTCGACCGGACGACGGCGGGCGCAGTGGCCGCGCAGCTGTTTCGCATCGAAGGGGTGCTCGGCGCCGTGTGCGGCATTTTGCTGCTCGGTCTCGCGAACTTGGTGATCCGGCGCGGCGGCAACGCGTATCGCCGGTTGCGCTGGCTTGTCACGGGTATGCTGCTGTGCGTGCTGGTTGGTTATTTCGCGCTGCAGCCGTTCATGAATGCGATGCGTATCGCCGCAGTCGAAGCGGGTACCGACGTCGGGCATTCCGCCTATGCGGTGCGCTTTGGCATGCTGCACGGCATTTCGAGTCTGTTTTATCTGATTGAAAGCCTGCTCGGCGTAGTTCTGATCTGGAAGCTGCCGCTGGGCGAGGGAGCCGGTTCAGTACAGCAGAGCGCTCCCGGTGTTTCGGGGAAAGTAACAGGCTAAAGCGCCGACTGGCGGGTTTTTGCTGTGTTGTGGCGCTCGCGTGCGCTGCCCGCGCGCCAGGCGAAGAGCGCGGCCAAACTTTGACGTCAAAGCTGGCCGCACGCAGTAGGCGCGGAACTCGCCGCACCTTTCATACGTTTGCTTATTTCGACTGATGTGCGCGCTTGGCGCTTGTTTGCCGCTTTTTCGCGCGTTTGATGTTGCCGCCTTGCGTGACGCGCTCGTTTCCGCGCACCAGCACTGCTTTTGCCTTAGGTTTGCGCATGGGCACTTCGCTGGGCTTTACGACTTTGACCACGCGCGGTGCGCGGCCCTTGCCGGGCTTGGCTTCGACAGCGGCTTCGCGGGCGCTCGGCAATGCGCCGCGTTTGCCCTTTACCGCGGGTTGCGCCGCGGCCTCAGGCTTCCAGATAACCAGCAGCTTGCCGATATGCTGGATCGGCGCGGCGTTCAGGGTGTCGCAGATCTGTTCGTAAATGGCGATGCGTTCTTCGCGCTCGTCGCCGAACACACGAATCTTGATCAGCTGATGAGCGGCGAGGTGAACCTTGATCTCGGCGAGCACGGCGTCGGTCAAACCTTCGGCGCCGACGAGCACGACCGGTTTGAGCGCATGTGCCTGGGAGCGCAACTCGGCGCGTTGGTCGGAAGAGACTTTGAGGGCGGGCATGTGAAGTGGGAGACTCGACTAAAATGGCAGCGCCTGCGTGGCCTATCCCGTCTTTCGATTGGTTCGGTTTGGGCGCAATCGGGATACGGGTGGGACAGTACGGCAGGCGGCGCGTCAGAACAACAGAATCGCGGATAACTGCCGGTTTTTGGCGGTCGCCGCGCGAATTAACCGCGTATTATCCGCTAAAGCGTGACATGACGCAGCAAGAGTTCAACGTTTAATGGCAAAAAACAAGTTCAACACGGCGTGGTTGCATGACCACATCAACGATCCTTACGTAAAGATGGCGCAGCGCGAAGGCTATCGCGCCCGCGCTGCGTACAAGCTGAAGGAAATCGACGAGCAGGACAAGCTGATCCGCCCGGGGCAGGTCATCGTCGATCTGGGCTCCACGCCGGGCAGCTGGAGCCAGTATGCGCGCAACAAACTCGCCAAAGGGTCGCGGCGCGACGCCGAGCGCGAAGGCGGGATCGACGGCACCATTATCGCGCTCGATGTCCTGCCAATGGAGCCGGTCGCCGACGTCCATTTCATTCAGGGCGACTTTCGCGAAGACTCGGTGCTGGCCCAGTTGGAAGAATTAGTGGGAGAGCGCCAGGTGGACCTTGTAATTTCGGATATGGCGCCCAACCTGTCAGGAGTGGCCTTGGCGGATGCCGCGCGGATCGAGCATTTGTGCGATCTCGCGCTGGAATTCTCGCAGAATCACCTGAAACCGGATGGAGCCCTTTTAGTCAAATGCTTTCACGGCAGTGGTTACAGCCAGATTGTCGAAAAGTTCAAGCGCCAGTTCAAGGTGGTGGCTGCCCGCAAGCCGAAGGCTTCGCGGGACAAGTCGTCAGAAACGTTTATTTTGGGTAAGCATTTGAAGCGGCCCGCGTAGGGCGCCCCGCGTAGGGCGACCCGCATAGGGCGGCTCTCGTAGGGCCTGCAGAATGGTTCAGCGTCTGTCCATAAATGCGCTGATGACGGTGGAAATTTCCGCCGTTGCAGCCCGCTACGCTATTTCTGTGGTAGCGAAACCTTATGGCAGGGGTCTGCGGACTGGATTAGAATGCTTTCGTGGTGCCGCAAGGCAAATGTAGGCGCCCGTCTAAGTGAAGGAGTGGTGCTTTGAACAACAATATGTTTTCGAAAGCAGCAGTGTGGCTGGTTATCGCACTGGTGCTATTTACGGTGTTCAAGCAGTTCGACAAGCCCCGTGTCCAGGAAGGTGTTTCCTATTCGCAATTCATGGACGACGCGAAGAACGGCAAAGTCAAGAACGTCATTGTCCAGGGGCGGAACCTCACGGTCACTCCAGCAGACGGCCAGAAGTACCAGATCGTGTCGCCCGGCGACATCTGGATGGTCGGCGATCTGATGAAGTATGGCGTTCAGGTAAGCGGCAAGGCTGACGACGAACCCAATGCGCTGGTGTCCGCGCTGTATTACCTCGGGCCGACGATCCTGATCATCGGTTTCTGGTTCTACATGATGCGACAGATGCAGGGGGGCGGGAAAGGCGGCGCGTTCTCGTTCGGCAAGTCTCGCGCGCGTCTGATCGACGAAAACAACAACGCAATCAATTTCACCGACGTCGCAGGTTGCGACGAAGCGAAGGAAGAAGTCTCCGAACTGGTCGATTTCCTGCGCGATCCGCAGAAGTTCCAGAAGCTGGGCGGCCGCATTCCCCGTGGCGTATTGCTGGTCGGCCCGCCGGGAACCGGTAAGACGCTGCTCGCGCGCGCCATTGCCGGCGAAGCGAAAGTGCCGTTCTTCAGCATTTCGGGTTCGGATTTCGTCGAAATGTTCGTCGGTGTCGGCGCTGCGCGTGTGCGCGACATGTTCGAGCAGGCGAAAAAGCATGCACCGTGCATCGTGTTCATCGACGAAATCGACGCGGTCGGCCGTCATCGTGGCGCCGGCATGGGCGGCGGTAACGACGAGCGCGAGCAGACGCTGAATCAGATGCTGGTCGAGATGGACGGCTTCGAGGCGAATTCGGGTGTGATCGTGATCGCCGCCACCAACCGCTCGGACGTGCTCGACAAGGCTCTGCTGCGTCCGGGCCGTTTCGACCGCCAGGTTTATGTCGGTCTGCCTGACATTCGCGGTCGCGAACACATCATGAAGGTTCACCTGCGCAAGGTGCCGATTTCTAACGACGTCGACGCAGCGGTGATCGCGCGTGGCACGCCGGGCTTCTCGGGCGCCGATCTGGCGAATCTCGTGAACGAAGCGGCTTTGTTTGCGGCGCGTCGCGGCAAGCGCATCGTTGAAATGACGGATTTCGAAGACGCGAAAGACAAGATCTTCATGGGCCCGGAGCGCAAGTCGGCCGTGATCCGCGAAGAGTCGAAGCGTGCCACCGCGTATCACGAGTCGGGTCACGCAGTCATCGCGAAGCTGTTGCCGAAAGCCGATCCGGTGCACAAGGTCACGATCATTCCGCGTGGCCGTGCGCTGGGCGTCACGTGGCAGCTGCCGGAGCATGACAACGAAACGTATTCGAAAGACTACCTGCTCGATCGTCTCGCCATCCTGTTTGGTGGCCGTGTCGCGGAAGAGTTGTTCCTCAACCTGATCAGCACCGGCGCGTCGGACGACTTCAACAAGGCCACGCAAACCGCGCGCGCCATGGTGGCTCGTTTTGGCATGACGGACGCGTTGGGACCGATGGTCTACGTTGACGACGAAAACGACGCAACGCCGTTTGGGCGTGGTTTCACGCGTACCATTTCGGAAGCAACGCAGCAGAAGGTCGACGCCGAAATCCGGCGCGTGCTGGACGAGCAATACAACCTCGCGAAGCGCCTGCTGGACGAAAACCGCGACAAGGTCGAAGCAATGACCGCCGCGCTGATGGAGTGGGAAACGATCGACGCCGATCAGATCAACGACATCATGGCGGGCCGTCCGCCGCGCTCGCCGAAGAGCTCGCCGCCGTCGGCAAGCGACGCTTCGTCGGGCGGCAGCCCCGGCACCGAAGTCAAGCCGGGCAGCGCGACCGCGCCGGCCTGATCGGCTATCAGTAGAAAGTGCGGGCCGGTGTGTTTCACACCGGCCCGTTTTGCATTTATCCGTCATAAGTGATGTAACGCTACGTGGCCACAGTCGCTATTCCTTTTCCCCGTATCCCGGAGCCGTTGCAATGCGGCCGGTTCAAGCTGAGCTTTGAACGCCCGTTGATCATGGGCATCCTGAACGTCACACCAGATTCCTTTTCCGACGGCGGCCAGTATGCGATGCGCGGCGATGCGTTGCGTCAAGCCGAACGCATGCTGCTTGAGGGCGCGGACATCATCGACATCGGCGGCGAATCCACGCGCCCTGGCGCGCCGCCAGTGCCGCTCGACGAAGAACTCGAGCGTGTGATCCCACTTGTCGAGCAATTACGCGGCGCCAACGTGCCGCTTTCCGTCGACACCTATAAGCCCGAAGTAATGCGCCACGCGCTCGCTGCGGGCGCCGATCTGATCAACGACATCTGGGGCTTTCGCATGCCCGGTGCCGTCGATGCGGTCCGCGAAAGCGACTGCGGTCTGTGCGTCATGCATATGCTCGGCGAGCCGCAGAGCATGCAACTGGGTGAACCGGCTTACGGCGACGTGGTAAGCGAAGTCCGGCAGTTTCTGGAAGAGCGAGTGGACGCGCTCAGACAGGCGGGCATCGCCCGTGATCGCATCAGCGTCGACCCCGGTTTTGGTTTTGGCAAGGCAGTGGTCGAGCATAATTACGCGCTGCTCGCGGGTCTGCCGGATACGGCGCCCCGCGGCGAGCCGCCGTATCCCATTCTTGCGGGAATGTCGCGCAAATCGATGATCGGCGCGGTCACCGGACGGGCGGCGCCGGAGCGCGTCGCCGGCAGCATTGCTGCGGCCGTTTGCGCGGCGGAGCGCGGCGCCGCGATTCTCCGCGTGCACGACGTCGCACAAACAGTAGACGCATTGAAAGTTTGGGTAGCCCTGCGCAACGCGGCGAATCACGCCGGCCCGCGCGGTTGAACCCACAGCCAAGGAGGAACATAAAAGATGGCACGTCGTTATTTCGGCACGGACGGAATTCGGGGAAAGGTCGGTGAAGGGCCCATCACGCCGGAATTTGTATTGCGGCTCGGCTATGCGGCCGGCAAGGTCCTGGTCGGTGCAGACCGGTGGGCACGCACGGGCACGCGGCCAACCGTGCTGATCGGTAAGGACACGCGGGTGTCCGGCTATATGCTCGAGGCTGCGCTCGAAGCAGGTTTTTCCGCAGCGGGCGTCGACGTGATGCTGGCCGGTCCAATGCCCACGCCGGGCATCGCCTATCTGACGCGCGCGTTGCGGCTCGCGGCCGGCGTGGTGATCAGCGCGTCGCACAATCCGTATTACGACAACGGCATCAAATTCTTTTCCGCCGACGGCAACAAGTTGCCCGACGAGGTCGAATCGCAGATCGAAGAGCACCTGGAGTTGCCGCTCGCCTGTGCCGCGTCCGAGCAGCTGGGCAAGGCGCGGCGTCTCGACGATGCAGCCGGCCGCTACATCGAGTTCTGCAAAAGCACTTTTCCTGCGGCGTTCGATTTGCGGGGACTGAAACTGGTGGTTGATTGCGCGCACGGCGCCGCGTATGACGTCGCGCCGCACGTCTTTCACGAGCTCGGCGCGGAGATCATCCCGATTGGGGTCGCGCCGAATGGCTTCAATATTAACGACGGCGTCGGTGCGACCGCGCCGGATGCACTCGTGCGGGCGGTGCGGGCCAACCACGCCGACCTGGGCATTGCGCTCGACGGAGACGCTGACCGCCTGCAGGTCGTCGACGCAGCAGGGCGCCTGTATAACGGCGACGAACTGCTGTACGTGCTGGTGAAAGATCGTATCGCGACCGACGGCAAGGTCGAAGGCGCGGTCGGCACGTTGATGACCAATATGGCGGTCGAAGTCGCGTTGCAGGCGGCAGGCGTCAAGTTCGTGCGCGCGGCAGTCGGCGACCGCTACGTGCTGGAACAGTTGCGGGAGCACGGCTGGCAGCTCGGCGCGGAAGGGTCGGGCCACATTCTGTCGCTCGACCGCCATTCCACTGGCGACGGCATCGTGTCGGCGCTGCTCGTGCTTGCCGCTATGAAGCGCAGCGACAAGACGCTGGCCGAACTGCTCGACGGCGTCACGCTGTTCCCGCAGAAGCTGATCAATGTGCGGATGAAACCGGACGCCGACTGGAAGAGCAGCGACGCGATCCGGCGCGCCATCGCCAGCGCTGAAGACGCGCTCAATGGCCGCGGGCGCGTGCTGATTCGCGCATCGGGCACCGAGCCGGTGCTGCGGGTCATGGTGGAAGCCGAACACGTCGACGATGCGCTTCGCCATGCCGAATCCATAGCTGCTGCGGTGAAGCAGGCGACGGCTTAAGCGGGCGTCTGAATGCGCGGGCGGGGCCGACCACAGACGGCCCCGCCCGCGCATGCTCGAGTTTCATTGCGGCGAGCTGATGCGCCCTCACGCATCGTTCAACCCCCACGCTCCACCCCACCCGCACGCAAACACCCACCCCATCTTTTTCGCCTACTCTATACAGGCACCGGGCAACGACGCCGCCCGCTCAGCGATTTACCCGCCGGAACGCCTTTCACCTTAGTAAACCCACTGTCACATACGTTTCACGGTCAGTCACGTTACTGTCACAAAGAGACCCTAAGCTTCGCGGTGTTCGTCTTACTCGCTCACACCGCTCACACCTTGGAGGTTTCGATGAAATTGATGCAAACCGTGTTCGCTGGCGTCGCTGGCGCGCTCTTCGCGATCGCAGCGCAAGCCGCAGACATCACCGGCGCGGGCAGCACCTTCGCAGCACCGATTTATACGAAGTGGGCCGACGCCTATCAGAAGTCCGGCGGCGGCAAGGTTAACTATCAGGGAATCGGTTCGTCGGGCGGCGTGAAGCAGATCGTTGCCAAGACCGTCGATTTCGCAGGCTCCGACGCCCCGCTGAAGGACGACGAACTCGCCAAGGACGGCCTGTTCCAGTTTCCGACGGTGGTCGGCGGCGTGGTGCCGGTCGTCAACGTGCCGGGCGTGAAGCCGGCTGAACTCGTCCTGTCGGGCGAAGTGCTCGGCGATATCTATCTGGGCAAGAT
Organism: Paraburkholderia caledonica NBRC 102488; assembly: GCF_000685095.1. Lineage (GTDB taxonomy): Bacteria > Pseudomonadota > Gammaproteobacteria > Burkholderiales > Burkholderiaceae > Paraburkholderia > Paraburkholderia caledonica. The sequence continues at coordinate 285,356 of NZ_BAYE01000003.1, forward strand.
CAAGAAGTGGAACGATCCCGCGATCGTTGCACTGAACCCGAAGGCGAAGCTGCCGGACACGGACATCGCCGTGGTTCGCCGCGCCGACGGTTCGGGTACCAGCTTCATCTGGACGAACTACCTGTCGAAGGTCAACACGGAATGGAAGTCGAAGGTCGGTGAAGGTTCGACGGTCAACTGGCCGACGGGTACGGGCGGCAAGGGCAACGACGGCGTCGCCGCTTTCGTGCAACGTCTGCCGGGCGCAATCGGCTACGTCGAATGGGCCTACGCCAAGCAGAACCACATGACCTACGTCGCGCTGAAGAATTCGACGGGCACGGTGGTCGAGCCGAAGACGGAAACGTTCAAGGCAGCGGCAGCAGGCGCGGACTGGTCGAAGTCGTTCTACCAGATTCTGACGAACGAGCCGGGCAAGAACGCATGGCCGATCGTCGGCGCGACGTTCGTGCTGTTGCACACGACGCAGGAAAAGGCACCGCAAGGCAGCGAGACGCTGAAGTTCTTCGACTGGGCATTCAAGAACGGCACGCAAGCCGCGAACGACCTCGACTACATTTCGCTGCCGGAATCGGTCGTGTCGGAAATCCGCACGCAGTGGAAGTCGAAGGTCAAGGACGCAGCGGGCAAGCCGCTCGCCGAGTAAGCGCTGCCCCAGAGGAAGTAGCGGGCAACGGCTGTACGTAACACATTGGCCGTCCTCGCGTGAGGACGGCCAATGGCATTGACCGGCACGTCCCGGCGACGTACCGGCACCAGGCAACACTAATCAGTTGGTACTCACGCATTACCGGCCGCGCGGCATACGTCGCACGGCAACTGGAAAAGGTCCATCAGGCTCTTATGTCCGATATCCAACTCGCTTCAGGCGCTCCGAGGGCGACGCCGCCCGGCAGCGCGTCGCAGCAGAAAGCGCCCAGCCGCGCCGGCGACGTGATCTTCGGCGGCCTTGCGCGCCTCGCCGCCATCGTCACGCTGTTGCTGCTCGGCGGCATCATCGTTTCGCTGATCGTCGCGTCGATGCCGTCGATCAGGCAATTCGGCCTCGGCTTCCTGTGGAGCGCGCAATGGGATCCGCCGAGCAAGCAGTTCGGCGCACTCGTGCCGATCTACGGCACGATCGCCACATCGATCATTGCACTCATCATCGCGGTGCCCGTCAGCTTCGGCATCGCACTTTTTCTGACGGAACTCTCGCCCGCGTGGCTGCGCCGGCCGCTCGGCATCGCGATCGAACTGCTCGCCGCGATTCCGTCGATCGTCTACGGCATGTGGGGCCTGCTCGTGTTCGCGCCGATCTTCGCGGCGTGGTTCGAGAAGCCGCTCGGCGCGGTGCTCGGCGGCATTCCGGTGATCGGCGCGCTGTTCCAGGGCGCGCCCATCGGCATCGGCATTCTGTGCGCGGGAGTGATTCTCGCGATCATGATCATTCCGTACATCGCTTCGGTGATGCGCGACGTGTTCGAGGTCACGCCGGTCCTGCTCAAGGAATCGGCTTACGGCATCGGCTGCACGACTTGGGAAGTAATGTGGAAGATCGTGCTGCCCTTCACGAAGAGCGGTGTGATCGGCGGCGTGATGCTCGGCCTCGGCCGCGCGCTCGGCGAGACCATGGCCGTGACCTTCGTCATCGGCAATACGAATCTGCTCGATAACGTGTCGCTCTTTTCGCCGGGCAACAGCATCACGTCGGCGCTCGCCAATGAATTCGCCGAAGCGGATCCGGGCCTGCATACGTCGGCACTGATGGAACTCGGCCTCATCCTGTTCGTGATTACATTCATCGTGCTGGCGATTTCGAAGATCATGCTGCTTCGTCTCGAGAAAGGGGAGGGCGCCAAATGAGCCGGTCCACCTTGAACATGCCGGGTTCGAACGACGCAGCCGCGCTCGAAAAAATGCGCGTGCGTCTGCAAGGACGCCGACGCATGAAGAACGCGATGGCGCTGACGTTGTCGCTCGCCGCGATGGCCTTCGGTCTGCTGTGGCTGATCTGGATTCTTTACACGACGCTGCGCCTCGGTCTCGGCGGTTTGTCGATCGAGCTGTTCACGCAGTCCACGCCGCCGCCGAACACCGATGGCGGCGGTCTCGCCAACGCGATCGTCGGCAGCTTGATGCTGGTTGTGCTCGCAACGTTCGTCGGCACGCCGATCGGCATTCTTGCAGGCGTGTATCTCGCGGAATACGGACAGAAAGGCTGGCTCGCGAGCGTCACCCGGTTCATCAACGACATTCTGTTGTCGGCGCCGTCGATCGTGGTCGGTCTGTTCGTCTACGCGCTCGTCGTCGCGAAGATGGGGCACTTCAGCGGCTGGGCCGGCGTATTCGCGCTCGCGCTGCTGCAGATTCCGATCGTGATCCGCACGACCGAAAACATGCTCAAACTCGTGCCGAACGCACTGCGTGAGGCGGCGTTCGCACTCGGCACGCCGAAGTGGAAGATGGTGTTGTCGATTACGCTGAAGGCATCCATTGCGGGCATCGTCACAGGCGTGCTGCTCGCCGTCGCGCGTATTGCCGGCGAAACGGCGCCGCTGCTTTTCACCGCGTTGTCGAATCAGTTCTTCTCGGCGGATCTGGGCCAGCCGGTCGCGAACCTGCCGGTCACGATCTACAAGTTTGCGATGAGCCCGTTCGCGCAGTGGCAATCGCTCGCGTGGGCCGGCGTCTTCCTGATCACGCTCGCGGTGCTGGGACTGAACATCCTCGCGCGCACGATCTTCACGAACAAGTAAGGGCGGAGTGTAATCCGATGAATATGGCAGAAACTCAACTCAATCCGATCTCGCGTCCCACTGCGCCCGCCGGTTTCGATCCCGCACAGGGCGGCCAGGAGCCGTCGCCGTCGCGCCCGAAGATCGAGGTCAACGACCTGAACTTCTTCTACGGCAAGTATCACGCGCTGAAGAACATCAATCTGCAGATTCCCGAAGGCAAGGTCACCGCGTTCATCGGCCCGTCGGGCTGCGGAAAGTCAACGTTGCTGCGTACGTTCAACAAGATGTACGCGCTCTATCCGGAGCAACGCGCCGAAGGCGAAATCCTGATGGACGGCGAAAACCTGCTGACCTCGAAGCGCGACATCTCGCTGCTGCGCGCGCGCATCGGCATGGTGTTCCAGAAGCCGACGCCGTTTCCCATGTCGATCTACGACAACATTGCGTTCGGCGTGAAGATGTTCGAAACGCTGCCGCGTTCGGAAATGGACGACCGCGTTGAATGGGCGCTCACGAAGGCCGCGTTGTGGAACGAAGTGAAGGACAAACTCGGCCAGAGCGGCTACGGTTTGTCCGGCGGCCAGCAGCAGCGTTTGTGCATTGCGCGCGGCATCGCGATCCGCCCGGAGGTGTTGTTGCTCGACGAACCGTGCTCGGCGCTCGACCCGATTTCGACGGGCCGTATCGAAGAACTGATCGCCGAACTGAAGAGCGACTACACGGTGGTGATCGTCACGCACAACATGCAACAGGCGGCCCGCTGTTCGGACTACACTGCCTACATGTACCTTGGCGAGCTGATCGAATTCGGCGACACGGAAAAGATCTTCATCAAGCCGGTCCGCAAGGAAACCGAAGACTACATTACGGGCCGCTTCGGCTAATCCGCCGGGCAAAAACAACGGAGTACGACATGTCCGACAAACACCTGTCCAGCCAGTTCGACGCCGACCTGAACCTGGTTTCCTCGAAGGTGCTCGAAATGGGCGGCCTCGTCGAATCGCAGATCGTCAAAGCGATGCAGGCGCTCAACGAGTTCGATCTCGACATCGCCGAGCAAGTGATCGCGGCAGAAGACCGCCTGAACACGATGGAAGTGGAGATCGACGAGGAATGCAGCAACATCATCGCGCGCCGTCAGCCGGCCGCACGTGATTTGCGCTTGCTGATCGCGATCTCCAAGACCATCACGAATCTGGAGCGTGCTGGCGACGAGGCCGAGAAAATCGCCAAACGCACCAAGCGTCTCATGGAAGACGGCGCATCGCGCACCATCAATATCGCCGAAATCAAATTGTCGGGCGAAATGGCGGTGTCGATCCTGCGCCGCGCGCTCGACGCGTTCGCGCGTCTCGACACGGTCGCCGCTGCGCAAATCGTGCGCGACGATAAAGCGATCGACGAGGAATTCCGCGCGTTCGTGCGTAAGCTGATTTCGTACATGACCGAAGATCCGCGCTCCATTTCGGTGGGCCTCGATTTTCTGTTCATCGCGAAAGCCATCGAGCGGATCGGCGACCATGCGAAGAACATCGCCGAGTTCATCATTTACATCGTGAAGGGTACGGACGTGCGGCACAAGTCGCGCGACGCGCTCGAACGCGAAGCACTCAGTTAATCCAGAGATAAGGACCAGAGGTGCCGATGCCCAGCAGCATTCTCGTCATTGAAGATGAGCCCGCGATTTCCGAACTGATTTCGGTCAATCTTCAACACGCCGGACACTGCCCGATTCGCGCGTACAACGCCGAGCAGGCGCAGAACCTGATCAGCGACGTATTGCCCGACCTCGTCCTGCTCGACTGGATGCTGCCGGGCAAGTCAGGTATTGCGTTCGCACGCGACCTGCGCAACAACGAACGTACCAAGCACATTCCGATCATCATGCTGACCGCGCGCGGCGATGAACAGGATAAGGTGCTCGGCCTCGAAATCGGCGCCGACGACTACGTCACCAAGCCGTTTTCCCCGAAAGAATTGATGGCGCGCATCAAGGCGGTTCTGCGCCGCCGCGCGCCGCAATTGACCGAAGACGTCGTCGCGATCAACGGATTGAAGCTCGATCCGGCAACGCATCGTGTCGCGGCGCACGCGGAAGGCAGCGAGATCAAACTCGATCTCGGCCCGACCGAATTCCGTTTGCTGCATTTCTTCATGACGCATCCCGAGCGTGTGCACAGCCGCACGCAACTGCTCGATCAGGTATGGGGCGACCACGTGTTCGTCGAAGAACGCACGGTGGACGTGCACATCAAGCGTCTGCGCGCGGCCCTCAAGCCGGCCGGCTGCGATGCTATGATCGAGACGGTCCGCGGCAGCGGCTACCGGCTGGCCAAAAGCGCTTGATCGCTTGATCAATGGGTAGCGGCGCGCTCGCCGCTCTCTTCGAACGTTTAGACCATGAACATCATCTGGGCGCGCTCCATCGTTTCGATCGTGCTGCTCGCCATACTGTGCGTGGTGGTCGGCGCATTGGTCAATGTGAAGGCAGCATTGATCCTCGCGGTCGTAATGCTGCTTCTGCAAAGCTTCTTCGGCACCTTTCATAAAGAGCGTTTGTGGCGTTTGCTCGACGCGCCGGTTTATGGCGAAGTGCCGAGCGCGCCCGGCATCTGGGGCGAAATCTATTACCGTTTGCACAAGCTCGCGAAGCGCTGGCATGCACAGGTTCGCCAGGTCGAGCAGCAGCATTCGCGTTTCATTCAGGCAATTCAGGCGTCGCCGAACGGCGTCGCAATGCTCGACGACCACGATCAGATTGAGTGGTGCAACGCCATTTCCGAAGTGCATTTCGGGCTCGATGCGAAGCGCGATTTGCGTCAACACATCACGCATCTGGTGCGCCAGCCGGACTTCGTGCGTTATCTGAACTCGCATCACTACGAAGAAATGCTGATCATGCGCGGCATGGGCGAGAAGCGGCAGAACGTGCTCTCCGTGCAAGTGTTCCCTTATGGCGAGAACCGCAAGCTCGTGCTGTCGCAAGACATTACCGAACTTGAGCGCACCGACGCGATGCGGCGCGACTTCGTCGCCAATGTGTCTCATGAACTGAAGACGCCGCTCACGGTGCTCTCCGGTTTTCTCGAGACGATGCGCGAGTTGCCGTTGGCCGAAACCGAGCGCGCGCGTTATCTGGAGTTGATGGAGCAGCAGGCGTCGCGCATGCGCCATATCGTGAACGATCTACTCGTGCTTGCCAAACTCGAAGGCGACAACAAGCCGCCGAGCGATCAGATGATCGATATGCGCGCCGTACTGCGGCATTTGCGCGACGACGCGCAAAGCCTGTCGAGCGATCACCATAAGATTACTTTTGACACCGACGAAGGGCTCACGGTGACCGGCGTCGAAACGGAAATTCTGAGCGCGTTAGGCAACCTGGTGACCAACGCCATTCGCTATACGCCCGACGGTGGCGCGATCAAGGTCAGCTGGCAGGCGCAAGGCGGCGCTGCGGTGTTCTCCGTGACGGATAGCGGCCTGGGTATTCCGGCCGCCGACATTCCGCGGCTAACCGAGCGCTTTTATCGCGTCGACCGCAGCCGCTCGCGCGACACGGGCGGCACGGGCCTCGGACTCGCGATCGTGAAGCACGTGCTGCAACGGCACGATGCGCAACTCGACGTGAAAAGCGAGGAAGGGCGCGGCAGCACTTTCACCGTGAGATTCCCGGTATATCGCACGACGCGGCGGCAACCGGCGCATGCGTGAGAAGCACTCGCTTCAAAGAAAAGCCCGCTGGAAAGCGGGCTTTTTTCATACACGTAACAGCCTTCACCCGCTCGACGCGGAGTGCGCCGGCCTTCACGGACAAAACTTCGTCAACAGACTCATTTGCGCATTGCGCGAGGACTTGCCGGGACGCCGCCGACGATAGTGCCCATCGCTTTGCATCAGCCACGCGGACTGATTGTCGCCGAGAAACGCCGACAGGCCTTCTGCAATCACACGCCGTTTGAGCCGCCGATTGTTGATGGGGAACGCGACTTCCACGCGGCGGAAGAAGTTGCGATCCATCCAGTCCGCGCTCGACAGATACACCTGCTCGCGGCCGTCGTCGTAGAAATAGTAGATGCGATGATGTTCGAGAAAGCGCCCGACAATCGAGCGCACCGTGATGTTTTCCGACAGGCCCGGCACGCCCGGCTGCAACGAACACACACCACGCACGATCAAGTCGATCTTCACGCCCGCCTGCGATGCTTCGTATAACTCTGCGATCACCGTGGGTTCGAGCAGCGCGTTCATCTTCGCCACAATGCGCGCTTTCTTGCCGGCGCGCGCATGCTCCGCTTCTGCGCGAATCGCCTCGACGAGTTTCGGATGCAGCGTGAACGGCGACTGCCATAACTCGTGCAGCTTCAGTTCGCCGCCAATGCCGGTCAGTTGCTGAAAAACGTGGTGCACGTCTTCGCAGATTTTCTGATCCGCGGTCATCAGGCCGAAGTCGGTGTAGAGGCGTGCAGTGCGCGGATGATAATTGCCGGTGCCCAGGTGCACGTAGCGCTTGAGCGTCATCTTGCCGCCCACCGTTGCGCGCCGCACGATCAGCATCATCTTTGCGTGGCACTTGTGGCCCACCACGCCGTACACCACATGCGCGCCGACAGCTTCGAGCTGCGAGGCCCAGTTGATGTTCGTCTCTTCGTCAAAGCGCGCAAGCAGTTCGACCACCACCGTCACTTCCTTGCCGTTGCGCGCGGCTTGCATGAGCGCGTCCATCAGCGGCGAGTCGGTGCCTGTGCGATAAATCGTCTGCTTGATGGCGACGACGTTTGGATCTTTCGCAGCCTGCAGCAGCAGTTCGAGAACCGGTTGAAAACTTTCGTACGGATGATGCAGCAGCACGTCGCCCTGATCGATCACGTCGAACATGCTCGCTGCGTTGGCGACGGCGGAAGGAATCGCGGGAATGTGAGGCACGAACTTAAGATCGGGCCGATCCACCATCTCCGGCAATTGCATCAGACGCACCAGATTGACGGGGCCGTCCGCGTAATAGCAGTCCTTGTTCGACAGGCCGCTCTCGTCGAGCAGGCGCCGCACGACATGCGCGGGTGTCTCCGCTGATACTTCGAGGCGTACCGCGTTACCCAGATGCCGCGCGGGAAGTTCGCCCTGTAGCGCGACGCGCAGATTAGTGATTTCGTCTTCGTCGACGAACAGTTCGCTGTTGCGCGTAATGCGAAACTGATTGCAACTGCGCACGACGAGGTTCGGAAACAGCTCGCCGACAAAGCGCTGCAATAGCGAACTCAACAGCACGAAACCATGCGGGTAGCCCGACAGTGCCTGCGGCATCCGCACGAGACGCGGCAACGCGCGCGGCGCCTGCACGATGCCCATCATCGCCTGACGGCCGAATGCGTCTTTGCCTTCGAGTTCAACGACGAAGTTCAGGCTCTTGTTCAGCACACGCGGAAACGGATGCGCCGGATCGAGGCCGATCGGCGTGAGCACGGGAAGGAGTTCGTCGAAGAAGTAGTTGCGCGCCCATTCGGTCTGCGCTTCGCTCCAGGCTTCGGTGCCGTGAAAGTAGATGCCTTCTGCTTCCAGCGCGGTGAACACGGTGTCGTGCAGCATCGTGTACTGCCGATGCACGAGCTTTTGCGCCCGCTCGACCACGAGGTCGTAGACATGCTGCAGCGACATGCCGTCGGGCGACAGCGCACCGGGGTTGTCGCGCATCTGCTCCTGCAGTCCGGCCATGCGGACTTCGAAAAATTCGTCGAGATTGCTACTGGTGATGCAGATGAAGCGCAGGCGTTCGAGCAAAGGGACGGCGGGGTCGGCGGCTTGCGCCAACACACGCTCGTTGAAACCAAGAATGCCCAGCTCGCGATTCAATAAGGGGTAGCGGATGGACATCGGCAGCGAGAATGGAATGTCAGATATGGAGGCAGAAAGACGCTCGGAAATTCTCACAGTATGATGACGTTGTTATGACATTCTCAATGTTATAAATTCTACGCTGTATTCCTCGCCTGTCGTCAATATGACGCGGTCCGTATGGGACCATGGGGCACCCCCATCTCCGCGAGGTGACATCGTGAGCTCCGGTACGCTTAGAATGGCGTCTTTGAACAGCGCGGCCGGCCGCAAGACGAAAGGAACCTCGCATGAGGGTCCCGCCTTGCTCACATCGACCGCTGCCGCGCTCGCGCGCATGGAGTCCGCATACCCGATGGTCAATACCCCACAACTCCTTGCTGCAGTCGACCTTGGTTCGAACAGCTTCCGGCTGATCGTCGGCCGGGTCGAGGAAACCGACGCGGGCAGCCAGATTTATCAGGTCGATGCATTGCGTGAGCCGGTGCGGCTCGCCGCCGGTCTGTCGCGCGACAAGATGCTCGATCGCGCGTCACAGGTCCGCGGCTGGGATGCACTGAAGCGCTTTGGCGAGCGGCTGCGCGATTTTCATCCCGACCACGTTCGCGCGGTCGCGACCAACACATTGCGTATCGCGAAGAATGCTGGCGAATTCCTAGGCGAAGCCCAAGCTGCGCTAGGCTTTCCGATCGAGGTGATTGCCGGCCGCGAGGAAGCGCGGCTGATTTACGCCGGGGCAGCACACTCCGTGCCCGCGAGCCCGGGCAAGAGGCTCGTGGTCGATATTGGCGGCGGCTCGACGGAGTTCATCATCGGCTCGCACTACACGCCGATCAAGATGGAAAGCCTGTATATCGGCTGCGTGAGCCATAGCCGGACGTTTTTCCCGTCAGGCAACGTCGACGAATACACGATGCGTCAGGCCGAGCTTGCAGCCGGCCGCGAAATCCAGATCATTTCGGCCGAATACAAGAAAACCGGCTGGGAACAGGCAATTGGCTCGTCGGGCACGGCGCGCGCCTTGGCCGAACTCGTCGAGGCAAACGGCTTTAACGATGCCGGCATCACGCACGGCATTTCGCGCGGGGGCCTCGAGCGTTTGAAGCGTGCGTTGATTAAGGCGGAGAACGTCAATCGTCTCAAGCTGATTGCGTTGAAGGGCGACCGGATTCCAGTGCTGGCGGGCGGCCTCTCGATCATGATCGCGGTGTTCGACGAACTGGGCGTCGATTACGTCGATACGACAGATGGCGCATTGAGACTCGGCGTTCTCTACGATCTGCTCGGCCGTTCGCAACACGAAGACATGCGCACGGTCACAGTGGAAGGCTTCATGCGCCGCTATGGCGTGGATCGTCCGCAGGCCGGACGCATCGGCGAACTGGCGGTGCGCTTTTACGATCAGTTCGCAGAGCCAGACGAAGAGCGCCGCCTGGAGAACCGCATGTTTCTCGGCTGGGCAGCGGCATTGCACGAAATCGGCTTGTCTATCTCGCACAGCGCCTATCACAAGCATTCGGCCTATATCGCGAGCAATGCAGACATGCCCGGCTTCTCGCGCACCGACCAGGCGCGGCTTGCGGCGCTCGTGCTCGGTCATGCAGGCAAGCTCGGCAAGCTGTCGCAAACGCGCGAAGTGGAGTGGCCGCTACTGTTCTGTTTGCGGCTCGCCGCACTGCTATGCCGCCGGCGGGCGGATGTCGGTCTGCCTGGCATCACGGTCGCGCAGGCCAACGGCGGGTATGAGGTGCGTTTGCCTAACGAGTGGGTCGCCAATAATCCGCTTACGGACTACAGCCTGATCCAGGAAGCCGCGGAGTGGGAAAAGGTTGGGATTCCGTATCGAGTCGTCTATACGGACGAGTGACGTGTCGACGTCTGGTTCTGTCATTACGTAGGCAGAGCATGCGGCACATGGAGAAAAGCCCGGTTTTCACCGGGCTTTTCCGTTTCTGCTTGTGCACGCGCGCTCAAGCGTTGTCAGCGCGGCAATGCATCGCCGAGGAAGTGGCGCGCATAGCGAGCGTTGATGTCCGACAGACGGAACAGTGTCAGAAAATCGGCGGTATTGAAGTCGGGATCCCATGCGGGTGCGCCGCAAATCTTCGCACCTAGTCGCAGATATCCTTTGACGAGCGGTGGCGGTGCGACATTCGCGCCGGTCTGCAATTCGTCGACGGGCAGCGGCGTGTGCGGGAATGCGCGATATTCCGGCGCTGTCAGCGCGCTATCGCGCAGCGAGCAATAGAGATTCGCTGCATAGTGCCCGCCGTCGACCATCGCGACGCTCGCGCAGCCGAGCATCGTCTCGTAACCGTTGTGCTTCATATAAGCCGCGAGTCCAGCCCATAGCGACATGATGACGGAGCCGCTGCGATAGTCGGCGTGTACACACGAGCGGCCGACTTCGACCATCTTCGCGCGCAGGTGAGTGAGACGCGAGACGTCGAACTCGCTTTCCGCGTACAGACGCCCGATGCGCGCCGCCTGGTGCGGCGGCAACGCGCGGTAGGTGCCAACCACTTTCAGTGTGTCGAGATCGCGCACCAGCAAGTGATCGCAGTACGAATCGAACGGATCGACGTCGAGTCCTGCGGGGCCGGTCAGGCGAGCGCCCATTTCGTCGGCGAACACGCGGTAACGCAGGCGCTGCGCCTCGCGAAGCTCTTCGTCGGTGCGAGCCCACGTGACTCGCAGCCGGTGCTGGGCGGTGACCGTCTCTTCGGCGCGGGGCAGGCGACGCGACTCGAAGATCGAAGCGAGGGGCAGGGTAGGCGTCGGCAGTTCTCGCATTGGGGCGTCCTGGTCGAAAAAAGGATGAGTCTTTTTTCGCCAATGTAGTAACGCCCGATGACGCTCGCATGGCAAAGCCATGACGATTGGATGACTGTATGAAAGCTGCGTGTGCCGCGTCTCTTGCCGGTTGGCGTTCCGTGTACGCGCCGCGCCGGGCTTGCGGACGTTGGCGGCGCGCAGTTCGCCGAGCGGATCAGACGAGTTCGGGCGTCATCGCTGCGTGCAACACCGCCTGGTCGTCGCCGTGGCGCTCGCGGCTGGCGATCCACCATAAGCCCGCTTTCTTGAGCGGCCAACTGGCGTCGCTGTTGGCAAGCAGCTTTGCGGCAACGTGGCCGAGCGTCGGCTGATGACCCACGATCACCACCGTTTCGGCGATGCCCTTCGGCCAGCCGGATGCGTTGAGCACGTCTTGCGCGCTTGCATTCGGCGCGAGCTCGCGCACGACACGGTACTGATCGCTCAACGTCTCGGCGGTCTGGATGGTCCGCACCGCGGGGCTGGCGAGGATCACGGCGTCGTCGGGCAGACGCGTGCGCAGCCATTTGGCGACGTGTTGCGCCTGCTTGCGGCCGCGAGTGGTGAGTGCGCGGGCGAGATCCGTGGCGGCATAGTCCTCGGCTTCGGCGTGACGCCAGAGAATCAGATTCATGCGTGGCTCCTCGAGTCTGGATGCGGGGTGTTGCAGTGCTTTGCACGGCGCGCTGCACGGTTCCAACGCCTGGGCGCGGCTTGAAGTCTAGCGGGGAGCTTGCTCCATGCGTACGGTCGGTGCTTTTCGACGTCGATTCATCCCGGTCACTTCGTCTATTACTGTGCCCTGGCTGAATCGCGCTTCGGATGCAATTGTTTTAGCAGATCGCGAGCCTGGTCTCGCGCTCGTCTGGGTTCATTCGGACGCAAAAAGCAAAAACCCGCGAAGCCGGAGGCGACGCGGGTTTTTGTGATGCCGTTGCTGCTTTTTTCGTGGTCGGAGCGAAAGGATTCGAACCTTCGACCCTCTGATCCCAAATCAGATGCGCTACCAGGCTGCGCTACGCTCCGACGAATCCGAGATTCTACGTGGCTTTAGGTGCCAGAGTCAATCGCGAATTGCGTCGGAGTGAAAATAGCCGCGTCATATGCGTCCCATGAGCAGCAACACGATGACGATAATCAGCACAACGCCGAGCAGGCCGGTCGGGCGGTAGCCCCAGCCGCTGCTGTACGGCCAGGTCGGCAACGCACCGATCAGCAGCAGAATGAGCACGATGAGAAGGATGGTTCCGATCGTCATTTGAGTTCTCCCTGTCCGGCCCCAACGAATGCCGGGCCGCATGGTTCGTTGATCCGACGCAAATTGCCCGGCGCGATGAGCGGCGTGCAACGTGCGCTGCTTGCAGCCAGCCAAGCAGCAATGCACGTGCCTAAGCTTGAACTGCCGGCTGTAGCCCTGCGCGCAACGTTAGAGAGAGGCAGTGCCTGACGACGCGGACAAAATGGGGTGCAACGAAGGCAGTCGGTGAGGTCGGCGAGCGAAGAAGAGCATGATAAGGCTCAGGCGTAACAGGGCCAGCCGTGGCGCAACAATCGCAACATGACCGAACCACGCACCTCGAACGACACGACGACGCCCCGCCCGCAACCGCGGGACAACCTGCAATGGAACGAGGCACAAAAACCTTCAGTGCCGGCGGCGCTTCCAGTGCGGCATGTGCACGTGCTGATGAGTCAGCCAGTGATGCAGCATGCCTTCGCCGTGTTCGCGTCGATATGTCTTCGATTCAAAAATCGAAAGTGCGAGCAGCACGGCGAGGCCTATTCCGAGTCCGACCAGACCGGCGACCGATTCAGCGTCCATGGCAGTCTCCTTTGACGTTCTGCTGTGACTTTATAGTAGGTCACGCATCCAGAAACGGCAGAGCAGACTGCGCGCGCCGCGTCATGGAACGAGCGTTGCGGGTAGACTCTCGCGCTCCGTAGCTCCGTAGCTCCGTAGCTCACGCCTTGCGTTCCTTCCCATAAGAGAGACTACCGTCCATGTTCCGTGTTTCGATGATTGTCTTGTTCCTGAGCGCCAGTGTCGTGGGCTGTGCAAATGAACCGTCCGGCCACCACGCGGCCCCGCCGCAGGATCCCGCCGATTATCATGGTGTGCCCACCGACACCCGCCCGCCCGCGATGGTGCCCGCGCCGGTAGCGCGTTGATCGCGAGCGGAAAACCGACGCGCCCTCGCCGCTACACCCCCACGCTCGCAACCACTTTCGTCAGATGACGCGCAAGCGTCACCCCGCGCGCGGCCATGAAGACCAGCATCGCGGCCCACAGACCATGGTTGCCGTACAGCATGAGCAGTGGCCACGAGGCGCCGACGAAAATCGCGAACGACAAGACCATCGACGTCATCAATTCTCGCGTGCGCGTCGCGCCGATAAACACGCCGTCGAGCACGTACCCGCCTACCGATACCACCGGCGAGAGCGCCGCCCAAGGCAGATAGCGCTCGGCCATGGCGCGCACGGCTGCCTGATCGGTCAGGCAGCCGACGATCCACGAACCCAGCCCCGCATACACGAGGGCGAAGCCGAGCGCGCCGAGCGCCGACCATAGCGCCGTAACCTTGATGGCCTGGACGAACCCGTGCCGGTCGCGCGCGCCGATTGCCGCGCCCACCAGCGCCTCAGCGGCGTGTGCGAAGCCGTCGAGTCCGTAAGCCATGAAGGTCTGAAAGTTCAGCAGCAGCGCGTTCGCTGCGAGCGTCGCGTCGCCCTGTTTCGCCCCGAGGTGCGCAAACCAGCCGAACGACAGCAGCAGGCACAGCGTGCGCAAAAAGATGTCGCGATTGAGAACGATCAGGCGTCGCAGCGCTGCGGCGTCGAAGAGCGCCTCCCGGTTGAGGGCGGGCAGGCCGCGCGACCTGCCGTGCCACAGCAGCGCGGCGCCGAGCACGAAGCCGAGCGCGTCGGCGGTGGCAGTGGCCGCGCCGATTCCCGCGACGCCCCAATTGAACACATACACAAACAGGAGCACCGCGACGATGTTCACGCCGTTGATAAACACTTGCGACAACAGCGCCAGACGCACGCGCTGCGTGCCGAGCAACCACCCCAGCACCACGTAGTTGCCGAGCGCGAGCGGCGCGGCCCAGATGCGCGCATGGCAGTAGAGGCGTGCGTTGCGCTGCACGGCGTCGCTTGCGCCGATGGCGCGCAAAGCGTAATCGATCAGCGGCACCTGAAGCGCGAGTATTGCGGCGCCGATCGCGGCCGCGAGCAATAGTGCTCGCACGACGTTATCGCGCAATGCCGCGTGGTCGCCCGCACCGTGCGCCTGTGCGACGAGGCCGGTCGTGCCCATGCGCAAAAAGCCGAAGCCCCAGAACACGAAGTTGAAGAAGAGTCCGCCAAGCGCGACGCCGCCGAGATACGCCGCTCCGTCCAGATGACCGGCGACGGCGGTATCCACGGCGCCGAGAATCGGCTGCGTCAGATTGGCGAGAACGATCGGAAATGCAAGCGCGAGCACGCGGCGATGCCAGCGCACCGGCAGCGCGGGCGCCGTATGTTCGGCCCCAGACGCCGCTTCGCTCAAAGGCGTTCCTGCACGCAAATCCACGGAGAAACGACCACGGCCCAAAGGTCAGGGTCGCGCGCGGCGAAGTCCGCGGCGGTTTCGGACTGCACTCGCTCGACAAGTCCCGCCGACAGCCATTGCGTGATCTGCGCGGTGTCGTCGCTGGCGATGGCTTCGGCCACGCTCACGAGATCGAGGTCGCTCGCGACGCGTAACAGCATGCCCCGCGCGAAGAAGCGTTCCAGTTCCGGCCAGCCGATTTTCGCTGTTTCGGCGAGGAGCTTGGCGTACAGGGGGCTATGGGCGGCGTCGTTGGAAGTCATCGTAAGCGGGTTCTGGCGGGGGTCGTTACTATAAACCATCGGCGCAAGCAGCCGGCGCGGCACGCATTCCGGTACGCTTAGGCCCTTCGCAATCCGTCCGATTCTGAACCTTCATGTCACTCGATTCAACCGCGCCGGCTCCGGGCGCGCCAGTTCACGAAGTGGCCAACGCCACGCTCGCTCGCGCCGACGTCGAGCAACTGATCGCGGCAAGCGCCGTCGCAAACAGGCAGGCAAGCGGCGCGCCGCTCGTCTTCAACGATTGCGATCTGGAAGGCGCCGATCTGTCGCGGCTCGACTTGCGCGGCGCGCAGTTCCAGCGCTGCGCGCTTGCCGAGGCTTCTTTTTTCGGCGCAACGCTTGCGCAGACACGCTGGGTTCGGTGCCGTGCTCGCCAGGCCGATTTTGCATCGGCGGATCTCGTGGATGCGGCATTCCAGTCGAGTGATCTGAACAACACGAACTGGCGGCGCGCCAAGCTCGCGTCCGCGTCGTTTCGCGGCTGCAAGCTGACCGGCGCGAACTTCGAGGCGTGCACGGCGCTGGGCCTGAGCTTCGTCGAAACGCTGCTGGTCGGCGCGCATTTGCGCGGCCTGTCGTTTCGTAAGGCCACGCTGCATCAGCTCGATTTCTCCGACGCCGACCTCGCGGGCGTCGATTTCCGCGAGGCGATTTTCGATGGCGGCAGTCTCAAGGACGCACACTTGAAGGGCGCGCGGTTCGACGGCGCCGATCTGCGCGAAGCTGACTTGAGCGGCGTGCGGCTGGTAGACGCGGCCCTCTTCAAAGGCGCGACGATTTCGCATCTACAGGCTGCGGTGCTCATCACCGAGCTGGGATTGCGAGTCATGTAAAGCCTTCGCGCACCCCGGCCGGATTATGACTTTCGGCCGACTTGTGCGGAACCGCACGAAGACTAACATCTGATTTATTCAACGCATGAAACCGGGATTTTAAGCGGCTTATTTGTCGGTGGATTTGAGGCGAGTTTAGAGTTTCGCCATTCGCGGATTCTCAAGAGGGGTTATTGGACGTGAGTAGGCACGCGGATTCCGATTATTTAATTGAATTGGTGCGGTGGCGCACCAAGCGTTTCTGACACCAGCCGTGCGCGAATAAGGCGAGCCGCCAGCGCTGTAAACGGAGGCGCGTTATTTGTCAGCCTTGTTGCGGTGAAGTGATCCGGAGCCTTGCTGCAAAATGGTTTGCGGGCGCATTAACACGCTTCAACCGCCAGCCTAATAACCTGCCGACTGCCGAGCCGGCCTGATTTATTAGGCGGTTATTGCCTATGGTTTGGGTTCACATGATGCGAAATCCGTGCGTCTCATCACATTGCCCTCGAAATTAAGATATTGCGCTTGTAAAACCGGGTTGTTAAATTTCGTTCTGGCGCATGGTGAACCGGTCCTTTGCCGATATGCGCCGAACCCCCGTTAGCCCGGCCTCGCGCCGGGCTTTTTTTTGGCAGACTTTTAATTGCCGTCACCGCGATTACACACGTTGCGCGGATCATAAAAGCTTACCTTTCCTTTCTTCGGTTATGAACTGGGTAATCATATTCGTTGCCGCGTGGCCAATTGCATTCGGAGTACTGCTGGCCTTCGCCGCACGCATCGAACCGCGGTCGGGGCGTTGGGTGCGCGGCCGGCCGCACTTCGTGCAACCCGGCAGCGCGGTGCGCATGCCTTACTGCTTGCAGCGAATCACCATCGAGCGGTTTTTCACGTTCGCCCCAAAAATTCCGCCGACGGAGCCGCCCGAAGTGGCGCCGTTATCGACGTCTTTCGATACGACGTCGTAGCCATAATTGCCGCAGACTTCGCCCGCGCGCTTGTAGCATTCGGCCCAGCTCGTGCTGGCGTCGCTGCCGCTGCAGTTGATCGCAAACCCGGTCTCGCCGCTTGGCAGATAAGTCATGGTCGTGGTGGTCGAGCAGCCGCTGAGGCTGCCTAATGTCAGCAGGCCCACGCCGATCGCTGCGGCCGTCGCCACGGACGCAAATGCGCTCTTCATTGCAGATTCCCTTACAGATGACATGAAAGACGTGGCACGAAACCACGCGTGTCGGATTGAGCGTTTATAGCACGCAGGGTTCCCCTGTCAGTCCGTGTAACGCGGTGCTCCGGATGCGCGGACTGTAGCTCCGCGCACCAGACGGCGCGCCAGCTGCAGGCTGTCGCCACGCCTACGCCACGTCTAACGCGGGGGCAGCGCACGCGACGGGTCGATCGAGCGGCCCTGATAGCGCAGCTCGAAGTGCAACATGACCCGATTGGTATCGGTGTCGCCCACCTCGGCGATTTTCTGGCCTTGCGCGACGGTTTCGCCTTCCTTCACGAACAGCACGCGGTTGTGCGCGTAGGCGGTCAAATACTCCGCGTTGTGTTTGAGAATCAGCAGATTGCCGTACCCGCGCAGCCCGTTGCCCGCGTAGACGACTGTGCCGGCCGCCGCCGCGACCACCGGCGTGCCCGCTGGAGCGGAAATGTCGATGCCCTTTGAATTGCCGCCGTCAAAGCCGCGAATGACATTGCCGTTGGTCGGCCACACGAGCGAGATCGACGAGGCTGGCGCGGAAGAGGGCGCGCTCTCGACCGGCGCGGAACGCGGCGCAGCCGAAGCACTCGCGCTCCCGTTGCCGCTGCTGCGCACGGCGCCGTTCGTCGAAGCCGCGCCGTTTGGCGGATCGACACGCAGTACTTGCCCGACCTCGATGCCGTCGGGGTTCGTCAGGTTGTTCCAGCGCACGATGCTTTGCACCGACTGGTGATGACTACGCGCGATCTTCGACAGTGTGTCGCCCCGTTCGACGCGATAAAAGCCCGGCCCCACCGGCGCCGACCCGCACGCGGCGATGAGCGCCACCAACGACACGCACGCGAGTCGTTTGATAATTCTTGTTGGTTCAGACATTGGACCTCGCAAAGCGCTGCCGCGCGCCGATCCCGATCACGCGGCAGGTAGATACAAAGCGTCCGATTCTAACGGTTTTGCGTTGCAGCATCGGAAAAACGGGCATTGGGCGCGCTCGGCACCTCGCGCAATGGAGCCGCGCGCGTTACCGCTGTGCCCGTTTGCGCCGCAATTAGTCGAGATTTCCGACGCTGATGCGCAGTGCGGCGATCTCGGTCTTGCCCGGATCGAGCCAGCGCAGCCCCATGCCGTTATGAATCGCGTCGGGCAGGCCAAGCCACGGTTCGACGCAGTAGAAGTCTGACTCCGCCGCTTCCGTCCATGTCGTCACCGCGTACCAGGGCACGGAGTTCGGCCGCTGCAGATCGATGGTGATGACGCGACCGAGGCCCGGCGCGATCAGCCGTACCGGTCGTTCCGGTGCGCCCTTGAGGCAGTGGAAGCGGTCATGAATGCGTGCTTCGTCGAGTGTGTAGCGCGCTTCGCCCGGCTCGGCCGCGCTGATCGAGCCGTCTGCCTGCTGGAAGCGCCGTTCGGTACGCGGCAATTCCAGCGACGTCTCGGCACGTTGCCGGTGCGGCAGCGTGAAGTAGAAGTGATGGCCGGCGTAATAGGGCAGCGGCGCATCGCCGGTGTTGGTGGTCGTCAGCGTGACTTCGAGCGTGTGCGCGTCGATCAGCGTGTAGGCCGCCTCGAAGCGGAAGCCGAACGGATAACCGCCGCGCGTTGCGTCGCTATCGGTGAGCACGAGGCGCAGGCCCGCGCCGTGCACGTCGGCGTGAGCGTCGAACGGGAGGTCGCGTGCGAAGCCGTGCATGGGCAGCTCGCGAACCGTGCCCTGCGCGTCTCGCCAGTAGCCGATCTTGCCGTCCACGCGATGGCGTCCGAGAAACGGGAACAGTAGCGGGTTGCCGCCGCGGATGCGCGCGGGCTGACTCCAGTCGGCATGCTCGGGCCAATGGATCACCTCTTCGCCGTCGATGATCCACGAAAGCAGACGGCCGCCGGCTTGCGGCGAGAAGCGGAGCACGGAGGCGTCCTGAGCGATCTCGAGAATGTCCTGCTGCGGTGAAAGAGGCATGGTCGATGGTGTGATGGAGTAAGTGGTAGACGCGCCGGACGCGACAGCCGATACCGGCGGAAACGACGATTTTGCTCTGCTTTACGCTACGGGGAAACCCTTCTCGGGAAATTGCGGGTGTCGCAAGCGGCCGATCGTTGCCGATAATCCGTCTCACTGCCCGGTGATGTCTACCGCCGGGCGAGATCGCTCAGGAGGGGTTATGGATCTCGCAATGGCAATGGGTGTCTCTCTCTTCGGCATGTTCACTGCAAGCACGGTCTACTTCTTTTACAAGCTCGAGCGCTGATCTGCGTGCTCGCCCGTTGTGGCTCGCCCGCTGCGAACGATGCGTCGCGTCGCCCATGCGAGCGGCTTGCACTTCGTAAGCTTGACGACTTCGCGAACGCGCTAATCCGCGTTTCGCCGTTAGACAATTGAAAGGGCTGCTGTCTCCCAGCGGCCCTTTTCGTTTGCGTTTCGCGTAGCAACCGTCTTATGTCGTGACGCAGCGCGTCAATATCTCCCCGAATGTGGCCCAAATGCTTGGCGCTGACTTGCCAGCCAGGCATAATCGGTGCGCCTTTTTAACGCGCCGGGTAATTCGTTGTGCGGCGCGCTGTCCCGACATCTTCCTTACAAGGACTGCCGCGTGAATCTGTCGTTTCTTATCTTCCTGAGCGTGCTGCAAGGCGTGACCGAACTTTTTCCGGTGAGCAGCCTCGGTCATACGCTGCTCGTGCCAGCATTGTTCGGCATGCATATCGATAAACACGCGCCGCAGTTGCTGCCGTTTCTCGTCGCCTTGCACCTCGGTACGGCCTTCGCGCTGCTGTGGTATTTCCGCGAGCGTTGGTGCGCACTCGTGCGCGGCTTCTTCGCGTCGTTCGGCGGCCGCCGTAACGACGATGCTCACATGATGTGGGCGCTCATCATCGGCACGATTCCGGCCGGGCTCGTCGGCCTGCTGCTCGAGAAGCGGCTCGAACGGATTTTCCACGACCTGCGCATCGTTGCGATTGCGTTGATCGTCAACGGCGTGCTGTTGTGGGTGGGCGATCGCCTGCAGCGCTCGCGCGCGCATCAGGCGCCGGAGAAAATGGGTTTCGGCCAGGCGTTCCTTGTCGGGCTCGCGCAGGTCGGCGCGCTGATTCCCGGCTTCTCGCGCAGCGGCCTCACGATGATCGCTGGCAATGCTGCTGGCCTCACGGCGGAGAAAGCCGCGGAGTTCTCGTTCCTGCTCGGCACGCCGATCATTTTCGCAGCCGGTTTGCTCGAGGTGCCGAAGCTTTTCCATGCACCGGGCCAACTCGCGGACGCACTGCTCGGCGGCGTGCTGACCGCCATCGCCGCGTATCTGAGCGTGCGTTTTCTGATGCGCTATTTCGAAGGCCGCGGACGTCTTGCTTCGTTCGGCGTGTACTGCGTGATCGCGGGCATCGTGTTCCTCGGCTGGTTTGCGCTGCATCCGCAGCCGGTCTGATAATGTGCGATGTGCCCGCCGCGTTCTGGCGGGCATGAGGCGATCGGTTATAATCCGGGCCGACCTTTGCGGCGGTAGCTCAATTGGATAGAGCACAGGTCTTCTAAACCTGAGGTTGTGAGTTCGATCCTCGCCCGCCGCGCCATTGCCCGCATGTCAAGAATCCCATCTACCGGATCCGGTGATGGGATTTTTTTATTGCCTTGCGTTTACCCGCCCTTACGACAGCGCTTGCACGTCGATTGAATCGACGCGGTCGGGATAGAACGCGAGATGTTGCGCTATCTCTTTCACGGCCGCATACGGCGACTCGTAGGTCCACACTGCATTGACGGCACGCTCCCCACCCGGCGTGATGCTGTAGTACGCACAATCGCCTTTATACGGACAGTAGGTCGTGTGCTCGGTGCGCACGAGCAGGTTCATGTCGGCGTCGTTGCGCGGAATGTAATACACCGCCGGATAAGACGCTTCGCGCAGCACGAGCGCCTTTTCCGTATCGGCGATCACGCGGCCCGCCACCGTCACGACAACGCGAGCCCGCGCGGGCTCGACGCTAATCGGATGATCGGCGCCGGGGACCTTGATGGTTCTTTCAGTCATGCTGTCGAACTCCTGATGATCGGGCGAAATGACGTCGACGCAAAACGTCGAGCGCTCTAGCGCAGCATACGCTCGTCGAGTGCGATCCGCCGTGCCGAAGGTCACCGGTCATGGGGCCCATGTCACGGCTTCGGGTCTATGCGTCGCGCCAATAAAAATGGGCAGCCGAAGCTGCCCGTCGAAAGCCGCGCCGCAAGGTCGGCTGTTGCTTACCGGTGCCGCTGCGCTGTCGCGCTTACTGCCTGACGTTCAGTGCGGCGGTCAGATCGCCCATCGGCTTGCCGCCGTTGGCGACGAGCGCCGAGTCGCGCGCCGCGATGCCCGGAAGCGTCGGCAGCGAGAAACGGTGCGCGATGAAGCGAAGGATCGAAGTCGTATCGTATTGCGTGTGATCGACGAAACCCTTCTTCGCGAACGGCGAGATGATGAGCGCCGGAATACGCGTGCCCGGACCCCAGCGATCCGCCTTGGGCGGCGCGACGTGATCCCAGAAGCCGCCGTTTTCGTCGTAAGTGACGACGACCAGCATGTTGTTCCACTGCGGGCTCTTCTGCAGATGCGAAATCACGTCCGCGATATGCTGGTCGCCCGACGCGACGTCGGTATAGCCCGGGTGTTCGTTCAGGTTGCCTTGCGGCTTGTAGAACGTCACTTGCGGCAGCGTGCCGCTGTCGATCGCCTTGATGAACTCCGAGCCGCCGAGGCCGCCGTCCAGCAGATGCTGGGAGCGGTTTGCCGTGCCCGGCGCGAGATCCGCGAAATAGTTGAATGGCTGATGATGCGGCTGGAAATTAGGCGCCGTCAGATTCGCGCCGTAAATCACGTTCGACGTGCCGTTCTGGGCGGCGCTCAACGCCGCGCCCCACGCGCCGCCGTACCATGCCCACGACACCTTCGCGTTGTTCAGCAGATCGCCGATGTGTTGCTGCGTCTGCGCGGGCAACGTGGTGGCTGCGCCCGGATCGGCGAGATTCGCGTCGCCGCCAGAGGCCGCCTTGTTGCCGCTCGGCTGATACGGCGGCTGCATCGTGTTGATCGCGTAGAAGTCAGGCGTGAGATTGCCGGACAGCACGAACTTCGGCGGCCCATTGAGCGACGAAGCCGGCGAATTGGACGCAACCTTGAGCGTCACGCCGTCGCTTTCGACGGCCGAAATTGAGCCGGCCGCCGGGCTCTTGTCCGCGTTCGGATAGGTCGGCGTGCACGCGCACACGAGCCACTGGTGATTGAGAAACGAGCCGCCGAATGCGCCCATGAAGAAGTTGTCGGCGAGCGTGTACTGCTGCGCGATTTTCCACAGCGGCAGCTTGTCCGCATTGAGCGTGTAATGGCCCATGACGAGGCCGCCCGAATCGGCCCATGCGGCGAACTTGTCGTTCTTGCCGCCGTCGATCTGCATCTGGTTCTCATAGAAGCGGTGATAGAGATCGCGCGTCGTCGCGGTGATCGGCGTGTTGAAACCGTTGGGGTCGTCGATCGCGAACGGGCTGTTCGGCAAGTTGGCCGTCATGGCCTGCGTGACGACCGGCGTCACGCCGGTTTGCGTGAGGCCGTTCCAGACCTGCGGCAGCGTCGCGAGCGTGGAGCCATCGCGATCCAACTGCTTCGCACTCGCCGCACTCACGTTCTGCAAACCGTTGGCGCCGGGGAAGTTGCCGTACAGGTTGTCGAAGCTGCGGTTTTCCGCGTAGATCACCACAACGGTCTTGATCGACGTGATGTCCGGTTGCGTAACCTCGTTGCCGCCGCATGCATAAAGGCTTAACGCTGCAGCGATCGCCAGCGGCGCCGCGCAGATCAGTTTCTTGTTCATCTTTGTAAGTTCTCTCTCTCGCGTTGGGGACGGGCCGCGTGCGTTTGATAGCTCGATGACCGCCCGCGAAAGTGTGGCGATGCAATTTGACAGAAAGATGTATTCATTACGAATTGCTTCGGCGAGGCGGCTCGCTGTGGGGCGAATGTCATTTGAACGTCATATCCATGAAATACGCTCGCGAACTTCATATCGCACATTCACATCATTCACATGCGGCTCGGTCTGACGGAGATCCGGAAAACAGTAGCGCCCGACGCGGCGCTGTCGCGCGCGAGGCCGGCGGTCAACCGCGGATGTCGCGCGATGGCGTTTTCATTCGTGGTTGCGGGAATGGCGGTGAGCATGAGTCTCGCTGGCTGCGATGCCGGCGCAACGGCCGCTGCTGCGGATGCGGGTGCCAGCGCGGCTCGTGCTTCGGTGGATTCCGCTGCGGCCGTCGTGCGGGTTGCGGCGCATGAGGTGACACATGAGGTGAAGCAACCCGCAGCTCAGCCGGCGACGTCGGGCGGCGGTCAATCGCGCGGACAAGTCTACGAGGCCGTGCGGCAGATGACTGCGCTCGGCAAGCAACTGTTCTTCGATCCGTCGCTATCCGGCTCGGGCAAGCTGGCGTGCGCGTCGTGCCACAGTCCGGACCACGCGTTTTCGCCGGCCAACTCGCTGTCCGTGCAACTGGGCGGCGGCGACATGCACCGCACCGGCATGCGCGCTGCGCCGACGCTCAAATATCTGCAATCGGTGCCTGCGTTCGCCGAGCACTATCACGAGTCCGACGACGAAGGCGACGAAAGCGTCGATGCCGGTCCAACCGGCGGCCTCACGTGGGACGGCCGCGTGGATCGCGGCAGCGACCAGGCGCGCATTCCATTGCTGTCGTCGTTCGAAATGGGCAGCTCGCCGGCCAAGGTGACCGCCGCGATCAAGGCTGCGCCGTATGCAGGCGCCTTCCGCGCCGCGTTCGGTGAACATATTTTCGATAGCGACGACGCGACGTTCAAAGCCGTGCTGCAAGCGCTCGAAACCTTCGAGCAGACGCCCGAAGTCTTCTACCCGTACACCAGCAAATACGACGCTTATCTGGCCGGAAAGACGCAACTCACAAAAGCCGAGCTGCACGGTTTGCAACTTTTCAACGACGAAAAGAAGGGCAACTGCGCGAGCTGTCACATCAGTCAGCGGACGCTGGACGGGGCGCCGCCGCAGTTCAGCGACTTCGGGCTGATTGCGATCGGCGTGCCGCGCAATCGCGCGTTGCCCGTGAACCGCGATCCGCGCTTCTACGATCTTGGCGCATGCGGCCCGGAGCGGGCCGACCTGGAGGGACGCGCGGAGTTCTGCGGCATCTTTCGCACGCCGACGTTGCGCAACGTTGCGTTGAAGAAGAGTTTCTTCCACAACGGTATCTATCATTCGCTCGAACAGGTACTGCACTTTTATGCCGAACGCGACACGAACCCGGAGAAGTTCTATCCGGTGTCGAAAGGGAAGGTGCAGAAGTTCGACGATCTGCCGCAGCGTTACTGGGCGAACCTGAATACGGAGCCGCCGTTCGACCGCAAGCCGGGCGACAAACCGGCGCTGAATGACGCGGAGATCAAGGACATCGTGGCGTTTCTGAATACGCTCACCGATGGCTATAAGACGGGGAGCTGACGAAGAAGCTTCGCGAGCGGCGCGCCGCCGGATGCGCGGCCGGCCCGCGGTGATCTCGCGGTAACAGGCGTTTCAGATAGACGCGCCGGCGGCGATGCAGAAACAGGCGGCGAGCAGCAGCGCAAAAGAGACGAGCACGCATGCGATGCCTACGCGCGTCACGATGTTCGGCCAGCGGGGACGGCGCAGTCCGTCGATCGGGATGATGGGCCGCGCGAGACCGGGATCGCATCGGATAGCGACCGGCACGAGCGCCACGCAAAGCAGCGCGAGTGCGACGGCAACGGTTTCCAGTGCAACGGTGAATTCCATGATTGGGCGTTTGAAGAGGTCAATGCGAAAGCGCAATACGGCCAATCTTAGGAAAGCGTGACGTCCGGCGATATGGGAGCCATCCTAAAAATGAGAGCGACTAAATCAGACTGACCAGGTGAGAGCGGCTGATTGAGAGCGACTACCGGTCGCGAGCTGTAGCCTCGCTTCGCGCATTGTTTCGGCGGGCGATTGTCGCGTGGACGGGGAACGAGTCGCCTCGGCGCAGCGCGCCAAAGCTGTCGCGACGGACATGCTATGCTTTTGGGGTCCAGATCAAGAGCGGCCATCAGTGCGCTCGATACCGCCCAAAAACGCAGTACAAACGTATCCGAGGAGCCCCTTCATGTCGATGCGAACCCGTGCACTCCGTCAACTGACCGCCGCCGGTCTCCTGCTTGGAGCGGCCATCGGCGCGCAAGCGGCGAATCTCGGTTTCCTCAATGACACGCCGATCAGCTACATGAAAGAGCGCGACGTCGAGTCGATCAAGCATGCGGTCTTCGCCGCACTCGACGAAAAGCACGACGGCGAAAGCACCAACTGGGTCAACGAAGGCACCCGCAACAGCGTGAAGATCGACGCGACCATTACGGTCGCGAGCACGTCGAAGGAAGGCGAGCGCACGTGTCGCGACCTCGGTGTCGTGCTCAGTGCAAAAGGGCAGTCCATGAACCTGCGCCCGCAGTTCTGCAAGCAGGGCGACGGCAAGTGGCAGTTGCAGAAGAAGCACTAAGCATGTGTTCAGTCGTGGAAATACCGGCGGGTCGTTTGCGAGCACGCACGGATGCCGTGAGTCAGACCGGATCGGAGCGGCGATGAGCCCGCGGATAGTCTCGTGCGGTATCGTGCTACTCGATCCCGAAGGCCGCGTGCTGCTCGCGCATGCCACCGAGACATCGCATTGGGACATTCCGAAAGGTCATGGCGAGGAAGGCGAGGCGCCGCACGTCACCGCGCTGCGCGAGATGGTCGAAGAGACCGGAGTCGCGATCGAGCCGGAGCGTCTGAAGGATTTGGGCCTGTTCGTCTACCGGCGCGACAAGGATCTGCATCTGTTCGCGGCGCGCGCCACCGCCGATGAACTCGACCTGAGCTCCTACACCTGCACGTCGCTGTTTCCGCGCCGCTCGGACGGTAAGCTGATTCCCGAGATGGATGCCTATCGTTGGACCGCGCCCGACGAAGCGGAAAAGTACGCGAGCCGCAGCCTCGCGCGGCTCTTTCAAACCACGCTTTCACTGACGGAATTGCACCGGTCGTTATAGCGGCGACGCAGCGCCGCACGCGCGCTAGCCGTGCATTGCGTCTGTCGGCTTCGCCGGTTCGACGCGAGAGAAGGCACGCACAAAGAAAAAGGCGTGCATCCAATGAAACGGATGCACGCCCTGGTCGATCACTGGTGCGCGACTAACGCCCTCTGAAGCGGCGACGCTTGCGGTTAGCCGTTGTCTTCGCCGCTTACGCCGGCTTGCCCCAACTGTCGCGCAAACTCACGATCCGGTTGAACACAGGCTTGCCCGGCTGCGAGTCCACGCGGTCCGCGACAAAGTAACCGTGACGCTCGAACTGATAGCGCTGTTCAGGCAACGTGCCGTGCGCGCCAGGTTCGAGGTAGGCGTTGACCACGCGCTTCGAGTCGGGATTCAGCGCTTCGAGGAAATCGCGGCCGCCTGCGTCCGGTTGCGGTTCCTTGAAAAGGCGGTCGTAAATTCGCACTTCCGCCGGGCACGCGGCTGCCGCGCTGACCCAGTGAATGTTGCCCTTGACCTTGTAGTTGTTCGCGCCTTCGGTGCCCGACCGGCTGTCCGGGAAGTAGTTGCAATGCACCGCGACGATGTTGCCGTTCTCGTCCTTCTCGGCACCCGTGCATTCGATCACGTAGCCGTAGCGCAGGCGCACCTTGTTGCCGGGGAAGAGGCGGAAATAGCCCTTGGGCGGCGTTTCGGTGAAGTCGTCGCGCTCGATCCACAGCTCGCGCGAAATCGGAAACTCGCGCATGCCCTGTTCAGGATGATGTGGATGCACCGGCGCGCTGCACGGCTCGGTGAGTCCCTCAGGGAAGTTGTCGATGATCAGTTTCAGCGGGTCGAGCACAGCGGCGATGCGCGGTGCCTTTTCGTCGAGATCGTCGCGCAGCGCGCCTTCGAACACGCTCATGTCGATCCAGGAATCGACCTTCGTGACGCCGATACGCTCGCAGAACAACTGGATGGACTCAGGCGTGAAGCCGCGCCGGCGCACGCCGACGATGGTCGGCATGCGCGGATCGTCCCAACCGTCCACGTGGCCTTCGTTCACGAGTTGCAGCAGCTTGCGCTTGCTGGTGATCGCGTAAGTCAGATTCAGACGCGAGAATTCGATTTGCTGAGGCAGCGGGCGCGTGAAAATACCCGCTTCGGCCAGCTCGTTCAGAATCCAGTCGTAGAGCGGACGGTGGTCTTCGAATTCGAGCGTGCACAGCGAATGCGTGATGTTTTCCAGTGCGTCCGAAATGCAATGCGTGTAGTCGTACATCGGATACACGCACCACTTGTCGCCCGTGCGGTAATGATGCGCGAAGCGGATCCGGTAAAGCACCGGATCGCGCATGTTGAAGTTCGGCGACGACATGTCGATCTTCGCGCGCAGCACGTGCTCGCCTTCCTTGAACTCGCCCGCCTTCATGCGGCGGAAAAGGTTCAGGTTTTCCTCAACTGAACGCTCCCGGAAGGGCGAGGGCGTGCCGACCTCGGTAGCCGAGCCGCGGTTCGCGCGCATTTCCTCGGCGGACTGGCTGTCGACATACGCCTTGCCGCGCTGAATGAGCAACTCGGCGAATTCGTACAGCTTGTCGTAGTAGTCACTCGCGTAGTAGAGGTGTTCCTTGTCGTCTTTCTGCCACTCGAAGCCGAGCCAGCGCACGGCGTCGATGATCGAGTCGACGTATTCGACGCTTTCCTTCTCCGGATTGGTGTCGTCAAAGCGCAGATGGCATACGCCGCCATAGCTGCGCGCCACGCCGAAGTTCAGGCAGATACTCTTGGCGTGACCGATGTGCAGATAGCCGTTCGGCTCGGGCGGAAAGCGCGTTTCGACGCGCTGGCCCCACTTGCCGGTACGGTTGTCGTCGTCAATGATGTTGCGGATGAAATTGGATGCCGCTGGCGCGTCGTTGCGTTCGGTATTCATGCGAGATGGTGAAAGTCTGTCGGGGGCGCGCAATACGCCCACTTATCCGACAATTCTACCTGACGAGGCACGATGCGGCAGGCGAGTGCGGTGCGCCGCCGACGCTCGAGCGGCTTTCATGGCGCGCCGCGCCGCGAGTTATGCCAGGACTTGCGCAGCAGTTCGGGCGCAGTTCGATGCGAAGACCGGCTGTAACAGGAGGTAAATCGTTTTGTTCAGCGCCGGGCAGCGACTTAGCATGCCGGTCGGCGCGGGTCTGCACGGGCGCAGGAAACGCGCGTTGCCTTGCAGGTCGGCGCCGTGCGCAGCCTCTGGCGGCAGCCTCAGCGCCCGCCGATCATTCAAGAACGGTGCCGCTAGCGCCGTGGCGGCGCATCCGGCCCGCGCTGCGCTCACGCAAGCCGCACGTTCCGTCTCGCCTTGCTCGGACTTTTTCTGTTCGTGCAACATGGTGCCCTTAGTTGCCGGAGTCTCTCGGATGCCAATCTTGACGCACGACGCGCCTCGCGCGCCCTTTGCCTTTACTTCGTTCGCGCGACCGATCGCGGCCGCAACGTTATCGGCTGCGTTCGCTGCGTGCATCGTCGCGCCCGCCGCGGTGCTCGCCAAAACGCCGCAGCCTAAGGCCGTGCTCGATGCATCCGCGGTGGCCGCGCCGGATCGCTACAGCGCCGACGCCGCGCAGCAAATCTTCGCCGCAGGCGGCAACGCAGTGGACGCCGCCGTGGCTATCGCCTTCACGCTGGCGGTCACGCGCCCGGATGCGGGGAACCTCGGCGGCGGTGGGTTCATGACGCTGTTCGTCGACGGCAAGCCGTATTTTCTCGACTACCGCGAGCGCGCGCCGCAACAGGCGACGCGTGACATGTATCTCGACGACAAAGGCAACGTCGTGCCAGGCATGAGTTCCATTGGCCATCGCGCGGTGGCTGTGCCGGGCAGCGTCGACGGTATGTGGCAGGCTCAGCAGCGTTTTGGAAAGCTCAAGTGGAAGCAGGTACTCGCGCCCGCTATCCGCTACGCCACTGAAGGCTTTCAGGTTGATCCCCGGCTCCAGCAACAGCGTGACGCGGCGGCGAAGCATCTTGCCGGCAAGACGAACTTCGACGCCTATTTCTCGGGCATGAAAGCAGGCGCCACTTATCGGCAGCCGGAACTGGCGCAAACGCTCACACGGATTGCGAGCGACGGCGGCCGTGAGTTCTACGAAGGGCGCACCGCCCATCTGCTCGCGCAGCAAATGTACGGGCATGGTTTCGTCACGAAGGGGGACCTGCTGCAATACAAGGCCGTGTGGCGTCAGCCACTCACTGCAAACTGGAACGGCTATCAGGTGCTGACGGCGCCGCCGCCGAGTTCGGGCGGCGTGGGGCTCATCCAGATGCTGAAAATGAAGGCCGATCTGAAGCAGGCTTTCGACGGGCTCGAAGTGAACTCTGCGCCGTATATCCATCTGGTCGCGCAGATCGAAGACCGCGTGTTCGCCGACCGCCAGCAGTACCTGGGCGACCCGGATTCGTACAAGCTACCGGTCGATAAACTCCTCGACGACGCCTACCTTAGCCAACGCGCAGCCGAGGTCAGTGCGGACGAAGTGCCAGGCGCGACGCCGGTCAAACCCGGCTTGGGCGACGCGGTACCCGAAAAAGCGCAAACCACGCATTTCTCGGTCGTGGACAAGTGGGGCAACGCGGTGTCAAACACCACGACGCTCGACGGCGAATTCGGCTCAGGTGTGGTGGTCGACGGCGCGGGTTTCCTGCTCAATGACGCGATGGACGACTTCGTGACGAAGGCCGGCGCCGCGGGCCAGTCTGGCTCGACGGCTGCCACGGCTGCCACGGGTGCGGAACTCAACACGGTGCTGGCGGGCCGCCGCCCGCTTTCGTCGATGACACCAACCATCCTGCTGAAGGACAACAAGGTGTCGCTCGTGATCGGAACGCCCGGAGGATCGCGCATTCTTACGTCGATCTTCCAGGTCATGACCGATCTCTACGACTTCAATATGCCGCCTGACGACGCGCTCGCCACGATGCGCTTTCATCATCAGTTACTGCCGCCCAAGACGATTTACTTCGAGCCGTACCGTCCAGTTACTGGCGAACTCGCCACCGCGCTGCAGGACTTGGGCTACACGCTGGAAGGGCAGTCGTTCAACGGCGACGTGCAGATGATCCGCATCGACGGCGCGACGCCCGAGCCGGCCGCCGATCCGCGTGGCATGGGAGTAGGACGTGTGATACGTTGAGCGCTCGACGGGTTGCAGCTGGCCACCGCTGATAGCGGTCGCCCGCGATTGCACGCTAAAACAAAATCTACGGGGAACACGATGAACGCACAACAGCCGGGCGTACTCGTATTGCCGGGTTACCAGAACTCCGGCGCAGGGCATTGGCAGACGCGCTGGGAGGCTCTCGATCCCGCATTCGCGAGGGTGCAGATGCCTGACTGGGATTATCCCGTGCGCGATGCCTGGTGCCGCGCGCTCGACTCAGCGGTGGCAGCCGCTGATGGTCCGGTCGTCTTCGCGGCCCACAGCCTCGGTTGCCTGACGGCCGCGTTCTGGGCCTCGCAGTACGCGAGCGTCGCCCAACTCGGCAAAATTGCGGGCGCGTTGCTGGTCGCCGTTCCCGATCCCGCTGGAACGAACTTCCCGCGGAACGCGAGCGGATTCGTGCCCGTGCCGACTGAGCGCTTGCCGTTTCGGAGCATCGTGGTTGCGAGTAGCAACGATCCGTACGGCGGCGTGCCGTTCTCGCAAGCCTGCGCAAACGCGTGGGGCAGCCGCTGGATCGACGTGGGTCCGCGCGGACATATCAATGCCGACAGCGGGCTCGGCGATTGGGACGAGGCGCGCGGCTGGCTGGCCTCGCTGCGCGCCTCGGATTGAGCGCGGGACGAGAGGCAGCCCGGGCGGAAGCGGGCATTTCTCAAATCACGGATTGCCCGCGTAACGCTGCGATCCGTCCGTCGCCGTAACCGAGCACGTCGCGCAAAACGCTTTCTGTATGCTCTCCGAGCGTCGGCGGATGCGTGAGCGCTTGTGGCGGCGTGCCCGTCATATTGATCGGATTACGCACCAGTTTGACGGTGCCGCCCGACGGATGCGGCAGATCGACCTGCATGCCGCGCGCCACCACCTGCTCGTTTTCGAACACCTCCGCAAGATCGTTGATCGGACCGCACGGCACGCCGGCTGCCTCGAGCGCCGCGATCCAGTCCTGCTTGCCCTTCAAGCGGACCATTTCTGCGAGGATCGGCACGAGCACGTCGCGATGCCGCACGCGCGCGGGATTGGTCGCGAAACGCTCGTCTTCGGCAAGTTCCGGGCGTTGGCCCACCTCGACGAACTTGCGGAACTGGCCGTCGTTGCCGACCGCGACGATGATCCAGCCGTCGCTCGTCTGGAACGTCTGGTACGGCACGATGTTCGGATGCGCGTTGCCCCAGCGGACGGGCGGCTGACCGCTCGCGAGGTAGTTCGAATTCATGTTGGCCAGCATGGCGACCTGCACGTCGAGCAATGCCATGTCGATATATTGGCCTTCCCCGGTGCGATCGCGGTGCGTGAGAGCCGTGAGCACGGCGATGGTCGAATACATGCCGGTCATGAGATCTGCAATCGCCACGCCGGCCTTTTGCGGACCGCCGCCAGGCTGGCCGTCGCGCTCGCCGGTGATACTCATGAATCCGCCGATCCCCTGCACGATGAAGTCGTAGCCCGCGCGCTGCGCATACGGTCCGGTCTGCCCGAATCCCGTTACGGAGCAGTAGATCAGATCGGGCTTCACTTCTTTCAGCGACGCGTAATCGAGGCCGTATTTCTTCAGCTGCCCGACCTTGTAGTTCTCCAGCACCACATCGCTTTGCGCGGCCAGTTCGCGAATGATCCTTTGACCTTCCGGCGACGCGATGTCGATGGTCACCGAGCGCTTGTTGCGGTTCGCGGCGAGATAATAGGCCGCCTCGCGCGTGTCCGCGCCCTCGGGCGTCTTGAGGTACGGAGGGCCCCAGTGGCGCGTGTCGTCACCCACGTCGGGGCGTTCGATCTTGATCACGTCTGCGCCGAAATCGGCAAGCGTCTGCGCGCACCAGGGGCCGGCGAGCACGCGGGTAAGATCCAGCACACGGATATGACTGAGAGCGCCCATGTTTGTCGATGTCTCCAATGTAAGCGGCCGGCGCGCAAGGCACCGTGTATGTGGGCAATCTTAAGCGATTCGCGCGCGCCGGCGCAGTCGGCCAAAAGTCATAAGACGAATGACGCGCAATTCTCGCGAGCGCTGCAGGAGCCACGCGAGAACTCGTGCGCGCCTCAACGCATCCCATGTCTCACACTACCCGGTGCGACCTGGCCGAACGGCTAACCACGCGGCGGCGCGCCGCGCGAGGCCGCCGATCCCGTATAATCAGTCGTTTAAGAAACAAACAGTTGGCGCATCTTCCGATGCCGCCGGTAAAAGTCTGGAAACAGTCAGGACCGTCCCCCGCACGCTATGAAAGCCGCCGAAATCCGCGAGAAATTCCTCAAGTTCTTCGAATCGAAGGGCCATACGATCGTTCGCTCGTCGAGCCTTGTGCCCGGCAACGACCCGACGCTGCTCTTCACCAATTCGGGAATGGTGCAGTTCAAAGATGTGTTCCTCGGCGCAGAGTCGCGTCCGTATTCGCGCGCCACTACCGCGCAGCGCAGCGTGCGCGCGGGCGGCAAGCACAACGATCTGGAAAACGTCGGCTATACCGCGCGCCACCATACGTTCTTCGAAATGCTCGGCAACTTCTCGTTCGGCGACTATTTCAAGCGTGACGCAATCCACTACGCGTGGGAACTGCTGACGCGCGTGTACCAGCTGCCGAAAGACAAGCTGTGGGTCACCGTCTATCACGAAGACGACGAAGCGCACGACATCTGGGCGAAAGAAGTCGGCGTGCCGGTAGAGCGCATCATCCGCATCGGCGACAACAAGGGCGCGCGTTACGCCTCGGACAACTTCTGGCAAATGGCGGACACCGGCCCGTGCGGCCCGTGTTCGGAAATTTTCTACGACCACGGCCCGGACGTGTGGGGCGGCCCGCCGGGATCGCCGGAAGAAGACGGCGACCGCTACATCGAGATCTGGAATCTCGTGTTCATGCAATTCAATCGCGACGCGCAAGGCAACATGGCGCCGTTGCCCAAGCAGTGCGTCGACACAGGCATGGGTCTGGAGCGTATCGCCGCGGTGTTGCAGCACGTGCACAGCAACTATGAGATCGACCTGTTCCAGGCGCTCATCCAGGCTGCCGCGCGCGAAACCGGCGTGAGCGATCTCACGAACAACTCGCTGAAGGTGATCGCCGATCATATTCGCGCGTGCTCGTTCCTCATCGTCGACGGCGTGATTCCCGGCAATGAAGGTCGCGGCTACGTGCTGCGCCGTATCGTGCGTCGCGCTATCCGTCATGGCTACAAGCTCGGCAAGAAGGGCTCGTTCTTCCATCGCATGGTGGCCGATCTCGTCGCGCAAATGGGCGGCGCGTATCCGGAACTGAAGGACGCACAACAGCGCGTGACCGACGTGCTGCGTCAGGAAGAAGAACGCTTTTTCGAGACCATCGAGCACGGCATGTCGATTCTCGAAAACGCGCTGGCCGACCTCGAAAAGAAGGGCGGCAAGACACTCGACGGCGAACTTGCGTTCAAGCTGCACGATACGTATGGCTTCCCGCTCGACCTGACCGCCGACGTATGTCGTGAGCGCGAAGTGACAGTAGACGAAGCAGCGTTCGACGAAGCCATGGCGCGTCAGCGCGAACAGGCTCGCGCAGCGGGCAAGTTCAAGATGGCGCATGGGCTCGAATATTCAGGCGCGAAGACCACGTTCCACGGCTACGAAGAAATAATCTTCGACGACGCCAAGGTGACCGCGCTTTATGTTGATGGTGCTTCGGTGCAGGAAGTCACGCACGGGCAGCAGGCCGTTGTCGTGCTGGATCACACGCCGTTCTACGCAGAGTCGGGCGGCCAGGTTGGCGATCAGGGCTTGCTCGCCAACGCGAGCGTGCGCTTTGCGGTATCCGACACGCTGAAAGTGCAGGCCGACGTGGTCGGTCATCACGGTACGCTCGAACAGGGCACGCTGAAGGTGGGCGACGTCGTCAAGGCTGAAATCGACGCGGTGCGCCGCGCACGCACGGCCCGCAACCACTCGGCCACGCACCTTATGCACAAGGCGTTGCGCGAAGTGCTCGGCTCGCACGTGCAGCAGAAAGGCTCGCTCGTCGATCCGGACAAGACGCGTTTCGACTTCGCGCACAACGCGCCAATGACAGACGAACAGATCCGCCGCGTCGAAGAGATCGTCAACGCCGAAGTGCTCGCGAACGCACCGGGCATCGTGCGAGTCATGCCGTTCGACGAAGCGGTGAAGGGTGGCGCCATGGCGCTGTTCGGCGAGAAATACGGCGACGAAGTGCGCGTGCTCGACCTGGGCTTTTCCCGCGAGTTGTGCGGCGGCACGCACGTGCAACGCACCGGCGACATCGGTCTCTTCAAGATCGTGATGGAAGGCGGTGTGGCGGCAGGGATTCGTCGCGTGGAAGCCATCACGGGCGACAACGCCGTGCGCTTCGTGCAGGACCTCGACGCGCGCATCAATGCCGCGGCGGCCGTGCTGAAAGCGCAACCGTCCGAACTGACGCAACGCATCACCCAGGTGCAGGATCAGGTGAAGCAGCTTGAGAAGGAACTGAGCGCGCTCAAGTCGAAGATGGCGTCGAGCCAGGGCGACGAACTTGCCGGTCAGGCGATCGAAGTGGCCGGCGTGCAGGTTCTGGCCGCCACGCTAGAAGGCGCAGATGTGAAGACGCTGCGCGAAACGGTGGACAAGCTCAAGGACAAGCTGAAGAGCGCGGCGATCGTGCTGGCTTCCGTCGAGGGCGGCAAGGTCAGCCTGATCGCCGGAGTCACCGCGGACGCGAGCAAGAAGGTCAAGGCGGGCGAGCTCGTCAACTTCGTCGCGCAGCAGGTGGGCGGCAAGGGCGGTGGCCGGCCGGATATGGCGCAGGCTGGCGGGACCGAGCCGGCAAATCTGCCCGCAGCGCTTGCTGGTGTGAAGGGGTGGGTCGAAGCACAGCTTTGATCGGGTTTCGATCCGGCCGTTATGGGCTGGATCGGGCCAAACCTCGCCGAAAGGATCTGAATTGGGTCACGCGGTGCGTCGGATTGTCGGCGTGGCGCGTGGCCCGATTTTTTTACTGCGTCGGCGTTCGGTTAGCGTTTCGGGTGAACCGTTCGGGAGCGAGACACGGCGGCGTGACGCGTCTACCGGCCAATTTCAGATCCTCGCTGTGCGTCCAGCGCCGCAGCGAAAAATCAAGCGACGCCAGCGCTCATGCCAGCGCGAACGCCTGGATCCGCACCCGCACCCGCACCCGCACCCGCACCCGCACCCGCACCCGCACCCGCACCCGCACCCGCACCCGCAGCTACCTCCACCGTGACACCCCCAGCGCTCTCCTGCGCGACCAGAGTCTGCTTAAGCGCGTTGAGGGCGGACGAAAAATGCCCACGTCGCCAGACGAGCAACGTCTCGATCACACCGATGTCGGGCAAGTCATGCACAGCAATGTTGCTCGCATCCGCTTGCAGTCCCAGCACGGAGCGGGGCGCGACCGCCACCCCGGCGCCGGCGGCCACGCAAGCCACGATCGCATGATAAGAGCCGAGTTCCAGCACCCGCGCCGGCCTCACGCCGTGCTCCATATACCATTTCTCGATGTAAGCCCGGTAGGCGCAGCCGCGTTCGAATGCAACGAGCGTCGATAGCGCGATGTCGCGCACTCCGCGAATGGGCCGATGGCCGCGCGGCGTCAGCATCACCAGTTCCTCCCTGAACACCGGCACAGTCTCGAACAAGTCGCCGAGCGCCGCCGCGTCCAGTGGTGTCGCCACGAGAGCGGCGTCCACTTCGAATTCGCGCACCCGTTCGATCAGCTTGCCGGTCGTACCGGTTTCCAGTTCGAGGGCGACGTCGGGCCATTGCTGGTGATAGCGGGCGAGCAACCCTGGAAGACGTGTTGCCGCGACACTTTCCATCGTGCCCAGACGCAGCCGGCCGCTCGGACGGTCAGCGCGCACCGCGTGGCGTGCTTCGTCTGCAAGAGCGAGCAGCCGTTCGGCGTACGGCAGGAGCGTCTCGCCGGCGGGCGTCAGCACGAGGCGCCGCCCGTCGCGGATGAAGAGATCCGCTCCGAGTTGCTCCTCAAGCTGTTTGATGCGCGTGGTGACATTCGATTGCACGCGATTGAGCTTCGCGGCGGCGCGGGTCACGCCGTTCTCGCGCACCACTGCCCGAAAAATCGTCAAGGCTGCCAGGTCCACGATTCTCTCCTCGCGATGGATGGTATCCAAATTATTCATTTTCCATGATCGAATCGTCAAGCTAATATGGATACAGCTTCTGCTCAGGCGCCGCCCGCATGCTGGGCGGCGATGGTGCCGACCACGCCGCAGCTCACGCGAGTTGCCGCGCGGCTTCCTGCATGTCGCGCGCTTTTCCTTCAACGGCCATCCATGAACAATCCTGCTTCCCAAGCCCAATTCATGTCCGCGGCACCCCATGCCGCCCGGCGCGCAGCGTTCGCCTGTATGGTGACGCTGGCCGTCGCGCTCGGAGTCGGGCGGTTTGCGTTCACGCCGCTGTTGCCGCTGATGCTGCACGGCGGCGGCGTGTTCGGTCAGCCGCCGATCGACATCCAGCACGGCGGCTGGCTGGCGTCATTCAATTACGCGGGCTACTTCGTCGGCGCATTGACGTGCGCGGCGTTGCGGGTCGAGCCCGCCCGGATGGTGCGCTCGGGCCTCGTGCTGACCGTTCTGTTGACACTGGCAATGGGCGTCACGAGTCAGTTCTGGGTGTGGGCTGTCGTGCGCTTCATCGCCGGGGCGGTGAGCGCCTGGACTTTCGTGTTTGCGTCGCAATGGGGCCTGCGGCGGCTCGCGGAACTCGGTCAGCCTGCATGGAGCGGCGTGATTTACACGGGACCGGGCGTGGGCATCGTCGGAACCGGCTTGCTGGTCAGCGCGGCGGGTGGTTATGGCGCGACGGTGGGTTGGATCGGCTTCGGCTTGATCTCGGCGGTTCTGGCGGTGGTGGTCTGGTCCGCGTTCGGCGCGCCGGCCGGTGCCAGTTCGGGTGCCGGGAGTGCGCGTCGCCGCTCCGCGCCTTTAGTCAATGCAAGGGCGATGGAAGAAGGGCCGGCTAGCGGACCGTTCACTGGAACTGTGGCGGGTGCCGCTCAACGCACCGGTCAACAACGCACATCGAGCTATGTCCCGGCGACGCGCGGCCCAACGGCGCCGCAGGGTCTGGCTGCCGCGAACTCCGGCGTAACCACAGCAAAGAGTTTTGCCACCGCCGCGCCTGACGCCATCAAAGCAAACGGCGCCGCCGCTGCAACCGCACATGCAACCGTAACGCCCGGTCCGGCCGCGGCGACGCCCGACGCCGCCGCGCGAAGCGACTATGGCCACGCAACTCGCCCGACCATGAGCGACGAGCGTCGCAGCCACCCCGCGGACGCCTTCTGGCTCGTCGTCCTTTACGGTGTGCCCGGCTTCGGCTACATCATTACCGCGACGTTTCTGCCAGTTATCGCGCGTCATGCGCTGCCCGGCTCGCCGTGGCCCGACCTGTTCTGGCCGATGTTCGGGGCTGCGCTGATCGTCGGTGCATTGCTGGCCGCGCGGCTGCCGCTGCACGTGGACAATCGCGTGTTGCTGGCCGGCAGTTACGTGTTGCAAGCCTGCGGTATCGCGCTCGGCATTGTCTGGCCGACGGCGGGCGGCTTCTCACTCGGAAGCATTCTGATCGGCGTGCCCTTTACTGCAATTACCTTGTTCGCGATGCGTGAGGCACGGCGTCTGCGCGGCGACGACGCGGCCGGCCTCATGGGCTATGCCACTGCCGCCTACGGCCTCGGCCAGATCATCGGACCGCTCGTGGCCGCGCCGATCGCCGCGCATACCGGCTCGTTTTCGCCGGCTCTTTGGCTGGCGGCCGGCGTGCTGTTGCTGGGGGCGGCCGGCCTCGTCGCCGTCGCGAAAATGCCTCGCGGGCGAGGGCGCATGCCGGAGTGCGGCTGCGGTTAACGCCGCGGTTGGACACCGGCGGAAAGTTTGCCGAACGTCGCGCAGCCCGGTGATGAGACAGCGGGCCGTCGCGTCGTTCGGTTGCGTACTCGTGCTTGGACACCCACGCAAAAACCTCGCGCTTGACCCCTACATTCGGACCGCACGAGCTCACCCCCAAAACCGCACCCCTCAAAAAACAAATCCCGCCCGCTGGCACTAAAATGACGGCTTTCCGTCATCCCCGCGCGTCTGTCGCCGGCCGCGCCGCTCACCATGCAACATTTCGCGTCCGACAACTACGCCGGCATCTGTCCCGAAGCGCTCCATGCGCTGATCGCCGCTAACAACAGCGGCCACGAACCGGCCTATGGCGACGACTCCTGGACCAATCAGGTATGCGACCGTCTGCGCGAACTGTTCGAGACCGATTGCGAAGTATTTTTCGTGTTCAACGGCACGGCGGCCAATTCGCTTGCGCTCGCGTCGCTTTGCCAGTCATACCACTCGGTGATCTGCCATGAACTCGCGCACATCGAAACCGACGAATGCGGCGGCCCCGAGTTCTTCTCTGGCGGCTCGAAGCTGCTCACGGCGCCCGGCATCGGCGGCAAACTCACGCCTGATGCGATCGAGGCGGTCGTCACGCGCCGCGCCGACATTCACTACCCGAAGCCCAAGGTCGTCACGCTCACGCAGTCGACCGAAGTCGGCACCGTCTACACGGTCGAGGAAGTGCGTGCGATCGCTGCGATCGCCAAGCGGCGTCATCTGAAGGTGCATATGGACGGCGCGCGTTTCGCGAATGCGGTCGCCGCGCTCGATGTGCATCCGTCCGAGATCACCTGGCGCGCGGGCGTCGACGTACTGTGTTTCGGTGGCACCAAGAACGGCTTGCCGGTGGGCGAAGCGGTGGTGTTCTTCGACCGCGCGCTCGC
Organism: Paraburkholderia caledonica NBRC 102488; assembly: GCF_000685095.1. Classification (GTDB taxonomy): domain Bacteria; phylum Pseudomonadota; class Gammaproteobacteria; order Burkholderiales; family Burkholderiaceae; genus Paraburkholderia; species Paraburkholderia caledonica. Next base: position 324,646 of record NZ_BAYE01000003.1, read on the forward strand.
TGCCGACTTCGCCTACCGTCTGAAGCAGGCGGGCCAGCTTGCTTCCAAGATGCGCTTCATTTCTGCGCCGTGGCTCGGCCTGCTCGATAACGACGTGTGGCTGCGCAACGCGCGTCACGCGAACGCGATGGCGCAACTGCTGAAAACGCGGTTGCAGGAAATTCCGGGCGTCAGCATCATGTTCCCGCGCGAGTCGAACGCGGTCTTCGCGCAGTTGCCCGCGCAAGCCGCGAAGGCCATGCGCGCGCGCGGCTGGAAGTTCTACGAGTTCATCGGCGCGGGCGGCTGCCGGCTGATGTGCGCGTGGGACACGCAGCCCGAAACGGTCGAGCGTTTCGCAACCGAAGTCGGCGAGTTGTGCGCGGCGTAACAATGCGTCCGCCGTGTAAGCCGCCACGCCGAAATGCCGCCAGCGCGCCGCGCCGGCAAAGACCGAACCTCCAAGTCACCTCACCATGACCGAATACCGATTTTGTCCCCGCTGCGCGACGCCGTTGACGGAGCGCGTCGACGCCGAGCATGAAGGCGGGCGCATCCGCCAGACCTGTCCCGATGCCGGATGCGGCTACGTGCACTGGAACAATCCGCTGCCAGTGGTCGCGGCGATCGTCGAATACGAGGGCAAGATTCTGCTGGCGCGCAACGCCGCGTGGGCGGAGGGCGTCTTTGCGCTGATCACGGGCTTCCTCGAAAACGGCGAGACGCCGGAAGAGGGCATTGCGCGCGAGGTGCTTGAAGAGACGTCGTTGCATGCCCAGTCGGTCGAACTGATCGGCGTGTACGAATTCATTCGCAAGAACGAACTGATCATCGCGTATCACGTGAAGGCAAACGGCACGATCTCTCTGTCGCCGGAACTGCTCGAGTACCGGCTGGTCGAGCCGGCGAAGCTGCGGCCGTGGCGCGCCGGCACCGGGCAGGCGCTCGGGGAATGGATGCGGCGGCGCGGCCTGCCGTTCGAATTCGTCGACAAGCCGGGGCAATAGTCGTGAGCGGCCATGATCGCCAGTAACCTCGGCGAGACGGACAGCGCCGCGGCGACCACGGCAACGGCAGGTGCCGCCCCAAACCCAACCGCACTCCGACACCACCACTCAAGCGACCCAGCTACCCCAATGTCCAAGCCCGCCGCCGCGTCACGAAGCTCGTACCCGCATTTTCTCGCCATCACCACGCGCTGGATGGACAACGACGTCTACGGTCACGTGAACAATGTCGTCTATTACAGCTACTTCGATACGGTGGTGAACGAGTATCTTATCCGCGCCGGCGTGCTCGATCTGGAGCGCGGCGAAACGATCGGGCTGGTGGTCGAGACGCATTGCAACTACTTTGCGCCGCTCGTGTTTCCTGAGCGCGTCGAAGCAGGCTTGCGAGTGACGCGGCTCGGCACGTCGAGCGTGCGCTACGAAGTGGGACTCTTCAAGGAGGGCAGCGACGAAGCCGCCGCGCACGGCCACTTCGTGCACGTGTACGTGGATCGCGTCACTCGCCGTCCAGTGAGCCTGCCCGATGCACTGCGCGAGGCGCTCGAGCCGATCCGCGTTGGCATCGGCACAGCGGCGGATTAGGCACGTGCAGTCGTTAGCCATCAACCTGCTTAACGGGATCAGCTTCGGACTGCTGCTCTTCATGCTGTCGGCCGGGCTGACGTTGATCTTCAGCATGCTCGGCGTGCTGAACTTCGCGCATGCGAGCTTCTACATGCTTGGCGCCTACGTCGGTTATTCGGTGGCCGCGCGGGCCGGGTTCTGGAGCGCGCTCGTGATTGCGCCGCTCGTCGTCGGTTCGATCGGTGCTGCGTTGGAGCGCTGGCTGTTGCGCCGGGTGCGAAGTCATGGCCATCTGGCGGAATTGCTGCTGACGTTCGGCGCTGCCTATGTGCTCGGCGAACTCGTGAAGCTCGGCTGGGGTTTGAGTCCGCTCGGCGCGAGCGTGCCGGCCGCGCTGGACGGTCCGCTCTTCACGCTCTACGGCGCCACGTTCGCGCGTTATCGCGCGTTCATGATGCTCGTCTCTCTTGTGATGCTCGTCTCGCTGTACGCGGTGCTGCGCGTATCGAAGGCGGGCCTCATCGTGCGGGCCGCGCTGACGCACCCGAGCGCCGTCGAAGCTCTCGGCCACAACGTGCCGCGCGTCTTCACCGGCGTTTTCGCGGCGGGCACGGCGCTCGCCGCGCTGGCCGGCGTGATCGGCGCGCCGCTTTCCGTGATCGAACCGGCCATGGCCGAATCGCTCGGCTCGATTGTGTTCGTCGTCGTGGTGATAGGCGGGCTCGGATCGCTGGGTGGCGCGCTGGCTGCGTCGCTGCTGATCGGCTGTGTGCAGACACTGGCGGTGGCGAGCGACGTTTCGCTCGGCGACGTGCTCGCTACGTTCGACGCTTCGCTGCCGCGCGAATGGGACGCGCTGACGCTCGCGCAGCTTGCGCCGCTGATTCCGTACCTGCTGCTCGTCGGCATGCTGGCGCTGCGCCCGCGCGGACTCTTCGGCCGGCGCGACGATCATGCGTGAACTGCTCAAGCCGGAGCCCGCGCAAGCGTCGCCGGTAGCCGGGGCTCAGCGTTCTCACGCGATGTGGCGTCGCCTCGCACCGTGGCTCGCGCTCATTGTCCTTCTCACGGCACCGCCATTGATCTGGCGTCAAAGCTGGTTGCTCGTCTACCTTGCGCAGACCGCCACGATGATCGTTTTCGCGCTGTCGTACAACCTGTTGCTCGGAGAGACCGGACTGCTGTCGTTCGGACATGTCGCATATTCAGGCCTCGGGGCGCTGATTGCCGCGCAGGTTTTCAACCGCATCGGCGCACCGCTCGCGCTACTGCCGCTGGTGGGCGGCGCGGGCGCCGCGTCGTGCGGAGCGCTGCTCGGTTTCATTTCGACGCGTCGCGCCGGGACCGCTTTCGCCATGATCACGCTGGGCATCGGCGAACTCGTCGCGGCCGCCGCGTGGACCTTGCCCGACTGGTTCGGCGGCGAAGCGGGTGTTGCCATAGACCGCGCAAGTGGGCCCATGCTCGGCGCGTTTACGTTCGGCCCCGCGCGCGAGGCTTACACGCTGATCGCGCTATGGTGCCTGCTCGCGAGCGCCGCGATGTTCGCCCTGTCACGCACCTCGTTCATGCGGCTTGCCAACGCGGTGCGCGACAACCCGGCGCGCGCTGCGGCGATCGGCTGCTATCCGCGCCGCGTCCGCTATGGCGTCGTGGTCATGTCGGCGTTTTTTGCGGGCATCGCGGGCACACTTGCGCTGATCAACGTCGAACTGGTGTCGACCGACAGTGTGAGCATGGTGCGCTCGGGCTCGGTGCTGATCGCCACGGTAATTGGCGGCACGGGTGTCTTTTTCGGACCGGTCGCGGGTGCGGTCGTGCTCACGTTCTTCAGCGTGGCCGTGGCCAGCGTCACGCGTGCCTGGCTCTTTTATCTGGGCCTTTTCTTTATCGTGATCGTGGTTGCTGCGCCGGACGGACTCGCCGGCTTTATCCAGCGGCATACGTCGCGGCTCGCGCGTGACGGTTGGCGCACATGCCGCGCCGTCTACATCTGTGGCGCGGCTGCGATCCTGCTGTGGACAGTTGCCACGGTGCTCACGGTGCAATGGGCTTACGCCGTCCAGTTCGGTGCCGAGGAGGGCGCTGCGCTGCGTGTCGGCGGTACGTCTTCGTGGCTATCGTTCGTCGTTGCGTCGCCGTTGCGGCTCGGGCTTACGATTTTCGTGCTCGCAGCACTGGGCGCCTTGTCGGCTTTGTCCGCGTCGCGCGCGCAAACCCGCCTCGCGGCCCATGCACGCGCGATGAAAAACGCCGGAGGTCCGCAATGATCCCGGCGCTCGCGCTCTACGGCGTCGAGAAGCGCTTCGGCGCCACGCGCATCCTGCGCGGTGTGAATCTCGCGATCGAACCGGGTGAACGGCACGCGTTGATCGGCCCCAATGGCGCGGGCAAATCCACGCTCTTCAATCTCATTGCCGGCGCCGCGCGGCCGGACGCCGGGCGCATCGATCTCTTCGGTGCTCAGATCACACGCCTTGCGCCGGCGGCGATTGCGCGCCGTGGCCTCGCGCGCAGTTTCCAGAACACGAGCGTATTTGCAAGGTTGAGCGTGTACGACAATTTGCGCTGCGCGGCGATGCTCGCCGAGCGCGATCGCACACGGTGGTGGCAGCGATTCTCTGGCGCACCGGAGGTCGATGCACGCGCGGCGCAGATGCTCGAAGCAGTTGGCCTCCACGCGCGCGCGCATGTTCTGGCCGGCGCGTTGAGCTACGCCGAGCAGCGCGCGCTCGACCTCGGCATAGCGCTCGCCGGCGGCGCGCATACGTTGTTGCTCGACGAGCCGACTGCCGGCATGAACCGCGCGGAGGCGGCGCGCGCAATCGAACTGATCCGCGAGACCACGGCGGGACGCACGCTGCTGATGGTCGAGCACGACATGGACGCGGTGTTCGCCATCGCCGATCGCATTTCAGTGCTCGTGCAAGGGCGTATTATCGCGACCGGCACGCCTGCGGCGATTCGCGCGGACGCCGCAGTGCGCGCAGCTTATCTCGGCGAAGGGTTCGACCCATGACATCCTTGCTCGAGATTCGCGGTCTGAATGCATGGTACGGGCCGAGCCAGGCGTTGCACGGCGTGAACTTGCAGATCGGCGCGGGCGAAGTGCTCGCGCTCGTCGGGCGCAATGGTTCGGGACGCTCGACGCTCGCGCGTTCGATCATGGGCCTCGTGCATGCCGAAGGCGAGTTGCGCTTCGCGGGCCACTCACTTGCCGGATTGCGCACCTTTGAAATCGCGCGGCTCGGCATCGGCTATGTGCCCGAGCATCGCGATGTGTTTCCCTCGCTGAGCGTCGGCGAAAACCTCGAACTCGGCGTAGCCCCGCGCAATCGCGGGCGCACGCCGCGCTTCAGTATAGACGACGCCTACTCGCTTTTCCCCGTGCTGCGCGAGCGCCGGCGCACGCGCGCGGGTGCGCTGTCGGGCGGCGAGCAGCAGATGCTGAGCCTCGCCCGCGCGCTGTTAGGCGATCCCGATCTGCTGCTGGTCGACGAGCCCGGCGAGGGCCTCGCGGGCTTCGTGATGCAGCAGGTCGCTCAATGCCTGCGCGTGCTGCGCGAGCGCGGCATGGCGATGTTGCTGATCGAGCAGCGACTCGTGATCGCGCAGGACATTGCGAGCCGCGTCGCGGTGATGGGTCATGGCGAGATCGTGTTCGACGGCGAACTTCACGCGTTCCTGCAGCGCCCGGACGTCATGCGTGAATGGCTCGGGGTGGGTTGAACCCTTTGCCTGCGTGCGGTTGTCTACCTCGCGTGTGCTTTTGTCGAATGCCAATCTTTCCGCGCGCTAGAGAGAGCGGCGTTATTAGCGTTTGAATCTCCGTTCCGACTATGCCGCTTACCCCGAGCCCGCACGGCTTTGCGTCGACTCGTCAAAGCGATTCAAACGCTTGATCGTTTGGTGAGCGTACTCCAGAAATCTTGTCGGCAGCACGCGTACAAATGAAGACAATCACGTGAAAGACGCGCGACGTCGGCGTGAGCGTTGAAGACGCGTCGCGGATTCAGGAGGAGACATCATGAACGAGACAGGCGCGGTCGCCGCAGTGCTGGCCGCCGCTCTGCTGATGTGCGCTTGTGCCGACGCCAGCTCGTTGGCGAACCAGGCGGCGAACCAGGCGGCGTCGGCGACCATGCAGGCGTCGCAGGACAAAACGGGCTACAACTCACAAGCCGCGCTCCCGTCGCGACCTGCCATCGAGAGCGCGAAGGCCAAACAGCTCGCCATCGAGCAAAGCATCGCCGCGCGCGTGCCGGCGGCGAGCGGCCTCAGCACGAAGCGCAGCCGCGCGCTTACGCTGCGCGACTCGGGCATCGACGGTTCGCTGATGTTCGCGCGCGACGTCGACTTTCGCGTGACGGGCGACATCGGCTTCATGATTCACGACATGGCCGCGACGCTGGTGCCGTCGCGGCCAGGAGAGCCGATCGTATTCGACGACCCGACTAGCCTGAGCATCGACGTTCATCGCGGCGAGGTGACGCTCGACAGTGCAAAGCTCACCGCGATCTTCAACCGTTATCTGTTCCAGTACCGTGGCTCGCCGCTGCGCAACATGCGCGTCGTGCCGCAAGACGATGGCAGCTTGCGCATCACCGGCGAGATGCGTCGCGATACGTGGGTGCCGATCGTGTTGTCGGGTTCTCTGTCCATGCGCAGTGCCGGCGAACTCGTGTTCCATGCCGATCACGTCGAAGTCGCAGGCGTGGCAGCCGACAGCTTGATGCAGGCCGCGCATGTCAGGATGGCCGATCTGTTGAAGGTCGATACGCCGATTGCGCGGCTCGACGGCGACGACGTCGTCATGCAGGTCGCGAAACTGACGCCGCCGCCCGCGCTGCGTCTGACGATAACGAAGCTCGACACGAGCGCGGCGGGCGTGCGCTTCATGCTCGACGACGGCTCGGTGCAGAAGATCGACTGGCCTGCGAACATGCCCGCGCGCGGCATGCTGATGGAAGGCGGGGACGTCAAATTCATGCGCTCGATGCCGATGAACATCGACATGGCGCTCACGCCTATCGACGCGGACGCGCCGTTCGTGCTCGATCTGTACCACTATCGCGACCAGATGGCCGCGGGATATTTCACCTTCGACGAAGCGGGCGCGCTTGCCGTCCACCTGCCTTCGTACACGACGCTTGCGAGTGCCGCGAAAGATCCGTCGCTGCTGATCGGCAGCGCGAGCGCGCGCGTTAACGACAGCTTGATTCGCGCGCAGCAGGCCTCGCTCGCTCAGGCGCGACTCGAGTGGCGACGCGTGCCGCAGGAGTCGCAAAGCGCGTCGGCGGCGCGTGCTGTTCCTGTCAGCATGCAGAGGGCGTTTTCTCGTGCCAGGGAGGGGACTCGAACCCCTACACTTGGTGACGAACGTCATTCATCCGGCCATGCACCGTTGATCCATATCGAAAACGTCGACTTCTATGTGGCGGGTCGCATCGGCTTTCATGTGCGCTCGCTCGACGCGCAGATGATCCCGAAGACACCGGGCGAGCCTGTCGACCTCGACGATCCGGGACAGTACGACATCCGCATCATCGGCGGGGAAGTGGTCGAGCCGTGGCCGGCCATGGCGGCGCTCTTCAACGACTACCTGCTCGATTACGAGCCGCGTTCGCTGAATGATCTGCAGTTGACGCCGGTGGACGGCAAGCTCGAAGTCACGGGCGGCATCAAGTTGTGGAATCACTTTCCCGGCGTGTGGCTGCCCACGACGATGAGCGGCACCATCGTCGCGAGAGACGAGCGGCATCTCGTGTATGAGCCTTCGTCGGTGAAAGTGCTTGGCATACCGCAGGCTGGGCTGCTGCGCGCACTCGACATTCCGCTTGCTTCACTAACGCCATTTGCGCGCAAAGGCGTCGCGCTCGAAGGCAACGAACTCGTGTTCGATCAGTACGCGGTGTTTCCGCCGCCCGTCTTGCAGGGGCGTCTTGCAAGCGCGACCGTGACCGACGAAGGTGTCCTACTGAAGTTCAAGCGCGAGACCGGCATCGCGCCCGCGCGGCCGACGGCAAACGTGGTCAACGCGGCGAAAAGTTATGTGTGGATAGAATCCGGCGACGTGAAGATGTTCAATTCGCTCGTCACGAATGCGCGGACGTTCATTAAGGACAGTTCGAATACCGGCGCGATGAAGTTCGATTTATACGGCTATCGCAGGGACGTTTCGAAGGGCACGGTGAAAATGGACACCAACGGAGGGCTCGAAGTGGATCTCGCCGCGCGAGGTAAATGATCGGGCTTTGGCATCGCGGGAGTCGCGTGGTGGTGTTGCGTGGTATTACGCGAAGTTGCCTCGCTCTTCGCGCGAGGCAACTTCGGGCGAGGCAACTTCGCGCGGCTCAATCTTCCTTGTTGATGATCCACTCGTGCGCCGGGTCGTTGCGGAAATGCCAGACACGTTGAGCACCAGCCATGACATTCAGATAATACGAGTCGTAGCCATACGGCACGACGACCGGATGATAGCCACGCGGCACCATCACGACATCGTGGTCTTCGACGGCCATTGATTCGTCGATGTCGCGCATATCGGTGTACACGCGTTGAAACGCAAAGCCTTGCGGCGGATTCAACCGATGGTAGTACGTCTCTTCGAGCGAACTCTCGTGAGGCACGTTATCGGTGTCGTGCTTGTGCGGCGGATAGCTCGACGCGTGTCCGCCCGGCGTTCTCACTTCAACCACCAGCAGCGATTCCGCAGGCTCTGTTTGCGGAAGAATGTCGCATACGTATCGCGTATTAAGACCCTTCCCGCGCGTCGAGCGCTTCATCGAAGACGGCTCGATCAGACGTGCGGGCAGCTCGCCCTTCGCAGGCGCGCTCGCTACGCCGACCTCTGCATCGCGGCATGCGCGTACCGTGGCCCGCACGCCCGGCGGCAAATAGACCGCGTAAGGCGCGGCGTCTTCGAATACGCTGTCGCGCGAACCGAGCGAACTCCATCGGGTGTCCGCAGTTTCAATATCCACTGCGCCCGTGAGCACGACAATGCACACTTCGCGCGACGGCTCCATCACGTGCACGACTTCACTCGTGCCAAGACGGTAAGCAGCAAAACCGACGTAGCGCCAGCACGCCGATGCCGGAGTAACTCGCGCGATTGTCTGGCCTTCGCGCTGCGCCTTCACTAATAGAGTCATGCTGCCTCCTGCGTGGTGCCATGGCTGTCGCCCCGAGTGTCGGCAGACGTCGTGTCGAGCGGGGCATCGACCAACGCACGCAATGTTTGATAGCCTTTCTGCGCATACTCGAACGACGGCGCCACGACCGGGTCCTGTTCCGCCTCCACGACGAGCCAGCCCGAATAGCCATGCCGCTTCAGGCGCGCGATGATCGACGGGAAATCGACTGCGCCGTCGCCCGGCACGGTGAAAGCGCCGGCGATCACCGCGTCGAGAAAGCTCCAGTTGCGATTGCGCGCGAGTTTCATGACGGCAGGGCGCACGTCCTTGCAATGCACATGACACACCCGGCCGATGTGTTTGTCGAGCACGACGAGCGGATCGCCGCCTGCGAAGGTGATGTGCCCCGCGTCGAACAGCAGGCCGACTGCGTCGCTCGTGCGCGACATCAGCTGATCGACGTCGGCCGGCGTTTCGACATAAGCCCCCATATGATGATGGTACGCAAGCCGCACGCCGCGGCTTAGCGTATAGCGCGCGAATTCGTCGACGCGTGCGGCGTAGGCGGCCCACTGTGCGTCGCTGAAAAAGCGCGGCCGTTGATATAGAGGTCTTGGCGCGCCCTGAATAGAATCTGCCACTTCGCCATACACCATGACCGTCGCACCGTTTCGCGCGAGCAGTTCGAGATGCGGGCCGATCTCGGCGATTTCCCCTTCGACGCTGCGCTGCGCGAGACGTCCTGAGTACCAGCCGGACACGAGCGCGAGATCGTATTGCGCGAGCAGCGTCTTCAATGCCTGCGGTTCACGCGGAAACTTGTTGCCGAGTTCGAACCCTTGGTAACCGATCTCGCGTCCTTCGGTCAGCGCTAATTCGAGCGGCGTCTCGCCGCCGAGCGAAGGCAGATCGTCGTTCATCCACGACAACGGGTTGATGCCGATGCGTACGTTGAAAGCTGTCATGCGAGCGTCCTCAATCGTTGGCCTGGTCGTTGCTGTTGCTGCCACTGTTCTCTGCCGAAGCGGGCGGTTTGCCGCGCGCCGAGATCTGCGCGTCGTAGTTCGCTCGCGCTTCGCGCACGCTCGCCCGCGGCGAGACTTCGGGCACCGCGACTTCCCACCACCAGCCGCCGTCGCTCGTCGTCCGGGCCGGATCGGTGTCGATGCTGATCACGTAGGTCCTGTCCGCCGAGCGCGCGCGTTGCAGCGCGGCTTCCAGTTCCGCCACATTCGCCACGTGTTCCGCCCGCGCACCGAGGGCGCGCGCGTGCGCGGCGAAGTCGATCTGCGGCGCGCCGAGCGGGCCCTGCATGCTGTCTTCGAGCAGGTTGTTGAACGGCGCACCGCCGCACGCCTGTTGCAGGCGATTGATGCATCCGTACCCGCGATTGTCGAGCACTACGACAATGAGCTTCGCGCCGAGCATCACTGACGTGGCGATCTCGCTGTTCATCATCAGATAGCTGCCGTCGCCTACCATCACGATCACTTCACGCTCGGGCCGCGCAAGCTTCACGCCGAGTCCGCCGGCGATTTCGTAGCCCATGCACGAGTAGCCGTATTCGACGTGATAGGCGCCTGGCGTTCCGGCGCGCCACAGCTTGTGCAATTCTCCGGGCAAGGTGCCGGCCGCGCACACGACGATGTCGTTCGCCGGTGAATTCGTGCTTGAACGTTGCACGGCGCCGATCACATCGCCTTCATAAGGCAGCACGGACTCTCGTTGCGGCGCGTGAGTAAGCGTATGCACCGTATCGCGCCAACTCGCGGCCAGTTCGTGGGCGCGCGAGGTCCACGCGCGATCCGCTTGCCAGTCTTGCAGACGTTCGGCGAGTGCGTCGAGCGCGAGACGCGCGTCCGCCTCGACGACTTGCGCGCGGTGCTTGAGGGCGTCGAACGCATTCGCATTGATGCCGATCACGTCCGCCTGTGTGAACAGCGTATTCGAGCCAGTTGTGAAGTCCTGCAAGCGCGTGCCGAGCGCGAGCACGCAGTCGGCATCGCGCGCGAGCGCGTTGGCCGCGGGCGAGCCGGTCACGCCCAGCGAGCCGACGTTCAGTGGATCGTCCCACGCAAGCGAGCTTTTGCCGGCTTGCGTCTCCGCAACCGGAATGCCGTGCGCGGCAGCAAAACGTTGCAACGCATCCGTCGCACGGCCGTAGAGCACGCCGCCCCCCGCAACGATCAGCGGACGCTTCGCGCGCTGCAAACGTGCGATAGCAGCGTCTATTTCGTCGACACGCGGTGCGGGCGCATAGAACGTGACGATGCGCGGCGCAAAGAAGTCGGCAGGAAAGTCCCACGCCTGCGCCTGCACGTCTTGCGGCAACGCAAGCGTGACCGGCCCGCACGACGCGGCGTCGGTGAGCACGCGCAGCGCGCGGGGCAGTGCACTCAGCAGTTGCGCGGGATGCACGATGCGGTCGAAGTAGCGCGACACGGGTTTGAACGCGTCGTTCGCGGAAACGCCGCCATCGCGGGAATCTTCAACCTGTTGCAGGACCGGGTCGGGCGCTCGCGACACGAAGATGTCGCCCGGCAACAGCAGCACCGGCAAACGGTTCACGTGCGCGAGCGCGGCGGCCGTCAGCAGATTGGTAGCGCCTGGTCCGATCGACGTGGTGACCGCCATCATGCGCCGGCGAAAGTGCGCCTTTGCATAGGCGATCGCACTGTGCGCCATCGCCTGTTCGTTGTGGGCGCGCAGCGTCGGCAGCTCGTCGCGATGCTGATACAGCGCTTCGCCCATGCCGGCGACGTTGCCGTGTCCGAAGATCGCGAACACGCCGCCGAAAAGCGGTTCTGTTCCCAAGCCGTCTTCAGTGGCGACGCGTTGTGCGGCGAGATAGCGCACGAGCGCTTGCGCGGTGGTCAGCCGGATGGTGGTCCCTGAGACTACGGCGCCCGCCGATACCGCTTCGTCGTGTCCATGATGTAACTCGCGCTGATTCATGCCGCCTGCTCCTGATGAACACTATTGCTAGCGCCTCGTTCGGCGGCGGCGGTGTCGCGCGCCGCGCGCCACGATGCGATTAGCGTTTCGAACGTGCGGCGCACGCGCGCGACCAATTCGTCGTCGCCGATCTCTCCTGCGAGCCACGCATGACTCGGCTCGTGGAAGATCGTGCGGCCAACTGTGAAACCGCGACACGTCGACGAGCGCGCCGCCGCGCGAAAGCCCTCGTTCAACTGCTCGACGCCCGCCGACAAACCGAGCAGCACGACGCCCCGGCAATATGGATCGCGTTCGGCGATCAGCGCGTCGATGTTGCGCCATTGCGCGGCGTCCATCGGTTCGAGCTTCCACCACTCTGGATAGATGCCGATGTTATAGAGCCGCTTCAACGCGCGATACACGATATCCGGACCCTGCGGCAAGTTCGCATGCTTCGGCGGGATCACTTCGAGCAGCAACTCGTGGCCGCTTGCTTGCGTCGCGTCGTATAGCGCGCGCAATTGGGCTTCCTGTTCGAGGCGCTGTTCGACGGGTTCGTCGGGGTGGAATTGCACGAGGCACTTCGCGACGTGTTCCTGCGGCCACGACACAAGCGTCGTGCCGACCGAGCGGCCATGGTCGAACACGAGCGGCACCGAGCCGGGCAGCTCGACCGGGCGGCCGATCCACCAGCCGCGGCCTGTTGCCGCGTTCAGCGCGTCCTGGCCATAGCGGCTGTCGATCAGTACGCCGATGCGGCCTTGCAGGCCCAAGGCGCTTTCGGTCTGCGCGACCGCGTCGACGAACAGGCCCTTGAGCTGGGCGATTCGCGCTTCGCTTGCGCCGCTCTGCTGCGCGAGTTCGAAGAACTGATTCCGATGATCGAACGCGAAGCCGAGCACTTCGTCCCACTGCTTGCGCGCGGGCGTCACGCGATGCAGGCGCGCCAATGTCGCGTCGCGGTCGGGGCGGCGCATACGCTCGGGATCGGCCTTCGCCTCGCGCAGGAAGTAGTCGAGTTCAGCGAGCGTCGGCATGGCCGGCGCGCACGCGTGGCGCGAGACGACGAGTGCGCCGCTTGCATTGGCCGCACGCGCGCAGGCGTCGAGCGGTTGATCGCGCAGCCATCCGGAGAGAAAACCGGACGCGAAGGCGTCGCCGGCACCGAGCACGTTCAGCACTTCGACTTCCACGCCGCCGTGCACCGGCGCGTCGTCGAGCGAGGCGGGCACTTCGCCGTCGATGATCTGGCAGCCCATCGGCCCGCGCTTGAGCACGAGCGTGGCCGGAGTAACCGCGCGCACCATCGCCAGTGCGTCGACGAGATCGCTTTTGCCGCCCGCAATCCGAAATTCCTCCTCGGTGCCGATCACGAGATCGAACAACGGCAGGATGCGCTGCAAATGCGCGGTGACGCCCTCGCTCGCGACAAAGCGCGTTTCGCCGTCCGCCTTACCCGTGAGGCCCCACAACACGGGGCGGTAATCGATGTCGAGAACGGTGCAAACCTGGTGGCGCCGCGCGTAATCGAGCGCGCGGCGGCTCGTGCGGTTCACCTGTTCGGTCGAGAAGTGGGTGCCGGTAATCAGCAGCGCTTTTGACGACGCGATAAAGGCCTCGTCGAAATCCACTTCGTCCACGGCCATGTCCGCGCAATTCTCGCGATAGAAGATCAGTGGAAATGTATCGCGATCTTTCAGGCCAAGCAGCACGAGCGCGGTCAGGCGTTCAGGATCCACGCGCACGTGGCTCACGTCGCAGCCTTCCTTCGTCAACGTCTCGGTGAGAAAGCGGCCCATGTGATCGTTGCCCACGCGTGCAAGCATTGCCGACGCAAGTCCGAGCCGCGCGCAGCCGAACGCAATGTTCGCCGACGACCCGCCGAGATACTTCGCGAAGCTCGACACGTCTTCGAGCCGCGCGCCGACCTGCTGCGCGTACAGGTCGACAGCGAGCCGGCCAAGACACACGATGTCGCGGCTGCGGCCCGGCGCGAAGCGGCTGCCGGCGGTTCCGCCCGGTTGCTGCGCCGGCGTGCCGCTGAATGTACTGGATTGAGCCATGAATGTCCCTGAATGACGGAGCGCGGCGAGCGGTGCCACGGCAGCAGCCGCCGCGCGAATGAATCAGATCGTTGCGCCTTCGAGTTCGCCTATCATTTTCTGCATCTCGGCACCGCCCGCCATCATGTCGAGCACTTCGTCCTTGCTGATCGTCTCTTTTGTGAACGTGCCGAGCGATTTGCCGCGATTGAGCAACGTGAACGAGTCGCCGATCGGATACGCGTGATGCACGTTGTGCGTGATGAAGATCACCGAGATGCCTTTCGCGCGCGCCTTGTGGATCAGCTTCAGCACATTGAAGCTCTGCTTGACGCCGAGCGCGGCGGTCGGCTCGTCGAGGATCAGCACACGTGCGCCGAAATGGATGGCGCGCGCAATCGCAAGGCACTGTTTTTCACCGCCTGACATCGTGCCGATCGGCTGATGCGGATCGCGCACGTTGATGCCCATTTCTGCGAGCTTGTCGCGGGCTGTTGTCGCGCTCGTTTCGAGGTCCATCACGTTCAGGAACCCGAAGAGTTTCTTTTGCGGCTCGCGTCCCATGAAAAAATTACGCGCGACGGAGAGCAACGGCACCAGCGCGAGATCCTGATAGACGGTCGCAATGCCGAGATCCAGCGCGTCTTTAGGCGACTCGAACAGCACCGGCTTGCCGTCGACGAGATACTGGCCCGACGACGGTTGATGTACGCCCGCCAGAGTCTTGATCAGCGTCGACTTGCCTGCGCCGTTGTCGCCGAGCAGGCAATGAACTTCGCCGCGTTTCAGGCGCAACGTCACGCCGCTTAGCGCGATTACTTTTCCAAAGTACTTGTTGACGTTCTCGAGAGCGAGGATCACGTCGTCCTGCGGCGCGGCGCTCGGCAGGTTCATTTCGTTCGTCACGTTGTTCGTATCGGACATGTGCGTCTCCTCGTTACGATTGCGCGACGCGACGGCGCACATAGTGATTGAACAGCACGGCGATGAGCAGCATCACGCCGAGGAACACGCGGAACCAGTCGGAACTCACATTCGTATAGGTGATGCCGATTTGCACCACGCCGAAAATCAGCGCGCCGAAACATGCGCCGATCACCGAGCCATAGCCGCCCGTCAACAATGTCCCGCCGATGACGGCCGCGATGATCGCCTCGAACTCCTTCTGCAAACCGCGGTCGGCCGCAGCGGAGCCGATGTCGCACACTTGCAGCACCGCGAACAGGCACGAGCAGAACGCGGTCAGCACGAAGAGCAGGATTTTTACGCGACGCACTGGAATGCCGACGTTTTTTGCCGCGTTGGCGTCGCCACCCACTGCGAGAATCCAGTTGCCCGCGCGCGTTTTCGCGAGGACGAATGCGCAGATCGCGGCGAGACCGAACCACCACAAAATCACTTTCGGAATGCCGGGCACGAGCGCGTGACCGTTATCGAGCAGGGTGCCGACGCCGTGATGCGCGAGCATCGTGAAGAGACCCTGCAGCGCAACGCCGTGAAAGAGGGTGTTGGCGAGCCAGTCTTGTTGTGCAAGATCGCCCACGCCGGAAACGATGGTGCGGTCCGCGAACATGATCGACAGCGCAAGCGTGAGGCCGCGCAGAATAAAGAGGAACGCGAGCGTGACGATGAACGACGGCAGGCGCGTGCGCATCACGAGATAGCCGTTGAGCGCCCCCAGCAGCATCGAGCCGACGAATGCGAAGAGAATCGCAAGCGAGATCGGCCAGTGAAAATACACGGTGGGAATCGCGACCATCATGCCGGCAAAGCCGATCATCGAGCCGATCGACAGATCGAACTCACCGGCGATCATCAGGAGACACGCGCCCACGGAAAGAATCCCGAGATAAGCGGACACCTGCGACCAGTTCATCACGCCGTCGAGATTGAACATGCCGGAGCCGCCGGCAGTCAACGCGAAAACTAGAAACACCAGCACCGCGCCGGAGATCGCGGCGAACTCGGGGCGGTTCAGCAAATGACCGAACCACGATTCCTTGCGCACGCGCTCGTCGCGCCCGTCCGTTTCGGGGCGCGACGCGGCGTTATGCGAAGCGGCGCTATTCGAGTCGACGCGCGGTGGAAAGTGCTTGCCGGCTACACCCATGATGTCTCCTTGGAGCCGGCTGTGTGTCCGGGCAAGCGGGAATGCGTTGCGGGAACGACAGCCGGTGAAATGCGCGCTGGCAGCGAAGCTGCCCGGCGGGAGCGTTGCCCGCCGCGCGCGTGACTAGCTAGAGAAAAGAATCAGCGGTACTGCCCTGCGTATTTGATGACCTTGTCGAGGTTTTCTTTCGTGATGAAGCCCGGACCGGAGCGAATGTTCTTCGGGCCATACGAAGGCGCCAGGCCGTAAGTGGCAAGCCGTGCCTTGAACTTAGGATTCGCTTCGAGAATCTGGCGAATCTTCGCGGGGTCGGTGGTGTGCTCTTTCTTCACGATGGCCAGCACGGCGACCGGAATGTAGCCCTGCAGATACGGCTGCTGATCGATCGCAAACTGGATCGTGCCGTTCTGGATCGCCTTCGCGATGTCGTCGGAGAAGTCGAAGGTGCAGAAGTAGATCTTGCCGTTCAGGCCCATTTGCTGCACTGCTTTGAGCGTGGCCGAAGCCGGCGTCGGTCCGAGCGTGAGAATCGCGCCGGTGTTCGGATGGTTGCGCAAATAGGCGCTGACTTTCGATTGAATCTCGGTCGGGTCCTGGCCGGAATCGATCGTGGACGACTTGTAGTCGACGCCAAGCGCCTCGGCGAAACCGCGGCAACGGTCGAACGAAACGGTGTTGGTCGCGAGGTGATTCACGCACAGGAACGACTTCACGCCGGCTGCTTTCGCCTTTTCGCCTGCTGCCTTGCCGGCGACATATTCCGGCTGGCCGATATGCATGATCGCGCCGAGTTGCGCGCTTTGTTCCTCGGTGCCCGAGTTGATCGTGACGAGCGGGATCTTCTTGGCGGTGACTTTGTTGATGGAGCTTTTCAGCACGTCGTAATCGGCGATGGTGACGATCACACCGTCGTAGTTGCGCGCTGCGGCCTGTTCGACGAGACGCGCCATGTCGGCGATGTCACCGTTCGGCGGATTGCGATAGTCGGTCTCGACGTTGAAGTCCTCGTCGGCCTGCTTGATGGCGTTTTTAATCGTGTTCCACCACGAATCGGAGTCCGGCGCGTGGCTGATCAGCACGAAATGAGCGTCAGCCGCGCGGGCGGCCGAAGCCGCTCCGAATCCCGTCGCCAACGTCAAAGCCGTCACCAGAATCCTGAGCGTAGCCTTGCCCTTGCAAAGTCTCATGTCTCCACCTTTCTCGGTCTGTCGTTATTGAAGGAGCGTGTGGCGCACGGTACGCAGCGCGGCACCGGAGGTGTCGCACGATCGCCGAAGCACCATCGCTCACGACCAAGATTAGGTCATCTTCGAATGGCTTGCAATGGAAATTTCACCGTAGATAAAAATGGAAAATACGTTCCATTTATGCGGTGTGCTGCCTATAATCGGCAACGTCAGCAGCCTCTGTGGCGCCGGTCCGAAAGCGCCTGCCGCAGTGCAGTAAAGCCCCGAAGAGAGAACCATGGCGGAAGAGAGCACCGAAGAATTGCCGAGCGTCGAAGAATTGATGCAGCGCATCGCCGATAACTATGAGGCGCTGCCGCGTCAGTTGAAGAATGTCGCGACGTATATCGAGCAACATCGTTCGAGCGTGATGGTGGATCGCACGAGCGACATCGCCGCAAGCTGCGGCGTGCATCCGTCGGCGGTCGTGCGATTTGCGCAGCGCTTTGGTTTCTCCGGCTTCTCCGATTTGCAGGCGGTGTTTCGTCAGGCGTATACAGGCCAGGGTGCGTCGTCGCCGAGCTATCAGCAACGCATTCGCAAGCTCATTGACGAGAAGCCCGGTGCGTTGTCCGGCGGCGCGGTCGCGCGCGAGTTCATCGCGGCTTCGCGCGGCGGGCTCGAAGAACTCGAAGCGGGGCTCGACGACAAGCAGTTCGACGCCGCCGTGAAGATGCTGCAACAGGCGGACAACATCTATGTGATCGGCGTGCGGCGCTCGTTTCCGGTGGCGAGCTACATCGTCTATGCGTTGCAGCACACGCCCAAGCGCGTGCACCTCGTCTCGGGTTTCGGCGGCATGTACCGCGAGCAGATTCGCAGCGTGAAAAAGGGCGACGTGGTGATTGCGATCAGTTTCGCGCCTTATGCGAAGGAAACGCAGTATTGCCTGCGGGTCGCGCATCATCATCAGGCGAAGACGCTGGTCATTACGGACAGCCAACTATCTCCGCTCGCGCGTTACTCGAGTACCCAGCTGTATGTGAAAGAGGGCAGCGCGTTCGCGTTCCGCTCGCTGACCAGCACGATCTGCCTGTGCCAGGCGCTCTTCATCGCGCTTGCGTACAAGCTCGAATTAAACGTAGAAGAATCGAAAGACACTGGAGGATACGATGACTGACGCAGCAAAACCGATCGACGTCGCAGTGTTCGGCGCGGGCCGTATCGGCAAGATTCACGCGGCCAATCTCGCGCGGCAACCGGGCGTGCGGCTGAAATATGTGGTCGATGTGAATAGCGAAGCGGCCGCGGCGCTGGCTGCCGCGCATGGCGCCAAGGTGGCCGATATCGACGGCGCAATGGGCGACGCGTCCGTCGGCGCCACGGTGATCTGTTCGAGCACCGACACGCATGCCGATCTGATCATGAAGTCGGCCGCTCAGAAAAAACATGTGTTCTGCGAGAAGCCGGTCGACCTGACGCTGGAGCGCGCGCGGGCTTGTGCTGATGCCGTTGAGCGCGCGGGCGTGGTGTGCATGATCGGCTTTCAGCGCCGCTTCGATCCGACGTTCTCCGCGTTGAAGGCGCGCCTCGACGCGGGCGAGATCGGCACGCCGGAAATGCTGGTGGTGACGAGCCGGGATCCAGGCGCGCCGCCGGTCGACTACATCCGCCATTCGGGCGGCATCTTCAAGGACATGCTGATTCACGACTTCGACATCTTCCGCTGGATTCTCGGCGACGAAGCGGACACGCTGCACGCCACCGGCAGTTGTCTGAGCGACCCGGCAATCGCGGAGGCGGGCGACATTGATTCGACCGCGGTGACGATCCGCACGAAGCGCGGCCGCCTGTGCCAGATCAACACCGCGCGCCGCGCCGCCTACGGCTACGACCAGCGCTTTGAAGTGCTCGGCAGCGCGGGCATGCTGCAGGCGGGCAACGTGCGGCCTACGGAAGTCACGGCTTACTCCAGGTCGCAGGTGTCGAGCGACGTACCCGAAGCGTTTTTCCTCGAACGTTATCGGGCCGCTTATGCGCTCGAAATCGCGCATTTCTTCGAGGCGGTCACGCAGGGCAAGCCGGTGCGCACCACGGTGGCCGACGGTTTGAAAGCGCTGGAACTCGCCGAGGCCGCCACGCGCTCATGGCGTGAGGGGCGTGCAGTGAAGCTCGGCGAGGCCGCGCAATGAGTGCGGCGGCGTCAACGCGGCGGTTGCGTCTCGGCGTGGTCGGCCTCGGGCGGCTCGGCAAACGTCACGCTGAGAACCTTGCGTATCGCGTGCCGGGCGCTGAACTGGTTGCTGCTTGCAGCCCGCTCGAAGAAGAGCGGGCGTGGGCGGGCGACGCTTTGCCGTCGCCGCGCCTTTACGATGACTACGCGCGGCTGCTGGACGACAAAGACGTGGACGCCGTGTGGCTCGTTACGCCGTCGTCGCTGCACGCGCAGCAGATCGTCGACGCTTTGCAGGCCGGTAAGCACGTGTTCTGCGAAAAGCCTTTGTCGCTCGATCTGGCCGAGTGTGAGCGCGTGCTGCACGAGGCTGCGCAGTACCCGCATCTACAGGCGACGATTGGCTTCATGCGGCGTTTCGATCCCAGCTACAAGGACGCCTTCGACAAAATCGAAGCGGGCGCGATCGGGCGGCCGTTCCTTGTGCGCTCGCAAACCACCGACAAGGACGATACCGACGGCTTCTTCGTGCGCTTCGCGGCAACTTCCGGCGGCATTTTCCTCGACTGCACGGTGCACGACATCGACGTCGCGCGCTGGCTGCTTGGAAAGCCGCGCGCAAAGCGCGTGTTCGCGGCCGGCGCCGTCGCGTTGCACGAAGGCCTGCGTGAATTCGGCGATGTGGATAACGGCGTGGCGATCTGCGAATTCGAGGACGGCAAGCTCGCCATGTTCTATGCGTCGCGGACCCAGGCACACGGCAACGACACGCACAGCGAGGTGATCGGCACGGCAGGCGGACTGACCATTGGCCATAATCCGCGCGCTAACCGCGTCGAGATATACGACGCGACGGGCATTCGCAACGAGTGCACGCGGAGCTTCTTCGATCGCTTCGAAGAAGCGTTTCTGCACGAGGCACGCGCGTTCGTGGCGTCGGTGCAGGGCGGGGCGGGATCGACCGTGCAAGCGGGCGCGACGCTCGCCGACGCGCTGGAAGCGACCCGCATCGGCAATGCGCTGCGGCAGTCGCTGCAAAGCGGGCAGGCAGTGACGCTGTAGCGTCGATATGGCTGGTTGGGCCGCGAGGTGCACGGTGCCTGCGCCGGCAAGGCGGCGAAGGCTGCGGTAGAATTTGACCCTCTGTCCGGCGTCACGAACGACGCCTTGTCCCGAAGGTCATCGTCGATGCAAATTCAGATTCACAAGGAAGTCGATGCGCGCGGGCTGATGTGCCCGCTGCCCATTTTGCGCGCCAAGAAGGCGCTCGCCGATATGGAAAGCGGTCAAATCCTCAAGGTGCTCGCCACCGATCCCGGCTCGCAGCGCGATTTCGCCGCGTTCGCGAAGCAGACCGGCAATGAAATCGTCGAGAGTTCGGCGCACGACAAGGTCTTTACGTTTCTGATGAAGCGCCGCTGAAGCGCACACATTCAGACGCACGCTCCAATACAAAAGGCGCTGCGCCCGCGAAAGCGGGGCACAGCGCCTTTTTGACTTTTTGGGAGATGCCTCGCGATTCGAGGCATCTCGCAGAGGCTTAGCCTTCGAGAACCGGCGAACGGGTACGCAGATATTCGTCGAAATCCGCGGCCACTTCGGGGTGGCGCAGCGCGAACTCGACCGTTGCCTTCAGATAACCGAGCTTGCTGCCGCAGTCGAAACGCGTGCCATGGTACTTGTACGCGAGAACCTGTTCGTCGGCGAGCAACGACTGGATCGCGTCCGTGAGCTGCAGTTCGCCGCCGGCGCCCGGCTTGATCGAGCGGATGTGGTCGAAAATACGCGGTTTGAGCACGTAGCGGCCCACCACGCCGAGATTGGACGGTGCGACGCTCGGTTCTGGCTTTTCGACGATGCCCGACATCTTGATGATCGAGTCTTCCCATTCCTTGCCGTCGACAATACCGTACGACTTGGTTTCCTGCGCCGGGATCTCTTCGACGCCGATTACCGAGCTGTGATAGTGGTCGAACACCTCGATCATTTGCGTCATGACAGGCGGCGTGCCGTACAGCAAGTCGTCAGCCAGAATCACGGCGAACGGGTTGTCGCCCACCAGCTTCTCCGCGCACAGCACGGCGTGACCGAGGCCGAGCGCTTCGGGCTGACGCACGTAGAAGCAGTCCACATGGCTCGGCTTGATGCTGCGCACGAGTTCGAGGAGCTTGTCCTTGCCGCGCGCTTCCAGCTCGGCCTCGATTTCATACGATTTATCGAAGTGATCTTCAATCGCCCGTTTGCTGCGGCCCGTGACGAAGATCATTTCGGTGATGCCGGCCGCCATGGCTTCTTCCACCGCGTACTGAATCAGCGGCTTGTCGACGATCGGCAGCATTTCCTTCGGGCTTGCCTTCGTGGCAGGGAGGAACCGGGTGCCAAGACCTGCTACCGGAAATACTGCCTTTGTAACTTTTAGCATGTGATTACCCTGAGTCCTCTGGTTTAGCTATCTGTCCGTGCCCGCCGCACGGGCGGGCGTGGAGCGTCGATCAGGCCGGCAAGCGCGCGAGCTGCGCTTTCAGCTTGCCGACAGTCGCTTCGAATTCCGCCAGCCTTTTCTGCTCCTGCTCGACGACTGCGGGCGGCGCCTTGGCGACAAAACTTTCGTTCTGCAGTTTAGCGTTGCACTTGACGACTTCCGTGCTCAACCGCGCAATCTCTTTCGACAACCGCTCGCGCTCGACCGCGACGTCGATTTCCACCTTCAGCACGAGCTTGTCACTGCCTACAATAGCAATTGGCGCGCCATCTGCTTGCGCGTCGAGCGCGGCTTCGTCGGCAATGATCTGCACTTCCGACAAACGGGCCAATGCCTGGGCGTACGGAGCGAAGGTGCGCAGACGCTCCGCGTTGCCGGTAGCGAGCAACGGCACCTTGACCGCCGGCGACAGATTCATTTCGCCGCGCAGATTCCG
Organism: Paraburkholderia caledonica NBRC 102488; assembly: GCF_000685095.1. Lineage (GTDB taxonomy): Bacteria > Pseudomonadota > Gammaproteobacteria > Burkholderiales > Burkholderiaceae > Paraburkholderia > Paraburkholderia caledonica. The sequence goes on from NZ_BAYE01000003.1 coordinate 346,681, forward strand.
GCACGCATCGATCACTGCTTTCAGGTCGGCCGCCCATTGCTCCGCGTCTTCGTCGAGCTTCGACATCTCGGCAACGGGGTACGGCTGCACCATGATGGACGCTTCGCCCTCGGCCTTGCCCGCGGGATAACGCCCGGCCAACGGCGCAACTTTTTGCCACAACGCCTCGGTGATGAACGGAATCACCGGGTGCGCGAGGCGCAACACCGTCTCGAGCACGCGCAGCAGGGTGCGCCGTGTGGCGCGCTGCTGGTTCGGCTGACCCGTCTGGATCTGAACCTTGGCGAGTTCGAGATACCAGTCACAGTATTCGTCCCAAACGAACTTGTATAGGGCGTTGGCCACATTGTCGAAGCGATAGTCGGCGAAACCCCTGGCGATCTCGGTTTCCACGCGCTGCAGGCGGGACACGATCCAGCGATCCGCCGACGAGAAGTTCAGGTGACCGTCCGGACCGCACTCGCCGCACTGTTCCGGCTTGCCGAAACCGCAATCGTGACCTTCGCAATTCATCAGCACGAAGCGGGTGGCGTTCCACAGCTTGTTGCAGAAATTGCGGTAGCCCTCGCAGCGTGCGAGATCGAAGTTGACGTTGCGCCCGAGCGTGGCCATAGACGCCATCGTGAAGCGCAGCGCGTCGGTGCCGAACGCGGGAATGCCGTCGGGAAATTCCTTGCGGGTTTTCTTTTCGATCGACGCGGCCTGCTTCGGGTTCATGAGGCCGGTGGTCCGTTTGGCGACGAGGGCGTCAAGGCCGATGCCGTCGACGATATCGATCGGATCGAGCGTATTGCCCTTGCTCTTCGACATTTTCTGGCCTTCGGCGTCGCGCACGAGACCGTGCACGTAGACCGTGTCGAATGGCACCTTGCCCGTGAAGTGCGTGGTCATCATGACCATGCGCGCGACCCAGAAGAAGATGATGTCGAAGCCCGTAACCAGCACCGACGACGGCAGAAAGTGCTTCAGTTCCTGCGTTTCGTTCGGCCAACCGAGCGACGAGAACGGCACGAGCGCGGACGAAAACCACGTGTCGAGCACGTCTTCGTCGCGTTTGAGCGGGCCCGCGTAGCCGGCTTCTGCCGCTTTTGCGCGCGCGCCTTCCTCGGTCTTCGCGACGAAAATCTCGCCATTTTCGCCGTACCATGCTGGAATCTGATGACCCCACCAGAGCTGGCGCGAGATGCACCAGTCCTGGATGTTCTCGAGCCACTGGTAGTACGTGGTGGTCCAGTTCTCCGGCACGAATCGGATTTCGCCGTTGCGAACGACGTCGAGCGCGGTTTCGGCGATCGATTTGCCCGGATTGAACGTGCCTTCAGGCGCCGGTTTGCTCATCGCGACGAACCACTGGTCGGTCAGCATCGGCTCGATTACGACGCCGGTGCGGTCGCCGCGCGGCACCATCAGCTTGTGCGGCTTGACCGATTCGAGCGCGCCGAGCGCTTCGAGGTCGGCGACGACCTGCTTGCGGGCTTCGAAACGGTCGAGGCCACGGTATTTTTCCGGCGCGTTGTCGTTGATCTTCGCGTCGAGCGTGAGGATCTCGATTTGCGGCAGCTTGTGGCGCAGGCCGACCTGATAGTCGTTGAAGTCGTGCGCGGGCGTGACCTTGACAACGCCCGTGCCGAATTCGCGGTCAACGTAGTCGTCGGTGATGATCGGCACTTCGCGGCCCGACAGCGGCAGCGTGACGGTCTTGCCGATCAGATGCGCGTAGCGCTCGTCTTCCGGATGGACCATCACCGCGGTGTCGCCGAGCATGGTTTCGGGCCGCGTGGTCGCGACCGTCAGATGGCCGGAGCCGTCGGTGAGCGGATACTGGATGTGCCACAGGTGGCCGTTTTCTTCTTCGCTGACCACTTCGAGATCGGAAACGGCGGTGAGCAGCACCGGGTCCCAGTTGACGAGGCGTTTGCCGCGATAGATCAGGCCCTGTTCATAAAGGCGCACGAACACGTCGCGCACGGCGGCCGACATCTTGTCGTCCATCGTGAAGTATTCGCGCGACCAGTCGATCGACGCGCCGAGGCGGCGCACCTGGTTCGTGATGGTCGAGCCGGATTCCTGCTTCCATTCCCAGACGCGTTCGACGAATTTTTCGCGCCCGAGATCGTGGCGCGACACGCCTTTCGCGTCCAGTTGCCGTTCGACGACAATCTGCGTGGCGATACCCGCGTGGTCGGTGCCCGGCACCCACAGCGTGTTGTCGCCGAGCATGCGGTGATAGCGGGCGAGGCCGTCCATGATGGTCTGGTTGAACGCGTGGCCCATGTGAAGGGTGCCCGTGACGTTCGGCGGCGGCAACTGGATCGAGAAGTCTTTCCTGTTCCCGTCGAACGAGGGCGCCGCGTAGGCGCGCTTTTCCCATTCGGGGCCCCAGTGGGCTTCGATAGTGTGCGGCTCGAAGCTTTTGGCAAGGGTAGAGGAGGTGTCGCTCGGGGTGTCGCTCATGGGTCGATCGGCTGGTAAATGCGGAGAATGTTCGATTATAAAGGGCGCCGGGGCGCGGCTCTGGTTTTGGGGTTTTTGCTTTTGAGGATTCGAACCTGCGAGAACGGAACGCCCCGCCCGCCGGGCAAAAAAAGCAAGCCCGCGCCGGGGCATATAATGACGAACACCCCGCCGTCCCTCCGAAAAAATGCCCGATCTGCTAGCCAATCTCAACCCCGAACAACACGCCGCCGTCACGCTCCCCAACGAGCCCGCGCTCATTCTCGCCGGCGCGGGCAGCGGCAAAACCCGCGTGCTCATCACGCGCATCGCGTGGCTCATCCAGCACGGGCTTGCGTCGCCCGCCACCATTCTGGCCGTGACCTTCACCAACAAGGCCGCGCGCGAAATGATGTCGCGCCTGTCGGCGCTTTTGCCCATCGACACGCGCGGCATGTGGATCGGCACCTTTCACGGCCTGTGCAACCGCATGCTGCGCGCGCATCATCGCGACGCCGGCCTGCCCGCCACCTTCCAGATTCTCGACACCGCCGACCAGTTGTCCGCGATCAAGCGTCTGATGAAGGGCCTGAACATCGACGACGAAAAATACCCGGCAAAGAACCTCCAGTACTTCATCAACAACGCGAAGGAACAAGGACTGCGCCCGAAAGACGTCGACGCCACCGACAATTTCAACCGCAAATTCGTCGAACTGTACGAAGCGTATGACCAGCAGTGTCAGCGCGAAGGCGTCGTCGACTTTCCGGAACTGCTGTTGCGCTGCTATGAACTGCTCGCGCACAATCCGCCGCTGCGCGCGCACTATCAGGCGCGCTTCAAACACATCCTCGTCGACGAGTTTCAGGACACGAACAAGCTGCAATACGCGTGGCTGAAGCTGCTCGCGGGCCAGACCAATTCGATCTTCGCGGTCGGCGACGACGACCAGTCGATCTACGCGTTCCGCGGCGCCAACGTCGGCAACATGCGCGACTTCGAGCACGAGTTCAATGTCCGGCACCTGATCAAGCTCGAACAGAATTACCGCTCGCACGGTCATATTCTCGACGCGGCCAATCAGTTGATCGCGAACAATTCGCGGCGTCTCGGCAAGAATCTGCGCACCGACGCCGGTCATGGTGAACCGGTCCGTGTTTATGAATCCGCGACGGATTCGCAGGAAGCCGGCTGGATCGTCGAGGAGATCAAGGCGCTGATCAGCACCGGCACGTCGCGCAGCGAAATCGCGATTCTCTACCGCAGCAATGCGCAGTCGCGCACGATCGAGCACACGCTCGTCAATGCGGGCATCGCGTATCGCGTGTATGGCGGCTTGCGCTTTTTCGAGCGTCAGGAAGTCAAGCACGCGCTCGCGTATCTGCGTCTGATCGACAATCCGAACGACGACACAGCGTTCGCGCGCGTCGTCAATTTCCCCACGCGCGGCATCGGCGCGCGCTCGATCGAACAACTCGCGGACGCGGCGCGACTGTATAACTGCTCGATGGCCGCGGCGATCCCGTATGTCGCCGGCAAGGCGGGCTCCAGTCTTGCGAGCTTCGCGAACCTGATCGGCAAGATGCGCGCGGAAACGCAGCAGATGAGCTTGCCGGAGACCGTCGAGTACGTCGTCCGTGCAAGCGGTCTCGCGGACTTCTATCAGAACGAGCGCGAAGGTCAGGACCGGCTCGAGAACTTGCAGGAACTCGTCAACGCGGCCGCCGCGTTCGTCAGCGAAGAGGGCTACGGCATGGACACGCCCGCGCGCTCCATTCCGCTGCGTCCGGGAGCCACCGCCGCGCCCGAACTGGCAGTCGCGACCGACGACCCGAACACCGTAGTGCTCGACGCGCCCGGCATCGCCGACCCCGCGCAAAACCCGGACACGATGACGCCGCTCGCCGGCTTTCTGTCGCACGCGTCGCTCGAAGCGGGCGACAACCAGGCGCAAGCCGGCCAGGAAGCCGTGCAACTCATGACGGTGCACGCGGCCAAGGGCCTCGAATTCACGGCCGTGTTCATCACGGGTCTCGAAGAGGGGCTGTTTCCGCATGAGAACAGCGCAATGGAGTCGGACGGGCTCGAGGAAGAACGCCGGCTGATGTACGTGGCCATCACGCGCGCGAAGGAGCGTCTGTACTTGTCGTTCGCGCAAAGCCGGATGCTGCACGGCCAGACACGCTACAACATTCGCTCGCGTTTCTTCGACGAATTGCCGCAGGAGACGCTCAAGTGGCTCACGCCGAAAGTCGAGGCAGGCGCGCGCTGGGGCGGCCGCTCGGACAATGCGGGTTATGGGCGAGACTGGTTCGCCCGGCCCGACCGCCAGCAGGGCTACGGCGGCGGGGCGTCCACGGCAGCCGCGCCGTTGCCGGCGTTCGCTAACGAGCAGCGCGCAGCGGAGGCGGGCTTCCGCGTCGGCCAGCAGGTGTTTCACACCAAGTTCGGCGAAGGCACGATCACTGCGTTGGAAGGCGGCGGGGCCGACGCGAAGGCGCAAGTCAAGTTCAAGCGCCACGGCGAGAAGTGGCTCGCGCTCGCGGTCGCGAAACTGCAGGCGGTCGAATGAGCGCCGCAAGCCAAGGCCATGACGCAGCGCTGGCCGCATCGTCGTCGAAGAGACCGCTCGGCATCCTCGCGGCTTTGCCGCAAGAACTCGGCGACCTGATCGATGCGATGCGCGCGGAATCCGGCGTGCGCACCGTCACGCACGGCCGGCGCGACTATCACGTCGGCACCGTCCATGGCGCGCCGTGCGTCGTAACGCTCGCGCGCGTCGGCAAGGTCGCGGCGGCGGCAACGGTCAGCGCATTGATCCATGCATTCGACGTCGAGGCTGTCGTGTTCACTGGCGTCGCCGGCGGTGTGGGCGCGGAGGTGCGAGTTGGCGACATCGTCGTCGCCAATGCGTTGTTGCAACACGATCTGGACGCGTCGCCGCTCTTTCCGCGTTTCGAAGTGCCGTTGCTAGGCATGTCGCGCTTTGCCGCCGACGCCACGTTGGCCGCGCAGCTCGCCGCTGCGTGTGAGCGTTTTGTCTCGGAGGAAGGCGCTGCGTCGGCGGCGCGTTTCGGCACGATGCGGCCGCGCGTGCATCGCGGGCTGATTATCAGCGGCGATCAGTTCGTGGCGAGCGCGGCGGGCGTCAAGGCTCTGCGCGAGGCGTTGCCGGACGCGCTTGCCGTCGAGATGGAAGGCGCGGCGATCGCGCAGGTCTGTCACGAATACGGTGTGCCGTGCGCAGTTGTGCGCACTATCTCCGATACCGCTGACGATCACGCGCCGGCGTCGTTCGTCTCGTTTCTCACCGAGATCGCGAGCGCTTATTCAAACGCGATCCTCGCGCGCTTTCTGCTAGCGCGCAGCGCGGGTTGAGTCGAAGCGGGCCGACAGAAACCTGGTTTTCACCCGTTGCGCGCCGACTCGCCCAGCCCCTCGCGCACCTGCTGCAACGCGGCCGGGTCTTCGATAGTCGGCAGTTCGCCCGGCTCGCGCCCTTCTGCGAGTGCGGCGATAGCCCGACGCAGCAACTTGCCCGAGCGCGTCTTCGGCAGCATCGAAACGATCACGACGCGCGACGGCCGCGCAATCGCGCCGAGTTGCCGGTCGACCGTCGCCGTGAGTTCGCCTTCCAGCTTCGTGCGCGCGTCGGCATCTGCGTAAGCCTGTGCGTCGCGCAGCACGACGAAAGCCATCGCCGCCTGACCCTTCAACGGGTCGGCGACGCCGACCACCGCGACTTCTGCAACGGCCGCGTGACTCGACAACGCTTCCTCGATCTCGCGCGTGCCGAGCCGGTGCCCCGCGACGTTGATCACGTCGTCGGTGCGGCCGAGGATCGTCACGTAACCGTCTTCGTCCTGAATGCCCCAGTCGAAGGTCGAATACACCTGCTGGTCCGGAAAGCTCGACCAGTACGTACTGACAAAGCGCTTGTCGTCCCCCCAGACCGTCGACATGCAGCCCGGCGGCAACGGGTAATTCAGCGTCAGCACGCCTTTTTCGCCGGGCGGGCACGGCTCGCCCGTCAGCTCATTGCGCAACGTCAGATTGAATCCGGCCGACGGTACACCCGGCGAGCCGAGCTTGGTCGGCAGCGCTTCGACGCCGCGCGGAATCGCGAGCATCGGCCAGCCGGTTTCCGTTTGCCAGTAGTTGTCGATCACCGGCTTGCCGAGCGCGCCGGCAATCCATGAGGCGGTTGGTTCGTCGAGCGGCTCGCCGGCAAGGAACAGCGTGCGCAGGCTCGACAGGTCGGCGTTTTCGAGCAGCGCCGGGTCCTGTTTCTTCAGCACGCGCAGCGCGGTCGGCGCGGTGAACATCAGATTGATCTTGTGCTGTTCGACGAGGCGCCACCAGATGCCGCCGTCGGGGCGGATCGGCGTGCCTTCGTACATCACCGTGGTCAGCCCCGCGATCAGCGGCGCGTAGACGATATAGCTGTGGCCGACCACCCAGCCGACATCCGACGCGGTGAACATCGTGTCGCCTGCCTTGCCTTCGAAGATGTATTCCATCGACGCCGCCAGCGCCACCGCGTAGCCGCCCACATCGCGTTGCACGCCTTTGGGCTTGCCGGTCGTACCCGACGTGTACAGCACATACGAAGGCTCGCTTGACTCGAGCCATTCGCAGGGCACGTGCGCGTCGAAGAACTGTTCGCGCAGCGGTTCGTAATCGACCAGATAAGTTGCGTTGAGCCGCTCCGGCGCGAGTTGCCGGTCGATCAGCAGCACGCGCGCCGTCTTGTGTGTTGCGCGCGCGATAGCTTCGTCGACGAGCGGCGTGTAGTCGATCACCTTGCCGCCGCGCGCGCCGGCGTCGGCGGTCACGATCAGGACCGGCCTGGCGTCGTCGATGCGCGCGGCCAGGTTGGGCGCGGCGAACCCGCCGAACACGACCGAGTGGATCGCGCCGAGCCGCGCGCAGGCGAGCATTGCGAAGAGCGCTTCGGGGATCATCGGCAGATAGAGCAGCACGACGTCGCCGCGCTTCACGCCAAGCGAGCGCATGACTGCGGCCATCCGGTTGATTTCGGCATATAGCTCGGTGTACGTGAAACGCCGCTCGATGCCGGTTTCCGTCGACACATACACCAGCGCATTTTGCTCCGCACGCTCGACGAGGTGCCGGTCCACCGCGTTATGACAGAGGTTCGTGCGCCCGCCGACGAACCACCGCGCGAACGGCGGATTCGAGCGGTCGAGCACGGTGTCGAACGGCGTTTCCCAATGAATGCGCCGCGCCTCGTCGCGCCAGAATGCCTCGGGGTTCTCGATCGAACGGCGGTGGAAGTCGCGGTAGCGGGTCATCTGCGGCGATCCTTCGGATGCTGGGTGACGAACAGGTGGAGAGGCCGTGCGCTGCGGCCACGTTGGGCGGCGCCGGAGCGAGGCGTGTGGCACAAGCATAGAGTACGCGCGGCTCGCCGGACAACGGGGGTTCACCATGAGCGGCGCGCGCAAAAGAAAAAGGCGCCGCAGCGCCTTTTGTCATCCGTCGACAGCAGGCTTTTACGCCTTCGCGCGCTTGCCTTCCACGTTCGGCAGAAACACCGTCAGCACGCCGATCAACGGCAGGAACGAACAGATTTTGTACACATACCCAATGCTGGTCGCGTCGGCCAGTTCACCGAGCACCGCCGCGCCGATACCGCCCATGCCGAACGCGAAGCCGAAGAAGAGCCCGGCGACCATGCCGACCTTGCCCGGAATGAGCTCCTGCGCATACACGAGAATCGCGGAGAACGCCGAGGCCAGCACGACGCCGATGATCACCGTCAGCACGCCGGTCCAGAACAGATTCGCGTAGGGCAGCAGCAGCGTGAACGGCGCGACGCCGAGAATCGACACCCAGATCACGTATTTGCGGCCGATCCGGTCGCCGATCGGACCGCCGATCACCGTGCCCGCGGCCACCGCAGCGAGGAACACGAACAGGTGAATCTGCGCGGCCTGCACCGGCAAATGGAAGCGGTCGATCAGATAGAACGTGAAATAGCTGTTGATGCTCGCGAGGTAGAAATACTTCGAGAAGACCAGCAGGATCAGCACGCCCATTGCGAACATGACCTGGTTGCGCGACAGCGTCGCATGACCGGTCTGGCTGCGCGCCTTCTTGACCGACGGATGCTGCTTGTACCAGCGCCCGATCTGCGTAAGCACGACGATCGCGACGAGCGCCGCCACTGAAAACCACGCGATGCTGCGCTGGCCGTGCGGAATCACGATCAGCGCGGCAAGCAGCGGTCCGAGCGACGAACCCGCATTGCCGCCCACTTGGAAGAGCGATTGCGCAAGTCCGTGACGGCCGCCCGACGCCATGCGCGCGACCCGCGACGACTCGGGATGAAACACCGACGAGCCGCAGCCGACGAGCGCCGCCGCCACCAGCAACACGCCGAAATTGGGCGCCATCGACATGAGCAGCAGGCCGGCCAGCGTGAAGCCCATGCCGACGGGCAGCGAGTACGGCTTCGGATGCTTGTCGGTATAGATGCCGACGAGCGGCTGCAGCAGCGACGCGGTGATCTGATAGGTCAGCGTGATCAGACCGATCTGGCCGAACGACAGCGAGAAGTTGTCCTTCAGCATCGGGTAGATGGCGAGGATCAACGACTGGATCATGTCGTTGAGCAGATGCGAAAAACTGATCGCGCCGAGCACGGAATAAACCGTGCGCTGTACGGTCGCGGCCGGCTGCGCGGTCGAGCCCGTCGAGTTGGGAGTGGCGGTGGTGCCGGTTACGGCTGACGCGCCGGCAAGTGCGCGTTTATCGAGGCTGGTTTCCATACGCTTGGACAAAGGAAAAGAAAGGGGCAATTCCTGGCTGGCGAGATCGAGATCGTCGTGCTACGCCGCGCTTCGTCGCACTTTGTCGTTTCGGCATTCCGACGCGGCGTCGCGGGCGGCCAGCTATTTGTCGCAGTTTAATGTGGCTCGACCGAATTGTAAGGACAAGTTTTGTCGCGAATGAGACAGCGGGCTCGGCGGTCCAGGCCCTCCGACGCGCAGCGGTGGGGCGTTTCACGCACCGTCGCAGTGCCCGGTCGCAAGCGGCTGGCACGCCAGTAAGCGTGTGGCAAGCCTGCCGATAAAAGCGCTGTGGGATTTTTGGCCATGTATAAACGGGCGCGGACGCGCGCTCACAAAGCTGCGCGTCGAGGACCGGGCGATCACGATCGGCTTTTTACGAACCGCACTAAAGATCGCGGACGTCGATGCCGTAGACCCGGAGAGATAAGAAGCAATGCCGGAACAGACCTTTGCGGCAGTTCTAAACGTGGGGACGGGGAATATGAAAGCAGTTTCGTTGGGCAGCCGGACAGGCGCGGGTTTTGTTCCGGATGGAAAAGCAGCGGCGTCGCCGTCGCGCGGCAAGGGTGGAAACGGCGGCCGCTCGCGAGCGGTAAGTCTGAAGGGGCTGTCGGTCAAGACGATGTTGCGTCTCGCGTTCGCCGTGCTGCTGATCGGCACGCTGGCGATCGGCGTATTCTCCCTCACCCAGATCAGCCGCCTGAATGCGTCGGCCCAATCCATCTACGATCAAGGCCACGTTGCGAGCCGCGCTGCGGAAGAGGCCCGCGGCCACATGTTGCGCGCGAGCCGCGCGCAAAAAATGCTGTTGACGGCGACAACTGCTAAAGAACGCGACGAACTGGGCGCCGACATCGAAAAGGGCTTGAACGGCCTTTCCAGCGAGTTGGGGACGCTGCAATTGTACGTCGACAAATCCGACGCGAAGGCCGTCGAGCATCAGAAGAAATTTTCCGCCGCTGTGACGGTGTGGAGCGCGCATCTGCGCGACTTCGTGACGCTCGTGAAGGCGCAGCCGCTCGACCTGTCGCAGATGAACTGGCAGGTCGGCACGCAAGACGTGTCGCTGCTGGTCGAAACCGGCAAGCTCGAAAAACTCGTCGACGAAATGGTCACGGAGCGCGGCACGGCCGCGAAGGCGACGATCGACGCCTCCCGTTTCATTTACCAATCTTCGTTTGTCATGCTCGCCGTCATGACGATCGGGCTGATCGTGCTGGCCGCCGGCATCAGCGAGTGGGTCGTGCGGCGTCTCGCGCGCCAGCTCGGAGGCGAGCCGGCGTACGCGAAGGAGATCGCGAGCCGGATCGCGGCGGGCGATCTGTCGAACCACATCACACTAGGACGCAAGGACAAGTCGAGCGTGCTGTACGCGCTGTCCGACATGCAAAGCGGTCTTGCGACGACCGTGTCCGACATTGCATCGAGCGCGGACGCGATTGCCACCGCTTCGGGCGAAATTTCGATGGGCAATCTCGATTTGTCGCAGCGTACCGAGCAGCAGGCGATGGCGCTGGAGCGTACCGCGACCAGCATGGAGCAGTTGACGTCGACGGTCCGGCAAAACGCCGATAACGCGAAGCAGGCGAGCACGCTCGCAAATAACGCGTCGGAGATCGCGGAGAAGGGTGGCGAAGTGGTGAGCCGCGTCGTCGCGACGATGAACGAGATCAACGACAGCGCGCGCAGCATCGGCGACATCATCGGCGTAATCGAGGGGATCGCGTTTCAGACGAATATTCTGGCGCTGAATGCGGCAGTCGAGGCGGCGCGCGCCGGCGAGGAAGGGCGCGGATTTTCGGTGGTCGCAGCGGAAGTGCGCAACCTCGCGCAGAGGAGCGCCGCTGCGGCGAAGGAGATCAAAGGGCTGATCAGCACGTCGGTCGAGCGCGTGAGCAACGGTTCGACGCTCGCTCAGGACGCGGGGCAAACCATGGACGAAGTCGTCAAGGCGGTGAAGCGCGTGACCGACATCATGGGCGAGATTTCGGCGGCTTCTTCTGAGCAGAGCGCAGGTATCGAGGAGATCAATCTCGCCGTCGCGCAGATGGATTCGGGCACGCAGCAAAACGCGGCGCTCGTCGAACAGGCGACTGCCGCAGCAAGATCGCTCGACGATCAGGCTCACGGCCTCAAGCAGATGGTGGGCAAGTTCAGGTTGTGAGGCCCCGGACAGGATAGGCCGATTGATATGGCAGCGCGCCCGGCACGAACCGTGCGCGCTGCGCCGCTCAACTCTGCTTGACCACCACCGTGCAAGTAATTCCCGCCGCGAGCATCACACCGTCAGGCACCGAATCGATCCTCACGCGCACCGGCACGCGCTGCGCGAGCCTGACCCAGTTGAATGTCGGGTTCACATCGGCGAGCAATTCGCGGCTTTGCGGATTGTCTCGATCGTAAATGCCGCGCGAGATGCTCTCCACATGGCCTTCGAGCGTGCCGCCGCTCATCAGCCGGACCTCGGCCTTGTCGCCGATATGCACATGCGGCAGCTTGGTTTCCTCGAAGTAGCCATAGACCCAGAACGAGTGACTGTCGACAATGGCGAGCTTCGCCGCGCCGGCTGTCGCATAGTCGCCGCGAAACACATTCAGATTCGTCACGTAGCCGTCGACCGGCGACACAACCCGCGTGCGCGCCAGATTGAGCTTCGCGGCATCTAGCGCGGCGAGCGCCTGCTGATAGGCAGCCTCGGCGGCCGACGCCGTATGCGTCGCGTTTTCCTGGTTTTCTTTCGACACCACGAGCGAATCCATATCCGCGCGGCGCTTTGCGTCGTCGCGCCTCATCTGCAATTCGGCCTTGCGCGCGGCCACTGCGGCCTGTGCCTGTTCGACGGCGATCTGGTAGTGAGACGGATCAATCTGCATGAGCAGATCGCCTTTCCTCACCAGTTGATTGTCTTTCACCGGCAGATCGACGACGGCGCCTGAAACGTCCGGCGCGACGTTCACGATCTCGGCGCGCACGCGTCCGTCGCGCGTCCACGGTTCATCCATGTAGTGAACCCACAGCACGCGTCCCAACAGGACCGCGACGGTAAAGATTATGGCTGTCGCGACGAAGCCAACAAGATTTCGAATGGTCATGTTTCGACTCTGATCAACGGTAAACGGCGAGACCCAGCACGCCGCACACACACACGAGCAGGCTGGCCCGGAATAAGGACGGGTGCCATACCACGCGATACACGCCCGTGTAGGCGATGACGCGATCCAGCACCCAGGTGAGCACGGCGCCCGCAATGAACAGCAGAACGATCGTCGGCACGTAGGCGTCGAAAACGGCAATGTCACGCGGCATGCGGAACTCCTTCTGACGCGTCGGCTCGTGCGCTCATCAACGGTTCCAGCGGCGATTGCGGATCGAGCAACGCGGTACGAATGAAATGCAGCTGACTCAGAATGCGCTGCAACTGATGGCGCTCTTCGCGCGGCGGCGCGAACTCTGCAAGCAGCAACTGGACGGCGCGGATCGCGTTTGCGGTGGCGTCGAGTGCGCGCTCGAAGCGCTCCGCACGCGGCCGCTCGAACAGAACGCTCAGCGCATCGCACACTGCGTGCAGCGAGACCCGCCACGGCATCGTCTTCGCATAGCGCGGGTCGGCGGGCAGCATCGCCACTTCGCGTCGCAGATCGATGACAGCGTTGCCCACTTCGAGCACCGAGAAGAGCCAGCGCAACGTGTCGCGCCTTGCCGACGGGTCGTCCTGCGCGAGCGCGTTGATCTGGAACATCAGATCTCGTGCGCCGCTCTCGAAGCGCGAGCGCACGCGACCGAGGCGTGCACGGCTCGCCAGCGCGACCTGGCGCCGCAGATCCACGAGCAGCCGGTTGCGCAGCCACGGCGTGGACGGCGGCAGCAGCACGGCGAACGCGACCGACGACACGAGCATCGACAGCACGAGCGCGATCGCATCGTTGATAAAGGCGCTCGGGTCGTAGTGCATCACGTTGTCCGGACCGGCAAGAAAGCAGAAGAAGATGCAGTAGCCGACGCCCCAGCCTGCGAGAGCGGGCCGCGTGGTCATGAAAACGCCGAACAGCAGGAACGGCGCGAGCGCCGCGCACAGCAGCGGAAATCCGTCGATGCGCGGAAATACGCCGTACACGGCCAGCATGCCCATCACCGAGGCGACGAGCGTGCCCGCCGCCATCTGGAACACACTGCGTTTCGGATCCGGCGACGACGAAGCCAGCGCGCAAACCGCCGCCGCGTTCAACGTCAACGTCGAACCGCTCGGCCACGCGGTGGCGATCCAGAACGCGCCGAGCACCATCATCACGAGAGCGGCGCGCAGGCCGGCGACGCCCGCGGCGATCGCGTTCGTCTTGGGCTGATAACGCTCGACCCAGCGCTCGCGCTCATGCGTGTCGACGGCAAGCGACGCGTAAGTGGCGGCGTATGCATGCAGATCGTCGATAAAGCGGTACAGCAGTTCCGCGCCCGTGTCGAAGTCGAGCAGCGGCGCATTGGGATGCGCTTCGAGCGCGGCGCGCGTCGCGCGCACGCGGCGCGGCAGTTCGGCCTTGTACGCGTCGAGTTGCGCGGCGGCGTGGGCGGCGTCGGCCGCGCTCAACACGGGTTCGCCGGACTTCGCGAGCAACGGTGCGATTTCCTTGAAGTACGGCTCGAGCGCGTCGATGGCGATGGCCGCGCCGTGCGTGCCGGCGTCGCGCAGTCGGTTCATCAACTGATGCAGCGCGTGAAAGCGCGTCGATGCGGTCATGAACTCGCTGTTCAGCCGGGCGAGACGACCGCCGCGCATCCGCGAATCCGGTCCTTCGAACACGGCGACGCTGCGCGCCGCCTCGAACCCGACGATGTCCGCGACGAAGCGCGCATTGGTCGCTTCGATCTGCGCGCGGTCATTGCGGCCGGCGAGCGACGCCGACACGTATTCGACGAACGCGGAAAAACGCGCTCGCACCGTGCTGCGCATCTGCAAGCCGGTGAACTGCGGGAAGACGAGGCCGCTCACGGCGCCCGCGCAGACAATGCCCAATACGACTTCGGCGACGCGCGTGAGCGCGCTCAGAAATGCGCCGTCGGGATGTTGGGAAGCAGGAATGCCGATCAGCGCGGCCGTGTATCCGGCGAGGACGAATCCGTAGGACCTGAAGTTGCGGTTACGCGCGGCGCCTGCTGTGCAGATGCCGACCCAGATCGCCGTCGTGACGATGAACATCTCCGGCTGTTGCGCGAACAGTCCGATCAACGCAAGCATCACGACGAGGCCGACCAGCGTGCCGCAAATCCGGTAGAAGCTTTTCGCGAACACCATGCCGCTTTGCGGCTGCATCACGATGAAGACGGTGGTCATCGCGGTGCGCGGTTGGGGCAGGTCGAGCTTCATTGCGATACCGAGCGCGAGGAAGCACGCGGCGAGCGCCTTGAACAGATAGATCCACGTGAGGCCGTCGGTGCGCGCCCAGTCGGCGGCGGCCGAGTACCACACGGCGAACGACGAAGCCCGCGGAGCGCATGAAGAGGAGGCTGACATGGCGGGTTTCCTTATTCGGCAGCCGACGCGGCGTTGCCGGTGTCCGCATGGCTGAGCGCCGCCGCGCGCTTCCGCGTAGTGTTCGCTGCGGGGTCTGCGTTGCGCTCGCCCGCCGTGCCCATCGCGGCAGGCGCAACCGCTGCTTTTACGGCAGTCGCGTGCGACGGTTGCACGGCGGCCTTGCCCTTACCATGCTCTGGCAGAGTCTGGTCCGCTTGCGGACCGTTGGCCGGATCGTCGATCCCGCCGCCCAGAGCCGTGACCAGCGACGCATGCACGCCGAGCCGCTCGGCCTGAATCCTGGCCACGCCTTCCTGAGCCCGAAGCAACTGATTCTGCGCGATCAGCACGTTGAGATAGTCGGTCAAACCGCGTCGATAACCTTCACGCGAGAGTTCGTAGTTTTTGCGCGCAGCGGCGACCGAACGGTCGGCGTCTTGCGCCTGGGTCGCGAGCGAACGCATGCGGATGACCTGATCCGAGATGTCCTTCAGCGCGCCGACGATCGACTGGTTGTAGCGCTCCACCGCCTCGTCGTAATCGGCCGACGCTGCGCCGAGCTGCGAGCGCAGCCGGCCGCCGTCGAAAATCGGCAGCGACAGCGCCGGTCCGGCGCTCCAGCTATGCGAAGGATTCTTCAGGAACTGGAACAGCGGCCCCATTGCCGCATAACCGCCGATCGACGCGAGCAGATCGATATCCGGATAGAACTCGGCTTTCGCGACGTCGATGCCGCGCGCCTGTGCCGCGACTGTCCAGCGCGCGGCAACCACGTCCGGCCGATGCCCGATCAACTCCGCGGGCAGGGCGCTCGGCAAGCCGGCAGGCGCGCCGAGCGACAAGACCGGCCGCTGGATCGAGTCGCCCGCGCCGGGACCCTTGCCGGCCAGCGCGGCGAGTTGATTGCGGCTCAACGCAATGTTTTCTTCGATCGAGTCGATCTGGCGTTCGTATTCCGGCAGCGGCGTTTCGGCCTGGCTTACTTCGAGCTGCGTGCCGATGCCGCCTTTCAGGCGCCGGCGGGCCAGGTCGGCGATTTGCTGCTGTTGTTGCAAGGTGGCGCGAGCGATGTCGAGGAGCGCGTAATCCAGCGACATCTCGATGTAAGTGCGCACCACGTTGGCCTGGAGTTCGAGTTGGGCGGCGCGGGCATCGGCGGCGCTGGCATGCGCGGCGTCCAGAGCGCGTTCGGCGGCGTTCTTGTCCTTGCCCCACAGATCGAGGTGATAGGACAGCGCGAGCGTGCCGGTGTTGTTCCACGACTGCTCGCCCGCGAGCGGCCCGGGACCGTAGTAGAGGTTGTCGGCCCACTTCTGACGTTGGATCGACAGATGGCCGTTCACTTGCGGCGACATTGCCGAGCGCGCGACGCCCGCCATCGACATGGCCTGGCGCACGCGCGCCTGAGCGGCGGCGAGGCTCGGATTGTTCGCCTGTGCGGCCTCGATCCATGCGTCGAGTTGCGGGTCGTTGTAGGCGCGCCACCAGTCGGCGGCAGGCCATTGCGCGTCGGCGTTCGCCGCGCGAATGGCGTTGCCGGCGTCGAGCGACGCCGCGTCTGTGCCGCTCGCCTGGGGGGCGATGCCTCCGGTATTTGCGCAGCCGGCGATTGTTAATAGGATCGTAAGAACCGCAGATGCGGCGATCCTTGTTAGTACCGGAGACTGCACGATTCCTCCAAAAGTCGCTATAGAAGCAAGGTGTCAATTATATTTTTGGATCGATTGCCGAATAACCGGTAAAAATGCAAGGCATTCTTACGGACGTTGAGATAATCGCCCTTGCAAACCGTGTAACAATCGCTGCGGATTCTCAAGGAAAGGTATGGATACGCTTCAAAACATGCGCGTATTTGTCCGCGTCGTCGAAGCGGGCAGTTTCACGGGTGCCGCGCAGCACCTGAACACGACGACTGCATATGCGTCGCGCGCGGTGTCCGATCTGGAAGCGCATCTGCGCACGCGCCTGTTGAACCGCACCACGCGCCGCATTGCGCTCACAGAGGCCGGCGAGCGTTATCTGCAGCGCTGCGAGCAGATCCTTGCGTATGTCGATCAGGCTGAGGCCGAGGCGAGCGACGCGCACGCGCGTCCGTCGGGCAAGCTGAAAGTCCACGCAATGACGAGCTTCGGCCAGCACTACGTCGTGCCGGCCGTGGGCCGCTATCAGGAACGGTATCCAGAAGTGCATATCGAGCTGACGCTCGCGCAGCGCATGCCGGATCTGCTCGACGAGGGCTTCGACGTGTCGCTTACGCTCGCGACCGGCTTGCCCGATTCGGGACTGGTGTCACAGCGGCTCGGCAGCGCGTTCAGCATTACGTGCGCGTCGCCGGCCTATCTGGAGAAGCATGGGGTGCCGCAAACTCCCGGCGACCTCGCGCGCCACACGTGCCTGCAGATGGTCACGCCGGTGTTTCCGCCCGACAAGTGGGCCTTCGACGGCCCGAACGGCGAGGAAACCGTTACGCTCGGCCCGGCCACTTTCCAGGTGAACGTGGCGGAGGCAATGGCTGTCGCGGTGGCGAGCGGCATGGGCGTCGGGCTGATTCCGATCTACTCGGCAATCAGCGGTTTGCGGAACGGCTCGCTGGTGTGGCTGCTGCCGGAATACACGTCGCAGGCAATGAATCTCTATGCGTTGTATCCGTCGCGCCAATATCTGGACGCCAAGATCCGAACATGGATCGAGCATCTGCGCGAGGAGCTTCCGGCGACGCTTGCGGCCGATCAGGAGGAGTTGCGGCAGTTTGCGCGGACGTGAGGCCGGCGCCGCATTGGCGCCCGCAGCACCCGAATAACGCCCTGTTACATCGGCGCCGCGCCGCAACATTTCCTTACTTCTGGGCGGAAATCGATTTGTTACCGTGTCGATGACGCTGCTGCTCGAGCCGGCACGTTCATTTCGCCGCCACGATTCGGCAATCGCAATCACTGAAGGACGAGGATTCCATGGATACGCACCTGATGATCGGCGTGGCCGTCATGTTTGGATTAATCGGCATTGCCGCATCTCGCGACCTTCTGCGCCGCCTGCGCGAACAGCAGTCGCAACTTGTACCCATCAAGATCGAGCGTCCGGAAACGCGCAAGCAGCGAGGCGGGCGGTAATCGTTCAAGCGTGCGTTCGAGCTTGCAGCCGTGGCCGCGCGAGCTGAACCGCTGGCTCTGCCGCCGGGCTATATCTCGACGACCTTGTCCCACGCAAATTGCGGATTTTCCCACTGCCCGCTGCGCCGGTCGAAATAGCCTCGCGGATTGCAAACCACGCGCGTGCCGTTGATTGTGTAGTCGAACGGCGTATGCGTGTGCCCGTGAATCCATAGTGCAACCGGCGTGCGGACGAGTTCCGGCAAGTGGTTGACGAATCCGGCGGACACGCGGTCGTGAGCGTAGCGCTCGGCAAGACTCAACCGATGCGGCGCGTGATGCGTGACCACGATCGTCTGGCCGGCAAATGGTTTTGCGAGTTCGTGCTCGAGCCATGCGCGCGCCTGGCGGTGCAGCGCGAGCGAGTCGCCGGGCGTGAAGTCGCGCGCTGAGTCCTCGGCATATTCCTGCGAATTTTGCGGCCAGTTCATCTGGATCAGTCCGCGAAAGTCGAGCATGGCGCGCCGCGACGCCTCTATCGATTCTTCAAGCGCTGCGCTGTCTGCGCCGAACAGCGCAAAATCCGTCCACAACGTCGTGCCCAGCACGCGCCAGCGGCCGTGCGGATCAACGAGCGCGGCGTTGTTCAGCACGTGCACGTTGTCGACCTGCGCGGCGGCATCGTGAAGTGCGCTTTCCAACGCTCCGAACTCGCCGTCGTAGTACTCGTGATTGCCGGGCACGTAGACCACGGGCACCGCGCCGTCGAAAGCCTGTGCGGCCCAGCGCGGCCCCGCCGCATGATTGTGAATGTCTCCGGCCAGCACGACGAGATCCGCCTGCGCGTGCGGAATCAGTTCAGGCTCGTCGTTTTCCAGATGCAGGTCGGACAGCACGCGAATTTTCACGGATAGGGCTCCTGCGAGTGATCCGCGTCGACATGCGCGGGCCAGGCTTCGGCGTGAAGTTTCAGCTTTAGTTCGAGCGTAGCACCTTGCCCGGGTTCATCAGGTTCAGCGGATCGAGTGCGCGTTTGACAGCTCGCATCAATTGGACCTCGACGTCCGGCTTGTAGTGCATCGCCTCGTCGATTTTCAATTGACCGAGCCCGTGTTCCGCGCTGATGCTGCCGCGATGCCGATGCACGCTGTCATACACCACGCGATTGATCGGGCTTTGGTACTGCGCGAGGAACGCCTTTGCGTCGACGCCCTCCGGCGCCTGCACGTTGTAGTGCAGGTTGCCGTCGCCGAGATGGCCGAATGTCACCATGCGCGCGCCCGGCGCCGCCTGCTCGATCGCCGCGTCGGTTTCTTCGATGAAATGACCGATGCGCGAAATCGGCACGGCAATGTCGTGCTTGATGTTCAGACCTTCCTCGGCCTGCGCGAGCGGAATATGTTCGCGCAAGTTCCAGAACGCGCGCGATTGCGCGAGACTCTCGGCGACCACCGCGTCTTGCACCATGCCGTCTTCGAGCGCCTGTTCCATCAGACGCTCGAACAGTGCGCGCGCGTGCTCCTCGCTTTCGCTGTCCGACAGTTCCAGCAGCACGATTTGCGCGTGCGGTTCCGCGAACGGATAGCGCATCTGCTCGAAGTGCCGGCCAACGAGCCGCAGGCAGAAGTCCGACATGAGTTCGAAACCGGTCAGAAGCGGCCCGGCGACGCTTTGTGTGAGCGACAGAAAGTCGAGTGCGGCATGCGGCGACGCAAGCGCGGCGAGTGCCGTTACGCGCGCCGCTGGCTGCGGATGCAGCTTCAGCACGGCTGCGGTGATGATGCCGAGCGTGCCCTCGGCGCCGATGAACAGATCGCGCAGATCGTAGCCGGTGTTGTCCTTGCGCAGTCCGCGCAGACCATCCCACAACTCGCCTTGCGGCGTGACCACTTCGAGGCCGAGGCATAGCTCGCGCGTGTTGCCGTAGCGCAGAACGCCGGTGCCGCCCGCGTTGGTCGCAAGATTGCCGCCGATCGTGCAGCTGCCCTCGGCGGCGAGGCTCAACGGGAAGAGACGTCCGGCTTCTTCCGCGCGCTTTTGCACTTCAGCGAGTATCACGCCCGCTTCGACGGTAATCGTGTTGTTGTGCGGGTCGATGTCGCGTACGCGATTCAGACGCCGCAAGCTGACGACCGCCTGCGCACCGCTCGAATCGGGCGTGGCGCCGCCGGCGAGACCCGTGTTGCCGCCTTGCGGCACCAGCGCGATGCCGTGTTCGACGGCCAGCTTGACGAGCGCGGCGACTTCATCGGACGTGGCCGGGCAGAGCACTGCGCAGGCCGCGCCGGTGTAGCGGCGGCGCCAGTCGGTGAGGTAGGGCGCCGTGTCGTGTGCGTCGGTCAACACATGGGCGGCGCCGATGGCGTCGCGGCAGGCAGTGAGGAAGGCGGTTTGGGTCATGTCGGTCGATCAGCGGGTTTGGACTGCGTGATGTGGCGAGTGGCGTTCATATGACCGCGGAGGCGCGTGAAATTCATGTGTCCGCGCTTGCAGGATGTTCGCGGCGCAGCTTCGCGGCGCGCTTTGCCGCCCGTTTGAATGGCGCAATATAGGCCAGCGTGCAGACAAAAAAGACCAGGGTTAGCACGGCTTCGAGCCAGCCGAGCCGCGCGCTCAAGCCACGGTCGCTCCAGCCGCGCACGACGCCTTCGGCAAAGTACAGCAGGATCAACATCGACGCCCATTGCAGCGTGTAGAGCCGCTGGCGCCACACGCCGGGCAGCGCCAGCAGCAGCGGCAACGCCTTAAGCACCAGCGCCGAGCCGCCCGGACGCAGCGGCGCCAGCCACCATTCCCATGCGATCGACAACGCGATTAGTGCAACGAGGGCGGCGGTTGCGCCTGACGCGGCGCCGCGTCTTTGCGGCGTTGGATCATTCACGGGCGTTCGCTCATGGATGCCGCCGTGCGCGCAACGCGTGCGCCGAGCGCAATGGCGAGAGTTTTCTCGTCCGCGGAAATGCCTTGTCCGGCACTGCCCGCGCGTGCGAAGTGCGATGCGCCGTATGGTGTGCCGCCGGTTTGCGTAGTGCTCAGTGCGCTCTCCGTGTACGGGATGCCGACGATCAGCATGCCGTGGTGAAGCAGCGGCAGCATCATGGATAACAGCGTGGACTCCTGGCCGCCGTGCAGACTGCCGGTTGACGTAAATACGCAGGCCGGCTTGCCGGAGAGTGCGCCGGAAAGCCACTGCGGCGTCGTGCCGTCGAGAAAGTACTTCAGCGAAGCGGCCATATTGCCGAAGCGTGTCGGCGAGCCGAGCGCGAGGCCCGCACATTCCTCCAGGTCGCGCAGTTCGACGTACGGTGGTCCTTCAGCGGGAATGTCGGGTTGGGTCGCTTCGCAGACGGTCGAGACTGCCGGCACCGTCCGAACGCGCGCCTGCATGCCGGGGACGCTGTCGACGCCGTGCGCGATCGCCAGCGCGAGTTCGCGCGTGGCGCCGTGACGGCTGTAATAGAGCACGAGAATGTCTTTCATAAGCCTCATCGGTGAACGGGTATTATAGGGCTTGGGTCCGCTCTACAGGCCGTTCCCAGCGATTCACAGCCATTGGTAGCCATTCGGCCAGGCTCGCGCCAGGAACTCCGCGCAGTTCTGCAATGCGGCCCTGAAACACGGTTCGACGAAGCAAGGAGGCAGGTTTGTTGTCCAGGGTGCGTTTCGATCTCGACACGCTCAAGCGGCTCGCGCAGTTCGCCGCGAAGCGCAGCAGCGAGGACCGTATTCCGCAGGTGGCCGGCAGTCTCACCTTCACGACCATGCTCGCGCTGGTGCCGCTCGCCACCGTCGCGTTTGCGCTCTTCACCGCGTTTCCGCTCTTCAGTTCGTTCCAGGAGTCGCTGCAGTTCTTCCTCGCGGATCACCTGATGCCCGCACAGCTGAACAGCCAGATTTTCAAGTATCTGAACCAGTTCGCCGCGAAGGCGAAAGGTTTGACCACCATCGGCATGGTGCTGCTGTTTCTGACGGCGGTCATGACCATGATGACGATCGAATCCGCGTTCAATGTGATCTGGCGTGTGCGCAAGGCGCGGCCTATCGCGCAGCGCATCCTCGTGTACTGGGCGATCATCACGCTGGGTCCGATTCTGATTGGCGTGAGCCTCTCCATCTCGTCGTATCTGTTCACGCAGTCAATGACCTTCAGCGCCGCCCAGCGCATCACGCCGGTTATCGAGTGGGCGCTCACGGGTGCGGCATTGCCGTTGACGGCGCTCGCGTTCACGATTCTCTACGTGTATCTGCCGAATTGCCGCGTGGAATGGCGCGATGCGGTGATCGGCGGCGTCACCGCGGCAATCGCCTTCGAGCTTTCCAAGCGCGGCTTTGGCTATTACGTGCGCCGCATTCCCACTTACACCGCGGTGTACGGCGCATTCGCGGCGGTGCCGCTCTTCCTGCTGTGGATGTACCTGTGCTGGTTCATCACGCTGGCGGGCGCGATGATCGCGTCGGCGTTGCCTGCAATCCGGATCGGCCAGTTTCATCGCCCGACTTTCGAGGGCAGCAATCTCTTTGATTCTCTCGAACTGCTTGCACGGCTTTGCGAAGCGCGCGACGCCGGCAAGCGCGGCTACACGGTGCCCGAGCTTTCGCGAATGCTCCGCCGCGATATGGACACCACCATCAATCTGCTGCAACGGCTCGAACAGATCGGATGGATCGCGCAACTGGAGGAAGACGGCTCGCGCCCGCACTTCCTGCTGCTGGCGAACCCGGCGCAGATCACCGTTCAGCAGGTCTACGACCTCTTTGTGATAGATCGCGCAGAGCTCGAGTATCAGCTTCAGCTTGCTTCGACTCGCGTGGACGGCGCCACGCTGCTCGCCGCGCTCGAGAACGACAAGCTCAAAGTGACGCTCGCGACGCTGCTCGCGGCGCGTGCCGCGGCGCGCGAGTCGGAAGCCGAAGAGAACGAGCGCGGCGCGTCCTCCATGCCGCATCAGGCGGCGTAGGCTCCCCGCGAGGCGGCGGAGCTATGTTGCGCCTGGTCTACAACGAGATCTTGCCTACGCAGATGTCCTTGAACATCACCCAGTCACCCATCAGGCTATAAAGCGGATGACGAAACGTTGCCGGCCGGTTCTTCTCGAAGAAAAAATGTCCGACCCAGGCGAATCCGTAGCCGCAGATCACGGCGGCGGGCAGCCATAGCCAGTCGCCGGTGGCAAGCGCCATGGCGAGACAGCCGATGACCCCGAGCGATCCCACGAAATGCAGCCGCCGCGAGACCTGGTTGCGATGCTCGCTCAGATAGTACGGGTAGAACTCCGCGAAGTTCGCGAAGTGGTCGGTGTGCGCGGTATGAGCCATAACGCCTCCGGATTGCTGCGCTGCGAGTGCACGCCCGCCGCTGCGAACGCTCTTTTGCTGAGCGCGCCTGCATGCCCGCGGCGCCTCGACGAGGACACGCTCGAACCATTGTGCGGCTATCGTGTGACTCGCGCAACCTGGCCGTTCGGACGATGGCGCCGGCGTTTCATAGCCGCTATCTTGAGAACTCGTCACCGCTTGCAAAACGGGAGCGACCGGCACGAAATTGCGCAGCGACTAGCCCGCGTCGCGTGGCGGCGTACGAGCGAAGCTGAACAACGCGTCGAGCGTCGCGTCTGGCTGTTCGGTCATCAGTGCGTGACCGGCGTCGAGCGTCACCGTATCTACCGGTGCGCCTGCTTGCAAAAGCGCATCGGCCAACGCCTTGGCGGCTCGCGGCGGCGTCATCGCATCGCGCCGGCCGACGACGAGGCGCGTGGCGCAGCAAATCTGCGCGGCTCGCGCGAGGCCGTCGGCGTACGTATTGCACGCGGTGAAGTCGGTGTGAAAGAGATTCGCTTCACCCTTTGCGGAAACACGCTCCATCAACCGCTGGTTCATGCCGTGCAGCCAGAAGCCGGGTCCGGGGCACGAAGGCTTCGCGGCGAGCGTCGAGTGCGACCATTGGTTGACCATGCCGATCGCTTCGGGCTCGCGGTGCAGGGCGGCCTCCAGCAAGGTGTCGGATACCGCCATTGGCAAAGCGGTGGCGAGCAGAGCGAGGTGAGTGGTTCGTTCGGGGTACCGGCCCGCGAAGTCGAGCGCGACGAGCGAGCCCATGCTGTGGCCGGCTACGAATGCGCGCTGCACGCCCGCGGCGTCGAGCAATGCGGCGAGCCAGTCGGCCATCGCCGTGACCGTGCGTAGCGCCGGGCCGGCGCTGCGGCAGTGACCAGGCAGATCCACAGCGAGCACGCCGAAGCCGTGATGCGCGAAGTAGCGTGTCTGCAGCGCCCATACGCTATGGTCGTGCTCCGCACCGTGGATGAAGACGGCGGTCGGCAGACTGGCGTCGAACGGTTTGCCGCCGGTGTAGGCGTAAGCGGCTTTGCCTTGAACGTCGACAATCATGCGGACTCCTTGCCGGGACGTGTAGCCGCGGAACCCGAGCCACGGGGCTCGGTGGAACCAGATTGCCTGCTTCGCGGCGCCGCTGGGCCAGACGCTTTCTGCGCGGCCTTCAGCCCGCGTTTCAGGTCGTCGATGAGGTCGTCGGGGTCCTCGAGGCCGATCGACAACCGGATCGTGCCTTCAGCAATGCCGGCTGCGGCTAGCGCGGCGGCGTCCATGCGAAAGTGAGTCGTGGAAGCAGGATGGATCACCAGCGAGCGCGCGTCGCCGACGTTCGCGAGGTGCGAGAACAGCGAGAGTGCTTCGATAAAGCTGCGGCCGGCGGCGCGGTCGCCGCGCAGATTGAAGCTGAATACGGCGCCCGCGCCACGCGGTAGCAGCCGCTTCGCAAGCGCGTGGTCGGGATGCGTCGGCAACTCCGGATACGCGACGGCTTCGACCGCCGCATGACCGGCCAGGAACTCGACCACGCGGCGTGTGTTGGCCACGTGCCGCTCCATCCGCAAGGGTAACGTTTCGATGCCTTGCAGAAGCTGCCATGCGGCTTGCGGATGCAGGCACGCGCCGAAGTCGCGCAAGCCCTCGCGGCGAGCGCGCAGCAGGAAGGGAGCGGCGGTGCTTTCCTCGCTGAATATCATGCCGTGAAAACCTTCGTAAGGCTCGGTGAATTCCGGGAAGCGCCCGGAAGCGTCGAAGTCGAACGTGCCGCCGTCTACCAGCACGCCGCCGATCGTCGTGCCGTGGCCGCCCAGGAACTTGGTGGCCGAGTGATAGACGAAGTCGGCGCCGTGCTCGAAAGGCTTCAGCAGGTATGGCGTGGTGAACGTCGAATCGACGAGAAGCGGCACGCGGTGCTCGTGGGCGATCTGCGCGACGGTTGCGACGTCAAGCACGTCGAGGCCCGGATTGCCGAGCGTTTCGCCGAACAGCAGGCGCGTGTTGGGACGCAGAGCCGCGCGCCATGCGTCGATATCGCCGGATTTGACGAAGGTGGTCTCGATGCCGAAGCGGCGCAACGTGTAATGCAGCAGGTTGTGCGAGCCGCCGTATAGCGCGCTCGAGGCCACGATGTGCGAGCCCGCGCCCATTAGCGTGACGATCGCCAGATGCAAGGCGGCCTGGCCGCTTGCCGTGCCGATTGCGCCCGCGCCGTTTTCAAGCGCGGCAACGCGCTCCTCGAATACGGCCACGGTGGGATTCGAAATGCGCGAGTAGACGTGGCCCGCGCGCTCCATGTTGAAGAGCGCAGCCGCGTGGTCCGAGTCGCGAAACGAGAACGACGCGGTCTGATAGATCGGTGTGGCTCGCGCACCGGTGGCGGGGTCGGGAGCGGCGCCGGCGTGCAGCGCAAGCGTATCGAAACGGTTGGCGGACATGCTGGTCGGCGAGGCCACGGACAGCCTCGCGAAAGGTGAAAGTGGCGGCCATCGTATCACCGGCATGAACTGCTTCAAGCGCGGTTTTCCCGATGCACCTGCGCGCCGCAAGGCCTTTGCAGCGCGGCGTAAGCCCGGCGCGCCTTGATGGGCGGGCCGCTTTCCTTTTATGGGCCTTTCCGCTAGGATCGAAAGTCATTGATGCATCACCATGCCTAGCGGGTATTTCGGGAGACAGATCATGCGAGTCAGCGACATTCTTAAAGTCAAAGGCAACACCCTTTTCACGGTCACGCCAGACGCCACGCTGCACGACGCAGTCAACACCATGGCCGAGCACGACATCGGCTCGCTCGTCGTCATGGAGTACGGCGACCTGGTCGGCATGCTGACATTCCGCGAGATTATTCTTACGCTCAGCGAGAACGGCGGAAGCGTGGGCACGTCGACAATCCGCAAGGTCATGGACGATCATCCGCTCACCTGCACACCCGAAACGGACGTCAACGAAGTGCGCCGCATGATGCTCGAGCATCATGTGCGCTACCTGCCGGTCATGGAGAGCCGCACGCTGATGGGCGTTATTTCTTTCTACGACGTCGCGAAGGCGGTGGTCGAGGAACAGGGCTTCGAAAACCGCATGCTGAAGGCGTACATCCGCGACTGGCCGGAAGAGCAGGGGCAGCAGCCGGCGCGCTAATGCGCGGCGGCCCGATCGCGGAGCCGCTGGTATTGCCGCGTGGGTGGCCGGCCAGGGCGCCGCGGCGCTTGGGAGGTCCAGTAAAGGCGTGCGCGAGAGCGCGCGCTTTTTTTGTGCGCGCCGTCACGGTTCTTCGTGTGGCCTTCAGCCGCTTTTCCTGGTGCCTGCTACTGAATCTGTTTAGCGAACTTCATGAGTCAAAGCCCGCTGCCCCCAACGCCTCCTACGCCACCCGCGCCACCCGCGCCACCCGCGTCTGCGTCGGCCGCCGCCCACCGTGCCGCGCGCCAGCATAGTCAGCACGAATCGCAGTTCAAGCTGCTGGGCCAGCGCCGCTTTGCGCCGTTTTTCTGGACGCAGTTCCTCGGCGCGATGAACGACAACGTGTTCAAGATAGGTTTCACGTCGCTCGTCACGTTTCAGGCGGCGCGGTTCTCAGGCGTCGACCCGAAGACCGCCGCGTTCATGATCTCGGCGATCTTCATCTTGCCTTTCGTGTTGCTGTCGGCCACTTCCGGACAGATCGCCGACAAGTACGACAAGGCGATGCTCACGCGTTTCGTGAAGAGCTTCGAGATCGTCGTCATGTTGATCGGCGGCGCGGGCTTCCTGCAGCACAGCGCGCCGCTGCTGTATCTGTGCACGTTTCTTATGGGCGTCCATTCGACTCTATTCGGGCCGGTCAAATATTCATATCTGCCGCAACATCTGTCGAGCGAGGAACTGGTCGGCGGCAACGGCATGGTCGAGATGGGCACCTTCGTCGCGATCCTGGTCGGCACGATTATCGGCGGCGCGGGCGCGGGTTTCGTCGAACATGGCGCGCTGGTTCTGGCTTGTGCCTGCGTCGCCATTGCGCTCGCTGGGCGCGTCGTATCGAGTTTCGTGCCGGTAACAGCGGCGCCGCAGCCGGATTTGCGCATTAACTGGAATCCGGTCAGCGAGACCTGGCGTAACCTCAAGCTCGCGCGCGAAAACCGCACGGTGTTTCTGAGCCTGCTCGGTATATCGTGGCTGTGGTTCGTGGGCGCGACGTTTCTGTCGTCGTTCTTCGGCTTTGCAAAAGACGTGCTGTCGGCCAACCCGGACGTCGTGACGGTGCTGCTCGGCACCTTCTCCGTTGGTATCGGCCTTGGCTCGCTGCTGTGCGAGAAGCTGTCGAAGCGGCGCATCGAGATCGGCCTCGTGCCGCTCGGCTCGATCGGCATGAGCGTGTTTGCCATCGACCTGTTTTTCGCGAGCCACGCGCTGCCGGCCGCCGGTCATCTGCTGAGCGTCGGCGAGTTCCTCGTGCGCGCCGCGCATTGGCGCGTGCTCGCCGATCTGTTTCTACTTGCCATGTTCGGCGGTTTCTACAGCGTGCCGCTTTATGCACTGATCCAGAGCCGCAGCCAGCCGAGTCACCGGGCGCGCATCATCGCCGCGAACAATATTCTCAATTCGCTGTTCATGATCGTCTCGGCGTTGATGGCGGTCGGCCTCACCTCGGCGGGCTTCAGCATTCCGGCCATTTTTCTCGTAACCGCGCTGCTCAATATCGTGGTGGCGACCTACATCTATTCGCTCGTGCCCGAGTTCCTGTTGCGATTCATCGCATGGTTGCTCGTGCACACGTTCTACCGGATTCGCCTCGTGCACGCGGAGCGGATTCCGGAAGAGGGCGCGGCCGTGCTCGTGTGCAATCACGTGAGCTTCGTGGATGCGGTCGTGATCATGGCCGAGAGTCCACGGCCGATTCGCTTTGTCATGGACTACCACATCTTCAAAAATCCGTTCGCAGGCTGGGTCTTCCGTCATGCGAAGGCGATTCCCATAGCACCCGCGCATCAGGACCCGCAGGTGCTGGCGCGCGCGTACGAGCGTTGCGCACAGGCGCTTGCCGACGGCGAACTGGTGTGCATCTTTCCCGAAGGCAAGCTCACCCGGACGGGCGACATGAATGAGTTCCGTCGCGGTGTCACGGAAATCATCGCGCGCACACCGGCGCCGGTCGTTCCAATGGCGTTGCGTGGCCTGTGGGGCAGCGTGTTTTCACGCGCCGACGACGCACGCTGGCCACGCCCCGTGCAAAAGGGCGTGATGAGCCGGCTGACTTTGGCGGTAGGCGAGCCTATCGAGCCGGCGCTGGCCACGCCCGAGTTGCTTCAGAGAATCGTCACGGACTTGCGCGGGGCGCGGAAGTAGCTGCGGCCTTGTCCTGAAGTCATAAGCCGGCGCGCGGCGTCGTCCCGGGCGGCAAGGGGCTGGCATAATAGCGGCTTCCCCGCATTCCTTTGGACGACGCCCATGTCCGGCAACACGCTCGGTACGCTTTTTACTGTCACGACCTTCGGCGAATCGCACGGCCCGGCTATCGGCTGTGTGATCGACGGTTGCCCGCCGGGAATGGCGCTGACCGAAGCCGACATCCAGCTCGAACTCGACCGCCGCAAGCCGGGCACGTCGCGCCACGTCACGCAGCGTCAGGAAGAGGACAAGGTCGAGATTCTGTCGGGCGTGTTCGAGGGAACCACCACGGGTGCACCCATTGCGCTGCTGATTCGCAATACGGACCAGCGCAGTAAAGACTACGGCAACATCGTGGACACGTTTCGTCCCGGCCACGCCGACTACACGTATTGGCAGAAGTACGGTATTCGCGACTACCGCGGCGGCGGCCGTTCGTCGGCGCGTTTAACAGCGCCTACGGTCGCGGCCGGTGCCGTTGCGAAGAAATGGTTGCGCGAGAAATTCGGCACTGAAATTCGTGGCTACATGGCTGCGCTTGGCGAGATCGACGTGCCGTTCGTCGACTGGGCGCATGTGCGCGAGAACCCGTTCTTCGTGCCGAACGCGGACATCGTGCCGCAGCTCGAAGCGTATATGGACGCACTGCGCAAAGAGGGCGACTCGATTGGCGCACGCATCAACGTGGTGGCTTCGGGTGTGCCCGTCGGTCTCGGCGAGCCGTTGTTCGACCGGCTGGACGCGGACATCGCTCACGCCATGATGGGTATCAACGCGGTGAAGGGCGTTGAGATCGGCGCAGGGTTCGCGAGCGTCGCGCAGCGCGGGTCCGTGCATGGCGACGAACTCACCCCCGACGGCTTTGTCGGCAATAACGCGGGCGGTGTGCTTGGCGGTATTTCCACATGCCAGGACATTACCGTGTCGATTGCCATCAAGCCGACGTCGAGCATTCGTACTCCGCGCCGCTCAATCGACAAAGCGGGGCAACCGGCAATTGTCGAGACGTTTGGGCGGCATGACCCGTGCGTCGGCATTCGCGCTACGCCTATCGCGGAATCCATGCTTGCGCTGGTGCTGATCGACCATGCGTTGCGCCATCGCGCGCAATGTGGCGACGTTTCGGTGAGTACGCCGAAGATCCCAGCAAGCGCGCCGTAAAGGGCGCGGTTCGCGCATTTCAATCGCATTGCGCGAACTGCGCTTTTCGCATGAACCAGCTATCCAGCCAGCCGGCGGACAACATTCTCCCGACGTTGCGGGCACGCGCCGCGGTTCCGCACGCGGTCGCGCATGACTGTCTCGCGTTCGGCCAGACGCTGCTGCAACACGCGGGCGGCGACAAAGCGCTGCAACGCGAAGCCCTCGGGGCGCTCGTGCGCGCGTATCGAGCCGATCCAGCCTGTGAGCCGACGCTCCTCCACACTATTGCGCAGACGGCCTTCGTCGTGCGCGATTGGGCGCTGGTCGAGTCCGCCACGGCACTGCTGCTCTCACAGAACCCCGCCGATGCCAACGCATTGATCTGGCGGTCCGCCGCCGTCCAACATCGTAACGATTTCGCGACTGCCGAGAATTTGCTGCGTGAAGCGGTGCGCCTCGTGCCGGGCAATCCGATCGCGCTTCATAAGCTGGCGTTGTGCATCAAGGAGCAGGCGCGTTTTGCGGAAGCCGAAGCGCTCCTTCATGAGGTGCTCGCGTTGTCCGCGGATAACGCGCATGCGTTGTTCGATTTGTCCGAACTCCAAATCCGCAGCGGGCGTTTCGCCGAGGGCTGGGCCCTCTACGAGTCGCGCCTTGCGTTCGCCGGCGATTTGAACAACGCGCAGCACGCGCTCGCCGCGATCAGCGCACCGTGGCAAGGAGAGTCGCTGGCGGGCAAGACGCTCGTCGTGTACGGGGAGCAAGGCAACGGCGACTGCCTGTGGGCGGTGCGCTTTCTGCCGCTGCTCGCCGAGCGTGCGCGGCGTGAGGGCGGTCGGGTGATCTTCGGTCACGACGGGCCGTTGCGGCATCTGTTCGAACGGACGCTGCCTGCCGACCTGCGGCTTGAAACAAGCCTGGAAACGCAGCCCGATTTTCATTGCGGGTTGATGAGCGTGCCCTTGCGTCTAGGCATTGTCGAGGCGACCGGTTGGGGCGCGCCCTATCTGAGCGCGGACCCGCAACGTCTGCAACCGTGGCAGCGGTGGGTGCAAGCCTGCGTCGACGGCAAGCCCGGTAATCGCAAAGTGGCACTCGTGTGGAATGGCAATCCGGACCATATCCGCGATGCGCGGCGTTCGGTGCCAATCGAGCAACTGGAGCCATTGTTGAACGTGGCCGGTGTCACCTACTTCGCGCTGTCGCCTGGACGTGGCGAGACGGTAGCGCGATGGCGTGCAATGGGCTTCGACGTCGTCGATCCTACTCAGTACTTTGAAGCCGGGTTCGACGATGTCGCCGCGCTGCTGGCGAATCTCGATCTGGTGGTGACGATCGACAGTGGGCCCGCCCATCTGGCCGGCGCGCTCGGCGTACCGACTTGCCTAATGATCGATCACGTATCGGCGTGGTTCTGGGGAGTGGGGGCGCCGGTTACGCCCTGGTACGACTCGATCGAACTATTCCGGCAACCGGCGGTGGGCGCCTGGGCACCGGTGGTGGCTCGGGTGCGTGCGCGCATCGAAGGAATGGTGCGCGGCTGAGCGGTTGCCCTGGGGTGGCCTTCACGGCTTGCCTTCGCAACGCAGAGATCGTCTGCCTATGTTGCGAAGGCGAAGCGCCGTTCACATGTTCGGATAGTTCGGCCCGCCGCCGCCTTCAGGTGTCACCCACACGATGTTCTGGGTCGGGTCCTTGATATCGCAGGTCTTGCAGTGCACGCAGTTCTGCGCGTTGATTACCAGCCGCTCGCTGCCGTCGTCGTTTTTCACGAACTCATAAACGGCCGCCGGGCAGTAACGCGACTCCGGGCCCGCATACGTCTGCCAGTTCACGTTCACCGGCACCGTGGGGTCTTTGAGCGTCAAGTGAGCCGGCTGATTTTCTTCGTGATTCGTGTTCGATATGAACACTGAAGACAACCGGTCGAAGGTCAGCTTGCCGTCCGGCTTCGGATATGTGATCGGCGTGCATTGCGACGCGGGCTTGAGCATCTCATGATCGGAATGCTGATGGTGCAGCGTCCAAGGTACATTCCCGCCGAGCAGCTTCTGCTCGATGCCGACCATCAACGTGCCGAGGTACAGGCCCTTGCTCATCCACTGCTTGAAGTTGCGGGCCTTGTAGAGCTCCGTGTGCAGCCACGAAGTCTTGAACGACTCGGGATAAGCCGTGAGCTCGTCGCTCGTGCGGCCTGCCTGCACGGCTTCAAAGGCGGCGTCGGCGGCGAGCATGCCAGTCTTGATCGCGGCATGCGAACCCTTGATCCGCGATGCGTTCAGGAAGCCCGCGTCGTCGCCGACCAATGCGCCGCCGGGGAACACGAGCTTCGGCAGCGACATCAGGCCGCCCGCAGTGATTGCCCGCGCGCCATACGACACGCGCTTGCCGCCTTCCAGAAAATGACGGATCGCGGGATGCGTCTTGTAGCGCTGGAATTCCTCGAACGGCGAGAGATACGGATTCGTATAACCGAGCCCGACCACAAAGCCGACCACCACCTGGTTGTTGTCCATGTGATAGAGGAACGAGCCGCCGTACGTGTCCGTCTGCAAAGGCCAGCCGGCCGTGTGCATGACGAGCCCCGGCTTGTGTTTTGACGGATCGATCTCCCACAATTCCTTGATGCCGATGCCGTAGACCTGCGGATCGACGCCGTCGCGCAACCGGAACTTCTCGTTCAGCTGACGCCCGAGATGCCCGCGCGCGCCTTCGCAGAAAAGGGTGTATTTCGCGTGCAGTTCCATGCCGAGCTGGAAGTTTTCAGTCGGCTGGCCGTCCTTGCCGATGCCGAGATTGCCCGTGGCGACGCCTTTCACCGAACCGTCGTCGTTGTAGAGCACCTCCGCAGCCGGAAAGCCTGGGAAAATCTCCACGCCGAGCGCTTCGGCCTGCTGGCCCAGCCAACGCGTGACGTTGGCGAGGCTGATCACGTAGTTGCCGTGGTTCTTGAAGTTATCGGGCAGCGCCCAGTTCGGCACGCTCTTCGCGCCGGTTTCCGAGAGGAACAGGAATCGGTCTTCGGTGACTTCGACGTCCAGCGGCGCGCCTTTTTCTTTCCAGTCGGGAATCAGTTCATTCAACGCGCGCGGGTCCATGACCGCGCCCGAGAGGATGTGCGCCCCGATCTCCGAGCCTTTTTCCAGCACGCAGACGCCAAGCTCGACGCCCTTGTCGGCCGCCAGCTGCTTCAGGCGGATCGCCGCGGACAAGCCAGCCGGGCCGCCGCCGACGATCACGACGTCGTATTCCATCGACTCGCGCGGGCCGTACTGCTCAATGAGACTTGCGGGGGTCATTGATGCTCCTCTTACCGTTAGAATGCTTTTTTCGGGATCGTATTGTGGGCGATGGTCTCTTGCACCGCAACCCGATCAGCAGAGATTAGCACGAGCGTTCTATTTGTATGCTACGGTATTGACCCGAGAATGGGTCGGACCGCGACCGACAACCGTATTCGTAACTACAACCGAACAAGGAACGACAATGGGCCGTTCGATCAATCTGGAAGGCAAAGTCGCGCTCATCACAGGCGCCTCGAGCGGGTTGGGAAAGCGCTTTGCTCAGGTGCTGTCGGAGGCGGGCGCCAAAGTCGTGCTGGCGAGCCGGCGAACCGAGCGCCTGAAGGAACTGCGCGCCGAAATCGAGGCGTCGGGCGGCGCGGCGCACGTCGTTTCGCTGGATGTGACCGATTATCAGAGCATCAAGTCCGCGGTCGCGCACGCGGAGACCGAGGCGGGTACCATCGACATTCTGGTGAACAACTCGGGCGTGTCGACTACACAGAAGCTGTCCGAAGTCACGCCAGCCGACTTCGAATATGTGTTCGACACCAACACCCGCGGCGCGTTCTTCGTCGCGCAGGAAGTGGCCAAGCGCATGATCATGCGCGGCAACAACGCGCAGAAGCCGTCGTACCGGATCATCAATATTGCGTCGATGGCCGGCTTGCGCGTATTGCCCCAGATCGGCCTTTATTCGATGAGCAAGGCAGCAGTCGTTCACATGACGAAAGCCATGGCGCTCGAATGGGGCAAGCACGGCATCAATGTGAACGCGATCTGCCCGGGCTATATCGACACGGAGATCAATCATCATCACTGGTCGACCGAGCAGGGGCAAAAGCTCGTGTCCATGCTGCCGCGCCATCGCGTCGGCAAGCCTGACGACCTGGACGGGCTGCTGCTATTGCTGGCGGCGGACGAATCGCAGTTCATCAACGGCTCGGTAATCGCCGCCGACGACGGC
Source organism: Paraburkholderia caledonica NBRC 102488 (assembly GCF_000685095.1). Classification (GTDB taxonomy): domain Bacteria; phylum Pseudomonadota; class Gammaproteobacteria; order Burkholderiales; family Burkholderiaceae; genus Paraburkholderia; species Paraburkholderia caledonica. The sequence continues at coordinate 380,607 of NZ_BAYE01000003.1, forward strand.
TTCGGTCTGGCCTGAGCGCCGGCTTATGAGTTGACGCGCGATCACCGGGATTCGGCGCGAGGTGCGCCTGGCATTGTCCCGGCGCGCCAGGCGATTAACGCAGTTTCGAAGAAGCTCTTTTACGCGCGCGGGCCTTCTGCCGACGAAACGTCTGCGCTAAGGTGCAGGCATCGGCCTGATTGGCCACCGTTTTACCCGACTCGATCTTTGAGCAATCTTTTGAGAAGTAAGAAGAGCAGAAGCACGATGAGCGATTTTCACGCAGTTTTCGAGATGTCGATGCCTATCCGTTGGGGCGACATGGACGCATTCGGCCATGTGAACAACACGGTCTACTTCCGCTACATGGAGCAGGTGCGTATCTCCTGGTTCGAGCAGCTCGGCCTCGCCGGCAGCAATGCGGATGGACAGGGACCGGTGATCGTGAACGCGTCGATGGAGTTTCTCAAGCAATTGCATTATCCCGGCGACGTGATCGGCCGCATGAGCGTGGCGACGCCCGGCCGCAGCAGTTTCGACACGGGTTTCGAACTCGTGCGTGCAGACGATCCCAGCACCGCCTATGCGCGCGGCGCCGCCCGCTGCGTGTGGATCGACTACGCGGCCGGCAAGTCGGTGCCGGTTCCTGATTTGTTGCGCGAGACCATCGAGCGCGCCGCCCTGGTGAAAGCGGCTGAGCCGGCCGCATAAGTTCGCCGTTTATTGCTGCATGACCGCGCAGCGCGAGGCCTCAACTCGGAGACCTCGCGTTATCGTTTCACCTCTTACCTCGACTTCGCGCAAAGCGGTGTCGCGCGCCGCGGCTGCGGCAGTCAATGCCCGAGCAGACGCTGCAACAGTTCGGTAGCGTTACCCGTATCGTATTTGCGCATCAAGCGGGCGCGATAAACGTCGACGGTGCGTGGGCTGATTTCCAACGCCCGTCCAATCTGTTTGCTGGTTTTGCCCGTCACCAGTTGGGCGGCGATTTCCCGCTCGCGAGGCGTCAATTCGACCGCCACGCGTCGCGTCGCGCTCAGATCCTCGAAAGTCCAGACGCCCGCCGCGTGCGGGTCGGTGCGCCGCTGCGCGCGGCCCGTCACATGACACCAGAACAGCTCGCCGTTGGCGCGCTTCATGATGCGGTCGTCGGCATAGCTGCCTTGAGCGGTCATGATGGGTGGAATCCGTGCGCCGATCCGCTCGAATTCGTCCGCCGACGGATACAGAATCTGGAACGACTGCCCAAGTAGCGCCTCGCGCGGACAGCCGAAGATGGACGCCAGTTCGTCATTGCAGTCTTCGATAATGCGCTCACGCGACAGCACGAGCCCGATCGGCGCGAGATGAAAAGCGGTTTGGTAATCCAGTGCGGGCATGGGCTGGCGGCAAGTACTTATGTATTTTTGCGTATTGTGCCGTATGGCGCACGCAGCGTACTCTTTCGGGCACATGAGAACGCGGTGAGGCGTCCGTGGCGGCGTTTGCGCGAAGCGTGAAACAGGCTTCGCGCACGGCACCCGCCGGATGACTAGAATGACGTGTCGGGCCGCGCCTGAGCGCGTCACACGAGCCGCAAGAAAACGGTTTCAGGTTTCCATAAAGGAAGGGACATACTGATGAACAAAGTCTATCCAGGCGCCGCCGAGGCGCTGAAAGACATCGTCAAGGACGGTCAGACGTTCGCCGTCGGCGGCTTCGGGTTGTGCGGCATTCCTGAAGCGCTGATCGCTGCGCTGCGCGACACCAAGGTGCAAAACATTACCTGCATCAGCAACAACGCGGGTGTGGACGGGTTCGGCCTCGGTCTGCTGCTCGAAACGCGCCAGATCAAGAAGATGATCTCGTCGTATGTCGGGGAAAACAAGGAGTTCGAGCGCCAGTATCTGGCCGGCGAACTCGAACTCGAATTCACGCCGCAGGGCACGCTTGCCGAGAAACTGCGCGCAGGCGGCTCGGGCATCCCCGCGTTCTTCACGAATACCGGCTACGGCACGCTGATCGCCGAAGGCAAGGAAACCCGCCAGTTCGGCGAAAACCACTACGTGCTCGAACATTCGCTGACCGCGGACGTCGCGCTCGTGAAGGCATGGAAGGCCGACAAGTCGGGCAACCTGATCTATCGCCGCACGGCCCGCAACTTCAATCCGATGTGCGCGATGGCCGGCAAGATCACTGTCGCGGAAGTCGAGGAAATCGTCGAGGTAGGCGAACTCGATCCGGACGCGATTCATACGCCTGGCATCTTCGTTCAGCGCATCGTGCTCAATGCGCATCCGGAAAAACGCATCGAACAACGCGTCGTCCGCGCGAAAGGAGACTGATCATGGCATGGACTCGTGACGAAATGGCCGCGCGCGCGGCGAAGGAATTGCAGGACGGTTTTTATGTGAACCTCGGCATCGGCTTGCCGACGCTGGTGGCGAACCACGTGCCGCCGGGTGTCGAAGTGTGGCTGCAGTCGGAAAACGGCCTGCTCGGCATTGGCCCGTCGCCGACCGAAGACGAAGTGGACGCCGACCTCATCAACGCGGGCAAGCAAACCGTGACCACGCTGCCGGGCTCGTCGATTTTTTCGTCGGCGGATTCGTTCGCGATGATTCGCGGCGGCCACATCAACCTGGCCATTCTGGGCGCCATGCAGATCAGCAAGAAGGGCGACCTCGCGAACTGGATGATCCCCGGCAAGATGATTAAGGGCATGGGCGGCGCAATGGATCTGGTGGCCGGCGTCAAGCGCGTGGTCGTGCTGATGGAGCACGTCGCGAAGGGCGATCAGCACAAGATCCTCGAAGAATGCACGCTGCCGTTGACGGGCGTGGGCGTGGTCGATCAGATCATCACCGACCTCGGCGTGATCGAAGTCACCGACGACGGCCTGAAGGTGACTGAACTGGCGCCTGGCGTGAGCGTCGACGAGATCAAGGCGAAGACGGGCGCACCGCTCGATGTGAGCGCGGTGAGCTAATCACGATTGTCGGGTCTGCTGCCGGGCTGACGCATGTGCGTCGGCCAGGGCGGCGGGAAATGCGGGCGAGGCGGGAGTCTCGTCCGCTTTTCTTTTTGCGGCTCGCAGTTTGCGGCGTTCGTCCTATGCCTTCTGGCCGATCCTTGTCACGCGGCAAAGCGGTTTACAATCGTTCGAAGCAATCACTTGAAGATTCGTCGCCTGTTATTGCGCCGCGTTACGGTGCACGCGGGCCACATTCGCAGCGCTTTTGCAAGGACCACAGATGACCGTAACGACAGCTTTCGCCGGCGAGCGGCCCGCGCCGCGCCAACGTTATGTGCAGTGCGCGAGCGCCGCGGGCCTGCATCGCATTGCCTACACTGAGTGGGGCCATCCGGACAATCCGCGGGTGCTGTTGTGCGTGCATGGCTTGACGCGCTCGGGGCGTGACTTCGACCGGTTAGCGGCGCAGTTCGCCGGTACCTACCGTGTGGTCTGTCCTGATGTGGTGGGCCGGGGCTTGTCTTCGTGGCTCGGCAACCCAAACTTGTACAGCGTGCCGCAATATGTTGCCGACATGGTGACGCTCATTGCGCGGCTGAATGTGGAAACGGTCGACTGGTTCGGCACGTCAATGGGCGGGCTGATCGGGCTCGGCCTCGCGGGTCTCGCGGACACGCCTATCCGCAAGCTGTTGCTGAACGACGTCGGTCCGCATCTGGAGCCGGAGGCCGTCAAGCGTATCGGCGATTATCTCGGCAAGCCGGTGCGCTTCGACTCGCTGCGACAAGGTATCGATCACGCGGCGTTCCTCGCGCGCAGCTTCGGTCCGCTCACGGCGGAAGAATGGCGTGAGATCAATACGCCGCTGATTCGCGAAGAGAATGGCACATGGCTGTTCCGCTACGATCCGCGCATTGCGCAGCCCTTTGCCGCGACCACGGAAGAAACCGCGAAGCTGGGCGAGGCCGCGCTATGGCATTCGCTTACGTCGTTCCACGGGCCAGTGCTGGTGGTGAGAGGCGAGCTTTCCGATCTGCTGTCGCGTGAAACAGTCGCCAGGATGGTCGAGACGGGGCGTGCGGTGTCGAGCGTCGAGATCAGCGGTGTGGGGCACGCGCCGGCGTTTCTTTCGGCGGATCAGATCGACATTGCGAAGCGGTTCTTTATCGGCAATGGCGGCGACGCGTCATAATATGCAGTTGCGCGTGGCGCTCTAACGCGTCATGCATGGCGCATCCCAATCAATCTTCTTCTACCTACTTCAGGATTCTTCATGGCAGTCATTCGTCACCATGTCGGCAAGCGTCTTTCCGAAATTGCCGTGCACAACGGCACGGTTTACCTTGCTGGCCAGATCGCCGAAGACGCGGACCAGGACATCACGGGGCAAACACGCGAAGTGCTCGGCCATATCGACCGCCTGCTAGCCGAGGCAAACAGCGATAAATCGCATTTGTTGTCCGTGCAGATCTACATTTCGGACATGGAGCATTTCGCCGGCATGAACGCGGTGTGGGACGAGTGGGTAGCGCAAGGCGCGACGCCGCCGCGCGCGACCGTCGAGGCGAAGCTCGCCAACCCGAAGTGCCTCGTTGAAATCGTCGTGGTCGCGGCGCAGCGGAGCTGAGCGAAGCAAAACCAGGCAGTTGCTGTTGAAATTCCGTTGATTTGCCAGGGCCCGGTGGGCCGCCGCACCATGAATACCGACACCGCTACGAGCACGCCGAATCCTCTTCCGTCTTTCGACGAAGCTATGGCATTCGTGCGTCAGCATGCCGGCGAGGTGCGGCTGTCGTCGGGCGAGTCTCTCGCGGATCATGCAGCGGGCACCGCGTCGATCATGCGTACGCTCAATGTCGATCCGCCGGCCGTGCTGGCGGCGGCGTTGTTTGCATTGACGCCGCATTTGCAAGATCCCGAGCGCGTGATCGCCGACAACTTCGGCGAGGAAGTCGCGCAACTCGTCGGCGACGTGCGCAAGTTGCTGCGCCTCGGCACCGTGAGCTTGCGCGCTGCACAGAACGCCATGCCCGAAGCGGGGCGTGATGCGCAGGCCGCGCGGCGCGCGCAGGTCGAGGCGCTGCGCAAGATGCTGCTCGCGTTCGCACAGGATATTCGCGTAGTGCTGATACGGCTCGCGTCGCGCCTGCAGTCGCTGCGTTATTACGCGGCGGCGAAGCTCACGCCGTCGCCGGATGTGGCGCGCGAAACGCTCGATATCTATGCGCCGCTCGCGAACCGCCTCGGCATCTGGCAACTGAAGTGGGAACTCGAAGACCTTGCGTTCCGCTTCGAAGAGCCGGTGACTTATAAGCGCATCGCGAAGTTGCTGGATGAAAAGCGCGTTGAACGCGAAAGTTATGTTGCGCAGGCCATTGAACGCCTGCAGCAGGAACTTGCCGCCGCGAACATTCGCGCAGAAGTAAGCGGCAGGCCAAAGCATATCTATAGCATCTGGCGCAAGATGCGCGGCAAGGAACTCGACTTCGCCGAACTGTACGACGTGCGCGCGTTTCGCGTAATCGTGCCGGACATCAAGGATTGCTACACGGTGCTCGGCATTGTGCACAACCTGTGGCAGCCGGTGCCGAGAGAGTTCGACGATTACATCTCGCGGCCAAAGCCGAATGGCTATAAGTCGCTGCATACGGTCGTGATCGGCGACGACGGCCGTGCGTTCGAAGTGCAGATCCGCACGCACGACATGCATCAGTTCGCCGAGTACGGCGTGGCCGCGCATTGGCGCTACAAGGAAGCCGGCACGCGTGGGTACGGCGGCCAGTTCGCCGCCAATGAGAAGTACGACGAGAAGATCGCGTGGTTGCGTCAATTGCTCGCCTGGAAAGACGACGTGTCCGAAGGCGAGCACGGCGAGAAGCGCGCGGCGCAGCCGTGGGAGCAATTACGCCAGGCCACGCTCGACGACGACCACATCTACGTGCTCACGCCGCAGGCGCGCGTGATCGCGTTGCCGCACGGTGCGACGCCGGTGGATTTCGCGTATCACCTGCATAGCGAGTTGGGGCATCGGTGTCGCGGAGCGCGCGTCGACGGGGCGATGGTGCCGCTGAACACCCAGTTGCAGAACGGCCAGACCGTGGAAATCGTCGCGGTGAAAGAAGGTGGGCCGTCGCGTGACTGGCTCAATCCACAACTCGGTTATCTGCATAGTCCGCGTGCGCGCCAGAAAGTGCGCGCCTGGTTTAATGCCGTCGAGTTGCAGGAGCACATTGCGAGCGGCCGCGCAATGGTCGAAAAGACCTTGCAGCGCGAGGGCAAGACCTCGGTGAATCTGGATCAACTCGCGGCCAAACTCGGCTTCAAGACTACCGACGACTTGTTCTCGGTCGTCGGCAAGGAAGAGTTCAGTCTGCGACTCGTCGAGCAGGCGCTGCACGATGCGCCGCCGCCGGAACCAGTGGTCGAAGTACCCGAGCAATTCGAGAAGCGCAGTAGTGGCGCGAGCGTGGCGCGCGGTGCGTCGACGGGCGTGCTGGTGGTCGGTGTCGACGCATTGCTCACGCAGCTCGCTCGGTGCTGCCGTCCGGCGCCGCCTGACGACATCTCCGGGTTCGTGACGCGCGGCAAGGGCATGTCGATTCACCGCAGCGACTGCCCGACGTTTTTGCGCATGGCCGAACGCGCGCCGGAGCGTGTGTTGCAAACGGCGTGGTCAGCCGACGTAATGAGCGGTCGCGGTCAATCGGTGTATCCGGTCGATCTCTCGATCGACGCTACGGACCGCCAGGGTTTGCTGCGCGATATCTCCGAAGTGTTCGCGCGAGAAAAAATGAATGTGATCGGTGTGAAGACACAAACCCGCCGCAATGCCGCGTTCATGCAGTTCACCGTCGAGGTGTCGAGTGCTGCGCAAATTCAGCGCGCCTGCACGCTGCTCGGCGAAGTGACGGGTGTCGTGCGGGCGTCGCGCAAAGGCTGACGCACTGATGAGTTAATGCGCGCACTTGCTCATGCGCAAGCGAGTGAGTGATGTGGGTAAGAGCAATTTAAAGTCGGTGCATAAAAGTACTTGCCAAGCCGTGGGGGGCTCCATATAATCTCGTTTCTTCAGGCTCGTAGCTCAGCTGGTTAGAGCACCACCTTGACATGGTGGGGGTCGTTGGTTCGAGTCCAATCGAGCCTACCAACGAAAGAGAAATTCCGGTGCTGCCGGGGTTTCGCAAACTGCAGTAAGCGCCTGTGGCGCAAAAGGCGAATACGGTTATGACACCGCGAACGTTGACCGAAACCACTTCGGAGCGACGCTAGTCGAGGACCACTTTCGCCAGTGTAGTTTGCAGGAAATGTGAATGCGGCCCCTCGAAAGCGGGGCCGCATTTTTTTTGGCTTGTTTGATTGATGTATATGCCGCCGCCGGTCGGCACCACGGAGAACGCAATGGTTTCGATACGTCTGCCTGACGGTTCTGTTCGACAGTACGAGCATCCGGTGACCGTCGCCGAAGTGGCCGCGTCGATCGGCCCCGGCCTCGCCAAGGCCGCGCTCGGCGGCAAGATCGACGGTGAACTGGTCGATACGTCCGCGCTGATCGACCACGACGCGGCGCTTGCCATCGTCACCGAAAAAGACGCAGACGGTCTGGACATCATTCGTCACTCTGCGGCGCACCTGCTTGCGTACGCAGTGAAGGATCTCTATCCGGACGCGCAAGTCACGATCGGTCCGGTCATCGACAACGGCTTCTATTACGACTTTGCGTACAGCCGTCCCTTCACGCCGGAGGATCTGGAGAAGATCGAAAAGCGCATGCAGGAACTCGCGAAGAAAGACGAGCCCGTTTCGCGCCGCGTCGTGTCGCGCGACGAAGCGGTGGACTACTTCAAGAGCATCGGCGAAAAGTACAAGGCTGAGATCATCGAATCGATTCCGGCTACGGACGAAATCAAGCTGTACTCGCACGGCGGCTTCACCGACCTGTGCCGCGGTCCGCACGTGCCGTCCACCGGCAAGCTGAAGGTCTTCAAGCTGATGAAGGTGGCCGGCGCCTACTGGCGCGGGGATTCGAAGAACGAGCAATTGCAGCGTATCTACGGCACGGCGTGGACGAAGAAGGAAGATCAGGACGCGTATCTGCACATGCTCGAAGAGGCGGAGAAGCGCGATCACCGTAAGCTCGGCAAGCAACTCGACCTGTTTCACATGCAGGACGAGTCGCCGGGCATGGTGTTCTGGCATCCGCGCGGCTGGACGCTGTGGCAGCAGGTCGAGCAGTACATGCGCCGCCGTGTGAACGACGCGGGCTACCTCGAGATCAAGACGCCGATGATCATGGACCGGTCGTTGTGGGAAGCGTCGGGTCACTGGCAGAACTATCGTGAAAACATGTTCACGACGGAATCGGAAAAGCGCGATTACGCGATCAAGCCGATGAACTGCCCCGGCCACGTTCAGGTGTTCAACCACGGTTTGCGCTCGTATCGCGATCTGCCGCTGCGTTACGCCGAATTCGGCTCGTGCCACCGCAATGAATCGTCGGGCGCGTTGCATGGATTGATGCGCGTGCGTGGTTTTGTGCAGGACGACGCGCATATTTTCTGTACTGAAGACCAGTTCATCAGCGAGTCGATCGCCTTCAACACGCTGGCCATGAGCGTGTACAAAGACTTCGGCTTTGATAACGTCGAGATCAAGCTTTCATTGCGGCCCGACGCACGTGCCGGCACCGACGAGACTTGGGACCGCGCGGAGCAGGGCTTGCGCGAAGCGTTGACGGCTTGCGGCGTGACGTGGGAGGAACTGCCGGGCGAAGGGGCGTTCTACGGTCCCAAAGTGGAATATCACATCAAGGACGCTCTCGGCCGCTCGTGGCAGTGCGGCACGTTGCAGCTCGACATGGTGTTGCCGGAGCGACTGGGCGCGGAGTACGTCGCGGAAGACAACAGCCGTCGCCGTCCTATCATGCTGCACCGGGCAATCGTCGGATCAATGGAGCGTTTTCTCGGCATTCTGATCGAGCACCATGCTGGTGCAATGCCTGCGTGGCTCGCCCCAATGCAGGTAGTGGTGATGAATATCGCCGAAAGTCAGGCCGAATACGCCCAGTCTCTGGCCCAATCGTTGCAAAAACAAGGGGTTAGAGTAGAGGCCGATTTGCGCAACGAGAAGATTAGCTATAAAATACGTGAGCACACGCTCGAGAAGGTGCCGTACCTGCTTGTGGTCGGCGACAAGGAGCGTGAAGCCCAAACGGTAGCCGTGCGTGCCCGTGGTGGTGTCGACCTTGGCGTGATGCCTGTCGATTCTTTCATTGAGCGTCTGCGCCAGAACGTGCAGTCGTTCAACTGAGCCACTTGGCAGCGCGGCTCGTTTTTTTAATTTTTAGAGGAAACGTAACATCGCTACTGATAAGTCTGCGCACCGCATCAACGGTGAAATTACGGCACCCGAGGTGCGTCTGGTCGGAGTCGAGAACGAACCGCTCGGCATCGTGAAACTTGCTGATGCGTTCCGCATGTCGGAACAGCAAGACGTGGATCTGGTGGAAATCGCGCCGCAAGCGGTTCCGCCGGTCTGCCGTTTGATGGACTACGGCAAGTTCAAGTACTCGGAAGCGAAGAAGCAGCACGAGGCCAAGCTCAAGCAGAAGATCGTTCAGGTCAAGGAAGTCAAATTCCGTCCGGGCACTGACGACGGTGACTACAACGTCAAACTGCGCAACCTCATTCGCTTTCTCGACGACGGCGACAAGACGAAAATCACGTTGCGTTTCCGTGGCCGCGAAATGGCTCACCAGGAAATCGGTATGCGCATGCTGGAACGCCTGCGCACGGACCTCGACGAAGTCGGTCAGGTCGAGCAAATGCCGAAAATGGAAGGGCGCCAGATGATCATGGTGCTCGCTCCGAAGAAAAAGAAGTAAGCGGTCAGGGCGGCGACGCGCCATGTGGCGCGTGTTCTGGTTGTGAAAAGTCGAACGATGTCGCGCTGGGTGTCCGGTGCGGCATCAGCAGGTTTCGAGACGGCGCTTATGCGAATGCGCGCTGTTTCCGAAAAGCGGCTGCCGGCGGTTTCGGCGGTCTGCATACCAAGTGGAATGGGTTTCGAAGGGCGGGTAATGGCCATCTGGCCGACCGCACACCCATATCCATCTAATAATGGAGTTGTCATGCCGAAGATGAAGACCAAGAAGAGTGCTGCGAAGCGCTTCGTGGTGCGTCCGGGCGGTACCGTCAAGCGCGGTCAAGCCTTCAAGCGCCACATTCTTACCAAGAAGACCACCAAGAACAAACGCCATCTGCGCGGTTCGACGGCAGTTCATGATTCCGATCTGAACTCCGTGCGCGCAATGCTGCCGTTCGCTTAACCCTTAACCGAAACTCATAGGAGCGAAACATGCCTCGAGTAAAACGTGGGGTTACCGCACGGGCCCGTCACAAGAAGATCATCAAGCTGGCCAAGGGTTACCGCGGCCGTCGCAATAACGTCTATCGCATCGCCAAGCAGGCGGTCATGCGCGCAGGCCAGTACGCCTATCGCGATCGCCGCAATAAGAAGCGTGTGTTCCGTGCATTGTGGATCACGCGTATCAACGCTGCGGTGCGTCAGCACGACATGACGTACAGCGTGTTCATCAACGGCCTGAAGAAGGCTTCGATCGAACTGGACCGCAAGGTGCTGGCCGACATGGCTGTGTTCGACAAGGCTGCTTTTGCTGCGATCGTTCAGCAGGTGAAAGCCGCCGTTGCAGCCTGATTGCGCTTCTGGCAATTAACACTGCGTGGTTCGTTGCAGCGAACATCCGGTAGTCTCGGTGACGCTGCAACAAAAACGGGGCTCCTCACCGAGCCCCGTTTTTGTTGGTAGAACCAGTTTTGCATCGATTGAACACTGACGTTGAAATGATGGGATCAATGGACCTGGACCAGATTGTCGCGGACGCGCAAAAAGCCTTCGCAGAAGCCTCCGACGTCACCACCCTCGAGAACGAGAAAGCGCGCTTTCTCGGCAAGTCGGGTGTGCTGACGGAACTGCTGAAGGGCCTTGGCAAACTCGATCCCGAAACGCGCAAGACCGAAGGCGCACGGATCAACCTCGTCAAGCAACAGGTTGAAGCCGCGCTGACGGCTCGCCGCCAGGCGCTGGCCGACGCGTTGCTGAATCAGCGCCTCGCCGCCGAAGCGATCGACGTCACCCTGCCTGGCCGCGGCGCCAATACGGGCAGCCTGCACCCGGTCATGCGGACGTGGGAGCGCGTCGAACAGATTTTCGGCAGCATCGGATTCGACGTGGCCGACGGCCCCGAAATCGAAACCGATTGGTACAACTTCACCTCGTTGAACAGCCCGGAAAACCATCCGGCGCGCTCAATGCAGGACACTTTTTACGTCGACGGCAAAGATGCCGACGGCCGCCAGCTGCTGCTGCGCACGCATACGAGCCCGATGCAGGTGCGTTACGCGCGTACCAACAAGCCGCCCATCAAGGTGATCGTGCCGGGTCGGACCTACCGTGTGGACAGCGACGCGACTCACTCGCCGATGTTCAATCAGGTCGAAGGCCTGTGGATCGACGAGAACATCAGCTTTGCGGACTTGAAGGGCGTCTATACGGACTTCCTCAAGAAATTCTTCGAACGCGACGATATTCTGGTGCGTTTCCGTCCGTCGTATTTCCCGTTCACCGAACCGTCGGCCGAGATCGACATGCTGTTCGAAACGGGCAAAAACGCGGGCAAGTGGCTCGAGATTTCGGGCTCAGGCCAGGTGCATCCTACCGTGATCCGCAACATGGGCCTCGACCCGGAGCGCTACATTGGCTTCGCTTTCGGCAGCGGCCTCGAACGCCTCACCATGTTGCGCTACGGCGTGCAAGACCTGCGTCTGTTCTTCGAAAACGACCTGCGTTTCTTGCGTCAATTCGCTTGAACGAACGCATTGCGCGACAAGCATAGAGCGCGGCCACGCACAGAGTGCATGCCGCCACAGCGTCCCGGCAGTGACAGGCAGTGACTCGCTGTAACTCATGGCAACTGGCAACTGGCAATTGCGCCGCACGCCGAGTTGCGTGATGTATCTGCCTTACGCGGACCTAACCCGATCAGAACGTACAGAGAACCATGCAATTCCCGGAATCCTGGCTGAGAACCTTTGTCGATCCGCAACTGACGACGGACGAGCTGTCGCACGCATTGACGATGGCGGGTCTCGAAGTTGAAGACTTGCGACCCGCTGCGCCACCGACCTCGAAGATCGTGGTCGGTCAGGTGCTGGAGGTCGTCAAGCACCCGGATGCGGACAAGCTGAACGTCTGCCAGGTTAACGCCGGCACGGGCGCCACGCTCAATATCGTCTGCGGTGCGCCGAACGTAGCGCCAGGCATCAAGGTGCCGGTTGCGCTGGTTGGCGCGCAACTGCCGCCGGCCGAAGAGGGCGGCGCGCCGTTCGCGATCAAGCTCTCGAAGCTGCGTGGCGTGGAAAGTCAGGGCATGCTTTGCTCGGCGCGCGAACTGAAGCTCTCAGAAGATCATAGCGGCCTCCTCATCCTGCCGGAAGATACGCCGATCGGCCAGGACATCCGCGAAACGCTCAAACTCGACGACACCATTTTCGAAATCAAGCTGACGCCGAACAAGGCAGATTGCTTGTCGGTGTTCGGCGTGGCGCGCGAAACCTCGGCGATCACCGGCGCACCGTTGCGTCCGCTCGAGATCAAGCCGGTCCAGGTCAAGCTCGACGAGACGCTGCCCGTCAAGATCTCGGCGCCCGATCTTTGCGGCCGTTTCTCGGGTCGTGTCATCCGCGGTGTGAATGCGCGTGCGAAATCGCCGCAATGGATGGTCGAACGTCTTGAGCGTTCAGGTCAGCGCAGCATCTCCGCGCTCGTGGATATTTCCAATTACGTGATGCTCGAGCTGGGCCGTCCATCGCACGTGTTCGATCTGGACAAGATCCACGGCGGTATGGACGTGCGTTGGGGCCGTAAGGGCGAAACGCTCAAGCTGCTGAACGGCAACACCGTCGAGGTTGACGAAACGGTCGGCGTGATCGCCGACGAGCAACACATTGAAAGCCTCGCGGGCATCATGGGCGGCGACAGCACGGCCGTCACGCTCGACACGACCAACATCTACCTTGAAGCCGCATTCTGGTGGCCCGATAGCATTCGCGGCCGCTCGCGCAAGTACAACTTCTCGACCGATGCGGGCCATCGTTTCGAGCGCGGCGTCGATTACGCGACCACCGTCGAGCACATCGAGCGGATCACCCAACTGATCCTCGACATTTGCGGCGGCGAAGCGGGTCCTGTGGACGACCAGGTCGTCAATGTGCCGCAGCGCGAGCCCGTGAAGATGCGCGTGTCCCGCGCGAACCGCATCATCGGCATCGCGATCGGCGCAGAGGAAATCGCGCAGATCTTTACGCGTCTCGGCCTTGCGTTCGAACGCGACGGCGACACGTTCTCGGTCATGCCGCCGTCGTACCGTTTCGATATCGAGATCGAAGAAGACCTGATCGAAGAAGTCGCGCGTATCTACGGCTTCGAGAAGATTCCGGCGCGACCGCCTATCGCTAAGAGCGAAATGCGCGCGACCAACGAAACGCGCCGCTCAATCCACGCAATCCGACACGCGCTTGCCGCTCGCGATTACGCTGAAACGGTCAACTTCAGTTTCGTGGATGCCGAATGGGAGCAGGACTTCGCCGGCAATGACAAGCCTGTGCGTCTGCTGAATCCGATTGCGAGCCAGTTGTCGGTCATGCGGACCACGCTGATCGGCAGCCTGATTCATGTGCTGCGCACCAACCTGAACCGCCGTGCTGCCGACCGCGTTCGCGTGTTCGAAGCTGGCCGCGTGTTCCTGCACGATCCGTCGATCAAGGCCGGGGAGCTCACGGTCGAAGGCTTCGCTCAGCCGAAGATGATCGGCGGCCTCGCGTACGGTCCCGCGCTTGAGGAGCAGTGGGGCGCGCCGTCGCGTACCGTCGACTATTTCGACGTGAAGGCCGACGTCGAGGCGTTGCTCGCGCCGGCAGTCGCGCGTTTCGTGAAAGCGGAGCATCCCGCGCTGCATCCGGGGCGCAGCGCTCGCATCGAAATGAATGGCCGCGCGATTGGGTGGATTGGCGAACTGCATCCACGCTGGATGCAAAAATATGATTTACCGAATGCGCCGATTCTGTTTGAAGTCGAAGCGGACGCATTAATGCAACGCGTATTGCCCACACCGTCGGAAGTGTCTAAATTCCCGCCGGTGCGTCGCGATATCGCGGTAGTTGTCGATCAGAAAATCGAGGCGCAGGCGCTGCTGGACGAGCTCCAGAAGGCTCAGTCGGAGCCCGCCTGCAAGACCGTCCAGAAGGTTGTGCTTTTCGACGAATTCCGTCCAAAATCAAACACTTCCGGTGGCTTGGGGGCTCACGAGAAAAGCCTTGCGTTCCGTGTTACCTTGCAAGATACTGGCGGGACCCTTCAGGACGAAACGGTCGATCTGGCCATTCAGACTCTGGTGGAACGTCTGGCTCGAGTATATGGCGCACGGTTGCGCGGATAACCCGCATTTAACAATTGCGCGGCTGTTTCCGCATCCTTTGTTTTCTGCATGACGCGCCATTTGATAGATATGAATGAAATGAACTCGAGTGATTTCGAAGCCCTTCTTACGGCGCAACGCAGCGCCATGATTCGAGAAATTCCGACATCACCCGCCGTCGTTTCAAGTGAAACGCCGACGCTCACCAAAGCGGAACTTGCCGAGTTGCTGTTCGACAATGTCGGGCTCAACAAGCGGGAAGCGAAAGACATGGTGGAGGCGTTTTTCGAGGTGATCCGGGATGCGCTGGAGAGCGGCGACAGTGTGAAGCTGTCGGGCTTCGGCAACTTCCAGTTGCGCGACAAACCGCAGCGTCCCGGCAGAAACCCGAAAACCGGCGAGGCAATTCCCATTGCCGCGCGCCGCGTTGTGACGTTCCATGCAAGTCAAAAGCTGAAGGCTCTGGTCGAGAACGGCGCTGAAGCGAGCTTCACGCGCTGATCGACTGGCGCGTTCCTGCGCAACCCACCACGACGGCTAACTGACGATGACAGCGACGATGGAAAAAGTCGTCTTGCCTCCGATTCCGGCGAAACGCTACTTCACGATTGGTGAGGTCAGCGAACTATGCGGCGTCAAACCGCATGTGTTGCGCTATTGGGAGCAGGAGTTTACGCAGTTGCGGCCTGTCAAGCGACGCGGCAATCGTCGGTACTATCAGCATCACGAGGTGCTGTTGATCCGGCGGATTCGTGAGTTGCTGTACGAGCAGGGCTTCACGATCAACGGTGCACGCAATCGCCTGGATTCACATGGCGGCGGTGCGCACAATGCGCCGGCTGAAATGGGCGAGCAGGTCGAGGGCTTCGTTCCTCCGGAGACGACAGCAACCGCGAGCGCCGTCGACGTCGAGCAGTTGCGCAAAGAACTGCTGAACGTTATCGATCTGCTGAATCGCTAGTCGCTTTATCGATGCGAACGGTTCTATTCGAATGAAGTGTCTGTTATAATTTTGTGCTGTTCGGGGCGTAGCGCAGCCTGGTAGCGTACCTGCATGGGGTGCAGGTGGTCGGAGGTTCAAATCCTCTCGCCCCGACCAATATACCGTGTTGATTTCATTCGCAAATCAACCAAATCAATGGCTTACGAAGCAGGTGTGGCCGGTGTAACATCCACCCGCACTCTTCGTTAAGCCATGACCAACTACCGTTCCAAGCGCGGCAACTGCTACTACTTCCGCCGCAAAATTCCTCTCGAACTGCAAACGCATTTCGGCGGCCGCAAAGAAGTCGTTAAAGCCCTCGGTACGTCCGACCCAAGCACGGCAGATGCGTTGTGCCGCGAGCATGCGGTCGTGTACGACACGTTATTCGAGAACGCCCGGCGGTCCACCAGGGCGACGGAAAGCGCGCGTGCTTCTGTAGACGCAGCGCAGCGCGGCGCTATTGCCGAGCAACGGGACGATTGGGAACGGGCTCAACTTGCCCATATCGAGGAAGCTGACCGGCTTTCCTATCAAACCGAAGAACAAGAGTTCGCGGAGCATGACCGCCAAGAGTCTCGCTTTGAGGCGTTAGTGTGGGAAGAGCAACAGCGGCTCAAAGCTCGGATCGAGGCACAGCGCCGCCTTGGTGGGCAGCATGCCGGCGTGACACAAACGCCGGGCGTCGGCACACTCCCGCAGAAAGTTGCGCGCGCAACTGAAACTCAGGGCAAAACTCTGCGTGACGTGATCCCCTCATGGACTCGTCGTACTAGCGCCGACCCTAGCACGGTAAAACGCGCGCAGAAGGCGCTAACCCTGTTTGAAGAGGCGGTCGGTAAAGTCCCATTGCGCGAACTCAGGAAAGCCCACGGGGCACAGTTTGTCGCATTTCTGCTTGACGATAGGAGGGGGTTCACAGCAAAGACCGCAGGTAATCACGCTTCGTACATCTCCGCGTTGCTCAACGTGGGGGTCAAAGATGATTGGATCGACCGCAACCCGTTAGACCGCACTTTTGATAAAACGGTCGGGGCACAGAAACGCGTGCCATGGTCCGAGGCAGAATTGAAGCTCTTATACGGCCACCCGTTGTTCTCGAAACGAATGAACGACGTACCTGAATGGCAGGGGGTAAGGCCTACGGACGGGCGCGCGTTGCTGCTGATCTTGCAACATACAGGCGCGCGTATCGGTGAAATAGCACAGCTTCGACGGTGTGATTTCCAAGTGCAGGCCGGTATCACCACGATTCGAATTACCGACGAAGCGGGGGCGATCAAGACGGCCGAGTCTGAGCGTACAGTACCGTTGGCCGACAATCTATTGGCCGACGAATGGTTCAGTGCGTGGCTTGCGAGAATCATGGATGGCACGCGTAATGATGCCGCTGCATTTCCATCAATGGCCGGACGTGCGCGCGGGCCTGCGGACACTTCCGTGCAATGGTTCCGGCAGTTTCGTAAAGCGGCTGGCTTGCCGCCGGGCACGCTGAACGGGTCACACAAATTCCGCCATTGGATACGGACGGCGATGAACGCACTGGACGTGGCTGAAGCCACGCAAGACGCAATCACCGGCCATGCGGTAGGCGGGTCGACCGGCAAGAAGGTCTACACACACGTTCCGGTGCCCATCATGCATGCCGCGTTGAACCGGCTGGCATTCCCCACGCTGTTTTCGGTCTAGTCGGGTGCCCGTAGCCGTTGAAAATTCGGTCTATGGGCGGCTTGTGGGAATCGGCTCGCGGTCCCTATGCATCTCCGCTTGGTCTCGGCAACGACCTCGCGCATCCCCGGCAACGCGGTTTCTGACGTGTCGTCCAGCCACGAAAGCTTAGGAAGCCATCGCACAGTCCGACGTACCGTTAGCACTTCTGCGACCACTCGACACAATAGCCAGTGCTCCCCTGCCTACCTCCGAGGGGAGCGCTTCGCCGAACTGGTCTACCAAATCCGCAACGCATTCGCGCACGGTATTTCATAGCCTCGTTGGGAAATTCAGGGCATAGCCCGCCGGCGTCCGTATCTGGTCGACCGAGTAGGCGATACCGCTAGCATCGTGGCGGATCTCACGCATTTACGAGGGCGCGTGTTCAAGTATGCCGACATGAAGGGGATTGACACGCTTCATCGGCTGCGAGAATTTGGTCGACGTTATTTGGGGTTACCCGGACGGTGCTGCCGTCCCGTGCCATCAAGATTCAGAGGTTCGTCGGTAGTCGACATCTCGTGGATGGCATTGGCCCTGCCAACCGCCGGTAGCCGGGCCACACCGGTCAGACGCCTTTCTCCGAAACAGTCAGTCAGCGAATTTCGATTGGCGAACTGGAGTGCCGGTAAGAAGCCGTTGACGACCTCACCCAAGCGACCCCAAGCGGTCATTCGACACTGACGCCTGCATCGTCAACATTCGCTGCACAGCTACATGCGTTCTGCACGGGCTTATCGCAGGCAGACACATGGACGCGCACCGCTTCCTCACGAACGGCCGCAGGGGCCTCCCGGTTAACGAGCAGGAAGCCGCGACGCAAGAATGAATCGATCCATTTCAGTTCCGCGGCCTCGCCCTCTTCCGCGTTCTGCCGATAGTCAATCTCGACAAGTTGAACTGACTCCCCAGCATTTGCGATGGCAGTCAGTATCGCGCGCCGCTCAAGGTTCGTGTAACTCGAATGATGCTTCGCCAGTCGACTTGCCGGGTCATTCGTGATTCCGATGTAGAACGGTATTCGGTTGAGGGGATTGACCAGGAGATAAACAGTCTTGAAGTGGTCCCGCTCCCGAGTACCTACGAGCCCAGTTGAAGTCTCAAGTTTACCCGGTTCCCACGATGGCAGTTTTGGGTTCAAGGCCGTATCACCGTCTCGTTCTCTTCGGAGATTATCTTCGTGAAGCAGGACCATGTAGTCGGAACCGAGCCCGGGATTCCACTTTGGCTTGGCCAGCCGCGACAGGATAGCGGTAGGGGTGCGCTCAAGGGTGTCACTGATGAACTTCGTGGAATGGTTGTGCGGCGGCTGCCACATTTGCCACAGCAATGTCTCTTCCTGTTCAGTCCACGATCTGGATTTAGCCATTTCACTCCTTGTGCTACGCGAGAGACGTGATCTGCCCGCTGTTCGCCAAGGCACCGATCGCCCCGGAGTTTTTCAGGCGGGCCGTGCCGGTAAGCGCGCTAGTGTTGGTCGGCAAATGCTGCGAATCTCGATTCTAAACTCTGACAGCCGCGTCACTAGCGGCTAGAATGGAGCCGTCGTTGGTGATGGCCTTGCCAGTGCCGCTCACCTGGACGGCGTCGCCATTCGTACTCCTGAAATTGCGCCGGTATCCAGAAGGTCGAACGCCCTTTGAGGGGCAACAGAACCGGACGTGTCGGATCGGATTCGGCCAACATCTGCCATTCACGTGAAGCGAGCAGAAGGACACTCGAAGATCGGCTCTATTTCAGTAAGCCGCCGTTAGGCACGAGCCGATGCCCGTCAGTTCGTCGGCCTTACCGGTTATTCCGTCTATAAAAAGGCTGTGTCGAGTCTAGTGCCCGCGTTGACGCTGGCCAGCCTTCCCAGTAAGTTGGTATCGGTGTTACATCAACGACCGCCCCGAAACCTATCCTATGTAATTCCTAGACAATAAAACGTCCAGCCCGTGCTCGCTAGGTCGATCGGAATATGTCTTGCTAAAATCCCAGTGATGTTCCACGCGGCAGTACTGCGGGGATATCAAGCGTCAACGTATGTTGATTGGCGTAGTGAATAAGCAGTGGCCAAATATTTAAAAATTCGTGAAATTTAGATGAAAAACAATATTCGATTTGATTTGTCTGGATGGTTAATTCATTTTTTTAGAGATATTGATTTGTCCGGAGAAAGTTCTATTTCATTTCCCGAGCACATGGGGTGGGGGAACATTTTTGAGGACGTCCGATATTCAGCGCTATTTATGCTTCGATGCGCCTTACGCAATGGCCGTCTATGGGCCACTTGGTCATTCAGAAACGGGGCGCGGACTATCTATGGACCGGACCCGGCAATATGCTTTACTGACATGCCAATAGCTGCGTTCCTTGAGGCCGGACACGAGCGGGCTGTACGCGGTGAAGCGATGAGTTCGTTCGCGTTGGTATTTCCCAAAGAAGCAATGCATCGGATCAATGCAAATCCTGTTATTTATGGTCTCAGCCAGAAAAATGTACGACTTCCTTTGAACACGGCTGGCGGTCCAAGGATCATCGATCCCGCTGTGCTCCCGGAAGCTGAACAACATCGATATGTGACTTATAGTCACCGCACCGATTGGACGCATGAACGCGAGTGGCGATGGCCGTTTCGCGGAAATTATATTGAAGTTGAAAGGGAATTGCGCGAGTTCGGCGTGGTCTCCGATTGGAGTGACATTCCAGGACTGGATTTCTATTCCCACGACATTTCCGGAATGGGCGTGCTCGTGAAAACCCAAGAGCAGGCGATGTGGGTAGTCAATGACATACTTACTCTTGTGGACCGAGGCAATATTGATCGCAGCAGATTCGCATTTGTACTCGCAGCTGACACGCTTCCTCCTCTTTCGCACCTACAAAGTCCGGCGCAAATTTCTGCTGCGATCGCCAGCGCGGCAGTTGATCTGGAGCCGCATTTCAACCACGGCAAAAATTCGCTCAATGACCTTAGTCGGCGATTTTCTGATTTAGTAGGTACAATTGCCACTAACGCACAAGAGCCGGTTGATGGCGAGTCCGGAGGATGCTGGCTATGGCTGCTAGACAACGCCGCGCCGCTAACACGGGCTTTGATTAACGAGGGATCCGTTATTGTATCCGATTCAGGAAAATATCTCGTGAACCTCGTTCAATTCTCGCATTCGTGGAATCTTCGACAGCGCGAAAGTATGACTGAAGCATTGGCGGAAAGTGTTAAAGAAGAATTTAATCTAGAATGTGGATATCATTCCGTCCTTAACTCGACAGATGTAAATGCAATTCCATTCTACAATGGCGACCATATCGATAATAAAAGTTACTATAATTGTTCTTGGGTTGGATAATTGGGTTTCTGCCGTGAGCGAGTTATGTCGGCGAGGTATTTCCATTGCCGGTTCGGTTGACGTGGGCCGTGGGCGTTGCCCTGTTGTTGCTCCTAAACTCGTAATCCATCTGCGTGAGCGAGCGTGACTATCTGGAATGGACGGTTACGTGTCGGCCAACACGATCGCTCTTACCGACCGTTAATCATTGGAAGCGGTCAGTGATGTAGTGCTAGATCGAAGGGCTGAATTGGGTCGCGTTTGGCCGGCCGCAGACGGACGCGACTCGGCTCAGGCGAGCAGATCGCGTGAAGCACTGATCGGCCACTATGAGACTGTCGACAGGCCGCGCTCGTCGCGCCAAAGAGAAATGCTTACGCGGTTTCCGAGGCGGGTATCACTGTCGGATAAGTGGCCCATACACGCGCACTAAGAACCATCAGTCGGTTCAAGGATGACATGCGCGCCGGAGCCGCGCCTCATAGGCTGATCACCGACGATAGCTCCGTTCACCGCGTCAACGGGGATGTCGATCATTTATCTGGGAGATGTGATGACGTTTTGGAACTGCGTCGGCACAGACTGAGCGGCCACTGTCGCCCGGCGTGGTATGGATCGCAAGACGGTGCGGCAAGTACGTTAGGAAAGGCGTTCAGGCGCCTCGTTACCTCCCGCGCGGACGACCGTGTGTGATCAATCCGTTCGTTCTCTAATGGCAACCGGTAACTACATTCATGAGTCGCGAATTCGGCCCCTCAAAACGGGTGAGTGTCCGTTGCTGTTGTGCCGCCAAGAGCCAGTACGGCAGAATGGGGTGACAACTTATCTATCAGCTCCCCCGACCGATGACTGCTTATGGCGTCCAACCGCGCTCGCCCGGTTGACCCGCTTTCGACCCCGCGTCAGCTCCCCGTAACGACCATTCGCCATGTAGTGGACTTCGCACAAAACACGGTAAGTAGAAAAAAAGTCCGCGAACGCACGGAGCAATTCCCTCGCCCAACCTAGTCGGTCAGCACCCTCAGCGAAGAAGCGCCGAACGACGTCAACGTCTGAACGAAGATGGAAGACGTTGTTTCGTACCTGCCGCAGCAAATCAGAGTGTCGTTTCATTGCCTTCCCGATCGCGTTAGCATCCGGAATCAACTCAGTAAACTCTTCGGGCCGATGTTCCGATAGCAAGACTCGCATGCGAAGCGCCTCAAATCCCTCGCACGTCGCACGAAGGAAACCTAGCCAGGATAAGAGATATATCCTGAGGTCGATTGTGTCTTTGGAGGGTAACGAGCGGCGTTTCCGCCATCGGTCATAAAGTCGGTCGTAATTCTTTCGCATCAATTCTGCAGCGAGATACTGGTGGGCATACAGGTCTAAAACCCGATCTAGGTTTCGGCTTGGCAGCTTATCACCCGGCATAGTACTGTCGATATCAACCGCGAGAGAGCGCGGTTCATTTGCGACGTAGTGCAAGTTGTCAGCCGAGAGGACCAGCTCGCCTGATTGCACTGCTTTTGAGAACTCCTCTCGGAAGGATAGCTCCGTGAAACCGTAGCTTGACAGCTCGCCTCTTGCGAAGCAGAGAAGTTTCCAAAGATCAATACCGTCGATCTCGCCTTGTTGGCCAAAGTCGAAATCCACTGCACCGGTCGGTAGGAACACCGCACATCCAGCACCGTGCTTCAGAAATCGAATACCACAGTCGAGCGTGCAGTCGAGGTCGATGCGAGCGTCGATCCAATCCGATCTGCAATAGGGGAGATCAATCCCAGAGCGATACATAAGAGCTACTGCGGAGCGAACACTCGCGTGGTAGTCGGCAATAAGTTTGGGCAATCCTGTCTGCAATCGGGCCTCGCACTAGATCCGTTTGTGCGTGATTTTACCCGCTGTACTGCCGTCGTCCTCTAGGCTATGTGGCACGGTCTCAGCTTTTGCTTCACGACGCGACACGGGTCGGACTGTCAGGCGTCTAATCACGGTCCAGTGACCACACTCTATTGTGCATCGAAGTGGCGCTCATGCAATCCCCACCGAAGTCCTTTCCCTTCCTCCGCTTCGATATGAGTAACTTCCGACGTGGATAGACGCCAAAATCGTCCGCTTTCGAAGCGAGCACTAACGGTTAGAGATGTGCAAGGCGGAAGGCATGCCCAGGGCCGGAATCGAATGTCCTTAAAGGGCGGGCGCTCCGGCCATTTCTGTGCAGTTTGTGAGAGGTTGGCTGCAATTTCGCTCGGCTGCGGCTTCCTCTCGCGCCTGGTCGAGCTATCGACGCATAAGTTTGTTGTCCCGGCTTTAATCGTCTGGGTGGTCCTCGTCGCCGCCCAACGTCTCGTCCCGTTCCTCCTCGTGCTCCACTTGGGCACGCTTGAATTCTTCCGCTTCCCTCTGGGTCAACAGGTGCTGACCGGCATCGCGTATCTTCGACACTGCCTGAATTACTTCCCCATGTTGCTGTACGTACCCGTCAAGCATATTCCGGATCGCGTCCGACGTAGTTCGTTTAGTCGCAAACGCGATGATTTCAAGTTGTTCGTGCAAGTCCACGGGAATACGGACATGTAGCACGCGCGTCTCGACTCCCTTTGGCCGCCCTCGCGGGCGGGGTGGCGGAGAGGCATCATTAGTGCGAGTCATTTCGGTGACCTATAACACGAAAATTAAATGGTCTCATGCTTTGGGGTCGCCAGACCATAAATAAGGGTTTACCACTACTTTCAATGTATTTACTGTGATACAAAACACAGTTAATATTCGTCCCGTAGCAAGCAAAGCCTCTTCGGCATGGCGACCGGAGATAAAAGGATTCGATCTTGATGATGGAAGTCGGCAGCTAGGGACTCCTAGTCACCCAACGCTCTGTTGACCTCATGGGTCCGCACCGATGGTTCTGCAAGTGTCGATGGACCCGAAGGCTCGTGACCGGAGGGGAAACCGAAAGGTTTAATAAGGGGATTCGTGAGTCTCTTTATTCAACCAGGAGGAAATATTGATCGACCATAGGACACCATTTGCGAGAACGGAAGCGGGAAGGCTGCCCCCGTCGGCAACGAAGCCAGTACAAAAGATTCGGGCGGCCCAGATGCAGTCTCCGGGGTACGGAGATACTAAGACGAGCCGCCTCCGGACGACAAGGGACCGTAATGCGATGCGCGCTACCGCGTCGCCGCGATGCAGACGCGAGGACTTGATTGCGCGAGCGCGAGCCGAGATGCAACCGGAGGAATTCGTGATGTTCGTTCGGCGGATTATGGCGACGCTGCCCCGCTAATGAAACGAGGAATCGGCATGAAAAGCGGAGCAGTGCTGCTGTTCTTGTGTCTTTGCGTTTGGATCGGCAACGCCGCGATAGTGTGGCATCCGGTCCATTTCGTTTGACCAGCAGTATTACCAGCGAGGGAATGCTATGGGTTCACCCAGCGGGATCACCTCCCGGCGAAGTGCCGTGACCTATGACGGCGTTGTACGTGTTATTACTTTCAAGGTTCGGCCGGAAATGCAGAAGGCGATTCGCCATCAGGCCGTAGAAGAAGATTTGGACGTGTCGGAGCTTATCCGGCGCGCGGTGTCCCGATACTTGGCAGCGGCACAGCAGCAACAAACCTAGCAGGCAAAGAAACAGGCAGTCCGTCCGTTGATCGACGTGGGCAAGCCGATGATTTGATTCGATCTTCGTTTTAATCTCTAATCGATTTATTTAGGAATACATATTTTGGCAGCGAAAAAACCAACCATCATTTACCCAGCACCGCAACCGGAGCTTGCGAGCGCAATCGCCGCCCTACAGGCCGCAGCAGATACGGTCGAGCATGTGAAGAAGACCGTTGCAGAGTGGCCGGCGAAGATCGCACAGGCCGAAACGAATCTGGCGGAGATCGAAAGACGGCTGGACCGTAAGGAAACAGACCGTGATCTAACGCGGGGCGATAAGTCCGCCATTGATGCAGAAATCGAGCAACTGTCGAGCGAGGCGGCCGAGCAACGCGAGGTCCTTAGCCGGTTGCGTTCCCGAATTCCGCACCTCAACGAACGCGGCGAGGAAGCAAACGAAGCACTTGAAAGCGCAAAGCGTGAGCAGCGTTCGCAACTGTCGACATATTTCAATGCCTGTCGGGATACGATTGCTGGTCCGCTCCTAGAGTGCGCCGCGAACCTTGCATCACTTACCGCACAGTACCGCATCCTGGTGGACGCAGCGGGATACAGGATGAACACCGACTGGTTCGACCGTGTGTGCGTCCCCGATATTCGCCATACTTCGCGCGACCTTCTGACGGTTGACGAGACAGGCGCGGTCGCAGCGGCGGTCGCAGCGATGAATCCGACGTTGGAGCCCCTGCGCGAGGGGCAGCGATTGTTGGCTGCGCCGAGATTCGACCCGCGCCCGGTAGCGGCGATGCGAGGTTAAGGAGCGGGTATGAACTTCAGATTGATGTTTTCCAACATCCGATCGCTCGCCGGGGTGCCGAGCCGCCGCTCGCCGGTTGCGTCTGCTGTCGTGGTTCCGAAGACGGAAGCCAGAGCGCCTGCGTCGCGCCCAACGGGTAATCAACGCACACCCACTACGAAGCCGGTGAGTCCGGCTAGATTGCTTCCGATGGATGATGTTCCGCAAGAGGACGACGAGGCCGAGTTGCTCGGCGCTACTGCGGAAAGCAAAGCACGCGACCGCGAGCGCGCACGGTGCGCTGCAATCCTTGGATCGGCCGGGGGCGTCCGCAATCCGGTTGTAGCCCGTACGCTTGCTTTCTCCACAAGCATGTCTAGGCGCGAGGCAATAGCAACCCTGGACGCCCTCCCAGAGCCGGCTCCGTCGCCCGCATCTTTCCGGGGGGCGCGCATTTCGCGTCGTGACACAGGCAGGGAGTTCTCATGAGCGCTGCATCACTGTGTTTTGACGCGGAGCGCATGCGCATCGCCCTGTGGCATTTTCCCGCTTTGCGGCGGGGAAGGAAAACGGCGGAAGTTCTTCGACGCGAACTGATTGCGCGTCTGCTGGGGAGCGGGCATCCGGGGTTCCGGGGCAAGCCTGCCGATATAGACGCCCATGTAACCGTCCTCGTGGATGCCGTTCAAGGCAAGCACGGGCGCGCGTTGCAAATCGCTGTCACGGCATTCGGCAACGGCCGGCGGGCTACAGAAACGCTCGACCGTCTTACCGCGAAGAAGCGCGGCCGCGACCGAGCGCAAGAGGCCGAAGCGGAGGCCGACGTTCGGCAATGGCTGTCGATCTACAAGGCTTCGCGGCTGTTGTACCTAGCGGCCCGTGCTGTACGCGGCGAACCCGCTATCGACGTCTTGCCGGAAGGGTGCGAGTCCCCGAATTACCTGCTCCGGGAACCGCCGGCGGGCAGCTTCCATGCGCCTGTAAAGCAACCTTGGCTCATACCGCATGCCGCGCCTGTAATTGAGCCGGCGGGCGAATTGATAGCAGCGTCTGCTAACGCTGTGGCCCTCGCTAGGGCGGCGGCCGATGCAGCAAACGTGCTGCGGTTGGCCCGCGTCGGCGCCGCGCCGGTTATCAAACTGCCTGAAGCATGCGGTTTCGGTGACACCGAAGAGTCCCGTGAGTCGGCCGGTCAAGTGATCGTCGCAACGCTCGAACGGTTCGCCGCGGTGCTGGAAAACCAAACAATGGAGGCCGCATGAGTACTTCAGTTACCGACACCACGGTAAAGCTGATTTTGAATAATCAAGAGATTGCCGGGTGGACGGGAGTTCGCATTACACGCGGCATTGAGCGGCTACCTAGCGACTTCGAACTAGGGCTAACCGAACTGTACCCAAGCGAGGCACAAGAGGTAGTCGTGACCCCCGGCGACGATTGCATGATTACCATTGGTGATTACCTCGTCCTAACCGGTTACGTCGATAAATACATCCCCTCATACGGCCCGGACGGGCACTCAATCCGGATTACCGGACGGGGCAAGTGTCAAGACCTCGTGGACTGCTCCGCAGAGTGGGAAACGAGCCAAATGAGTTCCACCACTGCGGACGTGATCGCGTCGAACCTTGCGAGTGCGTACGGCATTTCCGTAACGTGTAACGTCGAGGTTCTCACGCTCGTTCCGCAGTTCAACATCATGTTAGGTGAAACCGCGTTCGAGATTATCGACCGCGTGTGCAAGTTCAGCGGGCTTCTGGCGTACGACGGCGTGGACGGAAATTTGATCCTGTCCGAAGTGGGCACGGAGGAACATTCGTCCGGCCTCTTTGAGGGGAAAAACGTAATGGCCGCCTCGGTTGAATACTCGATGGACCGGCGTTACCAAACGTACACCGGATGGCTTAACGCAATTAATCGCATTGGGGACGGCTTCGACCCGCCGAACTCGTACGCCGTTGTCAAAGACGCGACAGTGAACCGCAACCGGAAAAAGTTCGTGCTTGCAGAGGCCGTGCAGGGGTACAAAGACCTCTTGGCTAAGCGTGTGGCTTGGGAGATGAACCGGCGTAACGGTCGTGCGAAGGTGGCCCGTGTGCGGGTAGATAGCTGGCTTGATTCGGACGCGAATCTATGGACGCCCAATAGGCTCGCCCCGGTATACCTGCCTAGTCTGAAGTTGGCGGACACCAACAAGCAACCGTTGAAGTGGACGATTGGCGAGGTCACGTACACGACGAATCAGGAAGGGACTACCGCAGAGTTAGTGCTTATGGACCCGTCCGCGTTCTCTGTACAGCCGGCACAGTTGGATTACGGATTCATCGACAACCATGTGGCGGCCTAACCGTCATAGGCCCTTTCCAGAACGGACCCATGCTGAGAAGCCGTCGCGTACCTTGTTCTCCCAATCGGGGATGCGCTTCAACCGTGCGATCTCATCGGCGTCAAGCCAGAATCGAACGAGGGGACGCGGATCGTCGGGTGTTCCTTCGTCTAGGACTTGGACGGCGCTTTTGTCAGGCGTGTGGCGGATTCCATATCTTTCGCACAAAATGGATTCGAACTATCTCCAGAAATCAATGTAGCAGACAAACGGAGCAACCATGAACAGTAAGGAAGACGACAAGCAAGACGGCCTGGAAGGTAGCTGGAACTATCGCGTAGTGGAATTCACAGCCGACGGAGAGACATGGCGCGCAATCCACGAGGTGTATTACCGCAATGACGTGCCGAGCGGGTATTCGGGGACTCCGGCTGTCGTCACGTGGGACCCCACTGACGCGGACGAGCAAGCAGGCCTGCGAGTTCTCCGGCGTATGCAAGAAGCCTTGAGTAAGCCTGTGCTTACGGGTGATGATTTCGGCAACAACGCCGCGAATGACTCGGAGGCTTGATGACGAAGCGAGCGGACCTCCATGGCTAACCGTCGTAGGCCGGGGGAACGGACCAAAACACATCGCCCCGAAAGCCCTAGCGGCTATCCCCTAGATGCGGATAAACGACTGAGAGCAAAAGCAGCGTTCTTACGGCAATCTTTAGGTGATGCCTGCCGCGCAGCGACAGAGCAGTTTCCATGTTGTGTACAGCAGTCCGCGAGCTTCGTTGGCCGCGAGAAGGCAGATTGCAGGCCGGGCGAAATCATCACGGACAGAGAGATACAGCTAATGATCGAGGTAGCTGGCAGGCGTGAACGATGGCGACGAAACAACGATTTGCCGGCGATGCTTGCCGACGAGATCGAAAGGGCGATTCTTCAGCCGCACATACGGGAGCTTGGCCGTGCGCGTCGCGCACGGCAGAGGGCGGCAGTGCACGAACTGGCCGAGAGTATCCGCAGCAGCCGCGCGCCGCTCACCGTTGCCGCACTAGGCGATTTTCCATACTAGTAAGTCCTCTAAGGCGGCACATTGATTTGTAACGATTTTTTTGATTTTCCCCTAAATGCCAACATGATCTGAAGCCCTATCCAGCAAGGCTTTGCCGGGGGGTGGAAAGCAGAAAGTCCCTTCGTTGGAAACTTTTTATACAATCAAAAACCCATGCGCACACGATGTAAAACGCAGGCGGCGGTAGGCCACATAGCCGAAGCAGTGGCGTATAGCCTCGATCTGTACGAACAAGCCCTACACGGCATCGAGCCGACTGACGTCCACGCCATGGTCCTGGAGGAGGCGGAGAGAGCCGCACTGCAGTGGACCATGATGATGGTCGGGCATAACCAATCCCGTGCAGCGGAGTGGCTTGGCGTCGCTCGGCCCACCCTACGCGCAAAGCTCGACCTTCACGGAATTCGCGCACCTGGTTGACCGGTCCTCGAGTCCGTTTCTCCTACTTCACAGAAACCGAATGCCGGTACAAGCAAAGATAAAGATTAGGATTACGTATGAAAATGAATACCGAACGGAACACTGATACGCATTACGACGAGGCAGTGTGGACGATGCTTGATCCGGAAACGGACTGGCCGACGTTGCCAGAAGATATCAACCCAGAGCGGGGTGGCCCGGAAGCGTACTTTGCGGACTGCATCCGCGAGCATGTCGCTCACGCCCGAAGTCAGCTTGCACAGCTAGAAGGGGCGTTGGGGCGGCCCGGATGGTTCGAGGTGGAGCAAGAGGCGTTCGACGCCTTGCACGAGGCGATGGTGGGGATAGAGGTGGCGGTGACCGGACGTCTCATCCTTGGACACGCCACCTTGGCCGATGCCAACCTCTAGGCCAGTCGAGACTTGCCGCAGGACCGCGTCCACGCTGTTATGGGTCGTGGTAACGTTAGTAGCGCATTGCGCGACTTATGGCGTATTCGATTTGAGGAAGCCCCCGCTGGATTGCGCGGCCTCTGCACCTCAACTTAAGCATAATTCCTCTCACATTGACTCTTACCGAAACTAGCGAGACAGTGCCATGCCGGACTATGACTTCAAAACACTTAACGACAAAGAATTTGAGGTTCTTTGCGCGGACTTAATCGGTAGCGAGTTCGGGGAGAGATTCGAGCGATTTAAGCCGGGGAAGGATTCTGGCGTAGATGGAAGATATTTTGAAAGCGACGGAAACGAGGTGGTTCTTCAGTGCAAACACTGGGCGAATAGCCCCTTTTCTAAGCTGTTGAATTACTTGGAAAAGGAGGAAAAACCGAAACTCGACAAGCTTAAGCCACGCAAATACTTATTAGCTATATCAAATCCGATTTCCAGATCCGAAAAAGCAAAAATTAGAATCGCGCTATCACCTTACATTGGTCGTGATGATGATATTTTTGCAAAAGAAGACTTAAACTATTTGCTTGGGAAATTTCCTGAATGCGAAAGAAATAGCTATAAGTTATGGCTTCACAGTGCGAGTGTTCTCAGCTTTATTGCTCAAAGCGGAATTATGGGGCGAAGTGAGTTTTCGCTTGACGAAATTATCCAAAAGTCAGCAAGATACGCGATTACGGAGAAGCATGAGCAGGCTATCAAGGTACTGGAAAACCTTGGGGTTATTATCATTTCGGGCGACCCCGGCGTAGGAAAAACGACGTTGGCAGAGCATTTGTGTCTGCACTATGTTAGCAATGAATTTCAGTTTATTAACATTGCGGAGGACATTTCAGAGGGTGAGTCAGTATTCTCAAAAGAGGCGAAGCAGATATTTTACTTCGACGATTTTCTAGGAAGAAACTATCTTGAGGCGCTGCGTGGCCACGAAGGCGCGCATATTGGCGCGTTTATCAGAAGAATCGCAGGCACTAAAAATAAAAAGTTTGTGCTTACGTCGCGAAGTACGATATTGAATCAAGGAAAATTTTTGATCGATGCGTTCGAGCACGAAAAATTACATAATAATGAGTTTGAGCTACGTATCGATGCGTTAAAATTAATCGATAAGGCTAGGATTCTTTACAACCATATCTGGCATTCCGGTCTGTCGGAAGAATTTCGCGAGGTTTTTTACACTGATAAGCGATATAGGGCAGTGATTGAGCATAAAAACTTCAACCCTCGAATAATCAATTATATAACCGATCCTGCCCGCCGCGAGTCCGAAAAGGTCGAAGAGTATTGGCCGTACATTCTCCGCTCTTTAACGGACCCGGCGCGGATTTGGGAGCATCCTTTCAATGTGCAACTTGACCATGCGCAGCGTACGATTGTGCTACTAGTCGTACTAGAAGGTAAGAGCTATAGTGAAAGGGCGCTTTCGATCGCATATCACCGCCTACTGGGCAGGCCTGGCAATCAAACGCTTCGGGGAGCACATGATTTGTCTGGCCATCTTAGGTTTTTAACCGGGTCATTTTTGAATCGCGTGTTTTCAGGCGGGTCCGATGTCTCCTATAACCTTTTCAATCCATCAATTGGTGATTATGTCCTTCGCCGGTATGCAAATGATGTTGCGATGCTCCGCGACGCGGTAATTTGCATGCGGTCGCAAAACTGTGTTTCGACGCTGACCAACTTGAAAAATGCACAGTTTCTTGATGAAAAACTTGTTCGATCGATATGCATTTCCGCTTTATCGGAAGCAACAACCGAGGGACTGGAGAATTACGAAATCGCCTATATTGCTCTCTTGTGTTTTCAACTAATTCCACCGTATCAAAAAATTGACCTCATTCCCGAAGCCGTAAAATTCTTGGTCCGAGCGGGGAGCGTCAGTGATTCTTCATACTTGCTCTTTGTGGTCAAATGCGCGTTGGAACTTGATTGGATAACTTCCGACGCCGCAGTTGATTTCATATTCAGAAATATCGAGGATGTGCTTAATGATGATGATATTACTGAGACATTAGCCATATTAACACTGCTGAGCAAGCACCCGGCTCACGACAATTTGCTAGAAGTTCTTAACGAACGTGTTATCGCTATAGCATCCGATAGCTTGGGGGAATTTATAGAGATCACGGATGCATTCGCTGGTTTAGCCCCAGGCGAAGATGACCGCGCGGAGGAAAAACTCGTGGATATGGTTATGCAAAAATTTGATGAGCTTGGCCTCGAAATAAACCGAAGTGACGCGGGACTTATCGTACGGTCTATTGACGTCGGTGGGCAATTGGAGAGCTATCAAGAGAATTCCTATGATGGGGATGAGCGGGAATATCATCACGTGCGGCCGTCCGGTCCGGACGAAGTCGATGACCTATTCGACCGCGGGTAACGGTACTCGTACTCTTCCCGTCGACGCTGGGGTATGCGCCTGCTCACGGCAAGATCGCTGGACTTCCTTAGGCCTCCATAAAACTGCGGGTCCTCCGCCCCCTCTCGGAAGCGTGGGCATTGCGCGCGCCCGACCTTCGTCTAGCTATGAAATTTTCAAATTTGGGTAACAGGTAACAAAAAGGTTTACGCTTTACTCGCGGAACCCCCGCAGAGTATGGCTTACAGCAACTTGTGAAGGTGACAAATCCGTTGACATTGAGTTACCTTGGTTGATGCTTAATTGACACCACGAGGCTGCACGGTATTGCCCGTCGGCCAGAAATACTGAACAGGTAACAAAATCATCCGACGTGTTACCCGCTGAGTACATGGGGGACGCCGCCGCGAACTTACCGTGCCGCATATGTGGCCGGACGGCACGACGATGCCCGACGAGCGGGTAACGATTATCCCAAGCTTGTTGTAATCGCTAGCCCGGACGAGCATTTAATGCGACGTACCGCAGGCCTGGAATGCTTACATCCATCCCGAGGAAAACGCGATGCGCAAATACACATTTAGCGTTATCTGGTCTGACGAGGACTCGGAGCACGTTCGTGTGTGCGCAGAGTTTTCAAGTCTGTCGTGGCTTGAGAAAACTCCGGAAGCCGCATTGGAGGGTATCCGGAATCTGGTTGCGGAAACTGTGGCCGAACTCATCCAGAGCGACGAGCCACTTCCGGAGCCCTTGACGCGCATCCCACCGTCTGGGCGCGCTATTGGCTGAACGGGCCAGAGAAGGAGGCCGCAATCAAGGCGGGCATTGCGGCCGACCCGGACACATTCAAGATGAGCGAAGAAGATATCAAACGGAGAAGATTGCTTCGGGATGAACCGAAAAGGAACGCTAGAGCAAAGGGGGGTCCGCGCCGTCGGAATTTTGGCGCTCGTAGCTCTCCATAAGCGCTTTGAGCTTGGGTATCGCGCCGTCGGCCCACGCGGAATGTTTCCAGTGCGGTTCCAACGTGCCGAGATGTGCTCTGCGTGACAGTGGCGTCTTGATCCTTATCGGCTTATTGGAACCGGTGACGAGCGACGTGACACTGTCGTTCAGTTCAACGCGCGGCATTTCCCGGGGACGCCCTTTCTTCGGCCCGCTAGGCCAAATAGGCGAAAACTCGGCCCACGCGTCGCGGATGGCATCGTTACAACGAGCAATCAGCTCTTGCCCGTAAGCGGCGACGAGACGCGCAAACTGCGTTTCCCTGCGCTCCTGTTCCTCTTCGGCTGCTTTCCACTTTTCTAGCCGCTGTCGCCGCTCTGCTTCCCACTGTTTGTCGGCCTCTTCCCGTGCGCGTTGCTTTGCTTTTGATGCGTCACGCGCGGCTGTCTGCTTGATCTTTACTTCTTCGCTCTGCGCGGGGCGTAACGCTTCGCCGGCGGGAAGGGACAACGTAAGCATCTTCTCCTTGCCGTTCACTTGGATTTCAATCTGCTGGCCGCCGTTGGCGAACGCCTGAAGATACAGGTTGGCTCCAAAGAAGCCTTCGAAACCATCTCCTACGCGTGAGGTGAATTCTAAGGCCGCGCTTTCCAAGGCTTCGGTGAGCCGCGCAGGAGTTATCGGGCCAAGGATTTTTATTCTCATGGGATTCGAAGTTATAAGTCGATGCAGGTTATTTTAGCCGCTGCCGCGTAGCCCTCGCGATTTCCTGCGCAGTTGAATGGTCTTTGTCCCCAAAAGGCGTTTAAAATTTTCAAAAAAACATTTGTTGCTTTTGTGACGTTGCTTTGTGTAATGGAAAAATTTGGCAGATCGTGTATTTCAACTTAGAACGACACTCGGTGATATTTCTGCGAGGTATTTGCATTGCCGACCATCGGGGCATGCTCTTTTCACAAAGCTTAGGTGTGGCTTTCGCACGGTCTTGTCCGCCTTCTGAAGCCGAGGCCTGCACGCCGTAATTTCCAAGGCTAAAAATTTGCGTCTTCCACGGACTCCCACGCCGTCGCATTTTTCCGGTAGCAGTCTGCGCCACTAGGAATCAGCACGCAGCGCAATTGGCCGGACCGGTCAAAGCCAATCAGGATGTTGTTGCCGGCGTGGGCTCGCGACATGACCTTATTTTCTTGAAAATAGAGGCGATATTCGGAACGGCTAGGATGATTCCGCCTCGCGTCGTACCAAGTGACCTTTGCGGAATCGGTGGTATCCTCGCCCCGCACGGTGAAGATCGCTTGTGGTTCAAAGCAAAAGATATTTAGGACCTACTATGACAACCATGGCCAGCGCTATTCGGCACTTCGTTCAAGCATCGCCTTCTGGCCTTACGTCCCGTGAGATCAGAGATCATATTAGCAGCGCCTACCCTGACAGATGGACACCCGGCACGTTGACCGCTCACCTTTACGGTTGTGCTGTTAACCAGGCTAAAGCATATCTGCACCACAAGTCGGCCGAAAAATTCCTGTACCGGGCCGACGATGGGAGGTTTCACATATACGACGAGGACAAACACGGACCGAATGTCTGGGCACCAGTCGTTGATGGTTCCCCGGCCACCGGAGAGCAAGACGATGACTATGCCGTGGAGCAACTGATTGAAACGTCGATCAGTCTCGAACGGGACGTGGAAGAACATTTGATTCGTAATCTAGAAACGCTGGAGAAGGGACTGCGTTTCGTAGAGCGTCAGGCGGTCATCGACGTCGGCCGGGTCGACATACTTGCACAAGACGCAGGCGGGCGGCGTGTGGTCATCGAGTTGAAAGTCGGTGAAGCAAGAGACTCCGCCGTTGGCCAAATCGCTCGATACCTCGGTTGGTACGCACGCCAGGACGGCAAGCCACCACGAGGAATGTTGATTGCCAGCGATTTCCCTGAGGCTGTACGTTATGCAGCAGAAGCGGTAAAAGAGCTTGCGTTGATACGATATCGCGTTCAGTTTGCATTCAGCTCAATCGGCGTTGATGACTGACATCGCGAGGCGGGTTCCCGTGACGAGTGACATTGCCGCATCACCGTCAGTGCTCGGCAGGGAACCAACGACAGACAGCCCGGCTGCCGCAACTTGCAGTACTTCGGCTAACGACGACGACTTGGGTCAGCGCCCATTTCCTTGAGGCGGTTACGCAGTCGCTGGTTGTCTGCGAATAGGCCACCGAAGGCCAGCACGAACAGCAGCAGATAAAACCATTCACCGCTGTAGTGAATGAGCCCCCACGCGGCACCGGCGCATGCCACAGCGGCCAGCAGAAGCGCGGACTTGTCCAGTAGCCAGGTCATGCGGCCACCGTTTGGCGGCTGGCTAGGAATCCATAGTTACGGCGTGTGGGCGTTTCGATCATAACTTCCGGGTGGCGTTGAATGAACGCCAGCATCGTATCGGGGATCACCACGCCCAACCGGCCCGCTGCCGTTCGGGCTGTGCTCGCGGCGGTAGAGGTCGTGCATTTAAGGGCGGTATTTGCAGCGACGATAAGCGACCCGATGCATGCGCCCACATAGAACGATGCCGACAATGCGCCGACTACCGATAGTGCTTCGAGCGCCGTAGTCGCGCCGATCAACTCGCCGACCGTCGCGCCGGGTCCGAGGCTCTTTAACGCGCTGAGCATCGTCGCAATATTCGACGCCGCCGCCTGAATGCTTCCAAATAGGCTACTTGGCGCGGGCAGACCCAGTGCGCTCATGTTCGTTGTAAATGCCTTGCCGAAGTCGCCGCAAGTAATGGCCATAATGCGCTCTGTATTCAACTAGAGGGCACTGATTTTAACTGACAAATACCACGAAATAACGGATACACCGAAGTTGATGCGCTTTGCATGAGTAAGCGCAATTTGGACGAGGTGTTTTGAGGAAGTCATCCGGGGACACATCGCGCACGCACGGAGCCAGCTTGTGCAGCCAGAACGGGCGTTGAGGCGACCCGGATAGTTCGAGGGCGAGCAGGAGGCATTCGAAGCCTTGCACGAAGCGATGGTAGGTATACAGGTAGTGGTGACCGGTCGTTCCATTCTCGCGAGGGCTACCTTTGCTGACGTGGAATCGCAGATTACTTCATCGTTTCTAACATTTCGCCTACGGCGATTGACGTTTAGTTTGGACCGACTCGCTACCCATTTGTCAAAGCCATCGCTAAATGGTATAGCTTTACCCAATTCAATATAGTCAACGGAAACGGGGCGGGAATGGCAAAGAACGACCTGATTGTCTTGGACACGATACTTGACCAACGCTGCGCGGTGGAGAACAACAATGACCGCGGCGAAGTGTTCGAACATTTCGTTTTGGGGCAAGTCCTGATGAACTACGACCTAACCGATGAACAAATCGACATTGGGTGGGTTGACGGGGCGCTCGACGGCGGGATTGATGGCTTTTACACATTCGTAAATGGCCACTTGGTCACCGATCCTTCGAGCCATGTCTGGCCGAGGTCGAGTGCCGAGATTGATTTATTTATTGTTTCCTGCAAACACCACGACACGTTTCAGCAGGTGACAATGGATGCACTACTTGCGTCCTCTCAGGAACTCTTTGATTTAGGTAAAGCGCCCTCCGATCTGCGTGGAAAGTACTCTGTCGAGGTGTTGGCGGCAAGAGACTGTTTTGCAACCGCCTTCAAGAAACTGGCTATCACGAATCCACAGATTCGGGTAAAAATGATATATGCCTCTCGGGGCGATTCGCAGAAACTCGGGGATACAATAGCCGCGCGCGGCAATCAACTCAAAGCGCTATTCCAGGACTTATTCAGTGGGGTGGTGGCGGACTTCCAGTTTTTGGGAGCGGCCGAACTTGTCGAGTTGCAACGTAGGGTCCGAGCCCTAACATTAAGCCTTCCGTTCATTGAACACCTAGCTGCACAGGACGGCTACATTGTTCTCGCGCGCTTGGGGGACTACGCGCGCTTTGTTGCTGACGAAAATCTAGAATTGCGGCGCTATCTTTTCGACTCAAACGTGCGAGACTATTTAAATTCCAATAACATAAACACTGGGATTGAATTGACGCTGGCTGATGAAAATTCACCTAGTTTTTGGTGGCTAAATAATGGAGTCACTATGTTGGCAACCAATGCGGCTGCTACGGGAAAATATTTGAATGTGCGGGATATTCAGATTGTAAATGGATTGCAGACCACGGAAACTTTATTTAAGCATTTTATTCGCGGCCGACGAAAGGAGAACGAAGAGAAGCCGATTTTGATTAAAGTAATCGTATCAACTGATGCGCAGATTAGGGACAGAATTATCCGGGCGACGAATAGTCAAAGTGCAGTAGAAGTGGCTGCCCTGCACGCTACCGATCCGATTCAGCGAGACATTGAGACTGTTCTAGAAGCAAAAGAATGGTTTTATGAGAGACGGACTAATTACTTTAAGAATGCGGGTCGAGCGCCAGCCCGAATTGTTACTCCAAATTTTTTGGCCGCCGCGTCCATTGCGCTGCTGTTAAAGAATCCCGAGGCGGCCGCTGGGTACAAGGCGAAGCACACCCGTGAGCAGGAGGCTTACGACATCGTATTCTCTCGACATTTTCCAATACAAGTCTGGCCCGTGGTCGTCTCGCTCATGAAAGAGGCTGAATGGCTTCTGACAAAAAATAGCCCTGCCCGGGCGGCAGGACGAGGAACGATTGTTAGAAAGTGGCGCTCTGTCCTAGCCTATACCTGCGCTGCTGCGTCCCTTGGTACCTTTGAATTCACGGTTGTTCAATTGTCCAATTTGGTGCTCAACGCGAATACCACGTCGACGATGCAGCGTTGCTATGAAGCGATTGCGCATCTATGTAAAAAGTCACCTCGATTGAGCGGTTCGGCTGTCCACGATGCGTGCGGTGCAGTGACGAGCGTTTTTCCGATCACTGGGAATTACGCGGCAGGTAAGCGCCATTTGCCGAACCGCAAGCCGGTAACCAGAATCCCCGCTCGTGTAAGTGTCGATGTATTGAAAATGGTTGCCGATGCACTTCCCGCGCAACCTTGGAAGCCTGCGACACACACCCAAGTAGCTCGAACGCTTGGCCTTCCGACAGCGAGAGTACAAGCGGCAATTCGAGAACTTATCGCTACAGGGGTTTTCAACGAACAAATTGATGGAATCGTCTACGACAGGGATGGCAAGGAAATAGCAAGAGATCACGAGCGCTTGGCAGGAACTAAGGCGGTATGACTTACATCGCTAGGTAGCGCGCCGACGGAGGCCGGTCGGCGGGTCCTCCGCCCCCTCTCGAAAGCGTGGGCATTGCGCGCGCCCGACCTTCCGCTAGATAAAAAAATTTCAAATTTGGTTGTCAGTTCACACCATGCAATTAGTTTCCCTAAGCGATTTCGCCAAGCTGCACGGCATTTCACGGCAAGCGGTTTATAAGTGGAAAGCCCGTGGGCTATTGGTTTTCAAAGATTCAAAGGTCGACGTAGACGCCTCGAATGCCCTACTTAAGCAACACCTCCGGGACGGCCTCCCGGTTGACAAGCGCACGGACAAAGTTGACGCACCGGTAGACATTCCACGCCCGGTTGACACCCTTCTAACCGACGACGGGGAGACCATCCCGGAAGCCGCCGCCCGTCTACCCAAAATTTGGACAGCATGGAGTCGGTCGACATGCTTGTGGCCGACGTGCAGCGAGCCCTTTCCGCTCTTGACGGCGAACACGAGTTTGATTGGCCTGATCCCCAAAGCGAGGTCGCGATTATCGACGCTTCGGCTACGAGATTGAACCTTGGCACGTTGTGGAGCATTGCCGGGAAGGCACCACGCCGTACGTTTGGCCGAACGGGGAAGTCGCGCGTGATGAACGAGTGACGGTTATTCCTGCTCTGTTGCGCACGCCCGCTCGCCCCTTCATGCAATCGAATACTGCCGGGTCAAAATGCACCTAAACGCTACACGCGCTCTTCTACATCGCCTTCCTGTCGGATGATCTTCACGAAGTCGATAGGGTCATTAAAGTAATTTCTATAGGCCGAGCGCAACTGAGCAGGATTGTCGGCACGCACATACACGGCGTTTAGGCTAGAGCCGGACGACTCAAGTTCGGTCGCCATGGCGATCGCGTCGGCAGCTTGTCGGAACGGCAAAACCGCGAGTGTCAACTCGCCATCGGCTGTTCGTGTGATATTCAATACGTTGTGCTGCTGCAACCGGTCCTCGTCTTCGAACGTCTTCAATGCGGACAGCCTTTGGAGGATGCCTAGCTCATTTTCGAGTTTTTGTAATTCCTTCTGCAAGTCTTGAACGGAAGAGTCCAAAAACACTCTCTCGATGTGTTCGTGGTTTCTCGCAATTATTTCGCTGGCGATTGCAAAGAATCGACCGCGCTTAGTTGCATTCAGTTCGAATTTTGTCCGCTCGCCGTCGACAAAGTCCGAAATCTCGACTGCGGTGGCCCACGCATGTTGTGCGCGTGTTCGGTACTGAATTTCAACCAGAAGGTTATCCCAAGGCTTTTTCCCCTCTCCGCGCTCACTGCCACGGGGAAAATGGCGATAAACATCGTGAATGCCGCGATAGCCGGTAGCCTTTGGGTGTTCTATGTAATCGTATTTTTCCGGCGGATACCTGAGTTCATGTTTAACATTCTTCATTACCGCCGGTGAGTGAATATAGTTGCGAAAATCATTCAACTCTTCGATATTGTCGAAAATCATCCGACAGCCGGCGAAGTCGTGCATTGCTGAGACGTCAGCAATTAGAAATCGACCGTCCGCATCGTGCCGACCAAGCTTATCCACAACGGTGTTGCGACGTTTTAGACGCTGGGCGAACTCTACGTTGTAGCCCTGTCGCGCAATATGGCGCTTGATCCAAATCTGAAACGTGTTGATAACGTAGCCGTGTGAAGCACGCCACCGGTCGACAAGGTCAAAGTCCGCTTGCGACGCCGTTCCGTCTGATATTGCTTTACCGGCTCTTCTTACTGCCGATTTGTTTTCGGGAGGTAATGGATAAGACATGGCAAAATGAGATCACATGTATGCGAAGTATCATACGCGAAATTTCGTGTTCCATAGCCCGTCATTTCGCGTTGAATCGCGGACTTGCTCTTGGTTTTTCTACCCTATAGTGGACCTGAGTACGACTGACAGACCGTTCAAGAACCACCGCTCAATACGCGGAAACCTTCGCATTGTGTGGGCGTCAACTGTTACACTAACCCCTGTCGCCGGTAGCACAGTGATCTTGTAAGTCATTGATTTTATTGGGTGTCCTTGAGGTTCAAATCCTCTCGCCCCGACCAAAAAATCAAGGCCTTATGGATACATGTCCATAAGGCCTTTTTCTTTGTGAGCCCATGTTATCTCCACGTTCGCTCCACAGCACGGACGGCTCCAGCCGGCACCGAACAGGTTGTTATACAGGGCTGGACGCCGCATAAAAAGGCGGCACTGGCCGCACCTCCGCCCACTCTGCGCCAGCCCAACACTCACTCGCGGCTCGGATGCTGATGCACGAAAGCGAGCAGCGCCTGGCGAAAGTGCGAAGCCGCCGGGCTTTGCGAGTCATCACGCGTGACGAGGTGCAGTGGTGCGCGAAAAGCGTGGTCGCCCGCCACGCGGCAGTAGCGCACGCTTTCCTGGTGGTAGCGATGCATCGACGCGGGAACGAGCGAAATACCGCCGCCCGCTGCCACAAGGTTGATGGCCGTTACCATGCGCGGCACTTCGTCCACCACGTGCAGTTCAAAACCCTTTGACTGACAGGCGCTAATAAAGTCCGCGTACATACCGGGGGCGCCAGGCCGACGCACGAAAATAAACGACTCGTTGGCAAGCTTCTGGAGCGCTATTGCGCGGCTGCTTATGAGCCGATGTCCGACAGGCAGCACCAGCAACATTCGTTCTTCGGCCAACAGTTCGAACCGAAGACCGGCGGGTGTGTGAACCGGCTTGCGCAGGATCGCCGCATCCGCACGATCTTCTATCATCATTTCGATAATGTCGGCCGCGTTGACCTCCGTCATCTCGATGGCGACCTCGGGGTACAGATCACGGAAATTGCGGATGGCGGTGGGCGTCAGAGGGTGGAACGCAGCCGAACTCGTGAGCGCAACGCGCACGGTGCCAATGTGCCCTTGCGCAACGCGGCGTGCCTGAACGACCGCATTGTCCAGTTCGAGCAGCAGGGAGCGGGCGCGCGCTGCGAACGTCTCACCCGCCGCCGTCAACGCGACGCCGCGCGGCTGTCGCACGAAAAGCGCGAAGCCCAATTCCTGCTCGAGTTCCTGAATCTGCTGCGACAACGGAGGTTGCTGAATGTGCAGCCGGGCGGCGGCGCGCGTGAACTGGCCTTCTTCGGCGACCGCGAGGAAGTAGCGCAAATGTCTTAGTTCCATGGCTAGCCTGCTATATGTGACGGATATGGCAACCGCGTCTCATATGTATTTTACATTGGTGACTTCCGCACGTACTCTCTATTCGCAGGCAGCCGAAAACAAAGGAGACACATGCAAACCGTCATGCAAGCGGTCACGCCCGCTGCGGCCGCGCCACCTCTGAGCCGTTCACAGATGCGCCGCGCGGTGCTTGCTTCAGTCATCGGCAATGGCCTTGAGTGGTTCGACTTTCTGATCTACGGGTATTTCGCCAAGGTCATTGCACAGGTGTTCTTTCCCGCGAACAACAGCTTTGTGTCGATCACATTGACGCTCGCCACGTTTGCAATCGGCTTCCTGGTGCGGCCGCTCGGCGGCATTGTTATCGGCGCGTGCGCCGATCGTTACGGACGCCGCAAGACGCTGTCGCTGCTCATTCTTCTAATGGCGCTGAGTACGCTGATGATGGGCGTGACACCCGGCTACGCGACTCTCGGCATTGCTGCGCCGCTCATTGTGATTGTCGCGCGCATTCTGCAGGGACTGTCGGTGGGCGGAGAGTTCGCCACCGCAGCCGCGATGCTCACGGAATATGCGCCGCCTCGGCGCAAGATGTTCTTCGGCAGTTTTCAAATGACGTCGCAGGCCGTCGCGCTCCTGCTCTCGTCGCTCTGCGCGTTGCTCCTCACCACGCGGCTCTCGCACGAATCGCTCGTGTCGTGGGGCTGGCGCGTGCCGTTCCTGGTCGGCGCGCTCGTCGGTCCGGTGGGTTTTTACATCCGGCACAAAGTGGGTGAGTCGCCAGAGTTTCTTCAGCTGCGCGAGCGGCTCGGACACGCACCGCGTCAGTCGCTTCGCACGTTCATTCGCGAGCGGGGCGATGCGGCGCTGTGCGCGATGGGCGTCATCATCGTTGGGGCCGCAACGAACTACCTGTGGCATTCGTACATGCCGCTGTATGTCGAGCACCAGCTGCATTTGCCGCTGAAAAATGCGTTGTTCGGAACGGCCATGTCGGGCCTGATCGGAATTGTCGGCTATCCGCTGGCGGGGCGTCTTGCCGACCGTTTCGGCGCGTATCGTTTGTTTTTCCCGGTCACGATAGCGTGGGTGTGCGTTGCCTATCCGCTCTTTGCATGGGTGCTCGCGGCGCCGTCCGCTGAACGTGTGTTCACGGCGCAAATGATTGCGACTATCGTGCTTAGCCTCATGTCCGGTGCGCACCCCGGCATGCTCACGCAGCTCTTTCCGACCTCGACTCGCTCGACAGGCGTTGCGCTTTCGTACAACGTGGCGGTCACGCTGTTCGGCGGTCTTGCGCCCCTCACGGTTTCGACGTTGATCGACTTCACCGGCTCGCGGTTGGTCCCGGCGTGGTATCTGATCTGCGCAGGCGTCATTTCGCTGCTGCTTGTTGGACTGACGGCCTCCGGGCGGCGCCTGGTTCGCAAGCCCGATCTCTGGCTGGACGACGGTCAATGAGCGGCGCGATGAATGTTGTAATGGACAGCGATGCACGGCCACGCAACGAAGTGCCTGTGCAGGTGATAGCCAGCGAACGGTTGATCGTATCGAACGCGCGCGGTGAGGCGGCCGTGCCGCTTTTCAAGGGCGGCAGTACGCGGCCCACTCAAGCGACTCGCGTGGTCGTGATGCTGCACGGAAGACTTCGCGATGCGGATGCGTATCTGCAATCCACGCAGTGTGCGCTGGCGTCTTCGACCGTCGAGCCCGATAGCGTGATCCTCGCCGTACCGCAGTTTCTAGCGACGGCCGATGTCCAGCATCATTCGTTGCCGGCCGACTGTCTGCACTGGGAGTGGACCTCGTGGATGGGCGGTCTCGATGCGATCGGGCCGGCGCCGCTAAGTTCTTTCGACGTACTCGACGCGCTGATCGAACACTACGAGCGTGATGGCGCTTGCCCGAACGTGCGGGAGATCGTCGTTGCCGGGCACTCCGGCGGGGCACAGGTCGCGCATCGGCACGCGATACTCAGCGACGCCGCCGCACGTTGCAGGGCGGCGGGTGTGAGCGTGCGTTATGTCATTGCGAATCCGTCGTCGTATGTGTACTTCGACGCGTGGCGTCCGCACTGTGCAGACGGATCGAGCGCAGACGCACGCGCCGCTTGCACCGGGTTCAATGCATGGAAGTACGGCACGGAAGGGTTGCCGCGCTATGCGAAGGGACTGGATGTCCAACAGCTCGAATACCGTTATGTCGATCGCGACGTCACTTATCTGCTCGGCACGCACGACAACGATCCGGCGCATCCGGCTCTCGACCGCTCATGCGAAGCCATGCTGCAGGGCCCGCATCGACTCGCAAGGGGCCGCGCCTATTTCGCGTATCTGCGCAGACGGCATCCGCAGTTGCGTCATCAACTGGTCGAGGTGGCGGGCGCGGCGCACAGCGGTGACGCGATGTTCGTGTCGCAGGCAGGTGTGCAGGCGCTCTTCGGCACAACTGCACGGCTTATCGACACCGGCGTCGTGCACGAGGGCCGCGCGCTCGAATAGCGACAACGGCGCGGACGCATAGCAACAACATAACCAGCCAATCGTTTCAGGAGACGAAGATGATCAGAAGATCGCTCGGGTGGGCGCTCGCCTTCACCTTTTGCATCAGCGGATGCGGCGGCAACGGACCGACCAGCGAGAATCCAGGCGGTTCGACGCCTGCGCCCACGGCGGCCACACAATGCAGCGCGTTGAGCGGGCTGTCGATTCCTGCGTCCTCGATTGCTGTACCGACCAGCGGCGCGACGATTACCAGCGCGACGCTAGTGGAAACGAGCGGCGAATACTGCCAGGTAAACGGTGCAATCGCACCGGTCGACCCGGCTGCGCCTTCCATCAAATTCCAGGTCAACCTGCCGACCAGGTGGAATCGCAAGGCGCTGCATTATGGCGGCGGCGGTTTCGACGGCACGCTGATCACCGGTGTCGATCCGCTCGACATGGCCCCGGCCGGCACATCCACGCCGCTCGCAAACGGCTATGCAACCTTCGGCGACGACTCGGGGCATCAGAGCTCGAGCATTACGGACGGCAAGTTCGCCGCCAACGACGAGTCGCTTGCGAACTACGGCGGCGTGAGCCTCAAGAAGACACACGACGTCGCCATGGCGCTGATCAGAAAGCGCTACGCGAGCGCGCCCGACAAGGTCTATTTCTTCGGCAGTTCGACGGGTGGACGCGATGGTCTGAGCGAAGCGCAGCGCTGGCCGCAGGACTACGACGGCATCGTGGTGAACCGTCCCGCGCTCAACTATACGGGGCTTCGTCTGAGCAATGTCGTGCTGGGCCGAGCGCTCTATCTGAATAACGGTGCGGGTTGGCTCGACGTGGCGAAAACGGTGTTGCTGCAGAACGCGGTCATGACCGCATGCGATGCGCTCGACGGCGTCGCCGACGGCGTTATCGCGAACGTGGCGGCGTGCAAGGCACAGTCGGCCACGGTGCTGGCATCGCTGCGCTGCCCGAGCGGCGCGGACTCGGGCGATACCTGTCTGTCTGACGCGCAGATCGCGACCGTGCAGACCATTGCAGCGCCGCTGCAATTACCTTATCCGCTTGCTAATGGCGTGACGCGTTACGCCGGCTACAACATTCTCGCCGGTTCAGTCTTCGCCGGGCCGAACACCACGCGCGATCTTGGCGAGTCCAGAGTCCCTGCAAATCCCGCGGGCAAGAAGGACGCTAACCAATGGGTAACGGGCGACCAGTGGGTCAAGTACTTCGTCACGCGCGTGCCGACTTTCGATTCATTGACATTCGACCCGCTGAATCCCGGTACGTACCAGTCGCGAGTGCAAACCGTGTCGGCGCTCACGGACGCGACCAGCACCGACTTGAGCGCCTATGTCGCAAAAGGCGGCAAGCTCATCATGACGCACGGTCTTGCAGACGAGATTGTCAGCACTGATTCGAGCACGGACTACTACAACGGCCTTGTGCAGCGCTTCGGACAGAGCACGGTGGATGGGTTCGTACGCTTCTACCTGATGCCGGGCGTAGGCCACGGCACGGGACCGTTTCATCCGGCCGTCGATTCCCTTTCCGCACTCGATCAATGGGTAGAGACCGGCA
Organism: Paraburkholderia caledonica NBRC 102488; assembly: GCF_000685095.1. Taxonomy (GTDB): domain Bacteria; phylum Pseudomonadota; class Gammaproteobacteria; order Burkholderiales; family Burkholderiaceae; genus Paraburkholderia; species Paraburkholderia caledonica. The sequence continues at coordinate 425,461 of NZ_BAYE01000003.1, forward strand.
AGGCGCCCGAAACGCTCTCGATGAGCGATCTGAACGCCGCAACGCTCGGCAGAACGCGGCCGCTTTGCCGTTATCCACGATGGCCAAAGTACATTGGCGGAGATATCAATGTGGCCGCGAGCTTCCAGTGCGCTAGCTCCTAACGCGCAATGCCTTACGCCGCCCGCAGGGCGGCGCCACGATCAGTGTGAGGCGAGTCTTTGAATGATGGAGAGCGCGGTTCCCGGTCCAGTTGGTGAACCTACATCAGAACAATGTCGTACTGCTCCTGGCTCAGATTGGACTCCACCTGCAGCGACACCGGCTTGCCGATGAAATCAATTAACATTGCCAGATGCTGGGACTCTTCTTCGAGAAACAGGTCGATCACCAGTTGAGACGCAACCACGCGAAACTCACGCGGATTGAACTGTCGCGACTCGCGCAATATCTCGCGCAGCACGTCGTAGCAAACGGTACGCGGCGTTTTCACCTGGCCTTTGCCCTGGCAAACCGGGCAGGGCTCGCACAGCACGTGCGCGAGCGATTCGCGCGTGCGCTTGCGTGTCATTTCAACCAGACCGAGTTGCGAGAAACCATTCACGGTCACGCGTGTGCGGTCGCGCGACAACGCCTTCTTCAATTCGCCCAGCACCTGATCGCGATGCTCGACGTTTTCCATATCGATGAAATCGATAATGATCACGCCGCCCAGGTTGCGCAACCGCAATTGGCGCGCAATGGTATGCGCCGCTTCCAGGTTCGTCTTGAAGATGGTGTCGTCGAAATTTCGCGCGCCGACGTAGCCGCCCGTATTCACGTCGATGGTGGTCATCGCTTCGGTCTGGTCGATCACCAGATAGCCGCCCGACTTCAGATCCACGCGGCGCGACAACGCGCGCTGGATCTCGGCCTCGATGTTGTACAGATCGAAAAGCGGTCGCTCGCCTGTGTAGTGATGCAGTTTCGCGGACACCGCCGGCGTGAACTCCGCCGCGAAATCGGCAAGCATCTGATACGTCTCGCGCGAGTCGACCTGAATGCGCGATGTTTCATCGTTGACGAAATCGCGTAGCACGCGTTGCGCGAGATTCAGATCCTGATAGAGCAGGCTCGTGGGCGGCATGCGCTGGCCTTGCGACAGGATCGTTGCCCATGTCTTGCGCAGATAGGCGACGTCGGCGGCCAGTTCTTCGCTCGTCGCATCTTCGGCGATGGTGCGCACGATGTAGCCGCCTTTCTCGTCGGCAGGCAATACGGCGGTCAGACGCGCACGCACGGCTTCGCGCTCGGCTTCGCTTTCGATCTTCTGCGAGATGCCGATATGGGGCTCCTGCGGCAGATAGACCAGCGTGCGCCCGGCAATGCTCACTTGCGTGGAAAGCCGCGCGCCCTTGGTGCCGATCGGATCCTTCACCACCTGGACCATCAGCGTCTGACCTTCGAACACGATCTTTTCAATCGGCTGATGTGGCGTCTGATGTTGCGGCTCGCCGGCAATGCGCGGGTGCCAGATATCGGCTACATGCAGAAACGCGGCGCGCTCCAGACCGATGTCGATAAAAGCGGATTGCATGCCCGGCAACACGCGCACGACCTTGCCGAGATAGACGTTGCCGACGCGGCCCCGCGACAGCGTTCGTTCGACGTGAAGTTCCTGGACGGCGCCTTGCTGGACGAGCGCGACGCGCGTTTCCTGCGGCGTGACATTGATCAGGATTTCTTCATTCATGGTGTTGTTCTAGAAGTCGATGCGCGCCGCACGCAGGAGGGCAGCGGTTTCAAAAAGCGGCAAACCCATGATACCTGAATAGGACCCGTCGATATGTTCGATAAACTCCGCGGCGCGCCCTTGCACGCCGTACGCTCCCGCCTTGCCGAACGGCTCGCCGCTCGCTACGTAGCGGCGAATCGCGTCTCGATGCAACGCAGCAAAGCGCACTGTCGATGTGGACAGCGCGGCGGGCAGCAGCTCGCCGTAAGCATCGACTACCGCCACGGCCGTCAGCACTTCGTGATCGCGGCCAGACAGGCGCGCGAGCATCGCTTCGGCATCGTCGGCGTCGAGCGGCTTGCCGAGAATGGCGTCGTCGATGGTGACGGTTGTATCCGCAACCAGAACAGGTCGCGCGGCGTGGTTGCCGGCTACGAGCCGGGCATGCGCGGCCCGGGCTTTCGCCACGCACACGCGCTGCACATAATCGTGCGCACGCTCGCCGGGCAATTCGGCTTCGAGCGCTTCGGCGTCTTCATCGGGGCGCGGCAGCAGCAGTTCGAAGCGCACGCCGATCTGTTGCAACAACTCCTGACGGCGCGGACTTTGCGACGCGAGATACACGAATGGATGCAGCGAAGCGGCGGACGTTGGCATGAAATTGTCTCGAACAAACGGTTTATGCGGGCGTGCGTTATCGAGCGCGCCCGGGCGAGGCTCGGCATGCGGGCGCGAGGCTACGGGAGTGCGTCAGCAGCGTAACGAGGAACGATGGAAATTGCCGGCGATGCTGGCAACTGTGGCCACAACGTCCCGCGTCAGGACCAGCGGGACTCGAAACGCCAGGTGTCCCGATCGATCTCACTCACGCGCGATGATAGGGATGATTCTGCGTGATGGTCCACGCGCGGTAAAGCTGTTCGGCGAGCAGCACACGTACCATTGCGTGCGGCAGTGTGAGGCTCGACACGCGCAGCATCATGTCGGCACGTGCCTTAAGTTCGGGATCGAGCCCGTCGGCACCGCCGATCAGAAACGCGACGTCGCGGCCGTCCTGCTGCCAGCCGGGCAGGGCGCCTGCAAGTTGCATGGTGGTCCAGTCTTTGCCACGTTCATCGAGCGCGACGATGCGCGCGTTTTTGGGCAACGCTGCCTCGATCTTCAAGCGCTCGGCGGCCATTACGCTCTCGGCCGGACGGCCTGACGAACGCTGCTCGGGCTTGATTTCGCGCAACTCGATACGCAGCTCCGGCGGCATGCGCTTCGCGTATTCGTCGAAGCCGACAGCGATCCAGTCGGGCATCTTGTGGCCGACAGCGAGGATGTGCAGTTTCATGATGCGTAGGAGCGCCGCTCGCGCAGTTCCGCTGGGACGCGGTTGCAGCGAGCAGTCAAAGCCCGCTCACTTGCGGCGCGCGGCCGTCTTGCGCGCGGGCTTCTTCACAGCCGGCGCTTCTTCGTCTTCTTCCTCCTCGTCGGGCTCGCTCGAACGCGCGCCGCCGAACGGATCAGGCGTAGAGAGCTTGATGCGGACCGGCTTGTCGCCCCAGATTTCTTCGAGGTTGTAGTACTGGCGCAGCGCCGGTTGCAGGATGTGGACGATCGCGTCGCCGCAATCGACCAGCACCCATTCGCCGATGTCCTCGCCTTCGGTGCTGACGATGTCACCGCCGGCTTCCTTCACGCCCTCGCGCACGCTCGAGGCCAGCGCCTTGGTTTGCCGGTTGGAGGTGCCGCTCGCGACGATCACGCGATCGAACAGCGCCGTCAGGTGGCTGGTGTTGAACACCTTGATGTCTTGCGCTTTGACGTCTTCGAGAGCGTCGACGATCACGCGTTGCAGTTTGCGAATATCCATGGGTTTACCGGTGGTACAAATGATGTTGAAGAATGTAGTCCCACACCGCAGTGGGGACGTGGCTTGCGGCCTCACCCTGTTGTTCGCCGCCCACATGGGCAAGCCGCTGGCTCACCTGTTCACGCAGATGCGCGCGAATGTCGGTGGCCGAGACGTTGAACGCAAGCGTGGTGTCGATCAGCAAGTGGCCGCAAGGCGTGGCTCGCAGAACGTCGGCGCCGGCGCGGCGTGCGTCGATTTCACTCGCGACCGCGGGAGGAATCGACGCGAGATCGAAACCGGGCCGCGTGGCCGCGCAGATGTGCGCGAAGTCGAACAGGCGCCGCCAGTCGCGCCATGTATCGAGATGCACCAGTTGATCCGCGCCGATCAGCAATGCAATGGATGCCTCGTCGCCTTCCCGCTCGCGCCAGCGTTGCAGCGTGTCGACAGTGTAGGTCGGGCCTTCGTGTTCGATTTCGTCGGTTGCGACTCGCACCGTCGCGCCCGGCAGCTCGAGTTGACCGGCCGCCGCGCGTGTCATGGCGAGGCGATGCACGGCCGGCGACACGTCCGCTTTCTGCCACGGCTGGCCGGCCGGCAACAGCACCAGTTCGGTCAGTTGCAGCACGTCGGCGAAACGCCGCGCGAGCGCAAGGTGGCCGTCGTGGATCGGATCGAACGTGCCGCCGAGCAAACCGATCCGGCGAGGCAGTGCAACGGGATGAGCGTTCGGCTTCAGGTGAAAGTCCTTTGTCGTAGCCAGGTGCGGGGCAGTGCGCGTCTGCGGGGTTGCCGAGCGCTCACACCCAGTCGCGCGGCACGAGAAAATCGGTGTAAAGGCGCGCTTCCGGCGTGCCCGGTTCGGGATGCCAGTTGTAGCGCCAGTTCACCACAGGCGGCATCGACATCAGAATCGATTCGGTGCGTCCGCCGCTCTGCAGCCCAAACAGTGTGCCACGGTCGAAGACCAGATTGAACTCGACGTAGCGCCCGCGCCGGTAAGCCTGGAATTCGCGCTCGGCCTCGCCGTACGGAATGTTGCGGCGCTTTTCGATGATCGGCAGGTACGCTTTGAGGAATCCTTCGCCCACGCTTCTGAGCATGGCGAACGATTGGTCGAAGCCTGGCGCCGAGTAATCGTCGAAAAAAATACCGCCGATTCCGCGCGGCTCGTTCCTGTGCTTCAGGAAGAAATAGTCGTCGCACCAGCGCTTGAAGCTGGGGTACAAGTCCGCGCCATAAGGCTCCAGCGCATCGCGGCAGACGCGGTGGAAATGCCGCGCGTCTTCTTCGTAGCCGTAGTAGGGCGTCAGATCCATGCCGCCGCCGAACCAGAACACCGGCTCTTCGCCGGGCTTGGTGGCGACCAGCAGGCGCACGTTCATATGCACCGTCGGGCAATGCGGATTGTGCGGGTGCAGCACGAGAGACACACCCATCGCCTCGAAGCCGCGCCCGGCCAGTTGGGGACGCGCCGCGCTCGCGGAGCCTGGCAACGCGTCGCCCGCGACGTCGGAAAAGCCAATGCCGGCACGTTCGAAGAAGTTGCCGCCTTCCAGAATGCGCGTGAAGCCGCCGCCGCGCAGCTTTTCGCCGGGCGTGCGCTGCCATGCGTCGGTGGCGAACGGCTTGCCGTCGAACGCGCCCAGCGTGTCCGCGATTTGGGTTTGCAGGCTTTGCAGCCAGATGCGCACGGCTTGTGCGTCGTAGCTCGAATCGGTCATCAATGCAGGTGCTGAAGGCGGCACGTCGGTGCCGCGGGTTGCTCGTGAGGCGCCGCGCTGTGTTTCCAGGACGCCGTCGCGAAGGCGCGGCCGAACGGGCGCGCCCGCATCCCCGCAGTGTAGCGCCGCTGGCGCCGCGAACCGGCGAGCGCCTCGCGCGTCAGTGCTTGCCTTCCGTCTTCGCGTCGTGCTTGCGGTTCAGCGCGCGATAGCCGATGTCGCGCCGGTACTGCATGCCGTCGAACGAAATCTGGTTGATCGTTTCATACGCGACCGACTGCGCGCTGCGCACCGAATCGGCTAGACCGACCACGCAAAGCACGCGGCCGCCCGACGTGAGGAGCTTGCCCTCGGTTAGCGTGGTGCCCGCATGGAAGGTGACCGAGTCGGCCGTCTCGGCAGGAATGTCGTTGATGCGGTCGCCCTTGCGCGGCGTATCCGGATAATTGTGCGCGGCGAGCACCACGCCGAGCGCGGTGCGGCGGTCCCACTCCAGCTCCACCGTGTCCAGCGTGCCCGCGATTGCCTGCTCGACCACCTTCGAATAGTCGCCCTTCAAACGCGCCATGATCGGCTGCGTTTCGGGGTCGCCCATGCGGCAGTTGAACTCGAGCGTTCTGGGATTGCCTTGCGCGTCGATCATCAGGCCGGCGTACAGAAAGCCGGTGTAGCGGATGCCTTCTTTTTCCATGCCGCGCACGGTCGGCAGGATGATTTCGCGCATCACTCGCGCATGCAGTTGCGGCGTGACGATCGGCGCGGGCGAGTAGGCGCCCATGCCGCCGGTGTTCGGGCCCTGATCGCCGTCGAGCAGACGCTTGTGGTCCTGGCTCGACGCGAGCGGCAGCACATGCTTGCCGTCTACCATCACGATGAAACTTGCCTCTTCGCCCGCGAGGAACTCCTCGATCACGACGCGCGCGCCGGCGTCGCCGAGCTTGTTGTCCGACAGCATCATGTCGACCGCGGCGTGCGCTTCTTCCAGCGTCTGCGCGACGACCACACCCTTGCCGGCGGCTAGGCCGTCAGCCTTGATGACGATCGGTGCGCCCCTGGCGTCGAGATACGCGTGCGCGGCGGCGACGTCGGCGAAGGTTTCGTATTCGGCCGTGGGGATCGCATGGCGCTTCATGAACGCCTTCGCGAAGTCTTTCGAGCTTTCGAGCTGCGCGGCTTCCTTCGTCGGTCCGAAAATCTTCAGGCCGCGGGAACGGAACAGATTGACAATGCCTGCCGCGAGCGGCGCTTCCGGCCCAACCAGCGTGAAGGCGATCTGTTCCTGCTCGACGAAATCGGCGAGCGCGGCCGGCTCGGTAATGTCGACGTTGCGCAGACGCTCGTCCTGCGCGGTTCCGCCGTTGCCAGGAGCCACGTAGACGAGCTGGACCCGCGGCGATTGCGCGAGCTTCCATGCGAGCGCATGTTCGCGACCGCCGGAACCGACGACGAGTAACTTCATGTGAATCCCCGAGACTTTAAAAACGATAAACGGCTGAAGCAGCGAGCGCAGCCGTGCAATAAATAGCGAGATTCGCGCCGGGTCGGCCCGCGCCGGCGATCAAGCCGGCGCACCAAGTCCGGGACGAGCCCGAGTGGCGATGACGTGGCGGGCGCACAACCCTCCACCTCTGTCCGAAACGCCCGTTCAGCGCAACGATCTGCATCAAGCGGCGGTAACGCAGCGGTAAAGCGGCAGCAAGCCGCAGCAAACCAGCAACAAAGCCGCAATCAAGCAGCAACGCGAAGGCCCGTCGGCGGCCCGTCGCGAGTTCGGGTTCGTCGATCAACGCGAGCCCCAATCCGAACGGTGCCTGAGCACACTCACTCGTCGGCGATCGCGGCGTTTGTATAGACTTCCTGCACGTCGTCCAGATTTTCCAGCGCGTCGAGCAGCTTCTGCATTTTGACCGCGTCGTCGCCTGTGAACTCGACTTCCGTCTGAGGTTTCATTGTCACCTCGGCCACTTCGGCCTTGAAGCCCGCGGCTTCGAGCGCGGTCTTCACCTTCGGGAAGTCGTTCGGCGGGCACAGAACTTCAATGCTGCCGTCTTCGTTCGTGACGACGTCGTCGGCACCCGCTTCGAGCGCGGCTTCCATCAGCTTGTCTTCGGGCGTGCCCGGCGCAAACAGGAACTGGCCGACGTGATCGAACATGAACGAGACCGAGCCGTCGGTGCCCATGTTGCCGCCGTTCTTCGAGAACGCGTGACGCACTTCCGCCACTGTGCGGGTACGGTTGTCGGTCATGGTGTCGACGATCACCGCCGCACCGCCGATGCCGTAGCCTTCGTAGCGGATTTCTTCGTAGTTCGCGCCGTCCACACCGCCCACGCCGCGCTGGATCGCGCGGTTGACGTTGTCTTTCGGCATGTTGGCGTCGTACGCCTTTTCGACGGCCAGCCGCAGACGCGGATTCGAGTCGATGTCGCCGCCGCCCATGCGCGCCGCGACCTGAATTTCCTTGATGAGCCGCGTCCAGACCTTGCCGCGCTTGGCGTCGGCCGCTGCTTTCTTATGCTTGATGTTGGCCCATTTCGAATGACCCGCCATACCTTTCTCCGTCGCGCGCGCCAGCGGGGCGCACGCATTGTGCAATTGTCGTTGCGATTCCGGGCGCTCGTGCGTGTGCTTGCCGCCTTGCGCCTCGATGCTGAATTCGCGCCCTTGTCCGTTTAGCCGCCGTTACTCAAGTCCAAGTCGCGCCGCGCCTTGTCTCATCGCGCCGGGCGCGGCCGGCGGGTGCGAAGCACTGTGGCGCGGCCGGCAGGCGCCGTGCGGCTAACGGCACCGCGAATAACGGCTGGCTGGCCGGTCAGCGTGCATTGCCCGCCAGGACACGCTGTGAGCCTCGAGGTGCCGGAAGCGGGGCTGCCCTTTAAGTGGACTCGAATTTTATCACGGCGGGACGGGGCGGCAGAGGCAGACGTCGACGTGAATTGCACAGAAAGTGCGCGTGCGCGGCGTTCAGCGGCGGCAATGAGATGCCGCCGGCCCCATTTTTCTATTTGTCAGTTCTTCGTTCCGAACAAGCGGTCGCCCGCATCGCCCAGGCCCGGCACGATGTACGCGTGCTCGTTCAGATGCGAATCGAGCGATGCAACGAAAAGCTTCACGTCCGGATGCGCGTCCTGGAACACCTGCACGCCTTCGGGTGCGGCGACCAGCGCGAGGAACAGGATATTCTCGCCGGCCACGTTGCGGCGCTTGAGCACGTCGACTGCATGCACCGCCGAATAGCCGGTTGCGACCATCGGATCGCACAGAATGAACACGCGGTCCTCGAGATCGGGCAGGCGCACCAGATATTCGACCGGCCGGTGATCTTCCGCGCGATACACGCCGATATGACCCACGCGCGCGGACGGCACCAGTTCCAGCAGGCCGTCCGACATGCCGATGCCCGCGCGCAGCACCGGCACGATGGCGAGCTTCTTGCCGGCGATCACCGGCGCGTCGATCTCGACGAGCGGCGTGCTGAGCCGGCGGGTGGTCATCGGCAGATTGCGGGTGATTTCGTAGCCCATCAGCAGCGTGATCTCGCGCAGCAGTTCGCGGAACGTGCGCGTCGAGGTGTCCCGGTCACGCATGTGCGACAGCTTGTGCTGGATCAGCGGGTGATCGAGGATGAAAAGGTTGGGGAAACGGCTGTCCTGAGTCATGGGCGGGGGCACGAGCGGCGGCAAAAAGGTCGATTCGGGGCCGATCCGGGGATCGGTTCGGCGCATTGCGCGGCGAGCGCAATCAACTTGCGACGGCCGGCGCACGCGCCACGGCGCAAGTTTACCGAAAGAGTGGCCCCGGAAGATACCGGAGATTGCAGCAGCCCGGCGCAGTCCGGCACCGATTCTTCTAGAATCGGGGGAAACTTTGCAACCATTCAGCAAGACGCCAGCGAGGAGAACGCATACATGGACATGGGCATTGCAGGACGCACAGCGCTGGTTTGCGCGGCGAGCAAGGGTTTGGGGCGCGGTTGTGCTGAAGCGCTCGCGGCTGAAGGCGTCAACCTGACGATCGTCGCCCGCACTGCCGGCCCGCTCGAAGCGACAGCCGACGACATTCGCCGTCGAACTGGCGTCGAGGTGAAGACGGTCGCATGCGACATCACCACGCCCGAAGGTCGGGCAGCCGCGCTCGCGGCTTGTCCGCAGCCGGACATTCTGGTGAATAACGCGGGCGGCCCGCCGCCCGGCGACTTCCGCGAATTCACACACGACGACTGGATCCGCGCGCTGGAAAGCAACATGCTCACGCCGATCGAGCTGATTCGGGCGACTATCGACTCGATGAGCGCACGCGGCTACGGGCGCATCGTCAACATCACAAGTTCGGCCGTGAAGTCGCCGATCGACGTACTGGGCCTGTCGAATGGCGCGCGTTCGGGCCTGACCGGTTTCGTCGCGGGTCTCGCGCGCAAGATGGCGCCCACCGGCGTCACGATCAACAACCTGCTGCCGGGCATGTTCGATACGGACCGGATCGCCGTCACGATGCAAGCGGCAGCGAAATCGAACAACATTTCCCTCGAAGAAGCCCGCGCGCAGCGCATGAAGGCGATTCCCGCCGGACGCTTCGGCAATCCCGACGAATTCGGCCGTGCCTGTGCCTTTCTGTGCAGCGTCCACGCGGGTTACATCACCGGACAGAACTGGCTGATCGACGGCGGCGCTTATCCCGGCACGTTCTAGACGCATACGTTCACATAGGTGCGCGCCGTGGGTCCACGGCGGCACTTCGAGCAACATCACAACAACGACAATCACAACGGTTCCAGGAGTCTTACGTCATGACCACCCGCATTGCGCTGATCGCGCACGATCACAAGAAAGACGACATCGTCAAACTGGCCGGCGAATACGTCGACACGCTCAAGCGCTGCGACGTCGTCGCGACCGGCACGACCGGCGGGCGCATTAGCGAAGCGCACGGGCTGACCGTCGAGCGCATGCTGTCCGGCCCACACGGCGGCGACCTGCAGATCGGCGCGCAACTCGCGGAAGGGCGCGTGGACATGGTCATTTTCCTGCGCGATCCGATGACGTCGCAACCGCACGAACCGGATATCAACGCGCTGGTACGCGCATGCGACGTACACAACATTCCGTGCGCGACCAACATCTCGACGGCACGCATGGTTCTCGACGTACTCACGCTGCGTCTCGCGCAACAGGTTTGACGCTGCATACGCGAGGCTCATCGGCCAGACAATCAGCCCGCATTCCAAATCAAGGAGACACGAATGGTCAAAGCAATCCGATTCGATAAAACCGGCGGCCCCGAAGTGATGAAATGGGTCGACGTCGAGGTGGGCGACCCCGGAGCCGGCGAAATTCGCATCCGTCAGACGGCGGTCGGGCTCAACTATATCGACGTGTACTTTCGTACCGGTCTGTATCCGCTGCCGCTGCCGGGCGGCCTCGGCATGGAAGCAGCCGGCGAGGTGATCGCGGTCGGCGCGGGCGTGAACGATCTGAAAGCGGGCGATCGCGTCGCCTACGTGGCAAGGCCGCCCGGCGCCTATGCGCAGGAGCGCGTGCTGCCGGCCGCACAGGTCATCAGGCTGCCAGACGCGGTGAGCGATGAACAGGCCGCCTCGGTGATGCTGCAAGGCCTGACCGCTCAGTACCTGCTGCGCCGCACGTATCGTGTCAAGGCCGGCGACACCATCCTGATTCAGGCGGCCGCGGGCGGTGTCGGGTTGCTCGTGTGCCAGTGGGCGAAGGCACTGGGCGCGACGGTGATCGGCACCGTAGGCTCCGACGAGAAAGCGGAGATCGCGAAGGCCCATGGCTGCGACCACGCAATCGTCTATACGCGTGAAAACTTCACGAAGCGCGTGCGCGAAATCACCAATGGTGCAGGCGTGCCGGTGGTGTACGACTCCATTGGTAAAGATACGTTTACGGGCTCGCTCGATTGCCTCGCGCCGCTCGGCATGTTCGTGAGCTTCGGCAATGCGTCGGGACCGCTGCCGCCTATCGACTCATCCGAATTCGCCGGCCGCGGCTCGCTGTTCTTCACACGTCCCACGCTGTTCACGTATATCGGCAAACGCAGCGACTACGAGGCGATGTCGGCCGAACTATTCGATGTGCTGGTTTCAGGCAAGGTCAAGACGAGCATCAACCAGCGCTACGCGCTCGCCGATGTCGGTCAGGCGCATACGGATCTCGAATCACGCAGGACCACGGGGTCGACCATCCTGTTACCGTAGTCCTCATGCGCGTTCGCGCGTCTTCCTGACAGCCCGGACCTGAGCATCTAACCAGGTCGAGCCGTTGACCACCACCAGGGCCGTTGCATCTCGCGATGCAACGGCCTTGTGCGTTTACGCGATTTTTATATCGCAAACCGCAGCTTTGATCAGCCCTTTACGCGCATGCGCATACCGTTGCGGCTATCCGAATTCCGTCAATGGAGAATAAAAATGGATGCGCTGTATGTCGTAGCCGTCGCGCTTTTCACCGCGCTGACGTTTGCACTGATTGCCGGCTGCGAGAAGCTGATGCTGTCCCGTCGCGGCCAGGGGGCACGCTCATGAACTGGATGTTGTGGCTCTCCGGCGCGGCAACCGCGCTGCTGTTTGCGTACCTCGTCTATGCGCTGTTGCGCGCGGAGGACATCGAATGAACGCGAATAATGTCTTGCAGGCGGCGCTCTTTATCGTCGTGCTGCTGGCCGCCGCGGTGCCTGTGTCGCGCTATCTGCACGGTGTGATGGACGGCAGTTCGCGCGTGCTGCGCATCGGCGGACCCATCGAGCGGCTGTTGTACCGCGTCGCTGGCGTCGATCCGTCGACGGAAATGAGCTGGAAGCACTACGCGATCGCAACGATCGCGTTCAATGCGCTGGGCGTCGTGTTTCTTTATCTGCTGTTGCGCGTGCAGGGCTGGTTACCCGGCAATCCGCAGCAGTTCGGCGCCATGACCGTCGACGGTGCATTCAATACCGCGATCAGCTTCGTGACCAATACGAACTGGCAGGACTACACGCCGGAACAAACGGTGGGTTATCTCACGCAGATGCTCGGCCTCACGGTGCAGAACTTTTTCTCTGCGGCAACCGGCATCGTCGTCGTGATCGCGCTGATTCGCGGCTTCGCCCGCCATACGGCGCAAACCATCGGCAATTTCTGGGTCGATCTCACACGCGTGACGCTGTACGTGTTGCTGCCGATGGCGGTCATCGTCGCGACGCTGATGATGAGCCAGGGCGTAATCCAGAACTTTAACGCGTATAAAGACGTGCCGACGTTGCAAACCACGACCTACGCCGCACCGAAGCTCGACGCGCAAGGCAATCCGGTCAAGGACGCGAAGGGTAATGCGGTGACAGTCGATACGCCGCTCAAAACGCAGACCATCGCAATGGGTCCGGTTGCGTCGCAGGAAGCGATCAAGATGATCGGCACCAACGGCGGCGGCTTCTTCAACGGTAACTCCGCGCATCCGTACGAGAACCCGACGCCGTTCTCCAACTTCCTGCAGATCTTTTCGATTCTGATCATCCCGGCCGCGCTCGCGCTCTTGTTCGGCCGCATGATCGGGGACCGCAAGCAGGGTGTGGCCGTGCTCGCGGCAATGACGATTGCGTTCGGCGTATGCGTATTCGGCGAGATCGGAGCGGAGCAGGGCGGCAATCCGGCATTCACCGCGCTCCATGTCGATCAGTCGGCGAGCGCGATGCAGTCGGGCGGCAACGCGGAAGGCAAGGAAACGCGCTTCGGCATCGCGCAATCCGGCATCTTCACTGTCGCGACGACGGCGGCTTCGTGCGGCGCGGTCGCCAACACGCACGATTCGCTGACGCCTATCGGCGGCCTTTATCCGCTGCTGCTGATGCAGCTTGGCGAAGTGATCTTCGGCGGTGTCGGTTCGGGCCTGTACGGCATGCTGGTGTTCGCGCTGCTCGCCGTGTTCGTGGCGGGTCTGATGATCGGCCGCACGCCTGAGTACGTCGGCAAGAAGATCGAAGCGTACGAGATGAAGATGGTGTCCATCGTCGTTCTGCTTACGCCGTTGCTCGTGCTGGTCGGCACGTCGATCGCGGTGCTGAGCGACGCGGGCAAGGCGGGCATCGCCAATCCGGGCGCACACGGCTTCTCGGAGATCCTCTACGCGTTCAGTTCGGCCGCGAACAACAACGGCAGCGCGTTCGCTGGCCTGACCGTGGGCACGCCTTTCTATAACTGGCTCACTGCAATTGCGATGTGGTTCGGCCGCTTCGGCACGATCGTCCCCGTGCTCGCGATTGCCGGCTCGCTTGCCGCCAAGAAGCGCATCGGCGTGACCGGCGGCACGCTGCCGACGCACGGGCCGCTCTTCGTCGTTCTGCTACTCGGCACGGTGCTGCTGGTCGGTGCGCTCACTTACGTGCCGGCGCTCGCGCTCGGTCCGGGCGTCGAACATCTGATGATGATGGGCGCGAACTGATGCCAGCACTGATGCGCAAGGACGTGGCAAGACGCGTATCCGTACGCGTCGGTAAAAAAGCAACGCGAAATTCGAGGATGCAATGACTGAACACAATGCAACGAGGTCCATGTTCGATCCGGCGCTGCTGCGCCCGGCGATCGCGGACTCTTTCAGGAAGCTCACGCCGCGCACGCAATTCCGTAACCCGGTGATGTTTTGCGTGTACGTCGGCAGTATTCTCACGACGATCCTGTGGATCGCCGCGCTCGCCGGTCAGGCGGAGGCGCCTGCGGGTTTCATCCTCGCGGTCACGCTGTGGTTATGGTTCACAGTGCTGTTCGCGAACTTCGCCGAAGCGCTCGCCGAGGGCCGCTCTAAAGCGCAGGCCGCATCGCTGCGCAGCGCCAAGAAAGACGTGATGGCGAAGAAGTTGAACGAGCCGCATCCGAAGTCGCCAATTCGGATCGTCACCGCGTCGGATCTGCGTCGTGGCGACGTCGTGCTGATCGAAACCGGCGACGTGATTCCGGCCGACGGCGAGGTGGTGGAGGGCGTCGCGTCCGTCGACGAATCCGCGATTACCGGCGAATCCGCGCCCGTGATTCGCGAGTCGGGCGGCGACTTTTCTTCGGTGACGGGCGGCACGCGCGTGCTGTCCGACTGGATCGTCGTGCGCGTCACCGCAAACCCCGGCGAAGCGTTCCTCGATCGCATGATCGCGATGGTCGAAGGTGCGAAGCGTCACAAGACGCCGAACGAGATCGCGCTGACCATTCTGCTGGTCGCGCTGACCATCGTGATGCTGCTCGCGACGGCCACGCTGCTGCCGTTCTCGATGTTCTCCGTGGAAGCGGCGCATCTGGCAAACGCGGCGGGCCACGTCGTGACGATCACCGCTCTCGTCGCACTACTGGTTTGCCTGATCCCGACCACGATCGGCGGCCTGTTGTCGGCCATCGGCGTGGCCGGCATGAGCCGCATGATGCAGGCGAACGTCATTGCAACGTCGGGCCGCGCGGTCGAGGCCGCCGGCGACGTCGACGTGCTGTTGCTCGACAAGACCGGCACGATCACGCTCGGCAATCGCCAGGCGTCGCTCTTCGTTCCGGCGCCGGGTCTCACTGAAGAAGCGCTCGCGGACGCAGCGCAGCTCTCCTCGCTTGCCGACGAAACGCCAGAAGGACGCAGCATCGTCGTGCTCGCTAAGCAGCGTTTCAACATCCGTCAGCGCGATATGGCGTCACTGCATGCGGTGTTCCTCGCGTTTACCGCGCAAACCCGGATGAGCGGCGTCGATCTGCCGAACCGCGAAATTCGCAAGGGCGCCGCGGATGCGGTGAAGCATTACGTCGAAGCGAACGGTGGCCGTTTTCCGCACGAAGTCAGCGACGCAGTCGCCGAAGTCGCGCGGCGCGGCAGCACGCCGCTCGTCGTCGCTGAGAAAGGCGAACACGGTGCGCGCGTGCTGGGTGTGATCGAGTTGAAGGATGTGGTGAAAGGCGGCATCAAGGAACGCTTTGCCGAGTTGCGCAAAATGGGCATCAAGACGGTGATGGTGACGGGCGACAACCGGCTGACGGCGGCGGCGATTGCGGCAGAAGCGGGTGTCGACGATTTTCTCGCCGAAGCAACGCCTGAAGCGAAGCTCGCGACGATCCGCGCGCATCAGGCCGAAGGACGCCTCGTGGCCATGACGGGCGACGGTACGAACGATGCCCCTGCGCTCGCACAGGCCGACGTCGCGGTTGCGATGAACACCGGCACGCAGGCCGCGAAAGAAGCCGGCAACATGGTCGACCTCGATTCGAATCCGACGAAGCTGATCGAGATCGTAGAAATCGGCAAGCAGATGCTGATGACGCGCGGCTCGCTCACCACGTTTTCAATTGCCAACGACCTGGCCAAGTACTTCGCGATCATTCCGGCTGCGTTCGCGACCACCTATCCAGCACTGAATGCGCTGAACGTGATGCATCTGGCGACGCCGGCATCCGCGATCATGTCGGCGGTGATTTTCAACGCGCTGATCATCGTGCTGCTGATTCCGCTCGCGTTGAAAGGCGTGCGTTATCGGGCGCTTGGCGCTGCGGTTCTGCTGCGACGCAATCTGCTCGTGTACGGGCTGGGTGGAATCGTGGTGCCGTTCATCGGCATCAAGTTGATAGATATGGTGCTCGCCGCGTTTGGCTGGGTTTGAGTCCGGCTGTTGAAAATCGGCAGCCTACGAGGAAACAATCGTCATGAAAAATCTGTTGCGTCCGTTGATCGTTCTTTTCGCGGTGCTCAGCGCCGTAACCGGCCTCGCTTATCCGGCGTTGGTCACCGCCGTGGGCCAAACGCTGTTTCACGATGAGGCCAATGGCAGCCTCATCGAGCGGGACGGCAAGGTGGTCGGCTCGAAGCTGATCGGCCAGCAGTTCGATGCGCCGCAGTACTTCTGGGGACGCTTATCGGCCACGAGCCCGATGCCCTATAACGCGCAGGCCTCGGGCGGCTCCAATCTCGGCCCGACCAATCCGGCGCTTCTGGACGAAGTGAAAGGCCGCATCGACGCGTTGAAGGCTGCGGGAACGGATATGTCCAAGCCCGTGCCGGTCGATCTGGTGACGTCTTCCGGAAGCGGGCTGGACCCTGAGATCAGCCCGGCGGCGGCCGCTTATCAGATCGATCGGGTCGCGAAAGCGCGCGGGCTCGGAGAGAACGATGTGCGAGCGCTAGTGGACCGTTATACGAGTGGCCGTCAATTCGGCTTTCTCGGTGAGCCCCGCGTGAATGTGCTGCAACTGAACCTTGCGCTCGACGAGATGAAGCGCGAGTGAGGGCGCCTGACCGGAGTCCGGCGCAGCGCTAGCCGGGGAGCGGCTGGACAACCCGCGGAACAGGCGGCGGGCGCGAACGCGGTTCTTATCTTTTAACAGGGCATGGCCGTGCATCGTTATGAACGATTTGCGGCCGGGCCGCCGCCGTGCCACCATGCACGCACCGCCGCGTGCCTATCATCGAACATGCAAGCATGAACCGCCCCGATCCCGATCAACTGCTCGACAAGCTGCAACGCGACGAACAACAGCGTCAACGCGGCAGGCTGAAGATTTTTTTCGGCGCGTCGGCGGGCGTCGGCAAGACATACGCGATGTTGCAGGCGGCGCGCCGCCGTCGCGACGAAGGCGCGGACGTGGTGGTCGGCATCGCCGAAACGCATGGACGTGGCGAAACGGCCGCGCTGCTCGAAGGACTCGACGTGCTGCCGCTCGCACAGTTTGAGTACCGTGGGCGCAAGCTCGGCGAATTCGATCTCGACGCGGCGCTGGCGCGCAAGCCACAACTCATTCTCGTCGACGAACTCGCGCATTCGAATGTGCAGGGCGCGCGGCATCTCAAGCGCTGGCAGGACGTGTATGAACTGCTCGACGCCGGCATCGACGTCTATACGACTGTCAACGTTCAACACCTGGAAAGTCTGAACGACGTGGTTGGACAGATCACGGGCATTCGCGTGTGGGAGACAGTTCCCGACCGTGTGTTCGATCGCGCCGACGAAGTCACGCTGGTCGATCTTCCAGCCGAGGAACTGCTCGACCGCATGCGCGACGGCAAGGTGTATTTGCCGCAACAGGCCGAGCGCGCCGTGCGCAATTTCTTTCGCAAGGGCAACCTGATCGCGCTGCGCGAGCTGGCATTGCGCCGTACCGCCGATCGGGTCGACGCGCAAATGCGGGAGTATCGTGCCGACCGTTCGATCGAACGGATCTGGCAGGCGCGCGAACGCTTGCTGGTATGCGTCGGTCCCGGCCCTGAAGCGCCGATGCTGGTGCGCGCGGCGGCGCGTCTCGCCACGAGTCTGAAGGCGGACTGGATCGCCGTGTATGTGGAGACACCCGCGCTGCAGCGCTTGCCCGATGCGCGGCGCGAACGCACGCTGAACGCATTGAAGCTCGCCGCTGAACTCGGCGCGGAAACGGCGACGCTCGCGGGCGTCGACGCGGCTTCGGCGCTGGCCGGTTACGCACAGGCTCGCAATGTGTCGAAACTGGTGGCGGGCGCGTCGACCCGCTCGGGTTTAACGCGCTGGCTGCGCCGCCCGCTTGGCGAACGCATCGCGGAAAAGGCGGGTCATGTCGATCTCACGCTGATTCGCCCGTCGTCGTCGGAAAGCGGCAGTGGCGAGCAGCACCGCTTGCTCAGCACGACTGCGAACGCGTGGCGCGAAGCGTTGAGCGCCGCGCGCGAACGCCGCTCGCCGCCGCGCGCGTACGGCTTCGCACTGGCGATCTGCGCGGGCATCACCGCGTTGTCGAGTCAGTTGAGCGATCACATCGATCTGACGAACCTGGTCATGCTGTATCTGCTCGGCGTGATCTTCACAGCAGCGAAACTCGGGCGCGGGCCCGGCGTGCTGCTGTCGTTCCTGAGCGTCGCCGCATTCGACTTTTTCTTCGTGCCGCCGCGCTTGTCGCTGTCGGTGTCGGATACGCAATATCTGCTGACGTTCTTCGGCATGTTGCTGACCTCGCTCGTGATCAGCCATCTAACGTCGAGCTTGCGGCGCGAGGCGCGCGTGGCGCGGCGTCGCGAGCAGCGCACCGGCGCGATGTACTCGATGGCGCGCGAACTGGCCGCGGCGCTGACGACAGAACAGATCGTCGGCATTGGGAGCCGTCACGTGAGCGAAGTGTTCGGCGCGCGCGTTGCGGTTCTGTTGCCGGACAGCGCCGATCGGGTGAAGCAGAAAATCGAGGACCCGGACGCCGCAGTCACGCTAGAAGGCGAACTGCTCGATACCGATGTCGGCCAATGGGTCTACGATCACCAGAAGCCGGCCGGACATGGTACTGACACGCTGCCCGCCGCGGCTGCTTTATATCTGCCGCTGAAGGCGCCGATGCGCACGCGCGGCGTGCTTGCGGTGGTGCTGCGCGACGAACGCGAACTGGACGTGCCTGAACAGGAGCGCATGCTCGACGCGTTCGCCGCGCAGATCGCGCTCGCGCTCGAGCGCGTGCATTATGTGGACATCGCGCGCGACGCGCTTGTCAGTATGGAATCCGAACGTTTGCGCAACTCGCTGTTGTCCGCGATTTCGCACGATTTGCGCACTCCGCTTACAACGATTGTCGGCTTCTCGTCGATGCTCGCACAATCGCGGGGAACTCATGTCGACGTGGAGCGCGACGGTGAACTCGTCGAGGCGATCCATGAAGAAGCGCTGCGCATGACCGGGATCGTGACGAACCTGCTCGACATGGCGCGCTTGCAGGAGGGCAGCCTGCAGCTCAACCGGCAGTGGACGCCGCTCGAAGAAACCGTAGGCGCCGCGCTGCGCGCCTGCAAGCGTGCGCTGAACGGACACCCGGTGCAGGTCAATCTCGCGGCCGACCTGCCGTTGCTGCATCTGGACGCTGTACTGATGGAGCGGCTTTTCTCGAACCTGTTCGAGAATGCGGCGAAATACACGTCGCCCGGTACGCCGCTGACCATCGGCGCGCAACGCTTCGAGCCGGACGGCAAGCCGTTCGTGCGCGTCACTGTCGACGATAATGGGCCGGGCCTGCCGGTCGGCATGGAAACGCGAGTGTTCGAGAAGTTCACCCGTGGCGAGAAGGAATCGGCCAAGCCCGGCGTGGGCCTGGGTCTCGCGATTTGTCGAGCGATCGTGGAAGCGCACGGCGGGAGCATCGGCGCACTTAATCGCATGGCGGCCGGGTCGGCAGGTTCGGCAGAAGCGGCTGAAGGCCGCATCGACGGTGCGCGCTTCTGGTTCACGCTGCCCGTCGACACGCCGCCGGACGCGCCGGATCCGATGGACGAAGAAGCCGCCGACGATCTGGGACACAATCCGGGACAATCAGGCTCAACACCCGCGGGTTTGGACCCGCATTCGAACGCGCACCTGGACCAGCTAGCGAAACCAACTCATGAGTGAGCCGAGCATCACCGTCGTTCTGATCGAAGACGAAAAGCAGATTCGCCGCTTTGTGCGCACGGCGCTGGAGGGCGAGGGCATCGCCGTGCATGACGCCGAGACCGGCAAGCAGGGCCTGGTAGAAGCTGCGACGCGCAAGCCCGATCTCGTGATCGTCGATCTCGGCCTGCCCGACACCGACGGTCTCGACGTGATCCGCGAATTGCGCGGCTGGAGCGAATTGCCGGTGATCGTGCTGTCCGCGCGCACGCAGGAGAGCGAGAAAGTCGCGGCGCTCGATGCCGGTGCGGACGATTACCTGACGAAGCCCTTCGGCGTGTCCGAACTGCTCGCGCGAATTCGCGCGCATCTGCGGCGTCGGAATCAGGGCGGCGCGAACGAGTCGCCGCAGGTGCGCTTCGGCGCGGTAAGCGTCGATCTGGCGTTGCGCCAGGTGACGCGAGAAGGCGCCGCGGTTCATCTGACGCCAATCGAGTATCGGCTGCTCGCGACGCTGGTGCGCCATGCAGGCCGCGTGCTGACGCACCGGCAATTGCTGCGCGACGTGTGGGGTCCGTCGCATGTCGAGAGCTATCACTATCTGCGAATCTATATGGCGCATTTGCGGGGCAAACTCGAGCGCGATCCGGCGCAACCCGAGCACATCGTCACGGAAACAGGTGTCGGTTACCGGCTGGTCGGCGTGGCTTGAGCATGGCGGCGTGCGCCTCGCAGCGCGATGGCGAGCGGATCGTTATAATTACGAACCGTAAGGACGGCCTTACGCTTTTCACAAACGGGGACGGCCCCATCTGACCAATGGAGCTGTTTCATGTCCTGGATTCTTCTATTCGTCGCCGGTTTGCTCGAAGTCGCTTGGGCGGCCGGTCTCAAAAGCTCGGACGGTTTCACACGGCTGTGGCCTTCGCTGTTCACCATCGTGACGGCGGTCGGCAGTTTCGTCCTGCTGGCCATGGCGATGCGGCAGTTGCCGCTCGGCACCGCTTACGCGGTGTGGACCGGCATCGGCGCGGTCGGCGCGTTCATCTTCGGCATCGTGATGATGGGCGAGGCGCTCACGGTCGCGCGGGTTGCAAGCGCGGCGCTGATTGTCGTCGGCCTGGTCGGGCTCAAGCTGTCCTCGGGACATTGAGTCTCTGCGCACGCCGCCATTTTGCAGGCCACTCTGCGTTCTGCGAATTAACGTGGCTATAATGAGATTGAAACCAACCTGAAGTTGCCCGCGGCCTGCTTGGCGCGGCCGGCTTGGCGCGGGTCTGACGACTTCGGTGTGGCGGCTCCTTCGTGATTGGCCTGCCGAAGCGCCCGGCACGCACCGCGCGCCTGGAGGCGGCCATGCTTGAATCACTTTCGCTTGCTGCGGGGCTCTCATGGGGCAGCGGCCTGCGCCTCTATCTGACGGTCCTGCTGGCCGGCGTGTTCGAGCGCCTCGGGCTCGTTCATCTTCCCGATACCTTGTCCGCGCTGTCCTCGCCTTGGGTGATCGGCGTGGCGGGCGCGCTGACCGTCACTGAATTTCTTGCCGACAAGATCCCCGCGTTCGATTCCTTGTGGGACGCAATTCACACGTTTATTCGCATTCCGGCCGGCGCGGTGCTCGCAGCCGGTGCACTCGGCCATGCCGATCCCGCATTGCTGACGGTTGCCGCGCTCGCGGGCGGCACGCTCGCGGGCACCGCGCATCTCACGAAAGCGGGTACGCGCGCGCTGATCAATCTGTCGCCGGAACCGGTGTCGAATATCGTTACGTCGAGCGCCGAAGACGGCCTCGTATTCGGCGGCATCCTGCTCGCGCTCTTCCTGCCGCTGCTGTTTCTCGTGCTGATCGTCGGCTTCCTGGTGCTGGCCGGCTGGGTGTTGCCGCGGCTGTGGCGCGGCGTGCAGGGCGGCTTTCGCGGCATGGCCACGCATATGGTGTCGCGCCTCGCGAGGAGCCGGCACGATTGAGCGATACCAGCGAAACCCGCGAGACCAGCGAATCCGACGAAGCCAGCGACAAGGTCGGGCATTCCACGGCACGCGTCGGCGTGTCCGCGACGCGCCGCTTTAGCGGCGGCGATCTGCTGCGCCAGGCGATTCGCATGACGGCGCGCGACTGGCGCGCGGGGGAACTCACCATGCTGCTGCTCGCGCTGGTGCTGGCCGTCGCGGCGCTATCGAGCGTCGGCTTTCTCGCCGACCGTTTGCATCAAGGGCTGGAGCGCGACGCACGCCGCATGATCGCCGCCGACTTCATCGTGCGCGCCGATCATCCGGTCGATCCGCAGTTCGCGCAGCAGGCGTCGGCGCTCGGGCTGAGCACGGCGACCACGGCAATCTTTCCGAGCATGATCAACTCGACCGGTGCGCAGCCGGTGTCGCGACTCGCCGCGATCAAGGCGGTGTCGCCGGGCTATCCGCTGCGCGGCGCGTTGCGGATTGCTTCGGCGCCCGCGGCGGCAGATCATCCCGCGCAAAACATCCCCGCGCCTGGCACCGTCTGGGTCGATCAGCAACTGCTCGACGCGTTGAAGGTGCGCATAGGCGACACGGTGAAGGTCGGCAACCGCAGCTTCACCATCGGCGCAATGATCACGCGCGAACTCGACCGCGGCTTCTCGTTCGTCAACTTTTCGCCCCGGCTGATGATGCGCGCGGACGAAGTTCAGTCCACCGGACTCATCACGTTCGGCAGCCGCGTGACGTACCGGCTTCTGGTCGCGGGTGCCGATGCGTCGGTCGCGCGCTTTGCAGAGTTCGCGCACGGCAAGGTGGACGGCGGCAAGATGCGCGGGGTCGCGCTGGAATCTTTGCAGGACGGCCAGCCGCAGGTGCGCCAGACACTCGACCGCGCGAGTCATTTCCTCACGCTCGTGTCGCTGCTGACCGCGCTGCTCGCGGCGGTGGCGATCGCGATGGCCGCGCATCGGTATATGCGCAGGCATCTGGACGGGTGCGCCGCAATGCGTTGTCTCGGCGTGAGTCAGCGCACGCTGCGGGCACTGTTCACGCTCGAATTCGTCGGCGTGGGCATGCTGGGCGGCGCGCTTGGCGTCGCGCTGGGGTATCTCGGCCATCTGGCGTTGCTGACGTGGCTTGGCAGTCTCATCGACGTCGCGTTGCCGTACCCCACGGCATGGCCGGCGCTCGAAGGCATCGCAGCCGGTCTGGTGCTGCTGCTCGGCTTTGCGCTGCCGCCGCTGTTGCCGCTCACGCGTGTGCCGCCGGTTCGCGTGCTGCGTCGCGAGTGGGGCGAAGCAGGGCGCACGGCGTGGGCCGCGTACGCGCTCGGCATCGTGCTCTTCGCGGGACTGTTGATCGTCGCGGCGGGCGAGTTGAAGCTCGGCGGAATTGTCGCGGGCGGTTTCGCAGGCGGGCTGCTGGTGTTCGCGTGCGTCGCCCGCGTTGCGCTGTGGGGCGCGGCGCGCGTGGTGCGCAGCGAGCGTGTGAATGCGGGCATCGGCTGGCGTTATGCGCTCGCCTCGCTGGAACGGCGCAGCAGCGCGAGCGCGTTGCAGATCACCGCGCTCGGCATCGGCCTCATGTGCCTGCTGTTGATCGCGATGACGCGCAACGATCTCGTGGCCGGCTGGCGCAAATCGACGCCGCCCGATGCGCCGAACGAATTCATCATCGACATTCAGCCCGATCAGCGCGACGCGGTCACGCATTATCTGGACACGCACGGCGTGCCGGACACGGTGCTCTCGCCGATGGTGCGCGGCCGGCTCACCGCCATCAACGGAAAAGCGGTGAATCCCGATTCGTTCAAGGGCGATGACGCGAAACGCCTGGTGGACCGCGAGTTCAATCTGTCGTACACGACGCAGTTGCCCGAGGACAATCGCCTTTCCGCGGGCACCTGGTACGGCGACACGAAGACGCCGCAGATTTCGATCGAAGAAGGCCTCGCGAAGCTGATCAACGTGAAGCCGGGCGACGTGCTGCGCTTCGACGTCACCGGCCTGCAGATCGACGCGCCGGTCACGAGCGTTCGCAAGCTCGACTGGGGTTCGTTCAAGGTCAACTTTTTCGTGCTGATGCCGCCGGCCGCGTTGCAGGACTTCCCGGCTACGTTCATTACCAGCTTTCATTTGCCGCCGGAACAACGTTCGACCATCGACGGCCTGATCGCCGCATACCCGAACCTGACGGCAATCGACACCGGTCCGATTCTCGCGCAGGTGCAGCGTGTGTTGCAGCAGGTGATCGGCGCGGTGCAATTTCTGTTCGCCTTCACGCTCGCGGCGGGTGTGCTCGTGCTGTACGCGGCGCTCGCCGGCACGCGCGACGAGCGTATGCGAGAATCCGCGCTGTTGCGCGCGCTGGGGGCGTCCCACGGCCAGGTTCGCACGGTGCAGATTGCCGAGTTCGTCGCGGTCGGCGCGCTCGCCGGATTCATGGCGGCGCTCGGGGCGCAGGTGATCGGTTGGGTGCTCGCGACTCGCGTGTTTCAGTTCTATCTCGAGTTCAATCCATGGCTGCTGCCCGCCGGAATCGCGGCGGGCGTCGCGTGCGCGGCGGTCGGCGGCTGGCTGAGCTTGCGGCATGTGCTGTCGCGGCCCGCGTTGCAGTCTTTGCGGGACGCCTGAATTTTTCCTCGGTTTCTGTTGATGAGTTGTTATGAGTGAGCTTGATGACGAAGTGTCGGCGGCGCAGCCGACGGCCTTCGAACTGGTTGGTGGAGAAGCGCGTGTGCGCGAACTCGTCGACCGTTTTTACGACCTGATGGATCTGGAAGCGGAGTTCGCCGGCATTCGCGCGTTGCATCCCGAGTCGATGGACGGCTCCCGCGACAAGCTTTTCTGGTTCCTCTGTGGATGGCTGGGCGGGCCCGACCATTACATCAGCCGGTTCGGGCATCCGCGCCTGCGTGCGCGGCATTTGCCGTTCGCGATCGCGTCGAGCGAACGGGACCAGTGGCTTCGCTGCATGGCTTGGGCGATGGAAGACATAGGGCTTGCCGAGCCGCTGAGAGAACGGCTGCTCGGCTCGTTTTTCGAAACGGCCGACTGGATGCGCAATCGCAATGGCTGACCTCGACACCGACGGCGCGGCGCCGTTCCCGGTGGCGAATGCGCTGACCGTTGCGCTTGCAGGCGACGTGGCCGACCGCATGTCGGCTGATTACGCCGCGCTCGATCCGCAGGCGCACGCCGTGCTCGACTGCTGGTTCGGTGCGCCCGACTCGCCGGACTTCGGCGGGCCGCGCAAGCTCTGGTTCACCGCGGACGATTCATTCGATGCGAGCTTGCGCGAACGCTTCGGAACGTTGATCGATGCCGCCCGCAAGTCCCAACTCGACAGTTGGGCCGCAACGCCGTTAGGAGCACTGTCGCTCGTCATCGTGCTGGATCAGTTTTCGCGCAATTGCCACCGCGACACGGCTACGGCATTCGCGGCCGACCGGAAGGCGTTGGCTATTGCGCAGCAGATGGTTGCGAGCGGAGCGGATGGGCTGTTGCCGGGCGTGCATCATCGCGCGTTCGCTTATCTGCCGTTCGAACACGACGAATCGCTTGCGAGCCAGCATGAGTCGCTGCGTCTTTTCAAGGCCCTTGCCGCCGAGCCGGGCGGTGCGTCTTATTACCCGTTCGCGGTGAGGCACGCAAAGATCATCGAGCGCTTTGGACGCTTTCCGCATCGGAATGCGGTGCTCGGGCGCGAGTCCACAGCCGATGAAATCGCCTTTCTGCGCGAGCCGGGCTCGTCGTTCCAGTCGCGCGCGAAAAAAGCCGGCCGCCGGTGATTGACGTGCGTTCTGGCCGTCTGACGCACCGCGTTGCGGGCTGACGGGCGAACGGCGCGCACTCTTGAATGGGCGCATTGCGCACGCATTGCCCGGATTCCTTGTTAGGCGGGCCGCCGCTCAACCAACGCACGATCTCGCGTTATGGCGTCCCTGCACCCAAAGCCGGCGTTGCAGCCGGGGTGCGCACGAAGACGCGCAACAACTCGTCGGTATCGCCCGGGCGCGCGCCCGACCAGAAGAGACGCCAGTCGCCAGCCGGTGTGGACGGGTTGTCCCGCCGGCTTCCGACAATCAGCCACGTACACCCGGTTGTGCGCGCGTCGACGGTCGGCTGATGCTCGACGCCGGCGTAATATTCGAGCATCGGCGCTTCGGACTCGCCTAATCCGATGCTCGCCATGCAATCGCCGTCATTCCATTCCACGTTCAACGCCTCGCCGAGGTTTTCGAACACCGAGCGGTAGCTCTTCGCGTAATCGAGCCAGGGCAGCAGCAACGTGCTCACCAACCCCCAGGCGACCACAGCGCCCGCGCACCAGCTGAGCGGGCCGCGCCACTTGCCCGTGTATTTGAAGGCAGGCAGCAGCCACAGCCAGCCGATGGTCATAAACAGCGCGGCGGCAATCAGCCCGGGGCGGACGGGCAAAACGAAGTCGAGCGGCAGCCATCGGCCGAGCCGGTGCAGCGAGGCGTGCGTGTTCACCGGGCTGCTCGCGATGGACCAGACAATCCAGGCGAGCGCCGCCGTGCTGCCGAACAACACGCGGCTCGTCATGTCCCACGCCGCATGCAAACGCTGCGGCAACTGCTCGGCGCCTTGCATCGCGAGCAACGCCAGCGGAGCGATGAACGGCAGAATGTAGAGTTCGCGGATCGTCGCGGAGCTTTGCAGCACGGCGAAACCAGTGCCCGCGAAAATCGCCGGCAAGGCGACGCGCGGGTCGCGCCAGCGCCGCCATGCGCCGCCCGCAAGTGCGGCCACTGCCAGTGGCACGACGGGAAAACCGACGGTCAGCACAGTGCGCAGCACGAATAGCCGGTTCTCGCTTTCCGAGCCGAGTTCGGCCACCGAAAAACCAAAAAACCGGCCGACGTTGTTATCCCACAGCCAGACCTTGAAGAGCGCTTCAGAACGTAGATAGAAGCAGAGCGGCCAGATCAGTGCGAACGGCGCGCACACCAGCGCGGCCACGCCGAGCGCGCCGGCGAAGCTGCGGCTGCGGCAGGCCGGATAAAGCACGAGTACCGCGCAGACCGTCGCGCCGAACACGAGTGGCACGAACAGACCTTTCGCGAGAAACGACAGACCGACGCCCGCGCCGAACATCGCGGCGCCGCTTAGCATCGCGTGGCGACGCTGCGAGCCGTCGTTGTTTCGTTGTCCGTCATAACGAAGATGCGCGAGCGCGAGTTCGAACAGCCCGCAAAAGCCGATCGCCGCACCGGCCATCAGCGCGACGTCGGTCATCATGTCGTGCACGTGTTTGACGACGACGAGGGTGCCGCCAAACAACGCCAGCGTGCTGACCACGCGCAGGTCGCGCCAGTTCGACGCATTCACGGCGCGGCGCGCGACGCGGGCCGTGTAGTACACGGTCAGCCCGGCGAACAGCGCGCTCGCGAGACGCGCCGCGTCATGCAGGGGCAGATAGCGGCCGAACATCCACGCGAGGCCGGCGGCCACCCAGTCGTACACAGGCGGTTTTTCGACGAACGGCTGGCCCGCGTTGGTCGGCACTACGAGATCGCCGGTGTCGAGCATGTGCTGGACGATGCCGAATGTATAAGTCTCGTCCTGTTTCCAGGGATCGTGACCCAGCGTGCCCGGCAAAAGCCACGCGCAGACGATCGCCATCGCCACGAGCCAAAGCAGCGGACGCACGTTGCCGAGCGCACGCCAACGCTCGAGGTAAGGCGCGCGATCGGCGGTTTGCGAGCCGGCGGCCGGAGACGGTGCGATTGGCTTTTCTTGCATAAGACGATCTCTTGTCGCGGCAAGCGGCGACTCAGGCGCGCGTACCGGTTTTTTATTTGGCGTCGCGGGCATGGCGCGCGATCGGCCGCGATTGTAGTCTCCTAATCTTACGAACGATTACACGCGCGGCGGCGCACAGGCGCGGCAGTTGAACGTGCAGGGGCGATGCCGATCCCTGATGGGGGGCGAGCGGGAACAAGAAGGAGACGCGGCGCGAAATCGGCCGCCGCGTAAATAGACGGTGAAGAAGAGGGGCGCCTAGCGGCCGCCCGCAACGTCGATAAGAGCGCCAGTCACATACGACGCGGCATCGCTTAGCAGCCAGACGATGGTTTCTGCAACTTCGTCGGCGCGGCCGGGACGGCCGAGCGGTGTTGTCGAGCCCAGTTGCGCGGCGCGATCCGGCTTGCCGCCGCTCGCGTGGATTTCAGTGTCGATGAGACCCGGCCGTACTGCGTTCACACGCACGCCTCGCGGGCCGAGTTCCTTCGCGAGCCCGAGCGTCATGGTGTCGACCGCGCCTTTCGCGCCTGCATAGTCGACGTATTCGTTCGGCGAACCCAGCCGCGCCGCCGCCGATGACACATTGACGATCACGCCGCCCGCGCCGCCGCGATCCGTCGACATGCGCCGCGCGGCCTCGCGCGCGCACAGATACGCGCCCAGCACGTTGACGTTGAAGATACGCGTGAGGCGCGCAAGGTCCATGTCGGCGAGTTGCATCGACGGTGCAACGATGCCCGCGTTATTGACGAGCGCATCGAGCCGGCCAAAGGTCTGCTCCGTCTGGTCGAACATCGCAATCACGTCGGCTTCGTTTGCGACGTCGCCGGCAACCGGCAATGCGCGTCCGCCGGCCCGCTCGACTTCGGCGACGGTCTCCTGCGCGGCGGCCAGATTCTGCGTGTAATTCACGCCGACGGACCAGCCGCGCGCGCCCAGCAAGCGCGCCGTCGCGCGGCCTATACCGCGGCTGCCGCCGGTGATCAGAACGGTTTGCGTCATCGCAACCTCAACGTGCAGGGAGAGTGGGCGCCAGGCAAACGCAGCGGCCTTTCAATCGCGGCCGAAGTCAGACGGCGTCGCGATTGATCGCCCACTTGTCGGCGGCGGGCGGTTGATAGCGTTGCAGCTTGCCGATCAATGCACCGGGATCGGCGTCGATCTGCAGGATGTCGAGATACGCTTTGCGTATGAAGCCTTCGTCGACAGTGTGCTGCAAGAGCTTGATCAATGGATCGTAAAAGCCGTCGATATTGAGCAGTGCCACCGGTTTCTGGTGATAGCCGAGCTGCGCCCAGGTGTAGACCTCGAAGAGCTCTTCCAGCGTGCCCGCGCCGCCCGGCATCGCAACGAACGCGTCGGACAGATCGGCCATCATCTTCTTGCGATGATGCATGTCGGGCACCACGTGCAATTCGGTCAGCCCGTTATGGCCCACTTCCTTGTTGACGAGCAACTCGGGAATCACGCCGATCGCGCGGCCGCCTTCGGCCATGACCGTGTCGGCGATCACGCCCATCAGGCCAACCTTGCCGCCGCCGTACACCAGCGCGAGACCGGCTTCTACCAGCGTGCGGCCGAACGCGCGCGCCGCTTCCGCATACAACGGTTTGGCCCCATTCGCGGAGCCGCAATACACACACACCGACTTCATGAAGAAACGTCCTATTCGTTGCGAGGCGCGGCGCCTTCTTTCGGCGGCAGATAGTCGTAGAACTCGCGCTTGGGCAGCTTGCCCGACACCAGGTCGTCGAAAATCTGCCGCGAGCGGCCGCGCAGATAAGGCGCCATCAACGACACGATCTGTACGCTCACCTGGTGGAGTTCCGCGCGAATCGCTTCCTGCTCGTTGTATTTGCGCGGGTTCATCACGAACTGATACGACAGCCAATATGTTGCGATCACGCCGATGTTGGTCGCGATCACTTGCAGTTCGTCAGGCGTGGCGACCATCTCTCCGTCAGCCACAAGCTGATCGCAGAACTGGCTGGCAAAACGCACCTTATGACTGATGATCTGCTTGAAGTGCGTTTCGAGCGTGCGGTTGCGCGCGAGCAGATCGTTCAGATCGCGATACAGGAAACGGTAGCGCCATGTGAAATCGACCATGTATTGCAGATACGACCACATTTCGTCGATGGTCGCACGGTGGTCGTCGGGAAAACGCAGACGCTTTTCGATCTCCTGCTCGAACTGGCTGAAGATGCTGTTGATGATGTCGTCTTTGTTGCGGAAGTGGTAGTACAGGTTGCCTGGACTGATCTCCATTTCCTCGGCGATAGTCGTCGTCGTGACGTTCGGCTCGCCGATTTCGTTGAACAGCTTCAACGACAGTTCGAGTATCCGTTCGCGCGTGCGGCGGGGAGGTTTGGCTTCCATGTCGTCCGGCCCTGGTTACGCCGGGTTGGACGCGCGGCGGCGTGCCGCTGCTGCGTATTCCACCCGGACGCGGTTGCTATTTTGAGACTGCCGGACGATTATAAACCGAGCGTTCTAATATCAAACGGGTAGTGAGGGTTTTCATTTCTGCGGCGGACGCAGGCGATCTGAAAGCTGCGTTTTTTATCGCTTCGCTCGCGCTGCCTGGCGTCGCTGGGTTGTCGTTGCGTCGTCGTCAAAGCCGCGCCTTAACCCAGTGCACGACGAGCGGGCCCACGATCAGCACCCACGTCATCAGGCACATGCCGAGCGCAACCATCACCGCCGCGCTGCCCAGGTCTTTCGCGCGGCGCGACAGTTCGTGCCGTTCCAGCGAAATACGGTCAATGGCCGCTTCCACACTCGAATTCAGCAATTCGACGATCAGCACCAGTAGCACCGAGCCAAGCAGCAACACGCGCGATACCGGTTCGACCGGGACCAGCACGCCGCACGGAAGCAGAATCGCGGCAAGTGTCAGCTCCTGGCGAAACGCGCTCTCCTCGCGGATAGCGACGCGAAAGCCCGCGAGCGAGTTTTTCATCGCGTGCCAGGCGCGGGTCAGGCCGCGGTTGCCCTTGTATGGATTAAAGGGCAGAGGCGCGAGCGGGTCGTCGGGACCGAGCGGTTCGTGCTGGGTGTCGCTGTTCGCAGGTGTACCGTTGTGGGCGCGCTCCGCGCTTTGGCCGCTCCGGCGATGCCCGTCGATTCGATTCGGCACGGTGGATTCGCTGACGTCGTCGAACGGCTCGACGCCCGCGGTGTCGTGCTCGTTGGGGGCGTGAACGGCGCGCAGCGCGCCGTTCGCGGACGCGCGGCTTGCGGGAGAGTATCTGCTTCGCATGGGCAGCCAGGCGCGCCGCGTCACGCGGCCGCGCTCTCCTCGCGATACGACGCACGCGGCAACGGCTTCAGATGCGCGGCGAACTGCTCCGAGGCCGCCGCCCACGAGAAGCGCTCGGCCCACGCGCGCGCGTGCGCGCGGTCGATCTTGAGCGCTTCCAGACACGCGTCGCGCAGGTCTTCGTTCATCGCGCCGGCACCGCCGTTGCCGAGCACGTCGATCGGGCCGGTAACCGGATATGCAGCGACCGGCGTGCCGCAGGCGAGCGCTTCGAGCAACACGAGCCCGAACGTGTCCGTGCGGCTCGGAAAGACGAACACGTCTGCTGCAGCATAGACCCGGGCCAGTTCAGCCTGTGTGAGCACGCCCAGATAGTTGGCTGTCGGATAGCGCGATTTCAGCTCGGCCAGCGCGGGCCCTTCGCCGGCAACCCATTTCGAGCCGGGCAAATCGAGCTTCAGGAAAGCCTCGACGTTTTTCTCGACGGCGACGCGGCCCACGTACAGAAAGATCGGCCGCGCGGTATTCAGAACCTTCGAATCCATCGGGTGAAAAATGTCGAGATCGACGCCGCGCGTCCACAACACGACATTCGTAAAGCCGTATTTTTCGAGGTCGCTTTTGACGACCGGCGTCGGCGCCATCACGGCAAGCGACGGCTTATGAAACCAGTGCAGGAACTTGTACGTCGCGGCGAGCGGAATGCCGAAGCGCGCCTGCACATATTCGGGAAAGCGCGTGTGATACGCGGTCGTGAACGGTAGCTTGTGCTGGATCGCATAAGCGCGCGCGGCCATGCCGAGCGGGCCTTCGGTCGCGATGTGGAGCGCGTCGGGCGCAAATTCGTCGATACGCTGGCGCAGCTTGCGGCGCGGCAGCAGCGACAGGCGAATCTCGGGATACGTCGGGCAGGGAATCGTCCGGAATTCGAGCGGCGTCAGCAAGTCGACGCGGTGGCCGAGCTCGGTCAGCTCGCGCGTGGTGTTCTTCAGCGTGCGCACGACGCCGTTGACCTGCGGTTCCCATGCGTCGGTGACGATCATGATCTTCATCGATTGGTTTCCTCGATTCGAGCCAGCAGAGGTTAAGAGGGATTACGCCGTCGCCCGGGCCTTTTGCACGCCCGCTTCCGGGGCTCGCATCACGGTCCAGTAAATCACCTTGAGTTCGCCTTCGTACGTCTCGACGAGCGCCGACAGGCTTTCGACCCAGTCGCCGTCATTGCAGTACAGCACGCCGTCGATGTCGCGTATTTCGGCCTTGTGGATGTGCCCGCAAACTACGCCGTCGCAGCCGCGGCGGCGCGCTTCGTCGGTCATCACGCGTTCGAACGACGAGATGAAGTTCACCGCGTTCTTGACCTGATGCTTCAGGTATTGGGAAAGCGACCAGTACGGAAAGCCGAGCCGGCTGCGGATCCGGTTGAACCAGCGGTTCAGGATCAGGATCATCGTGTAGAGGGTGTCGCCGAGATAGGCGAGCCATTTCGCGTGCTGGATCACGCCGTCGAACAGATCGCCGTGCACGATCCACAGGCGCTTGCCGGCTAGCGTGGTATGGAAGGCTTCGCCGCGCACGTGGATGTCGCCGAACGCGAGGTCGCAGAACTGGCGCGCCGCTTCGTCGTGATTGCCGGGCACATAGACCACCTGCGTGCCTTTACGCGCCTTGCGCAGCACTTTCTGCACGACGTCGTTGTGGGCCTGCGGCCAGTACCAGCCTTTTTTCAACTGCCAGCCGTCGATGATGTCCCCGACGAGATACAGATACTCTGACTCGTTGTAGCGCAGGAAATCGAGCAGATAAGGCGCCTGGCAGCCGCTCGATCCGAGGTGGATGTCCGACAGCCAGATCGTGCGGTAACGGTGCGGCTCCGCGTGCTCGTCGTCGTGCTGGCGCGCGTGCGTGTCGAGCGGCAACGGTGCGACGGGAAGCGGCAAGCCGTGGCTATGGGTGGATTCGGGGCGGAACGCGACGGGGTCGACGCTCGGGCCAGTCTGGCGGAACAGGGAAGTCGCGGACGTTTTGGAGTCCATGGCTCACGCGTCGAGTTGCGGTGCCTGTATTGGGCCTACGGCGCGTGACTGTGCCGTGACAGTCATGAGAAGTTCTTATTACTGCGGCGGACGAGGAGGTACGAGAAGGACGAGCGGGGACTGCGGGACGGATGCGGATATCTGGGCCGGGCCGCTCAGCGCGCGACGTCGATGACGCGCGTTCCGGCAAGACGGTCATGCAGAAACTGGCGGCTTGCGCCGAAGCGGCCGGTGGCCGCCCACAACACGAACCAGATAGCGGCGATCACGAGGGTTTGCGGCAAGCGCAGGCCGAGGAGCGGATGCAATGCGAGCGGCGGCAAAAACCATAGCCACGCGAGCACGTAGCGTGCAATCGCCCGCCACGCGGAGAGCGGCGCGCCGCTGGCCGCGACTACGCGCAGACGCCAGGTTTTCATCGGCAGGGTCTGGCCGCTGTGGGTCCAGAACCACACGAAATACAGACCGACGACAAGGCCGATCCACGCCGCCAGCAGATTGTGGTGCGTGAGTCCGTTGCGCTGCTGCGTGAGCGTGCTGAACAGATAACCGGCGACGAAGACGACGCCGAACAGCAGCAGCGCTTCGTAAAGCAACGCGGCGAGGCGGCGGCGCACAGTAGGCGGGGTGTCGGTTGAACCGCGCGGTTTGGCCTGAGAAGGACTCGCGTTGGAGTTCGAACTGGATCTGGAAGTCACGCGCGGTTCTGACACGGGCAGGAGCGGTTCAAGAACCGTTGAAAATCGACGGCGCTTCCGCCGGGGAGACCGGCAGCGGCGTGGCCGGCACGAAGCTGCCGGCTGCCGGGATACCCGGCAGCGAAGCCGGGCTCGGCAAAGACACGGCCGCCGCCGCGCTTGCCGACGACGTGCCGCTAGCGGCACGCTCGCGCGCATTGACGAGCCGGTCGAGCCCCTTGATCTCGCTGCGGCCCGACGGAGGCGCGCTGACCACGCTCGGACGCCGCTTGTGCTCGCTCGCGGCAAGCCGCTGCTTCAGTTCTTCCGGCAACTCCTGATAGGCCTTCCACGCGTTTTGACGCGCTTCACGGGGCAATTGCTTGGAAACCTGGTAGTTTTCACGCGCGACGCGGCGCTGATCCGGCGTCATGCGCACCCATTCGGTCATCCGCTCATGCAGGCGTTTTTGCGCATCAGGTGACAACTTGGAGTAACGCGACGCGATCTTCAGCCATTTTCGTTTGCGTTCGTCACTGAACGAATCCCACTGCGCCTCGAAGGGCGCGAGCGCCATGTGCTCCGCGGCGCTCAGTCGCGACCACGCCAGCGGGCTTTTGCTGCCAGGCAGGCCAGGCAATTCGACGCCGAGTGCGGGCGCGGGCGGGGGCGCCGCGCCGTTACCGGTCGCGGCAGGCGCGCCGGCGGGCGAAGGGCTCGGGTAAAAGCGCGGATACGTTGCGGCAAACGACACGAGAGCCGCAATCGCACATCCGAAAACAACGGCAAGACCGCGCTTGTAGCTCACCCGAACACTCTCCCGCTCAGTGGGCGCGCGAAAGATACGCGTTGAAACCGTGGTCGAGATAGGCATTGAGCGGCAGGTCGTCGCTTAACATGGCGGCATCGATATCGGCGAGTTCAGCCGTGCGCTGCTGGTCTTCCCAGTAGGCAATGCCGACGAGGCTCACGACGAGCGCAGCGAGCGGCCACGCGAGAGCGAAGCGGCGCAGCGGCGAACGGCGGCGTTGTGGCAGTTCGCCATGCGACAGACCGCCCGGCATTCCCGCTCCGGCGAGCGCGGGCGCGAACACCGGCGCGCTCACGGTTTCGGGCTTCTTGCGGGCGAGCGCGGCGCGGCGCGCCGCGGCGAGTCGATCGACGGTGGCGGGCGGAATGCTGGCGGCGTTTTCGTCGAGCGCGCGGCGCACCTGGCGCGCGAACTCGAGTTCTTTTGTTTCTTGGGAGCTCATAGCGTGATTCCTTTGGCCTTGAGCGCTTGCGCCAGCGTGTGGGTGGCCCGCGAACAGTGCGTCTTCACACTGCCTTCGGAGCAGCCCATTGCGGCGGCAGTCTCGGCGACATCCATATCTTCCCAATAACGCATGAGAAACGCCTCCCGTTGACGTGCCGGTAACTTTCGGATCTCGTCGTCGATCATCTGCAAGACCTGTTCGCGTTCGAGCTTCTGTTCGTTGCTCTCGGCGCCGGCAGAGCCCTGCTGGGCCTCGAACGTTTCCAGTGGATCGAATTCGTCGTCGTCGGCATTGCCAAGCGACGAGAAGAGACTGACCCACGTATTGCGTACTTTCGCACGACGGAAATGGTCGTGCATCGCATTCTGCAGAATACGCTGAAACAGCAGCGGAAGCTCGGCCGCCGGACGGTCGCCGTATTTTTCGGCGAGCTTGATCATCGCGTCCTGCACGATATCCAGCGAGGCGTCGTCGTCCCGCACGGCGTAGACCGTCTGCTTGAATGCGCGCCTTTCGACGCCCGCCAGAAAATCGGCGAGTTCCTTGTCTGATGCCATCCGTTTGGGGGTCGGCGCAGCGAGCGTGCGCGTAATCGGTCGAAAAATGTCGTAAAACTCGCGGATGCTAACAAACTTTTGCGAAAGCAGGGGCGAAAGCTGGACCGGCCGACATCGTCATGACGTTGGCAGCCGGTCAGAAGGGCGCGTCAGGGACGGGGGTTCGGGCAATATTTGCTTGACCGCGCGGGCGTCTGCCGCTATCGTCGCTGGTTCGCAACATAAGTGACTTGTCTCATTGAGGTGTAGCCCAAGAAGCTCACCTGTCAACTGGACGCGCCGCTTGAACCCGAGCCACAAGCCCGGCAGAGAGCACCCGATCAATTTTTTGCCGAAAATTCGAAAGGTGAATTGAATGAATATGCCCAGCGCGGAATTCTCCACGTCGGATACCACTCCACAACACGAAGCTGACTCTATCGGCGCCACCGTGCTCATGAAGGCACTGGCCGACGAAGACGTCGAATTTGTTTGGGGCTATCCCGGCGGCTCGGTACTCTACATTTACGACGAGCTGTACAAGCAGGACAAGTTTCAGCACATCCTCGTGCGTCACGAGCAGGCCGCGGTTCACGCCGCCGACGCTTATTCGCGTTCCACCGGCAAGGTCGGTGTATGCCTCGTGACTTCCGGCCCCGGTGTCACCAATGCGGTGACCGGTATCGCCACCGCCTACATGGATTCGATCCCGATGGTCGTGATCAGCGGCCAGGTGCCGACTGCCGCGATCGGCCAGGACGCGTTCCAGGAATGCGATACGGTCGGCATCACGCGTCCTTGCGTGAAGCACAACTTTCTCGTGAAAGACGTGCGCGATCTCGCCGCGACCGTCAAGAAAGCGTTCTACATTGCCCGTACCGGCCGGCCCGGCCCGGTGCTGATCGACATTCCGAAAGACGTGTCGAAGGCGCCTTGCCAGTACGAGCCGATCAAGACGGTTTCGCTGCGCTCGTATAACCCCGTCACGAAGGGCCACTCCGGTCAGATCCGCAAGGCGGTTTCGCTGCTGCTGTCGGCGAAGCGCCCGTACATCTACACCGGCGGCGGCATCATCCTGGCCGATGCATCGCGCGAGCTGAACCAGTTCGCCGACCTGCTCGGCTACCCCATCACGAATACGCTGATGGGTCTGGGCGGCTACCGCGCGAGCGACAAGAAATTTCTCGGCATGCTCGGCATGCATGGCACGTACGAAGCCAACATGGCGATGCAGCACTGCGACGTGCTGATCGCAATCGGCGCGCGCTTCGACGACCGCGTGATCGGCGACCCGGCGCACTTCGCGTCGCGTCCGCGCAAGATCATCCATATCGACATCGATCCGTCTTCCATTTCCAAGCGCGTCAAGGTCGACATTCCGATCGTCGGCGACGTGAAGGAAGTGCTGAAGGAACTGATCGAACAGTTGCAAACGGCCGAGCATGGCCCGGACACCGCGGCGCTCGCCGACTGGTGGAAGGACATCGAAGCCTGGCGCGCGAAAGACTGCCTGAAGTTCGATCGCAAGAGCGACATCATCAAGCCGCAGTACGTGGTGGAAAAGGCGTGGGAATTGACCGACGGCAATGCGTTCGTCTGTTCCGACGTCGGCCAGCATCAGATGTGGGCTGCGCAGTTCTATCGCTTCAACAAGCCGCGCCGCTGGATCAATTCGGGCGGCCTCGGCACGATGGGCTTCGGCCTGCCCGCGGCGATGGGCGTAAAGATGGCGCACCCGGACGACGACGTGCTGTGCATCACGGGCGAAGGCTCGATCCAGATGTGCATCCAGGAACTCTCGACCTGCAAGCAGTACGAGACGCCCGTGAAGATCATCTCGCTGAACAACCGCTATCTGGGCATGGTCCGCCAGTGGCAGCAGATCGAGTACAGCAAGCGCTACTCGCATTCGTACATGGACGCCTTGCCGGATTTCGTGAAGCTCGCTGAAGCGTACGGCCACGTCGGCATGCGCATCGAGCGCACGGCCGATGTCGAGCCGGCGCTCAAGGAAGCGCTGCGCCTGAAAGATCGCACGGTGTTTCTCGACTTCCAGACCGATCCCACCGAAAACGTCTGGCCGATGGTACAGGCCGGCAAGGGCATCACCGAGATGCTCATGG
Organism: Paraburkholderia caledonica NBRC 102488; assembly: GCF_000685095.1. Lineage (GTDB taxonomy): Bacteria > Pseudomonadota > Gammaproteobacteria > Burkholderiales > Burkholderiaceae > Paraburkholderia > Paraburkholderia caledonica. Next base: position 462,654 of record NZ_BAYE01000003.1, read on the forward strand.
GTTCGGAAGATCTATAACGACAGCGCGTTGGGGTAGGCCCAGCGTCGGCTTCGTCATGCGCGCCTTCAAGAAAGGCGTCGGCGGGCGAAGCGGCGCGAAGCCGCTCGCGTACATCGACAAACATCTGGAAGAAGCGAAACATGAGACACATTATTTCCGTCCTGCTGGAAAACGAACCGGGCGCGTTGTCACGCGTGGTGGGTCTCTTCTCGGCACGCGGCTACAACATCGAAACCTTGACGGTGGCTCCGACCGAAGACCGTTCGCTGTCGCGCATGACCATCGTCTCCATTGGCTCGGACGACGTGATCGAACAGATCACGAAGCATCTGAACCGCCTGATCGAGGTGGTGAAAGTGGTCGACCTTACCGAGGGCGCCCACATCGAGCGCGAGCTGATGCTGATCAAGGTGAGGGCGGTCGGCAAGGAGCGTGAGGAGATGAAGCGGATGTCGGATATTTTCCGCGGCCGCATCATCGACGTCACCGAAAAGACCTACACGATCGAACTGACGGGCGCAGCCGACAAGCTCGACGCCTTCATCGAAGGGCTCGACGCCACAGCGATTCTCGAAACGGTCCGCACGGGCAGTTCGGGCATTGGGCGCGGCGAGCGCATTCTGAAGGTGTAACCCGCTCCGCTTCGACCCGGCCGGGTGGCGTTCATCACTATCCGGCCTTGCAACACAACATTCGCAGTATCTGAATCTCTCTGAATCATCCGAATTTAGCCAAGGAACCGACATGAAAGTTTTCTACGACAAGGACGCCGATCTCTCCCTCATCAAGGGCAAGCAGGTCACCATCATCGGCTATGGCTCGCAAGGCCATGCGCACGCGCTGAACCTGAAGGAAAGCGGCGTGAACATCACGGTCGGTCTGCGCAAGGGCGGCGCATCGTGGAGCAAGGCTGAGAACGCCGGCCTACAAGTCAAGGAAGTGGCGGAAGCCGTGAAGGGCGCGGATGTCGTCATGATGCTGCTGCCGGACGAGCAGATCGCCGAAGTCTATGCCAAGGAAGTGCACGGCAACGCCAAGCAGGGCGCGGCACTCGCATTCGCGCACGGCTTCAACGTTCACTACGGTCAGGTGATCCCGCGTGCGGATCTGGACGTGATCATGATCGCGCCCAAGGCGCCCGGCCACACGGTTCGCGGCACCTACACGCAAGGTGGCGGCGTGCCCCACCTGATCGCCGTTGCGCAAGACAAGTCGGGCGCGGCACGTGACATCGCTCTGTCGTACGCGGCAGCGAACGGCGGCGGCCGTGCGGGCATCATCGAAACGAACTTCCGCGAAGAAACCGAAACCGACCTGTTCGGCGAACAGGCCGTGCTGTGCGGCGGTACCGTCGACCTGATCAAGGCCGGTTTCGAAACGCTGGTTGAAGCCGGCTACGCGCCGGAAATGGCGTACTTCGAATGCCTGCACGAACTGAAGCTGATCGTCGACCTGATCTACGAAGGCGGCATCGCGAACATGAACTATTCGATCTCGAACAACGCCGAATACGGCGAGTACGTGACGGGTCCGCGCATCGTGACGGCTGAAACGAAGAAGGCGATGAAGGCCGTGCTGACCGACATTCAGACGGGCGAGTACGCGAAGAGTTTCATCATCGAGAACAAGGCCGGCGCACCGACGCTGCAATCGCGCCGCCGCCTGACGGCCGAGCACCAGATCGAGCAGGTCGGCTCGAAGCTTCGCGCCATGATGCCGTGGATCGCGAAGAACAAGCTGGTCGACCAGTCGAAGAACTAAGAAGTCCGTTTTATCGCCTTGTACCGGCGCGGCGCACCGCCGCATGCGCCGGTAATGCAAAAAGCCGCCCGAGGGTGCTGAACCCCGGGCGGCTTTTGCTATCCTACGGTTTTACAAAAATACTGAAGCCACCCATGAATTACCCACATCCGATCATCGCGCGAGAAGGCTGGCCGTTCATCGCCATCGCGGCCGTCGTTGCATTACTGGTTCACGCCTTCGCGGGATTCGGCTTTGCGTGGCTGTTCTGGCTGATCCTGATCTTTATCGTGCAGTTCTTCCGCGATCCGGCACGCCCGATTCCGACTCAGGCGAATGCCGTGCTATGCCCGGCCGACGGCCGCATCGTCGCAGTCGAAACCGCGCATGATCCGTACGCCAATCGCGAAGCGCTGAAAATCAGCGTCTTCATGAACGTGTTCAATGTCCATTCGCAGCGCTCGCCCGTCGACGGTGCGATCTCGAAGGTCGAATATTTCCCTGGCGCTTATCTGAATGCCGCAGTGGAGAAGGCTTCGCTCGAAAACGAACGCAATGCAATCGTGATCGAAATGGCCGGCGGGCAAACGGTTACGTCGGTGCAGATCGCCGGTCTGATCGCGCGGCGCATTCTTTGCTATGTACGTGCTGGCGAGCCGCTTACGCGCGGCCAGCGCTATGGCTTTATCCGCTTCGGTTCGCGTGTCGATGTGTACCTGCCTGTGGGTAGCCGTCCGCGAGTGTCTATCGGCGAGAAGGTGTCGGCGTCGTCCACGATCCTCGCTGAACTGTAAAGCGGCACAAAGGAGATTGTCCGAATGGCCGCATTCAAACCGCGCCGACCGCGCACCAGTGGACCGTTACCGCGTCCGTTTCGCCGCAACAAGCCGATCGTTACGGATTCGCCGGTGGTGGAGAGTCGCCGCGCGCAGCGTCAGCAGTTCCTGAGAAAGCGCGGTATCTATTTGCTGCCGAACGCGTTCACCACGGCTGCGCTCTTCTGCGGCTTCTTTGCCGTCGTCCAGGCAATGAACGTGCGTTTCGAAGTCGCGGCAATCGCGATCTTCGTGGCCATGGTGCTCGACGGCATGGACGGCCGCGTCGCCCGCATGACACATACGCAAAGCGCATTCGGCGAGCAGTTTGACAGTCTGTCCGACATGGTGTCGTTCGGCGTTGCGCCGGCGCTCGTCATGTATGAGTGGATCCTCAAGGATCTGGGCCGGTGGGGCTGGCTTGCGGCTTTCGTCTACTGTTCGGGCGCGGCGTTGCGGCTTGCGCGCTTCAACACCAACATCGGCGTGGTCGACAAGCGTTTCTTCCAGGGCATGCCGAGCCCGGCAGCCGCGGCGCTCATCGCGGGCTTCGTGTGGCTTGCCACCGACAACCGCGTGCCGCTCAAGCTCGTCTGGCTGCCGTGGGTCGCTTTTGTGCTGACGATCTATGCCGGCGTGACGATGGTGTCCAACGCGCCGTTCTATAGCGGCAAGGCGCTCGACGTGCGGCATCGCGTGCCGTTCGGCGTGATTCTGCTGGTAGTGGTGGCGTTCGTTCTGGTGTCATCCGATCCGCCTCTGATGCTGTTCGGCCTGTTCGTGTTGTACGGTCTGTCCGGCTATGTGTTCTGGGGCTATCAGGCGCTCCGCGGCAGGGCAAATCCCGCTCGTTCGGTCGCGCACGACAGGTAGTCCTGTGTGCATGCACGCTATGCACGTGCAGTCCGAGAGCTTGCGAAGTATCGGAACGGCGACCTTTGGGTCGCCGTTCTCATTTCCGGGGGGCCGCTCCCAATCTCGCTCTGACGCTCGCTGCGCGGAGGTTTGACGTCAATTGCACGGCGAAGGGAATGCCGCTATAGTCGTTGGATGACTACGTCCGCGTTGGCTTTCCAGTCGCAGTAAATGCGGCAGGGGCGGGGGGCGCTACGAGCCACGATCGTGCCACCAGCAATCCACCAAGAGCCATCAAGAGCCACGATCGAGCCGCGCCGCGAACCTCGACAAGCCGGCGCATCTATTGCGCTGACCGTCGCACTGACCCGGCTGGTGCCCGTTGCGCTTCATCCATGGTCGAGCGTTGCTTGCGGCGCTAACGGCGGCGGCATCCACATTCCAATATCCGATTCCCACAATTGAACGACTCCGCAGGAGACTCGACATGTCCGACAAACTGATTATTTTCGACACTACGCTGCGTGACGGCGAACAATCGCCTGGCGCGTCGATGACGAAAGAAGAAAAAATCCGTATCGCGAAGCAACTCGAACGGATGAAGGTCGACGTGATCGAAGCAGGCTTCGCGGCAAGTTCGAATGGCGACTTCGACTCGATCCAGACAATCGCGGGTCTGATTAAAGAGAGCACGGTGTGCTCGCTCGCCCGGGCGAACGACAAAGATATCCAGCGTGCAGCCGACGCGCTCAAGCCCGCCGAGCGTTTCCGCATTCACACGTTTATCGCCACGTCGCCGCTGCACATGGAAAAGAAGCTGCGCATGACGCCGGACCAGGTGTTCGAGCAGGCGAAGCTCGCGGTTCGTTTCGCCCGCAAATTCACCGACGACGTCGAGTTCTCGCCGGAAGACGGCAGCCGCTCTGACATGGACTTCCTGTGCCGCGTGCTGGAGGCGGTGATCGCAGAAGGCGCGACCACCATCAACATCGCGGACACCGTTGGTTACGGCGTGCCCGAACTTTACGGCAACCTCGTGAAGACGCTGCGCGAGCGCATTCCGAACTCGCACAAGGCGGTGTTCTCCGTGCATTGCCATAACGATCTCGGCATGGCGGTGGCGAATTCGCTGGCCGGCGTGCAGATCGGCGGCGCACGTCAGGTCGAGTGCACGATCAACGGTCTCGGCGAGCGTGCGGGCAATACGTCGCTCGAAGAAATCGTGATGGCCGTGAAGACTCGCAAAGACTATTTCGGCCTCGAACTCGGTCTCGATACGACGCAGATCGTCCCGGCTTCGAAGCTCGTATCGCAAATCACCGGGTTTGTCGTACAGCCGAATAAGGCGGTGGTGGGCGCGAACGCATTCGCGCACGCGTCGGGCATTCACCAGGACGGCGTGCTGAAGGCGCGCGACACTTACGAGATCATGCGCGCGGAAGACGTGGGCTGGAGCGCAAACAAGATCGTGCTCGGCAAGTTGTCGGGCCGCAATGCGTTCAAGCAGCGTCTGCAGGAGTTGGGCATCGCGCTCGACAGCGAGGCCGAACTGAACGCGGCGTTTGCCCGCTTCAAGGAACTAGCCGATCGCAAGGCGGAGATTTTCGACGAGGACATCATTGCGATCGTCACCGAAGAATCGGCTGAAGCGCAGCAAAAGGAGCACTACAAGTTCCTGTCGCTCTCGCAGCATTCCGAGACCGGCGAGCAACCGCATGCGAAGATCGTATTCGCGATGGACGGCAAGGAGATCACCGGCGAGGCGCGCGGCAACGGTCCCGTGGATGCCACGCTCAACGCAATCGAAACGGAAGTCGGCAGCGGCTCGGAGTTGCTGCTTTACTCGGTGAATGCGATCACGACCGGCACTCAGGCGCAGGGCGAAGTGACCGTGCGGCTTTCCAAGAGCGGACGCATCGTCAACGGCGTGGGCACCGATCCGGATATCGTCGCGGCGTCCGCGAAGGCTTATATCTCTGCGCTCAACAAGCTCTATTCGAACGTCGACAAAGTGAATCCGCAGCGTTCCGAATGAACTCGCGGCAGCGGCTCATGCGCTGCCGTCGCCAGAAAACGATGCCCCGCGCCTTGAGTGGCGCGGGGCATTTTTTATTGCGGCATGCTGGTCTCGCTCGTTCGCCGCAGTCTCCCCACGTTACTCGGTCGCCGTACGTCGCATCGACCAGCCGCGCGCCGCGCGTGCCTGGCCTCGCGCCTGATGCCGCACTTCGACTGCAATGCCGCGGCGTGGCGCGTCTTCGACAAAGGTATCTAGCAGTTCACGCACGTCGTGGTCGACGAAATCGGCGCGCGTCGCATCGACTATCAGCGTCGCGCCGTCGGGAATCTGCTGCAGGTAGTGCTTGAGCGGCACCTTGCCGAGAAACGACACGTCCTTGCGGAACGACAGCAGGTAATGATCGCCGTGTTGCGCAAGCACGATCGGGCTGCGCAGATTGGCGTACAGCGCAAGCATCACGCTGCACAGAATGCCGAGCACGATGCCGATCAGCAGATCGGTCGCGAGCACGCCGACCAGCGTGACGATGAACGGCGCGAAGGGCGCAAAACCCTGCTTCGCGACCGCGACGAACAGCGACGGCTTGGCGAGCTTGAGTCCCGTGAAAATCAGGATCGCCGCAAGACAGGCGAGCGGAATCAGGTTGATGACGCTCGTCAACGCAAACACGCTGACTAGCAGCAGCACGCCGTGAATGATCGCCGACAGACGGCTTTTTGCGCCGGCATGCACGTTGGCGGAACTGCGCACGATCACCGCCGTAATCGGCAGGCCGCCAATCGCGCCCGCAATCAGATTGCCGACGCCTTGGGCCTTCAGTTCACGATCGGGGGGCGCCGGGCGTCGTTCGGGGTCGATCTGCTCGACCGCTTCGAGGCTCAGCAAGGTTTCGAGACTAGCGACGATCGCAAGCGTGATCGCGACGCGCCACACGTCCGGGTTCGCGAGTTGCGCGAAATGCGGCCCGAAGTCGGCCCACTCGAGCGCGACGCTCAACGCCGCGAACGATTCGAGCGACGGTAACGCAACGCGATGCTCGGCGGGCGGCGCGAGCGACGGCGCCAGCACGTGCAGCAGCAAGGTGGCGCCGATACCCAGCAAGACCACCGCGAGCGGCGCTGGGACGATGCGCACCAGCGCAAAGCGGCGCATGGGGCGCGTTTCCCAGCCGATCAGGATCGCCAGAGACAGGAGCGTGATCACGCAGGCCACGAGCGACACGGAGCCGAACGGCGCGACTATCGTGCCGGCAGCTTGCGCTGCGGCGGGCGCGTCGTTTGCCGCTTGTCCGGCGACCAGCCCGAGCGCAAGCGGGAACTGTTTGACGATCAGCAGGACGCCGATCGCGGCCAGCATGCCTTTGATGACCGGCGAGGGCACATAGGCGGCGAAACGGCCTGCCTTGAGCATACCGAAGCCGAACTGGATCGCGCCGGACAGCAGCACGGCCGCGAGGAACGCCGAAAAGCTGCCAAGCTGCGCGATTCCGTCGACGACGATCACGACGAGACCCGCCGCCGGTCCGCTGACGCTCAGGCGCGAGCCGCTGAGAACCGCGACCACGAGGCCGCCGACGATGCCCGATACAAGTCCGGCAAACGGCTCGACGCCCGACGCATTGGCGATGCCAAGGCACAGCGGCAGAGCCACGAGGAAAACGACAGTGCCCGCAAGCACGTCGCGCTGAAATGTCGAAAAGAAAGCTCGAAGGTTCATGGTGTCGGTGCTGGAATGAGTGATGCCTGATCGCAGGCGAAGGCTGAACCGGATAGGCCCCGAACGAAGCCGCGCATCAGGCGGCGCTATGGGCGGCGGTCTCGCAGGTCATTGCATCGTCGGCCTCGTAACCGGACGCAAGCACCTTGATGCGCCCGTCTTCGAGCGCGAAGATCCAGCCGTGCACGAGCGGCGCAGTCTCGGCGTCGCGCACGATCGGATTCGCCCGAAGCTGGCCGACCTGTTCGAGCACGTTGAGTTCGGCGAGGCGGTCGACGCGCTCGCGTTCGCTCGCGTGTGCGTCGAGTTCATCGCGATGAATCCTGGCGAGTGAACAGAGCGGCGCGATACGGCGATTTACGTGCGGCAGGCTCGGGTCGGGCGGCAACAACGAGGCGCGCACGCCACCGCAACCATAATGTCCGCAGACGATCACATGACCGACCTTGAGCACGCGCACCGCGTATTCGAGGACGCTCGCGGAGTTGTCGTCGTGGGGATGAAACAGGTTGGCGATGTTGCGGTGTACGAACAGGTCGCCAGGCTCGCAGTGCGTGATGGTTTCGGCCGGCACGCGGCTATCGGAGCAGCCGATCCACAGTACGTGCGGATTCTGTCCGCGTACCAGATCGCGGAAAAACTCGGGGTTGCGCTCGGCGGTTTCATGCGCCCATGCGACGTTGGCGACGAGAAGGCGTTTGGGACGATTCATCGATAGCGGCTCCAAAAAGGGCGCATCGTCCGGTGCAGCAATCACGGCTGTGCCGTGTGGTCGCGCTCGTTGTTCCGCAGTCGGACCTGCATCGGATCAATGCTTACAAAAGCCTTTCTATCAAAAAATTAATGGCCTGTGTGTGAAATAAAATTCGTGGCTATGCGAAATAAATAAAAAAAACCGCTCCAAGGAGCGGTTTTGGGAGATGCGCGGGCAGGACTCGCAGCATGCTAGAACAAGTTGCGGCGGTCGGGATCGTGCAACGGGTCCGGCGATTTCTGCGTGAGACGCAGCACACCCTGATCGTCGAAATAGAAACTGAACATCATGTACCAGTAGTTGTCCTCGAGATAGCGATAGGTCCAGACTTCGCGCTTCATCAGCGGGAAGTAGGACGTCTCCACCGGGCGGCCAAAATTCACCAGCACGTCGCTTCTCGTCCACTTGCCGATTTCGGAGCGATAGAACTCGTTCGGCTGCAATACCTGGCGGACGGTCACGATCTTGCCGGAGGCGTCGATGTCCGCCGCGGTGGTCGTTTCGCCCATTGGCTGGGTCGGCCACATGAGCCGCTTGCCGCCGTTTGGCAAATCGTAGCTTTCTCGCGGCGGGCCGAGGCGCGCGACGATTGTCGATTCGTCCGCGCCCGCCTGGTATTGCTGCCAGGGCTGCGCGCAGCCGGCGAGGGCGAGCGCGCTCAGGCACACGAGCGCCGCGCGGCGCACGCGCCCGGTAGCCGGCGCCACGATCAAGGCCGCCTTACGGCGATGGCGGTTCAACATGATTCCTCCGATGGCTTTCAAGTAGCGTTTTTATCATCAACACAGATTATTTTGACACGCGCCGCCGTAAAAGAATCGCGATGCGCGCGCGTTTGCCAGCCTGCACGATAACGGTTGGAGCGGCTTGCTTATTCCATTGTCGACGCCCTATGATCCGCGCTTCGACGAATCAGACGGAACGGACGATGGCGAAGTGGCAATGGAAGACGGCCGTAGCATTGGCGGCACTCTCGGTAACGGTGGCGGCGACCTGCGCGGCTGCGGCGCAGACGCCGCAACCGACCCAGACACCGGAAGCGGCGCCGGGGTCGACCGGCGCGCCGATCCAGCTGGCGCTGATCGAAGGCATGTCAGGTCCGTTCGCGAACGCCGGCGCGGCAGTTGAGCGCAATCTGCGTTACGGCGTCGAACAGGTGAATGCGCGCGGCGGTGTGAAGCTTGCGGACGGCGCTCATCCGCTCGAGCTGGTCGTGCTGGACAGCAAGGGCGGCACCGAAGAGGCGCTGACGCAACTGCGTAGCGCGGCCGACCGTCACATCGGTTATATCCTGCAGGGCAACAGTTCGGCGGTCGCGGCGGCGCTCATCGGCGCAATTGAAAAGCAGAACAGCCGCGAGCCGGGCAACCGCGAGCTATTTCTCAACTATTCCGCCGACGACCCGGCACTGACCAACGCCAATTGCAGTTTCTGGCACTTTCGCTTCGACGCGCATGCGGGTATGCGCATGGACGCGCTCGCCGACGTGATCGAGCGCGACCGGGCGGTGAAGAAGGTGTATCTGCTGAACCAGGATTACAGCTTCGGTCACGACGTGAGCCGTCTCGCGCGTTCGGCGCTGTCGGCGAAGCGCCCGGACATTGCCGTGGTCGGCGACGAGTTCCATCCAATTGGCCGTGTGAAGGATTTTTCGCCGTACGTCGCGAAAATTCGCGCGAGCGGCGCGCACGCCGTCATTACCGGCAATTGGGGCAATGATCTGACACTGCTCGTCAAGGCGGCGCGTGAGCAGGGGCTCGACACGAAGTTCTACACGTTTTACGGCAACAGTCTCGGCGCGCCTGCCGCACTGGGCGACGCGGGCGTCGGGCGGGTGATTGCCGTCGCGGACTGGCATCCCAACGCGGGCGGCGCGGCCTCCGACGCCTGGTACGAGGCGTTTCGCACCCGCTTCCCGGCCGCGCAGGACGACTACCCGATCCTGCGCATGCCGCTGATGATCGAAACCCTCGCCGCGGCGATGAATCGGGCGAAAAGCGCCGATCCTGCGGCGGTCGCGCGGGCGCTCGAAGGCATCCGGTTCGACAACGGCTTCCACCCGTCGTGGATGCGCGCGGACGATCATCAACTGATCCAGCCGCTTTACGTGATGGAAATGGACAAGGTCGGCACGCGCGGCGTGCGCTTCGATAACGAGGGCTCCGGCTTCGGTTTCCGCACGGTGCTGGCGTTGCCGGCTGAGCGCACCGTTCCAGCGAGCGTGTGCAAGATGAAGCGCCCCTGACCGGTTGTTGCCCGCGCGCGCGGCGTCCTCGCGGTCGCTGTCCGGCGCGGCAGGCAGGGTTCGCGGCGGAATCGCGCTGTGCTACAATACGCGTCCCGTTGCGGTACCGGCTGTCATGCAAGGTGTCTGGCAGCGCTAGTTCGCACGGGTAACCCACGGCACGGCCTTTCTTCCGTGACCGCCTGTCTAGTTCTCAAGGAAATCGACATGTCCGCAGTTGATACAAGCAAGAAGTCCGAAGTCGTTGCGCAATTCGCACGCGCAGCCAACGACACCGGCTCCCCCGAAGTTCAGGTCGCGCTGCTCACGACCCGCATCAACGAACTGACCGTTCACTTCAAGGCACACGCGAAAGATCACCACAGCCGCCGCGGTCTGCTGCGCATGGTGAGCCGCCGCCGCAAGCTGCTCGACTACCTGAAGGGTAAGGACGCGGATCGTTACCGCGCACTGATCGAGAAGCTGGGTCTGCGTAAGTAATCGGCCAGTCGTTCAGCAAGATGCCTGTGTCAGTTCCACTGATACAGGCATTTTGTTTTTGCGCGGTGCGCTTCATGTGGGGCGCACAGCCTGTAGTCCGCCGCGGCGTGCCGGTTCATGTGGCGGGGCAGTAAGCAGTAAAAGCAGTAGAAAAGCAGCAAATACAGAAACATGGCCGGGCTTCAGGGCGGAGCTTTGTGTCATTCCAGCGATTCGCGCGCTTAGTCGACGTAAGCAATGCAGACGGCGCAGAGCGTGGCTCCCTGGAATGGCATAACACTACTCTTCCCATGCGGCGCCGGTCCTGGCGTTGCCGCGCCGCTTCTGGTCCGCGCGGCATAACGATGAGGAAAAGCAATGACTATGTTCAGCAAGATCGTCAAAGAATTTAAGTGGGGACAACATAACGTTCGCCTCGAAACCGGCGAGATTGCTCGCCAGGCGAGCGGTGCGGTGATCGTCGACGTCGAAGACACCGTGGTTTTGGCGACCGTGGTGGGCGCCAAGACGGCCAAGCCGGGCCAGGACTTTTTCCCGCTGACCGTCGACTATCTCGAGAAGACCTACGCCGCCGGCAAGATCCCCGGCGGTTTCTTCCGCCGCGAAGGCCGTCCGTCTGAGGGCGAAACGCTGATCTCGCGCCTGATCGACCGCCCGTTGCGCCCGCTTTTCCCGGAAGGCTTCTACAACGAAGTCCAGGTCGTGATCCACGTCCTGTCGCTGAACCCGGAAATTCCCGCTGACATTCCCGCGCTGATCGGCGCGTCGGCGGCGCTCGCCGTGTCCGGTTTGCCGTTCAACGGCCCGGTCGGCGCTGCACGCGTGGCCTACATCAACAACGAATATGTGTTGAACCCGACGCGTCCGCAAATGAAGGAATCGGCGCTCGACCTGATCGTCGCCGGCACGGAACGCGCGGTGCTGATGGTGGAATCGGAAGCGCAGCAACTGAGCGAAGAAGTCATGCTCGGCGGCGTGGTGTTCGGCCATGAGCAGATGCAAATCGCGATCGACGCGATCCACGATCTGGTCCGCGAAGGCGGCAAGCCCGAATGGGATTGGCAACCGGCCGCGAAGAACGAGCCGCTGATCGCGCGCGTGACGGAACTGGCGCAAGCCGAACTGCTCGCCGCATACCAGATCCGCGACAAGCAGGCGCGTTCGACCAAGCTGAAAGAAATCTACGCAGCAGTTTCCGCGAAGCTGGAACAAGACGCGTCGGCAAGCGGCACCGTGGCGGCCGACAAGGCAACCGTCGGCAACGTGCTGTTCGACATCGAAGCAAAGATCGTCCGTACGCAGATCCTGAACGGCGAGCCGCGTATCGACGGCCGCGACACGCGCACCGTGCGCCCGATCGAAATCCGTACCGGCGTGCTGCCGCGTACGCACGGCTCGGCACTGTTCACGCGCGGCGAAACGCAGGCGCTGGTGGTCGCGACGCTCGGCACGAAGGGCGACGAGCAGAACATCGACGCGCTCGAAGGCGAGTACCGCGAACGTTTCATGCTTCACTACAACATGCCTCCGTTCGCGACCGGCGAAACGGGCCGCGTCGGTTCGCCGAAGCGCCGTGAAATCGGTCACGGCCGTCTCGCCAAGCGCGCGCTCGCCGCATGCCTGCCTAGCGCCGACGAATTCGGCTACTCCATCCGCGTCGTGTCGGAAATCACGGAATCGAACGGCTCTTCGTCGATGGCTTCGGTGTGCGGCGGCTGCCTCGCGCTGATGGACGCCGGCGTGCCGATGAAGGCGCACGTCGCCGGCATCGCCATGGGCCTGATTCTCCAAGGCAACAAGTTTGCCGTGCTGACTGACATCCTCGGCGACGAAGATCACCTCGGCGACATGGACTTCAAGGTGGCGGGCACCGAACATGGCGTGACCGCACTGCAGATGGACATCAAGATCCAGGGCATCACGAAGGAAATCATGCAGGTCGCCCTCGCGCAAGCGAAGGAAGGCCGCATGCATATCCTCAGCAAGATGACTTCGGCGGTGTCGGGCGCGAACACGCAATTGTCGGAGTTCGCACCGCGCATGATCACCATCAAGATCAATCCGGAAAAGATCCGCGACGTGATCGGCAAGGGCGGTTCGGTGATCCGCGCGCTGACGGAAGAAACCGGCACGACGATCGATATTTCCGACGACGGCGTCGTGACCATCGCGAGCACCAGCAGCGAAGGCATGGCCGAAGCGAAGAAGCGTATCGAGAACATCACGCTTGAAGTCGAAGTGGGTCAGGTGTACGAAGGCACCGTGCTCAAGTTGCTCGATTTCGGCGCGATCGTGAACATCCTGCCGGGCAAGGACGGTCTGCTGCACATCTCCGAAATCGCCAACGAGCGTATCAAGGACATCAACGACTACCTGAAGGATGGCCAGCAAGTGAAGGTCAAGGTCATCCAGACGGACGAAAAGGGTCGTGTGCGTCTGTCGGCAAAGGCGTTGCTGAACGACGGCGCGCCGCAAGGCGAGCCGACGCCGCAGTAAAGCGGTAGCTTCACAACGGCCGGCAGCGCGTACGCGCGCCGGCCGTTTTTCATGATGGGCGCAGGGTGGATTGCCTTGCAGACAGATCCGATTCGACAGGCGAATAACCGGGTCGAAGCGGCGGTTTTATCGGCGGTTCACGCGGCTCGTGCCTGATTGCCGTGATCCGGCGACAATGCAGGGAACGCGGACGAACGCGGGTACGCAACGCAATCCAATCTTGGAGCTGACGCAGATGAAAGCGATCGAAATCACGGAATTCGGAGCGCCGGAAGTTCTCAAGCTCGCGGAGCGGCCTACGCCGCAGCCGAAAGCGGGGGAGGTGCTGATCAAGGTGGCGGCTTTTGGCATCAACCGTCCGGACGTGTTTCAACGCAAGGGCGCCTATGCGCCGCCTCCGGGCGCCTCCGATCTGCCGGGGCTCGAAGTGGCGGGCGAGATCGTCGGCGGCGACATCGACGGAAAGAACAATCCGTTCGGCCTGAAAATCGGCGATCGCGTATGTGCGTTGCTAGCGGGCGGCGGCTACGCCGAGTATGCGACCGCGCCGCTATTGCAATGCTTGCCGGTGCCCAACGGCCTGTCCGATGTCGAAGCGGCTTCGCTGCCCGAGACTTTTTTTACGGTCTGGAGCAACGTGTTCGATCGCGCGCAGCTCGGCAAGGGCGAGGGTGGCCCGAACGAAACTTTGCTGGTGCAGGGCGGCTCGAGCGGTATCGGCGTCACCGCGATCCAGATTGCACATGCGCTGGGTTTTCGCGTGTTCGCAACCGCCGGCTCGGACGAAAAGTGTCGTGCGTGCGAGGCGCTGGGCGCGGAACGTGCCATCAACTACAAGACGGAAGACTTCGTCGAAGTCATCAAGTCGCTGACTAACGACCGTGGCGTGGACGTGGTCCTCGACATGGTGGCGGGCAGCTACGTGTCGCGCGAACTCACGGCACTCGCCGACGGCGGGCGCATTGTGCTGATCGCGCTGCTGGGCGGTGCGAAGGCGGAATTGAATTTGAACGAGGTGCTGCGCCGCCGCTTGACGGTGACCGGTTCGACGCTGCGTCCCCGGCCGGTCGAATTCAAGGCGAAAATTGCCGCACAACTCAAGGCGCAGGTGTGGCCGCATCTGGAAGACGGTCGGATCAAGCCGGTGGTGCATCGCGTGTTTCCTGCCGCGCAGGCTGCTGAAGCGCATGCGCTGATGGAAAGCAGCACGCACGTCGGCAAAATCGTGCTGACCTGGGGTCAGGACGCTTGATGCAGGCTCCCGGGCGGGATTCGGTGTGCGCAGGCTTGTTTGACCCGATCTCGCCCACGCAGTAAAATTGCGCGTTTTGCGCACGCTGCATGAATTCGAAAGGCGGGCTGCGAGGTACACAAAGGGTGCACGCAAAGGGTGCACGCAAAGGGTGCACGCAAAGGGTGCACGCAAAGGGTGTACGCAAAGGGTGTACGCAAAGGGTGTACGCAAAGGGTGCACGCGAAAGCCCGCCGCCAAGGCACCGCAAGCAGACGACAAGGGGCAAGACGAGACGATGTCGACGCAACGAGCGAAACTGGTAGTTGGTAACTGGAAGATGCACGGGTGTCTCGCCGACAACGCGGGGCTGTTGCAGGCGGTGGCGAAAGGTGCCGCAGAACTCCCGGCTGACGTGCGCGTCGGTGTTTGCGTGCCGAGCCCGTACCTCGCGCAAGCGCAGTCGCTGCTGGAAGGCAGCCGGGTGGTGTGGGGCGTGCAGGACATTTCCGCTTTCACGCACGGTGCTTATACCGGTGAGGTGGCTGCGCAAATGGTGGCGGATTTCAGCGCCGCGTTTGCCATCGTCGGGCATTCGGAGCGCCGCGCCTATCATCGCGAAAGCGCCGAACTGGTCGCCGTAAAGACACAGCGCGCGCTCGAGGCGGGATTGACGCCGATCGTATGCGTCGGCGAAACGCTCCAGGAGCGCGAAGCCGGATCGACCGAGCAGGTGGTCGGCGTGCAGCTCGACGAGGTGCTGGCGAAGCTGTCGGCGGAGGAAGCGGCGCGTATCGTGGTTGCGTACGAGCCCGTTTGGGCGATCGGCACGGGCAAGAGCGCGAGTTCCGGGCAGGCGCAGGCGGTGCACGCTTTCTTGCGCTCGCGTCTTGCGGCAAAGGGCGCCAGTGTCGCGAATGTGACGCTGCTGTATGGCGGCAGTGTGAAGCCGGACAACGCGGAAGAGTTGTTCAGCCAGCGGGATATCGACGGCGGCCTGATCGGCGGCGCGTCGTTGAAGGACCAGGATTTTCTGGCGATCTGCAAGGCGGCGGCTGCAACGACAGCCGCGACTTAAGTGGCTCGCCTTCGTCGAGGATGACCCATTCCGGGGCTCGCAGCCTGCGAGGCCCGGCTAAATAAAGACTCAGGTGAGTGTAATGCTGTATTTGAAAACATTGATTATCGTCGTTCAGCTGTTGTCGGCGCTCGGGGTCATCGGCCTCGTCTTGCTGCAGCACGGCAAAGGCGCCGATATGGGCGCGGCTTTTGGCAGTGGAGCGTCGGGCAGCCTGTTCGGCGCCACTGGATCGGCAAACTTTTTGTCGCGGACAACGGCAGTGCTCGCCGCGGTGTTTTTTGTAACTACGTTGACGCTGACCTACCTCGGCGCGTATCGCGCAAAGCCTTCTGCAGGCGTGCTCGGTGCGACGGCTACGGCACCTGTTGTAGCTTCTGCCGCTTCGGCACCGGCAGGTACTTCGGGCGCGTTGGCGGCATCGGCCGCGTCCGTGCCTGCTACCGACGTGCCGAAATAAATTTTCGTAGAAAGTGGTTTTGTGCGTTGAACAAACTGTTTAGAGCAGATACAATCTAAGTCTTGAAGCGATTCGCGGGTTTTATAAGTTGTTTTCCCGGATTGCATACAGTGCCGACGTGGTGAAATTGGTAGACACGCTATCTTGAGGGGGTAGTGGCGAAAGCTGTGCGAGTTCGAGTCTCGCCGTCGGCACCAAATGTTATCTAATGCCAGCCGCTTGCTTCGCTTCGGCTGGCATTTTCACTTCTGGCGCACGGATTGCACTCAATCCGTGGCATGTACGTCTCAGAAGTGATTTCGCGTCAGGGGTGCTATGCTCCTGACGGCACTCAGAACCAACCGATTGAGGATAGTCTTGAACCTCGCAGCCTATTTCCCCGTCTTGTTGTTCCTCGTTGTGGGCACCGGTTTAGGCGTAGCACTGGTCAGTATTGGCAAGATCCTCGGTCCCAACAAGCCCGACACCGAGAAGAACGCACCGTACGAGTGCGGCTTCGAAGCATTCGAAGATGCGCGCATGAAGTTCGACGTGCGCTATTACCTCGTCGCCATTCTCTTCATCATTTTCGACCTTGAAACCGCGTTCCTGTTCCCGTGGGGCGTCGCCCTGCGCGACATCGGCTGGCCCGGCTTCATGGCGATGATGATTTTCCTGCTCGAATTCCTGCTGGGCTTCGCCTATATCTGGAAGAAGGGCGGCCTCGACTGGGAATGATGGTTTAATCGCCGGTTTGCGTGGGTGGCCAAGGCTTGCCGCCCCGTCTGGAGTGGAAAGCAAATGAGTATCGAAGGGGTCTTGAAGGAAGGGTTTGTCACCACAACGGCTGACAAACTGATCAATTGGACGCGTACCGGCTCCCTGTGGCCGATGACGTTCGGTCTTGCGTGCTGCGCGGTCGAGATGATGCATGCGGGCGCTGCCCGTTATGACCTCGACCGCTTTGGCGTGGTGTTTCGTCCGAGTCCGCGTCAATCGGACGTGATGATCGTCGCCGGCACGCTTTGCAACAAAATGGCGCCGGCTCTGCGCAAGGTGTACGACCAGATGGCCGAGCCGCGTTGGGTGATTTCGATGGGCTCGTGCGCGAACGGCGGCGGCTACTACCACTACTCGTATTCGGTAGTACGTGGCTGCGACCGCATCGTGCCGGTCGACGTCTACGTACCGGGCTGCCCGCCAACAGCGGAAGCGCTGGTGTACGGCGTGATCCAGTTGCAGGCCAAGATTCGTCGCACTAACACAATCGCCCGTCAATAAGGCAACGCCTCCCCCACAATATGGCAAGCAAACTCGAGACCCTGAAAGCGAACCTCGAGGCGGCATTTGGCGGCCTCCTGCTGAGCACCACCGAGGCAATCGGTGAGTTGACAATCGTCGTGAAAGCAAGCGACTACCTCAACGTGGCAACGCGTCTGCGCGACGACCGCTCGCTCGGTTTCGAGCAGATGATGGACCTGTGCGGCGTCGACTATCAAACCTATGCCGACGGCGCTTATGACGGTCCGCGTTTCGCGGCCGTTCTGCAGTTGTTGTCGGTGCAGAACAACTGGCGTGTGCGGCTTCGCGTGTTCGCGCCCGACGACGAAATGCCCATCCTGCCATCGGTGGTCGACGTGTGGAATTCGGCGAACTGGTACGAGCGCGAGGCATTCGACCTGTACGGCATCGTCTTCGAAGGCCATCCGGACCTGCGCCGTATCCTGACCGACTACGGTTTCATTGGTCACCCATTCCGCAAAGATTTCCCTGTCTCCGGGTACGTCGAAATGCGTTACGACCCGGAAGAAAAGCGCGTCGTCTATCAGCCTGTGACGATCGAGCCGCGGGAAATCACGCCACGCGTGATCCGCGAAGATCGCTATGGCGGTCTGAAACACTAAGAGAACGCCATGGCAGAGATCAAGAACTACACGCTCAATTTCGGTCCTCAGCACCCGGCAGCGCACGGCGTGCTGCGTCTCGTGCTGGAGCTCGACGGCGAAGTCATCCAGCGCGCCGATCCGCACATCGGCCTGCTGCATCGCGCGACTGAAAAGCTCGCCGAAACGAAAACGTTCATTCAGTCGGTGCCGTACATGGACCGTCTCGACTACGTGTCGATGATGGTGAACGAGCACGGCTATGTAATGGCAATCGAAAAGCTGCTCGGCATCGACGTGCCGGTACGTGCCCAATACATCCGCGTGATGTTCGATGAAATCACGCGTGTGTTGAACCACCTTATGTGGATCGGCGCGCACGCGCTCGACGTCGGCGCAATGGCGGTGTTTCTGTACGCGTTCCGCGAGCGTGAAGATCTGATGGACGTGTACGAAGCAGTGTCCGGCGCACGGATGCACGCGGCTTACTATCGTCCGGGTGGTGTCTATCGCGACCTGCCGGACGCGATGCCGCAGTACAAGGCGTCGAAGATTCGCAATGCGAAGGCATTGTCGAAGATGAACGAGAACCGTCAGGGTTCGTTGCTCGACTTCATCGACGATTTCTTCACGCGTTTTCCGAAGTGCGTCGACGAATACGAAACGCTGCTCACCGACAACCGGATCTGGAAACAGCGTCTGGTCGGCATTGGCGTGGTCAGCCCGGAGCGCGCCCTGCAAATGGGTATGTCCGGTGCAATGCTGCGCGGGTCTGGCATCGAATGGGATTTGCGCAAGAAGCAGCCGTACGAAGTCTATGAAAAGCTGGATTTCGACATTCCCGTCGGCGTGAACGGCGACTGTTACGACCGCTACCTGGTTCGCGTCGAAGAAATGCGCCAGTCCACGCGAATCGTGAAACAGTGCATTGAGTGGCTGCGCAAGAATCCGGGCCCTGTGATGATCGACAATCACAAGGTTGCTCCGCCGTCGCGCGTGGGCATGAAGTCGAACATGGAAGAACTGATTCACCACTTCAAGCTGTTTACGGAAGGCTTCCACGTACCGGAAGGCGAGGCTTACGCCGCCGTCGAACATCCGAAGGGCGAGTTCGGTATCTACCTGGTGTCGGACGGCGCGAACAAGCCGTATCGCCTGAAGATCCGCGCACCCGGCTACGCGCATCTGTCCGCGCTCGACGAAATGGCGCGCGGTCACATGATCGCCGACGCCGTAACGATCATCGGCACGCAGGATATCGTGTTCGGCGAAGTAGATCGCTAGGACGTAATCATCGGCGCGCGCCTTCAGGAAGTTCCGAAAGCGCGCGTCAAGCAAGGAACGCCGGGTCTGTCGCAGCACGAAGTGAGCGACAGGTTTTCGTTCGGTAGGAATTGAAAGAGTCGTGTCTGAAAATGATCTCAGCTGAAGGCCTGAAAGAAATCGATCGTGCGATCGCGAAGTATCCCGCCGATCAGAAACAGTCCGCCGTGATGTCGGCGTTGGCCACTGCTCAGGAAGAGCATGGCTGGCTGTCGCCCGAACTCATGCAGTTCGTCGCGGACTATCTCGGCATGCCGGCAGTCGCCGTGCAGGAGGTGGCAACCTTCTACACGATGTACGAGACGTCGCCTGTCGGCAAGCACAAGATCACGCTCTGCACGAACCTGCCGTGTCAACTCGGCCCGGACGGCGGCTCCGACAGCGCCGCTGAATATCTGAAGCAGAAGCTCGGCATCGACTTCGGCGAAACCACGGCTGACGGCAAATTTACCTTGAAAGAAGGTGAATGCATGGGGTCGTGCGGCGACGCGCCGGTGATGCTGGTGAACAACCATCGCATGTGCAGCTTCATGAGCCGCGAGAAGATCGACCAGCTGCTCGAGGAACTTTCGAAATGACGTCTTTACACGATCGTCACATCAAACCGCTGATTCTCGCTGGCCTGAACGGCGACAACTGGCATCTCGAAGACTATGTGGCGCGCGGCGGTTACGCCCAGCTGCGTCGCATCCTTGAAGAAAAGATTCCGCCCGAGCAGGTGATCGCCGACGTCAAGGCGTCGGGTCTGCGCGGTCGTGGCGGTGCGGGTTTCCCCACCGGCCTGAAGTGGAGCTTCATGCCGCGTCAGTTTCCGGGTCAAAAGTACCTGGTCTGCAATTCGGACGAAGGCGAGCCGGGTACGTTCAAAGACCGCGACATCCTGCGCTTCAATCCGCATTCGCTGATCGAAGGCATGGCCATCGGCGCATACGCGATGGGCATCACGGTCGGCTACAACTATATCCACGGCGAAATCTGGGAAGTCTACAAGCGCTTCGAAGAAGCGCTGGACGAAGCTCGCCGCGCAGGTTTCCTCGGCGAGAACATCATGGGTTCGGGCTTCTCATTCGAACTGCATGCGCACCACGGTTACGGCGCCTACATCTGCGGCGAAGAAACCGCGCTGCTCGAGTCGCTGGAAGGTAAGAAAGGCCAGCCGCGCTTCAAGCCGCCGTTCCCCGCGAGCTTTGGCGTGTACGGCAAGCCGACCACGATCAACAACACCGAGACGTTCGCGGCTGTGCCGTTCCTGCTCGCGATCGGCCCGCAGAATTATCTGGAAATCGGCAAGCCGAACAACGGCGGCACGAAGATCTTCTCGATCTCGGGCGACGTCGAGCGTCCGGGCAACTACGAGGTTCCGCTCGGCACGCCGTTCGCGACGCTCATGGAGCTCGCTGGTGGCATGCGCGGCGGCAGAAAGATCAAGGCTGTGATTCCAGGCGGTTCGTCGGCACCGGTGATCCCGGGCGACGTCATGATGCAGACCGACCTGGACTACGATTCCATCGCCAAGGCCGGCTCGATGCTCGGCTCGGGCGCGGTCATCGTGATGGACGAGACGCGCTGCATGGTGCGTTCGCTGCTGCGTTTGTCGTACTTCTACTACGAAGAGTCGTGTGGTCAATGCACGCCTTGCCGTGAGGGCACGGGCTGGCTGTACCGCGTCGTGCATCGCATCGAGCACGGCCTCGGCCGTCCGGAAGATCTGGATCTGCTGAACTCGGTTGCGGAAAACATCATGGGCCGCACGATTTGCGCGCTCGGCGATGCAGCGGCCATGCCGGTGCGCGGCATGCTCAAGCACTACTGGGACGAATTCGAATATCACGTCGCTCACAAGCATTGCCTCGTCGGCGGTCATGCGGGCGCCGCGGCGGCTGCGGAAACAGTGGCTGCCTGAGAGGGCGGTAAGCGACCCCGGTAAGCGACCGGACAAGCGCTCCATAGGAATGCTGCACAGGTACGTACCAGAACACGTCAACCACGGGATTTCATTGCCTGAACGGGCGATGAACGGGGCGAACGATTGAGCGGTAACAGGTTAAGGAAGATTGACCATCATGGTTGAACTTGAAATAGACGGCAAGAAAGTAGAAGTGCCTGAAGGCAGCATGGTGATCCAGGCTGCGCATAAGGTCGACACGTACATTCCTCACTTCTGCTATCACAAGAAGCTGTCGATTGCGGCCAACTGCCGGATGTGTCTGGTCGATGTCGAGAAAATGCCGAAGGCCGTGCCCGCATGCGCGACGCCAGTGTCGGCCGGCATGATCGTGCGCACGAAGTCGGACAAGGCGGTGAAGGGCCAGCAAGCCGTGATGGAATTCCTGCTGATCAACCACCCGCTGGATTGCCCGATCTGCGATCAGGGCGGCGAGTGCCAGTTGCAGGATCTGGCGGTGGGCTACGGCAAGTCGTCGTCGCGTTATAGCGAAGAAAAGCGTGTCGTGTTCCACAAGAATGTCGGCCCGCTGATCTCGATGGAAGAAATGTCGCGTTGCATTCACTGCACGCGCTGCGTGCGCTTCGGCCAGGAAGTGGCCGGCGTGATGGAACTCGGCATGCTGGGCCGCGGCGAGCATTCGGAAATCACGTCGTTCGTCGGCAAGACGGTCGACTCCGAACTGTCGGGCAACATGATCGACCTGTGCCCGGTCGGCGCGCTGACCAGCAAGCCGTTCCGCTACAGCGCACGTACATGGGAACTGTCGCGCCGCAAGTCGGTGAGCCCGCATGATTCTGTCGGCGCAAACCTCGTGGTGCAAGTGAAGAACAACCGCGTGATGCGTGTTCTGCCGTTCGAAAACGAAGCCATCAACGAATGCTGGATTTCGGACAAGGACCGCTTCTCGTACGAAGGCCTGAATAGCCCGGAGCGTCTGACGCAGCCTATGCTGAAGCAGGGCGGCAAGTGGGTCCAAACCGACTGGCAGACCGCGCTCGACTACGTGGTTAAGGGTCTGAAGGGCATCAAGGGCGACCACGGCGCGAACGCGCTGGCCGCGCTTGGCAGCGCCCATAGCACGGTCGAAGAACTGTTCCTGCTGAAGCAACTCGCTCAAGCGGTCGGCACGCCTAACGTCGACTTCCGTCTGCGTCAGTCGGATTTCTCGGCTCCGGTCAACGGCACGCCGTGGCTCGGCACCGCGATTGCGGATCTGTCGAACATCGACTCCGCTCTGGTGATCGGCTCCGATCTGCGTCGCGACCATCCGCTGTTCGCCGCGCGCCTGCGTCAGGCCGCAAAGGGCGGCGCGAAGCTCACGCTGGTCCAGGCAACGGGCGACGACGCGCTGATTCCGCAAGGTCAGCGCCTGGCCGCAGCGCCGTCCGCGTGGCTCGATACGCTGGCTGGCATTGCATCGGCGGTCTCACAAGCGAACGGTACGGCGCTGCCTGAAGCTTTCTCGAGCGCACAAGCTACGGACTCGGACAAGGAAGTCGCGAAATCGCTCGCAACCGGCGAACGCCGTCTCGTGCTGCTCGGCAACGGTGCGGTGCGTCATCCGGATTTCGCAGTCATTCATGCGGCCGCCCAGTGGATCGCGGATGCAACCGGCGCAACGCTCGGTTTCATGACGGAAGCCGCCAACACGGTCGGTGCGCATCTGGTGAACGCATTGCCGGGCGAGGGCGGTCTGAATGCTCGCGAAGTGTTCGAACAGCCGCGCAAGGGCTATCTGCTGCTGAACGTCGAACCCGAATTCGATACAGCGAATCCGGCTCAGGCTTTGGCGGCGCTCACGCAAGCTGAAATGGTTGTCGTGATGTCGCCGTTCCAGACCGGCGCAGAATACGCCGACGTGCTGCTGCCGATCGCGCCGTTCACGGAAACGGCCGGCACGTTCGTCAACGCTGAAGGCACGGTGCAGTCGTTCAACGGCGTCGTGCGTCCGCTCGGCGACACGCGCCCGGCATGGAAGGTGTTGCGCGTGTTGGGCAGCCTGCTGGGCGTGCCCGGCTTCGAATACGACACAGCGGAAGAAGTTCGCCAGGCTGCTCTCGGCGACGGCGAACTGCAGTCGCGTCTGTCGAACAGAACAGGCGTGGCGGTTGCACGCGGCAAGACGGCTAAGGCGGCGGAAGGCAGGTTCGAGCGGATCGCCGACGTGCCGATCTATCACGCCGACGCGCTCGTCCGTCGCGCGGAGTCGCTGCATCTGACCGCCGCGGCGCGTGCCGCGAACAACGTCGGCCTGCCGGCTGCGCTGTTCGACAAACTGGGTTTGAAAGAAGGCGACGCGGTTCGCGTGCGCCAGGGCGAGCAATCGGTGCAGTTGCCGGCCGTGCGCGACGCGAATCTTGCGGAAACGGTCGTCCGCGTATCGGCGGCTACGCCTGCCGGTGCAGCGCTGGGCAGCCTGTTCGGTGAACTGGTGGTGGAGAAGGCGTAAATGAGCTTGTTCGATACGATCAACTCGGGCGGCACCCAGCTTCTCGGTGTGGCATGGCCTACGGTGTGGGCACTGGTGCGCATCCTTGTGGTGGCCGTCGTGATCCTGCTGTGCGTGGCTTACCTGATTCTGTGGGAGCGTAAGCTGATCGGCTGGATGCACGTGCGTCTCGGCCCGAACCGCGTCGGCCCGGCGGGTCTCCTGCAGCCTATCGCCGACGTGCTGAAGCTGTTGCTGAAAGAAGTGATCCAGCCTGCTCAGGCAAGCCGCTGGATTTACCTGATCGCGCCGATCATGGTGGTGGTGCCGGCCTTCGCGGTCTGGGCGGTCATTCCGTTCCAGGCGGGCGCGGTGCTCGGCGACATCAACGCGGGTCTGCTGTATGCGATCGCGATTTCGTCGATCGGCGTGTACGGCGTGATTCTGGCCGGCTGGGCGTCGAATTCGAAGTACGCGTTCCTCGGCGCCATGCGTGCCGCAGCGCAGATGGTCTCCTACGAAATTTCAATGGGCTTCGCGTTGGTCGTCGTTCTGATGACGGCGGGCACGCTGAACCTGTCGGGCATCGTCAATTCGCAGGAGCAGGGCTTCTTTGCATCGCACGGCCTGAACTTCCTGTCGTGGAACTGGCTGCCGCTGCTGCCCATGTTCGTGGTGTACTTCATCTCGGGCATCGCCGAAACGAACCGTCACCCGTTCGACGTGGTGGAAGGGGAGTCGGAAATCGTCGCGGGCCACATGATCGATTACTCGGGGATGGCGTTTGCGCTCTTCTTCCTCGCCGAATACATCAACATGATCGTGATCTCGGCCTTGGCGTCGACATTGTTCCTCGGGGGCTGGAGCGCACCGTTCGGGTTCCTGTCGTTTATCCCCGGCATCTTCTGGCTCGTCCTCAAGGTCTTCCTGCTGTTGTCGGTGTTCATCTGGGCGCGTGCCACGTTCCCGCGCTACCGTTATGACCAGATCATGCGTCTTGGCTGGAAAATTTTCATTCCGGTTTGCGTGGTATGGCTGGTGGTGGTCGGCTTCTGGATTATGTCGCCGTGGAATATCTGGAAATAAAGGGCGGATGAACTCATGACCGCAATCCAAAATTTTTTCAAGACCTTCTTTCTGACGGAGCTCCTCAAGGGCCTCGCGCTGACCGGACGTTATACGTTCCAGCGCAAGGTCACGGTGCAGTTCCCCGAAGAGAAGACGCCGATCTCGCCGCGTTTTCGTGGCCTGCACGCGTTGCGCCGTTATGAGAATGGCGAAGAGCGCTGCATCGCATGCAAGCTGTGTGAAGCGGTGTGTCCCGCGCTCGCCATCACGATCGAGTCGGAAACGCGCGAGGACAACACGCGCCGCACGACGCGTTACGACATTGATCTGACCAAGTGCATCTTCTGCGGTTTTTGCGAAGAGAGCTGTCCGGTCGACTCGATCGTCGAGACGCACATTCTCGAATATCACGGCGAGAAGCGCGGCGATCTGTACTTCACGAAGGAAATGCTGCTGGCCGTGGGCGATCGCTACGAAGCGGAGATCGCCGTGAACAAGGCTGCCGACGCACCGTATCGTTAAACGTTCGAGTTGTCGAAGCGGTAGATGCGGCAGTCGCGCATCGATATCAGTAAATGCAGCAGTAACACGGCCTGTTGTCGGGCCGAGCGCCGCGGCGGCCTGAGCGCCGTGGCACGGCGCACCTGTGCGGCTGTTCTGGCGGTTTTCACGCTGTTGCCAGACACACGTGCCAAAGAAAATGCCTGACGATGGCCTAACGATGAACCGGTAATCATGGAATTCACGACCGTACTGTTCTACATCTTCGCGCTGCTCCTGGTGGTTTCAGGGCTGAAGGTGATCACCTCGCGCAACCCGGTGTCGTCCGCACTGTTTCTCGTGCTGGCGTTCTTCAACGCAGCCGCGATCTGGATGCTTCTGCAAGCCGAGTTCCTCGCAATCCTGCTGGTGCTGGTCTATGTGGGCGCCGTGATGGTGCTGTTCCTGTTCGTCGTGATGATGCTCGACATCAACATCGACGTGCTGCGCAAGGACTTCAAACGCTTCGTACCAATGGCCACCGTGGTGGGCGCGATCATCGTGCTCGAAACCGCGCTGATCCTGTGGCACGGCTACGGCGCGACCAGCACCGTGGTGCGTGACACGACCGCTGCCGCGAACGGCATGGGCGACTGGTCGAACACCCGCCTGATCGGCAAGGTGATCTACACCGACTACATCTTTGCATTCGAAGTCGCCGGCCTCGTGTTGCTGGTCGCAATCATCGCGGCAATCGCGCTGACCACGAGCCACAAGAAAGACAGCAAACGCCAGAACGTCAGCCAGCAGGTGAAGGTGCGTGCCCAGGACCGTGTGCGCGTCGTCAAGATGCCGTCGGAAAAGAGCGCGGCAACCGTCGCGGCGGAAGAAGCCGCAGCAGCGGCGGCAGCTGCCGACTCGGCATCTGCCAAGAACAGCTGAGCGGACAGGAGATAGAAACCATGTTGACCCTTGCTCATTACCTTGTGCTCGGCGCGATTCTCTTTGCGATAAGCGTCGTTGGCATTTTCCTGAACCGTCGCAACGTCATCATCATCCTGATGGCGATCGAACTGATGCTGCTCGCGGTGAACACCAACTTCGTCGCTTTCTCGCATTACCTCGGCGACGTGCATGGCCAGATTTTCGTCTTCTTTGTGCTGACGGTTGCGGCAGCGGAAGCGGCGATCGGCCTCGCAATTCTGGTGACCCTGTTCCGTAGCCTCGACACGATCAATGTCGAAGATCTCGATCAGCTCAAAGGTTAATTTCAGGAAAAGCGGTTATGTCCACGATACTCAATGAAAACCTGCTGCTAGCGATTCCGCTGGCACCGCTGGCCGGTTCCCTGATTGCTGGGCTGTTCGGCAAGGCGGTAGGGCGCGCGGGTGCGCACTCGGTCACCATTCTCGGCGTTGCGATTTCGTTCGTGCTGTCGATGATGGTGTTCTTCCAGGTGCTAGACGGCGCGAGCTTCAACGCGACCGTCTACGAATGGATGACGATCGGCAAGACGAAGTTCGAGGTCGGCTTCCTCGTCGATTCGCTGACGGCAATGATGATGTGCGTCGTGACCTTCGTGTCGCTGATGGTGCACATCTACACGATCGGCTACATGGCCGACGACGACGGTTATCAGCGCTTTTTCTCGTACATCTCGCTCTTCACGTTCTCGATGCTGATGCTCGTAATGAGCAACAATTTCCTGCAGCTGTTCTTCGGCTGGGAAGCAGTGGGTCTCGTGTCGTATCTGCTGATCGGCTTCTACTTCACGCGTCAGTCCGCGGTGTACGCGAACATGAAGGCGTTTATCGTGAACCGCATCGGCGACTTTGGCTTTCTGCTGGGTATCGGCCTGCTGTTCGCGTTTGCCGGATCGATGAACTACGGCGACGTGTTTGCGAAGCGCACCGAGCTCGCGGCATTGAGCTTTCCGGGCACCGATTGGGGCCTGCTGACGGTGGCCTGCATCTGCCTCTTCATCGGTGCAATGGGTAAGTCGGCGCAGTTTCCGCTGCACGTGTGGCTGCCCGATTCGATGGAAGGTCCGACGCCGATTTCCGCGCTGATTCACGCGGCAACCATGGTGACGGCCGGTATCTTCATGGTCACGCGCATGTCGCCGCTGTTCGAACTGTCGGATTCGGCGCTGTCGTTTGTCATGGTGATCGGTGCGATTACCGCGCTGTTCATGGGCTTCCTCGGGATTGTCCAGAACGACATCAAGCGTGTGGTGGCATATTCCACGTTGTCGCAGCTCGGCTACATGACGGTCGCGCTCGGCGCCTCGGCTTATCCGGTCGCCGTGTTCCACCTGATGACGCACGCGTTCTTCAAGGCACTGCTGTTCCTTGGCGCTGGTTCGGTGATCATCGGTATGCACCACGATCAGGACATGCGCAATATGGGCGGCCTGCGCAAGTACATGCCCATTACGTGGATCACGTCGCTCGTTGGTTCGCTCGCGCTGATCGGCACGCCGTTCTTCTCAGGCTTCTATTCGAAAGACTCGATCATCGACGCGGTGAAGCTGTCGCATCTGCCGGGTTCGGGCTTTGCATACTTCGCCGTGGTGGCCAGCGTTTTCGTTACGGCGCTGTATTCGTTCCGTATGTACTTCATGGTGTTCCATGGCAAGGAGCGCTTCCGCGATCCGAAGCATCCGGAATCGCCGATGGGCGCGGAAGCCGCGGCACACGGTCATGGCAATGGCCACGACGACCACGGTCATGGACATGGTCATGGTCACGACGACCACGGTCACGCTCACGAGCCGCATGAAACGCCTTGGGTCGTCTGGCTGCCGCTCGTGCTGCTGGCGATTCCTTCTGTCGTGATCGGTGCAATCGCAATCGGTCCGATGCTGTTCGGCGACTTCTTCCAGCACGGTGTGGCGTTCGACAAGGTGATCTTCATCGGCGAAAACCATCCCGCATTGCATGAAATGGCGGAAGAGTTCCACGGCTGGGCGGCGATGGGGCTGCACTCGGTGGCGGGTCTGCCAGTCTGGCTGGCGCTCGCGGGTGTGGTCGTCGCATGGTTCCTGTATCTCGTTCGTCCCGAATTGCCGGCTACCATCAAGCGCGCGTTTGGACCGATCTACACGCTGCTCGACAACAAGTACTACATGGACAAGATCAACGAAGTCGTGTTCGCGCGGGGCGCCGTGGCAATTGGCCGTGGTCTCTGGAAGGAAGGCGACGTCGTCGTGATCGACGGTATCGTCAACGGCAGCGCACGTTTCATCGGCTGGTTCGCCGGCGTGATCCGCTTCCTCCAATCCGGCTACATCTATCACTACGCGTTCGCCATGATTATCGGCATGTTGGGGCTCCTGACCCTGTTTGTAACGCTCGGCGGCAAATAAGGCGAGGGACACTAATGCACGCTTATCCGATTCTTAGTCTCGCCATCTGGTTGCCGATCCTTTTTGGCCTGCTGGTTCTGGCCATCGGTTCTGACCGGAACCCGGGCCCCGCGCGCTGGGCCGCGCTGATCGGCTCGGTCGCCAGCTTCATCGTGACGATCCCGCTGATCACCGGTTTTGATTCGAGCAGCGCAGATCTGCAGTTCGTCGAGAAGGCGAACTGGATCGAACGATTCAACATTACTTATCACCTGGGTGTCGACGGCATCTCCATGTGGTTTGTCGTGTTGACCGCATTGATCACCGTGATCGTCGTGATCGCCGCGTGGGAAGTGATCACGAAGAACGTGGGCCAGTATCTCGCGTCGTTCCTGATTCTGTCGGGCATCATGGTCGGCGTGTTCAGCGCGGCCGACGGCATGCTCTTCTACGTGTTCTTCGAAGCGACGCTGATCCCGATGTACATCATCATCGGCGTGTGGGGCGGGGCGAACCGCGTGTACGCGGCGTTCAAGTTCTTCCTGTACACGTTGATGGGTTCGCTGCTGATGCTAGTTGCGCTGCTCTATCTGTACGTCCAGACCGGCACGTTCGACCTGGCGACCTGGCAACATGCACAGATCGCGATGACGCCACAGGTGTTGTTATTCATAGCGTTCTTCATGGCGTTCGCCGTGAAGGTGCCGATGTGGCCGGTTCACACGTGGTTGCCCGACGCCCACGTGGAAGCGCCGACGGGCGGCTCGGTGGTGCTGGCGGCGATCATGCTGAAGCTCGGCGCCTACGGTTTCCTGCGCTTCTCGCTGCCGATCGCGCCGGACGCCAGCCACTTTCTCGCGCCGGTTGTCATCACGCTGTCGCTGATCGCGGTCATCTACATCGGTCTGGTCGCGATGGTGCAGGCCGACATGAAGAAGCTGGTCGCGTATTCGTCGATTGCACACATGGGCTTCGTCACGCTCGGCTTTTTCATCTTCAATCAGCTCGGCGTTGAAGGCGCGATCGTCCAGATGATCTCGCATGGCTTCGTGTCGGGCGCAATGTTCCTGAGCATCGGCGTGCTGTACGACCGCATGCACTCGCGTCAGATCGCGGATTACGGCGGCGTCGTCAATGTCATGCCGAAGTTTGCGGCCTTCGTGATGCTGTTCTCAATGGCAAATTGCGGCTTGCCGGGCACCTCCGGTTTCGTCGGCGAATTCATGGTGATTCTGGCTGCCGTCCAGTACAACTTCTGGATTGCGGGCGGCGCGGCTGTCACCCTGATTCTCGGCGCGGCCTATACGTTGTGGATGTACAAGCGCGTGTACTTCGGCGCGGTCGCCAACGACCACGTGAAGAGCCTTGTCGACATCAGCCGCCGCGAGTTTTTTATGCTGGCAGTGCTTGCTGCACTGACACTGTTCATGGGCCTGTATCCGAAGCCCTTTACCGATGTGATGCACGTATCCGTGGAAAACCTCCTCTCCCACGTGGCGCAGTCCAAGCTGCCGTTGTCTCAGTAACGCAGAGCGGAGGAATTAAAGACCATGCAAAACGCCCCTATGACTGCCCTGTTGCCCGACGCGCTGGTGATGCTCGCCGTTGTCGTCGCGTGGCTCAACGACACGTTCGTCGGCCAGGCCGGTCGCCGTACCACGTACCTGATCGCGGTCCTGTCGACGCTCGTCGCCGGCATCTGGTTCGCGGTCAATGCGTTCGACCCGTCGGTGCACTACTTCTTTAGCCGCATGTATGTGGTCGACTCGTTCGCGAGTCTGATGAAAGCGGTGGTGACGCTCGGCTACACCGTCTCGATCGTGTATTCGCGCCGTTACCTCGAAGATCGCGACCTGTTCCGCGGCGAGTTCTTCCTGCTGGGCATGTTCTCGTTGCTCGGACAGCTCGTCATGATCTCGGGCAACAATTTCCTGACGCTGTATCTCGGTCTGGAACTGATGTCGCTGTCGCTGTATGGCGTAATCGCGCTGCGTCGCGAAGCCGCGCCGTCGAACGAAGCTGCGATGAAGTACTACGTGCTCGGCGCGCTGGCTTCCGGCTTCCTGCTTTACGGCATTTCGATGCTGTACGGCGCGACCGGCTCGCTGGACCTGAACGAGGTTTTCAAGGCAATCGGGCAAAGCCATTACGACCCGAGCGTGCTGCTGTTCGGCGTGATCTTCATCGTGGCGGGTGTTGCGTTCAAGATGGGTGCGGTGCCGTTCCACATGTGGGTGCCTGACGTGTACCAAGGCGCGCCGACGGCCATGACGCTGCTAGTTGGCGGTGGTCCGAAAGTCGCGGCATTCGCTTGGGGTCTGCGCTTCCTCGTCATGGGCCTCTTGCCGCTCGCCGTCGAATGGCAGCAAATGCTGGTAATCCTGGCGGCGCTTTCGCTGATCGTCGGAAATATCACCGGTATCGTGCAGCGCAACGTCAAGCGTATGCTCGCGTACTCGGCGATCTCGAACATGGGCTTCGTGCTGCTCGGTCTGCTGGCCGGCGTGGTCGACCACAAGACCACGGGCGCTGCCAGCGCATACGGCTCGGCGATGTACTACAGCATCGTCTATCTGATCACGACAATGGGGACGTTCGGCGTCATCATGCTGCTCGCACGCCGCGAATTCGAAGCCGACACGCTGGAGGACTTCAAGGGTCTGAATCAGCGCAGCCCGGTGTTCGCGTTCGTGATGATGGTCATGATGTTCTCGCTCGCCGGCATTCCGCCCGCAGTCGGTTTCTACGCGAAACTCGCAGTGCTGCAGGCCACCATGAACGCTGGCCTGACCTGGCTGACGGTGCTGGCCGTGATCACGTCGCTGTTCGGTGCGTTCTACTACCTGCGTATCGTCAAGCTGATGTATTTCGACGAGCCGCAGGACAAGTCGGCGATCGTGGCAGATACGGGCACCCGCGCGTTGCTCGCGCTCAATGGCGTTGCCGTGCTCGTGCTCGGTATCGTGCCCGACCCGCTGTTGAAAGCTTGCCTGCAGGCTATTCAGCACACCCTGTCGTTCTGATGTCCGCAGCGGGCTGGTTTATCGTGCTGTTGGCGCTGGTCGGTGCCAACCTGCCGTTCCTGAATCAGCGACTCTTCGCCGCCGTGCCGCTCAAGGCGGCGAAGAAAAGCGCATGGATCCGGATTGCCGAACTGATCGTGCTGTACTTTGTGGTCGGCGCGTTGGGGTTTCTGCTTGAAGCGCGTGCGGGCAATCGCTTCGATCAGGGCTGGCAGTTCTACGCGATCACATTCGCGCTATTCGTTGTGTTCGCGTTTCCCGGCTTCACCTTCCAGTATCTCGTCAAACGCCGCTGACGGCGTCCCGCCGTCGCGCACCACGCTGTTCCGAGGTCCGCATATGGCTGAACTCCCCGATCACGACGACCTGCTCACCGAGACGTGTGTCGAGAGCAAAACGGTTCATCAAGGGCCGTTTCTGACGCTCAAGTGCGACACGGTTCGTCTGCCGGACGGCAAGCATGCCACCCGCGAATACGTGCAGCATCCGGGCGCCGTGATGGTGATTCCCATGTTCGACGACGGCCGTGTGCTGCTGGAGAGCCAGTATCGCTATCCGATGGGCAAGGTCATGGTCGAATATCCGGCCGGGAAGCTCGATCCGGACGAAGGCGCACTGACTTGCGCGGTGCGCGAGTTGCGTGAAGAAACCGGGTACACGGCGCGTGAGTACGTGTACCTGACGCGCGTTCACCCAATCATTTCCTACTCCACCGAGTTCATCGACATCTATCTTGCACGCGGCCTCACGGCCGGCGAGCGCAAGCTGGACGACGGCGAGTTCCTGGAGCTCTTCACTGCGACGGTTCCCGAAGTGTCGGAGTGGGTACGGACCGGCAAGATCACCGACGTGAAAACGATAATCGGCACGTTCTGGCTCGAAAAGGTGTTGTCGGGCGCCTGGCCGCTCGCGCAGCCGCAGTCGCAATAAGTCCTTCGCCAGAGGGCGCCGGGCGGCGCTTTCATCGCATGCATCAAGCCCCTGTCGGTCGATGACCGGCGGGGGCTTTTTCATGGCGATGCGCCGCCCGGCCAAAGCATCTGCCGCCTTGTCTGAACAGGCGCGCCTTTGTCTTATGCCATCAGGCAGTCTCGCTTCGTCGCCGTGGTGACTTTAGTATGGATTTCCCAAAACGTCTTCATCGCTCACGTCTTTCGGATAACGAAATATGTGAAGCGCTTGAGCCGGATGAGGCGAACATAAGTTGTCACGTGACAACCTGCGTCGCGAGTACTAGATTGGAGGTCCGGATGGTTCGTCGAACCCATGCAAAGAAAGAGATAGAGGCCGCGTTGACCCATGCCGAGCGGCGTTGCTGGCGCATACAAAGCGGCGGAATGGGCCACGCCTGGGGAAAGATGTATTGCCCTTATAAAGAGGCGGAATGTCGCTGCGGAGAATTCTGCATTTCGAGCGTATGGAGCACGCCGAAGAATGCCTTGAATCACGCCAGACACTTGCGGCGCGTTGTCGATAATTGCACGGCGTACCGTTAGCAAACGTTGGGTGGCAAGCGTTGAATGAACAAGCAGGAGTAGCACATGGAATATACATTTACGTTGAAGTACAAGCTTGCCGCGCAAGACTGCGATCTTGACGCGATCGTCGAGAGGTTGGGCGAAGCGGGTTGCGACGACGCCACGATCGGCGTGGGGCAACCGGGGCGGCTCGCGCTGTTGTTCTCGCGTGAAGGGACGTCCGCGCTAGAGGCGCTGGTCAGCGCGCTCGGTGACGTTAAAGAGGCAGTGCCGTCGGCGCGACTGGTCGAGGCAGGCCCGGATTTTGTGGGATTGACCGACGTAGCGGAGATTGCCGGCGTGTCGCGGCAGAACATGCGCAAGCTGATGCTGAGTCATGCGGTCGAATTTCCGCCGCCGGTGCATGAGGGAAGTGCGTCAGTCTGGCATCTGTCCGACGTGCTCGATTGGCTGAACTCGCGCGGCGGGTACGATATCAACGCAGAGGTAGTCGACGTTGCCAGATCGGCCAAACAGATCAACCTGGCAAAAGAGGCACGAGGACTTGAGCCACGGCTTAATCGGCGACTGGAATGCCTCGTTGCTTGACTCCGGCAATGAGCAGAGACAGCAATGCGGCTCCGTTGGCAGACCCGTCGCGGCTCGGACTGCCGCTTACGTTCTAAGGTTGACCTCGCGCTTTGCGGTATCCGGCCTTCGGCAGCGGTTTGCCCAACGCGTTAAAATCGCCCACCACGTCTGATCTTCTGAGCAGCGCGCAATCGCGGCGCGCCGCGCATGAAGTTTTTACGAACGACCGTTCACAAATTTCTGATTTGCGCTAAACTGGCACGCAAGCCCTGATTCCACATGAAGGTCCTCGATTTACAGTGTCCGCACGGCCATCGGTTCGAAGGCTGGTTCGCTTCGGCTGATGACTTCGAATCGCAGCAGTCCCGCAAGCTGGTCGAATGTCCACTTTGCGGCGCGAAAGAGGTGAGCCGTTTGCCGTCGGCCCCGCGCCTCAATCTGTCGGGCGCGACGGAAACAAAGGCGTCGGCGGCACCCGGCGAATTGCAGGCGCGTGTCATGCGCGCATTGCGCGAGGTACTGGAAAAGACCGAGAACGTGGGCGACCGCTTCGCTGAGGAAGCGCGGCGCATTCACTACAACGAAGCGCCCGCACGCAACATTCGCGGTGTCACAACACCAGAAGACGCGCGAGCTTTGGTCGAAGAAGGCATCGAAGTGATGCCGTTGCCGGTCCCGGCTGCTTTGAAGGAACCTCTGCAGTAACGCAGTGGCTCTCTGGCGGCGGGTGGTGGCGGCCAGGAGACACTACGTATGAATCTGGACTATTCCCCCACTGAAACGGCGTTTCGCGCCGAGATCCGCGTTTGGCTCGAAGCCAATCTGCCTCGCGGCCTGAGCGAGAAAGTACTCAACCATAAGCGTTTGAATCGCGAAGACTTCGCAAGCTGGCACAAGCTGCTAGGTACGCGAGGCTGGTCGGCTGTGGCTTGGCCCAAAGAGTATGGCGGCCCCGGTTGGGACGCGACCCAGCGGCATATCTGGGACGAAGAGTGCGCGCGTGTCGGTGCGCCCACCGTATTGCCGTTCGGCGTGTCGATGGTCGCGCCCGTTCTCATGAAGTACGGTAGCGAAGCTCAGAAACGCTATTACCTGCCGCGTATTCTCGACGGCACCGACTGGTGGTGCCAAGGTTACTCCGAGCCGGGCTCAGGCTCCGACCTCGCGTCGCTGCGAACACGCGCCGAACGTGTCGGCGACCATTACGTCGTCAATGGCCAGAAGACGTGGACCACACTGGGGCAGCACGCGGACATGATGTTCTGCCTCGTGCGCACGGACAGCGGCGCGAAAAAGCAGGAGGGCATTTCATTCCTGCTCATCAACATGAAAACGCCGGGTATCACGGTACGGCCCATCATCACACTCGACGAAGAGCATGAGGTCAACGAAGTCTTCTTTGAAGACGTGAAGGTGCCCGTCGAAAATCTGGTCGGCGAAGAAAATCGCGGCTGGACTTACGCGAAGTATCTGTTGGGACATGAGCGCACCGGCATCGCGCGCGTCGGTCAATCCAAGCGCGAACTGGTTTTTCTCAAGCGCCTTGCGCTCGACACAAACAAGAACGGCAAGCCGCTATTCCATGACCCGGTATTCGCTGCAAAAGTCGCGAATCTCGAAATCGAACTGATGGCGCTCGAGGTCACCGTGCAACGCGTCGTCGCCAATGAAGCGGGCGGACGCGGACCAGGACCGGAGGCGTCGATGCTGAAGATCAAAGGTACGGAAGTGCAGCAAGCGTTGACCGAGCTCATGTTCGAGGCTGTAGGCCCTGCCGCCGCGCCGTTTGACGTACCGTTCCTCGAAGGTGAGCGCGAGCACAGCATCGCCGGAGACGACGACGCTGCGCCGTTGGCTGCGTATTACTTCAACTTCCGCAAGACGTCGATTTACGGCGGCTCGAACGAAATTCAAAAGAACATCATCGCGCAGATGATTCTCGGACTTTGAGGAGCGGCGCATGGACTTCACTTTCAACGACGAGCAACAGCAACTTGCCGACGCGCTGCGCCGCTATCTGGAGAGGAACTACAGCTTCGAAGCGCGCCAGGCGATCGTGAGATCGGACGCAGGGATATCGGAAACGCATTGGGCCGCTTTGACTGAATTAGGCTTGCCGGCATTGCCTGTACCGGAGGCCCAAGGCGGCTTCAATGGCGGGGCCGTCGATATGCTGGTCGTCATGCAGGAGCTCGGTCGCGCGTTGGTGGTCGAGCCTTACTGGGCCACCGCGGTTGGCGTCGAAGCGCTGCGTCTTGCCGGCACGGGGCAGGGCGAGGACGCAACGTTACTGGAGCGCGCGGCCCAAGGCGAGATCAAGCTCGCCGTGGCGTTTCACGAGCCGAAGGCGCGCTACGATCTGTTCGAGATTGCGACAGTCGCGACCTCGCAAGGCGAACAGCACACGTTGACCGGTACGAAGTCAGTCGTGCTGCACGGCGCGCAGGCGAATTACTGGATCGTGCCTGCGCGTTCGAACGGCGAGATTGCGCTCTTTGTCGTGCCGCGCGACGCGGCAGGCGTCAAGGTCACCGATTACCGAACCATCGACGGCCAACGCGCGGCGACGCTCGAATTCAACGGCACGCCCGCGCGCCATTTGCGCGGCCAACACTCAGGCGCGGCGGCGTTGGAGCACATCGCCGACTACGGCACGCTGCTGCTCTGTGCTGAAGCGGTTGGCGCGCTAGACGCATTGAACACCGCAACCGTCGACTACACAAAAACTCGCCAGCAGTTCGGCCAGCCGATTGCGCGCTTTCAGGCATTGCAGCACCGCATGGTCGAGATGCTGATTCACGCCGAGCAGGCCCGCTCGGTCACCTACCTGGCCGCCATGCGCTATTCGAGCGAAGACGCCGATCAGCGTCGCCGCGCGATCTCCGCCGCGAAAGTACGTGTGGGGCAAGCGGCGCGTTTCGTCGGCCAGCAAGCGGTTCAGTTGCATGGCGGCATGGGCGTGACGAACGAGGTCGCGGCCGCGCATCTGTTCAAACGTCTCGCTATCATCGAGACCACACTAGGCGATGTCGATCATCACCTTGCGCGGTTCGCCGCGCTGCCCGGTTTTGCCAGCATCGAAGTTTAAGTGGCCGATTGAATCGACCCGCAAGGAGATAGCGCGATGGCTTTGAGTTACGAGGACATGACGGTCGGATCAACGACCGAGATCGGCAAGCATACTTTCACGCGCGACGAGATCGTCGAATTCGCTGAGAAGTTCGATCCGCAGCCGTTCCATCTGAACGAGGCCGCGGCTGAGAAGTCGCCGTTCCGCGGATTGGTGGCGAGCGGCTGGCATACGTGTTCGGTCATGATGGGCATGCTGGTGCGTAACGCGCTGGCGGATTCCACGTCGATGGGGTCGCCCGGCATCGACGAGATACGCTGGCTCAAACCGGTGCGCGTCGGCGATACGATCACCATGACGAATTCCGTGCTCGACAAGCGCATCTCCGAAAGCAAGCCGGATCGCGGCATCGTATCCACGCAATGGGCGGGCATCAACCAGCATGGCGAGACGGTCGTTACGGTGCGTTCGAAAGGAATGTTCGGACTGCGCAATCCGGGCGCGGCGTCGTGACAATGGAGAGTACGCCACCGGCTGCCGCGTTTCGGACTGCCGCGGCGTTGCGTGCGCTTGTCGGAGCGGCGCCGCTCATTAGCGACTGGGTGACGATCGACCAGCAGAGCGTCGATCGTTTCGCGCAAGCCACCGGCGACCACCAATGGATTCACGTGGATCCGGAGCGGGCGCGGCGCGAGTCGCCCTTCGGCGGCGCAATCGCGCACGGCTTCATGACCCTCTCACTGATCCCCGCGCTGCTTGAAAAAACGGTACGGCTCGAGCAGCGGATGGGCGTGAACTACGGGTTAAATCGCGTGCGGTTTACTTCGCCGGTACTCGTCGGCTCGCGATTGCGCGCACAGTTCGCCGTCACGTCCGTCGCCGACGTCGATGCCGGCGTGCAGGTAGTGTGGAACGTCACGTTGGAGCGGGAGGGCAGCGAACGGCCCGTGTGCGTCGCCGAGTTCATCACTCGCCACTATTTCTGACGCCCCGCGGTCGATACGCAAAGACGGCGTAGACGGCAAGCTCTCCGGCTCACGCTTGCTTGCCATCTTGCCGCCCCACACCTCGATTCTTTAATGCTTCGCGTATTGCGTTGCGCCGAACAGCACTTCTTTCGCCTTGTCGTCCATGAGAGGCTTGCGAGCGGACGCCAGCACTTCGACGCCGCGTACAACCGCCGGGCGCGCCGCGATTTCCTCGTGCCATCGCTTCACATTTGGAAATGCATCGAGTTCGATGCCCTGGTTTTGCCACGAGCGGGTCCACGGGAACGAAGCGATGTCCGCGATCGTATAGTCGTTTCCGGCGAGGTACCGGGTTTTGCCAAGCTGCTTGTCCATGACGCCATACAGGCGCCGCGTTTCGTTCGTATAACGGTTGATCGCGTACTCGATCGGCTCGGGCGCATAGACACGGAAGTGGTGTGTCTGCCCCAGCATCGGACCGAGACCGCCCATCTGAAACATCAGCCATTGCAGCACGGAATAACGCTCAGCCGGACCGGTCGGCAGAAAGCGGCCCGCTTTCTCGGCGAGATAAATCAGGATCGCGCCGGACTCGAACAACGCGAACGGTTTGCCGTCCGCGCTCTTGGGACCTTCGGAATCCACAATGGCGGGAATCTTGTTGTTCGGGCTGATTTCGAGAAATTCGGCCTTGAACTGATCGCCAGCGCCGATGTCCACCGCGTGTACCGCGTACTCGAGTCCCGTCTCCTCGAGCATGATATGAACCTTGTGGCCGTTCGGGGTCGCCCAGCTATAGACGTCGATCATCCTCGCTCCTTTCGTTCTGTAAAGCGGCGCTCCGACGAGCGCCGCGCTTGACGAAAATTAGAGCATAGATCGCACGATGATGCTGGCGGCGCCCTCAGATGCGCGCCTGCCAGCAGTGCTCGAAACGAAGTTCGAGCAGGACGTCAAACGCGCGCAGCCGGCTTCTCCACACTAGCCGCCCCAGGCTCGATGTAACGCGCGAGTTCGAGTTTCGCGATTGCATTGCGATGCACTTCGTCCGGACCGTCCGCGAAGCGCAAGGTCCGCGCGGAGGCGTAAGCATAAGCCAGCGGGAAGTCGTCGCTGACGCCGCCGCCGCCGTGCGCCTGAATCGCCCAGTCGATTACCTGACACGCCATGTTCGGCGCCACCACCTTGATCATCGCGATCTCGCCGCGCGCGCCCTTGTTGCCGACGGTGTCCATCATGTACGCGGTTTTGAGCGTGAGCAGCCGTGCCTGTTCGATCATGCAGCGCGCCTCGGCGATGCGTTCCTGCGTGACGCCTTGCGCGGCAACGGGCTTGCCGAACGCAACGCGTTGCATCGAGCGTTTGCACATCAATTCGAGCGCGCGCTCCGCAAGTCCGATCAGGCGCATGCAGTGGTGGATGCGTCCCGGTCCAAGACGCCCTTGTGCAATCTCGAAGCCGCGGCCTTCGCCGAGCAGCATGTTCGTTGCGGGCACGCGTACATTGTCGAGCGTGATTTCCATATGGCCATGCGGCGCGTCGTCGTAACCGAAAACGGAAAGAGGGCGGTGCACCGTGACGCCTGTGGCGTCGGCGGGCACGAGGATCATTGACTGCTGCTGATGGCGCGGTGCCTCGGCATCCGTCTTGCCCATCACGATATAAATTTTGCAGCGGGGGTCGCCCGCGCCCGAAGACCACCACTTGTGACCATTGATCACGTAGTAGTCGCCATCGCGCACGATGCTGGTCTGGATATTAGTGGCATCGGACGACGCTACTTCCGGCTCCGTCATCAGAAAGGCAGAACGAATCTGCCCTTGCAGAAGAGGTTCGAGCCATTCGCGTTTGTTCTCTTCGCTGCCGTATCGCTCGATCGTTTCCATGTTGCCGGTGTCGGGCGCATTGCAATTGAACACCTCCGGCGCCCACGGCACCCTGCCCATGATTTCGCACAGCGGCGCATATTCGAGGTTGGTCAAGCCGGCGCCGCGCACCGAGTCGGGTAGGAACAAATTCCACAAGCCCGCGTCGCGCGCATTCTGCTTGAGTCGCTCAATCAGTTCAGTCGGCTGCCATGCGTTGCCGTTCAGCCGGTTTTGCGCAATCTCCGCATAGAACGCTTGTTCGTTCGGATAAATGTGCTCGTCGAAGAACGCGAGCAGTTTTTCGCGCAATGCCTGAACTTTCGGCGTGTAATCGAAATTCATCTATGGACCTCGCGGATAACGGACGAAATTTAATGTGGGCGCTGCTTGCTGTGCTGTTTGCTATTCGCTATTTGCTGCGCGCAGGCGTGGTCAGAACTCTCCAGGCGTATTCAAGCGCGGTCAACGCACTTTCTGCGCATATTGCCACGCGAGTTCGGCCATCGGCTTTGCCCGCCTGCCGGCGTCGAGCGCCTGCGCGCTGGCCGCAGTGCCGTCGACCACACGCTTCATGATTCCCTGCAGAATCGCGGCGATGCGGAACATGTTGTACGCGAGGTAGAAATTCCAGTCACCCTGAATTTCAAAGCCCGTGCGCTTGCAATAACGCGCGACGTACTGCTGTTCGTCGGGAATGCCGAGCGCCGGCCAATCGAGACCGGCGATGCCGCGAAACTGTGCGGGATCGACATGCCACGACATGCAGTGATAGGCGAAGTCGGCGAGCGGATCGCCTAACGTAGACAGTTCCCAATCGAGCACCGCAAGCACTTTCGGTTCCTCGCGATCGAAGACGAGGTTATCGAGCCGGTAGTCGCCATGCACGATCGACGCGCGCTCGCCGGATTGCGTCGGCATGTGCTGCGGTAGCCATTCGATCAGGCGCTGCATTGCGTCGATAGGGTCGGTCTCGGACGCAAGGTACTGCTTGCTCCAACGGCCGATCTGACGCGCGAAATAGTTGCCAGGCTTGCCGTAGTCCGATAGTCCCACGCTCGTGGGATCGACGCTGTGCAGCGCTGCAATCACACGGTTCATCTCGTCATAGATTGCGCTTCGTTCACTGGCGGTCATGCCTGGCAGTGACTGGTCCCACAACACGCGGCCATCGACGAACTCCATGACATAGAACGCTCGGCCTATCACGCTTTCGTCTTCGCACAGGGCCAGCATTTGCGCAACAGGCACGTCGGTGTCTGCGAGCGCATGCATTACGCGGTATTCACGTTCGATAGCGTGCGCGGACGGCAACAACTTTGCCGCCGGTCCAGGCTTCGCGCGCATCACGTAGGCTCGCGACGGCGTGACGAGTTTGAACGTCGGATTCGACTGGCCGCCGGCGAACTGCTCGACCGTAACCGGTCCGGAAAATCCATCGACATGTTGTGTCAGCCAGGCGGCAAGCGCTTCGTCGTTGAAACGCTGCCGCTCATTGACCGGGCGCGTGCCCTCGAAGGCAGAGTAGTCCGCCTGCTGTTCCGGCTCGCCGCTTTGTGTGGCTTGCACCATGTGTCTCCTCCGGTTTGGGTTCAGCTACGCGTGTATTGGATGAATTGTGCGTAGAGGATTTCCATCGTCGTATTGCGGATGTCGCGATGCAGCGGCGACGGCGGCGAATAATTGATCGCGCGCAGCACCCAGTCGCGCGGTGTTGCGCCGACGTCGAGCGCGTTTATGCAGCCGGTCGCCTGCGCGAGATGGCCGAAAAATGTGCGTCCGCCCGCGGTAAGCGCATGCGAAAGGATTGCGCGATTCACGCCGCCATGCAGCACTAGCAGAACCGTATCCCACGAAGTGTCCTCGCGCAGAGCGGCCACGGCGGGCAGCACGCGATCGAACAACTCGCCGATCGTCTCGCCGTCGAGAAAGCGCGTGCTCTCCGGCACGATTCCGTCGAATACACCGAGAAACGCGGCCTCGATATCTTCCAACGGAATATGGCGCAGCTTGCCGCCGCGAATCTCCCGCCATGCAGGCTCGATTTCCAGTGCGATCTGCTGACCCGTCTCGGCCAGCACGCGCTGAGCGGTTTCGACAGTACGCGGCAAGCCGCTCACGATCACGCGATCGAACCGAACCTGCTGCTCGGCAAACACCCGGCCCGCCGCGCTCGCCTGTTCGCGGCCATTCGCGTTGAGCGGCACCGTTTCGGGATCGATCGTGCGGCCTGAATCGTCAAAGTACGTCACGTCGCCGTGACGCATTAAGAAAATGCGGCGGCGTTTAGGTAACTGATAAGCGGGCATGGTTTCTCGCTTACTTATAAACGGGCGCGCGTTTTTCGAGGAACGCGGAAATGCCTTCAAGGCCCTCCCGATGATGCAGCGACGCGACGAAGTTATCGCGCTCTGCGACCAGGTGTTCGGAAAGCGGCTGCGTACCGGCTGCACAGACGAGGGTCTTGATACGCGCGACCGAGTTCGGCGATATTTTGCCGAGTTCGTCGGCCCATGCGACTGCGGCGTCGCGCGCGGTGCCCGGCTTCGTCAGTTTGTTGACGACGCCTAGTTCGTGCAAGCGTGCCGCGCCGATCGGCTTGCCTTCGATCAGCACTTCGGTCGCGAGCTGGCGAGGCAAGGCCTGTGCGAGAAACCATGAGCCGCCGCCGTCGGGCGTGAGGCCGACCCGGGCGTACGACATCACGAACTTGGCGTCGTCGGCCGCGACGATCAGGTCGCACGCGAGCGCAAGCGAGAATCCCGCGCCGGCTGCCGCGCCGTCGACGGCGGCGATCACGGGTTTCGAGGACAGCCGCAGCGCCGAGATCCACTCGGCTAGCAAATCGATACTCTGCGCCTGGACCGACGGATCCTTCGCGCGGTTCTCAAGCAGTCGGTTCAGGTTGCCGCCTGCACAGAAAAAATTGTCCGCGCCCGTGATCACCACGGCGCGGATCGACGGATCACGTTCCACTGAATCGAGCGCCTCGATGCCGGCCGCGTACATGTCGGGATGCAGTGCGTTGCGTGCGCCCGGGTTGGACAGCGTGAGTACCAGCGTCGATTCGCTTTCGGTAGGGCGCGAGGTCAGCAGTTCGGCGCTCATTGTTGGGTCTCCGGGTTCTCTGTTTGAATGTCGGCAGCGTCGCTCTGGGTCAGCGACATGCCGAGTTGCGCGCGGCGTGCGAGCCACGGCGAGGGGCGGTAGCGTGGATCGCCGAGCACGTCGAACATATTGCGCAGGATGGTGAGGATGGTTTTCGCACCGAGCGCGTCGCCGAGCGCGAGCGGCCCGCGTGGATAGCCGAGGCCGAGCATGACAGCGAGGTCGATGTCCTCTGGCGTCGCAATCTGCTTTTGCGCGATATCGCAGCCGATGTTGACGATCGTAGCGATCACGCGCTGCGCGACGAAGCCGGTGGAATCGCGGATCACGGTGACGGGCACGCCGTCGGCCGAAAAAAGCGCATGTCCTGCGTCACGCGCGGCACGGGTTGTCGCGGGCGTGGTCATTAACGTACGGCGCCGCGTGCCGACGAGCGGAAAGAGTGCGTCGATAGCCACGACGCGACTCGCGTCCAGCGCTTCGTCGACCGCGGCCGTGGTCGCGTCGTGACCGAACGGCGTGATCACGATCAGCGAGCCCGCAGCGGGCGAGGCGCCGTCGTCGAGCTTCACGCCGGCTTTGGCGACGAGTTCCACGACGGCCTGGTACGCCTCACGATAGCGCTTGCTGACCCACACGCTTGTCGGCAGCGTGGCCGGCGCCGGGGCTTCGGCAGGCGCCTGCTGCTTGCCGTCTTCGTACCGATAAAAACCTTCGCCCGTCTTGCGGCCAAGCAGTCCACCCGCGAGCCGTGTGCCGGTGATAGGCGAAGGCGTGAAGCGCGGCTCTTCATAGAACTGATGGTAGATCGACTCCATGACCGGGTGCGATACGTCGAGCGCGGTCAGATCGAGCAATTCGAACGGGCCGAGACGAAAACCCGCCTGCTCGCGCATGATCCTGTCGATATCGACGAAGCTTGCCACGCCTTCGCCCGCCACGCGCAGGCCCTCGGTGTTCATGCCGCGGCCCGCGTGATTGACGATGAAGCCAGGCATGTCTTTCGCGCGCACCGGCGTGTGACCCATGCGGCGCGCGAGGTCCATTAATGCGTCGCCTGCCTGGCGGTCGCTGCGCAGGCCGTCGATCACTTCGACGACTTTCATCAGCGGGACCGGATTGAAGAAGTGATAGCCGACCACGCGCGAGGGGTCCGTGCAGCCGGCCGCGATTGCTGTGATGGATAGCGAAGACGTGTTCGACGCGAGCACGCAACGTCCGCTCACCACGGTCTCTAGTTCGCGAAAGAGCG
This sequence comes from Paraburkholderia caledonica NBRC 102488, assembly GCF_000685095.1. Classification (GTDB taxonomy): domain Bacteria; phylum Pseudomonadota; class Gammaproteobacteria; order Burkholderiales; family Burkholderiaceae; genus Paraburkholderia; species Paraburkholderia caledonica. The sequence goes on from NZ_BAYE01000003.1 coordinate 506,333, forward strand.
CCTGCTTGACTTCCAGCTTCTCGACGATCGCCTCGACGACCAGATCGCAATCCGCCAGATCGGTGATCGCGTGCGCGGCCGTGACGTTGGCGAGCGCCGCAAGCGAGCGCGCCTGCTCGAGCTTGCCTTTGGCGGTCAGTCTGGCGAAAGTTTCGGCGAGATAGTCGCGTGCGGCGCCGATCGCAGCGGGGTTGGCGTCGTACAGACGCACGGTGAGGCCCGCGAGTGCTGCGATCTGTGCAATGCCGCGGCCCATTGCTCCGGTTCCGACAATGCCGATTGTCTCTATGCTGAAGTTGCGAGAGGTCATTGTGTTGCTCGACTCCATGGTTATTTTAGAATAGCACGCTCGTACAATTCATTTGATGATCGTCCGAAGACCGCCTTCCTTCGATGCGGCGGTCTCAAACACCGAAGAAGGAAGGAGACAACGATGATCAGGCTCTGTGGGTTCGCGCTCTCTAACTACTACAACAAGGTGAAGTTCGTTCTGCTCGAACACGGTATCGAGTTCGAAGAGGTGCTCGTACAGCCGAGCCAGGACGAGGCCATGCTCGCACATTCGCCGCTTGGCAAAGTGCCTTATCTGCAAACCGAAGAGGGCGATCTGTCGGAATCGCAATGTATTGTCGAGTATCTGGCCGCGCGCTTTCCCGACAAGCGGATTTTTTCCGCCGATCCGTGGGAGGCGGCCAAGGAGCGCGAGTTGATCACCTTCGTCGACGTGCACCTGGAACTGACCGCACGCAACCTGTACAAGGAAGCATTTTTCGGCGGCACGTTGACCGACGCGACCAAGGGCCGGGTCGAGAAACTGCTCACGCATCACATTGCGGGATTCAGGCGGATCGCCCGATTCACACCGTATTTGCGCGGGGAACGGTTCAGTGTCGCGGACGCGGCGGGCTACGTGAGTTTGCCGCTCGTCGGCATGGCCACGCAGGCAATCTACGGTCGCGATTTCCTGCTCGACGCGGGTCTCGACTGGAAGAGCTACGTGAAGACGATCAACAGCCGGCCGGCTGCGCAGCGTGTGACTGAAGACCGGAAGGCGTACATTGCGGCGTCGCGTCCGGCCTGACGCATAGCCCTGTGCGATCCGACGCGAACCGCGACGCGAACTTCGACGCGTAACGCACGTGTTGACGGTTGCGCGCGATGGCGAGGAACGTGGGTTCGTTCGCAGCATCGCGCGTGACATGCTAGAGGCGCGCGAGCCGTTCGAGCGCGGTGGCGAGCGTGCTTTCCTGCTTCGCGAAACAGAAGCGCACGACGCCCGATTCATGCGCTTCGTGATAGAAGGCCGACACCGGAATGGCCGCGACGCCGATTTCGCCGGTCAGCCACTGTGCGAACTCTGCTTCGGGCAGATCGCTGATTGCCGAATAATCGACGCACTGGAAGTACGTGCCGGTACAGGGCAATAGTTTGAAGCGCGAATTGGCGAGGCCGGCGCGGAAGAAGTCACGCTTGCTCTGATAGAACGCCGGCAGTTCGAGATAGGGCGCCGGGTCCTTCATGTATTCAGCCAGTCCGATCTGCATCGGCGTGTTCACTGTGAACACGTTGAACTGATGCACTTTGCGAAATTCAGCGGTGAGCGCGGCCGGCGCCGCGACATAGCCGACTTTCCAGCCAGTCACGTGATACGTCTTACCGAAGCTCGACACGACAAAACTGCGCTGCGCCAGTTCTGGATAACGCGCCACGCTCTCGTGCGGCGCTCCGTCGTAAACCATGTGTTCATATACTTCGTCCGACAGAATCAGCACGTTGGTGCCGCGCACGATTTCTTCGAGCTTGCGCATGTCTTCGGCGCGCCAGACGGTGCCGGTCGGATTGTGCGGCGTGTTGATCAGCAGGAGCCGGGTTTTCGGCGTGATCGCGGCGGCGAGCTTGTCGAAGGGGATTGCGTAGTCCGGCGCGTCGAGCGTGACGAATACCGGCTTGCCGCCCGCCAGTTCGATTGACGGTAAGTAGCTGTCGTACGTCGGCTCGATCACGACTACTTCGTCGCCGGGGTGGACCGCGCAGAGAATCGCCGTGAGCAGTGCCTGCGTCGCTCCGGCCGTGACCGTTATTTCGGTGGTGGCGTCGTAGCGGCGGCCATACACGTTTGCGATTTTGTCCGAGATCGCCTCACGCAGCGGCGCGGCGCCCGCCATCGGCGGATACTGATTGTGGCCGTCGCGCATCGCGTTCGCAACCGCATCCACGATTCGGGGATCGCAGCCGAAGTCGGGAAAGCCCTGGCCAAGATTGACCGCGCCTTTTTCGGCGGCGAGCGCGCTCATAACGGTAAAGATCGTCGTGCCCACATTCGGCAGACGCGATGGAAACGAGGGACTCATGGGCGTGTCGTGCGGTGCATTCATAGCGCTGTTCGGGCGTGACGAGTGAGTGGACGAAGGCATCGTTTTCAAACCGGCGAAGCCTGATTGTAGGGAATAGCGGCAGGGCGTGCGCGCCTGCCGTGTGCCGTTAGCCTTTCGGCCAGGGTTATACCGGACTTTCCGCCGGTGCGGCGGACCCGCTCGTCGAATCGCTGACCGAGCCGGCAACCGAAGGGGCTAGCGAACCAGCAAGCGAAGCGGCGAACGGCGCCGGCTGTGCAATCTGAAACCCGAAATCCCGTGCGACCCGCTTCGCAAGTTTCAGCACCGCGCGATCTTTTGACACGAGCCAGTCTGCGCGGGCGGCGTGCGCGAGTTCGAGAAATTTTTGATCGTCGCGGTCTTTGCATTTGGGCAGCGGACGCGAGTCTTCCGGCTCGGCGGCAAGTTCGACCATTTGTGCGAGCCGAGCGACGACGGCGAGCGCGGCGGACTTATCCACATTGCGACCGGCGAATTGTGGATAGTCCAGCACGTAGGTCAGTTCGGCGAGGCAGCGGGCGTCGATCACTGCGGCGAGCGAGCCGTTTTCCAGCGCGGCGCGAATCGGACGCGTGTGCGGGTCGTCGAACACGAGAATATCGATCCACACATTTGAATCGAGAACGACGCGCAAAGCGTCGTGTGAGGCATGGGAACCGGGCATTCGTTACAATCTGGCTTTCGTCTTTGACCGCCAGGCACGGCGTGCCTGCAAGCCTCTATGATAATCGTTCTGTCGCCGGCGAAATCGCTCGACTACGAAACTCCACCGCACGTCAAGAAACACACGATCCCCGATTTCGTCGACGATGCCGCCGAATTGATCGGCGGTTTGCGTCGTTTGTCGCCGCAGCAGATCGCTTCGCTAATGAGCATTTCCGACCAGTTGGCGCACCTCAATTTCGAGCGCTACGCGCAGTGGTCGCCGCGCTTCGGCACGGACAACGCGAAGCAGGCCGTGCTCGCGTTCAATGGCGACGTGTACGAGGGCTTCAACGCGAAGACGCTGTCCTCGGCAGATCTGGATTTTGCGCAGAATCATGTGCGCGTGTTGTCAGGTCTCTATGGTCTGCTGCGCCCGCTCGACCTGCTGCAGCCGTACCGGCTGGAAATGGGTACACGCCTGCCCAATCCGCGCGGCAAAGACCTTTACGCGTTCTGGGGCGAGCGGATCACGCAGGCGTTGAACGCCCAGTTGAAAAAGCGCGCTGCTAAATCCCGTGTGCTGGTGAATTGCGCGTCGGGCGAGTATTTCAAGTCGGTCAAACCGAAGCTGCTTGAAGCACCGGTCGTCACGCCCGTGTTCGAGGACTGGAAGGGCGGCCGCTACAAGATCATCAGCTTTCATGCGAAGCGGGCTCGCGGTTTGATGGCGCGCTACGCGGTAGAAAACCGCCTCGACGAGCCCGAACAACTGAAGGGGTTCGATTCTGAGGGCTATGCGTTCGACGCCGAAGCCTCGAACGATTCCACGTACGTATTTCGCCGCCGCGTCGCTGAATGAGCGCGGTGCGCCCAACGGGGCGCCCAGCGGATTGCCGCCCAGCGGACTGCCGCCCAGCGGATTGCCGCCCACATATGCAGGAAATGACATCATGAGTTTATCGATTACGAGCAACTTCGACGGCGGCGCAATCGAGGTGCTGTCTTGCGCCGAGGCCGGCAATATCCGCTTGCGCGTGCGGCCCGACAGCCACGCGGAGTTCGCGCAGTGGTTCTACTTCCGCCTCTCCGGCGCGGCGGGCGAGCGCTGCGTGATGGCCTTCGAGAATGCGGCGGCGTGCGCGTTCGCGGAAGGCTGGCGCGACTACCAGGCCGTCGCCAGCTACGACCGCGTGAACTGGTTTCGCGTGCCTACGTCGTACGACGGCCGTGTGCTGACGATCGATCACACGCCCGAATTCGATCGCATTTATTACGCGTACTTCGAACCGTATAGCGAGGAACGCCACTCCGAGTTTCTCGGCGCAGTTCAACAGATGCCGCAGGCCACGCTTACTGAGTTGGGCAGGACCGTCGAAGGCCGGCCGGTGTCGCTGCTCACGCTCGGCACGCCGCAAACCGGCGACGTCGCAAGGAAAAAGATCTGGCTGATCGCGCGTCAGCATCCGGGCGAGACCATGGCCGAATGGTTCATCGAAGGACTCGTGAAGCGGCTGGTCGGTTGGGGCGATTGGGCGGGCGATCCGGTGGCGCGCAAACTGTACGACCACGCGGTGTTCTACATTGTGCCGAACATGAATCCGGACGGCAGCGTGCGCGGCAACCTGCGCACCAATGCAGCCGGCGCCAACCTGAACCGTGAGTGGATGGAACCGGACGCCGCGCGCAGTCCCGAAGTGCTCGTAGTGCGTGACGCGATTCACGCAACCGGCTGCGACCTCTTTTTCGATATTCACGGCGATGAGGCGCTGCCTTACGTCTTCGTGGCCGGCTCGGAGATGCTGCCGGGATTCACTGAGCGACAAGGCGAGGAACAAAGAGCGTTCATCGAAGCGTTCAAACAGGCAAGCCCTGATTTCCAGAACGAGTACGGCTACGCCGCGAGCAAGTATCGCGAGGACGCGCTCAAGCTCGCTTCGAAATATATCGGCAACGAGTTTGGCTGCCTTTCATTGACGCTCGAGATGCCCTTCAAGGACAACGCCAACTTGCCGGACGAACGAGTGGGCTGGAACGGCGAGCGCAGCGCGTCGCTCGGCGCGGCAATGCTGCAGGCCATCTTGCGGCACGTAGAGACGTTCGCCTGAGTTCGCCGCATCGACGAAGGCACACATGCATTGCGTGTGTGCCTTTTTTTTGTTCGCTGGTCTGAACGGCCGGCGGGTTAATGCGCCTTACCGGTTTGCTGACAAGGGTCGCGAATTCGCTTGATTGTCGAATCTAGTAACGCTGCCATCGTGCATTACGGCTCGCACGATTCGCAGCCTTAGCTTGGTCCTAGTGCTTTTTCTTCGCGGGCGCAGTCTTGCTGGACGACTTGCCCGAAGTGCTTTTCGACGACTTCGCGGAACTCTTCTTCGCGCCTTTGCCGCTTGCCGCCTGCTTGCCCTTCGCCCCGCGATGCTTACCCGATGCTGCGCGCGACGTTGAGGGCTCGGAGCTGCGCGCCCGCGCCGGGGGCACCGGATCGTTCCAGCTGAACGCCAGCATCTGCGCGCCGACATAGCCGCAGCGGAACTTCAGGTCGGCAGCGTCGCCCCCGCCGCTTTGACGGATACCGAGCCCTTCGACGGTGACGATGTTGTCGACCTTGACGCGTTGCTTGCCTTCGTCGAACGAATCGTTCCACGGTGTGATTGCGGCGTGCGCGCTGTCGAACGAACTAGGTGGAAACTCGACATGATCGAACGCGGTCGAGGTGCTCGCGACAAAGTTGCCGTGTGCGGCGCAATCCGCGACGAGCGGATCGGCGTGCATTTCATTGACAAATCTGTTGACGAGATCGTTGTGCTGTTCGAGTTGATCGGCGAATGCGGGCGCAGTGCATGCGAGTGAGAGGCTCGCTGCGAGTGTTGCCAACCGGCCGACCAGCCGCAGCAATCGGCGCGGTACGTTGGTGCAATCCATCTAGTTCGTTAGGCGCTATCGAGACGTGAGGCACGTAAGATGCCTGGCGGCAGGGTTGAGTTCAATCGTGCCGCAATCATTTTTTTTTCGGCCGCGGTTTTCGCCGCGCTTTGCAATGCTGGGCGCGCGACTGAACGCATTGACGCGGCAAGCCCACCAGCACGTTGATCACGCATTGGGCGTTGCGTGGGTCTCACGTGCGCGGTCCGCCGAGGCGGTATCGCCGCACATCATAAGTGGTGACCCAGGCAGGGCGGTAGACGGCGATCAACGCCGTGGACATTCCCGTGAACCATGCCTCGCCGGTAGCGAGGAGAAGTACGCTGAGCGCGTAGCCTGCGGGCACGACGGTCACTGAGCCGTCGGCGAGCGCCACGTGAACGCCGAGCGCCGCAGCCGCGGTGAGCGACACTGTGATAGCGGGCGACACGAAGCCTTGGCCGAAGATGAACATGAAAAGATTACGCGGCAGCCACGCAATGCTCGCTCGCTGAAGCAATGTCGAGATGCCGACGGGCAGCGCGCCGAACACGAGGAAGGTGAGTGCGATGCCTTGCCACGGAGCGTCGAAGATCAGGCCGGCAAGGCCTGTGACCACAGCCATTGCAATCAATGCCAGCGCCCAGTCGAATAGCGTCACGACGAGGGTTGCGCCCAGCAGGTGCATGACCGTGCCGTCGTCGAGCCAGGCGTTGCTGGCCCACAGTACCGACAGGGCGACGATGATCGCCAGCCAGACATGCTGCAACGTGCCGTCTTGAAGTCGTTTGAAAGGATTTTTCCACAGCGCGAGCGCGACCGCTATCGCAGTGACGATCCAGCCACCGACAGCAATCCAGAACGGAAGCGGTGTGTAGAGGAAACCCATGAGTCTCATATTACTCGTTGGACGAGAAAAGGTGTGAGCGGATTCCATGCCAGCCGATGCGCGCACTGGCACAAATCGCGCATCACGCACGTGACGCGCAGGCGTCAGATCACGTGGAGCCTTCCGTGACCGGCCCGGAGGAGAGCTCCGCCGCGGGCGGGTCGTCGTAGGGCGTGCCCGGTTCGGCCACCATCGGCAACGGAGCAGTTGAATCGTTAGCGGACAGCGGGTACTGGAAGCGCCGCGCTGTGGCGCGCCGCAGCGGCACGGCGCCGGCCTCGCCCATGACGGGCCGAAGCAAGCCTTCTGCGTTACTGCGCAGTACTTGCAAATGATTTGTCAGCCAACCGTTGTAAAGCGCGACAGCGGCGGCGCGATTGGGCGCGCCCAACTGCTGGAATATGCTGGTCAAATGAATTTTGACCGTGCCCTCGCTTATACCTAATGTACGCGCAATCATTTTGTTGGTACTTCCCATATGGACGCAGCGCATGATCTGCTCCTGGCGAGGCGAGAGTCCATTCGACAATCTGGGTCGGCGCGGTGGCGGGCTCTTCTCGTCAAACGGGCGGATAGCAGTATCCGCTGGGAGCGGAGGGTTGAGCGCCAGCGCGCCGGAAGGCACGTAGTGCCCGCCCAGCATCACCATTTCAAAGGCGCGCACGATCAGGCACGGATCGGTTTCGCGCGGCACGACGCCGAGCACACCCTCGTCCATGAGTTCGCTCACGACCTTCGGCGAAATTTTGTCCGTCAGCACTGCAATGCGCAGATCCGGGTAGTGGCTAAGCAGGTTGCGGATGTCGATGACCGACATCCAGTCCTGCCAGTCGACCACGAGCAGGTCGGGCCACTGACGTTTGAGCGTGCGCTCGACCTGGCGCCAGTCTTGTGCTTCGTTAAAACGCGCTAGCCGGTTGATTTGCCGTAACAGCGCCTTGAGGCCGTCGCGTCGTTCCGCGTCTGAGTTGAGTATCGAGAATCGCATGCATGTCTCCAGATGAATCGGGCGAAATGGCGCGATGCATTCGCCAGGCGTTGGGACCGGGCGGGTATGCGATGCGTCGCCGTTCCTATGATGACAAATTCCCTGGGATTTGACGGCCTGTCCAAAAGGCATAGGAGAAATGACGTACAAAAAACCCCGCTCGCGGCGGGGTTCGTCATGGAACTGCGATACGCCGAAGGCGCGCGGCGTCCTAGTGGAAGTGCGGTTGCGCGGGTTCGGCGTCTTCGGGCATTTCCGCGTGGACGATTTCGCCGAGCGGATCGGCGTACAACGGGACGCCGCAGTCATCGCAATATTCAGGCTCGAATCGTCCGGCGTGGCGGCGCACGTCCGTCACGCCGGTTTCCTTGAGGAGCGCGACGATTTCTTCGAGGGGAGCGTCGGGCGGCGCCGTTTCCTGCGGCTCTTCGTCAATGCCGGCCTCGCCATTTTCACGGCCATACAGCGGCCATACGACGCCGTAGATCACCTCATTGCTGCCGCGGCGCGTAAAGCCGACACGGTATTCGTCGATGCGGCGCTCGCCGAACCCGGCAACCACCGCGCGCAGGTCCTGCGGAGCGGCGCCAATTGTGTCGAACAGATAACGCACGGCAGTGCGCACCGTGTGAGGGCGCACGCGTTCGTCGGCGTCGCGGCATGCCGAGTAGTAGGCATCCGGCAACAGACACTCGAACTCGCAACCAGGCAGCACCAGCGACAGGTTCGCACCGCCTTGCGTCGCCCATTGCTCGAGGCACTGCCCTCGTTCGATGCGGGTTCCGTGCTCTTCTTCTTGCCAGCGAAACGTAGGCTCGCCGACGGGCGCCGCGACCACGGCGAGCAGGAAGCGCGGGTCGGCGAGAATCGGCGAGGTTTCCGGCAGTTCGCCGAAGTTCAGCTTGAGGCTGCCACCGGCCATGGCTGCTTGTGCAAGCTGCTGGGCAATGCGCCATGTTTCGACGTGGTGCCGCGGCAGTTGGTCGATGCTGTAAAGGAACGGCGCCATGGCGACACGCGTGTTCGCTGCGAGCACGTGAGCCTGCAGGTGCGCACGCAACGCGTCGGCGGCATCGACTTTAAGCGGCCCGGATGGAATCATGTAGCGAGTCCACGCGAGGATGGGCGCCGCAATCAGCAATGCCTCATAGGCCACGCCTTCGTGCTCGACGACGAACGATTCGCTGTGCGTTTCCGCCATGTCGGCGAGCGCCCCATAAGCATCGGGATGATTCTGCTGCAGATGGTCGAGGGCTGCGTCGAGCGTAGTCTGATTGGCGTTGCGCACGATCTTGGCCAGCAGCGCGTCGAGTTTTGCTTCCCAGAAGCGGTCCTCGGTGCGGCTGCCCGACGCGAAAAGCGCGAGCGAGAGACCGACAAGCTTGTCGGCATCGGGGGGGAGACGTTTGGCGATTCGCGAGCGCATAAATCCGGAAGTTGGGTGCACAGAACCTTTTATTGTAGTCGTTTCCGTGGCGCCATATTGTTTGGCGCGCGGTGCGCGTGAAAAATCGGACCGTCGGCGTATGTTCGATCGTGCTTCGGTCGTTAATTCGTCAAATAATGTAAGCGGGTCAGCTACCGAAAGTGGCTTTTGTATACTGGCCGACTTGACGGGCGCCGAACGCGGCGTTCGTACTTGTCGCCTCGGTCTGGCGTAACGGGAGATTCATTGTGAAATCGGACCAACTGATTGAACGCCTCGCCGCGGTGTTCGCGCTGATCGTCCTGGTGGGCGGCTCGTTATTGGTCCTTGCGCCATTCACGACTGCTTTACTGTGGGGCGCAATTCTCAGCTATAGCTCCTGGGGGCTCTACCGCAGGCTGACCGCGGCGCTTGGCGGCAGGCGCAAGTGGGCCGCTACGTTGATTGTGTTCATTATTCTGATCGTGGTGCTGGGGCCGTTCGTCTACGCGGGGTTTGCGTTCGGTGCGCATGTTCACGACATCGTCGCTCTGGTTCAAAGGTTGTTCGAAGCAGGTTTGCCGGATTTGCCGCCTTGGGTGGCGCGGGTTCCGGTGATCGGGTCGAGCATCCAAAGTTTCTGGGAGCGTCTGACAAGCAGCAACTCCGAACTGATCGCTCAGTTGCGTACGCTTGCGGCGCCGGCCGGCAAGTGGATCCTTGCGGCAGCCATTGCTGTCACGCACGGTCTGGGGCTATTGGCGCTGAGCATTGTGCTGGCTTTTTTCTTTTATACCGGGGGAGAGGGTGCGGGCGCATGGTTGAACGCGGGCATGCGGCGTATCGCCGGCGACCGTGCCGACTACCTGCTAGCGCTCGCGGGCAGTACGGTCAAGGGCGTCGTCTATGGAATCCTGGGCACTGCGCTTGTTCAGGGCATTCTTGCCGGGTTCGGCTGCTGGATAGCTGGCGTGCCGGCGCCTGCATTGCTTGGTCTAGCGACGTTTTTCCTGTCCGTAATCCCGGGGGGGCCCGTGATCGTATGGTTGCCGGCGGCAATCTGGCTCTACCACGGCGGTGCGACAGGATGGGCGCTCTTCCTAGTGGTTTGGGGCGTGCTCGTTGTCGGCATGTCCGATAACGTTATTAAGCCGATTCTGATCGGCAAGAGCAGCGACATGCCGTTGATCCTTGTCATGCTGGGTATTCTGGGTGGCGCGTTTGCTTTCGGCTTCCTCGGGGTTTTCATTGGGCCGACTTTGCTCGCAGTCGCGTACACGGTGCTGCACGACTGGACTATCGGAGCGACGGCTGGCGGTACGTTGGTGCCGGGTGCCAAACCTGCTGTGGCGGAAGAAGTTGGCCGCATAGAAAAGACGCCTTGAATAAGGGC
>NZ_BAYE01000002.1 GCF_000685095.1 Paraburkholderia caledonica NBRC 102488
GGCAGATAGTGGAAGGCGCACGCGAAAGTCGCTTCGCAATGGACTGGATCGAATCATCAGCCACGAGCCCTCGCGAGATCTCTTCGCGCTCCTCCAGCGTCAACGCCAACCTCGATCGGTGCCTTTGTGGTGGCTGGATACCGCCTGTTTCAGCAAGAATCCCTTGAACTGACGAGTGGTTCCGATCAAAAAGCTGGGCAATTTTCTGCAGCGATTCGCCCTTGCGCCAACGCTCCCACATCAGCGCCTTCTGCGTCCCGCTGTAATAAATCCGGCGTCGCTGTTTCATTTGCAACACTCCTGCTGCTTACGCAGTCTTCAGTGTGTTGCATCCACCGGTTGAATGCGCCGGCCAAAGCGGTCGTTGAACTGCTTGAAGTAGGATGGAAAACAGACAGCGGGTCGTCAAACCTATGCGGTATCAATGCCGCAACGAAGCCGCCAACAAGGACAGATGCCTAGCTCCAGAAAACGAGCGCCCCGCAGCTTCCGGCCCGCAGAATCTGTTCTGCCGACCAAAGCGAGTCCGCTGTCTTGGGCGCCTTGACGTAAAGCACCTGGTCGAGGGACAGGCCGATGTAGCTTAGCCCGAGTCCGTCGGGTGTATGCGGCGGCTGCAATTGGCCGGTCTACAAGGTGCGGCAGCATCCACTCGGCGACGCTTTCGTAGTAGCGGACGAGTTCGAGTTTGCTGACGCCGCTCGCAGGGTCAATGACCCGCTCCGGATGCGTGACCTTCGCCTGCGAGAGAGGAGCAGGCGTCAGCGCTTCTCCGGTTTCGCGGACTACGCGGTGCGCGGGCTTATCAACACGTAAGCCCTTGAAGGAAGCCTGCCGGACAACGCCTTCGCCTGTCCACTCCGCAAACTCGACCTCGGCAACCAGCTCTGGATGTACCCAACGTTCAGCGCCGGCGGCACGCCTGGACCAGCGGCCTGGCTTTGATACTGCAACGTCGAACGGGCTCGTATCGCGTTGCAGAGGAAGCAGGCGCTGCCAGAGGTCTCTGCCTGTTCCAGCGTTCCAGCCAGTGCCCACGCTACCCGCGTCGTGAAGCTTTTTGCCTACGTAGTAGCCGAGCAGCAAACTGCCGACTTCGCCTTCCTTACCGCCCCTGGCGGTGAAGCCACAGACAACAAGCTCCTGCCTCAACCGGCATTTCGCTTTTAGCCAGGTTTCGGTCGGTCCGGACTCATATCGGGCGTCGCGACGCTTCAGCATCAGCCCCTCGAGTCCGAGTCCGGCTGCGGCCTCAAACATCTGCACGATGGGAGCGTCAAAGTCCTGGCTGAAGCGTATGCGGTCGCTATCGTTCTCAAGAAGCTGTGCCAGTCGCGCGCGCCTCGCCCATACCGGGACATTCGTCAGGTCATCCCCGTTACAGTACGGAAGGTCGAACAGGAAATAGACGATTTCGTTATTCGCTGCGCCATCTATCGCAGTCTGTAAAGCGCCGAAATCCGGCAGTCCGTCCCTGAGCACGACTATCTCGCCGTCCAGCCATCCACTCGAGAGGGGGAGTTCCGCGACTTCAGCCGCCAGCGTCGCGAGTTTCTTCGTCCAGTCGTGGCCGCCGCTTGTGAATAACCGTACGCGCCCCTTGTCGACCCGGGCGAGCATCCGGTAACCATCCAGCTTGGATTCGACTATCCAGTCGCCGGTTGTAGGTAGCGACGAGGCCAGGGTCGCGCGCTGCGGTTCGAGTTTTGCGGGTAACGGCGCGCGGACTGCGGCCGACAGTTCTATCGCCGGCGGAGTGACCGGCGCGGGCCGGGATACTTTCGGCTCGCGCTCTTCGATGAGGCCTAGCGGTTTTGTCGTGACGCTGTCAGGCAGCGCCTTAATGACGTCATACTCGGCTAACGGTTGAGCCCACTCGTCGCGCTTCTTGAACATCATCCACTGGTCCTGGCTATCCTCCGGCTTGGATATACGCACCAGCTCCCATGAGCCGGCCAGCTTTTCGCCATGGAGGCGGAAGACCAGCTTGCCCGCCTTCATCGCCTTGTGAGCGTCCCCGACCGGCTCCCACGTCCCGCGGTCCCACACAATCACCTTCCCGGCACCGTATTGCTTTGGCGGAATCGTGCCTTCGAATGTTGCATATTCGACCGGGTGGTCCTCCACGTGGACGGCCATTCTCTTCTCTTTCGGGTCGTAGCACGGGCCCTTGGGTACCGCCCACGAAACCAGCACACCGTCGAGCTCCAGGCGGAAGTCGTAATGCAGGCGGCTCGCCCAATGCTTCTGGATGAGGAAACCGAGGCGCGCCGGGCGACGGGTCGCTCGTCCCGCGGGCGCCGGTTCGGGCGTATGCCCGAAGTCTCGCATCTTCCCGTAACGGCTTAGGGCCGGAGATTGCGAACCGCGTGCTGTAGCCATTGAGCAGTCCAACGAAGAGCCGCGTTGTGAACGATGCACGACTACCCTGTCGGGCGCACACTACATCTCGCGCGGTATCCCGCCTGTCACGCGGTACGCGCGCGGGCAACGGCTCGACGCGAAAGCCTGCGACTGCGGCAGGTCAACGCCGGGTTGCCACGGTGAATGCGGCTCAACTTCGAGCTTCGGTGCCCTGGAGTTCTCCATGCTTGTGCGAATGCGTTGCCGCGTACTTCAGTTCGAAGTGCGCGCCCTTGCCGCTACGCGTCGGTGGAAAGTGCTCACCCTCGACGCACGTCACCTCGAACGTGTCTTTGCCATCGTCATGCACCACTGAGTAGATGCCCGAGACTTTCACTGTTTCGCCCGGCTTGTAGGAATTGTCGCCTGCCATCGTTACTCTTATATCGTGGAAGAGACACTACGAACAGCAAACGACGTTCCGAGCTCTGTGACACCTTGGATGTCACAACGAATGGGCTGACGTCATTGCACGAAAACCTGTATGAATGTACAGTGTTGGGCAGATGTTTTCGTGACGGCGAACGGCCAGGTTTTCCGAAGCAAAGGCCCGCAAGATGGTCGTGAGCCCGGCCGCCAGCATGCCCATGCGGAAATTGCGACGTTTGCGGCTAAGGGTTAATCGGCGCTCGGCGAGCTCATGTCGTTGGGTCAGCGAGTCCGCTGTCTTCGATGCCCTGGGCCGCGTTAGCGAAACCACTCGGGAAGCCACCAGGCAAGGGGGAAAGCGTGCGAAGACTTGGACTTGCGTTGTTGACGGCGGCGCTTGCGCCGACTGCTTTCGGAGCCGGCATATATTCGGAAGTCTGGAATCCGCCGGAGGCGCGCGCGAGTGCGCCACACAGGGCGACTGCCCTGCACAAGCTCGCCGTGCGGCGGCACGTCGTTTTGCATGCGAAGAAGGTGAATTCGCGGCGCACATCGGCGCCTGCATCAAAGCTCGTCGCGAAACAAGGCAATGCGCCAAGGACTTTGCCCAAAGACGAACCGGACATGTCTGAAATCCCGCGGCAAGTCACGCCGGAGGGCAACGTCCTTCGCGTACGCGGCCACGCGCTAACCGCTCACGTCGTCCGCTAATGCAGTCGCAGAGCTACCAGGGGTATCAGGTGTGGGGACACTCAATCGTTGAGCTCGAGGGCCAGTTGCAGAGAGAACGTTATGCGGCGAGCGGAACCATCACCCTTCGCGGCAAGTTTGTCCATGCTTCAGGTGTCCTTGGCCACTTTGAAAGTGAGGAGGACGCTGAGCTTGCAGGGTTGGATTGGGCTCGTGCGTGGGTCGATGCTCATAGCTAGAGCCATCAGCTGCTCTGCGTTTCAGCAATGCGTTGAGCCGGGTCAAGGTGGTTCCTTCTTTCCCTGCGCATGAGGCCTCCTTTGAGCATCCGCAGGATGCGGTTGTCCGCCCTAAAAAGAGTCCCATCCATTGAATGGCTTTAATGTCTGAGAGACTGTTCGATGATACGAATGAGTAAAGACATATCTAGCGAATGAGGTTTTAACTTTTTCTCGCGGCCGTTTTAGGTGGGCACGTCTGTCTTTGCGGGCGGATTGTTATATGCCCTGCTGGTCTCGCCGGGAAATCGTTTAGCGCAAACCTCCCGGGAGTGGTTTGTTGCCGCTGTGTATTGCTCTGCGCAGCCTTCCAGGCATCCGCGTCTGGCTCTGAAGCGAATCGCGGGATTAGAAGGCAGGTACCGAAGGAACCACCAGGCCCCGGTTCGGGTCCACGAACACGGTCGGATTGCTGCCGCTACCACTGAAGTCGAAGAGGCCCAGGATGCTACCGGCTGTTGCATCAAAGGAGCCACCGCCAAGGCGTTGGCTGCCGAGCCAGTTGTCTTCTATGAAGCGAACCACCGATGCCTGTGTAATCGGCGTGTGGTCAACGTAGTTGACCTTGGCCCAAGGCGAAATCACGATGAACGGGATACGTGTACCGGGACCGCATCGGCCGTTCACCGGAGCACCGTTCAGGCCGAGCGGAGCCGTCCCCGTACCGCATTTGCCAGAACCGTTCAGTCGGTCCGCCTGCGCGTCGAACGATGAACTGGTCGGAGTTGCATACGCATGGTCGTACCAGCCGTCCGAATCGTCCCACGTGACGATGACTGCCGTGCTTTTCCAGTCCGGCTGCTGCTGCAGGAAGTTGACCACCTTGGCCGTAAAGGCCTGTTCGTCTAGCGGGTCCGAATAACCAGCGTGGCCGTCCTGGAACGCTGGTGCCTTGATGAAGCTCACCGATGGATAGTTCCCCGCCTTCACAGCGGCGAAGAAATCGTCGGAGTCATACTGGTGATTTGCCGGGTCAACCGTCTTACCGTCGGACTGCAGCGTGTAGCCGATGGCTGCCGTGGCGCCAGGACGCAAATGCTTCGGATTCGACGTCGATGCGTAATACTGGAACCAGTTGTGGTGGGGAATGTAATCGGCTGTTATGCGTCCGACCGCTGGCGTCACCGTGCTGCGTTTGCACCCGGTCGTACCGTTGCCGTTAGTCGTCGTCAGATTGAAACCGCCCATGAAACCACCCCACGTTATGTTCCTGGCGTTGAGCAGGTCGCCAATGTTCTTGCCTGACATCAGAATCTGGTCCGTCGTGCTAGAGCACAGGTCGTTTGCTGGGTCGACATCATTGATGAGGGTAACGCTCCCCTGACCATCGTTGACGTAATACGAATTTGAAGCCGTCGTCAGATTAAATGGCTGCTGACTGGTCTTGACCAGCTGAACGCCGTTAGTCTGGCCGGAGATAACCTCCAGGGCACCCGGTGTCGACGGACCGAACGTATCCGAATACGCGTTGTCGCTCATCGCAAAGTGTTGGGCATAGTTCCATAGGGCGGTAACAGTGTTGCCGTCGTAGTAGCCCATCACCTGGCCGGTCGTGCCGAAGGCGCCGGCGCCTCTGCGCGACCCTTTACCAGCGTACAACGGGAACAGGTCGGCAGCGCCATTGTTATAGGCCTGCTGTTCCGCGGTATAGGTGTGGTCCTGGTCGGCCGTCGCAGCCTGTGTGCGGTCGAGGCGGAATGGATTCACTGCACCCGCACCGTTTCGCGAATTGATGAAGTTTGGATTGTTATTCAGCAGTGTGCCGCTCAAACCGTTGACCGTCGGAGTGCCGGGTGCAGCCGTGAAGACGGGTTCGCCCGCCGGATTGGTCGCATTCGGGTAAGTCGCAAAGTAGTGGTCAAAGGACACGTTCTCGTTGTAAATCACAACGAGGTGCTTGATGGGGGTCGACGTCGGAAGTTGATTCTGTGCTGAGACCGCAGTCAATGCGTTGCTTGCGTCGCCCCATGCATACAGGGAGACGCTTAGAGCGATGCCCGCTACGCCTTGCAGGAGGGTTCTGGAAAGCATATGTAGTTCCGGGCGTCGCTCTATTAGCTTAATGGTGTAGACGTGTCCGGCACTGCCGCGTCACTCCGCGAGCCTTCAGGGTCCCGACGAGATAGTCGCCTCGGAGGGAGTACCAGGCCGCTACGCCGGTCAACACAGGGTACATAGCACACCGACGTGCCAAAGCCCAGCAATCTGTCGAATTCATCGTTTTGTGCAGCGCGCGTGAAGAAGCGTTAATGCGAATACGAATTCGCGCACCGATTCTTTCACCCTCGTCACTGTACAACAATGAAGGTTTGCACTACGCGCATGAAACAGGTTTCGCTGCTGGTATCGCATTGACGTCCCTGGTCGTGCAAGCTGCATCCAAGGACACAGCTGCCCCACAAAGCGGTCCAAAAACACCGTCCGCAGGCGCGCTGAATTCGACAAGAATCTGGCGCAGCTTCAGGAGCAGATGAAGACAATGCAAGGGCAGATGGACCAGATTCTCATGGCTGAGTCATCGCTTGGTGGGGATGCATCTGGCCATCCATCGCGTCAGCACTGTGGTCCGAAAGTTGTTGTCGAACCACGTGTGAAGTGATGACGATCTCCGCACCTCGCTGCGCTACCTCGGCCTGACGTTCAGCGTCCGCCGCGAACGATTCAACCGCCGCACCCAAGTCAGTCATCGCGATAAGCGTAGTAAATTGTCCGTTTCGTATTGCCATGCGTGGCTCATTCGCAATGAGCGGAGAAATCGGAGGCGGTTCGCGTCCGATTGATATAACTTAACGCCGCCGAGTGGCAGTAATACACTTCATCTGGACCGCTGTGGGTCTGGTATCGCCGCTAGAATGAAACACCTCTCGCCGGGACCGCTGACATGGCTGCATTGCCGGACGTACAAGAAAATTTTTTGCGGGTGCTTATAGACGACAAGGCCGCCGTAAACGTGTTCCTTGTGAACGGCATCAGGCTGAGCGGTCAACTGGCCGCCTTTGACCGATTCGCGGTTGTGCTGGAGTCTGGCTCGGGTTCACAACTTGTTTTCAAACATGCCATCTCGACCGTGCTACCTGTCAATGGAAGGGACTTCGCACTCGGTTTGGGCGCGGCGGTGAGTCGGGACAAGCGGAACGACTTGTGAGTTCGCGCGAGTGAAAACTGCCATGACATGCTGTGGTCTACACTTGACCTGCGCATAGCCAAGCGACGTCCACGTCGAGAAGTTCAGACAGGCGTGGACAATCATACTTTTCGGAACGATAACGCCGGCGCGCCGAAGGGTCACGTCGTATTCTGGTACGCCGAGCGACCTCGTCACCCGACTGGAAGTAACCTTTGCGCGCTTGATGGTCATGTCCAGCCGTGCTGCGAAAGCTCGCTTAGAACAATTGGCGCCACTAGCTGCGAAGTCGCATCGCCGTTCTGTCGCCGTATTCGCGGACGGTATCCGTCTCCCGCGACGACAGAGGTACGGAGGCGTCGTTCACTTGTTGAAGAGGGCGCGGAAAGGGCCGTCATATCGAACGTCGAGCTACGACCCGTCCTTGAAAACGGGTCGCTTCACGACTCCAGAATCCAGGACTCTCTGAACAGCGTCCCGCTCCACGAAGACGCCAGGCCGTTCGTCGGGAAAAACCAACTGCATCAACGGTCCTATGTTTGCATGGCGTTGAAAAAGCCGGGTTCCCCAGAGCGCTCCGTCGCCCCCAGCCAGTAAACCACGGCTGCGCCAGGATTTCGAGCGTCGCGTGCGAGAAAGCGCAACGTCTTAGGGGTACGCGGTTAGGACGAGCATTCCATATGCGGCACGTCGTGCACGCGGGTGTCCATCTGGTTGTCAGTACGTTTTGCGAAATGCGCCGCATAACGTCCCATTCATCGTGACGAGGCGAACGCCGGGCTTGTTACAGCGGCATGATGTTGGCCGCCTGCTTGCCCTTCGGCCCCTGCTTCACTTCGAAGCTGACCTTCTGATTCTCTTGCAGTGTTTTGAAGCCACTGCCCTGAACCTCCGAGAAGTGAGCGAACAGGTCTTCTCCGCCGTCGTCCGGCGTGATAAAGCCGAACCCCTTCGCGTCGTTAAACCACTTTACTGTTCCCGTTGTCATATCAGTTCTCCAAAAGTCAGTGTTGCATGCGGCCGACGTCGGTAGACCACCACTCACTTTGCGCGAGTTCGTGCTCGCTTCCGGACGCCGGGTACGGGAGCAGGAACCGGTCCGTGTGACGTCTTCGGTACTGCATCTGGCAAATGCCCGCGTTCTGCGAAGTGCTGGAGCACCCTCACCGCCGCCGACTTGCCGCGCTGCTCCAGTCTTCCACGGAGTGCGAGCGCAAATTCCGTAAGGTCGTCGCGTCCGTGCAACGCGTGGAAGTCCTGAATGGTTTCTGCGACCGCCGCCAGCGTGGTGTGCTCGTGCAGCGTGCTCGCGATATGCGAGGTGGCTCTCGCCAGTTCCATCTCGTAGACCTTAAGACGTGCTGTCTCCTCGAAGACATTGTTTCCTTTTGCTGGCTTCGTCACATCGAATAACCCCGGCTGTGCGAGAAAACAGCTTTCCGCATGAGACAAAACGCGCAGCGGCATGATGGTGACCGCGATGCCGAGCGGCCCGCCAACGTCAGAACGTATAGGCAAGAGAGAGAACTGCATGCCCCCGATTGCCATGAAGTGGGAATCAGGAGGCCCGGGGCTGCCCAGTGCAAAGCCAGTGAACGTCGAGTTGGATGACCGTGGCAAGGCGCATGCAAGCGTTCAGCGGCGGCACCGTGATTCCGCCGCGCCAATACTCCACCTCATATTCACTGACACCGAGCCAGTTAGCTGCGCGTGCCGAACTGATGCCAGCCCTCTTCAATGCCCGGTCCAGCCGTGCGGCCAAAGCGCGTCTGAGGCGGTCGTTCCCAGCACTACGCTCGAAATGACCGATGCTGGTCAGATGTATGGCGCCCGATGTCAGCGTTGCCGGCGTCATCGCCGCAGCCCCCCAACGACGTTCCGGGGCGCGGAAGTGATTTCCGGGGTAGTGACCCGGCGGTGGAAACGACGGCTCTGACCGCGTCAATCACAGCGGCGCAACCGCGCCAAGGGTCCATGAAATGGCGACGCCAAGCGCGTGGCCGACGCCGAATGTGAACCCCGCAGCCAGAAGCCCGATGATGTCTATTGCCTGCGCCATAGGGAGTGAGGCCAGGCGGCGGCACGTTCAGCGCGACTGAAGCGAAAACCCGGGGCTTTTGGGGCTCCGCTGCTTCCATTAGTTCCTTGTTTGAAAAGACTCGCCGACGTGCAATGGAGCTGAAACTGGTCACCGCACCGGTCCGACGCTGCCGCGCGTTGGCGAGCTGCGTCGGGTTCACCCACAGCCTCAGCTGTCGGGGAACTTTGAACCCGAGCGCATCTCGGTTAGCGTTCAATGCGAACGCCCGTGACCGCCGCCACCGCCCCAATATTGGCCGCCGCCGCCCATACCACGCCCTGGGTATCCGTGCCCACCCCAACTGCCATGACCGCCCCAACCGCCCCGATATCCATGGCCCCAATAGCCGTGGTGGCCCCAGTAGCCGTACCGGCCCCCGCCATAACAGCATCCGCCCCAGTAGCCGAAGCTCAGTGACACCGATGGCCCCCACCACGCGGGCCAGCCGTAGTACGGATACGCGACGGGGTAATACGCAGGCACGACGAAGACGGGCGCGGCTGGTGCGATATAGGCGTTCGTCGATGCGGTTACATCTGACGCGGCTGCACCGGTCGCGACTGCGTCGGTCATCGAGAAAGGATATTGCTGCGGCGCTGCGGCCGACACTTCGCCGTACGGAACATAGCCGTAGGGCACGTAATAGTAGCAACCGGACAAAGCTGCGGACAGGACCACCATCGCAACGACGCGGCCCGCGCGCGACGTTGCACCCAGCGTTTTCATAACCAGCTCCGGGGTCCGACCGACGTAACCTTCGCCGTGCCTTTGATACAGTTAGCTTACACCTCCACGAACTGAGTCGTTCTCTCGGTGCGATTGGTCAGTCGGACACGGTATGCGGCAGAAAAGAAAAGGCGTCGAGACGACGGCTTCCTGCAACTATGGAAATAGCCTTGGAGAAGGCGACGTCAGGCCGGCGCCTGCCCAGAGGCGCTGTCAAGAATGCGAAGCTTGTCGCCGAAATCGGGAATATTGTGACCGCCCGCGCGCAACTCGTCGACAAGCCGATGCGCGGCTGCACGACATTGCTCAAACGTCTCATGCAGTCGTGGTTCGGCCTGGAGGCCGGTCACCACCTTTTCCAGTTGAGACTGGGACTCGCTCAACAGGGCAGGAACGACCTCGTCTGGCGGTATCAGAGACCCGTGACTTAGAAGCTGTGCAGTCCAGTCGCACCCGTACAGAAGCGCGCGTCGCTCGGTCCTTTGCGCCTCTTGCTGCTCAAGGGCGGCAAGGCTGTGCCGGTTCTTGTGAATCGAAGCTCGCCAGGTCGTGAGGATGTCGGTGCGCAGGCGTCCAATGGCGTCGCCGAGTGGTGCGTTCTGCCCGCCAGCCACGAGGCGACGTTCATCGAGTCTGTCGACCTGGTCACGATATCCTTCGAGGAAGGACTGCCAGTTCAGCGGCAGTTCAGCCGTCTGGGAGAACGTGCGGCTCACCTCACCAAGCTCGTTCCCGATGTCCTGAACGGCTTGCGCGTCGGCAAGACGGGCCTCATAGACCTCGTGAGCCGTCACCATCTGGCGATGCAGGGGAAACAGCGGATTGCGGTAACGTCGTTGCAGGTGGCGCTCGGTAGCGCCTGGACGAGCGCTCCATTTCCAGTTGGGCAGTGATTTTGCGTCGAAGTCGACTGCAGCTATCATCGGTCGGAACACCGCCAGCGCCTCCTCGGTTGCATGGCGAAAACAGTCCGCCAGCTTGTACTCGTTCCCTTGCAGATTGGCACCCTCGTTACCGGCGTAAGGAGATTCGGGGGCGAGACGTAGGAAGCCTGCGGCCAGGAAAAACTCCATCGGTAGTTCCACGGACAGGCCCTCCTGCAAGAAGGTGCGCTGTTCAGAGGAAATCGCCTCGACAGAATGCGCCAAGCGGTTTTCGAGCTCGAGGAGCGCATCAATATTGTCGCCCGACGACGGCTGCGCTACCTCGGCGAGCAGGCAGAACGACTCGCGTACCATTCGTGCCGCAATAGTGCCGTGCTTCTCGGCAAAGAGCCAGAACCACAGGGCAAGCTGATATCCCCGGACTCCGCTACGAACGAGCGGTTCGACATCTTGCGTGAATGTGATGCCAGGCGCGGCCCAACCTGCGAAGGGTACAGCGTCGCTGCCCAGGTACATGCCCAGAAGCTGCTGTATCGACTGATGCGTATCGCTGGGCCAGATTTGCGTCTCATCGTGTCGCTTCTCGGTTTTCCAGAGCTTCCAGGCCATCCTGAACCTCGCAAAGGTGTGCGGTGTGCGCTTGCAAATACTTGCACACTCGGCGGAGGCCGTAAACCGGCGGCTGCCCTTGTCTTCCGAGGTAGCTTCAAGGGGCGTCGGGGCGTGAGCGAGGCTTGAAGTCCGAACGGGCGCGCGATGTCACCTGGTGCGCCAGCGACTGACGAGCGGCCGACAAAAGTAAGCTTTGTTCGGCCCGCTGGGGCCCCAAGCTAGGGCAAGCGTGTTGGCCCGAGGGTGGTATTGACCAGGTCGCACCTAGCATTTTTACCTGTTCCGCAGCCTTGTGGTCGTGGACGAAAGTTACCCGGCGCTGGGCGCTGGGCGGCGTAGAAAAGCGCTGACTGCTCTTAACGTTTATCGATTGTCTCTTGTCGTGTTTGCCATGGACTATGCGAATGGGTACCTGTGCCTGACGCCGCCTGCTGCCAACTGCCTCTGATGAAAAACTCCCAACGGCTAACGCGGGGTCGTAACCAACTATCCTGACAAGCGTCCGTGCATGTCAATCACCAGTCTACCGGGTAGTCATTTCCCTTTTCAGTTCTGGCTACTTCCCAGCGCGTCGCGCTCAAGCTGTCCTCGGGAGACGTGACGAACGTCGGCACCCTTGGCAACATAGACCACATATTCAGCAATGTTCTTCGCGTGGTCGCCGATACGCTCGATAGCTTTAGCGATGAACAGGTAGTCCAGTCCAATCGAGATGGTTCGAGGGTCTTCCGTCATGGATGTGACGAGCTTGCGCACGAACGCCTTGAACTCGTTATCGATAGCTTCGTCATCGCGGACAATCTTCGCAGCGGCAACCGTATCCATCCGCGCGAACGCGTCCAGCGCTCTGCGCAGGATGTGCAAGGCCATTTCGCCGGAAGCCTTGATTTCAGCGGCGTTGACGCTTTAGCCGTCCGACGCTCGCCTGGATGCGCCGCGTACGTTTCACTATTTTCCGCGCTTCGTCGCCCGCACGCTCCAGGTTGGTAATGCACTTCGAAGTGGCCATAAGGAATCGCAGGTCACGTGCGGCGGGCTGTCGACGAGCAATGATATTGGTGACATGCTCGTCGATTTTGATTTCCATGGCATTGAGCCGATGTTCACCCTCGAGGACCTGGTCAACGAGTACCGTATCGAATTCTTTTAGAGCCTCGAGCGCGTATGCAATCTGTGACTCCACAAGTCCTCCCATCTCGAGAAGCCTTGATGAAAGAAGGTTGAGGTCTGCATCAAACTTACTGGAAAGGTGCTTGTCTGGCATGGTCGCTCCCGAGTCGATAACAACCGGTGAAGCAATCGACGGTCGTGCAATGCAGGTTGAAAAAGTCTGTTCGGCAGCTTTCCCACCTGGAAGCGTCAATGAGTCGTTATCAACATTCGGCGGCCGTAACGGTGGCTTCACCAATTTCGTCGCTAAGCCGCAGCAGGGATTTCCCACGTTACAGCGAATCCCGGCCCCTTGTGTGATGGGTAGGCATCTTCGTCGGACAGCCATGAGCCGGCCCCAGCGCAGCTGGAATTCAGCCGCAGGCCGTCCACGCCTCGTCCGCGCTCGGTGCATATGTACGTAGCATCCAGCGCTTCGCATCGAGGACTCCGATTCATCCATCGGGGTCGCCAACGCCGGTTTGCTGCACCATCAGGTCGACAAGCGCGCCGACCGGCCAGCCTGCGCCGTGTAGTTCAGCAGACAGAGCTGGGTAGCCGGTCCCGACGCCCCGGCCAGGGCCACGCGCGAGCTGAGACGCCCGCCACAGGGGCGAATGTATCTCTTCGGCGGTGACTGTAGCGCTGGCCATGTGGCATCAAAGAACAACAACTTCGGAACGTTCACTTCGCGACTACGCGGCAGACGTTTCCTGACGGAGCGCATGAATTATGAGGAAGCAGTTGACCGCCGCCGCAATCGCGACCTGCCTCGCGCTGGTAGCCGTCCGCGCCCAGGCTGGAACTGTCGATGTCGACTACAAGAATGCGACCTTCCGCATCGGCAACGAAGACGTGAAGTTGTCGAATGGCAAGCGAGCGGTACCGGCCGCGCGTGGTTCAGCGACCCAGCACGTGACGCGTGTGGTCGGCAAGCCCGTCGGTGGCCGGCTTGACTCGAAGCCTGCTGCCGCGATATTCCTGGCGGACGAACCGGGCGGTAGCGGCATTTTCAGTTACGTAGCGGTGGCATTCAGTGACTGTAGTAAGACCAACGCCGTCTTCCTTGGCGACCGCATCATGCCGCGGTCGATTGTGTTCCATGGCCGCTCCATCGTCGTCACCTATCTAGACCGAAAACCGGACGAACCCATGGCTGTCATACCCAAGGTGACGAAGAACATGACGCTTGGCTTTGATTCCAGGACCTGCCAGCTGGCCAAATAAACATGAGCATTGTCCGCAAATTGCGCGCGACCGCTACCGCATTCCTCCTGTCGGCGCTCTGCGCAGCCTGCGCGATCCCACACCCACCACCCGGCGCCCGGCTTTCCACGCGGGAATATTTCGGCACGGCGCAGGGCCATAACGTCACCGACAGGGTCGAGTTCTTCGGGGTGGGCTTCACGGCCAGCAAGCCTGTGGCGCTCAGCGTTGAGCATCTCCCGGGCGACACACAGGACATTGCCGTCACCATCCCGGGCACGCCGTCGGCGGACCCGTACGGCTTCCTCGATTTCAACTACGCGCCACCGTGTCTCTATCGCCGCGGCGACCGGCCGACGGTCGAACGGTCAGTCCGCGTGCGCGCGACCGATACGGCCAGCTGGACGGTCTATTCCGACGCACTGACCGCCCAGAGTTTCGCGTGCGATGCGCCGCCGCCGGACGCCGCGCAGCGGATGAAGCGAACAGGGAACTGAGAGCCGAAACACAGCTGCCGTGCTTCAGTTCTGGATGTCGGCCACTTGCAACTGCCAATTGAGGCTTCCTGACGTTCTCCTTAGGAAGTCAAGTATCTCTGCCTTCGGGGTCGAAAATATCGGAGGTCTCGTTATCATGGACTTCTCCCGAACCGTAACATCGTGTGCAGAGCTGCCAGCGCTCTCCCTCGCATTTTGGGCACGTGATGGTGTTGGACGTGCGAGACACGTCTGAAACAGTCTCAATTTCGGTTATCTGCAGCTTTCCCGTCCCGCCACATTTTTCGCACTTGATTTTTCCTTGGCCACCACATTGCTGACAGGTAGTCATGGCCTCCCCTCCTGGTGGTTAGGTGGACATGACCATACTACTCCGAGCGCCTGAGAGCGCGAAGCCAGATGCTGGCCTCCACGAACTCGCGCAGTTACTTGCCGGGCGACGAGAATCTGTCGGCGTGGTACTGGGCCAATCGTGCTTTTTTTGAGAACACGTGACGGACCTACGCGGCGGTCAGCGACCCGCCCCGACCCGACAGCGACAAGGCGTTCGCTTCGCTCATGAATAAGGCCGTGGAACTGGCGAAAAGCAAAACGGCGCTTGGACTACCGGGGCTACCTCGCACCTGAAGGCTGACGGGCGAAGAAAGGCCCACGCTTGCGTCGTCCGCGCCGGCTGCGCATGCGCGAGCGGTCCAGGAAGCAAAGCTAAATGCTAAAACACTAGCGACCCATGTCCTCGGGTCGGTATGAAAGCAACGCTGGAACGTTCACGTCCTCATCTATTTCGGGCCAGAATATCTGCTCATGGTCTAGCGAGATGGCAAAGTGTTCACGCTCGGCTGCTGTGGCTGCCTGCAGCACGGGAAACCAGTCCAGTGGGAATTGAACCGCGGGACCCTCGGACATGTCGAGAAACAGGTGCACGCTGTCAAAATGCACGTCCACCGCAGTGCGCTCCATGGTCGCCTCCTCAATCAGAATCATCTTAAAGATAGGTCGCGGCAAAGCTGCGCTCAAGAGTGCATGTAGTTCGAGAATCCAGCCAGAATGCTCAACGTGCAACGGCAGCCGGACGTTCCCATGCAGGTGAGTCAAGACTTATCCACTTGCGTCGCGGACAACATAGGAAAAGGTTGTCCTCGCAGCAGGTTGTCAACCTGCCTCTCAGTGGCACAGCGCGGCGGAAAGTGACAGACGAGGAACGAATATCCGATGTGTGAAACGGTTCACTAACCTTGGAACCTCCTGGGCGACGCCTTCCCGCAGTACTATGTTCGCGCGTAGCAATAAACGACTTGCGGGAGTCTCTCACCTTGGCGGTCGACCAAAGCAGTGAGCCCGATGTACCGATACCGGCGCGCAATTTCGAGGTGACGCGGCGGGTGCTCGCCGTCGTCCTGTTTTTGTCGGTCCTTGTTCCTCTCGGTTGCGTCGCGGGCTATGGCTACTTCGACTATCAGCGGCGTATTACCGACGCAAGCGACATAGTGGACCGCCTGACCAGGGTGGCCCAGGAGCACGCGCTGAAGATTGCCGACATGAACCACGAAATCGAAACGCGCATTGTCGAACTCCTCGATACCGACAATGACGGCGAAGTGCGCAGGCATGAGGGCCCTGTACATAGCAGGCTCAGCACAATTGCGGCGGACTACCCGCAGCTTGCAGCCATCTCCGTGTTCGGTACCCACGGCGACTTGCTGGCGAGCAGCCGCTTTTTCCCGGTGCCGCCAATTTCCATCGCCGGACGCGAAGACTTTCGAGGGGCACTGGCGTCAGCGCCCGCTCCCTACTTCTCCCGGCCGTTATCCGGCAAAGTTATGCAGTCCGACATTTTCACGACAAACATGGCACGGGTCGGGAAGGACGGAGTTTTGCTCGGCGTTGTATCCATCGCGCTCAAGCGGCAGTATTTCAGCGAATTCTACGCGGACTTGACCAATTCCAACCCGGCGTTACTCGTTGGACTGTATCGGCAGGACGGGACCATTCTGGCTAGACTTCCGGACGTCGGGACCTTGAGCAATCCCGTGCCAGATACTCCCTTTACGATTGCGCTTGGACAGGCGGTGAAAGTTGGCCGGGTCAATATGGTCTCCACGGTTGACGGTGTCGAGAGAATCCTATCGTTCCGGCGCGTCGGAAGGTACCCGCTGTACGTCGCGAGCGGCTATTCCACGGCGGCAATACACGAGCAATGGCGCAAACACTTCATGGTCGTCGCGATGTTCACGCTTGTCCCGTGCATCGCGCTCTGGTCACTGATTGTTTTCTCGCATCGTCAACTGCGAACCGAGGAAGCGGCATGGAATCACTGGAAAGCGGAGTGGGTACGGCGAGCGTCCGCTGAAGCCTCGAGCCGGCAGCTACGGCGCATGGGCGCGCTGGGAAATCTGGTGGCGCGAGTGGCCCACGATTTCAACAATCTGCTGATGGTGGTCGCCGCAAATATGGAACTAGCGACGCGAAAGAACTATACGAACGTTGAGAAGGAGGTTACTGCTGTAAAGCGAGCGACAATCGGAGCGGAAGAACTTGCCCGTAGACTCATGAGCGTCGCACGTAAGCAGCCGCTGAAGCATGAAGTCGTTGACCTTGCTACGTGGTTTGGGAGTGCCAGAGACATCATAGGCACGGCCCTTACCGAGAAAATCCAGATGACCTTGGACGTCGCGCCAGGTACCGGGTTGGTCAAGGTGGACGCCACCGAGCTCGAGTCTGCGATTCTCAACATTGCAGTGAATGCGAGGGATGCAATGCCGGATGGAGGGCATTTCTCTATCCGATGCTCGAATATTCACCTGAGAGAACTCGAAACCAGACTGCCCGCTGGAGAATACGTGCTTATAGCGCTTTCGGATGACGGGCACGGGATGCCTCTGGCCGTGCGAGAGCACGCGTTTGAGCCGCTTTTTACCACCAAAGCGCTTGGCGCCGGTACCGGTCTTGGTCTCGCGCAGGTACTGGCAACGTGCGAGCAATCAGGTGGAACTGCGATGATAGAAAGCGAGCCTGGCAGAGGAACAACACTGAAACTGTTTTTGCCTCCATACATAGGTACAGAAGGTGTTGTCCAACCGGCGTCGCCGAAACAAGCTGCTGCCGCAGCGCCTACGCCTCAGCACGTGTTCGTCGTAGAAGACAACCCGGAAGTGGCCGCCGGACTTTGCGCCGTTCTGGAAATGCTCGGATGCACCGTACGGCACGCGATGACGGCCGACGAAGCCCTTGATGTGCTCATCCAGGGCGCCGCTTTCGACTTCGTGCTTTCAGACGTGCATCTGCCCGGAAAAATGAGCGGTATCGACTTTGCAGAACACGTCCGGAGCAGATGGCCGGCGCAGAAGATTGCCTTGATGACCGGCTACGCCGACGAACTGGAGCGCGCAAAACTGGGCGGCGTAATCGTTTTGGCAAAGCCGTTCAATATCGACGAACTGACATTGCTGATGAGCGACAGCGTTGCCTTCGCCCAGCCATAGCCATAGCCGTAGTCGTAGCCATAGCCGTAGCCGTAGCCGTAGCCGTAGCCGTAGCCGTAGCCGTAGCCGTAGCCGTAGCCGTAGCCGTAGTCCTAGTCACAGCCATAGCCAGCGCACATAGCCAGAGCCATCAGCTGCTCTGCGTTTCAGCAATGCGTTGAGCCGGGCCAATGTGGTTTCCCCTTTCCTTGCGCATGAGGCTCCTTCGAGCATCCACAGGATGCGGTTGCCCGCCCTAAAAAAGAGTCTCATCCATTCATGGCTTTAATGTCTAAGAGACTCTTCGAGATACGAATGAGTAAAGACATATCTAGCGAACGAGGTTTTAACTTTTCTACATCATGGCCTCTGCGACGAAAAGCGGAACGAATCCACATGCGCGTCATCGAGCGGCGCAGTACATCCGCATGTCGACTGACCACCAGGAGTATTCACCGCTGTTCCAGCGGGAGGCTATCGCGGAATATGCGCGCGCTCACAATTTCCGCGTCGTTTGCGATTACGAAGACGCGGACCTGAGCGGGCTCATATTCAGGCAACGTCCGGCGCTTGTGCAACTGCTGCTGGACGTTGAGAATCCACGCCGGAGATTCAATACCATTCTGGTCTTCGACGTGAGCCGTTGGGGCCGCTTCCAGGACGTGGTTGAAGCGGCTTTCTACGAGTACGCGTGCAGGCGCGCAGGCGTAAACGTAATTTACGTCGCGGAGTCGTTCTCGAACGATGCGAGCCCCGCAACGTCTGTCATGAAAGCACTAAAACGGGCGTTGGCGGCAGAGTTTAGCCGGGAGATGTCCCGTAAGGTCTTCCTTGGGCAATGTCTGAACGCGCAGCGCGGATTTCATGCGGGTGGGCCACCCGGTTATGGTCTGCAACGTAGTCTCATTGATTCGAAGCATGAGACAAGACGCGGCCTTGCACGGTACGAATACAAGAGCGTGCAGAGCGACCGCGTCGTCATCGCGTCCGCATCCACGACCGAAGCGTCGCTGGTCAGGAAGATGTACGAATGGTATGCGACGCAAAAGGTCACAGGCGTTGGCATTGCGAAGCGCCTAAATGATTTTGGCCTGCGCAACCGCTCGGGACGGCCCTGGGAAGCCCAGAACATTCTGCGCATCCGGTCGGTCCCCAGCTATGCCGTCAAGTTGCATCGCATCGAGAGACACCGTTTCGGCGATAAGAAGCAGTGACTTAAGGTCGACCGCTGGTACTTACCGAAGTGTGTCTGCCCATGCCGGCAAACAACGGTGTAAGCCCCTGCCAGCCTCCGCTTCGCCGCCGCAAGGAATGGTGCGCGAGCCCCTGTGCATGTCATCGATGGCCTGTACGACGCATCTCCGACTTGAGTTGTTCCAACCTTCGGATTGCGTCGATAGCCGAGTCCCTTGCCGATGTACGCGACTTCAATGAAGGGTGATATGGCCTTAGCCACTGCTGACAGCTGCCTGCGCCGTGTTTACGGTGAAACCGACATGTCTCCTCGTCCGGAGAGGCGAGCCGAATGGGTGCATCAGGAAATGCTCAGGAGATTTGTCTCGGGCCAGTATCGCTTCGGTGAGCGCATTTCTGTCAAGGAGCTGAGCGCGGAGACCGGTGTCAGCCGGCAACCCGTGATGACTGCGATGCTGAAACTGAGTCTCGGAGGGTTCGTGAAAATCAGGCCTCAGGTCGGTTGTGAGGTGATTACGCCGACGAGTAGCGAGATAACAGACTTCTTCCTGATGTTCGCGAGGATGGAGTCGTTGATGGCGGAACTGGCTGCTACGCGTAAGACGCGCGAACACATCTAGCGTCTGAACCAGACCAATCAGAAAATCGCGATGTTACCGGACACAGCCGAGGCAAGCGGAGATGCATTCCGGGTGTTGAATCGCGATTTCCACTCGACCATTCACGCTGCTGCCGCAGCCCCCGGCGTTCATCGGTTCATCGTGCAGCAATGGGAAATGGCCGATTTCTTCCTCGCGCAGGCCGATGCATTCGCCGACCACCTGGAAGGCGCGGTTGTTGAACACCGGGAGATGATTGACGCAATCTCCGCTGGCTCAGGGCAACTCGCGTCGCGAGCTGACACAGGAGCATATCGATAACTTTTGCGCACTCGTTCTCAACAAGCTGGGTGCTTGTCCTCTTTCCGTATCGCTCGACCTTATCACGTGCGGGCATTTAAACCGCCTATACTTGCGACCATCCGCCGAAATCGATCGACGGGAATATCGGCAACAGAGTCTGGAACATATGGCATATCAGGGTATTGAAATCGCTCAACTGCGCGCACAACAAGAAGCATTGAACAAGCAACTGGCTGAAGCCAGGGAACGAGAGACCCTCCTCGTGTTGAACGAAATCGTGCAAAAGATGGGTGAGTACGGCATCACCGTGTCCGAGCTGACGGGGCGCAAGGTAGGCGTTCAAGCAAATGAGCCGGAAGCAAAGTACCGCGACCCCGTAAGCGGCTCGACGTGGAGCGGCCGTGGACGAGCACCCGCCTGGATTGCAGGCAAGGACCGCAATGAGTTCCTAACGGACAAGAGAGCCGCTTCGCACGCCAGGGCGCAAGGCGTGCTGTTTTCTGAAGGGCATTGAACAAGTCGCGTTGCTCTACCGTCTCATCTAGGGTTGTAGCCTCGCGATATGCCAACGTCTTACTTCGCTGACGCGGGGCGGTCGCTGAACACGCAATGCAACTCGAGGCGCGGACCACATCAATTTGCGCTTCACATATTGCGCGATTGGGTGCAGCCAGTACGCGCCGCGTTGCCGCTTCGCAACCGGTAGTGCACTGCCTCGCCGCCCACGCCGCGAGGCAGTCAAGCGGACGTTGTCTCAGCAGGCAACGCCGTCGCACTCTGTCATTTCTTGCCGAGCCCCCATCGGCGGTCAAGCCGGGATTTCGCGTAAGACACGGCGTATTCGCACGCGGCTTTTTCGGTAGGAAAACGTTTCAGCGGCCCATAGGCGCGCTGTTTGCCGACGCTAGTGGTAACGATGGCAATCGCGGCATAACCGCTCCCGGATAGGGACGCCACGGGCACTATGGTTGCGCCCGCGTACTCGACCGGCTTTGCGTGCATGGCTAGGTACCTCCCAAGTCTGCAAGGCTAGCAATGGGTGACGGCGAATTATGTGCGCACCCTCACAAACTCGTCCGGCACTCTGCAGCGAATTCGCCTTAACGACAACAAAGCGCACACGATCACGCGCAGACTTCAGCTTGATCCCATGTTGATATCGCTGTCCGAACCCAAATTCTGTCTCTCTATTGTCAGTTGCGAAACCAGCGATAGCAACTGCTGAAAATCCACCGGCTTTTGAACGTAGGCGTCGAAAAGGGACGCGTGGGGGTCTGTCGGCTGCGGGCCGTCGGAGAGCAGGATGACAGGAAAGCTTTCGCCCGGCTGCGCGTGTCGTTGCAACTTGCAAAGGGCGATTGGGTCTACCGTCTTCGAGTCAGTGACAACGATGTCCGGAAGTCTCCCTGACACCATTTCCAACGCCTCCAGTCAATCGAGTGCCGTCATGATGTGATGACCCTCAGTCTCCAGAAAAAGTCGCAGGACCTCAATCAGATCAGGCTCTTTCCCTACCAGCAATATTCTGCTCATGGACTTCCCCGCTTAACTGCTTTGCAGACGCGCATGGGCCGTGCCTGGAGTGCGCCGTAGGCGAGAGGTCGTACTGCAGCTTCAGTGACTGAGTCGCGCCCCCGCCGCGCATGATAACGATATGAGTATGTCGGCGAGCAAGATCTCAGGCTTCTTGGCTCGTATGCGGGGCAGCGGAACCCAGTCCTTCAACGAGAGCACGGCGTCGCAATTCGCCGGCGATGACGCGCAAGGATAAGATGCTGCGGGACGAAGCGTTGCGCCGAAAAGGCTGACCTATTCTGAAGCGGGTGCAGCGAATGGAGATATACGATGGACGACAGATTTGACAGACGAGAACTGCTACTGCACCTTGGTGACATGCTCGAAGCTCTGAGCTGTTTAAGCCGGGCCGGTACGCCCGACACGCCGGCGGTACAGCTTGCGGCGGAACTGCATTTGTTCCGGGACTTTGGGTTCCTGCGAACGCTTGCGCCGAAGATGACGGTGGCCGATTTCAGCGCACGCGTCGCCAGCGCGTTCTTCCTGTGGCCAAAGGAACTGCTCGATACCGGGCTCAACCGCAAGGCTCTTGCGTCGACCGTTCAGCACGAGCTCTTCGATGGGAACCCCGACGGCTGGAACGCTTACGTCGGCCACCTCCAGAAAAAGGTGGCATGGTTTGGGGACGGGCTCGCCGGCAAAGCGGATGACGCGGGGGCCGAACGATTGCATGACGCCGCGGGGACGATAGCTTCGGCCGCGGCTTCGCCGTCCGACGAATCGAATGCGCCCCAGGCGCGAAGGGGTTGGCCCTGGCCCGACCCGAAGACAACGCGTTGACCCGCTGCCGTTGTGGCATTCCCAGCTACTGCCCGCCTTGCTTTGGGCTGTTCCGCGGCATATTGACGTCGCTGTTCGCGCCACTACGCGTACCCATGTTGAGACCATTAGTCTTGCTGTGAGTGGAACGACCTGTCGACGGACCAATGCGCGCCTCATTGGCGCCAGTGCCCTTGACGTCAGGAGAGCTGTCCGTACTGCCGTTTGGGGCCTTTGCCAAACCGGCGCCGGCTCCGGGCGTTGCCGTCCCGCCAGCAGGCCGGCCGGTTTGTGCGTACGCTGCGACCGACAGCGCGACCGCGAGAACTGAAGCGCAAAAAGTCTTAACGATGTAGTTCATGATGCACCCGGGAAGAAAACGTCTCGTGCAAGCGTCTGCCGTGCACACGACCTTATGCGCATAGTTCGTGCCGTATTCCGCTGATTGTTTGCGGTCACGCGAGCGTCCGCCGTCTTCGGAGCCTTCACGCGAAAGATCTGTTCGAGTGGCAGGCCGATGTAACCGAGCCCGAGCCGGTCGGGATGTCCGGTGACGAGCGGTCTCAGTTGGAACAGGCGTGGGATGGTCGACGGTGCCAGATAAAGTCGCTTGCCAACGCATGCGGAAAACAGTCAGGTATGCGGTGTCAGTTACCCGGTTTTGACCCGAGCAACAGAATGTCCACCAGTCGCTTCGCGCTTTGCTGCCAGTCGGGAGCCGAAGCGACATTCGACACGCCGACCAGCGCGCGCAGCAAATCAAGCGGTTCCAGGTCTGCCCGGACGTCTCCACTCTCGACCGCGCGTGACACAAGCGTCTGGATTGCCGCCTTGATTTGCTTTCCGGAATACTCAAACAGTTCGGTCGTCGCCCCACCGACGATTGAGTTAAGCGCCGGCGCAATTATTTTTTTGGTCGCAATGTAGTCGACAAACAGCAGCATCCATTCTCTCAGCGCCTTGTCAGCTGGCAACTCCTGAGTAAGCCGCCGCTCCTCCTCCGCCAGGCTTTCGACCTCGGCGCGGTAGACGCTCTCAAGCAATGCCTCGCGGGTTGGGAAGTGGCGATAGAGCGTCCCGGGCCCCACGCCAGCCTGCCGCGCAACCTCCTCGAGGCTAATGTCACCTCCTTCATTGGTGAAGGCCTTCTTTGCCTCTTCAAGGATGCGCTCACGGTTGCGTAGCGCGTCGGCTCGTGGCTTTTTCTCTTTGGGCGTGGACGCAGTCATGGTGCAATTCGCACTTGCAAACGGAGGGTTACTCCGCTTAGTATATTAAAAACGGAGACATCCTCCGTTTCATTGAATTGTAAAAGCGGCCCCATCTTACAGTGACTGGAGAACGCATGACGAAGCAGCCAGGAGCAACATCGACGACTGACGATGTGTTGTCGGGCATACGGCTCGACGGAAAGCGGATTCTCGTCACGGGCGCATCCGCGGGACTTGGCGTGGAGACCGCGCGAGCCCTCGCGGCACATGGTGCAACCGTGGTCGGCGCTGCGAGAGATCTGGACAAAGCAGCACGTGCAATCACCGGTGCGCGGCAGGAAGCCGCTGCGGGCGGTGGCAGCATCGAACTGGTTGAACTGGACCTGGCGAGCCTTGCCAGCGTTCGGGCCTGCAGTAACAAACTGCTCGCCGAGACCAAGCCGTTTGACATCATCATCGCCAATGCGGGCGTCATGGCTACACCTCTGGGAAAGACCGCGGACGGCTTCGAGACGCAGTTTGGCACCAATCATCTGGGGCACTTCGTGCTCGTGAACCGGCTCGCGCCTCTGCTCCCGGACGGAGGACGCGTCGTGATGCTCGCATCTTCAGGGCACCGGTTCGCGAATGTCGACCTCGATGACCCGGGCTTCGAGCGTACGCCGTACGAGCCGTTCGTGGCATATGGCCGCTCCAAAACAGCAAACATCCTTTTCGCGGTTGCGTTCGACCAGCGGCATCGAGCCCGCGGCATACGAGCGGCGGCTGTCCATCCCGGTGGAATTCAGACTGAACTGGGACGACACATGGGCGAAGAACAGCTGACAAATATGGTGGAGTCGATTAACAAGCAGCTCGCGTCTGAAGGGAAAGCGCCTTTCCAGTTCAAGACCATCCCACAAGGCGCGGCGACGTCCGTGTGGGCTGCTGCAGTCGCGTCAGCTGATGACGTCGGCGGCCGATACTGCGAGAACTGTCATGTGAGCGGGGTTGTTCCCGATGAGGCCGCGATTACCCCTGTTAGCGAGGGCGTTCGAAGCTATGCGCTCGACCCGGCCAACGCAGCGGCGCTCTGGCGTAAGAGCGAGCAGATGGTAAACGAAACGTTTCCCGCACCGGCCTGAGCACAGACGATGGTCGGCTCGCCGGCCTGCATCGACGCTCCCCTCGTCTTATCGCAGTCGATTCCGGCAAATAGTTCTCCGCTCAGTGACGTTGAAAGACTCTACCAGGACGCCCTAGGCTCCTGAAAACTTGCAGTCGCCCGGGCTCAAGGAGCGATCATCAATGCTGTCCGGCGTTCAGCAGCATCCAGATCCGCCTCGTCGGCGGACCAGCGAGAATCCGCGCAAACACACCCCGACAACGAAGGCACGTGTAGTGTTCCTCGGCTCGCGCATCTTTAACGGCGCCCGCACCGTTGAGCGTCAGGTCTTGATGCGGGGGCTCGGTCGCCGGCATCCCGTAGAGGTCGGCGCACCGTGCACAGGGTTGAATCCAAAGGTCCATTTGTCAGTTGTCGATGATTTGCGAGGAGTCGCGCGGGCCGCCCATGCTCGTTGCAAAGTCTGTTCTCGCCCTGAGAAGGCGAAGCTGCGCACCCGCAAGCTTACTCGGCTGCCGAAGTTCGCGGCTGGATGACGGTTCTCTTGCGAGGGTTTCTCAACGACGCTTAGGCGAGCCGCCACTTCGCTTACGGCGGATGACAAACGCGCCAAACGCTGCCGCGATGAGGACGAGCACCGTTAGTGCGGTAGCCAACCCTGTCGCACTCCGAGGTTCGCGGGTGCCACTGGCAACCGCAGCGGCCGCCGGCGACGACGCCTGACTCGCGACAGGTTGCGGAAGCGCTACGCCGGCAGCACTGCCTTGACGCACGAGAGATGCCTCGGATGTCGGCGTTGCCTGCGACGCAGGCAAAGTTCCTGCGTCGGACGTGAGACCACCTGCATCGGATGCAGGTCCTACAGGAGCGAAATCTGTTGACGAAGCGATCGCCGGAGCAGCCGCGGCGTTCGCCGAAATGGTACGGGCCATCGTCTTCCATTGCGCGAACACTGTGTCGATGCAGTGGACATCGGTGCAAGCATTGCGCGCTTGCCGCCATTGCGCGAGTTGCCCGGATGATAGCTTTCCGCTGCTGAGCAGCGCTTGCTGCTGAGCAGCGATATCGTCGTACTCGTTATTCAGAATGGCGTGGTCGCATATGACGCGCTCTGCCGGTTGCCGGGTTGCAGCGCATTGGATGTCACTTGCCCACGCTCCCGTCGAACCGAGGGCTGCCACGAACAGCACAAGGCCGAAATACTTTCTCGAACGCACCAATCCTCCTTTAACCGTTCTGGCGCATGAAGCCATTGAAACGATCACCAAGCGTTCCGGGTCGATGGCCAGGAGCAACGTCATTCGGTTGAAAAGACAACAGCCGCCACGCCGCCGACCTCGGTGAAGCTGCGTGCGAAGCGATACGTTTGACCGTCGATCTGCATGAGATTCACCCCCGAAGAAGTCGACTCGAGCATCTCATTGGCAAGCGCCGTGGATATCGCGCCAATCTGCCTGAGTTCCTCGCGCGGGCCCTCGGGATCACCTAGATAAACGGTGCAGAGCTCGGTCGTGTGCCGCATCATGACGACGCTGCTCGCGCCGTCAAGAGACCGTTCCAGGTATCCAGCGAGTGTCTGGAGCGCTTCCGGTACCTGCGCTGACTGCTCGCCCAACAAGTTGTCGTCATTCGTCACTTTTGCCTCCCTTGCCCGATTGGCCATGTGACCGTCTTGCGCCTTCTCTTTCGTTGCCATCATGGCACATCGGCAGGCGAAAGTTATGGTGCCGTGACGTTACATTGCAACAAGCTTTTCGCGGCGCGGGCCGGCAGTCCCGACGAGCGCGTAATGTCGTGTTACCAATCTCGCAGAGCCGTTGCACCTGTGTCCGGACTCGTCTCCTACACTGCGAGCCATGTTCACCGACACGGCACGCAACGCGTGCGAGGGAGTAGCGAAAATGAATAAGAAGATTTTCGGCGTAGTACTCGGTCTCACTGCATTGGCAGCGTCGACGGCCGCGTCGGCTCACGTCAACGTCGGCGTTGGAATCGGCATCCCGGTGGGCGTATATGCGCCGGCTGAACCGCTCTACGCACCGCCGCCTCCGGTCGTGTATGCTCCCGCCCCTGTCGCCGTCGCATACGGCGACTACGGCTGGCGGGCGCGCGAATGGCGCGAGCGTCGCGAATGGCGTGAACGTGAGTGGCGTCGTCACGAATGGCGCGAGCACGAATGGCGCGAGCGTCATGATTGGCGCGGGTATTGAAATGGCGCCCTAAAGCGCCAGATCCCCAACATCCAACCTTAGAGTATCTTCGAATGAAAGCTAGCTCGATAAGAATCGCCCTCATCGCAACCACGCTGGTCTTCGGGGCGGCAGGTACGGCGAACGCCGCGGGCTGCCTCAAGGGTGCGGTAGTGGGCGGCGTCGCCGGGCATTACGCGGGGCACCATGCTGTCGTCGGCGCGGTCGGCGGCTGCATGGTGGGCAGACACCTCGCCAAACAGCGCGCCCAGGAGCAGGCCGCCCAACAGCAGGCCGCACATCGTCAGGTCGCACAGGCGCAATAAGACGCCCCGGCTTCGTGCGCCCGCGCGAAGCCGCTTCAGAGCCGCTTCAGAGCCGCTTAAAAGCCGCTTAAAAGCCGCTTAAAAGCCTCTTAAAGCACGCCTCGGGAAGCCAGATTGCGATAAAGCGCGCGCACACCGAAAGTCCATGGCGCGACCTCCGTGCTCAATCGCACGGTATTGATCAGCGCGCCGAGTTCGGGAGTCGAAATGGTCACCTTGTCGCCAAGGTGATGCGTGAAGCCGCCGCCCTTCGTGTCGCGGTCCTTGATCGGCGAGAACATCGTGCCGAGGAACAGCATGAAACCGTCCGGATACTGGTGATGACGTCCCCATGTCTGCGCAACGAGATCCGCCGGGTCCCGGCTGATTTCGCTCATGTGGCTGACGCCTTCCAGGACGAAGCCATCGTCCGCACCTTCCACGCGCAGCGAAACGCTCGTCTTGCGAACAGAGTCGAGGTCAAACGAGTCGTCGAACAGACGCACGAAAGGACCAATAGCGCATGACGCGTTGTTGTCCTTGCATTTGCCTAGCAGCAAAGCCGAGCGCCCTTCTATGTCGCGCAGATTGACGTCGTTGCCTAATGTTGCGCCGACAACCTCGCCACGGCTATTCACCGCAAGGACGATTTCCGGCTCCGGGTTGTTCCACTTCGACGCCGCCAGCAGACCGACGTCGGCCGCGAAACCCACTGCGGACATCGGCTGCGACTTCGAGAAAACTTCGGCGTCGGGCCCGATGCCGACTTCCATGTACTGAGACCAAGCGCCGCGTCGTTCGAGTTCCGCCTTGAGTTTCATTGCTGCTTCCGAGCCCGGCTTGATCTTCGACAGATCGGTGCCGATGGTAGCGGCGATGGTTCCTCGAACTTCTTCGGCTTTAGCGGGGTCTCCGCCCGCCTGCTCTTCGATCACCCGCTCGATCAGGCTAACTGCAAACGTGACACCACATGCCTTGATTGCCTGAACGTCATTGGGCGCAAGCAATCGGGGCGCGTCCTCTTGCACTGCGCCCAGGTTTGCTTCGACCAGTTTCTCAACCGAGCCAAGCGCCTCACCCGCAACCGTCCGGGCAAACTGAACGACGTCTTCACGCTCGAACAGGTCGGCAGTGGTCGGCACACTCGCGGTTATATCCAGTACCTCGCCGTTGCGGACCACTACGACAGACGGCCCTTCGTATGCGGCCGTTTTGCGCCAGACACGACCGACAAGCAGCGCCCGCTGCAAGTCGTCAGGCAGATAGCTGGTGGGTTTTTGTGACGTCATGATGAGGGTTGTCTCCGGTTCACACAGGCAGATCGAGTCGGCCGGACTGGCATTACGATGAGATGCCAGCGCTGCCGGTTTAGTGGGAATGTCGCGGGTTGCCGCGTTCTGCTATGACTTTGAGGTAAAGCGTTGCGGGCTCGAGGCATCCGCCCGTGGACAACTGACCGACAGTCTGCCGATATAGCTCTTGCCACGGTGTCTGCGCCGGCGGAATGTCGAAGCTCACTGTCTCACGACGGCGTGCAAGCTCGTCTTCATCGACCAGGACATTCACAGTCCGCGTATTCAGGTCGACGCGAATGCGGTCGCCCGTTTGCAGAAGAGCGAGCCCGCCGCCAATGGCCGCCTCCGGCGACATGTTCAAAATCGACGGGCTTGCCGACGTTCCGCTTTGCCGGCCGTCGCCCATTGTGGGGAGCGACGTTATACCTTGACGCACGAGCTCGGCAGGAGGCGCCATGTTGACGACCTCGGCACTGCCTGGGTAACCCACGGTGCCCGCACCGCGAATCACCAGAATGCAATGCTGGTCGATGTCGAGCGACGGATCATTGATGCGGGAGTGATAGTCCTCGGGTCCGTCGAACACGATTGCCCTTGTTTCGAAGCTGTTTTCAGCACCGGGTTCGCTCAGATAGGTATTTCTGAATGCATCGCCGACCACGGACATCTTCATGATGGCGCTGTCGAAGAAGTTGCCGGAGAGCACGATGAATCCAGCGCCGTGCTTCAACGGCTCGTCGGTCGTCTTGATGACGTCGCGGTCGGGTTGAGCCGCATTGTCAGCGATAGCGCCAATCACCTGGCCCGATACGGTCAGGCAGTCACGATGCACGAGCCCAGCGCGGTCGAGCTCGCGAAGCACCGCCGGAACACCGCCCGCGCGATGAAAGCTCTCGCCCAGATACTCGCCGGCCGGCATGCAATTCACGATGAGCGGCACCTTTTCGCCAACACGTTGCCAGTCGTTCAGACTCAACTCAACGCCCATATGACGGGCAATCGCGATGAGGTGCGGCGGACAATTGCTCGATGCGCCTAGCGCCGAAGCCACGACAATCGCATTCTCAAACGCCGCCTTCGTCATGATCTTCGACGGCCGCACGTCGTCTCGCACCAGGTCGACGATACGCTTGCCCGTCGCATACGCCATCTGTCCTCGCTCCCTGTAGGCTGCGGGGATGCTCGCACAACCCGGAAGCGACATACCCAGCGCTTCGGCGAGACTGTTCATCGACAACGCCGTTCCCATCGTATTGCAGTGCCCAATAGACGGAGACGACGCGGTGGTCAGTTCCATGAACCCCTCGTAGTCGATCTCGCCCGCCGCGAGCAGATTTCGCGCATGCCAGATGACCGTTCCCGAACCCACTCGTTTGCCTTGATGCCAACCGTCCAGCATCGGACCGCCTGACAAGACGATGGCCGGCATGTCGACCGTTGCGGCGGCCATCAGGCAGGCGGGCGTCGTCTTGTCACAGCCTGTTGTCAGCACGACGCCATCCAGAGGAAATCCATGCAGGATCTCGACGAGACCGAGATAAGCGAGATTGCGGTCGAGTGCGGCAGTAGGACGGCGGCTTTGTTCCGCGAGCGGGTGAACCGGAAACTCCATCGGAATTCCGCCTGCGTCACGAATGCCTGCTTTAGTGCGCGCCGCGAGTTCAATATGGTGACGGTTGCAGGGCGCCAGATCGCTGCCTGTCTGCGCAATACCGATGATGGGCCGCCCGGACTGCAGCTCCTCCCGCGTGAGGCCATAGTTCATGAAGCGCTCTACGTAAAGCGCGGTCATGTCCGCGTTGGCAGGGTCGTCGAACCATTCCTGGCTGCGCAAGCGCCTGGCATTGAGCTGAGTCATGCGTTGTACTCCGTCGTGTCCATGTCGTGGCGATGTCGTGCAATCCGATAGCGACTATCGCCGTTGCTGCGACAGCGTCAGCGCCCGGGGCGCTCGCTGCGGTTTCCGTGCAGGCAGATCGGTTGGATCTGTTATCGGTAACATCTATTGATGTTATCACGCTGCGCGGACGCTGTGCACCAGGAAAGGTTACGCGCTTTCGCGCGAAATCACCGTGTAATCGATAGTGAACTTACGGCGCTCGGGTACCGCGCGCGGGGTAGCCGAAGCGACTGACGACAGCAATAGTTGCCCCGCGCGGGAGCCGATACCGTAGGCGTCGACCGACACCGTCGTAATCGTCGGGTTACAGCAAACGGACACTTCGAAATTGCCGAAGCCTGCCACTGCGATATCTTCGGGA
Organism: Paraburkholderia caledonica NBRC 102488; assembly: GCF_000685095.1. GTDB lineage: Bacteria > Pseudomonadota > Gammaproteobacteria > Burkholderiales > Burkholderiaceae > Paraburkholderia > Paraburkholderia caledonica. The sequence continues at coordinate 30,276 of NZ_BAYE01000002.1, forward strand.
ACGCGAAGTCCGCGACGATGGCATTGCATGATGGCGCCAAATGCGGACATGTCGCTCACGCACATGACAGCATCCGTATCGGGCCATCGTTCGAGAAGAGCATCGAGCGCGGGAGCGCCGTGACTCATGGTGATAGGCGATTCGCCAAAGCGAATCACCCGGGGCTCGCCGAGCCCTTGTGCTTTCATCTCTTGCTGGTAACCCTTCAGGCGCTCCAGACCGCGTCGATCCAGGTCACTCGCGCCGGCCAGAAAACCGATTTTCCGGTAACCGCGGTCCTTGAGATATCGCACCATCTCACGCGCTGCCCGGGCGTTTGAAAAGCCGACCGCCATGTCGATCGGATTGGTTGGCAGGTCCCACATTTCCACCACGGGAATGCGCGAGCGCTCAAGTACTTGCCGCGTGCCTTCAGTATGCTGCGACCCGGTCAGCGCGATGCAGCGAGGCTGATATCTGAGCATTGAACGAACCAGTCGCTCTTCGCGAGCGAGGTCGTAGTCGGTGTCTCCCAGAAGGATCTGCAGGCCATGAGGCTCTAGCGCGGCCGATAGCCCACGCACGGTATCAGAGAAGTTCGAGCTAGCGAGAGACGGGACAAGCACGGCGACGAACTCCGACTTCCCGGACGACAGCGCGCCTGCGGCGGCGTCGGCCACGTAGCCGAGATCGTCGATTGCCTGCTGCACGCGCTCCCGAGTTGCCGGCGCCACGCTGTGCCCCGCCAGTACGCGGGACACCGTCATCTTCGAAACGCCCGCGATACGCGCGACGTCCGACATGCGAGGTGGACCGGGATGCGGGTCGCTGACGGTACGGTCGTTGATGCGGGGATTGCCCATCGGTCTCGGCGTGGTTTGCTTTCATGAGCGAGTCAGCCGGAACGGCGGCATAGACGACTCGCAACGACTCAGCATGATACGGCACCCGCTATTGCGCGCCTAGGTAGATTCCCCTGGCTTGCCGTTCGAGGGCGCGTCATGCTACCTTCGTTACCGATAACATTTTCCATGGGGAAAGCTTTGCCCGCTGATGTTATCGGTAACAGCGAGCAGGGCATTCCCCGCAGAGGACATACCAAAAGGAGACAGTCCCAATGCCAACCCTTACTCAGGCAGCGGCGGCGCCCGCCGTAGCCAGCGAGGCCGAAGAACAGTTGTATCGCAAGGTATTGAAGCGCATCCTGCCGCTGCTGCTTCTCTGCTACGTGGTCGCGTATCTCGACCGCGTCAATGTGGGATTTGCAAAACTCCAGATGCTCGACGCGCTGGGCTTCAGCGACAGCATTTACGCCGTGGGCGCCAGCATCTTCTTCTGGGGGTATTTCCTTTTTGAAATGCCCAGCAATCTTCTTCTTCACAAATACGGTGCGCGGTTCTGGATTGCACGCATTATGGTGACGTGGGGCATTGTCTCCTCGTCACTGGCGTTCATCTCGCCTCTTTCGCATTTCTTCCATGTGCAGACTTCGACGATGTTCTACATTCTCCGGTTTCTGCTGGGAGTGTGCGAGGCCGGGTTCTTCCCTGGAATCATCCTGTACATGAACTACTGGTTTCCCGCGAGGCGCCAAAGCGTGGCCATGTCGGGCTTCCTGATTGCCATTCCGGTCAGCCTGACACTCGGCGGCATCATCTCCGGCTGGCTGATGGAAAACACGCACGGTCTGCTCGGCATGGGAGGCTGGCAATGGATGCTTCTGCTTGAGGGCATTCCTTCTATTCTCGTCGCCTTCGTCGTGCTTTTCCGCATGGGCAATGGAATTCAATCGGCGAACTGGCTGACGGCTTCCGAGAAAGCTCTGCTGCAAAGGAATCTTGAACAGGAAAGCTCCAAAAAGACCCACAGCGTTGCAGCTGCGTTGAAGAGCCCACGTGTCTGGTTGTTGACCTTTATTCTTCTCACGTTCAACACCGGCTTCTACGGCTTGGCCTTCTGGCTGCCTTCGATCATCAAAGCTTCTGGTGTGAAGAGCACTTTGAACATTGGTCTCTTGACCGCTATTCCGTACCTCAGTGCGGTTGTGGCGATGATCTGGAACGCCTGGCACTCCCGTAAGACCGGGGAGCGCAGATTGCACGCCGCTATTCCTGCCTGTATTGGTGGTGTCGGCCTGATCCTGAGTGCTGCGTTCGCGAACAACGTTGCTTTGTCGATTGTTTTCCTGACGATTGCCACGTGTGCGATTCTTGGCCTGATGCCGATTTACTGGACGTTCCCGGGACAGATTCTTTCTGGCACCGCAGCAGCTGCCGGCATTGCACTCATCAATTCCGTTGGAAATCTGTCCGGCTTCACCGGTTCGATGATTACCAGTGTCGCTAAAGATCTGACCGGCAATATCAACAATGGCACCTATGCTCTTGGCGCGTGCCTACTCGTCAGTTGCGTCCTCATTCTGTCCATTCCGCGAAGCATGCTGAACAGGGATTCGGTCGAGCGCGCGTGAGGAAATCGTAGCTGGTCCGATTGACAACAAACTGACGCAATTCACCGCCAGCGGCCCACCATTCGGTGGGCCGCTGTTCTTCTGCAATGCGTCAGATTTGCGACCCTGCGCGGGCGACGCTACAGGCCGCTCATTGCGCGCTGGAGGCAGCCGTATCGGATGCGCCCTTGCCCTGCGCGCCCTTCTGCGGCTTGCGGGTCGGCGCCATTGTCGAATGTGAACCCTTGGACGAGGACATCGCTCCTCCACCCGTATTGGGTGCACTCATTCCCGCGCCGCCCTGGCCCGCGCCGTTCGCGCCACCCACGCCAGCACCGCCTGTCCCGACACTGGTGCCGCCGGTTCCGCCGCCGCTGCCGCCACCGTCACCGCCGCTCCCGCCGCCACCCGCGCCCTGCGCAAACGCGGCGCCAACAGAAGCTGCCACCAAAACTGAACAGAGCATTGCTTTCTTCATTGCTTCCATGATTACCTCCCTGAGTATTCGAACGACCGAACCAGTCTCCAGGTCGGCGCTCCTTTTCGTGCACATGAGATAGCGCGGTCGGTGCAGGCCCGACATTGCGCGTCGTCGACCCATTGGCCGCAGTCGTACTCTGATCGACCTGGCATGCATTACGTCGCATGGGCGGTAAGCGATACGCAACCGCTATGCCTGACGTTGAATATGTGGAGTGGCACAGAGCGATTGCTGGCTTGTGTATTGAGAAGAGGAAGGCGCACGTGGTCGCATGACGCTTGCGAGAGCGGCAAGAGCGTGCATCGAAAGCGAACGGAAGCGCGCCTCGGGTACGGCGCTTGCGGCGCCTTGCTGATGGTCTGGCCTGGCAAAGTCCGGGCTGAGTTGCCTGCCGTCAGGTTAAATACGCGGTCGCATCAACGGTCGGAATAGACCTGAAACCCGGTTTAGCGAAGAAATAGCCTTGCATGAGACTGACGCCATGCGCAATGAAGAAGTCGCGCTCGCCCCTCGTTTCAATGCCCTCCGCAACCACGCGAATACCTAAATCCTGACATATCGATAGGACGCCTCGCACAACGCGCTGACGCACGCGGTCAGTGTCGATGCCGCGTAAAAGTCCCATGTCGAGCTTGATAATGTCAGGCTGGAAATCGACCAGCAGGGAAAGCCCCGAATAGCCGGCTCCGAAATCATCGATTGCCGTCAGGAAGCCAAACTGCTTATACGTCCGGAAAATGTCGACAAGATGGGTGCGATCAGTCAAGTGCTCGCCTTCCACCGTCTCGAAGATGATTCTCTCAATGGGAAAGCCATGCGTTCGCGCTGCATCGAGGGTGCTCCTTATGCAAACCTCGGGCTTATAGACCGCGTTGGGCATGAAATTGATGGACAGAAATGCGTCGAGACCGAGCGCGGCTGCGCTGGCAATGGCGACCTGCCGGCAGTGCTGGTCAAACTGATATTTGTTTGCGTCGTCGACTTGCGAGAGCACCGAATACGCAGATTCGCCATTTGGGCCGCGCACGAGCGCCTCGCACGCGAACACCGTGCTTGCGCTTACATCGACGATGGGCTGAAACGCGAACCCAATCTCAACGGGCGGGCGCGTCGTGTCCCGGCACCCAGAACATTTTTGCGGCTGCTCGGCCGCGTGATCGTGAATCTTGAAAGAAGCCATTTCGTATTTACCGTCATTGTCTGCTTCGGCGTTGAGCCTCGCTTGCTTATGCGCACAGCTTTGGACTTATCGTCTATTCCTGACAACTGCACGCATTAATGCATCTTATCGGCGGCCGGCTACAGATCTGTAGAGCGGCCCTCCAACAAAGCAGAGGCGCGTCCTACCGTCCTCGGCAAGGCGCCGGAATACTCGCCTCGTATTGCTCGCAGCAACCGACAAGACGGCGCGCGCCCACGCGCCCCGACGAAGAACTGCCCGTTCTTCAGCGCCCCGCCATTAAAGATTCGCGCAAATGGACCGTAATACTGGGACGTAGTGGCACGCGGCATTCGAACGGCCACGCGAACAGGCAGTCGGAGAACAGCGTGAGAATCAAAGCGGCATGGCGCCCTAAACCTTCCGGTCGAGATCGGTCTCAGGGCAATGCTCACGCAGGCGCCAATAGTTCGCCGGCCCGCAACCAGCAGTTTCTCTCCTATTTTCTTGGTCAGTACGGTCAACGCAGCACTCTACCGCTTGCCAGTCTCCTCATTGCTGTCGCCGCCGGCGTCGGCTTAGGAATTCTGGTGCACCGCGCCGCCAGCGAAGTGGCGACCACCTTGCGTCTTGCACTGGCACTGGCCGCAGGCGTCGTCGGGCTCGTGGCTATCGGTCGAAAGCTCGCTTCTGACCACGCCCGGCAGCGCGCCGCAATTGCACTGGCGAGTGGGCTTCTCAACGCCAATCGCGACTGCCTGAAGGTGCTCGATACCGATGCAAAAATGCTGCGGGTGTCAGAGCATGGGGCCGCGTTGATGGAAGCGGAGTCGCCAGAACAACTCAGCGGCGCAGACTGGCTCAATTTCTGGAGCGGCGACGAGCGCACGGCCGCCGAGCACGCCTGGCGTGCCGCTCTCGCCGGAACGAGCGCATCTTTCACCGGAAGTTGCCCGACGACCAAGGGACGCACCAAGTGGTGGAATTCGACGCTCACACCGGTTACTGGGGAGAACGGCGCGGTAGTCGCGCTTCTGTGTGCTTCAGAAGACGTCACTCAGCAGTGCGAGTTGCTAAAAGCACTCCGCGAGCGCAATGAACTCATGCACGAGATGGAGTCGCATGTTCGTCTCGTGTTCTACTCGTGCAGCGCGCATTTCGAACACTTTTACCATGTGAGTGCGGGCGTCGAGCGCGTGTTCGGCATCAAAGCTCAAGAGCTCAGCACGAGGCCCTCGGCGTGGCTCGATCTGGTATTGCCTGAGGACCTGGAGCCGTTGCTGGCGGAGATGCATCGCATCGCGTCTGAAGGGGTCGAAGGCCGCTCGGAATACCGCATCCGGCGCCCCGATGGTTGCCTGCGCTGGATCAGAAGCACGGCCTACCCGGTCCACGATGAGTCCGGAAACGTGGTGCGCATTATCGGCGTTAGCGAGGACATCACGTCGGAACAGGAACGTCTCGCGGCGCTCGACCGTTTAGCCTACACCGATGGACTCACCGGTCTCGCTAACCGTACCGCCCTCGTTCGGCGGATGAAAACACTGTGCAGACAGAACGTTCCGTTCGGCCTCATGTTTATCGACCTTGACCGGTTCAAGGTGCTTAACGATACGTTGGGCCATACGGCCGCCGACCGTCTCTTGCAGGACATCGCGAACACCATTGCGCAGGCACTGCCTTCCGACGCATGCATTGCACGCCTCGGAGGAGACGAGTTCGCGGTCATCATCAGCGGCGAGACTGACAAGGCTGCATTGGCAGCGCTGGCACAGTCTCTTCTGAACGTCTTTTCGACCGACGTTCGGAAGGACAACGCTACGCCCTTCGTCACAGCATCGATCGGCATCTCTCTCTTTCCCGAGCACGGCCGGGATCACGAGGCGCTCCTCACAAGCGCGGACATCGCAATGTATGCGGCGAAAAAGGGTGGCCGCAACGGCTTCCGCTTCGCCGACAAGGCGTCGAGCGACGTACTTGGCGATTTCGAACTCGAGCGCAGCCTGCCTATGGCGCTTGCGTCAGAGCAGTTCGTCCTTCATTTTCAGGGCATTCATGAGCCGGCCTCATTGGCGGTGAAAGGCGTTGAAGCACTCGTTAGGTGGAATCATCCAACGCGAGGAATGGTCGGGCCGGGAAGCTTCATCCCCATACTGGAAGAAAGCGGATTCATTGTCGAAGTCGGGGCATGGGTTATGGATGCAGCCCTCGCGCAACTGGCAATCTGGCGCGCTGCCGGACGCAGGGGGCTTTGCATGTCGGTGAATGTGTCGGCGCGTCAACTCAGGGACGACACGATAGTCGCGGTAGTCGACCACGCGCTGCGCAAGCATGCATTGCCGCCACGTTGCCTCGAGATCGAGTTGACCGAAAGCGCATTGATGGAAAACCCGTCGCTCGCGCAGGAAACGCTCATGGCACTCAAGCGCCTTGGCGTGCGCATTGCCATCGACGATTTTGGAACCGGTTATTCCAGCCTGCGCTATCTTGCCGACTTCTCACCCGATACGGTGAAGATCGACCGCTCGTTTACCGCGGGGCTGGGTCGCGACGCAGCCACCGCGTCGATCATCCGGGGCATCATCCAGATGTCGCACGAACTCGGTATGCAAGTGACAGCCGAAGGTGTCGAAACGGAGCAGCAGCTGCGCACGCTGCGCGACGCAAGCTGCGACCACGTCCAGGGGTATTTCCTGACGAAGCCGATGGATGCGGAACACCTTGTGGATGCTTGTCGTTCGCTAATGATGCGTCACGGCCCCCGCTCGATGTCCTTGTTCGCGACGCAAGGCAGCGACTAACCGGAGCAAGTCGTTGCTTGGCCGATAACGCGAGCAATTCGGCAATCCAACGCTGACGGAAACGAGTCGGACCAGTTTCCGTTTGCAACCGCCAAAGAACCGCGAGCACGCCCCTCGGGCAATTCCCCATAAAGAACCGCCCTCCTTCGCCGTTAAGACAGGGAATGTAGCTCCGCCCCGCACTGACCCAAGCGGCACCATGGCAGTAAATCTTTCCGTTTCGAAGTCGATTCTCGCGACTCCGCCCGAACTTGGCGCAGCCGTATCGCCGTCTATTCGTGCCCGGCTGCTGGCGACGCTTTTCGACAACATGCGGCCTCTGCTCATGTCAGTGGTTGCCAGCGCGTTCGTCGCAGCGGTGGCCTACGCACGCCTGCATCAGCCGTGGGCGATTCTCTGGCTGCTCGCGGACGCGTGGGTTTTGCTAGGACGCCTGAGCATCATTCACGCGTACACGTCGCATACCCGCAACAGCCCGCTCAACCCGCGTCCGTGGGCGGCGACGTACGCCCCGTTGTGCCTCACTACGAGCCTCATGCTCGGACTGGGGACCATGGGATGCGTCGGCACCGCCGACACCACTCTGGCATCGCTCGCCCTCATGGTCGCATCGGGCATTCTGGGCGGAGTCGCTTCGAGGAACGCCTCAGTACCGCGCCTCGCGATCGCCCAGATATGCCTCGTAACGATACCCATCGGGTTGGGTGCACTGTTCTCGCCTATCGCCGGCTCTTGGATCCTCGTGCCCCCTCTGCTTCTCTACGTCGGCGCCATGATATCTATCGTGCAGCGCCACTACAGGGGACTCGTCGCCCTGATGATCGCGGAGCAGAATCACGCCGAACTCGCAGTGCGCTTCGACGCCGCGCTCACTCACATGCCGCATGGGCTTTGCACCATCGACCGGTCGGGAAAGGTGGCCATTGCAAATAGCCGCACCGCCCAGTTGTTCGGCGCGACGCTCGACACGCTGAAACTGAACGTGCCGCTACCGGAGTTCATCGGCCATCTCGGCTTTGCGCAATTCGGCGAACGGCTGGGTCAGCAGTTCACGGAAAAATGCTCCACGTGGCTGCACGAAAAACGGCGCCCCCTCGCACTCTCACTGCCCAACGGCCGCCAGTTGGAATTGACGCGAAATCCTGTGCCGGACGGCAGCGCCGTCGTGATTATCGAAGATGTGACCGAGCGCAAGCAGAGCGAAGCGAAGGTACTGTATATGGCTCGTCACGACTCGCTTACCGGGCTTGCGAACCGGCGCGGACTGCGCGAGCGTCTTGAGAAGATTCTGTCGAGCGCGCGCCGCGGCGGCGATACGCGGACCGCCGTGCTCTACCTGGATCTGGACGGCTTCAAGCAGGTCAACGACAGGCACGGCCATACCGCCGGAGACGAAGTTCTGGAAGCAGTCGCGACACGCCTTACCGAAACGCTGCGGCATGGGGAATTTGCCGCGCGCCTTGGCGGAGACGAGTTTGCCGTGATCGTCGAGAATGCCGCGCTACACGCGGTCGTTGCAATCGCCGAGCGCGTGATCCGCGAAATAGCGAAGCCGTATCCCCTAACGGCGGGCGGCACGATCCATATCGGCACGAGCATCGGCATTGCGCTGGCGGAAACACAAGAACCCGTCGACGACCTGATCAGGCGCGCCGACGAGGCCATGTACAGCGCAAAAGAGGCGGGCAAAGGCACCTACCGCATTTCGCACGGGCAGACCGAGCCGGAACCGGACGCGGATCGGGATGCGAGCGTCGGTACAGCCTGAGCGCGCACGACGCGCTGGTAGCGACTCGCGCAGTGGCCCCCTCCGTTCACACGTAGGCTAATGCCGCCCGTGCCGAAGACCCCGGCGTAAGCAGCGCCTCTGCGTTCCTCGATGCGCAATCCGCATGCCGCTACACGAAGCGTAACGTTCGCAGGCCGGCCTGCCGTGCCCTACGGCCTGCAATTAGAACGGAGTATTTCCCCCTGATTGACCCACCCTCTGCGCTGGGCTATGAATCCGATATGCATATCCGGCGATGCACATGCGTGCCGCCGCGCGCTATCGCCGAATTCAGACGGAGGAAGCCGTCATGCTCACGAGACTCGTCGCAATCGCATTGGCGCTCGCGTTCACAGGGACAGGACATGCACAGGGCGGCACCGTGGGCTCAGGGACCAGCCGCCCCCGCACGGACGCAAGCAAGACGGGCAGCGCGAAACCGCAAGCGCCCGCTTCCGCGCCGGCGACCGGCAGTGCGTCGCTGCCGGTCGGCTCGGGCATTATCGTGGCCCCAGACGAAGGCGCGCGCCCGCCGCGTCCTGACGCATCGCCCGGCACGCCTGCCAATCCAAGCGGCCTGAAGAAGCCCGATTGAGCCGAGGCCGGTTAGCGGCCGCAGTCAGAGCGCAAATCTGCTGCCCCCACCGGCGGCGGCCCGTACCGCCGCGAACGACGCAGGTGACGTCACAGAAGCGCCACGACCCGGACGTCGCCCTGCTCAGCGGAAGCGACCACCTTCTCGCCGATGCGGCGGAAGGTGATCGACACCGACGCGTCGCCGACCCGCAGATCGCCAACTTCGAGCCAGTCGATGCCTTCCGGCAGCATAGGTTGCTCGATCAGCACTTCGCAGCGTTCGGCGTCGATCGTGATGCCGAGGCACGCCTCCAGCATCATGAACGGCGAACCCGCTGCCCACGCCTGCGGCAGGCAGGCGACTGGATAGGCGGTGGGCGGCTCGCCGCGTCGGCGTGGGAAGCCGCAGAACAGCTCGGGCAGACGCATGTCGAAATTGACGGCCGCCTGGAACAGCGCCTGCAACAGCCGCACCGCCGCTGCCTTGCCGCCGTAATGCGACAGCCCGCGCGCGCAGATTGCGTTGTCATGCGGCCAGACAGAGCCGTTGTGATACGCCATCGGATTGAAACGCGACTGGCTCGCGGCCAGCGTGCGCACGCCCCAGCCCGTGTGAAACAGCGTGGAGTCGAGCGCGCGAACCACCGCTTCGCCACGCTCACGCGAAGGCAAACCGAAAGCCAGCAGGTGACCCGCATTCGACGCCATCACACGGCATAGTTCACCGTGACCGTCGAGCGCGATCCCGTAGAAGCCGGACTCTTCCATCCAGAACTTTTCTTCGACGCACTCGCGCAGTTTCTTCGAACGCGCCTTGTATTGCGCGGCTGCGTCGTGCAAGCCGCGCAGCTTTGCAAAGTAAGACATGGTGTCAAACGCGGCGCTCGCATAAGCCTGCACTTCGACGAGCGCAATCGGGCCATCGGGGAAGCGGCCGTCGGCATGAAACACGGAATCGTGACTGTCCTTCCAGCCCTGGTTCGCGAGGCCGCCATCCGACTCGCGCTGATAGTCGAGCAGCCCGTAACGATTCTTGTCGCAGACACCCGCGACCCAGCCGGCCGCGCGCTCCAGCGCCGGCCACAGTTCGTCGATCAGCGCGATGTCGCCCGTGCGAGCCGCATAAGCGCCGGCCAGTACGATAAAGAGCGGCGTGGTGTCGACGCCGCCGTAGTACAGCGCGAACGGCACTTCGCCGGTGGCCGCCATTTCTCCCTTGCGCATCTCATGCATGATCTTGCCAGGCGCGGCGTCGCGAAACGGCGAGTTTTCGCTTGCCTGATGCTCGGCAAGAAAACGCAGCACGCCGGCCGCGAGTTGCGGCTGCAACCAGAGCGTCTGCAACGACGTAATCACGGCATCGCGCCCGAACGGCGTGGAGAACCATGGAATGCCCGCATACGGATACGGTCCGGTCGCGAGGTCGGTGGTCAGCAAGCCGAGATCGGCAAACGAGCGGTCGATCCACGCGTTGAAAAGCGGATTGCTCGAACGCACGCGCGCGGTCACGCGCCGCCGTTCGCGCATGACGAGGTGCGCATCCACCAGCGCGGCGCGCACCGCCGTGCGGCCGACACGCGGCCGCTCGGTGTCGATCTGCGACATATGCGCTTCGCTCACCGGATGGGTCGGCGACGACACGCCGGCGCTCGGCGCGTCCGGCGATTGTGCGACCACCTGAACCGCGATCGACAGATAGATCGACACGCACGCCTGAGCCGGCAGGTTGACGGTGTAGTCGGCGCGGTCGGCGAACAGCTTGTCCGGCTGCGGCGCGAATGCGATCTGCACATTACGCGCCACGTCGTCGAGACCGACGTAACCCAGCAGCACTTCGTCGTTCTCCACGCGCGGCGCCTCGATGCGCCCCTGCTTCGCGCGCTTCAGGCCGCGCACTTCGAACATGTCGCGAAAGTCGCTGCCGAAGGAAATGGACAGCGGCACGATCGCGTCGCTCGCGCCGTAGTTGGTGAGTTCGATCGCTTCGTTGAGCACCGTGCCCGACAGCACGCGCACGCGCTCCACGTGGATCACGCCCTCAGGCGTGCTGTCGCCGCCGAGCGGGGGCAACGGGCGGTTGGTCAGATGCGCGGTAAACGACGTGTTGTCGCTGTTGACGCTGCCCGACAGCAGCGAAGGCGCACGGCCCCCGAACGTGAGACGCAGTTGCGAAAGCACGCGGGTGTCGTTGACGAACAGGCCGTCGTCGTGGCCGGTGATATCGCCGAGAGGATCGTTGACGATGAAGGTGTCGCCCGACTTCAGCACGTGCTGCGTGGCGCTGGCAACGTTGAGGTTTTCCGTCGGGATGAAAACGCCGTCCGGCTCGGGTTCGCGGTGATCGATTCCGCCCGAGTGGGACAGGCCGCCGAGGGCTTCAGGCTGCTGCATCAGGGTCGCTCCTATGGTTCGCTGCTGCGTTTCGCTTCACTTCCGGTTGCGGCGGGCGGTGCCCGGTCGCTTCCGATTGTAGAAGGTCTGGTCTCTTCAGACGAACTTCTCGCGGGGGAGTTTCGGTTTTTTTCGGTGGCACAGGACGTGCAGAGAGCCCCGCGTTCGGGCGAGTTGCGCACATGTTGCACCCGCAACCTCGCGCCGCCTGAGCTCGATGAGTCGCTGCCTTGGGACGTGCCTTGAGACGCTAACAGCAACAATGTTTTGCTTTGGCAGGACTGAGTGCGCAGCGACGCATCTGCGATACTGAATTCGTGTTCTGCTTGCCCGGCGGACACATCGCTGTCATGGCCCGCCGCGCTTCGGCGGGCCTTTTTAATCAGCCAGAAGAACAGGAAGAACTCGAATGAACGCTTCTCTTGAAACGCTTTTTCCGGACCACGTCCATAGCGAAGACAGCGCCGTCAGTGCGCTGAACCATCAGGACATCGTCGTCGCCCTGTCGGCGGCTTTGAAGACGCAGGACGTCGCAGTGCTGCACATGCTGTATCCGCGCACCGACGCGCGCACGCATCGCAGCCTCGACGCGCTCGTCGACGTATTGCATGGGCACGGGCTGCACGAAGTCGCGGATCTGATCGCGCATGAAGCGCACTACCTGCTGTTCAAGGATCCGGCGAAAGCGTGGAAAGCGTTCCACGAGATCCGCAACGACTCGCTCGCGATCGGCGTGCATCTCTATTATCACGGCCTGGTTGGCGAAGCGGCGGAACGCGCGCTAGACCAGGACGCGCATCGCAAGGCGTAAGCAATCCGTTTGAAAGATCCGCCGGTCATCTGGCGTTCGTCGCGCGAATGAATTCGTCGATGTAACGATTGAAGGCCGACGGATGCGCGAGATTCATGCCGTGCGACGCGCCGCGCACCGTTTCGCGGCGTGCGTCGGGCAACCACGATTGCAGCGCGGCCGCAGTGCGCCGAAACATTTCCGGACTTTTTTCGCCGTCTATCAGCAGCACGGGGCAACGCACGTCGGCGGCCTCTTGCGGCACGTAAGCCGGCAGCGGATCGCGCAGTTGCAGGGGGAGCGTGGCCGCGTTGTCGGTTGCCATCCGGCGAAAAGCCGGCGTGCTCATCGCCCAGAAACCGGGGCGGCTCACCGAATCCACGAACAGTTGCAGGCCCGCCTCCACGTCGCCGGTCTCGATCAACTGCGCCGCCCGCGCTCGCAACGCATTGACCGTTTCGGGCACGCTTGCGGGTGGCCGCCCGGCGATCTGCAACGGCCCACCCGGGTCCGCAAGGGTTAAGGTGCGTATGTGCTGCGGGTAACGGCGCGCGGAATGAAACGCGACGCAGCCGCCGCGCGAATGACCGACCACGTGGGCCGCTCCCATGCCGAAACGCTCGATGAATTGCGCAACCTGATCCGCATGCGCGCTCCAGCTGAACGGGGCGTCAGGCCTGGTGTTGGTCATCGGCCAATAGTGCGTGAGACTCACCGCGAGGCAACGGTAATGCTTCGAAAGGCCGACGAGTTGCGGCTGCCAGTAACGGTAATCGCAAAGCGAGCCGTGCACGAACAGCAGTAGTTCGCCTTCGCCAGCCTCGACATAGGGCATGCGCAAACCGCTTTCCAGTTCGATGAAGGAAGCGGAAGTAGCGAAGGACTCAGAAGCGGATCGATTCACAGATGGTTCGCGGCAGCGCCGCAACGCCGGTCGGATGAATTGAGTGGGCGGATCGAGCGCTTGCAGGAATCTGCAAGCGCCACGCGACATGTATTGTCACACAGCCGCGTCTTACGCTGCCGGCCGGCAGGTTCGCGGCTGGAGTGCTGCCGAAAACGCGCTGCAGGCCGCGACAGAACGCGGCAGGCTACGGTCGACTCACTCGTAAGCGAACTCTTCCAGCAAGCCGGCGGCGGCTGCCGCGCCCGCGCCGCGCACGGCGCACGTCAGCGGCTCGTCGGCCACGCGCACTTCGAGGCCGATCTCGTTCGAGAGGCGCCGCTCCAGATTGCCGAGCAGCGCGCCGCCGCCCGTGAGCACGATGCCGTTGTGCGCGATGTCGGTGGCGAGCTCGGCGGGCGCCATTTCCAGCCCGCGTTTCACAGCGCCGATCACCTGGCGCAGCGGTCCTTCTATCGCGTCGGCAATATCGTGATTGCTCAGTTGCACCGTGCGCGGCAAACCGTCGTCCACGCTGCGCCCGGTCGCGTTCATGTGCTCGGCCGGCACGTCGCGCACAGCCGAACCGATATTCTTCTTCACGTGCTCGGCGGTCTGCTCGCCGAGCAGCACGCCATACAGATTACGCACGTAACCGATGATCGCCATGTCGAAGGTGTCGCCGCCCACGCGGATCGAGCCGCTATACGCGGTGCCGCCGAGCGTGATCACGCCGACTTCAGTGGTGCCGCCCCCGATATCGACGACCATCGAGCCGGTTGCATCGGACACCGGCAAACCCGCGCCGACAGCAGACGCTAGCGATTCGTCGATCAGACTTACCTTCCACGCACCTGCCGCGACAGCCGCTTCCCTGATCGCGCGACGTTCGACCTGAGTCGCGCTCGCCGGAACGCACAGCGTGAATGCCGCGCGGCGGCTGAGCAATTGCCGCGGGCGAGCCATATCGACGAACTGCCGGATCATGTGCTCAGCGGCGGAGAAGTTGGCGATCACGCCATGACGCATCGGGCGGACAGCTTCCAGATTGCGCGGCTCCCGGCCGAGAAGCTGGCGCGCCTCGGCGCCCACCGCCGTGACGCGTTTTGGGCCGGTCGAGTGATCTTTTTCGAAGCAGACAACCGACGGCTGATTCAGCACGATGCCGCCGTCGTCGGTGTAAATGAGGGTATTGGCCGTGCCGAGGTCTACCGTTACGGCCTGGCGGAACAGTCGGTCGAAAAGCGGGTGATGCGGCGTCGGTCTGGCCATAAGAAGGCTCTGTTGTGTCGCTCTGTAGCGTTGCGTGGTGGCTTCGCTCAGTTGCGTCGCTTGTTTGCGTCGTTAGCGCCCATGCACGGCAGCATGAAAAGTGCGCCCCCGGTCACCCCTGCCGCGGGCACTGCGCAGTCCCGCGACGGGCGTGATTTTCGTGCTATGAGCAGTTAACGGCAAATAGACCGATATCTTTAGGGCCGCTTTTCAAGCGATCTGTATCAATCGCGCGACAAAGCGCCCAGCGTGCGCTCGAGCGCCTGCTCGCCGAGCGCGACGCCGTCCGCGCTGATCGTGTGGCCAACGCCCGGCAACGCATAGGCGTCGACGGTGTAGCCGGCCGCGCTGAACGCGTCGGCGGCGTATTCGAGCTCCTGAACTGGAATCACCTCGTCTTCCTCGCCGTGAATCAGAGTGAGCGGAGTGCCGTTATGAGCGCCGACGGGCGACGCAAGCCGTCCCGAATAAGCGACGACGCATGCAGCGCCCTCCGCGCTCGTCGCCACATGATGCAACGCCATGATCGAACCTTGCGAAAAGCCGACGAGCGCAAGCCGTCCGAAAGCAAGTTGCCAATGAGCAAGCTCGGCTTCGAGCATGCGGCGCAGCGCGGCGTAGGCTGTCGCAGCACGCGCTTCGCGGTTGCCTTCGCTAACGTCACGCAAGCTGAACCACTGACGCCCGCCGAAACCGCCGTCGAAGGGATCGGTGCCCTCGAGCGACGTGAAGGCCACATCGGGCAAACGCTCGCTCCAGATGTCCGCGAGCGGCATCAGATCGCGCGCATTGCTGCCCACGCCGTGCATCAGCACCACCAGTCCCTTGGCAGGCGCGGTCAGCGGCGCGCGCCGCCAGCCGTGTTCGAATTGCTCCCAGGCCATATTGCTTTCCTTTGCTGTATTTGAATTGCGGTTGATGGCGGCCGCCTGCTACATCGCAAACTGCAGCAATATGCAGTCTGGGTCGGCCTTAGCCGCGAGCATACGCTGTCGGCTTCGCTCGTGCCGCCTCTGCCTGCGCGCGTCGGCGACGTCGAAAGATGAATACGGGTATCCTTTTGCTAGCATCCAGCGGACCCGCATCATCGTATGGCGCTGCCTGTCGCAGCATGTTGCATGAGCGCCGCATTGGGGGCGCATGCATGGCGCCCTGAGTGGCAACTTCGCGGCACCGTGGCGGCACCTTTGCGGCAGAAGAGCGGCGCATGCCCATGCAGCAGTGCAGGGTATCGGCGCGCGAGGTCCGCGGCACATCGATCCGGGAGAATCTCTTGAGCCAACCACCGTCCGCGGCGCCTTCCGCGCCTGCGTCCGCCCCACCCGCCCCTCCACCGCCGCTGCAAGGCGGGCAACTGGTGCTCGCGACGATTGCCGTCGCGCTCGCCACATTCATGAACGTGCTCGACACGTCGATAGCGAACGTCGCCATTCCGACAATCTCGGGCAACCTCGGCGTCTCCGTCGACGAGGGCACCTGGGTCATCACCGTGTTCGCCGCGGCCAATGCGGTTTCGATTCCCCTCACCGGCTGGCTCACACAGCGCATCGGCCAGGTGAAGCTGTTCGTCGGCGCGATCCTGATGTTCGTGCTCGCCTCGTGGCTGTGCGGCATTGCGCCGACGCTGCCGATCCTGCTGCTCGCGCGGGTTTTCCAGGGCGCCGTGGCTGGCCCGCTGATTCCGCTGTCGCAAGCCATTCTGCTCGGCTCCTATCCCAAGGAGAAAGCGTCGACCGCGCTCGCGCTATGGGCAATGACCGCCACCGTCGGTCCGATCGCGGGCCCGGCGCTCGGCGGCTGGATCACGGACAGCTACAGCTGGTCATGGATCTTCTACATCAACATTCCGGTGGGCCTGTTTGCTGCCGGCGTCACGTGGATGATCTATCGCACTCGCGAGTCGCCCACCCGTAAGCCGCCAATCGACGTGGTCGGCCTGGGCCTGCTGATTACATGGGTAGCTTCGTTGCAGATCATGCTCGACAAGGGCAAGGATCTTGACTGGTTCGCGTCGCCGGTTATCGTGATTCTCGGCATTACCGCGCTGATCAGCTTCGCATTCTTTCTTGTGTGGGAATTGACAGAAGAGAACCCGATTGTCGATTTACGGCTTTTTCAGCAGCGTAACTTTCTCGGCGGCACGATTGCGATCTCCGTCGCATATGGCGTTTTCTTCGGCAATCTCGTGCTGTTGCCGCAGTGGATGCAGGAGTACCTGAATTACCGCTCGGTCGACGCAGGCCTCGTCACCGCGCCGCTAGGGATTTTCGCCGTGATTCTCGCGCCGGTAATGGGCCGCGTGCTGCCGCGCTCCGACGCGCGCATCATCGCGACGATGGCTTTCGTCGGCTTCGCGATCGTCTTTTATATGCGCTCGAAGTACGTGATCGAGATCGACACCTGGCACCTCGTGATACCGACGCTATTGCAAGGCATTCCAATGGCGCTCTTCTTCGTGCCGCTCACGTCGATCATTCTCTCGGGACAGCCACCGGCAAAGATCCCGGCGGCGGCCGGCCTGTCGAACTTCGCTCGCGTGTTTTGCGGCGCGGTGGGTACTTCAATTGCGGGCAATGCCTGGAACAACCGCACAGTGCTGCATCATGAAAGGCTCACCGAACGCGCATCCGTGAACAACCCGTTGTTCAACCAGCAGATCGATTCGACGCAGTCGTTGCTGCATATGAACACGCAATCTGCGCACGCGCTATTCGATTTCACCGTGAATACGCAGGCGGCGATGATGGGCCTGAACGACATCTTCTTTATATCGGCGGTCATCTTCATTCTGATCATTCCGCTGATCTGGATCACCCGGCCCGCAAAGGGCGGCAGTCAGGACGCAGCAGGCGCGCATTGACGGCAGCGCGGGCGTCGCAGCGGCTCTCTAAGCTTCGCGCGGCGCCCGCCTCAACACATTGCGGATGCTTGCCAGTAGAATCGCGGCTCCACAGGGTTGAGCCTCATGAACTACGCATCCGTCCTCGAACAGATCCATCGCGACTTGCGGCCTTTCCTCGGCACCGGCAAAGTCGCCGATTACATTCCGCAACTGGCGACGGTCCCCGCCGACAGCTTCGGCATGGCGATCGTCACGACATCCGGCGAAGTATTTACGATCGGCGAAGCAGACACGCGTTTTTCCATTCAAAGCATTTCAAAGCTATTCGCCTGCACAATGGCGTTCCGGCTGCTGGGCGACGAGTTGTGGCAGCGTGTCGGTCGAGAACCGTCGGGCAACGCGTTTAATTCACTGGTTCAACTGGAAGCGGAGCACGGCAAGCCGCGCAATCCATTCATCAATGCAGGCGCATTGATCGTTACCGACGTGCTGTGCCGGCGCTTTGTGCAGGCCGAAACTGCGCTCGTCGAATTCATGCGGCGCTTAACAGGCGAAGCAAGCATCGACTACGATCTGCGCGTCGCCCAATCGGAGTTGCAGCACGCCCACCGCAATCGTGCGATGGCGCATTTCATGGCGAGCTTCGGCAATATGGAAATGGCGCCGGAGGTCGTGGTCGATGCATATTGCCGCCAATGCGCGATTTCCATGAGCTGCGTCGAACTTGCGAAGGCAGCACTGTTCCTGACCAATCATGGCGTGGCGCCGTCCACTGGCGAGCGCATTCTGGACACCAGCTCCGCGAAACGTCTTTCCGCGCTAATGCTAACGTGCGGTACTTACGACGCAGCCGGCGATTTCGTCTACCGCGTCGGCCTGCCCGCCAAGAGCGGCGTGGGCGGCGGAATCGTTGCGGTATTGCCAGGAGAAATGGCAGTGTGCGTGTGGTCGCCAGGGCTCGATTCAAACGGCAATTCCCTGGCCGGAGTTCTTGCACTCGAATGGTTGACGACCTATACGGGCCAATCAATTTTCTGATTGCCAGTGAGCGGTGGCGCACAGACATTCAGGGTGAATTAACGCAGTGCGAATAGCGCGACGTTGAAACACTGCGCCGCGCTATTCGCCGTTTGCGTTGGCAACCTTTCGAACCGATCAGCCGGCGCGCCTGACGAGTTCGGTCAGCACTGTCTCATAGGCAGTGTTGCCCACTATATGTTCGTTTACGCCCGGCTCGAAATCGATCCAGCCCGAGTTGAAGCCGTCGAGCATTTCAATGCGTGGCGCCGGCCAGGCCGTGCCTTGCGCCTGAAACCGCGCTTCCCATTGATCGCGCGGCACCGCTTGCGCCTTTACTTCACGCTCTAGTACCCGGCCAAGCAACGCCGCGATTTCGTGCTGCGTGTATCGCTGCGGCCCCTCGATCTCGATCACGCGCCGCCCCTGCCAGGACTGTGCAAGCGTATCTGCGACGACACGGCCAATATCGGCCGTCGCGACCATCGGATACGCTCGCTCGAGCGGATGAAGGAAACTCGACATGACGCCCGTGTCGCGAGCCGGCGCGATGTCCCATAGCGAGTTTTCCATGAACCAGGCGGGCCGCATGATGGCGGTGGGCAACGGCAGGTCAGCGAGCGCCTCTTCGAGAATATGAACCTGCGTGATCAGCCCAAGGCCGGACACACGCTGGCCGCCAACCGACGACAATACCGCAACGCGCTCAGGCCGCGCCTGCGTCAGCGCTGCTTCGAGTACAGCGGCTCCGGCGTGTGCGCCCGGATAACCGGGCTCCGGCGCGAAGTTCGGCGCCATCATCACGAATACGCCTGTAGTGCCGCGAAATGCTGCGGCGAGCGCCTCGGCGTCCTCAAACGATGCGATCGCCACCTGGGCGCCACGCTCTTCCCACTGCGGGGCCTTCTCCTCGTCGCGCAAGACAGCGCGCACTTCATGGCCGGCAGCTAATAAAGCGCGGGCCGCCGCGCCGCCAACCTGCCCTGTAACACCGGTAATCGCATACATGTTCGATCGCTCCTTAAATTGTGAATGCGGTAGTGCGAGGCATTCTCACCGTTTAATAAGCATTTCTCGATAGCATCGATATCATTTGTTCAATGACGAAATAGCATGCTTATGTTTCATGTTTGTTGCGCGTGAAAGCTGTGTGCTTATTTACCGGACAACGGTTCAACGTTTCGCGCCGCGCTCAACGCGGTTTGCACTGCGGTGTCTATGCTTGGTTGCAATGCAACAGACTTGATAGTTCAGTCCGTTGGTGTTTGAACCGCTGCGAACAAGGGGCTTTTCATGTGCGGAATCGTAGGAGCAGTGGATCGGCGCGATGTCACTTCGATGCTGACCGAGGGATTGCGACGCCTCGAATATCGCGGCTACGACTCGTGCGGTATTGCCGTTCTTCAGCAAGGCGCGCTGCGGCGGGTGCGGAGTGTTGCGCGCGTTGCGAATCTTGCCGCAGAAGTTGCGCAAGCAAACTTGTCCGGAATGATCGGTATCGCACATACAAGATGGGCCACTCATGGTGCGCCCGTCGCAAGGAATGCACATCCGATCTTCTCCAGCGGCGAAATCGCCATCGTCCATAACGGCATCATCGAAAATCACGAGTCGCTGCGCGAAGAACTCAAAGTACTGGGCTACGTCTTCGAATCGGATACGGATACGGAAGTCGTCGCTCACCTGATTCATCATGCCTGGCAAAAAGAGAGACAGGAGCGAAAGGAGTCTTCGGGCGACCTGCTTTCGGCCGTGCGCCATGCGCTTGCACGGCTGCATGGCGCATACGCCATTGCGGTATTCGCGAGAAATGACCCGCACCGCGTTATCGGCGCGCGCGCGGGCTCGCCGCTCGTCGTCGGTCTCGGCGACCAGGGCAACTATCTGGCGTCTGACGCAATGGCGCTCGCCGGTACGGTCGAGAAGTTCATTTATCTGGAAGAAGGCGACATGGCCGAATTGACGCTGGACGGCGTGCGAGTCGTCGATCAGCGCGGCAATACCGTCCAGCGCGAAGTCAAGCTCCAACATTCGAACACCCACGCGGTTGAACTCGGCCCTTATCGGCATTACATGCATAAGGAGATCTTCGAGCAGCCCAGCGTGATTGCGGACGCAATTGAGGCGGTCCATTCGATCTCGGCTGACTTATTCGGACCCGGCGCAAGGCACGCTTTCCGCGAAATCGACTCGCTGCTGATCGTCGCGTGCGGCACGAGTTACTACGCGGGCATGACCGCAAAGTACTGGTTCGAATCGCTTGCCAAAGTACCGACGCAGGTAGAAGTCGCCAGCGAATACCGGTATCGCAGCAGTGTCGCCAATCCTCATACGCTAGTCGTGGTCGTGTCGCAGTCGGGCGAAACGGCGGACACCCTCGCGGCTCTGAAACATGCTCAATCGCAGGGACACCGGCACACGCTGGCTATCTGCAACGTCGCAAGCAGCACGATGATGCGCCAGGCGCAATTCCAGCATCTGACGAGTGCCGGACCCGAAATCGGCGTGGCATCGACGAAAGCCTTTACGACCCAACTGGTCGCATTGTTTCTGCTGGCGCTTACGCTCAGTAAGCAGCGCGGGCGCCTTCCTGCGGCCCAGGAGGCCGAGTATCTGGATCAGTTGCATCAGTTGCCGGCACACCTGAACAGCGTACTCGCGCTGGAAGCGCAAATCATTGCCTGGGCCGAAACGTTCGCGCGGACCGAGCATGCGCTCTTTCTCGGGCGCGGCTTGCACTATCCAATCGCCTTGGAGGGCGCTTTAAAGCTGAAGGAGATCTCATACGTACATGCCGAAGCCTATCCGGCCGGCGAGTTGAAGCACGGACCGCTCGCGCTGGTGACAAGCCAGATGCCGGTTGTGGCGATCGCCCCCAACGACGCACTGCTCGACAAGCTGAAATCGAACATACAGGAAGTGCGGGCGCGCAGCGGCCAATTGTATGTATTCGCAGACCAGGATTCGCAGATTGCGAGCGAAGATGGCCTCCGGGTAATCCGCATGCCGAAGCACTACGGCTGTTTGTCGCCGATTCTGCACGTCGTGCCGTTGCAGCTGCTTGCGTATCACACGGCCTGCGCGCGCGGCACCGATGTCGACAAGCCGCGCAATCTGGCGAAGTCGGTCACTGTCGAATGAGGCATAGCGCACAGATGCGTTGACAGTTTGTGTGTACAAGCAAACGGATGCACGACGACGAACGTGCGCCGCACATGTAATTTGAATTCATTGAGCCGGCCAACGCCGACTTGATAGCGCGAGGAAGCAAGCATGCAGATTTATCCGATCAATCCAGGCTTTACGGTGGGAGCGTGCTTCGAACTCGCCGTGCAGCCGAACACGCGCTTTAGCGTTGCCCTCTATCAGCAACAGGACGACGACTCGCTGACGAGTCTGTGCGGCGTTGTTGTCGAAGGCAAAAACGGTGTGACGGCCACGTTGAAGGACGGCAAGTACTTGTTCGAATCCACGGGCAATAACGTGCGGATGCGCTTCGACGAGGACTGGAACTGGCCGACCATCACAATCCGGCCGAACATGACCGATCTGGAGACCGGCGCCTATGTAGCGATCGCCTATGAAGTCGATGCCGACGGCAAGCCCACTTACGAGCTCGGGCAGTCGTGCGCCGCGCATCGGCCGATATTCGCAGCACGCCCCGACAGCGACAGCATGGCGCTCGTCATCGCCCGTCCGCGCAATCCGACAGCGGCTCTTGCCTACATCGTGCCTACGGCTACCTATCACGCGTATAACTCGACGGGCGGCGGCAGCTTCTACGACGATCGTGTCCACCGCTATCGGGCAGCGAATAAAGTCAGCCTGCGTCGCCCTGGCGGCGGGCTAGGTGCACGGCTCGGCGAACCGGTCGATCCGTACGACACGCGCTCGACCCGTCAACAGTTTGCACACTGGGACGCCAAGTTCATCCGCTGGCTGCGCAAGGAAGGCATTGCCTGCGACTTCTACACGGATCTCGACCTTCACAGCGCGACTGCCCTCGACCTGACACGCTACCGCTGCATGCTGAGCGTTGGTCACCACGAGTACTGGAGCGAAGAAATGCGCGCGCACGTCGCGTATTTCCTCACGCAAGGCGGAAACCTTGCAGTTTTCAGCGGCAATACGTGTTATCGGCCCGTAAGGTTCGTCGGCTCTGAGCCCGGTCAGCTCACCGAGATGCGCAAGCTCGCGGACAACTGGGACGTGCTCAAGGAGCGGATCGATCTCGATCCGCGTGTAAGCGGCAATGAAAGCAATCTGATAGGACTGACTTATAAGCACGGTGGCGGCCACTGGGGTACATGGTCGCGCTGGCGTCGCCGATGGGTCAAATGCGAGCGTCGAGCGGTCGGCTTTACCGTCAAGCGGCCAGAACATTGGATATTCGCCGGTACTCAGTTGCAAAAGGATGACACGTTTGGCGCGGAAGATCGTCTCGTCGGATATGAGGCCGACGGCATCCCGCCCGAATGGAGTGACGATGCGTTCGACACGCTGGCCATTACAGACCCGCTCGCTGGCTGGGAGATGGGCGGAGCAGGCGCGATCGGTATCTTCCGTCCGTTGCTTCGTGACGGTCGCCGCAGCGTGGGAGAAGTGTTTAACGTAGGTACGACCGACTGGGCTCGCGCGCTAATGGATCGCGCGGCGAAGAGCAATGTCGTAGTCCAGCAGATTACCCGCAACGTGATCCGCAGATACGCAGGACTCGAAGCGGCAGATGAATTGCCGCGGCATGCTTCGGAGACGGTCAGCTCGGCAAAGGAGGCTGCATTGCACTCCGACGCCGGTTGAGCGGTACGCCGTGTACGGAACGAAAGCAATGACCGATGCGCACTTGATGTTGTCGGACGGTGACGCGATCGGGCAATACCTGGCTTACCGATGTGGCGGCGGAAATTACTTCGGTTTCCTACTCATATTTCCTTAAGGTTCACGGATGACGCTCTCTTCTTGCCTCGCTTTCAGCGGATTTAGAGGCTTTTTCAGGTAATGAAGTTGAACTTTCAACGCCTCGGCGTTCGCTCTCCCGCACTGAGCGGCACGTTTTAACGCACGTCTGCGTTGTCAGCCAAGGTTGGCTGTTCGAGGCTGAATTTAGGTGAGCACGCAACCAGCCTTACAGCGTATCCTTTCATTTAACTCCCAGCGAAGAAAGATTGCGTGAGCATCGTCCGCGACGCTTCTTCGCCCACGTCCCTATAAAGCACTGTCATACCGGACCGGCATTCAACCAATAAATCGTTAGACCTTGAACAACAGGAGACAGCATGAATAAGGTCGGCCCAGCTAGTTGCCTCCTACCAACTGATAATGCGGCACAAGTGCTTCGTCTAATTAATACGAATGCACATATTGATATTGTTTCCAGCCATGATCTTGAAGTCGGCCTTGACGAAATCGCTCTCGAAAGCGTCGCTGCTGGAAGTACTGCGGCTATTCGCCGCCGCCCACACGGTGGTACCGATCAGTTGCAGATGCTTATTGCGCCCGATACGGATGCAACGCTTGCGTCTATCGTCAGGTCCACTCTGGATTGTCAAGACTTAATTGCGCCCGTATGGATCCTGGACCACACAGATCATGGCGCAGTCATTGCCCGACCTGCAGAAATACGCATCAGCTTCTTTCCATACTCAAGTCCTTTAAGTTCTGCAAAGTCGGGAGCACCGAAAAAGGAAGACGAGAAAATCCACGCTTCCGCGCAATGGCTCACCGAAAACTGCGAGCACGACATTTCGATCGCCGAGGTCGCTCAAGCCGCTGCTATGAGCGAGCGGACTTTTCTGCGCAGATTCCGGCAGCAGATCGGCACGACACCCTCCGAGTATTTGCTGAGAGCACGTCTCGAGCGCTCGTGCCGCTTGCTGGCCGAGGGTGATCTGCCCGTCGACAAGATTGCGCGCCGCAGTGGCATGGGCAATGGATCGCAGCTCGCGAAGCTATTTCGCAAACGTTTCAGGGTCTCGCCAACAGAATTCCGCCGCCGCGCCCGCACAGGTACCGCCTGAGCGAGAGTAGCCATGCAAGCAGGCGGGCCGCAAGGCAATTGGCGTGATCTGCCGTTGGCATCGCGTGCCGAAAGGTTCGCGTTCACGTCGATATTGATTGGGTTTGCAACTGTTTATGTTTTAGCAGTGGTTGTCGTTTTCGCGGTCGTGGCGATCGTAATGATTCCGCTACGGATCGTAGCGACGATTGCAACAGCTGTCAGGGCCGCAATGCGGCATGAATGACGGCGTTTCGAAGGGCCGCGTATTGGCGATGCGCGACAAGCAAATGGCGGCTGTGCCGCCGATTGGGCGGAAGTTTGTCCAATCCGCTGTTACTACAATCCAGCTATCGTCTGACCGGCTATGTGCATTTGATAAATATATTGGGAGCCCTAATCGTGATGGATCTTGTTGAATTCTCGAGTCTGCGTGTCAATGAGAAAATCGACTACTCACAACCGTCGAAGCACATTGGCCTTCTCGTGTCCCAGAACTTCTTCACGGCGACCGCGGGCGCCATTGGGGACGCTTTCCGTCTGGCTAACGCGGCGGAACTCGCCAGGGGCGAGCAGGCGCCCTACCATCTAACCGTATTGTCGGACCAGGGTGGCCTTGTTACCAGTTCCTGCGGTATTTCCATTGGCACGGAACAACTTAATCATTACAGCATCAGCGACTTCCATGCGTTCTTCGTGGCGTGCCGCGACACGGCGGTGACAACCGAGCCGACCGATCGCCTTCATTCGTGGATTACCCGTCAGGGAGCCATTGCATCGCTTCGCATTACGCAAGGCTCGAAGCTCGCGGTGGTTTATAAGAACGCGTCGCGGCTCGCAGTACCCGTCGTTCTGTTCGACGACGAGGTTGCCGGGCCGCGCGCGAGCGGCGCGACACCAGCTGAATTGGCCGTCGCCCAGATCGAGCGCGACCTCGGCCCGCAGATTGCCCGCAAGGTCGCTCTCGACCTGCAGAGCAATGCCATCAAGCCCACGAGGCCCCGCGAAGGCGATGCGAAGTCGCTCACCACGGCGAGCAAGGTTCGAGAGTCGGCGCGCTGGATAAAAGAAAACTACAGCAAGCCGATTTCCGTTGCACAGGCAGCGGAATCCGCGGCAATGAGCAAGCGTAATTTCCGGCGTCGCTTCAAACAGGAGTTCGGCATGACGCCGCTGGAGTACCTGCTGCGCACGCGGTTTGAAGTTGTCCGCGCAATGCTGAGTTCCACCAACGTTCCGATCGGGAAGATTGCACGACGGTGCGGAATGGGCGACGGCAACCGGCTAGGCCGTCTTTTCAAGGAAAGGTACGGCATGTCGCCCACCGAATTCCGCGCACAGCGTCACCTGATCCTGTAGAGCGGCTTACGCAAGAGGAAAGCCACATCGCACCAGACCAATTTTTATGACTACTCCGATTCGTAAGACGCTGCTTTATCTCATTCTCATCCAGGGCGGCAACTATATCGTACCGTTGCTGATGTTGCCGTATCTGGGTCATGTACTCGGTGCGAGAGAGTTCGGGGTACTGGCCTATTGTCAGGCGGTTGCGCAATACATGGTCTTGTTGACTGACTACGGCTTCAACTTCACGGCAACGAGGCTCGTCTCCGTGAACCGCGGCGACCCTCGCGGATTGGCCGAGGTCTACACGAGTACTTCGGCTGCGCGCCTCGTGCTCGTCGTGGGAGCACTTGTGCTGATCGTTGCGGGTGTGTTGTTCGTGCCCGACCTGCGAGAGCATGTTGACGTGCTGGCCGCGTTGTTTCTCGGGATCGTCGCCAACGCCGTCACGCCGATATGGCTGTTCCAAGGCCTGGAGCGCATGCGCGCGTTAGTCTTGCCGACATTTCTTTCGCGGCTCGTCGGACTGGCCTTCGTGTATCTCGCCGTAAGAGGTCCGGGCGACGCGGCGCTTGCCGCACTGGGCGTGAGTCTCGGCAATGTGCTGCTCGCGATCTGTGCGCTGTGGATTCTCCATCGCAATCGACTGGTGAACCTCGTCGGTACATCCACGAGAAAGATCGTCGAGGCGCTGAAAGACGGGTTTCCACTTTTTCTCTCTTTCGTATTGATCAGCTTTTATGTGAACTTCAATTCCATCCTGTTGAATTACTTTCACGGACCGGAAGTAGTCGGCCAGTTCGCAATGGCGGACAAGATCCGCGTGGCGGCGCAAGCCATGTTCATGGTGATCAGCCAGGCTTTCTATCCACGCATCAGCCAATACCATGCAACCGACCCGCAAGCCGCGCAGCGTTTGATGCGTATGGCAATGCTTGCCGTGTTCTCGACTTCGATCAGCCTCTTTATCGGTATCGAATTGCTCGCGGCGTGGGGCATCGAAACGTGGATTGGGCCGCAGTTTCACGCGTCGATTCCTCTGCTGAGGCTCGAGGCCGTGTTGCCGCCGATCATCAGCGTGGCAGTCGTATTCGGCGACCTGGGACTGCTCGCTCAAGGACGGGCGCGCTCACTGACCAATGTGTTTGTCGGCGCAACGGTTCTGCATCTTCTCTATGTCGTGCCACTCACTCGCTACGGCGGCGCCAAAGGGACGATCGTGGCCGTGATCGTGACCGAAGTGGTCGGCGCAGTGGCCTTCGTGTGGCTGTATTTTCGCGGCGTCGCTCCCACTTCGCGCGGTGCGGGTCTGTTGCCCGGTGCGCCGTCAGCGGGCCAGGAGCCACGCGGCGCAGATGCGGGTTGAGTGCGGTTCTGGTTCATCAAACAAACAAGGTGCCCTATGTCAGCTTTTTCCATCATCGTGCCGGCTTATAACGTGCAGGCCTATCTCGACGATGCGCTCGCAAGCATCGCCGGCCAGTCCTTCACGGATTTCGAAGCGATCATCGTGGATGACGGCTCCACGGATGGCACCGCCGCGATTGCGCAGCGCTATTGCGATAGCGACCCGCGTTTCACCTATGTCTATCAGCCCAACCGTGGGCAATCCGCGGCGCGCAATCTGGGCACCTCGCTCGCGACCGGCTCCTATGTGTACTACATGGACAGCGACGACATTATCGACACCGACACGTTGAGCGTGTGCCATCGGGAATTCAGCAATCCCCAGATCGACGCCGTCATGTTCGAGGCTGCTGTGTTCCCGAACGACGCGCCCATGTACAAGCAGGAAGTGAATGGTTACCGGCGGCCGCTGGGAACCGCGACGTTCTGGTCGGATGAGTTCGTCGTCGAGTCGTTGCGGCAAGGACGCTATTTCGTATCGCCATGCTGCTTCATTACGCGACGTTCGGCGATCGGAAGCCTCCGCTTTCTGGAAGGCATCGTGTACGAAGACAATCACTTCTTCGCGGCATTGCTGCTGCAACAACGGATCAAGCTGGCCGTGCTGAATCAGGCGCTATTCAAAAGACGCCTGCGAATGGATTCGACAATGTTCACGACGAAAACGCTGCACCATTACAACAGCATGTACCGGCTGCTTCACGAAATGTCGGAGCTGTCGTTCATTGCGCTCGATCCGCCGGCGCGCGCGAGGATCAAGCAGGAGATCATCGGCAAGACGCTGGGCGATCTGCATTTCGCAAGCGCGATGGTCGGCCCCGATTTCAAACTGCGAAGCATGAACGTGGCAGCGACATGGTACGTCGCCACTCATATCTCGCCGCGCCTCTTCTCCGCGAAGCGTCTTTTGCTCGCGCTCGTGCCGGAGCTATATCGGCTGAAGCCGGAACTTTGATCGATCGTGGATTGGTGTGCGCCGCAATTGCCTTAACGGCGCACAGCCAGACGCCCCGAGAAAAACATGTTGTGATGCCTGTTGATGGCGAATGCCTGCGTTAAAGTCTGAATCGTTGCCGCAGCGTGGTTGCGAGGAGTTCCATTGCCTCCGTTGTGCGGCCCCTATCGCCGCGCATCAGGACCACGTCGTGGTCTTCAATCTGCGGCAGGCCGTCGAGCACCCGCATATCGGCGCTGACCCGTGCACGGTCGAGAAGCGTCACGGCCAGACCGGATTCGACACAAGCCTTGATCACCTGTGTCGACCCGCTATCAAGGATCACCCGCCACTTCCGTCCTGCTGACTGCAGTGAGCCCGTCATCGCTGCACGATAAGGACACGGCTCCGCATAAAGCGCCAATGGAAGCGGACGGGTGTCGTCGACCACATAGCTCGGGCTGCCGACCCAAACCGGCGTTGTCACGGTCAGTACATCCGCAGACCTGCTTTCCTTTGCTGGCTGAACGACTATCGCCAGATCGAGCTTGCCGCGACTGATCTGATCGCGAAGCTTGAAGCTCGGAGCAGTCTTGACTTCGAGAACCACGTTGGGCCAACTGGTCGCGAAGCCCGGCAAGATATCGCGGATCACATGCGCAGCGTATTCATCCGGTATGCCGAATATGACCCGGCCGGCCAGTCTCTTTCCTTTGATGTCTTCGACAACGCGATCGTGCGCCGCAAGCACCTCGCCCGTACTGGACAGAAGCCGCTTGCCGAGCGCCGTCAACGTGACCGACTGATTGTCCCGCTCGAGGAGCCTCCCGCCCGCGATAGCCTCGAGGCGCTGGATCTGGATGCTCACGGCCGCGGGGCTCCTGTTGACCAGCTCTGCCGCCGCGCGGAAGCGTCCTAGCCGGGCGACAGCGTGAAATGTGCGCAGCAGATCGATGTCGAGAACGGTGGTCATGGTTTAACTTCGTTAAATGACTGAGTCAGTATATTTCAATTTTCGAATCTATCCCGGCAGACTAATCTGCATGAATGGAGAGCACATCGACACACAATCCAAGCTTGCCCCCCGATTCGCGCGGCGCGAACCGCGTGCCGCTGCCCATACTCGAGGCGGGTATGGTCCTGACGTGGAGTTCCGGCTTTGTCGGAATGCGGTTCTCCGCAGATTACGCTCCAGTACTTCTGGTGCTGCTGTGGCGGTTCATAACACTTTCGGTCTGTCTTTTTCCCTTCGTCGCTCGCGAGATTCGGAGAACGCCTTTGCCCGTATTGATCCGGCAGTCGATCATCGGGGTATTCGCGACGGCGGGTTATCTCGCCGGGGTCGCGCGAGGAATCGAGCTCGGTGTTCCGACCGGTCTCGCCGCCCTCATTGCAGACCTGCTACCAGTGGGCGTAGTGATCATTTCGACCTGCGTCTTCCGTGAGCGCAGCCCGAAGAGTGTGTGGGCCGGATTGGCGCTTGGCCTTGCGGGGATGCTGATTGTCTGTCGCGACGCGGTCACGCTCGGAACAGCGCCGGCATGGGCATACGCTCTACCGGTTGCAGGTATGGTTTCACTCGCAGCGGCTACGGTTTGGCAGCAACGATCAACGGCTCGCGCGGGAAGTTTGAGTCCGCTGGGCATGCTTTGGCTGCAAAGCGTTGTCTCCTGCCCGGTCTTTCTATGGCTGCAGGCATCGCACGGCAACGTCATGCCGATCGCAACCGTGGGGTTTGCCGCCAGCGTCGCCTGGACTGCCATTCTGGCGACGCTTGGCGGATGGGGGCTTTACTGGACGTGTCTACGGCGCTCCTCGTCTGCTCGTGTCACGAGCGTACTCTTTCTGAGTCCTCCGATCACCCTGATCTGGGCATGGGCGATGTTTCGCGAGCCACTGTCATGGCCCATGGCCATCGGAACGGGGATTTCCGGCCTTGGAGTCCTGCTCGTTGTGCGACGCGACCGTGCCGAAGGCAGACGGTTCGACGACAGACTTCGGTGAGCCGAACGATTGCAGCCGCGCCGGCCACGCTTCGGGTTGTATCGATTGCGACCAGTACAGCGCGAACCCAACGCCGTTCGCTAGGCCGCGAAGAGACGGCGATGCACGTTGCGCAAATGCGCCCGCATCGCGGTCTTCGCGGCGCGTGCATCGCGATTGAGAATGGCCTCGCCTATCCTGCGGTGATCCGCGTTCATCGCCAGCGTAATCTGCTTGTCGGCGTAAAAGGCTTCGAGGTGCGTGAACACGGGGCTATAGCGCTTGTCCCATAGCATTGTCATCACCTCGGTGAGTAGCGGGTTGCCAGTCATCTCGCTGATGAGAAGATGGAAGCGCCTGTCTTCTTCGAGAAACGCGGCGTCATTCACCGACTGCGCCTCCAGATTGCCGATGATGCGTGTGAGCAAGCGCCGATGCTTGCCGGTGCCGTTCTTTGCCGCAAGCGCCGCGATCTCGCCTTCTATCATCGCGCGTGCGGAAAGCAGATCGGCAACGCTGAACGCTGCGTCTTGCACGGGCGCCTGCTCGCGTGACGCGTCGAGCTGTCGCACGAAAACGCCGGTACCCGTGCGTATCTCCACTCGCCCCGCGATTTCGAGCGCAATCAATGCCTCGCGCACGGAAGAACGCCCCACGCCGAGCTGCCGGGCCAAATCCCGTTCGGCAGGCAACGCCTGTCCCGGCTCGTAAGTTCCGTCTTCGATGAGCCCGATGATCAGGCTCGAGATTCTCTGATACAGACGCTCGGGTTTGAGAGTGGGCAGGTCCATTGGCAGGTTCATTCGCGCTCCTCTACCCGTTTCGTTGATCGAATTGCATCACTCAAAGACAGTCGCTATACTGCCTCGGCGGTCCGGTGGCCTGACCACTCGTATGGCCTGACCGCAATGAAATTGAAGGCAGTCCCTGGAAGCAACCGTTTGAAAGCATAGCATCGGCGATTTCGCGGATGCGCTCAAAAAAGGCGTGCTCATGACGATGTCATTTCAGTGCTTCAGCACCGGCGCTTGCCGCCTTGCCCGCATGCGGTCCGCTCGCGTCACGCGTGTACCCGCCTCTTCCCGCTTTTCGTCCACCTTTCAATCAGCGCCGCCTTCAAGGCCCTTGCGCGCGCATTGAATCGACGAAGCCGACCCGAGCAGTCCGAGCAGTCAGCACAACAACAAGGAGACATCATGTTCCGCTCAGCAAAGCAGGCGACGATGACGCTCGCCGCAGCGTCATGCATGTTCGCGGGCGCAGTGCACGCGCAAGTCGCCACCGGCGATACGTCGCAAAAGAAGATCGCGCTGTCGAATAGCTTCGCGGGCAACTCCTGGCGGCAGTCGATGTTGAAGAGCTGGAACGCGGTCTCGCAACAGGCCGTTGCGGACAAGAAAATCGGCGCGGCTCCCGCATTTACCACTGCCGAAAACCAGGTGACGGAGCAGGCGCAGCAGGTGCAGAACCTGATCCTGCAAGGCTATAACGCGATCGTCATCGACGCAGTGTCGCCAACCGCGCTCAACGGCACCATCAAGAAGGCTTGCGCAGCGGGTGTGGTCGTCGTGTCTTTCGACGGTATCGTCGACGAGCCGTGTGCGTATCGAGTGAACTTCGATTTCAAGGGCTGGGCTGAGCAGGGTGTGGACTATCTCGCGCAACGGCTGAACGGCAAGGGGAACATTCTCGAAGTGCGGGGCGTGGCGGGCATTTCCGTCGACAACCTCATGCATGAAGGTGTGCTCGATGCGATGAAAAAGCATCCGGGCATGAAGCTCGTGGGATCGGTGAACGGCGACTGGACGCAATCGGTCGCGCAAAAAGCCGTTGCGGGCATCTTGCCGACGCTGCCGCAAGTCGATGGTGTCGCGACAGAGGGCGAGATGTCGTTCGGCATCGCGCAGGCTTTCAAGGCCGCCAATCGCACCACGCCGCCGATGATCATTGGCAGCACGTATCCCGAACTCAACTGGTGGAACGAGCAGACGAAGAGCGGCTATCAGTCGCGGTCGCTGTCCAATCCGCCAGGCGCCGTCACATTCGCGTTCTGGGTCGCGCAGCAGGTTCTCGCAGGAAAGAAAATCCCGAAGGACGTGACCATCAACGTGCCGCTGCTCGAAATTTCGCAGCAGGAGTTGCCGGCAAAGCTGGCGGCGACACCGCCGGGCGGCATCTGCGACGTCACCTATACGCTGCCTCAGACGGTCGCGCTTCTGGACAAGAAGAAATAAATCTTTGAATCGAAGTATCGCCACGCATGGAGCATGTGAATGGGCGGAACAGGAGACACGATTGCCCGACGTGAGGCGCTGATTCGCTTCGAAGGCATTGGTAAGAACTTCGGGCGCGTGCGCGCGCTCAACGACATAGACTTCACCTTCATGCAGGGCGAATGCGTCGGCATCGCCGGACATAACGGCGCGGGAAAATCCACGCTGACGGCCGTGCTGGCGGGCGTCCATGCCCCGACGCAAGGGCGCATCGAAGTCGAAGGCAAAGACGCGCCGCATTACGACGCCAACGCCGCACGCGATGCCGGCGTACGCTGCGTGTTTCAGGAGTTGTCGCTATGCGCAAACCTGACGGTCGCCGAGAACATGTGCATCGTGCATCCGCAACTGCGTGGGCGCGGATGGCGCCGCACGGCCACGAAGCTGATGCGCGAGAAGCTCGATGAGATCTTCCCGCACAACGGGTTGAAGGGCAACGAACTGGTCTCCGACCTCACGCTGACGCAACAGCAGATGGTCGAGATCGCGCGCGGCTTTACCGTCACCGACACGCCCGTGCGTCTCGTGATTCTCGACGAGCCGACGTCATCGCTCGATGCGCATACCGCCGAACAGTTGCTCGCGTTCGTGCGCAAGGCGGCGGCAAGCGGCGTCACTTGCCTGCTCATCACGCATATGCTCGGCGAGATCGAGCGCGTGGCCGACCGCGTGATGGTAATGCGTGACGGCAGCATCGTCAGCGTGCTTTCGCGTGAACAGTCGAGCCGCGAGTCGATCATCCAGGCGATGGGGCAGCATCTCGAAGCCGACAAGGCGTCTGTCGTAACTCGCGTCCAGGCGGATCGCGGACGGGAGCGGCACTTCATATGGAACGTCGGCGCAAAGCGCCATACGTCGATTGAAGCGTCGCGCGGTGAAGTGATCGGCTTTGCGGGACTGGCGGGTCAGGGGCAAACCGAGGCGCTTATTGCGATCTACGAAGCCGCGACGAGGCGCGGAGCGAGCCGCGCGAAAGTGGCTTTCGTCGCCGGCGATCGCGGGCGCGACGGCGTCTTCCCGATCTGGTCCATCGCTCAGAATCTCGACTTGCGCTGGCTCGCAGGCGGTGCGCCGCGCAAGCGCGGTCTCGTCGATTTCGCGGCGGCGCGGGCCATCGTCGAGGAGTGGCGCGCGAAGATCGGCATACGCGGCGCGGCGATGAGCGCGGGTATTCTGTCGCTCTCGGGCGGCAATCAGCAAAAGGTACTCTTCGCGCGCGCGCTTGCATCGGACGCGGATCTGATCCTGATGGACGATCCCACGCGCGGCGTCGATGTCGGCACCAAGCGCGATATCTATCAACTGGTTCACGACGAAGCCGCGAAGGGCCGCACGTTCATCTGGTACACCACGGAAAACGAGGAGTTGTCGCACTGCGACCGCACTTACGTGTTTCGCTCGGCCGCCGTCACGCGCATGCTTCATGCCGACGAATGCACGGAAGAAGCATTGCTCGCGGCCAGCTTCGAGGAGCAGGCCGCATGACACTCGCCATCACGCAAGCGCGTTTGCGCGCGATGCTTCCCGCCATATCGCTCGTCGCGGTGCTGATACCGATCCTCGTCATGCAGCCCGCGGTAATGAGCTACTTCGGTTCGAGCCTGCTGCTGAATCTTGCGGTGCCGATCGTCCTCGCGACGCTCGCGCAACTCGCGATCATCACCGTCAACGATCTCGATCTGTCGATTGGGCCGTTCGTGAGTCTCGTCGCATGCATTGGCGCGACGCTGCTCGTGAAGACACCCTGGCTCGGCGCCCTCGCGCTCGTCGGCTGCGTGCTCACTTATGCGGCCGTCGGCGCGTTGATCGAGTTGCGCCAGATTCCGTCGATCGTCGTGACGCTCGGGCTGTCGTTCGTGTGGAGCGGCCTCGCCATTGTGCTGCTCCCTTCTCCGGGCGGCACGAGCCCGACGTGGCTCGGCACGGCGATGAACTATCAGACGCCGTTCATCGCGGCGCCCATCGTGTGGTCGGTGCTGATTGCGATCGTCGGGCATCTGCTCCTGATGCGCTCGTCGGCGGGCGTGCGCGTGCGCGGTGCAGGCGGCAATCCGCGCGCGATGCGCCGCTTCGGCTGGTCGCTCGTGCGCAGCAAGGCGACGCTCTATGGCGTCGCGGGCGTGTTCGGCGTGCTATCGGGTTTATCGCTGCTCGGCCTCACCACATCCGCCGATGCAAACCTCGCGTTGCGCTACACCCTGCTCTCGATTGCCGCCGTGATACTGGGCGGCGGGGAATTCATGGGCGGTCGCGTGTCGGTGATCGGCGCGGTGCTCGGCGCGATCACGCTGACGCTCGCGGCATCGTTCCTTGCGTTTCTGAATATTTCGTCGGACTGGCAGGTCGGCATGCAGGGCGCGATTCTGATCGTGGTCTTGTCACTACGCGTGCTGTTGCAACGCGGAGAGCGCCGATGAATACCCTCGCTGAAAACAATACGAGTGCATGGTCGCGCATCAAGGCCATTCAGGCGCCGTGGGTCTGGTCCTTTATCGGTGCGGTGCTGGTATGGCTTGCCATCGTCGCGATCTTCGGCTTCGGCATCGCGAGCAATGTCGCGCAAACGGCGCTCACATATGGCGTATTCATGGTGCTGGTGGGTCTGGGGCAAATGCTCGTCATCACATCGGGCGTGGGCAACATCGACTTGTCGGTGCCGTCGACGATCGCGCTTGCCGGCGTGGTCGGCATGCATACGATGGGCGGCGCGAACGGTCAGATCGCGGCGGGTATCGCGGCGGCGCTCGGCGTGGGCGTCGCGATCGGGCTCTTGAATTACGCGCTCATTCGCATGCTACGCATTCCGCCGATCATCGCGACGCTGTCTTCGAGTTTCATTATTCAGTCGATCGCAATCACGCAAGGCAGACAGCTTCCGCCGCCACCGCCCGCTCTCGGTGCATTCGCGACCGGCCGCTTGCTGAGCGTGCCGTACATCGCGCTGCTCGCGCTCGCGTTGTCGATCGCGCTCGCCGTGCTGCTGCATCGCGCGGTCTATGGACGCAGGCTGTCGGCCATCGGACAGAATGCGCGGGCCGCCTGGCTTGCGGGCGTGGACGTGCATCGCACGCGATGCCTCGCGTATGTCATGTCGTCGATGATCGCATCGCTGACTGCGTTGCTCATATCGGCGACGTCCGGCGGGGCATCGCTCGACATGGGCGTCGAATACATGCTGATTTCGATTGCGGTCGTCGTGATCGGCGGCACCCTCGTAGCCGGCGGGAAGGCGACGATCGCGGGCGTCTGGGGCGCATCGATGTTCCTCTTTCTCACCAACGCCGTGCTCAACGCGGTCGGCGCAGACGCGGGCGTGCGCTCCATCGTATATGGCGCGCTCATCATCGCCGTGACGGTGGCGGCGGGCGGCAAGGTTGTGCGCTGAGTCCAAACAGCAAAAAGGAAAAGGAGACATGAAAAACAACGAATACGAAGTGCATGATCCACGCTTCAGGCTGCTGCTTCAGCCGAACGCGTCGATGGACAAGCTAACCGGCGAATGCCTGTGGGCCGAAGGTCCCGTGTATTTTCCGGCGACCGATCTGCTCATCTGGAGCGACATTCCGAACAACCGCATGCTGCGCTGGGCGCCGGGAATGGGCGTCGGCGTGTACCGCGCGCCGTCGAACTACAGCAACGGCAATACGCGCGATCGCGAAGGCAGGCTCGTGAGTTGCGAGCACGGCACTCGGCGTGTCACACGCACCGAGCATGACGGCAGCATCACCGTCATCGCCTCGCATTTCGAAGGCAAGCAGTTGAACTCGCCAAACGACGTGATCGTCGATTCGGAAGGTGCGATCTGGTTCACCGATCCCGACTACGGAATTATTAGCGACTACGAAGGATATCGCGCGGACAGCGAGGTCGGGCGATGCAACGTGTATCGCGTGTCGCCCGGCGATACGCAGGTGCGTCTCGTTTCTGACGACTTTGTGAAGCCGAACGGCCTCGCGTTTTCGCCGGATGAATCCAAGCTTTATATCGCCGACTCGGCCGCATCGCACGACGACAATGCGCCACGTCACATACGCGTATTCGATGTCGCAAGCAACGGCGAATTGCGCAATGGCCGCGTGTTCGTGGAGATGCAAAGCGGCGTGCCCGACGGCATGCGCGTCGACGATCACGGCAACGTATGGACGAGCGCCGAAGACGGCGTGCATTGCTATGCGCCGGACGGTGCGCTGCTCGGCAAGATCCTGATTCCCGAAGTCGTTGCGAACCTGACCTTCGGCGGGCCGCGGCGCAATCGGCTTTTCATAACCGCGACTTCATCCGTATATGCGCTGCATGTAGGCGTGCGGGGCGCGGCGCGCTGATCAATAACAAAGGAGACGGTACGTGCAGACTTTCATCAAGGTAGTGACGGCGGCATGCATGGCATTGGCGGCTGCATCGGCATCGGCGCAAATCGCAACCGGCGATACATCGTCGACGAAGATAGCGCTGTCGAACAATTACGCCGGCAATAGCTGGCGTCAGCAGATGCTCAAGAGCTGGTCCAACGTCGCGGACGCCGCGGTCAAACAGAAGGTCGTCGCGGCTGCGCCCAGCTTCACGACCGCGGAAAGCCAGGCGACCGAGCAGGTCCAGCAGATACAAAACCTCATCCTGCAAGGCTTCAAGGCGATTGCCGTCGACGCCGTATCGCCGACCGCGCTCAACGGCGTCATCAAGCAGGCGTGCGGCGCAGGCGTGACCGTCGTATCGTTCGATGGCATCGCCACCGAACCGTGCGCGTATCGCATTGCGGTGGACTTTCAGGGCATGGGCAGGATGCAGGTCGACTATCTGGCGAAGCGCCTGAACGGCAAGGGTAATCTGCTGGAGATTCGCGGGCTTGCAGGCGTCTCTGTCGATGACGAGATTCATCAGGGCATCGTCGACGAAATGAAAAAGTATCCGGGCATGAAGATCGTCGGCTCGGTGCATGGCGACTGGACGCAGACCGTTGCGCAAAAACAGGTCGCGGGCATCCTGCCGACACTGCCGAAGATCGATGGCGTCGTCACGCAAGGCGGCGATGGCTACGGTGCCGCGCAGGCAATCAAGGCGGCTGGGCGGCCTACGCCGATCATCATCCTCGGCAATCGTCAGGAAGAGCTAGCGTGGTGGGCGGAGCAGCGCAAGAGCGGCTATGAAACGATGTCGGTGACGATTCCGCCAGGCGCGTCGTCGCTCGCGTTCTGGGTCACGCAGCAAGTTCTCGCGGGCAAGAAGGTGCCGCACGACATTCGCATGCCGGTGCTGGAAGTGAAGCCCGACGAGCTCGATGCGGTTCTCGCGAAAACGCCGAGCGGCGCACTTGCGAACAAGGAGTACACGCGCGACGAAGTGGTCGCAATAGTGGACGGCAAAAAATAGCGCGCTCCGACAGTTGCGTCCGGCTCTCCGTGCGGGGGCCGCGCGGTCTTCGTAACGAGCGGCCGCCCCGATCGGCTCACCACCGAACGGCGCGGCCGCGATAATCGAGAAATTCCAGGCCGGGGCGTCCACGTTTGGCCAGCAGTACATCCACGACCCCGGGAACGCTCTCTTCGACCGACAACCGCCCCTCGGGCCCACCGAGGTCTGTGCGTACCCAGCCCGGCGCCATCAGCACCATCGCACGCGGCGGTTCCGCGCGACGCGCTGCAAAGCTGCGCATGAACTGGTTCAGCGCCGATTTGCTGCCGCGATAAACCTCGCGCTGACCCGACTCATTGTCGGCGATGCTGCCCTGCCCCGACGACATCACACCGATCAGGCCCGTTGCATCAACGAGGTCGCACAAGGTTTCGACTACCCGCATGGGACTGAGCGCATTCGTGATCATCAAATTCACAAAATCCTCGGTCGACACCTCGCCGATTGTTTGAGTCGGATCCGGATTGGTCGTGCCGGCATTCACGAACAGCGCGTCGAACGTGCGGCCCGCGAGGCGCTCGCGCAGCGCCCGAATCTGGTCTGGCCGGGTGATGTCCAGCGTTTCGATCTCGACCTGGCCCGGATGCGCATCGGCTAGTTCATGCAGCAACGTACGCCCGCCACGTACAGTGCCCATGACGTGCCAGCCTCGTTTGAGAAATTCCGCGGCCATTGCGTAACCGAGGCCACGAGAGGCGCCGATCAGCAGGATGGAGGGAGCATGAGCAGGTGGGGCGGCTTGAGGCATAGCGCTTTCCTTCTTCGTCGGTTGGTCTCAGGAATTGTGATCGCGGCGTCAGCTTTGCAAATCGAAGCTTCGTCGTGCGCGCGGGCGACGGTTTCATCGACCTGCTCGGCGCGGCCTTGATGGACAGGATTCACCGGGCAGCGCCCGGTGTGCAGCTTCGATTCACGTCCAAGCCGAACTGGGCTGCGCAGCCGCTGCGGGAAGGCGCGATCAATCTGAAGATCGGCACGGTGAGCCTTCGCTCCAGACCGTTGACGCTTTGGCTGACGAACGGTTGGCTCCCTCCTAACATGTTTGCCTCAGCGGTGAAGCCCCCGGCCTCCACGACCGCCTCGAAGACGCGCGTCTCCAGCAAGCTTTCATCTTTCATGTGTCGGACCCCTGTGCAGCAGTGGGCTCTGCAGCTCACCCGGATTGGCATCGATCCCTTCCGCGCCTGCCTGCTCCGCTCGTTCCGTAATGTTGCTCTTCACAATGGCCGCCTCTGTTGCCAGGCCGCCGTTGCAGTCATGGCGAATGTAAGGCAGCTTGTGGCCCGACCTCTGCCTCACGCCTCCGGCTGAGTATGGCGCGAGGGCGAATCTCAGCGCGCAACAACGAACGATGTGTGCATGCCCATCTCATAGTGCCCCGGCCGGTTGCAAATCAGCACATAGCGTCCTGGCGCAAGTTTCAATGACAAGCGCTTGGTCGAACCCTGCGCAAGGTCCTCCACCTCGCCCATCTTCCTGAACCGGCTTTCCGTGACCAGGCCTTTATCAACAGGCAGATGCGCGTCGTCCAGGTCTGTCCTCAGTACCACGAACTCATGTTCCGTTTTGCCGTTCGCTGCGTTGTTCACCTCGAACGTGACGCGCCCGGCCTTCGCTGTGCCGGGATCGAGTTGAATCATGTTGTCCGAGAGTTTGACGTGGATCGTTTGGTCCGCATAACTGCTCAGCGGCACAACGCCGAGCGCAACCGCCGCCAGAACAAAAACGGTATGGCTTCTGTCGTTCATGATGTTTCTCCGCGAAAGGGCCGCGTTGCCGCGAGACGCGTCGACCCACGGCGCCGGGTCCGACGGCCCCGAAGGCTAGTCCATCAAGTGTTCTCTCGATGATCGTCGCGCGTCAGACACGTTCGCCCATATGCATCGTTAGGAACCCTCGCCGTCGTGACCGCTGGAGACCACTTTCGCGGCGCACATCGCTTCGCCTTCACGCCACGGCGCAAGCAGGTTTGCACGCGTTGCGCGCGTGAATTGATCGCGGATGAGGACCGTGCTCGCCAGTGCAGGCGAACCTCGGTAGTAGAACGTGAGCGGGCTTCGAAATATTCCGTCCGATGTCGCGCGCGAAGCCGCTTTCTGGCGCGCGCCGTGCCGGAGACGCGAGGCGGCGAGCTTTACCGCCGTTCCGCGAAGCCTCGCTGCAGCGCTCGCGCCCACCCTTTCGGGGATATTGCTGGACCTTGAATGGCTTGGCGCTCCGCTAGTCGCGTGCGGTGTGCTGAGAATTGCCTATGATCTCTCGGTACTCGCCGCATTTCGTCATGCCAGGCCCGGCGGAGATTCGTAATGAAAGATCGTATCCTCTCGAACCGTCGCTGCATTGCGAAGTTGCTCGGCGTTCTTTTGATGATCGGACTTGCGGCAATGGCCATCCATGACAGCGCGACCGCCGCTGGCACTCCACTCACGGTCGAACTACCCTTGACGCACGTCGCCGACATCCCGCTGCCAGGTCGCGCCACCCGGCTCGACTACGAAAGCTACGATCCTGATAGACATCTGCTGTTCATCGCGCACCTGGGCGACAGGAAGTAATCGTTTTCGACACGCAAAACTCACGTGTTGTCGCCCGAATTGGCAACATCGCCGCAGTTCACGGCGTCCTCGTAGTACGTGAGCAGTCGCGCGTGTACGCGTCCGCGACCGGCACGAACGAAGTAGTTGCCATCGACGAGACCACCCTGAAAATCACAGCACGTATGCCGGGAGGCGTCTATCCGGACGGAATGGCATATGCACCGGACACCCGAAAACTCTATGTATCGGACGAGACAGGTGGGACTGAAACTGTAATCGATACCCAATCCAATCGCCGCACCAACTCGATCCAGTTGGGCGGCGAAGTCGGCAACACCCAGTACGATCCAGTGTCCCGTCATATCTTCGTCAATGTCCAGTCACGAGGACAACTCGTCGAGATCGATCCATCGACCGACGCAATCGTCGCGCGGATCGATCTGCCGGGCGCGCGAGGCAACCACGGCCTCTATATTGTTGCGCAGCCAAACTTCGCGTTCGTCGCGTGCGAAGGCAACGACAGACTGCTGACGGTGAACCTGCTCACCAGGCAGGTCGTCCAGTCATTCGACGTTGGCGGTGATCCCGATGTTCTCGCATTCGATCCCGGTGCCGGCACGCTTTATATCGCCGGCGAGGCAGGCATCGTGTCGATGTTTGCCGTCGGGTACTCAAGCGTGTCGAAAATCGGCGAAGGCCGTATCGGACCCAATGCGCATGTGGTTGCTGTCGATCCATCAACCCACCGTGCGTATTTCCCGCTGAAGAACGTCGACGGACGTCCGGTGCTGCGCGTCATGGTGCCCCGGGGGATTCTGCCGTCTCCGTGAAACGATGACCCACAGGAAGCTGGACACGAAAGCGCTCTTGATAATCGCGGGACTTCTGACAACGAGGACCTCGGCCCTCGCTGCTGCCCCGGCGTAGGCGAGCGCATGCTGGGCGACCACAGACCATGACGTTATATGTGTCAGACCGAAAGGGATGCCTGACCCACCCCTGATGAGTTATAGATTTGAACGTAAGAGGCTATCAGTCCAGCGGGTACGGTCGCCATCAGATGCGTCAGTGCGCCGCCAGGCGTTCTGTCGTATGACCTTAAAGGCGCACCAATCCCCGCGGTCATCGGCAAACATGAGCGGCACTACGTCATCGACCATCACCATTGGCCTTGGCGAGGTTGCGCTCGCAGTAATCGATGCACTGCTGATTACCCGCATGCTGACGCGTGCGCTTGGGGCGGAACCTCGCGATCTCAGCGAGGTCACGCGCCGCGTTGCAGCCGGCGACCTGAGCAGCGTGCCCGGCGCAGCAGAGGCCCCGCGGGGCAGCGTGCTGGCCTCCATGGGCGACATGCAAACGAGCCTCGTGCGCCTCATCGCGCAGGTCCGCACGGCAGCGGACAGACCTGCGTAACGCCGAGTGGCGCATTGCAGGGCAAGCGTCCGGGACATAGACATGCTGTGCCTCCCCCGCCGTGACGGCTCGCACTGCGATGGCGCAAACACCGGCGACGACCACGGCAGCCGCCCTCGAGGCAGCGCGAGACTGGGAGAGATTCGGAATTACCCCTCCAGATATTTGACAAACTATCTTTAGATATATATCTTACGACACATCTTAAGACACAAATGGAGTGTGCGAGATGCGTCATCATCATCGTTCAGGCCGCCCGCACGGCGGGGACTATCCCTCCGGCGCGGGTTTCGAGCGCCGGTTGCTGCACGCATGGTGGCATGCGTTCGGCCATCATCGTGAAGCTCACGACAAGGGTCCCGGCGAACACGCCGATGCGGGCCATCGTTTCTCGCCCCATGCGCTCTGGCATGCGATTGGACGCCACCATGACCACCGCGGCGGGCGCGGTCATTTCGGCGGCGGGCCGGGCGGCTTCGGCGGCGAAGGCGACGGGTTTCCGCGCGGCCGTAAATTCAGCTCCGACGATCTGCAACTGCTGTTGCTCTCGCTGATCGACGCGCAACCGAGCCACGGCTACGAACTCATCAAGGCGCTGGAAACACGCTCGAACGGCTTCTACAGTCCGAGCCCCGGCATGGTCTATCCGGCGCTCACGTATCTGGAAGAACTCGGCTACGTCACCGTGCAGCTCGAAGGCAATCGCAAGCGCTATGAACTGGCGCAAGCGGGGCGCGACTATCTCGCGGCCAACCGCGACCGCGTCGAGCTGATGTTTGCGAAGCTAAGCCACATCGCGCGCAAGATGGATTCGGTGCGCCGCGCGTTTGCCGGCGAAGAGCCGGCCGACATCAGCGAAGGCGGTTGGGCGCCCGAGTTGAACGAAGCGCGCCGCGCGCTGAAAAATGCGCTGCTGCGTCGTGACAATGCGCCGGCCGACGAACAGCGCCGCATTGCCGCGATCCTGATGCGCGCGGTGAAGGCGATCGAAGGCGAGCGCAATCCGGGCAGCGGTCATAGCGACGACGCATCCACCGCGTGACATCGCAAACGCCGGCGCCTCACGCCCGGCTCTTCACTGCACGCACGCCGCGCTAACGCGCACTACGCGGCTCACCGAACCTACCGCTTTGCATCGGACCAGCTCAATGACGACTTCAGAAAACCGACCCGACCTCGCCGTGCATCGCGTGCGGCACCCGCTCAAATTCCGCCTGCTGCAAGTCAGCAAAGTGCAGGCGCGGACACCGCATCTCATCCGCGTGACCTTTACCGGCGAAGACTTGCACGACTTCGTGTCCGCTTCGTTCGACGATCACATCAAGGTGTTCTTCCCCGAACCTGGCGCGGACAAACCCGTGCTGCCGCAAGCCGGCCCCGACGGCCCGGTCTTTCCCGAAGGACGGCGCCCCACCGCACGCGACTTCACGCCGCGCCGCTTCGATCGCGAAGCACGCGAACTCGACATCGAATTCGCCATGCACGAAGCCGGTCCGGCAGCCACATGGGCTGCGCAAGCGCAGGTCGGGCAGTATCTGGACATCGGCGGGCCGCGTGGCTCACTCGTGATTGCCGCCGCTTTCGACTGGCATTTTCTGATCGGCGACGACACCGCGCTGCCCGCAATCGCGCGCCGACTCCAGGAACTGCCGGCGGGCAAGCGCGTGGCCGCCGTGATCGAAGTGGCCGACCCGTCGGCTCGCATCGAGTTCGAGACTCAAGCCGAGTTGCATCTGGTGTGGCGTTATCGCAGCGAAGCCGGCGTGCGCGGCGAGGCTTTGCTGCAAGCGGTCCGCGAAACGTATCTGCCCGAAGACGGCGAAGGTTATGTGTGGGCTGCGGGCGAGTCGGCGACCATCCGCGCGATTCGTCATCACCTGTGCACGGAACGTGGCCTCGACAAAGCGCGTATTCGCGCGGCGAGCTACTGGAAGCAGGGCGCGGCGGCCGTGCATGAAACGATAGACGACTGAGCGCCTAGCGAGCATCCGGCTTATGCGATGAGCGGCCAGACGCGTGCAAGCGGCGCGTTTATAACAACAACAAGGAACCTTGCCAATGTATTCAATTGACGCAAAGCACGAGCGCCGTTTGCTCTGGCTGCTTGCGCTGACCCAGTTCACCATCATCATGGACTTCATGGTGATGATGCCGCTCGGTCCACAGATCATGCACGCGTTCGGCATTGCGCCGGCCGGTTTTGCCACCGCGGTGTCGGCGTATTCGTGGTGCTCGGGCCTGTCCGGACTTTTCGCGGCCACCTACATCGACCGCTTCGACAGGCGCCGTCTGCTGCTCACCATGTATGCGCTGTTCGCGATGTCGAATCTCGCGTGCGCGCTGGCGAGCAGCTTCGCGTTGCTGCTGGCCGCGCGGGCTTTCGCAGGGATAACGGGGGGCGTGCTGGCATCGGTGATCATGG
Organism: Paraburkholderia caledonica NBRC 102488; assembly: GCF_000685095.1. Taxonomy (GTDB): domain Bacteria; phylum Pseudomonadota; class Gammaproteobacteria; order Burkholderiales; family Burkholderiaceae; genus Paraburkholderia; species Paraburkholderia caledonica. Next base: position 74,404 of record NZ_BAYE01000002.1, read on the forward strand.
CGATCGTCGCCGACGTGATTCCCGTGCAACGACGTGGCGCCGCAACCGGCACGATCATGACGGCCTTCTCTCTCGCCGCAATCGCCGGCGTGCCGGCCGGCGTGATGCTGGGCGCGCATTTCAGTTGGGCCGCGCCATTCTTCCTGCTGGTCGGACTGTCGTTCGCCGTGTGGGTGGCGGGCTGGCAACTGGTGCCGTCGCTGGCCGGACATCTCAGCCGGCGCCAACCGCCGCTCGCCGAAATACTGCCCGATCTGATGCGGCTTCTCGGCAACCCGCGGCATATGGCGGCCTTTGCACTGACCTTCGTGATGATGGTCGCGCATATGCTGGTCATTCCGTTCATTTCGCCGGTGCTGGTTGCCAATCATGGCGTGTCGCCCGAGCAACTGTCGTGGCTATATATGGCCGGTGGAGCAGCAACGTTCTTCACCTCGCGGCGGGTCGGCAGACTCGCAGACCGGTTCGGTGCACGGCGCGTCTTCCGTATCACGGCGCTGCTTGCCTGTCTGCCAGTCCTTTTCGTCACTCACCTGCCGGACCTGCCGTTCTTTGCGCTGCTTCTGTTCTTCCCGGTTTTCATGGTGCTGATGTCGGGGCGAATGGTGCCGATGCAGGCCCTCTTGACCACCGTGCCGCAGCCCGATCGGCGCGGCGCCTTTCTCAGCGCAAACAGCGCGCTCCAGGCGCTCGGCACAGGATGCGGCGCGTGGATCGGCGGTCTCATGCTCGGCAGTTCGTCCGCCGGCCAGATAGTCGGCTATGGAACCGTCGGATGGGTGTCGGTTGCGGTCGCGCTCACCGGCATTCTGTGGGTTTCGCGAGTTCGAGGCGCTCAGAGCGATAGCGCCACAGCGGCACCCGCGGTCGTGCATGGTGAGGTCGTCGGCGAAAGCTGAGACTCACGGCCCCGACCGCACGGCCTCGTCGCGATCATCAGACCGGTTCCGCGCCGAGATCCGCCAACGGATGCGCCTCCTGCTTCCACGGCGAACTCAGAAAGTGCCTGACACGCTCGGGCCGCACTTCTGCGAGCGTGGCAGGCGCCCAGCGTCCTTTGCGATCTTTATCGATCAACTGCGCGCGCACGCCTTCGCAGAAGTCGCCCTCCTCGATTGCGCGCTTGACGATGCCCAGTTCCATCCGGAAACACTCGGCGAGCGTCATCTGCCGGCCACGCAACAGCGCCTCACGTGTGACGTAAAGCATGGTGGGTGAATGCGCGGCGAGCGCATCGCAAGTGGACTGCAGCCACTGCCTGACTTCGCGCGGCGGGTCGCGTTCGAGATCGTGCCGCAACGTCGCCATGATTCTGTCGACGCCCGAACGCCGGTCGAAGTGCCGCTGGATCAGTTGCGCAAATGGCGTGATCGCGGCGTGCGGCACGATGTTGCACGGCGGCTCGACGACCCCGCGCAATGCGCTCAGCAGATCGCCCTCGTGCGACATGTGCTGCAATCGCTGTTCGCAAGAAGCCAGCCAGTCGGCAGGAACACATTGATCAGCCAGTTGCAGCCGCAACGCATCGGCACCGGACAATGTCGCGCCCGTCAGGCCCAAGTACAACTCGAGCTCCGCGGGCATCACGCTCAGAAAACGCGTTGCGCCGACGTCCGGCAGGAAGCCGATGCGCGTCTCCGGCATCGCAATCTTGCTGCGCTCGGTGACGACGCGCAAACGCGCCGCCTGTCCGAGGCCCATGCCGCCGCCCATCGCGATACCGTCGAGTATCGCCACCACCGGCTTCGGAAACGTGTGCAATGCGTAGTCGAGCCGGTATTCGTCGACGAAAAACGCGAGCCAGCGGCTGTCGCCGTTTGTGGCGAGCCGGTGCACTTCGCGCACATCGCCGCCCGCACAAAAGCCCTTGTTTCCAGCCCCTTTCAATGCGATCGCGACAATGCTGTCGTCATTGCGGCAATGCTCGACGAGCACGGCGAGCTCGCGAATCATCGCGTGCGACAGTGCATTGAGCGCTGCCGGCCGGTTCAGCGTGATGACCGCGACACGGTTGATCACACGAAACTGGATTTCTCGTTGAGCTTCGCCGACTGTAACGGACGCGTGCTCGGGCACGACGCTCTGCAAGGCGCTCATCGTTGCGTCTCCCCGTGAGCGTGTGCTGCTTGCGTCGAGCTCGTTGTGTGTTCACCTTGCGCGATCTGCCAGCGCGGCGTGCGTTTTTCGAGGAACGCATTGACGCCCTCGCGCTGATCGGCGCCGTCAAACAGATCGACAAAACGCTCGCGCTCCAGTGCAAGCGCGGCTGAGCGCGGCACGCCATTGCGCGCCTGATGAATCAGCGTCTTGCTGAAGCCGACAGCCTGCGGGCTCAGTGCCGCGACGCGCGCCGCCATGCTCAACGCAGCCTCGCGCGCGGCGCCCTTCTCCACGACTTCTTCAACGAGACCGATGCGCAGCGCGGTCGCCGCATCCACGCGTTCGCCGGTGAGAATCATGCGCTTCGCCCAGCCTTCGCCAACGAGCCACGGCAGCGTTTGCGTTCCGCAACCGCAAGGCAGCAAGCCAACTGCGGTTTCGGGCAGCGCCATCACCGCGTGCTGTTCGGCGATCCGTATGTCGCACGCCAACGCGCATTCCAGCCCGCCGCCCATCGCAAAGCCGTTGATCGCAGCGATCACCACGGGCCGCGCATTCTGCAACGCTTCAAAGGCCGCGCCGAAGCGCGCTGCCGCGACGCGCGCCATTTCGCGATTGCCGTCGGCGAAAGCGTTGAGGTCGGCGCCCGCACTGAAGAACTTCGGACCTTCGCCGGTAATGACTATTGCCCGGACACGAGTCTCGCCGTTCAGGCGCTCCACCGTCTGCTGCAATTGCAACAGACCGTCCGGTGTGAATGCGTTCGCAGGGGGACGCTTCAGCGTGAGTTGCGCGACGGCGCCCTCATGTGCGTAGTCGAGTTCGATCATCGCGCATCTCCATTGCCGGTGGCTTTGGCGGTGTTTCCCGCGGTCTCGTGACGATAGAGCTTGATGACTGCGGAAAAGTCCAGACGACCCGCGCCCTTTGCGCTCATCGTTTGATAAAGCTGCTGCGCGAGCGCGCCGAGGTAGACCGGTTGACGCGCGAACCTGGCGGCGTCGGCGGCTAGCCCGAGATCTTTCAGCATCAGATCCGTGCCGAAGCCGCCGCTGTATTCCCGCGACGACGGCGCACTATCGATTACGCCGGGCATCGGGTTATACGTGTCGGAACTCCAGCAGCGCCCCGTCGACGTATTGATAATGCCGGCCAGCACTTTCACGTCGATGCCGAGCGCTTCACCCAGCGACATGGCTTCCGCCACGCCCGCCATCGTGATGCCGAGCACGAGGTTGTTGCAGATCTTCGCGACCTGGCCGGTGCCGGTATCGCCGCAATGCACGATATTCCTGCCCATCGCCGACAACACCGGCTTGACCTTCTCGTACGCACTGGCACTGCCGCCGACCATGAACGTCAACGTGCCCGCAGCCGCACCGCCGGTTCCGCCCGACACGGGCGCATCGACAAACGTGTTGCCCCGTTGCTGCGCAAGTTCGGCAAACGCCTTCACGCTGGCCGGATCGATCGTGCTCGAATCGACGATGGTCACGCCTTGCGGGATGCCGGCCAACACGCCGTCGTCCGCGGTCAGCACGCTGCGCACATGTGCTGCCGCAGGCAACATCGTGATCACGCATTCGACGTCGGCCACCGCCGCTTTCGGCGAAGCGGCAGCGTGAGCGCCCGCGTTGACGAGCGCCTGCACCGCTTGCGCATTGAGGTCGAATACATTGACCGCGTGGCCGGCCTTCAGCAGGTTGTGCGCCATCGGCGCGCCCATGTTGCCGAGCCCGATAAAGCCTATTTTCATGATGTCGTCTCCGTTCTCGCGGCGTCGTTCAGCGCAGGCCGATGGTCGTGTTCACGCCGTCGTTGACCGTGTCGTCGTCGAACCAGCGCGCGGTGACGGTCTTGGTTTGCGTGTAGAACTGCACGACCTGCTTGCCATAGGGTCCGAGGTCGCCGAGCTTCGAGCCGCGCGAACCCGTAAAGCTGAAGAACGGCACGGGAACCGGAATCGGAATGTTGATGCCGACCTGGCCCACGTCGATTTCGCTCTGGAACTTGCGCGCCGCCGCGCCGCTCTGCGTGAAGAGGCCGACGCCATTGCCGAACGGATTGCGGTTGACGAGCGCGATTGCGTCGTCGAGCGTCGCCGCGTTCAGCACGAGCAGGACCGGCCCGAAAATCTCCGTGCGATAGATCTCCATCTCCGTGCTGACGTCCGAGAAAATCGTCGGGCCAATGAAATTGCCTTGCTCATAACCGGGCACCGTCACGCCGCGGCCGTCGAGTGCGAGCGTAGCGCCTTCTTTCACACCGGCTTCGATCAAGCCGAGAATGCGCTCTTTCGCCGCGCGCGAGACAACGGGGCCGATATCGGTGTTCGGCTCGTTACCCGCGTTCACCTTCAGCGTCTTCGCCTTGGCGACGATGTCCGGCAGCCATTGCTGCGCGGCGCCCACCAGCACCACGACCGAAGTCGCCATGCAGCGCTGCCCAGCCGCGCCAAAGCCCGCACCCGCAAGCGCGTTCAAGGTCTGCTCGCGGTTTGCGTCGGGCAGCACGACGGCATGATTCTTTGCGCCCATCATCGATTGCACGCGTTTGCCGTGCTCGCTGCCGAGGCGGTACACATGTGTGCCGACCGCCGTCGAGCCAACGAACGAGACCGCTTTTACCAGTTCATGCGTGCAGAGTGCATCGACCACGTCCTTGCCGCCGTGCACCACGTTCAGCACGCCTTTCGGCACGCCCGCCTCCAGCGCGAGTTCGACCAGCTGCATTGTCGACATGGGATCCTGCTCAGAAGGCTTCAGCACGAACGTATTGCCGCATACGATCGCCATCGGGAACATCCATAGCGGGATCATCGCGGGGAAGTTGAACGGCGTGATGCCGGCGCACACGCCGAGCGGCTGGCGCAGCGTGTAGGTGTCGACTCCACCGGCGACGTTCTCCGCGAATTCGCCTTGTTGCAAGGTGCCGATAGAACAGGCATGTTCGACCACTTCGAGTCCGCGGAAGATGTCGCCTTCTGCATCGGGAATCGTTTTGCCCTGCTCCGCGCTCAGCGTCTTCGCGATGCGCGGCATGTGTTCGCGGATCAACGCCTGGTACTTGAGCATGATGCGCATGCGCGCGCCGATCGGCGTGTCCTTCCACGTTGTGAACGCGGCATGCGCCGAGCGGATGGCTTCGTCGACTTCACCGGCGGTAGCGAACGGCACGCGCGCCAGCACCTGTTGCGTCGCCGGGTTGACGACGTCGCGCCATTCGGTCGTCCTGGATTCGACGAACTCGCCGTTGATCAGCAGCTTGACGGTATTCGAAGCAATTGCGCTCATGCTGAAACTCCTGTGCGTTGGCCGCGTGACGGCCGGACAGTGACTGGAAACAGAAAATGTTCGGTAACGCTCTGCGCGACTCAGCGCAGGTCCGGGAAATCTTCTTCCCAGTATTCGTCCGGCAAGCGCGCCGGTTCCGCCTGGCGCTCCATTTCACGGCGCCGCAACTCGACGCGGCGAATCTTTCCGGAGATGGTCTTCGGCAACTCGCTGAATTGCAGACGGCGAATACGCTTATACGGTGCGAGTTTTTCGCGCGAGAACGCGAACACGGCGCGCGCGAGCTCGGGCCCCGCCTGATAGCCGTGGCGCACCGTGACGAATGCCTTGGGCACCGACAGGCGCAGCGCATCGGCGCTCGGCACAACAGCCGCCTCGCCGATGGCCTCGTGTTCGATCAGTACGCTTTCGAGTTCGAACGGGCTGAGCCGGTAATCGGACGATTTGAAGACGTCGTCTGCACGACCGACATACACGTAGTAGCCGTCCTCGCGGCGCAGCGCCACGTCTGACGTGCGGTAAAAGCCGTTGCGCATCGCCTGGGCAGTCGCTTTCTCGCTGTTCGCATAGCCTGTCATCAGACCGAGGGGCCGCTGCTTGCCATCGGGTCCAATCGGCAACGCGATCTCGCCTTCGGTCACGGGCTGATCGTCGGCGTCGAGCAGCTCGATTCTGTAGCCCGGCAGCGGACGGCCCATCGAACCGGCAACGACCGGTTGCCCCGGCGAATTGCCGATCTGGCAAGTGGTCTCGGTCTGCCCGAAACCGTCGCGAATCGTAATGCCCCAAGCGTGCTTCACGCGCTCGATGATCTCCGGATTCAACGGCTCGCCCGCGCCGACGATCTCGCGCAGCTTCACCGGATAATCGGTAAGGTGCTCCTGCACGAGCATGCGCCACACAGTGGGCGGCGCGCACACCGTGGTGACGTTGAAGCGCACCAGCACATCCAGCGTGTCTTTCGGCACGAAGCGCGCAAAGTTGAAAACGAATACACAGGCCTGCGCATTCCACGGCGCGAAGAAGCAGCTCCAAGCGTGCTTGGCCCAGCCAGGGGAACTGATATTCCAATGGATGTCGCCCGGTTGCAGACCGATCCAGTACATCGTCGACAGGTGGCCAACTGGATAGCTTTGATGCGTATGCTCCACGAGCTTCGGCTTGGAGGTCGTGCCGGACGTGAAGTAAAGCAGCAGCGGATCGGTGGCGCGCGTCACGCCGTCGGGCGTGAATTGCGGCGATGCGTCATATGCCGCCGCAAGATCGGTCCAGCCGTCGCGCGGTGTGCCCACTGAAAGACGCGTCAACGGCACGTCGAGCGAATCGAACTTGGATAGCTCTGCGCTGTCGACCAACACGAAGTTCGCGCCGCCGATCTGCACGCGGTCGCGCACGTCGTCGGCGGAAAGCTGGGTCGTGGCCGGCAGGACGATCGCGCCGAGCTTCATCGCGGCGAGCATCACGTCCCACAGTTCGACGCGATTGGGCAGCATCAGCAGCACGCGGTCACCGCGTTTCACCCCGACGCTGCGCAGGAAGTTCGCCATGCGCGCGGAGCGCTCCGACATTTGCGCATACGAGAGACGCAGCCCTTCGCTGGCCGGGTCGTCGACGATCCACAACGCGGTGTTGTGGTTGTCGCGTGCGATGACGTCGAAGTAGTCTAGCGCCCAATTGAACTGGTCCAACGCGGGCCATGCGAATTCGCGGTAAGCGCGCTCGTAATCGGTTCGATGGCGCAATAACAGGTCACGCGCGTCGAAAAAGGCTTTCGCTGCAGTCATGGTCGTCTCCTGATGGGCGCGGTATGAATCCGCGTTTGCTCGGGTTTAATTTTTGTCCGCAAGCTATTTTGCACTCAAACGCCGTTCGCGCAGCGTTCAAACGTGACGCGCGATCACCATGCGCTGCACTTCGCTGGTGCCTTCATAAATCTGCGTGATGCGGGCGTCGCGGTAGTGGCGCTCCACCGCGTAATCCTCCAGATAGCCATAGCCGCCGTGAATCTGGATCGCGTCCGAGCAGACCTCTTCTGCGACCTCGGACGCGAACAGTTTCGCCTGCGATGCCTCCGACAAGCACGGCTCGCCCGCCGAGCGCAGGCGCGCCGCGTGGTGCACGAGCAGACGCGCGGCGTTCAGGCGCGTGGCCATGTCGGCAAGCATGTTCGCGATGGTCTGGTGGTCTTTCAGCGCCTTGCCGAATTGCATGCGCTCGCTCGCATAGGCCCGCGCGGCGTCGAACGCGGCTCGTGCAATACCCACGGCCTGCGCGGCGATACCGATGCGCCCGCCTTCGAGATTCGACAGCGCGATGCGCAAGCCCTCGCCCGGTTCGCCGAGCAGATTCGCTTGCGGCACCGCGCAGTCGTCGAGGGAAATCGGACACGTGTCGGAGGCGCGAATGCCGAGCTTGTGTTCGGGCTTGCCGACGTTGAAACCCGGCGTATCCGTCGGCACGATGAACGCGGACAGGCCACGCTTGCCGCGGTCGGGGTCCGTGACCGCGAATACGATCGCGATGTCGGCTCGCGCGCCGTTGGTCACGAACTGCTTGCTGCCGTTGAGTATCCATTTGTCGTCGCGTAGAACCGCACGCGAGCGCAGATTGTTCGCTTCGGAGCCCGCCTGCGGCTCGGTCAGGCAGAACGCGCCGATGCGCCGTCCGGTCGCAAGGTCGTGCAAATAGCGGTCTTTTTGCGCGTCGCTGCCGAAGTTCAGGATCGGCCCACAGCCGACCGAGTTATGCACGCTCATCAGCGTCGCACACGCGGCGCAGCCCGCGGCGATTTCCTCCAGGGCGAGCGCGTAGGCCACGTAGTCGGTGTACGAGCCGCCCCACTGCGACGGCACGATCATGCCGAGAAAGCCTAGATCGCCCATTTGCCTGACCACGTCCGCCGGCAGTTGCGCGTCGCGATCCCATTGGGCAGCGTTCGGCGCGAGGCGCTCGGTCGCGAAGTCGCGCGCGGCGTCGCGGATCATGCGTTGTTCTTCGGTGTAGAAGCTGTCCATGGGTCCGAGTCCTTTGCTTGCGTTCGAGGCCAAGTGTAGGCAAGCCGCCCGCCGGCTTCGATGCTCAGCCCGATCATTGTGTGTGAGCGCGTTTGCCATACTGGTACGATGCAGTATTGCTCACGCGGCCACTCTCTCGTCCCATGTCGAGTCACCATAGGGAAAACGTTGAGCGCGATTGCCACTCTGCCACGCTTGCGAACAAACGCCGATGAAGACCGATAAAGGCACGATCTCCGTGAGTCTCGTCGAGGAAACACTCGCGCTTGCCAGGGCCCGCGGTTTCGACGCGCTCCCGCTCGCCGAAGCCGCGGGCATCGCTGCGCCCATGCTGGCATCGCCGAAAAGCCGCGTGTCGTCCGCGCAATACGGCGCGCTGTGGGCGGGCATAGCACGCGCGCTCGACGACGAGTTCTTCGGTCAGGACTCGCATCGCATGAAATGCGGCAGCTTCATCGCGATGACGCAGACGGCGCTCACGGCGCGCAACGGCGCGCAGGCGCTGGCGCGAGCGGTCGGCTTTATGCGGCTCGTGCTGGACGACCTGGGCGCGTGCATCGAGACGGACGCCCAGCGCGTGCGGCTGCGCTTCGTCGAACGCAAAGGCGCAAAGCCGCCGACAATGTTCGCTTACGCGACGTATTTCATCGTCGTCTACGGGCTCCTGTGCTGGCTCGTCGGACGCCGCATACCGTTGATCGAGGCGCGCTTTCGCTGCGCGGAGCCTCCCGCCGCGCACGAGTACCGGCTCATGTTCTGCGACGACATGGCATTCGGGCAACCGGAGTCGTACGTGGATCTCTCACCGGTGTTCGCCGAGCTACCCGTGATCCAGACGGCGAAGTCGGCCAAGCCGTTCCTGCGGGACGCGCCGGCAAGCTTCATCGTCAAGTACCGTAATCCCGGCTCGTTCGCCGCGCGCGTTCGCAAGACGCTGCGCGCGCTGCCCATGATGAACTGGCCCGCGGCTGACCAGATGGCCGCGCGCCTGCACGTCGCCGAGGCGACGATGCGGCGGCGGCTGAAACAGGAGGGTCATACCTATCAGTCGATCAAGGACGACCTGCGGCGCGACATTGCAATCGGCGAACTGCAGCAATCCGGGCGCACGATCGCGGACATCGCCGCCTCGGTAGGCTTCGCCGAGCCCAGCGCATTTCATCGCGCATTCCGCAAATGGACAGGCATGCGGCCCACCGACTACCGGCCAGTGCGTGCGGAGTTCACGCGGCGCGCGGAATCGGACTAAGCTGTAAGCAGCAGGCCAGTCTTACTGGAGTGTCGGCCCGCGCCGGTCGATACCCGTCGACGGCGCGCGGCGCCCTTAGCGATGAGCACGTATCCGCGTCGCCCGTTCCGGCAATCCGGCGCGCATCGGCCGTTTATCCACGGCGGTGTTGTGCGCCGGCTCATGCGCGGCATGACCGCGCGAGGGATGCTTTTGACGTTCGTATTCGGGGGCGCGGTTGCGTTCGTATGCGGCTTGCTGTTCGCGTCGTGCGAATACCCGTTGGCGCCCGCGGCCCAGGCGGCGCCAGTCACTACACAGGCCGCCACCGGGCATGCGTCCAATAGCGTCGTTGTGATTCCTGTGAGCGGCGCGATCGGTCCGGCAAGCGCCGACTTCATCGTGCGCAGCCTGCAGCGCGCCGCCGACGATCACGCCCAGCTCGCGGTGCTGCAACTGGATACGCCGGGCGGGCTCGATACGTCCATGCGGCAGATCATCAAGGCAATACTCGGCTCGCCGGTTCCGGTCGCGACGTTCATCGCCCCGAGCGGCGCGCGGGCGGCGAGCGCTGGCACCTACATCGTCTATGCGAGCCACATTGCGGCGATGGCGCCGGGCACCAATCTCGGTGCGGCGACGCCGATCCAGATGGGCATTGGCGGCGCGGAGCCGCCAGGCCGCGAAAAGCCGGGCTTGCCCGGTTTGCCCGGCACGGACGACCGGGAGCCGAAGGCGCCGGCCGGTTCAGCGGGCGCTGCTTCTGGGGCTGCATCCGCCGGCGCTTCCGGCAACGCTTCGCGCGGCGCGGCGAGTGACGCCGCTACCAGCGCCGCAAGCGCGCTCCCGCTCGACACTCAATCGACAGAATTGCGCAAGCAGGTCCACGACGCGGCTGCCTACATCCGCGGCCTCGCGCAAATGCGCGGGCGCAACGCCGATTGGGCCGAACGCGCGGTGCGCGAAGCGGTGAGCCTGAGCGCAAGCGACGCGCTGGCGCAACATGTCGTGGATCTGAACGCGCGCGATGTGCCTGACCTGCTGCGCCAGCTCAATGGCCGCACGGTCACGACGAGCACGGGCAACGTCAAGCTCGCGACAGCCCAAGCCCCCGTCGTGATGCTCGAAGCCGACTGGCGCAGCCATTTCCTCGCGGTGATCACCGATCCGAACGTCGCGCTGATGTTGCTGATGCTGGGCATGTACGGCCTCTTCTTCGAGTTTGCCAATCCTGGCTTCGTGCTGCCGGGCGTAGTCGGCGCAATCAGCTTGCTGATCGGCCTGTTTGCCATGCAGATGCTGCCGATCAGCTACGTCGGCCTCGGTTTGATCTTTCTCGGCATTGCGTTTCTGATCGGCGAGGCGTTCCTGCCGACGTTCGGTTCGCTTGGCTTCGGCGGCATTGTCGCGTTCGTGATCGGCGCGTTGATGCTGATGGACACCGATGTGCCCGGTTACGGCATCCCGTTGCCGATGATTGCCGCCGTCGTCGTATTCAGCGTGCTGTTCGTGCTGGGCGTGTCGAGGCTCGCGCTGCGCGCGCGGCGCAGGCCGGTCGTGACCGGTTCGGAAGGGTTGATCGGCAGCGTGGGCGTGGTGCTCGAAGGCGGTCTGCCCGCCGGCGCCGCCGCGGCCAACGGCATGCTGGGCGGCTGGGCGCAGGTCAAAGGCGAGCGCTGGCAGGTGTCGAGCGCTGTTCCCGTCGCGGCGGGCCAGGCGGTGCGCGTTACCGCGCGCAACGGGCTCACGCTAACGGTTGTGCCCGTGGCGCCAGTCGAGGGCATGGTGGAGCAAAGGGTGGGACCAGAGTAAGCGCTGAAGCGCCAACTCTGGTCGACCGCTTTGCATGGGACCAGAGTAAGCGCTGAAGCGCCAACTCTGGTCGACCGCTTTGCATGGGACCAGAGTAAGCGCTGAAGCGCCAACTCTGGTCGACAGGAGACAATTCATGATTGGGTTTACTTTTGGTTTCACCAGCATCCTGATCCTGATGGCGGCCGCGCTCATCGCTTCGTCAATCAGGATCTTTCGCGAGTACGAACGCGGCGTCGTGTTCATGCTCGGGCGCTTCTGGAAGGTCAAGGGGCCGGGGCTCGTGCTCATCATTCCGGTCGTCCAGCAGGTTGTGCGCATGGATCTACGCACCGTCGTATTCGACGTGCCACCGCAGGATGTCATCACGCGCGACAACGTCTCGGTGAAGGTCAACGCCGTCGTGTACTTCCGCGTCGTCGATCCGGAAAAAGCCGTGATCCAGGTGGCGCGCTATTTCGAGGCGACCAGCCAGCTATCGCAAACAACGCTACGCGCAGTGCTCGGCAAACATGAACTCGATGAACTGCTCGCGGACCGCGAGCAACTGAACGCCGACATCCAGAAAGTGCTCGACACGCAGACCGATGCGTGGGGCATCAAGGTCGCGATCGTCGAAATCAAACATGTCGACATCAACGAAACCATGATCCGCGCGATTGCCCGTCAAGCCGAAGCGGAGCGCGAACGGCGCGCCAAGGTGATTCACGCGGAAGGCGAGTTGCAGGCCTCGCAGCATCTGCTGCAAGCAGCGCAGACGCTCGCGCGCGAGCCGCAGGCGATGCAGTTGCGCTATCTGCAAACCCTCACGACGATCGCCGCCGACAAGAACTCGACAATCGTATTCCCGTTACCGGTCGATCTGCTGAACGCGGTGGTCGAGCGTCTCACCAGACCGCCGTCACCTTGATCCCGGACACCGCTTTCGCTCGCCGGATGAAACGGTGCATTGCCTCGCAACGCCTTATTCCGGATACCTGCGAAATTTAAAATGTTTGAATCGTCTATCACCGCTCCCAGGGAGCCTGTCATGAAAGTGTTCTTTCGATTTGTACTCGGCGCGCTATTGGCCGCTGCCAGCATGAGCGCCGCGTTTGCGCAGTCGTCAACACGGCCTTACGACCCCTCCGCGCCGAAGACGCGCGCCGAGGTCAAGGCCGATCTGGTCGAGTGGCTCGCCGCCGGCTACGACCCGCTCGACTGGATCAGTTACCCGTACAACGCGCAGCGCGCCGCGCGCATCGTCGCCGAACGGCGCGCGCAGCAACCGGCGCCGAGCGTCACGCAATAAGCGTCTTGCTGCCGAACGGCAGGCTGCACTGTCCGCGCCCGCGATTGCAACGGTCGCGAGCGCTGGCGGCTCGAACGCGGTCTGCCGCTTTTCGTTTGACTCCGGCTTCGGCCATCTCGGCGCGACATCGTAAATTCGCTTGCGGCTGCGACGGGGGCGCTGGCAAGGTATCATCTCGCCCCTACGACGAGAGACCCGCCATATGGATTCCATAAAACGCTACTTTGGCCTCGACGCGGCCGGCACAAACCTGCGCACGGAAGTGCTGGCCGGCCTGACGACTTTTCTGACCATGGCTTACATCATCTTCGTCAACCCGGCAATTCTGGGCGACGCGGGGATGCCGAAAGACGCCGTGTTCGTTGCGACCTGTCTGGTCGCGGCGCTGGCCTCGCTGATCATGGGCCTTTATGCGAACTACCCAATAGCGCTCGCACCCGGCATGGGCCTGAACGCGTACTTCGCGTACACCGTGGTCAAGGGCATGGGTTTCACGTGGCAAGCCGCGCTCGGCGCAGTATTCATTTCCGGTTGCCTGTTCCTCGTGGTCACGCTGTTTCGCGTGCGCGAAGTGATCGTCACCGGCATTCCGCACTCCATACGCATTGCCATTACCGGCGGCATCGGCCTCTTTCTCGCGATCATTTCGCTGAAGACGGCGGGCGTGGTGGTCGGCAATCCGGCCACGCTCGTCACGCTCGGCGATCTGCATAACCCGCATGTGGTGCTCGCGGTCATCGGCTTCTTTGCCATCGTCACGCTCGACTATCTGCGCGTGCGCGGCGCAATTCTGATCGGCATTGTCGGCGTGACGGTGCTGAGCTTTTTCTTTGGCGGCAACCAGTTTCACGGCATCGTCTCGGCGCCGCCGTCAATTTCGCCGACACTCTTTCAGCTCGACATTCGCGGCGCATTGTCTACGGGTGTGCTGAACGTGATTCTGGTGTTCTTCCTCGTCGAACTGTTCGATGCAACCGGCACGCTAATGGGCGTGGCCAATCGCGCGGGCTTGCTGGTGGAAGGCAAGATGCACCGCCTGAACCGCGCGCTGCTCGCTGACAGCACTGCCATTCTGGCCGGCTCGATGCTGGGCACATCGTCCACCACTGCTTACATCGAGAGCGCGTCGGGCGTCCAGGCAGGCGGGCGCACCGGCATCACCGCCATTACCGTGGCCGTGCTGTTCCTCGCGGCGCTCTTTTTCGCGCCGCTCGCGGGCGTGGTGCCCGGTTACGCGACGGCGCCAGCGCTGCTCTATGTGTCGTGCCTGATGCTGCGCGAAATGCTCGACCTGCCGTGGGACGACGCAACCGAAGTCGTACCGGCCGCGCTCACCGCATTGCTGATGCCGTTCACCTATTCCATCGCCAATGGCGTCGCGTTCGGTTTCATCTCGTATGCGGGGCTGAAGCTGCTCACGGGCCGCGCGCGTCAGGTGAAGCTGGTGGTGTGGATCATCGCCGCGATTTTTCTGTTCCGCTATTTCTATCTCGGCAGCGAGTAAGCTCACACCGGGCCCGGCGTGCCGCTCGCCTCAGCCACGCCAGTTCGCTTCATAAAAGCGCACATAGCCGCTTCGCAGCACGACGCACTGCGCGCTCGTTTCCGACAGGAGACGCCGCGTGGCTGCTTCGATCCGCTCACGGTGCGTGTCGAAAGCGCCCACCATGTCTTCGAGACGCGGTGAGGCGGCGCCAAAATGATCTTCCAGCGCTTCCGCAGTGATCATGCACTCGACCCTCTGCCCATCGACCAGCGCCGGAAACGCCAGGGTGAGTTCGCGACCTGAATATTCAGGACTTTCGTTCGGGAAAAGGATCTGCATGGGAGTCACCTGGAAGTTGGGCACTGCGCATGATTCGCATGGGTAATGCGCACGCCGGTTGCAGCTGGTCGCGCCTTCAGCTTTTTCCTCCTTGTCTAATGCTGGCGACGCGGGCTCGTCATCCGTTGCATGCGGACGCAGTTCGCGCCCCGCGAGGATGATTTGATTCACTTTAGACGAGTTCGCGCGCGGCGCAAGTTTTCATTTTTGTTTGCGTGATCGCGGTGCGGCGCGCGCACAGATTGTGCACGGTGCGTCGTGCCGCCGCGGTATTTTCCCTGCCGCGCACAACCGTTGACGTCCTGTACTATCGGTGTTGGGCCGCAAGCGCGCATGCTGCGCTGCGGCATCGAAAGGCTGGCAATGTACCCGCCTGTCCGATTACCGGAGACATGCCTTGACCCATCGCACTGCAACGCCGCCCACCGTGGGTCGGCCCGACGTCATCGCGCAAGCTCACGCGCGCTCGGTCGAACTCGGGTTGCGCGCATCGGAAACGCCGGATTTTCATCCGCTGAACCGGCTTGCACTGCGCGAACTGGTGGATCGCAATCAGTCGCTTTATACGCACGCATTGCCGGTCATGGAAACGCTGCACGCGCAGATTGTCGATACGCAAAGCATGGTGCTGCTTACCGACAGCCGCGGCGTGATCCTGCACAGTCTCGGCGACAGCGACTTCGTCGAGAAGGCGAACCGTGTCGCGCTCTGTCCGGGTGTGTCGTGGGCGGAGGCCGATCGCGGCACGAATGCTATCGGCACTGCGCTCGTCGACGCGCAGCCGACCGTCGTTCACGCAGATGAACACTTTCTGCACGCTAACCGTATTCTCACCTGTTCTTGCGCGCCAATTGTGGATCCGTTCGGGCACACCATCGGCGCACTCGACGTCAGCGGCGACACGCGCGGCTTTCACAAACACACGCTCGCGCTCGTGCGCATGTCCGCGCAGATGATCGAGAATCATCTGTTCTCCAATCAATTCGCCGATGCGGTCCGCGTGCACTTCCACGCGCGCGCCGAATTCATCGGTACGCTCTTCGAAGGACTTGCCGCGTTCGGCGCGGACGGTACATTCCTCTCGGCAAACAGGAGCGCGCTGTTCCAGTTCGGCCAGCCGCTCGCCGCTTTGCAGAGACAACCGTTCCACGCGCTTTTCGGCGTCCCATTCGCCCACTTGCTGCAGCAGATCGCTCGCGCGCCCGGCGAGAATACCGTGCTCACGTTGCCGAGCGGCGTGCGGGTCGTCGCGCGCGGCGAATATTCCGCGCAGCGTTATGTGACGCCGTCAATCGGCGAGACGCAAGGGTCGCGCAGCGTTGCGTCGAAAAGTGCGCGTGGTGTGCCGCATACCGCCGATCCGGCGCCGCTCGCTACGCTTGAAACGCTCGACACCGGCGACGCGAAAGTGGCCGCGATTCTGGCCCGCGTGGCCAAGGTTCGCGGCCGCGACATTCCGATCCTGATCCTCGGGAAAACAGGCACCGGCAAGGAGTGGCTCGCGCGCGCGATCCATCACGATTCACCGCGGCGCGCGGCGCCGTTCGTCGCGTTGAATTGCGCATCGCTGCCCGATACGTTGATCGAAGCGGAATTGTTCGGCTATGAGGACGGCGCGTTCACCGGCGCTAAAAAGCGGGGCAGCGTCGGCAAGATCGTGCAGGCCGACGGCGGGACGCTGTTTCTCGACGAAATCGGCGATATGCCTCTCGCCCAGCAAGTGCGGCTGATGCGCGTGCTGCAGGAACGCACGGTGCTGCCGCTCGGCGGTACTCGCGCGATTCCGGTGGACCTGCGGATCGTGTGCGCGACGCACCGCAATCTGCGCGCAATGATCGCCGAAGGCACCTTCCGCGAAGATCTGTACTACCGGATCAATGGACTCGTAGTGACCTTGCCCGCACTGGGCGAGCGCACGGATCTCGCCGCGCTGGTCGAGCGGATGCTCGAACTCCAGCCCGAGGCCGACGGCTTGCCGCGCCGCGTTTCTGCGGCGGTTCTCGAGCGCTTCATGCAATGCCGCTGGCCCGGCAATCTGCGGCAACTGGCAAATGTACTGCGCACCGCAAGCATCATGGCAGAGGGCACGGATAAGATCGAGCTCGACGATCTACCCGAAGACTTTCTGCACGATTGCGACGATGCGGCGGCCGACGACAACGCGCCGTCAACTGTCGAGGCCGTCGATGATGGGACAGGCGATGCAGGTAGCGGGCATACGCCTCAGCCTTCGCGAATGGACGACTGGCAAGCCGCGCTGATCGCGCAGACGTTGGCGCGCCTCGACGGCAACGTGTCGGCCGCGGCACGAGAACTGGGGCTCGCGCGCAATACGGTGTACCGGTATTTGCGGCGCGGTGGGGCGGCTCATTAGGTGTTGTTGCTGCGGTGTTGTTGGTAAGTGCTTTCGCTGCGACTGTGTCACCTCGTGCCACCAGCCGCGTGCTGCTAGCCGAGTGCTCGCCTCATTCACCACCGCACTGCGGTCGGCAACCGCGTGGCGGCCGGTTCACGGCGCCGCCCGCCTATTGGCCCCGCGCATTATCCATCCGCCGTGTAAAGTGTGACGCGTCCAGCCCCACATTCTCACGATGTCCGATCACAACCGCCCGCCTCTCGTTCGCGTGGAGCCGCTCGGCTGCAGCTTCGAAGCACCCGATACGCTGACGATTCTCGAAGCCGCCGGCTTTGCGAACCTGCGTCTGCCCCGCTCGTGCCGCAACGGTACTTGCCGCACATGTCTGTGCAAAATGACGGCCGGACGCGTGCGCTATACGATTGAATGGCCTGGACTGAGCCGTGACGAAAAACAGGAAGGCTACATCTTGCCGTGCGTTGCGATCGCCGAAACTGACGTAGTGATTGAAGCGCCGGAAGCGATAGAAGCCCCGCCATCACGCTAAACAGTGCGGCGAGAGGTCGCCGATGCGGGTGCGTCCGGTGTGCGCGCGTTCACTCTATCGCAGCAAAGCGCGGCACCTTCGCGCCCTCATGCTCCACATGCTCGAAGAACACCGATGCCGGGCGCGTCCAGATCGTGCCGTTGGCCGCCCTGTAGACGATCATCGTGACAGCCGGATCCGACTCCAGCGTCGCCTCGCATATCAACTCGTAAATACCGCCTTTGTAATGCCGGTAACGTGTGGTCTGCACCATTGAATAGTCCTTGTGAGGAAGCGGCAGATTCAGCCGCCCTCTTTCATCTGCTTCAGAATTTTATAGACGGTCGCGCGCCCCATCGTCAACACGGCGGCTACGTAATTCGCCGAACTGCGTCCGCGAAACGCGCCCTGCGCATGCAGCGCCTCGACGATTTCACGTTTATGCTCGCGCGTGAGCGCGTTGATGCCGATTTGCCGCTCGCGCAGCCACGTGTGCAGGTAAGTATTGATCCGGTCCTGCCAGTCGTCGCGAAAGAGGTCCTCGGCAGGAGCATCGGTCAGATTGCCACCGCGGATAAAGAGATCGAGCGTGGAGCGCACGTCCTCGAACACCGCAATATTGAAGTTGATGCACAGCATGCCGGCAGGCTTGCCGTTGTCGTCGAACAGAATGTTGCTCACGCAACGCATGCGCCGGCCGTCCCAATTGAGCTTCTCGTAAGGGCCGATGGTGCGGCCGCGCGCCGCATAGTGCACTTCGTCCAGCACCGAGGGGCCGCCTACTTCCAGCTTCGACAGATTGTTCACGAGGTAGGCGATGGTCTGATCCCGCAAGTCGTGAATCACAACCTCCGCGCACGGGTAGAAAAGCGCCGCGATGCCGTCGGCGATGGGAGCGTAACGCTCGAGCAGCAGGTCTTTCACAGGAGACACGGTTGTCTGGCGCATTGAAAATGGCAGCGGTCGAGGGCGCTGTGTTGAAGGCGAATGATCGAAAATCGGGCAGTTCCAGCGATGTGCGGCCCGCCCGGCAACTCGCCATTGTAGCCACCCGCATGGCCGGCGGAGCGCGGCGAATTTTGTCCTCGTGGCAAGCGCTATTTTTTCGTGCGATAAAAGGCGATCTACTTCACGGAGCAGCAGATGGCAACGCTCGAAGCATTTCGCGCCGTGCTCGACGACAAGAGAACGCCGGAAATCATTCGCAACCACATCATCGATTCGCTGCAATACGCGCTGCGCAATCACGGACAGATTTTTACGTCGAAGGAAGTCGAATGGCTCGCCGCGTGGGACGACGCGCGCATTCCGCTCGCGGCGTCCCGCGAATTACAGAAACGCATTGCCGAAACCTCCGGCTAACTGGCTTTCCGGTCTTTCCCGGCCTTTTCCGCTCTTTCGAGCTTTCTGACGTCCCGCCGGATGCCCGCCGACCGGGCGGTCGGTTCGTGCGGGGAACTTTTTGCTATCCAATTAGCCCTATTTAGTGCATCATATTGGAATAGTCGTATTCCGCATTTGCAGCACTGGCAGTCTCAACCCGGCATTTTTCGCGGCATCTCCGCAACATCCCCGACTGTTCGGCCGCCGCCCGCCGGCGATCCCGTCACTCCGGCAATGCGCCGCCTGCATTAGCCGTCGCGAGTTGTGCAGCTGTGTTGTTCAACGGGTTTCCGCTTCCCGCCCGCTGTCCGCGCGACATCAGCGTGTTTTTTCTCCATCGAATCCGCGACTTTGCGCGGCGCGCTCAAGCCCTTCCCATTGGGCCTGTGCCAACCTTTTTCCATGGCGGCGCGCCTCAAGGTGCTGCGCTGCCCGGCCAGTGGTGCCGCGCGTAACACGCGTGACACACCGGCCACGTAATACAGGATACTTATATGCTTATGAACTCAGCAGTCAAGACGTACAAGGGTTATGAGATTCACCCGCTCGTCTATCCGCGCCGTCCGACAGACGGTCAGACGAGCCGCAACCCGGACGCAGGCTACGACGCGTCGGTGCGCATCTGCCGTGTCGGCGCCAATGCGGCGGCCGAGGGCCGGGTGTTCCGCCTGCAGTATCTGTTTCCGTTCGACGGCACGGGCAAGGCGCGCATTGCGTGCATGGCTCACGCCGAACAACTGATCGACGGCCGCGTGGATGGCCAGTCGGTCGCCGATCTTTGAGCGGCACGAGCCGCGGCAACACGCGCGGCACTAGTATCGGCGCATAAATCGGCGCATAAGCCGGTGCCGCAGGCAGCGGGCCTGAACCCGCTGGCAACCGTATCAGATGCAGCGCCGCCACAAGGCGTCGCGCAACCCATATCCCATCGACCAGGAGTTATGCATGGCGAAAGAAGAACTGCTTGAACTTGACGGTATCGTCGACGAAGTACTTCCGGACAGTCGTTACCGCGTGACGCTCGACAACGGCGTCGTAGTTGGCGCTTACGCGTCCGGACGCATGCGCAAGAACCATATTCGTATTCTCGCGGGCGACCGCGTGACGCTGGAACTGTCGGTCTACGACCTGACCAAAGGACGGATCAACTTCCGTCACAAAGACGAGCGCGCAGGCGGTGGCGGCGCTGCCCGTAGCAACTCGCAATTCCGTCGCCGTTAAGGCGAACGGCACGCGGCCCCATTCGGGCTAGCTGGCGTGCCACTGCAGCAACGTTGTTCGCGAAGCCTTTCGCGCGCCTTCTCCGGTTCGGCTCCAGTCAAATCTGAGCGGCGCGCAGCGGCGGCGCTTTATCTCAGCAGTTCGTCGCGACGATCGTTGCGATGTCAATCGCGCTTCATGCGCTCTCGCCGTTCGGCTGTACTCACATGATCGCTCTTTCTCGCGCCGCTTCGGTGCATGGGTCGTGCACGCCCTTTCATGGTGCATGACTTCAGTCATCAAGCTTGCGTTGAGTCCCCGAGTGCCCGCAGACAAAGGCTTAGCGGTTATTGGCATAGACTTTGCTTCAACAATGGTCAGTCGTCGATTGCCACTACTCCATGCTGCGTGTTCTCCTCGTCACCGATACCGACAAGCCAATAGGCGACCTGCGTGACGCGCTCGCCCGCCTCGGCTACGAGATGCTCGCCAGCACCGCGACGCCGCACGCGTTGCATAGTGTGGTTCAGAGCGAGCGGCCGGACGTCATCATCATCGATACCGACTCGCCTTCGCGCGATACGCTCGAACAGCTCGCGGTGATGAACGCGACCGCGCCGCGCCCGGTCCTGATGTTCAGTCACGACGCCAACCAGCAGTTGATCCGCGACGCCGTCGGCGCGGGCGTGACCGCCTATCTCGTCGAAGGGCTCGAAACCGAAAGGCTTGCGCCGATTCTCGAAGTCGCGCTTGCGCGGTTCGCGCAGGAATCGCAGCTGCGCGAACGCCTTGCGCAAGTCGAGAACGAACTTGCGGAGCGCAAGCTGATCGACCGCGCCAAACGCCTGCTGATGGATCAGCAGAAAATCACCGAGCACGCCGCCTACGCCACGCTGCGCAAACGCGCGATGAATCAGGGCGTCAAGCTCGCCGAGGTCGCGCGCGCGGTCGTCGCGTCGGCTGAATCGCTCAAGTGAAGCACGTCCATGAACACTCCCAGTCACCTCGCATCGTCAGCATTAGCGCCGTTGGAGAAGACCCACTTGCGGCTTGGCTTCGTGGCGCTCGCCGATGCCGCGCCGCTCGTCGCCGCGAAGCTGCTTGAATTCGGTCACGCGCACGGTCTCACGCTCGAACTGTCGCGCCAGCCTTCGTGGGCTGCCGTGCGCGACAAGCTGCTATCCGGCGATCTCGACGCGGCGCACACGCTTTATGGCCTCGTCTACGGGGTGCAACTCGGGCTGGGCGGTCCGCAAACCAACATGGCTGTGTTGATGGTACTCAACCGCAACGGCCAGGCGGTCACACTGTCGAGCCGTCTCGCGGATGCACTCGCCGAACATGGCAACTTGCCCAAGGCGCTCGCTACACTCGGGCGCAAGCCGGTATTCGCGCAGACGTTTCCGACCGGTACGCACGCGATGTGGCTGTACTACTGGCTCGCTGCGCAAGGTGTGCACCCGTTGCGCGACATCGAAAGCGTGGTGATTCCGCCGCCGCAAATGGTCGCAGCGCTCGCGGAAGACAAGCTCGACGGCCTGTGTGTCGGCGAGCCGTGGAACGCGATGGCCGAAGCGGAAGGCGTCGGCAGAACGGTCGCGTATACGAGCGAGGTGTGGCCCGACCACCCAGAGAAAGTGCTCGCGTGCCGGCGCGATTTTGTGAGCGCGTATCCGAATACGGCGCGCGCGCTCGTACAGACGATGCTCGAAGCGTGCCGCTGGCTCGACGGCCCCGGTCATCGCACTGAAATCGCGCGCTGGCTTGCCCGGCCGGACTATATCGGCATCGACGAGGCCCTGATCGCCGCGCGCTTCGGCGACAGGATTCCGGCCTCCGTGCCGCGCGGTTTGCCGATGCGCTTCTTCGACAACGGAGAGGTGAACTACCCACACGCATTCGAAGGCGCGTGGTTCCTGACGCAGTTCGAGCGCTGGGGCATGATCGACGCACGCAGCGATTACACGCAGATCGCAGAGAGCATCAACCAGACGCAGCTTTATCGCGAAGCCGCCGCGAAGGTGAAGGTGGCGGTGCCCGCGCAAGAGAACGCGCGAACGTTCATGGACGGCAAGGTGTGGGACAGCGCGACGCCGTCCGCTGGTTTTGCTCGTGCATTCGAGGTTCGACGATAAGCTTGCATGTGCCGGGCTCGGACTTCGCTCCGGGGCAAGGTGAAGGCGATAGACGCGGATGCTCAGGTCGGAGTCATCAAACAATGCGCGAGGCGCACCAGCGGTGTATCGCACCGCGCCCTGCGCACCTCGCCCTTCGCCCGAACGCCGCGCCCCAGGAGCGCAGCCCCGCGCTCAGAAATTAAACTTGTCGATATTGCTCGCATCGAACGTTGTCGGCGGTCCGAGAATGATCTCGCCTTGCGGACCGATGGTGCGCTTGCCGAGCTTACCTGCATCGAACGATTCGCCCTCCTTACCGTTGATCGTTCCCGACGCGAGCGCTGCCGCCGCGTAGCCGGCGAGATAGCCTAACTCGTTCGGATCCCACAACTGGAATGCCTTGACCGTGCCGTTTTTCACGAACGCGCGCATCTGATTCGGCGTACCGAGACCCGTTACCGCGACCTTGCCCTTGCTCGACGACGACGAGATGTAACGCGCCGCCGCCGCAATGCCGACCGTGGTGGGCGCGACAATAGCCTTCAGGTTCGGATATGCCTGCAGCAAACCCTGCGTTTCGACAAACGACTTCTGATCGTCGTCGTTGCCGTAAGCGATCTTTACCAGTTTGATCTTCGAGTACTCAGGCTTTTTCAACTCCTCCTGCATCCACTTGATCCACGTGTTCTGATTAGTCGCGTTCGGCGTCGCGGACAGCACCGCGAATTCGCCCTCGCCGCCCATCAGTTTCGACACGAGTTGAATCTGACCACGGCCGATGCCTTCCGCGTTCGCCTGATTCACGAACAGTTGACGACCCTCGGGTGCCGTGTCCGAATCGAAGGTGACGACCTTGATGCCTTGCGACATCGCCTTCTTCAGATACGGCACGACCGCGTTGGCGTCGTTGGCGGCAATCACGATTGCATCCTGACGCTGGGTGATCAGCGTGTTGATGTACTGCACCTGCGACGACGCCCCGGCATCCGACGGCCCCACCACCTTGCCCACGCCTCCGAATTCCTTGATTGCGGCGAGGCCGCCGTCGTCGGCAATCACTTCGTATGGGTTGTTGATCTGCTTCGGCACGAATGCGATCTTCAGGCCGTTTTTCAGGCCCGCAGCGGGCGCCGCGCAACTGATCGCGAGCAACGCAACGCAGAGCGCCGCCGCGCCGGTGTGACGTAGTGGTTTGAACATGAAGTGTCTCCTGCCGTGTAGTTGGACGTTGTACTGTCCGGGTTTGATGATGACGTTATTGAGAAGAAGCGGACCTCGCGATGAAGCGCCGGTCACGCGCCGCGCGCCAGCGCGCAACCAGGTTGGGTATCAGCACCGATGCAAGCAGCAATACGCCGGTGACGATGGTGAGCGTCTCGCTCGAAACGTCGTCGAGCGTCAATGCGTTCTTGAGCACACCGATAATCAGCAGCGACAGCAGCACGCCGATCATCGAGCCTCGCCCACCGAAAATGCTCACCCCGCCGAACAGCACCGCTGCGATCACCGACAACTCGAAGCCCTCGCCGTTGTCGCCTCGCGCGCTGGTGAAACGCAGCGTGTAGACCACGCCCGCGAGCGCGCTCATCAGACCGGACAGCACGAACAGGCGCAACCTGATCTTCGTGACTTCGATGCCGGAGAACGCGGCGGCAGTTGGATTGGCGCCGATTGCGTAAAGGCTGCGGCCAAACGCGGTGGATTGCAGCAATACGGTGAACAGCACTGCGCCGACAATCACGATCGCAAACGGCAACGGGATAAATGTCCCGCCGAGCGTATCCATGCCGAACGCCGTATAGGCCGGGGGAAAATCGGCGACGGCCTGGTCGCCGAGAAGCACGTAGGCGAGCCCGCGAAAGAGCGCGAGCGTGCCGATGGTTACCGCGAGCGAAGGCAGGTTCAGCTTGACGATCACGAGCCCGTTCAGCAGGCCCGCCAAGGCGCCGGCAACCAGTACGAGCGCGATCACTACGGGCATCGGCAAGCCTGTGTGCCACAGCACACCCATCAATGCACTGGAGGCACCGAGTACCGAAGCCACCGACAGATCGATTTCAGCGGCAACGATAATCAACGTCATCGGCAGTGCCATCAACGCGATCTCGGTCAGATCCGCCAGCACGTTGCTGAGGTTCGCACCGGTCAGAAAGACCGGCGACAGCACTCGCCCGAGCGCGATCGACAGAATCAGCACGATCACGAGCAATACTTCCCATTGCAGCGGCGTTTCGCGTTTGCGCGTGAGCAGCGCGGAATCGGGTTTAGCCATGATCGCGTTTCCTCATCATGCGTTTGGCGACGGAGCGGGCGAGCAACGTATCGGCGGTAATGGCCGCGACGATCAGCGCGCCTTCGATCGCCTGTTCCCAGAAAGGAGAGACGTGCAGCACGACTAGCGCAATGCTGATCACGCCCAGCACGAGCGCGCCGAGCGTCGCGCCGAGTATCGTGCCGACGCCGCCCGTGATCGCGACGCTGCCGACCACGGCAGCCGCGACGACCTGTAGTTCGATGCCCTTTGCGGTGCTGGCGTCGACGGTGCCGAAACGCGCAAGCCACAGTGCGCCCGCGAAACCCGCAATCGCACCGGACAGCAGAAAACCCGCCATGACCCGCCGTTCGACGTTGACGCCCGCGAGACGCGCCGCCTCGGGATTCGAGCCGATCGCGTAATGCTCACGGCCGCCGCGAAACTGCTTCAGGTAAATAGCGAGAGCAAGCAGCACGACGAGCGCGATGAGCGCAAGCGTCGGTATGCCGAAGAAGGTGCCGGTCGCAAGCCGCGAAAAGGTATCGGGCAGACTGGTGGCGTTGATCTGTCCGCCGTGCACCCACGCATAATCTGCACCTCGAAATATATAGAGTGTGGACAGCGTCGCAACGAGCGAAGGCACGCGCCCCACCGCCACGAGCAGCGCGTTGATGCCGCCCGCCACGAGACCGATGCCGAGCCCCGCCGCGAGCGCGAGGACCACCGGCATCTGCGGAAACGCGACGTACAGGCTGCCCACTGCATAGGCG
This sequence comes from Paraburkholderia caledonica NBRC 102488, assembly GCF_000685095.1. Lineage (GTDB taxonomy): Bacteria > Pseudomonadota > Gammaproteobacteria > Burkholderiales > Burkholderiaceae > Paraburkholderia > Paraburkholderia caledonica. Next base: position 99,573 of record NZ_BAYE01000002.1, read on the forward strand.
CTGATGCCGACCGTCGAGCCCACCGACAGATCGATATGACGCATGAGGATAACCACCGTCATGCCCGCGGTCAGCAGGCTGATGATCGACACATTGAGCAACACGTCGCGCAGATTCTGCAGATTCAGGAACTGCGGCCTCGCGAGAGCGGTGCCCACGATCAATAGAATCAGCACGACGAAAAGCGTCGTTTCGCGGCTCTTTGCGAGGTTCGCTGCGAAGCCGCCCGCTGTGGCCGGCGGGCGCTTCGAAGGCGGCGGCGCCTGGACCGGCGCGGGATGAGTCGAAGAATGGCGCATCATGCCGCGTTCCCTAACGGTGGAATCGGTTGTCCCAGCGCCGCGGCCATGATGCGTTCTTCGTCGGCCCCGGCACGTGCAATGTCCGCACTGATACGCCCCTCGTGCATGACCAGTACCCGGTCGGCCATGCCCAGTACCTCCGGCAATTCGCTCGAAATCATCAGCACTGCCATGCCGTCGCGCACCAGCTCGGCAAGCGCGCTATATACCTCCGCTTTCGCGCCGACGTCTATACCGCGAGTGGGTTCGTCGATGATCAAAACTTTCGGGTTGGTGGCGAGCCACTTGCCCAGCACGACTTTCTGCTGATTGCCGCCCGACAGCGTGCCGACCGGCGCGTTGGAATCGCCCGCTTTCAGCCGTAGACGCGTGCCCCAGTGGTTCGCGAGTTGCGTCTCGCTGCGCGTCGTGATGAGACCGTGTCTGACGAGACGGCCGAGCACTGTCATCGACGCGTTGCGCGCAATGCTCAACTCCAGCGCGAGCCCTTGCTGCCGGCGGTCTTCCGGTACGAGCGCGAGTCCTGCGCGCACGGCGGCAGCAGGACTGCCAGCCGCGAGCGGTTTGCCGCCTATCTGGATGTGGCCGTCGTCGAGCGGGTCGATGCCGAAAATCGCACGCGCGACTTCGCTGCGACCCGCGCCGACCAGCCCCGCCAGCGCCACGATTTCGCCTGCCCGCACGTCGAAAGAAATGTCCTTGAAAACGCCCACGCGCGTGAGCCCTCGCACCGACAGACGCACTTCGCCAGGCGGCCTCTCCGCTTTCGGATAGAACGTCTCCAGATCGCGGCCGACCATTTTTGACACGATGGCGTCGGTGTTCAGATCGGCGGTCATACCGTCGAACACCTTCGCGCCGTCGCGCATGATGGTGACGCGTTGCGTCAGCGCGAAGACTTCGTCGAGACGGTGCGTGATGAAGAGTATCGCCACGTCGCGCTCGCGCAGCTTGCGCACGATTGCAAAAAGACGTTCCACTTCCGTCAGCGACAAGGCCGCTGTCGGTTCGTCCATGATCAGTACATTGGCGTTCAGCGACAACGCCTTTGCGATTTCGATGACTTGCTGATCTGCAATGGACAAGCCGCGCACCAGTTGATCCGCGCGCAGATCCACGCCGAGCGAGGCGAGCAGTCCGTCTACCTCACGGCGCATCGCGTCGTATTGAATGCGCCCGAACCGGTCGACCGGTTGCCGTCCCATGAAAATGTTTTCGGCGATCGAGAGGTCGAAGAACAGTGTCGGTTCCTGATAGATCACCGCGAGCCCGGCATCGCGCGCTTGAGCAGGCGTGGCGAAACGGCGCGACACGCCGTCCACCAGAAGTTCGCCGCTATCCGGCTGATGCACGCCTGCAAGGATCTTCACGAGAGTCGACTTACCCGCGCCGTTCTCGCCGAGCAGCGCATGCACTTCACCCGGCCACAGCGAGAGATCGCCGTCCGATAGCGCGCGGACCCGGCCGAACGATTTGCTCGCATGCCGCAATTCGAGCCTCGGCACAGCGGATATAGGTTGCTGCACTGCGTGTCTCCCTCTTTTACGTTACGGCGTGCGCGGCCTGCTTGTGTCCACGCGACCCGCTTCAGATGCGATAGAAACGCTCGGCGTTACCGCAAAAGAGCGCCTCTTTCTCTGCAGCGCTCGCACCTTCGACAATCGTTGCATACGCATGCCACAAACCCGCGTAGGAGCCGAACAAACGATCGACGGGAAAGTTCGACGCGAACATTGCGCGCTCGACTCCGAACGTGTCGATCGTTTCGAGCACGTAGGGCCGCAAGCTTTCCACAGTCCACTGATGATCGAACATCGCAAGTCCGCTGATCTTCACGCAGACGTTCTCGCAATCCGCCAGCATGCGCATGCCGTCGCGCCATGCCCGATAGCCGGCGACGCTGTCGCGATCGACGAACATGCCTGCGTGGTTGACGGCGAAGCGCGTGTCGCGATGCGCGCGCGCCAACGCCGCGGCCTCTTCCATTTGCGACGGATAAAGTTGGAGGTCGAACGACATGTCGTAACGGCGCAGCAACGCAAAGTTCTCACGCCATTGCGGCTCGCGCATGAAATGGCGGCCCACATAGTCGAACAGCCTGTTCTCGTGCACGTTGAGAATCTGCCGGACGCCACGCGTATTGGCGAACGACGCATGCGCTTCGAGCAACGCGGGCGCATCCGCTGAAGACAGATCCAGCGCGGCGACAATCGCGTTCGGCATGCCGCGCGATTCTTGACGATCCGCAATGCCTTGCAGCCAGCGCGTTTCCTCGACGGGGTCGGCGGGATCGTGATTCGCTTCCACATGCACGACTTTCTTCACATCGATATCCCCGGCTTCGCCGAGCAGATCGGCGAGCAGATAGTCGTGCTTCAGGTCGCGCGCATCGCCAACAAACGACACGCCAGGATTTTCCAGCCACAGATAGCGATGCGTCTTCAGGTCCCACAAGTGAATATGCGAATCGACAACCTGCATGCGATGCCTCCGTCGTTTCAAGCGTGGAATTCAGCGCGAACGTCAGCCCGAATGTCGGCCCGAACTTCAGCCGAGCGAACTCAGACGAAACACCTGCTCGAGCGGTTGCTGATGCGGCGTGTGGTCCGGCGCTGTATGCATGATGTCGGCCATGTAATCCCACCATTTGCGCATGACTTCGAGTTCAGAGAGCGCGTCCATCGTGTGATGCGTGGTTCGCGTGAGCACGGCGAATAGATGATCGGTGCCTGGATCGAAGAAAATCCGGTACTCGCGCACGCCCGCGTTGTGCAACGCGTCAACGAGTTCTGGCCAGATCTGGGCGTGACGGCGCTCGTACTCCTCGCGCATGCCGGGGTTGAGCACCATCCGGAAAGCGATTGTCTCCATTGCGGCTGTCTCGTCGTTATTGGCGCCTTCGCGGCGAAGCGCCTGCAAAGACTATAATTCGTGCGTCGATAGCATCTCAATCCGTAGTTGGGATTGGGCGATCCACAAACCGAATCGCACGGCAACCATGAGCCCACTCTCAGCAACCGTCGCACTCGTCAATCGGCTCAAGTTCAAGCACCTCGCGCTGCTCGTCGCGCTCGACGACGCGCGCAACCTCCACCAGGCTGCCGAAGCGGTGAACGTTGCACAGCCGAGCGCCAGCCGCATGTTGGGCGATATCGAAGAAGCGTTCGGCTTTCTGCTGTTCGAGCGCAACGCGCGCGGCATGACGCCCACGCCGCTTGGCGTCGTCACGTTGGCCTACGCACGGCGTGCGCTCGCCGAACTCACGCGTTTCGCCGAAGACCTGGAAGTCAAACGGCGCGGCGGACATGGACAGTTGACCGTTGGCGCGATCATGGGCGCGGCGCCCGACCTGATGGCAATGGCCGTCGCCGCGTTGAAAACCGAAAGCCCGTTGCTGAACGTCCGCATTCTCGGCGAAACCAGCGACCAGGTCGTGCAATTGCTGCATCGCCGCGAAGTCGACCTTGCGCTTGGACGACTGACGAGTCCGTTGCAACACAACGATTTCAGTTTCGAGCCGCTCGCGCGCGAGACCTTGCTGCTCGTCGTGCGCTCGGTGCATCCACTTGCGAGCCGCGCGCGCATGACGTTGCGCGAACTGATCGACTGGCCTTGGGTTGCGCAGCCGGTGAGCAGTCCGGCGCGCGTGCTGTTCGAGGAAGAACTCGCGCGCGCGGGACTTGCCACGCCGGTCAATCTCACCGAATGCGCGTCGATCTTCGCCACACTGCAGTTGCTGGAAAATTACGATGCGGTGGCAATGCTGCCCGAGTCGGTAGTGCGCGATCATTTGCGCGGCAAGCTGCTCGTCGCGCTGCCGCTCGAGATCGGCAAGAGCCTTGCGGGCTTCGGCATTCTCACGCGCAAGGAAGAAACGCTCGCCGAACCCGCGCTGCGCTTCATCGAACTGCTGCGCGGCTTCTCGCGGCTTCTCGCACGCGAAGATACCGCTGCGTCCGCGCAAGCCGCTGTTGCTTCCGCTCCGGTCAGTTAATGTCAGCATCGCGCGTCATTGCAGATTGACGAACAGGCCGCCGTCCACCAATAACGCCGCGCCCGTCACATAACGCGCGCGGTCGGACGCGAGGAACACCACGCATTCGGCCACGTCTTCGGGACGGCCCAGCCGGCCCAGCGGAATGCGCTTTTCGAAGTAGGCCTTCTTCGCTTCGTCGGCGAGATCTTCGGCGTTCAAGTCTGTTGCGATCGTGCCGGGCATGACCGAATTGCAGCGGATGCCGTACGGTCCTAACGCAACCGCGCATGACTGCATCAGCGAATGAACGCCTGCTTTGGTCGGCGTGTAATGGGTCTGCATGCCGCCGCCCACCAGCGCGCTGATCGAACTGGTCGCCACAATCGCCCCGCCGGTGCCTTGCGCTTTCATCTGCTGCGCGGCCGCTTGCGTGATGTAGAACGCGCCGTTCAGATTGACCGCGACTGTGGACTCCAGCACCTCCGCCGGCATGTCCAGAAACGCATGGAACGGACAAATACCTGCGTTGCTCGCGAGCACGTCGACCTTGCCGAATGCTTCGACGGTCTGACGCACGAGTAGCTGACCCGTTTCGCGCGCGGCAACGTTGCCTTCCACTGCGATCACGCGCCGGCCGAGCGCTTCGATCTGCTCGACCACTTCCGCGACCGCGGAACGCCGTCCGTACGACGCGTCGTTATCGCCCCAGTAGTTGATTGCCACATCCGCGCCTTCCGTTGCGCACGCGACGGCAATCGCGCGGCCAATGCCGCGTGAGCCGCCGGTGACGATCACGACCTTGTCCTTGAGAAGCACGTCACTCTCCTTTGCTGGGTGATCCTGACTACGGCAGCCATTAACGCGGATATGGCCGCACCAGCGCACATTCCGGATTGAGCCTCACGCCAAAGCCCGGTGTGTCCGGCACCTTCATTCGTCCATTGACGGGCACGGGTTCGTCGAGCAGAAGCGGCGTGAACATGGGCACCACTTCGTCGGCCTTGGGAGCCATCATCAGGAACTCGGAGAAAGGCGAGTTATGACGCGTGACGACAAAATGGTAGCTATACACGGACGAACCATGCGGCACCACCATCACGTTATGAGCATCCGCAAGTGCCGATATCTTGATCAACTCGGTAATGCCGCCGCACCAGCCGACGTCCGGCTGGATCAGATCGCAGCATTGCATTTCGAGCAGCATGCGAAAGCCCCAACGCGTCGCCTCGTGTTCGCCCGTGGACACCATCATGCCGCGCGGCACGTTGCGGCGCAGTTCGGCGTAACCCCAGTAGTCGTCGGGCGACAGGCACTCTTCGATCCATTTGAGTCCGTACTCGTGCGCGGCTTGCGCAAGGCGCGTTGCATACGGCACGTCGAGACTCATCCAGCAGTCGTACATCAGCCAGAAGTCGTCGCCCACGCGACTGCGCATGTCCGCGAGCTTTTCGAGGTTGAGTTTGAGCCCGGCTTCCCCTTCGGCCGGGCTATGCTGCAACGGCAATTTTCCGCCGATAAAACCCATCTCCTTCGCAAGGTCGGGACGTGCGCCGGTCGCATAGAACACGAGTTCGTCGCGCACGGGACCGCCCAATAGCTGATACACAGGCTCCTTACGCACCTTCGCGAGCAGATCCCACAAGGCGAGATCGACGCCGGAGATCGTATTGAGAACCACGCCTTTGCGCCCGTAGTAAAGCGTGGCGTAGTACATCTGATCCCACATCTTCTCGATGTCGGTCACGAGCTGACCTTCAAGAAAACGCGCAAGGTGTTTCTCGACGATGAACGCGCCAATTTCGCCGCCCGTCGTCACTGCGAAGCCGACCGTGCCGTCGCTTGCTTCTATTTCGACCACGAGCGTGCCCAGCACATTGATGCCGAACGACTGGCGGCTCTGGCGATACTCGGGATAGCGCGCCATCGGCGTGGAGATGTGATCGTCGATCCAGTGTCCGCCGGGCTGATCGTGGTAGTCCGCGCCGCCGCCGCGGACGATGAAGGCACGCACGTGCCGGATGGTAGGCATGGCCATGAGAGAGGGGCTCCGTGATAGGCGTCGAACGTGTCGCCGGAAATGTGCCCTTAGCGGGCGCGGTGCAGCAAGTCGTGGGTTTTGCCGGGTGCCTGTGCGTGACCACGCAGCAGCGTGCCGATCAGCAGCGCGGCGATGAGACTCGACGCGCCCAGCACGACCAGTCCCGCAGATGTCGAGGAAAACGCGTGTTCCGCAGCCGTGCGCAAGCTGGGCGCAATAAAGCCGCCAAGGCTGCCCAGCGAGTTGATCAGCGCGATGCCGCCCGCGGCGGCCGCACCGGTGAGCAGGCGTGTCGGGAACGTCCAGAAGAGCGGTTGAGCCGCGATGAAGCCGCTCGCCGCGCAACACAACGCAACGAGCCCGATCGCGGGGTCATGAGCGAGGCCCGACACGCCGATGCCAAGACCCGCGACGACAAGCAATGCCGACGCCCAGAGGCGGTGTCCGCCCGTGCGATCCGCGCGGCGCGGCACGTACCAGGTCACCACGAGCGCGCACAGCCAGGGCAACGCCGCGACGAGGCCGACATGAAATCCCACCGTCGTGCCGAGCAGAGCCGCGACTTGTTGCGGCAGATAAAAGATCACGCCGTACACGCTCATTTGAATCAGCAGATAGATCAGCGAGAGCAGCAGCACGCGACGATCCACCAGTGCGGCGAGAAGGCGATGCGGCCCATGCACGGACGCCGCACGCGCGTCTTCGTCGAGAGCCGAGCGCAGGGTTGTGCGCTCCTGCTCGTTAAGCCAGCGGGCGTTTTCCGGACGATTGTCGAGATACCAGAACGCCCAGACGCCGACGAGCGTTGCCAGAATGCCTTCGACGAGAAAAAGCCACTGCCAGCCCGCGAGACCAAACGCGCCATTCAGTTCGAGCAGCAAGCCCGACAATGGACTGCCGAAAATAAACGCCAACGGTGCGCCGAAATAAAACATGCCGACGGCCCGGGCACGCGCACGCTGCGGAAACCAGTGCGTCAGGTAATAGATCACGCCGGGGAAAAAGCCTGCCTCCGCAACGCCCAGCAAGAAGCGCAGCGTGTAGAACGTGGTGGCGGTATGAGCGAGACACATTGCTGCCGATACGAGTCCCCATGTCACCATGATGCGGCACATCCACGCACGCGCGCCGACACGATGTAGCAGCAGATTACTTGGCACTTCGAACAATGCATAGCCAACAAAGAACACGCCCGCGCCGAATGCGAACGCCGCGTTCGAGAGCCCCGTGTCGTGTTGCAACGCTTTTTGCGCGAAGCCAATGTTCGCGCGGTCGAGAAACGCCAGCACGTACATCAGCAGCAGGAACGGCAACAGCCGGCGCATTACCTTGCTGTTGATCGCCTCGAGTGAAGCGCTCGGATGCGGGTCCATGTCGTCTCCTTCGCGCAACTCGCGTTAGCGGCTGCGCGGTTCTTGTATATCGTGCTGCTTGCGGCTCGTATATTCCGTGGCGCCGTATATCCACGCCACGCCCGCGCGAATGCTCAGTAAGTCGCGCGTCCGCCCGACAGGTCGAATACCGAGCCGGTGCTGAACGCGCAGTCTTCGGATGCGAGCCAAAGAATCAGCGACGCCGCTTCCTCGGGCAACAGGAAACGGTTCATCGGAATCTTCGAGAGCATGTAGTCGATGTGCTGCTGCGACATCGAATCGAAAATCTCGGTCTTGGCCGCAGCGGGCGTGACCGCGTTGACGAGAATGTTCTTCGTCGCAAGCTCTTTGCCGAGCGATTTCGTGAGGCCGATCAGCCCCGCCTTCGAAGCGCTGTAATGCGAGGCGTTCGGGTTGCCCTCCTTGCCCGCCACCGACGCGATGTTCACGATCCGTCCATAGCCCTGCTTCAGCATCTGCGGAACGACCGCGCGGCACGTGAGGTACGGGCCGATCAGATTTACGTCGATCACGCGGCGCCAGACGTCCGGCTCCAGTTCCCACGTGGTGCCGTTGCCGCCAGTAATGCCCGCACAGTTGACCAGTACGTCGATCGCGCCGTGATCGGCGAGGGTCCGTTCGACAGCTTGCGCCACCGCCGATTCCTGTGTGAGTTCGACGGTCACTGCCGTCACCTTGCCGAGTTCGCTGAGCTCGCGCTCACTGCGCGCGAGACGTTCGGCGTCGACGTCCCAAAGCGCGACCGACGCGCCCGATTGCAGCGCCCGTTGCGCTACCGCGTAGCCGATGCCGCGAGCGCCACCGGTAATGGCGACAACGCGTCCGTCCAGATCGATTCGATTCATTTGTGTCTCCTGTCGCACGGTTCACGCGCGCCCAAGTTGTTGTAGCCGTTAGCGTCCGTGTTGCGCTTCACGTCAATATACGAGCGACGCGATGCCTCGACAATCCGAGAATGGGAAAGGTCGATAACAAAAGCGGATCGGAGCGCGGCGTCGCAAAAGGCACCAATGCGAGAAGACTTCGGGGAACGGACTGCGAGAAGGGTTGCTGCAACTGCGATGCCTGGCCGCGACTAGCCTCGGTCCCGACCGTACATCAATAAGGCCACATTAGAGCGCTTCCTGGCAAAGCGCCATCATTCGCTGAACCATCGTGCTCGCTTCGTTCAGTTCCATTTCGCTAGTGAAGAGCGCCTGTACATTCGACAGTCGCACGGCAACGCCCGCGTCCCTCAGATCCCGGCTCGCGATCTTCAAAGCGAGTTGCCCGATGTTCACGCGCTCGAGCCAGTCCATGCTCATGTCGTTTTTCGCAAGCCACTGGCGGCAGCATTGGACGACGTGATCCACACGCCATTCCGCACTGAGTGCATAGGAGGCCGCTGCGATCGCTACGAGAAAGCACAGCAGTTCTGCGCGAGTGGCAGAGGGTTGTGTCGATTCCGTGTGTTTCATCCGCTTGTCTTTTGCGTGGGTGGCGTCGGGCTTTCGCCTGGCTTGCGGCTCGTGCTTCATTCATCAGCACTCGCCGGGCGTGTCAAATGTATAGATAGTCAGCAAACGAAATTGCGGGCGCGCGCCTGAAAATCAATACCGCGTCGACGCCCGCAGACCTGATTGCGTGACTAGTCTCCACACGCCGCACTGCACTCCGCGCAAGCTACCGCTTTCGGCGCGAGTTTGCCCGCGCCGCTTCGGCCGAAGCTCACGAGCGCCGCCAGGCCGAGCAACGCGAGGCCGCTGCCGAATAGAAAGTCGGTGGAAATGCCGACCTGATCGACCACGATACCGCCGACTAGCGAGCCCACCGCGATCGCCACCTGAATGATGCTCACAAAAAGCGCAGAGCCGGCTTCCGGCGAATCGGGCGTTGCCTGCTGAATCCAGATGCTGAAGCACAGCGGCAACGCGCCGAAAGAAACGCCCCATGCGAGCACGAGCGCGACGACGCCGATCGACGAATGCTGCAACATGGGCAGCAGGATGAGCGCGAACATCAGCAGCGAGATCATTGCGCCGAGCGAGATTTTCAGGTTGCGCGTGACCGTCGACGAAACCGCAAAGTTCGAGAAGAACCCGATGATGCCGAAGCCGAGCAACAGCCAGGTGACAGTCACCATCGAAAGATTCGCATTGCGCAGCAGGAACGGCGTGATGTACGTGTACGACGAGAAATGCGCGCCGAACACAAGACCGACCATCAACATGCTCCGGCGCGGATAGGGCCTGCGCAGCAGCGAGACCAGATCGTTCAGCCGCAATGCGGCGCTCGACGGCAACGACGGCACGAATAGGAACTGCGCGATGAGCGCCGCCGCGACGAGACCGCCCGTTGCCATAAACGACGCGCGCCACGACGCGAAGCTTGCAATGAAGGTTCCGAGCGGCACGCCGATCACCGTTGCACAGGTAACGCCGGTGAGAATGGTGGCCATTGCGCGGGCCGAATCTTTCGGCTGCACGAGACGCCCGGACGCCGCAGTCGCGAGTGTCCAGAAACCGCCCAGCGCGGCGCCGAGCAGTGCGCGGCCCACCAGCATCAAACCGAAGTTCGGCGCAAATGCGGAAATCAGATTTGACGCAAGCAATAAGGCCGTGAGTAACAGAAACACGAGCCGCCGATCCATTCGACCGGCGACCAGCATCAAGCCGGGCGCCGAGATCGCGGCGATAACGCCGGGCACCGTGACCATTAAACCGGCCGTACCGGCAGACACGCCGAGATCCGCGGCGATGCGCGGCAATAGGCCAACCGGCAAAAACTCCGTGGTGACGAACGCGAAGGCGCCGATCGCAACGGCCACGACTGCGAGCCACGAACGTAGCGACGACGATGGCGCATCGCCGGGCGCGACGGCGCTCGCCAGCAGATTATCTTCTCTTAACATAGTATTGTTTGCGAGTTATTAACAACGAATGGGATTGGAGCGACTGCACATTGCTAATCACCTTCGAAGATCGACTCGCAGGCTGTACGGCACGAGTAAAAAAGCAGGCCATATTGGCCTGCTCTGAAATTCGATCGACGAAGTGGTGGGTGCATGCTGGACGGAACACACCTTAACATCGTATTAAATCGTTCGCTGAGCCCTGCGAAAAATTGCAGTTGTTGGTGGGGTTATTCGAGCGATTCTGGCGTCGTTGTGCGCTCACCCTTCCTGCGACGGCGACGCACCGCAGCGTTGGGCATGGTGCTTGCTGAATGCGCGGACAGCATCCAGTGCACTCATCGCTCACTCAAAGGAATTCGAACATGGTTAGCACCCGCCCCTGCACCGCGACCTGCGTCATCGACGGCATGCCGGTCACCCTGACCTTTTATCCCGACAGCGGCATACTGCGGATCGCCGATCCGTCGGGTACATGTATCAAGGAGACGCGCTGGCATGCGTCGTGGCGTTCGCTGCTCGACGAATTCCGCCGCTTTGGCGAGCGGGCCGCGATGCAAGGGCCGGGAGTCGAGGCGATGGTGAGCCGCATCGTCGAAAGCGAAGACGCCAGCGCGCAACCCGCGCTGGCATGAACGGAAACGCGAGGCGGTGCGCCAGCTGAGAGCGCGCCACCTCGACGCATTGCGCGGATTACTGGCCGAAGTAAATCCTGCATTGCGGGCCGCCCGAACAGGGCATATTTTGCCGGGTTCCCGATTCTGATCGCCCTGCCGCCGTCCCGCCATAAGAGACATTCTGCACGGACTGCGAAGCCGTTCCCGCGGGTTCTATCAACGACATGTCGGTCGTTGCCTGTGCCGATTCGTTCGCGTGCTGCATCAGCCTGTGGCCGGACGTTGTGCCTGCGCCCGGCTGAGTTGGCGCGTCATCGGCGTTTGCGGCTCGCGGCGCGAGCATAAGAACGGCGCTTACCACCGCCATCAATAAACGAAGTTTCATGGTCCAGACTCCTTGAATCCGGCGCAGCAGTATCGTCCCTCCTCAATAATCGATCTGCGTAAAAACCTTCTGGCCGATGGAGGCCGACGCAAGTGCCAACAGCGACGCGGGCCCGCTGCGTCGACCCGTCGAATGCAACCGGCAACGGGTCGCCCGCGCCCTGGCCGGCACCGGATACGCGAGTACGATGCGGAATCAGGCGCCTCAGGCTGGAAAACACGGATTGTTCTCTCCGCTATTCTTTTATAGTTCGGCCGCCAAGGAATTCAAATTGGCGCACGGGACCCGTGAGCAATACTGGGGGCGGAGCGAACAACCTTCGCATGAGCGTTCAAATGCGACAAAATCAGTTAAAACGGTGCGTGCATTGCGCGCGCAGTGCGTTATGATGCTGTCATAACCACAAGAAAGGGCCGCGCGCGAAACGCCGTCGTAAGACAGTGCGTTGACGCGAGACCAGCCGCCCAAATCAGTGCATCGTCATCATCGTTGTTTCCAATTTCGATCAATAACCTCACCGCGGACCGGCGCCATTTAAATGGACTCGAAGCTCTCGCGGGTTTTCCTCGCAATCTGCATTTGACAGAACGCTGGACGCTTTAGAAGGACTAATATCTTATGGACGAAAGGAAGCGAGATAGCATGATTGCGTATCTCCGCCATCGCATGGAAGAGTTTGGCATCAAACCGGAAGACCTTGCCGCCCTGCTAGCATCCGAACCTGCCGCGCAAAAGAACGCCCGCTACCGCAGCGCGACAGGAGATAGCTGGGACGGCCAGGGAGAAATGCCCCAATGGCTCAAGCAGGCAATCAGCGCAGGCCAATCAATCGACCATTTTGAATTATCGGCTCCGCCCGCACCCGCGCCGCAGCCGAAAAAACGCGTCGACTGGAAAAACGATCCATTTGCAGGCAGTCCGCTCGCGCGCTCGAACGAGCACTGAGCGGCCGGCGCCGCGCTATCGCTAGACGTTACAGGTTGGGCAAACTGGCAGGAGCACGAGTGCGTGCACCGCGGGCCGACGTCGCTCGCGACAGCAGCGCATCTTGCGGCGCTTCAATAAAGGCGCTTAACTGACGCACGATTTGCCAGAACACCTTTTGAAACAGGCGAACGCGCTCTGACTCGGATATACCGTCGGCGAGCGGATCGGCGAAATGCCAGGCAGCGAATTCGGGGTCTCCCGGAAAGGCGGGCGCATGCGGAACCGCAACGCTCGCGTCGAGCGCGACCACAAGGTCCATGCGGGGCGCCCATTCGCCGGTGAATTCAAGCCAGCTTTTCGGGCATAGCACGCCGAGGTCCGACACGCCGGGCCGCAATTGCGCGACCGTCAATGGATGGACCCGCAAGGCCGGCTCCGGCCCTGCGCTGAATGCCTCAAACCGGTGCCCAGCCAGTTCCCGAAGCAAAGCTTCTGCCATGATGCTGCGTGCTGAATTCTCACGGCAGAGAAACAGCACTTTATATTTCCTCGTCACGCGTACCCCGTACTCTGTTTTTGTATCTTCTATGTGCGATTGTGCCCGCTGAGTCTTGCGCCCCCGTGACAGTACGATGTCTTTAATCCGCGCGCTACGGGAATTTGCCCCTGGAAACGCCCTGAAGTGGGCGAGCGAGGCCAGATACTCAGAACTTCAGCCCATTGAGGAACTGAAACCACAGCCCGCCCAAGCCTCCGGGCGGGTTCACTTCGCCTGCGGCTTCCTCGCGTTTGCCGTGGGCTGCGCGAGCGGCATGCGCGTCGCGATCGGCAGTTTCTTCCCTATGAGAGCCCGCCGTTGCCGGTTCAAATGACCTGTCGGCGCTCGCTTCGCCGGGCGCTGCCTGAGTAGCAGTTGCGTTCACTGCGGTCTCGCGCCGCGAAGCTTGCAACGCCGCCACGCTATCCGCGATCTGCGCGGCGCGCGCGGGATCGCATTCCCGCCCGAGCAGTACGCCGAACACGACATCGCGGTTATGGCCTTCGTCGGCGAAACGCATTGCAACTGCGACCATTCTGGCGTAAGCCGCCTCTTCTGCCGCACGTGCCGCCGCCTCGCGCTCCGCTTGTGCCTGTTGATGGCGCGAGCGCTGTCTCTCCCATTCCCGCATCTGCTCGGCGTAGACGGCGTCGTACACCTTGCGTTGCTGCGCGTCGGACAGAATCGCGTAGGCGTCGCTGATCTCCTGGAAGGTGGCGCGCGCAACTTCCTCGGAGCCCACGTTGCGGTCGGGATGCCACTTCATCGCGGCCTTGCGGTACGCGCGTTTGATTTCTTCGCCGGTGGCGTGCATGGGCACGCCGAGGGTGTCATAGAGGGTTGCCATTTGCCTGCTCGAGCTCGCCGGATAACGTGTCGCGAACCATCGTAGCACGCGATAAACGGCTGGACCGTGAACGCGCGGCGTCTGCATGTCGTGCAAACCGGCGCACAAAAAAAAGCCCCGCCACTAACGTGGCGAGGCCGAGTCCCATGTCAAGGAGTGTCATGGAGGAGACGCTTCGATCATAGCGGCCACCACTTGCGCTCCCAACCAATTGTTCGCCATATGCTTATCGGGCCCGGTCAAGTGCGGACAATCAGGCGCGATCGGCGCAAATCAACGCGGGCACAGCCACCCACGCCTCGCGGTTATATGGTTAGAACAAAAAGTCGCTTCGTGCGGGGCCTCGCGCTCATTAAGATGGTGCTTCAAAGTCCGGTTTAGCCGGGCCCGCCTCAGCGCGGACTCGCGCAAAAGCGCCGTGATCCGCTACAGAAGGAGCATTTCGTTGACCAGTTTCGACCAAAACCGCCGGCCGCTCGTTGTCGGCATTGGCGGCACGACGCGGGCCGCCTCGTCGACCGAGCGAGCGCTCGGCTTTGCGCTGCGCGGCGCTCAGGCGGCGGGTGCCACTACCCGGCTGTTCGGCGGCACGTTCCTGCATAGCCTGCCGCACTACGCGCCGGAACACAGCGAACGCACCGACGAACAACTCGAACTGATCGAAGCGGTGCGCCACGCCGACGCGCTGATCATCGCGACGCCGGGCTATCACGGCGGCGTGTCCGGCCTCGTCAAGAACGCGCTCGATACGCTGGAGGAACTACGCGCCGACGAGCGTCCGTATCTGGACGGCCGCGCGGTCGGCTGCATCGTGACCGCCTATGGCTGGCAAGCCGCGGGTTCTGTGCTGACTTCTCTGCGCTCGATCGTGCACGCGTTGCGCGGCTGGCCGACGCCATTCGGGGCCGGCATCAACACGCTCGAAACGCGCTTCGATAATGTCGACACCTGTTCCGACCCAAAGGTGGTCGATCAACTCGCTACTGTCGGCCAGCAAGCCGCGCAATTCGCGCTGGCCTTCAACCCGCATCGCACTGCCAGCCCGAATGCATCGGGCACCTCACAGCAGCACGCGCAACCCGCGCGTCTGCTGCACGCGGTTTAATCCCCTCGCCTACGACGCCCCCCGGCCGCATTCGCGGGCCGGGGCACTCGCGCTTGTACGAACCGTGCGCCACATAACAGACTAATAACGTTGCGCGCGGGATAGTGTGTCCGAACCCGGCAAACATGTCGTTACCCGGTCTTCTGACAAGCGTTCCGGACCTCCGCTAATTTGCTTTCGAAGAAAGATTGGTTCACGGGCCCTTCAGTGCGGCCTACGCTTGAGCCTGCCCGCCGACTCATCCGCCGCCTGATGCCTACGCAAACGCGTGGCGTCATATGCACCGGCTCCTTGCAACATAAGCGGGCATCTTCACTGCCACAACTATGAATTCACATATCCGCTACAAGGGCTACGAAGTTGCACCGGCCGTGCAACGTTTGCCCAATGGGCTGTTCGCCGCCAACCTGACCATCGAAAAAGCCAGCGCGAGCCACAGCCAGGCATATTGTTTCGACGCGCTCGATTATTTCTTCGACGAAGAACACGCGCTCGACTACGCGTTTCGCTGGGGACGCATGTGGGTCGATAATCAGCAGTGACCGTGCAGTGATCGCCCGGTGACCACGATCATCAGGCGCCGGCAGTGCAGCGCAGGCGCCGTATCCCGGGGCAATGTGACAGAATAGGCGACACATCGAGTTCGCTCTCTGTACGCTTGCCATGTCCGACACATTGATAGATGTAGCCGAAGACCACAGTCTGCGCCACTGGACGTTCACCGGCACCGCCCGCGTGAAGATCGGCTCGGAGGCGCACAAGCACATGTTCTGCCGCATGTTGCTCGAGACTCACGATCCTTATAAACCCGCCGTGATCGACTGGCCCGCGCTGTCGCCCGATGCGCTCGAGCGGCTGTGCTCGCTGCCCATCTGGGACATTGCGGTGCAGACCGAAGGCCGCGCGTCGATCAACGTTCACACTTACGCGGAGCGACTGAGCGACCCACTGCTTCGCGAAGCCATCACGATGGACGGCGACGAAGAGGCCCGTCACAAACGCGTGCTTGCAAAACTGATTGCGGCATACGGCATCGAGATCGCGCCCGAACCGCACTATCCGCCGCCGCGCGATCCCGAATGGGCATGGATGCGGACGGGCTACAGCGAGTGCATCGACAGCTTCTTCGCGTTCGGCCTGTTTCGCGCCGCGCAGCAGTCAGGCTATTTTCCCGAAGCGCTCGTCGAAACTTTCGAGCCCGTGATCCAGGAAGAAGCGCGCCACATTCTGTTCTTCGTCAACTGGGTCGCGTGGCATCGACATAATATGCCGCTGTGGCGCAGGCCGTGGCACGCGTTGCGTGTGGCCGCGATCTGGGCCGTGCTGATCTGGGAGCGCGTGGCGATCGCGAGAGGCATCGATGCGAACGGCGTCGCGCACGACTCGAACTTTCTGCCCGCCAACAGTAGTGTGATCGGCAAAGGGCTCGAAACGCCCGAACTCATCGAGCTATGCCTCGCGGAGAACGAGCGCCGCATGAGCGGCTACGACGTGCGGCTGCTGCGTCCGCGGCTCGTGCCCGCGCTCGCGCGATTCGCGTTGCGCTTCATCAAACGTTCGGCTCGAACAAACACTGCATGATAAGGAGCACGTCCATGGCATGGACCGTCGATGAACAGCTTGCGTTGAGTGCAACCGACGCAGTCGCCGCGATCCAGTCGGGCAGGCTCAAGGCAACAGATTACGTCGCGACGCTTCTCGCGCGAGCAGCGGCGCTCGGCACGCTCAACGCGCTGACCGTGATCGATCTCGACGGCGCGCTCGCCGCCGGCCGGCGCATCGACGCGCTGCCCGCGTCGGCGAGAGCGCAACTGCCGCTTGCCGGACTGCCGATCGTCGTCAAGGACAACATCAATACCGCGGGACTGCAGACCTCCGCAGGCACGCCTGCTCTGGAAGGTTTTGTCCCGGGCACCAACGCGCGTTCGGCGCAACGTCTCATCGACGCCGGGGCGATCATTCTCGGCAAGGCCAACATGCACGAGCTCGCGTTCGGCATCACGAGTACCAACCTCGCGACGCATGCCCGGCCGGTGCGCAATCCGTACGATCCCAAGCTGATTCCCGGAGGCTCGTCGGGCGGCACGGCGGTGGCAATCGCTGCACGCATCGCGCCCGCGGGCCTCGGCACCGACACCGGCGGCTCGACACGCATCCCCGCCGCGTTGACCGGTACCGCGGGCTTTCGTCCGTCGGTTGGCAATGGCGGCGCCGAGCGGCGCTATCACGACCCCGACGCCGTGGTGCCGATCAGCCATACCCGCGACACCGTCGGACCGATGGCGCGCAGCGTGGCCGATATCGCGCTGCTCGACGGCGTGATTACCGGCGAGGGTCCGTTGCCCACCGTCGCGCTGAACGGCTTGCGCATCGGCTTGCCGGCGCCGCTGTGGGAAGGTCTCGCGCAGCAGGTCGAGGACGTGGCGCGCGCCGCGTTGAAACGGCTCGAAGCAGCGGGCGTCGTTTTCGTGCCGGTGGCGATGAGCGAACTGAACGACCTGAACGGCATGGTCGGCGGCCCGATCGCTATTCACGAAGCGCGCGGCGATGTGAACGCCTGGCTCGTCGCCAACCAGGCGCCGGTGCAGACCGTCAGCGAACTGGCGGCTCGCATCGCGAGCCCCGATGTCCGTGCGATTTACGACGCGGTGATCGCGGGCTCGCTCGACGCGCACTACGAGGCGGCGCTGAATCACTGGCGGCCATTGCTGCAGGCCTATATCGCCGCGACTTTCGCCGATGAACGTCTCGATGCGCTGCTGTTTCCCACCACACGGCTCACTGCGGTGCCAATCGACGAGATCAACGGTTCATCGACCGTCTCCATCGATGGCGCGCCGCCCATCGATACGATGGAAGCGTTCCTGCGCAATACCGATCCGGCCAGCACGTCGGGCATTCCCGGACTGTCCTTGCCCGCGGGAATGAGCGCGCACGGTTTGCCGGTCGGTCTCGAACTGGATGGGCCGCTTGGCAGTGACAGGCGTCTGCTCGCAATCGGCGTGGCATTCGAACAGTTATTGGGCCCATTGCCACCGCCCGTGCTTTAAGCAAGATAAAACATGCCGATAGAAATAACCCGCGCTCAGGCTCATGCCCACATTCACCTTCACGCATCGATAAAAACGCCTCCAGACACGCCTCGACTTTCCGGATCCGATGGTCGCCGACCAACAGAGAAACGCACGCATTACTTCCGGCGCGTCGTCGCGGCGCTGGGCATCGCGCTTGCCGCCGCCGGATGCGCGCGTATTGCGGCCGTCGATTCCAATGCGTTATGGAAGATCGTCGATATGCGCTGCGTGCCTTCGCAACAGGCGACCGGCACGCCCGGTCAATGCACGTTCGTGGACCTCGATAAACGCTATGCAATCCTGAAGGATATCGTCGGCCGCTCGCAGTATCTGCTGATTCCAACGGACCGTATCACCGGCATTGAAAGTCCGCTCGTGCTCGCGCCACATGCGCAGGGCTATTGGGCCGACGCGTGGGGCTCACGCGACTACGTGAATCGCTCGGTCAAGCGGACGCTGCGCGACGATCAGTTGGGGCTCGAAATCAACTCTCAATTCCGCCGCTCGCAAAACCAGTTGCATATTCATATCGATTGCATGCGCCGCGATATCAGCGACGCGCTCGCGCGCCACGCGAAAGACGCGCCCGGCGAGTGGCATTGGGACACGCTCGACGGCAACCGTTACCGGGTCATGCGAATTACCGCGCTGAGCGGCACGAGCGATCCGTTTCGCCTCGTTTCGCGCGACAACCGTAACGCCGATGCAATGGCGATGCAAACCATCCTTGTGACGGGTGCGGGACCATCGGCAGAGAAAGACGGCTGGCTAGTCGTGAATAGCGGCCTCGATGCGGACAATGGCAGCGGCTCCGCCGAAGATCTACTCGATCACTCATGCCACGTCGCCGACGCCTCATAGCGGCAGCACATTCGAGAGGCGATCCCGTGCGCGCGCAGGATACGAGCGAGAACGACCTCACCATGGCCGGCGCACGGAGTCCTGATAGCGCGTCAGAATGAAATGCGCTACATCGTTCGAGTGATAGGCCGACACCAGTTGCGCGACCCACGGCTCGCCCCGCTCGGCCTCGCGCACCGCCAGCACGCCCGCGTACGGTGAGCGGGCGTCCTCAATGCCGATGCTGTCGCGTGCAGGATAAAGTCCCGCCCGTTGCGCGCTCTGGCTGTCGATCACGACAATCGTTGCCGCATTCAACGCCGCGATGAGCCGGTCGCGGGGCAGCGCACGCAGCGACAGATTCAGGCGATTACCCGTGACATCCCGCAACGTCGCGTGGAGGCCGGCGCGGTCGTCGAAAGTTAGCAGTGTGTAGTTCTGCAGCAGGACTAGCGCTCGCGCCATGCCTTCCCGGTCGTCAGGAATGACGACGCTCGCGCCACGCCGGATTTGCGCGAGGTTCGTCAGTTGGCGCGAATAGAGCGCCATGGGCAGGGTGACCGTCGTCGCCACCTCATAAAGCGGATAGCCGTGTTTTTTGCGCGACGCTTCAAAGCCTGGGCCGTCTTCGAAGCTCGCGGCGTCGATACGATGCGCGGCAAGCGCCGCGTCGATCTGCGCACCGCTATCGAACGTCACCACTTCGATGTCGAGTCCGCGAGCGGTTGCGACGCGCCGCACTTCGTTCATGATTTCGGCGTGCGTGCCGCGCGTGACGCCGACTTTCACACGCGGTTGCGCGGCATCCGCGAAAACTGTTGCTCCCCACATGGCCGCCGAGCCGATCAATATCGCGCTAATCGCTGCGTGCACAACACGTCGCGGATTCATCCTTTGGTGTCCCGCGAGATGGTCCTAAAACCGATATGCGATGCCGGCAGGTCCGCTTCCTGTTGCTCGCGCGACGACGCCCGGTAGCGCACGCAGTAATCTCGCGAGCAGAGGAAGGAGCCGCCCTTGATGACCATCGGCGTGTCGTGTCTGCGCGTGGGCGGTGCGATTGCCGCGGTATCGCCATTCGTATGCGATTGGTGTTCGCCCGTGTAGACGTCCCTCGTCCACTCCCATGCATTGCCGATCATGTCGTACAGCTTGAATCCGTTGGCCGCATAACAGCCGACGGGCGACAGACCCACATGCTTGTCCTCGTTGGTATTGAGAACGGGGAACACGCCTTGCCAGTAATTTGCGGCGGGCTTGCCGTGCGCATCGCGCGGTGCCGTGTCGAGGTCCGCGCCCTCCTGCCCGCCCTTCGCCGCGTATTCCCATTCGGCCTCGGTCGGCAAGTCGCGGCCGAGCCACCGTGCATACGCGAACGCATCGGCTTGGGTGACGAGCGTCACCGGTTGACTCATCTGCGCGTCGATGTTGCTGCGTTCGCCCGTCGGATGCCGCCACGATGCCCCCTTGACCCAGGTCCACCACGCAAGGTCGCGTGCGTTCATTTCTTCCCGCGTCGGAACGTGGAAGACTGCCGCGCCGCCCTGCTTTTCGGCGTCGGTGACGTAGCCGGTCGCGCGGACGAACGCGGCGAATTGCGCATTCGTCACGTCGGTCTGATCGATCCAGAAACCACCGACGCGCGTAAGGCCGTCGCCCGCAGGCCGCTCGTTTGCATAACCGCGTGTGCTGCCGAGCACGAAGGTGCCGCCGTGCAGATGCACCATGCCGGCCTTCGCGTCGTCGCGCCAGCCGGTGGGCAGACCCGCGTAGCGCTCGCACTGCGCTTCTGAGCCGAGCGGCGCAAGCGGGCGCGCGCGGTTCAGATCGTCGAAACCGGCCGTTCGCGCAGGCCACGCCGCGACCGCGAACGCCACGCAGAAAACGGCGGCGAACAGGCCGCCAAAGCCGGCAAGCGTTCTTGCTCCGATTCTCATGACAGTGGCAATTCCGCTCAGTAGTAGCCGCGCGGCCGCAGCGGTTCGACGCCGCCGACAGTGGACATGTATGCGTTCCACTGTTGCACGAGTCCGTCTATGATCGACGGATTCTGCGCCGCCACGTCTGTTGTCTCGCCTCTGTCCGACGTCATGTCGTACAGCTGCCAGTGGCCATCGACGGGACCGAGCGGCGGCTCCGTCCACAACGCCTTCCATTTGCCGTCGGCGCTGCGCAGATAGCCGCGGCCGTACGCTTCATCGCCGAACGACGCGGTATGCACGGCGCTATTCGACTGGTCGTTCAGAACCGCCAGCAACGACTGCCCCGTAACGGGATACACGTAGCGGTTGTTGTAAACGACCTTGCCCTTGTTCTGATCGACGCCCGTCAGAGAGTTGATCAGCGGCGGCGCCGGTTGCGTCGGCGGCGTGACACCCGCGACGGCGAGGAACGTGGCTGTGTTGTCGGTGACGTGCGTGAAGACACGCAAGGTCGGTTTCTGCACGGTCTGCCCGGGCAAATGCACGATCAACGGCGTCGATACGCCGCCCTCGCCGGAATAGCCCTTGGTCAGACGGAACGGCGCCGCGCTGACTTCGGCCCAGCGCAATCCGTACTGCAAGCGCTTCGCGTTCTGCAGCCCGTTGTCGGTGCCGAGAGTCGAATAGACCGGCTCCGCCGCGTTCGCCGTATCTGTCGCCGTCGGGTCCGCGCCGGAGTCGATCGGCCAGCCTTCGGCCCCGTTGTCCGACTGGAACATGATGAACGTGTTGTCGTACTCGCCGATGTCTTTCAGATGCTGGATCAGCAGGCCGATGTTGTGATCGAGGTTGTCGACCATGCCGGCATAGATTTCCATGTAGCGCGCCTGCGCTTTCTTTTCATCGGCTGACAAACTGGCCCACGACTTGTTCACATTGCCCGGACCGTAGTCGCTATAACCTTGCGCGGCGCTATGGACGGCACTGACGTATTTCGCGTTGACGGTGCCGTTGCCGGCGGTTGCCGGCGTAGCCGCGAGCGTTTCGGGCGCGCCCGCATACGGGTTGAAATCGGCGGGAATGATGCCGAGCGCCTTTTGCCGCGCGATGCGCGCCGCCCGAACCGCGTCGTAGCCGGCGTCGTATTTGCCTGCATACTTGTGCAGGTACGGTTCAGGCACCTGCAACGGCCAATGCGGCGACGTGTACGCCGCATACGCAAAAAACGGCTTGCCGTCGCCTCTGTGCGAATCGATGTACGAGATCAGTCTTTGCGTATAGAAATCGGTCGAATAGAACACGGCCGGGCTGCCGCCCGCGCCGCCCGGTTGTCCCGGCTGACCGGGTTGAACGTACTGCCCGTCTTCGGTGTAGTTCTTCGAGCCGGCAGGCTCGTGTGCAAAGTGATTCGTCGCCGCGCCGCCGAGCAGCGCGTAACTATGCTCGAAGCCCCATTGGTCCGGCGTCTGTCCACTGCCCGTCGCGCTGCCCACAATGCCCGAGCCGATATGCCACTTGCCCGCCATGTACGTGTGATAGCCGGCGTCCTTGAGTAGTTGTGCGACCGATAGCGCGCGATCGTTCAGATAGCCTTCGTAGCCGGGCAGACCTTTGCGTTCGTCCGTGGGCGCACCCATCGTGCCCTCGCCGACCAGGTGGTGGTCGGTGCCGGAAATCAGCATCGCTCGCGTGATCGCGCAAACCGTGCCCGTGTGATGGTTCGTCAGAATGCGCCCGGATTGCACGAGCGCATCGAGATTCGGCGTGTCGACGTCGCCGCCGAACGCATGGATGTCCGAGTAGCCCAGATCGTCCGCCATGATGTACAAAATATTCGGGCGTTTCGCGGCGACCGGCGTGACAGCCGGCGGTGTTGGAGAAACCTCGCCGGAACACGATGCAAACGCAACGATACTGGCAACGGCGGCACCGAGTGCCCGCAGCCTGGGAATGGTGGTGAACGCCGCCGGATGCGAACTCGAGCTTTTCATTGTTGTATCGGCCGTGGTTGTCTGAGCGCGAGATGGTAGCAACCGGTAATTCGCCGTCCAACCAAGGTTTAGTGAAAAGCTAGAGACGTTCTGTGCTAAAGGATCGTTGTGTGTTTGCGGCTGTGTATAGCGGCTGTGTTGCTTGCGACTGCGGGTATCAGTGGTAAGTAGTCGTGGACGACTGCAGTTTCGTCAGCACGCCGCGTCTGAACGCGAACCAGCCTTGTGAACCTTGCATCACGACTTCCTCGCCTTGCCAGAACACGCGTTTGACCGTCATACGCGCGGCAACGCGCTGCACAAGTGCAGGACGGTGGCGAAAGTCGTATAGCACCGGACCCGAATCGGTCTGCACGAGCATGCGTCTGACCGCATCATTTGCGTTGCCCACGTCGTCGAAATGCGTGAGCGTATTCGCGCCGAAACGATCGAACACTTCGGTGTCGAGCATCGCCGTGAAATCATGCCCTGCGCGAACGAATTGCAGTTTGCCCGACGGCGTATCGAGCGGACCCGAATCGTTGCTTTGCGCATGAACGCCAGTCGCTAAAGAGGTGGCTGCGAGCGCAGCAACTAGTAGTCGTCTCATGTTGCCTTTGTCCAGAGTGACAGCACTCATCGGTCAGCCAGATCGCCAACCGCGCTATCGCCGCTGCGGATGTTCAAGAAAGAATCGCAGCATTTCCGCGCTCGCGTCGGGACCCGCGGGATCTGTATAGCTGCCCCGCGCATTGCCGCCGGCCCATGCGTGCGGGGCGCCGTGAATGGTCCACAGTTCTGCGTCGATACCGTCCGCTGACACGAGTCGCGAGACGGTACACGCGCGTCCGCCTGCATCGGTCCGACGCTGTTCGCCGTCGCCATGCGGCCGCGCGGAGAAGCCGTCGACGAGTTGCGCCGCATTGCGTATGTTAACCGTGGAGTCGGCGTCTCCATGAAAGACGATCAGCGGCCGCTTCGGTAACGAGGCGGTACCGTGCGCGGCGCGCCGTGCCTGTACCGGACGCTTGCCGCCTTTCATCGCTGCGAGTGCGGACGGAAGATCGTGCGCGCATCGTGCCGGAAGACCTGAATGCACGCCGGCCGCCGCATAGAGTTCCGGATATTCGGCAACCATGATCGCCGCCATTGCGCCACCGGCCGAGAGCCCCGCAACGTACACGCGCGCGGGATCGACGTTCTGCTCCGCAATGATCTCGCGCGTGATGCCAGCGATCAACGAGGGCTCGCCGCGTTCGCATTGCTGGTCAGCAGGCTTGAACCAGTTCCAGCATTTCGACGGATTGGCCTGCTGCGGCTGCTCCGGATAAGCGACCAAAAATCGATGCCGCTCCGCAAGAGCGTTCATCTGTGTGCCCGCGGCGAAGTCGTCGGCGTTCTGTGTGCAACCGTGCAGCATGACGATCAACGGAAGCGGCTCGCCCTGGCTTTCCGCCGGCACATACAGCCGATATTGCCGGCGACCGGCGGCGTTCGAAAACGCGTGCGTGCTGAAGTGTCCCCGGTCCTGGATATCGGCGCGGGCTTCGCGCGCATTGAACGTCTCGGCGTGCTTTGTCGCCGGTCGCTCGAACGGAACGGTGAACGCTTCCGGCGTGGCATGCCAGGGCGCTGATCCATGCGTAGAGCCCTCGGCGTTGCCGCCCAGAGCACGTTGTATTGCTTCAGTAGCTTCGGCGGGTCCACGGGTGCGCAGCAAGGTCATTGCTTCGCGCATCGAGGTCAAAAAACCTTCATCGAGTTTCATTTGTTTTGTCCGGTAATCGTGTTTGAGTGTCGTGCGTCGGGCAGTTAGCGGATTCTGCCGGCGAGCGCCGTCTTGACCGCAGCGGATGCGTGAAACGCTCCGAGCACGACAACGCTGTCAATGGTGGCGAGCGCGAGTTCGGGGGTGACATCGGCAGCAATGCTCGCCAGTCCGAGCACCTGGATCGTGAGACGCTGATGCGCCGCACGCACCGCCTCGAGATCCTCTCGCGAAAAATGCTGTAGCCCGAGCACCAGCGCGCGGCGGCTCACGGTCTCCTGAACAACCTGCGCGTGCAGCGCAAGCTGGTTGCGGATAGCCGTGCGGATCAGGTCGGTCCGGTTGGAATAGAAGCCTTCCTGCACCAGCAGGTCGATTTGCCCCAAGTCAACGGGGCCGAGGTTGATCGTGATTTTTTCCGACTCGCCGCCCTTCGGGCGACTCGCGAGATTCGCTACAGAGTTTTCCATGTTTCCATCCCTTCACCATCCAATGGGATGGTTATAGACTTCTTTTAAGTGCGCCGCAACATGAAAATTGGGGGCCATTACGTTCGTGGCGGCCACGCGCGGTCGTTGCGCGGCGCTGTGTAGACCAGCGTTACGCGCCGCGTTTAGATGATCAGTGGGGAATTTGCTTCGACGTCTTACCCTGCGAAACACGCAGGCCGTGCACGGGTCAACTGAAAAACCGCGCCCAAGCCGCGCGGATGCGCCGCCCGCGATCTTCGAAGAGATATGAGCCGCCCAGCGCGAACAGACCCGAGACGACGCCCGTCAACACGTGCTCGACGACGGGGATGCGGTAACGACTCGGATGCGAATACGCGTCGCCGATCGCTGTCAGGCAGCCGACGACCAGTGCATTGCCGTATCGGTGCGCATAGAGTTTCCTCGCCGGTGTGAAAGTCAGCAGTACGGCGAGCACGCCGGTGAATAGTCCCGTCTGCAGTGCAATCGCCCAATGCGCGAGGCTCAGCAGATTGCCCAAACTCCCGGGCATGCACGTCATACATGCGCTGGTCGGCTGCCAGAATCGCCGGACGAAGAGCCTGAGTCGTTGCTTCCATTCGACTAACATGATGTGTTTCCGATCGATGCCCCGTCGCGGACGCTAGCTGCCTATCATCGGCACTCTCTTCACACGTTTTGGCTCCGCCCATTCGCCGGATGAGCAGCAGGCGGCGTACCGCTCATGACGATTCGCTTGCCTGCCGCCGAACTGACACAGTAACCAGAATACGGCCGAAAGAATATGCCGGGAGGCGGGGGCTCGGTGGCGAACGCGTGTCCATCACATAACGATATGCGCTGTGCGACCGGTTCGCTAACGCGTTTCGCCACTACCCGCCCCTTCACCGTTCCGCCGCCCACGCATCACTCTCCGTCAACCGCCGACTACTGACTCAAGCCAAGCATCTCGTGCACGGCATCACGATAGGTCCGCAACGGCCGTCCCAGCATCTTCGAGAGCTCGTCCACTGCATTGTCGCCCGCGCGCATACCGTGGCGCTGGATGCCAGCCATCATCAGGCGCATGTCGTAGGCCAGCCAGTCGGGCCCATTTCCCGCCAGTTGCTGCTCGAAACCGTCCAGGTCGTCGCCCGCGTAGCGGATTTCGCGCTGCAACGCTTCGCTCCAGATGCGCGCGACCGAGTCGCCGGTCAACGCTTCAGGGCCGACAACTTCGAGCGTGCGGCCGGGCAGTGCATCGGGTGCGCGGTGCCGCGCCAGCAGTTCGGCGGCGGCGGTGTCGGCGATGTCCCGCACGTCGACCATGTTCACGCCAGCGTGGCCGATAGGCATCGGATAAATGCCGTGGCTCTCGACGACGGATTTGATGCGCTCGTCGTTCTGTATGAAGTAGGCGGGACGCAGGATGGTCGCGGGCATGTCGAGGCTTTGGATCATCCGCTCGACGGTGTGCTTGCCTGTGAAATGAGGCACATTGGTATAGAGGTCGGCGTGAATCACTGACAGATAGACGATGCGCTCGATGCCCGCATCTCGCGCCAGGTTCAACGTGACGAGTGCCTGCGTGACTTCATCCGGGACGACCGCGTTGAGCAGAAACAGCGTGCGCACCGACGACAAGGCCGCGCGCATCGAACTCACACTGCTCATGTCCCCGACGACTTCCGCCACGCCCGACGGAAGCGCCGTCTTACCCGGCGCTCGAACCAGC
The DNA here is from genome assembly GCF_000685095.1 of Paraburkholderia caledonica NBRC 102488. Taxonomy (GTDB): domain Bacteria; phylum Pseudomonadota; class Gammaproteobacteria; order Burkholderiales; family Burkholderiaceae; genus Paraburkholderia; species Paraburkholderia caledonica. The sequence continues at coordinate 126,350 of NZ_BAYE01000002.1, forward strand.
GCTTTGACTTCGACGCCGCTTGAAGCGAGGCGCTGGACGATCTGCATACCTACGGTGCCCGATGCACCGGTGACGAGAATACTCATGATTTGCTCCAATTCTGGAAAGTCGATTTAAAGGAAAAAATCCGCCACGGCTTTGCCGACCTGTGGCTGGGTCCGATTGCGTTCGATCGCCGTGGGAAGTTCTTCGAAGCGCACGACGGCGCCGACCTTCGACTGCAAACGCCCGTGCGTCACGTCGTCGGCGATCTCTTGCAGCCGCGCGGCATCCGGCGTGTTCACGAACCACAAGCCGCGACGGCCGGCCGGTGTGCTCGCCAGAATGTCCGGCGACGCGGTGCTCACGACGACCCCATCTGCCGCAAGCACGGACCACGAGCGGGCAAGCACGTCGCCGCCGACATAGTCGAGAACAAGGTCGACGCTGCTTACCGCAGTTTCGAACTGCTGCTGGTCGTAGGCGATTACGCGGTCCGCGCCGAGGCTACGGACGTAGTCCACATCGCTGTTCAGGGCGGTCGCAAACACCTCGGCGCCGGCCTGATGCGCGTACTGCACCGCGAATCCGCCCAGACCGCCGGCCGCGCCCTGAATCAGGATGCGCTGTCCGGCACGTATCGGTCCGGCGAAGTTAAGGCTTTGCCACGCGGCCACCGCTGCGACCGGTAACGCTGCCGCCTCCACGAAGCTCATCGAGTCGGGCATCGTGGCGAGGTTGGCCGCGTTCACCGCCACCAGTTCGGCGTAGGCGCCCAGCGCGCCCGGCGCACCCATTACGCGGTCGCCTTTGCGCAACCGGGTGACGCCGGGGCCCACTTCTTCCACGACGCCCGCCAGTTCAATGCCGAGAACGGTCGGCAACTCCAGCGGAAAAGCGTCCCTCACATAACCCTCCCGAACCTTCCAATCCAGTCCATTGACACCGGCCGCATGCACGCGGACGAGAACCTGGCCCGCTTCCGCCAGCGGTGCGGCGACGGAAGAAATCGTGATGGCGTCGGGGCCGCCGTATCCAGTCAGGACGACTGCGCGAACGTTGTTCATAAGAAACTCCTTTGAGCGTTTGGTTGGCTACACCCCAACAATAAGGAGTTTCACATTCAAAACAAAGATCATAAAATAGAGACTAGCCGCATCACTATTGAGACACTATGGACCTGAACGCGCTGGACGACTTTCAACTCGTGGCCGCTCACGGCGGTTTTGGCAAAGCGAGCCGCGCCAGCGGCCGTTCCAAAGCCACGCTGTCGCGCCGCGTCGCCGATCTCGAAGAAGCGTTGGGCGTTCGGCTCATCGAGCGAGGCACTCGTAGTCTGGAGTTGACCGAGGCCGGCCAGTTGCTGCTGACCCGAACCGAAGGGCCGATGCACGAGGTAGCCGAAGCAGTCGCGGCGGCACGAGACGGGCTCGCCACGCCGCGAGGCCGCCTACGCGTCGCGGCACCGCTACTGTTTTCGCAGATGGCGCTCGGGCGGCTCGCCGCTCAGTTCCTTGCCAGCTATCCCGAAGTGCAGCTCGAAGTGGTCGCAGACGACCGCCCCGTCGATCTCGTCGACGAACATTTCGACGCGGCCATCCGCATCAATCCACATAGCGACAGCACATTGGTCGGCAGGTGCTTCGCCAAGGACCGGCTGGTACTTGCCGCCGCGCCATCGGTTCAAATGCCGCAGGGCAGCGGCGATAAACCGTTTCCGGTTCCCGCCGTCGTCATGCCGAGCTATCGCGACGGAGATGTCTGGTCTGTCCGCAATGGTCAATTCACTGTCGAGCCGCAACCTGTTCTACGGCTGTCTTCACTGTTGATGGTTCGCGACGCCATAGCCGCCGGAGCCGGGGCGGCCATGTTGCCGGAGTCGATCATCGGCGGTCTGCTTGAGGACGGCAAACTGGTGACATGGGGAATCGCGGGCAACGACGTCGAGCTTTGGGTCCTGCACACGTCCCGTCGTTTGCAGAGCCCCAAAGTGCGGGCCTTCGTGGAGTTCATGTGCAGCCAGTATCCAGAAGGATCGTTCACCATTCCGACAACGTGAATTTGCCCGGGTCGTTGCCCCGTCGCAGTTAGGCCGGATCCTGGCCGCCCTTACCCGTTGCGGCGAAAATGCAATCCTGAACAAATTGGTTCTGACGCGGCGCATGGCTCGGTAGGATCGCTTCAAACATGCATCCGACCGACTCAGCCGATGGCGATATACCTCGACGACACGCAACGCAAAGCCATCGCAAGGCTGGCAACGAGTTGGACCTGGCGCACGCAATGGCCAACGTGGCTACTGATCGTCGCGATTTACGGCGGATGGTTCGGCGTTGCAACCCACGCGCGCGTGCTCGGCATGCCGCTGACCGCAGCCCTGCTCGCGTTGGTGAGCGCGTGGTACATGTCGCTGCAACACGAACTGCTCCACGGCCACCCGACAGGCTCACCGCGCGTGAACGCATTGTTTGGCTTCGCGCCGCTGGCCGTGTGGTTTCCGTATCGCGTCTATCGCGAGTCGCATCTTCAGCATCATGACGACCCGCATTTGACGCAGCCCGGGCGCGATCCGGAGAGCTATTTCGTCGATGCTCGTGTGTGGCACCGCGCAGGCTGGGCAATGCGCGCGCTGCTTACCTGGCGCAATACGTTTGTAGGCCGCCTGGTGGTGGGACCGGCGTTTGCGATTGCGGCGACCGGCGTCGATGCATTACGCAAGGTGAAGCTCGGCGACTGGCGCGACGTGCCCGCCTGGCTCGCGCACTTGATCGCATTGGCCGCGCTCACCGCGTGGCTGCACTACGTGTGCTCTATTCCGGCGTGGGTATTCATCGTCGGCGTGGGGTATGGGTCGATGTCGCTCGGCTCGATTCGTTCATTCCGCGAGCACCGCACCGCCGACGATTCCGAACATCGCACGGTTTTGAACGAGGCGGCCCTCTTCTGGCGGCTGCTCTTTTTGAATAACAATTTCCATCTGGTTCATCACGACTTGCCGCATGTGCCGTGGTTCGCGCTGAAAACTGTCTATCAAGCATCCCGCGAACAATACATCGAGCGATCCGGGGGTTTTCTGGTCGCCGGTTATGGCGAATGGCTCACGCTCCACGCGTTCGCGCCGGCCGAGAACCCGGTGCATGAGGCATCGCGCCGCTTCGAGCCTGTATCGACGGAAGCCGAACTTACGTAGGCAACACGCGGTTCGAAACTCCCAGTCGCTGCTTTGCCCGAGCGCGCGGGGCGCCGCTGCGCGCCGGCGGCACAACATCCGCGAGCAGTTCGTCATGCAGGCCACGCAAGACTTCCACGAACGCCAAAGCTAGGCGCTCCCGCGGCCTGTGCGGCGGAAACAGCAGATAGGTCTGAAAGCGCGTGGCCGGCACGAACGGGCGAATGGCGATGTCCGGCCCGGCATAGTCGCGCGCGACGATTGGATGCGCGAGCGTCACGCCCATGCCGTGACGTACCATCTCGCAGCACATTGCCGTGTATTGCGCCTCGATTGCCAGCACGCGCTGCACGCCCGCGCGCAGGAACACTTCGTCCATCAACGCGCGCGTGCCGTCACCGTGACAAAGCGAGATGAACGACTCGCCCTCCAGGTCCTCCGGCTTGATGATGCGTTTTGCCGCGAGCCGATGCGCAGCCGGCATCACGCAAACGGCGGCCACGTCCGATAGCTGCTCGACCTCGCAATCGGATGCCTCGCTCACGTATACCGCTACGCCCAGGTCGCAAAACTGCGAAGCCGTCCAATGGTTGACCGTGGCCGACGTGTTCACATGGAGCGACACGGTCACGTCGGGAAATAGCTCGACAAAGCGTTTGATCGCATGCGGCACCAGCGTCATGCCCGCCGAAGGCATGGCTGCGATGCGCAAACGTCCGCTGCCGAGGTTGCGAATCTGCGCGGCCGCATTCGCCAACCCCTGCAAGCCGACGAAAGCGCGTTCGACTTCGCGAAAGAACGCCTCGCCCTCGCTCGTCGGAATCAGGCGCACGCCGCTGCGCTGAAAAAGTTGCAAACCGGTATCGCGCTCCAGTTGCGCGATGAGGCGGCTCACGTTCGGCTGCGAGGTGAATAGAGCCTTGGCTGCGGCGGTCATCGACCCCGACACCATCACCGCGCGAAACGCCTCGATGTGCTTGAGATTCATACGTGTTTTCCCCAGGCTAGTACGCGCCAATCCATATCATCCATGCATGGATAGGTATTTTATTCGTATTGGACGACATGACCAGCCGGCGCGACACTGCTTTTCACCGACGGGCAGCGAAGCCCGCCCCCACACATCGGAACTGGAGATCGTCGTCATGAAAAGAGCGTTGCATCGCCGTCTGTCCGCCCCGTCCCACACCGCAATCGCGGCCGTTTCCTTCGCCTTGAGCCTCGCCGCGCCGCTTCTCGCGCAAGCCGAGACCACTCTTTATGTCGCCAACGTAGGTGGTTCGAACGAGCAGGTCTACCGGCAAAAAATCATTCCGGCGTTCGAAAAGGCACATAACGTCAAGATCGTCTACGTCGCGGGTAATTCGAGCGATACGCTCGCCAAACTCCAGGCGCAGAAAGGTCACCAGCAAATCAACGTCGCGGTGATGGACGACGGCCCCATGTATCAGGCGATGCAATTGAATCTGTGCGCAAAGCTCGACGACGCGCCCGTGATGCAGGACGTCTACCCGCTCGCGAGGCTCGGCCCCACGGCGATAGGCGTCGGCATGGTCGCAACGGGCATTGGCTACAACGAAGAAGCATTCAAAAAGGCTGGCTTGCCGCCGCCCGACTCGTGGAAGTCGCTCACGGACAGTCGTATCAAAGGCAAGCTTGGCGTACCGCCGATCACCAACACGTACGGCCTGCACACGCTCGTGATGCTCGCGCGTCTGTCCGGCGGCGGCGAGAAAAATATCGATCCGGGCTTTGCCGCAATGACGAAACAGGTCGCGCCGAACGTGCTGTCCTGGGCGCCGACGCCCGGCGAGATGGACGGCCATATGCAATCCGGCGACGTGATTCTCGCGCCGTATGGCAGTGGCCGCGCGGTGGCGTTGCAGAACACCGGCTTTCCGCTGAAATTCATCTACCCGAAGGAAGGCGCGGTCGCGTTGCAGGTAGCGGCGTGCGTCGTCGCCGAGAATGCGCAGCCGCAGTTGTCGCAGCAGTTCGTGCAATACCTGTTGAGCCCGGAAGTGCAAACCGTTCAGGCGCAAGGCATCGGTCTCGGCCCGGTCAACAAGACGGTGAAGCTGACGCCGGAAATCGCCGCCCGCGTGCCCTATGGTCCCGATCAGATCTCGAAGCTGACCTCGATGGACTGGGCGACCATCAACCAGCATCGCACGGAATGGACGGAGCGCTGGAACCGTTCGGTCGAGCGCTGATGCGCGGCACCGGCAAGTCCCTCGCGCGGCGCGCGATCTGATGAAGGAGCGAGGCGTATGGCCTTCCTGACTCTGCAAGGCATATCGAAACGCTACGGCGATTTCACCGCGATCGAGCACATCGATCTGGACGTCGAACGCGGCGAGCTGCTTGCGCTGCTCGGCCCGTCCGGCTGCGGCAAGACCACCACGCTGCAGATGGTCGCCGGGTTCGTCTCGCCGACCACCGGCCGCATTCTGCTCGATGGCCGCGACATCACGAACGAGCGTCCTGAGAAGCGCGGCATCGGCGTCGTGTTCCAGAGCTACGCCCTGTTTCCGCACATGACGGTGGCAGGCAACGTCGGCTTCGGGCTGGAGATGCGCAAGGTCAGGCGCAAGGAGCGCGAAGAGCGTGTTGCCGAAGCGCTCTCTCTAGTGCGCCTCAAAGGCCTCGGGCATCGCTATCCGAAGGAACTGTCGGGCGGCCAGCGCCAACGCGTCGCGATTGCACGCGCCATTGCCATGGAACCCGAACTGCTGCTGCTCGACGAGCCGATGTCCAATCTCGACGCCAAGCTGCGCGAAGAGATGCACATCGAACTACGCGCGATCCAGAAGCGCCTCGGCATCACGACGATTCTGGTCACGCACGACCAGGTCGAGGCGATGACGATGAGCGATCGGATCGCCGTCATGCATCGCGGCGTCATTGCGCAACTGAGCACGCCCTACGACGCCTACGAGCGCCCCGCCACGCCCTTCGCGTCCACGTTCCTCGGCCGCACCAACGCGTTCTCCGGCGAGGTGTTGCGCCGTAATCCACGTTGCGCCGAGGTCGACGTCGCGGGCACGACACTGCATGTGCCGCACGAAGGCCGCCATGTGGACGGCGCAGTGCATGTGTATATCCGGCCGGAGAAAGTACACCTTGCCAACGGCGATGCCCGGCTGCGCGGGCGCATCGCGACGCGTGTGTTCGTCGGCAATCAGTGGCTGCTCGAGGTAGACACCGAGCTCGGCAAGCTGCGGGTCGCGCAGCCGAACCACGGTGCGCCGCCACCCGAGGAAGGTCATGAAGTGGGCCTCGCATGGACCGACGACGACCTGCGCGTGCTGACGCAAGACAGTTCGGAGGGCGCTCATGGCCACGCTTGACGACGATCGCCCCGGCGCCGCGCCGTGGTTGCTGTCGGGGCCGGCGCTGCTGCTCTTTGTCGGTCTCCTGCTGGTGCCGCTGCTGCTCACACTGATGCTGTCGTTCCGCGTGTTCAGCGATACGGCCGGCGTCACCGCAGCCTATACGCTCACGAACTACTGGGAAGTGGTCAGCGACCCGTACTACGGCACGATCTTCCTGCGCACCGCGGGTTTGGCCTTCGCCGTCACGCTGCTGTCCATCGTGCTCGGCGTGCCCGAGACCATCGTGCTCGCACGGATGAAGCGTCCGTGGCAGTCGCTGTGTCTGCTGGTCGTACTGGGTCCTCTGCTCATTTCGGTGGTGGTGCGCACGCTCGGCTGGCAGATTCTGCTCGGTAATAACGGTGTGCTCAACAATGTGCTCCAGTCGCTGCACGTCACCAGCGAGCCGATCCGTCTGGTATTCACCATGACGGGCATGATCATCGCGCTCACTCACGTGCTCGTGCCGTTCATGGTGATGTCGGTCTGGGCAACCATGCAGAAGCTCGACCCGCAAGTGGAATGGGCAGGCCGCTCGCTCGGCGGCTCGCCGTTCGCGGTATTTCGCCGCGTGGTGCTGCCGCAGATCATGCCGGGCGTGCTGTCGGGCTCGATCATCGTGTTCGCGCTGTCGGCATCCGCTTTCGCCACGCCTGCGCTGATCGGCGGGCGACGCCTGAAGGTAGTCGCCACCGCCGCCTACGACGAATTCCTGGGCACGCTCAACTGGCCCCTCGGCGCGAGCATCGCCGTGCTGCTGCTGATCGCCAACGTGGCCATCGTGATGGGCTGCAGTCGAGTCGCCGAACGCCGTTTCCGGCACATCTTCGATTGAGCGAAGGAGAGCGATCATGAAACAGAACGGCATTCTCGGGCTCGTCTACAACGCATTTTTCCTGAGCTTCATTCTTGCGCCCCTCGTCGTGGTGATGCTCGTCGCTTTCACTGACAAGGGCTTTATCTCGATGCCGTTCGACGGCGCGTCGCTGCGCTGGTTTCGCGCGATCATCGAGAACGGCGACATTGTCTCGGCCTTCTGGCTATCGGTGCGGCTTGCGTTCGCGGCCGCGACCATCGGCGTGCTGCTCGCGGTGCCCGCCGCGCTCGCCATCGCGCGCTATCGCTTTCCTGGCCGCGCCGCGCTCACGAGCTTCTTTCTTTCACCGATGATGATTCCCGCCGTCGTGCTCGGCATCGCGTTTCTGCGCTTTCTGTCGCTGCTGCATCTGTCCGGCTCGTTCTGGTCGCTGGTGTGCGCGCATGTGGTCATCGTGCTGCCGTATGCGCTGCGTCTCGCGTTGTCGTCGGCAGTCGGGCTCGATCGCGATGCACAACGCGCCGCGCTCTCCTGCGGGGCAAGCCGCTTCACCGCGTTTCGCCGCGTGGTCCTGCCGATGATCCGCACCGGCGTAGCGGGCGGTTGGGTGCTCTCGTTCATCCAGAGTTTCGACGAACTCACGATGACCATCTTCGTCGCAACACCGGGCACAACCACCCTGCCCGTCGCCATGTACAACCAGATCGCGCAGACGATCGATCCGCTCGTCGCTTCGGTGTCGGCGGTGCTGATCGTGGGCACGGTCCTGCTGATGGTCCTGCTCGATCGCATGGTCGGACTGGACCGCATTCTGATCGGAGAAGCGCAATGACATTGACAAGCACCGCCGCGAGTCCCGATATGCTCGCGGACGTGGTCGTCATAGGCGGCGGCCTCGTGGGTTCGGCCGTGGCCTACGGACTCGCTCGCGAAGGCGCGCGCGTAACCGTGCTGGACGAGGACGACGGCGGCTTTCGCGCGTCACGCGGCAATTTCGGCCTTGTCTGGATCCAGGGCAAGGGTTATGGCCTGTCTCCATATGCACGCTGGTCGCGCAGTTCGGCCACGCGCTGGCCGCAACTCGCGCTGGCGCTGCGGGACGAGAGCGGCATAGACGTCGCGCTAAAGCAGCCGGGCGGCTTCCATTTCTGCTTCAACGACGAAGAACTCGCCGAACGCGACAAGCGCCTCTCTACCCTGCAAGCCGAACTGGGCGATTACCCGTATCAGATGCTCGATGCCGCCGAAGTCCGCGCGCGCATTCCGCAAGTCGGGCCTGCAGTAATCGGCGCGAGTTACACGCCGATGGACGGCCACGTGAACCCGCTCAAGCTGTTGCGCGCGCTGCATACCGCAATGCAGGCTCGTGGCGTGCGCCTCGTGTCGAGCGAGCGGGCGCAGCGCATCGAGCCGCAAGCGCACGGCTTCGTCGTGCACGGGAAACGCGGGACCTATCGAGCTGCAAAGGTCGTGCTTGCGGCGGGACTCGGCAATCGCGCGCTCGCGCCGTTCGTCGGGCTCGACGCGCCGGTCGCGCCCAATCGCGGCCAGGTGCTGGTGAGCGAGCGTGTTGCGCCGTTTCTCCACTATCCGACGCTCAACGTGCGCCAGACCGACGAGGGCAGCCTGCAGTTCGGCGATTCGATGGAAGAAGTCGGCTTCGACGATTTCACGACTACGCATGTGCTTGCCGACATCGCCCGGCGTGGCGTGCGTGCATTCCCGATGCTGCAACACGTGCGGCTTGTGCGCATGTGGGCCGCGTTGCGCGTCTACAGTCCCGACGGCTTTCCGATCTACGACCAGTCCCAGGCGCATCCCGGCGCGTTCGTCGTCACTTGCCATAGCGGCGTGACGCTGGCGGCCGCGCATGCGCTGCGCGTCGCGCCGTGGATCATGGGCGCGCCGATGCCCGGCGAACTGCCCACCTTCTCCGCGCGACGCTTCGAGCACGCGCGAGAGCTGATTCCCGCACATTGAATTCGACATGACTACTCAATCGACTCATATGCCGACTCACGCCCTTTTCAAGCCGCTGGACGGCGCGCAAGGTGCGGCCGCCACCCCCGTCGCAATCTGGTTCAACGATCAGCCGCTAACCGTGCCAGATGGCCGCTCCGTCGCGGCAGCGCTGCTCGCCGCGGGCGTTTCGCGGTTTCGCGCGACGCCGGTTTCGGGCGCTCCGCGCGCACCGTTCTGCATGATGGGCGCGTGCTTCGAATGCCTCGTCGAGATAGACGGCGTGCCGAGCCGCCAGGCCTGCATGGTCGAGGTCAAGGCGGGCATGCGAATCCGCTCGCAGGAAGGCGCGCGCGATCTGCCGCCTGCGGACCTGACAGATGTACCTTTGGAGAACGCCCATGGCCGCTGATTTTGTTTCTGAAGCAGTGGACGTCGTCGTGATCGGCGCCGGTCCCGCAGGCATGAGCGCGGCCACGCGCACGGCGCGCGCCGGGCTAAAGACGGTGCTGATCGACGAACAGGACGCCGTGGGCGGCCAGATCTATCGCGGCATCGGCCGCGCCGACGCGCGCCGCAAGGAGATTCTCGGAGCCGATTACGCGGCGGGCGCGGCAATCGCCGATGCATTCGCCGCCTCCGGCGCGCGTCACGTGACCAACGCAACTGTGTGGCAAGTCACGCGCGAGCGGGGCATCAATTATCTGAAAGACGGCAAGATCGGCAGCTTTGACGCACAGCGCGTGATTCTCGCGAGCGGCGCACTCGAGCGCCCGTTTCCGATCCCCGGCTGGACGCTGCCTGGTGTGCTGACCGCGGGCGCAGCGCAGATCCTGTTGAAGAGCGCGGGCGAAGTGCCTGCCGCACCGCCGGTGCTGGCGGGCTGCGGACCGCTGCTGTACCTGCTCGGCTGGCAATACGTCCGCGCTGGCGTTCCGATCCGCGCGCTCGTCGATACCACACGCCACGAGGATCGCTGGCGCGCGAAACGTCACATGCTTTCGGCGCTGCGCGCGTGGCCGTTCCTGAGCAAAGGCCTGCAACTGATCCGAACGCTGCGCAATGCCGGCGTGCCCATTTTCGAGGCGGCCGACGACTTGCGCGTGGAAGCGCGCGTCGGCGCCGATCATGTGGAGCGCGCCGCCGCGCTTCACTTCACGACCCAAGGCAGCGCGCATCGTCTTGAAGCCGATGTGATTCTTCTGCATCAGGGCGTGGTGCCGAACACGCAATTCACGCAGGCGTTGCGCGCGTCGCACCGCTGGGACAACGACCAACTCTGCTTCGCCCCGAAAGTGGACGCGTGGGGCGAGCTGGACGTGCCCGGCATTTTCATCGCCGGCGATGGTGCGGGCATTGGCGGCGCGCAGGCGGCGGCCTTGCAGGGCGCACTCGCCGGCCTCGCGGCAGCCGCGCAACTCGGCGCGATTACCGCCACCGCACGCGATGCGCAAGCCGTCGAGCACCGCCGCGACCTCGCGGGCGTCATGCGTATCCGGCCGTTTCTCGACAGCCTTTACCGCCCTCGCGACATCAACCGCATTCCGCGCGACGAGACGATTGTGTGCCGTTGCGAGGAAGTCACTGCGGGCGAATTGCGCAAGTTCGTCGAGTTGGGCTGCGTCGGGCCGAATCAGGCCAAGTCGTTCGGACGCTGCGGCATGGGTCCGTGTCAGGGGCGCATGTGCGGGCTGACGGTGACGGAGGTGATCGCCGACGCGCGCCGCGTCTCGCCCGCCGAAGTCGGCTACTACCGCATCCGTCCGCCGATCAAGCCCCTCACGCTTGGAGAACTGGCCGGTGAATGACACGACCGTCATCCAGGAAGCCGACGCGCTCGTGGTCGGCGGCGGGCTGCACGGTACGAGCAGCGCGCTTCATCTCGCGCGCCGCGGCGCGAAGGTGATCGTGCTCGAAGCCGATTACGTCGCGCGTCATTCGTCGGGTGTCAACGCAGGCGGCGTGCGAACGCTGGGCCGTCCGTTGCCCGAAATCCCGCTTGCGCTGATGTCGCGTGAAATCTGGCATGGCATGACCGACCTGCTCGGCGAGGATGGCGGCTTCGTGCCTTCAGGCCAGTTGAAGATCGCCGAGACCGACGACGAACTGCAAGCATGCCGCGAGCGCGTTGCGCTGCTCGAATCGCACGGTTTCACACACGAGAAAGTGATCGACCGCGACACCGTGCTCGAACTCGAACCGGCGCTCGCGCGGCACGTCACAGGCGGAATCTGGGTCGAGCGCGACGGCTATGCACTGCCCTTTCGAACCACGACGGCGTTCCGCCTCGCGGCCCAGCGCCTTGGCGCCCGTTTTCTGGAAGGCACGGCCGTGCACCGCATCGAACAACGCGGCACCCGCTGGCTCGCCTTCACGCCGCGCGGCACCTTCGGCGCGGAGAAGCTGCTCGTCACCGCGGGCGCGTGGTCCGGCGACCTGGCGAAGCAGGTGGGCGAGCCCGTGCCGGTGCACCCTGAAGGTCTGATGCTGATGGTCACGCATCGCGTCGCGCCGTTCTGTCATGCCACGCTCGGTGCAACCGGCCGTCCGTTGTCGTTCAAGCAGTTCGACAACGGCACCGTGGTGATCGGCGGCAAGCTGATCGGTCTCGCCGATCTGTCGAGCCGTCACGGCGAAGTCGACTTCGCACGGCTAGTGCGCAGTGCACGGACGGTGACCGACCTCTTTCCTCATCTGCGCAATCTCGGCGTGAACCGTGCGTGGGCCGGCGTGGAGGCCTTCACCGAAGACGAACTGCCAGTCATCTCCGCAAGCCGCAAGGCGTCGAACCTGTACTACTCGTTCGGCTATTGCGGCAGCGGCTTTCAGCTCGGACCCGGTTGCGGCAAGCTCGTGTCCGAGCTGATGCTCGACGGCACGCCGTCCATTTCGCTGGATGCCTTCGGAATCGACCGGTTCGAGCGCGGCGCGGCTTCTTCTTCGTCTGCGGCTTCGTCTGCGAGCGCGGCGCATCTCGTCACGCAATAAGCGGTTCCCTTTTTGCTCCGTCGCGCGTTTCATGAGCGCGCGCGGCGGCTTCGTTCGACCTCAACCAGAGACATTGTCATGACCGATATTGTTCGCATCGAAACCAATCAACGCATGAGCCGCGTCGTCAAGGCTGCCGGCCTCGTATTCATCGGCGGCCAGACTTCCGCAGATCACACGCCGGACGTGAAAGTGCAGACCGCGAAGGTGCTGGAGAAGATCGACGGCTTCCTGGAGAAGGCCGGGATCGACAAGACGAGACTCGTTTCTGCCCAGGTATGGCTCGCGGATATTGCGCGCGACTTCGGCGGCATGAACGAGGTGTGGGACGCGTGGGTTCCGCAAGGTTGCGCGCCCACGCGCGCCACCGTGCAAGCGCAGCTTGCCGCGCCGGAATTGCTGGTGGAGATCGCCGTGGTAGCGCTCGGCTGAGACTGGTCGAGAGGCGGCACGTGAGCGCGACTGCCGTTTCGCTCATGCGCCGGAGTCCGATCCTGCCCGGATTACCGTCGAGCCGACCCGACGTTTAGGACTGTCGCTCGCAAGACAGATCGTCCATGGCAATATTCGGTTGCCGGCCCGCTCTTCGAGCGAGGCCTGTATCAACGCAACAGGAAACCTCCATGGACGACGACGTCAGCGCCTTCAACGGCCTGCGCCCGCGCTTGCAGAAAATCGCTTATCGGATGCTCGGCTCCGTAGCGGAAGCCGAAGACATCGTGCAGGACGTCTGGCTGCGCTGGCATGCGGCCGCCCGCGAAAAAATCGACAACGCGGAAGCATGGCTCGTCGCGGTCACGACCCGCGTGTCCATCGACCGCTTGCGCGCTGCCAAAACGCAGCGCGAGCACTATAAGGGCATCTGGTTGCCCGAACCCCAAATGACCGGCTCGCCCGCTACGCCCGAGGAGGCGGTCGAACGCAGCGACGACGTTTCCGTCGCGTTCCTGATGCTGCTGGAACGGCTGACGCCCGAAGCGCGCGCCGCCTTCCTGTTACGCGAAGTTTTCGATGCCGACTACGACGAAGTGGCCCGCGCGATCGGCAAGAGCGAGGCGGCCTGCCGGCAGCTCGTGAGCCGTGCCAAAGGCCAACTTCGCGATGAGCGTGCGCGCAATGCCGTGCCGCAGGAGACGCATCATCGTCTTTTGCGGATGTTCGCGCAGGCTGTCGAGCGTGGCGACTTCCCCGCGATCAACGCGTTACTCGCCGAAGACGCCATGCTGATCGGCGACGGCGGCGGCAAAGTGCCGAGCGCGCCCCAGCCGATGCTCGGCGGCCGCAGAATCGCGCAGCTGTTCTACGCGTCATCGCGCCGCTATGGCAGCGAACTCAGTATCAGGCTCGTGGTACTCAACGGTGAGTGGGCGCTGCTGCGCTTTTTCGAAGGCAAGCTCGAATCGGCACAAGCGGTCGAAACGGACAATGAGCGCATTGTCCGCATCCTCGTGCAGCGCAATCCCGAGAAGCTCGCGCGCCTTGCCGCGGCCTGTTCGAACGGTTGAATCCAGATGCGGCGCGCGGCGCCGGCCACGCAAAACCGCGGACGATGTCACAAACGGCGCGACTGATACGTCTAGCCGGTTTTAGACCTCACGAGTCGCGCCGCATGTCAGATTACCGATCACCTCGCCCTGTAGCCGGCAGCCAGGACCCGTTCGCGAGCAGCTTTGCGACCACCTATGCCGGCGTCGTTTCATTCCTGGCCGTCGCCAATGAAGGCAGTTTCGCCCGCGCGGGCGATCGCCTCGGCATCGGCCGCTCCTCCGTTAGCCGCAATGTGCAGAAGCTCGAAGCGCAACTCGAAGTGCGGCTGTTCCTGCGCACGACCCGCAGCACATCGCTCACACGCGAGGGCGAACTCTTCTATGAGAGCTGCCAGCCCGGCATCGAGCGTATCGTGGCGGCGCTCGACGGCATGCGCGATCTGCGCAGCGGGCCGCCGCGCGGGCATTTGCGCATTGCGTCGACGTCGGGCTTCGGCCGCAAGATCGTCGCGCCGCTATTGCGAGACTTTCACTCGCGCTATCCCGGCATCACGCTCGAACTGCTGCTGAACGATCGCCCGGCCGACTTCACCGCCGACCGCGTGGACGTGTCGTTCCGCGACGGGCGCATGGAAGACAGCGGGATCGTCGCGCGGCAGCTCACTGCGATGCAGATGATCGTCTGCGCATCGCCCGCCTATGCGCGCCAGCACGGTCTGCCGCGCCACGTCGACGAGCTTGCGGGTCATCGCTGCATCAACCTGCGCAACGCCTCTGGCCGCGTCAAGGACTGGCAGTTCAAGGTGGACGGCAGCCCCCTGCGGCATCAGCCCGCCGCACAGCACACGTACAACGACCCTGACCTGATCCTGCAGGCGGTGCTCGACGGTCTCGGCATCGCACAATTGCCGGCTTATCAGGTGCGTGACCTGCTTCGCGAGCGGCAGTTGCTGAGTTGCCTCGCGCAGTTTGCGCCCGACGACGAAGGTCACTACATCTGCTATCTGAGCCGCCAGCACCTTCCGGCCCGCATCCGCGTTTTCGTCGACTATATGATCGAGCAAACGCGCGCGATGAATCCGCCATGCGACACGACGGTGACGTCGGCGCCGGCTTTATCGACGGTCGAGTGAACCGCGAGTTCTTCAGACGGATGCGCACGGTGCCGGATCGCGATTGGTGCAGTAAGGACAACACCGTGAGTGCCTGCACGGGCCTCGCGTCACGCCCGGCGTCCGCCTACCATGAAGCTATGCGGCGTCTTGCCGTTAATTACGAGAGGTCTCGATCATGAAGATCGTTATTATCGGCGGGACCGGCCTGATCGGCTCGAAGACCGTCACGATTCTGCGCGGCGCCGGTCACGACGTGCTTGCTGCGTCGCCAAGAAGCGGTATCAACACGCTCACAGGAGAAGGCCTTCAGGAAGCGCTCCAGGGCGCGCAAGTGGTAATCGACCTGGCCAATTCGCCGTCGTTCGAAGACAGCGCAGTGCTCCAATTCTTCGAGACTTCCGGTCGCAACCTTCACGCAGCAGAGGCCGCTGCCGGCGTCGGCCATCATGTCGCCCTATCCATCGTGGGAACCGACAGGACGCCGGAGAACGGCTATTTCCGCGCCAAGGTCGCACAGGAAAAGCTGATCGAGGCTTCGGGCATTCCCTACACCATCATTCGCTCCACGCAGTTCCTGGAATTTCTGGGCGGCATTGCCGCGTCGAGCGCCGAGGGCAACGCGGTCAGGCTTTCGCCCGGACTCTTCCAGCCCATTGCATCCGACGACGTCGCGGCCTTTGTTGCCGATGTCGCGCTTGCTGCGCCGCGCAACGGCATTGTCGAGATCGCGGGTCCGCAACGAGCCCCATTCGACGAAATCATCGCGAGCTACCTGAAGGCGATCGGAGATCCGCGCGAAGTGGTGCGCGATCCGGAGGCGCGCTACTTCGGCGGTCGCGTCGAGGAGCTTTCGCTGGTGCCATTGGGTGAAGCGCGCCTCGGCCGTATCGGGCTGGAAGAATGGCTCAGCCGATCAAAGGCGGCAGGCTGACCGGGCGTCGGTGGAAGGACCTCCTGCTCGATGAAACGCAGGTTGCCGTTGGGGAAAGATCGCTATCTAACCACTCTCAGGCGCGCGGCATTCTGTGCCGATTCGAGCCGGTTGCCACCCAACGATTTGGCGCGGTAGAGCGCCTCGTCGGCTGCGGCCAGCAGTTCGGCAAGCGACTGCACCGCGTCGCCGGAATGCGCGAGGCCGATGCTCACCGTAGCCTGGATATCAACGCCGTCCACCCTGTGCGACACAGTCTGTGCAAAACGCCTGACGATAGCCTCGCCCACGTCGTGCGCGCGGCGTTCGTCATGGCGCGGCAACAGCACAGCGAACTCTTCTCCGCCGATTCTGGCAAGCACCGCCTCGCGTCCCACCACGCTGCGCGCGACTTTCGCGAATGATTTGAGCACTTCATCGCCGGTCTTGTGACCGTAGCGATCGTTGAGCTTCTTGAAGTGGTCGAGGTCGAGCGCAAGCAGCGACACGGGACCGCTTTCACAACCCTCACCGAGCACACGCATCCCTTCCTCGAAGAACCATCTGCGATTCCCGAGACTGGTCAGGTAGTCAGTTTGCGATTCCTGCAGGAGTTGGCCATGCGTTTCCTCGCGGATCATCTTCAGCACGGTCATCGGCAGAATGACCGAATACAGGACGCCCTCGTACATCGTGATTGCGCCGATGGTGGGCAGCAGGCCCATTCCGTACCGCGTCACGAGCCAGGGTAGAACGAGAGCCCGAAAGGCATAGAAAAGCGCGTGGATAGCCGTCACCGCCACCGCGATACGCCGTGACTGGAAGGCTTTGAAGTCGTCGCTTCGAAGGAACTCGCGGGACGTCATGCCGCTCGCCGCCGCGATTGCGACCGCGCTCACGTACGCCCAAACGGTGCTCTCCCAGCGCGCACCGCCCACTGCCCATGTCAGTGCCATGAGAAGGAGCAACGCGAGCGAACCGGCCGGGTATCGACGCTCGCTTAGCAACGCGACACCGTGCAGGACCAGCAGGTAGCCCGTCAGAATGACCAGATTGCTCAGCGCGGAGCCCCACGGCCCGGGCAGATTGTGACGAAACACGGCTGCCGCGCAACCGGTTGCGAGCGTCGCATATCCCGCTGCCAGTACTCGCAACTCCCGGCTTCGCCGCGGATGGCTTTGGTGTTCCCAAAGCGTCATTCCGGAACTGGCGAATAGCGTTCCGATTAAAAGCAGGTAAAGGGTGAGGAGATCGACATGCATCGCTGACCGGACAGTTCCACGCCGGCAGGATGCGGCGACTGCGGCATTCTACTTGTATCGGAACGAAGTGCTCCGCTAATGGAGGCATGCACTCTTTTCTGCGAGCTTGCCGATACCTCAATGCGCCATTAACCACTGCGCCTAAAAAGCACTCAACGAAGTGCCGCTGAACCATAAGTGCATTTCAATTGAATCGCATCGATGCCTCGCCCGACACCCCTAAATGCGACAGAAATAGTCGCAAAACGTTGTGATTCATCGGGTTCGTTTTTGAACCGCATCTGCTACCCTGAACCTGCCGATTTCGTGCGGGCCCGCGCGCATGCGCCGGCTTCATTGCCACATTTTCTTTGCAGTCGGTCTACGCAGCGAAGCGAATCCGCGAAGTCTGCGCTACATCTGCTTCTACATATTCATCTTTAACCACCGCATGGAGTACGCGATGTTGGAACGGCTGGGCTCACGGTTTGTCGCCATTGGTGTTTTGCTGATCGTCGCGGGTTGCGGCGGCGGAGGCGGTGGAGGTGGAGGTGCCTCCAACACGGGCGCCGCTGCACCGGCATCCGGCGCATCGGGCACGAGCGCGACCACACCGACGCTGGCCGCCGCTACTCCTGTGATCGACGGCACGACGCTTGGCGATGCCAACTGGCCCACGGGCTCCACATCGTCGGGCGGACTCGGCCAGCCTGTCGGCGGGCTGAACTGCGGGTTGCGCAGCAATGCCTATACCTACACGCATCTGTCGATCTATCAGAACGGCCGCCTGCTCACGGTGCCCGCCAACATCGGCACGGTCGGGCCGACCATGACGGCGCAAACAGGTTGCGCGTATCCGCTGCACACCGTCGACGCGAGCGGCAAAATTCGCATGGATACGACCACCGGCGCTTCGTACACACTCGGCCAGTTCTTTGCGATATGGGGCGAAACGCTCGGTGCGTCGAACGTCGCGGGCCTGAGCGGATCACCCGTTACGATCTATGTGAACGACGGCGGCGCGCTTTCGCAATACAAGGGCGATCCTGCCAGTCTCGTGCTTCCGCCGCATGGCGAAGTCACCATCATGACCGGCACGCCGTTGACCCAGATTCCCACCTACACATGGACCGATCCGCCGCCCTTCGACCCGAATCCGATCACCCTCGCCTATCTGGGCGTGGTGGGAAGCCAGTACTGGCCGGCAGGCAATACGGCGACCGGCGGGAACGGCGCCACGGTCGACGGTTTGATCTGTGCCGCCGGGATGAGCGAGCTGTACCACGTGCATGCGCATCTCGCGATCATCAAGGACGGCCAATGGCTCGCTATGCCGGCGAACGTGGGCATACTGTCGCAGTGCAACTATGAAATGCACACGCACGACCAGACCGGCATCATTCATATCGAAACGCCGACCCTCAAGACATTCACGCTGGGTCAGTTCTTCGACATCTGGGGTCAGCCGCTCTCCAGCACGAACGTCGCGGGCATCAGCGGAAACGTAGTGGCGTATATCAACGACAACGGGGATTCGCGCCGTTACATGGGCGATCTGCGCAATATCGAGTTGACCTCATTGCGCGACGTCACATTGCAGATCGGCACGCCGCCAATCAGCTCGCTTGCGACATACTCGTGGTACGAGTCGCAATAACTGGACAGTTCGCGGCATGCGCGATATGCGGACAATAGCGGCGACGGCGGTGACGCTCAACGCGTCCAGCCAACGCCGCAGGACCGCAAACATCATTACTGTCGCCACCTGCGACGGGCCGTGAAACCGCGGCATGTCACTGACATGCGTCAGGCAAACCGCGGCTCAAGCATGCATCAACTACACGAAAAGCTCGCTGCTGAATTCACATCGCCGCCCTTATAACGCGCGACTTTCGGATACGGACACAGCGGCCGTGTGCGGCCCGCGCCCCACTGCGCAGGCACTTCGCTATTCGGGATCGCATTGCTCGCATCGCGAGCGGTCGCGATGACGCTATCCGGGGCCTTGCCCTGCTCCACCCACGCGATCATTGGCGTCAGCATGTCGAACTGATCGGCTGCGGGGCCGCCCGAGCAATGGTTCATTCCCGCGACCGTGAAGAGCCGCGCGAAGCTGCTCGCATCGCCGCCATTGGCCGCCATCACGCGTTGATACCAGTCGGTCGTATCGTTCGACGAAAACACCGGGTCGCTCGTGCCGTGATACACCATCAGCTTCGCGCCGCGTTGCCTGAGCCCGCTGAGATTGGCCTCGTCGGGCGGCGTCATGAACGACCACGACGATTCCGTGTACGCGCCGCTCGTCGCAAAGATCTTCGGTGCATCGGTGTCCATGCTGAAGTTCAATGCATACGATGACAACTGGCTCAGCAGCGAAGCGCTTTGCGGCGGCGTCGTGAATGTAAATGCAGCGGCGGCGGGATCGAGCGTGATGGAGTTGCTCTGCTTCCATGCCGCCCAGCCCGCGCCGCTCACGCCGGCATCGTAGGGAAAGCTCGCGTACAACGCGGTGCCGGCGCTGTTGCGTGCGCCCGAGAATACGTTGCCGATCGCGTCTTTTTGCGCGGTAGTCAGGCACGTTCCGTCACGCACGTTGCCCGAGCAGGTCGGCAAGTCAGCGGACAGGTTGAAATTCGCCTGGCATGCCTTAATGTCCTGCACCATGCCGTCGGCGACGCCATCCAGTGCATCGCACTTTGCAATGATCCGCGACGCCACCAGTTGGCGTTCAGCGGCAGTAAAGCCGGTCTTGATGTCGGGCAGGCCATTCGCGGTTGTCGCAGTCGCAACCTTCGCGAATTGCTGCGCGCCCCACATTTCGCCGATGGCCGCCTTCGGCAAATGAAAGCCCGGATCGCCCGCAATGATCCCGTCGTATTCGGCCGACGATCTCGCCGCCGCCACCATCGCGTGGCGGCCGCCGTTCGAGCAACCGTCGAAATAACTGCGATCCGGCGCCTTGCCGTAGGCGGTGCGAATCACCTGCTTGGCCATCGGCGTGAGCGTCGCTACCGCGTTATAGCCGTAGTCGATACGCGCCTGCGGGTCGAGACCAAATAGCGGATTCTGCGACGACGAGTGTCCCGCGTCGGAACTGATCACGGCAAACCCCATGTTCAGCGCATCGTTGAGCGGCCCGCCTCCGCCGATCTCGCCGGTTGCCGTCACCACGTTGCCGTCGAGCCCGCCGTTGGCCTGATAGAAAAACCTTCCGTTCCATGCAACGGGCAGACGCATCTCGAAGCCGATTGCGTAGGGTTTTCCGTCGACAGCGCTGACGCGCTGATTCATCTGCCCTTGAACGACACAATGCTCGGCAATGGGCTTGCCCGCCACTGTCAGCGTTCCGGCCGGTACGTCCTGCACGGAATTGAACGTAGTGTTGGCGAAGGACAACTTGCTCGCCAGCGTCGCGCAGCTTCCAACGAGCGTTGCCGGTGTGGCCGCGCTCAGGTGCGGCAACGTCAATGTGTTATCGGAAGAGCCGCCGCATGCTCCAAGCGTCGCGCACACGGATACCGCAATCACAGACTTTCTCATTCAATCTCTCCTAGAACGCGTGCTTGATACCGACCATCACACCTGTCTGACCGATGCCGGCGGCGGGCGTCGTGCCGCCACCGCCGCCGCTCACCGAATAGCGCGCCTTCGCACTGTTGGCCAGATAGGCTGCCTGCGCATACACGGACGAGCGCTTGCTCAACAGATACGTGGTGCGCAGCGCGCCCATCGTCGCGCGGGAGTCGTGCACACTATTGACGATGCGGAACACTTCTCCGTCGACCAGAAACGCAGGCGTCACGAAGTACGACGCGCCGACGAAGAACAGATCCGAGCGCACGTTCGGCACCGCCGGCGAGTCCGTCACGACGCGCCGGCCAAGCCAGCCCGCGCCGAGCCTCGCGCCCGCGTACTGCGCATAGGCGCTCACATGCGTGCGGGCGTCCTTGTCAGCGGCGTTGCCAAGCGGCGTGGGAGCGACGCCGTCGAAGAAGTTCGCTTGCGCGTTTGTGCCGCCGCGTTCCTCTTCATATGAAGCTGCGACGCCGAAGTTCGGCGCGTCGTATTTGAGCATTACCGACCAGTCGCGACATTCGGTCGGATGGCCCGCTACCGAACCTGCGCAGGTGCCCTGCCCTGGCGAGTTGCCGGTGCCGGCCGAATCGCGGCCGAACGAATACCCGGCGCCGAGCGTGAATCCCTTGTACGTGCCCATGTACGTCACCGAATTATCGGCACGCGCGTTGGGCACATACGCGTCGAGCGAACCCATGCCGTAGATGTCCGGGCCGATGATGTCGGCGCCTTGCAGCGCCAGATACGTCATCGTGTATTGCCGGCCGAATGCCATGGTCCCGTATGGACCCTTGAGGCCGACGAATGCCTGCCGTCCAAACAGGCGTCCACCCTGGCCGGAACTGCCGTCGCGAACGTTGAACCCGCTTTCCAGTGTGAAGACGGCGCTATAGCCGCCGCCGAGATCCTCGGCACCACGCAGGCCCCAACGCGAAGGCAACTCGCCCGTTACTGCCGGCATGCGAAACACATGGCCGCCTGCGGCGTTCGCATGCGATACGTATTCCACACCGGTATCGATGATCCCGTACAGCGTGACGCTCGACTGCGCGAGCGCGGTCGTACTCAGCGCGCACAGGGCACCGGATATAAAAAGGCGGGTCGTGACTGTTTGCATCGTTGTCGTCTCCAAACGTTGTGTTCTCTTTTTCGGTTTATTTGATAAGGATGTCTGATCAGTCGTTAGCGCGCGGACGGCGGATCAGCATCAGAGCCGCCGCCGCGGCAATCAGCGTGACCGGAATGCTCGCGCCGATCACCGTCGACGAACTGCGGCCCATGGCCAGCAACTGGCCGGCCGCAAGCGGCCCGACCACCGAACCGACCCGACCCACCGCGACCGCTGCACCGACACCCGTGCCTCGCATCGCTGTCGGATAGAACGCAGCGGAGAGCGCATACAGCACTGATTGGCCGCCGATCACGAACATCCCGGCGAAGAACGCGGATACCGTCAGCGCCGCGAAACCCGGCGCGATCGACAACGCCGCGAGCGACGCGATAATGCCCATGTACATGCCTGACACCACCACACCGCCGCGCAAACGGTCCATCAACATGCCGATGAAAAGCGCGCCCAGGCCGCCGCCGATGTTGAAGAAGATCTGCACATAACCGACTTCCGCGCGCGCGAGTCCGCGTGCCGCCATCAACGAGGGCAACCAGTTCAGCAGGAAGTACAGAACGATCAGCGTGCAAAAGTAGCTGATCCAGATTTCCAGCGTGGAGAGCCCCCGGCTCCCGCCGAACAGCACTTCGCCGACGGGCGCTGGCTTCGTGTTCATGCCGTGTGACGCGCGGCGAAACGCGGACGACTCCGGCAGGAATGCGAGCAGAAGCGGCACCAGAATGAGTGGCCCCGCGCCGCCCACATAGAAGATGTGTCGCCATTGCGTATCGCCGATGCTGACAATGCCGACAATCGAGGCGATCACTCCGCCGAAAGGAATACCGCAATACATCACGCTAACGGCGGTATTGCGCGACTTCGGCGAGACCGCCTCCGACGATAGCGCGATCAGGTTCGGCAAAGCGCCGCCCAGCCCGATACCCGTCAGCACGCGGACAAAGACAAGCATGCCGAAGCTGCTGACGAACGCAGTCGCGATGGACAGCAGACCAAACAGACACGCGGACAGAATTAGTATCCGCTTGCGTCCGATCCGGTCGGCGAGCCTTCCGCCCAACATCGCGCCCGGCAATAGCCCGAAGGTGCCCGCGCTGAACGCAAGCCCCATTTGCGCGACGCTGAGGCCGAACTCGCGCGCCATGCGCGGCGCCGCGACGCCCACCGATTGAAGGTCGAGCCCTTCGAGCAACGCAACCGCAAAACAAAGACTCAACGTGACGGCGGCGCCCGTTCGCGCGGTGGCTTGCGCCATGCCGTCTGCCGGCAGTGCTGTTCTGGTGGATTTCATGTCTGTCTCCTGTCGGCCGGAGCCGACGCTTTCGCGTCTTGTTCCGGTCACTGCAAGTTGATTGCTGTTTATTGTGTCGATGGCCGCCGGTGCATCCTTATCGCCTCCAAATATCAGGCTGCCTGACATCATGGGTGAACAAAAGCGCGTTCACGAGAACGCGCCACGGTCAGTTGCGATGGAGCATATTAAATATCAGGCGACCTGACAAAACAAGGTACGCGTCTTTGGTGAATACCCCAGGTGCATCCAACGCAAGGGTTTTCACCGATCACGTGGCGATTGTGTCCAAAGCTGCTTGATAATAGACTTGTATCAGGCTACCTGATACGGCGTGTGCATTGAAGCTTTGACGCAAACGCTATCGGGTGCTCGCACATCACCACAAACATCGATACGCGCACAGGCGCGCTGGAGCTACGAAATGACAAGTTATGAGGGTCGCTGGAAAACGGTGGACGTGAAGGTCCAGGAAAGCATCGCATGGGTGACGTTCAATCGCCCCGAGAAACGCAATGCAATGAGTCCCACGCTCAACAGCGAAATGATCCAGGTACTGGAGACGCTGGAACTGGACGCAGACGCAAAGGTACTGGTGCTGACAGGCGCCGGCGACGCATGGACGGCGGGCATGGACTTGAAGGAGTACTTCCGCGAAGTCGATGCCGGTCCGGAAATCCTGCAAGAAAAGATTCGCCGCGACGCATGCCAATGGCAATGGAAACTGCTTCGCATGTACTCGAAGCCGACTATTGCCATGGTCAACGGCTGGTGTTTCGGCGGCGGCTTTTCACCGCTTGTCGCATGCGACCTGGCTATCGCGGCCGACGAAGCCGTGTTCGGCCTCTCTGAAATCAACTGGGGCATTCCGCCTGGCAATCTGGTCAGCAAGGCAATGGCGGATACGGTCGGACATCGTCAGGCGCTGTACTACATCATGACGGGCGACACGTTCGACGGGAAAGAAGCCGCTGCAATGGGACTCGTCAACAGCAGCGTGCCGCTCGAACAACTGCGTGCGAAAACGGTCGCGTTGGCCGCGAAGCTGCTGGAGAAAAACCCTGTCGTTCTGCGCGCCGCCAAGCATGGTTTCAAACGCTCGCGCGAACTGACCTGGGAGCAGAACGAAGACTATCTGTATGCGAAGCTCGACCAGGCGCAATTGCGCGATCCCGAGAAAGGACGGGAAGAAGGCTTGCGGCAATTCCTCGATCAGAAATCGATCAAGCCTGGCCTTCAGACGTACAAGCGCACTGAGTGACGAACAGGTAAACATTGATCCCGTAGCCTGCCCGCACCAGCGCGCAGCACGGGAAAAAGCATGCAAAGGAGACAGCCATCGTGAACCAAGTAAGTATGTTGATCGGGGGCAAGGACTGTCCGGCGTCGGGTGGCGCCACCTTCGAGCGGATTGATCCGGTTACCGGCGGCGTGGCTTCGCGTGCGCCTGCTGCCACGCTCGCCGATGCGGACGCCGCTGTCGAAGCCGCCGCCGCCGCGTTTCCCGCGTGGTCCGCGCTACGGCCGACAGAACGCCGTGCGCGTCTGCTGAAAGCCGCCGACATCATGGACGCGAGAGCGGGCGCGTTCATCGAATGCGGCATGGCGGAAACCGGCGCGATGGCCAACTGGTACGGCTTCAACGTGCATCTCGCAGCCAACATGTTGCGCGAAGCGGCGGCCATGACTACGCAGATCGACGGCAGCGTGATTCCGACCGACACGCCCGACAACATTGCTCTCGCGGTGCGCCAGCCGTGCGGCGTCGTGCTCGGCATCGCGCCGTGGAATGCGCCGGTGATTCTCGGCACGCGCGCTGTCGCGATGCCGCTCGCGTGCGGTAACACCGTCGTGCTGAAGGCATCGGAAGCGTGTCCGGCCGTGCACAGAATGATCGGCAGCGTGCTGCATGATGCGGGACTCGGCGACGGCGTCATCAACGTGGTGACGAACGCGCCAAACGACGCGCCTGCCATCGTCGAACGGCTGATCGCGCACCCTGCCGTGCGTCGCGTGAACTTCACGGGATCGACCCACGTGGGCCGCATCATCGCGATGCACGCGGCCAGGCATCTCAAGCCCGCACTGCTCGAACTCGGCGGCAAAGCGCCCGTCCTCGTGCTCGAAGACGCGGATCTCGACGCGGCCGTGGACGCCATTGCGTTCGGCGCCTTCTTCAATCAAGGGCAGATCTGCATGTCGACGGAACGCGTGATCGCGCATCGCAGCGTGGCCGATGCGCTCGTCGACAAGCTCGCTGAGAAAGCGCGCACGCTGGTTGCCGGCGCACCCACCGCGAAGGACGCCAAGCTCGGCGCGATGGTCAGCGCACAAGCCGCGCAACGCGCAACGGCGCTCGTGCAGGACGCACGCGAACACGGCGCGAAAATACTCGGCGGCGGCACGCTGACTGGCGCAATCATGCAGCCGACCATCGTCGACGGCGTCCTCCCGGCCATGAAGCTCTACGCCGAAGAATCGTTTGCGCCGGTGGTCACCGTGCTGCGCGTCGACACCGACGACGAAGCCGTGAAAGTGGCGAACGATAGCGAGTTCGGCCTGTCCGCCGCTGTCTTCAGCCGCGATATCGCACGCGCGATGAGCGTCGCAAAACGTGTGGAGTCGGGCATATGCCACATCAATGGACCGACCGTTCACGATGAAGCGCAGATGCCGTTCGGAGGCGTGAAGGGAAGCGGCTACGGCCGTTTCGGCAGTAAGGCGTCGATCGCCGAGTTCACGGACCTGCGTTGGATTACGATCCAGACGGGTCCGCGTCACTATCCGATCTAGGCCGCCCGATCAGAACGCTTCGATCGGAAACACCCAGATCTGACACGCATGCCGTTCAGCGGCATCATTCGAATCCCGCATGCTTCGCAGCAGACGGAGACGGCGGGAAGGAGACAATAAGTGAATTTGCAGCCGACGCAATCCAGTGTCGATAGAGAAACGCCCGTGCGCTATCGCGAAGTGCGGATCGGTTCGGCGCCCGCACGCGTTCGCCGTGACGGCGACGTGTGGTACATGGAGTCTGCCGCGATGCCCGGCAACTATCCGCAGCGCCTGACCGACCGGCTCGCGAGCGGCGCGCGCGCGCATCCGGACCGCTGGCTCGTCGCGCGCCGCGGCGCGAACGGGGAATGGCAAGGCATCAGCTACGCGCAAATGCTGCAACGTGCGCGTGCCATCGGCCAGGCGCTGCTCGAGCGCAACCTGTCGGCCGAGCGGCCCGTCGCGATCCTCTCCGGCAACGATCTCGAACACATGATGATCGCGCTCGGCGCAATGTGGGCCGGCGTACCGTACGCGCCCATTTCGCCGGCGTACTCCCTCGTTTCCAGCGATTTTGGCAAGCTGAGGCATACGCTTGATCTGCTCACGCCCGGTCTCGTCTTCGCAACCGATGCCTCTGCATTTGCCGCTGCAATCGACGCAACCGTTGCGGCCGATGTCGAAGTCGTGGCATCCACGGGCTCCTGTGCCCGCCCCGTCACGACGTTGTCGGCGCTGCTCGACACCACGCCCACTACGGTCGATGCCGCGCACGAAGCGATCGACCCGGACAGCATAGCCAAATTTCTCTTCACGTCAGGCTCGACGACGCTGCCGAAGGCCGTTCCGACGACGCATCGCATGCTATGCAGCAACCAGCAGATGCTGCGCGAAACGTTTCCGGAGTTCGCCGACGAGCCGCCGGTACTCGTCGACTGGTTGCCGTGGAATCACACGTTCGGCGGCAGTCACAACGCGGGCATCGCGCTCTATAACGGCGGCACGCTTTATATCGACGACGGCAAGCCGGTCGGCAAGAAGTTCGAAGAAACGCTGCGCAATCTTCGCGAGATCGCTCCGACGATCTACTTCAATGTGCCCAAGGGCTGGGAAGAACTGACGAGCGCGCTTGAAACCGACGCCAAGCTGCGCGAGACATTTTTCTCACGTGTGAAGGTGTATTTCTTTGCGGGAGCGGGACTCTCGCAAGCCGCGTGGGATCGGCTGCAACACGTTACGGAGCGCTTTTGCGGCGAGCGTATCCGCATCATGGCGGGTCTCGGCATGACGGAGACTTCACCGTCGTGCCTCTTTACGACGCTGCCCGCGACAGCCGCCGGTTATGTGGGCGTACCCGCGCCGGGCTGCGAAGTGAAGCTCGTGCCCATCGGGGACAAGCTGGAGGCGCGCTTTCGCGGTCCACACGTCATGCGCGGCTATTGGCGAATGGACGGTGCTGCCACTGGTAAATCATTCGACGACGATGGCTATTACTGCAGTGGCGACGCACTGAAATTCGTCGACCCGCAACAGCCCGAACTGGGTTTGATGTTCGACGGCCGCATTGCCGAAGACTTCAAGCTCAGCTCCGGCACCTTTGTCAGCGTCGGTCCGATGCGCGCGCGTGTTATTTCGGCGGGCGCGCCGTATGTGCAGGACGTGGTCGTCTCCGGGCTGAATTGCGACGACGTGGGCTTACTCGTGTTCCCGCGACTCGACGACTGCCGGCGGCTCGCGCAACTGCCTTCGTCGGCGAGCGCGTCCGAAGTCGTGAGTGCGCCCGCCGTGCGGCAGCTCTTTGTCGAATTGCTCGATCGGCTCAATCGCGAGTCGACAGGCGGCGCGACCACGATCGCACGGATGCGTCTGCTCGACGTCGCGCCGTCGCTCGATCTCGGTGAAATAACCGACAAAGGCTCGATCAATCAGCGCGCCGTGCTCACGCATCGCGCTGAACTCGTGCGAGCGCTGCATGACCCGATCAAGCGGGATGCGGCCGTGATTTACGCGCCGCATGTCCGGACCTGAAGCCGGGCAATGCGACGCGCCGGCCGCAGCGTGCTGCCTGAGCGCTTACTTGCGTGCAGGCACGGGCGCTAGAACTTCGTGCGTTCCGGCCGCGCGCTGCGCCGACTTGTGGACCATCGTGTACGCGTAGTCGACACCCATGCCGTACGCGCCGGAATGTTCCTTGACGATGCCCATGACTGCGTCGTACGTCTCTTTGTGAGCCCAGTCGCGTTGCCATTCGAGCAGCACCTGTTGCCACGTCACCGGAACAACGCCGGCCTGGATCATGCGCTGCATCGAATATTCATGCGCTTCCTTGGAGGTGCCGCCCGACGCGTCAGCCACCATGTAAATCTCGTAGTCGCCTTCGTCCATTGCGCACAGCGAGAAGGTGTTGTTGCAGACCTCGGTCCACAGACCCGCCACCACCACTTTCTTGCGGCCGTTGGCGGCGAGCGAGTCGCGAACCTTCTGGTCGTCCCACGAATTCATCGACGTGCGTTCCAGCACTTTGTGACCGGGGAACACGTCCAGCAACTCCGGATACGTATAGCCGGAGAAGCTTTCCGATTCCACCGTCGTGATGGTCGTGGGAATGTTGAACACGCGTGCGGCCTTGGCAAGGCCAACAACGTTGTTCTTCAGCACCTGCCGGTCGATCGACTGGACGCCGAAAGCCATTTGCGGCTGGTGATCGATAAAGATGATCTGCGAGTTCGCAGGCGTGAGGACTTGCAGTTTCGGATTAGCCATGGCTTTGTACGTCCTAAGTGTCGATAAGGGTTTGCTGAACAGGGAAAACATGCCGCACTCGCTTCACAAGCGAGGAAAAACTGGAATGCAGTCTATCGGCGGCCTTGCGGCGAGTCCTTGTCCAAGTCCTTAATCGTTCTTAAAAATAACAAACCGAAAGGTTTCATCCTTAAGGACCAGCACACCGCAAGGCGCGGAGTAACGTGCAGCCACATCCTTTCGGTTTGGAAACATCTCCGCGCACAATCGGCCGCCTTCATGGGATTGGGACAAAACACCTTCGTTTAGCGACGCTGTCAATTCGCGCGACTTCCGTACGTTAACCTCGCATCGTGATACATCGGCAGGCCTGGCCGAGCCCCTGATGTAGCGCGAATAACTTACGGGAATTCGAAAAATGACGACGACCAATTCAGTCCAGTTTCCGGGTGAATCCGGCCCCTCTGCGCCTCAACAAAAAGCGCCATCGTCCACAAGTACCGCCCCACTGCGCCGCCAATCGACAGTTCGCAGCATAAAAGAAGCGGCCAAGTCACTATTGCCGGCGCCACTGTTCTTGAGCTTGCTGCATCACAAGGAAATTGGCCGCTATCCGAGCCTGCTGCGCCCTACTACCTTCAATGAGAAGATCTTGCGCAAAAGCCTGCGGCCCGATCCGTGGTTCGCGGAGTTGACCGACAAGCTTACGGTTAGAAAATATGTAGCGAGAATGCTGGGCGAGGAGCACGTGATTCCGCTGCT
Organism: Paraburkholderia caledonica NBRC 102488; assembly: GCF_000685095.1. Taxonomy (GTDB): domain Bacteria; phylum Pseudomonadota; class Gammaproteobacteria; order Burkholderiales; family Burkholderiaceae; genus Paraburkholderia; species Paraburkholderia caledonica. The sequence goes on from NZ_BAYE01000002.1 coordinate 155,661, forward strand.
CGCAGCGCCGGACACCTTTTCGAAAGAAGTATTCGATGCGCTGCCGGACTCGTTCGTGATGAAAGCCAATCACGGCAGCAGCTACGTAGAAGTGGTGAGAGACAAGTCCACACGCTCTTTCGAAGAACTGCGAGAGCTTGCCGATCACTGGTTGACACTCGACTTCTACAAGATCGCGCGCGAGAAACACTATCGCCAGATCGAGCCACGCGTTTTCTTCGAACACCTGTTGCTCGACAAGAGCGGCCAGATTCCCGCCGACTACAAACTGCACTGCTTCGGCGGCCGAAGTGGAAGGCCTACCATTTACATTCTGGTGATCTCGGACCGGTTCGGCTCGAACACGCGTGGCGACATATACGACGCGAACTGGAACCATCTGGACATGGCGATTGGCGCCTACAAACCCAGTGCAGAGCCGTCGCCTCGCCCGGAGAACCTCGAAGCCATTCTGAACGCCGCCACCAAGCTATGCAGCGATTTCGACTATGTTCGCGTGGACCTGTACGCGCCGGATAACCGGATTTACTTCGGCGAATTGACGTTTACGCCCGGCGCGGGCGTACTGCCATTCACGCCTGACAAGGTCGACTACGAGTGGGGAAAACTCGTGCCCGACGCGTTCCTTTCAGCGAGGCCACCTTTACCGATCCCGTCGACGCAACCGGCGTAACGTTTGCCGGTTTGTTTCGGCAACTTTTGTCACGTGACGCGGGCCGCATGAGGGCATGTTCCCCGCTTTACCGAAGCTCACGCGAGCCGCGTCCAGTTGTGTTATCGACCGCACATATCGCACTACCGCCCATTGGCGGGGCAACGAACGGAAAGGTAAATTGATTCGTGCTGGATCCAGAGGTAAACGCGAGCGGAACCCAAGGCGGGCGGTAGTCGCCGGTACGCTGCGCTCCCGGTTTATGACAGGTGGTGAATAAATATGCAAAACGTGACAATCGTCATCTGCAATTACAACTATGGCCGCTTTCTCGCCAAGGCCATCGACTCAGCCCTCGAACAGGATTATCCGGCCACTCAGGTACTCGTAATCGACGACGGATCAACCGACGGTTCGCGCGAAATCATAGAAAGTTACGGCGGCCGCGTGAAAGCGCTTTACAAGCAGAATGGCGGCCAGGTATCCGCCTATAACGATGCGGTGAACATAATAGAGACGGAATTTGTGATTCTGCTCGATTCCGACGACCTGCTGTATTCTCAAGCGGTGTCGAAAGTGATGCGCGTGTTCGATCGCGGCAACTTCGTCAAGGTCCAGTTCCGGCTCGACGTAATCGATCCCGCAGGCAATCCGTCGGGCACATATGTACCGCACTCCGCGGCTCCCAGCGACTGCGGCAGCCCTTTGCGCCAAGGCTGGCTGTATCCATCGCCGCCTGCATCGGGCAACGCTTACCGCACAAGCGCATTAAAGAAGATATTTCCCGTTCCGGAGGCTGATATCAATCGTTACGGAGCGGACTTCTATGCGATCTACGGCGTCGCCTTGTTAGGAGCCGTCGCAACGATTCCAGAATCGCTCGGTGCTTACCGCGTGCACCGCACCGAAAACTCGGGGATCGATTTCGCAAACTCCGAAAGCAACGACAAAGCGCCCAAGGCGCTGACCAAACGCTGGGCCATCCTGCGGCAAATGGCGCGCGCGCGCCTGGGGATCGAACTTCCGCTGTCGTTTTATGACTTCTCGCTTGAGAAGGCCCATTTCTGCTCTGCCGTTTATCAGGCGCCGTTCACGAAACGCTGGCGATGGGTCAGCCGCCAGTCGCATAGTTACTTCCGCTCTATCGTGGGAAACCCGTTCTGGAGCTACAAGAAAAAGATTGGCACGCTCGCGTTGTCCAGTCTCTGTTTGCTGCCTTTCTCGGCGCTCTCGGATTTCGCCGTTCGTTACATTGCGAATCCCCTTGCCCGGCGTCGCCTTTAGTCTTCCGAAACAAGTTCAATTATTGTTTGCGGTTCGTTTCAACCTTTAAAAAGCGTGCCCGGCGCGTTGCACCTGATGCCACCGCAACAATTTGCATGGAAGTGATGATGAACAAGTTCGTTGGCCTGGATGTACTGCGTTTCGCACTGGCCGTGTATCTGATGGTGTTTCATTCGATACATCAGTATCCGCAATACGTGACGCTTCCGTTCGTTGAGTTGGCCAACCTGGGTGGGTTCGCCACGAGTTCATTCTTCATTCTGTCGGGCTTCATTCTCGCCCACGTCTATTTCGGGCGGAGCACTGAGTTGCGAGGCGGCACGCGCGAGTTCTTCGTGAAGCGCCTTTCCAATCTTTATCCCGTGCATCTCATTGCGCTTGTACTGGTGCTTCTCGTCTCGGCGGCAGGCACGCGCGGATACCAGCAGTTCGCGATCATGTCGCTCGACGACGCAGAGCACTACATTACGCTCGGCCCCACCGACACCGCTATAAATTTTGTGCTGAACCTGTTCTTGCTGCAGGTGTGGAATCCGCTATACGGGTCGGTCAATCCGCCATCATGGTCGCTGGCGACATTGTTTTTCTTCTATCTCGCGTTTCCGTTTTTCGCGCCGCGGCTTCTCAAAGCCCGAAACAAACACCGGCTGTTACTGATTTTGTGGGTGCTTTACCTCGTCCCGCCTGTACTTGCGACGCTGATGCACTGGTACGGTCCCGCCGCGGTCGGCATAGTCACCCGCAACCCGGTGCTGCGACTACCCGAATTTCTGGTCGGTATCGTCCTGTATGGACTGTTTCGCGAGGGACATCTGACCGCCATTCACCGCAGCGGCATGAAGCTCGCCGCAGCGTTGCTGGTGTTCGCAGGCTCGTTCGCAGCGGCGGCGTGGCTCGAGTCGCATGGATCCATCAATACACGTTATCTCGTTCATAACGGCGCATTGATGCCTGCAGAGTTGTTGCTCGTCGCCGTATTCGCCGGCCTTTCGGTTCCTTCCCGATTCGCGGCGCTATCGACTCGTTTAGGGAACTCGGCACTCTCGCTCTTTGCGATTCATGTGCCGGTCTTCCTCGTCATGATGAAGGTGTTGAAACTGCTGTCTATCGGCAAATCGCCGCTATGGTGCGCTTCGCACTTTTCCGAATGCGTCGCGGCTTCGAAAGAAGTCATACCCAGTATGGCGACTTATCCGCTGTATCTGATCGGGACGGTGATTGCGGCCGTGTATTTCCAGGAGCGGCTGGTCGCTCCGTTGAGGGACTGGATTCGCGGCCGGTTCCTCAAAGTGAGGACGAGGGTTCCGGCAGCAGAGCCGGGAAGTGTTTGAGGATTGACGCCGCCGCGAGGCGTTTCAGCGCAAGGCGGCCGGATTTAGAAGCACCTTCAAAAGCTCGCAAACGAATGCACGAGCCGATTGAAAGCTCCGGCGTTCGATACATTCATTCCGTGCGACGCGCCCGCAATGGTCTGCTTGTCCGCGTAGTCGATCCAGTCCGCGAGTTTTTCGACGTTGTTGCGGAACATGCGAGGGCTGCGTTGCCCTTCGATCAACAGCGTCCTGCATTTCACACCGCGCGCCGCGTCGCGTGAATATGCGGGCAGCGGATCGCGCAGCTGTTTCGGCAACGTGGCCGCATTATCCGTGGCCATCGTGCGAAAGGCGGCAGAACTCTTGCGCCATGAGCCCGGCGCGCTGACCGAGTCCACGAACAGTTCAAGACCCGCGTCGATCTCGCCTGCTTCTATCAAGTCCACAACGCGTGCGCGCAGCGCGTTCGTCGCGGTCGGCAGCGACGCGTCGGGCATGCCGTCTATCTGTAACGGACCGCCTGGGTCCGCAAGCGTAAGCGTCTTCACGAGTCGCGGGTACTCGCGCGCCAGGTTGAACGCGACGCAACCGCCGCGCGAGTGGCCGACCAGATGCACAGGCGCGATGCCGAGCGCCTCGATGAATTCGGCCAGTTCGGCAACATGCGTCTGCCAGCCGAACTCGCCCTGAATGCACGCGTAGGCTGCGGGCCAGTAGTGGCTCAAGCTCACCGAGATGCAGCGGAAATGCCCGGACAGCGCGGCTGTCTGCGCACTCCAGTAGCGGTAGTCGCACAGCGAGCCATGCACGAAAACGAGCGGCTCTCCCGTTCCGCACTCGACATACGGCACGCTAATGCCCGATGCGATGGTCGCAAACGAGAGTTCGGGCGCGGCAAGCAGGGAGAAATCGGTTCGGGCGTTCATACACTGGCTCCTTTGGCTGCACTATGCCGCACGTCAACATTTAAGAAAATCGCGTAATATTGATGGAATCTATTTGATTTTCTGATACCAGACCTTGAAAGCACTCGATCTCGATGTGATGACGATGATTGTCGCCGTCGCGGACACCGGCAATATCAGCCGCGCGGCGGAAGTCGTGCACCGCTCGCAATCGGCGGTGAGCATGCAGATCAAGACGCTCGAAACCGCGCTCGGCAAGCCGCTTTTCGTGCGCAAGCCGAGGAACGTCATACCGACACAGGACGGCGAAGTGCTGCTTGCTTACGCGCGGCGCATGCTGGCGCTGCGCGACGAAGCCTGGGCCGCCGTGGTTCGGCCCGACGTCACCGGCCGCGTAAGTATCGGCGTGCCGGACGATTACGCGTCCTCCCTACTGCCGCCAATCCTCAAAAAATTCTCCGCAACTTATCCGAAGGTCGAAATCCGGGTGGTCGGCCTGCCAAGCGTCGCGCTCGCGCCCATGGTGAAGGACGGTTCCGTCGATCTCGTGTGCGCGACGCGGGTCAAAGGATTGTCGGGCGAGTTTTTGCGGCTCGAGCCGATGGTCTGGGCGGCGTCGCCGAGCGCACACGATATCTGGCGCGAAAGGCCGTTGCCGATAGCCGTGTTTTTGCCCGGCAGCGTCGCGCGTGAGAATGCGATCCGCAGCCTCGAACACGCGAAGATCAGCTACCGGACCTCGTATGAAAGTCCGAGTCTGATGGGCCTCGTGTCGATGGCCGAAGCCGGCCTCGCGATCGTTCCGCTCGCACAATGCGCCGTACCCGCGCATTTCGCGCTGCTCGGTCATGCGCAGGGACTGCCCGAAATCGCGGCGCTCGAAGTCGTGCTCGCGCGAAGCACGGCATCGAAACGGCCGCCGTGCGATTTTCTCGCGGAGAAGATCATTGCGGAACTGAGGCGCTAGCTCGCCGCCAAGAACGGAACGGTGACAGGCGGCACCTTCTCCGCGCGAGGCAGGTCGGCCGAGTGTATAAAGGAAGCTGCATGTCGTCCAAACAGGGCTTGCCTCTTTCGATGAACACGTCCCCTCCCGATCCAGCCGGCGCGTTATGGCCGGCCATCGTCCGCCAAACCGCGCATGCGCTCGATTGCGGCGCGCTGCTTCCGATACAAACGACCCGCACTACCATCGATGACGGCGGCATGCGTTTTGTGGTCCGGCAAATCTCCAGCCTCGCCCGCAAAGAAAAGGACGAGCAGCAGCGCAAAGCCGGGTCGACCAGCTCTCGCGCGTCCAACCCTTTCCTGCCCTACGACCCGGATCTGTTCGTCGCAGACCTTTCCGATACGCATCTCGTCCTGCTCAATAAATTCAACGTTATCGATCACCATGTGCTGATCGTTACGCGTCGCTTCGAGCTACAGCAAGCCCTGTTGAATCTTGCGGACTTCTGCGCGCTCTTCACTTGCATGACGCAGTTCGACAGTCTCGGCTTTTACAACGGCGGCCCCGAAGCCGGCGCAAGTCAGCCTCATAAGCATTTACAGATCGCGCCCTTGCCGCTCGACGACATTACGCCACAACTGCCGATAGAACCGCTGCTGGCGTCGGCATGCATGGACGGCTCCGTCGGCACAGTGCCGGGACTCGGCTTTGCGCATGCTTTTGTCGGCTTCGATCCGGCGCTTGTATCGCATCCGCTGGAACTGGCACGCAGTGCATTCGAGCGGTACATGTCGTTGCTCGCCGCGACCGGACTGCACGCTGTCGATGTGGACGGTGAACCGCTGCAATCGGCACCTTATAACCTGCTCGTCGCTACGCGATGGATGATGCTCGTGCCTCGCCGCGCCGAACACAGCGAGGGCGTTTCGATCAACGCGTTGGGATTCGCCGGATCGCTTTTCGTGCGCAACGAAACACAAATGGACATCATCAGGACGCGCGGTCCGATGAGCATGCTGAAACAAGTCGCGGGGACCATCTGACGCGTCGGCATCTGTATCCGTAACCCATCAGCGGTGACGAATGCGGCGCATCTTTCATGGATACGTCGTGATCGATTCCTCGCTTCGGGTGGCCGCTGTCCGCACATTGCCAGCAAGCGGTGGGCTCTCTGCGCGAGCGCCTCGCGCAGGACGGAAAAGGCTCGCGCCGGCGCGCATCCAGGCGGAGACAACGGCAGTATCCGGCAGGAAGCGCCAGACGAGCAGCAGCAACGCGAGCACTGCGGGACACCAGCGCAAATCAGTCGGCACCCTTTCCCGGTGAGCGAGCCGTGCATCTAGCAGCGCGTCGCGCAATGACGCGGCGTCGATGAGGCGCCCATAGCCGAAACCGACTTGCCCCGCCACCGACGACAGATAGTGCCCCTGCAACGCCGACAATTCCTCGCGACTCGCGGCATGAGTCGCGGACGCGTGCATCTGCGGGACCTGTACCACCTGATCCGCCTGCCAGTAGCCGATGCGATTTCCGTGGACATCGCTGCGCGGAATAGGCGCTGGTTGATCGCCGCCGACGCCGATCAGCCAGCCCTTCACGTGAGCGGGATTGATGTCCTGCTTGAGCGCATCGGAGGGCAGCAGCGGCGGCGCCTCCTGACCATCAGTCATGAACACGACGGCCGTGCTGTCGTCGATCTCCTGCGCCACGCGAACCGCCGAATACACACCGCCTTCGGCAATACGGCTGTAGTTTGTCCAGCGCATGCGCCCGTCGATCCGATCGAGCGACGACAGCAGCGCGTCATAGTTGCCGCAGACTTCGACCGGCGCCACGAGCAGAAAACTTCGCTGCCCGGTGAACGCACTCCAGCCGACCTTCGAGCCGCACGGCAATTGACCGAGTGCATCGCGCATCGCGGCGCGCGCGAACGCGAGCCGGCTCGCCGGCGCGCCGTTCAGCACGACGTCTTCGACATACATGCTCTGCGTGATATCGAATGTGACGACATAGCTCGATGTGTCGCGCGGCAACGCCACCGGCGGCAAGGTGAGCGCGAGAATCAGCAGCACGAGCGCGGCTGGCATCGCCCAATGACGCCCTGCGAGGAAACCACGTGTTTGTGCCCCGAGGCTCACGGCAAATCCTTGCTCTCGGGATCGCGCACCTTGACGTCGTGCTGCTCCTTGACGTCCGGCGCGCCCGACGCGGAACGCGTTTCGGGGGCGAGCCACAACGCCCGTTCCAGGTTGTAGCGCGCATCCCAATCGTCCGGTGCAATGCGTAGCAGGCTCCGGTAGCGCGCCTTGGCTTCCTCGACCATTGCAAGCGATTCGATCGCGCCGGAAGGGCTATGACCGATGCCCTGCCGCAGGTACAGGTTGCCGAGATCGAACAGCGCCGCGCGTCCGACCTCGCCCTCGGGCTGCTCCCGAATCAGCGACTCGAAGAGTGGGCCCGCCGCATCGTAAGCGCCGTCTTTCGACAAAGCCACTGCGCGCGCGAGCCTGACTTGGGGTGCATCGTCGGTGCTGGCAACGCTGCGCTTCGCATCTTTGGGCCCCGCTTTGGTCGCAACGACGGTCGCCGCAACGGTCCGATTTACCTGCTCTGCCCTCTGCAATTCGATCCAGTTGTAAGCCGCTACTGCCGCGCAGCACAGCGCCACGGCCCCGAAGATCACATGTACCGACGCGCGCTTCACGACCACACCCGAACCTGAAAGAACCGCAGCGCCATCAGCAGGACGCAACTTGCGAGCGCGACGGCGAAGCAGTACGGACTGAAGTCCTCGCGCGGCAAACGCTCGATAAACGTAGTCAGCGCATTTTGCTGGCGGTTGATCTCGGCCATCGCGTCCCTCATTGCTTTTGCGTTACCGGTCTGGAACAAACGATAAGGTGTCTTGAGCGACAGGAAATAACGGTGCAACTCAGCTTCGGCGGAAGACTCGCTCGCAGGTACGGCCGCATTCAGATCGGGGCTGTAAACGCTGCTGCGCAGATAGATGAAGTAAAGCGCAATCTGGTTGCGCAGCAGGCCGTCCTCGATCAACTGCCGCTCGCGCGCGTCGAGCTTCGCGCCGCCGTCCGAGACGAGCACGATCGCGCGGCGGCTCGACGAATGCTGCTGATTGAACTCACCGATTGCCGTGAGCAGCCCGAGATCGAGTTGCGTATCGGGCATGCCGCGGCCCACCGCAGTACCGGCGATAGCGGCGTCGATCGCGCGATGGTCGTAGGTGAACGGCATTGCGAGCAGCGGGCTCGTGCCGAACATCATGAATGCGAGCCGGTCATTCGGCCTTTGCGCGACGAACTGCGTCAACGAAGCGCGCGCCACTCTGTTCTTCGATTCGCCGGCGCTCACCTCGACACCTTTGCTGTTCATCGGCTCGTCCATGCTGGCACTGCGATCCATCAGAATCAGAATCTGCGCGCCGCTGCCCGTGCGCACCACCTCCCGGGGCGAACGCCCAGGACCGGCCAGACCGACGACGATCGCGAGCATCGCCAGCACCGCACTGCCCTGCGCGACGGCGCCGATCCATCGCCCGGCGCGATCGTCGGGCAGCCATGCGATCCACGAGAACGGGAGCGTGTCGGCGCGGCGAGGCAATAGCGGCAGCAACATGAGCGGCAGCAGCGCAAGCAGCCAGGGGTGAGCCAGGTCGAGCGCCATATCGTTCATCGCTGGTGGCGCTGCTCCGCGCGATACAGCGCCTCGCACAGAGTCCGCAACGGATAGGCATCGCCCTTGGGCGCAGGCGTGAAAAAGCGCTCGGCCGATTGCCGATAGAACTGCTCCAGTTGCGCCCGCAACGGTTGCAGATAGGGCGCTTGAACGAAGAGATGCGACAGCGCGCCCACATGCACTACGTGGCCCGCCGTTTCGTTCACCGCGCGATGCAGGCAAAGCCATGCCTGCGCAGATGCGTCCGCAGGCGACTCGCTCGCTCGTGGCTTTCGCTGCATGTGCCGCAATTCCCGCCAGGCGCGTGCAAACGGCAGACGCGCCGACTCACGCGCGTTGCGCCAGAACCACCAGCCTGCCCACGACAACAAGGTCAGCACGAGCAAGCCAAGCGCGAAGCCCGCCTGCCGTCGAAGCGGCGCCGTGGGCACCGCAGGCGCCTGGCGGTCTGGACGCAGCGCTTGCAGGTCGCCGACGTTGAACGGATTCGCGGGCGTTGCCGGACCGATGCTGAGCGGCCATTCGCCAACCTGGAGCGTCGCGCCGGACGACGTCGTCAGCGACAACGCAGGCAACGCAACCTGCATGAGTGTCGTCGGCACGTTGACGACCTGGTAGTCGATTGCCATCCACCGGCGACCGTCGGCGTCGGTCTCGCCACGAACCCGCCGGCGTTCGAGCCACGCATCGGTGCGACCGAGCGAAGGCGGCGTTACGGCGCCGATATCGTAGCCGTCGTCTTTGAGCAGAATGCGTTGCGTGAGGACGTCGCCGAGCAGATAGCCGAATGCACGCGGTTCCTGCACCGTCGGCTGGAAGGCCGCGCCGCTCGCCGCTGCAGTGCCGGTGGACGGCATCATCGCCGGCATCAGCGAGACAGCTAGTACGAGGGCGAACCGGAGGCGGCGCGACGAACCATCTGCTCTCATGCGACCGCCTCCAGAAAATAGCGTGACATCGCTTCCGGGTCGAACGCGCCTTCGATGTAGAACGGCTGCATCGCGCGTTTGCCGAACATCTGCGAGAGTTCCGCGCGGCGCCGTGCAACGCCTTCGTGCCAGCGTTCACGCGCGCCGGCGCTTAACCAGAGCGTGCGCCGCGCACCGGACTCGGCGTCCCTCACTGCAAGCAGCGGACCGCCCGCGGGCGGCGCAATCTCGGCAGCATCCCACACGACGATGGGCACCACGTACGCATGCACCAGCAGATCGAGCACCGCCGGCAACGCTGTAAGCGGCCAATGGAAATCGGAGACGAGAAAGACCAGCGCCTGACGGCCCGCAAGCGTCGACGCAATGCGCTGCAACGCGCCGACGCTGCCGCTGCCGTTGACGCCGCCGCTGCCCTTGCCCGAGACCGCTGTCGCAGCGAAGCTCGCGCCCGTGCCCTCGCCCGCGCCCACACCTGCGCTCTCGCGCAACATCCCCGCGAGCAGGTTGCCGATGCCGCGCCCGGAGCGTGGCGGCATGAAGAGGTCGTCGCGCGCGCCGCTATCGAACGCAAGCATCCCCAACGGATCGCCGACGCGAAACGCGCTGTACCCCAGTGCTTCGACGAAATCCGCAGCCACCTGCAACTTGCTGCGGCGCGTGCCGAAGCGCATCGACGCTGATACATCCACAAGCACCTGCACGGGCACCGCGGCGCGCTGCAAATGCACTCTCACGAGCCATTCCGAACGGGCCGCGCGCACGCTTGCCCGCAGATCGATGCGACGTGGATCCGGATAGTCGAACAGGCGGCCATGCATTGCGAATTCCTGGCCGGCACCAAAACTCGATCCGCGATGCGAGCCGGGCCGAAATCCCGACGAGCGCATCGGCAAACGGTAATGAAATTCCGCGATTTCTTTCATGGTTCAGGGCACTGCGAGCCTGTCGACGATCTGCGCGGTCAGCGCCTCCGCGAGTTCCTGACGGCGCAACTCGTAGATCGGCGTGAAGAACACGCGGTGGCCGAGCGCCGGCAGCAACACGGCATGAATGTCCTCGGGAATCAGATGCGTGCGTCCCGCGAGCCACGCAACCACGCGCGCCGCGCGCAACAGCGCGCTCATACCGCGCGGGCTCGCGCCTGCCAGAATGAGCCGATCCATGTCCACGCCGTCGAGTGCGATACCGAAACGCTGCGGCGTTTCGGTTGCCTGCCAGATGTCCAGCACATAACGTTCGATCGTTTCGCTCGACTGCACGCTGTGCTGAATGGCCGCGCCAGCCTGGTTCAGCTGCTCCCACGGCACGATAGCCGCAGAAAGCCGTGCCAGCAGCCGGTCGACGTCGTGATAATCCGCGTCGAACACCAACGCGCGCCGCACGTCGGTGTCGTCCGGTGTCGGCATGCTCAGTTCGAACAGGAAACGATCGCGCGCCGCCGAGGCGAGCTCGAAGGTTTCCTCTTTCTCGACCTTGTTGCGATCGGCGAACACCGTCATGTGCGGGAAGCGGTATTCGCGGTCGAACGCCCAGACGGAGCGCTCGGCCATCGCGCGCAACAAGAGCGACTGAACCTGCGGACGCGCACGATTGATTTCGTTGAAGAAGAATGTCGTGAGGCCTTCGCCGTGTCGCAGAAGCGGCCCCGGATCGATACGCGGTCTACCCTCGGCATCGACATACGTGTGATACACGAGATCTCCCGGCATCAGGTCGATCGTGCCTTCCACGCGCTCGAAATCGCCGCCTACTACACGCGCAAACGCGCGCAGCACCGTCGTCTTGCCGACGCCCACGCCGCCTTCGAGCAGCACATGCCCGCGCGCGAACAAAGCAACGGTGATGAGCCGGATCACCTCCGCCTGGCCGATCACGGCGCTCGCGACTTCCTCCTCGATCTGCAGCGCATGCAGACGCCAGTCCTGAAGCTGTTCGCTGGATCCCATCGGTGCAATCTCCTATGGCCGGCACATGCTGCGCCGCCGGCAAAATTGCGAGTCACGCGGAAGCATCGTCGACTGCCGGTATGAGGACCTTCGGCTTGCTGGGCGGCCGTACGAATACCGCATACTCGCGCTCCAGATAAGCCGCGGCCTGTTCCAGCAGAAACTGCCGGAACATCATGCAGGTCGGTGAAAGCTGCTTGGCGCGCAAATGCACGATCTGCCATGTGCGCTCGATCGGCGTGCCGTTCACATCGAGCAATGCGAGTTCTTTCGTACGCAATTCCAGCAGTAGCGTATGCAGCGAAATGAGGCTCACGCCCATTCCGGCGATCACTGCCTGCTTGATCGTTTCGTTGCTGCCGAGCGTGACGACTTTCGCGGGCGTGAAAAGATGCTGCCGGAACATTTCCTCCGCGGCCATGCGGGTGCCCGAGCCGGGTTCTCGCAGAAGAAACGTGTCGCCGCGCAACTCCTGCAAGTCGAAGCGCCGCGCGCCCGCGAGCGGATGGTCAACCGGCGCGATCACCACTTGCGGATGCCACGCGAGCGGCTCCGTTGTGGTATCCAGTTCCGGCGGCGGGCGTCCCATGATCGCGAGGTCGATCGCGTTGTCCTGAAGCAGGCGCAACAGCGCATCCCGGTTGCCGACCGAGAAGTGCACGTCGACTTTCGGGTAGAGATGCGAATACATCGCGAGCAACTTGGGCGCGAAATACGTTGCGGAACTGACGATGCCCACTGCAATAGAGCCGCTATCGGCCTGCTTGAGCGAGCTCATCGCGTCCTCCGCGTCCTTGATCTCACCGAGAATCCGGCTCGCGTGATGGCTGAACTTCTCGCCGGCTTCGGTGAGCGCGAGCTTACGCGCGATCCGCTCGAAGAGACGCAGGCCGACCGCCTCCTCCAACTGGTGGATCTGCATCGACACGGCCGGCTGCGTCAGATGCAATTCTTCGGCGGCTCGCGCAAAACTCGTATAGCGGCACGCCACGACGAAGATCTGCAATTGACGCAGCGTGAGCGAGCGGATGAAGTTCACGGCCGCGCGTCCGCTACCGGCTCGCGCGCGGCGCGTTCGTCGGCTTGACGGGCGCGCTCGGCGAATGCGGCACGTTAGGTGTGTTCGGTACGTTCGGGGCATTCCCCGGCGGCGGCAGCTTGCGCAACGCAGCCTGGAAGCTGAGGGTGCGGCTATGCAACGGATGCGCGAAGTCGTTATTCGCGCCGGGCACCTCCGTGCGAATCAGCGCGACCTCGCCCGGTACTGTACTGGCGATCAGAAACGTGTAGCGCTTCGCGGTGTACTGCGCGAAACGTTCGGCATTGGGATCGTCGAGATAGGGCTGCACGACGATCTGCTGAGCCTTCACCTGCTTGCCGTCTATCTGGCTCGTCACCGTTTCGATCTTCGGCCCGGCGGCAAGCGCGAGCCGCAAGCGCTGCTGGAAATAGCGCCGTTGTCCGCCCGTCAACTGCTCCATCTCGGCGATGTCGCGCTCAAGGAAATAGATGATCACCGGGTTGCACTGCAAGCCGCCGTTCGGCAACGATACGGCTCCGCTGTGATCGGACACCTGGGCGTCGCCCTTCGCGTTGTCCGGGCTCGTCACGAGCACCTTGACGATGTCGGTGCCGCGCGCGGGCGGGTCGGAACTGAGCAGCGCGTAGTCGAGTTCGGTTTGCTGCGCGACGCCATGCAGATGATCGGTCGTGAAGATCAGCCGCTCGGCCGACGATATCTCGCTGCTGCCCGCGGCAGGCGCGGCCGCGTGCGCGTCGCCGATCAAGCACGCGAAGCACGTAAAGCACGCGATGCTCGCGGCGCCTGCCGCGAGCATGCGCCGCCATTCACGTCGCACACCGGCTCGCGCCGCCGTCATGGCGATGCGTCCGCGGGCTTGCCGGACGGCGCATCGACGGGCTTCAGAAGCGGTACTTCATAACTGGTGAGGATGCTGTCGATCTTGTCGTGGTTCGCGCCGATCCATTGATCGACCTTGTCTTTCCACGCCTTCTCGCCGTAGCGCACGCCCATCGAGATCGTATAGTCGAAACGGATGCCCGGCGTGGCCGGAAAAGGCACGAGCTTCACCGAATCGCCGGAACGTTTCGCGAAGTAGCCGGCAATCGGCCCCCACAGAAACACGACGTCCACGTTGCCCGCCTGCAGATCCTTTTCGATCATCTGGCCGGGATACTCCTGCGGATCGCCGCTTTGCACCTGATACGACACAGCCTGATCGATCAGGTTATGACCGAGCAGCCAGTCGACCGCGGGCGTCTGCGAGAAGATGCCGAAGCGCAGCTTGTGCAATTGATCCGGCGGCAGCTTGAGCAGATCGTCCGGCGTATTGATGCCGGCCAGTTCGGGCCGCTTCTTGAACACCATTGCATAGGTGGAGCGCAGATACGGCTGCGTCGTCGAAGTCATGTCGTAGCCTTTCGGCACGCCAATGATCAGATCGCATTTGTAGCGCTCGCTGTCGGCCACCTTCTCGCGCAGCGTGTGTCGCACGAAGCCCATACGCTGCGGAAAATACGTGTATTCGAGCTTGTAGCCGAAGTCGCTCGCCATCTGGCTCGCAATGCGGTTCTCGTAACCCTCGCCCTTGTTGTTCGACAGGGGCATGTTGTTCGGGTCCGCGCACACTCGCAGAACGCCGTCGGCGCCGTCGTTGTTCGGCAGCGCCGCCTCGCCCTGGGCGCGTACCGCGCCGCTTGCGAGCGCCGCATAGCACAGCGCGCCTGCCACGAGCGCGGCATGCGCGTGCATGAGTTTGCGATGACGCATCGATTACCTCCTGAAGTTGTGGCGCCGGCGTTATTTCGCGTCGATGGCCTGCAGATCGCCGGGCTTGATCTGCCCGTCGGAGCGCCCTTTCAGATAGGCGTAAAGGTTCTCCCAGTTCTTTTGCATCATCTGGCTGGAACTGAAGTCAGGCATGCCCTTGTCGACCCGCCCACCGAACACCGTGCGGTGAAACTCGTTCTTGTCGAGCGTCTTGAAGGCGTCGACAAGCGAGGGTCCCACCATGCCCTGCTGTTGCGCGCCGTGGCAGCGTTCGCATGCAAGTGCGCGCCAGGTCTTCCATCCTTGCAACGTATTGGCGTCCACCTTGCTGCCGTCGACCACCTTGTACGCCACCTGGGCCATCGCGGGATTGGTCTGGGCGTACGTGACAGGCAGCATGACGAAAACGACGGGCAGTGCCGCCCGCAACAAGATTGCTCGGCGTTTCATAGACAGATGTCTCCTGATGTTAGAGCCGCGCCCCGATGCGTTTCATCGACGCATTGCTGCATCTCTGCAAGCGCGCGGACCTGGTAACTCGTATGTGACTCGTAGGTGACTCGTATGCAACTCGTGGTTCGAACCCGCATTGAACCGACCTGACCGAACCGGCGCCGCCGGCTGCCCCCGGTGCTTCACCAGGAGCGAACCGGCCGCGCGATTCGAACGACCTGCGCTCAGCTGTTGCCGCCAGGAATGGCGAACACGAAGAGCGTCCCGCCGAGCGCCGTATACTTCGCGAGCTCGCGATAACCGCCCACCGCGCCCAGGCCTTCCGTCGATTTCTCGAGCCCTGCCGCCATCCCGATACCGGCCCAGCCGCCAATGCCCGAGTAGACGCCGACGTACTGCTTGCCCTGATACTGGTACGTGAACACGTTGCCGATGATCCCCGACGGGGTCTTGAAGCGCCACAACTCCTTGCCGTCCTTGATGCGAACCGCCTTGAGATAGCCTTCCAGCGTGCCGTAGAACGCAATGCCGCCGGCGGTCGCGAGCGCGCCCGACCACACCGAGAACTTCTCCGGCTTGGACCAGACGATCTTGCCCTTCGCCGCATCCCACGCGATGAAATTGCCCATCGCATTGTTCTCGTTCGGACCCGGATACATCGACAGCGTCGCGCCCACATACGGCTGACCTGACACGTAGTCGACATCGAACGGTTCGTAGTCCATGCAAACGTGATTCGTCGGCACGAGGAAGAGGTTCGAGTTCGGGTCGTACGCTGCGGGCTGCTGATCCTTCGAGCCGAGCGCCGCCGGACAGATGCCCTTCACGTTGTGATCCGAACCTGCTGCCTGCGTCGAATACGCCGCGTTACGAATCGGCTTGCCGCTCTTCAGGTCGACGCTGTCGGCCCAGTTCACGGCCGGGTCGAACTTCTGCGCAACGAGCAGTTGGCCGCTCTCGCGGTTCAACGTGTAGCCGAAGCCATTGCGGTCGAAGTGAACGATGGCGGGTACCTTCTTGCCGTCGATCGTCAGATCCGACAGGATCATTTCATTGACGCCGTCGTAGTCCCACTCGTCGTGAGGCGTCATCTGATAGACCCACTTCGCCATGCCGGTATTCAGATCGCGGGCCATGATCGACATCGACCACTTGTTGTCGCCCGGACGTTGCGTCGGGTTCCATGTGCCGGGATTGCCGGTGCCGTAGTAGACAAGGTTGAGCTTCGGATCCCACGCATACCAGCCCCACGTGGTGCCGCCGCCCAGCTTCCACTGATCGCCCTTCCAGGACTTCAGCGACGAGTCCGCGCCCACCGGCACCATCTTGCCGTCGGCGTAGGTCATCGTTTTGTCGGGGTCCATCAGCATGTCTTTATCCGGACCCGTGCTGTACGCGGTCCAGGCCGGTTTGCCGGTCTTGATGTCATACGCGATCAGACGTCCACGCACGCCGAACTCGCCGCCCGAGATGCCCGTCAACACTTTGTCGCCGAAAACGTGCGGCGCGTTGGTATTGGTTTCGCCGGCTTTCGAGTTGCCGTTTTGCGCGGTCCAGACCACGTCGCCCGTTTTAGCGTTCAACGCGACGAGCTTGGTATCGGCTTGCTGCAGGAAGATCTTGCCGTCGCCATAGGCGAGCCCGCGATTGACTGTGTCGCAGCACATCACGGAGACAACTGAATCGTCCTGCTTCGGCTGGTACTGCCAGAGGAATGTTTGATCCTTCAGGTTGATCGCAATCACCTTGTTAGGGAACGGCGAGTGGATATACATGGTGTCGCCGATCACGAGCGGCGCGCCTTCATGGCCGCGCAGCACGCCGGTCGACATGGTCCACGCGACCTGTAGTTTGCCGACGTTGTTCTCGTTGATCTGCTTGAGAGGGCTGTAGCGGTGATTCGCATAATCGCCTGCCTGCGCCGCCCAGTTCGACGGACTTTTCATGAGCCCATCGAGCTGCGAATCGGCCTGTGCAACGATAGAGCTCATGGCTGCCGACGCGAGGATCGCGAGCCCAAGAACCGTGGTGCGTAAGTTCATGTCTCCTCCAGAATGGTCTTGCTGTTCAACTCACGAATGACCCACGCTACCTCGTCGCACCGGGCGCGCCCTCCACGGATGCAGGGTAACGATCAGCGCCATTCCCAATCGTTGTCGGGTTTGCGGCGCATGACGGCCAACGCATATTCCATGCCGGTCACGCAGCGGCAGCGACCGCCTTCGCCGCCACAAGCCGGTCTGAAAACGCCGCACAGGCACACGGGATCGGGCTATGCGCCGTGCCTCGGGCACCGTTGGCGTCGCCGTGTGCAGGCTGTATCAGAGGCAATGGCGCGAGATAGCGTTCGGCGGTGTCACGCGGTCACACCACTTGGTCCGGGCATGTGGCACATACTGTGTCATTGCCCGATACGAAGCGTGTCCGTCGCGTCGCAGGCCGCGGAGGAACCGCTTCGCAAAAGCGCTGCATCGGGTTCGCGCGAGTACGGCGCGTCCGGTGGCGGGTCGTTTGCAGCGCAACATGAGTGTTATCGATCGAATCAACATCCGCGGAGAAGCGATCATGGCAAAAACCGAGAAGACCTATACCGACGAGGAGATCCAGCAACGGCTCGTCGGCCCGCTCCAGCACTGGTACGTGGAAGACGGCTGGCTGCGGCGCAAATACCGCACCGAGGGCTGGAAGGGAACGTTGATGGTGGTGAACGCAGTGGGCCATCTCGCCGAAGCCGCATGGCATCACCCTGATCTCACGGTCTCCTATGCATTCGTGATCGTGAAGCTGAAGACGCACTCCGCGAAAGGCATCACCGACAAGGACTTGGCGCTCGCGAACAAGATCGAGTCGTTCATCCAGTGGCAGCCGGCCACCGAAGGCGGCCCGCTGGAAGGCACGCCGAGCGACGACCAGCGCTTTCGCTACATCAAGTACGACGCGCCCAAAGCGGAGGGAACGGCCGAGGGCGGCTGAAGCGCGAGCGGCGACAGCGGGAGCGGCCGGCACGTCATCTGGTACGTCCGAAAGCGGACCTCCCCGCATGTGCCTGGTACGGCTTTCGCTTAACGTCCTGCGCCGGCCGCCGCGCGACGGCACACGCCGTCGCCATGGCGGCGTGTGCGGCTCGCCGTGCCGATCTACACCGGATCACGCCCGAACAAGGACACTTGCGATGCAGCTTCACGTTCGCCGCCTTCCGCCTGACGCCACCGTGACGGTCGATGCCCCCGCGCGGTTGCATCTGGGCTTTCTCGACCCGAATGCGTCGCTCGGACGCGCGTTCGGCAGCGTCGGACTCGTGATCGACGGCGGCGGCACTCGCGTCGAAGCACGGCTCGCTGAACGCGACCGCATCGACGGCGCGGTGTCGGATGCGGAACGCGAGCGCATCGCGGTTTGTCTCGAACGGCTGCACGCCGCCTACGACCCAACGCCCGTCGCCATCGACGTCACCCAGACACCGCGCGCCCACACGGGCCTCGGATCGGGGACGCAACTCGCGCTCGCGGTCGGCGTGGCGTTCGTCCGGCTGCTCGGCCACGTCGCGGCGAGCGCCGAACTGGCGGCCCTGCTTGGACGCGGCGCGCGCTCGGGCATCGGCGTGCTCGGTTTCGATTCGGGCGGCCTGCTGGTGGACGGCGGTCCGTCGGGCGATCTGCATCCCGGCGTGCCGCCGCTGCTCGCACGTCAACCGTTTCCCGACGACTGGCGTGTGCTGCTCGTCAGCGACAATTCACGCGAAGGTCTGCACGGCGCTGACGAACGGCGCGGCCTTGCCGCGCTCGCGCCGTTCCCGCAGAAACTCGCCGCGCATCTGTGCCACCTCGTGCTGATGAAGATTCTGCCGGGCGCCGCCGAGCGGAGCATCGTGCCGTTCGCGCATGGGTTGACCGAGATGCAGCAGACCATCGGCGAATATTTCGCGCCCGTGCAAGGCGGCGTGTTCGCGAGCCCCGGCGTCGAGCGTGCGCTGCGCGCCGTGGCCGCACAGCGCACCGCCGGAATTGGCCAGAGTTCGTGGGGGCCGACGGGCTTTGCGATCGTCGGCAGCGCGCGCGACGCCGAAGGCGCGCTCGCCGCAGCGCGCGAAGCCACGCGCGGCATGCCGCATATCGAATGCACGATTGTGACGGGGCGCAATCGCGGCGCGACGGTGCGCGTCGCCGAAGCGCGGCAGCACCGGCGCATCGACGCCGCATGATGTGCCTTTATTCCGCGCCGCGGGCTCCGGACCGGACAGCCGGCGAACTGGCGCGTCGAAATGAAGCGCGCGCGAACGCGCGACCTTTAAATGGCCCGCTCGCGAAAGCCCCGCGCATGCACATACGGCGCTGGCGGCCCATGCAACAGGCGCGGCACACGCGCCATCGATCCGACACGCACCCGCCGGGCCGATGCGCCCACGCGCGGCAACGCACTTGCCCTCGCGTTGCGCAGTTCATGACATCGTCACTGAAACGAGCCCCCTGCCATGTCCGACACTACTGAAAAACCCGCTGAAAGGCCCTACATCCTGCACATGTTCACGGCCACGCCGCAGATGAGTCCGTTCGACGTCAATATGGCCGCCGACGCCGGCTACCAGATCATCGTGCCGTATTGCAATGTCGACGCCGGAATGGTCGCCAACCTCACTCAGGACGCGATCTTTTCGCGCGGCCCGAAAGGCGTGGCGCGCACCGGCATCTTCATCGGCGGACGCGACGTGATGCTCGCCGCCGACATGCTCGACACCGCGCGCAAAGCCATGGTCCCGCCATTCGAGGTGTCCGTGTTCGCCGATCCGAGCGGCGCATATACGACCGCCGCCGCGCTGGTCGCGCTGGCCGAGCGTCATCTGGGCAAGGCCTACGGGATGGAACTGGGCGGCAAGCGCGTGCTGATTCTCGGCGGCACGGGCGCCGTCGGACGCGTGGCGGCGGCGATGGCGGCTTCGCTCGGCGCGGATGTGTCGATCGGGAGCCACACCGACCAGGCGCGCGCGGTGCGGGTCAGCGACGATCTGAATCAGCGCTTCGGCATCGTGACCAAAGGCGTGGGCACGGCGACCCCCGCCGAACTGCGCGCGGTGCTCGGCGAGGCCGAGATCGTGCTGGCCACGGCGATTGCCGGCGTGCAGGTGGTGACCCGCGAAGACCTCGAACACGCGCGCCGTCTGCTGATCGCCGCCGACGTCAACGCGGTGCCGCCCGAAGGCATTGCCGGCGTCAACGTGATGAACGACGGCAAGCCGATCGAAGGCGTGCCCACCACGGGCGGCGCAATCGGCATCGGCGCACTGGCGATCGGCAATGTCAAATATCAGGTCGAACACCGGCTGTTCACGCGGATGCGCACGGGGGGCAAACCCGTCTACCTGAGCTTCCCGCAAGCGTTCGACGAGGCGCGCGCCGTCGCGGCCGGTCTTGGCTGAGCGGCGAGCCGTGCAGGGGCACCAACCATGATCATGCGTTCATCTCCAGCGCGTGCGCCGTTCGTCGCGGTGGCGGGCCTGTCTGCGCGGATGCTCGCGCAGTCCGCCGCGCGTGCCGGCTTGCGGGTCGTCGCGCTCGACGTGTTCGGCGACCGCGATACGCGCGAGGCCTCCGAACTGTGGTTCGACATCGGCGGCGGTCCGTTGTCGATCGACGCCGCGCGGCTCACCGACGCGCTCGAACGCAGCGCGCGCCTGCCGGGAATGATCGGCTGGATCGACGGCAGCGGGCTCGAACCGTTCGTTGCGCAGTTGCGCAGTGCACCAGGCCTGCCGCGCTTCATTGGCAATTCCGTCGACGCCACCGCCGCCGTGCGTGATCCGCGGCGCTTCTTCGCGCTGCTCGACGAACTCGGCATTCCGCATCCGCCGGTCGCCTTCACGCGCCCCGTCGCGCCGCAGGGCTGGCTCGCGAAACGCGCGGACGGCTGCGGCGGAACGCATGTCGAGCCGCTCGCCGCGGTTGCCGACGCACGCGTTCCCGCGCAAGTCTATTTCCAGCGCCACAGCCGAGGCGTCGCGATGTCCGCGCTCTTTATCGCGGCGCGCGGCAGCGCGCGCGTGATCGGCTTCGCGCACCAGCTCACGTGCGCGATGGGCAACTTGCCGTTCGTGCATGCGGGCTCCATCGGCCCAATCGACCTGCCCCCCGCCGTCGAGGTGCGCGTTCGAGGGGCGATCGCCGCGTTGTGCGCGCGCGTCGGGCTTAGCGGCATCAATAGCTGCGACTTTCTGCTCGACGGCGATTCGTTCGAACTGCTCGAAATCAACACACGCCCTTCATCGACGATGACGCTTTACGAAACCGCCTCTCCCGATGCATGGGCACGCGGGCTCGTCGCCAGTCATATCGACGCCTGCCGTCACGGCCGTCTGCCCGCCGAACCCGCGCGTGCGACGTGGCGCGCCGGTCAACGGGTGCTGTTCGCGCCGCGTCCGTTCGCTGTCTCGCAAGCGTTCAGCGATGCATGCATGCGCGATTCGCATTGCCGCGACGTGCCGATGCCCGGCACATGGGTCGAAGCCGGTCAGCCCGTCTGCACGCTCATCGTGCGCGCCGCTTCGGTGGACGCGGTGCGGCATGCGCTCGACGCCCAGCACACGCTGGTGCTGCAACGAATCGAAACCTGCCATGAGCCCTGCTATGAGCCCGACTCTGCCTTCATCCACTGCCACTCCTGACGAACCCAGGCCGCCGCTCGCGGGTGCCGCCGCACTGAGCGTCAACGCGCTCAGCGAACGTCTGGTCGCTCGTCTCGTCGACGACGCCCCGCGTTTCGGCGCCGCGATTAGCCGCACTGCGAACGGCACGGTGCTCGTCGACGCGGGCGTGGCTGCGCCCGGCAGTGTGGCGGCGGGCGTGCTGATCGCTCGCATCTGCATGGGCGGCCTCGGCCACGTGACCGTGCGCGAGAGCCTGGATGCGAGGCCGCTGTGGCCGAGCACGATAGAAGTGCGCACCTCATGGCCGGTGCTCGCCTGCCTCGCCAGTCAATACGCGGGATGGAGCCTCGCGGCGACGAAGGAGCAGACCGGCGGCAAGAAGTTTTTTTCTCTCGGGTCGGGCCCGGCGCGCGCGCTTGCGGTGAAGGAGCCGCTCTTCGACGAACTCGGTTATCGCGATCGTCATGAGCGCGGCGTGCTCGTGCTCGAAGTGGACCGTCTGCCGCCGCAGTTCGTCATCGACAAAGTGGTGCACGACTGCGGCCTCGCGCCCGAGCGGTTGACACTCGTCACCACGCCGACACAGTCTGTCGCGGGGACGGTGCAGGTAGTGGCGCGGGTCGTCGAGGTTGCGTTGCACAAAACGCATGTGCTCGGCGTCGCACTGGACGAGGTGGTGGAAGCCGGCGGCTCCGCGCCGTTGCCGCCGCCGGCGCCGGACGGTGTTCAGGCGATGGGCCGCACCAACGACGCAATCCTGTACGGCGGCCGCGTGCATCTCACGGTGAAGCACGACGCGGTGGCACGGCGGCTCGCCGCGGAACTGCCCGCATCGACTTCACGCGATCACGGTCGGCCGTTCGCGGATATCTTCGCCTCGTTCAATTTCGACTTCTACCAGATCGACCCCGCGCTGTTCGCCCCGGCTGAAGTGTGGGTGAGCAGCCTCGAAAGCGGCGCGACCTATCACGGCGGCGCCGTCGACGCGGATCTGCTGCACGGTCAATGGAGCGGCAAACCATGAGTCTGCCTTTGCCCAGCGGCTCGACGGTCATGGACACCGGCACTGACACGCCTGGCGCGCAGGCCCCGCTGCGCATCGCGATCATGACCGACGAAACCGGCTGGCACACCGGGCGCCTGAAAAAAGCGTTTCGCGCGCGCGGTGCGGAGGCGCGCTGCATCGACCTCGCCGATTGCCGCATCGACACGACGTGGGAACCGCACGGGCTCGTGCT
The DNA here is from genome assembly GCF_000685095.1 of Paraburkholderia caledonica NBRC 102488. Classification (GTDB taxonomy): domain Bacteria; phylum Pseudomonadota; class Gammaproteobacteria; order Burkholderiales; family Burkholderiaceae; genus Paraburkholderia; species Paraburkholderia caledonica. The sequence continues at coordinate 178,454 of NZ_BAYE01000002.1, forward strand.
GCCGGGCTTCGGCCATGGGCTGCCCGACGCGGTTTTCGTGCGCGGCATCGCAGGCGGCACATTCGAGCAGGTGACGTTGCGGCTCGGCATCCTGCATGCGTTGCGCGAATCGGGTGTGCCGGTCTACAACGATGCGCGTGCGATCGAACGCAGCGTCGACAAATCGATGACGAGTTTTTTGCTGCATCGCCACGGCGTGCCCACGCCTGCCACGTGGGCTGGCGAATCGGCGGCATTCGCGCAGCGTGTGCTGATGCGCGAGGCCGCGGCCGGACGCCAGGTCGTGCTCAAACCGCTGTTCGGCTCGCAAGGCCATGGGCTTAAACGGCTCGGCTCGCGCAGCACGCCGCCGCGCGCGCTGGCGCCGCTGCCTTCGCTGAGGCCGTACAGCCAGGTGGCGTATCTGCAGCGTTTTATCGACGGCGGACGGTCTGGCTTCGACTGGCGCGTGCTCGTGATCGGCGGACACGCGGTGGCGGCGATGCGGCGCATCGGCGGCAAAGGCTGGATTCATAACTTCGCGCAGGGCGCCACGTGCGAGGCGGCCGACCTGGACGCCGCGCTCGCACGAACGGCGGTGCGCGCCACCGAGGCGCTCGGGCTCGACTATGCGGGCGTCGACCTGATTCCCGACCCTCAGGACGCCGCCCGGCCGCTCGTGCTGGAGGTCAACGGCGTGGCGGCGTGGCGCGGCCTGCAATCGGTCACGTCGATCGACATTGCAGCGGCGCTCGCCGACGATCTGCTGTCTCGCAAGCTGCCCGCGCAGCGCGGCGAGGCGGCGGCGGTGGTCGCGCTGCACGGACGCCATGGCTGAGCGGCTGTGGGGTTTTCTGGGCGCGATGGGCCTGAGCGGCTGCTCGAGCGGCTATACGAGCAACTCATGTGCGCGGCGAGTTAGAGCGGTTTCGGCGCGCCCGCCGATATGAACACGCCCCGATCCGTCACCGACTCAAAGCACGCTCGTGCGGCTTTTCTGACAGCCTGCCGGCTGGACGTCGAGACGCCGAAGCCAGGCAACGTCAGCGTGGATAGCGAAGGCCACGGCATGAGCGCGGCGCAGTTCATCGCGAGCGCCGACGCGGCCGCCGACGCGCTGTTCGCGCGCGGCATGCCCGTCGGCCAGCGCGTGCTCGATGCTGTCACGCGCACGCGCGCCACGGTCGGCTGCAATACGAACCTGGGCATCCTGCTGCTGGTGGCGCCTCTCGCCGCAGCGCTCGAAGAAACCGCGCGCCCGCTGTCGGCCCACGCGTGGCACGCGGCAACCGGGCGCGTGCTCGCGCGCCTCGATATCGACGACTCCCGCCTCGCATACCGCGCAATCGCGCTCGCCAATCCCGGCGGTCTCGGCGAGGCCCCCGAGCAATCGGTGCACGACGCGCCGACAGTCGCCTTGCGCGCCGCAATGGCACTCGCCGCCGCGCGCGACAGCATCGCGCGACAGTACGCCGAGGGCTTTCACGACATTTTCGAAACCGGCCTCGCCGCGTGGCGCGAAGTTCCGGCCGATGATCCGCGCATCGCCACGCTGAACGTGTTCCTCACGTTCCTGAGCACGTGGCCCGACTCGCACATTGTGCGTAAGCACGGACTTGGGGTGGCGCAGAGTGTCACGCGAACGGCACGCGAGCGGCACGCGCAATGGCGCCGCACGCTCATGCAAACGGGCACGGCCGCGGGCAGCCAGCCCCTCGATACATGGGATGCCGAAATGAAGGCGGCCGCCATCAATCCCGGTACCAGCGCGGACCTGACGGTGGCAACGCTGTTCGTCGCCCTTTGCCTCGAAGAGCCGGGCACCGCAAGCGGCGCGCCATGCGAGGCTGACGCGCCCCGCACTGGCACGGATTCTGTTAGTTAGTGCCACCGTGCATCAACCGCTGCCAGGCGATCGCGGACCAGGACCGCTCAGGCGGCGTGTCAGTCAGTCGGCAAGTCCCCATTCCACTCATCGGAGGAACAGCATGGCCAAGATCAACCGCGTCCTGATAGGCGAGTCGCTCGTCGGCGACGGCAACGAGGTCGCACACATCGACTTGCTGATGGGACCGCGAGGTTCCGCTGCGGAAACCGCATTCTGTCATGCGCTCACCAACAATAAGGACGGCTTCACATCGCTGCTCGCGGTCGTCGCGCCGAACCTGCTCACCAAGCCCAACACGATCCTGTTCAACAAGGTCACGATCAAGGGTGCGAAGCAGGCGGTGCAGATGTTCGGGCCGGCGCAGCATGCCGTCGCGCTCGCTGTCGCAGACAGCGTCGAGGACGGCACGATCCCGCAGGACGAGGCGGACGACCTGTTCCTGTGCGTCGGCGTCTTCATTCACTGGCAGGCGGAGGACGACAAGAAGATCCAGGAGTACAACTACAAGGCGACGCGCGAGGCGATCCAGCGTGCGGTCAAAGGCGAACCGAGCGCTGCGGAGGTCGTGTCGAAGAAGAGCAGTGTCGCGCATCCGTTCGCCCCGAACTGATGGCTCCCGGCCCGCGCGGACACAGCCGCAAAACGGGGCCGCGCGGGCCTCGAACGATGCCATCGTGCAATTGCTCTCACAGAGGCATGAGATGACCCTACGATGTCGCGCGCTGGCGGCCTTTGCCTGCATCGCGCTTGCCGCGCCGCTCGCCTGGGCGGACGGCGATCCGCAACAGACGCCGGCGCCGGCGGCAGGCTACAACTATCCGACGCAGGGACGCGTCGAATACGTGCTCTCGTGCATGGACGACAACGGACACGATTTCGCGAACGTCTATAAATGCTCGTGCGTGATCGACAAAATGGCGACCGCGCTCCCGTATGACGAGTTCGTCGATCAATCGACCTTCGCCAAGTATGCGACGCTCGGCGGCGAAGGCGGCTCGGAGTTCCGGGTCGACCACGCGAAAGCGCAAACGAAGAAATTCCGCACGTTGCAAGCGGACGCCTACCGCAGTTGCGGACTGGGCGGCGACAAAACCGCGGCGTCGAAATAGCGGATGTGGCCGGTTAACCCGGCGCGGGCGAGCGACACGTCTGCCGCCCCGCCGCCGGCAAACGCATCGTTGCGCCCGGACGATGCCGCATGGTCCGGGCCTCGCGGGTTCAGTCCGGAATCAGCCCCTCGCCAAGCGACGCATAACTCGCGGGTCCGTCCGCTTTTGGCATATCGCTGCGCTGCCGCTCGATCTGCACGCCGACGGCCGCTACATCGTCGAATTTTGCCGGTTTCGCGAGCGATACGCGGACCCAGTGGGCGCCGAAATCGATAATCAGCAGGCGCGCCACCGCTTCGGCAAGCGCTTCGAGCAGACGCACACCGTGCGACTCCAGCAACGCATGCAACGCGCTGCGCACCGCGGCATAGTTGATGGTGTCCTCGATGCGATCCGTCGTACAGGCGCGAATCGCGGGCACGCCGATCGCGAGGTTCATCCGCACTGACTGCGGCACATGCAACTCGCTGCTGTCGATACCTATAATCGTCTGACCGATAAAGTTCTCGATAAACACGATGTCCATGCGCTTAGGCGTGCCCGAAGTTAGTCCTTCCGAAGGCGCACCCCAGGGCATACCCGCGCGAGGCGCCTGCGCATCGGCGGCGCAGAAGCTGGCAAGGCGAACGGTATCGATACGGTCCATGGTGTACTCCGCCGCGTAGCGGCAACAAGTTAAGAGACGCAACCCGGGTAAACGCAAAGCAGCACACAATGACTCGCGCGCGAAGCGCTCTGTGCCGTCAAACGTCAATGCAGACCCCGGGCAGGGCATGCCGACATTAAAAGCAAAAAGCGGGCACACCTTGTACTATTGATGCGACTTCTTATTGAACGTGAACGACATCGAGCGTACAGTTTTAAGCCAACGCCTGACAGTAAACGGAAACAGCGGGCGTATTACTCAGTGCGCATACGGACAGAGCACGACAGAGAAGCCGCGGCGCCAGGGGATGACATTATCGATAAAGCGGCACTCGTGACACGCAGGCGAAGCCCACGCGAATGCAACACTACGCAAGGCAACGTCCGGCGCGCGTGAAGTTGCCGCAACGGAGACGAACCCCATGTCGTTGCTTGCTGACAGCTCCATGCACGTCCGTGAAATTCTCAACGTCGTCAATCATCAACTGGCGACACGTCCGACGAGCGAGCCAGTCGCTCAATCGTGGGCGCGTTGCGTCAACGAGTTCCAGCTCGACCCTTCCCGCTTCGTCACGCCGCCCATCCTGACGGACTACGAACTAAGCTCGCGCCGTGAGGCCATGGGCGACCTGATCGCGTGTTCGAAGCTGGAAATGACCACGCTTTATCAACAGCTGGCCGATCCCGAACTCGCCGTGGTGCTGGTCGACTCGGGCGGCGTGATCGTCCACCAGGTGTCGTCGGTACCTTTCGCCGAAGCAGTGGCATCCGACGGCTTCCGCGTCGGCGCGCTGTGGAGCGAGCGCGAAGCGGGCACCAACGGAATGGGCACGTGCCTCGCCGAACGCGACTGCATCGCCGTCTGCCAGCACGAGCATTTCTATCCGCGCTACACGTCGCTCACCTGCTCCGCTGCGCCGATCTTCGACGACCGCGGCGAGATTGCCGGCGTACTCGACGTCACGAGCCGCTCCAAACTGCTGCAGCAGCACTCGCTGGTGCTCGTCGGCATGTCGCGCCAGATGATCGAAAACCGTTTGCTCGACGCGCGCTATCGTCATGCGAACATGATCCACTTTCACAGCCGCCCGGAATTCGTCGGCACGCTGCATGGCGGAAAGCTTGCCGTGGCGGACGACAGTACCGTGCTGGCGGCAAACCGCAGCGCGCTTTTCCAGCTCGGCTTCCGCTCGCTTAGCGAACTGCGCGGACGGCGTATCGAGGAGGCGTTCAACGCGTCGCTCGAAGACATGATCGCGCGCAGCATTCGCGGCTCGTTTCATCCGGTCACCGTGTACAGCGCCAACGCGACGAACCGCTTTTTCCTCGTCGCGCAGACTGCACAAAATGCGGCGGCACGCGGCACGCGCATCGCCGTGACGGCGCCCGTGGCGCGCACGAGCGCACCCGAAAAGCGCCCACCGCCGGCCCGGCTCGATGAAATCGCGCATCTGGAGTTCGGCGATCCACGCATGGCCTCGCAGATCCAGCTAGGCGTGCGCGTGGTCCAACGCAAGATTCCGATCATCCTCAGAGGGCAAACGGGCACCGGCAAGGAAGTCTTCGCACAGGCGTTGCATAGCATCAGCCCGCATTCGTCGGGGCCGTTCGTGCCGGTGAATTGCGCCTCGTTGCCGGAGAACCTGATCGAAAGCGAACTGTTCGGCTATCGCGCGGGCGCGTTCACCGGTGCTCAGCGCGAAGGACGCCGCGGCAAGATCGTGCAGGCCAACGGCGGCACGCTGTTTCTGGACGAGATCGGCGACATGCCGCTCGCCTTGCAGGCGCGGCTACTGCGTGTGATCGAGGAGCACGAGGTCACGCCGCTCGGCGCGGAAACCACCGTCAAGGTCAATTTCCAGCTGATCAGCGCAAGCCACCGCAATCTGCTCGAACTCGTGCACGGCGGGCAGTTCCGCGAGGATCTGTATTACCGGCTGAAGGGCGTCGAACTGAATCTTCCGCCGCTCGCCGAGCGCGTCGACAAGCTGCCGCTGATTCATCATCTGCTCGAGGCGGAAACCGATAACGATCCACCGGAGCTAACGAAAGAAGCCGAGCAGGCGCTGCTGAGCTATGCATGGCCTGGCAACATCCGTCAGTTGCGACATGTGTTGCAGATGGCGATTGCGCTATGCGACGGGCAACCGATCCGCTGCGAAGATCTGCCCGTGGAAGTCACGCAGCGCGATCCGCTGGTGGCGACGCCCGCCGTGTCGCACCCGGTTGCGCAGCCGGCGCCGCATCCTGACGACGATCCCGATCTTTCCGCGCTGAACGCAATCCAGTTGAACGAACGTGGGACCGTTCTCGCGATGCTCGAAGAAAATCGATGGAACGTCAGTAACGTGGCGAAGGCGCTGGGCATCAGCCGCAATACGCTGTATCGCAAGATGCGCCGGTTGCAAATCCGTCTGTCGCATGACGGCTCGGGCCAAGACGGCGCCGATCTCGACGACCCAGCCGACGAACAGTCCTTCGACGGATCGCCGCCCGACGGATCGCCGCCCGACGGATCGCCGCACGCTCATAGCGCATGACCCAGGCGCCCGCTCGCAAACTCGCGGATTTCAAGCCGGACGCGCGCTTTGCGTGGTGCGTGACGGGCTCGGGCCATCTGCTTGAAGAGTCGATCGAACTCGCGCTGGCGTTGCCGCGCACGGACCTTTTCCTCTCCGCCGCAGCCGAAGAAGTGCTGCCGCTTTACGGGTGGAAGCTGCCCAGACTGCGCGAGCGCTTCAATGTGTTCCGCGACAAGAGCGCGAGCGGCGTGCCGGTCGGCATGCTGTATCACGGCATGTATCACACTGTCATCATCGCGCCGGCCACCAGCAACACGGTGGCTAAATGCGCGTTCGGCATCTCCGACACGCTGCCCACCAATATGTATGCGCAGGCCGGCAAGCAGTGCATTCCGGGCATCGTCTTTGCATGCGACACGGAACCGACGGTCGTCACACAAAGCCCGAACGAATGGGTCGAACTGAGACCGCGAACGATCGAACTCGACAATGTGGAGCGCCTGTCGCGCATCGAGTACACGACGGTCGTGCGCTCGCTGGATGAACTGAAGACGGCGCTCGATCAACGCCTCGCGACGCTCGACCTGGTATGACACTGCCACTCGGCGCTCACTGACATGGACCACATCGTCTTCCTGACCGGCCGGCTCGCCGAAAAGAGCCTGCTCCGCGTGCTCGAAAGCATGGCGCCGGCTCCGTTCAGTTGGGAAATCCGCGAAATCGGTCTGCAAGTCGCCGCGCTGATGACCGCCGACATGATCCGGCGCCGCGTGCCCGCGCCACTCGCGGCACAGCGCGTGATCGTGCCAGGTCGATGCCGAGGCGACCTCGCGGCGCTGACCGAACACTATGGCGTGCCGTTCGAACGCGGCCCGGAAGAAGTGAAAGACCTGCCGCAGTTCTTCGGCCGCGAGGCGAAGCCGGTGGACCTCTCGCGCTACGAGACCGAGATTTTCGCGGAGATCGTCGACGCGCCGCGCCTCGACCTGAACGACATCTCCGCGCGTGCTCGCGACTATGCCGCACAGGGCGCGAATGTGATCGACTTAGGCTGCTTGCCGGAAACACCATTCCCGCATCTCGAAGACGCGGTCCGCCGGCTGAAGGCCGAAGGCTATCGCGTGAGCGTCGATTCGATGCACACCGACGAGTTGCTGCGCGGCGGCCGAGCAGGCGCCGACTATCTGATGAGCCTGAACCTCGACACGCTGTGGATCGCGGACGAAGTGCCGTCCACGCCGATTCTCGTCGCGCGCGATTCACGCGATCCTGCCTCGCTCGACGCAGCCATCGAGCGGTTCACCGCGCGCGGCCGCGCTTTTCTTGCCGATCCGATTCTCGATCCAATCCCGTTCGGCCTCGCCACGTCGATCGCGCGTTACGTGAGGCTGCGCGAACGCTATCCAGACGTGGCCATCATGATGGGCATCGGCAACGTGACCGAGTTGACCGAAGCGGACACCACCGGCATCAACGCCGTGTTGCTCGGCATGGCGGCAGAGCTTCGTGTGAGCGCGGTGCTTACCACGTCCGTCAGCCTGCATGCGCGGCGGGCCGTGCGCGAAGCCGACATCGCGCGTCGCGTGATGCATGCCGCCCGCGAAGCACAGGTGCTGCCCAAGGGCATCGACGGCGATCTTGCGACCGTCCATGCGAAGCGTCCGTTTCCATACAGTCCTGCCGAGATCGACGAATTTGCCCGGCAGGTGCGCGACCCGAATTTTCGCGTGCAGGTGAGCGCCGAGGCCATTCACGTCTACAACCGCGACGGACATCTTCGTGGCGGCGATCCATTCGAGTTCTATCCGGAGCTTCATCTGGAAGCAGACGGCGGCCACGCGTTCTATATGGGCGTGCAGCTTGCACGCGCGGAGATCGCGTGGCGGCTCGGCAAGCGCTTCGATCAGGACCAGCCGCTCGACTGGGGCTGCGCCGTCGATCGGCCCGAGCAGGACCTGTCGGTCTGGTGCGCGCCCGGCGAGACGATGAAAAAACGCTGAGCACGCACGGTACGACCGTTCAGCGCGCTTCCGCTAACGCTTCGTTCGCTTCGCTCATCTGCGCGAGCGCGGCACGCATCGCGCCCATGGCCTGCGCATAGTCGTCGGCGCCGAAGACCGCCGAGCCGGCCACGAACACGTCGGAACCCGCCGCCGCGATCGGCGCGATGTTCGACGCCTTCACGCCACCATCCACTTCGATCAGCAACGCGCGTCCCGTGCGCTGCATGGTTGCGTCGACGCGCTCGCGCAGTATGCGTAGCTTCTCCAGCGTCTCGGGTATGAAGGCCTGGCCGCCGAAGCCGGGATTCACCGACATCACCAGTACTACGTCGAGCCGCTCGATCACATGATCGAGCACCGCGAGCGGCGTCGCAGGATTGAGCGCAAGTCCCACGCGCGCGCCGTGCGTCTTGATCAGTTCGATGGTCCGATGCACGTGCAGCGATGCTTCCGGATGAAAGCTGATCGTGTTCGCACCGGCTTCGGCAAAGCTGATGACGAGCGGATCCACCGGCATGGTCATCAGATGCACGTCGATCGGCACGCGCGTATGCGGCCGGATCGCCGCGCAAACGAGCGGCCCGACCGTGAGATTCGGCACGTAATGGTTGTCCATTACATCGAGATGAATCCAGTCGGCGCCGGCTGCGGTGACGTCGCGAATCTCTTCGGCGAGACGCGCAAAGTCGGCAGACAGCAGCGAAGGAGCAATCAGAAAATCACGCATGCCGGTCTCCTTGCTCAGTGATAACGGCGCGCCATCGCCTCAAGCGCCAATGGCTTGATGCGCGGCGCCTGCCCTGCGCAGCCGAACGCCTCGAAGCGCTCGACGCAGACGCCGCGGGCAGCCGCCGTTGCGGCCTTCAATGCGGCGCGCGGATCGAACTCGGCCCGCGCGTTCGCCAGCGACTTGCGCATTGCGCCGCTCATCGCGAGCCGGATGTCGGTGTCGATATTCACCTTGCGCACTCCGTGCGCAATGCCGCGCTGGATTTCTTCGACCGGAACGCCGTACGTAGTGGGAATTTCACCGCCGTATTCACGGATTATCGCGAGCCACTCCTGTGGCACCGACGACGAACCGTGCATCACGAGATGCGTGTTCGGAATCCGCTCGTGAATTTCGACGATCCGGCCGATGGCGAGAATATCGCCGGTCGGCTGGCGGCTGAATTTATAGGCGCCGTGCGACGTGCCGATCGCAATCGCCAATGCGTCGACGCCGGTGGATTCCACGAAAATCTGCGCCTCGCGCGGATCGGTGAGCAGATCGTCGCGCGTGAGCTGCCCTTGCGCGCCGACGCCGTCTTCCTCGCCGGCCATGCCGGTTTCCAGCGACCCGAGACAACCGAGTTCCCCTTCGACGGAAACACCCACCGCATGCGCTGCGTCCACCACGCGCCGGCTCACGTCGACGTTGTAGTCATAGGTTGCGGGTGTCTTCTGATCGGGCAGCAACGAGCCGTCCATCATCACGGATGTAAAGCCCGAACGGATTGCCTGCTGACACGCCGCCGGACTCGCGCCATGGTCCTGATGCAGCACGAGCGGAATGTCCGGATGCGCTTCGAGCGCGGCTAGCACGAGATGGCGCAGATAAGGCTCGCCCGCATATTTGCGCGCGCCCGCCGACGCCTGCAATATCACCGGGCTCGCGGTTTCTTCCGCGGCCTGCATGATCGCGTGAATCTGCTCCATGTTGTTGACGTTGAACGCGGGCACGCCGTAACCATGCTCGGCCGCGTGATCCAATAGTTGACGCAGTGCTATGAAGGCCATTGCAAACTCCTCGAAGACGAATCGGATTCTGTTCACTTAGCGTGCAGCACGACGCGACGGGCTTCGTCCACCACGGCCTGCGCGGTCACCTGGAAATGGTCGAACAGATCGGCGGCCGGGGCGGATTCGCCAAAGGTGTCGATACCTACCACGCCGCCTTCCAGACCCACGTACTGACGCCAGAACGCGCGCACGCCCGCCTCCACGGCGACGCGCGGCACGTCGGGCGGCAACACTGCATCGCGCCATGTGTCGGGCTGCCGGTCGAACACGCTCGTCGACGGCATCGACACGACGCGCGCAGCGATACCCACGGCAGCGAGCGGCGCGAGCGCATCGAGCGCGAGCGAAACTTCGGATCCCGTAGCGATCAGTATGACGCGAGATTCCAAGTGTTGATTCGTGGACTCCGACGCATCGTGCCAGTCCCGCAGCACATAACCACCCCGCTCGATTGCGTCGATCTGCTCGCTCTCCCGTGCAACAAACGGCAGATTCTGCCGGCTCAGCAGCAGGCACGACGGCCCCTCGCGCTCTACCGCGCTCGCCCACGCGCGCGCGGTCTCAACCGTATCGCACGGACGCCAGACGTCGAGTCCGGGAATCAGCCGCAAGCTCGCTGCGTGTTCGATCGATTGATGAGTCGGCCCGTCTTCTCCAAGGCCGATCGAGTCGTGCGTGAACACGAAGATCGAGCGCGTTTTCATCAGCGCGGCCATGCGCAGCGCGTTGCGCGAGTAGTCGGAAAACGTGAGGAACGTGCCACCAAATGCGATATGCCCGCGATGCAGCGCAATACCGTTGATCGCCGCGCTCATGCCGAACTCGCGCACCCCGTAGTGCAGATAGTTGCCGCCTTGCAAGCCGGCTTCGTCGGCGTGAATGTCCACGGCGGCAGGCCAGTTGGTGAGATTGGAGCCGGTCAGATCGGCCGAGCCGCCCAGCAACTCCGGCAATGCGCGGGCGAGCACGGCGATGCTCTGCTGCGACGCCTTGCGCGTCGCGATGGATTGAGCGGCGCTGTCAGCGTCGCGCAGCATCGCGCGGACCGTATCGCGCCAATGCGCGGGAAGCGCGCCTCGCGTTCTGCGCTCGAATTCGGCGGCCTCGTGCGGATAGTGCTCGCGATAGGCCTCGAAGCGGCGCTTCCAGTCCGCCTCCGCGGCCTCGCCGCGCCCGCTCGCATCCCATTGCGCGCGGATCTCTTGCGGAATCGCAAAGGGCGGATGCGGCCAGCCCAGTGCGCGCCGCGTTTTCTCTGCCTCTTCCGCGCCGAGCGGTGCGCCGTGCACGTCGTGCGTGCCCGCTTTTGACGGAGACCCTTTGCCTATTACCGTCCGACAACAGATCAGCGTGGGCTTGCCAGCCGCGCGCGCGTCTCGCAGCGCGAGGTCGACAGCGTCGACGTCGTGGCCGTCCACGTCGCGCACGACGTGCCAGCCGTATGCGGCAAAACGCGCGGGTGTGTCGTCGCTGAACCACTGCGCGACATGTCCGTCGATGGAGATACCGTTGTCGTCGTAGAGCACCGCGAGCTTGCCGAGCTTCAGCGTTCCGGCGAGCGACGCCGCTTCGTGCGAGATACCTTCCATCAGGCAGCCGTCGCCGGCAAACACATACGTGCGATGGTCGACAATCGTGTGACCGGGCCGGTTGAATTCGCGCGCGAGCAGCGCCTCGGCGAGCGCCATGCCGACCGCGTTGGCGAGGCCCTGTCCGAGCGGGCCGGTCGTCGTCTCGACACCCGGCGTTACGCCAACCTCGGGGTGCCCCGGCGTCCTGCTATGCAATTGACGGAAGCGCTTGAGTTCATCAATTGCAAGGTCGTAGCCCGTGAGATGCAACAACCCGTACAACAGCATCGAGCCATGTCCGTTCGACAGCACGAAGCGGTCGCGATCAGGCCATGCCGGATTGCGCGGATTGTGTTTCAGATGCCGGTCCCACAGCGCGACGGCGATCTCGGCCATGCCAAGGGGCATGCCGGGGTGGCCTGACTTCGCCGCTTCGACGGCGTCGATCGCGAGCATGCGCAGCGCGTTAGCCATCACGCGGGTTTCAGGATATGCAATGGATTCTGCGACTGCACTCATCGAATGTCTCCTTCAAAACCTGCACTGAATGTCTCGCTTGAAAGCCGGAGCCTGGAAGGCTCAGGCCCTTGCGACTCATGCCCGTGATCGCCGGTCGATCAATTGCAGAATCATCGGCGTGAAGATGAGTTGCATGGCGAGTCCCATCTTGCCGCCCGGAACGACGATCACGTTGGGGCGCGACATGAAGGAATCGTGCAGCATTGTCAGCAGGTACTGGAAGTCGATGCCTTTGGGCCGCGCGAAGCGGATCACCACAAAGCTCTCGTCGGGCTGAGGAATTTCGCGCGCGATAAACGGGTTCGACGTATCCACGGTCGGCACACGCTGAAAATTCACGTGCGTGCGCGAGAATTGCGGACATATGTAGTTCACGTAATCAGGCATACGCCGCAGGATCGTATCGACCACCGCCTCGTGCGAATAACCGCGCATGGTCTGATCGCGATGCAGTTTCTGAATCCATTCCAGGTTGATAATCGGCACGACGCCGATCAGAAGATCCGCATGCCGCGCGATGTCGATACGATCGGTCACTGCCGCGCCGTGCAAGCCCTCGTAGAACATCAGATTCGTGCCGGGCTGCACGTCCTCCCACGGTGTAAATGTCCCGGCATCCTGCTTGTAGAGTCGCACTTCAGTTTCGTCGTGCACGTAATGGCGAAACTTGCCGGTGCCGTTCTCGCCATAGCTCGCGAACAGCGCCTCCAGTTCTTCGAGCAAATTCGCTTCTGGTCCGAAATGGCTGAAGTTCGGCACGCCGTCGCGCTCGTGCTGCTTCATCGCTTCGCGCATCCCGTTGCGGTCGTAACGATGAAAGGCGTCGCCTTCCACGATCTGCGCGTTGATCTTCTCGCGCCTGAAGATATGGGTGAAGCTCTTCATCACGGTCGTGGTGCCGGCGCCGCTCGAACCGGTCACCGCGATGATCGGGTGTTTGACTGACATGCGTTTGTCTCCGGATTGTAGTGTTCTGTTCGGCCGGTTCTGGCGAGCTTGGGCGTCTCGCGCTCAGGCGGTGAAACCCGGCAGAAAAAGCGAGCGGCGGCCAAAGAGCGGCGACGTGAACGGCCGATCCTCGCCACGGTCGTATTCGCCGTGATAGCGGCCAATGCGCTCCACTTCGTTGCGCGAGCCGAGAATCACCGGTACGCGCCCATGCAGCGCATGCGGCACCACGTCAAGAATGCGCTCGCGGCCCGTGATGGAAAGGCCGCCGGCCTGTTCGACCAGAAAGCTCATCGGGTTGGCTTCATACAGAAGCCGCAGGCGCCCTTCCATGACCGGCGTTTTCGAGTCGCGCGGATACATGAACACGCCGCCGCGCATCAGGATTCGATGCACCTCCGCGACCATCGACGCAATCCAGCGCATGTTGAAGTCCTCTGTACGGCAGCCCGTGCGACCGTCCTTGCATTCCTGCACATAGCGTCGCACGGGCGGCTCCCAGAAGCGTTCGTTCGACGCGTTGATGGCGAACTCGGCGGTGTTCTCCGGAATGCGAATGTTCGAATGCGTAAGCACGAAATTGCCGATCTCGCGCTCGAGCGTGAAGCCATGCGTGCCGTTGCCCACCGAGAGCACGAGCATCGTCGAAGGGCCGTAAATCGCGTAGCCCGCCGCGACCTGCTCGCGGCCCGGCCTGAGAAACGCGGATTCGCCGACCGGTCGATCCGTGTCGGCGGAACGCTCATCCACATTGCGCAGCACCGAAAAAATCGAACCGACCACGCCGTTGATGTCGATATTCGACGAGCCGTCGAGCGGATCGAACGCGAGCAGATAGTCGCCGCGCGGGTAGCCTTGCGGAATGGTGTAGACGCTCTCCATTTCTTCGGAGGCCATCGCGGCAAGCAGCCCGTCCCACTCGCACTGCTGCACGAAGATTTCGTTGGTGGCGACATCGAGCTTCTTCTGCTCCTCGCCATGTGTGTTGATGCTTTGCGCCGACCCGTAATTGCCGCCGAGCGCCCCCTTGGTCAGCATCGCGGAGATCGACTTGATGGCCGCGGCTACGTCGATCAGCAGCGCGGATAGCCCCGCGTTTTGTGCCGTTCCCGCCGTGCAAGGCTGGCGGTCGAGCGTGTCGATGAGAAACTTCGAAAGGGTCGTGCGTCCATCTTGCATGGCGATCTCCTGAGGTTGTTCTGGTTCAGCCTGGCGGCGCCGTCACGGCACGCGACGCAGCGGCGCCCGACTCATCGACGCCTACCGCACGAAAGCACGCGGACGGCTCGGCGTTTTGCGCGAGCGGCTCGGCGAATACGCGGCTTGCGCGAATGTCTTCGGCGGTAATGAGTGTCAACGCGGCCGCGTCGATCGGCGCGCCGCCCTGCATCGCCGCGGCGAAAAGACGATTCGCCTGGCGCAGCCGCGAGCGGTCCAGCGCGTTGCGCACCGAGCGTGCATTGGCGAAATTCGGCTGGCGGGTGCGCCGCGCGAGGTAATCCGCGAAAGCGCGCCGTGATTCGGCGTCGAAGCGGTAATTCAACGTCGAGAGCATGCGCTCGGCAATGTCGAGCAGTTCCGCGTCGCCGTAATCGGGAAACGTGATGTGATGCGCAATGCGCGAGCGAAAACCCGGATTACTTTCGAAGAACACTTCCATGCGCGACGCGTAGCCGGCGAGGATCACCACCAGATCGTCGCGCTGGTTTTCCATTGTCTGCAGCAGAATTTCTATGGCTTCCTGCCCGTAGTCCCGTTCGTTTTCCGGGCGATACAGGTAATACGCTTCGTCGATGAACAGTACGCCGCCCATTGCGCGCTTGAGCACATCGCGCGTTTTCGGCGCGGTATGGCCAATGTACTGGCCGACCAGATCGTCGCGCGTGACGGAGACAAGATGATTGCGGCGAATGTAGCCAAGCCGATGCAGCACCTCGGCCATGCGTAATGCCACCGTCGTCTTGCCGGTGCCGGGATTGCCTGAGAAGCACATATGGAGCGTCGGCGCGCCGCTCGCGAGACCGAGCGATTCGCGCGCCCGCTCGACGAGCAGATGCGCGGCGATCTCGCGAATGCGCGTTTTGACCGGCGCGAGGCCGACGAGATCGCGGTCGAGTTCCGCGAGCACCTCGCCGATGCCGGAATCGCGATAAAGCGCGGCGAGGTCGATATGCGGCGGCAACCCGCGGCTCGCGTGCTTTCCCGTGCGGTCGTCCGGTATGCCGTGCCCGGCTGCGGACGACGGTGCGTCGGCGTCAATAGCGGCAGCTTCGGTCATGCTTTCTCCCTCCGGTCATCACGCTTTAGTCACGCTTTAGTCACGCTTTCGCGGGACCTCGTTACGCTCTCGTCGCCACTATCAGCGAGTCGAACCGTAGCGCTCGCCCGATGGCTTGTCGCTCGCGTAGCCCGACAACCCATATCGCTGCACACGCCCGGGTCCATCACTACGCGTAAGCCGGAAACCCGGCTCGTCATCGGGCCGGTTGACGATGAACGACAGTCGCATCGTCTCGAATCCGCGCACCGAGTCGAACGCGTTGACCTTGATGTAGTGCTGCGGCCGCGCGGCGCGGCACGCCTTCACTTCCTGCAGCACGCCGGCCGCATCGTGCAGGTCGAACATCGGCAGCCCCCACATTTCCCAGTACGTATTGCGCGGATGCGGGTCGTCGGTGAATTCGACGGAACAGGCCCAGCCCTGGCCGAGCGCGTAGTCGATCTGCAAACCAATCTCTTCGTCCGTGAGTTCCGGCAAGAAAGAAAACGTACCTTGTGTAATGCGCATGACGTACCTCGCGATGGATTGACTGCAACGTTCAAACGGCGCACACGGTCTCCCGCGCAGTGCGTCGGCACTGCTGCGAACCTGCGCCAGGAATCTTTCGATGCGCCGCTTATGCCGCGGTCGGCGTGGCGGCGAAATCCGGTGAATCGGTCGATGCGTAGTTGAAGCTCACGTCGCGCCAGGTATCGAGCGCCTGCTTCAGCGGTCCGCACCAGCGCGCAGCGGCTTCCAGGATGTCCGGCCCTTCGTGACGAATGTCGCGTCCCTCGTTACGCGCTTTCACCATTGCCTCGAGTGCGACGCGATTGGCCACGGCGCCCGCCTGAATGCCACCAGGGTGCCCGATGGTGCCGCCGCCGAACTGCAGGATCGCGTCGTCGCCGAACAGGTCGAGCAGTTGATGCATCTGTCCTGCGTGAATGCCGCCCGAGGCCACCGGCATTACTTTGCGCAGGCCCGCCCACGGCTGCTCGAAGAAAATGCCGCGCGACAGGTCGACGTCGTTGCGCGCCTCGCGGCACACGTTGTAAAAGCCCTGCACAGTCAGCGGATCGCCTTCGAGCTTGCCCACCGCCGTGCCCGCATGCGCATGGTCGACGCCCGCCATGCGCAGCCACTTCGCGATCACGCGAAACGAAATGCCGTGATTGCGCTGACGCGTGTACGTGCTGTGCCCCGCCCGATGCAGGTGCAGAATCATGTCGTTCCTGCGAGCCCAGCGCGACATCGACTGAATCGCGGTCCAACCGATCACGAGGTCGATCATCACAATGCATGAACCCAGTTCCTTTGCAAATTCGGCGCGCTCATACATGTCCTCCATCGTGCCCGCCGTCACATTCAGGTAGTGGCCCTTGACCTCGCCGGTCTCCGCTTGCGCGCGGTTCACCGCCTCCATGGAAAACAGGAAGCGGTCGCGCCAGTGCATGAATGCCTGCGAGTTGATGTTCTCGTCGTCCTTCAGAAAATCGAGGCCGCCGCGCAAACCTTCGTACACGACGCGGCCGTAGTTCTTGCCCGATAAACCGAGCTTGGGCTTGACGGTGGCGCCCAGCAACGGGCGGCCATACTTGTCGAGCCGCTCGCGTTCCACGACGATTCCGGTCGGCGGTCCCTGGAAGGTCTTCAGATAAGCAACAGGTATGCGCATGTCTTCGAGCCGCAGCGCTTTCAGCGGTTTGAAGCCGAATACATTGCCTATGATCGACGCCGTCAGGTTCGCGATCGAGCCTTCTTCGAACAGATCGAGTTCATACGCGATGTACGCAAAGTACTGCGGCTCGGCCGCGTTCGACGCCGGCACCGGATCGACGCGATACGCTTTTGCGCGGTACATGTCGCACGCAGTCAACCGGTCGGTCCACACCACGGTCCATGTTGCCGTCGACGATTCGCCGGCCACGGCCGCCGCAGCCTCTTCCGGATCGACGCCCGGTTGCGGCGTGATGCGAAAGAGTGCGATCACGTCCGTGTCTTTCGGCGTGTAATCCGGTTGCCAGTAGCCCATCTCGCGATACTTCATGACGCCGGCGGCATAGCGCTCGCGCGCATTGCCCGCATCGCGCGGCTTGTGCAGGGACTCGATCACCGGTTGACTGAAATCGTTCATGACGTATCCTCGATTGTGAACAGGCGCGCTGCCGGAAGAACGAAGCGCTTGACTGCACTGTAGGCAAGGACGTCATGGTTGAGAATTCACGATTTTATTTGGCAGACTTAATCGATCCATTATCAATCGCACATCGTGGAGCACGCTTTCAGCAAGTGCGAAGAAAGGAACCTGTCATGCACTCGTCTGCAAAGTTGCTTCGGTGAAATCGCGGCGTAAGCATGACGCCTGTTCCGGCTCCTGAACGGCAACCGAAAGTGTGAAGCCGCACGCGCGCCGTAAGTGACACGCGCGTCAGGGTCTTTCGTGCGCGGTGGAACACTTTGCTGCATTATCGGAACAGTGCGCCGCGCAAGAATCTCATGCGGCGCCCATGCCGCACGGGCCTGCCTGCCGCCGTTATTCGGCGAACGCTGTATTGCGGCGCCGCATAGGCTGCTCCAGTCTTCGTTGCCGGTCCGGCACGGAGCTTGCGTAGTCGATCAAGCCAATGCAGCCCGGCAGTGTGTCGGGCCGACGGCGCAACGCTGTATCAACTCGATGGAGGAAGCACCTTATGCAATGGACGACTCCGAGCTACACCGATATGCGTTTTGGTTTCGAAATCACGATGTATATCGCTACGCGTTAAAGCCCGCATGGGCCGCGTAATGCGGCCCCTCTGCGGATCGATTGTTAATCGTTAGCTGAACGGGCGGCCTAGAGCGCTGCCAGGACACGCGTTCCCATCCATGATTCACGAAACGATCGTCACTACGGCAGCGTGCGATGGCCGTCCTCATGTCGCGCCGATGGGAGCCCGTTACGAGGGCGAGTTCGTCATTCTCTCGCCGTTCCGTCCGTCCGTGACGCTCGACAATATCGTCGCCTCGCGCGCGGCGGTCCTCAATTTCACTACCGATGTCCGCGTTTTTGCCGGCTGCGTCACGCATTGCGCGACCGATTGGCCGACGCTAGCCGCAAGCCACGTGGCAAGCGTGCGGCTCGCCGAGTCGCTCGCGCATGCCGAACTGGAACTCGATGAATTGCGTGACGACAACGAGCGCCCGGTACTGCGGATGAAATGCGTGTACCGCGAAACGCATGCGCCGTTCGCCGGTTTCAACCGCGCGCAGGCCGCCGTGGTGGAAGGCGCAATTCTCGTGAGCCGGCTCTTCATGCTGCCGGCCGACAAGGTCGATCGCGAAATGGCCTATCTGCAGATCGCCATCGACAAAACAGCCGGCGACGCCGAACGCACCGCGTGGGGCTGGCTCACCGCCGCGATCGCGCGGCACCGCGAACGTCTTGCGTCGCCGGGTGGCCAGGCCGCCTGACCTGTATTAGTTGCGTATCAGTTGCGTACTACTCGCGTTTTTCCCGCTTTTTTCGGAGAACACCGATGACCGCATTGCTTGCGAGCGTCCGCTCGTACGACGAAGCATTGGATGCCGCCCGCGCAGGCGCCGACCTGATCGACCTGAAGGAACCGCATGCAGGCGCGCTGGGCGGACTCGATATCGGCGACATCTCGCGGATCGTGCGCGAGCTTCGCGCCCGTTATCCGGTCAAGCCGATTAGCGCGACGATCGGCGATTTGCCCGCGGATGCGCTGAATGAGATCACCGCGCGCGTGATCGAAGTGAGCGACACCGGCGTCGATTATGTGAAAGTAGGCGTGACGCCTGGACCGGCCGCCCGCCGTTGCCTCGAACAACTAGGGAACCTGCCGGCGGCTGTCGTGCCGGTGTTACTTTGCGATGGCGGCATGAACAGCGAGTTGGCCGCTCACGCGGCGTCGCTCGGCTTTGTCGGCGTAATGTTCGACACCTCCGCCAAAGACGGCAGCACGCTGTTCGATCATGTGGACACCGACACGCTCGGGCGATGGCTGCGGCTCACGCGCGAACGAGGCGGAATGTGCGGCATTGCCGGTTCGCTCGGCTGGGCGCAGTTGAAGCAGATTCGCGCGCTCGCCCCTGATGTGGCGGGTTTTCGAACCGCGTTGTGCGTCGACGGCAGGCGCTCCCGGCTCGATCCGCAGCGCGTCGCGCAATGGGCGGACGCATTGCATCGCGGCTCAGGCGATATTGGCGCGGCCGGTATGGCGGCGGATCGGGCAGCGGCCGGCGCGGTCCGCGTGTAGCACGCTGCATGGGCTATCGTCGGCTGGATCGGCAAGCTCAACCACCTCTGCGAGGCAGCTCAGTCAGATGACCGGCGTATTCAGCAACCGGTCGCGCATCAGTTCGACATTGTCCTTATTGAACAGCTCGACGACGTAGTTCGCCTCATTCACGTAATCGACAAAGCTTCGGTCTACCACGCCTGCGGCTGCAAGCGTCTCGAGCCGTTCGTTTCCCGAGATCGGGCATGACTTCACGACGATCAGCCGCTCGGCGTTAAGCATTGTCGAGAGCCACGCGGCGAGGCTGTCGGAGGTCGTGTCCCAATTGCTCATCGCGTCGGGCGTGTCGCGCATCAGCGCAGTCGGCACCCACACGGCGACGTGGCCGTCGCGCAGCGCGCGACGGATCTTCGCCTCGCTCGATGCGAGCACGAGTTCGGGCAAGACGCCTTGCATGAGGAGCGCGTATTGCGTCATGGCGAGCAAACACATGTTGTGCGCGGCGAGATCGTCGAAGCTCCACTCGCTTTGGTACTGCCGCACCTTGTCCGCGAAATCGCCGCCGCCCGGAACGATGACGACGCGCCCGCCCCCCACTTCGCATAGCTCGATGAGCCATTGGCGCAGCGCCGGCTCATGACTCAGGCTGCCCCCGATCTTGACCACCCACATGATCGTTGTCCTCGTGTGCGATTAACCTCGTTTGCTTGTCCGCTTGCCTGCTGGCCCGCCTGTTTGCTCTTTGCGCCCGCCTCCTCCGGATGTCTCGCGTGGTTCATGCGGCGCGTGTAGCCGCATCGACGCTTCGAACGCCGCCGCCGGCCTGCGCATAGTGCATCGCCGCGAGCAGCCCCACCGCCACGCTCGGCGCACACGTCGCTATCCAGTCCGCCTGATCGGCCGCGCCTCCCGCGAGCGAGCCGAAATCCATATAGCCGCGCGCCTCTTCACGCGCGAGCGCCGCCGCCAGAAAGCGTCCACAGCCAGCGCCCACGAGCGGTGCGGCGGCAAGCTCGGGATGCGCCGCCGTCACGCGTGTCAGGTTGGCACCGATCTCGCGCAGCTGCAGTTCGCGCCAACGCTGCGCGAACGCGCGCCATTCGGCGGGGCTCGCTTCATGGGCGTCGCGGCCGATCATCCGCGCGAGCCGCCTTCTGCTCGCGAGTTCGTCTTTTGGGCCGTTGTCGGCGCTCGGGTAAAGGTCGTATTGCGGCGCGAGTTCGCCGGTAAGGCGGTAGACGTCTGCCGTGGTTGCGAACCATTCGTTCATCACGTTGACCGCCGACCCGCCGAACTCGATGCGCTGCGCGATCGCGCACAACGGCGTGCGCACGACGCCCTGATAGACGAGTTCACCGGTCGCGAGCCGCCCGGCATCCGTCGATGCGCGCGCAACGACTCGCCCGTTCGCAAGCGGAATGATGTCGGTCGTCGTGCTGCCGATGTCGATCAGCAATGCATTCGGTACGCGCGTCGCTATCCAGCGAGCGGTCGCCAGCCAGTTAGCCGACGCGACGCTGCGCCAGCCGGCCGCGCAGGTCTGCGCCGTCAACCAGCCAGACTCGCCCGCATAGAAAGCGACGCGCGGCCCGAGCCGCTGCGCGAGCGCCGCTGCGATTGCCCGCACGCCTTGTGCGCGGTCCTCGAAAAGATCGACCATCTCGCCCGTCATCGTCACGGCGTGCCGCGCCGCATAGGTTTTCGCGACCGGCCAGCGTTCGAACACGAGGTCGATGGTGCGTTCGAGATGTTCGAGCCCTTGCCACAACGGGCAAGCCCACTGCGCGACCTCGAGCACGACGCCGCTCGCATCGTTCATCGACACCTTGACGTGCGCGCCGCCGACGTCCCAGCCGAACCCCGGCGCGGCGCTCACGGAGTTCATGCGCGGCGCGTTCATGGCCGAACTCCGCAAAGAGGCCGGGCATCGTGAGCGCGCGCCGCCGCGGCCGCAGGTCGGTCGGCTGTTGCCGATTCGCCCGGCCCGCGCGACTCACCTGATTGGCCGGTTTCACGGGTTTCACCGGTTTCGCCCAGCTGAACGCGCACGCCATGCGCCGCCAGCAACGCCGCCGCGAGATTGCCACCCAGTGCGGCCGAAAGGCCTGCATAAGCCACGGTCAGGCGCGGATTGACTTCGATGACGACCGGCCCACGGGACGGATGCCACACCACGTCGATGCCCGCAAAGCCGCGCAGCCCAGGCATCGCCATCGCGACGCGTTTCGCAAGCTCGCGCAGCGCCTCGCCCTGCTCGCCCGCCGTGTCGATCTGATTGACCACCACACCGTCGAATTCGACGATGCGCGCATGCTGCCCATGCGCCTTGCCTTCGCTCAAGCCAATCTGCTGCCGGTTGATGCTGACCAGTTCGACGCGCTCGCCATCGCAGATCAGGGAAAGACTGAGCGGCTCGCCGTCGACCCACTCCTGCAAAACCGGGTTGCGCCCCTGCGCCGCGCGTGCGTCGAATTCGGCGCAAGCTTGCGCGAAATCGTCGAACAGGAATGTGTCGAGTCCGCCCGCACCGTCGTCGGGTTTGACGACCCATTTGTTGCCCGTGTGGGTCACCGCCTGTTCGGGTTCGATGGCCGGCGTGGTCGCGATGCCGTGCGCCGCCAGACAGGCTGCCGTCGCGCTCTTGCTCGACGCGACGCGAATCGCCTCCTTCGCACAGCCGAGCCAGCGCGCCGCGCCGACCGCGTCGTACAGATGCAGCAGCAAGCCGTCGCATTCCGGCGCAATGATGCAAGCGAAGTCGTGCTCGCGGGCCACCCGCGCGACGAAGGCCGTCATCGATTCACCGGGCGCGGCCATACAATGAGCCAGCGCGGGATCGACGGTCTCGAAGCGCGAAGTCGCGAAGCTGACCTGAACGCCGTCGATTTCGCGCAGGTCCGCGACCAGCGCGTCGCGCATCACGCGGCCTTCTACGATCAGCGCGCTCAGGTCGGCGAGGCTGCCCGCCCCGGCAAGCGCGGGGTCGATGCCGCCGCCGGTGAGATACTCGAAGACAAAGATCTTGGTCAAAGGATGCGCCCCTATGCAGGTGATACCGGTTCTCGATCTGCTCGACGGCCACGTCGTTCGCGCGGTGCGCGGCGAACGGACTGCCTATCTGCCGATACGCTCGTCGCTGACGGCCACCAGCGAACCGCTTGCCGTGGCCCGCGCGCTGCTTGCTGCGAGCGGCGCGCGCACGCTCTATATCGCCGACCTTGGCGCCATCCTGCAACAGGGCGCTCACGTTCAAACGCTCACTGCTCTGCGTGCCGCGCTGCCGGGCATCGACATCTGGCTCGATGCTGGCTACACCGACTACGCGTCGATGCTCGCGCTCTTCGACCGTATCGACGCAGGCAGCCAGCCCGCGACCCACGATCTGGCGACGCTCGTGCCGGTGTTCGGCACCGAATCGCTGCAAGACCCGCAAGCCCTTCGCGCCGCCGAAACCGCCGGGCTCTCGCCGCTACTCTCACTCGACCATCGCGCCGGTCAACTGCTGACAGCCACAACACCTTCCGACATCTCGACACTCACGCCCGCGTCGTGGCCGCGCAGAGTCATCGCGATGACGCTCGATCAGGTTGGCAGCTACGACGGCCCGGATCTCGCCACCTTCGAGCGCGTTCGCGCCATTGCTCCAGCCAATACGGACGTGATCGGCGCAGGCGGGATTCGCCATCGTGACGACATCGAGGCGGCGGCTCGCACCGGCGCAAGCGCGTGGCTCGTGGCCTCTGCGCTGCACGACGGCCGCGTCGGCATGCCGCTCGCCACGTCTACGTAGGCGAGCAAAACAAGTTCCATGCCAATCGGCGAACGGGGTGTGGTGGTAAACAAACGGCAAGCTTTGTCGAGCTTTAATGAGCCGCGCGTGACACTCTGCTCCAGAACGACACACAACCTGTGCGCTGCGTCAGACTTGCGCGGCCTGTGGTGATCAGGTCGTGCGCCCTCGGCCCTTGGTCGCACTTCGCCCAGTCTCCGCGATCTACCTCGCAAGCGCTTGCATAGGCCGCCGGAGCGCTGCGTGCCGCCGCTCACGCTGTGCACTCCAACGCATCGGCATGGAGCTTGCTAACTTTCGCCCCATGCACCTCCCGCCCACTGACCCGTCGACGACCATGCCTTCAGGCGCGGCCCACGTGCCCGCCGCGTCGATCACACGCGACTGGACCTGCCCGTTCTGTCCGCTGCTATGCGACGACCTCGCGATCGAATCGCGTGGCGACGCAACGCTCGCCGTGCATAACACCGACTGCCCTCGCCTATTGCAAGCGCTCGCATGCTACGGCGCTGCAGATGAGCACTGCCGTGCGAGCGTTGACGGACATGACGTGGAACTGGACGCAGCGCTCACTCATGCGGCGCGGATTCTGTCGTCGGCCCGGCGTCCGCTGTTCGGCGGACTGACGACCGATGTGGCCGGCGCGCGTGCGTTATACACGCTTGCGGCAGGCTGCGGCGCGATCCTCGATCATCAGCATGGCGATGCGATGAGCGCGGCCACGCTCGCCCTGCAGGACCGCGGTTCGTTTTTCACGACGCTTTCCGAAGTGCGCTCCCGCGCCGATCTGCTGATATTTTTCGGCTGTCAGCCGTCGCGCCGCTATCCGCGCTTCTTCGCCCGCACGATTGAAGGAACCGACACGGCGCGCGAACTGGTGTTCGTCGGCTGCGAGCCCGATCCTGCGGCAAGCCGCCTCGCTAACACGCGAGTCGAGGCAATCCTGCCGGACGCCGATCCGTTCGATACGCTCGCGCTGTGGTCCACCATCAGCGACGCGCGTGCGCCAAACGCATTCACTGAAGACATTGCAGATGCGCAGGACTCGAGGCAGTCGCTCGATGTGTTGCAGGCGCTTCAGGCTCGCATCGCGGCGGCGCGCTACACCGTGTTCGTTTATGAGCCCGCTTCGTTGCCCGCCCCGCATGCGGCATTGCTGATCGAAGCGCTGAACCGGATCGTCAAGGCGTCGAATCTTAACTCGCGCGCAGGCGGCCTCGCGCTCGGCGGCGATGGCGGCGCGCTGAGCGTCAATCAGACCGTCACGTGGCTGTCGGGGCTGCCGCTTCGCACGCGGGTCTCGAAGCCGGCACGCAGCGCCGGCACCGCACCGCTCGATCACGACCCCTACCGCTATCGCACCGAAAGGCTGCTCGCCGATGGCGAAATCGACGCGCTGCTGTGGGTCGCCAGTTTTGCGCCGCCCGCATGGCCGGAAGCATTGCCTCAAAACATGCCGACCATTGTGCTCGGCCACCCCGCTCTCGCGCAAACCGCGGCGGCGCGTGGCGAGGGCACCGTGTTCATTCCGGTCGCCACACCTGGCGTCGATAGCGGCGGGCATCTGTTCCGGGTCGATAGTTCGGTGGTGATGCCGCTCGCCGCCGCGCGCAGCGCGCCACTTGCCACGGTCGCGACCGTGGCGGCGCAGCTTGCCGCGCGGATGCCCAGCGGCTTCCCGGCGCCTGTTTCTGTGCCACCCTTCGCGCAACCCGCCGCGCAGGTGCGGCCATGACGCTGATCCGGCTCAAGGGCGGCACGGTTTTCGATCCAGCCAACGGCGTCGACGGCGAGCGCCGCGACCTGGCCATTCGCGACGGCCGCATCGTCGATGTACCTGCCAACGTCCCGGCCGACAGCGAATACGACGCCACCGGCATGATCGTGATGGCGGGTGGTATCGACATGCATTCGCATATTGGCGGCGGCAAGACGAATCTGTCGCGCCTTCTGCTGCCCGAGGATCACCGCGACGACCCCGTGCGCGACGCAGCCTATGAGTCCGTGCAGGACGGGAACGGCCGCTATCTGAGGCTGCCTTCGTGCGGCGTCTGCGCGCCCGGCACGCTGGCAACCGGCTACCGCTACGCGGAAATGGGCTACACCGCAGCGTTCGAGCCGGCGATGATGCCGTCCAACGCGCGGCACACGCACCTGGAAATGGGCGACACGCCGATCATCGATCACGGCGCCTACGTGATGCTTGGCAACGACGAACTGTTCCTGCAGATGCTCGCCGCGCGCGACGACTTCGAGCGCCTGCGCGACTATGTCGGCTGGACGATTCATTCAAGCAAGGCGCTGGGCGTCAAGGTCGTGAACCCCGGCGGCATTTCCGCCTTCAAGTTCAACCAGCGCGCGTTGGATGTCGACGAACCGCACGTGCATTACGGCATCACGCCGCGCGACGTGCTGCACACGTTGACGCGCGCGCTGACCGAGTTGCGCGTGCCGCACCCGCTGCATGTGCATGCGAGCAATCTCGGCGTGCCCGGCAACATCGATTCGACCATCGCGACGATGGACGCCGCCGACGGTCTTCCCGTCCACCTCACCCATATTCAGTTTCACAGCTATGGCGTGGAAGGACCGCTGAAATTCTCGTCGGGCGCGCGCCAGATCGCGGAGGCCGTGAACGCGCGGCCGAACGTGTCGATCGACGTCGGCCAGATTATCTTTGGCCAGACCGTGACGGCCTCCGGCGACACGATGATGCAGTTCCGCAATGCGCCGCTCGCCCGGCCGCACAAGTGGGTGGTGGGCGACATCGAATGCGATGCCGGGTGCGGCGTGGTGCCGTTCCGCTATCGCGAGCAGAGCTACGTGAATGCATTGCAGTGGATCATCGGGCTGGAGATTTTTCTTCTCGTGGACGACCCGTGGCGCGTCGCCATGACCACCGATCACCCCAACGGCGGCCCCTTCACGAGCTATCCGCATCTGATCCGTCTTTTGATGGACAAGTCGTTTCGCGATGAACAACTGGCGAGGCTGCATGCCGAAGCACAAGTGGCGAGTGCTTTACCGCAACTGACACGCGAGTTTTCGCTGTACGAAATCGCAATCATCACGCGCGCGGGACCGGCGCGCCTGCTCGGCTTGCGCGACCGCGGCCATCTCGGCGTGGGCGCGGCGGCGGACATTGCCGTCTATCGCGACGATCCGGACCGTGAACGGATGTTCACGTCGCCCGCTTACGTGTTCAAGGACGGCGAGCTGGTGGCACGCGACGGCACGCTCGTCGCGACGCCGACGGGCGGCATCCACTTCGTGTCGCCGGAATTCGACCGGGGCATCGAGAAGCGGATTCGCGCCTACAGCGAAAAAAATCTCGCGAGCAACTTCGCGCATGCAGCGATCAGCGACGACGAAATCTGCAACTGCTGCCGCGGCGGCAAGCTGCTGCCGGTCGAATGCTTTGCGCACGGTTGACATGGCTGATCTGAACAGCGACCCGCACACGATGAGCGACACGCCGACCCTGCAAATCAACGGCACCACGATTGACGCCACTTTCGCGGAAGCGTTTCCGATGAAGGCGACGCGGCTCGTCATCACCGCGCACACGCCCGCGTGGGCGATGAACGCGGCGCGCTCGCTGACGGGTTTTGCGACCTCGGTGATCGGTTGCGGCTGCGAGGCCGGCATCGAACGCACGCTCGAGGGCGACGAAACACCAGATGGACGGCCGGGCGCCGCTGTACTGCTGTTCGCCGTGTCGTCGAAGGAACTGGCCAGGCAGATCGAACGGCGTGTCGGGCAATGCGTGCTCACTTGCCCGACCACCGCCGTGTATCGCGGCATCGATCCGGAAACGAGCCGAGCGCCGCTCTCCGATCTCGCACCGCTCGGCAAAAACCTGCGTTTTTTCGGCGACGGCTGGCAGATCTCGAAGATGCTCGGCGACACGCGCTACTGGCGAGTGCCGGTGATGGACGGCGAATTCGTCTGCGAGGAAACCGCGCCCACCGTGAAGGCGGTGGGCGGCGGCAATCTGATTCTTCTCGCACGCGATATCGACGCGGCGCTGGCTGCTGCCGAAGCGGCCGTCGCCGCGATGCGCATGTTGCCGAACGTGATCATGCCTTTTCCGGGCGGCGTCGTGCGTTCGGGTTCGAAGGTCGGCTCGAAGTACAAAGGCGCCACCGCGTCCACGAACGACGCGTTCTGTCCGACGCTCGCGGGCCTGTCGGCGCACAGCGAACTGAGCGCGGAAGTGCGCTGCGTGCTCGAAATCGTGATCGACGGGCTCACCGAAGCGGACGTCGGCGCGGCGATGACGGCGGGCATCGTCGCAGCCGCCGGACTGGGACGCGCGGCGGGCCTGCTGCGCGTGTCGGCGGGCAATTACGGCGGCAAGCTCGGTCCCTACCACTTCCATCTTCACCAACTGGCGGCCGGTCTCGGCGGGAGCGGCGCATGAGTGTCGTGACCACGTTGCGCGTCAAAACGGCGCCGGGCTTTCGCGTCGACGCCTCGGCGTTGCTGCCGGCATCGCTCGCGGCGCTCTCCATCGCGGACGTCGAGCGCATCGTGCTGCCCGCAGGCAACGACAGTTACGCCGTCGGCGATGTATTCGACGTCTCGCGCAGCGGCGAAGCGGCGGCGTCGGACGAAGCGGGCCAGGGCGGCGCCGACTGCGCCCTGATGATCGAAGACGCCGGACCGTGGCTCGACCGCATCGGCGCGCGAATGACGCAAGGCCACCTCATCGTGGGCGGTTCGGTAGGCGATCAATGCGGCTTGCAGATGGCCGGCGGCGTGTTGCGAATTGACGGCGACGCGCGCCATTTCACCGCCTGCGAAATGCGCGGCGGACGGCTCACGGTGGCGGGCAATTGCGGCGATTTCGCGGCGGGCGCGCTCGCCGGCGACATGGAAGGCATGACGGGCGGCACGCTGACGATTCACGGTAACGCCGGCGCGCGGCTCGCCGACCGCATGCGCCGCGGGCTCGTGCTGGTCGGCGGCAACGCGGGCGATTTCGCGGCGTCGCGGCTCGTCGCGGGCACCATCGGCATCGCCGGTCAACTGGGCGCACACTATGCGTATGGGATGAGGCGCGGAACCCTGCTGCTCGCCCAGCGTCCCACCAGTGTGCCGCCCACCTTCACCGACGGCGGCCGTGGTTTCGACGTATTCTGGTCTCTGCTCGTGCGCAGTCTCGCCAGCGAGATTGCACCTTTCTCACAGTGGCGCGCGGCCCGTCTGCCGCGCCGCTATGCAGGCGACGTCGCCGTCGACGGACGGGGCGAGATCCTCGTGGTGGGCTAACCAAAGGAGGCAGACATGACGACCGCGCATTCTTCTTCCGCGCCCTCACGCGCCGGCGCAGCACCGCGCTACGCCGGCTCGATGATCGCACTGCATTGGCTGATCGCCTTCGGCATCATCGGCCTGCTCGCGCTCGGGCTGTATATGGTCGGACTGCCGAAGGGCCTGCCCGTCAAGGCGACGCTTCTGAACCTTCACAAGTCCATCGGACTGACGGTTTTCCTGCTGGTGCTTCTACGCATCGTGGCGCGTGTGGCCTTTCATCGGCCGCCCCTGCCGCCGATGCGACCGTGGCAACGCGCCGCCGCGCGCACTACGCAGGGCCTTTTATACGTGGCAATGGTGGCAATGCCCGTGTCGGGCTATCTGGGCTCGTCGTTCAACCGCTATGGAACGCGCTTCTGGGGTATCCCGCTGCCCAAGTGGGGCTGGGACGACGCGGGGCTGCGCGAACTGTTCTTCGGCATTCATGAAGCGACCGCCTATGTGCTGATCGCGCTGATCGTGTTGCATGTGGCCGGCGCGCTCAAGCATCAATGGATCGACCGTGACAATCTGCTCGCGAGGATGTTGCCATGAGGCGCCCCCGCTCAGCTACGCAAATGCACACACGTATGCACCCGCAAGCCGTGCCGACTGTGCACGCGCTGCGCACGCGCGACGCTCACTGCGTGTCGTTCACGGTGGCCGGAGCCGCCGACGGCGTGCCCGTCGTCGTATTGCACGGTGGTCCCGGCAGCGGTAGCCAGCCCGACGCAACCCGGCTCTTCGACTTGACGCGCTTCAAAGTCGTGCAGATCGATCAGCGCGGCACCGGTCGCTCGACGCCTCGCGGCGGCGTGCGCCACAACCGCACGGATCTGCTGATCGAAGACATTGAGACGGTGCGTATACGGCTCGGCATAAAACGGTGGGGCGTGCTCGGCGGCTCGTGGGGCGCGGCACTTGCGCTCGCGTATGCGGGGCGGCATCCGCAATCGGTGACGGGCGTGGTGCTGCGCGGCCTCTTTCTCACATCGGCGCGCGAGGTTCGCGGCCTCTTCGTCACGTCGCGCAAACGCGCGCCGCATGCATGGGCGAAGCTGTGTGCCGCCGCACGTTGCACGCAGCCTGCAGAATTGCTCGCGCGCTGCGCCGCACGCTTGCGACGCGGCGGCGCGAGTGACGCGCAGCAGCGGACGCTCGCGCTCGCGTGGCGCGGCTATGAAAACGCGGTGCTTGCCAGTGCAAGCACGCGACGCAAGCTCGTGCCAGCCAGAAGCTCACATAAGGAGAGCCGCAAGCTGGTCGATAAATATCGCATTCAGGCTCATTACCTGACGCATCGTTGCTGGCTTGGAGAGACACAACTGCTGTCGCTCGCGCGCCGCGCCGCCGCGGCTGGCGTGCCGATCGCCGCCGTGCACGGCTCACGCGATCCGGTGTGTCCGCCGGACAATCTGCGCCGGCTCGCGCGGGCCGTGCCTGCCGCACATGTCGAGCGCGTGCGTGCGGGTCACCTGGCAAGCGATCCCGCGTTGCGCGAACGCGTGGCTGATGCGCTCGCGGCCATGTTTCTTCCATCTACTCACGAGGGGCGCACGCTGCGCCGCGCGGCATGAAAATCAAGGTCTTGGGCTCGTCGGCGGGCGGCGGCTTTCCCCAGTGGAACTGCAACTGCCGCAATTGCGACGGCGTGCGGCGCGGCACGCTGAAAGCGACGCGCCGCACTCAATCGTCGATTGCGATCAGCGCGAACGGCGAGGACTGGCTGCTCGTCAATGCGTCGCCCGATCTGCTCGCGCAAATTGCCGCAAACCCCGAACTGCAACCGGCTCGACGCGCGCGCGACAGCGGCATTGCGGCGGTGCTCGTCATCGACGCGCAGATCGATCACGTCACCGGCCTGTTGATGCTGCGCGAACGCGACACGCCGTTGCCGCTCTATGCGACCGATGCGGTCTGGCAAGACCTGACGAGCGGCTTTCCGATCGCGCCGATGCTCTCGCACTACTGCGGCGTCGAACATTGCCGCATCGCTCTGGACGGCGCGCCGCTCGCCGTCGACGCGTTACCCGGCGTGCAGATCCACGCGTTGCCGCTCTCCAGCAAGGCGCCACCCTACTCGCCGCATCGCAACGCGCCGGAGCGCGGCGACAACATCGGGCTCGTCATCACGAACCGGCAGACAGGCAAGCGCGTGTTTTACGCACCGGGCCTCGGCGCGATTGAAACACACGTGCTCGATGCGATGCGCGACGCGGATCTGCTGCTCGTCGACGGCACACTGTGGACCGCCGATGAAATGATCCGCCTCGGCCTCTCGAAGAAAACCGCGGCGGACATGGGTCATCTGCAGCAATCCGGTCCTGGTGGCATGATCGAAGTACTGGACTCGCTTGGCGAGCAGCAGGTCCGCAAGGTACTGATCCACATCAACAACACGAATCCGATTCTCGTCGAGGACGGCGCGGAGCGCCGTATCCTCATGGAGCACGGCATTGAAGTTGCGTACGACGGCATGACGTTCGAACTATGAAGCGTGCGCAGGAAGCACTGACTGCGCACGAACCGGAGATCGCATGAACGCGAAAGACACCTTGAGTGCAGCACCGCGCAACGCCGCGCAGAGCGGCGAACAGCCCGGCGGCGGAAAGCCCGGCGACGAAGCCTGGACGCGCGAGGAATTCGAAGCGCAGTTACGCGCGAAGGGCACGGCGTATCACATTCACCATCCGTTCAATGTGAAGATGAATAGCGGCGGCTGCTCGCGCGAACAGATTCGCGGCTGGGTAGCGAACCGTTTCTATTACCAGATCAATATTCCGCTGAAAGACGCAGCGGTGCTGTCCAATTGTCCGGATCGCGAGACGCGCCGCCGCTGGGTGCTGCGCATTCTCGATCACGACGGCTATGGCGACGAGGAAGGCGGCATAGAAACATGGGCGCGTCTTGGCGACGCGGTCGGCCTGTCGCGCGACGAACTGTGGTCGCTCAAGCATGTCACGCCGGGCGTGCGCTTTGCCGTCGACGCATACGTGAATTTTGCACGCCGCGCTCCATGGCAGGAATCGGTGTGTTCGTCGCTGACGGAAATGTTCGCGCCGCAAGTGCATCGTGACCGGCTCGCAAGCTGGCCCGAACACTACCCGTGGATCGAAGCCTCCGGCCTTGCGTATTTCCGCTCACGCATCACGCTCGCGCAGCGCGACGTGGAGCATGGTCTCCAGGTCACGCTCGATCATTTCACGCGGCGCGAACAGCAGGAACGTGCGCTCGAGATTTTGCAATTCAAGCTCGACATTCTGTGGACCATGCTGGACTCGATCGAAAAGGCTTTTCCACAATGAACGACATGTCCAACGCGGAACGTCCCGCCCTCAACAAGCTGTTTCGCCTGCAATGGGAACCGGCGCAAGACGCTCACGTGCTGCTCTATCCGGAAGGGATGGTGAAGCTCAACCAGAGCGCGGCAGAAATCCTCAAACGGTGCGACGGCACGCGCGACATGAACGCGCTGATTGCCGATCTCGAGCAGGCGTTCAACGCCACCGGACTCGGTCCCGAAGTGCGCGCATTCGTCGCTGACGCGCATTCACGTGGATGGCTGGAGTAGCGCGATGACCGATCTTTCGCAACCCGTTGCCGACGCACGGTCTCAAGCCGTGCCGGACGGCGTCGCGCCGCCGCTGTGGCTGCTCGCGGAGTTGACCTACCGCTGCCCGCTGCATTGCGCGTTCTGCTACAACCCGGTCGACTACACCGATCACAGTCGCGAACTCAGCACCGAGCAATGGCTCGGCGTGCTGCGCGACGCGCGCGCGCTCGGCGCCGCGCAACTCGGGTTTTCGGGCGGCGAACCGCTGGTGCGGGACGATCTCGAAGTGCTGGTCGAAGAAGCACGGCGGCTCGGGTTCTACACGAATCTGATCACGTCCGGCATCGGTTTGACCGACAAGCGCCTCGGCGATCTGAAGGCAGCCGGTCTCGATCACATTCAGCTGTCGTTTCAGGATTCGACGCAGGAACTCAACGACTTTCTGAGCAGCACGCGCACGTTCGATCTGAAACAGCGGGTTGCCGCGTCGATCAAACGGCACGGCTTTCCGATGGTGCTGAACTGCGTACTGCATCGCTACAACCTGCCGCACGTCGACAAGATCATCGACATGGCGCTCGCGATGGGCGCCGAATATCTGGAACTCGCGAACACGCAGTACTACGGCTGGGCGCATCACAATCAGGCTCAACTGATGCCGACACGCGAGCAACTCGACGAAGCAGAAGCCGTGGTGGAACGTTATCGACGCACGCATGGCGACCGGTGCAAGATTTTCTTCGTCGTGCCTGACTACTTCGAACGACGCCCCAAGCGCTGCATGAACGGCTGGGGCGCGGTCTTCCTTGGCGTAGCGCCCGACGGCGCAGCGCTGCCGTGCCACGCCGCGCGCGGTCTGCCCGGACTCGTGTTGCCGAACGTCAAAGAGACGCCGCTGCGTGAGATCTGGTACCACAGCGACGCGTTCAACCGCTTTCGCGGTCTGCAGTGGATGAAGGAACCGTGCCGCAGTTGCGAGGAGAAGGAGCGCGATCTCGGCGGCTGTCGTTGCCAGGCGTATCTGCTCACCGGCGACGCAGCCAATGCCGACCCGGTTTGCGACAAGTCGCCGTCGCATGAAAAAGTGGTGAACGTCACGCGCCTGGCGTCAACGGCAAGCGCGCCGCGTGAGCAACCGATCCTGTTTCGGACCGACGCAAACTCGCGCAAGCTTCTGGCTGCGCAAGCGGCGGGCAAGCCGCATGACGGCGGCCATCACGAGTAAGTTGCAAGGGACAGTGCTGCAGGGAACCGGAGTAACGCGCTGAAGTGCGAACTCTGATCGACCGCATTGCATGGAGGCTGAACATGGCAGGGGCGGACATTTCAGTGTTGCTCGTCGACGATCACGCCGTGGTGCGCGAAGGCTACCGGCGTCTGCTCGAAGTGAGTGCCGACGTGCACGTGTGCGGCGAGGCGGCCGACGCCACCCTCGCCTATCAGCGCTTTTGTGCGTTGCGGCCCGATGTCGTCGTGATGGACGTGTCGCTGCCGGGAGCAAGCGGCATCGAGGCGATGCGGCGCATGCTCGCGCGCGAGCCCGATGCCCGGGTGCTGATTTTCAGCGTGCATGAAGAAGCGATTTTCGTGCGCCGCGCGCTCGACGCCGGCGCGCTCGGCTATGTGACCAAGGCCAGCGCTCCCGATGTACTCGTGGAAGCGGTTCGCACGATCGCGAGGCGCGTGAGCTATCTGAGCCCTGACATCTCGCAGGCGCTCGCACTGCGCAACGCCTTCAGCGAAGGCCCGCCTGGGCGGCAGTTATCCGCGCGTGAATTCGAGGTGCTGCGTCTGCTCGTACAGGGTTACACGCTGCCGAGCATCGCCGAAAAACTCGGTCTTAGCCAGAAGACGGTGGCCAATCATCAGTCGGTGATCCGGCAGAAGTTCGGTGCCGACAACGGCGTTCAACTCGCGCAAATGGCAAGCCGCCTCGGTCTTCAGTTCACCGGTTCGGCAAGCCCCGCCTGAGCGGGCACGCGCGCGCAAAACAGGAAGCCGCCTTCGGGCTTGCTCGCCACATGAAATTCGCCGCCGAGCGCCTCGACGCGCTCGCGCATGCCGATCAGGCCGAGGCCGTCGCGCGGTGCATTCAGATCGACGCCGGGTCCGTCGTCGGCCATGGTCACGACGATTTCGTCGATCGGTTCGTTCGCCTTCGCAGTGTCTTTTGCCATGTGCGCTTCGCGCGGTGCGCGCACCATGAACACCTCCACGCGCGAGTTGCGCGCAAACTTCGAGACGTTCGTCAGCCCTTCCTGCACGAGCCGGTAAAGCGTAATCGTCAACGCGTCACTGAGCCCCGAGTAATCGCCTTCTATTGTCAGCGAGAACGACGCATCAGGCAGCCGCTCGCGCCAGCCGTCGATGCAATGTTCAAGCGCACTCGGCAAGCCGAATTCATCCAGACCGATAGGCCGCAGCCGCCGGATCATGCCGCCGATCTGCCGGTACACATGGCTCGCGCTCTGCATCAGACCGAGCGATATACGATGAACCTCAGGTTCACGCGCCGCTGATAGATCGCGGATGCGCGCCGCGTCGAGTGAAATTGCGTTCAGGTATTGGCCGAGTTCATCGTGCAGTTCCCGCGCGAGATGGCGGCGCTCGATCTCCTGCGCCTGCAACGCCTGATTGCCGAGACGCCGGTTGTCGGCCAGCAGACGTTCGGCCTGTTCTTCCAGCGCGCGGCGATAGGCAAGCTCGCGGCGCGTCTCGCGATAGCGCCGCCACGCGAACCAGGCGAGGCCCAAAGAGAGCACGCACAGCGTGCCCGGCAATTCGTCGAGCTGGAAGCGCTCCAGACCTCGCGTCCAGCGATAGGCGTGCTCGCTGGCATCGAACACCGAGCTCAGCACCGCAGCCAGCGTAGTCAGCGCGAGCACACATGCGAGATCGCGCGGAACCGTCGAATGGGATGGCTCGCGGCGGGCTGACGAAGTTTTGGAGGAATCGCTCGACATCACGTTTGCATTCTACTCAGGCCGGTCGGACACGAACTCTGGTTGCAACGAGTTAGGGAACGCTTCCTCGCGATTTCGGGAAAAGCTCCCGAGCTCCCGCGCGATGGCGCATGCGAAGCTTTGCACACCTTGAAAGAAAGCGCTACGCATGCCGCAACGCGGCTGCGCCACAAAGAAAGCGTCGCCCCGGCAGGAGACAGAATAATGAATATCGCATCACGCGTGCGCCGTTCCGATACCGTGCTCAATCTACGGCGACGCGCCGGCCTGACGCTGGGATTCGGCAGCGCGCTCGCGAGCATTTCGGTGGGCGCGTGGGCTGATGGGCAACCGGCGGCCGGTATATCGGCATCGGCAACGGCATCGGCGGAAGTTGTGGAGACGGGTGCGGACGGCGAGGCAACCACGCTCGCGCCGGTCGTGGTGGTCGGCACCACGCCGCTACTCGGCATCGGCACACCGCTCGCTCAGGTGCCGGCCAATGTGCAAACGGTCCATGCGCAAGACATCGCGCAACAGCACCGCAGCACGCTCACCGATTACTTCGCGAAGAATCTGCCGAGCGTCGATATCGCCGATGCGCAAGGCAATCCGTATCAGATGAACGTCAACTATCGCGGCTTCACCGCGTCGCCATTGCTCGGCACACCGCAAGGCATTTCGGTGTTCGTCGACGGCGTGCGCGTGAACGAGCCGTTCGGCGACGTGGTCAACTGGGACGTGCTGCCGCAGCAGGCCATCGACACGATTCAGCTCATCCCGGGTTCCAATCCGACCTACGGCCTGAACACGCTCGGCGGCGCCCTTGCTATCACCACGAAGAACGGCAAGACGAGCCCCGGCGGGGAGGCCGAAGTGGCGCTCGGCTCGTGGGGCCGCAAGACCGCGCAGATCGAGCAAGGCGGCACGATCGGACACAACCTCGACTACTACGTGACCGGCAACGTGGCCAACGACAACGGCTGGGCCGAACAGAATGCAAGCCGCGTGCGCCAGATCTTCGGCAAGCTGCGTTATACCGATGCGGACACGACGCTGTCGCTGTCGGCGGGTGGCGCGGACAACGATCTGCACGGCACGCAGACCATTCCGCGTTCGTTTCTTGGCAACCCGAAGCAGCCGTACACCTATCCCGACCAGAACCTGAACACGGCGGGCTACCTGACGCTCTCCGGCGAACACTACTTCAGCGACAACGTGGAACTGAGCGGCAATGCGTACTACCGGCATTTCCGCAACAGCAACCTGAGCAGCAACACCAATCCGAACTTCGGCTCCATCGGGGACGACGGCGACGTCGACACCACGCAGGCGACCAACGAAAAATCAGTGGTCTCGACCGAGAGCTACGGGGCGAGCCTGCAGCTCACGTTGCTCGGCAAACTCGGCAGCATGGAAAATCAGTTCGTGGCCGGCGTGTCGGCGGACATTGCAAATTCGCGCTACACGGAATCGTCGCAAGACGCGGTGTTCACCGACTCGCGCGCGACGCTCGGCATCGGCGATTTCACGCAGCAGACCGCGGCGAAAACGCATAACGGCAACTACGGCATCTACATGCAAGACACGTTGTCGCTGACGAAGCAATGGTCGCTGACGCTTGCGGGCCGCTACAACTGGGCCGATGCCACCATCGGCGACTCGAGCGGCCTTCAGCCGCAGTTGAACGGACACCATACGTTTTCCCGCTTCAATCCGGCAGTCGGCATCAACTGGAATCCGACTTCGACGTTCACGGCCTATGCCACCTACAACGAAGGCATGCGCTCGCCCACCGCGATCGAACTCGCCTGCGCGGACCCCGCCGCGCCCTGCTCGCTGCCGAATGACTTCGTGTCCGACCCGGCGCTGCAACCAGTGATTTCGAAGACCTTCGAGTTCGGCGCGCGCGGACGGGTCGGTCAGGCGACGACATGGAGCGCGGCCGTCTATAGAACGACGCTCGATAACGACATAGAGTTCATCAGCAGCAACGGCGCCGCGAGCAATCGTGGCTTCTTTCAGAACGTCGGTCGCACGCGCCGGCAAGGCTTCGAGCTTTCCGGGCGCAGCCAGCTGGGTCCACTCGCCGTGACGGCGAGCTACAGCTATATCGACGCCACCTACCGGTCGGCCTGGACGGAGAGCAGCCCGAGCAATTCGAGCGCGGACGCGAACGGCAACATTGATGTGAAGCCGGGCGACCATCTTCCCGGAATTCCGGCGAACACGGTCAAGCTGCAGCTCGACTATGCGGCCACCGCAAAGTGGAAGGTTGGCGCGAACCTCACGTGGCGCGGCGGCATCTATGCACAGGGCGACGAAAACAACCAGGACGTCAACGGCAAGATCGCCGGCTATCTGCTGATCGATCTGGATACGTCGTATCAGGTGACCAAACAGTTGCAGGTCTTCGCGAACATCACGAACCTGCTCGACAAGCGCTATGCAAGCTTCGGCACGCTAGGAGAGAACTTCTTCAACGGCCCCAGCCATACGTTCGACGGCGCGAACCCGAGCAACGAGCAGTTCGTCGGGCCAGGCGCGCCGCGCGGGTTCTGGGTCGGCCTGCGCTATGCGTGGAAATGACACGATGCGACACGATGCATACGCGAGGCGGTGACACATGACGGACCTGTCAACGCCTCGCAAATGAACGGCGGTCAGCGCGATTCGATCGAGCCGTCGCTATGCGGATAAGTAACGATGCCCCATGCGAGCGGCAACTGGCCGATTTGCGTAATCGGCTGATAGCTGCGCGCATCGAGCACATAGACCGCATCCGAGCGCCCGCAGGCCACCAGCAGCTTCGCGCCGTCCGGCGTAAAGCTGAAGTGCCAGCAGCGTTGTCCCACCGGAACGTCGGCGAGATGCTCGTAGCTGTGGCCGTCGAACACCTGGACCGTCTTGTCGCGCGCCGCGGCGACGAAGAGTCTCTTGCCCTCCGGACCGTATGCCACCCCGTATGGACCCAGCTTGGTATCCACGGTCCGGACGACCTTGAACGTGTGCGCGTCGATGACGACCAGCTTGCTCAACGACTCGAGCGTGACCACGTATTCCTTGCCGTCCGGCGACAGGCGGATGCCGCGCGGACGCCCGCCCGCCGCGAGCTTCACGGTTCTGAGCGGTGCTCCGGTGCGCGCGTGATAGACGGAAACCGTGTCGTCGCCTTCGTTCGTGACGAGCATGCTCTTGCCGTCGCGCGAAAACTCTATGCCCTCGGTTTCGTGACCGCTCGTCACCGAACGCACCACGCGCCAGGTTTTCATATCGACGATCGCGATCTCGGCGGGCGGCTTGTTGGCATCGTCATCGTCGTCGGCATGCGGTTTGTTGCCTGACTCGTTGGCCGGCTTGCCGGGCTGCGCGTTCGCGGCGGGCGGCCCGCCGTCTTCGCCCGGCTCGTATGTCACATACGCATAGCCGTTGTGCACACGCACAAACTCCGGATTCTTGCCGATTTTCACGCGCTGCACGACTTCCCCGGAAGCCGTATCGATGACGGCGAGGTCGCCGGTATTCTTGTTGGCCACCAGGAGGCGCGATCCATCCGCATTCAGGCTCAGCCCGCGCGGGCCGCCTTCGCCGACAGGAAACGTCCTCGTTAGCGTCATCTTGTCGAGGTCGATCACGCCGACACCGGCCTTCTCGCTCGTCACATAAGCCGTTGGCGCCGCGGCTAGCGCCGGGGCGGCCGCGAATGCGGCAAAGACAGCCGCGGCAGCCGCAGCTAAAACGATGGGACGTCCCCCTGTTGTTATACGAACGCGTGTCTCCAGCATATTTTGTTACTCCGTTGTGAAAGCGCTGTACCGCGCAGGCCCGGCATTCAAGCAAAGTAGTTCATTAAAGGAACGTTTGACAACGCAGAGGGGCAGGAAATTTTCCCGAATTGACTCAGCAGCTGCAGTATCCGTTCTAAAACGCCGCTCCGCAGCGGAGAATGAATGCGCAGACTCGACGATGCGGCGCACGTCGCCTGCTTGTAGTCCGCTAGTCGCCTGCGTTTCGCTTTTCATGCGAAGCGACTTGAAGGAAACGGTATGCAGCACTATGGTGTCGCGAACGTCTGGCAGAGCGGCGATCTCGTCACACGCGCGATCCTCGGCACGCTTTTCATCATGTCCATCGTGTCGTGGACGGTCATCGTCGTCAAGCTGTGGCACGTCGTGCGCATCAAGCGTGTGACCGGCCGCACCGACGCATTGTTCTGGCAAGCGGACAGCTTCGAACACGGGCTCAAAGACCTGGGCGGCCTCGATAGTTATGTTGGCGACGCATCGGCGGCAGTCCTGCGCGACAATCCGCTTCTGGCGCTTGCTGTGGCCGCCGCGGAAGCCGCGGCTCATCACCGGCAAAACAGGCCGCATCTGCAAGACCGCATCGGCGTGTCGGACTGGATCGCGCGCCGCCTGCAGGGCACCATCGACGACATCATCGCCCATATGCAAAGCGGTCTCGCCGTGCTGGCGTCGATCGGCAGCACCGCGCCATTCGTCGGCCTCTTCGGCACCGTGTGGGGCATTTACCATGCGCTGATCGTGATCGGCGAAACGGGACAGGCGTCGATCGATCATGTTGCCGGACCTGTCGGCGAGTCGCTCATCATGACTGCATTCGGGCTCTTTGTCGCAATACCCGCGGTGCTCGGGTACAACGGCCTGACGCGCGCGAACAAGTCGATCGTCACCCGGCTCAAGCGCTTTGCGCATGGACTGCACGCGTACTTCGTCACCGGCCTGCAACTGCCGCGCGCGTGACGCGATAGCGCACGAGCCTGTACTCACGCGGCGCGCGCGCAGCGTTGAAAGCCGTTAAAGGATCGGTTATCACGGTCCAAAGAAACTCTGAGTTCAAATTGCCGTGCCGCTCCGCTATCGTGACTGCATCCCAGCGACATGCATGACGCCGCTCTGCAAACATGAAGAGGACTGGCTCATGCAAGCCTTGATCTTCGATGTCGACGGCACGCTTGCCGATACCGAAAGCGCGCACCTGCACGCGTTCAATGCGGCATTCGCAGAAGCCGGTCTCGACTGGCACTGGGACGAAGCGCTCTACTCGCGTCTTCTCGAGGTAGCGGGCGGCAAGGAGCGTCTGCTGCATTACTGGCGCATTGCCGACCCGCAGGAAGCCGAGGGCTCGGGCGTGAGCCGCGTCATCGACACGGTGCACGCGATCAAGACCCGTCATTACGCGGCCCACGTGCGCAACGGCGGGTTGCCGTTGCGGCCCGGCATCGCGCGGCTGATCGACGAAGCCGCCGAGGCCTCCATTCCCGTGGCAATTGCGACGACCACCACGCCGGCGAATCTCGATGCGCTGTTACAAGGCCCCCTCGGCCCCGACTGGCGCAGCCGTTTCGCCGCGATCTGCGACGCGAGCACCACGCACAAAAAGAAGCCTGCGCCCGATGTCTACCTCGACGCGCTTCGGCAACTCGGTCTGCCAGGCGCGGCCTGCATGGCGTTCGAAGATTCCGCCAACGGTCTGCGGGCGGCGCGCGCGGCACTCATACCGACCGTCGTCACACCGACCGCATACACGTCGCAGGATTCTTTCGACGGCGCGTTAGCCGTGCTGCCTCATCTCGGCGATCCTCTTACGCCGATCCCATCTGGAACGACAGGCGAGCGGCCCGCATGGGTGGACCTCGACACGTTGCACCGCTGGCACCGCAATGCGTTGAACGAGGCCGCTGCCGTATGAGCAAGCAACCTGTTTTATCGCCGCAAGCGCGAACACGTGCCGTGCTGATCGACCTCGACGGCACGATGGTTCACACCGCGCCGGATATCGTCGAAGCGGCGAGCCGCATGCTCGCCGACTTCGGTCGGGCGCCGTTGCCGTTCGACACGGTCAGCAGCTTTATCGGCAAAGGTGTTCCGAACCTCGTTCGACGCACCCTCGAAGCGGCGGCGCTGGACAGGCAACTAAAAATGAGCGACGGGCTGGCGACTTTTCATCGGCACTATGAACAGACCAATGGCAAGCATGGCCATGTGTTTGCGCACGTCGCCGCGGGTCTCGGCGAGCTTCGACAGCTCGGCTACCGGCTTGCATGCGTCACCAACAAACCCGAGGCGCTTGCAGCGCCGTTGCTACTGATGACAGGCCTCGCGGATCATCTCGATCTGCTGGTCGCAGGCGATTCGATCGAGCGCATGAAGCCCGATCCCGAACCGCTGTGGCACGCTTGCCGATTGCTGGGCGTAGATGTGGATTGCAGCGTGCTGGTCGGCGATTCGCCGGTGGACGTGAGCGCCGCGCGAGCGGCCGGTATGCCGGTGTTCATCGTCAGCTACGGGTATGGCGGGCCGGATGGCCCTGAGGCGTTGCAATGCGATGCGCTGATCGATTCGTTCGCGCAACTGCCTGCTCTGCTTCTTCCGCACTAGAACCTACGACGGATACCGACAATCGCCCTCGCTTGCGAATCTGTACAGTGCTAGTCCCGCTTCGCGTGCCTGACTGGAATCCATCATCTTTGTCCTGAGCGTCAGCGGCGCACGTGTCCGCACCGCTGGCCGATTTCACCGCGAATGCTGG
This sequence comes from Paraburkholderia caledonica NBRC 102488, assembly GCF_000685095.1. Taxonomy (GTDB): domain Bacteria; phylum Pseudomonadota; class Gammaproteobacteria; order Burkholderiales; family Burkholderiaceae; genus Paraburkholderia; species Paraburkholderia caledonica. The sequence continues at coordinate 220,059 of NZ_BAYE01000002.1, forward strand.
CTCTCCCACATACCGGCGGCTTACAGGTTGTCATGCTGACAACTCAGGCGCACGCGCGAAAGGAGGTCGCCATGTCGGTTTATGTAGATGAAGGATTCCGGCCCTGTGTCACGGAGCGCGCGACGGTCGCGTTCAGGGTGTGCCGCGACGACCGGGCGCAGATTTTCGAAGTGAGCGCGGATGCGTTGATCGCCTTTTGCGGCGCGGCAAGCGCGCGAAAAAAGGACTTACTGCTCGCCTTCGAAGCCGCGCAAAACGAGATTCTCACGGTGGCCGCCCAAAAGTGGACCTTTACGCCGAGTGAGCCCGTTCGGCTCGGTGTCGACGAATTCCGTATGATCATGCATTAGTCAGCAAAATAGGTAAGCAAGACTCGCGTCATGACCTGGATCGCCGCCCTGCCGATGTACAACGTCACGCCCTCGCTCGAGACCGAGTGGCGCGGTTGGCTTTCCGACGTCTTGCGCATGGTCAAGCCCGCGTGCCGCATCGTCGAACCCGACGAAGAATTGCACGGCTTCTGGCGCCGGCCCAATCTCTTGATGTCGCAAACCTGCGGCTATCCGTTGATGCACGGCTTGCACGAACAGGTGCAGTTGATCGCTACGCCGCGCTTCGACGCGCCTGGTTGCGAAGGTGCGCATTACTCGAGCGTGCTGGTCACGCGCCCGGATGCGCCGTTCGATACGCTCGCGTCGCTCAGGGGCGCACGCGCCGCCTACAACCAGGACGATTCGAATAGCGGCATGAATGCGCTCCGCCACGCGGTCGCGCCGCACTCCCATGAGGGTGCGTTCTTCCGCGCTGCGGTGCGCACCGGTTCGCATGTCGGCTCGCTATGGGCCGTCGCGGAGAACCGGGCGGACGTCGCCGCGATAGATTGTGTGACGTTCGCTTTTGTTTGCGATGAAATGCCGGAACTCGCACGGCGTGTCAGGCGCATAGGCATGACAGCGGCCTCGCCGGGTCTGCCTTTAATCGCATCGGACACGGTGCCCGCCGCAACGGTGGAAGCGTTGCGCGAGGCGCTTAACGAAGCGCTCGCACTGCGGCCCGATCGCGCACGACGTTTGCGTTTGCAGGGCTTTTCCACGTTGCCGCTCGACGACTATAAACGCATTGCGCAACTGGAAAACGAGGCGCGCGCGGCCGGGTATACGCGTCTCGGCTGAGGTTTCGTTGCGGCTTTTACGCAGCCGGAAATGATCGCGCCTATTCCACGTCCAGCACCAGAAGCTGCGCACCATCGGCCACCTGATCGCCAACCGCATACAGCACTTCAGACACCGTGCCTGCTGCCGGGGCGCCGATCGTGTGCTCCATTTTCATCGCTTCCATCACGATTAGCGGCGTGCCTTTCTCCACGACCGCGCCCGGCTCGACCAGGACCGCGATCACCTTGCCGGGCATCGGCGCGGTCAAGCGGCCTTCGCCATGTTCGGCGTCGGCGGCATGTGCGAGCAGGTTCTGCCACTCGAAGGCCAGCGCATGACCGAGACAGAACACATGGAACGTATCGCCGTCGATAAACACACGGCCCGTGGCGCGCGCATCGCCTATCGTCGCGCGGTATTCGTGCAAGCCCGCGCCGCTGGACCATGAGAAAGCTTCGCGCACGCCGTCGTGTTCGAGCGTTTGTGTCGCGCCGTCGCGTGCAAAAGCGACTGTGAACGGGCTGCCGGTTTCCCCGCTGTTTTCGATAGCGAGCCAGCCCAGCGTTTGCGTGAAGCCGCTGTTCAGGCGCCAGTGCGATAGCGCGTCCCACGGCGACGCGCCGTGCGCGGTGCCGCCCTCGCGCGTGAGCAGCGCGGCGCACGCGAGCGCGAGCGCTTCCTTGAATGGCTTCTTTACCGGCGCGAACAACGCCTCGTGATGCCGCTCGATCAGGCCCGTATCGAGGTCCCCCGTCGCGAACGGCTCGCTCTCGACAATGCGTTGCAGAAACTCGACATTGGTGTGCGGACCGACCACCTCGCACGCGTGCAGCGCACGGCTCATTCGCGCGAGCGCGTCCTCCCGCGTCGCGCCGTGTACGATCAGCTTCGCGATCATCGGATCGTAGAACGGCGTGATCGTGTCGCCCTCGCGCACGCCGCTGTCGATGCGCACGGGCGCCTTGCGGCTTTCGCCCGCGCCCGCATCGATCGCGAATTCCACGCCTTCAGGCATGCGCAAATGCTTGAGCGTGCCGGTCGAAGGCAGAAACCCGCGAGCCGGATGTTCTGCGTAAATGCGCGCCTCGATTGCGTGGCCGTCAATCTTCAACTGGTCCTGCGTGAGCGGCAGCGGTTGGCCGGCGGCTACGCGCAGTTGCCATTCCACCAGGTCCTGACCGGTGATCATTTCCGTCACCGGGTGCTCGACCTGCAAGCGGGTGTTCATCTCCATGAAATAGAAATCGCCCGTGGCCGTCATGATGAATTCAACGGTACCGGCACCCACGTAGTTCACGGCGCGCGCGGCGGCCACTGCGGCCTCGCCCATTTCGCGCTTGATTTGCGCGGACAATCCCGGCGCGGGCGCTTCTTCCAGTACCTTCTGATGACGCCGCTGCACCGAGCAGTCGCGGTCAAACAGATAAACCGCGCCGCCGTGACGATCCGCGAAGACCTGCACTTCGACGTGACGCGGCCGCGTCAGATACTTTTCAATCAGCACTCGATCGTTGCCGAAACTGCTCGCCGCCTCGCGCTTGCACGAAGCGAGCGCCGCGACGAAGTCCTCGCTGCGCTCGACAACACGCATGCCCTTGCCGCCACCGCCCGCACTGGCCTTGAGCAGCACCGGATAGCCGATCGCGTCCGCCTCGCGATGCAATAGTTCGGGGTTCTGATCATCGCCGTGATAACCGGGAACGAGCGGCACCGCCGCCGCGTGCATTAGCGCCTTTGCCGCGGCTTTCGAGCCCATCGCGGCGATCGCTTCGACCGGCGGTCCAATGAACACAATGCCGGCGGCTTCGCATGCATGCGCGAAGTCTTCGTTCTCCGACAGGAAGCCATAGCCGGGGTGCACGGCCTGTGCGCCGGTTGCGCGCGCCGCCTCAATAATGCGCGCTACGCGCAAATAACTTTCCGCCGCGGTCGCGCCGCCGATATGCACGGCTTCGTCGCAGGCGCTGACGTGCTTTGCATAGGCGTCCGCGTCTGAATAAACGGCCACACTCGCAATGCCGAGCCGCTTGCAGGTCGCCGCGACGCGGCACGCGATTTCGCCCCGGTTTGCAATCAGGATCTTGTTGAACATGAGTTGTCTCGATCTCGGGATATTCTTCTGGTGAAGGCCTGCGGGCGCCTCGGAATGTCAGTGAGCCGCGCTTCAATCACGCCAGGCAGGCGTGCGCTTTTCAAGGAACGACGCGACGCCTTCGCGGCCTTCCGCGCCGGCTCGCGTGCGCGCGATGCGCGCGGCCGTATCTTCGATCAGCGCATCGTTCAACTCGCGGCCCGCCATGTCCTGCACGAGCTGCTTGCAATTGCGCACCGCTTGCGGACCGTTCGCGCACAGCGTTTGCGCGATCTGCTGCACGGTGGCATCCAGTTGGCCGGCGCTGACCGCTTCGCCGACGAACCCAAGGCGCAGCGCCGTCGCGCAGTCGAACTGCTCGGCGGTGATGAAATAGCGGCGCGACGCCTGCTCGCCCAGCGCGCGAACCACGTAGGGCGCGATCGTCGCCGGAATGAGACCTAGACGCGCCTCCGACAGGCAGAAGCGAGCGCTTTCCACCGCCACCACGACGTCGCACGCCGAGATCAGTCCCATGCCGCCCGCATAGGCGTCGCCATTTACCCGAGCGATTACCGGCTTGCTGCAGCGATAGATGGACGACAGCATGTTCGCGAGCAGCATCGCGTCGGCGCGGTTCTCCTCGTCGGAGTAGGCGGCCATCTTCTTCATCCAGTTCAGATCGGCGCCCGCGCAAAAAGCCTTGCCGTTCGCGGCCAGCACGACCGCGCGCACGTCGTCGCGCGTGTCCAATGCCGTGAACGCCGATGTCAGTTCGGCGATCATTGTTTCGTTGAACGCGTTGCGCACGTCCGGACGATTCAGCGTAACGGTTGCAACGTGCCCGGCGAATTCGACATTCAGTGTTTCATAGTGCATCGTGGCGGCTCCCATGCGTCGTGCTGCGTCACATCCGGAACACGCCGAAGCGCGTATCTTCAATCGGCGCATTCATCGCAGCCGACAGACCGAGACCGAGCACGTCGCGTGTTTGCGCCGGGTCGATAACGCCGTCGTCCCACAAACGCGCGCTCGCATAGTACGGATGGCCCTGATGCTCGTATTGCTCGCGAATCGGCTGCTTGAAGGCTTCTTCCTCGTCGGCGCTCCATGAGCCGCCTCTGCTTTCGATACCGTCGCGCCTGACCGTGGCCAGGACCGACGCCGCCTGTTCGCCGCCCATTACCGAAATGCGCGCGTTCGGCCACATCCACAGAAAGCGCGGCGAAAACGCGCGGCCGCACATGCCGTAATTGCCCGCGCCGAAAGAGCCGCCGATGATCACCGTGAACTTCGGCACTTTCGCCGTGGCCACCGCCGTTACCATCTTTGCGCCGTTACGTGCGATGCCTTCGTTCTCGTACTTGCGGCCCACCATGAAACCTGTGATGTTCTGCAGAAATACGAGCGGGATCTTGCGCTGGCAGCACAGTTCGATAAAGTGCGTGCCCTTCAGCGCGGACTCGGAAAACAGAATGCCGTTGTTTGCAATGATGCCGACCGGATGGCCCCAGATATGCGCGAAGCCGCACACAAGCGTCGTGCCGTAACGTGCCTTGAATTCGTCGAATGCAGAGTCGTCGACAATGCGCGCGATCACCTCGCGAATATCGAACGGCTTTCTCGTATCCACCGGAATCACGCCGTACATGCTCTTCACGTCGTAGCGCGGCGGCTTCGGCTCCTGCAGCATGAGCGCCACATGCTTCGTGCGGTTAAGATTGCCGACGATGCTGCGCGCAATCGCCAACGCATGCGCGTCGTTTTGCGCAAGGTGATCGACCACGCCGGACAGACGCGTATGCACGTCGCCGCCGCCGAGGTCTTCTGCGCTGACCACTTCGCCGGTTGCGGCTTTCACGAGCGGTGGACCGCCGAGAAAGATGGTCCCCTGATTCTTCACGATGATCGATTCATCGCTCATTGCCGGGACATAGGCTCCGCCTGCGGTGCAGGAGCCCATTACCACAGCAATCTGCGGAATGCCCGCTGCAGACAGATTCGCCTGGTTGTAGAAGATGCGGCCAAAGTGGTCGCGATCGGGAAATACGTCGTCCTGATTCGGCAGGTTTGCGCCGCCCGAGTCGACGAGATACACGCACGGCAAGTGGTTTTCCGCAGCGATTTCCTGCGCACGCACGTGCTTCTTGACCGTGACCGGATAGTACGTGCCGCCTTTGACCGTCGCATCGTTGCAAACGATCACGCACTCGTGGCCCGCAATCCGCCCGATACCGGTGATCACGCCGGCGCCCGGCGCGTCGTCGTTATACATGCCGTAGGCTGCGAGTTGCGAGAACTCGAGAAACGGGGTGCCCGGGTCGAGCAGCTTTTCGATGCGCTCGCGCGGCAGCAATTTGCCGCGCCCTGTGTGCTTTTCGCGTGCTGCCTGCCCGCCGCCCAGCGCGAGCTGTTCGATCTTCGCACGAAGATCGGCGACCAGCGCCTCGAGCGCCGCCGCGTTTGCGCGGAAGTCGTCGGAGCGCGGGTTCAGCCTGGATTCGATGATCGGCATTGCGTGGCTTCTCCTGTGTCGATCGGAGAATCGGAGTCGGCGCTTTAGCGCTTACTCCGATCTCATGCCGCTTGTTTGGAAGTTGGCGCGTGAGCGCTTACGCGGTCTCGGCAAACAGCTCGCGGCCAATCAGCATGCGGCGGATTTCGCTCGTGCCCGCGCCGATTTCATATAGCTTCGCGTCGCGCCACAAACGCCCGACCGGATACTCGTTGATATAGCCGTTGCCACCGAGAATCTGGATCGCTTCACCCGCCATCCATGTCGCTTTTTCGGCCGTGTACAGGATCACGCCCGCGCAATCCTTGCGGACCTGGCGCACGTGCGCGGTGCCGAGCGTGTCCAGTTGCCGGCCAACCGCGTAAAGATACGCGCGGCACGCCTGCAGCGTGGTGTAGAGATCGGCAACCTTGCCCTGAATCAGCTGGAATTCGCCGATCGATTGACCGAACTGCTTGCGGTCGTGAATGTACGGCACGACCGCATCCATCACCGCGACCATGATGCCCGTGGGGCCGCCCGCGAGCACCGCACGCTCGTAGTCGAGGCCGCTCATCAGTACTTTCACGCCGCCGTTCAATTGTCCGAGAATGTTTTCCTCAGGCACTTCCACGTCCTGAAACACGAGCTCGCCCGTATGCGAGCCGCGCATGCCGAGCTTGTCGAGCTTTTGCGCAACCGAGAAACCCTTCATGCCTTTTTCAACGATAAACGCGGTAATGCCACGCGAATTCGCTTCGACATCGGTCTTCGCGTAGACGACCAGCGTATCGCAGTCCGGGCCGTTGGTAATCCACATTTTCGTGCCGTTGAGCACATAGCGGTCGCCCTTCTTGTCGGCGCGCAGCTTCATGCTGACCACGTCCGAACCCGCATTGGGCTCGCTCATTGCAAGCGCGCCGACATGTTCGCCCGACACGAGTTTCGGCAAGTACTTCCGCTTTTGCGCCTCGGTGCCGTTGCGATGAATCTGGTTCACGCACAGATTCGAATGCGCGCCGTATGAGAGACCGACCGAAGCGGACGCGCGCGAGATCTCCTCCATCGCGACCATGTGCGCGGTGTAGCCCATGTTGGCACCGCCATATTCCTCCGAGACCGTCATGCCGAGCACGCCGAGATCGCCGAATTTGCGCCACAGGTCCATCGGGAACTGGTCCGTGCGATCGATTTCAGCCGCGCGCGGCGCGATTTCTTTCGCAGCGAATCCCGCGATGCTGTCACGCAGCATTTCGATTTCTTCGCCGAGCGGGAATTGCAAACCGGGCAGGTTGCTCATTGCGGTGTCTCCAGAGTTCATTGGCGGCCGGACAACGATGCCGGCGAATTCGAGCGCGGCCAGGCGGACGGCGGCCGCCTGCTGGGCCGCGTCTCTCGCCATACCTGAGGCGCGCGACGTTCAAGACACATTTCACGCTAGATTTACGTAAGCGTCAATAGGTATTTTTGAGTCTGACTCAGAAAACGATCGTATCGGTTCATGGCCGCTGACGCTGTGATAGCATGGGCTCAATGCGGCGTTTTCAGCCGAACCCTTCCAGCAAATTGACTTCGACTCATATGACGGTTGCTCTCAAGGCCGAATTGCCCGCGTCGCGCCGCCAGCCCGCCGGGCGCAAGTCGCAGCAGCGGATCAAAGAGATTCTTCAGGCGGGCCGCGACGTGTTCTCCGAGAAGGGCTACGAGCGCGCCACGACCGCCGAGATCGCCCAACGCCTCGGCGTTTCCGAGGCGACCGTCTTCAGCTACTTTCGCGGCAAGCGCGAATTGTGCGCGCGCGTTATCGGCGACTGGTACGACGAGATCATCGACGCAATCGAATCCGGACTGCCGCGCGACGGCACGGTGCGCCAGCAGTTCGCGTTTATCGTGCGGACGCATTTGCGGCTGATGCTCGTGAACGGCACCGACCTCTGCGCGCTGGTGTTGTCGGAAGGGCGCGCGCGTCATCATGAGTTGAGCGAGGCGCTGACCGAGTTGCAGCGCCGCTATACCGCACCGCTAATGCGCGTCCTCGCTCAAGGCCAGGAAAGCGGCCAGATTCGCGCGGACATGCCTTTGCGCTTGTTGCGCTCCATGGTGTTCGGGCCAATGGAACATGTGTTGTGGGACGCGACGCTCGCGAACCGGCACACCGACATCGAAGCAACCGCGGATCAGTTGATCGACGTACTGTGGGCCGCGTTGACACCGCCCGACCTCGCAGTGAATGCGTTGCAACAGTTCAGGGCGGACGTGGCGGAAGCAAACCGTCGTTTCGATGAAGCCACACGTGAGGCCGCTGCGCGCAACGCCGATCCGGCAAGCGGCGAATAGCGTCTGGCGTTTCCCTACTAATCGTAGTTCTCGCGAGTTCTGTCTGGTGGCGAAAAAGACGCTAATCTACCGGTCTCACGGTAGGTGAAGCGCAGCCAAAAGGAGAACACCAGGTGGCAGATCTCAAGCCCGCGAAAGCCGCAAAATCTTCAACGAGCGCAAAGACCGCGAAAGCTGCGAAGGCCGGCAAGGTCAGGATCGGCATAGGAGGCTGGACCTATGCGCCGTGGCGCGGCACGTTCTACCCTGAAGATCTCACGCAAAGCCGCGAACTCGAGTACGCGAGCCGGCATCTCAGTTCAATTGAGATCAACGGCACCTTTTACGGTTTGCAAAAGCCGGCGAGCTATGAAAAGTGGTATCAGGAAACGCCAGACGACTTCGTCTTTTCGCTGAAGGCGCCGCGCTACTCGACCAACCGCAAAGTACTCGCGGAGGCTGGCGAGACCATCGAACGTTTCTTCGCAAGCGGCGTGCTGCTTCTCAAACAGAAGCTCGGGCCCATCAACTGGCAATTCGCGCCGACCAAGAAGTTCGACAGCGAAGATTTCGAGGCTTTCCTTAAACTGCTGCCGGCGAGCATCGAAGGCATAAAGCTTAGGCATGCAATCGAAGTGCGCAACGACAGCTTCAAGACGCCCGAATTCATCGCCCTTGCGCGTAAATACAAGGTCGCAGTGGTGCTGGCCGGCGACAGCGACTACCCGCAAATTGCGGATATCACCGCGCCGTTCGTCTACGCCCGCATCATGGGTACGACCGATAAACAGGCGAAGGGTTACGCGACGAAAACACTCGACGCATGGGTCGAACGCGCTCGCCAACTGGCCGCGGGCACGACGCCCGCCGATCTGGAAACATGCGCCGAGCCGCCCGCAAAAGCGGTCCCGCGCGATGTTTATCTCTACGTGATCAGTGGCTTCAAGGAACGCAATCCGGCCGCTGCAATGGCGTTGATCGAGCGGCTTTGAGCGGCGCCGTTTCGGCGGCGGCATGCGAGTGTCATAATCCCGGCAGCAAACCACACGCAACGACACTACATTCAAGGCCGCGAGGCCGCCTCACATCGAAAGTCCGGGAGAATACCTTGAGCGCCATCGACAATCCTCTGCACGACCGGGAAGTCGGCTCGGCCGACGCCACGCAGGACACTACGCGCATCGACGACGTTCGCATCGGCGCGGTCCGCCCGCTGATTTCCCCTGCGCTATTGCAGGACGAATTGCCTGTGCCCGCCACCGTGCAATCGCTCGTGGAAAAGACACGCGCGGAAATCGCCGACGTCCTGCACGAACGCGACGACCGGCTGGTGATGATTGTCGGGCCCTGCTCGATCCACGACCATGACCAGGCGATCGAATACGCACACAAGCTGAAGGCCGCGGCCGATGCGTACAAAGACGACCTGCTGATCGTCATGCGCGTGTACTTCGAAAAGCCGCGCACCACGGTGGGCTGGAAGGGCTATATCAACGATCCGCGTCTGGACGGCAGTTTCCGTATCAACGAAGGCCTGCGTCGCGCGCGGCAATTGCTGCTCGACATCAACGGCCTGGGCTTGCCTACTGCCACCGAATTCCTCGATCTGCTCAGTCCGCAATACATTGCCGATCTGATCGCGTGGGGCGCAATCGGTGCACGTACAACGGAAAGCCAGAGTCATCGTCAACTCGCTTCGGGGCTCAGTTGTCCGATCGGTTTCAAGAACGGCACAGACGGCGGCGTACAGATCGCCGCTGACGCGATCGTGGCCGCGCGCGCCAGCCACGCGTTCATGGGCATGACCAAGATGGGCATGGCGGCCATCTTCGAAACGCGCGGCAACGACGACGCCCACGTGATTCTGCGCGGCGGCAAGAAAGGACCGAACTACGACAGCGCGTCGGTCGCCGCGAGTTGTGCGGCGCTCAAGTCAGCGGGTCTGCGCGAACAGGTGATGATCGACTGCTCGCACGCGAATTCGGGCAAATCGCATTTGCGTCAACTGGACGTGGTGCAGGACGTAGCGCAACAACTTTCCGCGCAGGAGCGCCGCATTATCGGCGTCATGCTTGAAAGTCATCTGGAAGAAGGCCGTCAGGATCTGAAGGCGGGAGAGCCGTTGCGTTACGGCGTGTCGATTACAGATGCTTGCGTAAGCTGGGCGCAAACCGAACCGGTGCTCGAGACACTTGCCGACGCGACACGCAAGCGCCGCGCGAGCTGATCGCGGGCACGCCTGATAACTGCATGTGGCAAGCAGTCACACGCGCCGCGCCATCCGCCTATGGACTCGTCCTACCGGGGCTGGGCAGCGCGTGATTCCTCACACCCGAGGCATCGCTCACGCCGCGCCATGACAGCGCATTGCGGATGCTCCGGCGTGAAGCGCGTTGCATTACGACGCGTTGACGGCTTCCTTGAACGCCTTGCCTGCGGTGAACTTCACCGTCTTGGCAGCAGCGATCTGGATCTCGGCGCCCGTCGACGGATTGCGGCCCACGCGTGCTGCGCGCGCGCCGGTCGAGAAAGAACCGAAACCGACCAGTTGCACCGTATCGCCACCAACAACGGCTTTGGTCACCGCTTCAACGATAGCGTCGATGGTTTGGCCGGTGGCCGCTTTGCTTTCGCCCGTTGCTGCGGCGACTGCATCAATCAGTTCCTGTTTGTTCATAGCACTTCCCGTATGGTAATCATGGAACCGGCGCTACATCTGTCGCGCCGGGACCGACACACTAACGCATAGGCGCGCTTTCGCGCAAACCCTGCGTGTAAGCCTTGTATCACCCGCCCACAGCCGATTTGACGAATTTGTGCGGCAAAGTGCCCTAAGAACCGCGTGCTTACGTGTATTGCCCGCCTGGCCGGCATCGGTCGCGTATCACAATCCGTTGCAATTTCAGTGCTTTAGCGCAAAGCAAAAGGGTCGTGGTCAAATTATTGCTCTGGCGGAGTACTCGACCGGCTATCGTGGTTCGGGCTGCGCCGCGCGAGGTTTGAGTGTGCAATTGGGAGAAAGAAAAAGATGAATTTTCGCCTTATAGCAACATGTGCACTCGTCGGCGCGCTCTCATGCACGACCGCCTCAGCCGACGAAAACGCCTGCGCGACGTTGGCGGGAACGACGAATTCGGCCGCGCTTCAGGCGTTCCGGGTCCGCGACGGCGAACCCGTCGACCTGATTAGCGGCGCAAAAACAGTGCACGGTAAGCTGCTCGTATTCGGCGAAAACGGCGTGTTTCGCGCTTATTGGCAAGCGGAGAACAGCGCCGAAAAATATGTGCTGGCGAATGCCGGCGACAATGCAGTGCGCCTCATATCCACGCCACCACAAGGCAGTCCGGCCGCGCAGGGCGAACCGGGCACCACACTTGGACCATTGCGAGTACTGTCCTGTCCCAAGCTTTGAAGCCCGCCCCAAGGTCAAAGTTACCCACCAGGCGCCCGAAGCGCACTGGCGCCGGGGGTCCGGGAGGTCTTAATTACCGGACCCCGGCTAAAGCTGGACCTCGCATCTGACGCATCGAGCGCACTCAAGGTCTGATCAGCATGTGCCGATATACCAAGCTGCGTATGCGGCGCAAACGTTAAGGGACAGGAATGGTTGGAATAGCCACTTTGAGGCAGGCATTTTCCGGGGCGGACACAGACACCGATCTCGTGCGTTCGCAGCTTCAGGCGGTCGGCCGCCAGATTCCGCTTCTTTACTTCATCCTGTTCGTCAATACGCTGGCGGTCACGGTCACGCACGTGCACAGTGCGCCGGCATGGCTTTCGATCTACGCACCGGGCGCGCTGTGCACGCTATGCGTCGTGCGATGCATACGGTGGTGGCGCGCCCGGCATCGGGTGTTGACGCCCGATAAGGCCGTGCCCGAGGTACGCAAGCTCGTCTGGCTCTCGAGCACATTCGGCATTGCCTTTACCACCTGGTCGCTGATGCTGCTGCCGTACGGCACCGCGTACGAGCAGGCGCAGGTTGCGTTCTACATGGCGACTACCGTGGTCGGCTGCGTGTTCTGCCTGATGCACTTGCGCGTGGCCGCCCTGCTGCTTCTGTCCATAGTGATCCTAAGTTTTTCGACGTTTCTCGTCTTCACGGGGTCCCCGGTGTTCATCGCGATGGCGATCGACATGACGCTCGTCGGACTTGCACTCGCTTTCATCATCGAACTGTATTACCGGACATTCTCCGGCGTCGTCTATGCGCAGCGCGAATTGCAGGCGAGCCAGGAGAAAACTCAAAGGCTCAGCGACGAGAACTTTCGCCTTGCGAGCATCGACAGCCTGACCGACCTGCCCAACCGCCGCAGCTTCTTCGCTTCGCTGCGGGCGTTGTCCGAGCAGGCGCTTGCCACCGGCGGCGGCTTCAATGTCGGCCTCATCGATCTGGACGGCTTCAAGCAGGTCAACGACATTTACGGCCACGCAAGCGGCGACCTCGTACTGCAGGAAGTCGGCTTGCGGCTGCTCGCGCTGGCCGAGCCCGGCATTTTCTTCGCACGGCTCGGCGGCGACGAATTCGGCGTGCTTGCCCAACACACGCAGTCGAACGAAACGCTATTCGAACTGGGCCAGCGCATTTGCGACTCGCTGAGTCAACCGTATCGTGTGGCAGGCAATATTGCGGAACTGTCGGGCACGATCGGCTGGGCCGCGTTCCCGGATGCGGGCAAAACCGTTACCCAGGTATTCGAGCGCGCGGACGCGGCGCTTTACGTCGGCAAGGAAAGCCGGCGCGGCACGGCGGTGATCTTCTCGACCGAGCACGAAACACGCATCCGGCGTTCGAGCCTCGTCACGCAGGAGCTGCGTCACGCCGAACTGGAGTCGGAACTCTTTCTGGAGTTTCAACCGATTTCCGATGTCGTCACGAGGCGAACCATCGGTCTCGAAGCACTGGGGCGGTGGCACAACCCAAGGCTCGGCGCCGTCAAGCCGGAAGAGTTCATCCGGATCGCGGAACGGACCGAAATCATTCTGCGCATCACCGAGGTGCTGCTACAAAAGGCGCTCGCCGAGGTGCCGCACTGGCCGAGCGAGCTTTATCTGTCATTCAATCTCTCAGCAATCGACATTTCGACGTCCGCGCGCGCGCGCCGCCTGATCGACATTGTCGCGGCAAGCGGCGTACCGCCACATCGTGTGTCGTTTGAGATTACCGAAACTGCGCTCACTCGCGATTTCGAGCAAGCGCGCTCGGCGCTCACGATGATCAAGCAGGCCGGTTGCCGCGTTTCTCTCGACGACTTCGGCACCGGCTATTCGAGCCTGAGTTACGTGCACCGTCTGCCCTTCGATTCGATCAAGATCGACCGCAGTTTCATGACCGACGTGGATTCGAACAGCGCATCGAAGAAGATCGTCAAATCGGTGCTCGACCTGTGCAAGAACCTCGGACTCGAATGCGTGGTTGAAGGACTCGAAACATCGTCACAGGCAGAAGTAGTCAAGGCACTGGGCGCTCGCGCAGTGCAAGGCTACCTTTTCAGCCGGCCCATGCGTTCGGGGGCGGTCTCAGGCTACTTGCAGGCAGCACAGGAGCAACGCCGCATGGAAGACGGGGCCGCGTAATCGCAACGGCCGCAAAAGGACGCCGCGCGACGCGGCGCGGCGCAGCGCAGCGCAACCAGAGCTAACGCAGCGCGGTGTTGTACTCGAGTTTCGGATACCAGTCGCTGCCCCGACCGCCGGGCGTCATGTCGAGCACGGTCCACAGAGGCATCACGTCGGGTGCGCCGCGCGGGTCCTGCCCGGGGTCGGCCGTCCACGGACCCATCTCCTCTGCCCAGAAGTGCCGTACCGTACCGCCGGACCGCGTGAAGACGTTGAACGCGGGAACGTCGTCGCCATCCGGATCTTCGCCCGCATAGTCGCGATTGAAAGTATTGCCCGCCGACGAATACAACTGCAGATGACGCCAGCCGCGCTCTTTCGCGAAGGCGGCGAGCTTCTCTATCGGCGAGCGGCCGATCACCGCGAACGCGACACGCTGCAGCATGTCGGGCATTTCGCCGTCGTAGGCGCTCAGCAGCGACGTGCACATCGGGCAAGGCCGCTCGCGCCCGGGACCGAACATCCAGTTATATGTGACGAGCGTACCGTGCCTGCCGAACATGTCGGAAAGCGTAACGGGGCCGCTCTCCCCTTCAAAACGATAGTCTTCCGGTACGATGCCGCCCGGCGGCAGCGCGCGACGCTGCGCGGCAACCCGTTCGATATGGCGGCGCAGTTCTATTTCTTCGGCGAGCAGATCATTGCGCGCGCGGCGATATTCCGCGCTTTCGCCGGGAAAGCGGCGCGGCGAGTCCGCAAGTTCGCGGGCCGGCTTGAGGGTTGGTGCTGCTTCGTTCAATTCGGTCATGTGCAATCTCCCTGTCGAGGAAAAGGACCGATGGGTAGCGTACGTTCCGCGCCCCCATCCATATACACGACGATCGAGGCCACGGCGAATCGACAGCCGGCGAGAACATTTCCACACCGCATTTTCCGCACCGCATTTGCGCGGGCCTTTGCGCACCGCAACGCAAACCGCACGCGTTATGACCGGCGCGACGCGGTATGCTGTCGCAAAACAGCAGCCACGTGGCCCAGCCCCCGCTGCGCCGCCAGGGGAGATGCGAAACATGCCGCTTCGTCTACCGCCTTTGCCAGCGCTTCGTTTCTTCGAAGCGGCCGGCAGGCATCAAAGTTTCAAGCTCGCCGCCGCCGAACTGAATGTGACGCCGAGTGCGGTCAGTCACGGAATCGTCGGTCTGGAGCAAATGCTAGGCGTTGAACTCTTCCTACGCCAGCCTCGCGGCATTTCGCTCACAGCCAGCGGCGCGGACTATCTGTCATACGTGTCAGAAGCGTTTTCGCTGATTGCTATCGGCACGCAGCGTCTGCCGAACTATCGCGCGAACCGCCCCATCGCGCTGAGTTGCGCCCCGACCTTTGCGTCCCGCTGGCTGCTGCCGCGCCTGCAGAATTTCAGGGCGCGCTGGCCACATGTGAATGTGACTGTCGATACATCGCACCGCCAGGTCGGCTTTCCGGTGGACGGATTCGATTTCGCGGTCCGCATGAGCCGCGCGCCTGTCGCGGGCACGGCGTGGACCCGGCTCTTTGGAGAGCAACTTGTTCCTGTATGCAGCCCCGCCTATCTGGAGTCGCTGCGCGACGCGCACGGCACGCCGCTGTTGGGCAAGGCCACGTTGATTCACGTGAACGCCGCGAGCGAAGACTGGCAGACGTGGCTCGAAACCACCGGCGTCGAAGGCGTCGATGCCAGCGACGGCTTGCATGTCGATACGATCCAGCTCGCCTTCGAAGCTGCAAGCATGGGGCTCGGCGTTGCGCTCGGTCGCAGGCCGTTGGTGGATCGCGACCTCGTAAGCGGCGCGCTCGTCGAAGCGGCTTCCAGTACGATCGCTTCGTCCACCGCCTACTGGCTCGTCAGCGCGGAGGACGCGCAACGTCGGCCGGAACTACTCGACTTCAGGCAATGGATGCTCGCGGAGGCCGGGCAGTCTTCGTGCGACTCGAGCGTTGGCGCGCACGCACCGCAATAGAGGCTATTGATACTCGCCGGATCTCGCTGATCGGCGCGCCGCGGTCAATCGCACAGGTGAACGGCGCTCACCTGTCGTCAAAAACTTTTCTTTTGCTGCTTGCGACGCTCGCTGCGACCATTGTGTCGAAGGAGATCAGAACCATGTCGACCGCCAACAGCAAACGCATTGCGCCCGCGTTCAATCACACGACCCTCGTCATTCTCGCCGCCGCGCTCATTCTCAGCGCGGCAATGGGAATCCGGCAAACGTTCGGGCTATTCATAGGGCCGTTTTCTTTCGATCGAGGTTTGCCCGTCACGCTGATCGCGTTCGCAATTGCGCTGCACAATCTGGTGTGGGGCTTCGCGCAACCGTTCGCGGGCGCGGCAGCGGACCGCTATGGTTCCGCGCCGGTGGTCGCATTCGGCGCGACGACTTTCGCGGCGGGCCTCGGCCTTGCGGCCGTCGCGCCGAGCGGGCCGCTGTTGATCGTTGGCATGGGCTTGCTGGTGGGCATTGGCGTTAGCTGCACCACGTTCGGCGTCGTGTTGCCGGCGGTCGGCCGGGTGGCATCGGCGGAAAAACGCAGCATGGCGATGGGCCTTGTCAGCGCAGGAGGGTCCGCCGGGCAGGTACTGATGGTCCCGCTCGTTCAAGGGATCAGGCTCAACGCGGGCATTGCGACGTCGCTATTCGTGCTGGCTTTCCTGATGTTGATGGTAGCTCCGCTCGGCATCGTACTGGACCGCCGCGCACGAACCGGAGCACCGCTTTCCGAGCCGCCGCTGCCACCGCTACGCAACGTGCTTGCTCAAGCCGCGCAACATCGCGGATACCGGCTGCTCACACTCGGGTTCTTTACCTGTGGATTTCAGCTTGCGTTCATCGCCACGCATTTGCCCGGGTATCTGTCGCTATGCCACATGCCCATTGGACTCGGCGCGACCGCTCTTGCATTGATCGGCTTGTTCAACATGATCGGCAGCTGGGCTTGCGGCTGGTTAGGCGGCCGGTTCCGGCAGCATTATGTGCTTGGCTGGCTCTACCTGATTCGCAGCGTGACGATCGGCGCATTCTTTCTGCTGCCGAAGAGTGCGCTGACCGTAGTCGTATTTGCGGCCGTCATGGGCCTCACCTGGCTCGGCACTGTTCCGCTGACGAGCGGCCTCGTTGCGAAAGTATTCGGTACACGCCATCTCGGGAGCCTGTTCGGCCTTTGCTTTCTGAGCCATCAGATCGGATCGTTTCTCGGCGCGTGGCTGGGCGGCGTGGTCTTCGACCTGACAGGCTCGTACTCGCTGCTGTGGCAAGCGACCGTAGCGAGCGGTCTTGTCGCCGCACTGCTGCACTTCCCGATTGACGACACCGCGCTGCACACGCCCGCACTGCGTTCCGAACCGGCGAGCGCATGAGCACTGCATAAGCAGTTAGCGGTTTATTTCTGCGGTGAATCTGAAGCCGCTTTCGGCACGCGCCCCATCAGATAGAACTCGTCGTTGGGGCGCATTGAAATCACATTAGCCATGCGGTTCGACAAGCCAAAAAACGCGGTAATCGCGGCAATGTCCCAGATGTCTTCGCCGGCGAACCCATGTTCTCGCAACGTCTGGAAGTCGTCATCGTCGACGCTACCCGATTCGCGGCACACCTTCAACGCAAAGTCGAGCATGGCTTTCTGCCGCGCGGTAATGTCCGCCTTGCGGTGGTTCACGGCAACCTGATCCGCGAGCAGCGGCGCCTTTTCGTAAATGCGCAGAATCGCGCCGTGTGCAACCACACAATAGAGGCAATCGTTCACCGCGCTGGTGGCGACCACGATCATCTCGCGTTCGCCTTTGGTGAGCCCGCCCTCTTTCAGCATCAATGCATCGTGATACGCAAAGAACGCACGAAACTCATCGGGCCGATGCGCAAGCGTCAGAAATACATTGGGCACGAACCCGGCTTTTTGCTGTACTTCGAGAATGCGTGCGCTGATGTCGTCGGGCCATTCGCTCGGATCGGGCACCGGGTAGCGGCTGATTGGCTGAAGATTTGCCATGCTATGTCTCCGTTATAGTGCTTTATGTCATGACGATTGTAGCGCTCGCGCACATTAGCATGGGCGCAGCGCGAACCCGTTTCGCATAACCGCGTCCATGCTCTTCCAGAAGTAGCTGCAATCCGGTATTTTCCATCGATTCATATTCGATGAGCGCGCGGATTCATGGACCGTCTTGAAGCAATGTCGATTCTGGTGGCCGCGGCTGAGACCGGCAGTTTCTCCGCGGCGAGCCGCAAGCTGCGTATGCCGCTGCCCACCGTCAGCCGCAAAGTCGCTGAGCTGGAGGCGCATCTGAACGCGCGTCTCCTTGTACGCTCCACGCGCAAGCTCACGCTGACCGAAGCGGGCGTTGCCTACCTCGCCGCATGCAAGCAGATTCTCGAGCAGGTCAGCGAAGCGGAAAGCGCCGCAGCTGGCGAGTACAGCACGCCGCGCGGCGAACTCGTCGTGACGGCGCCCATCGTATTCGGGCGGCTGCATATGCTGCCCATCGTCAGTGATTTTCTCGCGACGTTTGCGGAGATAACAGTGCGGCTCGTGCTCGCCGACCGCAACCTGCATCTGCTGGACGACCATATCGACGTTGCGCTGCGCATCGGCAAACTTCCCGACAGCAGCATGGTCGCGACGCAGGTCGGCACGGTGATCCGCGTGGCTTGCGCGAGTCCGCACTACCTCGCGCAGGCGGGCGAGCCTGAAACACCCGCCGATCTGATGCGCTTTTCGTGCGTGAATTTCGATTCGCTGCCTTCGGGCGATGTCTGGAACTTCGCCACGAGCAGCGGCCCGCACGAAGCCGTTCCGATTCACGCGCGGCTAACGGTGAATACGGCGGAGGCGGCCATCGACGCCGCCATTGCCGGTGTCGGTGTGACCAACGTGCTGTCGTATCAGGCGGCGCGAGCCGTCGACGAAGGCAAGCTGAAACTGGTGCTGCGCAGCTTCGAACCCGAGCCCATACCCGTGAGCATCATGCATGCGGGACAAGGAAAATTGCCGCTGAAAACGCGCAGTTTCATTGATTTCGCGGTGCCGCGTCTGCGCGCGGCGTTGGCGCGAGACAAGGACATGCTGAGCGCGAAAGCCATGCCGCGCAGCAGGCAGAAACGCGCATCGCGAACCTGATTAGCGCTCCGCTTCAGGTTCGAAAGCGGCGTATCTATCGCCTAGACTTCACTTCACAACGCGAACCACGACGAACCTTCCCGCTGTTGCAAAGGAGCCGCCATGTCAAACGTTTTGCACGACGCACAGCAAACCGTCGTCAGGGTTCGCCCGGACGAGGCGATCACGACAAGCCAGCGCCTGCCGTATTTTGTCGGCATTTCGCGAGGCACGGCTGGGGCAGCGGGTTTGTCGATGTACATGGTCGTCGTGCCGCCCGGCGGCCATGCGGAACCGCATTGTCACGCCGACTATGAAACGGCGATTTACATGCTCGAAGGACGAGTCGAGACACGCTATGGTCCCGGTTTGCGCGAGTCGGTCATTACCGAAGCCGGCGATTTTCTTTTTATTCCTCCGGGCATGCCGCATCAGCCGTTCAATCTGGACGACACACTCGCAGCAAGAGCGATAGTCGCGCGCAATCAGCCGGACGAGCACGAACGCGTCTTGCCTTATGATCCTGCCGGAGATGCATAGCGCGCGCCCGTTTTGCCGGACGCATCACGGCGTGGGCATCGGAGCGATGCGATGCATGCGCGACCGGCCACACGCCGGCCCCATTGCAAAGGGTCGCGCGGAAATGCCGCGATATCGCAAAGCGAATGCTTGCGGTGCGGGCTTACTGGCTCGCGGCCGATGCACCGCCCATGGGTGCCGCCGTGCCGCTGCTCATGGCGGCCGGCCCGCCTGTGCCCGCGGTCCCGGCCGTATCGTTCGAGCCCGAGCGCTTGCACCCCACGGTGCCGCCTGCCAGCGCCGCGATCAACACGGCGGTCATTACCTTCCTGAGCACTGGTTCCATCATCATCTCCTCACGGGTCGGGCGCCTCGCACGTTTTATCGTCGGTAAGAAAGCGCAACCACTTCGACAAAACGTGCGGGCGTCGGTCACTGCAAGCGCGAACGCAAAAGAACCTGACCACGATCCGCATGCGTACGCAACACAGTGATAAAACGCGACCGTTTGCTGCCCCGGTACAACTTGCAATCACATGTAAAAAACGGGCAGCGTTCAAGTGGCATGCGCGTCGCCGCAACCATCGGTTTCACTGCACGATCGCCTGCGCATGCTCGCACAGGCCGTCACATTGCTTAGGACTTCGCAGTTCAGGAAAGAGAGAGACGGCCACGCATACTAGTCATACATGCATGACTTGCGCCCGTTCTGAGAAGTTGAAGACGTCGTTTCAGGACGCCCGAAACGCATTCCTCAACCGGATCGGCATTCACGCATAGCGCGCGAGGAACATATCGGCCGTTGAATCCGCAATTGCCTGCTGTTCGGCACCGTCAAGCGGCGGCTGCCCCATTGTCACCTGCGGCCAGAAAGCGAATGCTTTCACGAGACCCTGCAGCTGATGCGCGGCAAACACGGGATCTGAAATCTGCAGACGTTTGTCGGCGGCTGCCGCGCGGATCCACACAGTCAGGTCTTCCTCGCGCTCGCCGAGGCGCGCCACCATATCGCGCGCGCGTTCCGGGGAATGAATGCCGGCGGCAATAGCCACGCGCGCCAGCGCCACGAACGCCTCGTCGTTCATCAGCCTGAGCTTGCGCATCAACAGTTCGATCAACTGCTCGCGCAATGGCACGGCCGCCCGATACGCGAACGCCTCACCCGAATGGCTCGCGTCCCACAACTGCCGCAATATCTCCGCGAAGAGCGCTTCCTTGCTGGGGAAATGGTTGTAGACGGTCCGCTTCGAGACGTTTGCGCGCGCGGCGATGCGGTCCATGCTGGTCGCGTCGAAGCCGGCCGCGAGAAATTCTTCGATAGCCGCGGAAACCACGGCGACGCGCTTGCGGTCGGTCAGGCGTTGATGAGTGAGGCTCGGGTCCATCCGGAAATTTTACACCGAGCGGTTTACTTTTCGAGATTATAAATTACACTACCCAGTCTACTTTCCAAGCCAGGACATCACACATGACAGCGCTCATCGATTCGATCGTCCGTGTACTCGGTTTCACCGCTGCAAAGCGCGGGCGCGAGCTTTCCGGGTTGTCGCCGCAGCACGACGGTGAGCGTTTTCGCAACGTCAAGGCGCGTCCCGTCGATGGATTCGGCAAAACCTGGCGCATTGCGTGGAATATGCTGCTCAACAAGCCGCAAGGAACCGTTCCGGCCGGCACACTGCCTGTCGACTCGTTGACGCGGGAGCAACTGGATACAGCGCCCGACCGCAGCCTGTACCGGCTCGGTCATTCAACGGTGCTGCTGAAGCTGCGTGGCCGATTCTGGCTGACGGATCCGGTATTCGCGGAACGTGCATCGCCGTTCCAGCGTCTCGGCCCGAAGCGTTTTCATGCGCCGCCCATCGCACTTGCCGATTTGCCGCCGCTTGCCGGCGTGATTCTTTCGCACGATCACTACGATCACCTGGATCGGGAAACGGTGCGCGCGCTGGCCGCTACGACGAAGGTGTTTGTCACGCCGCTCGGCGTGGGCGACCGGCTGATCGACTGGGGCATTGACGCGAGCAAGGTGCGCCAGCTCGACTGGTGGCAAAGCGTTGAAATTGACGGCATCGCATTCACGGCGACGCCGGCCCAGCATTTCTCGGGACGCAGCCTGTTCGACGGCAACAGCACGCTGTGGGCGTCGTGGGTCATCGTCCACGAAGATCTGCGCGTGTTTTTCAGCGGCGACACCGGCTACTTCGACGGCTTCAGAACCATCGGCGAGCGCCTGGGCCCATTCAACGTGACGCTTGTCGAAACGGGCGCGTACGACGCGCAATGGCCTTACGTCCACATGCAGCCCGAAGACACCGTTCAGGCGCATATCGACTTGCGCGGCCAGTTGCTTGTGCCGATTCATAACGGCACGTTCGATCTGGCGATGCACAGATGGTACGAGCCATTCGAACGAGTGCTCGGGCTCGCCGCCGCGCGTGGCATCGCACTTTCGACGCCGCGCATGGGCCAGCGGCTAGATCTCGCCGCGCCGCATCGGGGCGAGCGCTGGTGGCGCAATGTCGTTGAGCCGGTTAAGGCGCCGCAGCCATCGCAGGGCTTTCTCGCGCGTTCATTCGCACGCCTGTTCTCGTGCAACCGCACGGGCCGGGCGAACTCCTGAGGCGGCGTGCGGAGGTCCATTCAACGGACTTCCGCAGCCCCTTCAGAAGGTATGCTGGATGCCCACGCCATACGTGCTGCCGGAAGGATTGGCCGTGAGCTTGTCGTACGAATACACCGTGTACACGTAGGTGCGTTTAGAAAGAATATATTCGTAGGCGAGACTTCCCGTATTACGCACATCGCTGCGGTCTCTCGGCGCGCTGTGTTCGGTGCGCGCCCACTCGGCGAGAATCACGTTGGAGGGCGTAAGCGGAACGGAAACACCCAGTTCATAAGTATGCGAGCCAGTTTCAACGTTGTTGTTGCTGGTCATTTGCGCGGCGCCGTAGACCTTCATGAACTTCGCGTCGTACGCGGCGCCGGCGAGGTAAAGATACTGTCCCGTTGACGGCGCGACCGCCGCCGTCCGCACGCGTTGCGCAGAGAACACCGCCGTCAGCGGTCCATTCGCATACGTCAAATGCAGGCCGACGTTGTCCCGCCCTTGGTGCCCCGTCGTGCTGCTCACGCTATAAATCGCCGTGCCCGTCAATCCGCCGTAATTCGGCGACACGTACTCAATTGCGTTTTGCCAGACGGTGTCGCCGATCACGGTATTGTTGTAGCTCGCCGTATACGACTGCACGATCAATGGCGAGAAGACCACGGACGAGCCGAACGGATTGACCAATTGCTGGTTGATGTACGTCGGGTTGGTTTGCTCGCCGAACTTGAACGTACCGTATGCGCCGGTGAGTCCAACGTAGGCGTTGCGCGAAAAGAGCCCGTCGGTCGTATTGCGTCCCATCTGCCCGGTGTTCGGCCGGAAAAAACTTTCGAGGCTGAAGATCACCGCGTTACCGCCGCCTATATCTTCGCGGCCGCGGATGCCCCAGAACGATGTGGTCATTCCGCCGCCGCCCATTTGCACCGTGCTTGCGCGTGCCGTACTGACTTTCGCGCTGTCGATATACATGCCGATCAAGCCGTACATCTGAACCGACGAAGTCGATAACGACGCAGCGCCCGCTGCGGCTTGCGAAGAATCGGCGTTCGCTGTGCCGCTCACTAACGCGAGCACGGCCGATGCAATGCATGTTGCGTTAACGCGTGCCCCGTGGCGCATGCCGTTTGTTTTTCTGCACATGGATTGTGTCTCCAGACCAGTTTGTATTTTTTGAGCGCAAGCTGCCCCTGTTGCGTGCGCGTAGGCGCACGCAGCCAGAACGATCTCTATTGTTTTGTAGCGGCTAGGTGGTCAAAGCAGGCGGTCAATCTGCCCGTCGGCGCGACATGCCTGCATTCAGCTTCGAACGGTCGAGTTCGTGCTCCCACGCGGACACGACGAGCGTGGCAACGCCGTTACCGATCGTGTTCGCAATCGCGAGACCTGTACCCATGAAACGGTGAATGCCGAGAATCAGCACCATGCCGGACACCGGGATAAGCGGGAAAACCAGCAGCGTGGAAGTGAGCATCACGAACGCGGCACCGGCGACACCGCTTGCCCCTTTCGACGTCAGCATGGCCACGCCCACGAGCGTCAACTGTTGCGTCAGGCTGAGTTCGATGTTGAACGCCTGGGCAATGAAAAGCACCGCCATCGTTAGGTAGATGTTCGTGCCGTCGAGGTTGAACGAATAACCCGCCGGGATAACGAGTCCGACGACCGACTTCGAGCAGCCAAGGCGCTCGAGTTTTTCGAGCATTTGCGGGAGCGCGGCCTCAGAAGAACTCGTGCCGAGCACGATCAGAATCTCTTCGCGGATATAGCTCATGAAACGAAAAATGCTGAAACCGAGCAGCCGCGAAATTGCACCGAGCACCACGATCACAAATACGGCGAGCGTCGCATAGAACGCGCCGATCAGCTTCAGCAGCGGCACAACCGCGCCGATTCCGTAGGTGCCGATCGTGAACGCAATGGAGCCGAACGCGCCGATTGCCGCCACCTTCATGATGATGTGAACGATGCCGAAAAACGTATGGGCAAAGTAGTCGATCATTGCAATCAGCGGACGCCCGCGCTCTCCGGTCGCTGCAAGCGCCGCGCCGAACAGCACTGAGATCAGCAGAATCTGCAGCACGTTGCCCGACGCGAAGGCGCCTGTAACGGTGTCGGGAATGATGTGCATCAGAAACTCGACTGTATTCTGCTGATGTGCAGCAGTCGTGTAACCGGTCAGAGCTTTCGTGTCGATAGTGGCCGGATCCAGATTAAAGCCACTGCCCGGGTGAAAGATGTGCCCTGCCACAAGCCCTATCACGAGCGAGAGCGTCGACACGATCTCGAAGTACAGCAGCGCCTTGCCGCCGACTCGCCCCACCTTCTTCATGTCGCCCATTCCGGCAATGCCGGTCACCACAGTACAGAAGATGATCGGGCCAATGACCATCTTGATGAGCTTGATGAATGCATCGCCGAGCGGCTTCATCTTCACGGCGAGCGACGGCGCGAAATGCCCAAGGAGCACGCCGATAACGATCGCGGCGAACACGTGGAAATAGAGCGTTCTGTAAAACGGCTTCTTCGCGCCCGGCGCGGACGAGGTCATGACTGCACTCTCGCTCATGAAGCCGCTCCGGATCGGCAAACCGGGGAATAAGTTCTAGTCATCTTCGTCTCCATCGAATTGATGAGCGGAAAGTCGATAAGTGTCGCTCTCCGCATGGCTGCCGTCTCACGCGGCAGTTCAGAACATGATTGCAGCTGCAACTACACGTCGAAGCCGTAAAGCCGCGCGGGATTCGTCACCAGCAGTTTTTCACGCAATGCCTCGTCCGGGCAGAAGCGTAATAGCAGGTCGACCAGTTCGCCGTCGTTCGGCATGTCCCTGCTGATGTTCGGATGAGGCCAGTCCGTGCCCCACAGCACACGGTCGGGCGCGGCTTCGATCAACGTCTGGGCGAACGGAATCGCATCGTCGAAAGGCCGGCGGCCTGCAGACACACGTTCCGAACCGCAGACCTTGACCCATGCGAGCGGATTGCGCATCAGTTCGAGCAGTTGCCGGAACGGCTGTTGATCGAGGCCTGCTTCAGCGCGCACGCGGCCCATGTGGTCGATCACGAACGGCACCTTGATACGCTCGATCCGCTCGGCGTACTGCAGGATATCCTGCGCATCCAGATGCAGCACGACATGCCAGCCCAGCCGCTCGATCCGCTGCAGTACCCGGTCGAACACGTCGAGATCCGGCGCGCCGCCAAGGTGCGCAACGAAGTTGAAGCGCACGCCCCGCACGCCTCGTGCGTCGAGGTCGGCGAGTTGTGCGTCGGTCACATCGCCGTCGACTATCGCGACACCGCGATAACGGCCGTTGCCACGCGCTATCGCATCGAGCATCGCGGTGTTGTCGGTGCCGTGACAGCTCGCCTGCACGATCACGCCGCGACTCAGGCCGAGAAAATCATGCAACGCGACCAATTGATCGAAAGGCGCGTCGGGCGGCGTGTAGCTGCGATCGGGCGCATACGGGAAAACTTCGGCGGGACCGAACACATGGCAATGCGCGTCGCAGGCGTTGGCGGGCAATTGCTGTGCGGGCCGGACAGGATGGGGATCGGGCGGCAAACAGGATTTCATGGAAGCGTCGTCTCTATCTGGGTGGCCGCGCGGCGCGGCTCTCTATGTAAGCTGGCAGGTAACTTGGCAAATGAGCTGGCAGGTAAGCTGCCAGGTAAGCTGAAGTAAGCCGATTGTCGCGGGGAGTGTCGCTCGATACAATCGCTATACCAAACTAGCTGATATGTGAATTTCACATACCTCCCGCCATGGACCTCAAGCAGTTGGAAGCGTTTGTGCATGTGGCCGAACTCGGCAGCTTTACGCGCGCCGCGATTACGCTCGACACCAACCAGCCTGCGCTGAGCAGGCTCGTGCGGCAACTCGAAGTGGAATTGCGCCATACGCTGCTCGAGCGAAATGGCCGCGGCGTCGCGCTCACGCCCGCCGGTCAGCGAATGCTCGCTCATTCGAAAGGGATCCTCTCGCAGGTCCAACGCGCGTCACAAGATCTGGACGAATTGCGTGGTACCGCCGGCGGGCATTTTTGCATTGGGATTACGCCGAGCTTCGCGAAAGTCGCGACCAACGAACTGGTGCGCAGCTTTCGTATGTCGTTTCCCGGCGCGACGATTTCCGTTGCAGAAGGTCTGTCGACCTATCTGATCGAATGGCTGATGATGGGTCGTGTCGATGTCGCAGTTCTCTACGACACGTTCGATACACCGCTGATCGACAAACGCACCGTATTCACCGAAGAGCTCTTTCTGATCGGTGCTGACAACAGCGAAGCGCAAGCCGAATCCGCCCGCGAGCCGGTGGACGCAATCGCGTTGCGCGATATTCCGCGTTATCCGCTGGTGATTCCCGGGCGCATGCACGCGATCCGGCGCATGCTCGAATCAGTCGCTGCGGAGCAAGGGGTAAGGCTCAACATTGAGCTGGAGGTGGATGCAGTGTCGTCGATTCTCGATCTGGTCAGCGAAGGCATCGGCTATGCAGTGCTGCCGCTCAACGCAACCGTGAGCGACGCGCTCAAACGGCGCTTTAGCGTCACACGCATTACCGAGCCGACTTTATTCAGCCGCCTTGCTATTGCGACGAGCAGCAAACATACGTTGTCGCAACTCGCTGTTCAGGCAATTGCAATGCTCGAAGAGCGGGCATTGCCCCTCTACAGTGCGGTGCGCAGCAGGTAAGAAAAGAGAGACGTCCTCGCCATAGCGCTTGCAGTACTTTAGATCGCTAATCCGTAATCACCACGGCAACGGCTTTTGCGTGGGTCAATTCGAATGTGCTGAGCCGGCCCGCGCGAACGTCGAGTACCAGGCGCTCGAGAAGTTCCACTTCGCCTTGGCGTTGCACGTCGTCGCTGGTTGCGGCCGCAATCTTGTCGAGGCACATGCGCCGGCGCGCCAGCAGGAAATTCACGGCACTAGTACGCCGCATAAAGAACTGCTCCATCTTCGTGTGGTCAACGCATTGCATGTTCTGGAAAGCGACCATAGCACGCGCATACGGAGTAAGAGAGCGGCGCAAAGAACTCGAAAGGAACACCGCTCGGCCGATCTTTTCGGCTCTCGCCCCTCCCGGTCAGCGTTCGAAAATTTAAGCGCCGCTTTAACGGCAATTGCCTTCTGTTCGTGGCCGCAAACGCCAACATCGCGCCATTCCGGCCGCGGTGACGGAATTCCCCGGAGCGCATCTGGGTGGCGCGCGACGCTTGCCGCTTTGCTATTGTCGGCCGCCAATACGATACTAATAGCCTGTTCGTATTCCGCCTTCGAGGAACTGCTAATGACTGCCCTGCTCACTCGCGAACTCGCTTCGAAATTCGCCAACCTTGCGCTCGCCCACCTCACGCGCGAATATCCGAACAAACTCACGCATTCGCTCGCCGGTCCGGAGGACGTCCAAAGCCCCCGTGCATTGCATCCGATCTTTTATGGCAGCTATGACTGGCATTCGTGTGTGCACGGCTACTGGCTGGTTCTTCATCTAATAGAGCGCTTTCCGGACCTGCCGGAAGCAGCACGTATCGTCGCGGTGGTCGACGAGCACTTCACCGCGGCAAACGTGGCCGGCGAGCGCGCTTATCTGGACTTGCCGCACAACCTGGGCTTCGAGCGTCCCTATGGCTGGGCATGGCTGCTCGCGCTCAGCGCGCAGTTGCATTCGTTGAAGCTGTCCGATGCTGCGAGGTGGTCGAAAACGTTCGCGCCGCTTACCGAGGTTTTTGTCGAACGCTTCCAGACGTTCCTGCCCAAGGCCACCTATCCGTTACGCGTCGGCACGCACTTCAACATGGCGTTCGCGCTTGCACTCACGCTGGATTTCGCGCGGCAAACGTCACATAGCCAGCTCGAAGCGCTGATCGTCAGTACCGCGGAGCGCTGGTTTTTACACGACGTGGGGTGCCAGGCATGGGAGCCTGCGGGCGACGAGTTTCTATCCCCTTCGCTGATGGAAGCGGAGTTGATGCGGCGCGTTTTGCCGCCCGCTCAGTTCGTCGACTGGTTCGGCCGCTTTCTGCCCGAGCTGGGCGCGAAAAAACCCGCGACGCTGTTTGAACCGGTTACCGTCACTGATCGCACCGACGGCAAGATTGCTCACCTCGACGGCCTCAATCTGAGCCGCGCATGGTGTCAACGCTCGCTGGCCCGCGCGCTACCGGCGGGAGATATACGGCGAGCAGTGCTGTTCGATTCGGCAGAGCGGCATTTGCAAAGCGCACTGCCTCACGTGGCGGGAGACTACATGGGCGAGCATTGGCTGGGCACCTTCGCTACGCTCGCACTGGAAGCGTGAGTTGGGTGCAGGCCGGTTGTGTCCGGCCTGCAAATCAGATCTGTGGTGGGGCGACGAACCGGATCACGAATCGGGCTACGAAATCGGGCCGCAAATCGCGCGCCTCATGCCGGGCTTCTCGGAAAAGCCCACGAATCCGCCGCCACCTGCATCATTGCGTCGACAGCTTCTTCGGCTTCGCCGGCGCCTGGACCTTGTTGTACTGGAACTCCGGCGTTGCCTTCAAGGCTGCCTTCGTCGCGCCGGCCAGATAGAAATTTCCCGAGCGGATGTCGAGTGCTGCAATAGGCACCGCTACGTCATGCGACGCAACGCCGAGGAAGCCGCCCGCAGCGACGATCGCAGCTGAAAGCGAGCCGTCCGGTGCAACCACCAGATCGCGGATCGAGCCGATCTTCTCGTTCTGGTCGTTGTACACAGCCTTGCCAAGAATGCTCTTCTTCACGCTCCAGCCGTTCAGCAGCGCATTGGACTGCTCGACCGTGACACTCAGGGGTTGCGTGCCGGCGACTTGCGCCTGCGCGCCAAAGCTCGTTGCAGCTACCGCGACAGCCACCAGAAGTTTGCCCAAAGTCATTCTGTTCACTCCGTTTTTTAGAAGATTTGACCGGCGCATGACCGCGCCGAATGAAACGCTGCAAAAGCATGATACCGGCTGCGACGCGCGACTGCATGCTCGGTGCCACAAGGGCGGAGCGCGCCGCATAGACAGGGCGTTAAAATCGCATCGGGGGATAACACGCTGTTTCCGAGGTGGTGAGTTTGACTGAGCTTGAACAGGGTTTCATCTTGACGCGGCACTGGCGGGATACACCCGCCGGCACCGAAGTCGATTTCTGGCTGGCAACGGACGGCGGGCCTCGTCACATCCGTCTGCGCCATCAGACATCGGTTGCATTCATTCCTGCTGAACAGCGCGAGCGCGCCGAAACCATTCTGCGTCGCGAAGCGCCGCTCGATCTGCGTTCACTGGAACTGTGCGACTTTCATCATCGGCCCGTGATGGGACTGTATTGTCCGCAATATCGTCAGTTGACCGGCTTTGAAAAGCGCCTGAAGCAAGGCGGCGTCGACGTCTACGAAGCCGACATTTTTCCGCCCGAACGCTACATGATGGAGCGTTTCATCAACGCGCCCGTCATGTTCAGCGGTGACCATGCGCGCGACGGCGCGCTCGTGAATGGCGAGTTGAAACCGGCAGCGGACTATCGTCCTTCATTGAAACTCGTGTCGCTCGACATTGAAACGAGCGTTCACGCCGAACTCTATTCGATCGCACTCGAAGGTTGCGGGCAGCGTCAGGTGTATATGCTCGGGCCGCCGAACGGCGACGCGAGTGGGCTCGACTTCGACCTCGAATACTGCGAAACGCGCGCACAGTTGCTCGAAAAGTTGAATACGTGGATGGTGCGGCATGATCCCGATGCGATCATCGGGTGGAATCTCGTGCAGTTCGATTTGCGTGTACTCCAGCAGCATGCCGAACAATACCGCGTGCCGCTTCGGCTTGGACGTGGCGGCGCGGCGATGGAATGGCGCGAACACGGCCTCAAGCAGAATCATTATTTCGCAGGAGCCGCGGGGCGACTGATCATCGACGGCATCGAGGCGTTACGCTCCGCGACGTGGAGCTTCCCGTCGTTTAGTCTCGAACACGTTTCGCGCGCCGTGCTGGGCGAAGGCAAAGCTATCGACAATCCTTATCAGCGCATGGATGAGATCCAGCGCCGCTTCGACGAGGACAAGCCGGCACTCGCCCGGTACAACCTTAAGGATTGCGAGCTCGTCACGCGCATTTTCGCCAAAACCGAACTGCTGCCGTTTCTGCTGGAACGCGCCACCGTAACCGGCCTGCCTGCCGATCGCAGCGGCGGTTCGGTCGCGGCGTTCACGCATTTGTATATGCCGCGAATGCATCGGCAAGGCTACGTCGCACCTAATCTCGGCGACGTGGCGGGCGCCGCGAGTCCCGGCGGGTTCGTCATGGACTCGCGCCCCGGCCTTTACGATTCGGTGCTGGTGCTCGATTACAAGAGCCTGTACCCGTCCATCATTCGCACGTTTCTGATCGACCCGGTCGGACTGGTAGAAGGCATGCTGAATCCCGCCGACGATCAATCGGTGCCGGGCTTTCTCGGCGCCCGCTTCTCTCGCACGCGCCATTGCCTGCCGTCGATTGTGAGCCAGGTGTGGCAAGGCCGCGAAATAGCGAAGCGCGAGCAGAACAAGCCGCTCTCGCAAGCACTGAAGATCATCATGAATGCGTTTTACGGCGTGCTCGGCTCGACCGGTTGCCGCTTTTTCGACCCGCGGCTTGCGTCGTCGATCACGATGCGCGGCCACGAAATCATGCACCGCACGCGCGAGCTGATTCAGGCAGAAGGTTATGAAGTCATCTACGGCGATACCGATTCGACCTTTGTCTGGCTCAAGCACGCGCACGGCGAAGAAGAAGCGAGCCGCATTGGACGAACGCTTGTCGACCATATCAACGCATGGTGGCGGCAAGATCTGCAACGGCGTTTCGGGCTGGAGAGCGCACTCGAACTGCAGTTCGAGCGGCACTACCGGCGGTTCTTCATGCCGACCATTCGGGGCGCCGAAGAAGGCAGCAAGAAGCGCTATGCGGGGCTCACTGTTTTGCCGGACGGCAGCGAAGAGATCGTCTACAAAGGGCTCGAAACGGTGCGCACGGACTGGACGCCGCTCGCGCAACAGTTTCAGCAGGAGCTTTATCGGCGCATCTTCACACAGCAGCCTTATCAGGACTACGTGCGCGACTATGTGCGCGATACGCTCGCAGGCAAGCTCGACGATCAGCTCGTCTATCGCAAGCGCTTGCGCAGGCCGCTTGGCGACTATGAGCGCAACGTGCCGCCTCACGTGCGGGCAGCGCGTGTCGCCGACGAATTCAACCGCCGGCAAGGACGTCCGCTGCAATATCAGAACGGCGGCTGGATCAGCTACGTCATGACGATCGCCGGACCCGAGCCGCTCGAAACGCTACGCTCGGCCATCGACTACGAGCACTATTTGACGCGTCAATTGCAACCCGTTGCAGACGCAATCTTGCCGCTGCTGCGCGACGACTTTACGCGGCTGACGTCCGGGCAGAAGCAGTTGTTCTGACGCGGTGCCAGCAGCGTAAACTCGGGCAAGCCATATCATCCAGGTTTACTGAGGCGCCGGAAAGCCGAGTGCGTCCGCTTTGGTTCGCAACTCGGCAAAACGGCCACCCGGCGCACTGATCGCGGTATTCGGCACGGTCTGGCTCTTGTCCAGTTGCTCGATGCCGCTCGCGCCCGAAGTCGCCGTCGACAGATTCGAGCAGGCGGAGCCGAAAGTGCCTTGCGTCACCGCGATCGCCGGCGCGTCGGTGCGCGCGGCGTCGGTAAAGTCGAGCGCATACGCCAGGTTGAAGGTTGTCGAATCGCTCGCGCGCACGCCGAGCGGATCCAGACCGAAGCGCCACGCGAGCAACTGGTGAATGGAGCTCGGGTCGAACGGATAGCGCGATACGTAGTTGGCGCGCACACGCGGTCCGAGCAGCATGCAGGGCACGCGAAAACCAAGCCGGCCGTCGTTGCCGAGTGCGGCCTCCGCGGCGGACACCGGCTTCACGGGCGGCGCGACATGTTCCATGAAGCCGCCCCACTCGTCATACACGATGATCATCAGCGTCCTGCTCCAGTTGGGGCCGGTGCGTAGCGCATCGTAGATCTGGCCGAGCAGGACCTGGCCGTTGCGCACGTCGGCGTGAGGATGGTCGTCGTTCGACGTGCCCTGCGCCTCGCCGCCAAAGCTCGGTTCGACCATGCAGAACGACGGCAAGGTGCCCGCGGCTGCGTCGGAGAGAAAGTTGGCAAAGAGCTTCGAGCGGCCCACGTAACGCGTGCCGTAGAGCGCGGTGAACGGCACGTCGTGGAAGTAGTAGGTGGACGAGACGTTTTTCGCGTCGAGGCGATCCCAGATCGTTGGCAGCGACGACGTGTCGAGCGTGTCCGACAAGCGGTCTGTTTCGCCGCTGTGCAGATAGAGACGGTTCGGATAAGTGTCGGCGAGAATTCCGCTCATGTAGTAGTCGCAGACGGTGTACTGCGGTACCGCGCCGCGATAGAACTCGAGGTCTGCCGCCTGGAAATAACCAATCGGCAACAGGTCGCCGCGCGTAAGGCTCGTGTTCGGCGTGAGCAGAAAGCCGTTCATTGCGCCATTGGCAAGATGAACGCGTCCGGCGTCGTATGAGTGATTGGGGTCGGCGAACGAACAGGCCTGGAAGCCATAGGCGGCATTCGAGGGGAGCGAGAACGGCGTGTGAGTTTCGCCAAATGCATCTTTGAAGTTTCGACCGCTCTGTGCAGTTTCCGCATTGGGCACCCAGCCCAGCAGATGGTCGAATGAGCGATTCTCCATCGTGACGAGCACCACGTGGTCGATGCCCGACGTAGCTGGATCGGGTAGCGCGGGACGCGGCAGATTCGCGCGGCCCGGAGGAATCGTGCCAACGGCCGGCGTTCCTCCGGAGCCGCCGCTGCTACCGCCTCCACCGCCTCCTCCACACGCCGATAGTGCGATTGAGCCTGCCAGCGCGGCAAGAACCTTGCGGCGGCCTGCATCGGGCGGATTGGTTGGCCTGGTCGTCATGAGAGTCTCCCTTGTTAGCTGCTTGCTGTTTTCGCGGAAGAATTCGCGTGGCGGATTCTTACCGCCAGGCGATTTCGTGCAACGAAGGAGCAATTAATGTTCCGCGAAAAAGGGAAGCCGGGCTGATAGCGAGATTTACAACGCAGCCCGGCTTCTTACACGGCAACAGGTTTGGATCAGCAATGGAAAACGGTGAGTGAGATGCCCACGCAGCGCCGGGCCTGAGCGATGCAGCACGGCCGGAAAAAGCGGCCGGCCATAAGCCTTCGCAACGCCCCTAGTTCAGCGCTTATGCGTCGGCAACCGGACTACTGATGAAGCGCAGCGCAAGCCGGTTCATCACGATTGCAACGGCCGCGATGAGCGCGGGCACCGCCAGCACCGAGAACACTATCTGGAAGCTGAACCCGAGCGACAGCAGCGCACCGCCCACGAGCGAGCCCAGAATCCCGCCGATGCGCCCGAACCCGAGCATCCAGCTCACGCCTG
This sequence comes from Paraburkholderia caledonica NBRC 102488, assembly GCF_000685095.1. Classification (GTDB taxonomy): domain Bacteria; phylum Pseudomonadota; class Gammaproteobacteria; order Burkholderiales; family Burkholderiaceae; genus Paraburkholderia; species Paraburkholderia caledonica. The sequence continues at coordinate 253,346 of NZ_BAYE01000002.1, forward strand.
TCGCCCGTGCCCGCGTCGGATAGCAGCTCGGCGCAAGTGCATTCAAGCCGGTCTGCGCGCCGCTCATGAAGAACCCCGCACACGTAACGGGAACCGGCAGCAGGCTCGACTTGAGCGTGCCCATGCCGAGCGCGACGATGAATACGCCGCCCAGCAGGTAGGCCGCACCGATCACGCCGTTGCGGTCCAGACGGTCCATCGCGAAGCCCACCGCCACCGCTCCGACAGTGCCGCCCAACTGGAACATGCCGGTGATCGCGGCCGCGCGTTCGACGGGCAAACCGGCGTCCTTGATCAGCGTCGGCAGCCAGCCGGTCAGCAAATAAATGATCAGCAGTCCCATGAAATAGGTAAGCCACAGCATCAGTGTGCTGAATGCGTAGCCGTCGGCGAACAGCATCCGCACAGGCGCCTTGGCCGCAACCACTGGTTCAGGCGCCGTGAAGCGCACGTCGCTGCTGAATTCGTGGCCGCATACGCGCCCGAGCGTCGCTGCGATACGGTGGGCGGGCAGTTTGCGCACCAGCATCAGACGCGCGGACTCAGGCAGCAGCCACAGCAGCAGCGACACGCTCACGATCGGCAGAATTCCGCCGAACCTGAACACCGCGCGCCAGCCGTAGTGCGGAATCAGCGAAGCCGCGACGAAGCCGCCCGCGCCGGAGCCGAAATTAAAGCCCGTGAACATGATCGTGAGCAGCAGCGAACGATTGCGCGACGGCACATACTCGGAGAGCAGCGTCGTCGAATTCGGCATGGCGGCGCCAAGGCCAAGGCCCGTGAGAAAACGCAGCGCGACGAGTTGCACAGGCGTCTCGGCAAATGCGCAAATGAGGCTGAAAAAGCCGAAGCAGAACACCGAAGCAATGAGCACCTGCTTGCGTCCAATGCGATCGGCAACAGGGCCCGCAGCCAAAGCGCCGACCGCGAGGCCGACCATGGCGGCGCTCATCACCGGACCGAACGCGGTGCGGCTCACATTCCAGTCATGCATGATGACGGGCGCAACGAAGCCCATCACGGCCGTGTCCAGGCCGTCCATCATGACGATCAGAAAACACAGAACGAGCACGAGCCATTGGTAGGGCGACACCTTTCGTGCGTCGATAAACGCCTTGATGTCGACTGAGTCTGCAGATTTCATGCATGTCTCCGAAGAAAATAGTTTCCCGTCCCGGCTTTCCGTGGAAGCCGGGTTTTGTTCCTGCATCGAAATGAAGGAGCCGCCAGCGCGCGGCTCAGGTGCTGCGCGCTAAACGGCGTCGGGCACGTTGCGCGTCTTCAGAAACGCTTCGAGGGTTTCGCCTCGCATGCTTGCGTACATGCCCAGGTTGGTGATCTTCACCACGCGCGCGAATTTCTCGAGCACGAAGAAGCACACGCCGTAGCGAATCAGGCCGATCCAGTCGGCGTTGTCGACCAGCGCGCGCTCCTGCGGCGTGAGACCTGCCTTGTCATACGCCGCCTGACGATTTTCGAGCCACAGTGCGCGCGCCGCCGCTTCGCGCATCTGCCAGAAGAAGCGGTTCAGGCGCATCGCCTTGATGCTCTGGCGGATATCGAACGGATACGTGCCCGTCAGTTCTTCGACGCCGATCAGCTGCGGATTCATTGCGCCACCTCGTCTTCGTAAATCGTCACGGCCATTGCGGTGCTTGTTGCAAGGTAGTAGTTGCGATGCAGCTCGTGGATCTTCGGAGCGAGCGCACCCCGCATGGCGAGCCACATGATCGTTTCGACGCTTTCCGCGCCGCCGAGGCGCACGTAATCCACATGCTTCATCGCGGCAAGGCGTTGCGGTTCATGAACGATCAGGTCGAGGAACTCCATGTCCCACTCGGTGTTGTTAAAGCCGCTGCGCTCGCCGTGCACCTGGTGCGAAAGACCGCCCGTACCGACCACTACCACGTCGAGGTCTTCTTCATACGATTCGATCGCGCGGCGCAATGCCTGGCCAAGGCGATAGCAGCGGTTCGCGGTCGGTAGCGGATACTGCAGCACGTTGACCTGCACGGGCACCAGCGCAAGCGGCCAGCCGCCGGCATGAGGCAGCAGCAGCGAGAGAGGCGAATTGCAGCCGTGATCGAGCGGACGGTCCTGAAAGATGGTGAGGTCGAACTCGTCGTTGACCAGTTGCTCCGCAATGTGGATCGCAAGATCGGAATGGCCCGCGATATCCGGAAGAGGACGCTTGCCCGCACCCTCGTCCGCGAATTCATGATTGCCCGACACGCCCAGAGCGAAGGTCGGGTAACAGTCGAAGAAGAAGCTGTTCGCGTGGTCGTTGTAGAACATCACCATAGCGTCCGGCTTACGCTCGGCGAGCCAGTTCGCAACCGGTTCGTAGCCCTTGAAGAGCGGCGCCCATGCGGGGTCGTTCTGCTTACCCTTGTCGTACGCCATGCCGATAGTCGGCACATGCGAGGTGCCGATGCCACCAATGATCCTTGCCATTTCGTTTCTCTTCCGTTGCTTCGTGCTGCGCAATTGCTGCGGGCCAATCGGATAGATTGCAGGAAGGCTGGACACCTTCTCGCAACCGTCTTGGGATACCAAGATAAGAGTTGCGCGGCTTTTTAGGAAGTACGGGTAAACGAACGTCAGCAGATGAATCATTGCCTGTTCGCAGGACATTGCGGGTTACCTGCGCATTCCATCGGCCTTGAAAGCCCCCTCCGCTTGGGCCTGTTTGTATCCCAATTCCCCGTGCGCTGCAATTTCAAGCGAGTTTCTGTGAAAGGTATCAATAAACAAAATAGATGCCTCCGAAACGAACTCGCAAGTCGTTTCTCTACCGTGGTGCCGCGCATTTTGCGTGGCTATACTGGACGACGTCCAATGAGCAGATGACGATGAACGAAACGACACAGCAGGCAATTGTTCAGGCCTTACGCGAGAAGATCCTGGCAGGAGAACTGTCCCCGGGCCAACGCCTCGTCGAAGCGCAACTCGCGCAATCGCTCGGCGTATCACGCACGCCGCTGCGCTATGCGCTCAGTGTGCTGTCTTCGGAAGGACTGCTCGATCGCTCCGGCGCGCGCGGCTATGTGGTCCGCCGCTTCAGCGTTCGCGACGTGCTGAACGCAATCGACGTGCGCGGCGTACTCGAAGGTCTCGCCGCGCGTGCGGTCGCCGAGAGCGGCGTGGGCATCGCACTCGCCGCCGCGCTCGACGACTGCCTGCGCGAAGGCGACGACATCTTTCGTAACGGCAACCTTCAACCCGGCGACGACGTGCGCTATGCGGCAATGAATGGGCGCTTTCACTCGCTCATCATCGAGGCAGCGCAGAACACGGCGGTTAGCGCCGCGTTGAGTCTGAACGACAAGATTCCGTTCGTCTCGCCCTCCACCATCGCATTCGACGAAGCCGCACGCGAGCGTCAATTCATGATGCTGATGTACGCGCACCGCCAGCACCACGCAATCGCGGACGCGTTGAGGAAAGGCGAAGGCGCGCGCGTCGAAGCGTTGATGAAAGAGCACACGCACATATCGAAGGAAAGCCTGAATCTGTCGCTGCCGGCATTGCATCTGATCGCGGGCGCCGCATGACGCGCGACGCATCGCTCGTTGCCGTCAGAAACGACGCGCCCGGCAAAGCGCCTGCGAAGGCTACGGCGCCCGCAAGCAGCAAGGACCTGCTCAATCTCGCGCAACTGCGCGCCTTCCGCCTTGTCGCGGACATGGGCAGTGCAACGCGTGCGGCCGCCGCGCTGTTTCGCGCTCAATCGGCGGTGACGCGCTCGGTTCAGGAACTCGAGTCGGCAGTTGGAGAACCGCTATTCGATCGCGGTCCTTCGGGCATGCTGCCCACCCCCGTTGGCCGGGCGGTGCTGCTTCGCTGTGAACGGATATTCGTAGAACTCGAAGAACTCGCACAATGGTGCGCTGCGCGGCAGGCACGCCGCCGACCTGCTGCTGAAGGCGCACTGCCGGCCTATCTGCTAAACACTCGGCGGCTGCAGATTTTCGTCGCGCTTGCACGACACCGTCATATGCCGAGCGCGGCCAAAACGTTCGGTATCAGTCAGCCCGCCGTGAGCACCGCGGTTCGTGTGCTCGAAAGCGGCTCGGGACTGAGCCTCTTTCACCGGAGCCCGCGCGGCATTCTGCTCACCGCCGAAGGCGAAACGTTTCTGCTGCATGTGCGGCGCGCGCTGAACGAATTGCGCCACGTACCCGACGATATCGCCGCCCTGCGCGGCAATATTCGGGGCGCGGTAACGGTCGGCGCATTGCCGCTCGGGCGCACGCTGATCCTTCCCAAAGCGATCGCGAAAATGAGCGCCGACAATCCGGGCGTGCGGGTGGTCACCGACGAAAGCGCGTATGAAGCGCTGGTCGCGGGATTGAGAGCGGGCGACATCGACTTCATTCTCGGCGCGCTGCGCGAGAACGACTCGACGAGCGGCCTGAAGAACGAGCGCTTGATGTCGGAAGACATGGTGCTTCTCGTGCGGCGCGATCATCCGCTCACGCGCGCTCATGAGCCGAGCATCGCGGATCTTCGTGACGTGCAGTGGATTTTGCCGCGCAGTCACGCGCCCGCGCGAGCGCTGTTCGAAGCCCAGTTCAAGCGGATGAAAATCAAACCGCCACTGCCCACGGTCGAAACCGCAGACCTAGCCGTGATTCGCGGCCTGCTGCTTGGCACCGACATGGTGGCGGCGCTGTCCGCGCAGCAGTTGCACTACGAGGTGCAAGCGGGGCAACTCGCAGTGCTCAAGGTGCCGCTGCACAACACGCGGCGCGATATCGGGCTCACCATGCGCGCGGCAGGTACGCCCTCGCCGGCGGCTCGGGCGCTGATCGACGCAATCCGTCTGTCGGTGGTCGAGCTCACGCGCACAGTCAGTGCCGCGGCAAGTTAGCGGCAGCTTGCGGTGACTGCCCGGTGAATGCCCGCTGACGACCTGCAGCGAGGACCGCGTTGATATCCGTTGCTAGACCCGCGGCTCCCATACCGACGAAGGAATGCCGACCACACCGTCGAACAGCCAGCGCGCGGTGCGCAGCAACGCCGCGCTCAGCACTTCAGGCCGTTCGGGCTCGCCGCCGAGCGTGAGTTCGACAGTGAACTCGCCGGTCGGATGCTCGACGGAAACCCGTTTGCGTGCGCCTTCGAGTTCCACTTTCGCAATGCCGTCGCACACCGTACCGGGCAGCACCGCCGCCGTCGCCACGCTGACTGCGCCAAGCACGCCAATCGATGCATGGCAGCGGTGCGGAATAAAACTACGGGTGGAGATCGTGCCGCCGTTGCGCGGCTCCGCGACGAGGCACATCTTCGGCACCGTTCGGGCGCTGACGTCGCCAAGGTTCATCATCGGACCCACGGCGAGCCGGATTTTTTCGATGCGCGCCTTGAGTTCTTCGTCTGCGTCGAGTTCTTCGCGCGTTTCATAACCGGTGCGTTGCAGGTCGCGCGCTCGCATCAGCACGAGCGGCATGCCGTTGTCGATGCACGTCAGTTCGACGCCTTCCACGGTGTCCTTGAGTCGTCCCGTCGGCAGCAGCGCGCCGCACGTCGAGCCGGCCGTATCCCGGAACTCGAGCGGAATCGGCGCGGCGCCGCCCGGCACGCCGTCGATGCGCGCGTCGCCTTCATACGTCACGCGACAGCCCGGCGTGCGGACCGTTGCGACCGCGATCTGCCCGGTGTTGACCATGTGAATCGCCACGCGCGTGCTGCCGTCTTCAGCGTTGACGAGTCCGCGTTCAATCGCATACGGCCCGACGCCCGCGAGAATGTTGCCGCAGTTCTGGCCGAAATCGACGCGCGCCTCGTTGACGACGACTTGCGCGAACAGATAGTCGACGTCGGCGTCCTCGCGCGACGATGGAGAGATGATCGCGACCTTGCTGGTCAGCGGGTCCGCACCGCCGATGCCGTCGATCTGCCGCGGATCGGGCGAGCCCATCACCGCGAGCAGCACACGGTCGCGTTCGGCGGGATCGGCGGGCAAGTCGGACGCCATGAAAAACGCGCCTTTGGACGTGCCGCCGCGAATCATCATGCAGGGAATGCGGGTCTGGGTGCGGCTGGGCATTGCGAGTCTCCATCGCTAAAGGGCGGCTCACATTGTAGTTTTCGATGGCACTGGCACAGCACCTAAAGCGGCCCGCAATTCCATCCAATCTGTTTATCGGCTGTGCCTGATGGCGATTTGCAACCTGCTCGCAAGCCGCCAGGAATGGCAGAAATCAGAGCCTGCGGCCATGCGTTGGCGCGACGTCCGCGTGAAATCGCTTTCTCCATACGAAATGCGAGCGTTTGCCCATCGCCGGGGATTGGCTTCAAAACCGCCTTCTATTCGACCAATTGAAGCTCAGCCGCCCAGCGCACACTGACATTGTGCCAATTGCGTCAGGAGCTTCAGATGTCTTCCCGTCATCGCCAGAATCGCCCGTTCGACGAAAACCTGCCCGAGCCGGGAACGGCCGAATGGACCAACCCTGCGCCCGACGCCGATGCGCAAACCATGCACGGCCTGCACATTGCTTCGCAAAATGTGTTGCGCCTCGCGACGCAGACGTACAATGCTGCGGCGCGCGGCGACGAAGCAGCGGCACAGGCAGCGCGCGCGTCGCTGGAACAGCAACTGGGTCTGACCACGCGTCTGATCGACGAGCTTGTTTCCGGCGAAGCCGACCAGCCCACGATGCACTGACCGGCCCTCCATAAAACAAGGCCGACAGCAATAACCGCGGTTTCCAATCTTCGAGACAAGAAATGAGCGCTTTGACGGTAATTCTCTGCATCTGGGCAATGGTTGCGTTCTGCGCGGTGCTGTTCATCCGCGGAGCCACGGCGCGCGTCGAGCGCCCCAAGAAGTCGACGCAAAGCCGTCCGGCGCGCTTCTCAATCGCCGAATAAGGGCTCGGCGGGGCTCGCTGGATTGCGGTGAACGATCGTTGCACGGCGCCGCTTGAGTGCCGTCACTCCCGCGCCGGCCAGGGCAAGCCCTGCGCCGACCAGTCGAGTTCGACGCCGATCACCGAACGCTCGTCCGCGAACTGTGCAGCGAGCGTCACCGCGATGCACGGCCTGCCGCTCGCTAGCGAAAGATATGGATTGCTGGCGATCGCGACACCCGGCAACAGCACTGCATTGCGATAGTACGGCCGATGGTCCCAGCGCGCGTCGCGTGGATTCGCCACCGGATGCAGCGAAGCGCCTTCCATGCTCCACGCCGGCCCCGGCACTTCGGGACCGAGCTGACGTCCGGAAGCGTCGAGGATAAAGCAGCTCACGCAACGCTCGAGCGTCGCCAGAGAAGAAAACGCGCGATCCATGGCTACGCCGGCATGCAACGCGTCCGCGGCCTCGCGCAACGCCACGCGGTACGGCTCGACCACGGATTCGAACAACGCATGCTGATGCGCGCGGCCTTGCGCGATCACGTCGAAGGCATCGTCAATTCGTAGATGCACGGAGCCAGGCGAAGCAATCTGCGCTGCCGGCCGCCCAAGCAGATAGCCCTGCGCGAAGTCCACGTTCGATTCGACGGCGAGAATCAACTCCTCGGTCGTTTCCACACCTTCCACCACCACCAGCATGCCGGCCTGATGCAACAGCGACACGAGCTTCGGCAAGATCGGCTGTTCGGTGCCGTGGCCCGTCGCACGTATCAGTTCGCCGTCGAGCTTGACGATATCCGGACGGATGCGCAGCAGCCGGTCGAGGTTCGACTGACCGGCTCCGAAATCGTCGACGGCAATCAGGAAACCGTGTTCGCGGTACAGCGCCGCCGCACGCGACATCTCGCCGACACTGCCGCCGTGCGACTCGAGAATTTCCAGAATCACCTGTTGCGGCGCGAGCCCCACCCTTCGCACGATGGCGGCGAGGTCATCCGCATAGCCGTCGGCGACGAACGTGGCCGGCAGAATGTTGAGGAACAGCCAGCCGTCCGCGGGCAACGACGCACGTGCGTTGGCAAGGTGCACGGCATGGCTCGCACGGTCGAGCACGCCTTCGTCGTTGGACGGCTTGGGCGCGAACAATGCCGCAGGCGGCAGCAGCGTGCCGTCGTCCAGTTCGCCCCGCAGCAGCGCCTCGAAGCCCACCTGCTTCTGATGCGACAAGCTAAAAAGCGGCTGAAAATGAGAGGTAAGGTAATAGTCTTCCCATCGATGCCGCGAGCTCGACGCGCCCGACGCGCCACAGGCGTCTTCGATCAGCGATTGCAGCGGTGCCTGCGGCAGCGGACGCTCCGAGCACACGCGATTCCTGCCCGAATGCTTGGCGCGCAGCAACGCTTCATCGGCGCGGTCGAGCAGCACCATGATGCTTTCGCCGCTGCGGTGTTCGGCCACGCCGAAGCTGGCAGTCAGATTGCCGTCCGGGCGCTCAATTTCGGCAATTGCGCCGCGCAGCCGCTCGGCGAGGCGCAGCGCGCCGGCTAGTCCGTCGCATAGCAATATGGCAAATTCTTCGCCGCCGATCCGGCTCACGCTGTCCGTGCCCCCGGTTCCGTCAAGCAGCACCTGCGCGACCTCGCGCAACGCAAGATCGCCCACTCCATGACCGAACCGGTCGTTCAACGACTTGAAGTTGTCGATGTCCAGAAAGATCGCGCTAACCTCCCCGCCCTGCGCCACGTCGGCGAGCCGCCGCTCCGCTTGGGCGACGAACGCGCGGCGGTTTTGCAGACCGGTCAATGGATCGGTGGCCGCCAGTTGAGCCAACTGGTCCTCTAGCAGAAAGTGATTGCGCCGGAACCGGTAGAAGCCGAAATGAAACACCACCGAGGTCGGCAAGCCGATCGCCGCGATCCACATCCACATGACGATGTCGACGTCGGCCGTGCGCGGCGCGCCAGGCAGCAGCGGGATCGCTGCCGCATAGAAGAGCGCGCTGCCGACGAAGAAATGCGTCGGCGTGAGCCACAGCGGCGCAGCGCAAACCGGTATCACGACCATCGCCGGCAGCGTCCACAGCAGCGGCTGTTGCAAGCCCACAACATTCAGCGCGAGTCCGCCAACCAGCGCGAGCGAAAACGCGACGCCGATTGCCCCGAAGGTCCACGTCGACTTCGCGCGCGGGATGGCCAGCACCAGCAAAGCCAGCACGAGTGCGCAGCCAAGGCGGTACACAAGCGGCGCGGCCGGTCCGCCGACAAACGCGCGCGCCGCGACGAGAGAGAGGAACGCAACGACAGTAAACGCCATTGTTACGGTCGACAGCGGACGCTGATGTTCGAGCGAGCGCCGGTGAAAGCGCTCGCGCAGATCGGCATCGAATGAGTGCTGCGGCGAAGTGAGGAGCATAAGGATGGGCTACAGGGCAGGTCCGGTCACTCTATCCATGTATATCGGCAAACCTCTGACGAATGTTGAGCCTTTCCAAAAATATCCGGCAATAAATACACGGGCGCTCGCTCCTATCGAGTGCGACCAGGCGACTGGGCCGAGCCTGCGCGTTGAATCCTCGATGCGTTGGGCCTCGGCGATCATACCCCACGATCCGGAAATTAATTCCGACGCGAAATAATCCGGATTCGGAAATTGCATGTCGATAGAAAAAGGAAGGCGCAAGAACCTCAATGCAGTGAACAAAGTGGCCGTTAATACACTTGGAAGTTGTGAGCGCAACAGTCTTTAGCGAGCCACAGACTCATGGCAGAACTCGCAATGCTTCGTGGTCCTTCCGTATGCAGCATAGGGTTCGCACGTATCGGCCAGGTGACCGAAAGTGGCTAAAAGTTAATGTCTTAAGTAGACTGCTTCAAAGTGTGCGGAAGCGCCTGGTTAAAGCGGTAAAACTAACCTACGCCGCCATGCGCGAGTCATGCGAGCACTGTCCCTGCACCCGGTCGTCGCAGTCCTTTTTAGCCAGTTGGCATCGACGGCCATTTTCCAGAAAACATGGTTCCAATCCTCGATTACCTGCTCGAACGCCAGATGTCGCCGCAATGGCGGGGCATGCTTTGCGCCTTGGCCTCGGAGTTCGAGGCGCAGATCGGCCGCGATGAATTGCGTCAACTAATGCACCGCGTGGGAAGTCGTTTTGCTGCGGCCCATCCGCTGCCTGCCTGCGACTCGACCACAGACCTCGAGCGGACCCTGAACGAGCGTTGGCAGGAAATCGATTGGGGATATGTCGAACTCGCCGACGACTCCGAGTCGCTACGCATCGTTCACTATTGCGCGCCGCTGCCGGCATTCGGCAACGACGCGCTCGCGTGGACCCCGGCATTCCTGGAAGGCGCGTATCAGACCTGGTTGAGCGCGCTTGGCGCGCAGGGCTTGTCGGTCGCACAAACCAGCGAGTATTCGCAAGACACGGCGCTCGAGTTCCGTCTCGGGCGTCATGTAGCGTGAAAGCCATAACAGGCCAGGGCCGAGCTGCGCGCAGGACCGGTGCGCGATCAGCGACGGGCAGTCAGGTTGGGCACTGGGTTTGCGCCGCGACCGGAAGTAAGGACCGGGCAACGTAAAGCACTAAATGAATGGCGGCAACATGAGTTCCTCAAGCGACATCGAAAAATTATTCGATCACTTCGGCGGCGACGCCAACGCGTACCAGGAGATCGGACGCGAGAACGAGGCGCATTCGGCGCGCACGCGCTGGCCGTTGCTGGTGACGCTCGATCTCAAGCAGCCGCTGATTCCCCCAATTGGGCAGCGCGCGCAAGCAAGACCTCAACCGGTGGCCGATGAAGCCACCGCGCTTGCCATCGAGCGTCAGGACCCGGCCGCGCCGAAAGACGCGGCCTCGGTGACGCGCGCAAAGGCACCGCTTTTCACGCGCTCGCATCGGCGCGACATTCCGCCGGTTGCCGTGGCCGCGGCAACGCCGGCCGCGCCGCGCGGCGCATCGCGTTTCGGTGTACCCGAAACGCATGGCGAGGTCGCGCAGGCATCGGCTTCGAAGGCGGCGGATGCTGCTTCGATGCCGGTTTCGTCGTCGCTCGCATCGTCGGCTTCGTCTCCGGTCTCACCGGCAACGAGACAGGTCGAGCCGGCGGCTGCCGTCGTCCCTCCAGTCAGGATCGCATCTCTCGCGCCGCTCGCGCCCGTTTCCGCCTCGGCCCGCACGCAGCCCTTCATGTCTACGCCAACGTCCATGGCAGCTTCGCAACCCACGTCGATCCTCGGCAAACTGTTCAGCTCGCAAGCGGAGACCGCGCCGCTCCACACGGCCGCGGCCGCCACGCAAGCGGTCCCGCTGCAATCGCTCTTCGACCGCCTGCGCGGCACGCCGCGCGCAGCCGCGGCGTCCGCAGGCAGCGCCGAACCCGCCGAGTCCAACTCGTGGCTCGTCAACCGCCCTCGTCGCTCATGAAAGTCATTGCGGTAGTGTCCGCCAAGGGCGGCGTCGGCAAGACGACCCTCGCCGCGAACCTCGCTTCAGTGCTCGCCGCGAGCGGCCGGCGTGTGATCGCGCTCGACCTCGATCCGCAGAACGCGCTGCGTCTGCACTTCGGCGTGCCGCTCGACAGCATCGACGGTATCTCGCGTGCCACGCTGACCGGCGACGCATGGCAGTCGGTCATGTTCGACGGCGTCGACGGCGTCACGGTGCTGCCATACGGCGCGGTACTGGAAGACGACCGCCGCCGCTTCGAGGCGCATGTCGACCAGGACCCGCTTTGGCTCGCGCATGCGCTGCGCAGCTTGAGGCTCGAAGCATCCGACGTCGTGGTGGTGGACACACCGCCGGGTTCGTCCGCGTATGTGCGCGCCGCGTTGTGCGCGGCCACCTTCGCGCTGAACGTGGTGCTGGCCGACGCCGCTTCTTACGCGGCGATCCCGCAAATGGAGCGGCTGATCGACACCTACGCGGCGCCACGCGCCGAGTTCGGCGGCGTGGGATACGTGGTCAATCAGATCGACCAGTCGCGCCAGCTGACCAAAGACGTACTCAAGGTTCTGCGCCAGCTGCTCGGCGAGAAACTCTTTCCCGGCGTGATCCATCTCGACGAAGGAGTGAGCGAAGCACTCGCCTGCGACACCACGCTCATCCACTACGATCCGCTTAGCCAGGCCGCCGCCGACTTCCGCGCGTGCGGCACGTGGCTGATGTCGGCGGTCGACGCGATCGCTGTCTCGCCAAGGAATGTCGCATGAGCACGACTCATCCCGAAGGCATTGAAGCGAGCGAGCCGTCGCGGTTCGAACGCTTTGTCGACGCACGCTTCTGGAATAGCCGCATCGTCACCGGTCTCGTCACGCTGTTCGCACTCGTGATGCTGTACTTCGTTTTCACGGTGCCGCTTGCTTTCTACGAACAACTCACGTTCGCCACCTGCTGCTTCGTCACCGCGCTGCTGTTTCGCCGCCTGCAAGGCCGTTACGCGACGATGGTGATGATCATGCTCTCGGTGGTCACGTCGGGCCGCTATATGTACTGGCGGCTGACGTCGACAACTTATTGGGAGCATCCGCTCGACGCCGCGTGGGGTCTGCTGCTCGTGTCGGCGGAAGTCTATTCGACGCTCGTGCTGCTGCTCGGCTACTTTCAGACCGCATGGCCGCTCAAGCGCAAGCCAATGCCGCTGCCCGCCTCGCGCAGCGATTGGCCTACCGTCGACGTCTTCATTCCCACTTATAACGAGCCGCTTTCGGTGGTCAAGCCGACCATCTACGCGGCGCTCGCGCTGGACTACCCGGCCGAAAAGCTGTCCATCCACGTGCTGGACGACGGCCGCCGTCCCGAGTTCAAGGCGTTCTGCGAGGAAGTCGGCGTCAACTGGACGATCCGCACGCACAACCGCCACGCGAAGGCCGGCAACATCAACGAAGCGTTGAAGATCACCAAGGGCGAATACCTCGCCATTTTCGATTGCGATCACATTCCGACGCGCTCGTTCCTGCAGATCGGCCTTGGCTGGTTCCTGCGCGACAAGCTGTTGTCGATGCTGCAAACGCCGCACCACTTTTTCTCCGCCGACCCGTTCGAGCGCAACCTCGGCACGTTCCGCAAAGTGCCGAACGAAGGCGAACTGTTCTATGGTCTCGTACAGGACGGCAACGATCTGTGGAACGCCACGTTCTTCTGCGGTTCATGCGCACTGCTGCGCCGGACGATGGTCGAGGAGATCGGCGGCATCGCGGTGGAGACCGTGACTGAAGACGCTCACACCGCGCTGAAACTGCACCGTCTCGGCTACACCACAGCGTATCTGGCGATTCCGCAAGCCGCGGGGCTCGCGACCGAAAGCCTGTCGGGCCACATCGGCCAGCGGATTCGCTGGGCGCGCGGCATGACGCAGATCTTCCGGATCGATAATCCGCTCACCGGCAAGGGCCTGAAGTTCGGCCAGCGGCTTTGCTATCTGAACGCGATGATGCACTTCTTCTACGGCATCCCGCGTCTCGTGTTTCTCACCGCGCCGCTGTCGTATCTGTTCTTCGGCGCGCATGTGATCGAAGCCGCCGCGAGCACCATCGCCATCTACGCGTTGCCGCACATGATGCACGCGAGCATTACCAATTCGCGCATGCAGCGCTCGTTCCGCCATTCGTTCTGGGCCGAGGTATATGAATCGGTGCTGGCGTCGTATATCACCGCGCCCACCTTGCTCGCGCTCATCAACCCGAAGCTCGGCAAGTTCAACGTGACGGCCAAGGGCGGCCAGATCGAGAAGAACTATTTCGACTGGGCGATCTCGCGGCCGTATCTGTTCCTGCTGTTGCTGAACCTGATCGGTTTCTGCGTGGGTGTCGTGCATATCTATCTGAACTGGCATACCCCTAGCATCGTGCAGACCACCGTGCTGAACCTCGGCTGGACCACGTACAACATGCTGATTCTCGGCGCAAGCGTGGCTGCCGCGAGCGAGCGCCGGCAGATTCGCGCGGTGCATCGCGTGGCGATGGAAATGCCGGTCATGCTCAAGTTCTCCACGGGCCGCACGCTCGCCTGCAAGACCATTGACTACTCGGAAGGCGGCGTAGGTGTCGCTCTGCCCGCGGCCATTCAGGTGCCGATGCACGAGCGCGTCACCGTATCGCTCTTTCGCGGCGACGAGGAATACGCGTTCCCCGCCACGGTCGGCTTCACGGCGCCGGGCCGGGTCGGCCTGCGCTTTTCCGCTATGACGCGCGAGCAGGAATACGAGTTCGTCAAGACCACGTTTGCACGCGCCGACGCCTGGACCGGCTGGGCCGAGGGGCGCCAGCAGGACACGCCGCTGCGCGGGCTCTCGCACGTGCTGACGGTGGGCGTGCGCGGCATCGCAGGCCTCTTCGAGCATCTCTACAACGACCTGCGAAGCTCGATGAAAAGCCGTCCAGTGGACGTCAAGAAGCTAAAAACCAAAGACTGATCTATGCGCAACTGGATGGCGAAGGGAAGCATCGAACGCTCGAATCAGCAGCGTTACGAGTCGCACAGTGACACAAACTTGCAGCGCCGCGACGCGCAGCGCCCTCGCTCTTCACGGCTGACGCGCGGCGTCGTGTGCTGGCTCGCGTTGCAGACCGCATTGGCCGCGCCGCTCGCGTCGGTGGCCGAAGCGGCCGCTGCGGCGTCGGGCACCGCCGGAAAGGCATACACGGCCAACGCAGCCGACACAGCCGCACCGCCCACGCAAGCCGCGCTTCGAGCGCAGGCAACGCCGCCCGCAGCGGCGGCTGGGAACACGGCAACACATGCAACCGGCACGGGCAACGGCCCCGCGCCGAGCCCCGCCGTACCCTACGACCCGGCGATGATCGCGCAAGCGCCGTTGGCGACGCCCACGCCGGCGCTCGCCGCGTCGGCGGTAAAAGCGCTGGGCGTCAAGACGCCGACCACCGCCGAACCGGGCACGCTGGTGCCGGGCGGCCGTCGCCAGACGCTCACGTTCGCCGACCTGGGCGCGCTCGATCCGCTGCAGTTGCGCGGCACCGACGGCCAGAACGGCGTCGCGTTCTCGGTGCGCGGCGACGAGGTGGTAACGGGCGCGATCCTGCATCTGATCTACAGCTACTCGCCCGCCCTGCTGCCGAACATCTCGCAACTCAAGGTGCTGGTAAACGGCGAGGTCGCGGCAACGCTGCCCGTGCCGCGCGACCAGGCCGGCATGCTGGTCGCGCGCGACGTGTCGCTCGATCCGCGCTTCGTCACCGAATTCAATCACCTGAACGTGCAGTTGATCGGGCATTACACGGCGAGTTGCGAGGACCCGGCGAACTCGTCGCTGTGGGCCACCGTCAGCAATGCAAGCTCGCTGGATCTGACGTACGCGTCGCTTGCCAGCAAGCCGGATCTCGCGGCCCTGCCGCAACCGTTCTTCGACCGACGCGACGTGCGGCGCCTCGAACTGCCGTTCGTGTTTCCGCAGAAGCCGACAGCCGGCACGCTGGAGGCAGGCGGCATCGTGGCCTCGTGGTTCGGCGCGCTCGCGGGCTATCGCGGTGCGCTGTTCCCGGCGCAGCAGGACAACGTGCCGCTGTCGGGCAACGCCGTCCTGTTCGCCACCGACGACCAGCGCCCCGCCGGCGTCACGATTCCAGCCATCTCCGGCCCGACCATCGCCGTGGTCGACCGCGAAGCGCCGGCGCGCGGCAAGCTGCTGCTGGTGCTGGGACGCACCGACGCCGAATTGAAGATCGCCGCGCGCGCGCTCGGTATCGGACAGAACACGCTGACCGGACAAAGCGTGACGATTACGCGCCTCACCGAACTTGCGAAGCGCGCGCCCTACGACGCGCCCAACTGGCTGCCCACGCATCGCCCGGTGCGCTTCGGCGAGCTTGCCGACGCGCGCGACCTGACCGTGTCGGGCTACGACGCCGACGCGGTCCACGTGAATCTGCGCGTACCGCCCGACCTGTTCATGTGGCATACCAAGGGCGCGCCGATCGACCTGCGCTACCGCTACACGGTGCGTCCGCAGCGCGACCGCTCGTCGTTGAACGTGAGCGTGAACAACGGCTTCGTGCAGGCGCTGCCCATTCCGGCCGAGTCCAGTTCGGTATTCGACCTGAGCCATTATTTCGCGCGCGTGCTGCCCGACAAGACGGCCGAGGCGCGCCGCACGCTGCATATTCCGCCGCTGCTGCTGACCCCGCGCGCGCAACTGCGCCTGCACTTTTACTACGACATTCCGAATACCGGCGAATGTCATGGGCGACTGCTTGAGAACGTGATCGGCGCGGTCGATCCGAATTCGACGATCGACCTGTCGTCGTTTCCCCACTACATGGCGCTGCCCGATCTCGCGGCGTTCGCGAACAGCGGCTTTCCGTTCACGCGCATGGCGGATCTGTCGGAAACGGCGGTGATCCTGCCGAACGACGCCGACTCGAGCGACTACAGCCTCTACCTGCTGACCATGGGACGCATGGGCGCATCGACCGGCTATCCGGTCGCGGGCGTGACAGTGGGCACCGCCGACGACGTCGACAAATACGTCGACAAGGACCTGCTGATTTTCGGCGCGCCCGGCAAGCAACCGCTGCTGCAACGCTGGGCCAAGTCGATGCCGTTTTCGAGCGACGGCGACTCGCGCACCTTCCAGCTGTCCGACATCGTCTTCAAACTCGAGGACTGGTGGCATGGCGAGCGCGGCGTCGAGCGCCTGCCCGCGCGCGCCGACCTCACGCTCGTCAGCTCGAACGGCGACGCGCTCCTGACCGGCTTCGAATCGCCGCTGAAAAAGACCCGCAGCGCGGTGGCTCTCGTGAGCGCGGCCGGGCAGTCGGACGCCGATCTGTCGGCCGCCCTGCTCGACGCCGACGTGCTGCCGGAGATTCAAGGCGCAATGGCCGTGATCCACGGCCGCACGGTCACGATCACGTCGAACGGCGACGCGTACTATGTCGGCCATTTGTCGCCGCAGGAGTATCTGCGCTGGGCACTCTCGTCGCATCCGTTGTTGCTGATGCTGGGCGGCGTGCTCGCGGCGCTGATCATCGCGGCGCTGTTCTACCGGATGCTGCGCTCGGTTGCGGCGCGCCGTTTGAAGGACTAACAGGACTGACATGCGGGTTCGAATCAACAGAAAACAAGGTGTGAAATTGGCGCTCTCGCTGGCGCTGGGCGTCGCGGCATCGGCGGCGTGCGCGAACGTCCTGAAGGTCGCGCAGAATGCAGCCGCGCCCGGCGCGTGCGGCGACTGGGCTGGCTATCGCACTTTCGTCGAGCGCTTCGTGCAGGCCGACGGTCGCGTGATCGATTACTCCACGCCTACCCAGCAGACCACCTCCGAAGGCCAGTCGTACGGCCTCTTCTTCGCACTCGTTGCGAACGACCGCGCCACGTTCGACCGGCTTCTGAACTGGACGCGCACCAACCTCGCGGGCAATCAATTCGATCCGCAAAACCTGCGCTTGCCGTCTTGGCAATGGGGCAGGAAAGCGGACGGCTCTTACGGCGTGCTCGATCCGAATTCCGCGTCGGACTCCGACTTGTGGATCGCCTACGATCTGCTGCAGGCCGGGCGCCTGTGGCATGACGCGAGCTACACGCAGCTCGGCCAGGCGCTCGCGGCGCGCATCGCGCGTGACGAGATGACGAACCTGGCGGGCATCGGTCCGATGCTGCTGCCGGGGCCCGAAGGCTTCAAAAGTGGCGGCGTGACGCGCCTCAATCCGAGCTACCTGCCGCTGCCCGTGCTGCGCGCGCTTGCCCATGAGGTGCCGAACGGCCCGTGGGCGAAGCTCGCCGACAGCGCCTACAAGCTCGTCAAGACAACAGCGCCGCAAGGCTTCGCACCCGACTGGGCGGCGTGGCAAAACGGCCAGTTCGTGGTCGACCCGAAAAGCGGCGACACCGGCAGCTACGACGCGATCCGCGTCTATCTGTGGGCAGGCATGGCCTCGCCTGCCGATCCGCTTGCGAAGCCGTGGCTCGCCGCGCTCGGCGGCATGCGTGCGAAGGTCCAGCAAAACGGCTTCCCACCGGAGAAGGTGTCGTCGACCAACGGCTCGGCGAGCGGCGAAGGCCCGCTTAGCTACTGGGCCGCGCTTGCGCCGTACTTCAAGGCGCTCGGCGACGCGCACGGCCTCGGCCTCGCGCGCACGCATCTGGCCGCGCTCGACGCCAGCGTGCCTGGCCGCGAGCCTGTTTACTACGACAGGGTGCTGGGCCTGTTCGGCACGGGCTTTATCGACGGGCGCTATCGCTTCGACGAAAACGGACGTCTCGTGCCCAGCTGGAGAAGCGCATGCGATTGAGCGCCCTCGCGTTGTCAATGCGCTTCGCGCTGAGCCTGCCGCTCGCCTGCTGCCTCGCGGCGGCCGCACCCGACGCGTTGGCTCAGGCGCCGGCACCAGGGTCGAAAGATCCAATGGGCGTGCTGATCGATCAGGGCAAGTACTGGCAATCGCATCAACGCGGCGACCTCGCGGAGCAGGCGTGGCTGAAGGTGTTGCGCATCGACCCGAAACAGCCCGACGCGTTGTTCGGAATGGGCATGGTGCTCGCCGACCGCAAGGACGGCGCGGGCGCACAGCAGTATCTGTCACGTCTGAAGGCGGTGGCGCCGAACTACCCGAGCCTCGATGAACTGGGCCGGCGGCTCGGTGAATCGAGCCTGCGCGACCAGACCGTGAACGACGCGCGGCGGCTCGCGCAAAGCGGCCAGAGCGCGAGCGCCGTGCAGGAGTATCAGCGCGCGTTGAGCGGCAAGCCCGCCACGCCGGCGTTGCAGCTCGAGTACTACCAGGCGCTGTCGGCTACGCCGCAAGGCTGGGATCAGGCGCGTCGCGGCCTCGAACAACTCGCGCGTGATAACCCGGACGATCCACGTTACGCACTCGCCTACGCTCAGCATCTGACCTATCGCGACGTCACGCGCCGCGACGGTATCGCGCGGCTGCAAAAGCTTGCCGGCGACAGCACGGTGGGCGCGGCGGCGAAGAAGAGCTGGCGGCAGGCACTGCTCTGGCTCGACGCGCGGCCTTCGGACGCTGCGCTGTACCAGGCGTATTTGCAAAGCGCGAACGACGACGCCGCGGTCAAGGCGCGCTTCGATTCGATGGTGCAGCAGGACAAGGCGGCACGTGAGCGCGCGCAGGAAAACGCGTCCGTCGACGCACGCGGGCGCACCGTCGCCGAGGGCTTCGCCGCACTCGATCGCAACGACGCGGCCACGGCGCGCGCGAAATTTTCGTCGGTACTGGCTACTAGTCCGAACGACACCGACGCGCTTGGCGGCATGGGCATTGCCGCGCTCAAGCAGGAGCACTTCGCCGAAGCGCGCAACTATCTGGAGCGCGCTTCGCGCAACGGCAACCCGGCTCGCTGGAAGACCGCGCTGGATAGCGCGACGTACTGGACCTACACGAGCGACGCAATCGGCGCTCGCAGCAACGGCGAATTCGCGAAGGCAAAGTCGCTGTTCGAACGCGCCATCGCGATGAATCCGTCAGATGTCACCGCGCAAGTGCTGCTCGGTGAAATGCTGCTTGCGAACCGCGACGCGGCTGGCGCCGAACAGGCATACAGGATGGCGCTGCGCCGCCAGGCAGACAACCCCGACGCAATTCGCGGACTCGTCGGCGCATTGGCCGCCCAAGGTCGCGGCGACGAAGCGTTGCAGTTCGCCAATCGACTGAACGCGGAACAGCAGTCGAAGGCAGGCGGCATCAACCGTCTGCGCGGAGAAGCGCAGGCAGCTCAGGCGCGCGCGGCCGAAGCGCACGGCGATCTGGGCAGCGCACGCAGTCTCTTCGAAGACGCGCTGCTCAACACGCCCGACGACCCGTGGCTGCGTCTGGACCTTGCACGTATCTACGTGCGCCAAGGCGCGGTCGCGAACGCGCGCAGCATGATGGACGGCCTGCTTGCCGCGCATCCTGACATGACCGATGCGCTGTATGCGAGCGCGCTGCTGTCGGCGGAAACGCAGGACTGGTCAGCCGGTCTCGCGCAACTCGAACGCATTCCCGCCGCACAGCGCACCGACGCGATGGCGGCGTTGCAGCATCGGCTATGGGTGCATCAGCAAGCCGAACTCGCCACGCGCATGGCGCGCAGCGGTCAGACCCAACAGGCGCTCGCAACCTTGCATGCGGCCGAGCCGGTGGCGGGGAACAGTCCTGAACTGATCGGCGTAATCGCGGCGGCATACCAGCAGGCCGGCGATCCGAACCGCGCGCTGAGCTTGGTGCGCGGCGCGATGAACGCGGCACCCGGCAACACCGACCTGCTGCTGCAATACGCGGGCATTCTGTCGGCCACGCAGCAGCAAGCAGAGCTCGGCATGGTGATGCGCCGTCTGTCGTCGATGCAGTTGACGCCGCAGCAGCGCACCGACTTCGGCAATCTGAATCTCGGCATCGTCATCAAACAATGCGACGCCGTGCGCCAGCGTGGCGACCTCGCCAGCGCCTACGACGTGATCGCACCGTGGCTCGCGGCGATGCCCGACAATCCCGATCTGCAGGCTGCTTTGGGCCGCCTGTATGCGTCGGCGGGCGACGACCGCAACGCGCTCGAAAGCTATCGCGTTGCATTGCGGCGCAAGCCCGACGACCTCAATCTGCTGCAGGCGGCGATTTCCGCCGCGTCTGGTGCGAAGCAGTTCAGCTACGCCGAATCGCTGGCGTCGCAGGCCTTGAATGCGGCACCCAACGACCCGGGCGTGCTTGCCACCGTCGGCCGCATGTATCGCTCGGAAGGCAAGCTGTCGCTCGCGTCGACCTATCTGCAACGCTCGCTGGTCGCCGCCAATACACCGTTGATGGCGAATGCGCCGCGCAATGCCGCGGCGAGCAACGTGCCGCGCGGCTGGGAAGCGGCGATGCGCCGTATCGGCGCGACGCCGCTGCCGGGCACCAATCCTTTCGAGGGAAAAACCTCGACGCTCGCGCCGACCGACGCAGATAACGCAGCGCCCGGCTTCAATGCTTCTTCGAATGCCGCGCGAGCTTCCCTTCCGTATTCGCAGTCTTCCTTGCCGACACAGACCGTGCCGAACTATCCGCCGCCCATGCAGCCCGCGCCGTACGTCGCACCTTACGCGGCACCCGCGCAGCCCTACACGCCGAACAGCGGGCCCGCCGCGCTGCCGTATAACGCGCCTCGCCATGGGGCCGACGCTGGCGGCTACGGCGAGGACAGCTACGGCTCGAGCCAGTCCGGCGCGCCCTTGCAGCCTTACCCAGGGCAGAACGACCAGGCCGCCCAGCCGCAGATGCCGACGCAAGCTCCGATGCAGCCGATGCAGCAGCAATACGGCACACCCGATGGCTATGCGCCGACGCCCTGGCCCATGTCGCCCGCCGCACGCGAGGCGCAGGCCAACGCCGGGGCGATGCAGCCGCAGCCGTATGGCTCGACGACCGCAGCCTCAACGAACGGCAAACGCACCGCGAGCAAAAAGCAAAGCGCGTCGAAGAACAGCCGCAACGCAGCCGGTTACGCACAGCAACAGCAACCGTATTACGGACCACAAGCCTATCCGCAACAGCAGCAACCGCAAGGCTACGCGCAACAGCCTTACCAGTCGTATCCGCAGCAGCAGGCTTATGGCCAGCAGCCGTATCAACCCTATCAACCCTATCCGCCGCAGCAGCAGTCCTATGGCAATCAGGGCAATCAGGGCTATTACGGGCAGCAACAGCCTTACATTCCGCAGCCGCCGAGTGGTTACGCGCAAGCGTATTACCCGCAACAGCCGGGCATGAACAGCGGCAGCGGTGGCGCGAACTACGCGCAACCGAACGTCGCCAATACGCAGACGCTCGGCGTAGCCGAAGAACTGGCGCAGGTCAATCGCGAGCAGGCGAGCACGGTCTCGGGCGGCATCGTGTTCCGCAATCGCAGCGGCGAGGACGGCCTGTCCACGCTCACCGACATCGAAGCGCCGATCCAAGGCCGCATCAAGGCAGGCAACGGCCATGTCGTGGTGACGGCAACTCCCGTCACGCTGGATGCCGGCACCGCGGCAGGCAACGTCTCGACGCTCGCGCGTTTCGGTGCGGGGCTATCGAACAGCACGTCGGCGGCGGCGGCCGTCGCCGGCACCAACAATTACGGAAGCCAGACGGCGAGCGGCGTGGGACTTTCAGTTGGCTACGAAAGCCGCAAGCTGAGCGGCGATATCGGCGTGACGCCGATCGGCTTTCGCGAGACGAACATAGTGGGCGGCGGGCAGTACAACGGTGGCATCACCGACAAGGTCTCCTATTCGCTCGCCGTCGCCCGGCGCGCGGTAACCGACAGTCTCTTGTCCTACGCCGGCACGCGCGACGCTGCGTCCGGCCTCGAATGGGGCGGCGTAACATCGACCGGCGGCCTCGCGAGCCTTGCGTGGGACGACGGTACAAGCGGTCTGTACGTGAACGCGGCGTTCCAGTACTACGATGGACACAACGTCGTGACGAACACCGCCTGGAAAGGCGGCGGCGGCATCTACACGCGCCTCTTCAAGGACGCCGACCAGACGTTCACCATCGGTGTGAACACGACGCTGATGGGCTACGACAAGAACCTGTCGTACTTCACGTATGGCCAGGGCGGCTACTTCAGCCCGCAACAGTACGTGATCCTGAATCTGCCGATCGAATGGACTGGCCGCAATGGTGCGTTCACGTATGACCTGAAAGGATCAATCGGCGTGCAGCACTACCGGCAGGACGCATCGAACTATTTCCCGCTCGGCAGCTCGGGCTCGTTGCAAGCGGCGGCTGCGGGTCAGGCGGCGCTAATCGGCAGCAGTGTCGACAGCGGCGCCCAGTACCCGGCGCAAAGCAAAACTGGCGTGTCGTATTCGCTGAGCGCCGTGGGCGAATACCAACTCGCGCCGCAACTGGCGTTCGGCGCAACGGCTTCGCTCGGCAATGCTTATCAATATCGCGAGTGGCTTGCCGCAGTCTACGTTCGCTACAGCTTTACGAGGCAGACAGGCCTCCAGCCGTTCCCGCCCACGCCGCTCAGTTCGCCGTATTTGTCGCTGTCCAACTAGCGTACGTTCGATCGGGCTCGCGCGTCTGATTCCGGCGGCGGCCCGATTTGCTGGACCGCCGTCATGGCCGTTTCAGGCGGCGTCGGAGCCGGTTGCGTATTTGCGGCAATGCTCGAGGTATCCGGCGGCGTGACTGCTCACCAGTTGCACGATGCTTTTCCAGAGCCAGCCCGGTGCGTCGAGTGTCTTCGAGCGGTTCTTGCGCAACTCGGCGAGCCATGCCTTGCGTTCGGCGAAATGCATCTGCCGCGCGTGCGCCTTGCCCACTACCAGCGCAAGAAAACGCGCCGCCTTCGTCGCTTCGTCGCGAGTCAGTTGCTCGATCGTCAGTTTCATGTCCTGCGGCAGCAACTCGCGTATCACCACCGCGCGATCCGCAAGGCGCGCCGATCTCATCCGGTCGCCGAGCGAAGGCGACAGATGCCGCGCGCCCTCCACCACTCGCTCCGCGTTATCGCGTGGCATTCTCACGCCAGCATAGCGAGGCGCCGCAGCGGGTGCTGCCTCCTTGATGTCGATCAGGCACAGATCGTCGCCGTCCACTGCGGCGCCGTCGATGTCGAGCAGCACCGCGTAGCGCAACCGTCCGAGCGAGCTGCAGCCCTTGACCCAGTAGGCGGCGTCGAGCACTTCGACGTCCGCCTCGTCGCCCGCGCCCCGCAATGCAGTGGCGAGTGCGGCAACCGATGTTTTGCTGAAGAGCTCGTCGATCTCGCGCCGCTCGTTTTTGGCAAGCGGCCAGAAACGGGAACCGAGCGGAATAGTCGGCTCGCTATCCTCGATACGCTCTTCAGCGAGATGACGCCACGAACGCCGCACCGCCTCCTTCATCACGACGCGCACCGCCTCCGGTTTCTCCGCGTGAATGTCGGCCTCGCCCGCGCTTTCGTCGAAGGCGCGTTCATAGCCGTCGGCCAGCGCCTCCATCATCTGCACGATTGTCACGCCTGGCAGGTCGGAGCCGCGCGCTGCCGTCGCGAGCGACAGCCCAAGCCGGATGAGGTCGTGCGCTGGATTGCCGATCACCGTCTGATCGAGATCGCGAATCTGGATCTCGACGCGGCCATTGGCATCGGCGACGGGCCCGAGATTGCCGGTATGGCAATCGCCGCAGATCCATACAGCGGGACCTTCGGGTAGCGCGTGCCCTTCGATTCCGTCGAGCCACTCATAGAATCTGTTCGTGCTGCCTCGCACATACGCATGCGCGGAGCGCGCCATTCTCGCGTTGCGGCGCGCGATCAGAAGCGGCTGGCGCGCTTCGGCTTCGGGGAGCTTCTTCGCCCGCTTGCTGAGCGGTTTGGACAGCTTGTTTGTTGCGACGGGCTTCTTCGCCATTGTACGGTCCGCTCTTATCGATATTCGAAGCCGGCGCGGCACTTGTCCTCGCCAGCGCTTGGCGCGCGCGTTGTCGCGTGCGCAAGCAGCGACCTTCAGCAGGAATCGCGCCTATCGTGTGAAGCATTCTGTAAGGACACATGCGGCTGCAACGGTTATTCACGCAAAGTAAAAAAACACCGCCGGAGAATACGACCTGAAGTTCTCTCCGACGTGTGTGCATCGGCGCTTCTTTCCGCTTCCAGATGCGCTTGGGCACATTGCGCAGGTAAAACTTGCGAGGGCATATGGGCGACTGAAGACGAAAGCGCGCCGGCGACATGCGAAGCCTTTACGCGTGCTATGTGAACCGGCAGACTGGAGGCCCACTCATCATGTGACCCCTGTGGAGCGCAGCATGCCATTTCCGGCACAAGATCACGGCTGTCCTGGTTGGAGCGGCGAGATGGCGCGGCGCATCAGCGAATTCGACTGGTCCGCAACCGAGGTCGGCGCGATCCCGAACTGGCCTCGCAGCCTGACCGCGACCGTGCAGTTGCTGCTTGCCTCGCCTGTGCCGCTCGTGCTGCTGTGGGGTAGAGCCGGCCACATGATTTACAACGACGCCTACGCGGTTTTCGCGGGCGGACGGCATCCGTATCTGTTGGGCTGTCCCGTCGAGACAGGCTGGCCCGAGGTTGCCGACTTCAATCGTCACGTCATGAATACGTGCCTTGCCGGCGGCACGCTGTCGTATCGCGACAAGGAACTCGTGCTGCTGCGCGAAGGCAAACCCGAAGACGTGTGGATGGATCTGTACTACAGCCCCGTTGCAGACGACAGCGGCGCGCCTGCGGGCGTACTCGCCATCGTTGTCGAGACGACGGGGCGTGTGTTGACCGAGCGCTGGCGGCAACGCGCCGAAGCCGAACTGCACGAGACGAACGAACGCCTGCAACTCGCGCTGAATACGGGTGCCGTGCTCGGCACGTGCGTCGTCGATATGCGCACCCAAAAGATCACCGGCGACGAGCGCTTCGCGCGCACTTTTTCGTTGTCGGTGGACGAAGCCGCTCGGGGCGTCGATCATCGCGCGGCAACAAAAATGATCCATCCGGACGATCAATCGCTGCTCGAACATCTGACCACCAAGGCGCTGTCCGGCGGGAAACCGTTTCGCGCCGAGTACCGGATTCGCCGCCCCAATGGCGACTACGCGTGGGTGCAAGCGAACGGCCAGTGCGAATTCGACGATAACGGCGTGCCCACCCGGTTTCCCGCCGTGCTGATCGACATTCACGAACGTAAGATCGCCGAACAGTCGCTGCGCCAGTTGACCGAGACGCTTGAACAGCGCGTTGCGGATGCAGTCGCCGCGCGCGCCTTCGCAGAGGAACAGTTGCGCCAGGCGCAGAAGATGGAAGCGATCGGCAGCCTGACGGGCGGCGTCGCGCACGACTTCAACAACGTGTTGCAAGTGATCAACGGCAATCTGCAAATGATGGCCGCCGACGCCGGGGATAATCCCGCAACGCTGCGCCGTTTGTCGGCGGCGACCGATGCCGTGAAGCGCGGCGCAAAACTGGCCGCGCATCTGCTGGCGTTCGCGCGCCGCCAGCCGCTTTCGCCGACGGTGCTCAATCCGCGCCGGCTGCTCGCGGGCATGAGCGAGATGCTGCATCGCGCGCTCGGCGAGACCATCACGATCAAAACCGTATTGAGCGACGATCTGTGGAACGTGCAGGCCGATCGGAACCAGCTCGAAAACGCGCTGCTCAATCTCGCGATCAACGGACGCGACGCGATGAAGGCCGACGGCACGCTCACTGTCCGTGCCGCGAACCGTGTGCTGGAGGCCGCGTTTTGCAACGACCACGCGGAGCTGTCGCCGGGGGAATATGTCGTGTTCTCCATCACCGATACCGGCGCGGGCATGCGGCCAGAGGTGCTTGAACACGCGTTCGAACCGTTCTTCACGACCAAGCCGAACGGTCATGGAACGGGCCTTGGCCTCAGTATGGTGTTCGGCTTTGTCCGGCAAAGCGGCGGCCATACGCTGATTGAAAGCGAGGTGGGACAGGGCACGACCGTGTCGCTGTACTTCCCGCGCTGCTGCGAGCCCGAAACTCCCGAAACCGTCGATCAGACCGCTGCCCCGGTAGGCGGCGGTGAAACGATCCTCGTTGTCGAAGACGACGCGGACGTGCGTCTGACCGCCGTCGAAATGCTCGCGCAACTCGGCTACAAGGTGCTGACTGCATCCAGTGGCGATGCGGCGCTCGAATTCATCCACAGCGACATGCCGATCGACCTGTTGTTCACCGACGTGGTGATGCCGGGCAAGATCAAAAGCGTCGAACTGGCGCGGCGTGCCGCGGCGCGCTCGCCCGCGGTGCCGACTTTGTTCACGTCCGGCTATACGCGCGACGAGATCGTCCATCACGGCAAGCTCGATGCCGGCATTACGTTGCTGTCGAAACCGTATCGACGCGACGATCTCGCACGCAAGGTGCGAAGTGTGCTGCGCGCCTCGGCAGGGCCGGTTGCCGGTGCAACGCATGTCGGCAAGATGACCGACCGGGAGATCGCTGCGTGCGTGCCGCCCGTGGCCTACGATCCGTCGAGCGTCGATACGCCGGGCGTCGATACGCCGGGCATCGACACGCCGGGCGTTGAGATGCCGGGCGTCTCAACGCCGACCGCCGGCACGCCGGACGGTGCCGCGCGCGGGCATGAAGCTCGTCGAGACGTCGCGCCCGAAGCTGAGCCGGCGCGCTCGCCGGCTCACGTGCTGCTCGTCGAGGACGACGCCGATTCGCGCGAGGCGCTGAGCAGCCTGCTCGGCGCGCTGGGCCTCGACTGCACGTCGGTGGCGAGCGCGGAAGAAGCGCTGCCCCTCGTGCCGGCGCAACGCTACGACATCCTGTGCACCGACATCACGCTACCTGGCATGTCGGGCGACAATCTCGCGCGCGCGGTCCTGCGCGCA
Organism: Paraburkholderia caledonica NBRC 102488; assembly: GCF_000685095.1. Classification (GTDB taxonomy): domain Bacteria; phylum Pseudomonadota; class Gammaproteobacteria; order Burkholderiales; family Burkholderiaceae; genus Paraburkholderia; species Paraburkholderia caledonica. The sequence continues at coordinate 280,501 of NZ_BAYE01000002.1, forward strand.
CAGCCGGACGTGCAAGTGCTGCTGGTGTCCGGCTACGGCGTGCATGCGCCGATCGGCGACAGCATTCCTGGCGCGCGGATGCTCGGCAAGCCGCTCGACCTGGCCCAATTGCGGCGCGAGCTTGCGCAGTGGCTCGATCCAATCGAAGCCGCCTGGTGACGCCGAGCGCCTCCAGGCGCGGCGTGCGCTTTTCGCACCGCAAGCCGGAATGCGGCATATATTGGTTTATATCGACGAAGCCGCACGCGGCGCGAAGCGCGCAGCGCATACGCGCCCTGGTATGATGCCGGGCGCGCGCCTGCTTTCCTGTCGAATGGGCGCTTCACCTTCCGCCGCTTTTTGTCACGAGAGCTATCATGCCTTCCCAACACGACCCAGCCCCCGCTGCGAGCCCAAGCCCGACCAAGGCCAGGCGCAAAGAGCTGTCCATCACGGCGCGCAATCTTCTGATGGTAGCCGTCGGCGTGCTCGTCTTCGCGATGGTCTCGGGCGTGGTGCTGTATCAGCCGATCGCCTACGGCGATGCAATCCCCAACTTCGGCATCATTCTGATGCTGACAGTGCCGGTAATCGCGGGCGTCGCGTTCCGGGTGGGACTGGATGCGTGGCTCGATCGCGAGTAACGGACGAGCGGGCAGCGGGTCGCCAGCGCCGCTACCCCACCCCGCCCGGCACCACCACCCATACCTCCAGGCCGCCGCCCTCGCGCGCGTGAAACTCCACCCTGCCGCCGTGCAGCCGCGCGATCCGCTCGACAATCGCAAGCCCAAGCCCCGTGCCGCCGCTATGCGCTCGCGCGTTCCTGCCGCGTTGGAAGGGCGCCTTCAACTGCTCGAGTTCTTCCGCCGATAACCCCTTGCCGCGGTCGCCCACTGCAACGTACGCCGAGTCGTCGGTCGCCCAGCTACGCACCGCCAGTCCGCTCCCGCCGTACACGATCGCGTTCTGCATCAGATTCATCAGGAGCCGCATCATGCTCACCGGACGATACGGAATCAGCGGCAAGCGCGCGAGCGACAGTTCGAACTCATGCCCGAGTCCCGCGAAGTCGCCTGCAAGCCGCTCGATCAACGCGTTCAGATCGCCGGGTTCGGCTGGTTCCCGCTCGCCGCTGCCTGCGTAGTCCATGAACTGCTGCAAGATGGTTTCGATCTGGTCAAGGTAGGACTCCGCCGCCACCACGAAACTGCTGTCGCTGCTCTCCGGCATCGCCATGGCCATCGAAAGGCGTAGCTTGGTGAGCGGCGTGCGGATGTCGTGCGAGATACCGGCTAACATCAGCGCGCGGGTCGCTTCCGCTTGTTGCAACGCGTGCGTCATCTGATTGAAAGCGTTGCTCACGGCGGCAATTTCCAAAGGACCGCTGGTCGGCAACGGCGGCGGCGTGTCGCCGTCGCTCAGGCGCTGCGCCGCGCGCGTCAACTCCTGGAGCGGCCGGTTCAGGTGAAGCTGGATCGCGTAGCCTGTCAACGCCGCCAGCGCGGCGAGGCCGAGCGACAGCAGAATGGCCGCGTCGAGCCCATTGCCCTGGGCGTCTTCGGGAATCGGCAGTGCGATCCAATACGGTGCTGCGGATGTATTGGCCTCGGACGCAGCAGCGCCCGAGGCGGCGGCTGCCGGCGCAGAGGCTTCGGAAGCAGCGGCTGCCGAAGCAGCGGCTGCCGAAGCTGCGGCTGCCGGTGCAGCGCCGCCCGATCCATCGGCGGGCGCATGCATGCGAATCCAGAGGCGTTGGCCGTCTTCGGTCTGCCAGCGCGCCTCCATGTCTGGCGGAAGATGTTCGCGCAGACTCGCGAGAAACACCTTGCGCTGATAGTCGCGATATCCGCGCAAGACACTCGACCGCGGCTCCGCCAGCGCACTGCCGGGAAGCCGTGCACGCGCGTCCAGACGCGCAGCCAGCGCATCGCGCGCGGCGCGCGGCGTGCTTTGCAGCAGGTTGTCGAGCGTCGTCACATAGGTTGCGAACACTGCGGCCGCGCGCTCCACGCGGGGCCGCTGCACATAATGCAGCAGCACGCCGAGCGAGCACACCTGGCTCAATACGACGAGCGCGATCAGCAATGCAATATTGCGCGCGAGCAGTGTCCGCGGCAGCGCTCGTTGCAATAGTGGACGGCTCATGAATCGACGTCCGCGATCAGCATGTAGCCGACGCCCCACACTGTCTTGATGAAGCGCGGCTTGGACGGATCGTTCTCGACGATCTGCCGCAGGCGCAGCACCTGCACGTCGATGCTGCGGTCGAGCGCATCGTGATCGCGCCCGCGCGCGCGCGCGAGCAGATTGTCGCGGCTTACCGGCCGGTTCGGCGACGACGCGAGCGCAACCAGCAGCAGCATCTGCGCCGAGTGGATTTCCAGCGGCGCGTCGCCGCGCCTGAGTTGCTGCTTGCCGACATCGAGCACGAATTCGCCGAAGCGCACACATTGCGACGTGATCGTCACTTCGCCCGAAGCCATTTTCTGACGACGCAGCAGCGCATTGATTCGCGCCACCAGTTCGCGCGGAAGAAAAGGCTTGGCAAGATAATCGTCGGCGCCGGTTTCGAGACCCAGCACCCGGTCAAGCGGATCGCCCTTCGCGGTCAGCATCAGAATCGGCAACGTCTGGCCCTGCTCGCGCAAACGCGCACAAATCGCGAGCCCGTCTTCTTCGCCGATCATCAGATCGAGTACCAGCAGATCGAACGGCTCGCGCTCGAGATAGCGGTCGAGCCGCTTGCCGTCTTCCGCGACCCTGACGTCGAAGCCCTGCCCGCGCAAGAAACGCTGCAGCATGTTGCGCAGTTCGACTTCGTCGTCGAGCACGATGATTTTAGCGGGGCGATCCATGCGAAAGCTCCTCGTTTCAGGCATCGTTTCGTGTTTTGCGCGCGGCCTGGCGTTCGGCAATGCGTTGCAATAGCACGTAGAACGACGGAATGAACAGCACGGCAATGCACGTTGAAGCGAGCATACCGGAGAACACCGCGATACCGAGCGAGCGGCGCGCGCTCGCACTGGCGCCGGTGGCTATCACGAGCGGCACGACGCCGAGAATGAACGCGAACGACGTCATCATGATGGGCCGAAAACGCAGGCGCGCCGCTTCGACGGCGGCTTCTGCAATGCCGACGCCTTGCATACGCAAATGCCGGGCGAACTCGACGATCAGAATCGCGTTCTTCGCCGACAAGGCGATCAGCAGAACGAGGCCGATCTGCGTGTACAGATTATTCGCGGCGCCGAGCAATGCGAGCGTGCCGGCCGTGCCCAGCAGCGCGAGCGGCACCGCGAGCACGACCGCGACCGGCAACAGCCAGCTTTCATATTGCGCGGCGAGCACGCAAAACACGAGCAGCACACCGACTGCGAAGACCCAGTAAGCGGAGTTGCCAACCAGCTTTTCCTGGTACGACATCGCGGTCCATTCATAGCCGATGCCGGCCGGCAGGATGCGCGCGGCTTCCTGCTCGAAGGCCTGGATCGCGTCCCCGGTGCTGTAGCCGCTAGCCGGGTTGCCGTTGATGGCCGCCGCCGGTGCAAGGTTATAAAGCGTCGCGACCGCCGGACCGACGCTCGTATGCGCGTCGATGAAAGTGCCCAACTCGACCATATGTCCGCTATTGCTGCGAATCTGCAAGCGGCGAATGTCGTCGGTCTCGCGGCGGAACGCGCCGTCCGCCTGCACGAATACGGGGAACGTGTGATTGAAGGCAGTGAACTGATTGACGTAGGCCGAGCCCACGTAATCTTGCAGCAGATCGAATACATTGCCGACCGGCACTTGCAGCGATTCCGCCTTCGTGCGGTCGAGCGTCAGTTCGACGCTCGGCACAGAGGCGCGAAACGGACTGAACACGCGCTGCAGTTCCGGACGCTTCGACACGCTCGCGATCAGCGCATCCGTCGCGCTTTGCAGCCGTCGATAGTTCTGCGAGCCGTCGGTGAGCATCACCTGCATCTGCACGCCGCCGCTGTTGCCGAGCCCCTGGATCGGCGGCGGCACGATTACGACCGAGCGCACGTCGGGCAGCTTCGCCAGTTCCCTGTTCATACGCAGATACAGCGAGCGCAGGTCTTCGCCCTTGCCGCGCTTGCTCCAGTCGTCGAGCGTAACGTAGATCAGCGCGGAATTCGGCAACGACGCGTTGTTATCGAGCGGCGAAATACCGCCAATCGACACCACGTGATTCACGCCGGGAATCGCGCCGATCCGCTTCTCGATCTGTGTGCTCGCCTCGCGCGTTCGTCCGAGCGATGCGGCATCGGCGAGTTGCGCGGCGATCAGCATGTATCCCTGATCTTCGAGCGGAATGAAACTGGTCGGCACGCGCGTCAGCAGGAACGCCGATGCCGCGCCCAGCGCAAGCGCAATAACGAGCGCAAGCTTGCAGCGTGCGACGAACCATGAAACCACCTTGACGTAGCCGTTCTCCACGCGCGCATAGGCCCTGTCGAACACGCGATACACCACGTTCGGTTTGCCCGGCCGCTGGTGCCGCAGCCAGCGCACGCTCTGCACCGGCTTGAGCGTCACCGCATTGATCGCGCTGATGATCGTGGTCGCAACCACCACGAGCGCAAACTGCCGGTACATCTGGCCGGTAACGCCGCCAAGAAACGCCGAAGGCAGGAACACCGACACCAGCACGAGCGTAATGCCAATGATCGGACCCAGCAGTTCATGCATGGCGTCGATGGCGGCCTGCTTCGGCGTCTTGCCCTGCTCGATATGCTGCGTGATGCCTTCGACAACGACGATTGCATCGTCCACCACAATGCCTATCGCAAGAACGATCGCGAACAGCGTCAGCAGGTTGATGGAAAAACCCATCATGTAGATGGCGCCAAACGTGCCGACAATCGTGACCGGAATCGTCGTGGCGGGCACGAGCATCGCACGCCAGTTCTGCAGAAACAGCAGGATCACCGCGAGCACGAGCAACGCCGCCTCGAAGAGAGTTTTATAAACGTCGATCACGGATTGCCGCACGAAGGTCGTCGTATCGAAGGGCAATTGATAGGCGACGCCCTGCGGCATGTCTTTCGCGAGACGCGCCATGGTCTCCTTCACCGCATTGCCGACCTCGAGCGCGTTTGCTTCGGGTAACTGATAGATCGCGATACCGGCCGCGGGCTTGCCGTCGAGATTGAAGAACTGGCCGTAGCTCGACGAGCCGAGCTCGGTGCGCCCGACATCGCGAATGCGCACGAAATGGCCGCCGTCGTTCGAATCCGCCTTCACGATGATGTCGTCGAATTCATGCGGATCGGAAAGCACGCCACGCATCGTCAAGGTGAGCTGGAACGCCCGGCCCCCCGCGTTGGGCTCCGAGCCGAGCTGGCCCGCGCTTACGTCCTTGCTCTGGCTCTGTATGGCCTGCATTACGTCGGCCGCGCTCAGATTGCGCTCGCTGAGCTTTTGCGGATCGAGCCAGACGCGCATGCTGTACTGCCCGGTGCCGAACACAGTGACGTCGCCGACGCCCGGCAAACGTGCAAGCGTATCGCGCAGATAAATGACCGCGTAGTTGCTGAGAAAAAGCGAATCGTATTTCGGGTTGGGCGATTGCAGCGTGTACAACTGCAAAATTGCGGTGGAGCGTTTCCTCACTGTCACGCCCTGTTGCTGAACTGCTTGCGGCAGTTGCGCGGTGGCCGCCGACACGCGGTTCTGCACGAGCACCTGCGCCTTGTCGACGTCGGTGCCCACGGCGAACGTGACGGTGAGCGTGTAAGTGCCGTCGTTCGTACTCGTCGACTGCATGTACAGCGCATTCTCCACGCCGTTGACCTGTGCTTCTATGGGCAACGCGACGCGGTCGATCACCGTCGTCGCGCTCGCGCCCGGAAAGTGCGCGACCACCTGCACGGTAGGCGGCGTGATCGGCGGATATTGCGCGATGGGCAGATTGATGAGCGCGACCGCGCCGAGCAGCATCGCGATCAACGCAATCACATTGGCGAATACGGGGCGCTCGACGAAAAAGCGGATCATGAACGGCCCTGCGCTACAGCATCGACTGTCTGCACCTTGATGCCTGGCGCGACGGCGAGACCCCCGCCCGTCACGACCCTGTCTGCCGGACCGAGGCCGCTCTTGATCGCGCGCAGCGAACCGTACAGGCTGCCTGTCGTGACGCCGCGCTTCTCGATCACGCCGCTGGCGTTCGCGACCAGCACCGATGCGCCGGCCTGCTCACGCAGCAAAGCGGTATCCGGCACGAGCAGCACCTTTTGCGGCTCACTTACCGGAATATGCACCTCGACCGACATGCCCGGGATCAGATGCGTGTCGCGATTGGCGATGTCAGCGCGCAACTTGATCGCGCCGCTCGCCGGATCGACTCGCGTATCGACGAATTCGAGCGCGGCGTCCTCACCTTGCTCCGGCTTGGCGCCGATCAGATTGACTCGCACGGTGCGCGGCGCTCGCGTAAAGAGGCCGATGCGATTCGCGTCGCGCTCGTTCAACGTGAAGTTCACATACACCGGCTGGATGCGATCCAGCGTGGGGAGCCTCGTCGAATCCGATCCGCCCACCACATTGCCGACGTCGAACGCGCGCGCGCCGATGCGGCCCGCGAACGGCGCGCGTATTTCCGTGTAGCCCAGGTTGATGCGCGACATGTCGCGCTTCGCAAGCGCCTGGTCGCGAGTGGTCTGCGCCTTTTGCAGCGACGACTCCGAAGTCGCGTTGTCCGACGTGAGCTCCTTCTGGCGCGTCAGTTCCTGATCGGCGTTATCGAGCGAGGCCTGGTCGTAGACGAGTTGCGCGCGATACGTGTCCGGTTCGATGCGAAACAGCAGTTGCCCCTGCTTCACATTTGCGCCGTCTGCAAAGCCGATTTCTTTCAGTACGCCCTGAACGCGCGCGACCAGCGTGACGGTTGCCGACGGTGCGACGCTGCCGGTCAGATCGAGTTGCTCGCGCACTTCGCGTGACTCAGGGTGCATGACGCTGACTTGCGGCAACTGCGCGGCCTGTGCAACTGGCGCATTGCCGTCGTGGCAACCGCTGAATGCCGCGCTCAACGCCACGCTCAATGTCGTCAGCAGGGCAATGCGGGGCAAGGCGCTCAACGTGCGGTACAACGCGGCGTGAAACGCTGGACGTCGCGGCTCTGCCGGCACAGCGGCATTCGCAGCGCGCTCGCCCACTCCTCTTCGTTTGGCCATGTCGCTATTCCCCGCTTCGTTATTTACCGCCCGGCGGCGAGTTCGCGCTCGCGCGCGCCAGTGCGGAATCGGCAGGCGGGTTCAACAGACGCCCCCAATCCGTGCGCCGCGCCATCTCTTCGGCGATCCGTTCGCTCACCACCTGCTGACCTTGCGCGACTTCCCATCCTCCGCCAAGCGCGCGATACAGCGACACCGCCGCAAGCGCCGCAAGCCCCTGGTTCTGCGCGAGCGAATCGCCGTCGCGCAACGCCGAGCGCGAAGCGTCCAGCACCGAGTCGTAAGTCACGGAGCCGGAGCGATACTGGATGTTGGCAAGCCGCAATGCGCGCTGCGATGCGTCAGAAGCGCGCGACGACGCCGCCAGCGCATCGAGCGATGTGCGAAGCGCGGCAATCGCGTCTTCCACTTCTTTTTGCGCCTGCAGCACGGTGTTCTGATAGTCGAGCACCGCTTCCTGGAACGCCGCGTCCTGAATTCGCACCGCGTTCTGCAGTTGCGCCCGGTCGAGAATGGGCAGCGAAATGCCCGCCGAAAAAAGGCCGATCGTCTTGCCGCCCCATTGCGTTAGTCCAATGCCATGCTGTTCGCCGGATGACAAGCCGAACAGTCCCGTCAGCGATAACGACGGGTACAGCTTCGCCTTTGCCGCGCCGATCAGCGCCGACTGCGCCGCCGCGTTGAGCGCGGCTTGCCGCACGTCGGGACGGCGCCGCAAGAGATCGGCGGGAATGCCCACGTCGATCTGCGTCGGCGGCACGGGGACCGCACTGCTGCCTTTCAGGTGCGCGTCGACGGCGTCCGGCGGATCGGCGAGCAGCACCGCAAGCGTGTCGCGATCCTGCACGCGCGCCTTGATGAGCGGCGGAATCTGCGCCTCGGTTTCGGCTACCAGCGTGGCGGCCTGCTCGACGTCGAGCTGGCTCGACGCGCCGCGTTTGTAGCGCGCCTGCGTGAGCCTGAGGCTATCCTGAACGGACTTGAGGTTCTGCCGCGCTACGGCGATGCGTTGCTCCAACGCGCGCAGATCGATATATGCGTTGGCGACATCGGCGAACATCGACACCAGCGCGTTGTCGTACGCCGCTTCGGACACGCGCAATTGCGCGCGATCCGATTCGATCTGCCGGCGGTATTTCCCCCAGAAATCGATCTCCCAACCGGCGTTCACGTGCAGATGCTCGGCCCATAAATGAGCCGGCGGTATCGGCCCGACCCCGCTCGTGTTGATATGGCTCGCGCCAACCGACGCGCTGCCCGATTGCGGCAGAAGATTTTCCCCGCTGATCGCAAGCTGCGCCCGCGCCTTGAAGATATGCAGCCCCGCGACCTGCAGCGACAGGTTGCGCTCATAAGCGCGTTGTTCGAGCGCGCTCAGCACCGGGTCGTTGAACGCTTTCCACCACGCGGCCTCGCCAGCGGGCGTGCTCTGCGCGGCAGGCGGCAAGCTCTCCAGCCACTGGTTTTCCAGCGTGACGTCAGGCTCCCTGAAGTCCGGGCCAACGCTGATGCAACCGCTCAGCGCCGCGCCCATCGACACGACGATCGATGCGCTTACAAGACGCAAACGGCTTGACGTGGCTGGTTTCATCGCGTGAATCGGGCGTCAATGGTTGAGGGAGGGGTTCATGACGATTGCGACAAGCGCGCGGCGCCGGCGTCGTGTGGTCTCGCGGCAAGGCGCGCTGCTCAGTGCCCCGCTCAGTGCCCCACTTAATGCGCTGCACCGCGTTCGCGCATATACGCCTCGATCTCCGGCAACGTGACGTAGCCGAGCTTCTGCGTGTCGATCTCGTCGAAGTGGCTAGCGACCATCGGCATGCTGGCCGCGGCCTGCTCTTTCGTAAGCTTGCCGTCGTGCGTGGTATTGGCGTTCGCAAAACGCGTTTGCAACTGCGCAACCATGCGCTCCATGCGCTGCGGATTGCCGCCTTGCGGCGCGGCCTGAGCGAACGTGACGGTTGACGCGCAGCACAGCAGGACGGCGGCGAGCAATTTTTTCATGACTGACTCCTTCGATAGCCACCGAGCGTCGCCTGCTTGTGCCGCGATCCGTTCAATGACAGGCCGAATTCTTGTGGAACCCACGCCGCAAAGCAATTGCAGAGTTATGTCGATTAATGTCATGAAACGCCGGCCGCCTTGGGAAGCGCCTGGCGCATGGCGGAGTGCCGCCCTGTTGCCGCCGCTTATTGCCGTTTATTGCCGTCTGTTGTCACGTATCGACGGCCACAGCTGTCCATTGCCTCGCGCGGCGACAGGCGCGGCGTGACATCGAATGAAATGAACGAGTGCTACCGTCTGGCGACGATTTGAGTAATTCTGATCTCGCGCCGCTCCGTGATGGAACAGGCCGATAGCGGCAGTGGCGCGTGCTTGAGCATACGACATGCGGACTGCGAGAACGCCTGGTGAATTCCCGTTGTCCTGAGGAATTGGGGAACACTACTTGCTCACCCACACAGGTAGTGCCGGAGCAGATTTACCGTTCATCTCTTTTTCCCGGACCACGTCAATGAACTACCCGAACCTGGACAGCGAGATCGCCCATCTCGAACTCGTGTTGGGGCGGATTTCGGTCAATGACCGCATTCCTCTTTCGTATTGGGAAAACCGCTTGCGCCTCTTGTCGCGTGCGGCGCTGGTGCCGGTGCAACGAGCCCGGCTGGCGCGTCTCGAAGCCGTGCTCGGCGCATTGCGGCATCCCGAAGAAGCCGTCTGCGAAGCGCCTGGCGTGCGCTCGAAGGACGGCCGTTTATGACCGAGGCGACCAGGGAACCGCAACACAAGCAACACGAAGCACCCGATGCAGCGGGCGGCAACGACGCGCCACGCGCGCAGGACGCCGGCGCGGACTCGCCGCATCTGAACGAGGGCGAGCAGGATCAGGCGGCGCATCACACCGCCCCGCACGCGCTCGTGCTGCATGAGATCGTCCGCGAAGAGGGCGAAGCCGCGCTTGAGCGGACCATCGGCGCGTTGATCTGGTCATCGCTCGCCGCCGGTCTGTCCATGGGATTTTCGTTCCTCACACAAGCCGTGCTCGAAGCGGGCTTGCCGGACACGCCATGGCGCCATCTGGTGTCGAGCTTCGGTTATTCGATCGGTTTCGTGCTGGTCATCATGGGGCGGCAGCAGCTTTTTACCGAGAGCACGCTGACCGTGGTGCTGCCCGTATTGACGCGGCGCGATCCGCGCACATTGCTTAAAGCAATGCGTCTATGGGCCGTAGTGCTCGTCTTCAACCTCATCAGCACATGGATTTTCGCGGCAATGCTACGCATTCCCGATGTCTTCTCGCCCGCAGTGGGGGATGCACTCGGCGAGGTATCGCGTGCGGCGGTCGGCTCCGAACACATGCTGCCGACCATGGTGAAGGCGGTCTTCGCGGGCTGGCTGATCGCACTGATGGTGTGGCTGTTGCCGAGCGCGCGGTCCGGGCGTCTGTTGACCGTGCTGCTGATTACCTACGTGGTCGCCGTCAGCCATCTTTCGCACATCATCGCCGGATCGACGGAGGTTGCTTATGCGTTCCTGACCGGCGACGCGAGCCTGCACGACTATTTCTTGCGTTTCCTCGTGCCGACGCTCGTGGGCAATACCGTGGGCGGGATGTCGCTGGTCGCGCTGCTCAATCACGCGGCCATTGCGCCGGAAATAAACGGCCATCGCTGAGCGCGTACAGTTGCCCGGGCCGCTTCGCGTCGTAAACGCGGCGGCACTCGCGGCGGCACTCGCGGCGAGCCGTGCGTCAGCCGGTCAGAATCCGCGCGCCGAGCGCGAGCACGAGCGCTGGCAGCATGACCACGACGCCGACCTTCAGAAACTTCACGAAGCTCACGTCCTCGCCTTCGCGGCGGATTGCGTTGAGCCAGAGAATCGTCGCAAGCGAACCGGTAATCGACATGTTGGGGCCGAGGTCGACGCCGATCAGCAAAGCGTCGATCACGCGCTCCGGACTATGCGCCTGCATCACCGTGGAACTGGCGATCAGGCCGGCCGGCAGATTGTTCATCAGATTGCTGCCGATCGCGATGGCGCTGCCGGCCCAGCCGGCCGTTGTCATTTCGTTGTGCGCGGCCGCCGAACGCGTTAGCGCTGCCAGCATGCGGATCACGCCGGTGTAGTCGAGCATTTCGACGAGAACGAACAGCGCGGCCACGAGCGGCAGCACGCTCCACGATATCTCGCGGATCATCGGCAGCGGCGATTTGCGCTCCTGGATCAGCACCACGAGCGCGGTCGCCGCGCCGAGTATCGCGGTGGGCAGCCCCAACTGAATGTCGAACGCCGATACCGCCAGCAGCACGACGGCGGTGACGGCGATGCCGGCGAGCGCCACGCGTCCGCTCGACGAAAGCTGAAGCGGCTCGAGGTTCGCCTCGCAGCTGCCGGCGAGCGCCTTGCGTTGCGTCCAGCGCAGCAGCGCATACGTGGCGACGATCGACAGCAGCGACGGCAACGCGAAGCGCATCAGCCACGGCACAAGCGCGGGCGTGTGATTGCCGTACAGCACGATATTGGCCGGATTGGAGATCGGCAGCACGAAGCTGGCTGCGTTCGCGATGAACGCGCACACGAACAACAACGGCAGTGGGTCCGTCTTCGCCTTCTTCGCGGCGGCGAACACGGCCGGCGTGAGGACGACCGCGGTGGCGTCGTTCGAAAGAAAAGCGGTAATCACCACGCCGACCAGATAGACCAGCAGGAAAAGCTTGCGCGGCGAACCTTGCGCATGGTTGACGGCAAGCACCGCGACCCAGTCGAACAGCCCTTCCCGGCGCCCGACCTCGGAAAGCAGCATCATGCCGGAGAGAAACAGATAGACGTCAGTGCCCTTGCCGACGGCTTCTACCGCGAGATGCAACGGCAACAGTCCGAGCGAGATCAGCAGCAGCGCGCCGGCCACCGCCCACACCGCTTCCGGCCATTTGAAGGGACGGGCGATCACGCCGGCAGTCGCAAAGGCGGCAATACCCCATGAAAGGAAAATCGAAGTCACAACGAAAGCCCTGAATGGATGGTTGTACGTGGGCAAGGCCCGGTGCGCAGGATACCCCAACTCGGCCCCGGCTCCGCTTGCTTCGCCCGCCGTTGCAAGTCGCGAGCCAGCACGCATTTACGTCACCAGTACAACAATGTGTTCTCGCTCCCCCGCCTATTCAGTCTCCATTGACCTGCCTACTATTCGCACTCACTTCCACGACGCATGACCGACGCGTATGAACGACATATCCCGCCGCACTGATACAGGCCGTTACCACGGCGCCGCAATCGCTCTGCACTGGCTGATCGCCGTGCTGATCGTCGGCGGCTTTTATCTGGGCTGGATCATGACGGACATTCCCGGCTTCACGCCGACGAAACTCAAGTATTTCTCATGGCACAAATGGATCGGCGTCACCGTATTGATGCTCGCCGTAGCGCGCGTTTTGTGGCGAGCGACGCATCGCGCACCGGCTCTGGATAGCGCAACGCCCGCGTGGCAAAAGGCGGCGGCGCACGTCGTACACGGCCTGCTGTATCTGCTGATGCTGGCGATTCCGGTGTCGGGCTACCTCTACAGTTCGGCGGCGGGAATTCAGGTCGTGTATCTCGGCATCGTGCCGCTGCCGACCTTCATTGGCCCGGATCAGGCGCTCAAGGCGACGCTGCGCACGGTTCATGTGCTGCTCAATTACACGCTGCTCGCGCTAGTCGCCATGCATGTGCTGGCGGCGCTGAAGCATCAGTTTATCGACCGCGACGGCCTGCTCGCGCGGATGATTCCGTTCCTCAGGTAACACTCATTGGCGCCCATTCGCTACAGCCTGTTGGCAATCAAATTCCCCGCTGTGTGCAATGGATGCGCACGGGTTCGATAGGATGCGTATCACCATGAAAAACACACTCCATCACTCCATTCTCGCCGGCGTCGCCGCCCTTTCTCTGTTCGGTGCGGGCCTCGCGCACGCCGACGTCGACACGAGCAAAAGCACCGTCATTGCCACGACGAAGCAGATGAACGTGCCCGTCGACGGCAAGTTCAGGAAGTTTTCGGCGCAACTGTCGTTCGATCCGGCGAAGCCGACCGCAGGAAGCGCGAACGTGTCGATCGACACCGGCAGCTACGATCTCGGCGCGGACGACTACAACAAGCAGGCGCAAGGCAAGGAATGGTTCGACAGCGCCACGTATCCGGCCGCGACGTTTGTTTCCAGCGCTATCGCGCCGGCGGGCGGCAATCAGTACAAGATCACCGGCAAGCTGACCATCAAGGGCAAATCGCAGACCGTGGTGGTGCCCGTCACTATTGCAAGCCAGGGCCCGACGCAGACGTTCGACGGCTCGCTGCCGATCAAACGCTCGCAATACGACGTCGGCACTGGCGAATGGAAGGACACGTCGGTCGTAGCCGACGAAGTCGTCATCAAATTTCACCTCGTCGCTTCGAAGAAGTGATTAGAAAAACCGAAGTAAAAACCGCCAGCCTCATAGCACTTTTCGAAACCTGGAGAACATCTTGAAGAAACAATTACTGCTCGCCGCCGGCGCGCTCGCCACCGCATTGTCGTTCAACGCAATGGCCGCCGACACTTACCAGCTCGATCCGACCCACACGTACCCGAGCTTCGAAACCGATCACTTCGGCGGCGTGTCGATCTGGCGCGGCAAGTTCAAGAAGAGCAGCGGCACCGTTGTGCTCGACCGCGCGGCAAAGACCGGCACGGTCGACGTGACGATCGACATGAGCTCGGTGGATATCGGCAATGACAAGCTCGATTCCGAACTGGTCGGCGACAAGTTCTTCGACGTCGCGACGTACCCGAGAGCGACCTACAAGGGCACGCAAATCCGCTTCGACGGCGACAAGCCTGTTGAAGTGATCGGCACGCTGACCATGCATGGCGTGACCAAACCGGTCAACCTGAAGATCGAATCGTTCAAGTGCTTCGTGAACCCGATGCTCAAGCGCGAAGTGTGCGGCACCGAGTCCACCGCAACCTTCAATCGCGATGACTTCGGCGTCGACTTTGGCAAGACCTACGGCTTCAAGATGCAGACCACGCTGCACATTCAGGCCGAAGGCATCAAGCAGTAAAGTCACGGCGGGCGCTGCCAGGCGCCTGCCCGCACGCTCTCGGAGCGCGTGCATTCAGCCGCGCTTTCGCTTAAGCGCCCACGAGCGAGCGGAAGGCGTCGACGGTCTCAGTGTAAGTTCCCGTTTTTCCGTTCGACGTGACCGTGATGGTCACGCTCGACTCGTCTTTCGGCGCGATGGTCTCCACTGTGTCGTTCGTCGACAACTGGATCACGCCGCCAGTGACCTTGCCGCTGTTCTCACCTGGAAGCATTGCAGTCGCCAGCGCCCCAACTGCCTGTGCCCTTGTGTTTGAGCGCAATGGTGAGCGTGCTTCCTCTGTTCGCCGTAATCATCTGTCCGTAACTGACGGTCGGGATGAACTGGATATCCGGTGCGACCGCGACAGGGGGATTGCGTGACCCATCGATCGTCAGGTCAAGTTGCACGGTGACGGTGTCGATATCGACATCTCCGTCCCGCTTGCGCGCCGCCTCCTGCTTCCTGAAGTTGCACAATCCGTCGAGGACCTGTTCAAGGGCAGTCGGGATATCGACTGACTTGCCAGGAGGAATCGGCGGCGTATTGCAGCCCGCGAGCAGCAAGGGAAAAACGAAAACAGGCAGACAGCGGTGGGCACGCATCAGCATCTCCTTTTCCGATCGGTATGACGAACGGCATATTGCGTCGCCACGTATTAGATACGGTCCTTCCCGGTAATCAGGCGCCGCCAGCATGACCGGGCAACGAAGCTCCCGCCCCTGAACGGATGTGACCGCCGCACGCCGCAGGCGAACTAGAAACTCACCGCAAATCCGAACGACACGCCATGCACGTTGTGTCCGAACACATATCGGACTAAGGCGCGCGTCCTGGTGATGATGACCGGATACCGGCTGCTGTCGAGTTCGAGGCCAACGCCCAACGAGGTGAGGTCGTTGAACCCCAGCACCCCCGCGCTTTCGCCGAAATAATGTGAGTAAGCCGCTTCGAGCACATAGCGGACTGGCCGGTCCAACGCATGCCATCCGGTAGGCGCGCGCCAGCGAGTCCACAGGCTGACTTGCTGCGCCATGGATGAACCCTGCACTGCCTGGGAAGAACCGCCGAAGCTGCGCAGATAAATGTCCGTGGCCCGCAACTCAGCGTCGATTTCGTAGTTGTCACGGTAGCGCTCATAGTCGAGCATCAGCGAGCCGCCATAGCCATACGCGTCCAGCGAACCGTTCTCGAGAAACTGGAGGTTGGCATCGGTGGCGCGATTGAAGATCGTTTGCCCCACCTTCAAATCGCTGGACACGCGCCCTAGCGTTCCGTTAAGGATCGGACGAAACACCAGTTCATTCGTGATCCGGAAATCCCATCCAATGCCGACTGTCCCACTGAACGTGTTCCATTTCGTCGGCACCGGACGCTGTACCGAGCCGTCGGACGCGACGAAAACCGGATCGTAGCGACTGTAGGCGAGCGTGCCCTCCAGATACAAAGGAAACGACCGGCTCAACGCGAACCCGCCGCCAAACTGTGTCTGGCCGAAGCTGGGATTGCCGGTAGTGCCGCTATTGACCGACAGGTTACTGGTCGTGACGTCCGGAACGGTCGTATAACTCATGACGGCGAGCACGGCGTCCGCGTGCTGTTTCACGTTGCCCCCAACCACAGCGGGTCCCGACGAGCGGCCCGGAAGGTCCTGCGCGAACGAAAGGCAAGGCAGAACGCTAAAGGCTATGGCTGCACATGCCAACGACGCCCGGCGTCGCCAATGGAGCCGCAGTACATATATCGCCCGATCGACTGAAAGTCTGTCCGCGCCCAGTACGAACCAGCACACAGCGTACAGAACGCACATTGCACACTCCTGTATGTTGGGCCATTGCTTCCTGGTTCCGAAACACACGCCTCGTGCGGCGTGTGACGTTTTCCTTATTTCTTCGAGCACCCAAAGGCGGCGGGCGCATGTCGAATTCAGAATAGACAAAATACGCCGACGTGGCGGGAATATCGCCGCCGTGCAGCGCCCACTGGTTCAAACGCTCCATCACGGCATTGTCGTGCCCGGCGGGCTAGCCGAAGCGGGAAAGGGCATCTGTGCAGGCCGTCGATCGACGGGATCCGCCAGCGATGCCGCAGGCGGTCCGATGAACACTGGCAGTAGAACGACATCGCGCTCGGCAGCCGGCATTCTCGCGAGAGCATGCAGCGTCACTCTTGTCATCCAGCAGACATCGGCCGGGGTTGCAGTGGAAGGATTTGCTGTATATGCCATATACCGATCGACATTGGCTGGATCGCCGCCTAGTTCGATGACCACTGCACGAGACATTGCCTCGGAGGCTGCCGCGTATTCTTCCCGCGTCGGCACGCGTACCGGCGCCGCGGAACCGCTGCTCACCATGATCTTGTACATAAGATCGAGGTAAAGCTCCGCTTGGGCGTCGGACATCTGCGCGATCGTGACGCGGTTCATTATCGTTACCATGTCGACGAGCCCAAAACAATTGACCGGGACCAGCTCGTCGAGCACACCGGTGAGCAGCACGAGGTAGCGCGATCGGTCGGCCGGCGTGAGGCGAGCAAGGCCGCTCGACATGGTGGCTTCACGTTGTTCCGGATCGAGCAGCACATGAACGAGCGCCGGTGCGCCGCCTGGCACGCGCGCAGCGATAACGGGGTCGCGCATTACCTTGTCGAACCACTCGAAGATGATGCGGGCTTTGGTCGAACCCTGGCTGATCCCGTACTGCCGCAGGATTTCATCGATATCGACGGCGCCGCGTTGGCGCAAAGCCGACCCGGCTGCACCAGCGTCCGGCGACTCATCGTGGAAGTCCAGATGAACCGCCGCATTCGCGCTCAACGAGATGAGGAGCGTGAACCATACAGTCAGCCGCAGCATCTCTCTCTCCGCAATAGCGACAGGCGCAGGGCTCGCGATACGTTTCCACATACATCCGGTCTTTTCTGCATGGGCACGTTGAGCGGCATGAAGACCGACGCTGCGAAGCTCGCCGCCCAGTGACTCGATATACGGCCTCTTCTTCTCGTGCTTGCTTCTCGTGCTTGCTTCTCGTGCTTGCTTCTCGTGCACCCTCTCCTTGTGCTCAGGTGCCGATCCGGGCGCGAGTGTGACGGGCGATCATCAGTTCCTCATTGGTCGGGACGACCCACACGCCGACCCGGCTCGCGGGCGTACTGATGCATGAACCGTTCGCCTGGTTCGCGCCGTGATCGATATCGATACCGCACCACTGCGCGTGTTCGCCGATACGCTGCCGAACCTGCGTCGCATGCTCTCCGATGCCTGCCGTGAACACCAATGCATCGATGCCCTTGAGGGCCGCGATCAGCGACCCGAGCTCGCGGCAGATCCGATATACATAAAGTTCGACGGCGAAGCGGGCACGAGGATCGTCGCTCGCGAGGAGCACGCGCATGTCGCCGGAAATGCCGGAAACGCCGAGCAAACCCGACTGGGAGTACAGCAGGTTTTCCACTTCACGCGTGGTCATGTTCAGTTCGTCAAGCAGATACAGGATTACGCCAGGGTCCAGGTTACCCGAGCGCGTGCCCATCATCAGGCCGTCGAGCGCCGTGAAACCCATCGTGGTCGCGACACTGCGGCATGCCGAGAGCGCACACAGGCTCGCCCCATTGCCGAGATGCGCGACCACCGTGCGGCCGGCCGCGGCTGCCGGCGAGATCTCCGGCAGCTTGCTGGCGATGTACTCATACGACAGTCCGTGAAAGCCATAGCGGCGTACTCCGCGTTCGGTAACTGCAGCGAGCAGCGCGAAGGCCTTCGCCTGTTCGGGCTGCGTCGCGTGAAAGGCCGTGTCGAAACAGGCGATTTGCGGCAGCGCCGGATTGCGTTCCGCGATGATCGCGATCGGCTTCAGGTTATGTGGCTGGTGCAGCGGCGCAAGCGGCGTCAGCGTGTGCAGTTCCGCGAGCACGCTGGCGTCGATCAGCACCGGTGCGATGAAACGCGCGCCGCCGTGCACGACGCGATGCCCGACCGCCGTGAGGCGATTGCCTTCGCGATGCCCGCGCAAAAAATCGGCGATATACGCAATCGCCCCGGCGTGGTCCAGGCTCGCGCCGTCGCCCCACGCGTGAGCGCCGGCCTGCGCGCCGGCCGCATCGAAGGCGGCGAAGTGCGGTGAACTGAACAGCCCGTCGATCTGCCCTCGCAGCACACAGGCGAGCTCGGCGGTTTGCGCATCGAAGGCGCTGAACTTGATGCTCGACGATCCAGCGTTGAGTACCAGGATGACGTCGGCCATGATCTACACCACCAGCCGATCTTCGCGGCCCTTGCTCGCCACCAGCGACGCGACCGCGCACGACGCGAGCCGCGTGATGATCGAATCGGCGCGGCTCGTCAGGATGATCGGCACGCGCGCGCCGAGAACGATGCCCGCCGCGTCCGCGCCGGCCAGAAACGAAAGGCTTTTTGCCAGCATGTTGCCGGCTTCGAGATTGGGCACCAACAGAACATTGGCGCGCCCCGCCACCGGCGAATCGATCTTCTTCATGCGCGCCGCTTCGAGGTCGATCGCGTTGTCGAGAGCGAGCGGCCCGTCGACGAGCGCACCTGTAATCTGATGACGATCGACCATCTTGCAGAGCGCCGCTGCTTCGATCGTCGACGGGACTTTCGGGTTCACGATCTCCATTGCCGAAAGAATCGCAACCCGCACTTCGTCTACGCGAAGCGCATGGCCGAGATCAATTGCGTTTTGCAGTATGTCGGCTTTCTCCGCGAGTGTCGGTGCTATGTTGATTGCAGCATCGGTGATGATCAGCGCATCTGCGTGCCCCGGCACGTCCATCACGAAGCAGTGGCTCACACGCCGTTCGGTGCGCAAGCCACCCTCGCGGCGGACGACGGCGGCCATCAGCTCGTCGGTGTGAAGGCTGCCCTTCATGATCGCCTCGGCCTTGCCTTCGCGCACCAGTTCGACCGCTTTCGCCGCCGCCGCGTGACTGTGCGGCACGTCGATCAACGGATAGTCGGCAATCTGCAGCCCGCATTCTTCGGCGACGGCGCCGATGCGCTCGCGCGGTCCTACGAGAAGCGGCGCAATTAGCCCCATCTGCGCCGCCTCCACGGCGCCTTCGAGCGATGCGCGATCGCATGGATGCGCCACGGCAGTCGTTAGCGGCGGCTGGCTTTGGCAAAACGCGATAAGCCGTTGATACTTCTCGTGCGTACGCTCCACGATTCCTCCCATGCATTGCGACAGTCGTTGTGCCGCGCGCGGCGACGCCGGCAACGCTGGTCATAGCCTGTGCATAACGACTATCGCCGCCGCGCGGAGCCACGGCAATAGGACTTTGGACCGATCTCCCGCAGTTTGACTTCGCGAGCCGCGAGTCGATTGACGCCTAGAACCGTCCGCGCCGGGTGTTGTCGTACATAGGATCCGGTGCCTTCTGCGTTTGCCGCAAAATGCCTGCGTCGTCGAAATAGAAGTGGAAGATCATGTGATTGATATTGTTCTCCAGATAGCGATATGACCACACATCGCGCTGCATTCTCTGGAAGCGCGCGGTTTCGAATTGTCTGTCGTTCTTTTTCCGTGCAGCGTCAGCACCGCAGCGACCACGCGGTTTGAAGCACGACGTTTTTCCCACAACCGTCACAGCAAAGCTGCAGGGCCCTGAGTCGACGCAACGCCCGCTTACCGCACTAGCAGGCTCCTCGTTGACACGAAATCCGGCAGCGGTCGGACCGCCGTCGGGATTCGAAAGAATTCGGCGGACGAGGCATGATCCGCCGCAACGGTTAGCGCCGTTCGCGGCGATTAGTGCTAGCGGCGATGCGCGCGACAACCGGAACGAGGCGAGGATTGAACATGGGGATTGAACTGGCGCGACCGCTCGCCCGCGCGACGATTGCATCGATGGTGACTCGTGCGACCGCGCGTTGCGCCCGTCTCGCGAACTGCTTCAGATGCCGGTTACTGACCGGATGCCTCGCCCATACCAACGCTGCGAACCAACCGATAACCGTCCATCCCAGCAGAATGTTCACCATAGTCACCGCGAACGCGTCCTCACGTTCCCTGGCGTCGGCAATCATTGCGGGTACCAGGTACAGCATCAGCGCGCCCACAAACAATGCACCTTCGACAATTTTCAACATTTCGACACCTCGTGGCAGCTTCGCTTAGCAGACGGCTTTCAGATTAATGGCCTGAGTACACACGACCGACAGAGTCGACGGCTTGACGGCCGCCGGATTCCGAAGAGGACGCAGCTACGCCGCCATACGAATCATTGACGGAACCGGCCGCACTGTTGCGTTCTGCTGCAACGGTCTGGGCACTTGGGCCCCGTTGCGAAGCAGGCGCCCCCACTGAAGGGCGGTAGGAAGGCGCGGGCCCGTAGCCGCTGGCAAAGACGGGAGCGGCAAACGAAGTAGTGACGGCGACGAGCACAGCTGCAAGAAGTTTGCTTTTCATGATGACTCTCCGATGCGATTCTGAGGCAGCGCGAATCGGTGAGACACGCGCCGTTGACAAGAGTCAGTGTAGACGGCGCCTATCCTTTTTCTATGCCCATAGCGTGAAATCACAATTGCTGCAGACCGAACAATGCCTCGCTGCAAGGCCATGGCGGATTCGCGGGCTTGCTGCGGTTGAATGGTTCGCATCGGTTAAGTCGAGAGACCTCCAATATCGGGGTCCCCGAAACATAGAAATGAAACAGGACTGAGCCATTGCGGCCAGCCACGTCGACCATGGTTTTGCGCGAGCACCTGGTGTTTCACCGTTTGCTCGCGCGCCGTCAGTGTATTGTCAGCTTCCGCCGAAGAACACGTTGCATTGCGGGTTCACTCTGCACGGCCGGGCATGTTTCGCGCCGCTTTGTACCATCGTATCGGAGGTGCCACCGTACGCTTCCATCCCCGCACCGGGGTTGGAAACCTGAACCTGACCGCTGTCTTGCGGAGCGGTCTGAGGCGCCTGGGGCGTGCCTTGCGAATGCGCCAGCCCAGCGATCAAAAGCAGCCCGGCAACCGATCCAACCATCCGTGTTAATTTCATATTGCCTCCTGATCTGCGTTGGATTATCCATTCATGCCGTTTCGTTATTCGCACGACGAGCTCGAAAACCAACACGCGATTTTCAGATCCGGAAGCGCGCCTGCGGCCTGCGGGTAGAGTCACCCGAGACCGTGATCCAGGAAAGTTGGGCAGATACGAAGTGCAGTGCGCCCGGCCGAGACGGGGACGCAAGTTGGCGTGCGCATTGGCAGTGTCGATTGATTTTGTGGACCCCTCGACACGAATAGTCACCCTGCAACTACGTTATAGCGCGTGGGATGACGATTCGTTAGTGATTATTCGACCTCTCGACTGACTGGCGTCACCGGTGTGTTGGTTTTTGGCCCGCAACAACACCTCGCCGTGTGTTTGATCGATTCCAACAACGGGCCGCTACTGCGGAACCGCTCTGTTCGTTCGTTGCTTTACCGGCGGGCTTCTCAGGCGCGTCAGCGGTTTTGGAGCGTTGTCGGCACGCTAGTTGCAAACGGTAGCTGCGCCACCAGGAGACAGTCATGATGCGGCTCTTTGCAAACCCAGTGCACTCGAAACCGACGTACACCAACGCAATCGTCGTCATTGGCGCTATCGCATTCGTCGCGGTATGCGCGACCGGAATTGCTGCGTTCGCCGGGTTATTGCCCCAATCCGAAAGCGTCGCCGCCACAGTGACTGCGACACCGTTGGTGGACCTGCAGACTCAAATCAAACAAACAATCACGAGTCCATGATTCGGGAACCGCGAGAAGCGCGGATCGCACTTGCATGGCGTCGCGAATAGTCGCCGCCGCTCGGCCACGTTCCTCGCCTTTGCGTTTCGTTGTCCTACCATATCAACTGCGACAGGTTTGCACGCATCTGGCTGCGCCTCGTCTTCGAGTCTTGCTTCGTGTCCCGTCGCGTTTTGCGCATCTCCTCCGCGTTGCCGCGCCGCACATCGGGCAAATTGGCCGCGCACAAATCTCTGGACAGGAGCGGCCATGAAACGGATCGTCGTGATCGGCGGCGGCTTTGCGGGGCTGTGGAGCGCCATCGGTGCGGCCCGCAAGCTCGATGAGCAAGGCGCGAGCAATCAGGTCGAAGTCGTCATGATCAACCCGCACGCACACCACAGCATCCGGGTGCGCAACTACGAAGCGGATCTCGCGGCGACGCTCGTACCGCTGAGCGATGTGCTAGGTCCCGTCGGCGTGCAATGGATTCAGGGCGCAGTTACGGACATCGACGTCGCCAGCAAACAGGTCACTGTGAGCGTCCGCGGACGCACTACGCCGCTGACTTTCGACAAGCTCGTGCTGGCCTCGGGAAGCCGCCTTATCGACGCGCCGATTCGTGGGCTCGCGGACCATGCATTCAACGTCGATACATACGAAGGCGCCGAGCGTCTCGAACGACGGCTCCTGAAAATGGTGCTTTCACACGCTCCTGGAAGTCTGACCTTCGTTGTTATCGGCTCAGGCCTCACGGGCGTGGAAGTCGCCTCCGAGTTGCCGCATCGTGTGCGCGACCTCCTGGCCGCGAGCGGTGAGCGCCTGCGTGCGTGCGAGGTTCGCGTGATGCTCGTCGAGCGTGCGCCACGGATCGCGATGGCGATGGGCGGTGCGCAACCGGTCATCGAGCAGGCATTGACGCAGCTCGGCGTCGAGATGATGACCAATGTCGAGATCGAGCAGATCGACGACACGGGGATGACGCTCGCAGGCGGCAAGCGCGTCGACGCGTCGACGATTATCTGGTGTGGCGGCATGCATGCGAGTCCGTTGACACGCTGCATTCCTGTCGAGCGCGATGCGCTCGGGCGGGTGCCGGTCGACGGAACGCTGCGCGTAAAAGGTGTCACCGACGTCTTCGCAGCCGGCGACGTGGCGCGTGCGCTCTTCGAAGACGGCAAGCATGAATCCGTCATGTCCTGCCAGCACAGCAGACCGATGGGGCGTTTCGCGGGGCACAACGTCGTCTGCGATTTGCTGGGTCTGCCGATGCTGCCGCTCGACATCGACTGGTACACGACGATTCTCGACCTTGGCCCTTGGGGCGCGGTCTACACGGAAGGCTGGGAGCGCAGGCTCGCCGCGCAGGGTCAGCAGGCGAAGAACGTCAAACGCGTCATCAACACTGAGCGGATCTATCCGCCCCGCACCGGCAACCGCGCGGATCTTTTCGCAGCGGCGGCTCCGATTGTGCAGGCGCCGCCGCCGATCAGCGGATAACAGGGCGACAGCGCTTTGCGCGCTGGTGAATCGGCATTCGGCAAACGGACTGCCGGCTTAGGCCACGCGCGCTCCGAAAGCGCCCCGGCACCGCTTGGTCATTAGCGTCCAGGTTGCTCTCCCAAGTACGTTCGAGCCCTTATGTGGTATTGCTCACAAATTGTTGCACTTTGTTTCAATCGGCCGAAGTCCCTGTCTGGCAAGGGTTTTCGCCCAACGGAACAGCTCGCGCGCGGCCAGGCCCGCCGCGGCAGGGTGAAGATTTCAAACGCCATACCGTTAAAGAACTTAACAAGTGAGGGACACACATCATGAAGATTGAACCCAGCAACTACCCGCTCGCGGCGCCGCGCAACACTACGCAGCGCGCAACGAACAACAGCGACACGAATGGCGCGATCGAATCCGTGAACCCCGCCGGCACTTCCGGTACGCAGAATGCGGAGGTGAGTCTCACGTCAATGTCCGCGCTACGCTCGTTCAGTGATCCGGATATCGACACCGCCAAGGTCGAGTCGATCAAAGCCGAACTGCGTCAGGGCACCTACAAGATCGATTCGGGCAAGATCGCCGACGGCGCGCTAAACGCCGCGCGCGAGTTGCTGCAAACGACAACCCGGTAACCGGCGACTGAACCTGGCGACACTGTCGGACAGGTAATTCACGTCGCCGCGCAGCTCGCGACGCCCGCGCATACAAGAATGGCGCCCGCCCCTGCCGCTGCGACTGCTACTGTTTCCTCCTGATGGCTCGCGTCAAGCCTTGCTCGTCATAGGGCTTGGCCAGAATCACCGCCCCGGCAAGCCATTCGTTGCTCAACACGCTCGGATCTGGATTGCCCGATGCAATCACGACATGCAGCTTCGGGTACTTCTTGCGCGCCTGAACTGCAAGCTCGCCGCCCGACATACCGGGCAAGCCCACGTCCACGACCAGCACGTCTACAGGATGGGCGTCCAGAATCGGCAGCGCCTGTTCCGCACTGGCCGCGGTGAGCACGCGATGCCCCAGACTTTCGAGCATGTCTCCGGTGGACATCAGGATCAATTCCTCGTCTTCGACAAGCAGCACCCGCAGCGCGGGGGACGCAACTTCGATGACAGGCCATTCACGGGTGGGCCGCGCACGGACCGCCGTGGCCGGACGCTGGCTGTTCAGCTGCCGTTGATTTGCCAACACGTGACGGAGCCTTCGTGCCAAAGCCTCCCGGGTGTACGGCTTACTCAGCAACTCGATGCCTTCATCGAGGCGGCCGCCATGCACGATCGCGTTCTCCGTATAGCCCGACGTAAAAAGCACTGCAATGTCCGGCAACCGCTCCCTCGCCTTTCGAGAGAGTTCGGGACTGCGTAGCGGGCCAGGCATCACCACATCGGTGAAGAGCAGATCGATCGGCACGCCGCTTTCTATGATGGCCCATCCGCTTTGCGCATCCCTCGCTTTCAGCACCCTGTATCCGAGGTCCGTGAGCATATCGACGACCGTATTGCGCACGTCTTCGTCATCCTCCACGACCAGGATAGTTTCGGTCCCCCCAACCGCCGGTGCAGTTTCAGCCTCTGGCGTGCGATCCTCTTGCTGGCGGGACCTTGGCAAGTAGATACGGATGGTGGTGCCTTCGCCCACCTCACTGTAGATTTTTATGTGGCCTTCCGACTGCTTGACGACGCCCCACACCATGCTCAGGCCAAGGCCGGTTCCCTGCCCTTCCGGCTTTGTGGTGAAGAATGGTTCGAACGCGTGCTCGATGACTTCTCCCGACATTCCGGAGCCCGTGTCGGTGACGGCAAGCATCACGTACTGGCCTGGCCGGACGTCGGGGTGGGCAGCGGCATAGACGGCATCGAGCGACGCATTTCCAGCCTCGATCGTCAACTTGCCACGGCCCTTCATTGCGTCGCGCGCGTTGATGGCGAGGTTGAGCAACGCGTTCTCCACCTGGCTCGGATCGACCATGGTGTTCCAAAGACCGCCGGAGATGACGGTTTCGATCTCTATTTCCTCGCCCAGAGCGCGACGCAGCATATCGTCCATGTCGCGGATGAACCGGCCAAGGTTGACCACCTTGGGCCGCATTGGCTGGCGCCGCCCGAAAGCGAGCAATTGCGAGGCAAGCTTCGAGCCGCGCGTGACCCCGGCCAGCGCGTTACGTAAGCGCCTCTCCCCGGCTTCATGACCGTCGATATCTCTCGCCAGCAACTGGAGGTTGCCCGCTATCACCTGCAGCAGGTTGTTGAAATCATGAGCCACGCCACCGGTCAGTTTGCCGATGGCTTCCATCTTCTGTGCGTGGCGCAGCGCCTCTTCGACGCGCTCTCGCTCCTCGGCCGCGGTACGTAGCTGTTCGTTCGCGGCCTGCAATTCCAATGTCCTTTCGACGACCTTCGCTTCCAGCGTCTCGTTCAAGCGTAGCTGCCGTTCCTCGCTTTCACGCAATGCCTGCTCGGTCAGGGTTCGTTGCGCGATCTCAGTCTGAGCCGCCTGATACAACCGTGCATTGTCGATGGCGATGGCCGCCTGGGCCGCGACTCCGAGCAACAGGCGCTCGGCGCGCTCGGTAAATACATCCGGTTCGGGATGACCGAAGAAGAGCCCGCCCAAGACTTCGCCGGAGCGCGACACGACCGGAGCCGCCAGGTAGCTGCACACGGGCAAATGCCCTTCAGGCATGCCGAAATACGGCGCGCTTTTGCCGTAGCGCGGGTCCTGTTTGATGTCGGCGGAGCGCACTATAGCTTCGCCGTTGAACGTAGGCGCGAACACCTTCGTGTTGCGCGGCATCGCAAATTTTGAGAACGCCTCGCGTGGCACGCCCGAGATCGAATAGAGCGTATAGCGCTCGCCACGCTCGTCGAGCACATTGCAGAAAAACGCTCCAAACGCGGCGCCCGTGAGCTCTTTGGCGGCATCGGTGACGACTTGCACCGCCTGGTCCAGATCCAGCTCGGCCGCGATCGTCGCGCCGATTTTATTGAGGACCTCGAGCAGGTTGGCCTCGTCGCGCAGAGCGTGGCTCATCTGCTTGCGAAGTGTCGCCATCGCCAGCGCTGAGTCGACGCGGGCGACGAGTTCGCGGGCGGAAAATGGTTTGACGAGGTAGTCGTCGGCACCGGCGGCGAGGCCATCGAGGCTCGCCTCCTCCCCCGCACGTGCCGACAACGCGATGATGGGCAGGTCCTTCAGCGTTGCGTCGCCGCGGATGGATCGTATCAAGCCAAAGCCATCGAGCCTCGGCATCATGATGTCGGTGAGCAGAAGGTCGGGACGGCGACGGCGAATCGTCTCCAATGCAGCCTGTCCATCCGCGACGACTTCCACCTGATGAGAACCGCCTAGCAGACGTTGCACGTAGGCCCGCATGTCGGCGTTGTCGTCGGCCAGAAGAATGTGGGCGCCATCGCTAGCCGGCCGCGCCGCAGTCGTAACGGACTCGCTAGCTCTTGCTCTACCGGAGGTCTCGTGAAGCGCCTCCGTGTCGGGCAACCAGCGCTCAGCCTCGCCGACGTAGGCCTCGGCACGTAAGGCGCTCGAGCGCACCGGTCCTTCATGTTCGATCAGCGGAGTCGCCAGGTGCTTCGCGCCAAAAGGAATCGCAACGGTGAATACCGTACCTTTGCCGATCTCGCTTTCTACGCGAACGGTGCCGCCATGCAGCCTGACGAGTTCCTCGACGAGCGCGAGACCAATGCCGCTGCCCTCGAATGAGCGACCGCGTGCTCCCTCGATACGGTGAAACCGCTCGAAGACCCGCGGCAGTTCCGCTGCGGGAATACCGGTCCCGCTATCGCGAACAACCAGTTCAGCCGTGTCGCGCTGCCTCAATTCGACCGATACCCCGCCTTCGAACGTGAACTTGAACGCGTTGGAGAGCAGGTTCAGAACGATTTTTTCCCACATGTCACGGTCGACATAGACCGGCTCCGTGAGCGTCTCGCAATTGACGGTCAGGGTCAGCCCCGCAAGCTCCATGGCCGAACGGAAATTGCTGGCGAGGTCCGTGGTCAGCTGCGCAAGATCCGTGGCTTGAAAGCTGGCCTGCAAGCGACCTGCCTCGATACGCGAAAAATCCAGCAGGGAATTGACGAGTTTCAGAAGCCGCAGGCCGTTGCGATGGGCGAGCTGGATTTGCCGAAGCCCTTCTTCGCCAAGTTGCTCCGGATCGGCGAGCAACTCTTCTATCGGCCCTAGCATCAGGGTCAGAGGCGTACGGAACTCATGACTGACATTGGAAAAAAACGTCGTCTTTGCGCGATCGAGCTCTGCCAACGCTTCGGCACGTCGTCGTTCTTCCTCGTAGGCGCGGGCGCTCCCCAGGCTGGTCGCAATGTGTGAGGCGGCTCGCTCAAGGAAAGCCTGGTAGTCTTCGTCGGCGGCGCCGCGTGGGCTTATCCCCGCGACAAGAATGGCGGCGACCGCTCCTGGGTGCGCCGTCGCCTGAATCGGAAGGATGAGCGCCTGAGTACACGGCTCGGGCCACGGGCCGCCCGGGAGCGGCTTCGTGAAACGTTCGCCAAGATCTTCCACGAGGCGTTTCTGCCCTGTGCGCAGCACGCTGGCAAGAGGCCACGGCGTGTCGGCGTCGCCAAGGTCGATTACCGTCGGCGCAGCCGCACTGTCCCGGCCGATCCCGGTGAGTCCAATCAGGTGCGCCTGCTGTCCGTTGTCGTCGATCTGATAAAGCAGACTGAATGGCACATCGACGCTTTTCGTGGCGAGCAGCGTCGCCGCGACTGCAAACACTTCTTGCTCGTCCCGCCTTGCCGCGAGGGCCTCGGCAAGTTGGCGCAGCGCACGTTCACGCCGCTCTGCCAGAACTGCGGAAGTCGTTTCGAGGACGGCATTGAAAATGCCCTCTACCTGGCCACCTTCGCCCCGGATCGGGCTGAACGTGAAATTGAAATAGCACTCTTCGGTGTATCCGTGGCGGTGCATGGGAAGCAATTGGTCATGCTGCCAAACCCCTGCTCCGGTCTCCTGCACTTGATGAAATAGCGGACCGATCGTGTCCCAGATCTCGGGCCACACTTCCCTGCCCGGCCGACCCAGGGCATCAGGGTGCTTCTTGCCGGGAATCGAACTCCACGCATCGTTGTAGAGCAGCGCCAGTTCGGGTCCCCAGTAGATGGCGATGGGGAAGTTGGCTTCCAGACAAATGCTCAACGCGGACCGCAAACTTTGTGGCCACGTTTCCGGTTCGCCTAGAGGCGTGGCGCTCCAGTCATGCGCGCGCAACAGCGCGCCCATTTCGCCGCCGCCATAAAGGAAATCATGATCCACAGACACTGCTGTACGGTATGCGTCGGATGATGTCTGGTCGCTCACGGCCGCCTCAACGGGACAAAAAGGCAGACATTATCCTTCAAATAATGCGGTTCGTTGTGTGGTCACGTTGGACGAGTGTCGTTGGCTCTGTGCTGACTATTTGGCCCTTTCCGGCCCTTGCATCGGGATGGACAGACAGTCTGAAAACCGCGCGTGAGTGCAAATTTTTCCGCTTACAGAATCGCGGCATTTCAAACGTCGGTCATTGATCCCGTTGTTCGGATAGCCAGCATCGTGCACGCGCAAATTTGCGCATACGCTTGAGATCGATGCAGTTGAACCGGCCTGCCCGGCTGGGAATTCCGATGCAAGCATGACGCTCCATGGTTCGACGCATGCTCGCCGTAGCCCAACCTCGAGCGCGGCTAGCGCGACAGACCGTTAGTTGCGTAATCCCAGCTGATCGCCTGACGCAAAAATGCACAGACGATGCGGGGAGAATAGGACCGCCAACCGCCTTCGGCCGCTGACGCTTAGGAAGTTTTATACCGGGCGTGCGCGCTAGCCACGCGACTTGCGCAGCGCCCCGCCTTTATGAACCGCGCGCTTGCCGCTCTTCTCGCTCTCCACTTCATACGACGGACTGGACGGCGATGCCGCAACAACGTGTCCATCGACTTTCGCGCGCTCAGTAATGACGCGTTTGACGTGCCCGTGGGTTTCGCCCTGCGGTGTGTTCCAGCTAACGCGATCCTTCGGTTTGAGATCGTTGCTCATTGCGACCCTCCGACCATCAAGTTGATGGGACTTGCGTGCGCAATCGACATGCCGCGCACGCTGCACATTCAACGCGCAGCACCAGACGGCCACCCGGCGTATCGCAGCAGCCCATTAGCAACCAGTAGCAGTCACCAGCAATCAGGTTGGCATCGCTCCATCGTTCGGACGATGGGCAGCCTCGCCTGCGATGGCGGCTCCTGTGCGGTCGTTGCGCACGTCGCCTTGCTGCCACGTCGACGCCTGGTCCTCCGGCAAGCAATCTCCCTTGCTGAGCGAGAGCAGCACGGGCACCGACTTGTACGACGGCGTCCCGCTACGCGCGTCGCAGTCATGTAATGCGATGAGCCCGTTTGCCTCGGGATAGTAGGCCGCCATCGATCCGCGGGGAATGTCGTAAGCGACCGCGGTCAGGCCGCATAGACGACGCGATCCGCCGAGGCTCACGGTATCTTCGATCGCTTCGACATCGACGAGATCGCCATGCTGCAGGCCGCGCGAGTCGAGATCCTGCTCGTTGACGAAAATCACATCGCGGCGACCCGATATGCCGCGATAGCGGTCGTTGTAGCCGTAAATGGTCGTGTTGTACTGATCGTGGCTGCGTATCGTGGCGAGCAGTAGCGCGTCACTGCGATTCACGCGCGGATCTTCCATGACGCCGCTATGGGCGATGAAACGCGCGCGGCCGTCGGGCGTGTCCCAGCGGCGCGCAGACGCGGCGTTGTAAAGCCGGAAGCCGCCCGGTTCGCGTATGCGCTCGTTGTAATGCTCGAATTGCGGAAAGACCGCTTCGATCAGGTCGCGAATGCGGCTGTAGTCGGCGACCCAGCCATCCCAGTCGAGCGTCGGATCGTCGAGCGATGCTTTGGCGATGCCCGCGACGATCGCCGGTTCCGAACGCAGATGCTCCGACGCCGGCGGCAGCGATCCTTGCGACGCATGCACCATCGACATGGAGTCTTCGACGGTGACAGACTGAGGCCCGCTTGCCTGAACATCCAGTTCGGTGCGTCCGAGACACGGTAGCAACAACGTCTCTTTTGCGGCCAGCAGATGCGAGCGGTTCAGCTTCGTGGCGATATGCACGGCCAGGTCGAGCTTGCGGATCGCGTCGAAGCAGACGTCGGGGTCCGACATCGCGACGGGCAGATTGCCACCCAGACAGATCAGCGCTTTCGCGCGCTCGTCGCGCATGGACTGCATCGCGGCGATCGCGCCGTGCCCGTGCTCGCGCGGAGGCTCGAAGCCGAACACGCGCTTGAGCGAATCGAGGAACGCAGGCGGCGGCACTTCGGTGATGCCCACCGTGCGATCGCCTTGCACGTTGGAGTGGCCACGCAGCGGACAGATGCCTGCGCCATCGCGTCCGATGTTTCCTCGCATGAGCAACAGATTCGCAATCTGCTGGACGTTCGCGGTCCCGCTGCGATGCTGTGTAATGCCCATGCCATAACATACGATCACGGCGCGAGACTCCGCATAAATGCGCGCAAGCTTTTCGATCTCGTCGCGCGCAACGCCCGACGTCGACACGATCTGGTCCCACGGCGTCGCTTCCAGATCGCGCACCAGCTCGTCGAACCCCGTCGTGTGTTCGTCGATGAACGCGCGATCCACTACGCCCTCGCCTCCGTTCCCGCGGCTCTCACGGTCCATGTCGAGCAGCGTTTTCATCATCCCTTTCAGGACCGCGACGTCGCCGCCGATCTTTAGTTGCACGTAGTCGGTGGCAATGGGCGTAGAGCGCCCAGTGGCCATTTCCATAGCGTCTTGTGGCGAAGTGAAACGCTCCAGTCCGCGTTCGCGCAACGGATTGAGGGCCACGATCTTCGCCCCGCGCCGCGCGGCAGCGCGCAGCGTCGCGAGCATGCGCGGATGGTTGGTGCCGGGATTGTGTCCGATGCAGAATATCGCGTCGCAATAGTCGAAGTCAGCGAGAGTGACCGTGCCCTTGCCGACGCCGATTGATTCGGGAAGACCCACGCTCGTGGGCTCGTGGCACATGTTCGAACAATCGGGGAAGTTGTTCGTGCCGAACCGGCGCGCAAGCAGCTGGAACAGAAACGCCGCCTCGTTCGAGGCCCTGCCGGACGTGTAAAACTCCGCCATGTTCGGATCGGGTAAGGCGCGCAGCGCTGCGCCGATCCGTGCGAACGCCTCGTCCCAGTCGATCGGCACGTATCGGTCTGTGGCGGCGTCGTAGCGCATCGGATGAGTCAGCCGCCCCTCGTCCTCTAGCGCGAAGTCGCTCCAATGCCACAGTTCGCTGAGCGAATGCCGTGCGAAAAAATCGGGTGTCGTACGTTTGCTCGTTGCTTCCCAGGAGACAGCCTTCGCGCCGTTTTCACAGAATTCGAACGACGACGTGCTGCGCGGGTCGGGCCATGCACACCCCGGGCAATCGAAACCGGCCGGTTGATTCACCTTCAACAGCATCGTCGCCTCGCGCGCCACACCCATCTGCTGGCGCACGGCGCGAGCCACTGCCTGCAACGCGCCCCAGCCGCCAGCCGGGCCGCCATAGGGTCCGACTCCTGGTACATCCCGCTTGCTCATTTTCTGGGCCTCCGGTAAGCATCTGGGGAAGTGCGCAAGCGATGTGCCCACTGGAGTAACTGCATTGTGGAGTTTCACGCGGGTGGGATGTGGAGTGGATATCTCTAACGGCAGGCGGCGGCGCAAACCTGAGAACGCGCGGGATTGGTTCGACTGTGCGTTTTCCGAAATCAACGACCTTGCCAGATGAATTTGGTCAGGACTCTAGGGCTTCGCGAAGCGGACTCAATCAGGCTTGAATGATTTGGGACGGGAATTTGGTGGTTCGGCTGGATATGGGCGCGGGATTGCGTCGGGCCGATTGCCGACGGCGGAGTGCGGTCAGACTGAACTGCAAGTGTCGAGTCACGTTTGCCAGAAGCGCTCGCCAGCGTTATCGGTCTCGTTGAAAATTGGCGCATCGTCGGGGTGATTCAGGGCGTCGATTAAATGTTGCTTTCGCTCGTGCGCACGGGTTTCAATTTATCCAATCCGCAGTTCGCAGAGGCGATTCGCAATTGCGCAGCTATGGATGCGATATAGCCGCTGCCGTGCAGATCCCTGCCCCGATAGACTTCGTCGCACAACACATGCGCCGCACGAGCACACGGTCTGTCAGGCCTCAATAGCGCCCAGGCTCAGATTGATACGTTCTGCCAACATTTCGCTCCTCAGCTGCACCCTTGACCGATAGCTGCCGCGAGACCCTCCAGCGATTACTGCGAGGCACTGTCCAGCACCAGTGGCGGCATGTCGTCGGGCGGCGACTGCACCGAACCGGAAGAGAGCGCAGCGTGCAGCGTAGCGGGATCGAACCGCCAGGACTCCGGCAGACCCAGCGCTGCCCCGATCGACTCCGAACAGTGCCAACGACCTCGATAACGGCCGCGGCGCCGCAGGAAGGCAAAGACAGGCGCGAAGTCGTACGGTTCGCCGAAATGATCGTTGAACCACTCCACTGCAGCCCGCTCCCTCACCGGGTCGGCCGCGATTCCGACGACATCCCATCGCGCTGGATCTAGCTTCGTAGTAATGAAGCGCACGCTCCCATCCTCGAACGACGACGATGCACACAGATGCGCGTCGATGATTGGAGCGACGACAAGTTCGCAATGCGAATAGGGACTGTTTGTCCACCACCGGATCAGGCGGTTTAATTTCCCGGCGAGGCCGGGACGCGTTCCCTTGTAAAAAGCAACCTTCATCGATTAGCTCCAGGTAGTAGCTCTCACGCGGCCGGTCGTCGTCGCGGATTGAGCTGAGACACGAACTGCTAATTCCCTCGCTCCGTGAATGTGACATTCGCCGCTGCGCGGTCGATTTCCGTCTCCGATGCTCTGCACTGTATGAAGCCCGTAGACCAAACCAGGGGCGCTGCCGTCGTCCCGCCTGCGCGGCGCGGATCTAACGATTGGTTGTCTGACGTAGCTGCCTTTGAGTAGACGGTTAGCAATATCGGTGTCCTAATCGCAGGAAGCAAAGTAGCAAATAGATTCGAGATTAACGTCTGCGCTTCCCGTTTGCGATTCGCGTTTTGCGATTAGAAAGAAGTACTTATCCTCTGCCGAAACTCCGCCGTTCAACTTTTTGCGCCTTTATCGACCGATTTTAGGCCGCAATCGCACACTCCGAAACCTTTGAACTTAAATAGTTTCAACCAGGGTGCCACACGCGGCACCGTTGGCCGCGCCAGCTTTAGCGGCGACATCAATCAGGTTGGCCCATAGCGCTGGTCGATGCAGCGCATCTCGCAGGTTCAAGGACTCTGATTCTTAGAGAAGCCGGAGGCAGTCGATGAACGCAGGACTGAGCGGATCTATGGCTAAAAAGGACCTCTTTTTCTCGATCGTCATCGCCAACTACAACTATGGGCATTTTCTTCGACAGGCTATTGAAAGCGCCTTGACGCAAGACTGGGATCGACTGGAAGTCATCGTTGTGGACGACGGATCGACCGACAACTCGGCCGACGCCATTCATTCGTTTGGTGAAAAAATCACGGCGATCTTCAAAAAGAACGGGGGGCAGCGGGACGCCAACAACGTAGGCTTCGCGAGAAGTACAGGCGACGTCGTCATATTCCTCGATGCTGACGACGTGCTAATGCCTGGTGCGTTGCGCGCCATTGCTTCAGTATGGCGAACCGGCCTCAGCAAGGTACAGGTGCTGATGGAGCGCGTCGACGCACAGGGCCGTCGCATACACAATGCGCTTCCAAAGGTTCGAAATGTGATCCCGAAGATCCCGCCCGGACTATCGTCCGAAGCGATCCGTCACTGGGCTTATGAAACGTCCGAATACCCTACGCCGCCCGGATCGGGAAATGCCTACGCACGCAGTTTTCTGGAAAGAATCTTTCCACTGGATGCGAGTTACGATTCGTTCACGGATTCAACCTGCATCGCCATGGCCCCCTACCTTGGCGACGTAGAAACGATCGCTGCACCGTTGGTGCTCTATCGCATGCACGGCGCCAATGACAGCGCCATGAGCGCGAGCACGAGCAACTTTGGACGAGAGATCGCGCGTGCGCTCAAGCGTCACAGCGCAGCCTGCAAGGCGTGCGCAATGACCGGCCGGCCGGCACCGCCGCTCAGCACCCTTTTTTGTGCACCTCACTTGTTGCAATTGCGCGTTGCCTCTTTACGGCTCACACCGCGACAGCATCCGCTGCCCGGTGACAGCAGAGTCAGGGCTCTGCGCGACGCCCTTTCCATTCCTTTTCGCGCGAGTTTCGAGCGCCCAGCCTTCCGCTGTCTTATCGCCGGTTGGAGCATTGCCACCTTGCTCGCACCGAAAAACATTGCCAGCACGCTAATCCGCCGACGGTTCATATGAAAGCGGTCCCAGGCCGTCAGATCCCTTCTTACCTTCGCGCGTGACAAATCATGAAGGACATGACAGTCATCATCTGCAATCACAACTACGAACAGTTCCTCGCAGAGGCAATCGATTCGGCGCTTGCACAGGACTACATGAGCACTTACGTCATAGTGATCGACGACGGATCAACAGACGGCTCGCGCGCAATCATCGAAGGCTATGGCGCTCGCGTTAGCTCCGTCTTCAAGAACAACGGCGGCCAGGTGTCTGCCTACAATTTAGGGCTGCATCTCGCCAGAACGGATTACGTGCTGTTCCTCGATGCTGACGACGTCCTTTATCAGGACGCCGTGTCGGAGGTGATGCAGCGCTTCGAGAGCGGAGATCTTGCAAAAGTGCAGTTTCAGCTAGACGTGATCGATCACACGAGTAAGCAGATGGGCGCTTATGTACCTCATTCTCGAATCGATGGTGATTGTCGAAAGCTTCTGCTCGATGGGTGGCTCTATCCGTCACCGCCGGCGTCTGGAAACGCCTACAGCGTCAGTGCTCTTAGAAAGATCTTTCCTGTACCCGAAACGGTCAAGGACCGATATGGCGCAGATTTCTATGCAATTTATGGGTCGGCTCTAGTTGGACCAGTATCGAGTATCCCGGTGTCACTCGGCGGATATCGCGTATATGCAAGCGCAGGGAGAGACGCATTGTTTGCTAACTCTGATCAGCAGGAAAAGGCCCCCAAGGCATTCCCGTCCCGCTGGGTTACCCTTCGGGAACTGGCCTGGTGTCGCATGGGAATGCAATTGCCGGCCGACTTCCACGATTTCGCATACGAACGAGCTCATTTCTATTCAAGCGTCTACCATGCTCCGTTGACGACCCGTTGGCGTTGGATGCTAAGAGATTCCCACCGGTATCTGCATGCCATTGTGGCGAACCCTTTCTGGAGCCTGAAGAAGAAATTGGGGACGCTCGCGCTATCCAGCTTGTGTCTTTTTCCATACTCCCCTGTCGCAGACTACGCGGTTCGCTACATCTGCAATCCACTGGCCCGGTGCAGCGCCGCCCGTTAGGAAGACGAACGGTGTTCACTCGTTATCACGGTTCGCGCATAACGAGGGCTTGAACTCAAGCCCTCCTCTGACGTTTAGTAAGCTTGTCTAACTTGGAACGGCGCTGAAATGCCTCATGACCAGTCACAGTCAACCGTCGGCGTCTCCAGCAACCAATACATGGCGGGCGAAGACCCTTCCTTTGCGCGATCCGCGGAGGATTGCGCGCATACAGAGAAGCCCGTCACACGGATAACGGATGCAGCGGCCCCGTCTGTCACTGTCGTCATGGCGAACTTTAACGGCGAGCGCTGGATCGGCGAAGCCATTCAGTCGGTCCAGAGACAAAGCCTTGAAGACTGGGAACTTATCGTCGCGGATGATGCGTCAACTGACGCTAGCGTGGATATCGTCCGCGCCTTTGCCGATAACGATTCCCGAATCAGGCTTCTGACCGCGTCGTTCAACGCGGGGCCGTCCACTGTGCGCAATCGTGCGCTGGAATGCGCGCGAGGACACTGGATCACGTTTTTGGACAGTGATGACGTCCTCGCGGAAGGACGCCTGGAGTCGCTGCTGCAGCGCGCGGAGAGTTCTGGTGCAGGCATCGTAGCGGACGATTTAGTTATCGTGGACGAGGAGGGCTCGCTCACTGGACATTCCCTACTGGGCCTTGAGAGCTTCAAAAGTTTCGATGCCGTTTCTTTGATCCGAGCGCCACGCCTCGCGTATCTTAAGCCTATGATCAATGCTGAACTCCTGGCCGGACTTCGGTATGAAGAGCGACTTCGTTCCGGAGAAGACTTCGATATCCTGTTGCGCTTATTGGCCAAGCACGATGCAAGGATAATTGTCTATCCGGCTATGGGTTACCGTTACCGGCGTCGTGGTGGTTCGCTTTCCTCTGACAAGTCGGCAGACCGACAGACGCTACAAGGCATGCTTGACGCAAATGCGCGGTTCCGCGCATCGCACGCACTTTCTGCAAGTTTGGCCGCCGCGTGTGCGCGCCGGCATCGGTCTCTCAAGGCATCTCTTCACTGGGTCGATGTGACCGAAGCGATTCATGAAAAGCGTTTCGCGACAGCCGTTAGACACGTAATCGATCACCCGGGAGTTCTCAGTTGCGTTATACAGTTCTTCAACAAGCGGCTTTCCCTACTCATATCTCGGAGCAAGCGCCGCGCTAGAACATTTGGCCTATGAACTGAGCGACGCGACAACGGCAGCCCTGCACCGCGTCCGTTTCTTGATTCATTCGCATCTCTTACACATCAGGTGAGGGATATGTTGCGTAAGCTCTCCTTTGACGCCATCTCCAACGTTACAGGTTCCAGAAGACCACATTGAGCGGCCGACAGGAAGGCGGTGTTGGCGAAAACCATTTCCTTTCTGAAGGGTGGAAGACACTGATGAATGCTACGAACCTTGTGCTCGAACGGGTCATCAATCAACGATTCGTGTCAGCGGGCATCCATCGGCTCTTCTCGGCCAAGCCTCCCTTGGAGGAGGCCGATGCGCGGCGAATATGGACCGGGAATGGGCTGGTTTCTTTTGACGCGTTCGACACCTTGATAACGAGGCCTTTGCAGAGGCCATCCGACATGTTCCTGCTAACGGGGTATCGACTGCAACGCGAATTCGGCTCGCTTATCAAGCCCGGCGAATGGCTGAGAATCCGGCAAGCAGCGGAGTTCAGGGCACGCAAGGCAGGAGTTGAGCGTGAAGTGACTCTCGACGATATCTACGCGGCCATTGCAGCGTCGTCGGGCTTGCCGCACGATGTACTGGAAGCGGCGCAGACCATTGAAGTCGATCTCGAGAAGCGCTTGATGCGACCCATCGCCGGTATGGTTGAGACTCTCAATCGCTTCTCGTCACTCGGAAGAACGGCGATTATTTCAGATATCTACTTTTCTCATCGTGACCTTGAAACGATGTTGAGAAGTTGCGGCGTGTACATCGGCGAGGGTGAACTTTTCGTTTCATGCGAGAGGGGCCGCGCAAAAAGGACAGGGTCGCTCTTTCCGCTTGCAAAGGGCAGTAGCAAGAGCCATCTACACGTTGGCGACAGCGTTTTTTCCGATGTCTTCCAGGCGTGGCGTGCAGGCGCTCACGTAGCACCGTTCTTCCTCGGGGCGCCTAGTCGCCTGGAGCGCGAACTCGGCAAGGGCGCGATTGAGCCGCACCTGCTCGGATCTGCGCTGTCGGGGAGCGCGCGCACCGCCCGGCTGCGTTTTACGGCTATCACTAGCCACGACCGGTCGATTGCCGAAATATCGGCGGGCTTCATGGGGCCGTTGCTCCTCGCGTTCGTAGTGTGGATACTGAAACAGGCCCGAAGCAGGAAAGTCGATAAGCTGTTTTTTCTGGCGCGTGACGGCCAGATCCTTATGTCGATTGCAAAGAAGATCGTGGCTCTATATGACATTCCGATCGAGCTGCGCTATCTGCACGTGTCTCGGCAATCGCTCCACTTACCCGCACTCGTCAACGTGTCCGACGGAGATCTGAGTCATTTCGGCTTCACGCCGGGAAGTTCTCTTTCTGACATATTGGAAAAGTTCGACGTGGATATCGAGCATCCGGCCATCGCCGGCTTGCAGCGACGTCTTCACATTAGCTCCCCTGATGCCCCGCTGAGCGCCTCTGATCTACAGCAATTGATGCAGCATATCCAGACGGACGATGAGGTGGTGAATCTCATCAATGCGACCGCTTCTTCTGCTCGACAACTGCTTCTTGACTATCTGGATCAAAAAGGATTTCTCGCCGACGGGAACGTCGGTGTCGTCGATATTGGATGGCGGGGAAATCTACAGCGGTCGCTGGCACAGGTCGCGTCCACCGGCGAAGCCAACTTTAGTCGGCGTCTGTCGGGTTTCTATTTTGGGCTTCATCGTCGCCCGGAAAACTGCGGTAGTCTCGACGACTATCTGAGCGAACCCTTCGCGGCGCCTCTACGGCCCTTCGTCCGAGGGCCGATATTTGAGGCCCTCTGTGCAGCGGACCACGGCACAACGACCGGTTATAAACGAGGAGGCGATGGCATCGTTTACCCAGAACTCCTTACTCAGGACAATCCGCAGGCCATGGCGTGGGGCCTGAGACTTCAACACAATGTGATCAATGCGTATGTCGATGACGTACTGGCTGTTCTCAGCGAGGCCGGTATCGACATACTTGATTCTTTGCAAGGGATCACGCAGGGAGCGGCCATCGTAACCAGACTCGTAATAGGCTCGCCCACCCGTAGCGAGGCGAGCGCACTAGGCTCCTTTCCTCATGCGAGCGATCAGCTGCACAGAGTGTTCGAGGAGGTCGCGCCGCCCCTGCCACTCAGCGCCCGCAAGTGGATGTCAAGGCTGGGTGCCAAAGATGGAAAACCCCTGATTTCGGAATGGCCCGAGGCCAGCGTAGTCCGGGCGGTGCCCGCTCTCGGAGCCGGGTTAATGCTGGGAAGTCTTGGCGTGGCGAGATGGTTGCGCACCCGGGCGATGGCCCGATAGTGCCGCCCCACGCTGCATCCAAGTATGCGGTAATAAAGCTGAGACACAGCCACGCTATCATGGGCGTCCACCGTGCAGAGAGAGAGAGCATCTGAAGGCGGCTGCGCGCGTTCAGACAGCCTTCGCGTGGTTTCAGCGCTGCACTTCCAGGCCCACCAGCATCCAGCTCACAAAGCCGGACCGACGGAGTCCATGCAGCGTAGCAGTACTTCCGCGATTCCAAGATGTCGACAGCGCGGATTGAGACAAGCAGACGTGCGGCCCGTTGTTAGGTTCCTGCTCCAGGCAGTAACCCGTCAGATCCGCCGTCGCGCTCTGTTGCGCTGAAAAGGCATCCTCCAGCCGGAGAAGCAGAATGGATAGACGAAAGAGCATCCGTACCGTTGGGTTCGTGTACGGCGGCTATGTGTTGAGATATCTGTACCTCATCATCGTCGTACCTTTTTACAGCAGGACGCTTGGCGTTGACGGATACAGCCGCGTGCTGGCGTCCATGTCGCTGATGAGCGTGATCTGGATGCTGGTCGCCTATGGCTTCGAGCCCGTCGGCATGCGGGACATATCAAAAGCACAATCGACCGAAGAATGTAATGAGATTCTGTCTTTGCACTTAAGCGCGCGTCTAGTGCATGCAATTGTGGGTGGGTGCGCGGGGCTCGTCGCCACAATGTGCTCTCCTGTACTGTCCCAGACACCTCTGATCGGTGTGATGGCCACGCTGTTGGGAATTGTGTCCGGGGCCAACCTCGGTTGGCTTTTTCAGGGCCGTCACCAGTTTCGAACGCCCATCATCATCGAAGTCTTCGGTTTCGCGTTGAGCCTGGTGCTGGTGCTGACAATCGTAAGAGGTCCTCGCGACGCAGTATGGGTCGTCGCGAGTCTACTCATCTCAGGTGTAGCGTCATCGGTTATTTCTTATGGGCTCGCAATCTCACAACTGGGATGGCCACGCCTCCGATGGACAGGCACCATTTCCCTGATGCGGAAATCAACGATGCTGTTCATCTACTCTTCCGCTTCGAGGGTTCTGACAGCTTCATCGACTTATCTTTTGACGCTACTATCTACGCCCGCCCAAGTGGGCTATTTTGGCGCGGCAGAACGTTTTGCAGCATTGAGCCTTGGATTGATGGGGCCGGCGGCCCAAGTGTTCATTCCTACCATCACGCGCCAACTCGCCCACGGCGACAAGGAAGGCGCGAACCAGACGACTCGGCGCGGCGCTATGCTGCTTATCGGATACGGATTGCTAGTATGTTGCGCCGCGCTTACCCTGTCCCCTCTTGTATTGCCTCTTATCCTCGGTGATTCTTTCGCGCAGAGCGCTCACATACTTCAAATCTTTGCTTTGATGTTCCCGTTTGCTGCATTCAACGAGTTCATCGCTGGTTACGTGTTTTTGCCCCGGAAAAAGGATCGCCTGCTTGCCACCGTCGGAATCGCATCCGCGTTCGTGAATATACTCCTCGCGCTTGTGCTCGCTCCCCACTACGGCGCCGTCGGACTCGCTTTCGCCCGGGTGATTGGCGAGACAACGCTCTCTGCCATGTTAATGGTAATCATGATTCGACTTCGACTCGTTCTTTTGATACCCGGTTGCGAGCGAGCGCTAATGTTTATCAGGAACGCGTGTGGGATACGTGATCCGGCGGCTGCCCCGAAGGACAAGTAATCAGGTTGCCGCCATCCCGCCGTTCAAGCGGCGCCTCCATTACCGGTATCGGTGATAGAACCTCCTACAATGGGGAATGATTTCAGTCTGAGGAGGCCGCATCGCCATGCAGCCCGGTGCCAATTTGAACCTGATCGACGTCGTTGGCTTGGTGGTCGGCGGCCTTGCTCTGTTTCTGCTCGGACTGGAACTCATGACGGGAGGACTGAAGGCCATCGCCGGTTCTCGTTTGCAGGCGCTGCTCGGCACGCTGACGGCGAACCGGTTTCGCGGCGTGCTCGCCGGCGCGGGCATCACTGCGCTGATCATGAGCGCCAATATCGGCTCGACGCTGACTGCGCAGATCATCGCCTTCAATATCTCGGCGATTACGCCATTCCTGCTCGCGGGCGGTTTTCTGCTGTACGGTTTCTCCAGGCGCCAACTGGTGCGCGAACTCGGCGGCGTTCTGCTTGGCCCTCGCCTGCTGTTTCTCGCAGTCATTTTCCGTCTGGCGAATGACATGATCGAGCATTTCAATGAGGTGGCCCGGCTGTCCCATGCCAACGTCAGAGCAGTCGATCATTGAACGATGTGCAGATGCCTAGTTGCAAAGTAATTAATAAGCGCTCCCGCACATATTCACCCATAGCAAACAGCCATGGTTTCTGATTCCAGATGGCATTCAAACGTTCAGGTATGCACAGGATGAAATATCAAACCTTATGGGAATCTTAAGCACAGTACCGACTACCTGGGAAAACGATAAGGATAGCTGCTCACGGAAATGCATAAGCTATAGAAACGTCTACTATCTCTTCCGGCGCGCGGTTGAGGTAGGTCTACTCCGACGACGACGATGGGAGGTGTACGATGCCGAAGCACATATTGGCGAATGCATTGTTGGCATCTGCGGCTATCGCGATTGCAGGTTGCGGCGGGGACCAACTCAGCATTAGCGGGCCGCATTATGTATCGGACATCGCGGTCCCGAACATCAAGGCCGGCGTAAACTTCTCATTCGACATCGGCGCTGTTTCAGGTAGCCGATACTACTTCACCGACAGGAATAACGCATCTCTGGATCAGATCGACATACCGTCGAAGACCTTTGTTAAGGCCATTCAGGGAAGCGGGCCGCTAGCGTTCACAGGGCTTGGCCCCGGGCCGAATTCGCAGGCGGGTCCGGACGGCGCGACACCTGTCGGCAACTTCATCTACGTGGGCGACGTGAACTCTGTGAAGGTGGTCGATCCCGCTGTGGGCGCCGTGACGAGCAAAATCACGGTTAGCACGACGGGCGTACGCGCAGATGAAGGTTGTCTGGATCCCACGCATGGCATCTTTATGATCTCCAGCCCGGAAGAGACGCCCCCGTTCGCCACATTCATCAACACGTCGACGCAGACCGTCGTCGCCAAGGTAACGTTCACGGACCTCTCCGGCAAGCCCACCGCGGGCCTCGAAGCGTGCCGGTACGACGCTGCCAGCGACAACTTCTATGTGAACGTTGACGGAAGCACGGCGAATCCTCATGGCGAACTGGTGAAATTGCCGGGAGCGTCCATTCGAGCAATACCGACCGGTGGCAGTCAAAACTACACGTCGCTAACGGGCGTCGCGATGTACTCCGAAGGCAATTGTGATCCCACAGGGCTGGCACTGGGGCCCGGCAGCGATATTGCGGTCGGATGTCGTGAAGGTACGACTGGCGCGCCATTGCTTTTGCAGATCTTCAACCGTTCGAACGGTGCACTGGTGGCGTCTCTGAACGCAGGCGGCGGCGATCAGCTTGAATATGATGCGCCCACCAATCGCTACTACAACGCGGCGAGCCGGTGGACGTCTTCTGGCAATGCGTCGACGAACGGCACCTGCTCGGCCGCGTCGCCATGTACGCCCGTGTTGACGATCGTCGACGCCGGCAATCGCAGTGTCGTCGCCCGTCTTAACACGGGCAATAACGCGCATTCGGTTGCGGTCGACTCAGCCACCGGGCTCATTTTCGTTCCGTACTCTTCCGCGACATCGCCGGCGGGATGTCCGGGTTGCGCGGCAAACGGGTTCGTCAATGGCGGGGTGTCGGTATTCGCCGCCAGGTGAGGCGTGGCAATGCTGTGGGCTTCACTTGCGCGGCATCTTCAGGCGCACCAATCGTAGATCGGAAGGCGGCGGGCCAACCTGGAGACAGGTCTCGCCGCGCGAACATGCCTTCAGCACTCGGTTGATGCGTCAGTCCAACGAACTCCCCTTCCCAACAAATCCGTCGGTCGAATTCCAAAGACCGTGACAAAGAACACTGTACGGATGTACAGTCCCGGTAAAATACCCTAAACGCACGTGCCCTTGCCGCCCGCACTTTCCGAAGGTGCGGGCGAGCGCCCCTTTGACCGGGCGGCACCACGAACGCCACTATTGAGCAAACACGGCATGCCAGATGAACGGCGCATAGCCCACATCGACATGGACGCATTCTTTGCGTCTTGCGAACTGTCGCAGTATCCAGAACTACGAGGCGAGGCCATGGTGGTTGCCGGTCGTCGCACGGACGCGCCGCGAACCAACCCTGACGGCACACGCGAATTTTCGCGCTTACGCGACTATGTCGGCAGAGGCGTCTTGACTACCGCCACCTACGAAGCGCGCGCGTTCGGAGTTCACTCCGGCATGCCCACCATGAAGGCCGCCCGGTTAGCGCCAGATGCG
The DNA here is from genome assembly GCF_000685095.1 of Paraburkholderia caledonica NBRC 102488. Classification (GTDB taxonomy): domain Bacteria; phylum Pseudomonadota; class Gammaproteobacteria; order Burkholderiales; family Burkholderiaceae; genus Paraburkholderia; species Paraburkholderia caledonica. The sequence goes on from NZ_BAYE01000002.1 coordinate 324,304, forward strand.
ATTATCCTTCCGGTGAACTTCGACCTCTACCGAATGTATTCGCGACTGTTCAAAGATGCAGTGCGGTCGGTCACTTCGAGCATAGAAGACGTCGGTATCGACGAAGTGTACGCAGACGTCTCGCTCACGAGCGGCAGTTCAGAGGAAGTAGCGCGCAAGCTGAAATCGGCGGTGTTGGAAGCAACGAATCTCACCTGCTCCGTGGGAATCGCACCCAACAAGCTGCTTGCAAAGCTGTGCTCCGATATGCAAAAGCCCGACGGCATCACGATCCTGAAGTTCGAAGACGTGCAGTCCAGGATCTGGCCAATGGCCGCGAATAAGATCAACGGTATTGGCCCCAAGGCCAGCGCGAAACTTGCGTCATTGGGAATAACGACCATCGGCGGAATCGCTGCGTGCGACGAGCCGTGGCTCATAGAGCACTTTGGCCGAAGCTACGGTGCATGGCTTCGCAGAGTGTCCCACGGTCTTGATGAGAGACCTGTGGTGACATACAGCGAACCGGTCTCGATGAGTCGCGAGACCACATTCGAACGGGACCTGCATGCCGTACGGCATCGGCAGGAACTGGGCGCCGCATTCACCCGTCTGTGCGAACAGGTGGCAGCCGATCTGCAGAGAAAAGGCTATCTGGCGAGGAAGATCGGCATCAAGCTTCGCTTTAACGACTTCAAAACAGTCACGCGCGACATTACGCTTCCCGAACCCATTGCCAACGCAGAAGCGTTGCGGCGCGCGGCAACTGACTGCCTGAAGAGAGTGGAGCTCGTTAAATCCATCAGGCTGCTCGGAGTCAAGGCCGGCAACCTGCAACCCGCCGGACAAATTCCGCGTGACGAGTCGGTTCAGTTCACGCTTGATTTCTAGTTCATGCGTTCGCTTCCATGCAGCGTGACACGGAGCGGCGAAGCGGTGGCTACCCGTTCAGGCAGACTTTCCTTTTACTAGTGACGAATATGATGCTGGTGCCGGTGGAGTGTTTGCGCTCGCCGCACCATTTCCCACGCCATTCCCCGGCAGTTTCGCCGCATTCGAACGTACTGACAGCGTGACGCTCTCCGCAAGCGAAGCAGCGATCGAAAATGCAAACGTATTGACGCCGTTCGCGCTTTGCACCGACACGCTGCCGCGATGCATCTCCGCAATCGCCTTAACGATTGCGAGACCGAGTCCGTGGTTCTCGCGGCTATTGGTGCGCGACGCTTCAGCACGATAAAAACGGTCGAACAGATGTTCGAGCACGGCGGGCTCGATCGGCTCGCCGGGATTCGCAACTTCAATGCGCACCTGTTGCCCGTCCCGCACAATGCGCACGTTGATCTGCGCACCAGGCTGGCAATGCTGGATCGCGTTCATCAACAGATTCGTGCAGGCGCGACCGAACAGCGAGCGGTTCACATGCGCCGAGGCGTCGCCATGCAACCGCGCATGCACGCGAGCTTCTTCGAGTGGAATCTCCAGAAACTCCAGCGTGTGTGCAACTTCAGCCGCCAGCGATACTTCAACGAGGCCCGTTGCGCGCTCGCCCTGGTCGGCTCGCGCGAGGAACAGCATGTCGTTGATGATCGCGCGCATTCGTTCGAATTCTTCGAGATTCGACTGTAGCGTATGACGCAAATCGTCCACGGAGCGGTTGCGTGTCAACGCCACTTCCGTTTGCCCGATCAGGATCGTGACCGGCGTACGCAATTCGTGCGCGACGTCCGCATTGAAGGATTCGAGGCGGCAGTACGCACCGTCGAGACGTTCAAGCGCGCCGTTGAAAGAATTAGCGAGGTCATTCAATTCATGCGGCAACGACGTGGTGTTCAACCGTTGCGAGCGATTGTTCGGACTGACGGCGGACGCGTCGCGGGTGAGACGCGTCAACGGTGCGAGGCCGATGCGCGTCACCGAATAACTGAGCAGCAGCACCGCGAGGCTGCCAAGCGCCGACAGCGCCGCAAGCGCGAAGCCGAACACGCGCATCGTGCGAATGTTCGGCGAATAGCTCGATGCAACCTGCAACTGCATGGGGGGCCGCGTCGAATAGCCGGGAATGGACACCGTGGTGGTGAGCATGTCTTCACCGCCGCCCACCGGCCTCACGCGGGCGTAGCCGCCGGGCCAGGTCTTCACGGTCGAACCCTCGATGGGCTTGCCATAGTTGTAGGACGGCTCGATGCTCGTTACCGCATATACGGTGCTGCGGTCATGAGGCGTCATGTCGGTAAGCTTCTCGCGCGACATGCGCCATTTTTCAGGTGTCAGCCCGTGATTGCAGATGAGCCGCGCGATCTGGGCACGGTCGTCGAGCGACTCGCGCAAGTGGTTCTCGAGCTGCGAGCGCAACACCGCAAAAAGCCCCGCGCCGACGAGCGTAAATACGAACAGCGCGACGAGCGCGAACATCAGTGCGAGGCGCCGTGCTATTGAACGGTTCATGGCTGTTCCGCCTCTTCGCGCACTTCAAGCACATAGCCCATGCCGCGCACGGTATGCAGCAGTTTGGAAGAAAACGGGCCGTCGAGCTTCGCGCGCAATCGCTTGATCGCCGTTTCCACGACGTTAGTATGACTATCGAAGTTGACATCCCAGACGAGTTCGGTGATCGCGGTCTTCGACAGAATATCGCCTTGCCTGCGGGCCAAAACGCTTAGCAGCTGGAATTCTTTCGCGGTGAGATCGAGACGCACGCCCTCTCGCGTCGCGCGCCTTCCGATCAGATCGACGAACAGATCGCCAACTGAAATGAGCGTGGATTCCTGCGAGCGCGTGCGGCGCGCCAAAGCGTGCAGACGCTCGACCAGTTCGAGGAATGAGAATGGCTTGGTCAGATAGTCGTCGGCGCCTTCGCGCAGACCGCGCACGCGGTCGTTCACATGATCGCGTGCCGTCAGCATGATGACCGGCGTCGACTTGCGCATGCGCAGCGCCTTCAGCACGCTGAAGCCGTCGCGCTTGGGCAGCATGACGTCGAGCACGATCACGTCGTAATCGAACTCGGTGGCCAGATGCATGCCCTCTTCACCATCGAGCGCGACGTCCACGACCCAGCCCTGCTCTGTCAAACCGGAGCGCAGGTAGTCCACCACCTTGTGCTCGTCTTCAACAATCAGCAATTTCATGCGCGTCCCCTAGTGTCTGCATTATACGAAACGCCTCGTATTGCTTCCCGTGCACCGTGCCGGCCTCACTGGGCAGCGGCACGTGTCTGGACGGGCCCGGCGCCCTCCGGCTGCATGTCCTGTTGCCCAACCCTTGATTCGCCGCTCGCCGGTCCCGTGCTCGCGTCCCAGCCACCACCCAGCGCCTTGACGAGCGAGACCGAAAGCGTCATCTGCTGGCCGCGAATCTGCGCGTCCTGACGCTTGCTGTTGAGCAACGACTGCTGTGCGGTAATGACATCCAGATACGCAACAAGGCCGCCCGAATAACGGTCGTTGGCCAGCGCGAGCAGACGTTGCGAATCCGCGACCGCTTGCTCCGATTGCTTCGCCGCGCCGTCGAGCACGGCGAGACCCGTAATGCCGTCCTGCACCTGCTGGAATGCGTTGAGCACCGTTTGCCGATAGTCGGCCTCGGTCGCTTTATAACCTTCGCTCGCGAACTGCACGTTGGCCGCGCGCCGCCCGCCGTCGAACAGGACCTGGCTGGCCGCCGCACCGAGCGTCCACATCAGCGTGGGCGCGCTCAGCAAGCTCGCGAACTGCGTGCTTTCCCAGCCGATGCCGGGCGTCAGCGTGAGGCTCGGAAAAAACGCCGCCTTGGCAACGCCGATCTGCGCATTGGCCGCTGCCATTGCGCGCTCGGCCGAGGCGATGTCGGGCCGCCGTTGCAGCACGTCGCTCGGCACGCCGAGCGCAATCGCCGGCACCTGGAAGTTCAGGACCTTCGGCTCGATTGCGAATTGAGGCGCGGGCACGCCGACGAGCGCCGCGAGCGCGTGCTCGAATTGCGCGCGCTGGTTCAGCAGCAACTGCGCTTGCACACGCGTCGTGTCGAGCAGCGACTTCTGTTGCAAGACATCGAGCCCCGACACGGCGCCGAGCTCATGTTCGGAGTTCACATAATCGAGTGCTTTCTGCTGCAGCGTGACCGATTGGTTCAGCACGTCGATTTCGGTGTCGAGCTCACGCAATGAGAAGTAGTCGCTCGCCACCTCGGTAGTGAGCACGAGTCGCGCGTTGGCGAGATCGTCTGCGGATTGCTCGGCGGACGCCGCCGCGCCTTCCACCTGGCGGCGTATGCGGCCAAAGAGATCGGTGTCGTAGCTGATCGTGGGACCGATCTGCAGATTGTTCTGCACCGTCGATGTGGTCGGCACGCCGTAGTTCGTGCGCGGTCTGTCGCGAGAAATGCGGAAGCGTGACGCCGATGCGGCGAGGTCCACTTCGGGAACCTGCTGCGCACGCGTGTTCGCAAGCGTCGCCTTCGCCTGAGCATAGTGCGCGCTCGCGGCCACCAGCGTCTGATTCTGTGCGAGCGCCTGGGTTTCCAGCGTGGCGAGCGTGGAGTCGCGATAGACGTTCCACCAGTCAGGGTCCATCGGCGCATGCGACGGAGCCGCGACACGCCAGTACGAATCGGTCTTCCATTCGGGCGGCACCTCTGCCTGCGGCCGCTTGTAATCCGGACCCACCGTGCACGCCGCGAGCATGGCCGCACTGGCAGCCGCACCGACCGCCGCGGCAACCCTGGCGACGCCCCTGCCGCCGCGCGTGGGTTTCACGACGCCCCCTTCGTGTTCTTCTGCGGTTGCGCGATCTCGACATGATCGCCGTCCGCAATCGAATCACTCGGGTTGATGATCACTCTGTCGTTTCCATCGATCCCGCTTTCTATCTCGAGCGTCTGCCCGAGATCCTGCGCGATCACGATCTTGCGCAACTGCACAATGCCTTTCACGTCGACGACCGCAACCCGCGGACCCTCGGCGCGAAACAGCAATGCGTTGCCAGGCACCATCCATTGCGCGCGGGCAGCCGACGGCAGCGCCACTTGCACATAAGCACCCGGACGCAGCTTGCTATCGGGATTCGGCAATGTCACTTCGACTTGCAGCGAGCGAGTCGGCACGTCGATCGCGCCCGAGATATGCGTGACGGTGCCATGAAACTGCTGGCCGGGAAGTTCGGCCTGCGTGACCACCACGTTCTGGCCGACCGACACGTTCTGCGCATACGCCTGCGGCAATTGCACATAAACCCGCAGCGGGTCCGACTGCGCTAGCGCGAACAGCGCCCGGCTCGTACCGCTACCCGCATCGATCAGATCGCCTACGTCGACGTTGCGTTGCGTGACCACGCCCGCAAACGGCGCGACGATCCGCTTGAACGATTCGAGCTGGCGCAAGCGCTGGACGTTGGCGTCGGCGGCGGCCAGGTTCGCCACGTCCTGCGTATACGTGCTCTGCCGTTCGTCGAGCTCCTGTTGCGAGACCGCATCACGCTGACGCAATTGCTGCCAGCGTTCGAGCGAGCTCTTCGCAAGCGCGAGACTCGAACTGGTTTGCTGGCGCTGCGCGAGTGCCTGCGCCAGCTCCTGATCGATTTCCGGCGTATCGAGTTCGGCGAGTAACTGCCCCTGCTTGACGCGCGTGCCGATGTCGGCGTACCAGCGCAGCAAATAGCCGGTGGAGCGCGCGAATATCGGCGATTCGACACTGCCGCGCAGCGTGCCCGGCAACGTAGTGCTGCCACCGCCTTCGGCCCGCGTTGGGCTCGCCACGGTCACATATTGCGTGGCGTTCTGCTTCGTCGTTTGCTCGACGGTGCGGTTTTGCATGAGGTTTGCAATCACGGTGCGCAAGGCTCCCAATGCGAGCAATGCCAGCATGATCCAGAGGGCGATCTTCGCGCGCTTCCATTCGCGATTGCGCGGCGGCAGTGCATGGCCGCTTTCGGTCTCTCGCGACGGAATCGCCAGCGATGCATGAGTTTTTTCGGTCATCTCAGTTAGCCATCTCGGTTAGCTAGCTCCGTTAGCCTGGGTAGCCGTTTGCTTCACGTTTCGGCAATTTTTCTGTTTTTGCCTGTTCGACTTCAGGCCGGTTCGCCCGCGCCGCCGTTGTCACTCTCTTCGTGATCCTTCGGATGGCGACGCGCGAGGCGCGTATGAATGCCAGCGAACACCAGCGGCACGAAAAACAGCGTGGACACCGTCGCAAACAGCAATCCGCCGATCACCGCGCGGCCGAGCGGCGCGTTCTGCTCGGCGCCTTCGCCGAGACCGAGCGCCATCGGAATCATGCCGATGATCATTGCGAACGCGGTCATCAGCACCGGGCGGATGCGGCTCGCTCCTGCTTCGAGCGCCGCGGTGAGCGGCGGCGCGCCGGCGGAAAGCCGCTGACGCGCGAACGCAACCATCAGAATACTGTTGGCCGTGGCGACGCCCATCGTCATGATCGCGCCCGTGAGCGCCGGCACACTCAGATGCGTGCCGGTCAGGAACAGCATCCACACAATGCCGGCGAGAGCCGCAGGCAAAGCGCTCACGATAATGAGAGGATCGACCCACGACTGGAAATTCACGACGATCAGCAGGTACACGAGCACGATCGCCATCGCCACGCCTAGGCCGAGCCCGAAATAGGAACTGCGCATCGTCTGTACCTGGCCGCGCACGGTGATCTGGCTCCCGCGGGGAAGCGACGCGCGCGCCTGTTCGACGAGCTTGTCGACCTGATCCGCGACGCTTCCCAGGTCGCGTTTATCGACGCTCACGTAAAGGTCGATGACCGGCCTGATGTTGTAGTGCGTGACTACCGCGAACTGGTTTTGCGGCTGCACGCGCACAAGGTTGCCGAGCAGTTGCGTCGGCCCCGTTGCCGAGGCCGACACCGGCGTGCGCAACAGGTCGTCGATCGACGAAATGCTGTACTGCGGCGTTTGCACTGCAACGTTGTACTCGACCCCATTGCGGTCGTTGTACCAGAAGCCCGGCGACGTCTGCGAACTTCCCGATAGCGAAATCAGCACGTTCTGCGCGACATTGCTGGCCGTGAGGTTGAGTTGCTGCAAACGGGTGCGATCCATTTGCAGGTTGATGGCGGGCTCGTCGAGTTTCTGCTGGATGTGCGTGTCGACGGTGCCTGGAATCATGCGCACCTGTTTGAGCAGCTTGCGCGCGACGTCGAAGTTGCCCTGTTGATCCGCGCCGGCGATCTGTACATCCACGGCTGCCGGAAGCCCGAAGTTGAGAATTTGAGTAACGATGTCCGCCGGCTGAAAGAAAAACTCCACGCCCGGAAAACGTTGTGGCAGCAAGGCCCGCAGCTTGTCCACATAGAGTTGTGTCGGCTCGTGACCTTCTTTCAACGCGATCTGTATTTCGCCGTCGAGCGTGCCGATCGTCCCCGCATTGCTGTACGAAAGGTTGATACCGCTGTACGGCAAACCAAGGTTGTCGAGGATCGTGCCGAGTTCTTTCTCGGGCACGACTTCGCGGATCACCTTTTCGACTTCATCGGCAAGACGTGCGGTTTCCTCGATCCGTGTGCCCGTCGGCGCGCGCATATGCAAGCGGATATTGCCTGCGTCGACACTCGGGAAGAAGTCTTCGCCCAGCACGAATGCCAGCCCCATCGACACCACGCAAAAGCCGAGAAAAACGCTGCCGAAGCGGGCACGGCGCACGAGCAGACTGCTGAGAATGACGATGTAGGCGGCCCGCATGCGCTCGAAGCCGTTATCAAAGCGCCGATAAAGACGTGCGAACAAACTCGGCTTCGCATCGGCTTTCGGCTTGTGCGCGTGGCCCATCAGCAGCATGGCCAGCGTGGGCACGAGTGTGCGCGACAGAACGTACGACGCAAGCATCGCGAAGACCACCGCTTCGGCGAGCGGCACGAACAGGTAGCGCGCCACGCCGGTCAGAAAGAACATGGGCACGAAGACGATGCAGATACACAGCGTCGAGACGAGTGCCGGAATGGCGATTTCACCTGCGCCTTCCAGAATCGCATCATGCAGGTTGGTGCCCATATGCAGATGCCGTTCGATGTTCTCGATCGTTACGGTCGCATCGTCGACGAGGATACCCACCGCGAGCGCGAGGCCGCCGAGCGTCATGATGTTGATGGTCTGCCCGAGCGCATGCAAAGCGATTAGCGAGGACAGGATCGACAACGGAATCGAAATTGCGATGATGCAGGTGCTGCGCCAGTTGCCGAGAAAAAGCAGAATCATCGCGGCGGTCAGCGCCGCGGCTACCACCGCCTCGCGGACCACGCCCTGCACTGCCGCTTTCACGAACACGGACTGGTCGAACAGCGCGGTAATCTTCAGATCCGGCGGAAGCGCCGCACGTGCGGCGGGCAGCAAGCCGTGCAGCGTGTTGACGATCGAGAGCGTCGACGCGCTGCCGTTTTTCAGCACCGACATCAACACGCCGCGATGGCCGTTCTCGCGAACAATATTGGTTTGCGGCGAAAAACCGTCGCGCACGTGAGCGACTTCGCGCAGATAGGTCGTCGCCCCGTTGACCGTGCGCACCGGAATATCGTTGAGCCCTTCGAGCGTGGACGGCGAGCCGTTCATGTTGATCGTGTATTCCTTCGGTCCGATCTTCGCCGTGCCGGTGGGCAGAATCAGGTTTTGCGCGTTGAACGCGCTGACCACGTCCAGCGGGGTGAGACCTTTGGAGAGCAACGCGCGTGTGTTGAGGTCGACGGAGATCAGCCGCGATTTGCCGCCATACGGATAAGGCACGGCCGCGCCGGGGATCGTCACCAGCTGCGGCCGCAGGAAGTTCAGCGCGGTATCGTTGAGCTGTTGCTCGGAGAGCTTGGTGCTCGACAGGCCCAGCTGAATCACCGGAATGCTGGAGGCCGAATAACTGATCACCAGCGGCGGCGTGGCGCCCGGCGGCATCTGCTTGAGCTGCGCCTGTTCAACGGCCACCGTCTGCGCAATCGCGGTCTGTATGTTCGCGGTCGGCTGCAGAAACACCTTCAGGATCGTGATGCCCGCGAGCGATTGCGACTCGATATGCTCGATGTCGTTGACGGTGGTGGTCAGACTGCGTTCGTTGACCGAGGCGATCCGGTGGGCCATGTCCTCGGCGGACAAGCCGTTGTATGTCCAGATGATGCTGACCACCGGAATGTTGATTTCCGGGAGCACATCGACCGGCGTGGTGAACAGCACGAAAGGCGTCGCCAGCACGATCAGAATGGCCATCACGATGAACGTGTACGGCCGCTTAAGCGCAACGTTGACAATCCACATGAAACGCGCCTGAGTAAAGTGCAGGTGACTGCCGTGAGCAGGTAAGGATGGAGAACTGGCGCTTATGCTAGATCGCTAGCACCAACACCTGCATGACGCGAAAATGGCGAGAATGTCAGGAAGCTAATCGTAAGGAAAAGCCAAGGACGGACGGTCGTCAGTTACGGCCGGCCGCCGTCATATTTCAGTCAGCCTACGCTTTTTTCATACCTTCACTTCGCGAACAGAGACGACATGTCGGCGAACGCCTTGAATTCGAGCGCATTGCCCGACGGATCGAGAAAGAACATGGTCGCCTGTTCGCCGACTTCGCCCTTGAAACGCACATGCGGCTCGATGATGAAGTCGATGCCCGCTTTCTGCAGCTTGTCCGCGGCGGCCTGCCATTGCTCCATTGAAAGCACGGCGCCGAAGTGGCGCACCGGCACGGCGTCGCCGTCCACCTTGCTGGTCTGGCGGTGGCCCACTTCTTCCGGCGCGAGATGCGCGACTATCTGGTGCCCATAAAAGTTGAAATCGACCCATTGCTCGGAACTGCGCCCTTCGGGGCAGCCGAGCAATTCGCCATAAAACTCGCGCGCAGCGGCGAGACTATGAACAGGAAACGCCAGGTGAAACGGCGGCAAGACGGTGTCGGCAACGCTCATGATGTGAGGCTCGCTGGTTGAGTAGGTGATGCGGTTGATGATTTCGACGGCAACCTGCCTGAGCAACGTGCCTGAGTCGCCATTAGCTTAACCACAATTAAAATTGGTGAAAAACGATATATATTTGATCTGACCAACACGAGAACCGATCAATCGAAGCATGCTTTCCGAACTCAAAACCTTCATTGCCGTGAGCCAGTACGGCACTTTTTCCGGCGCGGGGGCTCGCATCGGGCTCACGCAGTCGGCCGTCAGCGCGCAGATGCAGCGGCTCGAAGAAGAGCTTGGCTTTGCGCTGTTCGATCGCACGGGCCGCTCCGCCACGCTTAACGACGCAGGACGCGAAACGCTCGCGCTCGCCGAAGAAATGATGACGCTCTACGCGCGCCTGTCCGAACGGGGCACGGTCGCGGCGGAGAGCGGCATGCTGCGGATAGGCGCCATTGCGTCGGCGCAAGTGTCATTTCTCGCGACTGCACTGTCGCGCTTTCGGGTGGACCGTCCCGGCTGGCGAATTCGCGTCGTGCCCGGCGTATCGCTCAATCTGCTCGGGCAGGTCGACTCGGGCGAACTCGATCTGGCCGTCATCATCAAGCCGCCATTTGCGCTGCCCTCGGAACTGGAATGGCGCACGCTCGTCACTGAACCGTTCGTGCTGCTCGTGCCGAAAGCGCTCGCGCGCGGCAAGCGATCGTGGCGCGAACTGTTGAAAAGCGAGCCGTTTATCCGCTACGACCGCACCTCGTTCGGCGGGCGCCTGGTCGACCGCTTTCTGCGGCGCTCGCGGCTGAATGTACAAGACGTGCTGGAACTCGACGAATTGCAGGCGATCGTGCAACTGGTCGCGCGCGGCATCGGCGTCGCGTTGATCCCTGACACTGCGGGCCTCGGCAACTGGCCCGCCGGAGTGGCCGCCCTATCGCTCGAAGAGGCTACGTTTCACCGGGAAATAGGCCTCGTGCAGCGTCCGCGGCATAGCCGGCAGGCGGTGGCAGGCGCGCTCGCCGAGTGCATCGGCACGGCGGCGAACCAATAAAACGCGGCGTAGACGAAGCATTGCCCACGAGTGTTCCGATCGACGCGCGTTCAACTGTATCTGTGCGCTGAATGCTTCGGCGCGCAGAATCGTCGTTCCCACTGTCCGCCCCGAGTTGCAGCCCATGACGCCCACTGCCTTTCTCACCGCCGATGTCCTGATCGCCTATAGCGCCTACTTCGTCGGCACGGCAAGCCCCGGCCCGAGCAATCTGGCGATCATGTCTCTCGCTATGAGCGCGGGGCGGCGCTCGGCGCTCACCTTCGCGTTGGGTGTGGTGTCGGGATCGTTCTTCTGGGCGCTGCTGGCTTCGCTCGGTTTATCGGCGGTACTCGCCACATGCTCGGAATGCCTCGCGGCGATCAAGGTCGCCGGTGGAATTTATCTGCTGTGGCTAGGCTTTAAATCGGCGCGCACGGCCTTCGCTCCCGGTGCAATGCCCGCGAGCGAGGCTCGCCGCAACGAGCCGCTCACGCGGCTTTATCTGCGTGGCCTGCTGCTGCATCTAACCAATCCGAAGGCCGTTCTCGTGTGGATGTCTATCGTGTCGCTCGCCATGTCGCCAGCGGGCGGTACGTCGCATATCGCGCCAATCGTGCTCGGCTGCATGTGCATTGGCGCGTCCGTGTTCAGCAGTTATGCGCTGCTGTTTTCAACGGCGTCCGCGCGGCGCGTCTACATTGCGATCCGGCGCTGGCTGGACGGCTCTCTCGCGATCATGTTCGGCATTGCCGGCCTGAAGATGCTGACGTCGAAAAGCTAACGCGTTCATTTCGCAACGGGCTGGTCCACGCCTGCCGCGCGCAGCGCTTCGTGCAACGTGCCGAAAATACAGCTTTCGTCGATAATCGGCGTGATGCCGTGCCGGTCCATATCCGAGCGTAAATAGGGGTTCACACGAGCGAAAATCACCTTGATGCCGCTTCGTTTCAGCACCCCGCATAGTTCGCCCACGGAGCGCGACGCCGAATAATCGAGGTCGGTAATCGCGCTCGCATCCACCACGAACCAGCGCACCGTGCTCGGCGCGTGGTCGATCAGGCGCCGGGCGTCGTCGACGAAAAAGTGGTCATTCGCATAGAACAGGTCGGCGCCGAAGCGATACACGATCAAACCCGGCGCAGTCTGTGAGCCGGGAATCGCGGGCACCGGCACCCAGACGCCGTCGTCGCCGGGCGCGAGAATCATCGTATGCGGACGGTAGCTGTGGCGCACATGGCGCAGTAACGACAACGCAACCGCTACCAGAATGCCGTGTTCGACGCCGATCAGTACCACGGCTGCGGCTGTGAACACCGCGAGCGCGAACTCACCCGGACTCTCGCGGCGAATCGCGAGCAGGGTCGTCAGGTCGATCAATCCGACGGCGATTGTGAATACGATGCTTGCGAGAATGCAGCGCGGCAGATACTGCAAGAACCGGCTGAAAAGCAGCAGAACGACTACCACGACGGCCGCGAATACGATCTGCGCGAACTGGCTGCGCGTGCCGGCTTGATCGGCCATCGCAGTCTGCGTCGGACTGCCGTTCACCACGAATGCCCCGGAAAACGCAGCGGCTGCGTTGGCCGCGGCGATGCCGAGCAGGTCGGCATTCGTGTCGGTCGCTTCGTGGTGACGCTCGGCAAATACGCGGCTCGCCGCGGCGCTTTGCGCGACGATCATCACGAAACACGAGGCGGCAACCGGCACGAGATCGAGCATCTGCTCCCATGTCACCGACGGCATGCGCAGCGGCGGCAAGCTTCCGGCAACCGGGCCGAGTACTGCGATGCCACGTGCGGCAAAGCCGTACATATCGCTCGCGGCGATTCCCGCCACGACCGCAATCAACGGTACCGGCAACCGCGGCCAGACACGTTTGAAGAATAGAACTGCCACGACGACCAGCACGGAAATCGCAAGTGTCGGAACATCGAGTCGCGCCCAGTCACGCGCGACGAGAACAAGCTGATCCACACTGCGCGCCGCGTGTCCTGTCAGGCCGAGCATGTCGCCCAGCATCGCAATGCCCACCTGAACGCCGACTCCGGCAAGAAAGCCTACGAGCACAGTGCGCGACAGGAAGTCGGCTAGAAAGCCCAGTCTGAAAATGCGCGCGACGAACAACAAGGCAGCGGTGAGCAATGCGACCATCGCGGCGAGCGACGCGTATTCCGCGCTCGAAACCGGCGCCATGGTCGACAGGCGACTCGCGAAGATGGTGGCGGTGGCTGAATCCGCTGCGACGACGAGATGCCGCGACGCACCGAAGAAGGCAAACGCAATAAGCGGCAGAAAGACGGTGTAAAGGCCGGTAACAGCCGGCATGCCGGCAATGCGCGCGTAGCCGAGCACCTGTGGGATGTCCATCGACGCGAGTTGCACGCCCGCCAGCGCATCGCGTAACGCCGCCGTGCGGCTCAATGGAAGCACGCCCTTGAGCACGCTTGCGCGTGTCGCCAGATTTCCCAGAAAGTCTTGCATACGCGATGCCGCCCCAAACTCAGGTTATCGCGCATCGTGCCGCGATTCGGTACCTGAAGGCAAGGCCCGCGGACCAGACCGGCCACAGCTGAAGGCCGGCAACGGCACTTACCTGCCCGTGTCGGCGAAAATCGCGGCGTTGAATCAACGTTTGAAGTGACCTGTGCGCGGATCGACATGCCGCGCGAAACCGAACAGCGCCGCAATGCAGATCGGACAGGCGATAAAGAAAACCGCCAACATCTCAGACCCCGTAACCAGTTTTCGTTGCCCCCAAGTCTACGCGATAAGGTCGCGGAGACAATGCGCGAAAACCGCACAGCACTGTTGCGGACTATTACACCATTGGCAAGCAGCAGCGCATTTTAGCCCGTGAAATAGCGGGTAAAACTGCAAAGCGTTTCGTCGGAACAGATGCCGGTGGTACAAGTGGGATCGCGCAAACGTTGTCGCGGCTACCGCGTCGCCAGGAGCGCCAGCATTCCAGTTCGGTGCGCGAGGAACGTGTTTTTGACGCGGGCATCCGTGAATCGTGCTGGGTCGTGTGGCAGCAGCGACTCGCGTCAATAAAGAGCCGCGCGAGCGCAGCGTTTATAATCCGGCATGACTCGAATCCCGCACCACTTCTCCCCGCCTGCCGCCGCGCACGGCTGCCGCGCCTGCCGCCACATTCGGGCGGTCGCATGAAAACGCCGAAACGTTTGCTCCCGCTAGTCGAGGAAGGTCTGATCGACGAAGTCATATCCCAATTGATGAGCGGCAAGGAAGCCACCGTGTACGTGGTGCGCAGCGGCGACTCCACGCGCTGCGCGAAGGTCTATAAGGATGTCAAACAGCGCAGCTTTCGTCAGGCTGCGTCGTATCGCGAAGGTCGCAAGGTCAAGAACAGCCGTCAGCAACGCGCGATGGAAAAAGGCAGCCGTTACGGCCGCGAAGTGCAGGAACAGGCCTGGCAGAACGCCGAAGTCAGTGCGCTTTTCCAGTTGGCCAACGCCGGCGTGCGCGTGCCGCAACCCTTCATTTGCAGCGACGGCGTGTTGCTGATGGAACTCGTGACCGACGCGGAAGGCAATGTAGCGCCGCGTCTGAACGATGTCGATATGAGCGAGGCGCGCGCGCTCGAACTGCATGCACTGCTCGTCAATCAGGTCGTGCGTATGCTGTGTGCCGGCATGATTCACGGCGATCTGTCCGAATACAACATTCTGCTTGCCGCCGACGGCCCCGTGATCATCGACCTGCCGCAAGCGGTAGACGCCGCCGGCAACCTGGAAGCGCCCGCGATGCTGGAACGCGACGTGAACAACCTCGCCACGTATTTCGGCCAGTTCGCGCCGGCGTTGCTTAAAACGAATTACGGCAAGGAAATCTGGTCGCTTTACGAAGCCGGCGCCTTGCACGTGGATGCGCAGTTGACGGGTCACGTCGAAGCCGATACGACGCCGGTCGATCTGGAAGCGGTGCTGCAGGAGCTCGAAGACACGCGGCTCGAAGAAGAGGCGCGCCAGCGCCATGAAGAAGCGCTGCGCAGCGGCGCCTAACGCTCAGCACGGGCCGCCGGCGGCCTTCCGGAAGAGACGATCAGGCGCCGCCGAAACACGACGCGCTGATCGAAGCGGGCTTGGCGCCCGGCGCCGGCCCCACCGACTCGCGCGTTGTGACGCTCACCGGAAACTCGCGGAATATCTCCCACGTCGTTCGATAACACTGGTTGAGAAGCCAGCGCACCGCGTTTTGCGTCAGTTCGGCCGTTGGAATGTGCACCGACGTGAGGCCGGGCGCCGTATAAGCGGCGGAGTAGTCGTCGTCGTAACCGATCACCGACAATTCGTCCGGCACCGAAATGCCGGCTTCGTGGAAACGCGCGAGCGCGCTGACCGCCATTGTGTCGTTCGCGCAGAAGAGACCCGTGTAGCGCCGCTTCGAATCGAGCAGTTTCTGCGCGGCAGCGTAGCCGCCTTCCGGCGAGAAGTCTGATTCGATCAAGGTCACGTCGCTGCGCGAAATGCCGGCGCGTTCGAGCTCCGCGAAGAAGCCTTCGAGCCGCGTCAGGTTGTCAGAAGCCGTAAAAGGCCCGGAAATCACGGCGATGTCGCGGTGCCCGTGCTCAAGGAGCGTGCGCGCCGCCAGTTCGCCGCCGTACCGATGATCCGCGCAAAACGACGCCTCCGGGACCTGGTCGAACGCTCGATTGAGGAACACCATTTTCGGATGCATCCGATGCAGCATGATCAGGTCTTCATCGTGCAGATCATGGCTGATCACCACGACGCCGTCGCAGTCGCGGCCAATCAGAAAACGCACAGCCTCGATAGCCTGCTCGCGCGGCGACACTTCTCCGCAGCCGGTTGCGACCACCACATGCCGGCGCACGGCGCGCAGTTCAGTATCGGTCTGTTTGAGGATGGTGCCGTAATAGGAGCCGAAAAACGTCGGCACGAAAATACCGATCATGCCGAGCGACTGCGTGGCCATCGCGCGGCCGATGGAAGACGGACGGAAGTTCAGCTGCTCGATTGCAGCCAGCACGCGCGATGCGGCGTCGGCTGAGACCGGGCCCTTACCGGATATAACGCGCGACGCGGTCGACATGCCGACACCAGCCAGCGCCGCGACATCTTTCAGTGTTGCCACACGGTTCTCCGTCACACCTTGCCGTTTTCAACGACCCTCACACCGGCGCGCTACAACCGCGCGCCGCTCGCCGCGTCGAAAAGCGAGACATGTGTGCTGTCGAGCGAGAACGCCAGCGTATCGCCGGGCATTACCGGCGTCTTGCTTTGATCGATCGACGCGATCTGCACTCCATGATAGTCGAGCCAGACGACGCGGTGGTTGCCCATCGGCTCCACGAGCGAAATTTTCGCGCGCTCGGCAGCTGCTTCGCCGCTCTGCGTTGGACCAATGCGCACGTCTTCTGCGCGAACACCTAGCACGCATGGGCGGGGTGGCGATTGCGATTGTGATTGCGGCGGTGATTCGCCGGATCGATCGACGAACGCGTAGTTCGACACGTCAAGCCTCCACTGCTCCGTGCAGAAATGCAGCGCGCCGTCACGCTCCTCCAGCGTGCCGTTGACGAGGTTCATCGCGGGCGTGCCGAGAAACGTCGCGACAAAGAGATTGGCAGGCCGCGCATAGACCTCAGCAGGTGTGCCGAACTGCTGGATCGCGCCGCCTCGCATCACGGCCATGCGCGTGGCGAGGGTCATCGCTTCGACCTGGTCGTGCGTCACGTAGATCATCGTTGCGCCGAGACGCTGGTGCAATTGCTTCAACTCACGGCGCAGTTCGGTCCGCAGTTTGGCGTCGAGATTCGACAGCGGCTCGTCGAATAGAAACACGTCTGCTTCGCGCACGATCGCGCGGCCGATCGCCACGCGTTGCCGTTGACCGCCCGACAGTTGCGCCGGCTTGCGTTTGAGCAGCGGCCCGAGTTGGAGCATCTCGGCGGCGCGCGCCACACGCCGCGCGATTTCTGCCTTCGGCGTACCGTTGATGCGCAACGCAAACGACAGATTGCGCTCCACGCTCATCGTCGGATACAGCGCGTATGACTGGAATACGAGTGCAATGCGCCGATCTTTCGGATCGGCCCACGTCATGTCTTCGCCGGCGATTTCAATGTTGCCGTCGGTCACGTCGATCAACCCGGCAATACTGTGCAGCAACGTGGACTTGCCGCAGCCCGAGGGTCCGAGAAGCACGACGAATTCGCCGGGTTGCACGTCGAGATCGAGATTTTCGATCACCGTGTTGCCACCGAGCCGGATGGTCAGATTGCGCACCGCAACGTTCGCCGCATGCGCGGCGTCGGCGGTGTCTGCGACGCCAGGCATGTTGTCTGTTCGTGCCGTGTCCGCGGATTCTGTCATGTCAGCCGCGCCTGTCAGTGGACTTGCGAGCGTGTTCGCCTGTTTAACCACGTAGGTCATCGCTTTATCCTTTGACCGCACCGGACGCAATGCCGCGGACAAACCAGCGGCCCGAAATGAAGTACACAGCAAGCGGCACCAGCGAGGTCAGGATCGTCGCCGCCATGTTGACGTTATAAAGCCGCTCGCCGGTCGTCGTATTGATGATGTTGTTCAGTTGCACGGTCATCGGCAGATTCTTCGTGCCCGCGAACACGAGGCCGAGAATGAAGTCGTTCCAGATGCCCGTCACCTGCATGATGACCGCCACCACAATGATCGGTGTGGACATAGGCAGCATCAGCTGGACAAAGATACGCCAGAAACCGCCGCCGTCGATGCGCGCCGCCTTGAAAAGCTCTTGCGGAATCGACGCGTAGTAGTTTCGGAACAGCAGCGTCATCACAGGCATGCCGAAGATCGTATGAATCACGACGATACCCGGCAGCGAACTGAACAGATGCACGCTCGCGAGCACTCGCACGAGCGGATAGACCATCACCTGCACAGGGATGAATGCGCCCATCAACAACACGCCGAACAAGATGCCCGCACCACGCGGACGCCAGAACGACAGCGCGTAACCGTTCACCGCGCCAATTGCAATCGAGAACAGTGTGCTCGGCACGACGATACGCACGGAGTTCCAGAAGCCGACCTGAATGCCATTGCAATCGAGCCCCGTGCACGCGGACTCCCACGCGGCGCTCCACGCGTGCAACGTGAAATGCGCTGGAAGAGCGAGCAGATTGCCGAGACGGATCTCGCTCATCGGTTTGAAGGACGTGACCAGCATCACGTAGAGCGGCAGCAGAAAAAATAGTGCCGCGCTGAGCAGAAACAGATAAACGCCGACGCGCGCCGGTGTGAATGCCGCACGGCGGCGCCCCTTTGGCGCGGTATGCGGCGCGGCGCGTTTCAGCGGAGAACCGAGGGTGTTCATCACACCTCCTTGCGCAACGCCGCGCGGCTGCGGGCATAGAAGAACGGCGTGAGAATCGCGAGCACGGTTGCAAGCAGAACGATCGAAGCCGCCGACGCGAGGCCAATGTTCGCGCGGCCAAACAGATAGTCCATGATGAACTTCGCCGGCACCTCGCTCGCGGTGCCGGGGCCGCCTTGAGTCATCGCGACCACCGCGTCGTAGAGCTTGACGACCATCACGAAGAGCAGCACGAACGCGGTGGAGATCGACGGTCCGAGCATGGGCACGACGATGCTCGCATAGACCCGCCAGCGCGGAATGCCGTCGATACGCGCGGCCTTCCACAGTTCGTCGTCTATTCCTCGCAAGCCCGCCAGCAGCAACGCCATCACGAGACCCGACGCCTGCCATACGGTGGCAATGACAATCGTGTAGATCGCCCAGTCCTGGTCGACGATCCAGTCGAAGCGCGCATGAACGAAACCGAGCTTATGCAGCACGGCCTGCGCGCCTAGCTCCGGATTCAGAATCCACTGCCAGACAAGGCCCGTAGCCACGAACGACATCGCGTACGGATACAGAAACACAGTGCGCAACGCGCCTTCAGCGACGACACGCTGATCGATAAAGATGGCGAGCAGCAAACCGATTACCATGCAAGCGACAATGAAACATGCACCGTAAATCACGATGTTTTGCAGCGACAACAACCACCGGGCATTGTTGAAGAGCCTCACGTATTGCGTCAACCCCGCGAAGTCGCCCGATGGAAACGTGCGTGAATTGCTAAGCGAAACGCGCGCGGTCCAGACCATCGTGCCGAGATAGGCGAACACGACGGTCAGGATCATCGGCAGCAATGCGAGCCATGCCGCAATCGAAAAGCGCTTCTTCAGCGGCTTTTTCAAGGGCTTTTTGCGCGATCCGGACCCGGACCTGGATCCGGACCGCGACGCATGCAGCTTGAGCGCGTGCATATTGCGCCTAGCTCTTCAACGCGCCGGCAAACGCCTTCTGCGCGTCGTCGACCGACTGGTTCTTGTTCCAGAAGTTGGTGACGACGTCGATCAGTGCGCCTTGAGTATCGGGTGAAAGCAGCATTTCCGGATTCGGCAGCTGACGCGACTTGTCCTTCATGATTGCAATGCCCTCCTTCGCGCAAATGTCGAGTCTGCCCGCATCCACATCGGGGCGAATCGGAATCGAGCCTTTCTTCGCGCTGAATGCGACTTGCGCGGGCGGCGAGGTCATCACCGTGGCAAGAAGGTTCTGTGCTTTTACAGTGCTGGCGTTATCGCTCTTTGGAAACACGAATACGTCGCCCGCGACGAGGTATGGCGAATGCGGGCCGAAGCCTGGGAAGCAGCCAAATTCCTTGCCCGCGCTCTGCTTCGCCGCCGAGAATTCGCCCTTCGCCCAGTCGCCCATGATCTGCACACCGGCCTTGCCGGAAATGACGAGTGCAGTGGCATCGTTCCAGTTGCGGCCGGGCGAACCGGCATCGACGAAATCGTGCAAGCGCTTGAATGCAATCAACACCTTTTTGAACGCGTCGGATTTCACCGCATTCGCGTCGTGGTCGCGATACACCTTCAGGTACAGATCGGGGCCGCCGACGTCGGCGAGCACGGCATCGAAAGTGATTTTTTCCTGCCACGGCTGACCGCCGAATGCGAGCGGAATCACGCCTGCGGCTTTCAGCTTGCCGAGATCGGCGATGAACTCGTCGTAGCTTTGCGGCTCGGCGGTAATGCCGGCTTTCTGAAACGCGGGCTTCGAGTAGAAAAACCAGGCCGGCATGTGAATGTCGACGGGCGCGGCATAGTAGTGCCCTTTCACCTTGATACTGTCGAGTATCGACTGCGGGAACACGCCACTCCAGTTCTCTTTCGCGGCGACATCGTCCACATTGTTGAGCAGCCCCTGATCGATCAGGTCATGAAACTGTTTCGACGTATTGAACTGCGCTGCGGTGGGCGGATCGCCGCCGACGATACGGTTGATCGCGGTGGAGCGCGCCTGATCCGCCCCTGCAACTGCGTTGTCGATCCACTGTCCGCCGGCCTTGTTATAGGCATCGGCAAACTGGCGGATCGCGGCGGACTCGCCGCCCGACGTCCACCAGTGAATCACGTTGGCTTTCAAAGGCTCTGCATACGCGAGCACTCCATGCATCGCCAATGCCGCAACCATGGCTCGCAAGACCGTTTTTCTGCTGTTCATCCCGTCTCCTCCAAAGGCTCGCGCCCGTGTTTCAGGTCGACATGCAAATCAGCTTGTGTTTCTTCTTCGTTGCTCTACCGTTGCTCTTTCCTTTGCTTTCTCGTTCACTCTTACGCGCGCTGGCTTCTCTCTTTGCGCTCCTTGAGAAATTGCGACACCAGTTCGGCGCTGCGCTTCATCGTGCGCTTCTGCGTGGCGTAATCGACATGCACGATACCGAAACGGCGCTCATAGCCGAATGCCCACTCGAAGTTGTCCATCAGCGACCATAGGAAATAGCCGCGTATATCGACGCCGGCCTTGATCGCTTCGTCCACCGCCGCGAGATGGCGCTTCAAAAACGAAATGCGTTGCGTGTCGTTCACGCATCCGTCGATCACTGCATCGTCGGAGGCCATGCCGTTCTCGGTGATGTACACCGGCGGCAGGTTCGCATACTCGCGGCTAAAGCCGATCAGCAGATCGCGCAAGCCGTCCGGATACACTTCCCATCCCATCTGCGTGCGCTCGACGCCTTCGAGCGGCACTTCCGTGAAGCCGTGTGCGCCGTCGCTCGCGACATTGGTGCGGAAGTAATAGTTGATGCCGAGAAAATCGAGCGGTGCGGAAATGGTCCGCATGTCGCCGTCGAGTATCAACGGCTCGGTGCCCGGCCACAATTCGAAAAGCGCCTCAGGATAAGTACCTTTCAGCAACGGATCGAGAATCCACGCATTGTGCTGGATCTCGAACAGTTGCGCGGCGCGCCGATCCTCGGCACTGTCGCTGTTGGGCGTGCCGCGCCCGATATTCGCGACGATGCCCTTTTGCGACGCGGGATCGTTCTCGCGCAGCACAGGCAGCGCGAGTCCATGCGCGAGCAGCAGGTGATGCATTGCCTGCGTGGCGAAGCGTCCGTTAGCGAGACCGGGCGCATGATGGCCGTTGCCATAGCCGAGATATGCGGAACACCACGGCTCGTTGAGCGTCGCCCATGCATCGACGGTGCCGGCCAGCTCGCGGCTCATCAGATCCGCGTAATCCGCGAAACGGTATGCGGTTTCGCGATTGAGCCAGCCGCCGCGATCTTCCAGATGCTGCGGCAAATCCCAGTGATACAGCGTCACGAAGGTCGTGATGCCCTTCTCTTTCAGACGCGTCAGCAGGCGCTTATAGAAGTCGAGCCCTTTGCGATTGGGCGCGCCGTTGGCGTCCATCACACGCGGCCACGCAATTGACAAGCGGTAGCCTTCGAGTCCGAGGCCAACGAGCATGTCAACGTCGGATTCCGAGCGATGATAGTGATCGCATGCCACGGCGCCGCTGTCGCCGGCGAGCACTTTGCCGGGCGTCGCGCAGAACGTGTCCCAGATCGACGGCAGTCGGCCGTCTTCGTCGACCGCGCCTTCGATCTGATACGAAGCGGTGGCTGCACCCAACAGAAAGTTCTTGCGCCACAGTGCCGAGTCCGCGGCAGGCGTAAACGGATCGGCGGACGAATGAGAGGAAAGTGCGTCGTGTGCCACGGATTCTCCATGCAAGCGAATGCTCGGCTGAGTTGAGTGAACCGGGTGCGGCGAGATACGAGGAGCGACTGCGTCGACATCCACGAAGGCGGAAGTGGAAGCGCTTCCACACGCTCGCGAACAATATCAGTGGCCTCTTTGACGCAGCAATCAGGGTTTGTCTGGAGCGGTGCTGGCACGCCGATTCAACGCATGCCGGATGCATTGCTCAGATTCGCGCGTTAGCGAAATGTGACGCGATGGTGGAGCCTTGCAATGTGCTTATCGACTGCCAGGACCTGCCTTTCGCATTACGTTGCTTGCAAGCCGGGAGAGTGTGGCTTCTGACCGCAGAGGGCACTCGCTATGTATGGCAGGCTCTTGCGGGTGGCGCCCGCTTCTAATGTGACGGCTCAATTCAACGGGCAGTGAGCGCCACCCCCGCCACCTCCGCGCGCTTCGCGACAAAATTCCAACGCAGCGCTGTGGACGTCTCCACGGGCGCCGGCAAAAGCCCAGCTCGGTAGAACGTATCGGCGATCTTTTGTTGTTCACCGAAGTTTTGAGTTTCCACTGCCCGCACCGCGTAACTGCGGCGTCCGTTCGCGCGCTCGATCGTCGCGGCGTCCAATCCCCAGATGGGCGCGAGCAGTTTCGCTGCATCGTCGGGATGGCTCCGCACCCAGGCTCCCGCCGACGACAACTGCGCGAACACGGTGCTGATCACCTCCGGGTGGGCCGCGGCAAAGCTACTCGACGCGAGGTAGTACCGCTGATACGAGGCAAGGCCGGCGCCGTTGGCGAGGATGCGTACGTCCGGCGCCTGATCGACAGACGCGACATACGGGTCCCATGTGACCCATGCGTCCACGCTGCCGCGCTCGAATGCGGCGCGTCCGTCGGCGGGCGTCAGATAGCTGATGCGCACGTCGGCGGGTGCGAGGCCCGCCTTGGCGAGCGCGGCGAGAAGCAGGTAATGACTGCCGGCGGCCTTGGTCACCGCGACGCGCAGGCCTTTCAGATCGGCGAGCGTGCGCACGGGGCCGTTGCGCTTCACGATGATCGCCTGCGCGCCTGGCGACGGCGCTTCCTGTGCGACATATACGAAGCGCGCGTGAGCCGCCTGCGCGAACACCGGAACCGTGTCGGCAACGTCGGCGCTGAAGTCGACCGCGTCGGCGTTGAGCGCCTCGGTCAACGGCAGGCCGCTCGCAAACTCGTTCCAGCTAATGCTCACGCCCAACGGCGCCAGTGCCTTCTCGAGCGAGCCGCGCGCTTTCAGTATGGTAATGAGCGTCGAAGACTTCTGATAGCCGATCCGCAACTTCAGCGGAGCCGGAACATTAACTGTGGTTTGCGCCTGGGCTGCGCTGACAGCGAGCAACGTGCTCAGCGTCGCGCGGGCGAGTAATCGAAAGATAGAAAGTGTCACGGCTCGAAATTCCGGTGAGGTCGATACGATCAAACTGCGATCGTAGCAACGACGGATCGCACGGATAAGCGAGCGTTTTAACTATGCTTAGCAGGGGAACGCATAACGCCTGGTGTCGTCTCGACTTCTGCGAGGTGGCTGTCCGAACCTCGGCACCCGATGCGTCATCGCAGCGCGATATTGCACAGCAAGCTCTGACACGCCCACGGTAGCACCGCGCATCCGGCGCGGAGGTCTGACCGTATATCCGTCATAGCTCCGCGTTGCCGGCCGGCAACGTCGATACAGTCCTTAAGCCGGAAGACAAGGCGTCGCTCGTCGACGCGCACCGGGTTGCACCTCGCCGCGTGGCAACCAGGCGTTCTGTAGCGGCACAAAAGGCTCAGACGCTGGCACCGCCCGCGCCGGGTTTTCAATGGAGAGAAATCATGAAAAAGTTGAGGCAAAGCCTGGTCTGGGCCAGCATCACTTTCGCCACGGTCTGCGCGTGCAACGCGACTTATGCTCAGGCGGGCGGCAATGGCAATGGCGGCAACGGCAGTGGTGGATCTCATGGAGCAGCGACTGCAGGCATGACTTATCACAGCGAGCCCGTCTCGAGTCCATGGAACCGCGTTCCCGGTGACATGGCAAATCAGCCGAAAATGTCCGATAAGGACAAGCAGAGCATGTCGCCTGACGGCAATGGAGAGTCGGTCAAGACCGGACAGTGAAGTAGGCGTGGAACGTCGTCGCTTGTCACGCATCGGCGGCCTTCCCGCAGGGCTCCTCGAACGCCAAGCGTCTGGGCTGACGCATCAGAGACCGTCAGCGGGCCAGACGCGGCGTCCAGCAGGCTCGCGACAGCCAGGCTTATCGTCGCCTTCAACTGCCCTACTCCAGTGTTCATGGACGCACGTTCTAGCGCCTTCCTGAGGCGCTCGGCGAGCGACGATCCGCCTCTGTCCCACACCAGAACTCTTCGATATGCGAACCGTCGTCACGCGTCAGCGCAATGTGCTCAGGCGAGCGGTCCGACGGATGCGAGCCTATCGAAGATATCTTGATGCCTTCATCTCTCATCAAAGGCATTAAAAGCTGTGCCGCGAGCGGCGTTCGAACCACATTCCCCGATGGAATATGCCACGTGCATATGTACCGCCCCTATTTAATCCTCGTCTGATAGTCGTTGTCCGCCACTACGTCCAACATCATTGCGGGCATGAGCCGACGATCGCGGCTGCGCGTGTCCTAGACCGGCTCTGTCCAGTCAGACAACCACCTCGACGCGGCAGGACACGCCGCTCTCGACTGTCGGTCACTTGATAAAACAGGAATCGCGGATGAAGGATGCAACAACCGGTAGAGAAATGGGCCGCCTTGGGGACTCGACGGACCACGGCGGCGAAGTCATCGAGGCAGCGTCAAACCTCACACATCTCGGCGTGGGCGTCGCACTCGACGGACATCTTGTGAAGTGCCCTGACTGCGGCGGCGCCTGGCCAATTATCGCTACCGGCAGAACCACGCATGCAGGTCGCCGCGTCGCGCTCATTGGCGACAGGACTGGATGCGGAGCCACGCTCATCCGGGCGTGGCGAACTTATGATCTGGCATGTCAACACGCGAAGTATCACGTTCAGCGGACGCGCCCTTCCTCAAATAGTCGGCATTGCCAGCGCCCGCGAAGAGGTGCGCGAGCCGATGCCCGCCGTGCGTAGTGTGCGCGGGCGTGAAGCGGTGGGAGAACTGTTTGAGTATGTGGTCGTCGCGGAAAGCCAAGCTGCTCTTCTGTTAAACCCGACTGATGCGACGCAGATCGATCTGACGCAGATTGTCGGCACTGACGGCACTGTTGCAATCGAAATTTCAGGCATTGGCACTTTTATAGCGGGCCAGCCAGGCGACATCGGGCGTTCGAACATCGGTGCCGATGTCCGTTACATCAACGGTGAAATCGTCTCGGCGCGCATCCAGTGTGTGGAAGATCGCGCGGCCGTTTATGAGTTCGTACTGCGCCCTTTCATGTGGCGGGCTACGCAGAATTCCGACTCTCGAATTTTTAGCGGCACTGTCGTGGATATTCTGCAAAAGGTGTTCGGGCGATATCTGGGCTCGGTCGACTGGCGGATTGGCGGCTCGTGGAACGGCATGCGTCGGTACCCGACGCGCGATATGGTGCGGCAGGCGTGGGAATCGGACTGGAATTTCGCACTCCGACTCATGGAAGAGTGGGGTCTGGTGTTCTGGTTCGAACACGCGAAGGACCGGCATACTCTCGTCGTTTCCGACACGTCAGGCGGGTTCCACCGGCACGGCATTGCCTATGAGGAACTGCGTTTTCACACGGGTGGCCGGATAGACGAGGAACACATCAGCAACCTGGCCGTAACGTATACCGTGACGGCGGGGAAGGCGTGCGTCAATGACCATGACTACATGCAGCCACGTCTGCGCAGGTCCAATGCGCCGAACCGGCAGACATACGAAGCGGCTGGCGGCACAGCCGAACCGAACATCGAAATTTACGCGCCGGCCGAGTTCGCGCAGCCAGATACGTTCCCATCGTCCTACCCCCGCGACGCGAGGGAGGAAGGCCAGTATCTGGCGCGCGTGAAGGTGGAAGCAGCCCGCTGCACGGGATTGCGTGCGAAGGGCACGGGTCGTCTGCGGGGGCTGCAACCGGGTCGCACATTCAGGCTTGTCAACTATCCGCAGGACAGCGCAAACCGCGAGTATCTGGTACTCGCCTGCGAACTGGATATAAGCGAAGTCGGCACGTCAACGAGCGCATGGCGCACTTATGCGGTAAAGGCAGAGTTCGAACTCCATCCCGTTGGCGAGCATTACCGCCTGCCGCAACTGACGCCGAAACCGCGCGTCGAGGGTTACGAGTATGCGGTGATCGTCGCGCCCCAAGACCGGGAAATGTGGATCGACAGCCGGAACCGCCTGCTAATACAGTTTGACTGGGACCGCGAGGCCCGGTTCGACGGCGCAACGTCGATCTGGGTCCGGGTCGTCACGCAATGGCAAGGGGGCGAACTCGGCGTTGTGACGCCGGGACGCGCCGGGCAGATGGTCGTGGTTTCACACGTTCACGGCGACCCGGACCGGCCCGTTGTGGCGGGCTTCGTCGCTGACCTTTTCAATACGCCACCGTGGGAACTGCCCGCGAATGCGGCTTTAAGCGGCATACGAAGCAAGAGCCTTGACCACGGCGCGCAGTCGAACCACCTGGCGCTGGACGATACAGCGGGGAAACTTCAGGCTCAACTTGCGAGCGACCACGCCAAGTCGAGTCTTAGCCTGGGGCATATCACACGGATCGACGGTAACAAGGGACGACAGGACGCGCGCGGCGAAGGCTTCGAATTGCGTAGTGATCGCTGGGGCGTTCTGCGCGCTTCGATGGGATTGCTATTCACTTCATGGGGGCGCTCGGGGGCCGCGGGCAAGGTCAAGGACATGGACGAGACACATGCACGGCTGACCGAGGCGCGCAGCATCCACGAAGAACTTGCGCTGTCTGCACAGCAGCACGGCGCTCAGCACCCCACAGGGGCGCAACAGGACGTTGCGAAGGCGCTCAGCGATGCAAACGCCGCGCTACGTGGCAGAGCATCGGACGGTGCTCATGACTTCCCCGAGTTCGTGCAGCCTGACATTGCAGTGTCCAGCGCGGCGAATCTGCATGCGGCGGCGCAGGACAATACGCATATCGTCAGCGGGACACATACGGCATTGACGGCGGGCGGTAACGTTGCGATTGCTGCGCTTAAATCGCTGTTTGCTTCCGTGCGCGAAGCGATTGCATTTTATGCCAGCAAGTCGATAACAATGATCGCCGCGACCGGGCGCATACACCTCGAAGCGCGTACCGATGGACTCCAGGCAATGGCGCGGGAGGACGTGACGGTGACCAGCCAGAACGGATGGCTGCGGCTGGCCGCCCTGAAGGGTATTGAAATCAACGCGGGCGGAACCCTGCTGCGGCTGACGCCGCAAGGCGTCACAGTTCACACGAACGGGCATTACCTCGTTCATGCAGCGAGCCACGCCACAGACGATCCGCAGGCTGCGCCGGTCACGTTGCCAGTGACGCAGGAGAACCCGGGGCGGCTGGTTGCGCATCATGTTCTGGTTGAGGACGGCGGCGGGTTCATCCTCGGCGGCCAGCCATACCGGATCACGCTGGATGACGGTCAGGTGATCGAGGGCGTGACGAACGGGCGCGGCGAGATGCAGGTGGCGACGAGCAACGCTGTCTCGTTCGGCCTTGTGGAACTCATGTCGCAAAGCGAACCGGATAAGGTCATATCGGCGAGCACGACAACGGTGTGGCGCGATGACAGTCTGCCCATACCTGAAACGGTGGAGATGCCGGAAAAGCGCACGACGAAGGTGGGCGGCAAGTCAGCAGAAACGCCGGGAGACGGGCTGACGGGGGATGGCAAGCCGCCTGTGTTCGTTGGGTGTGATCCGATGAACTGGGGTTTGCGGACCTGTCACCTGCTCAGGAATGCGAAGGCCGCAGATACGCCGCCGGCGTTCCAGTATCGGAGTGATATCGAGTATCCGGTTGCAAAGAGCTACACGGCCGCTGTAAAGGAAAGTCTTTGCAGAATCGAGTGGGCGAGTCTCGCGGGAAAGACGGATAAGGAGCTGACGGCAGTCGTCGTGCCGGCGGTCCAGACCCAGATCTGGAATGCACTCCAAGCGGGTCCGTTCGGCATGCCAGATGGTATTGCAACGGACGGCGGTGCCATGCCCGCTATCGTAATTGTTTCCGCCGCGAACGCGCCCGAATACCACTTTCCCCTTGCTGCGCATCGGACTTTCACAGCGAAATATTGGACGCTCTGTCTGTCGAGATGGGACATTGATGAAATTATCCGGACTGTTAATGGCGGTCCGACAACGAATGCCGCGCTGATTGATTTCGCCGACACCATCTACCACGAAGCGCGGCACTGCCAGCAACTATTCTGGCAGATTGCGCTACTCGGCGCGTTTCCTGACGATTACAGGGAATTCTCCGGTATGGAGCAGTGCTTCAGGAAAATCGCAGGACGAGAAACGTTTGAACTGGCCTTCCGCACACCGTTTCCGCACGATAGTCTAGCCCGCGCAGGTATTCACGCGATGCTGATGTTCTATTACTACGGGGTTCATACCCAGATGAAAGGGGTAGCGGACTGGAAATTCATTGAGGTTGATCTGGACAAGGTCGAAGCTGAAGTCTGCAAGGTGAGAAATGTCACACCGGAGCAGGCTCGAACGATGGCAGTCACGTATGCGAGTTATCTACATGAACAGGATGCATTCTTGTGTGGTGAAGTGGTCCAGTATTGCTGGACTGGCCGTTCTCAGTTGCGTAACCCAGGCACATGCACAAGCGTCTACGCTCACGTTATCCAGTCAATCGGAGCAAAGTGACATGAGTGGTGACATTACCCCGTCCCAGGACCAGGCACTCCTGCAACTGCTCGGAAAGGTCATGGAGATCATGCGGGATGACAGGCCGTTCAGTCCGGAGGACCCCGCCTTCGGCAAACTCAAATCGTCCTATTTCATAAGACCAGGAGAGGCTGGAGTACATTACTCGTTTGCGAATAACGCTTTTCCTGATGCAAAAGTAGATTTGTCGATGTGGACCGACCCACTCGACTATTCTGACGACAGGACGCGCGTGCAAGCGGTCCCCGCCTACTTTGAGTTATGGTTCCACAACGCTCTCGCCGGAATCAGTCGCCGCCTGCTCGAACAACGCCTTGATCTTGCAAGCTACTGGGTAGACGAGAAGGGCGTGAGGGAAGAAGGAAACGACATGGGGGTCGGTCCTCCGCCCGATAACCTGCTGCACTCTTACTGGTACCGGGCTAATGATGGCGAGAACGGACGTTTTCCCGTGGACGTGGAGTTTTTCTTCCTCGATCCCGCGCCCAATGATCCCTCCGGGAAGTTGCGGCTCGATCGAATCACGATTCGTCGCGACTACCCCTATCTCACGCCCGCGATGCGCAAGAAAAAGCGCGAGGAACAGAACCAGAAAAAGCGGCAGACCTACGGCTACATGGACCTGTGCACGGGCGCGACGTGCCCGGAATCCGGCATATGGGAAGGCTGGACAAAGGACGGTCCGACCGACGTGATGAAGGTCGAGCGGGGGCAGAAGTTCGATGCTGTACGCTCCGTGTCGCTGGAACAAGGGGGCTCATGTCCGATGGTTCGCGGCCAGTGGTTCTGGCTATGCAATGTCAATGAGGAATCCGGCACCGTCTGGAAGGGCATTGCGCTGAAGGGATAAGCGAAGGCGCCAGGTCTTCCACGTATGCGAGTTATCTACATGAACAGGATGCATTCTTGTGTGGTGAAGTGGTCCAGTATTGCTGGACTGGCCGTTCTCAGTTGCGTAACCCAGGCACATGCACAAGCGTCTACGCCCACGTCATCCAGTCAATTGGAGCGCACTGAAATGAGTGACGACATCGCGCCGTCGCAGGAACAGGCGCTACTCCGACTGCTTGATAAGGTCATGGAAGTGATGCGGGATGACAGGCCATTTAATCCCGACGACCCTGCTTTCGGGACACTTGCATCCTCCGAATTCCATATGCCTGAAGGGGGAGGCAAACAATACGTATTCACTAATCGAGCCTTTCCTGAGGTGAGGATGAATCTCTCAACCCCCCCTGATCCGCTCGACTATTCAGACGACAGGTTGAAAGTGCGAGTCGTGCCGGTTTCCTTTGAGCTATGGTTCCATAACGCTCTTACCGGCATCAGTCGCCGCCTGCTTGAACAACGCCTTGATCTGGCAAGCTACTGGGTAGACAAGAAGGGCGTGAGGGAAAAAGGAAACGACATGGGGGTTGGTCCTCCGCCCGATAACCTGCTGCACTCTTACTGGTACCGCGCTAATGATGGCGAGAACGGACGCTTTCCCGTGGACGTAGAGTTTTTCTTCCTCGATCCCGCGCCCAATGATCCCTCCGGGAAGGTGCGGCTTGATCGAATCACGATTCATCGCGTCTACCCCTATCTCACTCCCGCGATGCGCAAGAATAAGCGCGAGGAACAGAACCAGAAAAAGCCGCAGACCTACGGCTACATGGAGCTGTGCACGGGCGCGACGTGCCCGGAATCCGGCACAGTCTGGAAAAGCATTGCGCTAAAAGGATGAAGCTCCTTCACCCCTCTTACGCAGCAGATAATGCGCGACGCCCCATTCCTGTCCGTGCGCATAGCCGAACAGTTCGGCGACAGCCATATAGAACATGCGCCAGCGCTGGAACGCCAGGCGCGCATTGCCGCTTGCCGCGAGAAGCGGCAACACGCGCTCGCGCGCGGAGTCGAGAGAAGTGAGCCACTGATTGGCGGTCCGTTCGTAATGCGTGCCGTCGATCCACCACTGACGCGTCACGCAGAGATCGTCCTGAAAACGCAGCAACAGGTTTGCCGAAGGCATCGTGCCGCCGGTGAAGAAATGGCGCGACATCCAGTCGCTGCCGTCGCGGACATCAAAAGAATATGCGAGCAGCCGGTGCGCGAAGATGTGAACGAAAAGCTGGCCATCGTCGCGCAGCCAGCGCGCGATCTTCGCGAGCAGCAAGCCATAGTGCTTCATGTGCTCGAACATCTCGACGGAAACGACGCGGTCAAAGCCCACGTCGCCCGGCGCGAACTCGAAGGTCGTGACGTCGCCCGTCACCACGCGCAAATTGGAAAGTCCGCGCTCGGTCGCGCGGTGCTCGATAAACGCGCGCTGCCCATGCGAATTCGAAAGCCCGACGATCCGTGCACGCGGATACCGCTGTGCGAGCCACAGCGATAACGCGCCCCAGCCGCACCCAAGGTCGAGAATGGACTGCCCGTCCTCGATACCTGCCCGCTGAGCGTACAGCGCCAGCATGCAATCCTCGGCCTCGGATAGCGTTTCATCGCCCCTTGGATAATAGCCGCAGGAGTACTTGAGACGCGGGCCCAGATGCGCCTCGAAGAACTCGCCGGGGATTTCGTAGTGCTGCGCGTTGGCCGCCTGCGTTTCAATCGCGATCGGCTTTGCGCGCAGATCGTCGATGAGCAGTTCGAGTGCCTCGCCACGGCGCTGTCCGTCATTTGCATGTTCATCGGCGAGCCGCCTGGCCATCAGCGCCCGCATGCCGGCGCGAATCGCAAAGTCCGGCAGCCAGCCGCGCTCGCACCAGCGAATTGTCCAGTTCGGGTCATAGGCGCTCGCGGCCGTTATACCGGATGCCGGTTCGACGCGTTGAGACGGGGGCGTGACGGTGACGGTCATGATCTCAGTTCCTCTTCGAGTGTCGGTCGTCCGAATCCAGACCGGTTCCGCGTTCGCGGGCGCCCACGCGCGGCGGCCACGGGACCAACGCGCTCGTCGTCGTCATGTATTCGCGGTAGCCGGTGCGGGTTTGGACGAGTCGCGCTTCGAGCATCGGCACACCCGATACCTTCATGAGCAGCCAGGCCATCGCGCAGGGCGGCACGAGCGTCGCCCAACCCCACGGCAGGCTGATCGACCACGCCGCATAGGCGCACCAATGCAGGCATTCGAAGAAGTAGTTCGGATGTCGCGAGTAGCGCCACCAGCCGACAGTGCAGACGCGGCCTCGATTGCCCGGATCGGCGACGAAGCGGCGCAGTTGACGGTCGGCGGCAGCCTCGCCTGCGAGCGCCGTCAAGCCGATTACTAGTGCTGCGACGATAAAGCCGAACGAGGGTATCGCCTCGCTGTACGAAGGCACCAGGAATGCAATGGACAGCACCATCGAGATCACCGCTTGCAGCAGGAAGAACGCCAGCATGTTGCGCGCGGCGGCGGCGCCCCAGCGCTCGCGTAGCGCGGCGTAACGGGCGTCTTCGGCGTGTCCGCTGTTACGGCGCCAGAGATGCACCGCGAGCCGAAGGCCCCACGCGCCTCCGCTGACCGCAACCACGACGCGGTTCAGCGACGCGCCGGGCCCGGCCGCCGCGACGAAACCCGCGACACCGCCAAGCGTGCCTGCCCAGACCGGATCGATCATCCCCGCATTGCGCGTACGCAACTGAACGACCCAGACACCGACAAACGTTATGACGAGGCCCGCGAATGCGAGCGCAAGGGTGGCGGCAACTGGCATGCAGAATTCCGAAGCGACGAATAACGGAATCTACGGATGCCACGGTCGAACGGATGCAACGCGCCGCTCTCTTCGTATCAGACGCCCGAGCGGACCTGACCCGTGGCAACGACCGGCCCGGTAGGCTGCCCCGTCTGTGACCCGCCCAGCGGTTCGAGCGAGACGGCCAGCACCGCGCGTGCGCTCAGTTGCGCAACGACGGCGTCGGCAAGCGTGATGCGCGCCGGTGCATCAGCCGGAAACACACCGAGCGCGATGGGTTTGTCGCCCGGCGGAATGAGCCACAGTTCGGTTGCGCGGTCTGCGGCGAACGTCGGTTTGACGGCCGGCACGACGACCATCTCGCGACGCAGCAGATCGACCGTCGCTGTCCAGTGGGCGACGCCATCCGGGCGCGCGATGGTCGCGACCATATAGCCCTGCACCGGATTGACGGCGACATTCGCGGGACGCGGCGCCTCGCGCAGCGAGACCAGGTTCACGGCGACGAGCGCAAGTGTCGCGAGGCTCGCTCCAATGCCGACGAAGCGCCACAGATCCAAATTGTTCCACCAGCCCTGCCCGCGCGCGGCGTCCGGGTCTGACGAACGCGCCGGCAGGAAGCCGAGATCGCGCTGGATGCGAGTCCACACGCGCGCAGGCACGGCCACGGGCCGCAGGTCTTCGGCAAACGGCGCAAACCGGTTCTGCCATCGCACAAGAGTCGACGCAAGCACGGGGTCGGCGGCCACGTCATCTTCGAGCGCGCGGCGTTCGTCGGCGTCGAGGACACCCAACGCATATTCTGCGCAGCGCAGTTCGGATTCGTTTTCTGCGGGCGTATTCATCGCTCGAGGCAGGTCTTGAGCTGCATCAGGCTGCGCCTGATCCAGCTTTTTAATGTGCCGAGCGGCACGCTCAGATGAGCAGCCAGCTCGCTATAAGTAATGCCGCTGAAGAACGCCTCGCGGACCGCGCCGCGCTGCTGCGGTCCAAGCTGCTCCATGCAGCGCTCGAGTCGCACGCGCTCTTCGCTCGCCTCGGCAAGCGCAACCGGCGTGAGCCCTTCGTCGACGAGTTCTTCGGCGGACTCGTTATCGAGCGGTGCCTCGCGGTGCTGGCGCAAGCGGTCGATCGTGCGGTTGCGCGCCAGCGTCACCAGCCAGGTCATCGCGCCGCCGCGCGCGGGATCGAACACATCGGCGCGTCGCCAGGCGGCAGTGAAAACGTCCTGTAAGAGATCTTCGGCTTCGGCGCGGTCGTGTGTCATGCGCAAGATGACGGCAAACACCCGGCTCGACGCAAGACGGTACAACTCGGCGAAAGCGGCTTGATTGCCGTGCGCCGTGGCCTGCAGCAATCCGTTCAGGTGCGCCCGCCGCTGCGCGTCATTGCCGCGTCCGTCCGGGTCTGCCTGCGTAGGCGAGATCGGTTCGTCGTTGTCTGCGCTATTCGACTTATCATTCATGCGCGGGTAGTGGCGTGCATCGCCCTCACGAATTAACCTCGCGCAATATAGCATCGACAGCCGCGGTCGCGGTGGACTGGCGGTTGGGCTGGCAGTCGGCCTGGCAGTCGGCCTGACATTTGGACTGCCAGTTAACGAAGGCCGCGTATCAAGCATGAAGGGACCTCCTGCTCCCGTGTCGTGAATCCCTATCTACGGCTGAGCGGATCGGATGGACGCCTTGCATGACGCAAATCTCGGCTTACCGCGTGCTTTTGTTCAATTCGACTCACATGCTGCATCCGGTTTCGCTCGTCGTTCGTAACTCTGCCCGAGGACGCGCAATCCCCTTCAACTTCCAATAGCCACGCGCGTCCCATGATCGGGAGATGCGCACATGAGTCAGGCCAGGAGGACCGCCCCATTGACGCGAGGCTCACGCGTGGCGGTCATAGGTGCGGGTATTGCCGGCCTTGCGAGCGCCTATCTGCTCGCGCGCAACCATCGGGTGACGCTGTTCGAATCCGCAGGCTACCTTGGCGGTCACACCAATACCGTCGATGTCAGGCTCGATGGGCGCAGTCATCCCGTCGATACCGGCTTTCTCGTCTTCAACGATCGCACCTATCCGAACCTGATCGCGCTGTTCGCGGAACTGGGCGTGAAGTCGCATGCCAGCGATATGAGCTTTTCCGTTTCGCTCGACAAGGGCCGCCTCGAATGGGCGGGCACCAATCTCAATACGCTATTCGCTCAGCGGCGCAACATGTTCTCGCCGACCTTTATCGGCATGCTGCGCGATGTATTTCGCTTCAACGGCAGCGCGGAGCGCAACCTGGAAATCGCCACGGCAACACGCGTGTCGATGGGCGAACTGCTGACAATGGGCGGCTACGGCCATGCGTTCCAGCGTCACTATTTACTGCCGATGGCCGCGGCGATCTGGTCGAGCGCAACGGCCGACATACTCGCTTTTCCCGCCAGCACTTTCCTGCGCTTCTGTCTGAACCACGCGCTGCTTCAGGTGAATCGCAGACCGCAGTGGAAGTCCGTGATCGGCGGAGGCCGAAGTTACGTGCAGCGGATTGCCGCAACGCTCGATGACGTGCGGCTCAGAACCCCGGTGCGAGGCATCCGGCGCGGCGACCAGGGCGTCGACATATTCACCGACGATGGCACGCAGCACTTCGACGCAGCGGTGCTTGCAACACACGCGCCGACTACGCTGCACATGCTGGAAGACGCCGATGCCGACGAGCGACGCGTGCTCGGCGCAATCGCTTACCGGCCCAACGTGGCGGCGTTGCACACGGACACGAGTCTGCTGCCGCGGCGTCAGCGCGTCTGGTCGGCATGGAATTACCTTGGCAGCCGCTGCCACGACGGTACGCAGCCAGTGTGTGTGAGTTACCTCGTCAACCAGCTCCAGCGCTTGCCTTTCACGACGCCGCTCATCGTGACGCTGAACCCACTAACCCCGCCTGCGCCGGGTACCGAGTTACGGCGTTTTGTCTACGATCACCCGCTCCTCAATCTCGGCGCGATCGACGCGCAGCAACGTCTGCCGATGCTGCAGGGCAAGCGACGCACGTGGTTCGCCGGTGCATGGACCGGTTATGGATTTCACGAGGACGGTCTGAAATCCGCGCTGCGTGTGGCCGCCGATTTCGACTCGTCTCCTGCATGGGCAAAGCTGTGAAGCCCGGCACCGCGCATGGCAGCGCGAGCGCCGCCGCTATTCAGGAGCCATCCGCCTGGCTGCTCAATTGCAAGATCATGCATGAGCGTCTGCGGCCGAAGCGTCATCGCTTCGTTTATCCGGCGTTCTATGTGCGCGTCGACCTCGATCGGCTCGACTCGCTCGGCAATGCGTGGTTCGGTGTCGATCGTCACCGGCCGCTCAGCTTGCGCCGCCGTGACCACGGTCCGTGCGACGGCAGAGACCTGGCGATATGGATGCGGGCGCAACTACGTGCCGCCGGCCTCCACGAAGCGGACGGCCGCATCTGGCTGCAAGCATTCCCGCGCTTGTTCGGCTACGCGTTCAACCCGATCGCATTCTGGTTTTGCCACGACCGCGATGGCGGCCTGCGAGCGTTGCTTGCCGAGGTGCGCAACACGTTTGGCGAGCGCCACTGTTATTTGCTGCATGCGCCTGATCGCGAGGTAATCACGCGCACCACCGTTCTGCGTTGCAAGAAGGTGCTGCACGTATCGCCGTTTTGCCGTGTCGAGGGCGGCTACGTGTTTCGTGTCGGCGAGACGCGCGGCAACACATCGATCTCCATCGATTACCACGACGCGCAGGGACTCCTGATTCGCACGGCACTGCATGGAGCGCTCGTTCCGCTAACAGGCACAAGCGCGCTAACGGCGCTTGCGCGTCAGCCGTTCCTGTGCCTCGGCGTGGTGTTCCGCATTCATTGGCAGGCGCTGCGTCTGGCGATAAAGAAGGTGCCGTTCCATGGAAAACGCCCTGTGCCTGATCCCGTCGCGGACAAGTCATCGACGCAGTCGTGAACTGCGAAACCGTCTTGCACTGCACAGTCCATTTCGTCCAAATGAGGAGTTTCATCCATGGCGCTTTCGAGAACCGTTTGCGGTGACGAGGCCCCGCCGCCGTCGGCGCGCTTATTCCTGTCTTTGCTCGAACGGATTCAGGCCGGACATCTGGTCGTCGTTACACCCGATGGCCAGCAGCGCACCTTCGGCGATCCCCATGGCACGCCGCGCGCGCGGCTCGAATTGCGCGATTGGCGGGCATGCGGCGCGATCCTGCGCAAAGGCGACATCGGCTTCGCGGACGCCTGGCGCGCGCTCTGGGTGGATACGCCCGACCTCGTCACGCTGCTGCGCATAGCAATCCGCAACCAGAATGCTTTGCAGCGCACCGTGTATGGCAACTGGCTTGCCCAACTATGGTATGGACTCCGCCACCGGCTCAGGCGCAACACCCGCGCGGGTAGCCGGCGCAATATTCACGCGCATTACGACCTCGGCAATGCGTTCTACGCGCGCTGGCTAGACCCGACATTCACCTACTCCAGTGCTCTATTCGACGGCCATTTCGAGCGGACGCTCGAAGCGGCGCAGCAGGCCAAATATCAGCGCATTGTCGATACGCTCGAATTGCGCGCCGGCATGCACGTGCTGGAAGTCGGCTGCGGCTGGGGAGGTTTTGCGATGTTTGCAGCACGCCAGGGAATTCATGTTCATGGCGTGACAATCTCGTCGGCGCAACTGCAGTTCGCAAAACAGCGTGTGAGCGAGGCGGGTTTGAGCGAGCGCGTGCACCTCGAACTGCGCGACTACCGCACGCTGAGCGGCCAGTACGATGGCATTGTGTCGATCGAAATGTTCGAGGCAGTCGGCGAAAAATTCTGGCCCATGTACTTTCGCACTTTGCATGACTGTTTGCGGCCGGCGGCTCGCGCGCTGGTGCAAACCATCACGATCGGCGACGAGCACTTTGCCGCGTATCGCTCAAGCAGCGATTTCATTCGCGAGTTCGTTTTTCCGGGCGGAATGTTGCCGAGCCCGCAGCGTTTCATCGACGCGGCGCAGCGCTACCATTTCTCAGCGCGCGCATCGTTGTCATTCGGTCGCGACTACGCGGAGACTTTGCGCCGCTGGCGTCTTGCGTTCGAAGCGGAGGTCGACACGATCCGCACCCTGGGCTTCGACGAAGTTTTCATGCGCACATGGCGGCTGTATCTGGCTTACTG
Organism: Paraburkholderia caledonica NBRC 102488; assembly: GCF_000685095.1. Classification (GTDB taxonomy): domain Bacteria; phylum Pseudomonadota; class Gammaproteobacteria; order Burkholderiales; family Burkholderiaceae; genus Paraburkholderia; species Paraburkholderia caledonica. The sequence continues at coordinate 361,916 of NZ_BAYE01000002.1, forward strand.
CGAAGCGGGTTTCGACGAGGGCCGCACCGACGTCATGCAGTTCTTGCTCACCAAGGCGGTCTGACCGGCTGTGCTGCACATGGCATCACCGCGGCAAACGCTCGGCGGCGGCAGGTGGAAACCGCGCTCGCCGCTGCGCTCACCATGTCTTAAGCTTGACAACCACTGCGCACGAACAAACACGCCCGGTTTTCTTGCGGGCGCGACCGCTCACAGAAACGCCCTGCGGGTATGCTTACTGCTTCCTCGCGAGCATGGACCGTAATGCGTCACGGCTTGTCGCGCGACACAATGGAGAAAGCACATGCGCCTCGATGATGAAGTAGAAAGCCAGAACGTCGAAGACCGGCGAGGCGGAGGAATGCGGATGGGCGGCGGCATCGGCATTGGGACGATTGTGATCGCACTGGCCGCGTCGTACTTCTTCGGCATTAATCCAATGACCATTATCAACGGTGCGCAAGTGCTGCAAGGCAACGCGCCGCAGCGCAGTGCGACAAACGCACCGCCCGCCGAAGATGCCGGCAGTCACTTCGTGCGCCGCGTGCTCGGCAACACCGAACGTACCTGGCAGCATATCTTTCGCACGCAGTTGAATCAGGATTATCCGGCGCCGAAGCTCGCGCTCTTCAGCGACGCCACGCCCACGGCATGCGGCACGGGACAGTCCGCGATGGGGCCGTTCTACTGTCCGCCAGACCGCACGGTTTATATCGACTTGTCGTTTTACCGCGAGCTGCGCGAGCGCTTCGGCGCGGGCGGCGACTTCGCGCAGGCGTATGTCATCGCGCATGAGGTCGGGCATCACATACAGAACGTGGTGGGTATCTCCGACAAGTACGAAGCGGCGCGTGCGCGCATGTCGCAGACGCGCGCCAATGCGCTGTCCGTGCGGCTCGAATTGCAGGCGGATTGTTTTGCCGGCGTGTGGGCAGCGGTCGCGCAGCAGTTGAATGCGAAGCTGATGGAACCGGGCGACTTCGAGCAGGGGCTGACCGCAGCAGGCGCGATCGGCGACGACCGGTTGCAGCGGCAATCGCAGGGACGCGTCGTGCCCGAGGCATTCACGCACGGCACCAGCGAGCAGCGGCAGCGGTGGCTGCGGCGCGGCCTCACGACGGCCGATATCCGCCAGTGCGATACGTTCTCGGCGCAGTCGTTGTGATGTCGACGTGGCGTCGGGCGTAGCGCGGTGAACGGCTATGAGCGGCTACATGAGCGGCAACATGAGCGACTACCGTGTCATGCCAGCAACGCGCGCGCTTTGTCGCCGCGAGGCATGAGCACAGCGAGCACTGCGGCGACAATAAACAGCGCGGGGACATCGCCCGCCAGATGGCCGAGATGGCGCGCCCCGTCCATCTCGACGCCAAAAGACTGCACGGCCATGATTGCGCCGTGTACGACGCTCGACCATACCGTGAACCAGATCAGGCTCAGATGTTTGAGCGGATCGCGCGACGCCCTCAGCAAGAACACGCCGAGCGTCGCGTAGATGCCGACCATCATCAGCGGATAGTCGGAATGACCGCTATGCCAGGCCCAACCGGACGGCCACAGGATCATTAACGGCCAGAACGCGAACACGGCGATCAGACCTACGACGATCAGGACGATACGCAAGGCGGCGAGTCGTTGAGCTTCGTTCATGGCGGGTCTCCGGAGTGCGGCGCGTGCATCGTCCACGATACTCCGCGCGCGTGGTGAGCGCAGTGCCCGGGCCTCGCAGATGGACGCGTTTGCACCGAGCTTTGTACCGCGTCCGGCGAGCGTCGCGCATTATCGAAATCCCTACAAACAAAAAACTAACATTACAGGACACTTTCACCTATAAAAGCAGGAGTGCGGCGAACAGCCTTGTCTTGCCGCATGCCCTCTGCCCGCCGGCATTGCCGGCGGGCTTTTTTTGACTCATGCGCATGAGTCGCCACAATTCCTTCATTCCCCTTTCATATCAGGAAATTCGCGTGACGAGACTAGTGTTTCTTTCGCTTGACTTACTTGATATATCACATACTGTATGGTTCGACCAACGCTTTCACGACGTCTAAAGGTCGGTCGCGGTGCCATCTACCGCCATCAAAAGACAAGGCATGCCAAAGGAGACAGTGATGAAAACGGATCATCAGGAAGGAGCGTCGTCGTGGATAGCGTCACCGTGGGTGCAACTCGTATTCGGTGTGATCTGCATGGCGATGATCGCCAACATGCAGTACGGCTGGACCTTGTTCGTCAATCCGATCAACGAAAAATATCAATGGGGTCGCGCGGCGATCCAGGTCGCGTTCACGATCTTCGTTGTAACCGAAACATGGCTGGTGCCCGTTGAAGGTTATCTGGTCGACAAGTACGGGCCGCGTCCCGTTGTAGTCGGGGGCGGCCTGCTATGCGGAATTGCGTGGGTGCTGAACTCGATGGCGTCGTCGCTGCCCTTGCTCTACATCGCGGCGGCAATAGGCGGCGTCGGCGCGGGCGCGGTCTACGGCACTTGTGTGGGCAACGCGCTCAAGTGGTTCCCCAATCGTCGCGGCCTTGCAGCGGGGATCACGGCAGCCGGTTTCGGTGCGGGGTCCGCAGCCACCGTCATTCCGATCTCAAACATGATCAAGAGCAGCGGCTACGAAGCGACCTTCCTGTCGTTCGGCCTCGGCCAGGGCATCATCGTCGTCCTGCTCGGACTTGCCTTGCTCGCGCCGCCGGCCAGCCTGCTCGCCACCGCAAAAAACACGATCAAGCGCGTGGTCTACAACGCCACCCCGCGTGAAGTGGTCAGCTCGCCGGTGTTCTGGGTCATGTACCTGATGTTCGTGATGATGGCTGCGGGCGGCCTGATGGCCACCGCGCAACTCGGACCGATCGCAAAGGACTTCGGCCTGCACGACTCTCCAGTTTCGTTGCTCGGGCTGACGTTGCCGGCGCTGACGTTCGCATTGACGATCGATCGCGTGCTGAACGGTTTGACGCGGCCGTTCTTCGGCTGGATCTCGGATCGCATCGGCCGGGAAAATACGATGTTCATTGCATTCGCGATCGAAGCGGTCGGCATTCTGGCGCTGTCGAAATACGGCCAGAGCCCGGTGGCGTTCGTCGTGCTGACCGGTATCGTGTTCTTTGCGTGGGGCGAGATCTACAGCCTGTTCCCCGCCACGTGCGGCGATACGTATGGACCAAAATTCGCGGCTACGAATGCGGGCCTGCTCTATACGGCAAAAGGCACGGCTGCGCTGCTCGTGCCGTTCACCAGCGTCATTACGGCGGCAACCGGCAGCTGGCATGCCGTCTTCATGCTTGCGTCCGGCATGGCGGCAGCCTCCGCGCTGCTCGCGCTGCTGGTGCTGAAGCCAATGCGCCGCGCGCATGCGGCTCGTCACGCGAGTCCGGCGAGCGAGAACGCCTATAGCGGCGCATTGATAAGTGAATCGGCGCGCGTCTCGGCCGACGGTGGTTGATCGGTGTTTAATCGAATGGGCCGCATCGCCGCATAGCGGCGACTGCGTGCCCGCGAATGCGGGAGTGCGATTTCCCGATCCGCTCGACCGACATGGCTGAACAGGAGCGGGAATAAAAGATTGGCTGCAGGTGTTCACCGGACGAGGCGCGCTGTAGCCTGAGGTCTGACGAAGAGGCGAAGCGCAACTTGTAGTCGCCTCTTTCGTCAATCCACATTACCGTGAGCCACACATGAACGTATCCGAACGCCTCGCTCAGTTGGGACTCCAGTTGCCGCCGCCGATCAACCCGCTCGGCTCGTATAGAACGGTATCCGTTTCAGGCAATCAGCTTTACGTCTCCGGTCTCGGTCCGTTCGAAGATGGCAAGCCGCTGGTCGGCATTGTCGGCGGCGATATGTCTGTCGAAAGGGCACAGCAGGCCGCACGTCTGACAATGCTGATGATCCTCGCCTGCGTCGATCAGGCGTGCGGGCTCGACAACATAGACAGATGCAGCCGGCTGACTGTCTACGTGCGTGCTGAACAATCGTTCACGCAGCATCCGCAAGTGGCCAATGGCGCGAGCGACCTTCTGCTGACGTTGTTCGGTCAGAGCAAGCTTCCGGCGCGAAGCGCCCTTGGCGTGCACACGTTGCCAATGGGCATCCCCGTCGAGATCGACAGCATCTTCGAGTTGAAGGGCTGAACATGAGCCGGCACGCCCAAGAAACTACTCGCCATATCCCACGCCGTTGCGGCGCCTTAACTGCACCACATCGCGAAGCGGAGGCGCCCCGAACAGCCGGCTATATTCGCGGCTGAACTGCGAAGGGCTGTCATACCCGACCCTGACAGCCACCGACCCGACATCGCCCTTCTGTCCAAGCAGCAGCTTTCGGGCTTCGTGAAGCCGCAATTGCTTCTGATACTGCAGCGGACTCAGCGTCGTGACGTTCTTGAAGTGATGATGGAACGACGACACGCTCATGTTCACCTCTTGCGCCAGCATCTCGACCCGCAAGATTTCGGTGTAGTGATTCTGGATCCATTCGATCGCGCGCGCGATCCGGTAGGTCTGACTCCCATTCACGGCAATGTGCCTCAACCGCTTGCCCTGCTCGCTGGTCATCAATCGGTAGAGCAGTTCCTTTTCGATGAGCGGCGCGAGAACCGGAATGTCACCCGGAGTATCGAGCAATCGCACGAGTCGCAGCGCCGCGTCGAAAACCGGTGCGGACAGCGAGCCCACCGCGATGCCTTCGCCCGCCGACACGGCCCCCGGTTCCGGCAGACACAACTGGGTCGCCAGTTCCGCGATGGACTGCAGATCGAGCGTGAGCTTCACGCACAAATAAGGTGCTTCGGACGACGCTCGCGTGACCTGCGATGTCATCGGCAGATCGACGGACGTCACGAGGCAATGCAGATGATCGTAGTCGTAAGCCTGCCCCGCGACCACGACCCGCTTGGCCCCTTGCGCCGCGAACACGAACGCGGAGTTCGTCACGCCGCAGCCAAGATCGGCGGGCGCCGAGTATCGGTAGAAAGCGAGCGAGGGAATCGCCGTCTGATGCGCGCCGTCGACTGGGGCGAACCGGCTGACGAGTGCGGCCAGTTCGCGGCGTGCCGCTTCGCGCGACGCCGAGGGATCCATCCCGGAAGAAGCCAGATTCATGTGCATTGAACTCCGTTGACGGAAGCGAGCATACTCAACCGCTGCCGGACTGCCACCTCCGGCTCGTTGGATTTGCAGAATTGTTCAATATTTTTGCAGGATTGTGTAAGCAGAACGCCCAGCCGTCGTTCACACTGCCGCGTACACCCGGCGCCAAGTTCGGGCTTTCCCCACGGAGAGGTTCCATGTCCACATCGTTTGTCCTGAACGGCAAGAACGTCACGCTCGACGCCGATCCCACCACGCCGCTCCTCTGGGCAATTCGCGAGAACGCCGGCCTGCACGGCACCAAGTTCGGCTGCGGCATGGCGCAATGCGGCGCCTGCACGGTTCATCTCGAAGGCGAGGCCACGCGTTCGTGCGTGCTGCCGCTCGCCGCCGTCGCGGGCAAGCGCATCACGACCATCGAAGGTATCGAAAGCCGGCCCGCGAAGGCGATCCAGGCCGCATGGGTCAAGTTGCAGGTGCCGCAGTGCGGATACTGCCAGTCCGGACAGATCATGTCGGCCACAGCCTTGCTCGAACACAACGCCACGCCCACCGACGCGGACATCGACGCTGCGATGAACGGCAATCTGTGCCGCTGCGCAACTTACACCCGCATACGCGCGGCCATCCACGAAGCCGCCGCCACCCTGAAGGCCTGACCATGACGACCGGATCTGATCTCACCGACGCAGTGCGCCCGTCGCGCCGGACCTTCCTCAAAGCAGCCGGCGCCGTCGCCGCCGTCGGCGCGAACATCGGCCTCACCATCGGCTTCGAGTGGGCGGGCATGGGCCGCCGCGCGCTCGCCGCCACGATGCCCGAGGCGACGTTTGCACCCAACGCCTTTCTGCGGGTCGCGCCCGACAACAGCGTGACCGTCATCGCGAAGCACGTCGAGATGGGCCAGGGCGCGTACACCGGTATCGCGACGATCGTCGCCGAAGAACTGGACGCGAACTGGCAGGACGTACGTGTCGAAAGCGCGCCCGCCGACGCAAAGCGCTACGCGAATCTGGCCTTCGGCACGATGCAGGGCACGGGCGGCAGCTCGGCAATGGCGAACTCGTGGATGCAATTGCGCGAAGCGGGAGCGAAAGCGCGTGCAATGCTGGTCTCGGCCGCCGCCGCGCAATGGCAGGTGCCCACAACGGAACTCGTGACGCGCGACGGCAGCGTGCATCACGCGGCCACGAACCGCAGCGCAACCTACGGCTCGCTCGCGTCGGCCGCGGCACGGCTGCCGGTGCCGCAGAAGGTCGCGCTCAAATCGCCGAAAGATTTCCGTTTGATCGGCCATCGGTTGCCGCGCGTCGACGTGCCGCCGAAAACCGACGGCACCGCGCAGTTCACGCTCGACGTCACGTTTCCCGGCATGCTGGTCGCGCTGCTGCAGCGTCCGCCGCTCTTCGGCGCGACGGTCAAGTCGTTCGACGCGTCGGCGGCGAAAGCAGTGCCCGGCGTCGTGTCGGTCGTGCAGGTGCCGGGCGGCGTCGCGGTGGTCGCAAAGGGCTTCTGGGCGGCGAAACAGGGCCGCGATGCGCTGAAGGTCGAATGGGACGATTCGAAGGCGGAAAAGCGCAGCTCGGACACCATCATGGCCGAATACAGGCGGCTCGCCGAGCAGCCGGGCGCATCCGCCCGCAAGGACGGCAACGCGGAGCAGGCGCTTTCAGGCGCGCCGAAGAAAATTTCCGCATCGTACTCGTTCCCATATCTCGCTCACGCGCCGATGGAGCCGCTCGACGCCGTCGTCAAGCTCACGGCCAATAGCTGTGAGATCTGGGCCGGCGATCAGTTCCAGACCGTCGACCAGGCCAATGCCGCGCGCACGGCCGGGCTCGATCCGCAGCAGGTGAAAATTCACACGCTGTATGCGGGCGGCAGCTTCGGTCGGCGTGCGAATACGCGCTCGGACTATATCGTCGAGGCCGTGTCGATCGCTCGGGCGCTGGGCGCGAACGGCACGCCGGTCAAGCTGCAATGGACCCGCGAAGACGACATCCACGGCGGCCTGTATCGGCCCATGTATTTCCACAAACTGGACGCAGGGCTGACAGCGGACGGCAAGCTCGTCGGCTGGCGGCACCGGATTGTCGGCCAGTCGATCCTCGGCGACACGCCGTTCGCGAGCGTCATGGTGAAAAACGGGATCGACGCGACCTCGGTCGAGGGCGCCGCCAACCTGGCCTACGCGATTCCCAACATCTCGGTCGAACTGACGACCACCCAGACCGGTGTGCCGGTGCTGTGGTGGCGCGTGGTCGGCAGCTCGCATACGGCATTTGCGGTCGAGGCGTTCATCGACGAAGCTGCGCACGCCGCAGGCAAGGACCCGTTCGCTTTCCGCCGCGATCTGCTCGCGCACGAACCGCGCATGCGTGCCGTGCTCGAACTCGCCGCGCAGAAAGCCGGCTGGGACCCTGCCAAACCGTTGCCTAAGGGCCGCGGGCGCGGCATCGCCGTCGCCGAAGCGTTCAAGACGTTTGTCGCGCAAGTGGCCGAGGTTTCCGTCGATCAGGACGGCAACGTGAAAGTGGAGCGCGTTGTCTGTGCGGTGGACTGCGGCACGCCGATCAATCCGGACGTGATCGCGGCGCAGATGGAAGGCGGGATCGGTTTTGGCCTCGGCGCGGCGTTGCACAGCGCGATCACGTTGAAAGACGGCAAGGTCGAGCAGAACAATTTCGACTCTTATCAGGTGCTGCGAATCGCCGAAATGCCGAAAGTCGAGGTGCATATCGTGCAGTCTGGCGAAGCACCGACGGGCGTCGGCGAGCCCGGTGTCGCGCCAGTCGGGCCGGCGGTTGCCAACGCGATTTTTGCAGCCACCGGCAAACGGCTTTACGACTTGCCGTTCCCGGCCGCTGCGGGAAAAACCGTCTGACAGGCACTCGCGAGGCGACTGGCTTTTCGGCCGGAAGCCTCGCGGCCAGAGCACGACACCGTGACTAACATATTGAAAATAATTAAATAAACGTCCCGATGTGTCGATAACAGGTTCAGCCGCTTTTCCGTTGCGGTTGGACTTCACATGCAGAGCTCATACAACCCTTGGCTAGTGGCAATGTCGTTTGTCGTGGCGACGCTCGCGTCGTACACGGCACTCGACCTCACGGGCCGCATCTTCGTGCTGGCGTCGCCGCGGTTGCGGCACGTCTGGCGCATGGGCGGCGCGGCGGCGCTCGGCGTCGGCATCTGGTCGATGCACTTCGTGGCCATGCTGGCATTTTCGCTGCCGATTCCGCTCGGGTACGATTTCGCGGACACGGCCTATTCACTCGCACTGGCTATGGGCGCGTCGTATCTCGCGCTGTGCCTCACCACTCAGGCTCGGATTACCGCCACGCGTCTGCTGGCAGGCGGCGCCTTCATGGGCGCAGGCATCGCAGGCATGCACTACAGCGGTATGGCCGCTTTGCGAATGTCGCCCGGCATCGCCTATCGACCGGCGTGGTTCGCTGCTTCGCTCGCGATTGCCGTGGGCGCTTCAACGGCCGCACTGTGGATGGCGCGCGCGCTCAGTAACGACGACGCACGACACGTGCTGCGCAAGCGCTTCGGCGCAGCCCTCGTCATGGGCGTCGCGATCAGCGGCATGCATTACGCCGGCATGGCCGCCGCCGAGTTCGCGGCAGACGCGATCTGCGGCGCGGCGGCTGGCGTGAATGCCGCATGGCTCGCCACTTCGGTGATCCTGTTCACGTTCGCGATACTGATCGTCACGTTGTTGCTGTCGCGTTTCGATGCGCGCACGAGCTTTCTCGTCGGTGCGGTGTCGAAACTCAACGGGCAGATTCTGCGTCTCGCCACGCTCGACACGCTGACCGGACTGCCGAACCGCGCCACGCTGACCGATCGCATCGAGCGAGCGATTCATGCCTCGCGCCGGCAACGCTCGCTCTTCGCGATCCTCTTCATGGATCTGGACGGTTTCAAGACGATCAACGACTCGCTCGGCCACTCGGCCGGCGACCAGGTACTGTCCGCGTTCGCGCAACGCTTGCTGGTTTGCGTGCGCGCCGGCGACACCGTCGCGCGCCTCGGCGGCGACGAATTCGTGGTGCTGTCGGAAAACCTGGCTTCGCGCAACGACGCGGCCGCGCTCGCCGAAGGAGTGCTCGAGCGCATGCGGCGCGACACATGGGCCGACTCACAACCGCTTCAGGTGATGCCAAGCATCGGCATTGCGTTGTTTCCCGAGGACGGCGACACGGTCGACACGCTGCTCAAGCATGCGGACGCCGCAATGTACGAAGCGAAGCGCGCCGGCCGCAGCACCTACCGCTTCTTCGAACGGAGCATGAACGAAGCCGCGACCCGCACGCTGCAGATCCAGAACGCGTTGCGCGAGGCGTTGGCCGAACGTCATTTCACGCTGCACTTCCAGCCCAAATTCGACGGCAAGAGCGAGTCGCTTGCCGGTGCCGAAGCGCTGATCCGTTTGCACCATCCGCAACTGGGCACGCTTGCACCGCTCGAATTCATTCCAATCGCAGAACGCTCCGGGCAGATCGTGCAGATCGGCTACTGGGTATTGCGCGAGGCGTGCCGGCAGATTCGCCGCTGGTCCGCGCAAGGCCTGCCGCCGGTCAAGGTGGCGATCAACCTGTCACCGCGCCAGCTATTGCAGGCGGATCTCGTGCCGACCATGCTCGATATCGTGAAGGCAGAGGGCGTCAGATGCGAACAGATCATGTTCGAGATCACCGAAACGGTGGCAATGCATGACGCGCCGCGAACCATCGAGATGCTTCGAGAATTCCAGGCAAGCGGCTTTGAAATAGCAATCGACGATTTCGGCACCGGCTATTCCAGCCTCGCGTATCTGCAACGGTTTCGCGTAAAGCAACTGAAGATCGACCGCTTCTTCACCAACGGTCTCGATGCTCACGGCGCCGAAGGCAGCGCGATCGTCTCGGCGATCATCGCACTCGCGCATTCGCTGGAAATGGATGTGGTGGCCGAAGGCGTCGAAACCGAGTCGCAACTGCACATGCTCAAGGCGATGCGGTGCGACGAGATGCAGGGCTTCCTGCTCGGCAAGCCGCTGACGGCGGACGACTTCGGCGATTTCCTGCGGGGAACGGCGGCGACGGCAGAGGTCTGCTAATCGGCGCAACCGGGGCAACCAGCGCAGCGCCGGTTGCTGCTGTAGATGAGATCAGAGTCAGTCGCGCGCGACGTCGGCTATCGAGGTAAGCGGGGCCGTCGCCTGAGCGACGTCGTGCCGCGTGAGCTTGCCATCCACCGTCGCGCCGCAATCCATGCGCAATTGCTGATAGTAGATGTTGCCGGTCACATGCGCATTGACCTGCAACTCGACGAAATGATCGGCAATCACGTCGCCGACTATCTTGCCGTTGATCATCACGTCGTAACCGTGCACGTTTCCTTCAATCGATCCCCGGTCGCTCAGCACGAGCAGCGTCTGGCCGCCGGGCTCGCCTCTGACGTTACCCTTTACGTGACCGTCGAGGCGCAGTCCGTCGGTGAACTGAAGATCACCCGCGATGCGCACGTCGTGCGCGATCAGTGTGGCGAGCTTCGTTTGCTGAATGCCCGCGGCTTTTTTCTTGCTGAACATAAGTACTCCGGAAATGTAGAGGTGTGTCGCGTGGATCATGTCGATGCCGCGTCGGCGTCTAGTGGCGTCTAGCGGCGCCTAGCGGCGAGACGTGGCGGTCTGTGCGAGTGGCTGCTTGATTGTCTGCATGGGCGGCGCGCTTCTCTTCTGGCCACGCAGGAACTGCAATTCTTCGTTGAGCCGCGCGACGTCGGCAGCGGCGTTATCGGCCGTTTTCTGCACTGCCGCGCGCGCCGCCGACTCCTGCGCTAAAGCAAGGCGCGCGCGGGCCAGCTCGATCTGCCCTGTGCGCTGATCGTCAGAAGCCGGAAGGCATTGCGTGAGCGGCCTACCGCTGCCGCGCGTCACGCCGATGACCACGCCAGCTCCGCCGGCGAGCGCACTGAGCGCGCAAACAAGCGCCCATACGGCGATGCGATAACGCACAGAGCGCACCGGCGCAAGCGTGTAAGCGCGACGCGTCAGAGCGTCGGCATGGCGGGACAGAATGGGATCAGCCATGAGATGCAGGGGCGAAAAGCGCGAGATAGGCCGCGGGATCGACGGGCGCGCCGTTGACCAGCACTTCGAAATGCAGATGCGGACCCGTCGAGCGCCCGGTCGATCCGACGTCGGCAATATATTGGCGCGGCAGCACCAGATCGCCGACATGCACGACGATGCGCGACGCGTGGCCGTATCGCGTCATGAGTCCGTTGCCATGATCTATTTCGACCGCGTTGCCATAGCCGGATTTTTCGCCCGCGAGCACCACGCGGCCGCCTGCCGCGGCCAGTATCGGCACGCCGGTTCTGGCGACGAGGTCGAGACCCGGATGAAAACTCAGCCGATGCGTAAAGGGATCGACGCGGTTGCCGAACGGCGAACCGAAACGCGCACCGTCGGCGGGCATGCGGCCGGGAAACGCAGCATAAGCCATGGCGTGCGCGGCGGTCTGCTGTTCGAGCGCACGCAGCGTGGCGTCCATGCAATCGATCTGCTCGCCGGTGTCTTTTGCATCCGCGCGCGCACCCAGGTGCCGCATGACGCTGCTACACCGGCGCGGCGGCAGAGACGGACCGCCCTCGCCTTCGCTATCGGTTGCGTCGCCATCGCCGCCCGAAGCGGGTGATGCAGTAACCGGCGCGCCCTGCGCAACCGGCGCTGAGCGCGGTGTATTCAGACGCGCTTCGAAGTCTCGCAACGCGCCGACTTGCGCGCTGAGGCGCGCAATGCGCGGCTCGATTTGCGCCATTGATGCATTGAGCTTACCGAGCTGGTCGATCGCATAATCGCGCTCGATACGGTTCGCGGTTTGCATACCAGACGCATCGTGCGCGGACCAGCGCACACCGATCGCGATACCCGCAACCAGCGCAAGAACCGCGGCCGCACTGGCGGCGCCGAGCGCGCGCGCCAACGCAAAACGGCGGGTGACGAGGCCGACGGAACCGCTAGCGAGCCGAGTGCGTGCGCGTAACACGGACGACATCAGCGCGTCCCCCGCCGTGAAATAAGCACAATGCGCGCATGACGCCGCGCATTGCGCGCTAGCGTCGTACGTGAAGCGGACATGAAACGGACGAACTCAACTGACTGCATTCGGCATCGACCGGGCAGGTGCCGGCGGCGGTAATCAATAGAGGGCGCCGATTATCGCCTTGCCGCCGCAAGAAGCATCTCAAATACGCGGTCCGCGGCGGCCCGCTTCGCTCAGGCCGTTTCCAATGCGGCGAGGCGCTCCACCAGTTTTTCGCTCGCGCGCGTCATCGGCAGGCGAAGTTCGTCGCGTATCAGGCCCTGCGAAGCGAGCATCGCTTTGACCGGCGCGGGATTCGGTTCCGCGAACAGCGCGTGGATCAGCGGCGCGAGCGCGTGGAAAATGCGCCGCGCTTCCTCCAGCGCGCCGGCCGCAAGCGCGCGATACAGCGCGACGAACCGCTCGGGCTGCACATGCGCTGATGCTGCAATCGCTCCGCTGCCGCCAAGGCACATTGTGTTGAACATCTGCATGTCTTCGCCTGCAAGCACTTGCAAACGACCGTCGCGGATCAGCGCGAGTGTGGTGTCGAGCGAGCCCGCGCAATCTTTTACCGCCTGAATGCGCGGATGCGCGGCGAGCGTCATCAGCGTGTCGAGTTCGAGCCGCACACCGGTTCGATATGGAATGTCGTAGAGCACGACTGGCTTTTCGCTCGCATCGGCAAGCGCCGTGAAGTGGCCGACGATGCCTGCCTGCGACGGCCTGATGTAATAAGGCGCGGCCATCAGCACGCCGGCGATCGGCAGCGAATTCAACTGCGTGATGCGCTCGCGCATGCTTTGCGTGTTATTGCCGGACACGCCGACGATCACGGGCAATGCCGGCTTGGCATCGGTGCTTGCGTCGGCACGCACGCCGCCCGCTTGCGCCGCGTCGAGGATCGTTGCGAGCACGGCGTCCTGCTCGGCGGCGCTGAGCGCAGCCGGCTCTCCGGTCGTGCCTAACGCAACAATCCCGGCTATGCCCGCATCGGCATAGCGGCGCACGAGCGCGCGCAGCGCGGCGTGATCGACCGCGGCGTCGGCGAAAGGCGTGATGAGCGGAACCCAGATACCCGAAAAAATGGACATGTCTTTCCTCTTACGTCGATGAGCGACCGTATCGATTCCGGCAGCGTGCGAAGGAGAAAGACAGGAAGGACCGCTGAAGCGCTTGACCCGCCGTTCCGTCGCATCTGACGGAACAGCGTGCTCCGGTCAGATGAGCGGCTGTTTTTTGGCTTTAACGCTGAACTCACGGCTCAACTGCTCGCCGTTCTGCGAGGCAACGAGCGAACGGCGCGCGCGTGCATTCGCTACGCTTGCGAAAGCGGACCGGGTCGCGGTCGACGAGCAGAGTCGGAGTGTTTGGCGAAGGCGCATGAAGCGCAGTGTAACCGCGCCCGCCGCGGATTGGCAAAGCGCGTCTCAAAACGGCTTGACTTCTACGATAAGCGAACTAATATACGCACTGCGTATATCCGGCGCAGCCATTTTCCGACAGGTGCCTTCATGAGCGTCCCGCAACAAGCCTTTCTCCGCGACGCCATGCGCCGCCTGAACATGACCCGCGAGACCTTTGCGGGCCGCATCGGCGTCTCCCGCCGGGCGCTCGATACGTGGTTGTTGCCCGACGATTCGCAGGAATCGCGGGCCATGCCGGAGATTGTCGAGCGCTTCGTGTCGGAAATCGTCGTGCATGGCGAGCCGGGCGAAAGATATACGCAAAGCGTAGACTCGCAGTCGCTCGCGAGCCAGATGCTGTGGGAAGGCAAGCCACAGCTGCTGTCGGTCGACCAGTTCTCGCGCGACTCGGTGGAGGCTTTGTTTCGCGTCGCGGACATCATGCAGCCCATCGCACGGCGCCGCAAAATTTCGCGGGTGCTCGAAGGCGCGGTACTCGGCAATCTATTCTTCGAGGCAAGTACGCGGACTCGCGTGAGTTTCGGCGCGGCATTCTGCCGGCTCGGCGGTTCAGTGTGCGACACCACCGGCTTCACGTTTTCTTCCATGGCCAAGGGCGAGTCGATCTACGACACGAGCCGCGTGATGAGCGGCTACGTCGACGCACTCGTGATCCGTCATCCCGAGCAAGGTTCGGTGGCCGAATTTGCGCGCGCGACCAATGTGCCTGTGATTAATGGCGGCGACGGCCCCGGCGAACATCCGAGCCAGGCGTTGCTCGACCTTTACACCATTCAGCGCGAGTTCTCGCGGCTCGGCAAAATCGTCGACGGGGCGCATATCGCGCTCGTCGGCGACCTCAAATACGGGCGCACCGTGCATTCGCTGGTCAAACTGCTGGCTCTATATCGCGGCATCAAGTTCACGCTGATTTCGCCGCCCATGCTGGAAATGCCGGGCTATATCATCGAGCAGATTTCGCGTAACGGACATGTAATCGAGCAGACTCACGACCTGCCGACCGGACTGCGTGGCGCCGACGTGGTGTACGCCACGCGCATTCAGAAAGAGCGCTTCACTGACGAATCGTTCGAAGGCTACACACCCGACTTCCAGATCAACCAGGCCTTGGTAGACAGCGTGTGCGGCAGCGATACGCTCATCATGCACCCGCTTCCGCGCGACAGCCGGCCGGGCGCGAACGATCTGAGCGTCGATCTCAATCACGACTCGCGGCTTGCCATTTTTCGGCAAACCGATAACGGCATTCCAGTGCGGATGGCGATCTTCGCGGTGCTGCTCGGCGTCGAAAAACTCGTGCAGCATTCCATGCGCGACGCTGCCTGGCGTCCGCCCGCATACCTCGGCCCCGATGACGCAGTGTTTCACGGCATCGACTGAAGCAGCCAGCCGATTAGTTCGGGAACCGAAGCAAAATCGAATTAGAGCAAACACACGGCATGAAGCATGCGCGTCAGGCTACCGCGCTGCCGCCGTTGCGCCTGAAGGTAGTTGCAAAGAACTGCACCTGATACTGCACCGCGTTGGCCCAGTACTTCCACGTGTGGCCGCCCGGCCGCTCCGCATAATGATGCGGCACGCCCAGTTCGATGAGCCGCGCATGCAGCATCCGGTTCGACTGCACGAGTGAATCGTTCATTCCGCAGTCGATCATCAGCGCAATATGCGCGCTCGCAAAGCTGCGAGCATGCTCGACGATAGGCTCGTCGTTCCAGAAGTCCGCATGCCTCGCAGGATCGCCGAACACCTGGTCGATGCCCGGTTCGTCCTCGCAACCGCGCGGATCGACCGCGCCGCTCATGCTTCCCGCCGCCCCGAATTCATCTGGCCGATCCAGCGCAATGTGAAGCGCGCCGAACCCGCCCATGCTCAAGCCGGTGATCGCGCGCCCTTCTTTCGTTGCAATGGTGCGGAAATGCATGTCGATGTACGCAACGACCTCAGTGCCGACGTAAGTCGTGTAACGGCTGCGCGAGTCGACCGGACTGTCGATGTACCAGCTTTCGCGGCCGCCATCGGGCATCACGAGTATCACGTGGTAACGGTCGGCGAGTTTGCCGATGGGCGAATTGGCGGTCCAGTCGGTGTAGTCGCCGCCCGAGCCGTGCAGCAGATAGACGACCGGAAAGCGGTCAGCCGCGTTGCCGCGCGCATAGCGGTCAGGCAGCACGACTGTCGCTGCCAGCGACTTGTGCATGGCCGCGCTCGGAATCGTTACGACACGGGACTGGAAGGCCCATGCAGGAGCGGCGACAAGCATCATCACGATCAGCCAGCAAAGACGCGCCTTACTCATGTTGTCGCTCTCCCTTTCTACGTGTCCGGGAACCCAGCGGGCATACCAACGGCGCAAGCCATACGGGGCGGCAATTTCCAGCGACGACTCTAGCAACGGCGACTTACAGCCAAATTTCAGTAAACCCTAAGATTGGTCTCACGCGATGCGCGGCGCATGCTTTCGAACATGCGCGTGCAATGCAACTATTTGACGTGGACACCGAAGCCCACGCGTCCGGGTGCAATGTCGTCCTTCAACGTAAGCTCGCGAATCCGATAATCGCCGCCGTTCTGCGCACGAAAGGGTATCGGCGCCGTGTTCGAGAGATTGTCGAGGCGCTCGGCGAGCGCGTTACGCACTTCGGTGTATTTTCTGTTCGTCGATGCACCACGAACGGCGGCAGCACATCGAAGCCGGGGTAATACAGTATGCCGTGCTGCCGATGGTGCGAGCGTCGATGACCCGGCAACAGCGAAGTTCGGCGTTTGCCTTCGAGTACGGGATGAACAGCAAGCAGTTGCGTTGCGTCGTGCCGTGCACGCGGACATTGGCCACTGTATCGAGCCATTCATGCGGTTGCCGGTTCAGGTCGCCGAGGTTCTGGAAACGGCGTGCACGAAAGAAGTCCTGACGGACATAGCGGTAGGGACGCGCAATCTTGCCCCTGGTCCTGGCGCGATACGCCTTGCACGCACGTGGCGTAAAACTGTTTAGTGCTGGGCGAACGCAACCATCTTGGCGTTGTATCCCACGTGCCGTTCGTGGTCGAGGTCGTTTAGGTCGGTCCTGGTTCCCCACTGCTCGCTAAACTTGCAATCTTTTCAGGAGTATCCGATCCCGACTGCCCGTCCAAAGCAAGCCTGATTCGCTGTCCTTCGTAAGGGAGTGCCCCATATTTCTGCACTGCGTGCAGAACATGTCGCCGTCCCAACTGAAAAGCCAGGCGAATTTGTGCGTCCGTGACGTCAGCTGCCCCGAGAGAATCGCACACCGCTTCATAAGAGATCGCAAAGGCGCGATAACCCCACCCAAAGCCGTACGCGGAAAACCACACCGCGGAATCGTTGGATAGTACGGGTAACGTCATCAGGATCAATGGCTCATTCACCGCAATCACCCTTGCGAAGGAATCATGTCGTCGACCGGCAACCTGTCGGGATGATGACGCGGTCGGCGTCCGGCGATCCCACCCGATGCGAGGAAATCAACTCCAGAGACCAGGGCTCACTCCCGCATCAACGACGCCAACAGGGATTTCATTGCCGGTGCATCACTTCGGACAGACTAGTCTTCAATGCAGCGGCGGGATTGACATACGTCAATTCTATGTCGACCGGCATCCGATTCGCCTTGCGATTCGGCAGCACGCGGCTTGGTCATGTTGAACATCGAATCGAGATCGGTGCGCAGTACTTTGTCCCAATCCTCCTTGGTCCTCTTCGCAAAGCCCGAATCGCGGGTGATACCTGCGTTGTTCACGAGAATGTCGACCGTGCCAAATTCGGCGAGCACGCGCTTTGGGCAATGCGCGCATGAATCAAAGCTGGACACGTCGGCATCGAATGCGACGAAATGGCGCCCGGCATCGCGCTCGCGCGAGAGCCACGTGGCAACGTGATCGTTGCGCTCGGAGTGCGACATGGCGAGAACCACGCCTGCATCATGGAGACGCCGGCTGATTGCGGCGCCGAGGCCGCCCATGCCGCCAGTAACGAAAGCCACGCGCCTAGTCGACATGACGGTCTCCTGCGGGACGTTCGGCGAGCTTAAACAGCAGATTGACAGCATGCTGGGCTCGTTGCGCCGCATCGTCACGAATCTGCGACCGGTGCTGGATGACCTCGGACTCGGCGCCTTCATGCAGCGCTTTCATGTGACTGCCACGCTGCGTACCGATATCGACGACACAGGCGTTTCACCGTTCGCGTCCGCCTCGCTTTATCGCATCGTGCAGGAAGCGCTACCGAATGTGGCGCGACACGCGAGCCAAGCGAAGTGGTGAAGAGAATGTCCAGCGACGCTGACGCCTGCAGGATCGACGTCGAAGACAATGGCTGCAGTACCATGATAGAAAGCACTGCAAGACCGGACTCGTTCGGCCTGCTCGGCCTGCGCGAGCAGGTGCGCCAATTGCGCGGCACCACGACGATCGATAGCGCGCAGCATCAGCTTCAGGACCGCCGTGCAGATACCGCCCTCAGGGCGATCCGTCCGGATGCGGTATTTCCCGGTTGACCAGCGCGACTGCGGCGGCGCTCGCCCGAGTCTCGCGCACATCTTTTCTTAGCGCGGCAATCTCATCTCGCAGCGCCTTGATGTCGCGATGCATCTCGCGCCGCAAAATCCGCTCTTCCTGTTCGACGAAAATCGCGGCGATGCTGGCAAAAACCAGCGACAACAGCCCATAGCCCAGTAACACGACGAAGGCGGCGAAAATACGCGATGCCGGCGTGGTCGGCGCTGTGTCGCCATAACCGACTGTCGCGCTGCTTTCAAACGCGAGCCAGACGCCTTCGGCGTAGGTATGCACGCCCGGTTCGAGCCAGTAGAAACCCGCCCCTGCGGACGCGAGCAGCACTGCGGCTGCGGTGAGCAGCAGCCCCAGGCGGCCTGGCGCGAAAAAAGGTCGCAACGAAACCACAATGCGCACCGCCACGAGCGCCACGAACAGGATTCGCAATACCCACTCGAGAGATGACCACGGCAAAAGACCTCGCACAACACTGGCCGCTGCGCCAAGCGCAATCAGTACGTCGTAAGCATTGCGGGTGAGGAACCGTTGTGGCTTGTGGCTAAGGGCGGCCATACGGGCAAGTATCGCCACGAACCCCGCACACATGCACGCATACAGCGCACGTCCCGCCAGACGAAGCCCGGACGCGTCGGCCAGTTCCAGATAGAACGCCGGAATGGCGAGCAGACTGACAAGGAGCAGCGTCCACTGCATCCAGCGCCACGCCTGGATGGCGCGCGCACCGTCGTGCGAGTCCACGCCGGCCAGACCCGCCGCGCGCAAGCTCTCCTTCACGTCGTCTCCTTACTCACGATGCCGCGCCGATGAACGACCGGAAATCAGTTTCGACTGCGCGAATCTGTTCGGCGCACGTTTGGTACAGCCAGCCGGGATTGCCGTCGGCACGATACATTCCGCGGCACATGCCTTTGATCCGAATCGTCGAAACGCCGCTGGCGTCGATCGTCCGTGTCGCCCATACATAGATGGTGCCGAATGTATGCGGCACCGCTGTCTCGATGCTCGTTTCGTCTGCATGCCGGATTGGCGCCGCCGAGCGTTGCGCCACGTATAGTTTGGTGCGGCGCCACAAGCGCTCGCACTCGGCTGGCCCTGAGCAGTCGACCCGCGCCAGGTTGCGTGCGTTTCCGAGCGCGATTTCGGTGCTCCGGGTTGCCGCGATGCGCGCCTGCGTGCTGCATCCAGCCATCATGATGATCTGCAGCGCGAGTGCTGCCAGCCGCCAGTTCTTCATCTCCACTCCGCCCATGTCGATTGACGGTACGACGTACCCTCAACATTAAAGTATGGGCAGGACGCCGCAGTGCATTTGACGTGGATCATCGTCTGTCATGAGAAACACACGTCCCATTTGTGAGACTCCCGCTGCTTGCGCAGTCCTCACTGAGTTGCATCCACCGGTTGAATTGACCGACTGGAAACGGTCACTTCAAATTGAACTGCTTGACTCAGGTCAACGGCCAACTGTTCGGTCCGCGTCATTCTCAAAATTGGATCGCGGTTTGTGCAGGGCGCCTTTCGGCTGTGGATCAAGCGCTCTTGCGCCGGCCCCAGCGAATCACAGCTGCGTTCGCCGGCGTCGCCAACGGTCGTCGCCTCGCACAATGTCCTTAATGGAATTGACACCAGGATGCAGACACGTCCCGTTGAGTCCGCCCCAGACCTGGCAGCTGGCGATGCCGAATCTGCATCGCCTGTCGGGCGCGTCGACACGCGGCGTGGTCTGTCGCAAGCGCAGGTAGAAGAACAGCGCGCCCGTTTCGGCCGTAACTTCGTAGACTCGAAAGCCCGCCGCACGTGGTGTCAAACGCTTAAGGAAGTACTGAGCGAGCCCATGTTTCTTCTGCTGCTCGGCGCGACCGGCATCTACTTTCTGCTTGGTGATGTGTCGGAGGCCCTGGCGCTTCTCGCGTTTGTCGGCGCAATTGTCCTGCTGACCGTTTTTCAAAGCCATCGTACCGCTCGGGTACTCGACTCTCTTCGCGAACTGTCCGCGCCCCGTGCGCAGGTACTCCGGGACGGTCAGCGGCAACTCGTTTCCGCAGCGGAACTGGTGCCGGGCGACGTCGTTTTCGTCGATGAAGGCTCTCGCGTCCCGGCCGACGGCATGGTAACCGAAGCTCACGAGCTGAGCGTGGACGAGTCGCTCATGACGGGCGAATCCGTGTCAGTGACCAAGTCCGTTGCACGGCCCGATGCCTCTGCCGAAGAAGATCCTTACGGACAACTTTTCTTTGGATCAATGGTCGTGCAGGGTCAAGGGCAGATGATAGTGACTGCGACTGGGGCGAATACGACGCTCGGTCGCGTTGGCAAGTCGTTGAGCGGCATAGCGGAAGCCCGATCACCGTTGCAAGTCGAGACGAGAACATTCGTCAATCGCGTCGCGGTGACCGCCGTCGCACTGTGCCTGTTGCTGGTCATGGCTTACCGTTGGCGCTCGGGCGAATGGCTTCCAGGGGTCCTCGCCGGGATTACTCTGGCGATGGGCATTCTTCCAGAAGAAATTCCCGTGATATTGACGGTGTTCATGGCGCTGGGAGCCCGCCGCATCGCGAACGAAGGCGTGCTGACGCGCCGCATGAGCGCGATCGAAACGCTGGGCCAGACGTCCGTGCTGTGCGTCGACAAGACCGGCACACTAACGCAAAACCGTATGTCCGTGCGCGTGCTATTTGCGCAAGGAAAGCGGCAGGTCATCGATCCGGGCACCCAGCGCATTGATGAGGCGTATCACGAGCTCATCGAATACCTCGTGCTCGCAAGCGAAATCGAGCCGGTCGATCCGATGGAGCGCGCGTTTCACGAGACAGGCCGGGTTGGGCTCGCCGGGACCGGACGCATCCACCCGGAGTGGGCGCTCGTGCACGAGTACGGGCTGACGCCGGAGTTGCCGGCTATGTCGCACGCATGGCACTCGCCAGAGTTCGACCATTACGCCGTGGCCTGCAAGGGGGCGCCAGAGGCGGTCTGCGCCTTATGCCGCCTGAGCGAGCGCGAAACGCGAACTGTGCTCGACCAGGCCGCGCAGATGGCGTCGGGAGGCCTGCGTGTCCTTGGGGTGGCCAAGGCATGGCACCCACCGCCCGACTGGCCGCATAAGCAGGATGAATTCGAGTTTTCCTTCGTAGGGCTCGTCGGTCTGCTGGACCCTGTCCGCCCGGAAGTTGCGGGCGCTATCGAGCAATGCCAGGCGGCCGGCATCCGCGTGGTGATGATCACCGGCGACTATCCGTCCACGGCGCGGGCAATCGCGACCGAAGTCGGCATCGACGGCGCACGCATCGTAACCGGCCATGACATAGCAGGGATGGACGACGCACAGCTTCGCGAAGCAATCAACAGCGTTAGCGTATTCGCCCGCGTCAAACCAGAGCAGAAACTACAACTCGTCAACGCGTTCCGCAATGGCGACCAGGTGGTCGCGATGACGGGCTACGGTGTGAACGACGCGCCCGCGCTTAAGGCGGCGCATATTGGCATTGCGATGGGGCTGCGCGGCGCCGAAGTTGCGCGCGAAGTCGCATCGCTTGTCCTGCTGCGCGACGACTTCGCGCCGATCGTGTCGGCAATCCGATTGGGAAGACGTATCTACGCCAATCTCGTGCAGGCTATCAGCTATACAGTCGCCGTTCACATTCCGATGATCGCCGCGGCCATGATTCCGGTTTTCGCCGGCTGGCCCCCGCTGCTTGCGCCCGTTCATATCATCTTTCTGGAATTGATCATCAACCCCGTCTGCTCGGTCGTGTTCGAGAACGAGCCCGAGCGCGAAAATCTGATGCGCTTGCCGCCGCGCCTCATCGGCGCAAGACTGCTGTCGAACTGGACACTCGCCAAAGGGGCGACTGCAGGCGCAGTGGGCGCCATGATGCTGCTGGGGTTGTATGGCGGGCTACTGACCCACGGCTACCCGCTGCCGCTTGCTCGCACTGTTGCATTCGTTTCGCTGGTAGCGGGGAATGTAGCGTTGATCTTTGTGATCCGTGCGTTGCCGCAGGCGGGACGACGCTCCCACACGCCTCCTCAGAATCGCTACCTCTGGATTGTCATGGGCGCGACGGGGGCAGCACTTCTGCTTCTGATGAGTGTGCGTGCCCTGGCGGAGCTCTTCGGACTGGTTGCATTGCTCAGCCCTTGACGGTGAAAAAAACCCGGAGATAGTCCTGTGACCACGATGGCGATACTCTTGGTAGCCATTCTGCTGCTCAACTCGTACCCCGACCCTGAACTCGATCTCGCCGGAGGTCATCTGGGCGCCTATTTCGTCGTCAGCCAACTGGCTTTCCTGTGTCTCGTTTTCGCCTTCGCGGGTCGACTGGAGCTATGCAGTCACCGAACACAAGCTACGTTTCAAGCGCGACACACCGGGTGAAAACGCCCGGACCTGACTGACGCAACAGAACTGAAGTCTCCGCTCGCGGCAATCAAGGTTCAGGCGCAGGTCGCGCTCACCACGGGGGCCCCGCAAAACAGCGCCTCGCGATGCAGCGGGTCGCCGGCGCCGTCGACCGGAGCACACACATGGCGAACCAGCTCCTGTGCCTGGCGAGACTTGATGAACACGCCCCGCGCCGACCGTGGACGTGCAACTCGACACCGTGGCACGAGAAACGCATCATTGCGCACGAAGCAAATGCATGCAGACGCCCGTCAGAGCGGAAGCGGATTGGGGCTGTCGATCGTCGCGCGAACATAGTTCTCGCGGAGCGTCCCGTTAGCGAGGCGGCGGCTCGTTCTCCGCGCTCTCTTAAAGCAGGCATCCCGCACGGCGGCAACGCCTCCATCAACCGTCCCTGTCGCCCACTTTGCGTGGCGCGAGACATGCAGGCTGGCGCTTGACGCACATCAACCTTCCCAGGCGCGGCGCACTCACAATGAATCCATCGACGCCGAGAGGCGCACGTCACGCTCAAATGGAGAGTGGTCATGGATCCAGCTCAGACGCAACGCAGCGCGAGATCTGAAGTCAAACGAATACTCGTCGCCGTGGACACGTCGCCGCAGTCCGTCCGCGCGGCCGAATACGTGCGTCGCATGGCGCTGCCCGACGCGAGGATTCGAATTGTCAGTGTCGCTGAGAACCCCCGCACCCTCTTGCCGCTTGGATCCATGGCGGACGCCGAGCTCCAGGTCGCGCGTGACGAACTCACACGCGACGCGGAAAATGCCGTAGCGCGGGCAAGAAGTATATTTGCGGACGCCGGCATTGACGTGGAATCGGAAGTCATCCAGCCTTCAAGGCAAGGCGGTTACACGGCCAACGCGCTGATAGATGCCGGAGCCCAATGGAAGGCGGATCTGCTCGTCGTCGGTGCGCGTCAGCATCACGGCATGCTGCGCTGGGTCGAAGGAACCGTATCGGAATACGTCACTACAGAGGCGCCCTGTTCGATTCTCGTCGTGCCGGCCGGCTACGAAGCGGATATCGGGCCGTCTCCGCAGCGGATTCTGTTCGCGCTTGACGGCAGTGCTGCATCGCTGAGCGCATTGCACTTCGGGCTGCGGCTCGCAAGACCGGAATCCCGCCTTCGCGCAATCTACGTGGTCGACCGCGCAGTGCGGCTCACCGACTTCGTGCCGATACACGTTCTGCAGCAGGCGTTCATCGAAGAGGGGCACGCGGCGCTCGCCGCAGCCGCGAGCACCTTCGCAGAACTGTCCAACCACGCAGAGACTGTTCTCGTCAAAACGGAGCCCGTCAACGATGACGTGCCGCACACTATCGTGCGTGACGCCGAACGCTGGCATGCGGATCTGCTGGTCGTCGGGACACATGGACGGCGCGGTGTGGCGCGCTGGTTGCTCGGCAGTGTCGCGGCTCGCACCGCACGCCTCGCTCGCACGCCGTTGCTGCTTGCGCGCCCAACGTAGCGCAAAGTAGCATGGCGGTGCCAACATGGCTGCGCGGCAGGCAAATTGCTGGCATGGTCGCCGGTCCCTCTTCGCCCGATGGCCGGCGTGCCGGAAATGCGTGCGAGATGTGCAACGGAGCGGTCGTCGCGCCTCGGCCCGATCTGCCGAGTGGCGCGCCGCTAATGAAAGTGCTGGCCCTACGCGCCAGAACGCTCGAGTTTTCCGATGAACCGCTGACTCCGGCGACCTGTGGTGCACTGCTCCGGGCGGCCGATCGCGTCAATCGTTTCGCGACAAGCGTCGGACCGCGCCATCCGCTCATGCATTGAATGAAATCGACGTATATGCGGTACTGCCCAACCCGCTGGCACGAGGAAGATGGTCGGTGCAACCAGTGCAGGACCCAGGCAGAATCCTGAGAGCCCCCAGCCCGCGCCGAACACCGCCGACCGCGTGACGAGCCCACGTCATTCGCGCGATTCAGACCACGGCCTCTTTCGAAATGCGCTACCTCGTCGGCATCTTGAGATTCGCCGGTAACCGGATCACGTACAAGCGGCCGGGCAAATCTCCAGCGGTCTCGTCTTCCGAGTAAGTGAAGTAGACGAGCGCGTGTCGCTCAGCGTCGACCACTCGGAATACGTGAAGCGATCCGAAAATCGGACTTTGTTGCGCCGTAAACACTGTTGCCTGGGCGGGAACTGTGGCCGCAACTTCCAGATTGCCAGTCTGATGACACGACGCCGTAAGATCCGCGGTGCGTGCCATCCGCCCACCTCCGAAGGCACCATCCGAATGCGATTCCGTGACATAGCACGTCACGCCTTTCACGAGAGGATCGTCGTAGGCGGAAATGGCGACGTGGTCTCCATAACGCTGACTGTGAGTCTCGATCGATGCCAGATCGCCCGCTAACGCGGCAGGCGACGAAAACATCAACAGCGCCGCTCCAATGCCCAGTTTCCCCCGACTCCGTTGTTTCATCGCCCGCCTCCTTATTCTCCATCGCCGCATCTCTGCTCGCGCGGCAGCGCGATAGTTAGCTGACTTCAGGCTATGCCACTGGAAAGTGAGCCGCTTGATGCAGGTCAACGCTCATAGGCCGACTTCGCGTCATTCTGAAAATGGCGATTTCGTCGGCAAAAGTCCTTTGGCGGCGACCACACCATAAGCAACCGTCAGCAAAAAAGCAGTCCGTCGAATTTCCAGCAGGGTCAATGGGACCTGAGCGAATTTCGCCTGCCAAAGCAAGGCCGGCAGAGAAAGTACATCCGGCACATTTTGCGCATCACATGCGGCGGCGATCGCTTCCTGCGTCTGTGCCACTCCTGGCGAGAGTGCCAGCATGGTCCATCGCTCAACGGCATCGCGGCACCGGCTGGCGATGCCGTACAGCGTGTCGAAGCTCCCGCTTTCCACCTGAGCCATTGCCCGGGGATAACCCCAGTCATGACGCTCCTGGCACTGTGTTCGGACCGCCCCTTGCTTGCCCACCGCCTACTAGATGCCCGGTATCATTTGATACGGCTCGGTGTGATCCTCCACATGTTTGACGCCGGGTATGTTTTGCGCCGCAACGCGAACGGCATCCACTGCCTCCGCCGACTGGAAGACGCCCCATAGATGCACGACGCCGTCCGTCACCACAATATTGCGGCCAGCAAAGCCCCATTTTCGCCCTGCCAGTTCGCCCAGCAGGACGGCGCGGATTTCGGCATCCGAGAGTGTCGCGTCCGACACCGGTTCATCTGGCACGCTCGCGAGCGCCTGCACGAGATTGGCACGACTAACAATTCCGACCACCCGTCCGGCTTTCGTCACGGGCACACGTTTGATGTGCCGTGCCTCGAGAATGCCCGCAATCTCGCCAAGCGGTGTGTCGGGCTGCACGGTCACTACCTCGGTGGTCATCACGTCGCTCACCTTGACCGCATGGGTCTTGACGTAGTCGCGCGCCTCGTGACTCGCGGACCAAACATCGAGCCACGATGTGCGCTTGCGCTCGTCGGTTCCGATTTCGCAGCGGCGAAGCAGATCGCCCTCGGTGATCATGCCGGCGATGCTGCCGTCCGTATCCAGCACCGGCGCGCCGCTGATGCCGTTATGGACAAAAACTTTGGCAACCTGACGGATGGTCATGTCGGGCGTGACCGAAATCACGTTGGTGGTCATGACATCAGATGCGCGCATGGTAAGCCTCCTCAAGGTCAAGTCGTTCAATTCGGGGCTAGACGGCGCACATCTAAATACGTGACGCAGACAAGCCCCTGTGCAATATCAGATTAGGCCTGCAGGCCCCCTTTCCGCTTGACGTGGATCATCCCGGCGAGGCTTGCGTGCGACAGCGTTTCTTCACGGTTGAATGACCGAGGTCAATTTCGTTGGATGCATGAAGCCGATACTGGACGCTACGTAACCATCATGAGGAGAAAGTTCATGGCCCAACTTATGAAAGCCGCTGTCGTTCACGAATTCGGTGCCCCCCTGCGCATCGAGGAAGTTCCCGTCCCGAAGCCCGAGCGCGGAAAGATTCTCGTCAATGTGAAGGCATCGGGCGTCTGTCATACGGACCTGCACGCCGCCGACGGCGACTGGCCGGTCAAGCCCGCACTGCCGTTCATTCCCGGCCATGAAGGCGTTGGGTACGTCGCGGCCGTCGGCGACGGCGTCACCCATTTCAAGGAAGGCGATCGCGTCGGCGTGCCATGGCTCTACACGGCGTGCGGTCACTGCGAGCATTGCCTCGGCGGATGGGAAACGTTGTGCCACGAGCAGCAGAACACCGGCTACTCCGTCAACGGTGCTTACGCCGAATATGTGCTGGCCGATCCGGACTATGTCGGGCATTTGCCCGCGTCCGTCCCGTTCGAAGAAATCGCGCCCATTCTGTGTGCCGGCGTGACCGTGTACAAAGGCATTCGAGTGACGGATACGCGGCCCGGCCAATGGATCACGATCTCCGGAATCGGCGGACTCGGCCACGTTGCGGTTCAGTACGCGATCGCGATGGGTCTGCGCGTTGCGGCCGTCGACATTGCGGACGATAAACTGGCTCTTGCACGCGAGCTTGGCGCGGAGCTGACATTCAACGCTCTCGAGTGCGACCCCGCAGCCGCAATCCAGAAGGAAATAGGCGGCACGCACGGTGTGCTCGTGACCGCCGTCTCGCGCAGCGCTTTCGCACAGGCGCTGGGCATGGTCCGCCGTGGCGGCACCGTGGCGCTGAACGGATTGCCGCCAGGCGATTTTCCACTGCCGATCTTTTCAACGGTGCTCAACGGCATTACTGTGCGCGGCTCGATTGTCGGCACTCGGAAGGACTTGCAGGAATCGCTCGACTTCGCCGCACAAGGTCGCGTGCGCGCGCGGATTCACCTCGACCGGCTGGAAAACATCAATCACGTTCTCGCGGAACTGAAGAACGGTAAGGTAGATGGCCGCATCGTGCTGAAGCTCGACTGAGCGGAGCGGCGCTAGTGGCGGGCGGCGCGAAGCTCCGTCCGCCCTCACTCTGCACTAGCCAGCACGCACGGAAAGCGTATTCGACATCTTGAGCCGGACCCAGTCCATCCCCTCGCTCAGGCCCGCCAGTATCGCTTCGCGCTCGGTCGGAAAGATGCTGCTGTGTGTGAACTCGTGTTTGAATGCGCCTTGCGGCGTGTGATGACTGATCTGGATCGAGCAGTCGAACCCGCCCGCCGTACGGTGTGTAGTGGCAACAACCGACCAGTCGCCGTCGCCCACGTTGCCCGAAATCGTCATGAAACGCTCCCCGTTACTCGGAGTTCCGTCAATTGAACGGACCGGGACCCGTCAGCGGCACCGGTCCTCTGGTCATGCGGGCAGAGGCGCATCTATGCCACCGTCAAATTGTCGACGACCGCATGCACACCCGGCGCCGCCCACGCAGCGCCGCGCACGGCTACCGAGTCGACCTTGCCCGTCAGCGTGACCGCCGCGCGCTGTATGAATGACTCTAGACCCGGCTTCGGTCGCCCGATTGACGTGCGTCAAGCGAGCCGCATGGCAGGTTCACGTTTCATGGAGGACTGGCTCTGCGAAGTACCCATCTACCTTCAACCGGTAGAACTACCAGGGTCCGCCGACGAGCTCGCCGCGATCTCGTGCGCGGGCGTCGCCCGCTGCACGACGGCTGATCCAGATCAACCCGCGCACGGCCCGGCCTGACACAGTGATGACATGAATTCGTGCAGGAGACCACGACATGAGCGCACTGCCGCAGAGGGCCGCCTGGTCCGTCGACGAACATGAGCTGGACAGCACCGCGAGCATCCACGAAAAGTTGCGATTCGCGCTGCGCTATGCGGTGCTGGCGCCCTCCAACCACAACACGCAGCCCTGGCATTTCATCGTCGACGGCGACAGCGTGACGCTCTGCGCGGACCGGCGGCGGGCATTGCCGGTGGTCGATCCGTTCGATCGCGAGCTGATCATCAGTTGCGGCGCGGCGCTCTTTAACCTGCGCGTGGCGCTCAGCCACTTCGCGCTCGCTTACGCTATCACGCTGTTTCCCTCGCGCCTCGATCCAGACGTGCTGGCGCATGTGCAAATCGTTCCCGATGGCCATTGCGATGTCGCACTGGCACCGCTGTTTCCGGCAATCCGCCAACGCGTCACGACACGCGAGATCTTCCGGGACGAGCCGCTACCCTCAGGGCTCCTTCAACAATTCGTCGACGCCGCCGAGGCCGAGGGCGCCGATGCCGCCTGCGCTTTGGGCGCACCGCTGCGCGAGAAACTTGCCGAGCTCGTCAACGATGCTGACCGCATCCAGTTCGGCGACCCGCGCTTTCGCCGGGAACTGGCGAGCTGGATTCACCCCCGACGCCGCGATGACGGCATGCCTGCCCTGTCGCACGGCATGGCCGCGCTGCTCGATCTTGCCGCGCCGCTGCTTGCCTCGGTTGTTCGCACGTTCGATCTGGGCGGCGGACTGGCCGCCGCACACCATGCGCTCGCCGCGGGGTCACCGCTTCTCATCTGCCTTGGGACGTCGACGGACGACGGGCCTGCGTGGCTCTCGGCCGGCCAGGCACTCGAGCGGCTGTTGCTGGTCGCCGCGAACGCCGGCATCACTGCGTCCTATCTTAATCAGCCAACCGAGATAAGTACGCTGCGCGAGCGTCTGCGCACCACGCTAAAGATGGACGCCGTACCGCAAGTCCTGCTGCGCGTCGGACGTGGTCAGCCGGCGGTTCATTCACCGCGCCGACCGCTCGCCGAGAGCGTGTCCTGAAGGACCAACGCCCGTCCGATGAGGCCGCTATGAAGCATTTTTTTAGACTTGGCACGACTACACCCAACGCGACGCAGGCGCGCCCCGTGCATGGCGAGCCTACACCGCGCATCGTCTTGCCCCCGCCTCTGTCAAGCGGCGGCATGCCCATCTTGGACGCCTTCTCCAAACGGCGCACGACGCGACGCTTTGCGCCAACCGGGCTTGACGACGCAACGCTCGGACAGCTGCTGTGGGCCGCCAACGGCGTGAACCGGAAAGATCCCGAAGGAAACGACAGACGCACAGCGCCTTCTGTTCTCGCACTTCACGAAATCCAGATTTATGTCGCGCTCGCACGCGGCATGTATCTCTACGATCCGCTACAGCATGGCCTCGATCTCGTGATCGCAGCCGATCTGCGTGCGTTGACCGGCTATCAGGATTTTGTCGGTGAGGCGCCCGTCGAACTGGTGTATGTCGCCGACCTCGCGCGCATGCAGGACATCGCCTCGTCTCAACGCGAGCCGTTTGCCTATGCAAGCGCTGGCGCCATTGTGCAAAACGTCTATCTATTTTGTGCCGCGGCTGGATTGGCGGTAGCGGCGAGAAGCTGGTTGAACCGCAGCACCTTGGGTGCCGAAATGCGCCTGTCACGCGATAGCGTCCCGGTCCTCGCACAGACCGTCGGCCATTTCGATGCAGCCGATTTGCGAGAGCCGCAATGACGCGTCTGTTCGTGGTCCGGCGCGACGGTGATCGCCGCGTCGATAGCGCAATCGACTAGCGGCCCAAGGGGGACCGCGCTAGCGGGTCAAAGCGCTGGCGGCGGCATGCATCGAATGAGTAGATAGACCGAAGGCGTGAGCGCTCAAAGCGGCGCCTGACGCTCGGCGTCTGCGGGCTCGCGAACCAGTAGAACAGGGCATGTCGTATAGCGAACGAAGCGCTCGGCAACGCTGCCAAGCACCATGCGCCGAAGCCCGCGCCGTCCGTGAGTGCCCATCACGACGAGGTCCGCGCCGCGCCGCTGCACGCAGCGCAGCAACGCGCTGGCAATATCTTCCGCGATGCCTTGTGTCTCCACGATCTCGGTGTCGCCCACGACGTTCAGTTCACGCATCTGGTGCAGTGCGTCGTGCAGCAGCGCAACTCCGACCTGCCGTGCGGCGTCAGTCAGAAGATGCGGATCGCAAGCTCCTGCGTAGGTGAAAGCCGCCGACTGATCCAGCACGTAGACGGCCGTCAATTTGCCGCGAGAGAGCTTCGTCAATTGAATCGCCTCGCTTAGCGCGTGCTTCGCTGCCTGGCTGCCGTCGAGCGCCACCACAACATTTGCGTACATAGCTGCCTCCTGAAAAACGTTGGTCCTGGCCCCGTAACCACATCACGAATCAGGCGCGAGCGACACGGCGCCCCAGAAACCGCTCAGCCGCATCGAAGGCTGCACGCACCGCTTCATCCGGATCGTGGCTTTGCCGATGCTCAAGGGGAACGAGTTCTCCCGTGCGCAGCACGAGGTCAAGACGCGCATCGAACAGGCGTTGGTCTGAAACGCTATGGGGCACGTCAAGGCGCACGCCCGGTACGCCGTACCCTGCACGCTCGCGGATGGCTTCCAGCGCCAGATGGCACCCCGAGATGCATCTGCCGAACCGCTCGAGGCGCACCAGTTGCGCGGCCGCCTCAGACTCGATCTGCGCAGACCCCGCAAAGCCGAGATAGACGATCTGCATATCGATTCCCATACCGCCTCCGCGCGAACTGTACTTTCTCTCGACCGCTGCGGCCGCGAAAGCCACGCGGATCGGTGAGTCGACGAGACCATCATGGGCGCGTATCCATGCCTGACGGTTGACCTGCGTCAACGAGGTATTGGGGCCCGCGCCACCGTACGCCCCGTTGATCCAGCGCAACGCGCATTTCCACTCCGCGGGTATGGTTTATACGTTCACGGCCATTTCCTTGCGGGACCATCATGAAAAAATCCGACTATGCGGGCGTGAGCGCACTCACGCGTCAGGCTCGCGACGAAGCGATTGACTCCGGCCATTTCTATCTTGTCGGCGGCGGTATTGCGTCGCTCGCGGCCGCGGCGTTTCTGATCCGCGACGCCGATGTGCCAGGCTGCCGCATCACGATTCTCGAAGCACTCGGCAACGCAGGCGGCAGCCTCGACGGCGCGGGCACACCGCGGGACGGTTACGTCGTACGCGGCGGCCGCATGTTGGAAAGCAAGTACCTGTGCACGTATGATCTGTTCGACTCGATCCCCACCCTCGACGGCCGCAGCAGCGTGACGAAGGAAATCTTCGACTGGAACAGGACGATACGCACGTCGTCGAAAGCGCGGCTCGTGCGCGACGGCAAGCGCGAGGACGCGCCCGCTCATGGCCTCGCCGAATCGCATCTGCTCACGCTAGGCCGCCTCTCGTTCGAACCGGAAGCGCTGCTTGGCGATAGCCGCATCTCGGATCACTTCGACGCTGATTTCTTCGACACCAACTTCTGGATCATGTGGTGCACGACGTTTGCCTTTCAGCCTTGGCACAGCGCTGCCGAGTTCCGCCGCTATCTGCTGAGGTTTGCGCACATGACGCCGGGCTTCAATCAGTTGCACGGCATCATGCGGACGGTCTACAACCAGTACGACTCGATGGTGCGGCCGCTGCGCAAATGGCTCGACGAACACGGCGTCGTGTTCCGCAACCACACACGCGTGGTCGATCTCCGATATGACGAAAGCGGCGACTTGAACCGGGTTGCGGCGATCGTCTGCGAGCACGACGATCGCCGCGGTGAAATTCCGCTTGGCGAACATGACAAGGTAATCGTTACGCTCGGCTCGATGACCGCGGGCTCGAGCCTGGGCGGCACGGACCGCCCGGCCGCATGTGATAGCAACGACAGCAGCGGTGCATGGGCGCTCTGGAAAACCATTGCCGCCGGGCGCAGCGAGTTCGGCCACCCTTCTGTTTTCGCCGATCACGTCGACGAATCCAGGTGGCTCTCCTTCACCGCGACGCTGCACGATCCTACGCTGTTCCGCCTCATTCGCGATTTGACCGGCAACGTGCCGGGCGAAGGCGGTCTGATCACGTTCCCGCAATCGAACTGGCTCGCGTCAGTCGTGCTGCCGCATCAACCGCACTTCATCGGTCAGCCGAAAGACGTCCAGGTACTGTGGGGTTACGGGCTTTTTGTCGACCGGCCAGGCAATTTCGTCTCGAAACCGATGGTCGAATGCACAGGCCGCGAAATCATGACGGAGTTGCTCGGCCATCTGAAAATCGAGGCGCAGGCCCAGCGCATTCTCGGCGACGCCATCTGCATCCCCTGCGTGATGCCGTTCATTACCAGCCAGTTCCTGCGCCGCAAGCGCGGCGACCGGCCGCAAGTCGTACCCGAAGGTTGGACGAACCTCGCGTTCGTCGGACAGTTTTGCGAGTTGCCGAACGACGTCGTGTTCACCGTCGAATATTCGGTTCGCTCCGCTCAGACCGCTGTTTATACACTGCTTGGGTTAAACCGGGCCGCTCCGGCTGTGTATAAAGGTCAACGCGATCTGCGCGTGGTGTACGGCGCTGCTTCCGCGTTGCGCAATCACTAACGGAACGATGTTTGTGTACCGAGTGGAAGCCGATGACCCTCGACGAAGCACGCGCCTGCTCAAGGGGAAACGAGATCGAACTCGGCGTAGCACCGCCGAAGCGCCAGGCACGATGCTCGCGCGGCTGAAGGCACATCCGCTTGCGTTTCCGCTCATGGCTGCTGTTCAGTCAATGTGCGCGAATCTCGGCCGCGTAACCGGCAGGGGCCTCGCCGCCCAGGCCGCAAGCGCATTGCGCCCTCTTGCCGGCGACTTCGCTTATCTGCTCTTCTCGCCCGGCATACTCGGCGTGGGATTCATCGGCGTCCCGGTGCTCGCAGGTTCGCGGCGGCGGTGATGGGCGCGGCAGCGCTGGCGATGCTGCTGCCGCGCTAGACGAGCCGGCGAATCAGCAAGCCCATTCCAGCGCAGTGTAATGCGCGAGGTGACGTTCCAATATGCCGACGAACAGTTCAAACGACGCCGTCGCCGCGCCGCGCTGCACCTCGGCAGCTCGCACCTTGCATTGCGCGACCGGCGCCATGCCTGCGAGCGAGCGCATTTCTTCGAAGGCGGCTTCTGCGCCGAGGCCGCCGAAGGTGCAGAAAAACCCGACGTGGCGAAACCTGGAGCGGTTCTGGAGCAGGTAGGCGCGAACCGGCGCCGACACCGCGCCCGCCCAGATCGGCGTGCCCACGAGCACGAGGTCGTACTGTGAAGGATCGAGCCCCGCCGGGACGATCCCGGCCGGTCGCTTGCGCCACGAGTCGATAACACAGCGCAGATATCCCAACGCTCCGCGACGCTCGCTGAGGTCGCAGATTTCCTCGACGTCGGCGGACAGGACGCCCGCAAGCGTGGTAGCAAGCGTGCGCGTCGTACCGGTACGTGAGAAAAAGACGATGAGAACGCGTGGCTTGGACATGACTCGCTCCTTTGATGGAAAGCTCACTGGCGCGCACTCGTGCGCCATGCATGTCCCGAGCATAGAGGGGGACGCACGGCTGCACATGACCCAGGTCAAACCACCCCGTGACCCGCGGCGCGTGTATCGCCATTGATCTGCATCAACGGGACAGGCGCCATCGTTCCTAGACTCAAGCTCACCTGCCCCTGCGTTACCTTCACTCTC
This sequence comes from Paraburkholderia caledonica NBRC 102488, assembly GCF_000685095.1. Taxonomy (GTDB): domain Bacteria; phylum Pseudomonadota; class Gammaproteobacteria; order Burkholderiales; family Burkholderiaceae; genus Paraburkholderia; species Paraburkholderia caledonica. The sequence continues at coordinate 395,864 of NZ_BAYE01000002.1, forward strand.
CCGGAGCCTCAGCCATGAGCTACAAGACCATCGTTGTTCACCTCGACACGAGCACGAATGCCCATCCGCGGCTCGAGACCGCACTGTTTCTCGCGAAACAGTTCGGCGCGCATCTGACCGGCGTATTCGCGCTGTTCTCGGCCGACCCGCGGTCGTTGTACGTGATGGCCGGCACCGCCGAGTACTACCGCGAGCATGCAGAGCGACGCGCGGAACGGCGCGAGGCGCTCCAGCGGTTGTTCCATGCTGAACTGCGGCGTGCCGAAGTAGCAGGCGAATGGATCGCCGTGGACGAGTCCGCGAGCTTCGCCGTGCCGCGACTTGGCCGGTGCGCCGATCTCATCGTCGCCGGCCAGGACGATCCAGGCGATGCCGAATCGTATGTCGGCGACTTCTTTCCGGAGAACCTGATTCTTTCGAGCGGCCGCCCGGTGCTGCTCGCGCCGTATGCGCGCAATGAACGGACGACGGGCAGCCGGATCCTGGTGGCATGGGACGGCAGCCGCGAAGCCACGCGCGCCGTGCATGATGCCCTGCCGTTCATGCGCGCGGCGCAAAGCACCACGATTCTCACTGTCAACGGCATGCAGGAAGACGGGAGCGCACGCATTCCCGGCGCGGATATCGCCACCGTTATCGCGCGGCACGGCGTGCGTGCCGACGTGGTCGACATCGAAACAGGGGCCGATGGCTCGGTCGGCGAAGTGCTCCTCACGCAGGTTGCCGACACAGGAGCCGACCTGCTGGTGATGGGCGGATACGGTCATGCACGCTGGCGCGAACTGGTGTTGGGCGGTGCGACGCGCACGATCCTCAAGTCGATGACCGTGCCCGTACTGATGTCGCACTAAGCGCTGTGCCTCGTTTTTTGGGAGTGTCTGTCATGTACAAGAAAATCCTGGTTGCCGTCGACGGCAGCGAAACCTCGTCGCGCGCGCTAGCCGCTGCCGTTGATCTGGCGCGCGCGTCGGGCGCGAGGCTGCAGCCGCTTTTCGTCGTGGACGTGCCGCTGCTGAGCTACGACGTACCCGGCTACGATCCCTCGTATGTGCGCAATGCGCTCGTAGAGGAAGGCAAGCACGCGCTCGACGACGCCGCTGCGCTGATGGCCGCGTCGGGCGTCAAAGGGCCGCCACGCCTCGTCGAAACGGAGCTCGCCGGTGACGATATCGCGCATCGCATTCAGCTCGCCGCAGATGAGTTCGGCGCAGACGTTGTCGTGATGGGCACTCACGGCCGGCGCGGGATACAGCGGCTGATGCTCGGGAGCGTCGCCGAGCGCTTTCTGCGCATTGCCACCTCGCCGGTGCTGCTGATTTCCGCTCGCTGCGCGCCGTCCGCCAGCGCCGCGATGAGCACAGGCGGCGCGATCAAGGAGGCGTCATGAACTGCAAAACCCTGCTCGTCCACCTGGACGACAGCGCGCACAGCGCGGCGAGACTGGCCTACGCAATGGAGGTCGCCGCACACCACGACGCTCATCTGATCGGTCTATACGCAGTTAGCGAAGAGCCGGTGGACCCTCTGTTCGTGCACGGCGAGAACGTCTGGTCGCGCAGGCGCGAGGCGCAACGCAGCGCCAACGAGACAACCGCACATACGCACTTCGTTGCCCAGACCGAGCGCGCGGGGGTAAACGCCGAATGGCGCGCGCCGGGCGGTGTGCCCACGCAGGCGGCAATCACGCACGCGCGTCATGCCGATCTGCTTGTCCTCGGCGAGGACAATCCAAAGGATCGCAGCGCATTTGTCGCGCGCCATTTTCTCGAGGATGTGATCATTGGCTCGGGGCGGCCTGCAATCGTCCTGCCGTATGCAGGAGCCGTGCACCCGCGTATGGACAACGTCATGATCGCGTGGGACGGCGGCCGTGAAAGCGCGCGCGCTGCGATGGACGCGTTGCCACTGATTAGTCGCGCCGCCTTCGTGACGGTCATGACGATGGAGCGGCATCCGCACCATGGCGAGCCCGCTGGCATCGATGTGGCCGCCTGGCTCAAGCGGCACGGCATCGAGGCAGGTTTCGCTACCCTATCCGGTGTGTCCGGCGCCGAAGCCGGTACGACGCTGCTCAATGCGCTGGCCGATCGCCACATTGACCTTCTGGTGATGGGCGCCTATGGTCACGCGCGTGCTCACGAACGTGTCCTCGGCGGCGTCACACGCACCATGCTTCAGTCGATGACCACGCCCGTACTGATGTCGCACTGATCTCCAGACATCCGCCTGTGCAGCTTGCGCGCACTAGCACGAATCCGGCGTTTCGCGGACAATGAGAGCAACTATCAGCTTTGCGCGCGAATAGACCGCGGTCCCCCACCGCGCGGACTGCGGACCGCCCCCAACCGAAGCGCCTGCCTCCGGCGCAGCATTGCGGCGGCGTCTTGCAGCGCAAAGATTCCCGTTCGCAATCATGTCAAGAGGCGCACATGCCCGTCAGCGGTAAGACGCCCACGCCGCACACTGCGGTGCCGCACGAGCGGTCGAACTGGTCTGCGGCGCGGCCCGCACTCGCGGCAGCCGCCGCCTTCGTCGCGTCACTGGCAGTGATGCTGGCCGCGCGGCGCTGGCTCGATCCGGTGCTGTTCATCTGCGTCGCCGCGGCGCTGCTCGTCGCCACGAGTGCATTCATGCTTCTGCGCGCGCGCCGGGAAGCCTCTTCCGCGCGCAGCGAGGCAAGCATTGCAATCAATCAGTCCGGTGTGAACGAAGCGCGCATGATGGCAATCATCCGGTCGTCGATGGAAGCGATCATCACCATCGACGAACACCAGCGCATCGTGCTCTTCAATCCAATGGCCGAGCAGGTTTTCGGCTGCACGGCAATGGATGCGATCGGCGCATCGCTCGAACGCTTCATTCCGCAGCGGTTTCGCGCAGCGCACGCCCGGCATGTCGAACAGTTCGGCGTGACGGGCGTGTCCGACCGGCAAATGGGCCGGCAGCGCGTGCTCTCCGGCTTGCGCGCAAACGGCGAAGAATTCCCGATCGAGGCCTCCATCTCGCAGACTCGCGACGGCGGCGCGAGGCTCTACACCGTGATGCTGCGTGACGTCACCGAACGGGTCAGAGCCGAGCACGCCCAGCAGCGGGCGCGCGAGGAACTGCGCGAACTGTCCGCCAACCTGCAGAACATCCGCGAAGACGAAAAAACGCGCATCGCACGCGAACTGCACGACGACCTCGGTCAGCAATTGACTGCGCTGAAAATGGACATTTCATCGGTCGAAGAAGCGCTTGGCGGGTCCGCCAGCGAGCTGGTGCGCGACCATTTGCAGGGCATGCGCCGTCTGATCGATGCGACCGTGGCGTCGGTTCGCCGCATTGCCGCCGATCTGCGGCCGGTGATGCTCGACGACCTCGGACTGATCCCCGCAGTCGAATGGCTCGCGAACGACTTCACGAACCGCTATGGCATCGACGTCGAGCGCGATATCGAAACTGGCGACGCCCGCTTCAGCCCCGCGGGCGCGACTGCGCTGTTCCGGATCGTGCAGGAGGCGCTGACGAACGTTGCGCGCCATGCCGACGCCACGCTCGTCACACTCAGCCTGCGCGCCGGCGACGAGGGATTCGTGCTGCGTATCGCCGACAACGGCCGGGGCGCGCATCGTAACGGCGAACTGGCGGGCAAGTCGTTTGGTCTGCTCGGCATTCGCGAACGCGCCCACATGCTCGGGGGTGCCGTCGACATTCAAACCGCACAAGGCAACGGCTTTGCGTTAAGCGTCACCATTCCAGCGGAGGCAGTGCAGATGCAGGAGTTGCAATCATGACCCGGGTCTTGCTCGCCGACGATCATGCGCTCGTGCGCGACGGTCTGCGTCATATCCTCAAGGGGGCCAGCGGCTTCGAAGTGGTGGGCGAAGCGAGCGACAGTGCGAGCACGATCACGCTCATTCGCGCGAGCGCCGCAGACGTGCTGGTGCTCGATCTGTCGATGCCGGGCCGCAACGGCGTCGAGCTGATAAAACAGATCAAAGAGGAAAAACCGGCGCTGCGTATCCTCGTGCTGACCATGCACGCCGAACAGCAATACGCGGTGCGCGCGTTCAAGGCGGGCGCGTCCGGCTATCTGACGAAAGAAAGTGCAAGCGCCGAGCTTGTGGCTGCGGTGACAAAGGTGGCCGCGGGCGGCGTCTATGTGAGTCTTGCGATGGCCGAGCGGTTCGCGCAGAGCCTGAACGAGCCCACCGATCTGTTGCCACATCAGCGCCTGTCAGATCGTGAGTTCGACGTCCTCAAGCGCATTGCTGCCGGTCAGACCATCACGGAAATCGCGGCGGAGCTGTGCGTGAGCGCCAAGACCGTCAGCACCTACAAGACGCGCATCCTCGAAAAAATGCAGATGCCGCACGAAGCCGCGCTGGTGCGCTATGCGATGCGCCACAAACTGGTCAGCGACGAAGAGGACGATATTTAAACGCCTCCGCCGCCCCGCTGGCGGCCTACGACACCTGCTGTAGGAATCGCCCTACAGCCCTTCTTGCTCGCCTACTCCAAGTTCGCTCCTCGCCGATGTTATTTTGAGATGGCGCGGCCGATACTTCGAGGCATGAACTCAGGCCTCAACCACCCCGCCCTGCGTGTCTTTCTCGTCGACGATGCATTCCCGGTACGGCGCCGCATGGCCGCGCTGTTCGGCTCACTCGAGGGCGTAGAGATTGTCGGTGAGGCCGAGGAGCCCGGTGCCGCATTCGCGGGCATCGAGGCCCGCGCAGCTCACCTTGTGGTGACGGAGTTGCATCTGAACGGCGGTAGCGGCATGGAGTTGCTGACCCTGCTCGCGCAACGCATGCCTCACGTGATCACGATGGTGCTGACGAACCGATCCGGCGCCTGGTTCCGGCGCGCGTGCCTGACGTGCGGCGCGCAGTACTTTTTCGACAAGACTCGCGAATTCGAACTTGCGCGAAGCACGGTCCAGAGGATCGCCAGCGAACACCGTGCACGCACCCCTCTTCAATCAGGAGCAAATCATGTCTGACGTTGCCTCTTATCCGGCCAGCTCCCGCACATTCGTCCCACTGCACGTTGCACCGACGCCGGAACAGGGACGCACCACAGACCGCGCGACGCGCAAGGACGCGATGCGCTGCTCGTCGTGTTCGATGCGTGCGATGTGCATGCCGCAAGGCCTGACGCCCGAGGAGTTGCAGAGAATCGAAGCGCTGATCTGTCCGTCGCGCACTATCAGGCAGGGTGAAACAATTTTCCGCGCGAACGATTTGTTTGAGAGCATTTATACGGTGCGAGCGGGGTCGTTCAAGACCGTCGTCATGCACCGCGACGGCCGGGAGCATGTGACGGGCTTTCATCTCGCCGGCGATTGCCTCGGGTTCGACGGCGTGTGCTCCGGTCACCATAGCTGCGATGCGGTAGCGCTCGAGGACAGCAAGGTGTGCATCATTCCGTTTCATCTGCTAGAGACGATGTGCCGCGAAGTTAAGGCCGTTCAACAGCACGTGCACCGTATGATGGGCAGCGAGATCGTGCGCGAATCGTCGCAGATGATGCTGCTTGGCACGATGTCGGCGGAACAGCGCGTGGCTACGTTCCTGCTGAATCTGTCGGAGCGCCTTAGAATGCGCGGCTATTCGCCGGCCGAATTCCATCTGCGCATGACGCGCGAGGAAATTGGCAGCTATCTGGGGATCAAGCTCGAAACGGTGAGCCGGATGCTGTCCCGCTTTCAGCGCGATGGACTACTCGACGCGCACGGCAAGGACATCCGGATTCTCGATCACGACGGCCTTATCCGGGTTTGACGGCGAGCACCGCTGCGCCCGTCAGGCGGCCGTCGCGCAGGTCGGCGAGCGCGCGATTTGCGTCCTCCAACGCATAAGTCGTAGTTTCAAGCGTGAGCCGCGTCTCGCTCGCAATGCGCATGAAAGCCAGCCCATCGTCGCGGGTCAGGTTCGCGACCGAAACAAGGCGCCGTTCGCCCCATAGAAACGAATACGGAAACGACGGAATGTCGCTCATGTGGATTCCGCCACAAACTACTACACCGCCTTTCACGACTGCGCGCAAAGCCTGTGGAACGAGCGCGCCGACCGGGGCGAACAGCAACGCCGCATCGAGTTCGTCGGGCGGCGCCTCGTTGCTGTCACCAGCCCACGCCGCACCTATCCGTAGCGCGAGTTGCTGCGCCGCCTGATCGCCGGGCCGCGTGAATGCATAGACCGTGCGCCGTTGATGACGCGCCACTTGAGCGACGATATGCGCCGCGGCACCGAAACCGTAAATACCGATGCGCCGTGCGTCGCCCGCCATGCTCAAGGTGCGGTAGCCGATGAGACCTGCGCATAGCAGCGGCGCCGCTTCGATATCGGAGTACTGTACTGGCAGATGAAAGCAGTAGCGGCTGTCTGCAACTGTGCGTTCAGCGTAACCGCCGTCGATCGTATAACCGGTGAAACGGGCCTCGTCGCAGAGATTTTCCCGTGCCGAAAGGCAGTAGCGGCAGTGGCGGCATGTGTAACCTACCCACGGCACCCCCACGCGATCTCCGACAGCGAAACCCGTCACGCCGGCGCCCACTTCCGCCACCGTGCCGACGATTTCATGACCGGGAATAACAGGCCGCTTAGGACGATCGAGCTCGCGATCGACCAGATGAAGATCGGTGCGGCACACGCCGCACGCGTGAATATCGATCAGTACTTCTCCAATACCGGGCGTAGGATCCGGCACATCCTCTTCACGTAGGATCGGTGAGTCACCATCGAAAACCATTGCGCGCATAGGAACTCCCTTTGGTCAGTACCGAAACTTTGCCGCCCCAAAACAATAGACTTGTGGGTTTCAGTCACAAAAGCGGAAGTAACCACTGTGTAAGAGCATCGGCTTTGCGCCAATCTCGTTGAGCAGATTGCTTGCCGCTTGTTCAATGCGACGCCGATTCAATTCAAACGCAGCGAGCAGATCTTCTTCGCCCAGTGAAGCGGGTCCCAAGCGCAAATCTTCACGACAGCTACGTGATTGTATGGCGTATGCAGTCTCATCGCCGTGTGCCTGTCATCAGCATAGGATCTACGCGCTGCCGGTCAAATTCACACGTCTTACTCCGGTTGATCGAAGTCAACGGCGAAGCAGCGGCCGACCTTACACTGATCTCATTCCTTCGCACAGGAGCGCGCGCCATGAATGCCATATTCCGTCGCTGCCGCCTCGCATGTACCGCGTTTGTGCTGGTCGCTGCCGCCGTGCAGGCCGAGCCGGAGCCGGCCGCGCTGGTCGATCAGCACCACTGCATGTTTTGCCACACACGTGACGCGCCGTTCCTCGCGCCGTCGTTCGAGCAGATCGCCGCTCGCTACCGCGACGTTCCAAACGCGCAACTCATGCTTGAGCACAAGCTACGGTTAGGTGGCAAGGCGCATTGGGGCGACATGGCGATGCCGTTGCCAGCCGATCGTGGCGGGCCTATATCGGCAAAAGATGCACACACGCTGGTGCAATGGGTACTCAGTCAATGACCGCCCTGCGGAAACCACGGTTCCCGTAGTCCGGGTCAGTTGACGGCAGTTACGTTCGGAGATTGTCATGCGCCTCACAGTTCATCTCGACACATTCAATTGCGCCCATCCGATGGCTTTTGCGATCCTCTGGCTCGATGAAGATACGCGGCGATGGTCGCGCGAGGGTCACCTCGGGCTGGAACTGCCGGAATGGGGTTCGTTGCACATGGATTGCGGCAATACGCTCGTATGCGGCCTCAACGACGCCACACCGCTGTGCGTTCTCGAAGGGTTGGACCTCAACGGTTGCGACGGTCCCTTTGAAGGCGAAACCGGTCGGGCACAATGGTGCGCGAAGCGCGGCCGCGCGCTGATGACTGGGCACTGGCATGTCCAATGCATCGATCGCGAGCAGGCGCCACCCGAGCATGGCCTCTTCGCTGGTGGCGACGAAACTTGAACCGCTCGCGCGGTGACCGCTCGACAAGCGGCTGTCGATCAGCGAGCGGTCGGTAGCTCCCCGCGGTCAGATATCGGCGTCGCGCGTGGGATTGAGCAACTGCACAAAACACGCAACGCCGCCGACCACAGCAAAAACGCCATAGCGAAACACGGACGGCTCGTCGAAGAGCAAGCCCCGGATTGATGCCCCGTACCCGGCCGCTCGCAACAATGCAGTACGTCTATCCTGGGACCAAAAACCACTTAGGTTTTCCTTCAGCGGCTCCGGCTTACCGATGCCTTCGAACGATAGCGCTGCACGTCTTTGATAAGTTGATTAGTCTGCCTTCCTGTCCGGTAGCTTTGCTGAAGCCGGCGCTTGAATCTTGCGGCGCCCTTTGCCGGCTCGCATGCTGCGCCTATCAGACCGGATACGGGCCAGGAGCCGCCGGTCGAGGTCGCCCCCAATCGGATAGCCACGGTCTCGCCCGCCATCGCTCAATGGCCGGTTTCCGACGAGCGAATTGCCGGTGCTACTGCTTCAATCCGGCCATCAAGAGTCTTTCGAGGGGGGGCGACGCGAATGGCCGCAAGCCATACGTATAACGGACCGTCGCGCATACTGCGAGGAACGGTTATGACTTGCGGGGCGCTCTCTTTTTTTTAGCGTAAATCACAGCGCCTGTTTCAACCGGGATGAACGGCGCCTGAAAATGGTTGATCAGAAAATCAATGAAGGCTCGCGCGCGTGCCGTCTGGTTTCGCTGACTGGGATAGTAGACAAACAGGTCGGCGGACGGCAGTAATGTATCCGGCAACACCAGTTTCAACCGGCCGCTCTGAAGGTACTTAGCCAGATCCCATTCGGAACGGATCAATATCCCGTGCCCGTCGAGCGCCCAGCGCAGCGCGATATCGCCATCGTTGCTGGAAAGCGCGCCTTTTACTTTCAGCGCTTCGGTGTGATCGCCCTGTATGTACCTCCAGACGCCGTAGGCGTCGTCGTTCTGGCGATGAATGATGCAGCGGTGCCGAACCAGGTCCTCTACGCGCTCCGGTGTCCCGAAACGCTCAAGGTACTTTGGAGACGCGCAGAGGAAACGACGGTTGCTCATGATGCGCCGGGCACTAAGCCGGCTGTCGGGAAGCTCGCCGAAACGGATTGCCATATCGAACGCTTCCTCGACCAGATCGATGGGCCGGTCAGTCACTTCAAACTGGATTTCGACATTGGCATACCGCTTTGCGAAGTCAGACACCAGCGGCGCGATGGTCGTGCGTCCGAAGCCGAGCGTTGCGTTGATCCGTAAAAGGCCATGAGGGTCCGAGCTAGCCCCAGATATTTCGTCTTCCATCTGCCGGACCTGTCCGACGATTTGCGTCGCGTAGCGAAGGTAGGTCTCGCCTTCGGGCGTGAGGCTGACACTTCGCGTGGTCCTGTTGACCAACCGCGCCCCTAGCCGCTGTTCGATCATCCCGAGGCGTTTGGTCGCCGCAGGCGGGGTGAGATCGAGCGCACGCGCCGCTCGCGACATGCTTTTTAGTCTGGCGAGGAGGATGAAAAATTCGAAATCGGATGCCGCGTAAGTTGCCATCTCGATTGTTCACCGAAAGTAAAAAATGAAATGAATCCAAGCGAATTCTAACGCCTCATTTCGCGGATAACCTAGCTTCCATTGCAGCCAGACGCATGCAATGCGTGCCCAAATTCAGGAGACCGTGTCATGAGAATCGTTGAAATCCGCGAAAAGACCATTCCGATTAGCTCCCCGATCCGCAATGCCTACATTGACTTCAGCAAGATGACGCTGAGTCTCGTCGCCGTGGTGACGGATGTCATCCGGGACGGAAAACCGGTAGTCGGTTACGGCTTCAATTCGAACGGCCGCTATGGCCAGGGCAAGCTGATGCGCGAACGTTTCATTCCGCGCATTCTCGAAGCCGATCCCGCCATGCTCGTGAACGACGCCGGCGACAACCTCGATCCGCACAAGATCTGGGCGACCATGTTCACGAACGAGAAGCCGGGTGGTCACGGCGAGCGCTCGGTCGCAATCGGCACGATCGACATGGCAATCTGGGATGCGGTGGCGAAGATCGAAGGCAAGCCGCTGTTCCAGTTGCTGGCTGACCGTTACGGTAACGGCCAACCAGATCGCAAGATTTTCGTGTACGCGGCGGGTGGTTACTACTACCCGGGGCAGGATCACGAAAAGCTGAAAGACGAAATGCGCAGCTACATCGATCGCGGCTATACGGTCGTGAAGAAGAAGATCGGCGGCGCTTCGCTCGACGAAGACCTGCGCCGCATCGATTCAATTCTAAGCGTGCTGGGCGACGGACAGAAGCTTGCCGTCGACGCCAACGGCCGCTTCGACCTCGACACGGCAATCCAGTATGCAAAAGCGCTCTCGCAATACGATCTGTTCTGGTACGAAGAACCCGGCGACCCGCTCGACTACGAATTGCAGGCAACGCTGCGCAACTATTACGACAAACCGATGGCGACCGGCGAAGATCTTTTCTCGATGCAGGATGCGCGCAACCTGATCCGCTACGGCGGCATGCGCCCGGATCGTGACTGGTTGCAATTCGACTGCGCGCTGAGCTATGGCCTGGTCGAATATCTGCGCACGCTCGATATGTTGCATCAACACGGCTGGTCGGCCAGCCGCTGCATTCCGCACGGTGGCCACCAGATGTCGCTGAATATCGCGGCCGGCCTCGGTTTGGGCGGCAACGAATCCTATCCGGATCTGTTCCAGCCGTTCGGCGGATTCCCCGACGGCGTGGAGGTGGAAAACGGCTACATCACGATGCCTGATCTGCCCGGCATCGGCTTCGAAGGAAAGGCCGATCTCTACGCCGAAATGCAAAAGCTGTCCGCATAAGCCACTAACAGGCTAACTCGCGGCAAAACGCGCCGACAACACAGTCGGCGTGGCGTTCATAAAAATAGGCATAGGGAACGCAGGCGAAATCGGTTCGCACACTCCGCGGCGGTAACCAACGCTGTCGAGTGTACGAACCTGACTTTCATTAAAAGACGCCACGCATAGGAGACAGTCATGCGGGTTTCAAAGATCGGAAAATCTCTTTCCAGGCTTTACGTTCAGGTCCTGATAGGTATTATCGCCGGCATCCTCGTCGGCCACTTCTATCCTGACATCGGTTCTCAACTCAAACCGCTCGGCGATCTCTTCGTCAAACTGATCAGGATGCTGCTTGCCCCGATCATTTTCGCCTCTGTAGTGGTCGGTATTGCGCGAATGACTGACCTTCATGAGGCAGGCCGGGTCGGCGTCAAGGCAGTCGTTTACTTCGAAGTCGCATCGACGATTGCGCTGGTAGTGGGTCTCGTCGTCGTAAACATCGTCAGGCCCGGCAGTGGAATGAACATTGATCCCGCTCATATCGACAGCTCATCCATTGCTACATACACCCACTCGGCAAGTCAGCATGGAGTGCTCGAGTTCTTCATGAGCATCGTTCCGAACAGCATTGTCGGAGCATTTGCGAATGGAGATATCTTGCCGATCATCTTCTTCTCGGTGCTGCTTGCAATCGCGTTCGCCAAGCTTGGCCCCCGCACGGCGCCGTTCGTCGACATGCTCGACATGTTCCTTCACGGCATGTTTGGGGTTGTTCGGATCGTCATGTATGTGGCCCCAATCGGCGCCTTTGGGGGCATGGCATTCACCATTGCCAAATACGGGATCGGCACGCTGGCGTCGTTCGGGCAATTGATGGCTTGCCTCTATCTGACGTGTGTCATCTTCGTGGTTGTATTCCTTGGACTTGTGATGCGGCTGAGCGGGCTGTCGCTGTGGAAGTTCCTCCGCTACATCAAGGACGAAATTTTTATTACCCTCGGTACAGCTTCAACGGAAGCGGTCCTGCCGCAAATGCTCATCAAGATGGAGAAGCTCGGGTGCTCACGACCTGTCGTCGGGATGGTGTTGCCTACCGGTTACACCTTCAATGCCGATGGTACGGCGATCTACCTGACCATGGCCGCGCTGTTCATAGCTCAGGCGATGAACATCCACCTGACGATCTGGGACCAGGTGCTGCTGCTTGGCGTGATGTTGCTGACGTCCAAGGGATCTGCCGGTGTAGCAGGAGCGGGATTCGTCGCGCTGGCGGCAACGCTGGCCACCATGCACAAAATCCCTGTGTCCGGACTGGTGCTATTGCTCGGCGTTGACCGTTTCCTCAATGAGGCACGTGCAGTTACGAACCTGATCGGCAATGGCGTCGCGACCATCGTGGTAGCCCGATGGGAAGGGGCACTTGATATGAACAAGGCCCGCGCGATGCTCGATCGCACCGATACGAGCATTGACGCGCTGCAGTCGTTCGATGTGGCACCGACTGCTCCCACGCCTGCGAACGACGTCACACCTCGCCGGACAGGATCGACTACGAGTTAGTTTCTGCCGGGACTTTTTTTCCGCAGGTGCATTCATTGCCCGCGGCTGCGCTAGGTTCTGCCCTGGCGCCGAGCTCTCGGGTGCAGAAGCGGAATGCTATGGCATCGATCGTCGCGATCCCGGCAATCCGATATTCCGCCTCTAGCTAACCGCGACACCGTCGGGACCGCGTCGCTTGTCTGACATTGAAATGGAGTCGAGTAGCGCGGAAGGGTCGGCGGGTTTCACCAGATAATGGTCGACGCCGGCCTCGGTCGCCCGGCGGATATGTTCTTCTTGCCCATAACCGCTCAGCGCCACGATCAGACACTGTCCGCAGGCTGGATCCTGCCGCAATCGCCGGGCGACCTCATGGCCGCTCATGCCCGGCAGACCGATATCGAGGATGACCACGTCGGGTCGCATTTCGGCCGCGAGGCGCAAGGCTGACTCACCGTCACCCGTGCATTTCACGACGTACCCATGGATGGTGAGCAGCGCCTCAAGGCTTTCTGCCGATGCAACGAGGTCGTCCACGATGAGTACGCGCATCGCCGGCTTGCGGTGAAGATGCAAGACCGGGGCAAGCGTCGCGGGGCTGCGCTCGACCACGGTCGCCGGCAGGCGAATCACGAATTCTGCCCCCTTGCCGCGGCCCCCGCTCCTGCATTCGACCGATCCGTGGTGCAACTCCGTGAGATGGCGCACAAGTGTCAGGCCGATGCCGAGGCCGCCTTGCGGCCGGTGCAATGACGTATCGGCCTGAGCGAACAGCTCAAACACATGGGGGACGAAATCGGGGTCAATGCCTTCTCCGTCGTCGGAGACCGTAATCGACGCAATACCGTCGGCGAAACGTGTGGTGAGGGTAATGTGACCGCCTTGCGGGGTGAACTTCGACGCGTTGTTCAACAGGTTCGACACAACCTGTGCAAGCCGCACGACATCGCCGTCGACGACCGCGTTGGCCGCGCCCTCGTCGCAGTTCAGCGTTTGCGCCCGTCGGATGAAATGAGGACGGCTGGTTTCAACCGCCCGGCCGATCACCGTGGATAGGGATACCGTTTCCGTCCGCAAAACAACCGCCCCTCTCGCAATACGGGATACGTCCAGTAGGTCTTCTATGATCCGCACCATATGCTCGACTTGGGTACCGACGATCTCGCCCGCCCAACGAAGCACATCGGTATCGCCCGCCTGCGCGCTGCGCATCACCGCGGCTGCGTTCGCAATCGGTGCGAGCGGATTGCGCAACTCGTGGGCCAGCATCGCCAGGAATTCATCCTTGCGGCGATTGCCGTCCTGAATGGCGGAGAAAAGCAGTGCATTTTCCAATGCAATCGCCGCCCTGCTGACGAACTCCCGGCTGAGCAGAGTCTGCTCGTCCGGAATGGGATTCGCATACGAGCAAAGCAGGATCACCCCCTTCTGGTTGCCGGTGAGCATCGGAAACGCGGTGACGCTCTGCACGCCGAGCGCCGGCGCCTCCACAGCGGCGGTCTCGGTGAAACAGTCATTCGGCTCGACGCCGTCGTCCCCGCTACCGCCATGCATCAGCCGTTGGACAAAGCGGTTCACTGCCGGAAATGCCACGGACAGGGTTGCAGCCTGGAACTCGGCCAGATCCGGCGCATCCTCTCCGTCGCGCCGCGCCGAGCGCGACGCGACGCTGGTGGCGATCGCGCCAATGCCTACGACCGCGACGAATGCGATATCGGCCAGTTCGGCCGACGCGAGTTCGACGATGCGCTGAAGCGTCGCATCGAGTTCGAGCGAACGGGTCAATACGTGGCTCGCGTTGGCAAGAAAGTGGGCACGTTGTCGCGCTCGCTCCGCTAACATGCGACCCGCCTCGGCAAGCAAAAACGCCTCGCGTTCCGCTGCACGCGTCAGAAGTTCATTGTGCATGCGGTGCATTTCGACAAACACCTTGACCTTGGAGCGCAATATCTCCGGGACGACCGGCGACAAAATGTAATCGACAGCGCCCAGCGAATAGCCCCGCTTCATTTCCTCCTCGTCGATATATGCGGTGACGAAAATGATTGGCGTATTGGTGGTCCGCCGGTACGCACGCAACAGCGAAGCCGTTTCAAGTCCATCCATGCCGGGCATGTTCACGTCGAGAAGAATGACGGCGAAGGTCTGCTCCAGCACGGCTTTCAGCGCCTCGCGCCCCGATCCGACGGCGATGACGTTCTGCCCGAGTTCCTCAAGAATCGTACGCATGACCACGTGCTTTTCCGGCAAATCGTCAACCACCAGAATGTTGACGGGTTGCCGCGGGTCGGAGACGGAGATGTCCATGCCTGTCTCCTAGCGGTGCAGCCACGCGTGCAGCACGGCAAGCAGATCTTCCCGGTTGACCGGCTTCGAAAGATAGTCCCACGCGCCCGCTTCGATGCAACGCTCGCGGTCGCCTTTCATCGCCTTCGCCGTGACTGCGATGATAGGCAGGGTACGCCCGACCGGCCGCTTGCGGATTTCCCTTGTCGTCGTAAGACCATCCATCTCCGGCATCATGATGTCCATCAGCACGATATCGATCTCCGGATCCGTCTCGACCAGCTTTATCGCGTCATGGCCATTGTCCGCCCAGACGTGGCGCATTCCGTGGTCTTCAAGGACCGTTGCGAGCGCGAAAATGTTGCGCATATCGTCATCGACGATCAACGCCTTGCGTCCGGTCAGATCGGCGTCCGAGCGGTGCAAATCGTCGATGAGTTCACGTGCCTGATCGGACAAACGTTTCGGACTCAGGTGCAGCGACGCGGCAGCCGAGTCCAGCAGACGGCTCATGTCCGACGCCACGTAGCTGACGAAGCGTTCGCCGGCTCGAATGCCTTGCGCGGGCATATCCCCGTCAGGGGCATAGACGATCACAGGCAGCGGTGCAAAGGGGCTGCGCTTACCGAGCGCGGCCTCTATTTCATGGGGGCTTTTCTCCATCATCTCAGGCCCGACGATTACCGCAAAAAGATCTTCCTCGGCCAGCGCCTGGGTCAGTTGTTCGCCTGTCGCAGCGAAACTCAACACGACGCGGTCGCTCGGCAGCAATTGCGTCAATTGCTCGCGGTCGGGCCCTTCGGGCAGCGCGATCAGAACCTTGCGCTCCATTCTGTCGACGTAGCCCGCGATTGCCCGCAGCGCGTCGTCCAGGACTTCGCGCGACTGGATTGGTTTGGCCACGAAGGCGAACGCGCCAGCCTGCAAAGCGCGGTCGCGCGACTCGTCCGTCGAGATCACGCAGACGGCCATATGCCGGGTCGCCATATCGTGCTTGAGCCGGGCAAGCACCCGCCAACCGTCCATGTCCGGCAAAAACAGATCGAGCGTGACGACGTCCGGTTTGAACTGATCGGCGAGCGTCAAAGCAGCGGCGCCGAGCGGCGTGACGAGTCCCTTGAAGCCATGCTCGCGGGCCGCGTCGAGCAGGAAATGCGCGAAGGCAAGATCGTTTTCGACGATCAACAACACCCGCTCTCCGGGCACGATGTTCAAACGGTCGTCATCGGACGTCTGGGACAGTTCGCTCGTCTCGCTGACTACCGTGCTGACGAACTCCTGGGCAGCGAGGGCGTCCGTCCGCTCCGCTGCATCGATGGCAGCGGCCGGTTCGCGATCGAGCGTCGCCCCGCCCGTGTCCTCCCCGGTCACGGCGGCGCTTCGGCGCGCGACCCAGCCTGTCTCTCCTGACAAGGGGAGATATAGCGTGAACGTGCTCCCTTTGTTCGGCGAGCTCACGAGGCGGATCTCGCCGCCCAACAGCTTCGACAACTCACGACTGATGGCAAGACCCAGACCGGTCCCGCCATATTTACGGCTCGTGCTGCCGTCGGCCTGCTGGAACGCTTCGAAGATGATCTGCTGTTTGTCCGCCGAAATACCGATCCCGGTATCGGATACCGAGAACGCGATGACGTCCTGCGCCCGGTTAAGTCCTTCGTTATCCGCGCTCCAACCGCCGAACACTTCTTCGATGGACAGCGTGACATGCCCGTGGTGCGTGAACTTGAACGCATTCGACAACAGGTTCTTCAGAATCTGCTGCAGCCGCTTAAGATCGGTGTGAATCGACGCAGGAAGACGGGCGCCCGCATGGATGACAAAATCGACGCTGCGTGATTCCGCGACGTGCCGGAAGGTACGCTCGACGTAGGACGTGAGGTCCGCGAGCCGATGTGCGGCGAAATCCATCACGACGGTACCGGACTCGATCTTCGACAGGTCGAGGATGTCGTTGATCAACATCAGCAGATCGTTGCCGGACGAATGAATCGTTCTCGAGAACTCGATCTGCCTGGTCGAAAGATTGCCTTCCGGGTTCTTGCACAACTGGTCAGAAAGAATGAGCAGGCTATTGAGCGGCGTGCGCAGTTCGTGGGACATGTTGGCAAGGAATTCCGACTTGTACTTCGAGGTCAGCGCGAGCTGTTTCGCCTTTTCTTCCAGTGCTTGACGGGCCTGCTCGACTTCGGCGTTCTTGCGCTCGACTTCCTGATTCTGGTGCGCAAGAAGCCGTGCCTTTTCCTGCAGTTCCTGATTGGTCTGCTGCAGTTCCTCCTGACGGCTTTGCAGTTCGTGCGCGAGGGACTGCGACTGCTTGAGCAGATCTTCCGTCCGTGTATTAGCCTCGATCGTGTTGATGACAATGCCGATACTTTCGGTCAGCTGATCGAGGAACGCCAGGTGAGTCGGATTGAACCGTTCGACTGACGCCAGCTCGATGACGCCTTTGACCTGCCCTTCGAAGATGATCGGCAGGACCAGTACGTTATGCGGGACGACGCTGATCAGCCCGGACGTGATCCGGAAACTGTCGACGGCGGACGGCTCAAGCAGAATCTTGCGCCGCTCGACCGCGCATTGGCCGAGAAGTCCCTCGCCGAGTTGCACACGCTTGCCGTGCGACGGGTGTCCACTCGATGCATAACTCGCCATCAGGCGCAAGGCCGTTGCATCAGCGGTGGTGTCGAGCACGAAAAACTCCGCCTGCTGAACGCCGACCACAGGCGCGAGCTCGGACAGAATGAGTTGCCCGACCGCAACGAGGTCTTTCTGTCCCTGCAGCATCCGGCTGAACTTGGCGAGGTTGGTCTTGAGCCAGTCCTGCTCGGTATTGACCTGGGTCGTATCCTTCAGGTTGCGGATCATCTCGTTGATCGTATCCTTGAGCGCCGCGACCTCACCCAATGCCTCGACGGTAATCGATCGTGTCAGATCACCTTGGGTGACGGCTGTTGCCACCTCCGCGATCGCTCGCACCTGCGTGGTCAGGTTGGCGGCGAGCTGGTTGACGTTCTCGGTCAACCCCTTCCATGTGCCAGAGGCGCCAGGCACCTTGGCCTGACCACCGAGCTTCCCTTCCACGCCGACTTCACGCGCAACGGTCGTCACCTGATCGGCGAAGGTCGCGAGCGTATCGGTCATGCTGTTGATCGTGTCTGCGAGCGCTGCGATTTCACCTTTCGCCTCGACCGTCAGCTTGCGCGCCAGGTCGCCGTTCGCGACGGCTGTCACGACCTTGGCGATGCCGCGCACCTGGCTCGTCAGATTGCCCGCCATGAAGTTGACGTTGTCCGTCAGATCCTTCCACGTGCCCGCCACACCCTGCACGTCGGCCTGGCCGCCCAGCTTGCCTTCGGTGCCCACTTCGCGTGCGACGCGGGTGACTTCGGAGGCAAACGAACGCAACTGGTCCACCATCGTATTGATGGTGTTCTTCAGTTCCAGGATTTCGCCTTTGACGTCGACCGTGATTTTTTTCGAAAGATCACCGGCCGCCACGGCTTTGGTCACGTCCGCGATGTTGCGGACCTGACTCGTCAGGTTGCCCGCCATGAAATTGACGTTGTCTGTCAGGTCCTTCCAGGTACCCGCCACGCCCTGCACGTCCGCCTGCCCGCCGAGCTTGCCCAGCGTGCCGACTTCCCGCGCGACCCGGGTCACTTCCGATGCGAAGGAACTAAGCTGGTCCACCATCGTATTGATGGTGTTCTTCAGTTCGAGGATTTCGCCCTTGACATCCACCGTGATCTTTTTCGAAAGGTCGCCCGCCGCCACGGCTTTCGTCACGTCCGCGATGTTGCGGACCTGACTGGTCAGATTGCCGGCCATGAAGTTCACGTTATCGGTCAGGTCCTTCCACGTGCCGGCCACGCCTTGCACGTCCGCCTGGCCGCCCAGCTTGCCTTCGGTACCGACCTCGCGTGCCACCCGCGTGACTTCAGACGCGAAGGAGCGCAACTGGTCCACCATCGTGTTGATGGTGTTCTTCAGTTCGAGAATTTCGCCCTTGACGTCGACGGTAATCTTCTTTGAGAGATCGCCCGCCGCCACCGCAGTGGTCACGTCCGCGATATTGCGGACCTGAGCCGTGAGGTTACTGCCCATCGAATTGACCGAATCGGTCAGATCCTTCCATGTCCCAGCGACACCTTGCACATCCGCCTGACCGCCAAGCTTGCCCTCGGTACCCACTTCACGCGCAACGCGGGTGACCTCCGATGCGAAAGAACTGAGCTGGTCCACCATTGTATTGATGGTGTTCTTGAGTTCCAGAATCTCGCCCTTTACGTCCACCGTGATCTTCTTCGACAGGTCACCTGCGGCGACCGCCGTCGTCACCTCGGCAATATTGCGCACCTGGGCGGTCAGGTTACTCCCCATCGAGTTGACCGAATCCGTGAGGTCCTTCCAGGTGCCGGCGACACCCTGCACATCGGCCTGGCCCCCAAGTTTCCCTTCAGTACCGACTTCCCGCGCGACCCGCGTCACTTCGGAAGCGAAGGAGCGCAACTGGTCCACCATCGTGTTGATGGTGTTCTTCAGTTCGAGAATTTCGCCCTTGACGTCGACCGTGATCTTCTTCGAAAGATCGCCTGCCGCCACCGCCGTGGTCACGTCTGCAATGTTGCGCACCTGCGCCGTCAGGTTGCCGCCCATCGAGTTCACGGAGTCGGTCAGATCCTTCCATGTGCCGGCCACGCCTTGCACGTCCGCCTGGCCGCCAAGCTTGCCTTCCGTACCGACTTCCCGCGCGACGCGTGTAACTTCGGATGCGAACGAGCGCAACTGATCCACCATGGTGTTAATGGTGTTCTTCAGTTCGAGGATCTCACCTTTGACGTCTACGGTGATTTTCTTGGAGAGGTCACCAGCCGCGACCGCCTTGGTCACCTCCGCGATGTTGCGCACCTGACTGGTCAGGTTGCCGGCCATGAAGTTGACGTTATCGGTCAGGTCTTTCCATGTGCCCGCCACGCCCTGCACATCAGCCTGGCCGCCAAGCTTGCCCTCTGTGCCGACCTCGCGTGCCACCCGCGTGACTTCAGATGCAAACGAGCGCAACTGGTCCACCATCGTGTTGATGGTGTTCTTCAGTTCGAGAATTTCGCCCTTGACGTCGACCGTGATTTTCTTGGAGAGGTCACCGGCCGCAACCGCTTTGGTCACCTCCGCGATGTTGCGCACCTGGCTGGTCAGATTGCCCGCCATTGAATTGACAGAGTCGGTCAGGTCTTTCCAGGTTCCCGCGACGCCTTGCACGTCGGCCTGCCCGCCGAGCTTCCCTTCAGTGCCGACCTCGCGTGCGACGCGCGTGACTTCCGCGGCAAAGGTGCCGAGTTGCTCGACCATCGTATTGATGGTCTTCGCGGTTCGAAGAAACTCCCCCTGCAGCGCCCTGCCCTCTGCCTCGAGCGCCATGCTCTTCGAAAGATCGCCCTGTGCGACTGCGCCGATCACGCGCGCGACTTCACTCGTCGGGTGGACCAGGTCTGCAATCAGGGAATTGATCGCCTCTATCGAGTCTCCCCAGAATCCGCGGGCGTAGGGAAGTGCCGCACGCTCCTTCAGGCGTCCTTCCTTGCCGACCACCCTGCTAAGGCGGCCGAGCTCTTCCGACATCCCGACGTTCTGCTCAACGACATCGTTGAATACGTGAGACACCTTGCCATGCATGCCGGTCCAGTCGGGCGGCAACGACGCCACCTCGCCTTTCTGCAATGCCGTAAGTCCGGCCAGGATGGCCTTTGTGCATTCGTGTCCGGCTTTCGCACTCTCGAAGAGAGCGTTGACATGAGTCGCACTGTCAAGCCACGCGCCTGCGAGCGATTCACAGTTGACGGCTGCGCCCTGAGCGTCCGCCCCGATGCCGGGTAAACGCTGTGACATCCGCCCGAGGTCGTGCGTGATATGTGCCGTCTGTACCGCCAGCGCGTTGAATTCGGACGCGACCTTGCCCTGTTCGCCCAGCCAGTTATCAGGCAGACGAAAGGACGTGTCGCCTCGGCGCAGCGCGCTAAGAGCGCTCGCGATAAGCGCGTACGGATCATGGGATTGTTGCGACGATTCGACCGCGAACGTGTCCATGCGTTCCTCAACTGTCGTTATATAAGCAAATTTATTATTCGTACGCCTTGTCGAACTCGCGAGCTTCGACTGCGTTGAGCTTCGCAAGCTGGTCGTAGCTGGTGCTGCGTCAGCGCATCGCTAATCCAACTTCGTTGTCGAGTCTCCGCGAGTCTTTTTGCATCAATCCGGCGGTTTCCAGGTTGGCCTGTCCGTGCTCGTCAACCATGCGACTCGCGCAAAATTGTACGCTTCTCGACTGCGTTCTGCGCACGGCTATCTGGCCGGCCGCGATTTCCGCCTGGTCGCCACAAGGAGGATGCCGACGATTTGTGCATCCGTCAGACGCGCCTTCTGGGCAGATTGATAGTCTTACGAATGCGAAGTGCCGGTTCCTGTACCGGCGCTTGAAGATGCGCCCATGAATAGCCTGTTCCTTCATGGTCCGCCGAACCGCTCGGCGACGCCATTGGTCTCGCGTTCGGCGACGAAGGCGTAGCTCGGCGTGATGCCCCAGAACCTGATCTGATCGCGAAAGTCCTCTGCGACGTTTTGCGAGCCGTGATCCATTCTTGGCGACAATCCGCGGCCCGCGTCGGCGACTACCGAGCCAAACTCGCCCAGCAGCGCGTGGGAGATCGGCTCGAGGGTAGCGAAGCGGTCACCGATTGTCGCGGCATGGATGCCGGTGCACATGCCATCACAGTGGTCAACGCTCGAGAAAATCCATACCATGCCGTCGTCCACAGTAATCAACCGGAGCGACATATCAGATGATTCGGATTCCATTACATACTGTGCCGAATCCGCGATAAAGGACACGATGCGCAACTTGTGTCACGAGGGCAAGCCATGGTGTTACGCAAACATAGCGACGGCAGTTCGGTGCCTGCAGGCCTCCGTAGGCAGTGCGAAGGTCTTGGTACGCCTTATCTGATCGAGATCGATAACGCCGACGCCCTCCGTCTCGCTCGTCACGTTAGCGGTCGGCGCCGCAGCCAGCTGCCAGACTCGCGCTGAGCGTCGTTACCGATGCGAGCGCCAAATGCGCCGCCGCTTTATCAGCGAGTGGCGTTGGCGTCGTCGGCAAGACGATCGACCAGCGCCTTGACGCCGCGACGCCACGACAGATCCGTGTTACCGCGAATATCCACAGAACGCTGGAACACGGCGATCCCGGTCGTGACATCCTCCACGCGCAAGTTAATGTTGATGATCAGGTTGCTGACCTTCTGCACCCAGCACACGCCGATGCGCTCAACACCCAGCTTGCGGCCGACCTGCAGTTCGCAACCGTTACAGCTGTTCATGTCTTGCGTCGCCGTGAGCTGCGCGATCATGCTGCTCGCCGGCGCGTTGTCTGCCACATGAAATAACTGGCGGTCGCGCAACTGGGCACGCAGATCGTCGCTGATCAAGCCGATGCGAGTTTGCTGGGTACGGTTGGTATCGGCGTCGTTGTAGGAAGCGTTATCGTCGATTAGGGTGCAGTCCATGATGGCGATGGATCGCGCCGCGACCACCTGCGAACTCACAGTGGCAAGTACCAGACACAGCACAAGATTGAAAAGAAGATGCGATGAGCGCCCCGCCCGGGCGTGAGGCAAAACCCTTCGTAACTGCAGCATGACTGAATATCTCCCATGAGCCGATTGTCCCGCGGTGAATACGGATCTGCAGGGCATGGTGGTCGAACGCACGCAAGGACCACGCCCGGAATGGGGATAGGCAGTCAAGCTGGCGCTGACCGAAGGTGTCGGCGTTTCGGAGACGGCACGACGACCGAAATCCGGATAGCTGAGAAGATTCAGGCTCGTCATCGACGCGCCCTTTCCGAAGCGGGGGCCGGCGAATTTCGTCGAATTCGTCCTTTCCGTATTTGCTGAACCGCATGGATGAACCGACTACCGAGCCCCGAGCCGGATCGCACGGGCAGTTCTTATCCCGGCGAGGTGCGCCGACCGAATCTTTCGCCACATGTTGCGGGCCAGTTTTCTACTGGGGACCAACGGATGCTGCGCTCAGACTCCCCTATTCCTTCATCCTTCCGGCCACCTGGCCAATCCGGTCCCGCACGATACCAATCGCCAGCTTAAGCGCGTAAAGATCCGGGAAATAGCGCTGGGAAATCCGCATGCGGCATGCATGCGCGTCAATGTTCTCGATTTCGTCGCGCCATTGCGCGAGCTGTGCCGCGGTCGGCTGCGAGGTTCGCCATATTTCATCTTCCAGCGATTTGATTGCCCGATAGCAGACCACGAGCCGGTTCTTGAACCGCGCTTCGACCATGGCCGGCAACGCCTGTAGCAGACCGATTAGCAAGGCCGCAAAGGGAACGAGGATCAGCAGGCGCCGCTCGATAAAGCTGGCCAGCCAGAATGGCAGGTAGCGCTGCAGAAAGGGGCGGCCGGATTTGAAGAAGCGCGTGCTTTCGTCGGAGATCGGAAATTCTTCGGTGTCCAGGTTCGGAAACCTGCCCAGCGGCGTGAAGTAGTCTTCGCCGCCATGGACGATTCTGGCCGCATCCAGCAACAGGTAAACGAGCGCAGGATGCATCGTGTCTTTGGCCACGAGCAGAGCCGTGGCGGCCAGCAGGGTGACATCATCCGGAGGACGATCGTTGGCGATACTGGTCGAGGCACGCGGGAAAATGATCTTGGAGAGAGACGGGAATTTCTGCACCAGCGCATCAGCCTGGGCAAAACTCATCAGCTTGAGATCGCTATTCAGTAGCGTCGTCTGCATCGGCGCATCGGGCCTGCCGATAAAGAAAGCAGCATCCAGCTGGCCGTTTTCGAGGCCTTTATATGCTCGGGCTGCATCCATTTGAAGCAGTGCGGCGTTGTCGCCGGTGACGCCGCTGTAGGCGAGCAATAGCCGGGAGACGTTGAGCAGGCCACTGCCGGGAACACCGATGGAAATTCTTTTGCCACGCAGCTGTACCAGCCGGTTGATGGTGGCATCGCCACGATAGAACACCCAGATCGGTTCATAAGACACCGCAGCGATGGTCTGCAGATGGTCGCTCTCTTTCGGGCTGATGGTGCCTGACTGGATAAAGCCCGCTTCGTACGCGCTGTGGGGATCCCTCAGCCGCTGATAATTTTCGACCGACCCGGAAGAACTGCGGATATCGAGCGTGATGCCGTCGCGCTTGAGGACCTGCGCATAGCGATCCGCAAAGCCTCGATAAATGCCCCTGTCAGCACCAGTTGTGATGACGATCGTGCGCTGGAAGGCGGGCTTCAGTACGGCCGCCAGCCCCCAACCCAGCACGGCCAGCAGCAGTACCGCCGAGATGACGAGAAGCCGCCGGCGCCCCGGTGTCATTGGGGTGTTCTGGCTTCGATATACTGCCGGATGCTGCCTGGGCATGGTTCGGTCTCGCTCGTCGGACCCGTCGGACCCCGCAAATGCGTTCCCGCCCGCCGCCACCTCCAGGACAAGGGCGGCCGCAACCAATGCACCATGAAAGCATCTCCTCCGTCTCCAGCGTTCCCACAGGAGCCCTCCGTTCAGCCGTCAGTCAACGGCGGTCGGCGGATGGATGCTGGCCGCGATCGCGCGGCTCACGGTGGCGAGCGCCCTGCTCCAGGCCACCACCACTGCGTCATAGCCCGCACCTGCGCAGGGCTCGCTCGCGATGGTGCGGCCGGTTATCGGCGGCGCTTTGCCGGGTGGCAGCACCGACCACAAGACATCGACAGTGGCGGTATCGCCGAGCGAGGCGTCGAAGCGCTGGACGTCGACTCGCACTCGCCAGGCCACCGCTGCATCTCCACCCATCGGCGCAGTTGACACAAGAGGGCTGTTCAGCAACTGCGAGAGATTCGCGACCATGACGCGCGGAATCTGGCTCTTCAGCGGCTCGGCCCATCGAGCGAATTCGTCGATCGTCACATGGTTCGTGCCGGCGCGAACCACGATCTGCGGCCGGTCGACGAGTTCAGGCACGGCGATCGTGCCGATCACGACGACGACGGGCGCACCTTGACTGACGCTCTGGCGCGGCGCCTCCGCACTCAACGTGTAGAAGTCCGACTTGGGCGAGCCGGCGCAACCGGCGAGCGTCGCCATCGTCAGCGCAACGGCAAGGGATAGTGACAGGCCCTTCACTTTTTATCCTCCAGCTTGCCGCGAATGAGTGCCTCCGGATGGCGCTCCAGATAGTCCGCCAGCGTGCGGAAAGCAGCCGCCGTGCGCGCCAGTTCGTTCATGGCGTCCGAGGTGTTCTGCGCCAGCGCGGAATCGGGCTGTAGAGCACCGTTCGCGGAATTCAGCGCCGCCTGTGCGGCGACGAGTGTGTCCCGCGCCTGCGGCACCACGTCGGTGCGCAACTGCTTGAGGAGCGTATCCGCATCGGCTAGCGTCTTTTGCGCGTCCTTCCCGATCCCCCCGAATGGGATCTGGTTGAGCTTGGCGAGGAGATTCGTCACCGATTCCTGCATGGACTGCAGGCCGCCAGGTATGGTTGGCCACTCGGGCGGCGTGGTGGTCCAGTCGACCTTCGCTTTCGGCGCGTTCGGGAAAAATTCGAGCGCCACGTAGAGTTGCCCGGTCAACAGGTTCCCGGTGCGCAATTGCGCACGCAAGCCATGGTCGACCAGCGTTTGCGCAAGTCGCTGACGATCGTCGGTGATCCTGCCGCCAGCCCCGCCCTTGACATAGCGCGAAGTGAAGCGCTCAGGGAAGAGGCGTATCTCGACCGGGATGCTGAACTGCTTCGTGACGGGATCAAACCGCGTATTGATCGCTGCGACCTCACCCACCACGATTCCGAGAAAATCGACGGGCGCGCCGACCACCAGCCCCCGCACTGACTCCCTGAACACCAGCATATAGTTGTCGACGATCCGATCGTGGCGCTTAAACGCCTCCGCGCGATCGTGGAACAGCACAAACTCCGCATTCGCGTCGGCTTCAGATTCATCGGCCGTTTCATCGGGCGTCTGGAATGCGAGCCCGCCGATCAGTATCGCCACCAGCGATTCCGTATTGACCTTGACACCCGTCGTATCGAGCGACACGTCCAGACCGCTCGCCTGCCAGAACCGTGTATCCGGCTTCACAAACTTCTCGTAAGGGGCGTTGACGAAGGCATGCAACGTCACGCCCTTGCCGCTTTCGTCCAGTTGGTACGACGTGACCTGTCCGACTTGCAGCCGTCTGTAGTAGATGGGCGAGCCGACATCGAGCGAGCCCATGTCCGCGCCTTTCAATATGAACTCGCGACCCGGCACGCCGCTCGCGAACACGGGCGGTGACTCCAGGCCTGTGTATTCGCGCCTCGGTTTCGTCGAAGTGCCCACGTCCATGCCGATGAAGGAACCTGACAGCAAGGTGCCGATGCCCGAAACCGTGCCGCCAGAAATACGCGGACGTACGACCCAGAATCGCGTATCGTCTACCAGCAGCTTTGAGGCATCTTTGGACAGTTCGGCCGTGGCGATCACGCGGCGGTGGTCGCCCGACAACGTGACGCTCTTGACCACCCCGATGTCGACGTTCTTGAACTTGATCTTGGTCTTGCCCGCATCGAGCCCCTCGCCGGTGTCGAAGGTGATGGCGACTGTCGGGCCCTGTTCGAGGATCGTCTTCACCGCGAGCCAGCCGCCAATCAGAATGGCGATGAGCGGCACCAGCCACACGATCTGCATCCGCCAGCGTGAGCGCGAAGTGGCAATAGCTTCGGGAACGTCCGGTGACCCTTGTTGACCGGGAGGTTTAGCCATGATTTGACTCGTTCGCGTCCCAGATGAGGCGCGGGTCGAACGACATGGCCGCGAACATCGTCAACACCACCACCGCGCCGAAGGCAACCGCTGCCGGTCCCGCCTGGATGGTCGCGAGTGCATTGAACTGGACGAGCGCGACAAGAATGGTGATCACATAGATATCGAGCATCGACCACCGCCCGACGAGTTCCACCACACGATAGATGCGCGTTCTCTGCTGCAATAGCGCGACTGAGCGCCGCTGCGTCGAGATGACGAGGAACATGATCGCGAGGATCTTCAGCATCGGGACTGCGATGCTCGCGATGAACACGATAATGGCTAAAGGCCACGAGCCGGATGTCCAGAGGTACACCACGCCGCTCAGAATCGTGTCTTTCTCCGAGCCGAACAGCGAACTGGTGTTCATCACAGGCAGCATGTTCGCCGGGATATACAGCACCATCGCAGCAATCAGGAACGCCCACGTACGGGCAAAGCTCGCCGGTTTGCGTTCATGAAGATGCGCGCCGCAGCGCGGACAACTCGCTTCGTGGACGTGCGGGCCCGTTTTCGTCAGCAGCCCGCAGCTGTGACAGGTCATCAGGCCGCTGGCCATTGCCGTGCGTGCGGACGCCGCGGCGAGTTCTTCCGGGCCCGGCGCACTGCGGGAGTGGCCGCCTATGCGCTGCCAGAGCTCGTGCGGGTCGAACGCAGCGCTGGCAGCCGCGAGCAGCAGCATGAGCGCGGCGAACGTCCAGAGCGCGACGCCCGGCACGACGCTGGCGATATGCGCCAGCTTGACCAGCGCGACCAGCATCCCGAGGATCAGCACCTCCGTCATGCCCCACGGCCGCGCAAGATGCAGCATGCGAAAGACGATGTCGGCCCGATATGGAAGGCGCCGAAGCCGCAGCGGAACCAGCAGGTACGCTATCGCGGACATCTGCATGAGCGGCATGAGGAATGTCGTCACGAACACCAGCCCCGCGATCGGCCACATGCCGTCCGTGTACAGCGCGCGCACCGCGCCCAGCAAGGTGGTCTGGACGAGATCGCCGTTGACCGACAGGCCGACGATCGGATACGCGTTGCCGATCACGAACAGCACGATGCACGTGAGCGTATAGGCTAGCGCACGATCGAGGCTGTCCGGATGATGGCGGTACAGTTCGGCACCGCAGCGGCAGCAGCGCAGCACGCCTTCGCCTGTCAACGGCGCTTCCCGTTGCAGAAGGTCGCATTCGTGACAGGCAATGAGGCGCCCGGTGTTCATTGCGGCGGCTCCGTCGCGGCCTGTTCGGCAGCGGGCGCCGCAGGGCCATGCTGCATCACCCGCCCCGTCATGCGTTCCGCTTCGACGACCCAGCCGCCGCCCATCGCCTTGTAGAGGCTGATCAGCGAGTTGAATACCAGTCCGTTGGTCTGCGTGTAGCTCAGCTGCGCGTTGAAGAGGCTGCGCTCGGCGTCCAGCACTTCGATGTAGCTCGTATAGCCGCCCTCGTAGCGCAACCGCGCGAGCCGCGAATAGGTTCGCAATGCGTCGACCTGACGGCCTTGCACAACAAGTTGTTCGCGCGACTTCTGAAGCGCGATCAATGCGTCATCGACTTCCTGGAACGCGACCTGAATAGATTGCTGATACTGGAACAACGCCTGTTGCTGCTGCGCTTCCGCCTGGCTCACCTGACCGCTGATGCTGCCCGCGGTAAAGATCGGCACGGTCAGCGAGCCAGCGTACGACCAGATCCGCGCCGGTCCGGTGAACAGGTTCGAGAACTGGCCGCTTGCCGTTCCGAACAGGCCCGTCAGTGAAATCGTCGGGAAGTAAAGTGCGCGCGCGGCACCGATCAGCGCATTTGCGGCGATCAGGTTCTGCTCGGCCTGACGCAGATCGGGGCGGCGCTGCAGCAGATCGGAAGGCAGGCCCGCCGGCACCGGCGGCACCTCGAGTTCAGTCAGTTCGCGGCCCCGCAGGATCGGACCGGGATTGTGGCCAAGCAGAACGGAGAGCGAGTCTTCCTGCTGGGCGATCTGCGTCTCGATCTGCGGAATGGTCGCGAGCGATGCCTCGTATTCCGACTCGCTCTGCGCGAGTTCCATCTGCGACACATCGCCGCCTGCAAACCTCGCCTGAAACACCTTGACCGAACCCGCACGGCTTTCGGTCGTCGCCTTCGCAATCGACAGTTGCTGGTCGAGGTCGCGCAAGTTGATGTACGCGGAGGCGACCGACGCCACCAGCGACAGGATGGTCGCGCGGCGCCCCTCTTCACTTGCCAGCAGGCTTGCCCGCGCGGACTCGGTCTGCCGCCGCACCTTGCCGAAGAAATCGATCTCCCACGAGGCCATCAACGGTGCCTGAAACTCGTTGAACACGGGGCTGACGCCGGGTGGCAACGTCGGCACCCCAGCGACCGACACACGCTGACGGGACGCGTCGAAGCCCGCGTTGATCTGCGGAAACAATGCCGAGCGCGTCGTGACGAACTGGCCGAGAAACTGGTCGACGCGCGCGGCGGCAATTTTCACGTCGTTGTTGTCCGCCAGCGCGGCGGCAATCAGATCGTTCAGGACGGGATCCTTGAACTGCTCCCACCACATCGCGTTGGCCACCTCGGCGGCCTCGGTGGTTTGGAAGCGGAAGGTTGCCGGCGTCGGCACCGTGGGCCGCACGTAGTCCGGGCCGAGCAGACACCCGCTCAATGCAAGCCCTAGCACCGACAGCAGCAGTGCGGACAGCGGACGCAGAAGGAATGTGAAGCCGCGCATATCAGTCGGCCTCATGCGGGGCGGACGGTTTGGTGGTGGGCGCGCCCGGGCCGGGATGCACGGCGGGCGGCGGCCCATCGCCTGCGGCTCCGCCGCTCGGATCGGGTGTCTGCTTGCTGCTGCTCTTTTCCGACATCGTCTCGAGGACGTAGAAAAACATCGGAATGAAGAACACGGCGATCACCGTCGCACCGAGCATCCCGCCGATCACGCCGGTGCCGATCGAATGGCGGCTGTTGGCCGACGCTCCCGTGGCAATAGCAAGCGGGACGCACCCCAGGATAAAAGCAAGCGACGTCATCACGATCGGCCGCAGCCGCTCGGTCGCCGCCGTGACGGCGGAGTCGTAGACGGATGACCCCGTCTCCCGGTTCAGCACCGCAAACTCGAAGATCAGGATTGCGTTCTTCGCGGCGAGGGCGACCAGCATCGTCAGTCCGATCTGGAAGTACACGTCGTTCTCGAGTCCGCGCAGCACGATCGCGAGCAGCGCGCCGAAGAGGGCAAACGGCACGGCCATCAGCACGCCGACCGGCAGGCTCCATTTCTCGTATTGCGCGGCGAGAATCAGGAAGACCATGATGAGACCGAACACGAACACGAGGCTCGACGTGCCGCCCGACTGCTTCGCCTCGTAGGCCTCGCCGCTCCAGCCGATACCGTAATCCGACGTCGTCACCTCACCCGCAACCTCCTCCAGCGCCTGGATGACCTGCCCCGAGCTGTAGCCCGGCGCGCCGTTGGCCGTGATCTTGACTGCGGGAAAATTGTTGAAGCGCGTGATGAGATCGGGGCCCGTCACGTACTGAGAGGTCACCACAGCCTTGAGCGGCACCATGCTGTTGTTCTTGCTGCGCACGTAGAGCTGGTTCAGATCCTGCGGCGTCAACCGGTACGCTGGTTCAGCCTGGAGGATGACCTGCCACAGGCGGCTCGACCGGTTGAACTGCGATACGTATAGCGAGCCGAACATGGTTTGCATCGCGCTATACACTTCCTCGACGGGAACGCCGAGCGTCTCCGACTTGTCCCGGTCGACGTTGGCGAGCAATTGCTGCGACGACGCATTGAAGGTCGATGTCACGCGCGCGAGTTCAGGGCGTTTTTTTGCCTTTTCCAGAAAGTTGTTCACCACATCCGCCAGTTGCGCGATGGTGCCGTCGCCCTTGCTCTGAATCCACATCTCCGTGCCGCCGGTCGTGCCGAGCCCCGGTATCGACGGCGGATTCACGGGCAGGATGATGCCCTCCTTCACTTTCGACAGGTTCTCGTACGCGCCGATCAGCACCGCCCGCGCGTTCTGCGTGCGGATGTTGGACCACTTGTAGCGTTCGTCGAAACTCTTGAAGCCGATGAAGAACGTGCTCGCGTTGTTCTTGTTCTGGCTGTCGAGCAGGCTGTAACCATCGACGATCGTCACGCTGCCCACGGCCTCCTGCTTCATGAAGTAGTCGGTGACGTGCTGCGAAACGTCTCCTGTGCGATCGAGGCTTGCTGCGTCCGGCATGATGACCGCGCCGAGCAGATAGCCCTGGTCTTCGGGCGGCAGAAACGAAGTCGGTACCGAGCGCATCATGACGACCGCGAGCGCGATCATCCCCGCAAACAGCAGCAGTCCCACGACGAACCGCTTGATGACCAGCTTGACCGCGCGCGTATAGCTGTTCGTCATCCTCTCGAAGTTCCTGTCGAACCACTTGAAGAAGCCACGCTTTTCGTGATGGCCCGGCTTGAGCAGCAAGGCGGCCAGCGCCGGCGACAGCGTCAGTGCGACCAGGCCCGAGAACACCACCGAGATCGCAATCGTGATCGCGAACTGCTTGTACAACTGGCCAGTGATGCCGCCAAGGAACGCCACAGGGACAAACACCGCGCACAGCACGAGCACGATCGCGATGACCGGGCCGGAAACTTCGTCCATCGCCCGCTTGGCGGCGTCTTTTGGACTCAGCTTGTGCACGCTCATGTTGCGCTCGACGTTCTCTATCACGACGATTGCGTCATCCACGACGATGCCGATGGCGAGCACCATGCCGAATAACGTCAGCATGTTGATCGAGAAGCCGAGTGCGAGCATGCCCATGAAGGTGCCGACAATCGACACGGGCACCGCCAGCACCGGAATCAGCGTCGCCCGCAGGCTCTGCAGGAACGCGAACACGACAATCACGACCAGCACCAGCGCTTCGAAGAAGGTGTGCACCACATCGGAAATCGACGCGCGGGTGAACTCGGTCGTGTCCATCGCGATGCTGTATTCGAGCCCCTCCGGGAACGTCTTCTTCATCTCGGCGAGCGTTGCGCGCACCTGTTTCGACACGTCAAGCGCGTTCGCGCCAGGCTGCTGGTACACCGCCATGACCGTCGCCGGTTTGCCCTGATAGCGGCTGCGAATCGAATAGTCTTTCTGGCCGAGAGCCGCGTAGCCGATGTCCTTGAGACGCACGATCGCCGCGTCGCCGTTGGCCGCGCGAATGATGATGTTGTCGAAGTCGGAAGGTTCGTTCAGACGGCCGGTCGTCGTGACCGCGAACGACTGCTCGACGGGCGCACCGGTCGGCGACTGCCCGAGACGGCCGACAGCGAACTGCTGGTTCTGGTTGGCGACGGCTTTCTGCACGTCGCCTGCCGTGATGCCCAGTTGCGCCATGCGATCGGGCTTCAGCCATATTCGCATCGCGTAGTCGGGCGTCCCGAAGATGGCCGATTGATTGGCGCCCGGAATACGCTTTAACGCATCGAGTACGTAAATGTTCGCGTAGTTGGCGATGTACGTGGCGTCGTAGCGGTCGGTCGGCGAATAGATCGCGATCACCATCATGAACGCCGACGATTTCTTCTGCACCTGGATGCCTTGCGCCTGCACCGATTGCGGCAACTGCGGCAACGCGAGGTTCACGCGGTTTTGCACATCGACCTGCGCGAGTTCCGGGTTGGTGCCGATCTGGAAGTACGCATTGACGGTCAGGTTGCCGGTCGATGAACTCGACGAGCTCATGTAAATCATGTTGTCGGCGCCGTTGACCTGCTGCTCGATCGGCGCGGCCACATTGTTGGCGACCACGTCGGCGCTGGCGCCTGGATACGTTGCGGAGATCGTGATCTGCGGCGGCGTGATGTCCGGATACTGCGCGATCGGCAAATTAAACATCGCTACGGCGCCGCCAAGCGTGATGACAATCGATATCACCGACGCAAAGATCGGACGGTCGATGCAGAAATGGGAGAGATTCATTTCGCTGGCCCGCTCACTTCGAAGCCATCGTTTTGGATGGACCGGCCTTCGAACCGTTGCTGTCATCTGCCGGCGCGTCGTTTGCCGCACCCGGTGTGGGCGAAGCGACGATCTTCAACGGCGTATCGGCCACCACGCGGATCGCACCATCGACCACGACGCGCTCGCCAGGTTTCAGTCCTTGCGTAATGAACCAGTCGTCGCCGTGCCATTCGCCGGCTTCCACCACCCGCTGATGCGCCTTCGAGTTGTCGTCGAGGACCCACACGAAGTGACTCTTGGAGCCCTGCAAGACCGCGCGCTGCGGCACGAGAATCGCGTTCGGGCGCGTTGCGCCGGATACGCGCGCGCGCACGAACTGGCCGGGGCGCAGACTGCCCTTGGTGTTGGCAAACGACGCGCGGACAAGGAACGTACCCGTTTCCGTGCTGAACGCCGGATTGGTAAAGTTGATATGGCCCTGGACGGGGAACTCGCTGCCGTCGGCCAGCAAGACCGTCACGATGAAGTCGTCATTCACCGGAAATCGCAGACGCCCCTTGGCAATCTCGTCGCGGTATCTGAGCAACTCGTTCTCGGAGATGCTGAAGTTCACCCACATCGGATCAAGCTGATATACATACGTCAGCAAGCCGCCGGGTCCGGCCGTCACGTAGCTGCCGTCCTGCTGTCTCGCGAAGCTCGACAAACCGTTGAGCGGCGATTTGATCGTCGTGTAGCCGAGGTTCAGCTCTGCCGTCTGCACCTGCCCCTGGGCGGCGATCACGGCAGCTTCCGCGCTCTTTTCGTTGCCGGTCGCGTCGTCCAGATCCTTCTTGCTCAACGCGTTCTGCGCAGCAAGGGGTATCACACGGGCAAGGTTGGCCTTCGTCACATAGAGCCTCGCCTGCTGCTGCGCAAGTTGGCCCTTCGCGGTCTGCAGCGCCGCTTCGAACGGCTTGGGATCCATCAGGAAGAGCGTCTGCCCTGTATGCACCAGTTGCCCTTCCGTATACACACGCTTGTCGAGAAAACCGTCGACGCGCGCGCGAATCTCAACTTCGCGCGAACTCTGCGTTTGCGCAGTGAACTCGAAGTCGACTGGCGTATCGTGCGGCTCGACCTTCATCACGGTGACTTCAGCCGCTCCAGCCTGCGGCGGCGGAGCCGGCTTGTGGCATGCCACGCAGAGCGTCAGTGTGGTGAAGACCAGCACTCGCCGCAGATCGCGCACTGTCCACCGTTGAAGGAAAGCATCAAGCGTTGCGTGTCTCATCGGATCACCCGTCGCAGCTACATGGCGGTGCAAGCACCGAACAGCACCAGGGCGTCTTCACGGTTCACGAGCGTCACGCCTATCGTGCCGTCCACCCTGTCAAGCACGATCGTCGAGGCGACGACCGCGCCAACCGCCGCGCCCTTTCCCGCATCGCCCGCAATCGCACCAATGGCAGCACCACCCGCTGCCCCACGTGCTGCGCCCCTCACCCGCTCACCTAGGGCGGCGCGCCCGGTTGCGTTGAAGCCTGCTGCGCGAGCGCGACCGGGTCGACACCCGTGGTCTGCTTTGCCCACGTTTGACATCGCAAGCCCGAGGGAGACTCGCATCAGAGGTTGCACGGTGAAACGTCTCCTCAACAATCCGGATCCGGCACCGACTCACGCCAATCCGACGCTGACGTGAGAAGGCGTCGTGAAGTCACGGACTCATGGTTTGATCCTGGTGATCTTCTGGCCTTGCACGCCCATTCCCGCCATCAGGCCCTCCTGGCCAAAGATGAACGCGTAGACATCGGATTGCAACGTGGTCGTCGTCATAGACTTCGCCTTACCTTCGTCCATGACAACGACACTCGGCCCCATACCGACGGACCACCCGTCGCTGCTGTTCAGATAGTTGAGCGCTGCCGGCGTCATCAGGAAAAACGCCTGATGGAAGGTCTGTGCCCCAGCCTGCAGGCCGTATGACAATGCCGTGGCGTTGTAATAGCCAAGCACCTTGCCGTCCGGGCCGAACATCACGCCGTCCCCACCCTGCGCTCCGACGAGAAAGCCCGCCTTCACGATCTCCGGAAACACGAGGACAGCAGTGGCCTTGGTCGCCAGTTCCCCCGCCTTTGGCGTTGTCGCAACCAGCGTCCGATACGCATCACGTGCTTTCTGTTCCAGCTCAGGACGCGATGACCCGGACGACGTGGAGCTGGATGGGCCCATGCTCGAACAGGCGACTGCCGCGAGCAGGACTGGAATCATTGCCATCAGGCGGACAAACTTGAACATGATAGGACGCTCCATTCAAAAGGAGTCACTGCGTTATCGAGTCCCCTGAGCGGCGTGCGCCGCGCTTCAGGTATCCTCAGTATGGGTAGGGGAACTGATCGAGACAATAGAACTTTGGGGTAATAGCGGGTTGTTGCGCTTTGTGCGCGGGTGTCACGACGACTCTCCGCCTTCAAGGGCAGCGCGCACCGTCCGCACGAACAGCTCATCGTTGAAGGGCTTGCGGAGATAGGCCACAGCACCACCTGCAAACGCCTGCTCGCACACGCTGACGTCGTCGTGGGCTGTGATGAAAATGACAGGCAAGCCGCTCCCGGACAGGCGCCGCTGGACCTCGAGCCCACTAAGCCCAGGCATTTGCACATCGAGAATGACACAGTCAGGGCGATATGACGGCACGGACGCCATCATGTCGAGGAACCCATCGCCGCTTGCGAACGTGTCGGCGGCGATCCCGATTGAGCGCAGAAGTCTCTTGATCGCTCGGCTCACCGATTCATCATCATCAACGACGACAACGAATGGTTTGAGTTTTTCCATTGCACCTAGTCCGGTGTCCGGGATGCATGGTAACTGCACTCCCCGAACCATAGACTACGAGCCTGGAGGACAAGCCGATAGTGGACCTTGGTGCAATGCGGATGTCCCAACATCCGCAACGTGTGCGAGCGGCCGGCCGTTCGGGCCGGCTTGCAGCCGCCTAGCGCTGCGCGCGCGATTGCGCGACGCCAGAAAGACCAATTTTGTCGGCGATACGAATGAGCTGGGCGAGCGAGGTGGCTTCCATCTTGGCCATTACGCGTTTGCGATGAGCCTTGATCGTCTGTTCAACCGTCCCCAGTTCACTAGCCACCTGCTTGTTCAGAAGACCGGTCACGACCAGTGCCATCACTTCGCGCTCGCGTGGAGTCAGGCGCTCGACGCGAGCGCGCAGCGCGTCGAGTTCACGCCGGATCGTGCGCGCTTGCACTGCACGCTCGAGCGCCTGCGCAATCGCCCCCAGCAGGTCAGTATCGGACACGGGTTTCGACAGAAAATCGGTGGCCCCGGCTTTCATCGCGCCCACGCCCATCGCGATGTCGCCGTGTCCCGTGATAAAAATTATTGGCAGCGCGGTATCGAGTTCGCGCGCCAGTTCCAGCCCGCTCACCTCCGGCAACTGGATATCCAGCACGAGGCATGCGGGGCACGCATCGACCGGCATCCTGTCGAGAAACGCGCGTGCCGAACCGAATGTTTCCACCCGATAACCCGCTGACCGAATCAAGCGCGCCAGCGCGCGGCACACGGAGTCGTCGTCGTCGACGACGAATACAAGCGAAGCGGAATCTGTCATGGTCTCTGTCGCGACTCATCCTGGTCCGTCGCATCCCCAACTGGCAATGCAACAAAGAATGTCGCGCCTCGGTCGATGTTGTTTTCGGCCCAGAGTCGCCCATGGTGCATGCCGACGATGGTGCGGCTAATCGACAATCCCAAACCGAGTCCCTGGGGTTTTGACGTAAAGAATGGCTTGAATATCTTGTCCAGCTTGTCGGCAGGCAGTCCATGACCATGATCGGTGATGGCGATGCAAACCATACTCCTGCTCTCGCGCATCAGCTTCACCGAGACCACGCGATCGACGGCCGGCACATCCTTCATCGCGTCGAATGCGTTAAGGAGAAGATTGAGCATGACCTGCTGCAACTGGACCTTGTCGCCATGCACGGGCGGGACATCGCCCTCGATGTCGAGCGCCACGCTCGTGCCACGCACGATCGCATCGCTGCGCACCAGCATGACCACGTCGCGGACAATGCCCGCGAGGTCGAGCGATACCACTTCCAGATCGCCTTTCTTGACGACCGCACGAAGGCGCCGGATCACTTCGCTTGCCCGAAAGTCATCCTGCACAATGTCATTCAGGATCTCTCGTACCTCGGCCAGATCGATGCGGTCGGCCACGAGAAAGCGTTGCGCGGCCTGCACATTGCTGAGGATCGCGGTAAGCGGCTGGTTCAGCTCATGTGCTAACGACGACGCAAGCTGGCCCACCGTCGATATACGGGTCAGATGCGCAAGATCGCGACGGATGCGCTCCAGTTCGTGCCGCTCGGTTCTGTCAATCATGAATGCGAGCGTGACGTTTTCGTCACCGAAGTGAAACGCGTTGAGACCGATCTCCACCTGAAATTCCGTGCCGTTGTTGCGCCGCGCCGACAACTCGTGCAATGGTGTTCTGTCGTCACACTCCTGCGCGGCAAACATCCCGGCCTTATCGCGAACGTGACTACCGAAATGCAGCGCAGGCACGAGCAATTCGACAGGCTTCCCGATCAGTTCGTCGCATTCGTATCCAAACAGCCTGGCGGTTTGCGGATTGACCATCAACATCTGGCCTCGCTCGCCGAGCATCAGAATCGACATAGGCAGCAGCGCGAGCGCGTCGCGAAAGTACGAATCGCCGCTTGCTCTATCCGGAGCGCTGGCATGTGCATGGTTCAATGCCCCTGTTCGCGCGCCACTTTCATGCCGCTGGCGGCGAACTGAGCGGACGGAAGCGGCCGCATGCACTCTCTCCAGCATTGGACGCTCCGAGCGTGATGCGCTTTGAGCGGCGTCCGGCGCAAGCGGGCTTCCCTTCATCCGATGTTTGCCCAAGCGTCCTTCTCCTGACGCCCCCCCTCGCAACACCCCATCGGGCGGACCTGCTCCTGCAGACGGTATGGAAGTCTGCGCACGGCTTGCACGAAGACGGGTCATCGCTCGCCCTACATAATCCGGCGGACCTGGCGGATTAATACTTGAAATGGCTGACGCCAATCGCCGTTGCCGGGTAAACATCATCAGGAGCCAAAGAATAATGGCAGTTTCCAGAACGATGATCGCTAGCATAACGATGCCCATTGCGGCATTCCTCTCAAGGGCTCAAGCCTGGAGATGGGCTGATGAAAATGCACGCTCACAAATTTCACGGCGGATAGCGCGGCTACGTGATGTGAAACTGTTCAGAGGACTGTTGTTCGCCTTCTCGCGGCATTTTCACGCGGTG
Source organism: Paraburkholderia caledonica NBRC 102488 (assembly GCF_000685095.1). Lineage (GTDB taxonomy): Bacteria > Pseudomonadota > Gammaproteobacteria > Burkholderiales > Burkholderiaceae > Paraburkholderia > Paraburkholderia caledonica. The sequence continues at coordinate 433,546 of NZ_BAYE01000002.1, forward strand.
CTCTTTTCCGGCTATCGGTGCGTCATCGTACTGCTCGGCACTGGCCATACAGTGGATCGACCGGCACAAGACTACCTGCAGGCGTGGTCAGCCGACCAGTCAGGTAACTACTACACGCGAATGCTTATCGACCAGTAATTTATCGTAGTCGTGATGCACGCAATTGTAAATATCGAGTTCGTGCATTTTTCACTCTTCGCAATGCGAAGAGGATGTGCGGAACGCGGAACGTCCCGGGTTAAACCGAAGGCCAATTGTTCAGGCCGTGCAGCGCATGTAGTCTGAAACACGTGCGATTCGAACGGCAAGGCCTTGTATCGTCCCGGCGTATTTCGCGTTACTGATAAAACCTGTGTGAGTGGGAGTGGAGAATTCACTTGCGCATGGCAAACTGGGCGTCCTCTATCGCTCATTGCGAATCAAATCTGCTCTCACATGCCCGATTGCGCACAGTTGTGCACACGCACCTCCAACCTGGGACCGTCATGGCAAAGGCCTACCCAGTTGTACCTTCACTCGCGGCCTCGAACTGGGGCAAGTTCGACCATACCGTCATGGTCTTTCAGGGATCAGGCGCTTTGGGCGCGTACCAGGCGGGCATCTATGCGGGCCTCGCCGAGGCTGGCGTCGCTCCGGACTGGATCGCGGGCGTTTCGATCGGGGCGATCAATGCCGCGCTTATCGCAGGCAATCCGCCTGAGCGTCGCGTCGCGCGATTGCGCGAGTTCCCGGGCTTTTTACACCCCGGCTAACAGCGCCGTTTACCGCGAGCGAAGATCACCTGAACACGTTAAGCCTTTATGAAATTGATCGACTTCGATCTGATCAACAGCGAAGCCGTGCGCCTTTCACTGGGCACTGTTGACGTGCGCTCTGGCAACCCGGTCTATTTCGACAACGGCAAATCCCAGGATTGAGCCCGAGCACGCGATGGCGAGTGGTGCGCTGCCGCCTGGCTTCCCGCTGTGCAGGTCGACGGCGAGTGATACCGGGGTTGGCGGCATCTCGTGCAACACGCCGCTCTGGTATGCGGTGGACGAGGACTATCGAGTGAGTGCGTTGATCCTCCAGGTTGACGTATTCAGCGGCGCGGGCGAGTCGCCCAATACACCCACAGAAGCGCAGGAACGCACAAAGGACATTCAGTACGCGAGTAAAACACGTTTCGACACAACCTGTGTCAGCGCGATCGAAGCGCTCCGCAATTCGCTGCGCTGGGTTCTTGATAAGCTGCCACCTTCGCTTCAGGCCGACCCGCATGTGCAGAAACTCAGCGCGATCAGCACGCGAGGCGCGGTCGCCCTTGGGTATCAACGCGACGTCGCAACGCTTCCCGTGCAATGCCCACTTCGCCGAATGCACCGAACCGAACGGGGACGTTCGGGCACATCTGGCGATGCAGCGGGTTCCGCACACACATTAGACCAAGGTTCAATATCGGTGTCCGCACCGGTCCCCTATTCTCTCTCTTGGGGCAGGTGCGTTTGATTGCCCTTTCAGGACTCGGTCTGCGGAAATCAGGAGCCAGGTCATTGTTACGGTAGCGGTGATCACGACACTTCTCCTCGCTGATGACCGTTTGATGGCTATGTGAGGGCGATGTAATGAACAGGCGTCTCTTATGGTTTGCGATCGCACCGGCGCTGATGTTCGCGGGTACGGCCGCTGCGCAATACCCGGTTTTGGATATGGTTGCCGGCAAACTCGTTCAAAAGTATCAGCAATCGTCGTGCGAGCAGTTATGGCAGGAGAGAGCCCAGCAAAAAGGCCGGCCCAAGCCGGAGAAGGAGCAGCAGGCCGTAGAACTGCTGCGTAACGATCCGCAGATGCGCGCCGCGTTCATCGACAAGGTGGCGGCTCCGATTGCCAGCAAGATGTTCGAGTGCGGCATGATCCCGTGATCGTCTCCCGGTGTATCGCTTAACCGGACTACTCATCGAGGCCGCGATGATCTACGCGAAATTCTTGCGCTGCGTAACCCTCGCCGCGCTTGGCCTATCCCTGATCGCGAGCGGCCACGCCCAGCAGCCACAGAAAACACAACACACGGCTAAGGCAGCGGCCAGGCCCCCGAAGGCTGCCGCGCCGGCGTTCCAGCCAGGACTCGAACCGCGTGCGATCGACGTCCTCAAAGCGACGTGCGCCCGTCTGGCCGCCGCGCAATCGATGGCATTCACGGCAGTAGTCTCCTATGAGAGTCCGAGCCGCCTCGGTCCTCCCCTCGTCTATTCGACCAAATCGGAGGTGACGCTGCAGCGGCCGGACAAGCTCAAGGTCATCACCTTGGGCGACGGGCCGCCCTCGGAGTTCTATTACGACGGCAAGGCGATGATGGCGTTCGATCCGGCGGACAACCTGGTCGCCGTCGCGGACGCGCCACCGACTATCGACGCCGCGCTACAGGTCGCCTACGATTCCGCCGCGATCTATTTCCCGTTTACCGATGTGATCGTCGCAGATCCCTATAAGGACATTGCCGATGGACTGAAGGTCGCTTTCTATATCGGTCAATCGCGCGTGGTCGGCGATACGACGACGGACATGGTCGCGTATATCACCGGGGACGTGTTCGTGCAGATCTGGATCGGCACGCAGGACAAACTGCCGCGGCGCATCTTCGCCGTCTACCTTAACGACCGGACCAGGCTGCGTCATGTGCTGGAACTGTCCAATTGGCAACTTGATGCGGCGGTTCCCGCAGATGCCTTTACTTCGCCCAAAGCGGCCGGCGCCGCGCACATTGTGTTCGCGCGTCCGGACGCCAGCGACGGGCCTGGAATGAAGTCGCCGCCGAAAATGAAGCCGCCTGGGACTCAATGAGGAGACGCATCATGAAGTCCGTCGTCATCCGTCTCATGAGTGTGCTTATTCCAGCGTTCGCAGCGGGCCATGCCGATGCGTGGTCTCATGCGAACTATCGCGGAGGCAGCACATCGCACGCGCCCGGTTCGGATTCCACGACCCGCAGCAACGCATGGGGCGGCAGCGAAACGCACACATATGGGCAAGGCACGACTGCAACCGGTCGCTATGGCGATACTGCAACCCATCAGGAAGGGTCGGGGCAAACGACAGCTACCAATCGTTACGGCGGGAGTGCGACCCATACGTACGGTCAGGGCACCACCGCCACCAACGCTTATGGCGGCACAGCGACCCACGCAACTGGATCCGGCTATACGACGTACACGAACTCATCGGGCGCGACGGCATATCACAGCGCCTACTACGGTGGGAGATATCCTGCGTACCATCCACCGGTTGTCGTGAATAACTACGGGTCCGGCTGCTACAACTGCGGCGGCTGGTCCACTGCAGGCGCAGCCGCCGCAGGCGCTGTAGTCGGTGTAGCCGCCGGCGCGGCCATTGCTTCAGCCAACACGGCAGCCGCTACATCGAACGCATACTACGCCGGTGTGGCAGCCGGCAGCGCGTACAACGCCGCTCCCGTTGGCGGGACGACGTTCGCGATGGGCGCCGTCTACGCGGCCTTGCCCGCTGGCTGCATCTCGCCCAATGTTCAGGGCGGCACCTATTACCTGTGCGGCAATACGTGGTTTAAACCATCTTACGGTGCGAATGGCGTCTACTACCGTGTGATACCGGCGCCTGGGTAGGAGTTCCGGTGTGGACTTGAAACACTCGTATGGCGGAGTACCGGTCAAGTAGCGAACGCATCTTTAGGCCAATGCGCGCGGTGAAGTACGGCGTGATTGAACAGATGCGACAGGACTATCCGGTGCCACCGATGTGCCGCTTGTTAGGTGTTTCGGTTAGCGGTTATTACGCATGGCGCAAACGCACGCCCTCCAACCGGGCACGGCAGGAGGCCTGACTGGAAACGGAGGTTCTCGCTGCCCATCAGCGTACGCGGGAAAGCTGCGGCCCAGAGCCGCTGCAAAGGGATCTCTAACGGCACGTCGTTTGTGTCGGCATACACCGGATAAAACGGTTGCGCAGAAAGCTCGGCCTGGGGTGCAGGCAGAAGCGTAAGTTCAAGGCCACCACTAATTCAAAGCATGATTTGCCCGTTTCGCCGAACCTGCTGAACCAGCAATTCTCAGTGTCAGCGCCCGATCAGGCCTGGTGTGGCGACATCACGTACATCGCGACCGACGAAGGATGGTTATATCTTGCCGGCCTGAAGGACCTGTACAGCGGCGAAATCGTTGGCTATGCGATGAGCGAACGCATGACGAAAGACCTGGTGATGCAGGTGCTGTTTCGCGCCGTCTCAAGCCGACGTCCGAAGCCCGCAAGAGCGCAGTAAGTATGCTGACGCAGGGAATGCGATCGATTGGGGCAACATGGCATCCGCGTCAATGTACACGAAGAACTGGAATGCGCTAGTTCATCATCCCTGCGAATTCGGCTCGCAAATCCTGCAGTCTGTCGCGTGCGGTGCTCAAACGATCGACAAGCTGCGCCGACGCACGCGGGATCGGCATGCGTGTTTCGTCGCTAAGCGGATGATCAAAAGCCAGCATGGCTTTGATTGCGGACGGATTGGGCGCGGCGAACAGCAAGCGCAACACTGGCAGTAAGCGCGTGAACAGATTGCGCGCGTCCACCTCTCGTTCAGCGCCGAGAAGCTGCTGGTACGCGAGCAGCAGATCCGCGCAGACGTGGGCGCTGGCCAGAATGCCGCCGGTTCCGCCGTGGTGCAGGCAATCGTCCAAGGCTTCGTCCGTTCCGCACAGGACGTCAATGGGCAGCGCGCTCAACTTGTCGAAATGTGCTTTAACGCATTCCTTGATAGCGATTATGTTGCCGCACTCGACGAGGCGCGCGACCGTATCCGGCGCAATTGCCACGCCGGTTCGGCACGGCACGTCGTACAAGACGATGGGACGCTCGGTTGCAAGAGCAGCCTGTTCGAAGTGCCACTGCACGCCGGCCTGATCTGGACAGACGTATGACGGCGCGGAGACCAGATAGCCCGCGCAGTCCCAACGCTCATAGCGCTGAATATCGCGCAGGACCTCGCGCGTATTCGATCCGCCGACGCCGATCAGCAATGGGAAACGCGAACCGGTCACTTCGGTTAGAGCCTGCAATACGGTGAGGCGCTCGGCTTCCGTTAGCAGCGCGGCTTCGCCCGTCGTACTTAACGCGACGATGCCGCTGATCTCTGTGCGCGAGTAGTAATCCGCCAAACGCTGCAACGAGTCGATATCGAGTTCGCCGTTATGCAGCGGTGTAACGATGGGCAACCAGATACCAGAGAACATGCTTAGCGCCCCTTTGCTGCCGCACTGCGGCGCTTCAATGGGCCGATCGTCGCGGCGGATAGAGTCGAGATCAGCGTGTGCAGCGTGAAGTCGATGTCGTCAGGTGCGATGTCGAGGTGCACGCGTATCTCCTGGCGAACCGCTTCTGTGGCAACGACATAGACACCAAGGGGTGAATGAAGCAGGACCCGAAGCTGGGTAGCGGGAAGTTCGCATGACCGGTGAGGCAGGACCACCTGTAAGCGGACGCGCGTCGTGGGAAAGGGAATGACGTTGTTGCGTTGGGCGTGGGGTCCGCTGAACGGCCGCAACGGTAAGCTGCTGATTGATTGTGTGATAGCCATGTAATGTGGCGTTCGTCGACGCCATGTTGATCAGGACGGTTTTAGATTAGACGTCCGCATGTAAACGCGGTGCAAAAATTAAAGTGTTCGGCGGAAAAATCGTATGGCACCCTTGCCGTGAGATTGCTCGTCTCAATCCGAAACGCGCATGAGAAAAGGCAAGTCACATGACTTGCCCTTCGTAATCGCACAGTCGTGATTTGGCGGTTTAAACGCACGCGGCCGGTACCTTTCGAGGCCGGTGAACAGGGTCAATAAATTGCTTATCCAGCCTGCCGAGGCCAGAAGGTAAGCCCTGACTGCACCATGCAGCGGCTGAGCCAGGCTGCTAGCGGGCAGTCGTCCCCAATGCATGCGATCCGTTCGACCATGCCGGACATCAATTAGTCGCGCGGACGCGGGATCATGGTGGATTGCGCGCGGCCGAGCGTCGCGCGATCGAGCTTGACGGTCAGGAGGTCGATCACATCTGCGAGCGTGCGTGAGGTGACTTCCACGCGGAAGGTTACGCACTGGCAGTGTTGGTCGATGGTGACGACATAGAGACGCAGGTCGTCCCCGAACGCAGCATGCAGCGTGCGCCGTCCGTCGGCGGACGACGTCCCGGGCACGGTGACGTCAATAACGATGAGCGGCACGACAGTAGGCGTATGGGGAGCCGTGCGCGGCGCGTGTGAGATGCGCGACCTGCGAGTGACGGAGACATCGGACGTAGCGGCGGACGGGACCATAGGGTTACGCCGGCTCGGCGGCGCGGGTTGTTGGTACCCGTCCACTGTAACGACGCGAGTCTCAATGTCGCGTAAAAGCTGCCGCTCGGCGAATCAAAACCACGTTAACTTCGCGCTGCGGCTTGAAAGACCTTCGCGCGCCCGATGCACATGTCCCGCACACGTGCATCGGCTATTGAGGGCAATAAGAATTGGAGAGACCGTTAAAGGCCTGGGGCGCGTCGCTCCCTACCGCCTCCACCGATTCCGACCGACCTCACTTCCAGGGCAATCGCAATCGGGAGAAAGACAAGATGTACATTCACTATCATGTTTGGCCCCCTTGATTCCGGGGGCTGGTCACCGGATCCCCGCTGACCGCCGGCTTGTTAGAACACCAAACCGAATAATCTTTTCAGCAACTCCTCGACAGACATCATGGTGAGCGCTAACGGCACGATGGGCAGAAGAACGGCAGCGGCGAGCCGTAGAATTGCGTCCTTCGTGATGGGCGCAATTCGCATGGTTTTGACGACGTCAAAGCTGTTCGCAAGGTCAGCCAGCGACTGGATATCTGCGCTGCCAACTAGCGGTTCGTCCTTCGATCCACCATTTCGTAGCCACTTTTCATCGAATTCGCGCACGTAGCGCTGGGCCAGAGAGCCATATTCGCCCAGCCCTGTGCGTTTGGCACTCGCGAGTTGAGGGGCAAAAACCAGCAGCGGTCCAAAGACTATACAGAGAAGAAACAGAACCATCGCCCCAGTCTCCACCTTGAATTCGGTGAACGCTGCGCCCGTAAACAGGATTCGATTTGCGAATTGCGCTGCCAACATGGCACCGTGCGCTACCAGCAGGACGGTGAACGCATAGACCGTGTTTGCCAGGAATCCGAGTCCCCCGACCCGGTCGGGGTGGGTCGGGACGAGGCTGAGCTTGATACGTGAGACCTTCCAGAGAAACCGGGTCCAGACGAACAACCGGAAATACCAGCGAAGCAGCAGAAACTGGAAGATTGGAAGGCTCACGTAGCCGTACCACATTCCGGCGAGCGATAACTTGAGATCGTCCTGCGAGGCCGTCGCATACCAGGTGCTCGCGTGGAGTGCGGTGTAGTGGCGCCAGATGACAAGAACGCCGATGCCATAGACGAATGCAAGCATCAGTACCTCGGCAAGTATGGAATTGCGCAGGCGGAATGCCGACCTGATTGCCTCATCGAACCGTGCCGACGACGCTTCGGGAATAATTTTCCGGTCGATGAATGCTCGTGCAATGGGGCGGAGCCTCCGATGGACGACAAGCTCGGCGATTATCAATAGCGGTACTGCGACAAGGAGCCTGATATGGACTTCGAAGTCGTACAGGAACGGCACGGCGATGCTCCGGTCCAGCAGATGCCCTTCAAGCGCGGCAAGCGCAGCGAGAGGCACCCACGTCAGCAGCGCGATGACGGCGATACGCTGACGTATCAGATCCAGCGTATCGTTGGCCATGTGCGCGCGACAGAGCAGCTGGAAGAAGGGACCCCCAAGGACTACCGAAAAATCATCGCTATCCTTGAGAATCTCTTCGGCGGACGGTGCTGCAGTGACTGTCGCCCGCTGATGTACGTCCAGATTGCCAGACATTTTCACTTCCTCGCTGGTCGCTCGTGAGCCGACCATGTCGGCGGGTGGCATAAAGACCCGTCGTCGCATACAGGTAGCCGGAGCCCTATTGTCGGGAGAACCCGCTTCGAAAGCACATACGAGAGTTACCGCAGTCGCAAGGATGACGAGTTCATGACAGAAGAGTAGGAGCAGGCTGAGAACCGAAATTGATCTGAGTCATGGCGGCGCCTTTCTCGGCGGCGAACAAATCCGCACTGACCATGGCTTTTCAGGCGACTCGGACGTTCCTGCGGCGTTATCGATGCCGAAAGCCGACGGTCGCCTCGCGTTGATTGCTCATCGAATACGGTGCAGGGACGACGTTAATCCAGGCGGTCTGAAGGTAATTGCGGCTAGCGACTTTACGGACGGTGCTGCACGGATCGTTTCGCATCCGGAGATCGGCGTGATCGTCATGAACCACAGCACGATCGCGCAAATCCCCTCCGATGACATGGTGCGAGCCGTGAAGCGCTTCCGCGGTCGCTATCCCGGCGTCGGCATCTTTCTCGACTCGTCAATCGATGTGCTGGAGACCGTGCCGGTCGAACTCGTCGCGCAATTCACCGGCTTCATTTACAAGCTTGAGGACACCGCCGCGTTTATTGCGGGCGTTTCGCTCGGACTTATCGGTGTCCGTGCCGGAGCTCGGATCGCTGCTCGAACACACGAGCGTCGTAGGCGAGGCGGAGAGAGAAGCCGCGCTCAACTTCGGAGCTGATCGCACCTACTTCGTTACCAACGGTACTTCCACTTCGAACAACATGGTATGGCACGGCTGTGTGTCGCGCGGCGACGTGGTAATAGTCGACCGCAATTGCCACAAATCTATACTGCATTCACTGATCATGACCGGAGCGGTACCGGTGTATTTCCGCCCAACGAGAAATCCGTACGGCATCATTGGTCCGATACCCGCGGCTGAGTTCACCGTGGAAGCCGTCCAGAAGAAAATCGACGAGTCGCCGCTGATCGCCGACAAAAAGAGCAAGCCGCGGCTGGCCGTCGTAACCAATTCGACACACGACGGCCTCTGTTCCCATCGGCGTCGTGCATCAAGCAAACCGAATTTTGCTGGGCCGGCTATTTAAATCAGCAGCGTAGACCGAGATGTGGCGGACTTTTTACGAAACCCGGCCGCCCCTGCGCATGGCCCCTGGGTGGTTGCTGCTTCTGCCATGCCGCGACCGCCCGATCGAGATTGAAGAACATCCGCTCGCGCCCAAGCGTCTCGCCGAGCGGTGAACGCTGCACCATCCTCAGTACGCCCGGGTTGAGACCCACGAGCCATAGCGTTATGCCCCGCTTGCGCAGCTCTTTTTCCGCTTCCGTCAGCATTTTGAGCGCTGTGTACTCGAGATCGAACACGGCGCGCAGATGGAGCACGACGATCTGGGGATGAGTCTGCGCGATCAGCGTGCGAATCTTCTCGCCGACGCGCTCGGCGTTGGCAAAAAAAATGGGGCCTTCCGGCCTCAACAACAGGAGGTCGGGAAAAGCCTCATCGTCGGGGTGCTCCGCGGACACAGGGCGGAACACGTTCGTGCCAAGCTTCCTGCGCAGTACATATACCGGTGGATCGGACGTCTGGTGAGCAAGCGCAAGGAGCGACACGACAATAGCGACGAGGATGCCCAGCAGGGTGCCGAACAGCACGACGCCTGAGGCTGCAACCAGCGCCCACACGAACTCTGTGCGTCGCACAGCGACAATCGCGCGAAATTCCGCGGGCTTGATCAGGCCGATCGAATAGACGATAACAACCGCCGCCAGTGTGGCCTGCGGCATCAGTCCGATGAAGGGCGCAAGCAGCAGCATCGTGCCCAGCGTGACGGCAGCCGTGACCAGTTCGGCAAGCTGGCTGCGGGCACCCGAGAGACGGTTCACGGCTGTCTGCGTCGTCCCTCCGCCCGCCGGCATGGAGCCCAGCAGCGCGCCTCCCACATTGGCAAGACCGATCGCCAGCAACTCCCGATTCGCCTGTGGCTTAGGTTCCCCTCTTTCAACGAATGCCCGTCCGGAGGCGATAGTTTCGGTAAAGCTCATCAGGGCAATGCCTGCGGCAACTGGCCCAAGCGACGTGACAAGCGAAAGGTCCGGCATCGTGACGGAAGGGAAGCCCGTCGGCACATGGCCGACAATGTCGACCCCGTGAGACTGCAGGCCGAGCAGGCTCATGCCGCCGATCCCGCAGGCCACCGCGATCAGCGGCGCGGGTGCCCGTGGAACGAAATGCTCGATTGCCACCAGAATGCCCACCGTAATCGCACCCACAGCGACTGTCGCCGCTGACGCGTGTGGAATACCCGTGACGATGGCCAGCACGTTGTGGAAAAACGAACCCTTGAGAAAGTGAATGCCGAGCAGCTTCGGCAACTGATCCAGCATGATGACGACCGCGACACCGGCCTTGAATCCGGTCAGCACAGGATCCGAAATGAAGTTGGCAACGAATCCCAACCGCAGGAGCGCGGCGAGTGTGAGGATGGCCCCGACCAGTAACGTCAGCGTTGCAGAAGCTGTCAGCAGGTCTGCGGTCCCTGCGTTCGGGACCACCCGGGAGAGGGCCGCTGCGGTGAGGATGGCGATCGTTGCGCTGGTGCTGACGCTAAGTGGCCGCGACGATCCCAGGAACGCGTAGATCACCATCGGAAGGAAGGCCGTATACAGCCCGACCTGCACGGGCAGCCCAGCGACAGTCGCGTATGCCAGGGCCTTCGGAAGAACGACCGCCGCAGCGGTCACGCCGGCAACGATGTCCGGCTTGATCCACTCTTTCTGATAATCGCGGACCCACTCCAACACCGGAATGTGAAAGCCGCCAGTGGAATGCGCTGATGAATCGTGTCCCATAATAGTCGCCCAGATTCCCATCGTCATCAAATCCTCAGGCCCCCATATGCTTGCGCGAATCCGGTGCCGGAGGAGACCATGCCATCGTCGATAGAGGGAGCAAGAGAATCACGGCGAACGTTCGGGCACATAGCGCGAACGTCCGCTACCCCCAAAGCCGTGAGGCCAGACGGTGCCGCAGGTGTGCGACCGTACCGGTATGGGCGGCGGACCAGCGGCGGATTGCGCCTGCCGAGCACCCGGCTTCATGTCCGTTGCGCCCACAGCGCATCGATCTGCCCGACCATGGCACGCGCGACGATGTCGTTCTCGTCGATAACCGTCGTTGCGCCAGCCTTCTCGAGCAACATTCTGCGCAGATCGCTCTCACCCGACACCACGATCCGCAGCCCGGGATTGAGCGTGTGCGCCACCAGCGTGATCTCCAGATTGCTGTTCGCATTGCTACCCGTCACAAACAGCGCACTGGCGGTATCCAGTCTGGCACGCTCGAGTACATCGTCGAACGAGCTGAGATCGCCCAGGATGACCATGTATCCCAGTCCGGATGCTTTTTCGGCATGCTTTACGTCGGTTTCCAGCACGAGCACGCTCGCTCCCGCATCTCGAAGATGGGCGGCGACCAGCTGGCCGACCGAGCCAAACGGGCAGACCGCGACGTGGGCGCTCAGCGTTTCCAGCTTATTCTCCATGGCCCTGTTCTCCCAGAAGACCATCACGTCATCGCCCGATAGCATCCCCGTCAACTGGCTCAACGCGTAGCCTGCAACCACCATCGTTGCAAGTATGGCGCCCAGCATGAATATCTTCTGGTCGGCGTTAAACTCCGAGAAGTCGCCCAAGGTCGAGACAAGATTGACCGCGTCCCACACGGCCGTGAACATCTTCGTGCTCAAAGGCGCATCCGAGTGGTCGAGCAGCCCAATCCCCAGCGCCGATCCCAGCAGCACCAGAAGCAACAGGCCAACCCGAAATGCGCGCGGCGCCGCCATTCCTTGATACGCAGCCCGCCAAGCCGCGGCTCTTCGATCCGGTACATCTCCATCGTTCCTCGAATCCGCTCTTCATCCGCAGTTCGAACCATTCTGGGCTAGCACGATCGCACGACATGCTCGGCAGCCGCCACGCTTCCCCGATTACATCATGTCACTCGGGCACGCTTGCAGAATTGGACTTTGGTTCCGCGTGTCGAAGTCGCAGGAACAAAAAGGAGCATCCGCGCTCGTCAGTGCCGTTCTCAGCCAGCGCTGCGCAATCCTTTTGCCTGTCAGACGCAATGCGGCATTGCTCAGAATTTCTCGGGCACATACCTGAAACAATGCTCCGATTCGCGATACGCCCCCGCCTTCTGTCGTTGAGGCAACGACACCTTCGTCCGCGGCACAGCGACGTACGGCACCTTGCTGAGCAAATGGCTGATGACGTTGAGGTGCGCTCGCTTCTTGTTGTCGGCCCGTGCGACATACCACGGTGAGAACTCCGTATCGGTCATACCGAGCATGTCGTCGCGCGCCCGCGAATAGTCGTACCATCGGCGATAGGACTCGAGATCCATCGGCGAAAGTTTCCAGATTTTGCGCTCATCGTGAATCCGCGCTTCGAGCCTGCGCGTCTGCTCTTTGGCGCTGACTTCGAGCCAGTATTTGAGGAGGATGACTCCAGAGTCTATGACGGCCCGCTCGACGAGCGGCGTCGCGAAAAGGAACTCCTGCACCTGGCGGTCCGTGCAGAAACCCATCACGCGCTCGACGCCCGCGCGGTTGTACCAGCTACGGTCGAAGATCACGACCTCGCCGGCCGCCGGCAGGTGCGGAAGATAGCGCTGCATGTACATCTGGCTCTTCTCGCGGTCAGTCGGCGCGGGCAGCGCGATGACCCGGAAAATGCGTGGGCTCACGCGATCGGTGATCGCCTTGATCATTCCGCCCTTGCCCGCGCCGTCGCGCCCCTCGAATACGATGCAGATCTTCGCGCCGCTCTGCACGACCCATTCCTGCATTTTGACCAGTTCGACATGGAGACGACACAGTTCCTTCAAATACGCCTTGTTGCCGAGCTTGCCCACGGGCTTCGAATCGCTGTTCTTCATTTCCTTCGGAGTTTCGGACATTGCTCCTCCCTGAAAATGCGCGTTGGCACACCTCACGCGAGCAAGGTATTGCACTTCAAATTTGATCGCGCCCGCCTATCCCGCGCATCCGCGCACCCGATAGCAGTCTCATCGTCTTTGAGCTAGCAGGTCGTGCGACCGGTGCCGGCGACGACGTCACCGGCGTACTCACCGAGGTAGCAAAACCGCATCGGAAGGCCCCGGCGCCAGGTTCTGATGACGCTCGCCGCGTGACTGCACCGGCCCTCGAAAGTGATCGACAGCGCATTCGGCCTGCTTACGACGCGCGGCGGATCTAGTGTGCGCAATCAGGCTTCCTCTCCAACTTTCCGTCCGTTTAACTACAGGCTGTCACATGATCCAATTGAACGATTGATACAAATCAAGCAATTCAAACTATTTAGACCTACACATTGTGACCGTGGCCGGCTGAACCGTGCACTTCCGAATTCCATGCAGCGCGCTGAAATTCACGGTGGTTCGCTGCACGTCGGTGCGCGCGGCCGAGCCATGTTGCTGAACGCCGATTGTCAGCCGCTCGGTCATCGCCATGCCGAGCACGGCAAAGACCTCGTTTGCCAGAGGGTTGACGGCGAAGTGCGCACGCAGTTCGCTCGAATGACTCAACGCCCGCGGCACGTCTTCCGGGGTGGCGAAAAACGCCTGGATATGCGGGTCCGTCGCCCAGGCCGATGCGCTCGCCTCGCGAGCCTGCGGCATATCGCTCACCGATGCCCCGACATAGGCGAGCGAAGTCCTGACCGAGGCGTAAGACGCTCCTGATAGCGCTACGCGAGCCTCAACTGCGGACTCAATCTTGCTATGCGCTCAATGGCGTCACTCGCCTGTCCGGAACCCGGGGCGCTCTTCTCCGATGCGCCCTCGCGACCAAACAGCCTGTCCAGAATGCTCATGGATGCCTCCTTGAGGCTCAATCTTGCCTTTCCGGCAGGATCTGCGCACTGATCGTGTGGTCCTTCCAGAACATGTTGTGAATCCTCGAACGAAGCAGGTTCAGCGCCTCAGACGAGAGGTCGCTGAACCTGACCAGCGCGATGGGTTGTCCGCTTCCCGCGGGCACGCGCTCGATAGAATCGAACTGAGGGAATCCGTATCTCTGCAGGAACTCGTCGAGTTCCTCGTCAGACACGGTTTCTTCGACATTACCAAGTAAAAGTTGAGTCATGGTGTTTCCTTTCCGAAGCCATGTCAGGCCATGATGTTGACGCCCCCGTCGACATACAGCGTTTCGCCCGAAACCCGTCGCGCGTAGGGGGTGGCGAGAAACGCGCAGGTGTAGCCGACGTCCATGATGTCGACCAGCTCGCCGAGCGGCGCGCGTTCGGCCGCCTCGTTGAGCAGCAGGTCGAAGTTCTTGAGGCCGGAAGCCGCCCGCGTCTTGAGCGGACCCGGCGAAATCGCATGCACGCGAATGCCCTTCGGGCCAAGCTCGTAAGCGAGATAGCGCGCACAGGCTTCGAGCGCGGCCTTTACCGGCCCCATCACGCTATAGTTCGGCACGACCTTGTTCGCGCCGTAGTAGCTCATCGTGAGCAATGTGCCGCCTTTGTCCATCAGCGGCGCGGCAAGCGCCGCCATGCGCACGAACGAATGACACGAAATGTCCATCGCGCGCGCAAAGCCCTCGCCGGAGCAACGCAACAGTCCGCCTTGCAGATCGTCTTTCGGCGCCCATGCAATGGAGTGCAGCAGGACGTCGAGACGTCCCCAGCGCTGCTGGATCTGCTCGAATACCGCCTCCAGCTGCGCCGCGTCGCCGACGTCGAGCGGCAGGAACAACTCTGCTTCAAGCTCGCTCGCCAACGGCTCGACATAAGGCCGGGTCTTTTCCGTCGCGTAGGTGATGGCCAGATCCGCACCAAGCTCGCGAAACGCTTTCGCGCAACCGTATGCAATCGAGTGTTCGTTGGCAATGCCGGTGATCAGCGCTTTCATGCCCGCAAGTACCGGACGTGATCGATCAGTGCCTTCGGGTGACATGGCATTTCTCCTTCATTCGAGGACCGCACGCGTATGGCGCGCGATCGTCAGCTCTTCATTGGTCGGGATAACCCACGCCGCTATCCGGCTCGACGCGGTGGTGATGAGGGGACCGCCCTTGGCGTTCGCTTCGGCGTCGATCTCCGCGCCGAGCCACGCCGCGTGCCGCACAACGCCCTCGCGGATCGCCGCCGCATGCTCGCCGATTCCCGCCGTGAAAACGAGCGCTTCGATGCCCTCCATGGCCGCGACAAGCGAGCCGAGTTCGCGCGCTATGCGGTAGATATAGAGTTCAATGGCAAAACGGGCGTGAGGATCGTCGCTCGCGAGCAGCGTGCGCATGTCACTCGATACGCCGGACACGCCGAGCAACCCCGAACGGCGATAGATCAGATCCTCGACGGCACGCGCGTCCATGCCGAGTTCTTCCATCAGGTAGAGCACCACGCCCGGGTCCAGGTTGCCGCAGCGCGTGCCCATGGGCAATCCGTCGACGGCCGTGAAGCCCATCGTGCTAGCCACGCTCTTGCCCGCGACGAGCGCGCACATGCTCGCGCCATTGCCAAGGTGCGCGACGACAGTGCGTCCGCTGGCTGCTTTCGTATCGACGTCAGGCAGCACGCTCGCGATGTACTCGTAGGACAGCCCATGAAAGCCGTAGCGGCGCACGCCCCGGCTGGTGATCGACGCAGGCAGCGCGAACGCCTGTGCCACCTCGGGTTGGGTGCGATGGAAAGCCGTGTCGAAGCACGCCACCTGCGGCACGTCCGGTTGCATCTCTTCGAGGATGCGGATGGGCTTCAGGTTGTGCGGCTGATGCAGCGGCGCAAGCGGCGTGAGCTTCGCCAGCTCGTCCACTACCGCGGGCGTGACTCGCACCGGACCGCTGAAGCGCTGGCCGCCGTGCACGACGCGATGGCCGACCGCGACGAGTTCGTGTCCTTCGCGGTGCTCGCTCAGGAACGCAGCGATGTGCTCAAGGCCTTCGCGATGATCCAGCTCGCCGCCGTCGCTCCATTCCCTCGCATGCTCCTCGCCGTGACCGTCGACGGCTTCGAACCGTGCGCTTGCCGTGTACAGGCCGCCGACCTGCCCATGCACGACCAGTTCGAGCGCGTCGCCCTGCTCTTCGAATGCGGAAAACTTGATGCTCGACGAGCCGGCATTCAATACCAGAATCACGTCTGCCATGACGTCACCCGACGATCTTTGCGGCGTCGCGCCGCGCAATCGCGACGAGCACCGCCACCGCGCACGACGCGAGCCGCGTAACGAGCGAATCGGCGCGGCTCGTCAGGATGATCGGCACGCGCGCGCCCAGCACGATGCCGGCCGCGTCCGCGCCCGCCAGGAACGAGAGACTCTTGGCGAGCATGTTGCCCGCTTCGAGGTCCGGCACCATCAGGACGTTGGCGCGCCCGGCGACGGGCGAATCGATCTGCTTGATGCGCGCCGCCTCGGGGTCGATGGCGTTATCGAGTGCAAGTGGGCCGTCGACGAGCGCTCCCGTGATCTGCCGCCGGTCCACCATCTTGCACAGCGCGGCGGCTTCGATCGTCGAAGGCACTTTCGGATTGACGGTCTCCATCGCCGAAAGGATCGCTACCCTTACCTCCGGAAACTGAAGCGCGTGCGCAAGGTCGATCGCGTTTTGCAGGATGTCGACCTTTTCCTCCAGCGTCGGCGCGATGTTCACGGCGGCGTCGGTTACGATCAGCGCGTCCGCGTGGGCGGGCACGTCCATCACGAAGCAGTGGCTGACGCGCCGGCCGGTGCGCAACCCCGCATCGCGCCGGACGACCTCGGCCATGAGCTCGTCGGTGTGAAGGCTGCCTTTCATCAGCGCCTCGGCCTTGCCTTCGCGCACTAGCTGCGTGGCCGCGGCTGCCGAGGCCTCGCTGAACGGCGCGTCCACGATCTGATAGTCGCTGATCGAAAGCCTGCACTCGGCGGCAAGCGATTCGATGCGAGTGCGCGGCCCGACGAGGATCGGCACGATCAGGCCGCTGCGCGCCGCTTCCACCGCGCCTTGCAGCGAACTCCTGTCACAAGGGTGAACCACGGCCGTGGGCATCGGCGCCAGCGCCTGACAGTGGGCAATGAGCTGGCGATACTTCGCGTGTCTGGGTTCCACGAATGATTCCTCAATGGAAAAGATGGGCACGCTCATGACAGAGCATCCGCGGGCCGCACTGCGGGAGCAGCGCCGAGCACCGCGCGAATGCGTTGCAACGCGTCCCATTGCTGCGCGGTCGGCGGCACTCTTTGCACGCGCGTGTCGGCCAGCAGACCGTCCAGCAAAGTGAGCAGCCGCTTTCGGTCTTCCGGTTTGGCGAGAAGAGCGGGAAGCGTCGCGATGGCCTGTTGCGGTTCGAAAGTCGCGATGAGTTCCTGTTCGCCGCGAACGCGCCGCCACTGATCGGGGGGCAAGCTCGGCAGATACTCGGCGTAGGCTTCAACCAGTTCGCGCCGCGTCGCAAGCCGGGCAAGCGGCAACGGCTCGCCGCTGCGCCCAAGCAGGAACGCCGCGCGGGCGACGGCTTCGTCGTAGCCGCCCTGCGCGATCGACGCCAATGCCTCCTTCACGAAAGGCAGTTCGCGCGGGTCGGTAGCCGTGGACACGGCAATCTCGCGACTGCGATACCGTTCCGCGAAATGGAGCAGAAAGGGCGCGGTGTAGAGGTTAAAGAACAGCGACTCGGCGCCGGCGTCGCGCATCGCCCGATAGTGGTCGAGCGAGGCGCTGACGATCTCCGAGCCGCGATGTTCGAGCGCGCGCCAGGGCGCGATATCGTCGGCATGCTGCCGGTTCGCTTTGACCGCTTCAGCCGCCGGGCGCAGCCAGGCAAGCCATGGATTCAGATCCGAAAAGGCCCAGCGCTGAAATCGTAACGGATGAAATTGGCGCAGGCATCGCGCGGTGGTCTCGTTCGACATCCACTGAACGTAGGGCTGCATGAACAATTCATAAGCGCGCTGGTTGAATTCGGAAAGCTCGGCAACGGCCTCGAACGGCTTTTCGTCCTCGCGCTTGAACCGGTTGAAATGCTGTGCGATCTCTTCGAGACGATGCTCGACGAATGTCACCTCGTAAGCGACCTTCCCGTCTGCGCCGTTCACCTCGTCGATCAACATCGCGTAGAGGCCCGGCGCGAGCGTCTCGATCATTTCGAGCACGTTGACGATCTGCGCATGCTGCTTCTTCGCCACCTTGCCCGACACGAAAACGCCAAGATGGCCGGCATCCTGGTCCATCAGTCCGATGATGACCTGGCCGCGCGCCTTGATTTCCTCGGTGCTGCCATAGAGATCGGTCACCCAGTTGAAGGCCTGCTGCGGCGGCGTGATGTTATCGACCATCGAGGCGAACAGGATGATCGGCGAGCGGATATCGCGCAGGTCGAACGCCTTGCCCGAAACGCCGCTCACTTCGCCCGACCAGAGCTTGTTGCCGATGAACAGATTGCGCGTGATCCACTCGATCTCTTCGCGGTTCATCAGGTAGTAGCCGCCCCACCAGCGCTCGAACTCCAGAAAGCGTGGCGGCTCCGTGTCGATGTTGTCGTACACGTGGTAGTACTTGTCCCACAATGTGTTGGCTGGGTTCAGGTACTCAAAGTTCTGCACGAGATAGGCGCCGTCGAACTTGCCGTTGCCGAGATCGGACGAAAACGACGCAAGCCAGGTGCCGCCCAATATCCCGCCCGCATAGCGCATCGGATTGTCGCCTGCGCCATCGCTCCACGCGCCACTCCAGTACGACATCGGCGCGCCGTTGATGACGACGGGACCCGTATCCTCCGCCGACGAACTAGCGAGCATCATCGCGGCCCAGCCGCCCTGGCAGTTGCCGATGATGGCCGGTTTCGCGCTGTCGGGATGCAGCGCACGTACTTTCTTGACGAACTCCTGTTCGGCGGCGCACACGTCGAGCAGCGTCTGACCGGGTTCGGGGTTCTGGAAGAACACGACGAAGTACACGGGGTGGCCTGCACGCAGCGCGACGCCGACCTGCGAATCGTCTCTAAAGCCGCCAATGCCCGGACCGTGGCCGGCGCGCGGGTCGATGATCAGATAAGGCCGCTTTTTCGCGTCGACGATCACGCCTTCGGGCGGCTTGATATACAGCAGCGCGTAATTGACGGGGCGCGGGAAGTGCCTCGCGTCGAGCACGATGTCGTAGTCGAAATGGAGCGCGGGAGTTCCTGTGAAGCGCGTTCGACGTATTGCGTTCCGCGCTCGCGCATCGTGTCCCAGAACAGCAGCGAGCGCTGCGCGACGTCGATCGCGTAATGCCATGCGCTCAAGGGGTTGAGTTCCGCCGCGAATGGGGCAGCGCTCTGATCGCTGCGGGGGGCGCCATCGACGGCTGCGCGCAACCGTCTCCCGTATTGCTCCATTGCGTTCTGCGTACGCTTTTGCAGCACATACGCGACCTTCCCGGCAATTTCCTGACTGCGCGCCAGTTGCGTGGCTGCGTCCATGACACCGTCCTCCATTGCTACATTGATTGAGCCGCGCTAGCGGCTGCCCCGCGGCTGCTGGCGGGCTCGATAATTCGTGCGCGCACCGATAACGCATGCAACTCGTGCAGCGTACGCGTGCGGGTTTGCCCTGTTGTGACCTAGATCAATCATGCGGCTGCCGATAGACGAGGTCAGAATGCCGCACCAATGCGGTGCCTTCTAACGGGGCGCGGCCAGGCCTCAGAGCCCGCTTTGAAAAACTCCGCAGCGTGGTCAATCGACAGTGCCCGTCCGATGTACGCCAGACGAACCTCCGCAGCCGTATCCGCGGTCTCGAACCCTTCCAGCAGACGAACGAGCCGCCCGGCCTTGAGGTCCTGCTCGACGAAAGTGATGGGCAGCACGCCGGCACCAAATCCCTCGAGCAGTATTTCGCGGTTGAAAGGAGGGTTGTTCGAGGTGATCTCATGGTTGATCGCGAACTCGACCTCTTAGTGGATATTCACTGCCTGCCGAGATCGACTGTACGCGAGCCTTTGAGCAGCGCCCACTTCGCCACCGCCATCGCGCCTCGTCCTCCTCAGTCGCAGCATTGCGTCGGAACGCCCTGACGAGCCGTACGGCAGCGTACCGACAACGACGCGCATTGTCAGGACAATCGTCGAGCGTTTTGGCTGATGCCGGCGCGTGTGATTCCAAGGGCCGCGGCAAACGCTGCGGCTTCTTTTTCTGTGAGGAATCGCGAGCGATGCAACAAAAACATATCGCCAAACGCTAACGCGCCTGACAACGTCGGCGTGCCATGTCGTAAACGCCGGGCTAAGGCGATCTGGGGGCGTTTCATGATGCACGTTTTTCTCGCAAACAATCGCGATGCGTTGATAGAACGGTGCCGCGCGAAGGTGGCGCAGAGGCCGGCGCGTCAAGCTACCGCGCAACAACTGCAAAATGGCATCCCGCTTTTCCTGGATCAGCTCATCAGGACCCTCAGGGCCGAGCAGACGTCGCAGCCCATGGACAGTCGCAAGATTTCGGGTCCCTCGGGCGGAGGAGCGTCCCAATCTGAAATTGGTAAGTCAGCGGCAGAGCACGGACGGACGTTACTGACACTCGGCTTCTCGGTCGATCAGGTCGTTCACGACTACGGTGACCTGTGCCAGGCGATTACGGACCTCGCGTTTGAGCGCGATGCCCCATTTCTGACCGACGAATTTCGCACTCTCAACCGATGCCTGGACAATGCCATTGCCGATGCGGTTACTGAATTCAGTTACCAGCGCGACTTTGCTATTGCGGATCGTCAGGCTATCGAAATGCATCAACGGCTCGGGTCCTTCGCGCACGAACTGCGTAACTTCCTGCAAACCGCAACACTGGCATTCACAGCCGCAAAAACCGGAAATCTGAACCTCTCCGGAGCTACTGGCGCAGTTCTGGAGCGAAGCCTGGACGGATTGCGCGATCTGATCAGTCACTCGCTGGACGAGGTTCGTAAGGCAAGCGGGATTTCAGGGCAATCCGGACTGTTCTCCGTCACTGATTTCATAGCTGAAGTGAAGTATGCCGCTGACCTTGCGGCCCAGATTCGCGGTTGCGTGCTGACAGTTTCGGCGGTGGACGCGCGGCTTGCCATTAGCGGAGACCGTGATCAGCTCTATTCGGCATTAGGAAACCTGCTGCAAAACGCCTTTAAATTCACGCATCCTCACACAGAGGTGACGTTGGAAGCCTATGCGCTATCTGACCGCATCCTGATCGACGTGAAGGATCATTGCGGTGGTCTGCCGCCCGGAGATGCAGAAAGAATGTTTGTGCCGTTTACGCAGAACAGCGAGGACAGGACAGGCTTGGGACTAGGTCTTTCCATATCGCGGCGTAACGTGGAAGCAAATGCGGGTACTCTCAGCGTCCGCGACGTGCCGGGCGTCGGCTGCGTCTTCACCATTACACTACCGCGATTCGCTTTGGGGGGGTGATGAGTATGTCCACCTGTTGTTCGCCAGACAAGAATCGCGGGAAAGCGGCAGACTGACAGGCGCCCAGGACTTTGAATCTTTGAATTGCTGTGCGTTAATGCGATGTACGGCACATGAATGGAACCTGCGGCCGCGGCGCGTCTCCTCGTTGCTCGCGAATTCGATGTGCGCCGGATTCGATCACCCTTTCGTGAAGCCGGCTTCAATGCCGATCATTTCGCTGCCATCAACGTCGAGCTCGCCTCGTTCGATTGTGCCGCTTCGCTGATCGCCACAACTCGAAAAACGTGCCGCTGACTTCAGCGCTTCGAGC
Source organism: Paraburkholderia caledonica NBRC 102488 (assembly GCF_000685095.1). Lineage (GTDB taxonomy): Bacteria > Pseudomonadota > Gammaproteobacteria > Burkholderiales > Burkholderiaceae > Paraburkholderia > Paraburkholderia caledonica. Next base: position 455,202 of record NZ_BAYE01000002.1, read on the forward strand.
CAGAAAGATTTTTTCAACACAATCCGTCGATCAACGGATTAACAGCGCTTCCAGAATCCGGCGACGTTGCGTTGGACCCGCGCAGTAACGCGGCTGTTACCGAGACAGCGAAGCACGTGCATGACCAATAGAACGCGACAGCTCCGTGTTGTTCTCGCGGACGCTGTCTTTAACCCAATGCGCCCTGCAATCGGCTGCGTGATGCGGGCACGGGCATGAAGCAGGAAGCCGTCAAGCTCGCGCCGGCACTCGCACCCCGTAGTGATGCGCGGCTCGCGTGCAAGCACGAAAACGATGCCCTGCATGAGCAGGTCGTCTCGGCGATGCTGGCACGACGCGAGCTTTCCCATTCACTACGTTACGATTTAGTTTGCTTTTCGACGGCCTTGAGCGCATGGTGAAAAGATCCAGATGTACCTGACCGCCCCTTTTCGCATCCGGACAGGTATCGGTTCGTGACGGTCAGTATCGCGCAAGGAGCGCACTGTCATGACCATCCCCACTATCGAATACAGAGGGTACGAGCTACGTGCTTACTCTCACCAGGTATTACCCCTGCATCGTGATCCGTTGCCAAAGGATCCAGGCAGTTCTCATCGTTCGTACTGGTAGACACCATTCCGTCCAGCGAAGTCAAGGCCCGGCGCTTGAGTCGGCCCGCAACTGAGGGGGGCAGGTCATGCAATATCCGCTTTATGTGCACCGTGATGGATTTGCCGGCTTTCACGCCAGTTTTCCCGATCTTCCTAGAGCGGTTGCGCGCGGCCATTCGTTCGATGAACTCAAACGCAACGCGCAAGAGGTTGTCGAACTGATGTATGACCGCAGCGAGCAACTCATACCCGCTCCCACCTGCAGCACATCGGAATTGCAATCGCTCGACATGGACGATGGGCAAGGGATCTGGATGTTCATCGAAATCAATCTGACGCGGGTTACCTCGAAAGCCGTGAGCGTTCAATTCAGTCTGCCCGAGAGTCTGATGCAGAGAGTAGATGCTGCAACAAAAGAGCGGCACTCGACGCGCTCTACGTTCTTTACGCTGGCTGCTGTGCACGAACTTGGAAACCTGGTTGAAGGGCAATTGCCCTAGACGCCAGTTTCCGGTGGCTATTCGCGGACGGCTCACATGCCGCGCCACGAGCGCGTCAGTATTCGAAATCCGACCTCACGATATGTCGCGTGGTCCCGGCTATCGGGGACAGCGCCAACCGCCTGTTGGCGAATCAGTTTTTTCCATAGCAGGAGTGCATCATGATTGATGACCAGGTAAATGCCGAAGAACTGGCAGAAAGCAGGAAACAGAGAGAGGCCGCGGCGAATGCGACGGATGATGGCATGCCGGTGGCCCCCGAAGATGAAAAGCAGATCGTCGACGGGACTGGGTACAGACGGCCGAAGCAATGGGTCAGGCATGCAAGGAAATTGCTGGGCGTGAGGCCGCGCGCGTGAAGCCACCAATGGCTCGTGCGACAAATTCGGGGCGCTCCACATGTCAGCCCGGCCGATACAGAGCTGATCGCAGACACCGAATCACCTTTCAAGGATCCTGATGTCGCGCTACCAATTCGAAGGAGACCTGACGCATCTTGAGCGGATCATTCCGTTACTTGTGCATGGAAATCCCCTCGCGCTATCGTACTGGCGGCGTCGGGTTTCGTCGCTATCGCCGCAGCAAGGTCTGCTTCCTGACGGAACCAGGCGCGTAATCCGACTGCTTAACATATTCGATGAAGTCGAGCGCGCATTGATGTCAGGCAAGGCCACAGTTCGACGGTCAGCAGGATGAACTGCGACGAGTTCACGTCCCGGTCACAGCCTCTTCAAACCCGGCAACAGGCGCTCGACTTCCCGCTTCATCGCGGTGCAGCGTTCCAGACATGCCTAAGGTAGCGGGATGCTGCGGTGACGCCTTTCAAGACCGCGTAGATGCGTTGCGTCCCATGGTGCGGGAGGGGCGGAGTGGAGTCTGCTCACGATGGCGAGCGAAGTGAATTTCCGCCTGCATCGCATCGGCGAGGCCCCATCACTCCTTTCCCCCACCGTTGATCCCGCTTCCACTTCGCCATACCTGCTTTCCCCGCTCGGAGAGCTCGCCGCAACTATGCGCCGCGTCGGCCTCCGTCCCTTCTATCGCCATTTCGCCGCCGGCCTGTTCCTGTGCCCTTTGCTTCTGCCTGTGCCGCGCTGCCACGGCTTCATCGTGCGACCTGCCTGCGTAATTCATGGTCATTTCGCCACTCCTCTAAAAAGTAGTCTTTGCAACGTGCCATCTGCCAAGCGCGTGTCATTTCTGCAGCGACAATCCCAGTTGCTTGCGTAGCCTGTCCAATACATGGTTGTCAGCCATCCAACGGATTTCCCGCTTGCGCAGGACGCTGCGCCTGTACCGCCGCAGCGACACGCTGAACATCAGCGCCAGCCCGATCACGATTCCCCACATTGCGTACGTCATATCGTCCTTTTCAATCTTTTCTCGCCTTACATCAGGCCACAGACCGCGCGATAGAGAAATGCCGCGCGCGCGGCCCAGCAGACGCTGCCGTTGTGGCACCGCCTGACCAAAGGCCGGATTCAGGGTTCCTTGCTCTTAGATGCAGCACAGGCGACGGTGGCACTTCTGATCGCTGTCCGAAGCCAGACGGCATTGCCCCCGTTAAAAGGTGTACAGGGCGCTCCACGAGGCCGGGAACTGACAGATCAGGAAGCATTGTCGCGGCAGAGCGGTACTCATGAAATCGAATACCGATTCTGTGGCCCGGCGACATACTGCTTGTTGGCGAGTTCGAGAACCTTTTCACGGAACTCGTCGAAGGCGCCAAGCACCGAGCGCTCGTCGGTTCCAAGACCAGGCTGCAGATTTCTGAGCAACGCGTCGTCGACCATGAAGGTGATTTCACGCGAATTGTCATACCCCCAGAAACACACGCAATGTCGGGAGGTATCGTAGCTACGGCTGGGGTTGGGAAAATTAAGCACCGCGATCAGCTTTTCTCGTACACGGCCGAGTAGCGCCACTTAGTGGCGTTGGAGTCAATCGTGGCGTAACTGGCGCGTCTTTTCTCCGCTCTCGCAGCGTCCGCAGTGACGAGTATGTGGGCACGTGCCCTGCGTTCTACGGCGTCTGGACCCTCGCTGCGAATTGCATCCGGCCTACGTTTAATTTGCGATTGCATGATAGCGTCCTGAAACTGTAGGCCACGAATGGGCGGCCCGTCTCCCCACTGTATACCCTTTAGCTCGCAATAACGTCTTTATCTACCTGGACTGGTCGACGTTCAGTTTTCGGTTATGCAGGCGCTGATGCCTGGACGGCGACAAATACCGTAGACCGGAAGAATTTTTCAGGAGCTCCTCGAATGGTTGTGCGGACCAAACACTTGATGCATGACTAATTCGCTTAATATGGCGCGGTCTCCGCAGGCGCAATGGTTTTTCGAAAATGCACTCTACGAGCGTTACGCAAAAGCCCTAGACCACATCACGGCGTCAAATCTCACTGCACGAGCTTCGCGTGTAACTCGGCCGTCAGTACTTCGACCCGCTGAATTAACTTTTGAGCAAGCTCCGTTAGCTCCGTATTTCGCTGCAGCAACTCCATCATTTGTGCTGCGTTCTGGCCCGCGATTTCCTGCCGCTGTTCGTTCGCGACGGCAAGCGCCTCCCTGTGTTGTGCGTCAGCCTCGGCATGCACGGTATCGCGCGCAGCTTGTCGCGTCTGGGCCAGCAAGATGAGCGGCGCTGCATACGCCGCCTGGAGACTAAATGCCAGATTCAGCAGAATAAATGGATAGACGTCAAACTTCGTAACGCCGAATACGTTGATGCTGATCCATATAACGACGATAGCGGTCTGCGCGCCAAGAAAAAGAGGCGTTCCAAAAAAACGCGCAAACGCTTCTGCCTTGAGCGCGAATGTGTCATTTCCAAACGTTGAAGCGAGGTGCGCATGAGGACGATGGAAGCGGAAGTGATCAACTGTCGGATTATCGAGCGCAGCGGTAGCGGAATCGAGCTTTATGGTTTCCATCATCCCCTCCAGTGCCTGATCATGGCGGCAAGCCGCCAGTCAGGAATGCGGCACGAGACGCGAAGCGGATGCGAGGCGAAGGACATAGCGAAACTCGTCACCGCACGTTCGTTCTAGTCAAGCATGAAGCGTGGCAACAGATCGAGATGACTGCTCGTTCCGGCTTGGCGTGAACCTGGATCTACGTTTTGTATATTAGTCACCCGGACGCCTCGATGATGACCTTTAGCGCATGGGAATCGGCAGCGTGGCTGAAGGTATCGTAGGCGTTCATGATGTCGCCGAGGCGAAAGCGGTGGGTGATCAGTTTGCCGGGCTCGAGCCGGCCCGAGCGCACCGTCCTGAGCAGCATCGGCATACTGACGGTATCAACAAGGCGCGTCGTGATCGTGATGTTGCGGTCCCAGAGCGCTTCGAGATGCAGGTCCGCCTTGACCCCGTGTACGCCGACGTTCGCAATCGTGCCGCCGGCCGCCACGATCGACTGGCACAGCTCGAACGTCTCCGGCACCCCCACCGCCTCGATCGCGCAATCGACGCCTGCGCCATCGGTCAGCTTCATGATCTCAGGGACGGCCTCCGCGCGCCCGATATCGATACACGCCGTCGCGCCAAATTTGCGCGCGACTTCGAGGCGGTTCGCGTCGCGGTCGATCATTACGATCTGAGCGGGCGAGTAGAACTGCGCTGTCAAAAGCGCGGCGAGGCCGATCGGTCCCGCGCCGACAATCGCCACGGTCGAGCCGGGCTGCACCTTGCCATTCAGCACGCCGCACTCGAAGCCAGTTGGCAGGATGTCCGAGAGCATGACCAGCGCTTCCTCGTCGAAGCCAGCGGTAATCGGATACAGACTCGTTTCGGCGTGGGGAATGCGCACGTATTCGGCTTGCGTGCCGTCGATCTTGTTGCCAAGTATCCAGCCGCCCGTTGCGCAGTGAGAATACATGCCGCGCCGGCAGAACTCACATTTTCCGCACGACGAAATGCACGAGATCAGCACATGATCGCCGGGCTTGAACGACGACACCGCCGCGCCCGCGCGCTCGATCACGCCGACGCCTTCGTGCCCGAGGATGCGGCCTGGTCCGCAGGTGGGGACGTCGCCCTTGAGGATATGCAGGTCGGTGCCGCAGATCGTGGTGCGTATGACCCTCACGATGGCGTCAGTCGAGGCGGCGAGTTCCGGCATCGGCCGCTCGTCGAGCGACTTCGTGCCGGGTCCGTGATATATGAGTGCCTTCATCGAAACCCTCCCTTTACGCGGTTGCTTGATCGCCGATGATCGGAACTCGCGCGGGGTGCCTCCTGCCGACCAACCACATGGTACGCATGACCTTTTTTCCTCACGCCTGAAGGCCATCGCATACCTTCGCGCCCACATGACGTCGCCACGGTTCCGCGCGATCGCTAACCACCCTGGTCCTTGTCGTACGATCCATGTACGTAACCGGGTCGTCGAATGGCTGGGTGAATACGGCCAGGCCCGCCCCGCTTGCGTCGTCGTGTCGCCCCGCGGCACGCGGAGACTATACTTTGAGAGCAATTCCGGCAATTGGAGGACCTGCTGTGCCTGACGATCCACGCTTCAACGAAAACCATCTGCTTTCAGTTTTGCCAGAAGACGAAAGGGCCCGCCTTGCGCCGCATCTGGTCGCGATCGATATGACATTGGGGCAGGTCGTGTACGAATCGGGCGACCGCCAGCACTTCGTTTATTTCCCTACGACTTCCATCGTATCCTTGCTCTACGTGATGGAAGATGGCGCGTCCGCCGAGATCGCGATCGTCGGCAATGAGGGAGTCATCGGCATCGCGCTGTTTATGGGCGGAGAAACGACGCCAAGCCGCGCAATCGTGCAAAGCGCTGGGGCGGCTTTCCGGTTAGACGCACGGATCCTGAAACAGGAATTCGGCCGCGCCGGCCCTGTGCAAAGGCTATTGTTGCGCTATACACAGGCCTTGATCACCCAAATGGCTCAGACCGCTGTATGCAACAGGCACCATTCGATAGACCAGCAACTGTGCCGGTGGCTGTTGCTCAGCATGGACCGCCTGCCGTCCAACGAACTGAAGATGACGCAAGAGCTGATTGCGAACATGCTCGGCGTGCGGCGTTCCGGTGTGACGGAGGCAGCGCTGAAGCTTCAGGACGCCGGGCTGATTCGCTATAGTCATGGACACATCCAGGTGCTTGACCGACCAGGGCTCGAAAAACGCGTGTGTGAGTGTTATCGCGTCGTGAAGCGCGAGTTCGACCGTCTGCTGCCCGATTTGAAGGCCATATAAATCGGCTCTAACGGGCGGCGCATCTCCGCCCTGCCCGATCTGAAGCCCCTGTCGCCTACGTGCGGTTCGACTGCGCCTTAAGCTCCCGCATCGTCTGTTCGGCGCGCTTGCTGATCGCCGCCAACGCTTCCGTCTGCGACTTCTGTGCCATCTCGGCAAGCTCGCGCATGTTCTCAAACGCCGTCTTCAGCGCTTGCTGAACGAAGTCTCTCCGTTGTGCCATCGACTCCATCGGATTCTCGCCGCTCATCCGACCCGCTGTGGCCTGGATCTCGCGCGCGCTCGCATTAAGCATTTCCGTTTGCTTTCGAACTAGTGCCTGCATTCCTTCATACGCGAGCGTGTTGGCCTCCGCGAGAGCTTCGACGTCCTTTCGCCGCGCTTCCAGCAACGACGTCATATCGACGCCGGGCAATTTGAAGCTCTCCAGCATCTTGCTGAAATCCGTGATCTGGGGAAAAGGTGTTGCCATGGTGACTCTCCTATCGACATACTCGTGAACAACCAGTAACGAGGCACTTTCCGGCACTGTCCGCTACAGAGTAACCGCGTGCCGGCTGAACGTCCTCGCCTCACCGATCGGAAGCACCTTCCGCTGATATACTTCGTTGATGACATCGGCGCCAGACAGATAGAACGCGAGCACGGCTGTGAGCAGCCCTCCGTATCCGCCCGCCATGCGAAGCGCTAATGAGCCCGTCCATTCGCCGCCGGCGAGCAGGAGGAACGTTATCCACAACGCGAGAAAGATGAATTGGAGTACGCGCGGCGAGCGGAACGTGGCGAGCCACATGTAGAACGTGAAGACGCCCCAAAGGAACAGATACCAGCCAATGAAGGCAGCAGGCACCTTGCCATGAAAGAACACGATAAACAAAGCAAGAGACCACCAGAACGCCCCATAGCTCAGGAACGCCGTCGCACCGAACGTATTGCCTCTCGGCAGTTCCATCACGCCTGCGATCGCTTGCGCGGTGCCGCCGTACGCGAGCGCGCAGGCCAACACGAGGCCCATCGAATCGCCCGAAAACCAGCCCGCGTTAATCATGCTCAGCAGCCAGGTGGTCAGCGCGAATCCCGCTAGCCCAAGCGGTGCCGGGTTCGCCAGTTTCATTTGAATCGATGCGGTACTCATGCTCTGCTCCTGAAGGTATTGCGTACGCCGCGACGAACGCTCCCGCGCTCAACGAAGCTGGTCCAGAATGGCGGGATTTTCGAGCGTCGACACATCCTGTGTGATCTCCTCGCCCGCTGCAAGCGAGCGAAGCAAGCGGCGCATGATCTTGCCCGAACGAGTTTTCGGCAAGTTCTCGCCGAAACGGATCTCCTTGGGCTTCGCGATCGGCCCGATTTCCTTGCCGACCCATGCGCGCAATTCATTCGCGATTTTTTCCGCTGCGTCGCCTTCCGGACGCGGGCCTTTGAGCACTACAAACGCCACCACCACTTCCCCGGTTGTCTCGTCCGCACGGCCGACGACAGCCGCCTCCGCCACCATCGCGTTGGCTACCAGCGCCGACTCGATCTCCATCGTGCCGAGCCGGTGGCCGGACACGTTTAGCACATCGTCGATGCGACCGGTGATCGTGAAGTAGCCGGTCTCCTTGTCACGGATCGCGCCGTCACCGGCGAGGTACAGCTTGCCGCCGAGATCTTCGGGAAAATAGCCCTTTTTGAAGCGCGCCGGGTCGTGCCAGACCGTGCGCAGCATCGAGGGCCAGGGGCGCTTGATGACCAGAATCCCGCCCTGCCCGTTCGGCACGTCCTGCCCGGTTTCGTCGACGACGGCCGCCAGGATGCCCGGCAGCGGCAGCGTGCACGACCCAGGCACGAGTGACGTCGCGCCCGGCAGCGGCGTGATCATGTGGCCGCCGGTTTCCGTCTGCCACCATGTGTCGATGACGGGACAGCGCCCGGCGCCGACGTTCTCGTAGTACCACATCCATGCTGCTGGATTGATCGGCTCACCGACCGTCCCGATGATCCGCAGCGTCGAGAGATCGAAGCTCTTGGGATGGACCGACGGATCTGCGTCCGACACCTTGATCAGCGAGCGAATTGCCGTCGGCGCGGTGTAGAAGGTTGTGACCTTGTGCCGGGCGATCATGTCCCAGAAGCGGCCTGCGTTAGGATAGGTCGGCACACCTTCGAACACGACCTGCGTCGCGCCGATCGCGGTCGGGCCATAGGCGATGTAGCTGTGCCCAGTGATCCAGCCGATGTCCGCCGTACACCAGAACACGTCCGCAGGCTTCCAGTCGAAGGTCCACTTCATAGTCTGCGCGGCCCAAAGCAGGAAGCCGCCGGTGCTGTGCTGCACACCCTTTGGCGTTCCGGTCGAACCGGACGTGTAAAGGATAAAGAGCGGATGCTCTGCCCCGACCCATTCAGGCTCGCACGTGTCGGCTTCGCATTCGGTGATTTCATGGAGCCACAGGTCGCGCTTCGGATTCCACTGAACTTTGCCGCCGGTGCGTCGGTAGACGATCACGCTCGAAACGGCTTCGCAACCGCCCGAGGCAAGAGCATCGTCGGCGATGCTCTTCAGCGGCAACGCCTTGCCGCCGCGCATCTGTTCGTCGCAGGTGATCAGCGCCGTTGCACCGACGTCTACTATCCGCTCGTTCAGCGACTTCGCCGAGAAGCCCCCGAACACGACCGAATGCGTGGCTCCAATACGGGCGCAGGCCTGCATCGCGACAACGCCTTCGATCGACATAGGCATGTAGATGACGACGCGATCGCTTTTTTTCACGCCCCGCCTTTTTAGCGCGTTTGCGCACCGGCACACACGTTGCAGCAGGTCGCGGTAGGTCACATGTGTAACCGTGCCGTCGTCGGCTTCGAAAATCAACGCAACCCTTTCGCCGTTGCCTGCCTCGACGTGTCGGTCAAGGCAGTTATACGATGCGTTCAGTTCGCCGTCTTCGAACCAGGTATAGAACGGCGCATTCGTCTCGTCCAGTGTTGTCGAGAACGGCTTCCTCCAGGTCACCGTTTCCCTTGCGAGGCGTGCCCAAAAGCCTTCGTAGTCGCGCCCGGCTTCGGCGATCAGCGACTGGTAAGCATCCATTCCGGAGATCTCCGCCCGAGCGGCAAGATCAGCGGGCGGGGGAAAGACAAGTCCTTCGTGAACAGTCGATTCAATGAGTGACATTTTGCATTCCTGTGTTCGCGAGTGTCAGCTGCCGAGAATCCAGTTCGTCGCCGCCGATCGCTATGAAAGTTGGTCCGACAGGACCCGTCCGACAGCCATCGTTCGCCTCGAGGACTGCTGGCTAGAGCTTCCGCCAACAACTAGTCGTGACGGAGGGAGCGCTGCGTTGCCGCTCCACTCACTCGCCGCAACGGAGACAGCGGCGGCAAATAAGGTGATCTTGATGGGAGGCATCGTGGCCGTGCCTTGACTGAAGCAAGGCCGCTGATGGAAGCGATCGACGATGATCGCGCTGCGCCACGCTGTCTCAGGCACGTCTCAGGCACCTTCCCACGGAGAGCGTGGCATCCATGACATGCTGCGCGCACATCGAGGAGAGAGTCGGTACGGTAGCGTACGGGTTTGACTGTCCATACATTCGCTTCCGGCATCGCTGCCGACTAAAGCAAGTCACGATCAAGGAGACCGGGGGCGTCGCGGCCTTGCCGGCGAGCGAGGCAGACATGACACGCACAGGCTCGATTATCTTTGGTCATGCGAACTTTCACGTGGTGACACAACGCCCATGAGACGCTTTCGCGTGAGTCAGCTCTCAAGGCCGATCCTGCCGCAGCGTCTGATCCCGGGCGGGACGGGCGGCGGCCCAGCGTGGCGCGGTCGGGGACGTCGCATCGTCGGCTTTGTTGAGTTGACGGCTGTAGACTAATTGTTTGGCCCATGCATAGTTATCCTTATCAGATAACTTTCTGGAATGTGGACGTGACAGTCCAACCAAGCCATCTGGCTAAGCGTTTCTGGAGTACGGCGCGATGACATGCTGCGTTCAATTGCCAGTGATTGTCAGCGTCCGCAACGGGGGCCCGTGAGCAAGGCACAGGCAAGCAGGGCCGCTACTAGCCTTGGAGCTCGAAAAGTTTCAATCAGCCGGGGGCTGTAAATGTGCCGTCGTTTTTTCATGGCGCCCTAAGGGTAGCGGAAATCTGGAACGCGAATCACAAGGTAGCGATGAAACGAGTTTCAAAGGCGCACACGCGCAACGCGCCGGCGGCCCCGGCTATCACCTGATCGCCGAGGGCCGGCGAGCACTCGAGCGGACGATCGGATTCCGTGCGCCCGTGCGTCTGCGGATCACGCGCCTTAACGTCCGCCTCGGCATCGGCGGCTACGTCGGCACGATCCTGACGCTCGCCCTGACGTTACTGGCGCTCGCGTTGTGGGCACTGTCCACACTGGCGCCGCGCGGTCCCGAAGCTTCGGTACTCGTGTTGTTTGCCCTATGCGGATTCCTGCCCGTCACCGAGGTCGCGACCGCGCTAATCGATCGCGCGGTGACATGGAATTTCGGCGCAATCACGTTGCCGGCCGTCGGCCAGGAAGGGTCGCTGCATCAGCGCGTCTTCTCGGGCCCCGGCGGGACGGACCCGTACGCGGCGGCCGTGTCCGATGTCTATCAGGACCTGTTCGGCGAAGGGTCGTATACCGGCAAGGGCATTTACGACGTCGATGCGGCGCGCGCCGGGCTAGCGTCGGATGTCGAGGTGGTCGAGGAAGTGCCGATAATTGCCAAGCTCTCCTGACGGTCGACCTTTATTCCGAGAGCGGAATGCCCGTTTCGAGCGGAGCGTTCTTAGCAAGATTTTCGACGAACACATGCGCTCCACGCTGATACTGCTGGAACTGCGACTGCGCCGTTGAAGAGAGCCCGCCTTGAATTCCCGACAGGATTTCATAGACCTGACGACTGTATGCCGAGACCTTTTCCGCCATCGGCTTCGCGAGACTCGTTGACAGCACGAACAGCTCCTCCGGCCGCGCGGACACCGCCTTCATCACGATGGCCTGGTTTTCAGCGAGAGTTACCTTGATGGCCTGCAGATTCAGCGCGGTGAGCTTCTCGAGTCCGGCAAATGCGCTGTTCGACAGACCGAACAGCTGCTGGACGTTGGGGCTCTGAGCTTCTACAAATTGGTGGGGAATGACGGTGTTCATGACTGCTCCTGTTACGAAGGGCGGCGAATGCAAGAAATCTGCTTCAAATTCCAACCACGCGCCGAGGCCGAAGGCCGTTTGCTGCGCTGCAACAAAATTCATTGTACGGCCGATTTCTGGGAAGTCAATCGATTCCCGGGCACGGCATCCCCGGGGCGGTCGAGCCAGGAGAAACTGTTAAATGATTGACAGCGATGACATCTACACCTTTCGGAGGCGTTCATCTCACCCATGTTTACCTTCGCAAAAAGCTGCAGATTGCAACGTCAGCGCGAGCGTACGGCTCCGACGCGGGAGCGCCGCCCAGGCCGTCTGCCCGAAAAGGGCAGGCACCGATCCGCGCGCCTTCGAGTGTCATTGTTGTCAGCCGCCGACATAAGCCCGGACACAACAGTGCGGCTGTGACCACTGGCGCAATGAAGGCCTTCACTGCATAAGCAGGCGCGGCAGGGACGAACTGAATATAGGTGGTTTTCGCCTGTTGATAAGGAGTACGCTAAGGACGTCAGCGGCGCTGTGAGGCAACAGCGATGAGGCGTCCGGAAGGTACCGCCATCGCGAACAGTTTCAGCCCGCACATTCCAGGCGAACACCGACCTGTTCGCGCTGACTCGTCCACGTGTCGGCTCCCGCGCGTCGCGCGCAGGCGTCCCAACTGCGAACTCAGTCCGCCTGTCCGCTCTGGCCAACTTTGAGCAGGCGCAGGCGCGCCTAACTACTTACGATTCACCTTGATAGGGGCATACCATGCTGGTTAGAGAGCGGATGAAAGATGCGGTCTGCGTTACACCGGACCAGACGTTGGCTGCGGCAGCGCGCATTCTTAAGCGCGAAAATATTGGCTGTCTTCCAGTGTGCCAGGACGACACGGTTCTCGGGATGATTACTGACCGGGACATCGCAATGCGCGGCGTGGCCGACGGTTTCGACTCAAACGTGATGAAAGTCAGCGACGTCATGTCGTTGGACATCATCCGTTGCGGCGAAGACGACACGGTCGAGTCAGCAGTGCTGACAATGCACGCGGCTCATGTGCAGAGGCTCGCTGTTACCGACGGCGACGGACGTCTGGTCGGCGTCATCTCCATGAGCGATGTGGAAGGCGGCGCTTCAGAAAGGCGCCCATACGAAGTTGTCTTCTACAGGGAAGTTCTGGACCATGCGGGGATGCCGCATCACAGCGAGCTAATGCGCGTGGCGGTGGCCCAAGGAACGAAGCAGGAGGCCGTGGAAGCAGCAATCGTTCAGTTTGAGAAGGTTCGGCAGGTGTCCAATTGGGCGACGATTGCCAACGGGTACGATGTCGTCACGATGTCTATCGATTCAGACGGCGGGCGCGTCGAGGACGTCGAGTGCACCTCCGAGCGTGACGCCCATATTCGCCCCCGCGCACGGACATTGTGGGAAGAAGCCGGTGCTCCTGAAGGACGGGATGTGCAATTCTGGGAGCAGGCAGCAAACGAAGTGGATGCGGACCGTCGACGAGCGAAATAATGGATATTAACAAGATGGTGTTCGCAGGACGATTCAACCTGCTCCGATATGTCGCGGAGCGCGCTTCCGTCTTTCCCCCCGCCGGTCGCTGCGAGCTTATGCCCCTGAGAATGCGTTTGTCCCCGGCCGTGAGGGGTCTTCGCCGCTAATCGCTTCGTGGTGCGACTCACCGTTGGGTCACCGCCAGGAACGCTGAGGTGTATAAAACTCAATCCGTCAGCGTGCGTCGTGTTGAGGTTAAGTGACTCATAAAGCGCTCCAGCTTGTCGAGCAGAACGTTGCCCTTCGCCTGGATCCTTTCCAGTTCCTCGTCTTCCAGCCCCTGGCGGAATGCCTGAAGCGCATTAAGTAGCGGTGGATACTGCAAAACCATGGCCGAACCGGCGACGCGGTGATGCCACTCACGCAAAGCGGCGAGCTCAGGGTGACGCAGCAGGATGCGAAACGCACTAATGTCGGCCTCGGTGCTCTGAACAAATACGTGGAGCAAGGTCCCGACGTCGGACCATGATCCCATCGTCTGCCTAAGCCCTTCGAGATTCAGGGGCGGCAGGCTTGCGTCGGTGCTCGCCGGTATCCCCACATTCAAGTTTTCGATTTCGGCCGATCGTGCCGCATCCCCGACCGCCCATGTCTCGGACAGCATGACGGTCTCTGGGAGCCATTTCTGCAGACATGCGTACAGGAGATCAAGTTGGGCAGGCTTGATCAAACAATCATCCATGCCGGCATCACGGCAACGCTGAGGTTCTTCAGACTCGATGCTGGCGGTGATTCCGATAATCGGCAAGCGTCGCGCGTCTCCGCGCGCCCGCTCACGCTCACGCACCGAGCGCGCGAGCGCGTAGCCGTCCAGTTGTGGCATGTGACAGTCAGTGAAAAGCATCGCATAGTCGTGGGTGTCATAGGCATCGAGCGCTTCCAGTCCATTCGCCGTGGCGTCGCAGGCATAGCCCAGCAGGTGCAACTGTCGCTCGATCAATTGCCGGTTGATGGGGTTGTCCTCGGAGACGAGGATGAGCGTGCCGTCACGCTTCGCCTGCTCGCGCGAGCGCGCCGCGGCCGCGAGTGGCACGGTTGGCACCATGTCATTCGGCAGCGGGGCGCCGACGACGGCGGCTATGCAGGCTGCCCGCAGTCCGCGCCACGAAAGGGGATTGATGCTAAGCCGAATGTCGCTCCCGGTTAGACGATAGCCTGCTGACTTGGGTCGCTCCGTGATATGAATCACTGGCGCGTGACCAAGAGCCGCCGGCAGCGGCTCATCGTCGTCTAGAAATACCGCGTCCACTGCGGCCACCGCACGAAGCTCCTTGGCGCTGACGGTCCTCGGGTCCAGCAGTACAGCTTTGACGCCGAGTGCAGCGAGTCCGTCAGCAATGGCCGACACGGCCTCAGCGTCACGCAGCAGCACCACCATCTGGGCGCCGCCCAGGACCTCGTCATCGTAGGCTCTGCGCTCGACGGGCAGACTCAGGAGCAAGGTGACACGCGTTCCAGCACCGAGCTGACTATGCAGTTCCAGTGTGCCGCCCATGCGTTTTATGAGTCGATCGCAGATGCTCAGGCCCAGGCCAGTGCCGCCGAAGCGGCGGGAGGTGGTGGAGTCCGCTTGCACGAACGGCTCGAAAAGCGTGAGCTGTATGTCTTCCGCGATGCCGATCCCTGTGTCAGCGACCGTAATGGCAAGGGTCTGCATTTCAATGGGGGCAGTCTCGAGGCGGTCAGGCTCCAGACTGCCCACAACCAAAGAGTTCTCGTCCATGTTGTGGGCGATGGGTAAGTCGTCTCGTGGGACAGGCGGGTCAGGGCGACGCGAGGCGACGTCGATGAACACCGAAACTTCGCCCTGCTGCGTGAACTTGATCGCATTGCTGAGCAGATTAAACAGAACCTGCCGCAATCGAACGCTGTCGCCGCGCAGGCTGGCGGCGACAGCGGCGGTGACATGCAAGCGCAGTTTCAGGCCCTTTTCGTGAGCTTTGGATGCGAGCAGCCCGAGCGCCAGATCGCACGTCTCGCGCATGTCAAACGGCGAATCCTCAAAATCAAGCTTGCCCGCCTCGATCTTGGAGTAGTCGAGAATGTCATCCAGAATCTGGAGTAACGCGCCCGCGGAGTCTTGAATCATGCGAAGCATGGCTGCCTGTTCGCCGTGCAGCCCGGTTTGGCCTAGCACTTCAACCAATCCCAGCACACCACTCATTGGGGTGCGAATCTCGTGGCTCATCATTGCCAGAAACTGGTCTTTCGCGCGCGAAGCACTCTCGGCGACGTCGCGCGCAGCCGAGAGCTCCTCGGCTCGCAAGTGCTCGCTTGTGACATCGATACAGTACCCGCTCCACAGCGTACTGCCATCCCCCTCGCGTTGGGGAATGGCCCTCGTCTGGATCCATCGGTACCCTTCGGCATACTTTGAGCGAAACTCTTTGGCGAGCGGCTGCAAGGCGTGTGCGGATTCCTCAATAGCCGCCAACAGCAGCGCTCTATCTTCGGGATGAGGGTAGCTGTCGAGAAACTCCGCGTCCTGCCGCAGGTCGTCCAGTTCAATCGCCGACAGCAGCTCCAGATTGCCGCCCACGTAGGGAAGGCTGAGCTTGCCAATCGGGTCCCGCCTCATCTGTAGCACCAGGGCGGGCAGATTGCGGGTGACGTCCTCCAGGCGTTGCTCGGTGTCATGTACTTTACGCTCGGCCTCAATTGCGGAAGTGATGTCGACGACCGCCCCGACCGCTCCCGTGACCTCGCCACGTTCGTTCAGAAGAGGGCCGTGCCAGTACAAACCGTGCCTCGACGTACCGGACGCATCCAGATAGTCGACGCGGACGCCCTTATGCCAAATGCCGCGCTGCGTTGCATGAGCAATCGCCTCTATCAGTTTGCCCCTCTGACCAGGAAACAGGCTACATTCTTCCACGGTCTTGCCCAGCATGTCCTCACGACGCAGTCCAACCAACTGTTCGAAGGCGGAGTTGACCTCGATATAGCGGTCGGCCTGGTCACTAACGCCAATTGGAATCGGCGCCATATCCATCAGCATTGTGCGAAAGCGCAACTGGAATGCGAGCTGCTGTTCGGTCTGTTTCCGGTGGCGCACCTCGCGTCGAAGCCTGAAGAATGCATGCAGAAGCACAATCAGGCCCGCGGTGCCTGCCAGCAGGAAGGGAGCGATCTTGCGTGCGACCTCGTACCACGTCGGCGTGAAGTGGTAGTTGACGGCGAGGTAGCGGTTACGTATCGCGCGTCGCTGCTCCTCATTCATCACCCCGAGCGCCCGGTCGATGAGAGGAATCAGCGGCTCGAACCTGGGGGCCACCTGGAAGCCAATAGACTGGCTATAGCCGGCGGGTCCAAGCACCTTGAGCACGCCCGCGTATTCGCCCTGAATGGGCAGATCGACTACCGCCAGGTTGCCAACTAGTGCGTCGGCTTTGCCCTGATGCACGATGCGCATCGCCTCGAGAATCGCGTGGGTATGCACCAGCGTGATAGAGGGTACCCGCCTGCGTAACTCGGTATCGTTACCCGATCCGTCAACCACAGCCACCTTGAGGCCAGCCAGATCCGTCAGGGCCATTACGGAGGCAGCGTTCTGGGGACCCACGACCACAACGGGATAGGTCTCGACGGGGCGCGTAACATGGGGCAGATCGACTTTCGCAGCACCAGCGGCCGCGACCATGAGCACATCGATCGCGCCAGAAGCGAACGCGTCCCTCGCCGCTACGGGGCCGTCGTAGGGATGCGGCTTGAAACGGAGCCCCAACGTCCTGGCAAGATAGGCCCAATACTCAGGCAGGATGCCCGTCGGGCGTCCCGTCTCATCCAGGTAGCTAAATGGGTCCCAACGCACATCCACAGCTACTCTGAGGGGCGGCAGCGCAGCCAGAAACTCCCGCTCGCTCTTGCTGAGTACGAAGCTCGTCGAATTGGCAACCGGGCTCGAACCGACCTGAACCGATTGGCTCAGCAAGCCAATGCGTTCCTCCCGGCTGATCTTCTGGAGTGCTTCGTCGATACTCTGGTGCAACGCGGTGCGTCCGCGCGGAAAGGCAAAGCGCAACTCACCCATGGGTTCGGCATGTGCCTCCAGCATGACAAGGTTGCTCAATGACGCCTTGTTTATCTCATACTCGACCGCCGGGCGCAGGCCGACGTAGATATCGGCCTTATCTCCGGCCACCGCCCGCAGTGCCTGCGCAGTATTGGCAACATAGACGAAGGACGCGGCAGGGTGCCGCTCCCGCAGCTGGTGAGCCATGAAAAAGCCTTCCTCGACCGCGTATCTTGCCGTGGTGGCATTCGACGGAGACGCGGCGCCCTGATCGTCGTTGCGGGTGACGATGACGGCCTGTCCCTCGTAGTACGGTCGTGAAAAAACCAGGCACCTCTCACGCTCCGGAGTTCGGGAAACGTCCGTGATGATATCGACCTCGCCGCGGCATGCCGCCTGAAGCAGACTGCGGTTGTCGTCATACACGCGAGGCCGGAGCGTCACATTACGGGGGCGCAATGCGTACGCGAGGTAGGCCGCGCTCAGGCCGGTCAGCTTGCCGCCAACCACTTGATTGAACGGTGCCCAACCTTCCCGCGTCACCCCAACCACTACTTCACGATGGGCAGCAAACCATACGGACTCCTTCGCGAGGAGCGCGGTCGTCTTGGGGGATTCTTGCTTTGGGGCCGGGGGCGTCTGGGCACTCCCCGGCAGCGGCATCAAACTGGCCAGGATAGCGGTGAGCAGAACTGCGATGCCGCGCAGTCGGCGCGTCAATTGATTGATGTCGGCCATTGTCGTGTATCGAACCTGTTAAGCTAGCACTTCGCGCTGGTCAATGGGTCGGCACGCGCGGTCACCGCAGCAACAACCTTTGTCCGACACCGATGGCTACTCGTGACCCGCACCGGCCCTATCCGTGCGGCCGCACGAGATGCATTTTACTGCCGCAAGCGCGTACACGGTTTGCTGTCTCCAGCAAACTGCGTCTCAACACTTTTGTGAAGAGAAACGCCGCTGCTTCAGCGTTTCCTCGCTACGGGGGCCGCCTGGAACTCGTAGCCCACCTGCACACGCACGCCCGCGTGACCCGTTGATGTGACGAACGCCGCCACGTTGGTCAGCCACCTGCTGTTTTCCGAACGGTACGTCGCACCGAAGCAACTGCAGCACCACTTTTGTACGCGCCCGCGCCGGCCGCGACGTCGGTGATCTGACGCTCCGTGCCAGCCGCGCCCACGGACACCGTATTGGCGGCCACCGAGTTCGCACCCAGCGCCACCGGGTTGGCGGCCGACGCCTTCGTTCGCGCTCATCGCCGTCGCATGCGTGCCACCTGCGACCGCCGCTGCGGTATCGCGGTTGCCGTCCGCCGTGAACATCGGGTTCGACGCGTTGTTGGCGATGTTCGCGACGGTGGAGAGCGCCGGGTTCAACTGGCCGACGTTCACCGCATCGGTTGACGTCGTGCCCGTTGCAACATTGTGGATCGTCGTACCGCCCGCCATTGCATCGCCTATCGTGACGTTGCGGTAGTCAGTCGAACCGTCCGCGTTATGGTCGTACGTCACCGCGGCATTCGTGGTGCCGTTCGGACCGACCAGACCCGTCGCCTTCAGCTGCGCGACATTGACCGCATCCGTGTCCGCCATCCCGGCCGCCACGTTGGTAATCTGACCTTCCGTGTACGTCGGTGCCGTGATCGATCCACCTGGGTTCACCGTCGAGCCGCCGCCAATCGCGTTTGCCACTGGCTGGCTCACGCGTGCAAGACCATGGTGGAGTTGCTGAGCCTCGCCCACGAGCGCGCCTGCGAGGCGCAGCTGGCGCAGGCGCTGGTGCAGTATCTGGCCGACGGGCAACCGCCCGATCTGGACGAACTGCGTTGGCGTTTCGCGCCGGATCCGGCGACTGTGTCCCAGGTGCACGTGCGACTGGCTTCGTTGCGCGACTACGAGGCCCTGCTTCACCTGGACATGGAAGACGACATCATGAGCAACGATATCGATGCCACGCGCCTGTCGCTACTGCTCAACGATTTGCGGCTACCCGCCGTCAAGCAGATCTGGCCGAGCTTCGCCGAGCGCTCCGACAAGGAAGGCTGGCCCGCGGCGCGACTGCGCTTGCGTGCGTCAATCAACGTCGGCATCATCAACCTCGCCGCGACATTCTCATCGTGTTTGTCGCGCGTCTCTCGTCCAGATCGCTGCGCCATAGTCCGGAACGGTTGCAAGCAGTTGACGCGCATGGACCGTATCCCCGGCCGCCCCTCGATTTTCGATCTGCTGTTTTCCCACAAGATTCGCGGAACAGCTTCTTTGTTCGAGGGGCTTTGCGACGCGTGACCTGCTTTACTGCACACGCTGCATCGTCGGCGCTTTCCATTGACCGTCCAACGCGGGGGCCTTAGGCCAGTACAGTCGCATCACCGAGAAGAACGAGCCCTCGGGAGCGGGGAGCCAGTTGGATTCAAGTTCCTGACCCGGCGACGTGTGCTGGATGTAAAGCGTGATGCCGCCGTCCGCATCGCGTTTGAGCGTGGGCAACATGGACGAATTGATGAGATATCGGTTCAGCGAGTTGGCATAGAGCAGGCTCGATGGCAATTCGTAAAGCGTCAGTGACCAGAAAGCATTGACTGGTGGCAGCTTTCCCGGTGGAAAGTGAAGCGTATAGCGATGCGAGCCGTCCAGCTTTTCGCCGCCGCCATCAACAAAGTAGGCCGGATATAGCGCTTCCTCCTTCGAATTGCCGTAGATGCCCAACACTGCTGAGGCCATGCGGGCCATGTAATTGTTCTTCAGATAGGTACGGGTTCCGAAACCGTCCGCACTCGACAGTTTTCCCGTGTCGAGCTCACTTTTCTTGTAGTCAGCGAGTTCGGTCCATGCATCCGACATGCCGTCCTGCAACGCCTTCTGCATGTCCGGTGAGAGTGTATTGACATCAAGAGACTTGCCAGCCCCTACGCCGATTTTCGCGAAACGCGCTATCAGCGCCTTCTCACCAGGATGGGGCGGGCAGTATTGGAGTACGAAATTCAATATGTTGAAGAAGCGTAGGGACTTGCGTTCTTCTTCGGCGGTAAGCGGTTTGATGAATTCGGTAGTCGCTGACGCTGGCGCGGCGGCTTTGCCAAGGTATTCCGACAAGGTTTGGACCTTGTATCCGGCCTGAACACCCTTGACGTTCTCAATGTCCGCGGAACCGAACAATTGCGTCCGATAAAGAACGAAAGCGAAGTCCGTCTCCGAACGGATTACCGATTTTATGCTTTTGGGCACCGTACCTTTCCAGTGCGGACCAGCAAGCAGATATTTGCCTGCTCCATTACCTGTAGCCCGGGTACCGACGTATGCAAAATTGAACGTGTACATGTCGATGAATTGGAGCGAGTAGTATCGCCCGTTCTCGACCTTCGGTACGGTCAGAACCAACGGTTCGGCACGCAGGTCAGCACCCAGAAACGAATAAGGCGTATCCGAATTAGGTGTCTGGATGGCCTTGTCCTCGGGGGTAAACACGCGTGCGGTATTTGAAATCGTGTTCCATGGAGCCTTGTAATCGGCATTGTGCTGATCGATGAAGTACGAGTACTGAACCCGATAACTATCAACCAGAGGGAACCCATAAATGGTGGCTTCTTTGGCGATCGCTCTCGCTTCCTCAGTGGTAACCGGCTCCGCGTGTGCAACGGTGACCGTGAAAAGCGTCAATGAAACGGCCGCGGCAAACTTGCGAAACCATGAGAAGTGACTCTCGCCGTAAGATCGAACTGGCCGCGTTACGAATTGTTCGCGGACATTTGCCACAAAACGCATACATGTCTCCTAGGAGTTTCTTCATTGGTTAGAAGCTGAATTTGGCACTCACCATGGGTCCCTGCTGACTCACGTTGTACAGAAAGCCACCATTTCGGTGATGCACGTCCAGATACCGGTAACCGGCGTAAGCGGCCAACCAGCTTTTGAACTGATAGCCAATGCCGCCATAGATCTGCCATGTCCAGTCGGAGGAAATGCCAAAGCCTCCCAGGTCGGCGTAGCCGTTGAAAAGGAATCCGTTCGCAAACGGCACGGTCACCCGTGCGCCGATGACCGGCGTCGCCCACGTGTCTCCGATGCTGTTGCTCCTGGGTGGCAGGATCCCTCCGCTCAGGTCGATCTGGTTGTCGATATGAAAAATCCGCACACCTACCAGCGTGTCGACCGAGGCAACCGGTGAATCGACAACCCGATAAGCGCCACTTATCGTGCTATTGAAGTTCCATTGCTTCAACGTGGCATTGCCGTACAGGGGACCGGGCGTTGATGCATCCGCTTTGATCGTCAGGTACTGCACGTCACCGAGGATGCCGAACCGGCCTTTCCACGCCTCGGCCGCCACAAAGGCTGTCGGCCCGTCGAGATGGCTGAATATATCCCCGAACGCGACATCGATCGACGAAGGCGGCAGATTGGTATAGGCACCTACGTCGCCCTTGATGCCTGCCATCCAGAAATACGGGGACACGCTGAAATGCCACGTGTTTGATGCCGGCGCGTCCGGCGTTTGCGCCAAGGCTCCCCGCATGCCGGTTATCGATATCAGGAAGATAAGCACTCGAACTGCGAGAAGCCTGCGTAACATCCCTACCTCCATTAACTGCTGAATCAAACAGGCTGACGCAGGACCGACGCGATGCAAGCAACGCAGTTACCCCGGTCGGTCTGGTGAACTTAAAACCTCTTGTTTAACTGACAGGCTGGGCGTCAGGGAACTTCCACTTCGCGTCGAGCACCTCCTTCTGCGGACGATAGAGCCGAACCATGTAGTTCCATCCTTTCGTGATGGGCAGGCAGTTCGGCACCTTGCCATCACATCCGCCAAACTGGATCGAGACAGATCCGTCGGGATTCTTGCTTGCGGTCAGGTTATTGAGCGAATACGCCTTATACGTGTTCGCCTTGAAATAGCCATTCTCGTCGTAGACGCTTACTGACCAGAAACCGTTAACAGGGACGTGCTTGACGTTCAGCTTGTAGACCGTGTTTCCGTCATTGCGCGGCGGCTGTACGTTGAGATAGAGAGCCTGCTCGGGAGGATTGGCGCCCCAGCCAAGGGCCGAGCCGATCAGAAACCGCACAGGGTCAACGTCGGAGCGCGAACCGTACATGCGTTTGGTATCCGGCAGCGTTGAACCCAACGTCAGCAGTGCATCACGCACTTTCTTCTGGCTGGCCATGTCCCAATTCGGCACTTCAAACCGCCCGGGCTCATGTTGCGTGGTCTTGATCTGATCCTGCTGCTTGCGCACTTCCTCGAGATCCTTGGGGTTCGTCGGGTCGACAAGCGTTCGCACAGCCGCGAGGACGTATCGGGTACCGATCGCCTTACGCGTCAAAGTATGGCTTCCAGCTCCGTAGAAGACGCCGTGGGTGTACTGATCCTCATCGATCACCTGAAGCGACATGAATCGTTTGCCTGCATCGGGCAATGTGATCGTCACCGGCCCTGCATCCAGATCGAATACCGCCGAGGAATAAAGCGTATCGCGGTTCAGCCGGATAACAGTCTGGTTATCGATTGGCGCCGGCTCACGCGTATGATTGAATTTTCCGAAGCCATCCATCTTTACGACACCGCTGAAATACATATCGGATTCGGCACGCGCGAAATTATCCGGCGTGACGGGAATGACATGCGCGGCGGAAGGCGAAGAGGCAGGAGTGGACTGTGCCACGGCCAACGTGGCGGTAACACAGGCCGAGATGAAAGTAATGACCTTTATTGTGGCTTTACTCGCGTTCTTCATGGAGGCTGTCCCCAAGGGTGAAACGTACCGTATCAAAACCTGCCATTTCTGGCACCAAAGTGCTCGGGTTCTCAATGCGAGAGAACCCTAGAGCATCAGTAATTCCGGGACTGCACGGACAGTTGCTTTTGCCGCCGACCCTGCTTGGACTTCCCGAGCACGCGGCGCACGTCTTGCCCCAGCTCCCTGTCGGCGCGGCTTTGTGCCTTCCGATCATTTTGCAGCTCGCTGCTCGATGCCGACCCGGCCGCACTGCCGCGCGTGAATCACGGTCGCAACGACAATACACGATCCAATGATAGCAATCCTAATCACCTTTCGCGGAGTCACTAACTCTTAACCGATTTGATGTCTTGAGGCAATTGGCAACCACCTGGCCCGAGCCAGGAACGAATCAAACCCACTACGCCGGCCGGCCTCTTGCAGCCCGCCAAAGCCGGCATACTACGCTTGATCGGAACCGGTGCCGAATTTCAGCCATCAAACCAGATTGCGTCTCCTTCCGCGTCAGACCCACTCCATTGATACCCTGCAACTATGCGACGACGGGTCCGCCGTGGTATTGCGAATAGGCATCCTCAATGTACATGCCAGGAAGTTTAGACAGATTATAGCCAGCGATCAATTCAAAGCGCGAAGTGTCGCCGTCCTTCTGTTGGGTCTCCCCTTTCTGCAGGTTGCGCCAATGGGATCGAAACGCAACGAGTGCGCATATTTTATTCGCGCGACTCGTCAGACGGTGAACATTCGAGAGCGAGGGCTCTCGATGTG
The DNA here is from genome assembly GCF_000685095.1 of Paraburkholderia caledonica NBRC 102488. Taxonomy (GTDB): domain Bacteria; phylum Pseudomonadota; class Gammaproteobacteria; order Burkholderiales; family Burkholderiaceae; genus Paraburkholderia; species Paraburkholderia caledonica. The sequence goes on from NZ_BAYE01000002.1 coordinate 478,720, forward strand.
ACCTACGTGCGGCAAAGCATGCAGCTTCATGCCGGCCATTTGCCGAACAGGCTTGACCGGAACACTCAGTTAATTCGAAAATGGCCTGTTCACCGCTACCGCTCCGGCAGCGTTGGAGTTCACGGACTTAAGTTCGCGCCCGATGCTCGCCTTCGGCCTTACCCGTTCGTTCGGCTCCCCGCCGCGCGCGTCGTTGAAGCGAATTCGTCGTGAGTCCGCGCATGAATCCCGGCGGCGTGAGGCGTGAACGGCGTCACAATACAATTCTTGTTCGAGGGTGGATGGATGCTCTGACGTCGTACTTCTCAATGATATTTTCTCTATCATATTTCGGGCTACAAAACGAATGAAACGGCCATCCGTTGGAGGCGCTTTGGACGCCCGAGTCGCCTTGGAAAAGGCAGCATAACTGTTACCACGTTCATTCCGAAGAGCGTTCGCGATGTTACGAAGCCCTCTTCAGCACAACGAGTTCGTCCGACCTGGCTAATATGCGTGGACGACCCGTGCGAATTGGTTAGTCAATGAACTGCCCGCAACAGCCTTGGGCGGTGCACCGTGCCGGTCACCCACGCCTGAAACGGCGGCCGACGCTCGCGCAATTCTCGAAGTTCGAGCACGTAATCGTGTCGCCCGGCGGCGGCGGATTTGCCGGCGCGACCGACGAAGCGCTCGCCAAGGCCTGCCTCTCGCGCTGATTCGTGCTCTCCGTGCCGCACTTTCTGTTCATGATTTCCGCGCTTGCCAACACCGACCTCGTGGCGAAGGTGCCCGAGCGGCTGGTCCGCGACAACGCCGCACTATGCGTGTTCGAGCCGCCCGTCGAGGTGCCGGGCTACGAAATGGCGATGCTGTGGCACGAACGGTCGCATCGGGATCCGGCTCACCAGTGGTTGCGAGCGCATATTGCGGATTCCGTTTGGAGCGCCGTGGCGTTAGCACGTGGCATTAACCGTTGGCGCCGCCAATTGCATCCAGTTTCGCGAGGATTTCGTCGTTCAACTCGAGCTGCGCGGCGTGCAGGTTTTCGCGCAAATGCCCGACGGACGACGTGCCCGGAATCAGCAGGATATTGGGCGCGCGTTGCAGAAGCCATGCGAGCGCCACTTGCATTGGCGTCGCGCCAATCGTTGCCGCGATATGGGTCAGCGCAGACGACTGGATCGGCGTAAAGCCGCCCAAAGGAAAGAACGGCACATAAGCAATGCCCTTGGTTGCCAGTTCGCCGATCAGCGCGTCGTCGGCGCGGTGCACCAGGTTGTAGTGGTTCTGCACACAGACGATCTTTGCGATGCGCTGCGCTTCGGCAATCTGCGTCGGCGTCGCGTTGCTCAGGCCGATATGGCGGATCAGTCCTCGCTGTTGAAGCTCGGCGAGCGCGGTGATCTGCTTTTCGAGGGATCCTTCGCTCGGCGCGTGCACGTCGCCCATCATCCGCATATTCACCACTTCGAGCGTGTCGAGCCCGAGGTTGCGCAGATTGTCGTGTACGCCGCGCTCGAGATCCTCCGGCTCCTGCGCCGGCAGCCAACCGCCGTCGCTATCCCTCACCGCGCCGAGCTTCGTGACGATCACGAGATCGTCGGCATATGGATGCAGCGCCTCGCGAATCAGCTGGTTGGTGATATGCGGGCCGTAAAAATCGCTGGTGTCGATGTGATTGACGCCGCTAGCCACCGCTTCGCGCAGCACGGCGATCGCGGCGTCACGGTCTTTCGGCGGCCCGAACACGCCCGGTCCCGCGAGTTGCATGGCGCCATAGCCCATGCGCCGCACCTCGCGGCCGCCGAGCAAAAATGTCTTTGTCATATCGAGGTTTGTCATGGCGCTCTCCTGTCCTGGTAGGTGAGCCCAGTATGGCGGGGATTGCACCGTTAAATAAAGCGGGCTAACGTGCACGGGTTGTTCAATTTTGTGAACAGTGACATGGAACTAAACGACCTGACCGCTTTCATTTCCGTCGCGCGCGCGGGCGGCTTTCGCGACGCTGCGCGCGCGAGCGGCGTTTCCGCGTCGAGCTTGAGCATTGCCGTGCGCCGCCTCGAAACCAGGCTCGGTCTGCGCCTATTGAACCGTACGACCCGCAGTGTCGCACCGACCGAAGCCGGCCTGCGTCTGCTCGAAAAACTGACGCCGCTCTTCAGCGAAATGGAAGCGGCGCTCGACGTGCTGAACGTGTTTCGCGACCGGCCGAGCGGCACGCTCAAACTGAACGTGCCCGCGAGTGCGGCGCGCATGGGACTGCCCGGTGTGATAGCACCGTTTCTGAAAGCCTATCCGGACATACGGGTGGAAGTGGTCGTCGAGGACGGCTTTGTCGACGTGCTTTCCATCGGCTGCGACGCGGGCATCCGTTACGACGAGCGGCTCGAGCAGGACATGATCGCGGTGCCGATCGGCCCGCGCGTGGAACGCGTCGCCACCGCCGCCGCGCCAGAGTACCTCGATACCCGCGGACGCCCGCAGCATCCGCGCGACCTGCTTGCGCACGCTTGCCTGCGCGTCCAGTTTGCCGGCGGCGCGACGCCGACGTGGATCTTCGAGCGCGACGGCGAAGTGGTGCAACTGAATCCGTCGGGACCATTGCTCGTGCGTCCCGGCGCGGCGCTCGACCTCGTGATCAGCGCAGCGCTCGCGGGCGTGGGTGTGATTCACCTATTCGAAGACATGCTGAAGCCGCACCTCGACAGCGGCGCATTGCAGCCTGTTCTCGAACCTTGGTGGCAAAGCTTCTCGGGGCCCTTTCTCTACTATCCCGGCCACCGTCACGTGCCGGCGCCCTTGCGTGCGTTCGTCGATTTTTTGAAGGACCGCAACGGTTGAGTGGGCAGAGCCGCAAATTCGACGCCGCGCGGGCGATTTGCTGTGATAATGGGCTGCCGCCACCGGAGCGCACGCACATTCTCGAACCCAGATCCACCGCACCATGAAGAACGACACACGCGTTAGCCCCCTGCGCAACTTCGCCGAATTCGTTCGCGCCGAGCGGGTTCGTTTGACCGAACAATGGATGAACGCAGTTTTTGGCGACGTCGATCTCGTGGAAGCCGATAAGCTCACGTATCAGCAACTCGCCGATCATCTGCCGGAAATTCTCGAAGGCCTGTGTGCGGCGTTGGAGGTCGAAGATCTGGAACACGTCGAACCGGCGATCGAACGCGACGCGCGCAAGCACGGCATAGTGCGCTGGCGTCAAGGCTACCGGATCGAAGAACTGGTGCGCGAACTGGACCTGTTCCACCTGGTTCTCGCCGATGTACTCGACGAGTACGCGACGCGCGACAACGGATTCACCCGCCGCCACGAAAAGCGCGCGCGCCGCCTGATTGCAGAAGCACTGAGCATGGTCACGCTCACGTCGATCAAGGAAGTGGTCAGCGAACGCGACCGCAAGATCGACGAATACACCGGTCGGCTGGAGCGCGCCAATCACGAATTGACGCTGAAACAGCGGCTCGTCAGCGAGTTGTACGAGTCGCGCATGCACATCACGCGCAGTGTCGTGCACGATTTGCGCAACTTCCTGAATTCGTTCTCAATGGCGCTGCAACTGATCGCTCGCGTGCCCACCAAGGCCGACACGGCGTTGCAGCTAGCAAACCGGCAGGCGGCGGACATGAAGGCGCTTGTCGAACAGATGGTGGAGTACTCGGTCATCCTCGGCGACGGTACGCCGCTTACGCTCGAACAGGTCGATCTGCATGAACTCTACGAGGAACTCGTGGCGTCGTCGCGGCTGTCCATCGAAGAGAAGGGGCTGAGGCTGCACGCGGCGTTCGATCCGGCGCTGCCCGCCGTCACGTCGAACCGCCTGAAGCTCAAGCAGATCGCCGTCAACCTGCTTTCCAACGCGACCAAATACACCAAGTCGGGACAGGTCGAGTTGTACTTCCTGACGGCCGGTCCGCAGCACTGGTCGATCCGCGTGTCGGATACCGGCGTGGGCATCGCGCCCGCCGATGCCGACCGGGTGTTTGCCGAATTCGAACGCGCCGCCGGCGAGGAAATTCCCGGCACCGGGTTGGGTCTCGCCATCGTCAAGGAAATGTGCCGCGTTCTCGACGGGCACATCGACTTCGCGTCACGCGAAGGCGTGGGCACCACCTTCACGATCCGCTTTCCGTTGACGCTCGCGGAACCGGAAGAAGAGGCGTAACAGCAGGCGCGGCAGACTGCCGACTATCGTGTCGCTGCGCTGCTGGTCATACGCGGGCATGCGCTCATCGCGCCACCGCCGTTGTTCAAACCGTGCATCACAACCTCGGAAGATGTCCCGTCGCGGCGCGCGAGTTCCGCGAGATCGAGCAAGGCGGCGTAGCGCGCGGGGCAATCGGCAGACGGCACGAGTTCAGGAAGTTCGCGCGGCAACTCCGGATTTGCCATGAACCTCTGCACGGCGATCACCAGTGCGGTCGCCACGATGATCGTCGCCCATACGCTTGCTTTGCGAACCGTGAATGCATCTGAGGCCCGCAACCGCCCCCGGTGTGACACGGCAACACGTTGCTCGTCCGCCTTCGCGCTGCCCGGCCGCATCCCTCGTGCGACTTTGAAGCGGCTCGGCCGACTCGCTCGGCTGGCTAGAGTAAAACGCATTCTTGATGACATGGCGTTCGCTCTTCACGCCCAGTGTGCCGGCACATACACATTGCCGACCCAATGGCCCGGCACCCAGACTGCCGGACGCGGCGCGGGCGCAAGATAAACGCGGCGCGGCGCTACGTAGACAACCGGCGGCGCATAGACCACTGGCGGAGCGACATAAGCAACGGGCTTCGGCGCGATCACGACAGCCGGCGGGGGCGGCGGCGGTGCATAAACCACGGGCGGCGGCGCCACTACGACAGCGGGCGCGGGCGGCGCGACATAGACGACCGGCTTGGGTGCAACGACGACGGTCGGCGGCGGATACACCACCGGTTTCGGCGCGACGACGACGGTCGTGCCGCCCATCGCGACAACGCCCGTGCTCACCACGGTTCCGCTCGAACTCACCGTATTACCGTGCGTGCCGGTCACGCTGGTGGACGTCGTCACTACTCCCGGCGCCACACGCGTCGCCGTGCCGGAATGCGCGACCGTGTTTCCATCGGATCCCGTTACCGTTCCCGAACGCGAGCATGAAGAACCGGCGCAGTTGGTTGACGCCGAGTGATCGACCGTATCGCCGTTGGAACGCGTCACCGATCCCGACGACGAGTACTGCCCCGCGCCCGTCTTCGTCACTTCGCCAGAGGTGGTGGCCGTCTTGCCATCCGGTCCGGTAAGCGCGCCCGTATGCGAACAGGTGCCGCTCGCGCAGCTGGTGTCACCAGAGTGCTGCACCGAGTTTCCGTAGCGGCCCGTCGCGGTGCCCGAGTTCGAAAACTGTCCGGGCGAATTGCGAGTGACCGTGCCGGTGTTGGTCGCGGCGCCGCCATAAGGACCGACGACTCCGCCTGCATGCGAGCAGCCGCCGCCGCCGCACGAGCCGTAGTGTCCTTCGTTATAGACGCCGCGCGACGTGTAAGCGGTTCCGTGCTGCGACCACGCGAATGCCGAGGCGCTGCCCAGTGCGAGCATTGCCGTCGTCGCAGTCAGCGCGAGCTTGCGCAGCGTGCGGCGAGCGGAAGGAGGAAAAGAATTGACGGCCGCAGATGAAGCGCCGCTGACCGGGACTGCGAACGAATGAGTTTTCACGGGTATGTCCTTCGTGGAATCAGGCCACGTCGTGCGACTGCTGCTGCGCTGTGTGGCGATGAACGGACTATAGGCGGACCCGCCGTGACAGTCAGCAGTGAAGATATGTCACGCTGTTTCATCGTGAAAGAAGCCCTCTGGGCAAGGCTTCGCGAGCATTTTGCAAACGCGGTGACATACGCCGACATACTTTGCATCGGCGGAAAACCCATCGTGCCGCACGACCACCGAGCGGCCACACGCTGCAGTGTGGCTACGGGAAATAGCGGCCGATTTCCGTTGACAACGCGTTCGGCAAAACGGCACACTCAATTCATGTTGACGCACATCTCCATCGCCGTAGCGATTAATCACCCGAAGCGAGCCATCATCGGCTGGCCTATGGGAGCATGTTTGCGTTAGCAGTCTGAATCTGCAAAGCAAGACCCCAAGGCCCCGCCGGTAACGGAAGGGGCCTTTTGTTTTGTGGGCGCCTCCGTCGGCCGGCTCCAAAACGGAGAGCAAGATGGATCAGGCAAGCCCGCAGTGCATGGAAGACGACGCGCATCGTTATGCTTATTACCAGGACGATCGTCTACCGAAGGTGGTCGTGCATTTCCCGGTCGCGCCAGGCGCGACGCTGACATGGCGTGTCGAAGCGGACAGCACGCTTACGGTGAAGGGTGCCCGCCTCTGGCTGACCCGCATCAGTTCTCCGTACGATCACTGGATCGCGCCGGGTCAAACGTTCGGCCTGCAGCGCGGCGAACGCATATGGCTCAGCGCTGACGGCGAACGAACAGCGCATGTTTCGCTGACCTCCGCGCTGCCCGAAAAAGGCATTCTCGCGCGCTGGCTCGGTCGGCTCGCCGGTTTGAGCCTGGGGCCGCCGAGCCCGCGCTGACATGCGTTGTCAGGCTCCACGCATGTCGCGTGAACTCGCTGCATGCGCAGCGCGAGCCTGAAAAAACAACGGCGCGATGGCCGGCAAGGCCATCGCGCCGCGCAACGACATACGCTTCATTGAGGCGTGCTTTGCGCCGCCTCTTGCGGCGTAACTTGTACTGCCGCGGCCGAAACGAATACCGCGTGAATCGTGTCGCCCACCTTCACGTCTGCAAGGTCGACTTGTGGACCGACTTCGAGCGTTTGGGTCTGATACGCGCCGCGCAGGGTGACAAGGCGCCGCTTGCGGTCGATCTTTTGCACGGTGGCAAGCACTTCGACCTGACGCGCCGATTCGAAGCCGCCCGACGCAGGTGTATAGACCTGCGTATCGACACGTTCACGAATGCCTTTGCCTTTGCCCATCACCCGCTCGGCCTTGACCAGCAGCGCGTTTTTATACAGCGCATCCACGTGGTCGCCCACCTTCAGTTTTTCGAAACCGGCGACTTGCTGGCCCACGAGCACGATCACAACGTTGCCGTTCGCCCCCTGTAGCGTGAGCGAGCGGCTGCCGGGATCGATGCCCACGATGGTGGCCTTCATATGCACAGGCTCCACGGCACTGACAACACCTTGCGCGCCGCTCGCCAACGGCTCTTGCGCCCACACCGGCTGAGCCGCGGCGAGCACCGTTGCCGTCAATGCTGCTCCTATCGTCGTTGCATTCATTTACGCTCTCCTTGATAAATCGCCCCTGCCATAGTTGCCCATTTCGCATAGTGTCGAATGGGAAATATTCAGGACGCTTGACTAAAGATGTAGCGCAACGATTGTATATGCTTTACAAGGAGCCTCAATTGCGAGCCGGTACGACGCCTGCCGATGCGCGACGCAAAAAGAAACAGCCTCTTCGCGGCAGCGAAGAGGCTGTTTTGTAACGCGAAGCGCGGCATGCGCACGCATGCGCGCTAGATCATCACACGCGTTCGATTGCGATTGCGATGCCCTGCCCCACGCCGATACACATCGTGCATAGTGCGAAGCGACCCTGCGTGCGTTGCAGTTGGTACATCGCGGTCGTCACGAGGCGCGCCCCGCTCATGCCGAGCGGATGACCCAGCGCGATTGCGCCGCCGTTCGGGTTCACACGTGCGTCGTCGTCTGCCACGCCGAGCGTGCGCAGCACCGCAATACCTTGAGAAGCAAACGCCTCGTTCAACTCGATCAGGTCGAACTGATCGATGGTCATGTTCAGGCGCGCCATCAATTTTTGTGCGGCCGGCGCCGGGCCCATGCCCATTATGCGCGGCGCGACACCCGCCGTCGCGATGCCGAGCACGCGGGCTCGCGGTGTGAGGCCAAACCGCTTTGCCGTCTCTTCGTTGGCCAGCAGCAGCGCCGCTGCGCCGTCGTTCACGCCCGATGCGTTGCCTGCCGTCACGGTGCCGTCCGGGCGCACGACGCCCTTCAGTTTCGCGAGCGCCTCCAGGCTCGTCTCACGCGGATGCTCGTCTTGCGACACCGTGATCGGATCACCCTTCTTCTGCGCGATCGTCACGCCGACGATTTCCTGCGCGAGCGTGCCGTCCTTCTGAGCACGCGCGGCTTTCTGCTGACTGCGAAGTGCGAACGCGTCCTGATCGGCGCGGCTGATGTTGTAGTCGGTCGCGACGTTTTCGCCGGTCTCGGGCATCGAGTCGACGCCGTACATCTGCTTCATCAACTGATTGACGAAACGCCAGCCGATCGTCGTGTCGTAGATGTCTGCCTGGCGCGAAAACGCGCTCGTCGCCTTGCCCATGACAAACGGTGCGCGGCTCATGCTTTCCACGCCGCCGGCCACCATCAACGCTGCCTCGCCGGACTTGATTGCGCGCGCGGCGATGCCGACCGCGTCCATGCCCGAGCCGCACAGACGGTTCACGGTCGAGCCCGGCACGTCTTGAGGCAGCCCTGCGAGCAGCAGCGACATGCGCGCCACGTTGCGGTTGTCTTCGCCAGCCTGATTCGCGCAGCCGTAGATGACGTCGTCGATGACGCTCCAGTCGACGTTCTTGTTGCGCTCCATCAGCGCCTTAAGCGGCACCGCGCCCAGATCGTCCGCGCGAACCGACGACAGCGAGCCCGCATAGCGGCCGATGGGGGTGCGAATCGCGTCGCACAGGAATGCTTCGGTCATGTCATGTCTCCAGTGATGTGCTGCGCGCGCCGTGCCGTCAGCATGGATGCGTGGCACGGGCGGATGCGTCGAGCATCGGCCGGGCGGCTGCCGGCCAGCCGTCGCGTGAATTCAGCTTAGCGCAGGATGGTGAACGATGCGTTCGAGTCGCCGGCCGTTTTGTTCTTTGTGCGAACATGCGGTCACATATCGAACATCAAGGCTCGATAATAGGCGCGTGGCGGAAACGCTGTCAAGCGCGCACCGCCCGCCATCAGGGAATACGTGAGAGGCGTCAGCCGCGCCGAGTAAGCGTCTGACAATTGATGCGCCCGCGCCGCGCTGCGGGCCGCAACGCGTGGCCTGGCGGGCGTTTTAGGTGACCTTCTAATGAACCTTTACGCCCTCGTCTGCGATATAGGCGCGGATCACGTCGGCAAAGGTTTGCTCGCCGCGCAGGCCCAGTTGTTCGGCGCGCGATGTGTCCCAACGTCCCGGCCAGCTGCCGACGATTTTTTCGATGCGCGCGTCCGGCTGCCAGACGATTCGCCTCGCGACCTCGTCGCCAGCCACTTCGCGCAACGCCGCCACCATCTCGTCGACGCTCACTGAAATGCCCGGCAGATTCAGCACGCGCTGGTTGCCCAGTGCGGCGGCATCGAGTTCGAGCCCGGCGATCAGGCATTCGATCGCTTTGCGCGGCGACAGCAGCCACAGCCGCGTGGAGCCGTTGACGGGACACACAGCCTCTTCGCCGTTCAGCGGCTCGCGGATAATGCCGCTCGCAAACGACGACGCCGCCGCGTTCGGCTTGCCGGGCCGCACGCTGATTGTGGGTAGCCGCAGCACGCGTCCGTCGACGAAACCGCGCCGCGAATAGTCGTTGAGCAGCAACTCGGCAATCGCCTTTTGCGCGCCGTACGACGATTGGGGATTCAGCGCAGTATCGTTCTGCACGATGTCGGGCAAGTCGCCGCCGTACACCGCGACCGAACTCGTGAACACCACGCGCGGCCGGTGTCCGCGTTCGCGGCAAACATCGAGTAGCAGGCGCGACGCGTCGAGATTGATGCGCATGCCGAGATCGAAGTCTGCTTCCGCCTGACCGCTCACTATCGCGGCAAGGTGAAAGATCGCCGCGGTGTTGCTGTCGATTGCACGCTCGAGCACACTGCGCTCCGCGATATCGCCTACTTCGGTGCGCACGCGGCTATCGCCGAAATCGTTCGCTCGCACGACGTCGAGCAAGATGAGTTCGGTGATGGCTTGCGGCGCGCCCTGCGCGTCGTTCAACGAACCGCGCGAGAGCAGTTCGCGCGCAAGGCGTTGGCCGAGAAATCCCGCGCCGCCGGTTATCAGTACTTTCATGATTGGCTTGTGTCCTCTTATATCTTGATCAAGCGGCGTTCAGATACGGTTTGAGCCAGCCGAGCCCCGCGGAAGTCGCGGCCCGCGGACGGTATTCGCAGCCGATGTAGCCGTCGTAGCCGAGTGAGTCGATTACATCGAAGAGATACGGATAGTTGATCTCGCCCGTATCCGGCTCGTGCCGCTCGGGTACTCCTGCAACCTGAATGTGACCGATGCCTGCCTGATCGCGCTTGAGTTTCACCGCGAGATCGCCTTCCACGATCTGACAGTGGTAACAGTCGAACTGCACCTTGAGATTCGGCTCGCCGACTTCCGCGCAGATTGCTTGCGCCTCGTCCTGCCGATTCAGAAAAAATCCCGGCATGTCGCGTGTATTGATCGGTTCGATAACAATCATGATGCCCTCGGCTTGCGCGGCCTTCGCGGCATACGCGAGGTTTTGCAGATACACCTCGCGATGCCGCTCGCGCGGCTGATCTGCGCCGATCAGACCCGCCATCACATGTAGCTTGCGATTGCCGATCACGCGCGCGTATTCGAGGGCCGTCTCGATGCTGCGGCGGAACTCGTCCTCACGTCCGGGCAGCGTTGCGATGCCACGCTCGCCGCTCGCCCAGTCGCCCGGCGGCGCGTTGAAAAGCGCTTGTGTCAGACCGTTGGCGTCGAGCCGCGCCTTGATTTCCGCGGCGCGAAAATCGTACGGAAACAGAAACTCGACCGCTTTAAAACCGTCTGTTGCGGCAGCAGCGAAACGGTCCAAAAAAGCGTGCTCGTTGTACATCATCGACAGATTGGCGGCGAAGCGAGGCATGGCGGCAACTCCTTTGAAGCTGTGTTCGGCGCGCGGCAACAGAAGCTGGAGCAGCAACGTATGAGCCGCGCGGCGCTTTTAGCGATTGACCAGTTTGGCCGGCGTGAGCCACGTAGCAATCGCGCCGATCACCAGCATGCCGGCCAGCACATACATGCCGGTCTGCGTGCTATGCGTGAGATCCTTCAGGTAGCCGATCATGTAGGGACTCGCGAAACCCGCGAGATTACCGATCGAATTGATGATCGCGATGCCGGCCGCAGCGGTCGCGCCCGACATGAACGCCGTCGGCAGCGACCAGAAGAGCGGCGCGCAAGTCAGCACGCCGGCAGCGGCGAGCGACAGAAACGCGATGGACACCACCGTGTTGCTCGCGAACGAAGCCGCGACCGTGAAGCCCACGGCGCCGAACAACGCCGGTACGATCAGATGCCAGCGACGCTCACGGCGCTTGTCCGCGCTATGTCCCATCAGATTCATCACGACGATCGCGCAGACGAACGGAATGGCGCTCAGCAGACCGATGTTGAATGCGCCGCTCACGCCCGTTGATTTGACGAGCGTCGGCATCCAGAACGTCAAGCCGTATTGCCCGGTGACGAACGCGAAATAGATCAGCGACATCCACCATGTACGCGGATCGCGGAACACCGCGCGCAGCGAATGAGCGTTTGCTTTTTCCTTCGGCTGCGATGCGGCGATTTCATCGGTCAGCAGGCGCTTTTCGCTTTCGGTCAGCCACTTTGCGCTCGCAATTCCGTTGTCGAGATACAGGATCGTGGCGATACCGATCGCCACCGCTGGAATTGCTTCGATCAGGAACATCCATTGCCAGCCCTGGAGACCCGAGCTGTGATGGAACGCCTGCATGATCCAGCCGGACAGCGGATTGCCGAAGATGCCCGACACCGGAATGGCCGACATGAACACCGCAATGATCTTTGCGCGCCGATGCGACGGAAACCAGTAAGTCAGATACAGGATCACGCCCGGATAAAAACCTGCTTCGGCGAGACCAAGTAGAAAGCGCAGGATGTAGAACTGGGTCGGCGTCTTCACGAACACGAATAGCGCTGACATCAGACCCCAGGTAATCATGATCCGTGCGATCCAGATGCGCGCGCCGAGCTTGTGCATCAGAATGTTACTCGGCAATTCAAACAGGAAGTAGCCGATAAAGAACACGCCTGCACCAAGGCCGAATACCGTTTCGCTGAACGCGAGGTCTTGCGACATTTGCAGCTTTGCAAAGCCGACGTTCACGCGATCCAGATACGCGACCACGTAGCAGAGCATCAAAAATGGCACGATGCGCCAGAACACTTTCTTGTATGTACGCTCGACTTCCGCGGCGCCGGGTTGACCCGCGGCCGCCGCGAACGGCTGGCTGGATACGGCCTGATACGAACTCATGCAATGTCTCCTGGGATGGGCATATGACGCGTCGCCTTGGGCGATCTGATTGATGTGAGCGGTTGCTACCAGCGCGCACCGAACGCACTGCGCAGTTCTTCGAGCGACGCTTCGTCGAGCGGCGCCGGTCGCGGATCAGTCATGAGCCACAAACGCGCGGTCTCTTCGAGTTCTTCAAGTGCATACGACGCATGCGCGACCGAACGTTCCCAGACCACTGGGCCGAGGCGCTCGAGCAGCACCGCGCGAACGCTATCGGCGAGCGCGGCGATCTGCGCAGCCACTTGCGGATCGCCGGGCCGGCGGTAACGAATCAGCGGCACGTGGCCCACTTTCATCACGTAGTACGGCGTGATCGGCGGCAGTACGTCGGCCTCACTCCACGCGCCCGCCAGTGTCAGCGCGACCAGATGCGTCGAATGCGTATGGACGATGCCGCGCGTTTCGCCATTGCGCGCATAGATGCCCCGATGCAGCGCGAGCGTTTTCGACGGCTTGCCGCCCGAGACCGCATTGCCGTCGAGGTCGACCTTGGCGATGTCGGCCGGATCGAGCCGGCCGAGGCACGCATCGGTCGGCGTGATCAGCCAGCCGTCATCGAGCCGCGCGCTGATGTTGCCTGCGCTGCCGACCGTATAGCCTCGTTGATAAAGACTCGCGCCAGTCACGCATATTTCCTCGCGCACGCGCGCTTCGTTCGTGGTGTGGACTGCGGGCGCGTTGCTCATTGCGCGGCTCCGTTCAGATGACGCAGCGCTTTTTCGAAGAAATTGATCGTGCCGAAGTTGCCGGATTTCAGTGCCAGTGCGAGCGGTTGCGCGCCCACGGTTGCAGTCGCCGGAACGCCGGGATCGATCTGCGCGCCGATGCGCAGCGTGCGAACGCTCAGCGCCTGCACGACCGCGCCTGAGGTCTCACCGCCCGCCACGACGAACTTGCGCACACCGCGCTCATGCAGGCCGCGAGCAATCGCCGCCAACGTCGATTCGACCAGATGTCCTGCCCGATCCACACCGAGTTCGCGTTGCACCGCTTTCACTTCGTCGGGCGTGGCGGTCGCGTAGATGAGCATGGGCTCGGCTTTGTCGAGATATGTTTGCGCGAAGGCCAGCGCCTGTTCGACAACCGCTTCGCCGCGCGCGGCCGCAAGCGGGTCGATGCGAAACGCAGGCCGTGTTTCGCGCCAGGCGGCGACTTGCGCATTGGTCGCTTTCGACGCGCTGCCGGCGAGCACTGCCGACATTCCTTCGACGTTCGGCAGTTGCGCGGCATCAGCTTGCGAATCGAGCAGGCCCGCGCGACGGAAGTTACCCGGCAAGCCCAACGCAATACCCGAGCCGCCCGTGATCAATGTCAGATCGGCGCAGGCTTCGCCAAGCACGTGGAGGTCGGCGTCGGAGACCGCGTCGGCGATCGCCATGCGCACGCCCTGGTTACGCAATGCGTCGAACGATTCGCGCACGGCCGATACGCCTTGGGCCACCGCGTCGTAACGCACGAGCCCGACTTTCGATTGCGTCTGACGTTGCAACACGCGCACGAGGTTGGCGTCGCGCATCGGCGTGAGCGGATGGTTCTCCATGCCCGACTCGTTGAGCAACGTATCGCCGACAAAGAGATGACCGCGAAAAACCGTGCGGCCGTTTTCGGGGAACGCGGGGCAGGCAATCGTGAAAGCATTGGCAGAACCTTGCGCGGATAGCGCGTTCAGCAACGCATCCGTCACCGGCCCGATGTTGCCTGCGTCAGTCGAATCGAAGGTCGAGCAATATTTGAAAACGAACTGGCGGCACCCTTGGGCGCGCAGCCAGTCGAGGGCGGCAAGCGATTGCGCGACTGCGTCGGCTGCGGGGATCGTGCGCGACTTCAGCGCGACCACGAGCGCGTCGGCTTCGATCGTTTCTCCCTTCTCCGGCACGCCGATGGTTTGCACCGTGCGCATGCCGCCGCGCACCAGCATGTTGGCGAGGTCGGTTGCGCCGGTGAAATCGTCGGCGATACAGCCGAGCAGCGCGCGTTGTGTCGTAGCGGTCATGACGCGCTCCTGTTCACTTTGCCGCCGGCACGTCGATGCCGGGGAAAATCTTGATGACCGCGGAGTCGTCCTCGCCGCCGTGACCGGCTGTGGACGCCATCATGAACATCTGGTGCGCCGCCGCCGATAGCGGCAGCGGAAATTTCGAACGGCGCGCGGTATCGAGCACGAGGCCGAGGTCCTTGACGAAAATATCGACGGCCGACAGCGGCGTGTAATCGCCGTTGAGTATGTGCGGTACGCGGTTTTCGAACATCCACGAATTGCCCGCGCTGTGCGTGATCACGTCGTAAAGCGCGTCTGGATCGACGCCTTCGCGCAAGCCGAGCGCCATCGCCTCCGCAGCCACGGCGATATGCACGCCGGCCAGCAACTGGTTGATGATCTTGACTTTCGATCCCGCGCCATGCGCGGAGCCCAGGCGATACACCTTGCCCGCCATTGCGGCGAGCACGTCCTCACAGGCCGCGTAAGCGGCGGCGGGACCGGACGTCATCATCGTCATCTCGCCCGATGCGGCGCGCGCCGCGCCGCCCGAGACCGGCGCATCTAGCATCTGCAAACCTGCTGCCTCGATGCGCTTGCCAAGTTCGATTGCGAAGTCGGGCGCGACCGTCGCGCTCGCGATCACGACGCCGCCCGGCTTCATCGCCGCGACCGCGCCCTGCTCGCCGAACAACACCGCCTCGGTTTGCGCGGCGTTCACGACCAGCGTGATGACCACGTCACATTGCGCACTGAGTTCGGCGGGCGACGCGCAACCCACGCCGCCTTCCTTCACGAACGCCTGCAGGACTTCGCTGCGCAGATCGCACGCGTGGACCCGCAAGCCCGCACGCAGCAACGAGCGCGCGACGCCCAAACCCATTGCACCGAGACCGATGACACCGACATTTCTGGACATGCTGCACCTCTATGGAATCTGTTACGCGCTTGTGGGAATTGCACCGCGTGCGCCGACTTCGCAACACTCGCCGGCGTATCTCGGCATCAGCGAATGCCCGCTTCCGCGAGCCGCCTTGCCGCGTTGTACATGTGCGTTTGCGCCGCGTTGCGCGCGGCCATGGGATCGCCGGCACGAATTGCGGCTGCAATGGCCGCGTGCTCTTCGCGCACCTGACGCGAGAAGTCTTCGCGCAGTGCCTCGTTGCGGCGCGTGACAACCGTGCCGGCTTCCAGATACTGATTCAGGAACGTCAGCGTCTTGAGGAAATACGGATTGCCGGTTGCTCCCGCGATCGCGCGATGAAACGCGACGTCTTCGGTCACGCCGTCCTCGCCTTCCGCGACGGCTTCGTCGATCTTCGCGAGGGCGGCGTCGATGGACATCATGTCGGCGTCGGTGCGACGCATCGCGGCCTCGGACGCGACTTCCGCTTCAATCGCCCGCCGCAACGCGAGAATCTGCACGACCGAACCCGGCTCGACCGCTTCGGCGTAGTCGATACGCAGCGGCCGGATCGCGCCGTGCGCCGCGATGAAGACGCCGCTGCCCTGGCGCGGCTCGACCACACCTTCGTTCTTCAGCCGCGAAATCGCCTCGCGGATCACCGTGCGGCTCACGCCGAATTGCTGCGCGAGCACGGCCTCGGTGGGCAGCTTGCCGCCGCGCGCGAAGGTGCCCTTGTCGATCTGCTTGAGAAGCTGCTGCGCGACGGTGTCGCTCAATGCGCGGGCTGGAATCTTGTCGAACATCGAATCTCTCGATTGTCATGTCATCGGGTCATCATACAAATTTTCAGTGCGGGTTACATCCACGCAAACCCTGGGTTTTTTGTCCGAAGACCCGTGAAGTTGGCGAAACAGAAGGCTTAAGCTATCGTCACGCCTTTGCGCACCGTCGCGACGATCGAGTCACCGCGAACGGTATCCAAGCCTTACGAACGCACGTTTCGCACACATTTCCAGGTCCATGAGCAAAGCCCCGCCGCCGTCCCCCGACGTTTCCGCCAGCGCCGAACCGGCCCCGGACAAACCGGGCGACTCATACGTGCAGTCGTTTGCGCGCGGCCTCGCGGTGATTCGCGCATTCGACGCGACACGCCCCGAGCAGACGCTTACCGACGTCGCCGCTGCCACGGGCCTCACGCGCGCGGGCGCGCGGCGCATCCTGTTGACATTGCAGACGCTCGGCTACGTCGAAGCCGAGGGCCGCCTGTTTCGCCTGACGCCGAAAATTCTCGACCTCGGGTTCGCGTACCTGACGTCGATGCCGTTCTGGAATCTGGCTGAGCCAGTCATGGAAGAACTGTCCGCACAGGTGCACGAAAGCTGCTCGGCGGCCGTGCTAGACCGCACGGAGATCGTCTACGTGTTGCGGGTGCCGACTCACAAGATCATGACGATCAATCTGTCCATCGGCAGCCGCCTGCCCGCGTATTGCACGTCGATGGGCCGCGTACTGCTCTCCGCACTCGACGACGAGGCGCTCGAAACCACGCTGAATTCATCGCCGCTCTACGCCCACACGCCGCGCACGGTAACCGACAAAGAAGAACTGAAGAAACTGATCGCGCAGGTGCGCCGCCAAGGATGGGCGATTGTCGATCAGGAACTGGAAGGCGGTTTGATTTCGCTGTCGGCGCCGATCCGCAATCGTCAGGGACGCGTGATCGCGGCAATGAATATCAGCGGCAACGCGCAACGCAATTCAGCCAGGCAGATGGTCAAGGCGTTTCTCGAGCCGCTGCAACAGGCTGCGCAAACCGTATCGGAGATGGTGGCAAGGCGCGGTTGAATCAGCGGCAGTTTTGCCACCGCTGTTCGAGTGCACACACCCCGCGCCCGCAACTGCGGTCAGCGGCTGAGATACCGCTCCACCAGCCGCGTCCAGAATGCCGCACCAACCGGCAGGTTCCGGTCGTTGAAGTCGTAATGCGGGTTGTGCACCATGCAGCCGTCCTCGCCCACTCCGTTGCCGATGCGTAGAAACGTGCCCGGCCGCTTCTGCAGCATGAACGCGAAGTCCTCGCTGCCCATCAGTATGTCGGTCTGCGCAACGACCTTGTCGTCGCCTACCAGTTCGCGCGCCACTTCTACCGCGAAATCTGTTTCGTCATCCGAATTAACGACGACCGGATAACCTTCGATATATTCGACCACGGCCTTGCCGCCATAACTCGCAGCCTGCGTTTGCGCGAGTTCGGTAATGCGCTTTTTGAGCAACGCACGCACTTCAGGGCTGAACGAACGCACGCTCAGTTCGAGTCTCGCCGTGCTCGCGATCACGTTGTTTGCTGTACCCGCATGCATCGAGCCGACCGTCACGACCGCAGGCTGCGACGGATCGACGTTACGCGCAACGATGGTCTGCAACGCCATGACGATGCTTGCCGCCACCACCACCGGATCGACCGTCAGATGCGGGCGCGCCGCGTGGCCGCCCACGCCTTCTACCGTGATGATCGCCTTGTCGCCAGCCGACATGAACGGCCCCTTGCGGAACAGCAGCACGCCCGGCTCCGCGCCTGGATGATTGTGCAGGCCGAACACGGCGTCGCACGGAAAGCGCTCGAACAGACCGTCTTCGATCATTTTCTTCGCGCCGCTGTCGATGCCGCTTTCTTCGGCCGGCTGGAAGTACAAGTGCACCGTGCCCGAGAAATTGCGCGTGGCCGCGAGACGTTGCGCGGCACCGAGCAGCATCGTCGTGTGGCCGTCGTGGCCGCATGCATGCATCTTGCCGTGCGCGCCGCTCGCATAAGGCAAACCGGTTTGCTCGATGATCGGCAGCGCGTCCATGTCGGCGCGAATGCCGATGCTGCGCTTGCCGTCGCCTACTTTGAGCGTGCCGACCACACCGGTTTGACCGACACCGCGCGTGACCTGCCAGCCCCATTGCTCGAGCTTCCCGGCGACGAGCGCACCGGTTTGCAACTCCTCGTAGGCGAGTTCGGGATGGTGATGAATGTGATGGCGAATTTCGCGCAGGCTTTCGGCGGCAGGGATCAGATCGGCGACTTCGGTGTAACGCGCGCTTTCGCTCATTTGCAAGAGACTCCGTGAAGTGAAGCTGTATGAAAGCGGACGCCAAGGCAGCAGTAAGACTGCCGCCTGCTTACCGCTGATGCAGCGAAGGCGAGAACTATAGCCCGGCTTTGGCTTCGAGGAATGCGATCAGCGCATGGCCCGCCTCTTCCAGTTCGCCTGAATTGTCGATTGATTTGCAGCGAACGCCGTCGGGCAAAGAAAAAGGCGCGTGCCGTGCGAGCCGCGCGGCTACTTGCTCCGCCGATTCCCGCGCCCGCGCGCCGAGACGCGCTTCGAGAATATGCGGCGCAGCGTCCACATGCACGACTTCGGTACGAGGATAGCGCGCAAGCACATGATGCAAGTACTGGCGCGAGCCATTGACGACAACCGTGCAACCGCGCGCGAGCCATGCGTCGAGTTCGATACCCACGCCATAGCGCAGCGAATGACTCGACCATTCGAGCGCGAAGAGACCCAGCAACGAACGAGCGGCGAATTCCTCGACGCTTAGCGCGATATGTTCTTCGCCGTTCCCGCTTGGCCGCGTAATGTAACGATGCGCGAAGAGAATCGGCTCGCCCGCAAGGCGCTTGCGAGCGAAACCCAGCAACGCGTCTTTACCCGCGCCGGACGGCCCCATCACATAGACCAGGCGACCTGTCATTGGCCCCTCACCTCGTGGCATTGAAACGGCACACTTTGCCACAACGCGACGCTTTGCGGGACCCGCTCAGCGCGACGTTTTCACGCGGACAGCGGCACGCGCTCCGGTTCGTCTGTTTCGAACCAGGCGGGGTTACGCGCGGCGATGGGACCGAGCGACACGAGGATTTCACGCAAGTGGCTGCGCATGGCGTCTTCGGCGGCGATGGGATCGTGTGCGCGCAAGCCGGCAAGGATCTTCGCGTGTTGCCTTATCAGCAGATCGAGGGGCGACACGTCCGGCAAACTCAAATAGCGCACGCGATCCATTTGCGCCTTGATGTCCTGAATGGTTTCCCACGCGGCAGTGCAGTCTATCGCCTGCGAAATCGCGTAGTGGAATGCTTCGTCGAGCGCGAGGAACGCGGCCGTGTCATTCGATTTCGCCGCGAGCTTCTGTTCGCGCAGATTGTCGGCGAGCGCCTGCAATTGCTCATCGGTAATCGACACTGCCGCTTTGCGCACTACCGCCGTCTCGATCGCTTCGCGAATAAAGCGCCCTTCGCGCACCTGGCGCGGAGAGATGCGCTTCACGAAGGTGCCGCGTTGCGGCAAGACCTGCAGCACGCCCGCTTCGACCAGTTTGATGAATGCCTCGCGCACCGGTTGCCGCGATACCTGGAACATGTCCGACACTTCCTTCTCCGAGAGCGGCGTGCCGGGCACCATCTGGCCGACGAAAATGGCCTGTCGCAATGCGCGGAAGATCTGCTTGCCGATAGGCTCGTGCGAGTCGAACGATACGTTCTCAGTCAGATCGGGCAGTGGGACATGCACGCCAGCTTGCGCGCCCGCACGACGCCGCGCACGAGGTTCAGCGAGCGTGGCGCTCCCGGCGTTCGCTGCAATGGGCGGCTTGCTGGGGGAGAGATTCCTGGTCGACATTTTGCAAACTACGAAAGAGCATCGAGTGGATAGCTGCCTCGGCGCATCGGTGCGTAGCCGTTACTAATGCACGCTGAATGCACGCCGCGAAGCTGTGCACCATACTACCATGCACGTTCCACCGCCAGTGTGCTTGTGCGCGGCTCGCGAATCCACACGAGGGAGCACACCGCGCCGAGTACCGCGATCCCTCCCGCCAGCACGAATGCGCTGCCATACGCGCCGTGGGTCGCCTGAACGATGAAGCCAGTCACAGCCGGCCCGATCACGCCCGCAAGATTCGCCAGCAAATGCACGAAGCCGCCGACGCCGCCCACGTGTTCGCGCGGCACCGTGTCCTGAATGACGGCCCAATAAACGGCGCCCGTCACATACAGGAAGAAGATCGACACCGACATGAGCGCGACCGCGCTTTCCGTGCTGGCGACGCGGCCCGCCAATGCAACGCACACCGCCGCCGCGCCAAGACATGTCCCCAGTACGATCTTGCGCGACAGCAGCGGCTTGCCTGTCAAACGCAGAATCAGGTCGGAGATAAAGCCGCCGGCTGCAAGTCCGATGCTGCCGAGCACCCACGGAATCACGGTGGCGATGCTCATGTCATGCAGACTCAGGTGGTGCGCCTCGGTCAGATAGGTCGGGAACCACGAGAGAAAGAAAAACAGCACATAGTTGTAAGAGAAGAAGGCAAAGGCAGTTGCGAGAATAATCGGCTTGCGCAGAAAGTGGCCGAGGCCGAGCTTGGAGCCGTCGGCGGAATGCGCGAGCGCGTGTTCATCGGCCTGGCCTGCGAGAATCAATTGCATCTCATCGCTTGTGACGCGCGAATTCTGTTGCGGATGCTCGGTCGTGGTCGCGGCCCAAAAGACGAGCCATAGCAGCCCGAGCAACATGATCGCGACGAACGCCCAACGCCAGCCGAACTGAACCGCCATAAAACCCACCACCGGGCCCGCCAGCGCGCCGCCAAGCGGCGTGCCGGAACTGATCACGCCGATCGCGCTCGCTACTTCCTTGCGAGGAAACCAGTTGTTGACCATCTTGCTGTTCGACGAGCTGAACGGCCCCTCGCCCATGCCGAACAGCACACGCAACACGATCAACGAACCGATGCCGGTCGCGAGCGCGGTGGCGCCGCAGAACAAAGACCAGACGCCCATCGCAGTGCCGAACACGCGTTTCGCGCCGACCTTGTCCGACAGCACGCCGCCAACGAAATTGAACAACGCATAGCCCACGAAGAAACTGCTGAACACAACGCCCATTTGCGCGTGCGAGAAGTTCAGGTCTTTCTGGATGAGCGGCGCGGCGATAGATAGTGCCGAGCGGTCGAGATAATTGATGACGCCCGCCAGAAACAGCAGTGCGACAACAAACCAGCGTTGACTCTTTATCATGCGATGTCTCCTTCATTGCGCCTCTTGACGGGCGTTTGAAACGGCTTGTGAATGTGTTGCGCCCATCGAGGAACGTGTTTGCAACGCGCCTGCGGGCGTGCGGGTTCAGTCGAAATTCAGATGTACCTTCATGGACTGCGAGCGGTCCAGAGCGACCTCGAATGCCTGGTTCGCATCGCTCATTGCAAATGCGTGTGTCATCAGCGGGCGCAGGTCGACCTTGCCTGATGCGATTTCATCGGCGGCAATCGCATATTCGTCGGTGAAGCGAAACGAACCTTGATAGCAAAGCTCCTTCGACATCACAAGATTGGCCGCAACTGGCGACTGTCCCGCAGGCAAATTACCGACCTGGATTACCGTGCCGCCGGCACGCGCTGACCGCAAAGCCGTTTCGAGTCCCGCCGGACTGCCGGACGCCTCGATCACCACATCGAACGTGCCGCGCTGTGCGGACCACTGATCGATCGCTGCGCTGTCGGCGGCATTGACCGTCTGGTCCGCGCCGAGTTGAGCGGCAACCTGCAAGGCCCGGCTCGACAAATCCACGGCGACGACCCGATGTGCGCCGGCGCGTCGCGCGACTGAAAGCAGGATGCAGCCGATCGGGCCGCAGCCGATCAACAGCACGCTTGCGCCGACGAGCGAGCCTGCCCGTTTCACCGCGTGCAGCGCGACGGCGAGCGGCTCGGCCATCGACGCCTGCGCAAAGTCGACGCTGTCCGCCACTGGAATGCACTGGCGCGCGGCCACGACAATGTACTGGCGGAACATGCCCTGCGTGTGAGGAAACGTCGACGCGCTGCCCATGAAGCGCATGTTCAGACAATGATTAGGCATCCCTACCGTACAGTACTTGCATGTTCCGCATGCAAGCCCTGGGTTCACGGCAACGCGCTGACCTGGCACGAGGCGCGCATCGACACTCACGCCTTCACCAAGCGAATCGATTTCGCCCGCCACTTCGTGCCCCAGCACGAACGGCTCACGCACCGCGAAATCGCCGCTCTTGCCCTTGAAGTAATACGAGAGATCGGAACCGCAAATGCCGCCGGCGCGCACGCGCACTCGCACCTGACCGGGGCCCGGCTCCGGCGGATCGACCTCGTCGATGCGAATCAGTTTGGGTTCGTGAAGCACGGCTGCAAGCATGGTGGACTCCGGTATGACAGATGCGGTAACTCGATTGATTCAATTAAGCGCGGCAAAAAGCGGCGTAAATAAGACCTGAGCGGCGGCGCTCATCACTCGTTGGTCACCAGTTCCATAGCGTGCCGTCCTCGAGACGTGCAACGGGCAAATAAGCCGGGTCGTAGGGGAAACGCGCAGCGGCGGCTTCGTCGATGTCGACCCCATGGCCAGGCGCATCGCCCGGATGCATCATGCCCTGGTCGAAGCGCCATGCATGAGGGAACACTTCGAGCGCCTCTTCGGGGAAGCCCATATATTCCTGCACGCCGAAGTTCGGCACCCACAGGTCGAAATGCAGCGCCGCACCCATGCAGACCGGCGACAGATCCGACGGCCCATGACAGCCCGTGCGCACCTGGTAGAGCGAAGCAAAATCAGCAATGCGCCGAAGATGCGTAATGCCGCCCGCGTGCGTCAACGTCGCGCGGATATAGTCGATCAGTTGCTCCTCGATCAACTGCTTGCAGTCCCAGATACTGTTGAACACTTCGCCGACCGCAATGGGCGTGACCGTATGCTCACGTATCAGCCGGAAGCCGGCCTGGTTCTCGGCGGGCGTGGGGTCTTCCATCCAGAACAGACGATACGGCTCAACCGACTTACCAAGGCGCGCCGCCTCGATCGGCGTCAGGCGATGGTGCACGTCGTGCAGCAGATGTGTGTCGAAGCCGAACTTGTCGCGCACCGCTTCGAAAAGTTTCGGCACGAAGTCGAGGTACTTTTCCGACGACCAGCTTTGCTCTTCAACGGCGCCCTTCGTCGCCGGCTCGTACATGCCGCTGCCTTTCGATACGCCATATACCGAGCGCATGTTCGGCACACCGCATTGGATGCGAATCGCCTGATAGCCGGCCTCGATGTGCTCGGCGTAACGGTCGAGCGCTTCTGGAATGTCCCGACCCGTGGCGTGTCCGTACACCATCACGCCTTCGCGCGACGCCCCGCCGAGCAGCTTGTACAGCGGTATTCCCGTGACCTTGCCGAGGATGTCCCATAATGCCATGTCGACTGCCGCGATGGCCGTCATCGTGACTGGACCGCGGCGCCAATACGCGCCTTTGTACAGATACTGCCAGGTGTCTTCGATACGGCCCGCGTCGCGACCGATCAGTAGCGGACAAACGTGATCTTTCAGATACGAGGCAACCGCCAGTTCGCGACCGTTGAGCGTGGCGTCGCCGATACCGTGCACACCTTCATCGGTGACGATCTTGAGCGTGACGAAGTTGCGGCCGGGGCACGTGACAATCACATCGGCGCGAACGATTTTCATGTTTCCTTCCTTGCTTCAATCAGGTCTGGCGTGGCACCGAACGAGAGCCTGACGCTGAATTCGTGGCTACGGTGTCATGGCGCTTTCAACGAAGCATGCGACTGCATATCCGGCTTCAGCCTGCTTGCCTCGAAGCGTTTGAACGATGCTACCATACAAGTATATTGAAACGTCAAATCAGGGTTTTCCCGCTGATTGACGGCGTTTCAAGCCTGTCACGTCATCTGGACTTCACACCATGAGCACGCCAGCTTCATTGCCTCGCCTTACCCGTCATGCGTTGTCCGCCCTGAGTCAGCATTTATTGTCACCGGGGCATGCTGCGTGGCGCGAGCCGTCCATCGGCATCGTGCATCTCGGCATCGGCAATTTTCATCGCGCGCATCAGGCGCTTTATACGGAAGAAGCGATGCTCGCCGAAGGCGGCGACTGGGGCATCTGCGGCGTTACGCTGCAAGGCGACGTGGCGAAGCGCAATGCCCTGATGGAGCAGCAAGGTGTGTACAGCATTGTCGAACGTGGACCCGAGGGCGCGAAGGTGACCGTTGTGCGCGCATTGCGCGAGGTGCTCGCAATGCCGCATGACCATGACGCATTGTTCGCGCGGCTCGCTGAACCGTCCGTGCGGATCGTTTCGTTGACGGTCACGGAAAAAGGCTATTGCCGCAATGCGAAGACCGGCGACGTCGCACTCGACAATCCCGCCGTCGTACACGACCTATCGCATCCGCATGCACCGCGCAGCGTTCCTGGCATTCTGGTTGCCGCGTTGCGCCAGCGCCGCGATGCAGCGAGAGAACCCTTCACCGTGCTGTCGTGCGACAACCTCGCGCACAACGGCGCCGCTCTGCGCCAGGTGGTGTGTTCTTTCGCTCGTGAGTTCGATCCGGCACTCGCTGACTGGATCGAAGCGGAAATTGCGTTCCCGTCGACCATGGTCGACCGCATCGTGCCGGCCACGACCGACTCCGAGCACGCCACCGTCGCGGCGGCGCTCGGCTATCGTGACGCCGCGCCCGTGCCTTGCGAGCCGTTCCGGCAATGGGTGATCGAAGATCGTTTTCCCTCGGGACGTCCTGCATGGCATGCGGTGGGCGCACAACTCGTCGACGACGTCACGCCGTTCGAGCTGGCGAAGCTGCGCATGCTCAACGGCACGCATTCCACCCTCGCCTATCTGTCGATGCTTGGCGGCTTCACCACGATCGACGAGGCGATCGCCGACTCCGCCATGCGCAATCTCATCCACGCGATGATGACCGAAGAAGTCGCGCCGACGCTGAACATGCCAGCGTCGTTCGATGTCGCCAACTATCGCGATGCACTGCTCGCGCGCTATGCGAACCCGGCGCTCAAGCACCGCTGCGCGCAGATTGCGATGGACGGCAGCCAGAAGATTCCGCCGCGCCTCTTGGGCACCATTGCGGCCAGAATCGACGCGAGGCAGCCGTTCACTCGCCTCGCACTAGCGGTCGCGGGATGGATGACGTTCTTGCGCGGTTATGCAGACAACGGTTCGCGCTACGACATCAGCGACCCGCTCGCCGAAAATTTGAAGGCGCTCGCGGCATCGGCTAATGGCGATCCTCAGGCGCTGATGGATGCGCTGCTTTGCGTGCGCGAAATATTCACCGCGGAGTTGGCCGCGCAGCCCGCGTTCAGAGCGGCGCTGCTTCATGCGTTGCAGTTGCTGCAAGACAATGGCGCACGCGCAGCGGTAGCGGCGTTGCAATAACGCGCCGCATTTCGTATGTCAGTCACGCCGTGGGCTCGGCCTCATGTCACTCGGTTGCGCTTTCGCCGGCTTGCACGTGCACGACTTCGGTCTGGTCCCCCTGCTTGCGCCGGCGTGCCTCGAGCACGTCGCGATAACGCAGATATGCGCAACGTCCCCCCGATTTCGCTGCATACATCGCGGCGTCTGCGTTCAGCAGCAGTTCCTCCGCCGTGCCGCTGTCGTCGGGGAACTGGCTGATGCCGATGCTCGCGCCCACCGTCATGCCCTGGCCGTCCATCACGATCTCTTCGTTGAGCGTGGTCATGATTCGCGAGGCGATGCCCGGCGCCGCTTCTGCTGAGCGCGGCCCCTCGATCAGCACGATGAATTCATCGCCGCCGAGACGCGCGACGACATCCGCGGAATGCAGCACCTGCTTGAGCCGCAGCGCCACCGCAACAAGCACCTTATCGCCGACCGAATGGCCGAACTGGTCGTTGATCTGCTTGAAGCGGTCGAGGTCCACGAACAACACCGCGAGTCCTTCGCGGCGGCGCGTCGCATCGTCGATCGCACGCTCGAGCTTCTCCATGAACAGCATGCGGTTCGGCAGTCCGGTGAGCACGTCGTGCGTGGCGAGATGCACGAGTTCGCGCTGCTTCACATGCAACGCGTCCATCTGCGACCTGATCTCGCGGCGCAAACGATCGAAACAACGCGCGAGTATGCCGATCTCGTCCGTCCGTTTGACGGGCAATGTCTCCATAGCGTGTTCGGCGAAAAGATGCGTGGCCGCATACGCGAGGATATGCAACGGCTTGGTTAGCGCACGTGCAAAAAGAATTGCGAGAAGCAGTGCGAGCGCGCTGAAGATCAACAC
This sequence comes from Paraburkholderia caledonica NBRC 102488, assembly GCF_000685095.1. Classification (GTDB taxonomy): domain Bacteria; phylum Pseudomonadota; class Gammaproteobacteria; order Burkholderiales; family Burkholderiaceae; genus Paraburkholderia; species Paraburkholderia caledonica. The sequence goes on from NZ_BAYE01000002.1 coordinate 505,071, forward strand.
CATGCGAATGATGCTGCCGCCCAGCAATTGCGCGCCCGACAACACGTCTTCAAGCGGCTTGCCAAGCCCGATCACGATGAAGCGATTGCCCTCGGACGCGCCGAACGGCCTGCGCACGAAGGCGAGTACTTGCCCCTCGGCCTGACGCGGTCGCGCGAGGCCGTTCACAAGTACTTCGCTTTCCTTCTGTTCGAAAAGCGGTTTGGTGACGGCAAAGCTATCTTGCATCAGCACGCGGCGGCCGCTATCGAAACCGAACGTTTTGGACGCATCGGGATGAACCAGAAAGTCGCCCCATTCGTTGGAGAGATAGACCTGATAATCGCTTGGCAAGTCGCTCTGCAGGCGCTTGAGCAGATCGGCGAGATTGATATCGATCACGACGACGCCGATCACCGAGCCTTGCGCGTTAGCGACGGGCGTGCCGACCCGCAGCGTCGGCTTGCCCTGCGCCGCGTGCGCGCCGTATTCATGATTGACGGCAATCGGCGACGTGTAAATGCGTCCGGGCGAAAATGTGAGCGGCTCGAACACATACGGGAACTGCGCTTTCTCCTGCAGATCGCCGCCGTCCACGCGCATCAGTCCGTCGGCGTCGCGGTCAAAGCGAATGATTTCGAGGCCGTGATGCGCGCGGCTGATAAGCCGGATCTGCAGGTATTCGACGTGATGGATCATGAAGCTCGAGTACACCTGCGCGAGCCGTTCGCGCGACGCGCTCGCCGCAGATCCGTCGCCGGTCGCCAAGACCTCGGCCGACGAAGGCAAGCTCGCGAGCACCAGTGCGTCGGCGCCCACGTCGTCGATGGATGCGGAAAAACGCTGACCCAGCAATTCTGTGGACGTCAGCAAGCTGTGGCCGGCTTCCTTCACCAGCATCGCGCGGTTCGCGTGATACGCGTAATAACCGGTCGCGCCGGATGCCAGCACGCCAATGCAGGCGAGCAGAACAGACAGCTTGAAGGTGAGGCCGGGGCGGATCATCAGAAGCGCTCCGAGCGGTCACCGGAGACGATTCTGGCCCACAGGTCCTCGCGCCGTTGAATGTTTTCGACCGGACCGATCCACACGATGCGAGCGATATCGCTATGCGCAACCGGATCGGTCAATGTGTTTGCGAGTCCTTGCCGCTGCGTCAGTAACCGGCTCACCTCCGGTTCGAGCATGTAGTTGATCCATGCGAGTGCGAGCGCCGGATCGGCAGTTGCACGCGTCATCGACCAGCAATCGAGCCACGCCAGCACACCTTCGTCGGGAATGACGTAGCCCACGTCGGCGCCGGCGCGGCGCAGTAATTCCAGTTGCTGCGTGCCGTAGTTGCCGAACATCAGCGCGACGTTATGCTGGATGAAAAACGCGGTCGCCTCTTCAGGCAGCGTGTAATAGGTCAGCAGGTTGCGGCGCAGATCGACGAGCTTGTGAGCAATCGCGCGCATCTGCGTGGCGTTGAGATTGAACGGGTCGGGATAACCCAACGCGAGCGCCGTGAACGAGAAATTGTGCTGCGCACTATTGAAGTCGAGCACCTTGCCGCGGTATCGCGGGTTCCACAGTTCGCGCATCGAGCGCGGCGCGACTGCAACCTGCTTGCGGTCGTAAATGAGGCCCATCGACGAATAGGTAAACGGAATCGCATAGACCTTGCCGTCCGACATGATTCCTTCAATCGCCGAGCGCGCCTGAAAACGCGGCAGTTGTCTTGCGGCATTGGGCAGACTTTGCAGATCCAGCGGCGCCAGCAGATTGGCGCGGGTATAGCGCTGGATTTCCGCGGTGTTCGCCGCGAGCACGTCGAAGCGCGGCGCGTTCCTGGCATGTAGCTGGGCCCATAGCGCTTCGTCGGAATCCACGAGCGTCACTTCCACCTTCACGTCGTAACGCAACTCGAAGTTCCTCACGACGTCGGCATCGGCGTAACCGGGCCACGCAAGCACATGCAAGACTTTTTTCGCGACCTCGGCCGACGCGCTCGATAGCAGCCCGAAACTGAGAAACACGCCGACAACGAGTCGCAAGAAAACCGCGCACCCGCTACGCGCTAATGGCGCACGCGAGGACGCAAGCGCAATTTGCCGCTGACCGTGCTGCTTAAAACAGCGCACTCCATCTGCCGTCGAAATCATGTGCATATGCAACACCGTTTTGCGGAAGGCAGTTCCCGCGAGCAGAAGCCCGCGTAAATGACTCGCGAATCAATACTGGAGACGTTTCCTCTGACCAGAACTGTTCTGTGCGCTGCGTGGAAGCGCGAGGAGCAACGATGATAGCGCCAAGCAATATGTTTTTGGTTTCATTACCGCGTCAATGCCTGGAAATAACTGACCCTCGGCGGGACACGACGGGCATTCATCACGTGATAACGGCAGGCGCTTAACGTTCTTTAATTAATTCGACGAATTAAATGGAGACGTGATTGCTAAATCTTTTTAACGATTCGCATTACGACCGGGTTACTACGTTATTACGACATGCGCAGAGAGCGGGCGATTCGATGCGGCTCGCATCGTCGTGCGACCATGTTCTCCACCGGGCGCCTCTACTGCCAAGGCATCGCTCATGCGCCATCCGGTATTTCACTAACTACCCAACATTTTTGAACTGATAAGCTTGGCGCGCGCTGCTGGCCGCCCCGGCCGGCAGCTTCAACCCAGGCCCGGTCGTGAGTCGCGCCGGGTTTCCCGTAGCGGCACAACCGCGTGCGGGAGTATTTGAACTACACCGAGGAGTAAAACAGTGAAAAAACTGCTAGCGGCTTTGACGGTTGCTCTGCTTGCCACCGTCTCGATTGGCGCCCACGCTAAAGATTGGTCCACCATCCGTTTTGGCGTCGATGCCAGCTATCCCCCGTTCGAGTCCAAAGGCTCCGACGGCAAGCTCGTTGGCTTCGACATCGACCTCGGCAATGAAATCTGCGCGCGCCTGAAGGCCAAATGCGTGTGGGTCGAAAACGACTTCGACGGCATGATCCCGGCCCTGAAGGCTAAGAAGTTCGACGGCGTGCTGTCGTCGATGTCCATGACGCCGCAACGTGCCGAACAGGTCGCGTTCTCGTCGAAGCTGTTCAATACGCCGACGCGCCTCGTCGCAAAGAAGGGTTCGGGCATCCTGCCGACGGCTGAATCGCTGAAGGGCAAGACGGTCGGCGTCGAACAGGGCACGATCCAGGAAACCTACGCAAAGACGTACTGGGAACCGAAGGGTGCGAAGGTCGTGCCGTATCAGAACCAGGACCAGGTGTATGCCGACTTGCTGTCGGGCCGTCTGGACGCAGCGCTGCAAGATGCGGTGCAAGCTGAAATCGGCTTCCTGAAGACGCCGCGCGGCGCCGGCTTCGACTTCGTCGGCAAGAACCTCGACGATCCGAAGATTCTCGGCAACGGTGCGGGCATCGGCATGCGCAAGGAAGATACGGATCTGAAGGCGAAGGTCGACAAGGCGATCGCCGACATCATCAAGGACGGCACGTACAAGAAGCTCGAGAAGAAGTACTTCGACTTCGACGTGTACGGCAGCTAATACGCCGGCTTGTGTCAGCCAGGGCCGCCACGCGCGTCTAGCGGCGCGCTGAACGGCTCGCCGAAACGGGCCCCGCCATGCGCGGGGCCCGTTTCGTTTTTGAAGCGGCACGACCACGCACCGCGCCGTATCGGCTAAGATCGTGCGATCGATATGGCGCCGGGCGATTGTGAACGACTGGCGTCATCCAGGCTTTTCCCCTCAAATCAACGAGATAGCGGCGCGCCGCACTTTCCCGCGAATTCGACAACCATGCAAACTCAATCCCATCCGCTGATTGCCCCGACGCTCGGTACCGCCCGCAACCTGACCAGTTTCCATTACGGTCCCGGCGGCGGACAGAAGATCTACATTCAGTCGTCGCTGCATGCCGACGAATTGCCGGGCATGCTCGTCTCGTGGGAACTTCGTCGCAAGCTTGCCGCGCTCGAAGCAGCCGGCAAGCTGCGCGGCGAAGTGGTCATCGTGCCGGTGGCGAATCCCATCGGCCTGAACCAGCACTTTCTCGGTCACCTGACCGGACGCTTCGAAACCAACACCGCGCAGAACTTCAACCGCAATTTCCACGATCTGTCGGCACTCGTCGCGCCGGTGATCGAAGGGCGCCTCACGGATAACATCGACGCCAATCGCACGGCGATCCGCACCGCGATGCGCGAGGCGCTCGACGCGCAGACGCCGGCCACCGAACTCGAATCGCAACGTCTCGCGCTCCAAAAACTTTCGTACGACGCCGACGTCGTGCTCGATCTGCATTGCGACTGGGAAGCCGCCATGCACCTGTACACGAACCCTGACCTGTGGCCCGAAGTCGAGCCGCTTGCGCGTTATCTCGACGCAAAGGCGTCGCTGCTTGCGCTCAATTCGGTGGGCAATCCGTTCGATGAAATTCACAGCTTCTGCTGGTCAGACTTGCGCGGCCGTTTCGGCGAGCGTTTTCCGATTCCGAATGGCTCGATTTCGGTCACGATCGAATTGCGCGGGCAGCAAGAAGTGTCTTACGAGTATGCGGAGCGCGACGCGCAGGCGATCGTCGAATATCTGACCTCGCGTGGCGTCATCGAAGGCACGGCCGCGCCGCTGCCGCCGCTCGAATTTGCTGCCACGCCGCTTGCCGGCGCCGAGCCGATTGTCGCGCCGATCAGCGGCGTGCTGGTGTATCGCTGCGAAGTGGGCACCTGGGTCGACGTCGGCCATGAAATCGCGGACATCGTCGATCCGTTGACGGATCGCGTCGTTACGCTCAAAAGCAACGTTGCCGGCGTGCTGTATGCGCGGCATCTGACGCGTTTCGCCACGGCCGGCCTCGAATTCGCGCGCATTGCCGGCGCGACCGCGTTTCGAAGCGGCTCGCTGTTGAGCAACTGATTCGCGGCCTTGACGCTAAAGCCCTTTAAAACGCGGGGATGATCGCGCCTTTGAACTGCGTGTCGATGTACTTGCGCACTTCATCGGATTCGTAAGCCGCGACCAGTTTCTTCACCCAAGGCTGATTGCGGTCCTTCTCGCGCACCGCGATGAGGTTTGCGTAAGGCCCCTTGAGGTCTTCGATCGCAATCGCGTCTTTGGTGGGCTGCAAGCCCGCCTTCACTGCATAGTCGGTATTGATCGACGCCGCGTCGAGGTCATCAAGCGCGCGCGGCAATTGCGCGGCGTCGAGTTCCACGAGCCGGATTTTCTTGTGATTCTCAGCCACGTCGAGCGGAGTCGCATTGACGCCGTTCGTCCCGACGCCCGGCTTCAGCTTGATGACACCGTACTTCTGGAGCAGGAGCAACGCGCGGTTGCCATTGGACGGATCGTTCTGAATGCCCACCTTCGCCCCTTCTGGCAAGTCCTTCAGCGACTTGAACTTCTTCGAATAAAAGCCCATTGGCGATACATACGTCAGCCCGACATTCGCGATCTTGTAGCCGCGCTGTTTGATCTGGCTATCGAGAAACGGCTGGTGTTGAAAACCGTTGGCGTCGAGATCTCCGGCGTCTAGTGCTGCATTCGGCTGCACGTAGTCGTTGAACTCGATCACTTTGACGTTGAGCCCCTCGCGCGCCGCCACTTTCGTCACGACCGACCAGATCTGCGCATCGGGTCCGCTCATCGTGCCGACCTTAAGCTGCGGGCCGTCTGCATGCGCAAACGTTGTCGTGAGCGAGAGAGCGGCGACACTGGCCAGCGCGAGCAGAGTTCTGATGATATTGCGGCGTTGCATGCGTTTCCCCATAAGCGGTTTGATTGACAGGCGCGCATCGTCGCATGCAGCGGCGGCCGCCTGAAACCAATCGTTTTTCACACGCTTATATGAGCGGGCGCGAAGAAGCTTATGCGCGAGATCGCCATTGACTGTCGCTTGCGCGCGACAGATTTCAAAATCAATGCGCCTGTCACATACCTTACTCAGCGTTCCCTTAAATTTCGGCCCGTCGCACGACCTTGCCGAAGAGCATCGCATTGCGATCGCTTAATTTTTAATCGGAGAACATTTTGAACAAAAAACTATTGACCGCCGCTACCCTCGCAGTCTTCGCCAGCGCCGCACACGCACAAAGCAGCGTCACGCTGTATGGCGTGATCGATGCCGGCATCAGCTATGTGAACAACTCGAAGACCGCCACCGGTCACGACAATCTCTTCAAATATGACGACGGCGTCGCGCAAGGCAGCCGTTGGGGCCTGCGCGGCACCGAAGATCTGGGTGGCGGCCTGAAGGCGCTGTTCGTGCTGGAAAACGGCTTCAACAGCGGTAACGGCACGCTCGGCCAGGGCGGCGCGTTGTTCGGCCGCCAGGCGTATGTCGGTCTGTCGCAGAACAATGTCGGCTCGCTGACGTTCGGCCGCCAGTACTCGTTCTCGACCGACTATCTCGGCGGCAGCTACTCGACCGGCGGTCAAACGGTCGCGGGCAACTACGCTTACCACATCAACGACGTCGATCAGTTGACGTCGAGCCGTATCAACAACTCGGTCAAGTTCAGCAGCGCGAATTTCTCGGGTCTGACCTTCGGCGCGATGTACGGCTTCTCGAACCAGGCTGGCGCATTCGCCGGCGCGCCCGCAACGGGCACGGCCGCAGCACCGGTCGCGGGTTCGTCGCGCGCTTACAGCTTCGGCCTGAACTACGCTAACGGTCCGTTCGGCGTGGGCGCGGCATACACGGATATCCGCTACCCGAGCCAGGCAACGCCGGCATTCTCGACGACCATCGCGAACGTGACGACGGGCAACATCCGCGATCTGCGCACGTTCGGCGTGGGCGGCCGCTACACGATCGCCGCAGCGACGCTGTGGGCGTTGTACACGAACACGCGCCTCGAGACGGTCACGGGCGGTGCGACGACTTTCGCCGCGTATGAAGCGGGCGCGAAGTACGCGTTCACGCCGGCACTGACGGCAGGCGCGGGCTACACGTACATGCACCTGAGCAACGCGAACCGCGGCCACTGGAACCAGGTCGACCTGAGCGTCGACTATGCGTTGAGCAAGCGTACCGACGTGTACGCACTCGGCATCTATCAGATCGCAGCGGGCCGCAATGGCACGCAGGATCTGCAGGCGCAGATCGGTTCGAGCACGAGCTACTTCAACACGTCGGGCACGGGTGCGGACAACCAGTTGGCATTCCGCGTGGGCGTGCGTCACAAGTTCTAAAGCGCAATCGCGCCGGCGCAGACCTTAGCGCCTCGCCGGCGCTATATGTTGAAACGCCGCTGCTTTCGAACCGCGTCAAGTTTGTAGCGGAGTCGATTGCCCGGCGTTGCAGCTGGACATTGCGCAATCACGCAGTTATTCCCCTCGGTAAGACGCTGGCGCCGCTGGCGTCTTATTGCTTTCGCCTACTCCCTTCGCAGCGAAGCCCACCGATATCGATTCGTTCAGCCGCATCCGCACGCCCGTCATTTCAAGAATACTTGAATTATTGAATCGACAGTCCTATCATGCTGCGATGGACTCGAACCTCGTTGTACGCGCGCTTGGCGCGCTGGCTCATGAATCGCGACTCGCCATTTTCCGAGCGCTGGTTGTAGCAGGTCCCGAGGGCATGGCCGCAGGGGACATCGCGCAGCAGGTCGGACTGTCACCGTCGAGCCTGTCATTCCATCTGAAGGACCTTTCGCACGCCGGGCTGGTTACAGGTCAGCAGGAAGGGCGCTTTATCTACTACTCGGCCAACTTCGACGCGATGAGCGGACTCGTCGGTTTTCTCACCGAGAACTGTTGTGCGGGTGCGGGCTGTGGAGTTGGAGCCGCGCCGCACTGTAAAGGAGCGGCGACATGAACGTTGCCAACGTTGCCAACTTCGCCATCTTGCCGCAAGGCATCCAGGCTGGAATCGACCACCTCGGTATTCAGGTCGAGACTGATCAACAAATTTCGCCAGCAAATGCGACTCCATGTTGCACCTCAGCAGTCGCCACTATTCCATTGCGGATTCACCCATGAGCAGTCTCGAGCAAACGGCTCGTCATTCGCAGGCGCCTCGTATCGGTTTCTTCGAGCGGTATCTGACGGTGTGGGTCGCGCTTTGCATCGTTACAGGTATCGCGCTCGGGCATTGGCTGCCGATGGTGTTTCAGGCAATAGCCCGCATGGAAGTGGCGCACGTCAACATTCCCGTCGGCGTGCTGATCTGGGTCATGATCGTGCCGATGCTCATCAAGATCGACTTCGGTGCGATGGCGCAGGTGAAGGAGCACTGGCGCGGCATCGGTGTCACGCTGTTCGTCAACTGGCTTGTGAAGCCATTGTCGATGGCGCTGCTCGGCTGGATCTTCGTGCGCCATGTCTTTGCCGCATGGTTGCCGTCGGGCCAGCTGGACAGCTACATCGCAGGGCTTATCCTGCTCGCCGCTGCGCCGTGTACGGCGATGGTGTTTGTCTGGTCACAGCTTTGCAAGGGCGATCCGTACTTCACGCTATCGCAGGTCGCACTGAACGACGCCATCATGATCGTCGCTTTTGCACCGATCGTTGCACTGCTGCTCGGCCTGTCCGCGATCGCGGTCCCCTGGGACACGCTTATCGCTTCAGTAGGGCTTTACATCATCATCCCTGTTGTCATTGCGCAGATCGTGCGTCGCCGGCTGCTTCGGTATGGCGACGCGCGCTTTCAACGCATGGTCGCCCGAGTAGGCCCCTATTCGATTTGCGCGCTGCTCGCCACGCTCGTGCTGTTATTCGCGTTCCAAGGGCAGGCGATTGTGAGCGAGCCGCTGGTGATCGCGATGCTGGCCGTACCGATTCTGATCCAGGTGTTGCTGAACTCCGGCCTCGCCTATCTGCTCAACCGCAAGCTCGGTGTCGCGCACTGCGTGGCCGGCCCGTCGAGCCTGATCGGTGCAAGCAACTTCTTCGAACTCGCAGTGGCAACCGCCATCAGCGTGTTTGGGTTCCAGTCGGGCGCAGCACTCGCCACCGTAGTCGGTGTACTCATCGAAGTGCCGGTCATGTTGCTGGTCGTCGGCGTCGTCAACCGGACGCAACATTGGTATGAAACCCGAACATATTGAGGACAAACGATGCGCGTGACCATCTATCACAACCCCGACTGCGGCACGTCTCGCAACGTGCTCGCGCTGCTGCGCGAAGCCGGTGAAAACCCGCTCGTGATCGAGTATCTGCAAGATCCGCCCGATCGTGCAACGCTCGAACGCCTGATAGCCGACAGCGGAATGGCGGTCCGGGACATGCTGCGCAAGAAGGGCACGCCGTACAAGGAACTCGGACTCGACGATCCGGCAGTGAGCGACGCTGAACTGATCGACGCAATGCTCGCCCATCCGATACTGATCAACCGGCCGCTAGTCGTGACGCCGCGAGGCACACGCCTGTGCCGCCCTTCCGATGCAGCGGCCAGCCTCCTTGCAAGCATGCCCGAACGCGAAATTCTGAAGGAAGAAGGTGCGCCTTTTATCGTGGCCCGGCGCATCGCAGGTGACAACGCTGAGTTTGTGCAGGCACTGCGCGATGCGAAACTTCCCATTAACGATCTGAGCGGGTCTGGCCGCTCGTTCTTCGCCTTCTCCACGCTGGCAGGTTGCCATCTTGGCTATGGCGGATTCGAGCAATACGGGCGCGATGTATTGATCCGGTCACTTGTCGTGGCGCCTGAGCAGCGGGGCAAAGGCATTGGCCGTAACGTGCTCGCCGTTTTGTTGCGCGAAGCTTTCGATGCGGGCGCCCGCACCGGGTGGCTGCTCACCACGAATGAATCGGCGTTCTTCGAGAAGTCTGGCTTCAGGCCGGTCAGCCGCGACGCGGCCCCGGCATCGATCCTCGCCACACGTCAGGCTACCGACTTGTGTCCGTCGAGCGCCGTCCTGCTTTCGCGTGCCATCACCCTTTAAGCGCCACAGCCAATGCCGACCGATCTACCGAACATCAGCCCTCTTCATCTCGACATACCCGATCTTACGAAGCTCGAACCACGCGCGGTATCGCAACACCCGCCGCGCATTCTTCTTCTATACGGCTCGCTCAGGCCAACGTCGTACAGCAGATTGCTGACGCTGGAAGCAGAGCGGATTCTTCAGCAGTTCGGCGCAGAGACAAAGGTGTTCGATCCGCACGGTCTTCCGCTTGCCGATAGCGTCCCGCCGGACCATCCGAAGGTCGCGGAACTGCGCGCGCTATCGATATGGTCCGAGGGACAGGTGTGGTGCAGCCCGGAGCGTCATGGCGCACTAACAGGCGTTTTCAAGAATCAGATCGACTGGTTGCCGCTCGATTCCGGCAGCATCCGTCCCACGCAAGGGCGCACGCTGGCAGTCATGCAAGTGTCCGGCGGCTCGCAGTCGTTCAATGCAGTCAACGCGCTGCGCGTACTGGGCCGCTGGATGCGCATGGTGACGATCCCGAACCAGAGTTCGGTCGCCAAGGCATTTCAGGAGTTCGACGAGAACGGACGGATGAAGCCGTCCTCGTACTACGATCGGGTGGTCGATGTCATGGAAGAACTCCTCAAGTTCACGCTGCTCGTACGCGACCGTTCCGATTACCTGACCGACCGCTACAGCGAGCGCAAGGAGCGGGCACCGGCAAACGTAACGGCGCTCGCGAGTGCCGCCATGAGTCACGAACAGAATGCTCAAATTGCCGACACGGACGAAAGCGAGGTTGAGTAACGCTCGCTGCCATCGGAGTGAATGGCCATAGCGCGTCCCAGTTCGCCTCGCATCGACGCATCGTTAAACAGCGGGTGCGCGTCTCGCGGAGCGTTGCGGCAAAAGCACGATACAGGCGACGATAAACACAAGCAGAATAGCCGACGCGTATAAGCGGCTGATGTGCAACCCGCCGTCCGCAACAGGCTTGTCGAGCAGATCCCCAAGCGTCGCGCCGAGGGGACGCGTCAGAATGAACGCTGCCCAGAAAAGCGCCGTGCGAGACACGCGCGACCAGAAATACAGGGCGGCCACCACGAGCAAGCCCGCGCCGAAGATCATTGCTCCATATTCGTAACCCACACCGAGTCCGCCGCGATCTTCGCCCGCGACCCAGTCTCCAAGAGCGGTGCCGAGCGTTTGCGAGAACAGGATGGTGACCCAGTAAAACCACTCCGCTTTAGCCGTGACGATACTTTCGACTGACACCGTGCCTTGCGAGCGATACCAGGCCGCGAGGCTCGCCGCTAGCAGTGCGACGACTAACGCGACGCCTCCGGGATAACCGATACCGAGCGATCTATCCGCGAAGTCGGCCATTGTCGTGCCAAGCGTCGTGGTCGCGATGATGGTCGCCCAATAAAGGAACGGATGGAAGTCGCGCGCCTTGATCTGCGCGGAAACGAGCGCGACGAAGAATACGAGGAAGATCGCCGAGCCAATCAGGTAACCGAGGTTCAGCGACATCGACACCCAGTCCCCGCCCGTTTCACCCAGCGTGGTGGCCGCGACCTTGATTACCCAGAAGCCCAACGTCACTTGCGGCACTTTGCTGACGGCCTCGTCAGCGAAGTTCATGGCGCTGTCTTTCATCAGTCACTCCTTTCCTAGTAGGTGCATGAACACGCCAATTTAAACGCCTGAGGTTAACGCTTGCTTAAGCGTGGCGCAGTTATTGACATTCGCAGCCGGGAATAAGTTACCCGCTACACCGGTTAACCGATGCAGAGCACGTCAAAACGAACTCAAACCGGGTTCGGTCGATACGCTCTTACATCCAGGAGCACTGCCATGAAACGCACGTATGCAGACCGCGCAGTATCGCGCTCATTCATCATGATGGTGGAGAGCACCGCGCTGATGATCACATCGACATGGGCGCACGCACAAGCATCGCCCTCCCCCGGCTCGCATGAACTTACGCGTGCTGAAGTCATGCATGAACTCGAAGAACTCGAAGCCGTCGGATATAACCCGTCTGTAGGCGACGATCCCAACTACCCGGCTGACATTCAGGAAGCAGAACGAAAAGTTGCCGCGATGCATGCGGCCCAGCAGAACGCGTCCGTCGACAGGCAACCGGCAATGCAGTCAATGCCGGCGATGCCGATGCAGTGAAAAGAACAGTCGCCGATCTAACCCACGCTACGAGAGAACCTATGCGCCAACCTTGTAAGGCCGCGTCATCAACTCGAGAAAGTGACCATCGAGGTCGTCGAAATAAAGTCCGCGGCCACCGTTGTGCGTGTACGTTTCCCTAGCGCGCCGCTTGCCGGGATCGGCCCAGTATTCGAGGCCTCGCTCGCGTATACGCGCGAACGCCCGCTCGAATTCTTCTTCGCTGATTAGAAATGCGTAGTGCTGCATGGCGATCGGATCATCGCTTTCATAGAAATCAAGCGACACGTCATTGGCCATTTGCACGACCAGCATTTCCCCGAACGGAATCGGAGCCGGAAGGCCGAGAATGTCCCCCAGAAACTGGGTCGACGCCTGCTTGTCCCGGCACCAGACAATAGTATGGTTTAGCTGCACGCTCATGCTGCGCCTCCATCCAGTAGGTACGCATTGAATCAATATAGTCGAAGCCTCATTAACCAACCGCTCCGTCCTGCAAGTCGTGGGCTATGAAGTCGACAAACGCGCGAATGCGGTTCGACATCTGATGCCGCTGCGAGTACACGGCGAAGATATCCGCGTTCGGCGTCTCGTGATCGGGCAGCACCACAACGAGCGAGCCATCGGCCAGATACTGTTTGATGTCCCACTCAGCACGCAGCAGAATGCCGTGCCCTTCGAGCGCCCACTTCACCGCGATCTCGCCGTCGTTGGTGGTCAGCGTGCCCTTGATCCGCACCGCTTCCGTCTTGCGCGACGCACCCTTGCCCGACGTCAGTCGCCACACGCCATACGCTTCGTCGCCCTGGCGAATGCCGATACAGTTGTGCCGCGTGAGATCGTGCGGCGTCATCGGCAAGCCGTGCGAGGCGATATACGAAGGGGCCGCGCACAGCAGACGCCGGTTGCCTGCAAGGCGGCGCGCGACCACCCGCGTATCGGGCGGCTCGCCAAAGCGGATACAGACGTCGAATGTATCGTCTGTGAGCGGCGGCGGCGTGACCGACAGCTGAAGCTGCACCGACACCTGCGGGTACTTCGCGACAAAACGCGAGATAGCAGGCGCCACGTGGCTGCGCCCGAACCCGAGCGTCGCATTGACGCGCAGCAGCCCTTTCGGACTCTTCTTCGCCGAACCGAGCATCTCCGCGAGTTCGTCAATCTCGTCGAGAATCCTGCGCGCATGCTGCAAGTACAACTCGCCTTCAGGCGTAAGCATCATCCGGCGAGTGGTGCGATTGACGAGCGCCACGCCGGCGCGGCTCTCCATCTGCGTGAGCCGCTTGCTCACGGCCGCCGCGGTCAGCCCCAGCTCACGTGCCGCCGCGCTCAGGCTGCCGGACGCGGCGAGCGTAGAGAAAAAGCTCAAATCGGCCGGCTGGACGGTGTCGCGCATCAGCGTCACTTGTGAATGAAAGTTAAAGATGCTTTGAGTCTAGCACCGGTTTTTGTGTCCAGATATCGATAGAGTCACTCACATCTACAACATCTGAAGGACCGGAGACATGCAAACCTATCGCATCGCAACCATTCCCGGCGACGGCATCGGCAAGGAAGTCGTGCCGGCAGGCGCGCAAGTCCTCGAAGCGCTTGCCAGAACCACCAAGTCGTTCGCGTTCGAATTCGAGAACTTCGACTGGGGCGGCGACTATTACCGCAAGCATGGCGTGATGATGCCGGCAGATGGACTCGACGCGATTCGCGGCAAGGACGCTATCCTGTTCGGCTCCGCGGGCGATCCGGACATTGCGGACCACATTACGCTGTGGGGACTTCGTCTGAAGATCTGCCAGGGCTTCGACCAGTACGCAAACGTGCGCCCGACTCGCATCCTGCCCGGCATCGACGCACCGTTGAAACGTTGCAAGCCCGAAGACCTGAACTGGGTGATCGTGCGCGAGAACTCGGAAGGCGAATATTCCGGCGTGGGCGGCCGGGTTCATCAGGGTCACCCGATTGAAGCTGCCACCGACGTGTCGATCATGACGCGTGCCGGCGTCGAGCGCATCATGCGTTTCGCTTTCCGCCTCGCGCAGTCGCGTCCGCGCAAACTGCTGACGGTGATTACGAAAAGCAACGCTCAACGTCACGCAATGGTGATGTGGGACGAAATCGCGCTACAGGTCTCGAAGGAATTCCCCGACGTCACATGGGACAAGGAACTGGTGGATGCGTCGACCGCCCGCATGATCAATCGTCCGGCGAGCCTCGATACGATCGTCGCCACCAATCTGCACGCGGACATTCTCAGCGATCTCGCCGCCGCTCTCGCCGGCAGCCTCGGCATTGCGCCGACCGGCAACATCGACCCGGAACGCCGCTTTCCGTCGATGTTCGAACCCATCCACGGCTCCGCGTTCGACATCATGGGCAAGGGTCTCGCGAATCCGGTCGGCACCTTCTGGTCGGTCGTGATGCTGCTGGAACACCTCGGCGAACAGGATGCCGCAACCCGCGTGATGCAGGCAGTGGAAGCCGTCACCGCCGACAAGTCGCTGCATACCGGCGACCTCGGCGGCACGGCGACTACCGCGCAGGTAACCGCTGCCGTCTGCGCGTTCATCGAGGGAGCTGCGGCGCCCGCTGCCGACGCCGCGTAAGCCTGGATCACGCGACACCAGTTCGCGCCGCAACAAGCGCCTCATAAGCGCCCCACAAGCGCCCCAGAACAGCCGCCCAACAGCCGCATCCGACGGCTGCGGCGCGCGCGGCACTGCGCTGCGTTCGCAAGCGAGCACAGCCCACGCCTCCAAGGAGGAGACAATGATGACCGACCTCGAAAGCCGGGTGTCCCGCAAGCTCATGCTGCGGATCATCCCGTTTGTAATGCTGCTGTACTTCGTGAGTTTTCTGGACCGCGTCAACGTGGGTTTTGCCGCGTTGACCATGAACAAGGCCATCGGTCTTTCACCGACTGCATTCGGATTCGGCGGCGGCCTTTTCTTCATCGGCTACTTTCTGTTCGAGGTTCCGTCGAACCTGATTCTTCACAAGGTCGGCGCGCGCCGGTGGATTGCGCGCGTAATGGTGTCCTGGGGCATCGTCTCGCTGGCTTCCGCATTCGTCGTCGGGCCCAACAGCTTCTATGCGCTGCGCTTTCTGCTCGGCGTGGCCGAAGCGGGCTTCTTTCCCGGCATCATCCTGTATCTGAGCTTGTGGTTCCCGACGCGTCAGCGCGCGGTCGCCGCCGCATGGTTCATGGCGGCCGCGCCGATTTCCACCGCCATCGGCTCGCCGATTTCCGGCGCGATCATGAAGCTTCCATCGATAGCCGGTTTCGCGGACTGGCAAATGCTCTACATCCTGGAAGCGCTGCCCGCCGTCGTCCTCGGCTTCTTCGTGCTGAAGTATCTGACCGACACGCCGTCGAAGGCGCAATGGCTTGCGCCGGAAGAGCGCGACTGGCTGATCGCGAAACTGAAGACGGAAGCCGACGCGCGCCAGTCGCACGCGGGCCACACGGCCGGTGCGATGAGAGCACTGCGCGATCCACGCGTTCTCGCTCTGGCGCTGATCTACTTCGGGACCTCGGCAGGTTTGTACACGCTCGGCTTATGGGCGCCGCTGATCATCAAGCAGTACGGTTTCGGCTCGTTCGAAACGGGCCTGCTCGCCGGCATCCCCAGCATCGCCGCCGTGGTCGCAATGATCCTGTGGGCGAGGCATTCGGACCGTACAGAAGAGCGCACCTGGCACGTCGTCATTCCGTGCGCGCTGGCCTGCCTTGGCTTTGTGTTCGCAGGTAACGCCTCAACAGCATTGATGATCGTGCTCGCCCTCGTCATCGTGAACGTCGGCATCAGTGCGGCCAAGGCGCCGCTGTGGGCAATGCCGAGCATGTTCCTGTCGGGCGCAGGCGCGGCCGCGGGAATCGCAATGATCAACTCGATCGGCAATCTCGGCGGATTCGTCGGTCCGTTCGCGATCGGGTGGCTCAAGAACGTGACGGGTGGTTACTCGGCGGGGCTTTATGTGGTCGGCGCAACGCTGGCTCTGTCCGCTGTCGTCACGCTGATGCTGAGCCGGCAGTCGAAGCAGACACCGGTGGCGGCCGGCGAGCGCCACGGCCACTGACGGTATACGGTCGTCTGGGAACAGGATTCTCCGTCGTGACATCCAACGTCGTATGCAACGAAACGTTGGTTGAACGGGAGAATCCGCATGAAACTGATCCACCTTCACTGGCTTGGCGCGCTGGCGCTCGTCAGCCTCGCTAGCTGGGCTCGAGGCGCCGCTCCGACCGATCCGCAGATCGCGGCGATCGTCGTCACGGCCAATCAGGTCGATATCGACGCCGGCAAGCTCGCCGAGTCGCGCTCGAAGTCGAGCGACGTCAAGGCGTTCGCGCAACAGATGGTCACCGATCACAGCGCGGTCAATCAATCAGCCAGCGATCTCGTACACAAACTGAATGTGACGCCCGAGGACAACGGCACGAGCCAAAGCCTGAAGCAAGGCGGCGATGCAAACCTCGCGGCTCTGAAGAAGCTGAAAGGCTCGGCCTTCGATCGCGCGTACATCGATCATGAAGTGACTTACCATGAAAACGTGCTCGCTGCGCTCGATAAAACGCTGATTCCAAATGCGAAGAACGAGGAGCTGAAAGCGCTGCTCGTAAAGGTCCGGCCCGCCTTCGTCGCGCATCTGGAACATGCGAAGCATCTGCAGGCGTCGCTGGAGAAAAGCAGTGGTTAAGCGGCGGTGTGCGCCCAGCGCCGCCGTTCGGGGATGTACGGCGCTCGCTTGTGCGATGCTGGCATTGCTTGCGTCAAACGCGATTGCGGCGCCGAAGACATATGTGGTCGCGATTGAGAACATGCAATTCAATCCGCCGGATTTGACCGTGAAGCGAGGAGACCGCGTTGTATGGATCAACAAGGACATCTTTCCCCATACCGCGACCGCCGAGACTCGTGCATTCGATTCCCGCAGCATTGCCGCGAGCGCCTCATGGTCGTACGAGCCGGGCAAGGCCGGCACGTTTCCCTACGGATGCACGTTTCACCCGACCATGCACGGTGCACTGACCGTTCGATGAGAGGCTGCTCGCAATGACCGAGACAGCCACTGTGCCGTCGATGTCCGGCGCCGACGACGACCTCGCGATCGTACGGCGCATCGTCGCTGGGGATCGGCCCGCATTCGAGTTGTTGATGCGCCGCCATAATCGGCGGCTTTACCGGCTCGCGCGCGCCACGCTGCGCGACGACGCTGAAGCCGAAGACGCCCTGCAGGACGCGTACCTCCGCGCGTATCGTTCGCTGAGTCAGTTTCGCGGCGACTCCGCGTTGTCGACCTGGCTTTCGCGCCTCGTGCTCAACGAATGCTACGGCCGGCTGCGCCGTCATGCGCGCCGCGAGAATGTCTTTCCGATAGTCAGTTCGAACACTGCCGACCTCGATCTCGAAGCCATGCATCCGTCCGACTCCGAATCCCCCGACCGCGCAGTGGCGCGCGCGGAGATGCGTGCGCTGATCGAGCGCAAGCTCGACGAGCTGCCAGAATCGTTCCGCACGGTATTCGTCCTCCGTTCAGTGGAAGAGCTGAGCGTCGAGGAAACCGCGCAATGCCTCGACATTGCCGAAGCCACCGTGCGTAGCCGGCATTTCCGCGCGAAAAGCCTGCTGCGCGAATCACTGGCGCAAGACATCGACCTCGCAGGGAGCGAACTGTTCGGGTTCGCCGGCGCGCGTTGCGACAGGATCGTCGCGAATGTGATGTCGCGAATAGACACGCGCGGCGAAAGCAGTTGGACCGACTAATGCGACGCAAGCGCAGCAAGCGACGCCGGCAGACATAACGCCATGTCATGGCCGCTCCAACAATTGCGGCGTTGCCCCGGTCAAATTGACTCACTATATTTCCATTCAAGCCAGCGCTATTTGCCCCTCCGGCAGCAAGCCGCAGGCGCATTCGCGCCGACCTGGATGATGTCTTTCGCTTCAACCGTATCGAGGAGAAGTCGTGATAAGCATGCCAAGGTTGCGCCCGTTTGCCATGACTCTTGTGTTGAGCGCAATGAGCATGGCGCCTGCTCTCGCCGCAGGAAAAATCACCTTCGTGTCGCAAGGCGGCACGTATCAGGAAGCCCAGACCAAAGCGATTCTCGACCCCGCGGCGAAGGAACTGGGCATCACCATCAACCAGGACAGCATTCCCGACGCGTGGCCGCAGATCAAGGCCCAGGCCGCTACCGGCAAGCCGATCTGGGACGTAGTGGATACGCCCACCTCCAACTGTCTGCGCGGCGGCCGCGAGGGGCTGCTCGAGAAGCTCGACTTCTCGAAGATCCCCAACGCTGCCGCAATGCCGGAAAAGTACCGCACGCCGTACTCGGTCGCGTATGAGTTCTATTCGACTGTGATCGGCTACAACAAGAAAACGCT
Source organism: Paraburkholderia caledonica NBRC 102488 (assembly GCF_000685095.1). GTDB lineage: Bacteria > Pseudomonadota > Gammaproteobacteria > Burkholderiales > Burkholderiaceae > Paraburkholderia > Paraburkholderia caledonica. Next base: position 523,468 of record NZ_BAYE01000002.1, read on the forward strand.
GAAAAAGGCACCGCAAAGCTGGGCCGACTTCTGGAACGTGAAAGCGTTCCCCGGCACGCGAGCCTTGCGCAACGATCCGCAAACGGTACTGGAAGCCGCCCTGCTCGCCGACGGCGTGCCGCGCGACAAGCTGTATCCGCTCGACGTCGACCGCGCGTTCAAGAAGCTGCAACAGATCAAGCCCGACATCACCGTGTGGTGGACTTCGGGTGGCCAGTCCGCGCAATTGCTGCACGACGGCGAGGTGGACATGACGATGATCTGGAACGGCCGCGCGAGCGCGGTGCGCAAGGACAACCCCGATGTCGATTTCACATTCAACGACGGCATTCTGCAAAACACACAGTTGTGCGTGCTGAAGAATGCGCCGAATCTGACCGACGCCATGCGCTTCCTCAACGCTGCAATGTCGCCCGAGTTGCAGGCCAACCTGCCGCTTTACATCGACTACGGTCCAGGGAACCCCGCGGCGTTCAAGACCGGCAAGATCACGGCCAAGCGTGCAAGCGAATTGCCAAGCTCGCCTGAGAACGCCGCGAAGCAGGCACTGATGTCTGAAGATTGGTGGGCGTCGGATGCAGGCATCCAGGCAAAAGCGCGGTGGCTGAAGTTCATGCAATAGCCGCCGCACTCCTCGCCATACGATTGAAGCGCCCGCGCGAACACGGTTCATCGCGGGCGTTTTGTATCTTGCGGCGCTCATTGCATCCAACGCATTCATCGCATGGATCGCACTCACAGCCACGAGCCCCACAGTCTTTATTTATCCAACGTGATCGATTATCTGATTCTTGGCGGCGGATCGGCGGGTTGCGTGCTCGCTGCGCGTCTTTCCGAAGACGCCAGCAAGACCGTGTGCCTCGTCGAAGCGGGTCGCGACATCTCGCAGGCGACAATGCCAGCCGACATTCGCAGCCGCTATCCCGGTCGCGCCTACCTCGACAGCACGAACATCTGGCAGCAGTTGAAAGCGCGCATGAGCGCGCCTGCCGCATTGCGCCGCTATGAACAGGCGCGACTGCTCGGTGGCGGCTCCGCAATCAATGCATTAATGGCCAACCGCGGCGCGCCCGCCGATTACGACGAATGGCAGGCACTCGGCGCACAAGGCTGGAACTGGGAAGCGTGTCTACCCTACTTTCGCAAGCTCGAAACGGACTCCGATTTCGGCAATTCCAGCGACGTCAGCATCAGCGCCCTGCACGGCGCGAGCGGCCCGCTGCGGATCCAGCGCACTGCCTGGCCGCGCATCTCGCCGTTCGTGAAAGCCGTGCTCGATACGTTGAAACATGACTATCCGTTACGCGCCGATCAGAACGGCGCGTGGGAAGACGGCACCTTCATCGGGTCGATTGCAGTAAGCGCGAGCGGCGAACGCATCCCCACATCCGTTTGCTATCTGGACGAAGCCGTGCGGGCGCGATCCAACCTTGCCGTTTGCACCCGCGAAACCGCCGACCGCATTCTGTTCGATGGACGGCGTGCAGTCGGCGCACGCATGATCCGGCCTGACGGTACGCATCACGACATTCGGGCCGGCTGCGTGATCGTGTGCTCCGGTGCTATTCACTCGCCGGCGCTGTTGCTGAGAAGCGGCATCGGGCCCGCCGACGAACTTGCCGCCCTGGGCATCGACGTGCTCGCACACCGCGAAGGCGTGGGCCGCAATCTGATGGAGCATCCGTCTATTGCGGTGTCCGCCTATCTACCTCGCGCGGCGCGCACGCCCTTTCGCCACGAGCATCACGAACAGGCAATCGTGCGCTTTTCGTCGGGCTTGCCCGGCACCGTGCCGGGCGACATGCACGGCGCAATACTGTCGCGCTCTGGCTGGCACTCGGTCGGCTACCGTCTCGGCACGATGTTTTTCTGGGTCAACAAATCGTATTCGCGTGGACGTCTGAAACTGAAATCGTCGAGCGCGTTCGATGAACCCGAGGTCGACTTCGCCATGCTGTCCGATCCGCGCGATCTCGAACGGCTGAAGCTCGCGCTGCGTTTAGGCGCACAGACTCTGTCCACGCCGACGATGGCCGCGCATCTCGGCACAGTATTCCCGTCGAGCTATTCGCCGCGGGTCGCAGCCGTTGCAGTGCCAGGCGCATGGAACGCGTTGCAGCGCGGCGCGCTGAGCTTGCTGCTCGACATCGCTGGCCCGTTGCGGGCGTCGCTCGTGCGGCGCGTTGTGACTCAAGGGGTGACGCTGAACGAACTGCTCGCCGACGACACCGCGCTCACGCAGTTCATCACGCGCTCGGTGGGCGGCACCTGGCATCCGTCGGGGACCTGCCGCATGGGCGCCGCCGACGATCCCCTCGCTGTCACCGATGCGCGCGGCGCGGTCTACGGCGTCGAACATCTACACGTGTGTGACGCGTCGTTGATGCCGTCTATTCCGTGCGCCAACACGAACGTGCCGACCATCATGATCGCCGAGCGCATTGCCGACCTGCTGCGCGGCCGTTCGAGTGCCTCCTAATCGCCGTAGCCGACGATACCCTTCACTTCGAGAAACGCCTCGAGGCCCCACTCGCCGTACTCGCGGCCGTTGCCTGACTGCTTGTAGCCGCCGAACGGCGAGCCTGCGTCCCACGACGGATAATTCACATAGACGCTGCCCGCGCGCAGACGGAACGCCACACGCCGGGCGCGCGCCAGGTCCGCGGACTGCACGTAGGCGGCGAGGCCGAATGGCGTATCGTTCGCGATTGCAATGGCATCTTCGTCGTCGCGATACGGGATGATCGCGAGAACGGGACCGAAGATTTCCTCGCGCGCAATCGTCATCGACGGGTCCACGTTCGCGAACACCGTGGGCCTCACGTAGTAGCCGCGCGTCAAACCGTCGGGCCTTCCGGGGCCTCCCGCCGCCAGTTGCGCGCCTTCCTCGACGCCCTTCTCGATCAGCCGTTGCACGCGAGCGTATTGCACGTCGCTGACGACCGGGCCCATCGTCGTCGTTTCGTCGTCTGCGGGACCCACGCGGTGCGCGGCCGCCGCGCGCTGTGCAATGCGCACGGCCTCTTCGTGCCGCGCGGCCGGCACGAGCATGCGCGTCGGCGCGTTGCACGACTGGCCGCTGTTGCCGAAGCACGAGTTCACGCCCGACGTCACAGCCGCTTCGAAGTCGACATCGTCGAGAAGAATGTTCGCCGACTTGCCGCCCAGCTCCTGATGCACCCGCTTGACGGTCGGTGCGGCGAGCTTTGCGATCTCGACGCCCGCCCGCGTCGATCCGGTGAACGACACCATGTCGACATCCGGATGGCTGCACAGCGCAGCGCCGACAGTCGGGCCGTCGCCATTCACGAGATTGAACACGCCGGGTGGCACGCGGGCTGCGTCGAGAATCTCGGCAAACAGCACGGCGTTGAGCGGCGACACCTCGCTCGGCTTGAGCACCATCGTGCAGCCGGCCGCAATTGCCGGGGCGACCTTGCAGACTATCTGATTGATCGGCCAGTTCCATGGCGTGATCAATGCGACCACGCCAACAGGCTCATGATTGACGAGCGTCGTCCCTTTCTTGCGCTGCCATGCGAACGTCTCGCATGTTACGAGCAGCTCTTCGAGGTGACGCTTACCGAGCGCGGCCTGCCACGCATGCGAAAGCGATTTTGGTGCGCCAATCTCGCGCGAGATGATGTCGGCCATGTCGTCGTAGCGCGCCATATAGGCGTCGAGTATCCGGCGGATCAGCGCGATCCGCTCGGTAGGCCCCGTCAGCGAGAACGACTCGAACGCGCGCTTCGCGGCGGCCACGGCGCGCTCGACATCGTCCGCATTGCCTAGCGCGACTTCATCGAAGCCTTCTTCCGTGCAAGGGTCGATCACGGGCAGACGTGTGGTGCCCGACGGCTCGACCCAGGCGCCGTCGATATAAAACTTCAGTGCGTTCGACATCCGCTTCCCATAGAGAGAGTTCAAAGACATCACGCCCGCGCCGCCGAAGAACGGCGGCTCACGACGACGATCATCACGAGACACAACGTCAACGCGGTCAGCATCGTACTGATCGCGGCGATGGTGGGATCGATCTCGTCGCGCAGCGTGACGAACATGCGGCGCGTGAGCGTCTGGTTCGTGCCGCCCGAGATGAACAATGCGACCACCGTTTCGTCGAGCGCCTGAATGAAGACGAACACCGCCCCCGAAATCACGCTCGCCTTGATCTGCGGAAGCGTCACCGCAAGAAAGCTGCGCAGGCGATTCATCCCGAGGCTGCGCGCGACCATCTCCTGCGTGCGGTCGAACGTGCGCAAATCGGCGCCCACGGAGATCAGCACATACGGCAGGCCGAGCATCGTATCGGCAACGATCAGGCCGCCCAGCGTATTCACATAACCGGCCTGCGTGAATACGAAAAACACGCCCACCGCGACGATGATGATCGGCACCATCAGCGGCAACATGAGCAGCGTGCGCAGATAGCGCATCGACCAGTGCGTGCCGTGCTGGATCGCATAGGCCGCGGCGATGCCGAGCGGCGTCGCGAGCACCGCTGCGCATACGGACGCCACCAGCGTCGTGCGAGCCGCATCGATCCATGCCGGGTTGTCGAAGAACGCGTGATACCAGCGCAACGAATAGGCGGGCGGCGGGAACGTCATGAAGCGCGTGTCGGAGAACGACAGCGGCACGACGATCAGCACCGGCAGCATCAGAAACACGAGAATCAGCACGACGAGCACGCCGAGCACGACTCTGCCGAACGAGATCTTGTTCATTTCGCGCCCAGAGTCTTTTCCAGGGGAATCACGCGGCTCGCGGCATAGAAGATCGCGAACACGCAGAGCAGCAGCACGACACTGACCGCGCTTGCAGCGCCCCAACTGTTATAAATCTCGACGTTGCGACTCACCACCATCGACACCATGATGGACTTGCCCCCACCCATCAGTTCGGGCGTGATGTAAAAACCGAGGCACAGTACGAATACCAGCGTGGCGCCTGCCACGACGCCGCTCATCGATAGCGGCAGGAACACGCGCCAGAACACGTGCAGCGGCGAGCCGCCGAGACTTGCGCCGGCCTGCGAGAGATTAGCGGGGATTTTCTGCATCGCCGAATACAGCGGCAGCACCATGAAGGGCAACAGAATGTGCACCATCGCGAGAATGGTGCCGAACTGGTTGTATGCGAGTTGCACCGGCCGATCGACAAGACCCGTCGCGAGCAGCGCCTTGTTGATGAGGCCGGTGCGCTGCAGCAGCACGAGCCATGCATAGGTACGCACGAGCACGCTGGTCCAGAACGGCAGGATCACCATGCCGAGTATCAGCGCACTCCATCGCGGCGATACCGACGCCGCAAAGTACGCGACCGGATAGCCCAGCAGCAACGTCACGCCCGTCACGATGACGCTGAGCTTGAACGTCATAAGGAACGTGTCGAGATAGGTGCCCGTGAAAATGCGCCGGTAATTGACGAGCGTGAAGCCGCCGTCATGCCAGATGGACTGCCACGACAGCCACGCGAGCGGCACCACCAGCAGCACGACCACGACGAACAACGCGGGCGCGAGCAACAGCAGCATCGCGCGGTCTTCGCGTTGCTGGTGGCGCACCGACGGGTCCGTGGCGGCTGTTTGCATCAGGGCGGGGTCCTGGAAAATCCGTTTGGCTGTCGTCATCATGCACCCACGGCGTCGAGAAACTGGTACCACGCGGCAACGACGCGAACGCCCGGCGCGCGCAACGAATGGAACGGCATGGGCCGCAAGCCCTGCTGGCCGAGCAACGCAAGCTCTGGCGTCTCGCCGAGTGCGAGCGCTGCGGCATGCTGGCCGAGCAGGCTCGCCATCGCGACGCCCGCTCCGTTATACCCCAGACAAAACGTTGTGGCGTCGTCGCTGCGGCCAACATGCGGCAACGCATTGAACGTCATGCCGACATAGCCGGACCACTGATATTCGATACGCAGATCCGCGAGATCGGGAAATAGCGCGACCATCGCGCGTTGCAATGCGTCGAAGCCGGTCGCCTGGCCTTCCTTGCCGAACGCGTCGCGTCCGCCGAACAGCATACGGCCGTCGACCTTGCGAAACCACTTCATCATGCGCCGCGTTTCCGTATAGCTGCGGCGCTGCGTCATGAGCCGATTATCGAGTTCCGCGGGCAGGCGTTCGGTCGCAATCATCGCGCTGCGAAACGGCACCAGTTCACGCTGATAGGCAGCGGTCGCGGACGTGAGATCGGAGTACGCGTTAGTCGCGACAATGACTTGTCTCGCGCGCACCGTGCCGCCCGGCGTTCGCAGCACGACGCCGGCGGGCCCGCCTTGCGAACGCGTCATTTCGACAACCGGCGTGGCTTCGTAAATCGGCACGCCGCGCGCAGTGAGGCCTCGCGCGATACCGTACACGTATTCGAGCGGCAGGATCGTGCCTGCGTCCGCGCTCAATACGCCGCCCACAAATTCGCTCGATCCCGTCTCGCGCGTCACTTCTTCGCGCGACTGCACTGTCATCGAGGTGTCGCCCAACTGCGTCCGCACCCAGTCGGCTTCCGCACAGATCGCGGCGAACGCGCGCTCGGTGTGCGCGCAGCGCAGGCTGCCTGTATGCTCGAAGTGCGCTCGTTCAAGCTTGAACTCGTCGATGAACGATTCGACCACTCGCACGCCGTCGTGCGCGAGCCGGTGCATGCGCTTCGCGGTATCGAGTCCGTGCAGCTTGTCGATCTGCGGAAACGACAAGCGGAATTTCGACGACACCACCCCGCCGTTGCGCCCGCTCGCGCCCCAACCGACCGGGTTCGCATCGAACACAGCGCAATCGACGCCGCGCTTTTGCAGCGCGTACGCGGCCGACAGGCCCGAATAACCCGCGCCGATCACGGCCACATCGACCGCCAGATCGCGCGCGAGCGGCGCGCCCATGCTCGTGGGCGCCTGCCGTTGCGCTGAGCGGGCGGCCATCGCACGCCATAGCGAGTCGGGCTGCGGCCTCTGCAAGTCGTTGTGGGGGGCGGGCGCGAGCATGGCTTAAGCAGCGCGCGCTTCGGCTTCGACCGCGTCAGCTAGCGCGCCGAGCGTTGCAAACCTGAACGTGGGCGCGGTGACGGCTTCGGGCACCGGCGTCGCGCCGAAACCCTTCATGCCTTGGCGGCGCTCGATCCAGCAGGTCGAGTAACCCAGCTTCGTCGCGATGCCGATGTCGTGATACTGGCTCTGCGCGGTGTGGAGGATCTCGTTGAACTTGAAGCCGAATGCCGCCTGACGTCCGCGGTTATAGGCAAAGAACTGCGGGTCCGGTTTGGCGACGCCCGTTTCGTCACAACACACGGTGTCGTCGAAAGGGTCGCCCAGGGTATGTGCGTAGGCCGACAACGCGACGCGGTCCGCGTTGGTCATCGCCACGAGGCGATAATGTTTGCGCAGGCGCTTCAGGGCCGCGACCGAGTCTTCGAATGCAGGCCACTCCAGCACGTCGCGCTGAAAGGCCGCCGCGGATTGCGCGTCGTCGGGCAGGCCTAACTCGCCGGCAAGATACAGATACACGTTCGCCATTTCGTGGCTCGAACGACCCGGATACTTCGCGCGGCCGCGCATATACGGCTCGAAGATCTGGTCGTCGGTGAGATCTTTCGCCGCCGCGCCGCCAAGGCGCCGCACGGACGCAAGCACGCCCTGTTCGAAGTTGATCAGCGTGCCGACGACGTCGAACGTCAGGACCTTGAAATCGGTGAGCTTCATTGCATCATCCTTTTGCGGGTTGCGTTAATTTCGTAAGACGTATGCCCGGGCGGGCGGGGGGAGTCAGGCGGGCACGACGATCGTGTCCTGCGGATCGAGCACAACGGTCATCTGTTCGCCCGGTGACGGAATGCGGCTGCGTGCGTTGTGATTGCCGGGCTGGCGCAGACTGATCGAGGTGCCGTCAGCCAGTGTCGCGAACACGCGCAGGCTTTCTCCCTGGTACAGCACCTCGGTCACGCGGCACGAGAGCCGGTTGGCGGCAGGCTCTGCCGGGCCGGCGTCGATCACGAGCTTTTCTGTCTGCACGGCAAGCAGCAAACGCTCGCCGCGCGGCAACGGATGAGCGGTTCGCAACACCGCGTCGCCGAGGCGAACGGCGTCGTCGCCGGCGCGGCTCACATGGAGCAGCGTCGCCTCGCCGATGAAGCTCGCGACGAACGCGTCGCAAGGCCGGTCATAGAGACGCTCGGGCGTATCGATCTGCACGAGCTTGCCGTTCTTCAATACGGCCACGCGATCGCTCATGGTCAGCGCCTCGCGCTGGTCATGCGTCACGTAGACAATCGTCGCGCCGAGCTTGCGATGCAGACGCCGCAACTCGATCTGCATCGTTTCGCGCAGTTGCTTGTCGAGCGCGGAAAGCGGCTCGTCCATGAGGATCAGTTGCGGCTCGAAGACCATCGCTCTTGCAAGCGCGACGCGTTGACGTTGACCGCCGGAAAGCTGGCTGATGCCGCGGGCTTCATAGCCGCTCAGTTCGACCATCGCAAGCGCGTCGGCCACTTTCGCCGCCCACCCCGCTTTCGGATCGCGGCGCGCGCGCAGCGGGAACGCGACGTTCTCGCCCACCGTCATGTGCGGAAAAAGCGCGTAGTTCTGGAACACGATGCCAATGTTGCGTTTGTGCGGCGGCGCAAATGTAATGTCCCGCTCGCCCACCCACACCGAGCCGGAACTCGGCTGAACAAAGCCGCCGAGGATGCCGAGCAGCGTTGTCTTACCCGACCCGGACGGTCCGAGCAGCGACACGAACTCGCCTGGCTCGATGTCGAGCGAGACGTCGTCCAGTGCGATCACGGGTCCATAGCGCTTTGCTGCCGACCGGATGGAGACTCCTGTTTTCGCTCGTGCGTCCATTGCGTTTGCTCTCGCTGAAGGGCCTGCATTAGGGAAAATATAGGTGTCAAATTTTTTGGCGGCAATTCCCAAATTGTTGGATCGGGCATAACATCAAGTCATGCCGAATCTACGCAAAAAACTGCCGAGCGCGAATGCGCTCTTCGTCTTCGAAGCTGCCGCTCGTTGCGGCAATTTCACGCGTGCCGCGCAAGAACTGTATGTGAGCCAGCCCGCCGTGAGCCGCATGCTCGCCCGCATGGAAGACCACATTGGAGTGCGCCTCTTCGAGCGCGTGCGCGGCGGCATTGAACTCACCGAAAGCGGGCGGATTCTGTACACCAAGATCTCCGAAGGATTCAACGGCATCGAAAGCGCGATACGTGAAATAGAAGCGCGCGCTACGGGCGTGGAATCGGTCACGCTGTCCGTATCCACGGGCTTTACGACACACTGGCTGATGCCGCGCATGAGCCGCCTGAACGAAGCGTTCCCGTCAATCGATTTGCGGTTTCAGCTCATTTCCGGGCGTATTGGTGGACCGCTCGTCGATGTCGACCTGGGCATGCGCTTCATGCACGCCGGCGACATCGACGAAAACAGCGTGCTGGTTATGCCCGAAACCCTGTTGCCCGTGTGCAATCCGCGCTATCAGGAAACGTCGCTGACAGACGCTGGCCGTGAGCACGGCGACACCGTCATCGTGATGGACGACGAGGAGCGCGGCTGGCACCACCGTTTTGGAGCGTTCGAGCAGCACGGCCGGCGCGTCGCGAGCATGCTCAGCTTCAACGACTACGCGATAGTCGTGCAGGCGGCGCTGCTCGGCCAGGGCATCGCGCTTGGCTGGCTGAACGTGGTGTCGCACTGGCTGTCGCAGCGCGCACTCGTCCCCGCCGAAGAAGAGATCCTCGTGACGAACCGGCGCTGCTGTCTGGTGTCGCCCGCGAACCGGCCTTTGCGACCCATTGTCGCGAACGTGCGCGACTGGATCGTCGAGGAGATGCGCGCCGATCTGCGCACGTTGGAGAGTGCGTACCCGCAGCTGGGGTTGCGCGCGGCGTTCAAGGAATGCGGCGTCGCTATCGCGTGACGGAAGGTCATGCACTGCCGCGGCCACGGCGCTGCACGAGAACAAGCGGTGCGCGGAAACTCCGGCCGCAGTGTGCGCGGGCCAATTCCGGAATCGCCTGCAAGCAGCAAGACAACGCGATGGACCAGCGGCTTTTCAAAGCCCGTTTTTCATCGTGTGCATCAAGTCGCCGAACGACTGACGCGTATTGACGGCGTTGACGATGTCAGCGAGAAACCAGGGAAGAATCAACTGCGTGTCGGGATCGGTGACACCGACGCTCAGCGCCGGCGGCCGTGCTGCCGGCGGGGCTGCCGCGGATGGCTTTGCGCCCTGATAAGCGGACGAGGTGCGGGTTTCGGTGGTGGCCGAAACGTGTGAGGCGACTGGCTCGCCAGGCGGCGGCCACGCCGACGAACAGCCGGCAAACAGCATAGTGGCGGCGGCAACAACGGCAGCAGCGGCAACGTAGAACGGCTTCATGATCAACTCCAGCCTACGTTGCTTGGACAGAACTGCCTGGCGGGAAGTTCGTCGACTTCGGCACGCCGAATGGCAGCGTGGGCGTGCCAGTTCCTAGTGCCCCGCTGCAGCGGCCGCCGCGGCATTCGTCTTGCCCGGCTTCGTCACCCAGATCAACGGAATGATCAGTACGAAGATCACCGCGGACAACCAGAAAATATCGTTGAGCCCAAGCATGGCGGCTTGTGTGTTCATCGAGTGTTCGAAGAAAGCCATTGCTTGAGACCGGCTGCCTCCCAGTGCAGCTTGCGCCGAATCGAGTGCCGCGGTGAAAACAGGGTTGGTGACGCCCGTCTGCTCAGCCAGTCTCGCGTGATGCAAGATGGTGCGATCGTTCCAGCCGGTTGCGGCAAGAGACGTTCCCACTGCGCCCGCAAACACCCGCACGAAATTCGACAAACCGGCCGCGGCGGGAATCTTCTCGGGCGCGAGGCCGGAAAGAATAATCGCTGTCAGCGGCACGAAGAACAATGCGGTTGGTATGCCCTGCAACAAGGTGGGCAATACGAGCGTCCAGGTATCCACACCGGTCGTGTAGTGCGAACGCATGAAGAACACGCCCGCAAAGCCGACAAAGGCCAACGTTGCAAGCACGCGCGCGTCCGAGCGCGGCATGATCTTCGCCATCACAGGGGCAAGGATCACCGCGAATATGCCGAGCGGTGCCGTGGCGAGACCTGCATCGACGGACCGGTAGTTCAGGTAACCCTGCATCCACTGCGGCAGCAAGACGAGGTTGGAGAAAAACACCGCATACGCAACCGAAATCGCAACCGTGCCGCCAAGAAAATTGCGGCCGCCAAACAACCTCAAATCGATGACCGGGTTCTTCTCGGTCAGCTCCCAGATCACGAAAAATGCGAAGCTGATCCCTGCAAACACAGTCAACGCGACGATTACCGGGGAATTGAACCAGTCTAGGTCCTTACCCTTGTCGAGCATGATCTGCAGCGAACCGACCCACGCGATCAACGAGATCAGCCCGATCTTGTCGATCGGCGAACGCTTCGTTGGGGACTCGCGCGTGCGGTAGATAGCCCATGTCACACCCGCAGCAAAAAGCCCCACCGGAATGTTGATGTAGAAGATCCACGACCACGAATAGCTGTCCGTAATCCACCCACCGAGCGCAGGCCCCGCAATCGGGCCGACAGTCGCTGTCATGGCCCACAGCGCCAACGCATGCGAACTCTTCTCCTTCGGATACGAGCCCAGCAGAATGGCCTGCGAAAGCGGAATCAACGGTCCCGCTACCGCGCCCTGCAAGATACGCGCGGCGAGCAGAACCGGCAGATTCGGTGCTATTCCACATAACCATGAGGACATGACGAACAACAGTATCGCCCACACGAACAGCTTGATCTGTCCCACACGCTGCGTGAGCCAACCCGTCAACGGAATCGAAATTGCGTTGGCTGCGGCGAAGAGCGTGATGACCCATGTTCCTTCATCGACCGATACGCCGAGGTTGCCCGCGATAGTCGGGATAGCCACGTTCGCAATCGAGGAGTCGAGCACATTCATGAAAGTGGCCAGCGCTACGGCGAGCGTTGCGAGCACAAGCTTGCCGCCCGTCAAAGGCGGAAGCGTCGCAGGTCGCGTCGATTGATTCATTTCATCACCTGTCGAATGTCGCTAATATCTGACTTGTCAGCTAATCGCACAAAAAAATGGAGAACACTTCCGCGTATTCAGCCTGCTTTGCGCGTAGCGCTTTTTTGCCCCCCAGCCGTTGCGGCTGTGCGTGCCATTGGCATGTTCTGCGCGATGATCCGGGCGATCTCCGCATCTGCATCCGCGCCGTACTGCGCAAAGACATCGGTGCGATAGGTAGTATTCACCGCCGCGCCGAGCTGGGTTCCCGACTGGTCGCGAGTTTCGACTTCGACCTGCATCGACAACCCAATCCGCAGCGGATGTGCGTCCAGTTCCTTCTGATCGAGCTGGATACGCGCGGGCAGACGCTGTACGACCTTGATCCAGTTGCCGGTCGCATTCTGAGCGGGCAGTACGGCGAACGCCGAGCCTGTTCCCGCAGAGAAGCCGACCACGCGGCCGTGGTATTTGACGCTCGAACCATAGACATCGGCGGAAAGCGTGACGGGTTGGCCGATACGCATGCGCTTGAGTTGGCTCTCCTTGAAGTTCGCATCGACCCACACCTCGTTGAGCGGGACGATCGCCATCAACGGCGTGCCAGGCGCGACTCGTTGACCGACCTGTACAGAACGGCGTGCCACATAGCCGGTAACCGGAGCAGGCAAGGTGTTGCGCGCGTAGTTCAGATAGGCGTCGCGTACCTTGGAAGACGCCGCCAGAACATTCGGATGCTGTTCGATCGACGTGCGGTCGGTCAGTGCATGGTTTGCTTCGGCCTGCTGACGCGCGGCGTCGAGGGCGGCTTGCGCGGCGCTGACCGCATCGCGCGCGTGTGCCACGTCCTCGCCGGACACCGCGCCCGTTTCCGCGACCGCCTGACGTCGCTTCAGATCACTGACGGCGCGCGCGAGATCGGACTCGCGCTGCGCGACCGTTGCTGCATAGTAGTCATTGTTCACGTAGAGACCGCTGACTTGCCGCACGGTCTGCCCAAGCGTTGCTTCGGCATTGGCAAGCGCGTCTTTGGCATCCGCGTTGTCGAGCGTCACGACCGGCGCGCCTTGCTTGACGATCTGCGTATCGTCCGCGTTCACTGCAACAACGGTGCCGCTGACCTGCGGCGTCAGGTGGACGAGATTGCCGCTGACGTATGCGTCGTCGGTAGCCTCGTGATATTGACCGGTCGTCACGTAGTACACGCCGTAAGCTGTGCCGGCTGCCACTATCGCGGCGGCCAGCAACGCGAGCAGCAGTTTGCGCCGCGTGGTGCCTTGCGTTTGTTGGGGTTGATCTGCGTCCGCCTTCGCCCGGGCGGCGTTGATGCTATCGCTCATTGTGTGACTCCTGACAGGATCTGAAATACGTCGCGCTCAACGCACGGCGACGACTGGATTGAGTTTGACTGCAGGCGCGGCACCGGCACTCTGCCGGGCGGCGTCGGTATCGGCATCGGCATTGTCGGAATAGCCGCCGCCCAGCGCCGCTGCCAATGCGATCTGCTGATCGCGCCGGTTCATCTTCAGATTCGCAACCTGCTCGTCGGCTTGAAGCGCCGTGGTGTCGGCGTTCAACACCGTGAGTTGATTCGCGAGTCCCGCCTTGTATTGCACGAGCGCCAGTTGATCAGCGCTGCGGGCGGCTTCCTGCGCGGATAGCGCGTCGCTGAGCTGCTCGTCGGTGGAACGGATTTGCGCGAGTTGAGTGGCAACTTCGGACAGTGCGGTGACGAGCGTCTGGTTATATGAAGCGACGGCGTAGTCGAAATCGGCGTAGCGGCCTTTAAGTTGCGCCCGCAACTGGCCGCCGTCGAAAATCGGCAGATGGATCGCCGGACCCACCGACGCCGTGCGGCTCGCCGCATTGAGGAAGCGGCCGAAGCCGAACGCGTCTAGACCGATAGCTGCACTCAGGTTGATGTCGGGATAGAACTCGGCCTTGGCCTCCTTCACGTCGTGTACGAGCGCGTCGACTCGCCATTTCGCGGCGACCAGATCCGGGCGCCGGCTGACGAGGTCAGCGGGCAGATTGGCCGGCAGACGCACTTCATCGCCGATACCCAGCGACGGGCGGGCAATCGCAAGACCTCGGTCAGGGCCTGCGCCGAGCAATGCGGCAAGCTGATATCGCGTGGTGAGAATGCTGCCGTCCAGCGACGCCAGCGCGGCCCGGCTGCTGGCGAGGTTCGCCTGCGCGGTCTTGCGCTCGACCTGCGTGTCGAGTCCAGTTGCAATCCGGCCGGCCGTAATGCGGTCAATCTGTTCGCGCTGCGTCACCTCCTGCTGCGCGATGTCGCGCAGCGCAAATAGACGCGCAAGCTGGTTATACGCGCGCGCCGTGGCAGACGTCAGCGACAGTCTGACGACTTCCGCATCGGCCTTGCTCGCTTGCAACTGCGACAGCGAGGCTTTCAGTGCTTCGCGATTCTTGCCCCACAAATCCAGGTCATACGATGCGGACAGCAAACCCTTGTTCTCTGATTGCCATGACCCGGCGTACGGTGGCGGCACGAGCGCAGTGCTCGAATACTGCTGCCGTGTGAACGAATAAGTCGCACCGACTTGCGGCATGGTGCTCGCCTTCGCCGTCTCGCTGTAAGCAGCGGCGGCGGCGACGCGTGTGCGCGCCTGTTCGATCGACGGGTTGCCTTTCAATGCTTCCTCGAGCAACGCCTTCAGTTGGGCGTCGCCGAACTGATCGGCCCAGTCGACGGCGGGCCACTGCCCGTTGTCGGCTGGAATGCTTTGCTGCGTCGCATAGGTATCCGGCGTCGCAAGCTGCTTGTCGCTCGAGATGCCTGCATAGTTCGCGCAGGCCGATAGCACTGCCGCGAAAATCACCGTCATGCCGGATTTCGCAATTCGCGATCCGCTCATTCGTCGATTTAACTGTCTATTCATTTTCTGACCTGTCAGATATATGGACAAAAAATTTTTCGTGCGAACGCTTCGCTCAATCTTCGAGAAACTTGAACAGCAGACGGCGCAGCTCATGGAATTCCGCCTTGGTAAATTTCTTCAGCCGCTTGTTCAGCACGACCGGCACCCTGTCGGGCAAGTGGCTCGCCACTGCTTCGCCCTTCTTCGTCAGCTTCAGATTGACGACCCGGCGATCTTCAAGACTGCGGGAGCGCTGAAGCAAACCCTTCGTTTCGAGTTTGTCGAGCATGCGCGTCATCAGGCCGGTGTCTATACCGAGCAACGTGGACAGTTCGAACGGAGTGCTCGCAATGTCCTGACGCATGGACAGAAGAATGCCCATTTGCTGGGCCGTGATGTCGAGATCCTTGAGTTCTGCGTCTATCTCCGTCACCAGAAGGTTGCGCGCCTTGTTGATGGCAAATCCCACGCTCTCGGTCACGGTGAAATTGTCGCTCGTGTAGTGGTTCATCTTTGCTCCTTGCTTGGAGAGCAATATATCTGCATTGTCAGATATCTCCAAGCACAATGCTGCACATCAATGTTTCAAATATTGCGCTAACCGGAGACTCCGGTCCTGCGGCGAAGAGGAATTGCCGCGCGCCCGCATCACTCGCGGGCGGGGTCGCGCTCAATTCAACGGGCCGGGCATCGCCGCCCTTCTCACACGCCTTCAACGAGAACGGCGCGATAGCGCGCGCCTTTGAACCGGTGCTGCGCGACTTCCTGATATGCGGGACCGTCGTACCAGGCACGCGCTTCCGCGGTCGATGGAAACTCCACGATCACGACACCCTCTGGCGCTTCGCCTTCCAGAACCTGTTGAGGTCCGTAGGCAGCGAGAATCTTGACGGGATGGCCTTTGAAAGTGTCGCCGACCTTGCTCTGATAAATGTCGAGTTCCTGCTGATCCTGAGTGCTTTCCTTCGTGAAGACGATATATGTGGCCATGACATACGCTCCTGCGTTGGTGGGAAGGTGCGTACGATGATGCCATGAAATCGCACCGTGCTTCGGCGCACAGCGTCGCTGCCATGTGGTCCGTCACACTGGCACGTCGTGACCGCTGCCATTGCCTAGCGATGGTCTCGCCTGGCGCGCAACCGCGCCGCGCTTCATTGCGTCGCTCGCCCGGTTCTGAGCGACCGGGCGTCGGCAGTCGCGTGCTGTGTGAATTGCGCGCCGATGGTCTGCCGCGCGCGCGAAAGCCGGCTCATGACGGTGCCGATCGGCACGCCGACCACTTCGGCCACTTGCGAATAACTGAGCCCTTCAACCGCGACCAGCAGCATCACGATCCGTTGCGCTTCCGGCAAGCGGTCGACGGCCGCGATAATCAGGTCGAAGCCTTCTCCCGGATCGCTCTCTCGGGAATCGCGCAGAGTAACTGAAAAGTCGTCATCGCATTCCATGATGGAACGGCCTGGCAGCTTGCGAGTGCGCAGTTCGTCGATCCACGTGGAATGAATAATCGAGAACATCCAGCTTAGCGGCGCAGTGCGGGGCTCTAACTGGTCGGCGCGCTCGAGTCCCCGCGCACAGGCGTGCTCAAGTACGCGTTCGGCGTCGTGCCGGTTACGGCAGAGGCGGACAGAGAACGCCCAAAGGCGCGGAAGCATGCCTGGCAGAAGACTATGCAGCTTCCCGGCATCTGCTGTTGGCATGATCGACTGGGGTGAAAATGGGTTGCCGGACGACGCGCCCGCCGGGAACCGGCGATGATTACAGGCCGACGGAAGTCGCGGTCGAACTGTGCCGCGACCACCGCGACCACCGCGACCACCAACACGCGGGTTATTTCCCAGTAGCCCAATGCGAGTTGCGCATCAGCTTGCTGAAGTCTCTGCGGACGAAACCAGGGTCCTTGTAGGCCATGACATCGGCCAGACCTGTTCCCTGCGTGGTCTCCGGACGATGCTTCAGGCTATCGTAGAGGGCCTGCATGAAGTCCTCAGCGAATTGCGGCGGATGCGGATGAGCCGCCTCGACGGCGCTCCGCTGCCCGGCAGTGAAGTCGTCATAACCTGCGCCCACGAGATCCATGTTGGCGCCTTCGGCAACCAGGGCGGCCATCGGGAACAGATTTGCGGAAATTCCATTGGTCGTGTGCAATGCAATTGCAAGCCAGACCATCTGGCTATTGGCCTCGGAAACGCCATGACTTCGCAAAAAGTCACGTGCGGCGTTCGCGCCATCCACTTCATAGCGCAAGTGGCTTTGCCCATAGCCGGCCGTCAGGCCGAAATCATGGAACATAGACGCAACGTAGAGAAGCTCCGGGTCGAAAGCGAGACCTTTGCGCTTTCCTGCCAGGGCAGCCCAATAATAGACACGCGTGGAATGCTGAAACAGAAAATCGCCCTCCGATTCGCGAATGAGTTGCGCTGCGTCGCGCGCCAATTTGCTGTCGGGGATTTTTACGCCAGGAACCTCGTCGCCGGCATTCGCCGTGGATTGATTGAACGTGGGCTGCACTTGCGCGTGCGCGTCGAGGGCCGGGACGATTCCCCCAACCGCAAGAGCAACGGCGGCGCAAATTGCAGCGACAGAACTGCGGGACTTCATGATGTTCTCCTTCTCGCAAAGAAATGCAGCCTTAGCGGCTAGTTCGCTGTTCCCAATTCGAATTGAGAATGATGCTGCAAACGTTCGTTCGCACGAATTCCGGGTCCTTGTAGGCGAGGAAGTCGTCGTTGAATGTGCCGAAGGTGCTGCCGGGGCGATGCTTCATACCGTGATAGAAAGCATCGATGATCTTGTTTCCAAAGCCGGGATCGCGGGGATACGCAGCGGTCACCGCGTCGCGTTCTTCGTCGGTGAATTCTTCGAAGCCGCGCCCCGCTACGTCCATTCCTGCGCCTGCCTGCAACAGGGCAATTTCTCCGTGCATGTGTTCCGGGATGCCAGGCGTCGTGTGCAAGGCTACGGCATTCCAGACCTTGTGGATATCCGCCTCGGCGATGCGGTGGCTTCGCAGAAAATCCCGCGCGGCGTTCGCGCCATCCACTTCGAAGCGAAGCTGGCTCTCGTGATAGATCGACGTCAGGCCAATGTCGTGGAACATAGCGGCGACATAAAGCAACTCCGGATCGAAGATCACGCCTTTGCGTTCCCCGAGCAATGCACCCCAGAGGTACACGCGAGCGGAGTGCATGAACAGCAGTTCATTTTCCGTGTCCCGAATAAGCTCGGTGACCTCACGCGCCAATTTACTGTCAGGTACTTTCACGCTGTATTTACCGTTCGTCTGCATCGCTCTTCTCCATTCATCTGGTCCTGCATTTACGGGCACCTCGCAACGGCTCCTGCCGGTCGCTGGCTCGCACACCGACTGCGAACTCCAATGAAACTGGAACTGTTGAGCCGCTGTATAGGGAGGAAGTTACGCTCCTATCGGGCCACGATACAGACCCAAGATTGACGATTCTGGATGTACCATTGACGGCTATGACGACGCTCCCAATTGGCCTGGATCGCTCCGCGAGCACATCGCTGTCCACACAAATCTACGGCGCGATTCGACACGCCATAGAGACGGGGCAGCTTGCCGCCGGCGCGCGGCTGCCATCGTGGCTGGATCTGGCCGCGCAGATCGGCGTCTCGCGGGGCACGGTTCGTGTGGCCTATGAGCGTCTGATCGATGAACAGTTCGCGGTCGCTTGTGGAGCGGCCGGCACCCGGGTTGCCGAGCGCCCACCCTTGCCTGCAACGCCCGCCCGGTCTCCGGAAGCGCCGCCGTTTCCCGATCTGTTCCACGAATTCGGCGCGACTCCTTTGGCGTTTCAAATGGGCGTGCCTTCCGAGGACGCCTTTCCTTTCAAGCTATGGTCGCGTGTGCTCACGCGCGCGGCGCGGCGGGCCGCGGCTGCTCCGGTCGGCTACCCCGATCCGCGGGGCGATCCGGACTTCCGGAAGGAGATTGCAGCCTATCTGGGCGTAGCACGAGGCTTGCGATGCAGTCCATCTCAGGTTCTTGTCACTGCGGGTTTCTCGGCTGCACTGGGCCTCGCAATCAAGGGGCTCGGGGTTGAAGGCGAAGAAGCATGGATAGAAGATCCGGGTTTTCCGCTCACGCGTACCGCGCTCGATCTGGCGGGAATGACTGTGAGAGCCATTCCAGTCGATGCAGACGGGCTCGACGTGGACGCCGGCACCCGGAGTTCTGCTGAAGCCGCTCTGGCAGTCGTGACACCGGGCCAGCAGGCGCCCCTCGGAATGGCCATGTCGCTCCCCAGGCGGCTAGCGTTGCTCGCATGGGCTCGACGAAACGACGCATGGATCATCGAAGACGATTACCTGAGCGAGCTCCAGTTGAAGGGTCGCGCAGCGCCGGCCTTGGCATCGCTGGATCCAGACGGACGGGTGTTGCATATCGGCAGCTTCAGCAAAACTATCAACCCGGCGCTCCGACTTGGCTTTCTGGTGGTCCCGGTTGAAATGGCTCGCCGCTTTGGCGACATCGCAGCGTGCCTGATGCCGGCGCCGGCGTCGTTCGTCCAACACGCCGTGGCAGAGTTTCTGCGCGATGGGCACTATCTTCGGCACCTTCGGCATATGAAGCGTCTTTACGCCACGCGGCGCGATAGCCTGCTTCGTTGTCTCAACGAGTTGGCGCCGGACTCGATAAAAGTGCATGCGGCTGCGGGTACGGCCATCGTGACCACGCTTCCCCGCTCTATATCTGACGTTGACATTGCCATGCGAGCATTGCAATCCCGCTTGGCGCCTGCGCCTTTGTCGCCATGGTATCTGCAGTCTTCTGGCCCACAGGGCTTACTGCTGAGCGTGACCAACCTCGATGAACGCAAGATAGTCGAACACTGTCGCCGGCTGGTGGAAGTGGTTCGCAAGGGTAGCTAGGCGACAGGCAATGCGGGTGTGCTGTCCGCTGAATGGTACATAAAGAATGTTCATTCTTGGTTCTTTCTTGTGGTCCAGGCCGGACCCACAATGTGAGGACACCAAGGAGATACACCATCATGAACATTCGATCTATCGCTGGTGCTGTCGCCGCAGGCATTGCTCTTTCCATTGCCGTACCGGCTACCGCGCATGACACGGCTGAGACCGTCACACCGAACTTCCAGCACGCGATTCCCAACATCCCCGGCAAGTCGTTGATTGCGGTCGTTGTCGACTATGCGCCCGCAGGCGCGTCGCACGCACACGAGCATGCGAAGTCGGCTTTTATCTATGCATACGTCGTGTCGGGCGCCATCGAGTCGCAAGTCGACGACGGCCCGAAGCGGATCTACCACGCCGGCGAAAGTTTCTTCGAGGAGCCCGGCGCGGTTCACCGTGTCAGCCGCAATGCAAGCAAGACCAAGCCGGCGAAGTTGCTGGCGGTGTTCGTGGTGGACAGCAACGACAAGGCCCTGACCACCCCGGTCGAGTAATCAGTACATCAAGGAGTAAAAGTATGAGCATGCGTCTGGACTACAACCACATCGCACCTGCGGGCGCCAAAGCCCTCGGTGGTGTTTACGGCTATGTTCTGCAGAGCGGCCTCTCGCCTGTTCTCGTGGACCTGGTCTACCTTCGCGTTTCGCAGATCAACAACTGTGCGTACTGCCTCGACATGCATACACGCGATCTGCTGAAAAAGGGCGTGAAAGTCGAAAAGCTCGCGCTCGTGCAGGCCTGGGAGGAAGCGGGCAATCTGTTCGACGAACGTGAGCGTGCCGCACTTGCGTGGGCCGAATCGGTCACACGCGTTGCACAGACCGGCGTACCCGACGAAGCCTACGAGGCAGCCCGTGCAGTGTTCGACGAGCGCGAACTGGTCGACCTCACGATCGCCATCGGACTCATGAACATGTATAACCGCATGGCGATCAGCTTCCGGAACACGCCTCAAGCCGCAGTAGGACGGTGATCACGCTCGCATCGATCCGGACACATAGCGACGGCGTCGTTAGCCGACCAGTTCGACCATCACGATGTCGGTGTCGTCTCGCGCTGTCATCGTAAGCTGCGATTCACCGGTAACCACGACTCCATCGCGCGGCGCGAGCCGAACCTCTCCCACGTCGAGCCGGCCGTGATCGGTAACCAGATACGCGTGGCCTGGCGGACGCAACGCGTGATGCAGCGTTGCGCCTTCGCGTATCGTCGCGATGCGCACGCGAGCGTCCGCATTGATAGGCAACGCGCCTGCGCGCACGTCGTCCGGATCGCCGCTCGCCAGCGTGACGAAGCGGCCTTCGCGACACTCGCGCGAACAGACACGCGTCGCCCAACGCGGCGTGCCACCCAGCGTGCGCGGGTGCAACCAGATCTGAAACAGCCGCGCCGGCGAACTCTCCTCGTTGCGCTCGGCGTGATGTACCGCGCAACCCGCGCTCATTGCCTGCACGGAGTCGGCGACCAGACGTGCCCGATTGCCGGCGTCGTCTTCGTGCGTAATTGCGCCTGATCGAACCCACGTCACGATCTCGACTTCACGGTGAGCATGAAGGCCGAAGCCCGAGTGTGCCGCGAACTCGTCGTCGTTCCATACGTAGAGCGCGCCGAGCGGCACATGATCGGCGCGTCCGCACTCGCCAAAGCGGAAATGCAGCCGCGCTTCCAGCCAGTCGCGACTGATTACATCGAGCGACAGAAAAGGACGATGTTCGATCATGATGTGCCTGAGTTGGATCGCGCGCACGCGTGCGCGCGCCGGTGCAATCGTCGAAGACTGCACCAGACGCGCCCTCGCGCGCTCAAGGACCGTTTAGACCTGCTGCTGGCCGCCGTCGACGAACAGCTCGGCGCCGTTCACGAAGCTCGCGTCGTCGGAGGCGAGGAACAGTGCCGCACTCGCGATCTCGCCGGGCTCGCCGAGGCGGCCCATCGGGATCTGGGCGGCGAGGTAGTCGGCCAAGCCTTGTTGCTGCGCTGCGTCCGGACCGGCGAGGTCGAGCAGGCCGGGAGTGCGGGTTGCGCCAGGGCTAAGCGTGTTGACGCGGATGCCGCGGTCCTTGAGATCGAGGATCCAGCTGCGTGCGAAGGCGCGCACCGCGGCCTTCGAAGCTGAATAGACGCTGAATGCGGCCGTGCCCGCGCTGCCAGCCGTCGAACCCGTGAGGATCACCGACGCACCTTGTGCGAGCAGCGGCAGCGCTTTCTGCACGGTGAACAGCACGCCCTTCACGTTGCGGTCGAAGGTGTCGTCGAACTGTTCTTCGGTGATGCTGCCCAGCGGCAGCATTGAACCGCCGCCAGCATTGGCGAACAGCACATCGAGACGCCCTTTCTCCTGCTTGATCTGCGCGTACAGCGCGTCGAGTTCATCGAGCTTCGCAGAATCGACGCGTACGCCGGTCACGTTGCCGCCGGCTCCGCGAATTCCCTTCACTGCGGCGTCAAGTTCGGCCTGACGGCGACCGGTGATGTAGACGTGCGCGCCTTCCGCTGCAAAGCGTTGAGCAGTCGCGAGGCCGATGCCGCTCGTTGCGCCCGTGACCAGTGCGATCTTGTTGTCGAGTTTGCGTGCCATGGTGTTTCTCCTTCAATTCGATAAGTGGATGACTACGTGGGGAAACTGCGTTGAGCGTTTCGTGCTGCGATGTAAGGAGAATATCGACGCAAGCGCCTTTTCTAAATAGAATTGATTGAAATTTAACGTTGCAAAAACGAAATGATGAGGCGAGATGGCGAAACTGCCTGATTTCGAGGGACTGGCCATGTTCGCGAAGGTCGCCGAGGAAGGATCCTTCGCGGCTGCGGCGCGCGCAGTGGGTGTTTCGGTGGCGACGGTGTCGCGCGGCGTCGCGCGCCTGGAAGACCGGCTGGGCGCGCGGCTTTTCAACCGCACATCGCGTCAACTGGCGCTCACCGAGTTCGGCCGGACGATCTGCGAGAAAGCTGGCCAGATTTACCGGCAGGCCGAGGAAGCAGAAAATGCCGCCCGTGAGATGTCGGTGCAGCCGCGCGGGCTCGTGCGTCTCGCGGTGCCGATGTCGTTCGGGCTGCGCTGGGTCGCGCCGCTCCTGCCGGCATTTTTTCGCGCTTATCCGGAGGTGTCGATCGACCTGCATCTGTCCGACGCGCCGGTCGACCTGGTTGCTGACGGCTTCGACGCCGCGCTGCGCATCGCCGCACTGCCCGATTCGTCGCTCGTGGCGCGACGGCTGTGCGCGGTAACGCAATACGTAGTCGCGTCACCGGGCTATCTGAAGCGCGAGGGACGGCCTATGCATCCGCGCGAACTGGTGGACCGCCCCTGCCTTTCGTATGCGTATCGCGCGCGCAGCGATGTGTGGCGCTTCACGAACGACGCGGGCGAGGAGGAACCGATCATGCCGATCGGTCCACTGCGCGTGACGAACTCCGACGCGCTGTTGCCCACGCTGCTCGATGGTCTGGCGATTGCCGAGCTGCCCGAGTTTATTGCCGGCGAATATCTGGCCGATGGCCGCCTGGAAGCGATCCTCACCGACTGGTCTTTGACGAAAGGCGGCCTTTACTTCGTCACGCCGTCGGCGCGCGCCCGGCCCGCAAAAGTGAGCGCGCTGTCCGACTACTTCGCGGAACATCTTTCCGATCCGTCGTGGCGATGGCCCAAGTGATCTGGTGCAGTCCACATCCGCTAACCTGACAGACGTTCATCATTGCATGGGTGCAACGACGCATCCCGGTTCCGCTTAGCTTTCGCCGAATACAATGCGAGACGAAGAAGGGTCGCTTTGACCGACCTCTATAACGCACAGTGATCGATGAAAGTCCCCAAAACGTCTGCTAATGCTGAGCCCACGGCGACCGACCGCGGCAAGACCGCACGCCCGGTCGCGGGCGCCATCGCACCGCAACATCCGGGCGAACCGCACGATGCGCACGATGCGCACGATTCGCGCGCTCGCAGCATCGCTCTCGCGGCGAGCCTCGCCTTGATCGCCTTTTCGCTGCGCACGCCGATCACGAGCGTGGGTCCGATCCTGCTCGAAGCAGTGCGGGCCACCAACCTTTCGCGCGCGGGCGCGAGCGTGCTGACGACATTGCCGTCGCTATGCTTCGGTCTCTTCGGGCCGCTCGCACCGCTACTCGCGCGGCGCCTCGGCAGTGAACGCGCATTGCTCGCGTTGCTGTTGCTGCTCACGCTGGGTACTGCGTTGCGCGTATTTCCCGTATGGGAGGCGTTGTATCTCGGCCAGATTGTGGCCTGCTTCGCCATCGGCTTGATGAATGTGCTGTTGCCAGGTGTAGTGAAGCGCGACTTCCCAGACCATGTTCCGCTGATGACTGGAGTCTACAGCGCGGCAATGTGCGTCGGCGCCGCCGCGGCGGCGGCCGGGACGGTCCCGGCGGCCCATGCGATCGAATACCTGCTGGGCAGCGCGAGCGGCAACTCGTGGGCATGGGCATTGGCGCTGTGGGCGTTGCCTGTCGCATTGGCCACGCTGGTCTGGGGCGTGCGTCTGCCAAAGAAGTCGATCCATGCAGGAAGACACGCGCAAGTCGTTCGCGGATTGTGGCGAGATCCGCTTGCGTGGAAGGTCACGCTGTTCATGGGTTCGCAATCGTCGCTGGCGTACATCGTGTTCGGCTGGCTGCCGACGGTGCTTCGCACGCGTGGCATGAGCGCGGTCGATGCCGGTTTCATGCTGTCGCTCAGCGTGGTCACGCAGGCCGCGTCGTCGCTGCTGCTGCCGTTTCTGCTGGCGCGACTGCGCGATCAGCGCGCGGTGAATGTGGGCGCGTTGCTGTCGACTGGCGTGGGTCTGATGGGCTGTTTCTTCGCGCCTGCGTCGACCATGTGGATCTGGGCGCTGCTTCTTGGCGCCGCGCAAGGCGCGTCGTTCACGCTCGCCCTCACCGTCATCGGCTTGCGCTCGTACGACTCGCACGTGGCCGCGCAACTCTCCAGCATGGCTCAGGGCATCGGCTATCTGATCGCGTCGTGTGGGCCGTTCATTGCCGGATCGCTGCTCCATGCAACTGGCTCGCTTTCCAGTCTCGCTGCTTTGTGCGCGGGTATCTGCGTCGTGTCTGCGTGGTTCGGCTACGCGGCGGGGCGGCGGGAACACGTCAACGCGCATCTCGAGTCGGCGCATTGAAGGCGCAATAAATTCGCTGCCGCCGCCTGCAACGGCCCCTTTGTAGCCGACATGCGCCGTGACAACCACGCGTCATGGCAACGGATCGGGAAGGCTCGACACGGTCTGCTCTATTGCGGCGCGGTCAATTGACCTGCTGCTCAGCGGGTAAGAGCCATTGCCTCGCCTTGCCCGCGCTCAACGCCTCGGCCAGTTCGGCGAGCGGCATGGGTCTGCCGATGTAGTAGCCTTGCGCCTCGGTTGCGCCGATGTCCCGCAATGCAGCCAGAGCGACCGCATCTTCGACACCTTCGGCCACCACGCCCAGACCGAGCGATTCCGCCATCCGCACGATCGCCCGGACGATGACGCGCGTGCGCGGACTCGACGTCAAGCCGACGATGAACGATTTGTCGACTTTCAGCGCACTGAAGTGATACTGGTGCACATAGCTGAGCGATGAAAAGCCGGTGCCGAAGTCGTCGAGCACCACCGACACACCGTTGTCGGTCAGGTGCTGCATCGTCTGCCGGGCGACTTCCGGCTCCGCGATCAACGCGCCTTCAGTCAGTTCCAGACGCACGCGCGACGGTGCGACGCCGTGCTGTTGCAGCAGCGCGAGTACGTCGCCCGCGAACTCCGCCCGGGTCATGCTGTAGCTCGAACAATTGACATGGACGGGAGGCCAGCCGGCATGCGCGGGCTGCGCGAGAATTGCCGCGACGCAATTGAGCATGTACAGATCGAGCCGGCCGATCAGCCGCAGTCCTTCCATCGCCGGCAGGAATTCTCCCGGCGCGAGCAGGCGGCCATCCTGCTGCCGCCAGCGTACCAATGCTTCGAGCGAGGTCAGACGGCCTGTGATCGTGCAGATGATCGGCTGGAAGAACGGGATCAGTTCGTCGTCGCGTTTAAGCGCATTTCGTAGTGCGCCTTCGCGCCGCATCCGGTCCGAGACCTCGTGACGCAACTCCTGATTGAACACCACGTAACTATCGCGGCCACCGTTTTTCGCGCGATACATGGCCGTGTCGGCGTCGCGCAACAGGTCGGCCGGTTCCTTGTGGAATTCATGCTCGGCGGTCACGATGCCAATGCTGCATGACGAGAAAACGACGTGATCGTCGATATGAAACGGCAGGTCGAACACCGACAATATCCGCTCGGCGATGGTGACTGCCGCTTCGAGCGACGCTTCGGGCGAGAGGATTGCAAACTCGTCTCCCCCGAGACGCGCGAGCATATCGGTTCTGCTCAGGCAGTCGCGCAGCCGTTTCGCCGCCGACACCAGCAGCTGATCGCCGAAATGATGGCCAAGACTGTCGTTGACAACCTTGAAGCGGTCGAGATCGAGGAACATCACGACCAACCGTCTTCCGGAATCCAGATGCCGGATCCATTCCGCGTCGAGCCGCTCGAGAAGGTGGCTGCGATTGGGCAGCCCGGTCAACGAGTCGTGGAAGTTCTCATGCAACAGTTGCGCGTTGGCCCTATCCAGTTCTCGAGTGCGCTCCTGCACGCGCGCCTCCAGTTCGAGGTTCGCGGCATACAGCGCATCGGCGGCGCTTCGTCGCGACAATGCCGTATCGATGTGACGCGAGACGAAAGTCAGCAACTCCTGGTCACGGGGCGTGTACTGTACGTCGGTCGAATAGCTCTGCACCGCGAGCATGCCCCGCACCTTACCCGCTTCGAAAAGCGGCACACCTAACCACGAACGCAGATTCAGGTGGTCGTGGTCGAGTTCTATCTTGCCGTCGCGGATCAGGCGCTCCGCATCGGTACGATTGAAAAGACACGGTCGACGCTGTGCAATAACGTATTCCGTGAAGCCGCGTTTATACCGCCTCGGAGCCGGCTGCTCGTCAACCAGTTCATCGACGTAATAGGGGAAAGAAACCGTTGCTGTCGCCTCGTCATACAGTGCGATATAGAAGTTGTGCACGTACAGCAGCTCGCCCAGAATGCGATGCAGACTGCGGAAAAACTCGACCATGTCCCCCGACGCGCTCGACAACTCTGCAATACTGAAAAGCGCACTTTGCAGATGTTCCGCCCGTTTTCGCTCGGCGACTTCCTGCCGAAGTGCGTCGTTCAGTTCCGAGAGTTCCGATGTCCGGCGCGCTACGATATTTTCGAGGTTCGCCCGGTGAAGAATGCGATCGAGGGCCATTGCCACATGACGCGCGACCACGAGAAACAGCGCCCGGTCGTCGGCGCTGTATATGCGCGATACGTCATAGACCTGCATGGCGAGCATGCCGAACACTTCGTCGGACGCGTTCTTCAACGGCGCGCCCATCCAGAATTCGGGGCGATCTCCAACGCAAAAGAAGCGGCCTGCCGCTTCCGCCTCCTGAATCCCGGCGGCGTCGATCAATAACGGCTGCCCGGTCGTCAAGACCTGTGCGGTCAGCGACAAGCGATGCGGATCGAGCATGTCATAGCTTTCGGATTCGAGCGCCTCGACGTCGATCACATCCACATAATACGGATACGTGATACGTCTGCTTTCCGGTTCATACAGCGCGAGATAAAAGTTCTCTGCATCGATTATCGTGGCCAGTTGCTGATGAACGGCATGCAGGAACGCGGAACGCTCGCTGGTCGAACTGGCCAGGTACGCGATTTCGTGGAGCACGCGCTGCGTGTGTTGCGCGCGCACGAGCGCGTCGCCAAGCAGTTGCAGTCCCAATGTGTTGGCGAACGCCGCGAGCGCTTCGTCGTGCGCGTCCTTTTGCGGCGCGAGCAGCCAGCCCAGCGCTTTGTCGGCGGTTCCGGTCGGCCAGCAATGTAATGCTTGCGACTCGCAAAACGGGACTAACGCGTCGTTCGCGAGGGCGTCGGGCCACACCGTTTCGGCCCCGGAATGTGCTGCAAGGCGCAGCTTGTCTCCCGCGCGATACCATGCCCAGTCCCGCCCGCGCATTCGATCGCCGGAGGTTTGAAGCAGTGTATCGATCCGCGCTGTCGTCGCTATCGACGTAGTCAGGTCCGACTCTGGATTTGCGACAGCGGTGGTCTGGTTATCGCTCTGACCTTTTCCCCAGTCGCGTCGGTGTCCGGAAACAATATTCATCAACGCTCCATGCATCTCTCATTCTGCATGCATTAAATCAGGTAGCGACCGGCCCCGGTCCGCGTGCCCTTTGCAATTCGCCTACCCGCTATGTGATAACGGCATCAAGGCCTCGATACTTTATCCCAACCCGTTTCCGGCCCATTCAGAGCGCGGTCGTTACCTTCCCTGATCAATGCGCGACGCGTGATTTTTCGGAAAGCAAGCGTTCGGAATATGTCACTTGCCCATGCATTTGTGGCTACCTAGCATCAGTCCGACTAGTCGCAGTGGGAGCGCTCGGTGCAGCCGGAGCGGGCCCGATCTTTCCTCTCAGACAGACTCTCACGATGATCGACCCCAATAAAAGCAGGCGCGCCAGTATCGCGGTATTCGCGCTGCTCTATCTCGGCTACTGCATTTCGTACATAGATCGCGCGGCGATTGCGCTGTCGCTCGTCGCCATCGGCAAGGAATTCAACGTTGGATCGGCGGCGCTCGGCGTCGTCATGAGCACCTTCTATATCAGCTACGCCGCGATGCAGATACCCGGCGGCTGGATCGCGGATCGCTGGGCAGCAAAAAGGTCATCGTCGTATCGGTGGCATTCTGGTCGCTGTTCACGCTGATGACGGGTCTTGCATGGTCGCTGGCCTCGCTGATCGCGATCCGCTTTATCTTTGGTCTCGGCGAAGGCGGTTATCCCGGCGCCGCCGTGAAGGGCGTCACCGAATCGTGCGCGCGCGCCGATCGCCCGAAAATGTCTGCATTGCTGATGTCGTCGAACTACGTGGGCAGCTTTATTGCTCCGCTTGCGATCGCGCCTCTCATTCTGTACCTGGGATGGCGTCACGCGTTCGTCGTGGCGGGCATTGCCGGCGTCGTGTTCGCGCTGTTCTACCTGTTCGCCGTCAAGGACACCCATCAGAAGCGCGATGCGTCGGGCCGTGCCACACGCATCGACGGTGCGGCGACCCGCGCGCTCCTCAAGATGCCGCTGATGTGGAAGATCCTGCTCACGTGGTTCGGCATGGGCATCGTCAACAAAGGTCTGGATGCATGGATGCCCGCGTATCTGCTGACCGAACGTCATCTCGATCTGAAAGCGGTCGGCATGTTGACGCCGCTGCCCTTCGTCGCCGCGAGCATTTCGACGGCGCTTGGCGGCTGGATCCTCACACGCTGGTTCGATGGCCGCGAGAAATGGCTGATGGCCGCGTGCTGCGTGATCTCCGGCTTTTTCCTCTACGAGATGTATACGGCCGAAACCGTGACCGGCGTGATCGCATATCAATCGATCGTGTATTTCTTCAAGTCCTTCGTATTCGCGGGTGTCTTCGCGCTGCCCACGAAGTTTCTCCCGCAGAAGCTGATCGGCACGGGCGCGGGCATGGTGAACTTCGGCGGCCAGGTGGCGGGTTTCGTCGCGCCGGCGGTCATTGGGCTGCTCGTGTCCATGACGGGCAACTACAACGCCGTGTTCGGCTTCCTGATCGCGGCGACGGCGCTCGCGGCGGTCACGAGCCTGTCGATCGGTCTCGCAAGCGAAAACGATGCGCGCCGTCTCGGGACCGCTGAGGAAGCCTGATTGCATCATCGCAGTGTGCGGGCGCTATGATGCGGACTACGCGTCACTACATCGATCCAGCATGAACGCCCGCATTCTTCAGGAAGCCGCTGTCCGATACTTTCTCGAAGTCGTCAACACCGGGTCCATCGCCGACGCCGCGCATCGGCTGAACGTCGTGCCGTCGGCGGTGAGCCGGCAGATCACGCGGCTCGAAGGCGAACTCGGCATGCCGCTCTTCGTGCGGCAATCGCGCGGCATGGTGCCGAGCAAAGCGGGAGAAATGCTCGCAGCCTATGCGCGGCGCTCGCAACTGGACGCCGAACAGATTTCGCTCGAAATCGACGCGCTTCGCGGCGAGGCGGCCCGCAGGATTCGCATTGCATGCACCGAAGGTTTCGCGGCAGCTTTCCTGCCGCGCGCAATGGCCGATTTCCGCCGCACCGTCGCGCCCGCATCGTTCGAAGTCGTGGTGGATACCGCCGCGGGCGTCACCCAGCGTGTCCGCGAAGCCGCAGCCGATGTCGGCCTGACCTTCAGCTTCGGTCCCGCGAAGGACATTCATGTCGCGTTCTCAGCGCCTTCGCCCATGTTCGCGATCGTTGCGGCGTCGCATCCGCTCGCGTCATCGGCGCAGGTTTCGTTTCGCGAATTGCTTGCCTATCCGCTCGCGTTGCCCGGCGCTCATTCGACGCTGCATACGCTCATCGATATCTATTGCAGCCGCGAAGGCGTAGCTTGCAAGAGCGTGCTGAGCAGCGCGACGCTAGAAACGCTGCTCGGCTTCACGCTCGCAAGCGACGCGGTCACGTTCAGCGGCGAACTCTTCGTGCGTCCGCGTCTCGCGACGGGGGAACTGGTCGCGTTGCCTGTGCCCGAGTTCGCGACGAGCGAACGCGCCATCGAAATACAAACGCTCGCGCGGCGCGAATTGCCGCCGCTTCTGCAGTCGTTCGTCGAGCGCTTGAGCGATGAACTAACGCCGCCTGCGAGCGTTGTCCAAAAGTAAAGTCAGCGTTCGATAAACATCACTAGCCGCTCAATTTCTCGTCGTCTACATTGAGCGCACTCTTTGTATCATTGCCAAAGGATCGCTCGATGACCGACCGTCACGAACTCACGCGTCATAGCGCCGTCGCGCTGCGTGCGCTCTTGCAGGCGCGCGAAATCTCCGCCGTTGAATTGCTCGATGCCTGCATTGCGCGCATCGAATCGCTCAATCCGTATGTGAACGCGATCACCGCAACGAGCTTCGAGCGCGCTCGCCTCGAAGCGCGCGCCGCCGATGCCGCGTTCGCGCGTAGCGCCGTGCTGGGGCCGCTGCACGGCCTGCCGATCGCCATCAAGGATCTCGAAGAGACCGAAGGCATTCTGACGACGTATGGCTCGCCGCTTTATCGCGCGAACGTGCCCGCACGCGACAACACGCTCGTCCGACGTTTGCGCGCGGCGGGTGCGATCGTCGTCGGCAAGACGAATGTGCCCGAATTGGGCGCTGGCGCCAATAGCTTCAATCCCGTTTGGGGCGCGACAGGCAACCCGTTCGATCCGCGCCTGAACGCCGGCGGATCGTCTGGCGGATCGGCGGCTGCGCTTGCACTCGACATGGTGCCGCTTGCAAGCGGATCCGACACGGGCGGCTCGTTGCGCATTCCGGCGGCGAAGTGCGGTGTGGTCGGATTGCGCACATCGCCGGGACTCGTGCCGAGCGACCGCAAGCCGCTGGGCTGGACACCGATTGCTGTCGTCGGGCCGATGGGACGTAATGTCGAAGACACGTGGCTGCAACTCGCGGCGACGGTCGGGCAATCGGACAGCGATCCGCTCGGCTATCCGTTCACGATGGCGCCGACGATGGACGGCCGCGCGCTCACCGACTTGTCGAAGCTGCGTATCGGCTACACCGAAGACTTTGGCGTCTGTGAAGTCGATGATGAGATCCGCGCCGTGTTCCGCCGCAAGATCGAATTCCTGCGCGGCCATGTCGCCGTTTGCGAGCCGGTCGAAGTCGATTTCGAAGGCGCGCACCGCTGCTTCGACGTACTGCGCGCGGAAGCTTTTGTCGCGGGCCTGCAAAAGGCCTACGAAACCAATCCTGAACTGCTCGGGCCGAATCCACGTGCGAACTACGAAATGGGCATCGGCATGGGACTCGCCGATTGCGTGCGCGCGCACGCCGATCAAACCCGCCTGTTCCGCCACTTCCAGACGCTGTTCGATCGCTACGACCTGATCCTGTCGCCAACCACGCCCGTGTCTCCGTTCCCCTGGACGCAGCCGTATCTGAAGTCCGTGAACGGCGTCGAACTGGAAAACTACTATCGTTGGCTCGCGTTGACCTATGTGGTGACGCTCGCGACAAACCCGGCCTTGTCCTTGCCATGCGGCGTCGATCATCGCGGCATGCCGTTCGGGCTTCAGATGATTGGTGCGTTCCGCGGCGATCTCACGTTGCTCGATGCGGCGCGCGCATTCGAAACGCTCTTCGCGTCGTCCGATGAAACGCGCCGTCCGATCCCGGATGCCACGAAACTGCGCACATCCGACGTCGATCTCAAGTCCATCGTCACGCATCCACCCGTGTTCGATGCCGTGGCTCCTTCGAACACTTCCGCTTCGTCTTCAACGTCCGCCGTCTGACCGAACATGATCGATTCCATTTATGGCAAGCCGCTCGACGCGTGGCTTCGCGACTATCCGCTCTTGCGGCCGCTCATGGAGCTTCAGCCCGTCGAATGGTTCAACCCGGCCGTCGCGCCGCTGGTCGATGCGATGGGCGACATTCCGCTCGATGCGTCCGATGTCGCCGATGCGAGCGCACGCCTGCAACGATTCGCGCCGCTGCTCGCGCAGACTTTCGACGATGTGCGCGAAGCGGGCGGCGTCATCGAATCGCCGTTGATTGAAGTGCCCTTGTTCGCGGACGCATTGAGCAGGCGCTACGAGGTCGAGGCACCTCGTCGTTTGCTACTCAAACAGGATAGTCATCTGCCGGTTTCCGGTTCGATCAAGGCGCGCGGCGGCATCTACGAAGTGCTCTTTCATGCTGAGCAACTCGCGATACGCCACGGCCTGCTGAATGAAGGCGACGATTACCGCATGCTCGCCACGGACGCGTGCCGCGCGCTTTTTCGCAAGCACAGCATCGCGGTAGGCTCGACGGGTAACCTGGGCATGTCGATCGGCATCGCGAGCGCGACGCTCGGCTTCACAACTACCGTGCACATGTCCGCCGACGCACGTCAATGGAAGAAAGACCGTCTGCGCGCGCACGGCGTGACAGTCATCGAATATGCGGGCGACTACGGCGAAGCGATCGAGAGCGGCCGGCGTCTCGCGTCGAACGATCCGCTGTGCCACTTCGTCGACGATGAGAATTCCACCACGCTGTTTCTGGGTTACGCGGTCGCGGGCGAACGCCTCAAACGTCAGCTCGATCTCGCGAACGTACCTGTCGATGCCGGGCATCCGCTTTTCGTCTATTTGCCATGCGGTGTCGGCGGCGGTCCAGGCGGCGTCGCGTTCGGCCTGAAACTCGCGTTCGGCGATGCAGTGCATTGCGTCTTTGCGGAGCCGACGCACTCGCCATGCATGTTGATGGGCGTGCTCACCGGTTTGCACGAGAAGCTCGCAGTACAAGACTTCGGTATCGACAACCTGACGGCGGCCGACGGCCTCGCGGTGGGCCGTCCGTCGGGTTTCGTCGGCCGCGCGATGCAGCGGATGATCGACGGCTACTACACGATCGACGACCGCGAGTTGTACGCCCTTCTCGCTTTGATGGCGGACACTCAGGCCATTCGTCTGGAGCCGTCCGCGCTTGCGGGCGCGCCGGGTTTCGCGCGGGTATCGAAAGAAGCGCGAGGCTATCGCGCGCGCATGGCTCTCGACGACGCAGCCATGCGCAACGCGACGCACGTCATCTGGGCGACGGGCGGCGGCATGGTGCCGGAGGCTCAGATGTCGGCTTATCTGCAAACCGGCCGCGCCGCGTTGCACGGCGCGTAGACATCTGGCGGCGCGGTTTCCGGCGCCGCCACTACCTCTCACCATGACCGTAAGACGGCATAATTCGCAGGACAGGTGAGATGTTCGGGCAGAACTTCGCTGTCTGCCACCCAGCAATTTTACTCGTTGGTTTCGTAAGCTATCCTTCGCATATCACCTTTGCTTGACCCGCTTTCCTTACAGCGACAGAACCCATCCGGACCGTTCCCCGGCGGATCACCCGGTCAGCCGCGCGCCCGATCAGTGCGGTCTCGACACCGGCGAGATCGCCGCATGCCGCGACGAGCCGGTTGCTTCACGCGAACTCGAAGCGATCGCCTCCCGGTCACAGCGTCGAGTTCAGCGCTCAGGTCGACTGCCGGCGCACCAGCGTCGGCAATGGCGCGACGACGGAAGGCGGCGGCGCAGCGGCATCCGGCGCATGAATCAGCCGGATCAGCAACTCGATCGACGCCTCCGCGATGGCTTGCGTGTTGATTGCCACCGTCGTCAACGAGGGCCGCACCTGGTGCGCCAACTGAATATCGGTGATGCCGATCACCGACACGTCGTCGGGCACCTTGCGTCCGAGCGTGGCAAGCGCCTGCAACGCGCCGATGGCCAGCAGATCGTTGGTCGCGAACAGCGCGCTCAGATGCGGCTCGCGCTCCATCAATTCGATGCAGGCGGAGAAGCCCGCGTCGATCGTGTCGGGAATCTTCAGCACGGCGGCGTCGTCGGGTTCGAGGCCCGCATCGCGCATCACGGATCTGAAACCGTTCGCGCGCGCGTCCTGCAAGCCACCGCAACCGTCTCCCACCAGCATGCCGATGTCGCGGTGCCCCAGTTCCAGCAGATGACGCGCCGCCAGCGCGCCCGCATGCGCGAAGTCGACGGCGACACACGGCAAGGCGGGCAACTCCTCGGGATGCTCCCATAGGCTCAACACGATTGGCGCGCCGACCGCCGCGGACGCGCACAGTTCGTTGATCGCGATGTCCGTGTTCAGCACGAGCACACCTTCGGCAAGCGTGCCGGCGATTTGCGTGAGGTACGCGCGCCCGGTCTCGGCGTCGTCGTCGGTGTTGCACACCATCAGGAAATAGCCGGCGCGACGCGCGGCGCGTTCGGCCGCCAGCACGAACTCCGGATAGAACGGATTGGCGATGCTGGAAAGCATTAGCGCGAGCGTTGGCGAACGGCCCTCCGCTAGCGCGCGGGCATTGAGATTTGGACGATAGCCCAGTTCGCGGATCGCGCGCATCACCCGCTCGGACGTCTGTGGCCGCACTTTGTCGGGATTGCGCAGCACGTTCGAAACGGTCGCCGCCGTCACATTCGCGCGAC
Source organism: Paraburkholderia caledonica NBRC 102488 (assembly GCF_000685095.1). Classification (GTDB taxonomy): domain Bacteria; phylum Pseudomonadota; class Gammaproteobacteria; order Burkholderiales; family Burkholderiaceae; genus Paraburkholderia; species Paraburkholderia caledonica. Next base: position 558,365 of record NZ_BAYE01000002.1, read on the forward strand.
GCGCGACATCACTCAATGTGGCCATAAGCAGAAGATTAGGAAATTTCCCATATTCAGGGAGCGCCCATCAGATGTTGCGCGACGCATCCGGCTTGCGCTACCTTTTCTCGAAACGATCAGGAGACAGTCATGGGCACTCTGCCGCGCATCCCCGAATTTAACCGCTTAAATCGCCGTACCGCAAGCGTTCCGGCGTTTTTTGTCGCGCCGTTTTTAAGCGCTTAAACGGAGGGCGGATCATGGCGGCCATTTCCCTGCGCGGCATTCAGAAGACTTTCGGCGGCAACGCGCCGGTCCTTCGCGACCTGAACCTCGAGATCGGCGAACACGAGTTCTGCGTGTTCCTAGGCCCTTCGGGCTGCGGCAAGTCGACCTTGCTGCGCATCGTCGCCGGACTCGAAGATCAGACCGACGGCGACGTGACCATCGGCGGTCGCACGATGAACAGCGTGCCGGCTGCCGAGCGCGGCGTCGCGATGGTGTTTCAGAGTTACGCGCTGTTCCCGCACATGACGGTCTACGAAAACATGGCCTTCGGTCTGAAGCTGGCGAAAACACCGAAAGCAGAGGTCGACCGCAAGGTGCGCGAAGCGGCGCACGTACTGCAACTCGACGCCCTCCTCGCGCGCAAGCCGCGTGAACTGTCGGGCGGGCAACGCCAGCGCGTGGCGATCGGCCGCGCGATCGTCCGCGAGCCGGGCGTGTTCCTGTTTGACGAACCGCTGTCGAATCTTGACGCCGCGCTGCGCGGTCAGACGCGTATCGAAATCGCGCGGCTGCATCAGCGTTACGCACAGGCGAGCGTCGTCTATGTGACGCACGACCAGATCGAAGCGATGACACTCGCCGACAAGATCGTTCTGCTGCACGCAGGCGCGGAAACGCAGCGCTTGGGCAGCATCGCGCAGATCGGTGCGCCGCTGGAGCTTTATCACCGGCCGCGCTCGAAGTTCGTTGCAGGCTTCATTGGGTCGCCGCGCATGAACTTTATCGACGGCGTCGTCGAGCGCATCGCCGACGACAGCGTGGAAGTCAGCATGGCCGGCACCGCGTTGCGCGTGCTGGTCGACGGCAGACGCCTCAAGCCAGGACAGCGCGTCACGCTCGGCATTCGTCCCGAACATGTGCGGCTCGACGGCGACACGCAGACGCTCGCCGTCAACGCATTGCTGACCGAGCAACTCGGCGAGCATAGCTATCTTCACGCCGACCATGCGGGCGGCACGCTGATCGCGAAAGCGCCCGGCGACCTGCATGTGCGCACCGGCGAGCGGCTCGCACTGCATCTGCCCGCCAATGCGTGTCACCTGTTCGACGAAGACGGCATTGCGCTGCACCGGACCATCGTCGGCAACGCGCAAGCCGTCGCGCTACAGACGGCATGAGAATGCGGCGCGCAAGGCTCGCATTAGGCCTTGTCGCGCGCGAAACGCCGCAGCCGGTCATAGAGCCGTCGCGGCTCGCAGCAACCGCCGTTCGCGGACGCGGGCGGCCGACAACGCAGTCACAGGAGACAACACGATGGCCTTTACGCACACGAGCCGCTTTGCACGGCTTGCCTCATTCAGTCCGCGCGCCGTCACGGTGGCGCTCGCGCTCTCGGCAACGGTGCTGAGCGGTTTCGCGACGCAAGCCGACGCCGGTCAGTTGAACATCAACGTGTCGGCGCGCGGCAATCAGCGCTCGACGTGGCAGGACGCATTCGACAAGTTCAAGAAAGCGAATCCCGACGTCGACCTGAAAGTGACGTACATCACCGAGGAGGCGTACAAGGTGCAAATGGGCGGCTGGCTCGCGACCGATCCTCCCGATGTCGTCTCCTGGCACAACGGCGAGCGCATGGCGTACTACGCGAAGCGCGGCTTGCTGGAAGATCTCTCGGGCGACTGGAAGAAGAACGGCTGGGACCAGCAGTATGCGTCCGTCAAACAGGCATCGACATACGCTGGCAAGCAGTATTCCGCGCCGCTCGGCTACGACGCATATGGCTTTTTCTACCGCAAGGATCTGTTCGAGAAAGCGGGCATTTCGAGCGAACCGAAGACGTGGGACGAACTGCTCGACGCCTGCAAAAAACTGAAGGCGAGCGGCGTCGCGCCGATTGCCGTGGCCGCGCGCGATAGCTGGACGCTCGCCGCGTGGTTCGACTATCTGGACTTGCGCATCAACGGCAACGCGTTCCACCAGAAGCTCATGGCAGGTGAGGTGCCCTACACCGATCCGCGCGTGAAGAAGGTCTACACGACCTGGAAGACGCTGATGGACGACCATTACTACATCGACAACGCGCTTTCGTACGACCTCGATTCGATCGGGCCATTCCTCGTGAACGGCAAAGCCGCAATGATGCTGATGGGCACGTTCTTCTCGGCGGGCCTTCCGTCGAGTGTGAAAGGACAGATCGGCTTCATGCGCTTCCCCGTGATCGATCCCAAAGTGCCGGTGGCGGAAGACGGCCCGGTCAACGTGCTGCTGATCCCCGCAAAAGCGAAGAACAAGACTGACGCGCGCCGTCTGCTCGCCTTCATGGAGACGCCCGAGATCAACGCGGACCTCGCGCGCGGCTGGGGCCAGTTGCCGTCGAACAGCAAGGCAACGGAACCCGCCGATCCGATTTCCCGAGTCGGGTTCCAGACGCTCGCCAGCACGACCGGCGGCATCGCGCAGTTCTACGACCGCGACATGACGAAAGAAATGGCCGACGAAGGCATGAAGGCGATGCAGCAGTTCTACAACGACCCATCGCAACTCGACTCGCTGCTCGCACGTCTCGAAGCGACGCGCAAGCGCATTTACCACAACTGAGTCTGCTGGCGGCAGTGTGTGCGGCGTGGTCGTTATGCAGACGGCCACGCCGCCGCAGGGCTTCACACCGGCGCGGCTCGCCGGCAATCGTGCGCCACGCCACGCTGATCCGCTTCTGCATCGAAAGAGGGTTTCGTCATGTCCACGTCCATTGCCCGTCTGCCGACGGCGCGCGGCCGACGCGCGTCCGCCTCGGGCCGCGCCCGCCATCGCGCCGCGTTCTTTTTTCTGCTGCCAGGCTGTGCGCTGTTCGCGCTCTGCGTGATCTATCCGATCTTCTCCAGCATCGCGCTCAGCTTCTACAACTGGGACGGCATGACGCCCAGGACCTTCATCGGTCTTGCGAATTACGTCGAGTTGTTCCACACCGACACGTTCTATCTCGCGCTGAAGAACAACCTGATCTGGCTCGTGTTCTTCCTGCTCGCTCCGCCGCTCGGCTTGCTTTTCGCGTTGTATCTGAACCAGCAGATCAAGGGCATGCGCGTGGTGAAGTCGCTGTTCTTCGCGCCGTTCGTGTTGTCGGGCGTGGTGGTGGGACTCGTGTTCAGCTGGTTCTACGATCCCGCTTTCGGTCTGCTCAAGCTGATCGTCGGACACGGCATTCCCGTGCTCGGGGACCCGCGCACCGTGACCTTCGGCATCGTCTTCGCCGCGCTGTGGCCGCAAACGCCCTACTGCATGGTGCTGTATCTGACGGGCCTGACCTCCATCAATCCGGAGGTCGTCGAGGCCGCCCGCATGGAAGGCGCGAAAGGCTGGAGCCTGCTCTGGCACGTGATTCTTCCGCAACTGCGCCCCGCCACCTTCATGGCGGTCGTGCTGACGGTAATCGGCGCATTGCGCAGCTTCGATCTGATTTCGGTGATGAGCGGCGGTGGTCCGTTCGACAGCTCCACCGTCCTCGCGTACTACATGTACGACCAGGCCATCAAGTACTACCGCGAAGGCTATTCGGCGTCGATTGCGGTCGTGCTGTTCGCGATCATGCTCGTCTACATCGTGTTCCATCTGCGCCGCATGCTGCGCGAGGAACGCTAAGCCGCGCGCTTCCCGATAGAGCGAAAAAGGAGACTCACATGTACCCGCTTCCCGTCGAACACTGGAAACCGTGGAGCCGCGCGCTGTACAAAGCGTCGCTGCCCATCGCGCTGTTCATGTGGCTGCTGCCGATGCTCGCCGTCCTCGTCACGTCGATCCGTTCGTCCGACGAGTTGTCGCGAGGCGACTACTGGACCTGGCCCAAGCACTTCGCGCTCATCGACAACTACGGCGCGGCGCTCACGCAAACGCCGATGCTGCACTACTTCGCCAACAGCATGCTGATCACGGTGCCGTCCGTGCTCGGCGCGATCCTGCTCGCGTCGATGGCTGGCTTCGCGCTCGCCACGTATCGCTTTCGCGGCAACATCGTCGTGCTGTTCACGTTCGTCGCGGGCAACTTCGTGCCGGTGCAGATCCTGATGATTCCCGTGCGCGACATGGCGCTCAAAGTGGGCCTGTTCAATACCGTCTGGGCGCTCATCATTTTTCATGTCGCATTTCAGACGGGCTTCTGCACGCTGTTTCTACGCAACTTCATCAAGCAGTTGCCTTTCGAGCTGATCGAGGCCGCGCGCGTAGAAGGCGCAAGCGAATGGACCATCTACGCGCGCATCGTCTTGCCGCTGATCCGCCCCGCCCTCGCGGCCCTCGGCATTCTCGTCTTCACCTTCGTCTGGAACGACTATTTCTGGGCGCTGTGCCTCACGCAAGGCGACGACGCTGCGCCGATCACCGTCGGCGTCGCCGCGCTCAAAGGCCAATGGACGACCGCCTGGAACCTGGTCGCGGCGGGCTCGGTGCTGGCCGCGCTGCCGTCGGTGCTGATGTTCTTCGCGATGCAGAAGCACTTCGTTGCCGGACTCACTTTCGGCGCCAGCAAGGGCTGAGCGGTCACTCATCGTAGACCGCGTGCAAGCGCAGCGCGGCACAACACCGATCTCTGGAGATTACGACAATGCAACTGGGTGTTTGCTACTACCCCGAACAATGGCCCGACACGATGTGGGCCGACGACGCGCGACGCATGGTCGACATGGGCATCACGCACGTGCGTATCGCCGAATTCGCATGGAGCCGCATGGAGCCGCGCGCGGGCGTCTATGAATGGGCATGGCTCGACCGGGCGATCGACACGCTGGCCGGCGCGGGCCTCAAAATCGTGCTCGGCACGCCGACGGCGTCGCCGCCGAAGTGGCTCGTCGAAGCGATTCCCGACATGCTGCCGGTGCGCGCCGACGGCACGACATGGAAATACGGTTCGCGCCGTCACTACGACATTTGCAGCGAGCCGTACCGGCGCGAATGCGTGCGCATCACCGAAGCAATGGCCGCGCGCTACGGCGCACATCCGGCCGTCGTCGCGTGGCAGACGGATAACGAACTTGGCTGTCACGAGACCGTGCCGAGCTATTCGAACTCGGCTCGCCAGCGGTTTCGCGGATGGCTCGCGCGCCGCTACGAGACCGTCGGCGAACTGAACACGCGCTGGGGCAACGTGTTCTGGAGCATGGAGTATCCGTCGTTCGAGTCGATCGAATTGCCGAACCTCACGCCGACGGACGCGAACCCGGTTCATCTGCTGGACTTCCGCCGTTTCATGTCCGACGAGGTGACGAGCTTTCATCGGGAACAGGCCGAGGTAGTGCGGCGGCACGCGCCGCATGCAGACGTGCTGCACAACTTCATGGGCTTCTTCACCACCTTCGATCACTACCGCTTCGCCTCGAACGGCAGCATCGACGTGGCGACGTGGGACAGTTACCCAATCGCCCGCACCGAAGTCATTGCGCTCGCGGAAACCGACAAGGCCCGCTATGCGCGCACCGGACATCCCGACGTATCGGCGTTCGATCACGACCGCTATCGCGGCATCGGCCACGGCCGTTTCTGGGTGATGGAGCAGGAAGCGGGACCGGTGAACTGGGCGCCGTGGAATCCCGTGCCCGCGCCCGGCATGGTGCGGCTATGGGCCTACGAAGCGTTCGCGCACGGCGCGGAACTGGTGTCGTATTTCCGCTGGCGTCAGGCGCCGTTCGCGCAGGAGCAGATGCATTCGGGCCTGCACCTGCCCGACAACACGCCGTCGCCCGGCGGTCGCGAGGTGGCGCGTGCGGCGCAGGAAATCGGGAAGTCTGCGGAACTCTCGGCACTCGCGCAAAGCGGGCCGGCGGGCCGCGCACCCGTCGCTCTCGTGTTCGACTACGAGACGCAATGGATGTTCGAGATCCAGCGCCACGCCAAAGACTTTGACTATCAGACGCTCGCCTTCGAGTACTACCGGACCTTGCGCGAGATGTCGCTGGACGTCGATATCGTATCGGCGCACACGGACCTGGAAGGCTACGCGCTGATTGTCGTGCCGGGGCTCGCGGTCTTGCCGCCCGGCTTCGTCGACACGATTCGCCGCTCGGGCGCGCAGTGGGTGATCGGACCGCGTACCGGCTCGAAGACACTCGACTTCGCGATTCCTTCCGAACTGCCGCCGGGACCGTTGCAGACGCTGCTGCCGTTCAAGGTGCTGGAGGTCGACTCCTTGCGCCCGAGTCTGCAACCATCCACCACGCTCGGCGGCGTGTCCGGGATCGCACTGCATTGGCGCGAGCATCTGGAAACGCGCGACGGCGTCGAAGTGCTGGCGCGCTTCGACGACGGCTGGCCGGCTGTCGTCGCGCGCGATCGCGTCCGCTACGCGAGCGCATGGTTCGATCCGCCGTTGCATCGCGCGTTGCTCGAAGCGGCGGCACGCGATGCGTCGCTGAATCCCGTTCACCTGCCCGAAGGCGTGCGCATTCGCAGGCGCGGCCCGCTGACTTTCGCGTTCAACTTCGGCGCGCAAGCCGTCGAAGCGCCTGCACCGGCAAACGCCCGCTTCGTGCTGGGCAGCCGCACGCTCGGCACCGCGGACGTGTGCGTGTGGACGCAGGCATGATGAGCGTGACCGCTCACGCCGACGCCGACGCAAACACCGGCAGCGCGGCCGGCGGCCATGCAACGCTCACGCTGAGCATCGACGCCAGCGCGCCCGCCACTGCGCCGTTGCATCACACGCTGCGCGTCGGTACGTCGACCTCGCCCGACGGCAGCACCATCGGCATCAACAGTCGCTATCTAACGCGCGACGGCGAGCCGTGGCTGCCGGTGATGGGCGAGATTCACTACGCGCGGCTGCCGGCCAGTCAATGGGACGACACGCTTCTCAAGATAAAGGCGGCTGGCGTCGATATCGTCGCGTCGTATGTCGTGTGGCGCCATCACGAGCCGCGCGCGGGCACTTTCGACTGGAGCGAACGCCTCGACTTGCGACGCTTCGTCGAAACATGCGCGAAGCGTGATCTGCTCGCGTTGATTCGTGTAGGGCCGTGGGTGCATGCGGAGGTTCGCTACGGCGGGCTACCTGGCTGGGTCGTCGATCAGATGCCCACGCGCGGCGACAACCCGCTTTATCTGCACTACGTGGCAAGACTTTTCTCGCAGATCGCCGCGCAGCTGCACGGCCTGTTATGGAAGGACGGCGGCCCTGTCATCGGCATCCAGCTCGAGAACGAGTACAACCTGAGCGGCCCGCAGCAGGGGCCCGCGCACATCGCGACGCTCAAGCGCCTCGCGCGCGATGCGGGGCTCGACGTGCCGCTGTACACGGTGACGGGCTGGGACAACGCGGTCTTTCCGCGCGGCGAAGTCGCGCCTGTGTTCGGCGGCTATCCCGATCTACCGTGGGGCGTGTCGCCGCACATATCGCCGCCGAACGAGGTCTATGGATTCCGCTTCGCCAGCCGGGTGGGTGGCGATCTCGGCGCTCAGACGCACAGCGACGCGCCGGGCGACGCCGACGCCGTCGCGCACGAAACACCCTTTCTCGGCGCGGAGTTCGGCGGCGGCGTGCCCGCAATGTACCGGCGGCGGCCGGTCCTCGACGCCGACGACATCGCCGCGATGCTGCCCGTGCAGCTCGGCTCGGGGGTCAACCTGTACGGCTATTACATGCTGCACGGCGGACGCAATCCGCCCGGCGACATGGACGGCCAGGAATCGACCGCGAGCGGCGGCTACAACGACGTGCCCATCGTCAATTACGACTTCCAGGCTCCGTTCGGCGCGAATGGCGAGGCGCGCGAAGTGCTCGGCAAGCTGCGGCCGATTCACCTCTTCCTCAGGCAGTGGGGCGCAGTGCTTGCGCCATGTAATGTGTATGCACCCGACATCGTGTCGCACGGTCCCTCCGACCTTGCGACGCCGCGCTTCGCCGTACGCGCGAACGGCGACCAGGGGTTCCTGTTCTTCAACAATCACGTCCGCGAACATGCGATGCCAGCACATCGAGGCATGCGTTTCTCGGTGAAGCTTGCGAGCGACAGCGTCGCGTTGCCTGCGGAGCCCGTCGACATTGTGCCAGGCACATCGTTCATCTGGCCGATCGGCTTGCGATTCGGCAGCGTGCGGTTGCGTTACGCGACCGCACAGCCGGTGACGCAGATATCGGGCGACGATGGCGATGTTCATGTGTTCGCGGCCACCGATGGCGTCGCGCCCGAGTTCGCGTTCGACTCCCACAGCGTAGCGACGATCGCCGCGCTGGAAAGCAGTATGACGCCCGCGCCTCGCGGCGAGCCGGCGTTTAGCCAGCATGAAGCCGCCGGCGTGCTCGTCGTGCGGTCGCACAACGGCGCGGCGTTCGTCGTCACGGATCGCGGCGGCGCGCGCCTCGTCTTCGTCACGCTATTGCGAAAGGACGCGGAGAGACTGAGCGTGTTGCAGTTCGACGGCCGGCGCAGACTCATATTGAGCGACGCGTTTGCTTTCGAACGCGACGGCCATCTCGTGCTGCGCTCGAAAAGTGCTTCGGCGTTCGATGTCGATGTCTATCCGCCGCTGCTTCAGTTGCCGTCCGCATTACAGGTGGATCACGCAAACATCGACGCATCGAGCCAAGGCATGTTCCAGCGTTTGCGTGTGCACGTTCCGCATTCGGCATTCGACGTGCGCGTCACGCCGCTTCGCGCGTCGCAAACCGTGCCGCCCGTCATGCGCGGCGGCACGGCCAACGCCGCTGTCGCGCCGTTGCCGGAAACGTTCGGCAAGACCGCAGCCTGGCGTATCGATGTGCCTCTCGACGCGCTCGACGCGCATGGTCTGGGCAACGCTTACCTGACGATCCGCTATCGCGGCGACGTGGCGCGCCTTTTCGGCGGGACGCAACTGATCGACGACCACTTCTACAACGGTTTGCCGTGGCGGATCGGCGTGCGCAATGTGGCGATCGATCCGGACGCGCCGCTCATGCTGACCATTCTGCCGCTGCGCGCCGATGCGCCAATCTATCTCGCTCCTCGTCATGATCCGCGTCCAGGCAGCGGCGAGCAGATCGCCGAACTGGACAGCGTGACGTGGGAGCCCGAGTACGAAGTGATTCTGGCGCCGATTCCGCCCTCGCGCGACGTTGGATGAAACCGGGTGCGAAGGCGTCGGTCGCTCGTTGCTAGCGTCGAGCGTGCAGGTCGCGAGAGGGCGCCCGGTACCTCCCTGCGGAGCCGTCCACCTCGTGCGGCAGACGCAGACTCTCCCACGGCACGATGCTGCCACGGTTGCTGGTCGCAATGAGCGCCCTCGCCCGCTCCGTCAGCGCTGGATGGGCGGTGAAGAACACCTCGGTCCGCTTTGCGCTGATCGCGCCAAGATCAGGAATGCTCACCGTGAGATCGGCCAGCGTGACGATCGCCTTCGAGTGCAACGCGCGCACTGACCTCGCCGGAAACCACCGTTAAACGGGGTCGGGGATCTCTGGTTCGGGTGGTTGCGAGTGTCGCAGGGCCTTGATCGCCAGCGCAACCGCTTCGCGTGGCGCACGCGTTCGCCGACGGCGATGGTGCAGCAGCGCGGCCAGATCGTCGCGTTGAGCGCGCGCCGGATCTGGCCCGACACACCTGCATCGAACGCCTGTCCTCTGCGTTCCTCGGCAGATAGCGGCCGACTGCGTCTCGCGAAGGGAGACCGGCGTACCAGGCGTGCAGCGCGACAGGCTCGTCTGCATCAGCAAAATCCCAGTTATCGACGGACAATCACTTGCGCGTCGTGCGCACTGCGCATCTCCAGGCGCCGAAAACAAAACGTCGAGCTTGACTATCGGAGAAAGCCTCTGCAACCGAAAGGCCCACTGCAGCCGGCCGGGAGCGGTGAGCCTATCGGCTTGCAACGGCCCCAGAATCGGTAGGTTGCCACCCTCCTCCGAGCGCCTTGAACGCGGCGACGGCTGCGCGCGCTGATTCCGTTTGCGCCTGGACCCGCGCATCCGAGGCGCGTAGCAGGTTGTCGTCGGCCTGCAGGACCTCAATCAGGCTGACGACACCTTTTTGATAAGCCGCAAACGAGGCGGCTCGCGCCCGGCCGAGCGAGCTCACACCCTGCGCGAGAACGGCAGCCTGCTCCTCGCGCTTCACGAGTGCAGAGAAAGAATTCTCGACGTCCTCCGTTGCGTGCAATGCGGCAAGCCGGTATGCGGCGAGCAACTCGGCGTCCTGACCTTTGGCTTCATTGATCTGGGCATTGATGCGGCCGAAGTCGAACAGACGCCAGCGCAGACCCAGCACACCAGCGGCCTGACTGGCGCCGCTACTGAACAGGTTTCCGCTGGCCACAGAGGTGGCGCTTCCAATCAGTCCTCTGAGCGACAGCTTGGGGTAATACTCAGCGATTGCCACGCCTATACGCGCGTTCGATGCAGCGAGGCGCCGCTCGGCCACGATCAGATCGGGGCGACGCCTGAGCAACTCGCCTGGCGATCCGGTTCCTGCGATTCGCGGAGCGGCCGGGATATCGCCGCCCTCGAGGAGCTCCGCCCGATACGTGCCGGGCTGTGCACCCAGCATCACGTCCAGCGCGTTCATGGCCGCATCGAGACCGGCCTCCAGCACCGGGATGGATGCCTTCACCTGCGCCAGCGCGCCTTCGGCCTGGCTCACCTGAAGATCGGCCGCCAGCCCCTTTCCGTACAAAAGGTTGATGGTCGAGAGCAAATCCTGCTGCGTTTGCAACTGCTTGCGGGCCACCTGCAGACGAGCCTGTAATCCGCGAATGGTGATGTAGATGTCGGCAGTCTGTGCTGCCACAGCCAGGCGCGTGGCCGCTTCGCCCGCCTCTGAAGCCTGATAGTCGGCAAGGGCTGCTTCCCGCCCGCGGCGCAGGCCGCCAAACACATCCAGTTCCCAGCTCGCGCTGACATTGGCTTCGTAGTCGTTGCCGTAGCGATCGAAACCGGCCGTTGAATTCAGGACACGTCCCAGCGGAGTTTCAACCGACTGGTAGATCCGGGCCGCCTGGCCGCTGACATTGCCAGAAGGCAGCAGCGCCGCATTCGCTGCCCCGAGTCCCGCGCGCGCCTGCGAGACGCGCGCGGCGGCTTGCGCGAGGTCCAGGTTCTGCTCCAGCGCGAGCGTAATGAATTGTGCAAGCTGCGGATCGCCGAAACCCGTCCACCACGTGACCAAGTCTGCACTCGCGGCCGCCTGACGGTGATCTACCGCGGCCTGGCCCAGAAAATGGTCCGGCATGGCTACATCGGGCCGGCTATAGTCGGGACCGACAGCGCAGCCCGCCGAGAGGCTGGCAGCGATGAGCGCGGCGAGAAGATGTTTGGGTAGCATGAGCGTCTTTGCGAGATCCTAACCGTGACTATAATACCAAATAGTCACTAGTTGTCCACTCCTGTATGCTTCGTCCATGAAAAACATTCCCACGCCCTCCGCAGTTCCCGCGCGCGGCCCGGCTGATCACGAAGTACGAGACCAGATCGTTGCCGCCGCTACCGAGCACTTCAGCCGGTATGGCTACGAGAAAACAACGGTCTCCGACCTTGCCAAGGCAATCGGGTTTTCCAAGGCCTACATCTACAAGTTCTTCGAATCGAAGCAGGCCATTGGCGAGATGATCTGCATCAACTGCCTGCGCGAAATCGAAAGGGAGGTGCGTGCAGCCGTCGCAGAGACCGATCTGCCGCCTGAGAAGTTAAGACGGATCTTCAAGGTCTTCACCGATGCTAGCCTCAGGCTGTTTTTCCGGGACCGCAAGCTGTACGACATCGCAGCGTCGGCCGCCACGGAAAACTGGCTGGCCGTGCAAGCCTATGAAGCACGTGTTCAGCAGCTGCTCCAGGAAATTCTGCAGGAAGGCAGGCAAAGCGGAGACTTCGAACGCAAGACACCGCTGGACGAAACCGCGATGGCGATCTATCTGGTATTGCGCCCTTACCTCAACCCGTTGCTTCTGCAGTACAACCGCGACACCACCGACGTCGCGCCTGCACAGCTGTCCAGTCTGGTACTGCGAAGTCTGTCGCCCTGATGCGATCGCGCGTTGTGACTCTTGACTGATTTGGTCACTCGAACAATAATGAAGTCCTTCATCACCTCACCGATGGGACTTTCATGTTCTCGCGTCGCCTCGCCACTTCCGCACTCGCCTGTGCGCTGCCGTTTGCGCTAGCGGCCTGCGGCGAAAAAGCACCGTCTGATCCACGCACCGAGGTGCCGCTGGTGCGCACCGCCATCGTTCAGCGCGCCGTGCCCGCGTCCCGCACATTCACGGGGACCGTCGCGGCACGCGTGCAAAGCGACCTGGGTTTCCGTGTTTCCGGCAAGGTGCTGGAACGGCTTGTGGATACCGGCCAAACCGTCAGGCGCGGCCAGGTGCTGATGCGTCTCGACCCCATCGATCTCAAGCTGGCCGCACAGGCCCGGCAGGAGGCGGTCACCGCTGCCCGGGCGCGAGCGCAGCAGACCGCGCAGGACGAGGAGCGGTATCGAGACCTGCGCGGCACGGGTGCGATTTCCGCTTCGGCCTACGACCAGGCCAAGGCGGCCGCCGATGCAGCCAAGGCGCAGCTCAGCGCGGCCGAGGCTGACGCCGACGTGGCGCGCAATGCGACGGGCTACACCGATCTGGTGGCGGACGGCGATGGCGTCGTGATGGAAACACTGGCCGAACCGGGCCAGGTCGTCAGCGCCGGACAGCCTGTGGTGCGACTGGCCCACGCGGGCCGCCGCGAGGCTGTGATCCAGCTTCCGGAAACTCTGCGTCCTGTCATCGGGTCGGTCGCCCAGGCGGCCCTGTTCGGCGACAGCGGCGCCAGCGTGTCAACCACGCTGCGCCAGCTCTCGGATACGGCAGATCCGCGTACCCGCACCTTCGAAGCACGTTACGTGTTGCAGGGTGCGCTGGCCGACGCGCCGCTAGGCGCGACCGTCACGATCGAGATACCGGACGCACGCGTGGCGCTCCAGGACGGCATGCAGGTGCCGATCGGCGCGGTGCTCGACGCGGGCAAAGGGTCCGGCGTGTGGGTAGTCAACGGCGAGCCGGCCAGGGTTGCATGGCAGCCGGTGACGGTCCTTCACCTGGGCGACGACAGTGCGCGCGTGTCCGGTAAGTTGAAGCAAGGCGATCGCGTCATTGCCCTCGGAGCCCATTTGCTGCGCGAAGGCGAGCAGGTTCGCGTGTCCGGCCAGGCCGTCGCGATGGCGAACGAAGGAGCACGTCCGTGAGCGAAGGCCGATTCAATCTCTCGGCGCTCGCCGTGCGCGAGCGTTCCATCACCCTGTTCCTGATCTGCCTGATATCGCTGGCCGGGCTCCTGTCATTCTTCAAGCTGGGCCGCGCCGAAGACCCGGCGTTCACAATCAAGGTGATGACCATCGTCAGTGTATGGCCGGGCGCCACCGCGCAGGAGATGCACGATCAGGTCGCCGAGAAAATCGAAAAGCGCATGCAGGAGCTGCGCTGGTACGACCGGACCGAGACCTACACGCGGCCCGGCCTGGCGTTCACAACGCTGACGTTGCTCGACAGCACACCTCCGGCGCAAGTGCAGGAGGAGTTCTACCAGGCCCGGAAAAAAATCGGCGACGAGACAGCCAACCTTCCGGCTGGCGTGATCGGCCCGATGGTCAACGACGAATATGCGGATGTCACGTTTGCCCTCTTCGCACTGAAAGCGCGGGGCGAACCGCAACGGCTGCTCGTGCGCGATGGCGAGACGCTGCGCCAGCGGTTGCTCCACGTGCCGGGGGTGAAGAAAGTCAACATCATCGGCGAGCAGGCCGAGCGCATCTACGTCCAGTTCTCGCATGAGCGCCTGGCAACGCTCGGGGTCAGCCCGCAGGACGTGTTCGCCGCGCTCAATGGCCAGAACGCCCTGACGCCAGCCGGCTCGGTGGAGACCAAAGGTCCGGAAGTGTTCATTCGCCTGGACGGCGCCTTTGACAACCTGCAGAAGATCCGCGACACGCCGGTCGTCATGCAGGGCCGCACGCTGAAGCTGTCGGACATTGCCACCGTCGAGCGCGGTTATGAAGATCCGGCGACATTCCTGATCCGCAACAACGGCGAGCCCGCGCTGCTGCTCGGCATCGTCATGCGCGACGGCTGGAACGGGCTCGATCTCGGCAAGGCACTGGACAGCGAGGTCGGCGCAATCAACGGCGGGCTGCCGCTGGGCATGAGTCTGACGAAGGTCACCGATCAGGCCGTCAACATTCATTCGGCGGTCGACGAGTTCATGCTCAAGTTTTTCGTCGCCCTGCTAGTGGTCATGTTCGTGAGCTTCGTGAGCATGGGCTGGCGCGCGGGCCTGGTGGTTGCCGCCGCCGTGCCGTTGACGCTGGCCGTCGTGTTCGTGGTGATGGCCGCGACCGGCAAGAACTTCGACCGCATCAGTTTGGGATCCCTAATCCTGGCGTTGGGCCTGCTGGTGGACGACGCGATCATCGCCATTGAAATGATGGTGGTGAAAATGGAGGAAGGCTACAGCCGTGTGGCCGCCTCCGCCTATGCCTGGAGCCATACCGCCGCACCCATGCTGTCGGGCACAATGGTGACGGCGGTCGGCTTCATGCCCAACGGCTTCGCGAGGTCCACGGCAGGCGAATACACCAGCAACATGTTCTGGATCGTCGGCATTGCACTGATCGCATCGTGGGTCGTTGCCGTGGTCTTCACACCCTATCTCGGTGTGAAGATGCTGCCCGACTTCAAAAAGGTCGAAGGCGGGCATGACGCGATCTATGACACGCCGCGCTACAACCGCTTCCGTCAGCTGCTTACGCGCGTGATCGTGCGCAAATGGCTGGTCGCCGGTTCGGTCGTTGCCCTCTTCGCCCTGGCCATCCTCGGCATGGGCGTGGTCAAGAAGCAGTTCTTCCCGATCTCCGACCGTCCCGAAGTGCTGGTCGAAGTGCAGATGCCCTATGGCACATCGATTTCACAGACCAGCGCCGCCTCGCAAAAGGTGGAGGCATGGTTGTCTGATCAGAAGGAAGCCAGGATCGTCACGGCTTACGTCGGGCAAGGTGCGCCGCGCTTTTTCCTGGCCATGGGACCGGAACTGCCCGATCCATCGTTCGCGAAAATCGTGATCCGCACGGACAGTCAGGAGGAACGCGATGCATTGAAGGCGCGACTGCGGCGAGCCATCGCCGACGGTCTTGTTCCCGAAGCACGCGTGCGCGTCACGCAACTCGTGTTCGGGCCGTATTCGCCGTTTCCGGTCGCCTATCGCGTCACCGGCCCGGACCCGGACAAGCTGCGTGGAATCGCGGCTGAAGTTGAGCGGGTGATGCAGGCGAGTCCGATGATGCGCACGGTCAATACCGACTGGGGCACGCGCTCACCAGCGTTGCATTTCGTCTTGCAACAGGACCGCTTGCAGGCGGTGGGACTGACGTCCAGCGCCGTCGCACAACAGTTGCAGTTCCTGCTCACCGGCACACCTGTCACTGCGGTGCGTGAAGATATCCGTACCGTACAGGTGATCGCCCGTTCGGCCGGCGATGTGCGTCTCGACCCTGCCCGGCTCGGCGACTTCACGCTTGCCGGCGCGAACGGGCAGCGTATTCCGCTGTCGCAGGTGGGTAAGGTCGATGTACGCATGGAGGAGCCAATCTCGCGTTGGCGAGACCGCGTGCCGACAATCACGGTACGCGGCGACATTGCCGACAACCTGCAGCCACCGGACGTCTCAACGGCTATCACGACGCAGCTTCAGCCGATCATCGCGAAGCTGCCCAGCGGCTATCGCATCGAGCAGGCGGGCTCCATCGAGGAATCGGCCAAGGCAACAACCGCCATGTTGCCGCTGTTTCCGATCATGCTGGCGATCACGCTGGTCATCATCATCCTTCAGGTGCGTTCGATCTCCGCGATGGTGATGGTGTTCATGACCAGCCCACTCGGCCTGATCGGCGTGGTGCCAACATTGATCCTGTTCGGACAGCCGTTCGGCATCAACGCGCTGGTCGGTCTCATTGCGCTCTCGGGCATCCTGATGCGCAACACGCTGATCCTGATCGGGCAGATTCACCAGAACGAAAATGCCGGACTGGATCCGTTCAACGCGGTCGTCGAAGCCACTGTGCAGCGCGCGCGCCCGGTGATCCTCACGGCGATGGCGGCGATCCTGGCCTTTATCCCACTGACCCATTCCGTGTTCTGGGGAACCCTCGCCTACACGTTGATCGGCGGCACGTTCGCCGGGACGATTCTCACACTCGTGTTCCTGCCGGCCATGTTCGCGATCTGGTTCAAGATCCGCCCCGGTAGCCCCGCGGGTTCGAACAAGAGCCGGGATCACCTGTCATCGCGTTATGAACCGATGACGCAGGATGCGCTCGACGCGCGTTAAACACCCTCAGTTCACCAAACGGAGTTGTTCATGTCGAATTCCACGGTTGTGGTTGTGACCGGCGTGTCATCGGGTATCGGACGCGCCACCGCCGAAAAGTTTGCAAGGCGGAACGAGCCTGATCGGTGCCGTGGAGGAAACGTCGACTGCCGCGGCAGAACGGAACTCTTTGCAACCCAGTCCGAACGCATCCGGAATCGCAGATATGGAAAATCAGAATTGCGAGTCGTCGATGCCCGCAATCGGAGATATCTCCGACCTCGCGCTCAACCACTTTTTCGCCCAGCGCGCAATGCGCGCATTCTGGGCTCATTTCGACGACGCACTGCGGCATACGGACGTCAACGCCTCGCAGTTCTGCATGCTCGCCTTGCTACATCGACGCGAGCCACTCGTTTTCGGCGACATGGCAGCGCAACTGGAAATGGACCGATCAAATCTGTCGGCCATTCTGGCGCCACTGTTCCGCCGCGGGCTTATCTCCGCGATCCCCACGAAGGAGATCGACGGAAACGCCAGCTCGGGTGTCCTGATAGGCGCGCATCCAGGGGATCATTGCTGTAGCCACAGCCTTTTCGGCCTTCGGTCGTCACGACGCTCCTGGCGGCCGATCCCTGCCTGACGCGTCCGGCTCAGTTCGACCCGCAAGCGGTCTTCCAGTCTTCCCGCTATCAGTCATTCGTCGGGCACGAGTTGTAGCTGGACGTCCTCGATCGTCGCAACATGCTCATCGGTCCGACTCGGGCGCGCGACTCGCGGCCCGAACCGAAAGCCTCAGGCGGAACGGTCGCAAGACACGAGTTATCAGTTTCAGACGACGCGTCGCGCCGTGCAGCGGTTATTCATGAGCTTTCGTGGCGAGCAGTTAGCATGCGGCGCTATACCGCGGCCATAGGAGGGGCGCACGGCGTCGGCCGCGGGGCGTGTGGGAGCAGAGCCGTCATCGCGCGGACCAAATGGTGCGTCACCCGCTTGTTTGACGCGTAGTACAGCAACATCTCGCATGCGACCAAGGCGCGCGGACCTCCCCAACTTCTCAAGAGTGCGCAACGCAGTCAGAACAGAACCATGCGGATCAACGTCAGCGAATGGTCAGGCTACAGAGTGCCCCCGCGCTGCTTCGAGGACATAGAACCATTCTTCGCGCGTCAACGCGATGCTGGCGCCACGCGTCGCGTCGCGGATCCCGTCGACGCGGCCTGTTCCCGTCAGCACAACGGGACGGCTCGGCAACCGAAAGACCCATGCGTAGGCGAGCGGTATCCAGTCCGGCAGCCCGCGATCCCGCTGTATCCGTTGCAACGCTTCACGCACACGCGAGCCGGTCTTGTTGGACTCGTCGAAAAACCGTCCGCCACCGAGCGGTGACCAGATCATCGGCACGACGTCCGTGGCATTCATCGCCGTCAACGTGCCGTCGTCGAGCGGCGCCGTGTGGAATGGCGAAAACTCGATCTGATTGCTTGCTAGCGGCACACGCGCTCCCAGCCAGTCGAACTCACGCGCGGAAAAATTCGACACCCCGAATGCGCCGATCTTGCCTTGCGCGACCAACTGACGGGCCAGCTCCGCCAGTTCGTCCCGATCGAGAAGCGGATCGGGGCGGTGTAGCAGAAACAGGTCGAGCCGCTCACGGCCCAGCACCGACAACGCTTCATCCACGCTTCGCCGCACGTGAGCCGCGCTGCTGTCGTAGTGCTTGACGCGCGCCCCGCCGCCGTTGGAAGAAGGCAGCCGAATGCCTGCTTTGGTGATGATCTGGATGTCGTCGTTGTTGCCGCCGCGCGCAGCCAGCGCTTCGCCAAAAAACGCTTGCGCGGCACCCCCGCCATAAATATCGGCAAGATCAAAACTCGTCACACCCAGAGCCACACACTCGTCGATGAAGCGCGCCAGCCCCTCGCGCGACATGTCCCAGCGCATCGCGCGCCACATGCCCGCGACGACCTTCGAGACCACGACGTCTCGCGCAAGCGCGACGGCGGGCACGCGTTCGATCATGCGCGTGCGCCCCGCTCGGCATACCACTGCGCCACACGTTCCGAACGATAACGCCGCCCGCGCGCGGTGATTTCATCGCGAATACGAAGCGGTTGCGGATCGAAGAGACGCGCGTCCATCGTCCTCAGATCTCCGGCGACGCGGGGGCGAAACGCCATCTGCCCGATCACGTCGCGCTCCAGATCGACACCTGGCGCAATTTCGATCAACTCGAGGCCTTCGTCGCCGAGCCGGAACACGGCGCGCTCGGTCAGATACAACGCGGTCTGCCCACGCTCGCGCGCGAACGCTGCGCTGTAGCAGACCTGCTCGATCGATTCGACGAATTTACGATGCCGCCCTTCACTGCGGATCACGGTCCGGCCGCCTTCCCAGCCGACATCGAGACCGCCCGCCGTCAGCGTGCCGCTGAATATCACGCACTTCGCGTTCTGGCTGATGTTGATGAAGCCGCCAACCCCGATGATCTTGTCGCCGAAACGGCTGATGTTGACGTTACCTTGCGGGTCGACTTCCGCAAACGACAGAAACGCGAGATCGAGGCCGCCGCCGTCGTAGAAATCGAATTGCGACGGCTGCTCGATCATCGCGGCAAAGTTCTGGCCGCCACCCGAATCGCGTCCGGTGAGCGGAGCGCCGCCGATAATGCCCTGCTCATTCGTCAGTACGACCGCGTCGAGCAGACCTTCTTCAGCAGCGATCGTCGACAGCCCGGTCGAAACGCCCGCGCCAAGATTGCACACCGCGCCGGGATAGAGTTCGAGCGCCGCGCGCCGCACGATCACCTTGCGCGGCCCGAACGGCAAGGGCTTGATCTCCGATAGCGGCACGCGCAGTTCGCCCGCGTAACTCGGATCGTATGATGTCGCGTACGTCTGCGGCTGATCCGGCACGACCACGACGAAGTCGACCAGAATGCCCGGCACCTTCACCTGTTTGGGCGGCAAGGTCTCGCGCCGCGCCACCCGTTTAACCTGCACGATCACGACACCGCCCGCGCGGCGCGTTGCCTGCGCCATCGCCAGCATCTCACCAAGCACGGCTTCTTCTTCCATCGTCACGTTGCCGTCTTCGTCGGCGGTCGTGCCGCGAATGAAGGTCACGTTCAGCGGCAACGGCTTGAACCGCAGATATTCCTCGCCGTCGAGTTCGATTACTTCAACGAAATCGGCCGGCGTGCGCGGACTTTGCCGCGCGCCCTGCTGCCGCGGATCAACAAAGGTATGCAGGCCTGTTCTGGTAATCAGGCCGGGACGCCCCGCCGCCATCTCGCGCATCAGCTGCGACATCACGCCCTGCGGCAGCGTATATGCCTCGATCTTGTCCTCCGCCGCGAGCGTGACGAGACCGGGCGAATCGACCAGTGCACTTGTGATCGCGCGCCGCAGCAGGCCTTCTTGCGCGAGATGGCTCGCACCCAGGGCCGCGCGATCGCCGACGCCGACGATGCTCATCGAGGTGATACCGCGCGGCGCACCTTCGCGTTTGAACCGTTCGCCGACCGCCGCCACCAGCGCGTCGGGCACCGCGTGCCCGCCCCCCGATCCGCTGATGAGCACCGTGTCGCCGTCTCTTACGAGCGAGGCCGCTTCTTCTGCTGTAATGATCTGCATGATGTTGTCCGATGATCCGCTGCAATGCGCCGTTATGCGCCTTCTGCCTGCTCACTCGCCCTTCAGTTTCTTCGCCCAGCGCATGACGTGTTCGCCGACCGCGACAAGTTCGCCGCGCTGGTTGAACACTTCGTTCTTCGCAATGCTGCGGCCTTTTTCCTTGTCGATCCTGATCACCTCATAAACGACGGTGATCGTATCGCCGAGCGCGACCGGTTTCAGGAAACGCAGCTTGTCGTAGCCCGACGAGACGGGGAAATCGCTGAGATTCTCTTTGTGAATCACATGTTCGATCGACAGCGTCGAAGCGGTCGACATATAGCCCACCATCAGTGCGCCATGCGCGATGCGTCCGCCGAGATTCGACTTCTCGCGCGCGTACTGTTCGTTGACGTGTGTCGGGCTGAAATCGCCCGTGATGCCGGCGAACAGCATCACATCGGTTTCCGACACGGTCTTGCCGAAGGTATAGCGTTGACCGACTTCCACGAAATCGAGACCTGACTGCTCCATGCTTTAACTCCTTTACACCACAGTTCGATAACGTGCGACACAGGTGTCCAGCACGTCGTCGCCGTCGCGCTTCCACCAGTTGTCGCTCGAGAAAATTTCCACTTCGATGAAACCGTCGAATCCCGCCTGTTCGATCTGGCCGCGCAGCCGCGCGATGTCGATGACGCCGTCGCCCATCATGCCGCGATCGTTGAGCATGTCGCGGGTCGGCACGAGCCAGTCGCAAACGTGAAAGCCAAGCAGCCGTTGCTTGCCGGCACGCGCGATCTGCGCATCGACTTTCGGGTCCCACCACACGTGATAACAATCCACCGCGACGCCGAGATCGCCTTGCATCGTCGGGTCGAGTGCGTCGCACAGGTCGAGCGCATGTTCAAGCGTATTCACGCATGCGCGATCGGCGGCGTACATGGGATGCAGCGGCTCGATCGCGAGCGGCATGCGAAGCGACTTCGCGTAGTCGAGTGTGCGTGCAATGCCGTCCTTCACCTGCTCGCGCGCGCCGGCCAGATCGCGGCTTGTCGGCTCGCCCTCCATCGCCCCCGGCAAGCCGCCTACGACGAGGACCACGCAAGGCGCATCGAGTTCGCGCGCGGCGTCGAGTACACGCTGGTTACGCTCGAAAACCGCATCGCGTTCGCTGGCCTGCGCGACCGGAAAAAGACCGCCGCGGCAATAACCGCACAACTGAATCTGCGCCTCGCGCAGCAGGCGTTTCGTCTGTGCCACACCGACGCGCTCGACGTCGGCATGCCACGGTGTTATCGCGCGAATACCGCGACGCGCGCAGCCCTCGATGATGCGCTCCAGCGGCCATTGCCTGAGCGTCGCGGTGTTCAGGGCAAAGTGCTCGGGATGCTGTGAAAGATCGCGCATAACCAGTGCTTTCCTCATGCGAGCGTAGTCGGCATCATCATCAGCGTCTCGCCTTCCTGCACGACTTCACCGCGCTGATTCAGCACCTTCAGGCGCAACGTCGCGATCCCCCGATCGGGCCGCTTCGTCGGACGCTTGCCGATGACTTCGATATCGACATGAATGCGATCGCCGATCATCAATGGCGCGCGAAACGACCAGTTCCAGCCGAGTGTCGCGAGCCCTTTGAGCAGCACCGGGCAACGCGTCTTCAATCCGTCGGCGAGCGACAAACCGAGCAGGCCGTGCGCGATGCGCCCAGGAAAGCCGGCCTCCTGGGCGGCGACGTCGTCAACGTGAATGTCGTAATAGTCGCCCGAGACGCCCGCGAAATTGACGACGTGCGTTTCCGTCACGGTGATGCCCGCGGTGAGGTAATAGTCGCCGGCCTCGATGTCGTTCAATCCGTAAATGCCTGGCTTCAGCAGACGCCGCGTGTCACTGGCGACAGAGTCGCTCATTTTGATCTCCTTCCCGTTAGAGGACATTGAGTGCGTTCATCCGTGCAGATGCGCCGGCGGCATGGCAAAGGTGGGGGCATTGACTTCCGACAGTGCCGCCGTTGCGCGCATCAGCAGCGGCGCGAGTTCCTGCATGCGCTTCGCGGTCAAGCGGAACATCGGCCCCGCAATCGTCAGCACGCCAATCGGCTCGTCGTCCTTGCCGCGAATCAACGCGGCCATCGCCGAAGTGGCCGCCTCGACACTATTGGTCACCGTTGCGTAGCCGTTCGCGCGTGCACGGCGCAACTGCTTGAGAAACTCCTCCGGGGTACGCGGTGCGTTCGGGCCGTAATCCTCGTCCCGGCCGAAACCGGTCTTCATCACCCGCGCGAGCGCTTCTTCGTCGCTCATCGTGGCGAGCCAGACCAGCCCGGACGCCGAGCAGAACAACGGGGCTTCTGCGCCGCTGTCCGGGTCGTAGCGCAGACCTACCCGCGTGCCTAGCGACTTGGACACCCACACCAGCCGCTCGCCGTCGATCAGGCCGAGCCGCGACAGTTCACCCGAAACGCTCGCGAGTTCGTCCATCAGCGGCCGCGCGAGGTCGATCAGATTGTTCTTCGATACGAAACGGATGCCGAGCGACACGGACTTCAGCGACAGGCAGTACTGCCCCATCTCCCGTGTCTGATGCACGTAACCCATTTCGATCAGGCTGGTCAGCAAGCGATGCATTGCGCTTACCGGAATATCGAGTGCCTCCGAAAGCCGGCTCAGCTGCATGCCGTTGCGATCGGTCGACAGCAACTCGAGGATGGCCATGCCACGTTCCAAAGCGACGCTCATACGTTACCTACTCATTGCATGTGAATTGAATGGTTCGCACCGGACCGCGTTTATACACGATGCCCAAAAAATCCGGCCAGCGCGCGAGCCTGCCCTTCAATCATGCGCTTGCCGCCGATCGTGGTCACGCCTTGCGATTGCGCGGCGCGCATCAGCGCGGTCACGTCAGGCTTCGGCACGATGTCGAAAAGCACGTGCTGCGCGTTCATACCCGCGATGTCGACGGGTAATACGTCGTCAGGCTTCATTCCGAGCGGCGTCGCGTTGACCACGAGGTCGTGGCCGTCGAAAGTCGGTTCGGACGCTCGACATACGCACGACGGTGCGGCATTTGCCACCGCCTCAACGACCTGCCGGACGCGTTCGCCGTCAATATCGCTCAACGCAATCTCGCGCACGCCGCTTTGCGCGAGCGCGATTGCGATCGCGCGTCCGGCGCCGCCCGCACCGACCAGCAGCACGCGCTTGCCGGCCGGCGGATGACCGGCATCAGCGAGCGCGCGCACGAGACCGGCGCCGTCGAACATGTCGCCTTCCCATCGATTATCGGGCAGACGGCGCATCGCGTTCAACGCGCCCGCCGCTTGCGCGCCAGGCAACACATGGCTGACGAGCGACATCGCATCGACCTTGAACGGCACGGTGATGACGATACCGCGAAGATTACCGATCGCCATCAGCGAGCGCATCGTCTCACCAAAGCGGTCGCGCGGAACGTGCATCGGTACCAGCAGCGCGTCGATCTGCGCCTGCGCAAACAGCGCATTGACGACCTGCGGCGAACGCACCTGCGAAACCGGATCGCCGACGATCACGTACAGCGCCGTCGCGCCGGTCACCGGGATGGAGGACGCCGTGTTCATACGACGCGCTGGGTCTGCGTGCCCAGCCCTTCGACGCTCAGGCGAACCGTGTCGCCGCGCTTCAGATAGCGCTCCGGTTTCATGCCGAGGCCAACGCCGGGCGGCGTGCCCGTCGTAATGAGATCGCCCGGCATCAACACGACGAACTGGCTCACGTACGACACGATGGTACGGATCGAAAAGATCATGTCGCTCGTGTCGCTGTTCTGCACGCGCTCACCGTTCACCTCGAGCCAGAGCGGCAGTTTCTGCGGATCGGGGATTTCTTCGGCAGTGACGAGATACGGACCGATCGGACCGAACGACGGCGCGCATTTTCCCTTCACCCACTGGCCGCCGCGTTCGAGCTGGAATGCGCGCTCCGAAACGTCGTTGCACACGCAATAACCGAACACGTGCGATAGCGCGTCGGCCTCGCTGACGTAATGCGCGCGTTTGCCGATCACAAACGCGAGTTCGACTTCCCAATCGGTTTTTTCGGAGCCACGCGGCAAGACGATGTCGTCGTCCGGACCAACGATACAGCTCGGCGCCTTATTGAACAGAATCGGTTCCTCCGGCAGCGGCGCGTTGGTCTCTTTCGCATGCTCGACGTAATTCAGACCGATCGCCAGAAAATTGCCTGGCTGCGCAATGCACGGACCGAAACGTGTGCCCTTCGGTACTTCAGGCAGCGTGGTCAGATCGAGGTTGGCGAGCTTGCTTTCGAGGCTGGCAGCGATCGTTGCGGGATCGATGTCGGCAATCACGGCAGACAGATCACGATGCGTTCCGTTCCTGTCGACGACACCGGGCTTTTCCGCACCTACGGGACCAAAGCGAAACAGTTTCATGCGATTTCCTTTTGTTGAACATCAGCGCGAGGCGCTGAGGCTGTATTGCAGTTGATAGTTGCCGCGCGCGATCGCGCTGACGCCCGCTTGACGCAATGAATCGTCGGCCAGTTCACGTTCGGCGAGTGAATCGAGTGTCGCTTCGTCAGCGGCTTCGATCAGCAGCACGCCGTCGATCTGTGCATCGGGCGTGCCGCGCAATTCGAGCTCGCGCGTCGGCTTCGTTTGCCGCTGCACGCCGTCGAGCAGATGCGCGCCGACCAGGGCTGTACGCGCCGGCAAATCGTCGAGTATCCCGATCAGCGTGCTGATCGCCTGATCACGCGCGACAGACGGAAACGCAAAGCGGATTGTCTGCATCCACGCGCCCTCGCCGATACCTCGAGTGTGCGCGACGCGGCACATTGTTCGCGACGTGTCGACGAAGGTGGCGACTACCCTGGCGGTCCACGGCGTCGGATGATCGAGCCGGTCCCGATAGACCGGCGATTCGAGCACACCGAGCGATTCGGTTTCGTAGAAGTTGAAATAACGAGGCGAGCCGCGACTCGCGACGTAGCGACGGCCGCGCAGAAAACCCGGCAGACCGACACGCTCGGGGATATGTTCCGACACATGCCATGCAAGAAATTCCGCGTCGCCACCCGGTGCGATGCCGTTCCAGAATGCGAGCGCTGCGTTACCAAGCATCACGACGAATACCCTCCTGTTGTGGTTGCGCGGACTCGTCGTCTTGCGCGCCCGCATGTTCGATCGGAATGCCGCGTGTTTCACGGGTTGCCAGATAGATAATCAGTACGCCGAGCACATCGCCGAGCAGCGTGTAGAAGAACATCCCTTTCGGCAACGCAACCTTGAAATAATCGAGCGAGGCCAGCACGATGAACGGCGCAATGCCGCCGCCGATCACGCCAATGTTGTACATCAGTCCGACGCCGGTTGCGCGCACGTTCGATGGCAGATTTTCGGCCAGGATCGTCGGATAGATGCCGGATGCGCCGACGATCCAGAAGCCCGACAGGAACGCGAACGTGCAGCCGAGCGCGATCGAGACCGGCGCGAGATTGACGAGCGCGAACACGCAACAGCAGCCGATCGCGAGCATCATCGCAATTGCATTCTTGCGGCCGACGCGTTCAGCGATAAAGCCGGAACAGAAGAACCCGCAGATCTGTCCGATCGCACCCGCGCTGGTGATCATGCTCACCGACGCCGGCGGCATATGCAATTCGCGCAGATACGTCGCAAGCAGACCCTGCAGTGGCCATGAGCCGAATTGCAGCAGGAATTGCACGAGGCTCAGCACGAGCACGAGCTTGAGATGCTCGCGAAACAGCGTTGCGGCGGGCGATTTGCGCTTCGACACGAGACCTTTCTCGCGCGCCTTCAGCCACACCGGCGATTCCGGCACGAAACGCCAGATATACAATCCTACGAGCAGGCCCGGAATGATCCCTGCAAAAAACAGCGGACGCCAGCCGAAGTGCGGATAGATCAAACCGTAAAGCGTTGCCGCGAGCACGCTGCCAAAACCCCAGCCGGTGTCGAGAATGCCGATACCGATCGCGCGGTATTTCTCCGGCCAGACCTCGGCGATCATCGTCGAGCCGAGCGTAAGGATCGGTGCCATGCCGAAACCGAGCAACAGCCGGAACACGAACACCGCCGTGAAACTCCACGCGAGGCCGGTGAACGCCGCGCCCGCCGTGAACCACACGAGCGCGATCAGCATTGGAATCTTGCGGCCGATACGATCGCTCAGATTGCCGAACAGCATGCCACCGAGCCAGCGCACGCCGAAGGTCGCGAGAATCAGCAGCGACGCAGTGTGCAACGTGACATCGAAGGTTTTCGCGATGTCGATAAGCACGAAAGTGATCAGCAGAAAGTCGACGGCGTCGAGCGCCCAAAGGCACCACGCGCCCGCGAGCGTCAGCCATTGTGCGCGATTGATTTCCTGATACCAGCGCCGCTTTGCGGGCGCCGTTGCCGGTTGGTTCACGTTTGTCTCCTTGATTTGTCTATTAGTGGTTCAGCAACGCTTTGACTTTCGGGTGCATCGGCAACGGCTCGCTTTCGAGCCGCGCCTGCAAACCGAGCGAGCGATCGGAAAAGACTTCGGCGGGCATCGTTTTCAAATCGGGCGACACGTCGATCTCGAACGGAATGCGGTCGAGCACATCTTTTTGCAGGTCGATACCCGGTGCGATTTCAATCAACGTCAAGCCATCGCTCGAGAGCGAAAAGACGGCCCGTTCGGTGACGTAGAGCACGGTCTGCCCACCTTCGCGCGCGTTTTTTGAACTGAACGAAATCTGCGCGAGTGACTCGACGAACTTCGAATGGCGCCCTTCGGCGACGATCCTCAATTCGCCGTTCTCGACCGCAACCTGCAGACCGCCCGCGGTAAACGAGCCGCCGAACACCATCTTTTTGGCGTTCTGGCTAATGTTGATGAAGCCGCCGACGCCGACCAGGCGATCGGCGAAACGCGTGATATTGACGTTACCGGTATGGTCGATTTCGACGCAGGACAGGAATGCGATGTCGATGCCACCGCCGTCATAGAAGTCGAATTGATACGGTTGATCGACCATTGCCGCATAGTTGCGTGCCGCGCCCGCGTCGAGTCCGTTAGCAGGCGCGCCACCCGTCAGGCCCTGTTCGTTGGTCAGGGTGACGAGATCCAGAACGTCTTCGCGCGCGGCGACCAGACCGATCCCCGTACACACGCCCGAGCCGATATTGCAGACGGCGCCGCGCCGCAATTCCAGCGCGGCGCGCCGCGCGATTACGCCGCGTTCGTCGAGCGGTAGGTCAGGGAACGTGGCGAGCGGCGTCTTCAGTTCGCCAGCGAAGGAGGGGTCGTAAAAAGTCTGGTATGTCTGCATCTGGTTCGGCTCGACGACGACGAAATCCACCAGATTGCCGGGAATCTTTACGCTTTTCGCGGGCAGCATGCCCCGCTTCGCAAGCCGCTTGACCTGCACGATTACCACGCCGCCGCAGCGCCGCACCGCTTGCGCCATCGACAGCATTTCGCCAAAGATTGCCTCGTGTTCGTGCGAAATGTTGCCGTCCTCGTCGGCAGTCGTGCCGCGCAGCAACGCCACATCAGGTCTGAACGACTTGTAGAACAGCCACTCGCGCCCGTCGCGTTCGAGCAGCTCGACCAGATCTTCAGTTGCAATCGAACTTTGTTTGCCGCCCTGATGACGCGGATCGACGAATGTATTCAACCCGACATGGGTTGTCAGACCCGGCCGCCCACCCGCGATTTCGCGGATCAGTTGCGATAGCACGCCCTGCGGCAACGTGTACGCCTCGATGCGATTGGCCATGGCCAGTTTCGCGATCGGCGGTGCGTCAACGATAGTCCCGCAAACCACGCGCTTGAGCAGCCCCTCATGCGCGAAGTGACTCGCACCCAGCTCATCGCCGCGATTACCGAGACCCACCGGGTGAATCGCCGTGATCTTGCGCGGTCCCCCCTCTTCCTTGAAGCGTCGCTCGATTGCTGCGAGCAGTGCCTCGGGCACCGCCATGCCGGAGCCGGAGCCCGTGATCAATACCGTGTCGCCATCGCCAATCAATCGTGCGGCCTGATCCGCCGTACCCAGCTGCATGCTCGTCTCCGCTCTAATGTTGGAAATGTTTTCCAGAAAATGTTTTCAGGTTACGACAGGGAATGGGATTCGTCAACGTTTCGGCGCGTTTAGACCGGCGCAACGTTGTCCGGACAAACCCTGGCAAAAATCCGCTTGCCTTCCGGTCCGTAGACCACCCTATAATTCTTGGAAATTTTTTCTGGAATAGTTTTCCAGTTTTTGGACGACGCTGAACCACACCTGCGTTTCCAGCCGGACACCTCACCTCGCGACAACCACAATCAGGAGTTGGAGAGACATGAAAAAGCACGCGATGACCGCTGCGTTGACGTTGCTGTGCGCCTCTTACGCACATGCGCAAAGCTCGGTGACGCTGTATGGGGTGATCGACGAAGGACTGCAGTTCGTCAACAACAACAAGAACGTGGTGAATGGCCACAACGTCGGTGGGCGGCAATGGACGCTCGACTCGACGAATGGCATCAACGGCAGCCGCTGGGGCCTGAGAGGATCGGAAGACCTGGGTGCGGGACTGGCCGCTATCTTCGCGCTGGAGTCGGGTGTGAACCTGAACAATGGCGCGCTCGGACAAGGCGGTGCGGAGTTCGGCCGGCAAGCCTTCGTTGGAATTTCTAGTGCGACGCTCGGCGCGATAACGCTCGGCCGTCAATACGACTCAATCTTCTGGTACGTGCAGCCCGTGACGACGCTTGGCTACCTCGGCAGCGCCGCCTTCGCTCACCCGGGCGACCTCGACAACACGAACAACTCCCTGCGTTTGAACAATACGATCCGGTATGCCAGCGCCAACTATCGCGGCCTGACCTTCGGTGGAGAATTGAGCCTTGGGGGACAGGCGGGCAACATCACTGCCGGCAGCGGATACAACGCGGGTGTCGCGTACACGAACGGCCCGCTCGCGCTCGGCGCAGCCTACGAGTACTTCAAGAATCCGACCGGCGCGACAGGCAGTACCGGCTTCTTCACCGGAAATCCGAATGGCGCGACTCAGTTGAGCGGTGTGTTGAACAGCGGCTATGTGAGCGCGACGTCGTATCAGGTCATCGCCGCAGGCGCGACATACAGGATCGGCAACGCGATCATGAATATCGGCTACTCGAATGTCGAGTACGGGAACATTACGGCACTCCGGGGCAACAGCGCGAAGTTCAACACTGCTGAAGCGGGCATCAAATATCAGTTCACTCCAGCTTTCTCCGCTGGGCTTGGCTACACGTACACAAAGGGCAACGCGGTCGACAACGATACGGGCGGCACCGTCGGCAACCAGCACTTCAATCAGTTGGCGGCGCTTACGGATTATTTCGTGTCCAGACGGACCGACTTCTACGCGGAAGCGTCTGTTCAGAAGGCGTCCGGCGTATCGTCGACCGGGGGCGCTGCGGTCGCGGACATCGGCAACCTGGGCGACTCATCGACGCCGCGCCAGGTCGTGGTCAGGCTTGCGATGCGGCATCGATTCTGATCATCGTCGGATGCGTACACCGTCGCGCCGTCGCTAGCCACCGCCTCGGAAAACCGCGACGATGATTCGGCTCACATCAGAGCAAACGATGCAGCGGCGCAGCGACTTCAGGGTGCTCCTGAGTTGCTGTCGTACATTGATTCCAGAATGTCTATCTCCATTGAATGATGATGCAAACAATCGACCATGCTGGACAACGCAATCAAAGAGTTGGTCTTCGGTGGGGCATACTCGGCGCAGCCACGATTGCGGACTCAGTGATCATGCCCTCGATTCGGCGGATTGGCAGTCGCATCACCATTGTCGCTAGCAGAGACATTGAAAAAGCCACGCTTCTTGCTCGTAAGCATGCGGTGAATCACGTGACTGCGAAGTATGAAGACGTCCTTTCGAATCCTGAGGTCGACGCAGTGTACATTCCGGTTCCGAACGCGTTGCATTTCCCGTGGACCATTGCAGCGCTCCAGGCTGGAAAACATGTTCTTTGCGAAAAACCGATCTGCATGCATGCCTCGGAGGTACGACAGCTAACAGAAG
The DNA here is from genome assembly GCF_000685095.1 of Paraburkholderia caledonica NBRC 102488. GTDB lineage: Bacteria > Pseudomonadota > Gammaproteobacteria > Burkholderiales > Burkholderiaceae > Paraburkholderia > Paraburkholderia caledonica. Next base: position 588,539 of record NZ_BAYE01000002.1, read on the forward strand.
AACGTGATCGCAGCGGCTTGATCTGCGCGGAGGCAATCATGATCGTCCATCACCCGCAGTGGGAGAGCGTTCGTCAGGCGATCTGCTCTGGTGAGATCGGTGATATTCGGCAAGTTGGAGGCGCCTTCACATACTTTCGTGCGGACCCTGCATCGATTCGCAATAACCTGTCTCTTGGCGGTGGAAGCCTCCGGGATGTCGGCATGTACCCAATCGTGGGGACAGCATTCGCAACCGGGCGGGATCCAGTTGGAGCACAAGGAGATCTGAGCTTCAGTGCGACGTCAGGAACCGATATCGCCTCCGACTGTGTTATTGATTTCGGCGACTTCAGGCTTCGGTCGTTCTGTAGCACGCTGATGGGCCGGAGGCAGTCAATGCTCTTTCATGGAGAGAAAGGCTGGATCGAAATGACAGCACCATTCACCACAAATAACTACCACGACGCGAACGTGATAAAGCATATCGATGGACACGATCAGCTACACGTTGAACACTACGGTAGAACGCAAGAACAGTATGAGCGGATGTTGCTTGATTTTGAAAAGTCCGTTGAGACTGGCGCACCAGTGGCCTATCCGCTGGAACGCTCGCTTACTGTTCAAACTCAGCTTGACGCTTTATTAAAATTTAAATCACACCAGTGATTGCCCTGATTGTGAAAACCTTTCCCGCCGCTCGTCTTTGAGAACGAGCGCGAGCCGACTATAGTCAACAAGACGACGTAATTTCGAAAGAGTTCGCTTACAGACCGAGCGGCCCGTCGCCCGTTAAGATAGGCAAGACCGAAATCCCCGCTAGTTATAACAAGGGTGTCGAGTCCCGCTTCGTAGGGAGCCATCTCAATCGGGCGGGCAATCGCAAGGCTCTCGCCATACTCAGCAGCGTAAGCCATCATCGTCCAGGAACGTTCAAACCCACGTCGCATTAGGAACTGGGCTGATTGGTAGGATTGTCGACGATTCACGCACCCATGTCGAACGGCCGCCCCTGGCCGTTCCCTGAAGATCCGGCCGTCAACTAGCCCAGCGGCGCGCTGGGCTCACAGCTTCGCTCAGTTCGACGTCTTCGACGTTAGCGGTTCGAGCCCGGTCCCCTCAATCGCGGGAGCCGCGTCCGGCGTTGACAGAAAACGGATCAGGGCCGCTGCGCCCGCTGGATTTTTGGCATTGGTGGCGATGCCCCCGGAAAACACCGTGTACCTTTGGACCTCCGCGGGCAAATTGCCGACCACCGTCACCCCGTCCACCGGCAACAGTTCGACGATCTGCTGAAATCCGATCTCCGCCTCGCCGTTCGCGACGACATTGGCGACCCGCTCGGATGGGATCATGCGGCTCTTGTTCGCCACCTGCTTCTCGATACCGAGACGCCGGAATAGTTCGCTGCCGATATAGACGCCATTCGCGTCGTCCGGATAGACGATCGACTTCGCGGCGAGCAGCGTGCGCCGCAGTGCGTCAACCGAGCTGATATCCGGCTTCGGCGCCCCCTCGCGAGCCGCGATGCCAATTGCCGAGCGTGCGAAGTCCACCTTGCTGCCAGAGACGACCTTGCCAGCGTTGACCTGATCGTCGAGTGCATAGCCGACCACGATCAGCACGTCAGCCCATTCGCCGCGCGCGAGTCGCACAGGGATGGCATTCGCGGCCGTGCCCACCGCAGGCCCCCAGACAGTGACCAGCGTCTCGCCGGCCGCCTGCTCGAATTGTGGGCCCAGTGCGCGATAGGCTGACGCAAACGCGCCCGAAATCATCACCTTAACTTCATCTGCCGAGGCCGCGACGCTGCCCAACAATGCGCCCGTGACGCAGAATACGAGTACATGAACCCTCAGCTTGCGGCAAATCACGGCCCGCTCCATGTCGATCGGATGACCCAGCCCAGACACGCATCAAGTCTGGACGCCAATCAGGATGTTAGCTAGCAGCGCGGCATCGCGCGCAGCACCGATGCCGCGCCAATTCGGCATCCAGGAATCGTTCCACAGCGTGGGCGCCATTTTCCATGTCCTGCGCCACGATAAGACCTATTCCTAGCCGATTATTCCGCACGAATGACGTATGATTACTATCAGGAGTGCATATTCTTCTTTTCAAGAACCGAACGATAACAACCGGTCACGCTGGACCGTTCGTTAGCAGAACGCAAATTCGAACACCACCTCTATTGCTCGCACGACGCTGCCGCCCCTTCCTCGCGCGTCAATCCCGCTGCTACGCTCACTCTCACAAGGAAGAACATCATGTGCAATCGCGACCGGCACGACCGGGTTCGTTCGATCTACTGCATTCTGCCTCCGCATATGCTGAAAGAAATCGCCAAAAATGGCACGCCTCAGCAGCGCGCGCTCGCCATTGACACGTTGGCGACCGACCACACCTTCCGGCAGATACGGTCCGTCCAGGCGGCGATGCTCGGGCCGAGCCGCCGTGCTTCAGTGCCGGCTGTGACGCCTATCCCTTCCGCACAGCGAAGCATTTACACGGCCAACAATACACAGACGCTGCCCGGCAATTTAGTACGATCAGAGGGCGGTCCGAAGTCTAACGATGAGAGCGTGGACGAGGCCTACGAGGGGCTTGGCGCGACGTTCGAGTTTTACCTGGAAATCTTCCACCGCAATTCAATCGACGATGCCGGCATGCCCCTGATCGGCACGGTGCATTTTGACAAGGAGTATGACAACGCCTTTTGGAACTCGCAACAGATGGTGTTCGGCGATGGCGACGGCATGTTGTTCAACCGCTTCACCATCGCGATCGACGTGATCGGACACGAGCTCACGCACGGTGTCACAGAGCACACAGCAGGTCTCGCCTACTCAGGGCAACCGGGTGCGCTCAATGAATCCGTGTCAGACGTATTCGGTTCGCTCATCAAGCAATACGCCCTGAAGCAGACGGCGGATAAGGCGGATTGGCTCATCGGGGCAGGACTGCTTGCTAGCGGCGTTAAGGGCGTCGCTCTGCGCTCCATGAAAGAGCCCGGAACCGCCTACGATGATCACGTGCTCGGCAAGGACCCTCAGCCGGCAGACATGACTCACTATGTCCACACGATGCAAGACAATCAGGGAGTTCACATCAATTCTGGCATACCAAATCGGGCGTTCTGTCTGGCAGCGCTCAACATTGGCGGCTACGCGTGGCAAAAGGCGGGGCGCATCTGGTACGAAACCCTGAACGACTCGCACATCAAGCCAAATAGCAACTTCAAGACGTTTGCGAAACTCGCCGTCTCCAACGCCAATCGCCTGTACGGTTCGAGCAGCGCCGAAGCGAACGCGGTTGACAATGCCTGGGAAACGGTTGGTGTATTGTAAGTTGAGTGACTGGCGTATGGTCCGTCTGCTTGCCGGGCTCATCTGCACGTGTCTTCTGACGTCTCCTTGTGCTTCCGATCCCCAGCAGGAGGAGCTGCCAATGCGCGCTGAACTGACGATTGATGGGGGTGTCGGTTTTTTTCCCGGACTTGCCCGCCCTATCGCGCTCGACGAAAGCGATCTGTTGCCCGACGAGCGCGAGGAGTTTACGCGACTGGTTTCCGCAGCACGCGCTCTGCCGGGCACCGCGCCCGGAGCGGCTGTGAGAGCCGTGCCGGACGGGCGAACGTATCGCATCACCATCGCATCGGGAGACGGAAACTTCGAACTACGGTGCGCTGATGCTGCCGTTCCACCAGCGTTTTCGGCGCTAATGATGTTCATCAAACAGCATGGGCATCGTTGAACAGGCGGCGTGTGAGCCGAGTTCACTGTCGCCTCAACGCCACAGTCTTAGCGTTTGGTGGAAGCTTGTCGCGCGCCTTGCCCCCGCGTACGCGTACGCGTACGCGCTTACATCTTTCTGCAACTGGGCCTTAGGGCGCCCCCCAATTGGCGAACCGACTGGCCCCTTTCGGAGTGCGGACATATCAGACTCGACAGACGAAATGTCGGCTGAGGCTGATGACGCGAGTAACACCTTCGTCGGGGAACGTTCGTTACCTGGGGCCGAGCCGATGTTCGAATGTCCGCCCGAGAGCGCGGTCGAATGGCCGTTGGTGGCCGAGGTTGTGTAAAAACTCAGATGATCATCTAGACTGAATCAACCTGCTGGACCGAGAGGCGCAGATGGGGTGATTTGTCGGAGGTGCGGAACGCAGTCAGACGACACTCCTGCCGGAATGTCTCGATGACTCTATCGCTGAAGACAATCCTGTGCGGATTGTCGACGCATTCGTCGAAGAACAAAGATCTATATCTACGGCTATCTCAATCGCGTGCAGTCTAGCCGACGCCTGGAGTGGGAGTGCCTGCGCAATGTCGAATTGATGTGGCTGACCGGCCGGCTTGCGCCGGACTTCAAGACGATTGCCGAGTACAGGCGGAGCAATGGCGAAGGCATTCGCAACGTGTGCCGTCGCTTCGTGATGATATGCCGTGACCTGAAGCTGTTCACACAAGCGGTCGTAGCCATCGACGGTAGCAAGTTCAAGGCGGTCAACAGCTCACTTTCCATTGGTGGCCAAAAATACGGGCGTCGCTATCACACGGACGGTCTTGATCCACTATGGGAACCGAGACCGCTCATTTTGGCGCGGTTCCTGCCTGCGAGGCATCGATGTTGCCCGAGTTGAATTGCATGCATGTCGGTGAAGAACGCGTCCGCTTCTGCAGCCATGGTGGAGTTGTGCATCACGCGAAACGCTCAACTTTCGAAGCTTGCCCCAAGGAGGAGGTCGCACACGTTCGGGATCTCCAGACCCGGCACCGGACGGCGCCCAATGTCGGCCAGACCGGTTCCGCTGGCGCTGTGCGGCTTCTGCCTGGCGACCTCGGCTAGTGCCTCCGTGAACGCTTTCTTGAAGCCGAGTCGCGAATAGAGCGCGAGCGTATCGTCGATCAGTTGGGGAGAAATCTCGTCCATCCTGAGCCCCATGACGTCCACATGAGCGCCGAAGTGGACGAGCGCGACTTCCGGCGCCGTGCGATCGGCACACAGTGCTAACTTGCCGATAGGCGCGATCTACGCAACGCTGCCCCCGGGCTGTGCGCAGGCCCCTGTGCAGGGCAGTATGTACTACACGTGCGGTGGTTCCCGGTTCAGGCCTTCATACGGCGCCAATGGCGTGTACTACCGCGAAGTTGGCGCAACGTGACTCATATTGCCGATCGCGTTGTTGCCATCGAGCGACACCTCCCCTCACGCCATAGCTGCCGGTACTCGAATGGATTAACGTCTAAAAGCGACGGTAGAAGTATTCACAGTAAGCATGTCGCTAATACGAGGCGTGAAGTGTTCCAATGAACCCTGTGAGCAGTTCAATCCGGAGTCTCTGATGAAAAAGTCCCTGATAGCCGGCGCTGCGCTAACCGCCTTGGCAGGCGTCGCGCACGCGCAGAGCAGTGTCACACTGTATGGTCTGATCGACGCAGGCCTGACCTACACGAATAGCCAGATCAGCGGGACAGGATCGGGCGGCCACAGCAACTGGCAGATGACCAGCGGCGGGATCCAGTACAGCCGCTGGGGGCTGCGTGGTGCGGAAGATCTCGGCGGAGGATTGAAGGCGATCTTCAATCTGGAAAGCGGCTTCAATTTGAACAACGGACAGATGGCGTCCAGCAATCGGATCTTTAATCGTCTCGCTTACGTGGGACTGTCGAGTCACGACTTCGGCACACTGACGCTGGGACGTCAAACCGATGGCATGGTCGACTTCGTGGCGCCGCTCGCATTGACCGGCACCGAGTACGGCGGGATTCACTTTGCCCATCCGTTCGATGTCGACAACCTCAACGATTCGTTCCAGATCAACAACTCGGTCAAGTATGTGAGTCCCGAATATGCCGGATTCAAACTGGGCGCTTTGTACGGTTTTTCGAATCAGGCTAACGGCTTCGCAAATAATCGGGCGTACAGTGTCGGTCTTTCGTATATCTGGGGGCCACTGAACTTCGGCGCTGGATATCTGCACCTGAACAATTCCGCCGCAACGCCGGCGCAGATCAACACCGGTGGTGCGGTCACCGATACGACCGGCTCCACGCTGTCCGGACTGTTGACGCCGACACCTGTTCCGTTGGGTGCACTGGCTAGCCGCCAGCAAACATGGGGAGCGGGCATCAACTACTCGTTCGGTCCGGCGGTAGCCGGCTTCGTGTACACCCAGACGAATTTGACCCAACTGTTCCTGACCGGCTTCAGTACCCACTTCCAGAACTATGAAGGGAACTTCCGCTATGCGTTGACGCCCGCGATAGAACTCGCGGCCGCTTACACGTACTCGCGCGCGGGCGGCAACGGCGGTAGCGGCGCCCCGCACTGGAATCAGGTGAGCGCGCTGGCGGACTACAGCCTGTCACGACGCACGGATATCTATCTTCAAGGAGCTTGGCAAAGTGTGAGCGCCAGCACGAACTCGCCACTCGGCGTGGCGTGGATCAACGGTGTGAGTGCTCCATCTTCCACGACTAACCAGGTACAAGCGACCGTCGGCCTGCGCCACCGTTTCTGAGCGGAAGCATCGATCCCGTCTGCAGCGAAAACGGGTCAGGGAGCAGAACGCGCGCCACGCGCGAGTGCACGCACGGCGAACCGGCAGCGTCACAGCAAGCCGGCCGGCTGGCGGCACTCGCGCGCCCCGGTTGTCCTGAACTGGTTGCGTTCGGTTGCGATCGCGCGCGCCGGCCGATGGTATTACGGTGGTCTGCACACCACGGCGGTCAACAAGAATGGCACCACCGTACGTACGGTCGCTTTGCTACCTGCTTCGCGCACGCGGGTTTCGATCGTCTCTCGCGGGCCCGATAGTACGGCGCCGTATACAGGACCGGAAATTGCCTGTCGACCGCCTTTCCTGAACATCTGATCGTGGAGCTCATAGCCGAGCACCGCGTAGACCGGAAAACCGAAGGCACTCAGATCGCTTCCGCAAATGGAGCGAAATGCGTTCACGGAATTTGCTTCTACATGCATTGGAGTGGGAGCGATCGCGTGCGCATTGACTAGCTCCGTGATGAACTCGTGCGGCGGCTGTGCGCAGTCGAATTTTGCGTCAAGCGCTTGTGCGCCGAAGACCGACGCGAAGAGCGCCGCATTGGACAGAAGCGCGACGCCGACAGCATTGCGCCAGTACCTTGCACTGCGAGAAAGATGGAACATCGTCGCCGCCTCGATCGAAAGTATGGACCAGGCTGGTGCAAGCGGGTTGGTCTGTCGGAGATCGGATCGGCACGCGGAATCCTGCTTCGTGCACGGTGCGAGCAGCTTGCGCAAACGAATTGGATCGTCGGAGCGAACGCCGGTTCACGACGGCAACGCTGAAAAACGCACGCGAGTTCGCTCTTCATCGCCCTGTCACACGGCGTGTTCCTTCGCTCTCGCTTCGGTGGACAGTTTTCGCAACATTAGTGTTACGGTTCTAACCCAGCCAGTCGGGCAGTCATGCACCATCCACCACCAGGATGGCAGCGGCTACGGCCCGGCCGACGCAAATGTTAACGTCGTCTGTACACCAAACAGTCATACGTTGGGTGGCACACTGAATGGCCTCGCACCGGGTACGACCATCACGCTGCAAAACAACGACACGAATTCCCTCGCTCTCGCAGCTAACGGCAGTTTCAACCTTCCCACGAAGGTGCGATACGGTGATGTTATTCGGTTACGGTCCCGGCGCAGCCGATCCCACCAACGCGGACCTGCTAGTGACGAATGGCACCGGCACTGTGCCCGATGGCGACATCTCCAATGTGACTGTGACGTGCCAATAGTGCTGCGATGATGCAAACGTCCAATCGCGTTGGTTGCACGCAGCGCGCCGCCGGCGAGCAACGCTGACGGCGACCTGGATCTGCCCGTCTTTGTCGGCCGCAATCCTTACCGCCCTTCCCGGCACGGTGGCCTCTCACTGTTGCGATCCATATCCTTGCAAACAGCATCGGCCGACTCCTGTCTTTTATATATTCAGCATAAACCTACGCAGGGCCGTGGCATAGCCGAGCGCAATCAGGAGCGGGAGAAGCAGACTCGCGATGATCTGCACCAGCCGTTGGTTTCGGCGTAACCGACGAGATGGAAAAGCTTGACCGTCTGAAATCGGCAGGGACCATTTCGGAAGCGGAATATTCCCGCGCCTGCGAGCCCGGCTCGTGCAGTAGTCAGGGTTTACGGGTCGACCCGAAGATCCTCTGCCTGGCGGGGGCGGGCGTGGAACCGATCCTGGCCCGCGCCCTTCGCTATTGCGAGACCTGATAGATCATGGGCCCTTGGCGGTACGGACGGGGAAATGAACCGGCCCAGTATCCCGCCCGGTAGACCGGATAGGCAATGGGACTGGCAACGGCGACGACCGGCTGCACCACGGCCTGAACCGGGTATTCCTGCACCTCCTCCTGGGAATAGACCGGAACGTACTGGACAGCCGGTGGAGGGGCCGCTGCATAGGCCTGTTGCACGTACACCGGCTGCGAATAGTTCGACGGACCGCTTTCAAAAACCGGCGCTTGCGCATAGACGGGCGCCTGCTGGTAACGCGTCGGCGGTGGCGCGTACTGCAGCTGCTGCGTACCCATCTGGTACCCGGGCTGGGCCGGCAATGCGCGCTGGGCGACGTGCGGTGGGGGGACGGGGACGGGCGCCTGCAAGGCCTCGTCGTCTGGCATGGCGGACGGGAGCGGCGGCACATCGTGCGACTGGACCTGCTTAGCCGGACTCTTCAACTGATCCCGCAAAGAAGCGTACGTCTCGGCGTCCTCCTTCGCCCGAGCAACGTATCCACTATGGTAGGCATTGCTCAGGTCTTTCTGACGTGCCTGGTTTTCCTCATCGGCGGTCATACGTTCGTCACCGGGGTCGAGCGACGCATCCGTCCCGCCGTTGTCATAAGCGGACTTCGGACCATCGGCCCATGCTGGAATGGATTGCAGCGATGGCGCAAAAGCCACCGAAGCAACTGCAATGCCTAACAACGATTTAATTCTCATGGTTTCACCTCGCAGCTAGAGAGAAATGGAAGCGCTCCAGTCACCTCCCGGTGGGCCTCGTGCCGATACGCAATGTCGTGCGGAGCACCAGAAGGCGACTTCCTCGTGCCTGCGCAGCGCTAGCTCGTAGTCCTGACTTTTGAGCATTTCCCGGCCTCTTTCAGAACGGCGCAGTCTGGCTAACTAATGGATTAGCGGTCGCAAGCCGTCCGTAAATGGCGCTTAATAGGGCCGCGGCGCTAACTTTCACATTTCGCCAATCGCAACACGGCTATCCATTTCTCATTTGCAACTGCTTCCCTCTGAAACAGTCGTGCGGGGGGCAGGCGTCCAGCGGCGCACCCGCCCGAAACCACGCCAGAAATCACATGGTGTTCGCTCGAAAGGGGAAACTCCGTGCGGGAATACTCATATCCAGTCGACAGGCATACTTAGGAAAATCAGGGATCGCAGACGATGACAGTGGCGTGACGCATCACCCCGCCCGGGCGGACCCAACGGCCGGTCCGGACGGTCAGGAAGCGAGGTCTGTTGTCGCTTCTGGTGCAAAGCGGAACGTGCTGGTCGTCGCGCTTCGTTTCAGAACAGTTCGCCGGATCTGCTGATCCAGCATGCCGAGATCGAGCGCCGGGACCCGAAATGACGGGCCGCCGGGAAAGCGCGCATGCCTTGGCTTCGCGAACAGATCGAAGGGCGGCCTCGCCCGCCATTGCCTGTGCGAGCCCGCGACCCGCGGTGCCCGTCAGCGCCACGACGCGACCGATATGATCCGCGCACGAACGTCCGGTGTCTGTAGTGGAACCGACGTTCGAATGTCCGTGTGAAAGCGCGGGCGAATGGCCGTAGATGGCAGAACTGAGCCCGACGACGACCGGCTCTGAGCGACCGTTCCCAGTCATACGATGGCGATGAAACTCTACGACCGCTCGGGAGGGACTACGGTCGTTGGCAAGTGCGCACGGATCGTTTCCGCCTTGAAACGGCGCGCCCGGGATCGCCTCCTGGCGATCCGTCATCGGTTCGACGGGCTCGCTTACCGGCCAGATCGTGCCGTCCGATCCGGCAGCCTGATGGGCAACCCCGGTTGCCACGACATCAACCCGGCGATGCGAACTGATTCTAGCGTTTGACGGTGGCGGAGCGCGGTCTATCGCCGAGGCACACGACGATCCTGCGCTCGATGAATTGCTATACGCCGGAGCAATCCTGCAAAGTATTTTTGCTGCCGCTGGCGTGATCGACAATAATGGACGGGGGGGTGTGTCACGGCAGTGCTTGAACGCGAATAATCCATGGAGAACATATCATGCTCAAACGTCTGATATTGACGCTGACGGTCTTGCTGATGTTGCCTATTTCCGCTGCTCGGGCCGACGAATATACGGCGACCCTCAACCTATTCAAGAATGCGGGGGAAAGCGGCAGTCTTCTGCATAGTGCCTATGGTTACGCTGTATTTCCGAAGATTGGCAAGGGAGGGGTCGGTATAGGCGGTGCCCATGGGAAGGGTCGAGTCTATGAGAAAGGGAAATATATTGGCGATACGTCGATGACTCAGGTCACTGTGGGCTTGCAACTTGGCGGCCAAGTGTACAGTGAACTCATCTTGTTCGAGGATGAACGAGCCCTCAGAGAATTCACCAAGGGTAACTTTGAATTCGGCGCAGATGCCAACGCGATCGCGATCACTGCGGCGGCCGGCGCACAGGCAGGCACTGCGGGCGGCACGTCTACTAACGTAAGTGGCGGCAAGAAAGATGCCAAAACGACAGGCGCCTATCGAAAAGGCATCGCTGTGTTTACCGTGGCCAAGGGCGGGCTGATGTACGAGGCAAGCGTTGGCGGCCAGAAGTTCTCTTACAAGCCTCGTTGATTTCGCCAAGTGTTAAATGTAGGCCAAGGCTGTCCAAAAAACTCTTTATATGGGACGCGCTGATTGTTAGCACGGTTTGTGGCGGACGACATTCCTTCATATAGCGTCGAAACGAGCCGAACATCGCCTTGTAGAGCTTGGTCGAGTTGGGCGCAAAGCCCTTCTCATCCAACTGTTCAATCCAGCGTCGGAACGCCGCATCAGGTTGATATATCCACGTCCCGAGTTTTATATCTTCCGCCATATTTTTTAGGGGTTGCGCGTGATAGCCACTTTTTAGCGTGGTTTTTATTGAATACTTCATGACACCCCCAACCCTAATAATTTTGAATATGGACCAAAAAATCCCATTTAATATGCCGAAAATCTCATTTTTGATGTCGTAAATCTCAACATTGGTGTCGTCTTACGTCACGACGTCGTCACGCGCGGCCCACGCCGCTCACAGGCGTCTGTACCGGACACCATCCTCAAATCCGTACAGGTACTGTACCGGCAACGCTCGCTAGAATGCTCCAAAGTCCTCTGCCAGTCTTTGGAGTCAGCCATGTCTTATTTCACGCTCAGCGCGCTGCCAGCCGGCATCCTGTTCGCGCTCGTCACTACGATCACGCCAGGTCCGAACAACACCATGCTGCTGGCTTCGGGCGTCAACTTCGGTTTTCGCCGCACGTTGCCGCACCTGTCGGGCATTAGCGCCGGCGTGGTGCTGTTGATGCTGTCGGTCGGCATCGGTCTCGGCGAAGCCTTCATTCAGTTCCCGGTGCTCTACACGGTGCTCGAAGTTGCGAGCGTCGCGTACCTGCTTTACCTCGCGTGGAAAATCGGCACGTCCGGCGAATTGAAAGTGAAGCAGGGCGAGCGCAGGCCAATGAAATTCTATGAAGCCATCGCTTTCCAGTGGGTCAATCCGAAGGCATGGATGATGGTATTGACCGCCGCCACGACGATCCATTTGAGCGAGAGCTACAGCATGAACGCGATAGCAATGGCGGCGCTGTTCTATGTGATCGGCTTTCCGTGCATCTGCCTGTGGGCCGGTTTCGGCACCGCAATGCGCCGTGTGCTGTCCGACCCGAAGCGCCTGCGCGTCTTCAATATCGCAATGGCGCTGCTGCTGGTTTGCTCGCTTTATCCGATCGCACTGAAGCTGATCGACACCATCCGCGCGTGAGCGCGTGGGCGCCCTGTCATCCGGACACCTGCGTGCGGCTAGATCACGCCATGCCCAACCTGCTCGATGAAGCGCCACAACGCGTCGTCGGTTGAATACGGGGCGTTGAAGCGGAACCATGCGCTCGGCGCGTCGTCGGGACGGAAGTAGGAGCCGGGTGCAAGCCAGATGCCGTGCGTGAGCGCGGCGGTCGCCACGTCGCCGGCGCGCGCGGCGTCGATCGGCAAACGCGCCCATAGAAAAAGCCCTGCGCGCGGGCGATGAAACACTTCGAGCCCGAGCGAATCCAGCCGCTCCTCGACGGTTGCGTGCGCGAGCTTCAGCCGCTCGTTCACGGCTTCCACGTGGCGCGCGTAGCGCCCTTCGAGCAGCACTTTGTCCACAATCCGCTCGATCGCTTCCGACGACGTCAGCCCCACCGCCATCTTCGTGCGCGCCAGCTCACGCAGCACCGCGCGCTCCGCGACCACATAGCCGCAGCGCAGCCCCGGCGTTACCGTCTTCGAAAAACCGCTGACATAGAGCACGCGCTGCAAGCCTTCCATTGCGGCGAACAGCGGCGCACCGGACGGCGCCAGCTCGCGGCTCACGTCGTCCTCGATCACCCACATGCGCTGACGCTCGGCGATCTGCAGCAAGCGAAACGCGGCCGACATGCCGAAGGTCGCGCCGGTCGGATTCTGCAGCGTCGTGTTGACGAAAATGGCCTTGGGCTTGTGCTGCGCGACGAGCGTTTCGAGTACATCGGTATCGACACCGGCGGGCGTGCGCGGCACGCCATGCACGACCAGTCCCGCCAGCTTGAGAATCTGCAGCAGGTTGCAATAACCCGGATCTTCGACGATCACCGAATCTCCCGCGCGCAGCAAGGTACGCACGATCAGGTCGAGCCCCTGCGTCGCGCCTTGCGTGAGCAACACGTTCGACACGTCGACCGGCAAGCCGCGCCGGTCGAGCTGCTCCGCGATGCGCTCGCGCAACGACGCGAACCCGTATGGATGACCGTAATCGCCGAACCGCGCCGCAGGCACGCGGCTCATCGCACGCAGCGCGTGCTGCAGACCCGTTTCGTTGATCCACTCGTTCGGCAGCCAGCCGCCGCCCGCCTTGATCGGCACCGAATGATCGGCGAACACGTCGGACAGGAGCCAGGTCGCGGTGAGGCTCGGCGGCTGCCAGTCGGTCACCGCAGGCCGCCTGGACGACGAGCGCGCCGCCACGCGATATCCGGAGCCGCGCCGGGCGACCACGAGCCCCATCGACACGAGACGGTTGTACGCTTCCGTCACCGTGAACGTACTGAGTTCATGACTTTGGGCCAGTTGCCGGACGGAGGGCAGCAACGCGCCCGCGCGCAGCGATTGAGCCTCGATCGCCAGGGCGAAGCCTTGCACAACCTGTTCGACCAGCGTCGGAGCGGCGCGCCGGTCGCGCTCGAGGTTCAATTCGATCATGGTCAGGACGAAAAAGGCGGCCGCGGCGAACGGCCTAAATGAATGACGCGGAAACGGCGCGCCGCAACCTGCCGTTCGACGCGTGATCCAGGCGATGCGGTCGACACAGTTGCCGCGAATCCACCAACACAGTTAGCGCGACACCGCGTCAACTGTTTATGCCGCCATTAAACCGCGAACGCTACAGTTTTGGCTATGCCCACGGGAAGTGCCCTCGGGGTGCCTCTATGGAAATGCGTCAGGGGGCGCCCCAACGGAAGTCCCTATCGGGAAACCACTTCGAGGAGAACCCATGACTTCGCGCCCCGTCATCGACGATCTGTCGTCTTTCTGGATGCCCTTCACCGCCAACCGCCAGTTCAAGGCCGCGCCGCGCCTGCTAGAGTCGGCGAAAGGCATGTATTACCGCAGCACGGACGGCCGCGAAGTGCTCGACGGCTGCGCGGGTCTCTGGTGCGTCAACGCGGGACACAGCCGCGACGAGATCGTCGCCGCGATTACACAGCAGCTCTCCACGCTCGACTTCGCGCCGACTTTCCAGATGGGCCATCCGCTCGCGTTCGAAGCGGCCACAAAAGTCGCCGAACTGATGCCCGAGGGCCTCGACCGCATCTTCTTTACGAACTCGGGCTCCGAATCGGTCGACACCGCGCTGAAGATCGCGCTCGCCTACCACCGCTCGCGCGGCGAAGGGCAGCGCACGCGCCTGATCGGCCGCGAGCGCGGGTATCACGGCGTGGGTTTCGGCGGCATTTCGGTCGGCGGCATCGCGCCTAATCGCAAGACTTTCTCCGGTGCGTTGCTGCCGGCGGTCGATCATCTGCCGCACACGCACAACCTCGAACACAACGCTTTCTCGAAGGGCCAGCCGGCTTGGGGCGCGCACCTCGCAGAGGAACTGGAGCGCATCGTCACGCTGCACGACGCGTCGACGATTGCCGCGGTGATCGTGGAACCGGTCGCCGGATCGACGGGCGTGCTGATTCCGCCGCAAGGCTATCTGCAGAAGCTGCGCGAAATCTGCACGAAGCACGGCATCCTGCTGATTTTCGACGAAGTGATCACCGGCTTCGGCCGCGTCGGCAAGGCCACGGCAAGTGAATATTTCGGCGTGACGCCGGACCTCATCACGATGGCCAAGGCGATCAACAACGCGTCGATTCCGATGGGCGCGGTCGCGGCAAGCCGCACGGTGCACGACACGATCGTCAACGCGGGCGCGCAAGGCGCGATCGAGCTATTCCACGGCTACACGTATTCGGCGCACCCGGCGGCCGTCGCCGCGGCTATCGCTACGCTCGATCTTTATGGCCGCGAAGGACTCTTCGAGCGCGCCGCGTCGCTCGCGCCGACGTTCGAAGCCGCCGCTCACTCGCTGCGCGGCGCGAAGCACGTGAAGGACATCCGCAACCTTGGCATGATCGCGGGCATCGAACTCGAACCGCGCGACGGCGCGCCCGGCGCACGCGCTTACGAAGCATTTGTCAAATGCTTCGAAGCGGGCGTGCTGGTGCGCTTCACCGGCGACATTCTTGCGTTCTCGCCGCCGCTCATCATCAACGAAGAGCAGATCGCGCACATCTTCAAGACTGTCGGCGACGTACTGGCCACCGTGCAGTAAGGTCCACCCCGGGGCTCAATGATGCGCGCGAGCCGCGCGCGTCTGAGCCGCCTTCCTGGCCGCCGCCGAACGGCCCGCTGCACCTTTGGTCGCAGCCGCTTTCTTGGCGGCCGCCGAGCGGCTCGCCGCCGGACGCTTCGCTGCGGCGGTCTTTGCCTGCTTCGACATCGCCGAATGCGATGCGCCTGCCTTGCTCTCGCGCTTGAGCGCATTGGTGGAGGCGCGCGAGCGCTTCGCCGTCGACTCCTTGCTGGCCGTCTTTTTTGCGGTGCTCTTCTTCTGCCCCGCAGCGCTGTCCTTCTCGGCTTTCTTGCGCGTGGCCTCGCTTGCGGCGCCTTTCTTCGGCGCCTTCAGATCCACGCCCGCGCGACGCGCTTCCGAGAGGCCAATGGCGATCGCCTGCTTCGGCGACCTGACGCCGTGCTTGCCGGCGCGCACCTTGTCCACCTGCTCCTTGACGAACTCTCCAGCTTGCGTGCTTGCTGACTTGCCGGCGCGTTTGTCGGCTTCGGCACGCTTCACGGTTTTCTTTTCGGGCATGACGGTTCTCCGGTTGAAAGTGGCTCTTGTCGCTGAGCAATGCGTGTGCCGGGGTTGTCATCCAAGCTGTCGGGACTCGCGCCGTTCACGTCGACGGCGTATGGTGTCATCAAGAGTTGGCACTTGACCGGCTCGAACGGGAGACATCCATGAAGATTCCCACCGTGCGCGCGGGTGCGCACATCGAAGGCGTGCATTGGATTGCCGAATACGCGGAAGACGTCCACGAGATTCGCATCTTCCGCGAGGGGCAGGAAATCGACGTGCACGACGCGCCTTCGTCGCTGTTCGGCGACGAGGAGAACGCCGGCTCAAAAAGTACCGCCGATCATCGCGCGGTCGAGGCAGCCGTGCTGGCGTATCTGAGGCGTTTCGTGGCCGAGCACGACGCCGAAGAATAGCGCCTTCGGCTCAAGCGAGCCGGCCGGATGTTCCGCCGGCGGCCCGGCGCCTCATCAGCGCCGGCATGGATGGACGCCTGCGGCATGGGCCGCCGCAGGCGTGGCGGCACGCTCGCGCCGCGACAGTAAGCTTACTCGGCGGGCCGCAGCTTCTTCACCTCGGCGTCCGACGGCTGAACGCTCGCGCCGTCGACATAGCGATACGACGTCATCACGCCTTTGCCGTCCTTCAGACCGGTCACGCCGACGTAAGCACCCATCGTCGACTGATTGTCCTGCGCGCGATAGGTGATCGGCCCGAACGGCGTTTCCACGCCAAGTCCCTTGAAAGCCGCCGCGAGCTTGTCGGTATCGACGGAACCCGCCTTTTTGATGCCGGCCGCAATCGACATGAGCGCCGAATAACCAACCACCGAGCCGAGCCGCGGATAGTCGTGATACTTCGCCTGATACGCGTCGACGAATTTCTTGTTGGCCGCCGTATCGATCGAATACCACGGGTAGCCCGTCACGATCCAGCCGGCCGGCGCTTCGGCGCCCAGCGGATCGAGATAATCCGGCTCGCCCGTCAGCAGCGACACGACGCTGCGGTCCTTGAACAGGCCGCGCGTATTGCCCTCACGTACGAACTTGCCGAGATCGGCGCCGAACAGCACGTTGAAAATTGCGTCGGGCTTGGCGTCGGCGATTGCCTGCGTGACCGCGCCCGCGTCCACGTTGCCGAGCGGCGTGGCCTGCTCGGCAACGAACTGCACGTCAGGCTGCGCGGCGCTCAGCAGTTTCTTGAAAGTCGCGACCGCCGATTGTCCGTACTCGTAGTTCGGATAGACCAGCGCCCAGCGCTTCTTTTTCAGCTTGGCCGCTTCGGGCACGAGCATCGCAACCTGCATGTACGTGGAAGGACGCAGACGATACGTATATTTGTTGCCGTCCGCCCAAACGATCTTGTCGGTCAGCGGCTCGGCGGCAAGGAAAAAGATCTTCTTCTGCTTCGCGAAGTCGGTGAGCGCGAGCCCTGTGTTCGACAGGAAACCACCGAACAGCAGTTGCACCTGTTCCCGCGCGGTCAGTTCCTGCGCGACGCGGATCGTGTCGCCGGGGTTGCCGTTGTCGTCGCGCGAAACGACTTCGAGCTTTTTGCCGAGCACGCCTCCGCCAGCGTTGATCTGTTCCAGTGCAAGATTCCAGCCGTTCTTGTAAGGACCGAGAAAGGCCGGCTGCGCCTTGTAGCTGTTGATTTCGCCGATCTTGATGGTCTGCTGTGCATTCGCGGCGAAGGCGGCGAACGACAGCACCGTCGATAGCGTCAGGCGAGAGATCCATCTTGCGCGCGTGGTCATGCGTTTCTCCGTATCAAAGGGATTGCGGGAATGCTTTGGTTTTCTGTCCGGCATTGCAGCGGCGATCGAGCGAACGGTTGACCGGTCGCTGCGTAGCACGCTCACTCGGCGACCGGCGTTGCGCGAATCCGCGCGACGCTTGCGGCAACGTCCTGCCAGGCCGGCTTGCCGCCCGCGAACTGCTGCCGCAGATACGACACCAGTTCGGCGACCTGGGCGTCGTTGAAACTGTCGCGGTAAGCCGGCATCGTACCGAGTTCAGGCCGCGCAGGCGAGCCGATACCGTCGAGTATCACGCGGATCAGATTATCGGGCGTCGCGCCGTGCAGATTCGTATTGAGCGCCAGCGACGGATGCGCGCCGAACAGCTGCGGCCCGCTGCCCGTGTGGTGACAGGCGGCACATGCACCGTCGAAAAGCCGAGCGCCGAGGCCGGCCGGCGTGCCGGTGATCGCGCTTGCGTGTTCGTATTGACGCGCCATCGCGGCGGTATCGACATTCGCTTCAATGGGATTGAGCGACGCAAGGTAGTTTGCCATTGCGCGAATATCGCTGTCGGGCAACGCAGCGAGATCCGCGACGACCGGCGCCATCGGCCCGGCCGCGACCCCATGCAGCGGCGCGTGCCCGAAGCGCAGATAGCTGAACAGTTCGTCTTCGCTCCACGGCACAGGAGAGTTAGAAAGCGACGACAACGCAGGCGCTTCCCAGCCTTCCGCGCTGCCGCCACCCATGAACGCCGCACCGGTCTTCTCGGCGCCGAAAGCGTTGCGCGGCGTGTGGCACGCGCTGCAATGTCCGAGACCGTTGACGAGATACGCGCCTCGATTCCACTGCGCGCTTTGCGTCGCGCTCGCAGCGAACGTATTGCGTCCGAGGAAGAGGCCGTTCCATGCGGACATCAGCGGACGCGCGCTGAACGGAAACGGCAGCTTCGTTTCCGGCGAACGGAAGCGAACCGGCGTTTGCGACATCAGGTACGCGTAGAGCGCCTTGAGGTCGTCGTCGGAAGTGTTCCTGAACGACGTGTACGGAAACGCCGGATACAGCCGATGGCCGTCGCGGCTAATGCCCTCGCGCATCGCGCGAACGAACGCTTCGAGCGACCATGAGCCGATGCCCGTCTGCGCGTCGGGCGTGATGTTCGTACTGTAGACGGTGCCGAACGGTGTCTCGAGCGGCTTGCCGCCGGCGTTCGGCACACCGTTGCGTGCCGTATGGCACACCGCACAATTGCCGAGCGAGGCCAGCAGCTTGCCGCGCGCGACGAGTTCCGGCGCGAACGAACTGGCAAGCGGCGGCGCAATCGGCGCAATGGGCGGCGGCGCCCACGCCGACGCACCGAGCCAGCCCGCAGCGCTCGCGGCAAATGCACCGAGAAAACCCAAGCGCCAGCGCTTCTTGCGGCGCGACGCGGCGTCTGCGGCCTGCGCATCGGCGAGCGCGGCGCGGATCGTTTCGGGCGTGAAAGGCGGCTTGCGAAAACGCACGCCGGTCGCGTCGTACAGCGCATTCGCAATCGCCGCCGCGCCGGGCAGCGACGCAGACTCGCCCGCGCCCATCGGCGGCTCGCCGTGGCGCGGCATCATCACGACGTCGATCACGGGCACTTCACGGAACGTGAGGATCGGGTATGCACCCCACTCCTGACTCGTCACCGCGTTCCGGTCGAACGTCACGCGCTCTTTCAGTGCGCGGCTCGTCGCCTGAATCACGTTGCCGTGAATCTGATGACGCACGCCGTCGGGGTTGATCACGGTGCCGGTATCCTGGCCGACCACCACGCGCGTCACCGCGAGTTCGCCGCTTCGGCGGTTCACTTCGACGTCGGCGACCCACGCGCACCACGCCGCGCCGAAGCCGGGAAACTTGCTGTGCACATAGCGTGCGTAAGCAATGCCGCGGCCGCGCGCGATGTCGCCTTCTTCTTTAGGCTGGTCGGTTCGCGGCTCTCGCGGTTGCCAACCCGCACGCTCGGCGACCGCCTTCACCAGTTCGACGGCACGGGGGTCGCTCAAATGTTTCAGGCGAAATTCGACCGGATCGACGCCCGCTTCGGCCGCGAGTTCGTCGATGAACGACTCGTGCGCGAACGTGTTCGGCAACGCGGACACGCCGCGCAGCCACGACGCACGCACGATGGGCGGCGTGTCGTCGCAAACCACGCGCATCGACCGATAATCGTATGGCGGCACCGCCGTTCGGTCGCCCATTTCGAAGACTTGCGGCTGCGCGGACAGCACGCCGGTCAGCAGCAGCGCCAACGTAGGCGCGTCGTTCGACGGATAACGCGTCGCGAAGTCGTAAGCCGCCAGTTCGCCTTCGGCGCTCAACGCGCCGCGCACGTCCATCAATTGCGCCGCGCCCTTCGGCTCCCACGCGTGCTCGTCCTCGCGTGACAGTTGCACGCGCACCGGGGCGCCGGTCGCGCGCGACAGCAGAGCGGCGTCGGCGGCGACATCGTCCGCGCAATTGCGACCGTAGCAGCCGGCCGCATCCATCCGCACGATGTCGATGAGCGCCTCGTCCATCGACATCAGCAATGCAAGGTCGGCGCGCAGCGAATGCGGATTCTGCGTGCCGGACCACACCTTCAGCGCGCCCTGGCGATAATCGGCAACCGCGCACGAAGGGCCGATCGACGCGTGCATCTGAAACGGCCACACGTAGGTGCGATTCAGCGTGCGACTGGGGTCGTGCGAAAGCGCCGCGTCGACATCGCCGTCGATCACGAGGTCGCGCCGTTTCGCCGGATTTGCACGCAATGCGGCTTCTACTTCTTCACTGGTTTCTAGCGGCGGCAACGGTTGGGCGGCTTTCCACTGCACATGGAGCCGCTTCGCCGCTTGTTGCGCGACTTCCTCACGTTCGGCCACGATGCCTACAAAGTCGCGTATGACCACTACTTTGACGATGCCGGACAAGTCGCGAATCGATTCTTCGTCCACATGCAGCAGGCTGTTGCCGACAAAATCGCCCTGCGCGATCCCCGCATACGGCGGGCGCACTACGCGGCCGTGCAGCATGCCGGGCACACGCACGTCGTGCACGAAGCTCAATTCGCCCGTTGCCTTCGCGGGAATGTCGACGCGCGGCGCGCTCGTGCCGACGATCTTGTAGGCATGCGGCGATTTCAAAGGCGCGTCGGTAACCAGCTGCAATTCGACTCGCTGCCCTGCGATCAACTCGCCGTAGCCGATGTGCCTTGCTTTCTCTACCGCGTTGTCGCCGTCGTGTTCGAACACCATGCCGTCACGTACAGCGAGCTTTTCCACATCCACGCCGAAGCGCGCCGCCGCCTGCGCGAGGAGCCATTGACGCGCCTGCGCTGCCGCATGCCGCAACGGCACTGCCGTTATCTGCATCGTGGCGCTTGCGATAGTCGGCCCCTGATTCGGCGTTTCGTTCGTGTGACCGAGCACGATCGACACGCGCGTCAAAGGCAGATCCAGTTCTTCCGCGACGATCTGCGCAAGCGCGGTGCCGATGCCCGTGCCGAGATCGACATGGCCGTTGAACGCGATCGCGCTGCCGTCGTCGCGCACGGCGAGAAACATATCGGGCTCGCCTTGAACAAACGACGACCGCGAGCCGGGTTGACCGACAGGCGGCTTGACCGGCGCTTGCGGCGCGCGCATGACGATCAGCACGCTCTGCGCGTCATACAACTGCTTGCGCGACGGCACAGTGGCCCGGCGATCGACGCTGAAATCCGGTCCTGTCATGCGCGCGCCCCTTCGGAAGCATTCTTTTGCGACGCGAGTAGTTCTGCGGCGCGCTGCACAGCACGCACGATCTCCACATGTGTGCCGCAGCGGCACAGGTTGCGCGACAACTCGCGTCGGATCGTTTCCACACTGGGATGCGGATCGCGATCGAGCAACGCCTTCGCCGTCATGATCATGCCGCTCAGGCAATAGCCGCATTGCGCGGCCTGCTCTTCGATAAAAGCCTGTTGCACTGGATGCAGCGCGGCACGTGTACCCAGTCCTTCGAGCGTGGTGATCTCGCGGCCTAGTGCAACTTTGGCGGTCGTCACGCACGCACGCGTCGGCACGCCGTCGAGCAGCACCGTGCATGCGCCGCACTCGCCCAGTCCGCAGCCGAACTTCGGACCGTTGAGCGCGAGGTCGTTGCGCAACAGATAAAGCAACGGCGTGTCGGCGGCGGCGCTGACAAGATGCGTCGCGCCGTTGACTTTCAGCGCGAGCGGCGCGGGCCCGTTCACGAGCACACCGCGCGCGCTAACCGTTGCGCGCTCACAGCACGACCGGCACTTCGGTCGCGGGCGGCGTATTACGACTGCGCCTGCAACGGATCAAACCGTCGATCATCACCATGCCAACGCCCGGAATGTCGCCGAGCTGCACGCTTTCGAGCAGCGTGTCAGCCGCCGTATGTTGCGCGCGGTCCATGAAGACGAGGTCGGCGGGACGTCCCACCTCGATCAAGCCCTGGCGTAAGTTCCGCTGACGCGCGGTATTGCCGGTCGCGAAGCAGAACGCGATTTCAGCGGGCACATCCGCGAGACTGGAAATGAGCGCGATCATCCGCAAAATGCCCAACGGTTGGACGCCGGAGCCGGCGGGACTGTCGGTGCCGAGAATGATCCGGTGCGGGCATTTCAGTTCGACCGCATGACGGGCCGTCAGCAATGCGATGCGTTCGTTGCCGTTATGAACTATCTCGAGTGCGCGGCTCGACTGCTCGCACAAATCGCAAACATGCCGGTAAGACAGCGACGTATGTCCGCCGTTGATGTGGCCGATTACGTCGGCATCGGCCTCCAGCACCACGTCGCGGTCGATCAGGCCGGAGCCGGGAATGGAGGGGCCGCCCGTATGAATCGTGCTCTGAATGCCGTACTTACGCGCCCACGCAACCATCTGCGCGGCTTCCTCGCCGGCCTTCACGCTGCCGAGACCGACTTCGCCGAGCAGCTTCACGCCCGCTTCGGACAGCTCCTTGAAATCCTCCTCGACCATGCCCTTCTCGATGACCGGCGCGCCCGCCATCACCTTGACGCCGCCGCCGACTCCCGCGCCGCGCATGCCTTCGAACGAACGCTGCGCGGTGATCGCCAGTGCCTTCACGCCGAGCACATCTTTCGGACGACCAGGTAAATGTACTTCGCCGGCTGAGATCATTGTTGTTACGCCGCCGTTCAGATTCGATTCGATCCAGCCCATCTGGTTCTGGCGCGGCGTCCAGTCGCCGAATACCGGATGCACGTGCGAGTCGATCAGGCCGGGCGCGACGGTCGTACCCTTGCAGTCCACCGTGGTGCGCGCGCCCTCAAGGTCGCAGTCTTTCTCTTTGCCCACAGCAACGATCACGCCGTCGTCGATCACCAGCGTGTCGGCGTCGAGAATCGGCTGATCGATGTCGCCGGATAACAGCAGCCCGATGTTCGTTACCGCGACCTTGCCCGACAAGCCTGTCAACGTCTCTGCTGCCATCTGCCTCTCCTTTCGCAACGACTGTCCTAATCACACGCGAATCAAACGCTAAGGTAAGCGCGCCTCACTGTTTCGTTACTTGCCAGTTCGCCGATCGTGCCGCTAAAACGGATCTGCCCTTTTTCGAGCACATATGCGCGGTCGCTGACCAGCTCCGCGAAGTGCAGGTTCTGTTCGGATAACAGAATGGATAGCCCTTCGCGCTTGAGTTCGAGAATCATATTGGCCATCTGCTCGACGATCACGGGTGCCACGCCCTCGGACGGTTCATCGAGCAACACGAGATACGGGTTACCCATCAACGTGCGCGATACGGTGAGCATCTGCTGCTCGCCGCCGCTCATCTGACCGCCGGGGCGTTTCGGCATTTCGCCGAGGTTGGGGAACAGACGGAACAGCTTCTCCGGCGTCCATTGCGGCGCGCCTTCGCGCGGCGGCTGGCGGCCAGTGTCGAGGTTCTCCATCACTGTCAAATCGGCAAAGACACGCCGGTCTTCTGGAACGAAGCCCATGCCCATGCGAGCGATCTTGTAGGGTGCCAGCGCAGCAATGTTCTGGCCGCGAAAGGTGACTTCTCCCTGGCGGCGCGGCAGCAGACCCATTACCGCTTTCATGGTGGTCGATTTGCCCGCGCCGTTGCGGCCCATCAACGCGACAACTTCGCCGCGGCCCACTTCCAGGCCGACATCGAACAGAATGTGAGCGCGGCCATAAAACGCGTTGAGGCCTGTTACTTTCAGCATCGGCTCGCTCATTGCAGCGCTCCCCTTGCAGCATGGTCACCTGCCATGTCGTGCAGCGCCGCGTGCGGCTGAAACGTCTTGCCGGTGCCGAAATACACTTCCTGCACGCGCGGGTCGTTGCGGATCGTGTCACCGTCGCCCTCGGCGATCAGCTTGCCGCGCGCGAGCACGATCATCCGGTCGGCGTAAGCGAACACCACGTCCATGCTGTGCTCGGTGAACAGCACGCCGATTTTCTGCTCCGTGACGAGCCGCCTGGTCAGCGCCATCAGATCGTTGCGCTCCTTCGGCGCCATGCCCGCAGTGGGCTCGTCCATCAACAGAAGCTTCGGCCGGTTCGCGAGTGCAATGGCAAGCTCGACACGCTTCACGTCGCCATACGCGAGAACGCCGCATGCGCGGTTCGCGTCGGCGGCCATGCCGACCTGTTCGAGCAGCGCGAACGCTTCATCTGCATAGCGCGAGGCCGCGGGCTTCCACACGCCGAAGGTTTTGCGTTCGCGTGAGACAAGGGCCATCTGCACGTTTTCGAGCACCGTCATTGAGTTGAAGGTTGCCGCGATCTGGAATGTCCGGCCCACGCCGAGCCGCCAGATGTCGCGCGGACGCATGCCGACGAGTTCGTGTCCGTCGAAACGGATAGAGCCTGACGAAGGCGGTAATTGTCCGTTGACCATGTTGAAGCAAGTGGATTTGCCCGCGCCGTTAGGCCCGAGCAATGCGAGAAGCTGGCCGGCTTCGAGCGTGAATGAAACGTCGTCGACCGCTTTCAGACCGCCGAACGATTTGCAGAGGCCGGATACGTGCAGCAAGCTCATAGCCCCTCCTTGATCGCCGTGCGTTGCGACGGTTGCGGGCCGTTGTTCTCAGCGTTGGCGGCCGTGTCATCGCCAAAACGATCGCGGATAAAGCCGACGAGGCCCTGCGGAAACGCGATCACCAGCAACAGAATCGTGAAGCCCAGCAGCGCCTGCCAGTAATCGGTCTGCCGCGCGACGGTGTCCTGCAGCCACGTGAAAACAGCCGCACCGACTATCGGCCCGGTGAGCGTCTGCAAGCCGCCGAGCAGCACCATCACGAGTCCGTCGACGGAACGGCTCACGCTGATCACTTCCGGCGATATCGTGCCCTTGGAGAATGCATACAACGAACCCGCGAGACCGCAGAACAGCGACGCGATCACGAAAGCGGCCCATTGCACGCGCTTCACGTCGATGCCGATCGCCTCCGCGCGCAGCACCGAATCTCGCGACGCGCGCATTGCATATCCGAGCGGCGAGAACAACATGCGGCGCAGGAGCCATACGCCGATCACCGCACACGCAAGCGTCAGGTAATAAAACGCCACCGGCGACGACAGCCAGTTAGACGGCCACAAGCCGAGAATGCCGTTGCTGCCGCCCGTCACATCGTCCCATTGGAAAACGACCGACCACACGATCTGTGCGAACGCGAGTGTCAGCATTGCGAGGTACACGCCGGAAAGGCGCACACAGAACCAGCCGAACACCAGCGCGCCTGCAACGGCCAGAAGCGGTCCGAGCAGCAAGGCGGCTTCCATCGGCAGATTCAACACCTTGAGGAAGAGTGCGGCGCCATATGCGCCGAGCCCGAAATACGCAGCATGACCGAACGAATGCATGCCACCCGGCCCCATGATGAAATGCAGACTCGTCGCGAACAGCACTGCGATGAGAATTTCAACGAGCAGCACCGGCATATACGGGAACGCATTCGCCGTGAGCGGCGCGAGCAACAGGATCAGCAGTGCAATCGCGGCAAGCCATTTGAGCCGCTTTCCCGCTGGACGCAGAGGCGCTTCCGGCGCGGCCATGCCGCGCACTGCAGCACTTGCGCGGCCGAGCAAACCCCAAGGCCGCACCACGAGCACGACGGCCATCACGACGAATTCCGCAACCAGCGTAAAGCGGCTCAACGAGAGACCGACACCGAATAACGTCACATGTCCGATGCCGATGCACAGCGCCTTGATCTCGGCGATGATCAGCGCCGCGACGAACGCGCCCGGAATCGAACCCATGCCGCCGACCACGACGACCACGAACGCATTGCCGATCGTCTCCAGATCGAGCGAGAGGTTCGCCGACATACGCGGCCCTTGCAGCGCACCGCCCAATCCGGCGAGAAATGCGCCGACGAAAAACACGCCTGTAAACAGCCACGCCTGATTGATGCCGAGCGCGCCAAGCATCTCGCGATCATGAGTGGCCGCGCGCACGAGCGTGCCCCAACGCGTGCGCGTCAACGCATACCAGAGCAGGAGCAAAACCACCGGGCCGATTACGATCAATGCGATGTCATACGTCGGCAACGGATGGCCGAGAAAATCCACTGCGCCCGCAAGATGCGGCGCGCGCGGTCCGAACAGATCTTCGGGTCCCCATAGCCACAACGCGGCGTCGCGAAAGATCAATACGAGTGCAAACGTGGCAAGAAGATGGAACAACTCCGGCGCCTGATAAATGCGCCTGAGCACGATCACCTCGACGAGCGCGCCGAGCACCGCCACGATCAGAGCGGCGGCCAGCACCGAAAGCCAGAAGCCGCCCGCGGTGTGTCCGAAACGGCTGGCGATGCTGTAGGCCACGTAGATGCCGAACATGTAGAACGAGCCGTGCGCAAAGTTGACGATGCGCGTTACGCCAAAGATCAACGACAAGCCGGCGGCGACGAGAAATAGCGTCGACGCATCGGCGAGTCCGTTGACCAGTTGTACCAGCAAATTCGAAAGCATCGAGACCCTCGGCAGCTTGCTGACGATCCACGCGCCAAACGGCAAGAGGCTCGACCAGCAGACGTTGCGGCGCGTACGGCACCGTGCTCGCACGCATCAACGGCAGCACACTACCTGAAAGAAAGCCCTTGCGGGAAGCCGTGAAAAAATCGCATGCAAATCCCTGTGCAAGCGTCAGCGCAAACCATCCTCGCCCTTGATTTCACTTGCCTGCAAACCGCCGATACGCGGCAACGGCCGGCCCGACGCGGTCACGGCCACCGCGACCACGATCTCGTTGGCACGCGGCGCATCCGACACGCGCGCCTCGATCGCGTCGAAATGACTGCGCACGAAAGCGGCGTCCTTATGGCCGAGTGGCACGTCGATCGCGGTGCCGAGCGTGCCCATTTTTTTCGCCGACGGCACGAGCGCCGCGCCCTTTTCGACCGCCGCGCGCAACGGCGCGCCGAGCTTCGGGTGCAAAATCGCGGCGGCGTGTTCGAGTTCGCCTGCCTCGCCGACAATCGCGGCCTTGCCGTAACTTTGCGCGTCGCCCGGTTCGATGCCGAGCGCTTCGACGCACCTCTTGCCGAGCAGCGCGCCCAGTTCCTCGCCGGCCTCGATTAGCGCGTCGAGCTTCGCTTCGTAGCGGCCCGCGTACGGGTTGTCGATCACCGCGATCGCCACCGCGCGACGTGCCGGCGGATCGACGTTCTGGCCCATTTCAATGCGTGTTTCGTCCACTTGCACGACTAGCTTGCGAAGCCTGATTGCCATTTCGCTCTCCGTGTTTCCATGCCTGCGTTGCTCTGTGTTGTCCGTGCGCCCGTTGCAACCTTAAACGTGGTTCAGCGCAGGCCGTCCTTGCCCACAATCGCCTCTTTCGCGAGCCCGCCGACGCGCGCATGCACGCGCTGACCGGTGCTCATCGCGAGGATGTACACCACCTCGTCGGCGGACGGTGCGCCGGGCACGCGTACTTCGATCGCGTCGAAATGACTGCGCACGTAGCTCGCATTCACATGCGTAAGCGGTACGTCGAGCGCGGTGGAAGGCGCGCCGACCTTTTTCGTCGACGGCACGATAGCGTTGGTGGGCACGCCATTTTTCTCCAGCAACTCGCGCATCGCATAGCCGCCTGGCACATGCCACAACGCGCCGTGTTCGAGTTCGCCACGCGAGCCGACAATTGCGCCCTTGCCATAACTTTCGATCGACGCGTGCGGGACCGCCATCGCCGCGAGCAGCCGCTGCGCCATGTCGAAGCCAATGGGCTTGAGCGCTTCCATCGCGTGTTCGATGTTCGCTTCATAGCGGCCGGCGAACGGGTTCGTCATCACAGCGGCAATGGCACCGCGCCGCAACGGCTCCGCGGGCGCTGGGCCGAACTCGTGGAAGATGTCTTCGACGTGCGTCAGCACGCGGCGTATTTCGAACACGGAACCTCCGTTGTTGTTTGAGCGCGATGTGAAAGCAACGCGCCCGTGCCGTGCATACCGGCGACTCGCACTCGCCCTTGCAAGAACAATGCGGCGCCGTCAATCATCTCTCTATCGAGCAAACGCCGCGCGGCTTCAACGCCGCGTGCAAGTGCAAAATCGATGAGCGGCTGTGGCAGCGAAGGCACGTTGGCGGTAACAAGCCGGTCACCCAGATCGGTGTCGTCCTTCAGCGACGAAGCCGGTACACGTACGATGCCTGCATGATTGAGATTCACAGCGTTGGCGATCATCGTCGCGGCGGCGTCGGCGCTTGCCGCATTGCGTGCGAGCACCGTCACACTGTCCGCGATGCCGAGACTGAAACTGCGGCCGCGCCAACCGCTCGTGGCAATGCCGCGAATGGGCGTGTTCGCATCGAGCGTGAGATTGGCGTCGAGCGCGTCGCCGCCTCGGCGCTGCACCTTCGCGAGCGACTGCGAGACGTCCGCAAATACACCGACGCGATATTGCCGGCCTTCCGTCAAATAAAACGCTATGTCGCCGCCATTGTTGATGAACGCGCGAGAGATGCCTTCACGCGCGAATGCATCTATCAACTCGTCGGCGACGCTGCCTGCAACGGCCGCCATTGGCGTGATAAAGCGGGCGCGGTGAGGATGGCACGCGGACCACATGCGACGCGCAACACGGCCTTGAAGCGCGCAGTCATCAGGCGACGCGTCGGCGCCAATGGGTCGCCGAAGCCTTTTTAATTCATCGACCAGTTCAGGCAATACGTCGACAAAACGCGTCCAGCACGCATCAAAAGCAGCTTGCAGCGCGGCGGGTTCTCCGTCGGCGCCGAGGATCAGATCGATCGGCCCGTGCTGCCAATGCCAGCGGGTTGCGTCGATGCGGATGCGGGTTGGCCTCATTGCGTTGTCGTGACAGTCCGGTTAGCCGAGCATTGGCGGCATGACGGGTGGCCACGGATTAACCGGATTGGCGGCCACCATGCGGCGCGCAAGCGGCGCGCCTTCGATATGTTCGGGACCGTTGATCAACACGTTTTCCAATGAACGCACTGCATCCAGATGGCCGCCGAGATCGCGATAGGCGTCGTACGTCATGGTGAATTCGATCGGCGCAACAATCGCGGGCGTCGGTACAGTACCGAACGACCGGTCAGGCATGCGCGATACGTCGACCATCACGGTGATGCCGCCGCCTGGCCACACATAAGCCGGCGCGCCGCCGCATGTCACGTTGACGAGCTTCTGCTTGATCGCGCGCGTGAGCAGAACCGGGTTCTCGGTCGCGCCCGCGCGCAGACTGCCGCCCGCGCCGCCGAGAAATAGCACCGTGGCAAGCGACGGCTCGCAGTTTTCGCCGATTCGCTCCACTGTTCTGCGCACCGCATCGGGCATCTCGGCCACGCGCGGAACGAGATCCTGATCGAGCTCATACCACTGCGCGTGCTCGCCGGTGGTCGACACCATCAGCAGGCGCATGCCGGGTTTCGCAACTGCAGGGTCGAAGCCTTCGATAATCGCAAGGGGGTCCTGAATGTCGGTGCCGCCCCAGCCAATGCCAGGATTCGCCACCTGAAAGTAGCGGCCGGGCGTCGACTTGCGTCCGCGAATCCGGATGCCGGAGCGTGTCATGCCGAGGCAGCGCCCCGCCTGATGTTCGGTCAGCACGCCGGTGATGTGATCGTCCACTACGACGACTTCGTCCGCGTGCCCGAACCATTGCTTAGCGAAGATGCCGATAGTCGCCGACCCGCAACCCACGCGCATGCGCTGCTCTTCGACACCGTCGACAACCGGCGCGGCACCGGCGCGAATCGCGAGGCTCGCGCCGCCGTCTATGCTCAACTCCACCGCCTGTTTATTGCCGAGCGCGAGCATCATGTCGCAAGTCACGCGGCCTTCTTTCTTGCTGCCGCCGGTCAGATGATGCACGCCGCCGAGACTCAACATTTGCGAGCCGTATTCGGCCGTCGTCACATGCCCGACGATCTCACCCTGACAGCGCACGTTGGCCTGCTCGGGACCGAGAAAACGGTCAGTGTCGATTTTTACCTTGAAGCTGCAATAGCTGAAAATGCCTTCGGTGACGACCGTGATCATGTCGACGTCGTCGCGCTTCGACGCAACGATAAAAGGCGCGGGTTTGTAGTCGGGGTAAGTGGACGATGCGCCGACACCGGTCACGAACAGCGCCTGCTCGGTGGAATCCTCTTGAGCATCTGACGATGTACCGAATTCGACCGTGGAGTCCGCTCCGTTTGCGCGAGAGAGAAACACCACCGGATCGACGCGAATGAGCCGTCCGCTTGCATTCGCATAGCGATCGCATGCACCGGTGCGGCCTTCCGATATCTGACACAGCACCGGACAGGCATTGCATTCGATCTTGTTCGACGCCATCCGCTCGCTGCGCGGCGCCGCCTTCTCGAGCACGGTGGGGCCGGGCGTCGAGGCGGTTTCGCCGTCCACGCGCTCTGCACCGAAATCGACCTTCGTATGTTCTGTCATGGTGGGGTTCCCATACGACGACATTACAATCGGTCCTGCCCGGTTGACGAATAGCCCTTGTTTCAAGGGACGTTTCGTGTGACTCGCCAATTTCATGTTGCGGTCACTTACCGTTCGTGTAGTATCCGCTACACCAAAGTTCTTGCAAATCTACTCGATCAAAATAGACTGCGCAATGTGTTTCCCGTGCGTATGCGGATGGTGCAACGCGGCATTCAAAGAGCGCGCGTTTGATCGATCTTCCAGTTTGCGCGGAAGCTGTCGCACCCGCAGCACTCATAACACCCGCAGCACTCACACTATGCAAGGCCCGCTGTATGATGAGGACGCGCATCTGCCCTGGCGAACAGCGGACGCAAAGTCGCAAGGTGCAAATCGTTTAACGACGCCAAAAGAGATACTGGACCGCCATGAGTTCCACTGCCGCTCGCAAACCGGGAGCCACCGGCATCCGTGCGAAACAGGCGCAAGACACGCGCGCCAAGATACTGAAAGCGGCAATCAAGGTCTTCGCGAAGCAAGGCTATGCAAGCGGGCGCGTGGAAAGCATTTCGAAGGCTGCGCGCTCGCACGACCGAATGATCTACTACTACTTCGGCAGCAAGGAACAGTTGTTTATCGAAGTACTGGAAACGATCTACACGCAGTTCAACGAAGCGGAGAGCAAGCTCGATCTCGATCTGGACGATCCGGTACACGGCCTCGAACAGATGGTCGAGTTCGTCTGGCAGTACTACCTCGACCATCCCGAGTTCGTTACGCTGCTGTCGAGCGAGAATCTGCATCAAGGCAAGCACGCGAAGAAGTCTTCGAAGCTGAAGGAGATTTCTGGCTTTGCGATCTCCGTGGTGCAAAAGCTTCTGGATGCAGGCAAGGCGCAGCGCGTTTTCCGCGCCGACGTAAAGGCGCGCGACGTGTATTTGCTAATCGCATCGCTCGGCTACTTCTATAACGCGAACCAGTACACGTTGGGCGCGTTTCTCGGCGAGCCGCTAATGGACAAGGCGGCGCTCGCGCATTGGCGCGAAGTTATCAAGGACACCGTATTGCGCGCTGTCCGGATCGACTCGCCAGCTCAGGCGCGCCCGAATGCAGATGCCGTGACTGACGTTGATGCTAATTCACGTCGCGAAACCGAGCCCGCACGGCCCACCATGTAAAAACGCGCGCCGTATCGGGCGCGCGTCGTAGGGTTGAAGCATGACTGCCGCGAACCAACTCACTGCTTCGCTGCGGCGTCGTCCTCGCGGAACAGTTTGTCGGCGAGATGAAACGCGGAGTTGGCCGCCGGCACCCCGCAATAAATCGCGGTTTGCAGCAATACCTCTTTGATCTGTTCTCGCGTCACGCCATTGTTTTTCGCCGCGCGCAAATGCAGCGCAAGTTCTTCGCTGCGATTCAACGCGACCATCATTGCAATGGTCAGCAGGCTGCGTGTGTGCCGCGGCAAGCCCTCGCGTGTCCAGATTTCACCCCACGCATAACGAGTGATGAAATTCTGGAACTCTTCAGTCAACTCTGTGCGATTCGCAAGCGAGCGGTCCACGTGCGCATCGCCCAATACTGCACGGCGCACGCCCATTCCGGCTTCGTATCGGTCTTCGTCGTTCATTTGGGCTCCGTCAAAAAGTCGATGACTGTCTTCGTGAAAGCATCGGCCTTCTCGATGTTCGAAATATGCGACGCGTCCAGCTCGACGTAACGCGCGCCTGGAATCGCCTGCGCGAGTTCGCGTCCTTGCGCAGGCGTGGCCGCGACGTCGTGCGTGCCGCTGATCACGAGCACCGGCAGCTTGATGCCGTGCGTTTCGGGGCGAAGATCGGTGGCGTCGATCGCATCGCAATTCGATGCATAACCTTCCTTGTCCGTGTGCACGAATACGTCGCGAATCATGGCGAGCACCACCGGCTCCCGCTCGATGTAGTCGGCGGTGAACCAGCGCGGCAACACCGCATCCGACAGCGCCAGCATGCCTTCCGTGCGAGCCCGCGCGGCGCGCGGCACCCACACTTCAGGCGAGCCGATTCGCGCCGCCGTATTCGCGAGCACGACGCGCTCAAAACGATTCGCATGACGAGCGGCCAGCGCTACGCCTGTCAGCCCGCCCATCGACACGCCGCAAAAATTCGCGCGCGCGATCTTCAGCGTGTCCATCAGGCCCAGTACGTCGCTACTCAGTTGCTCGATCGTGTACGGACCTTTCGGCGCTTCGGAATGGCCGTGACCGCGCGTGTCGTAGCGCAACACGCGGAAGTGCTTCGACAGCGCCGCGACTTGCGGCGTCCACATGGACAGGTCACTGCCTAGCGAATTCGACAGCACGATCCACGGTGCATTACCGTGACGGTCGCCGTCGATCCGATAGTGAAGCTCCGTGCCGTTGACTGCGGCGTAAGGCATGCCGGTTACTCCTTCGAAGGGGCGCGCTGTGAACGCGCGGTATGAAGCGCCAGCGCTGCGTCCACATATGCGTGCGCCTGGCCGACGTATTGAGCGGGGTCGAGCAGTTGTTTCAGACGCTCGACCGAAAGATGCTGGGTCACGGCCGCGTCCGCGGACAGCACATCGAAAAGCGTCTGGCCGTCGCGGATCGCGGCTTTCGACGCGCGCTCCACGAGATGATGCGCGTCCATCCGGCCGATGCTGTCCCCGAGCGCAAGCATGACCGCTTCGCCGAGAATCAGGCCGTGCGTGACGTCGAGATTCGCGGCAAGGCGCGGCACGTTCACGTTGAGTCCAGCCGCGATCTGTTCGATGTTGGCGAGCGCGCCGCCAGCAAGCCGTGCAAGATCCGGCAGCGCGTCCCATTCGGCCTGCCAGCCGCCGAGCGCGCGCTCGTGTTCCTGCACCATGCCCGCAAATACCGTGGCGACGAGTCCGGGCGCACGCGTGGCCGCCGTGAGAACCGCCGCGCAGCCAACCGGATTACGCTTGTGCGGCATCGTCGACGATCCGCCTTTGCCCGCAGCGGCAGGCTCGGCGAGTTCGTCGATCTCGGTTTGCATTTGCAGCGAGATGTCGCGCGCGATCTTTCCGAGCGTGCCGATCAGCATGCCGAAGAACGATGCGCTCTCCGCAATCCGGTCGCGCTGCGTATGCCACGGCAATGTAGGCACCGTGAGGCCGAGTTCTTGCGCGAGCGCTTGCGTGACTTGCGGCGCAGCATCGCGAAGGCTCGCCAGCGTGCCGGCCGCGCCACCGAATTGCAGCACGAGCGCGCGCGCACGCAGCGCATCGAGCCGCTCGCGGTGACGCAACAACGCATCGAGCCATTGCGCGAATTTCAGGCCAAGCGTGATCGGCAACGCCTGCTGCAACCATGTGCGGCCGATCATCGGCGTCGCGCGATGCGTGGCCGCAAGTTTCGCGATTGCGTCGCAAGTGGCTTGCAAGCCGCTGTCCAGCAGGTTGAAGGTATCGCGTAGTTGCAGCACCGTTGCGGTGTCGATGATGTCCTGGCTCGTCGCGCCCCAATGCACGTATTTCGACGCTTCGGCGTCAGCCGCCTTAACGCGTGCGGTGAGTTGCTTGACGAGAGGAATCGCGAGATTGCCGCCGAGCGCCGCGTCGCGCGCTAGCGCGTCGGCGTCGAGTTGATCGGCGTGGCAGGCTGCTTCGATTGCCGGCACCGCCGTTTCAGGAATCACATGGTGCGCTGCCGAAGCCCGTGCAAGCGCCGCTTCCACGTCGAGCATGCGTTGCAACGTGGCACGCGGCGCCCAGATGTCGTTCATCGGCTGCGTGCCGCAAAGAAGGCCGGTGAGGCGACCGCTGGAGTCGAGCATGATGACGTGGATGGCCGGATGATTTTATTGAATGTAGCACTGCTCGGCGAAACGCGGGGCGCGCGGCAGCATGCGTGCCGCACGAAGCCACATCGACGCACCCCGCGCCGCGCCACGCCACGCTTACGCGGCGCGCGCGTCCTGCGTACCGTCGATAAGCGGCACACCCGTGAGTTTGAGCAGCGCGTCGAAGTCGATATCCGAAAAAATCTCGCGCACCAGGAGGCCCTGATCGGTAACGTCGATCATGGCCAGGTCCGTGTAAATGCGATCGACGCAACCGACGCCCGTCACCGGGTACGTGCATTCAGCGGCGATCTTGCTTTCGCCCTGCTTGGTCAGATGCTCCATCATCACGTAGACCTGTTTCGCGCCGATGGCGAGATCCATCGCGCCGCCGACGG
The DNA here is from genome assembly GCF_000685095.1 of Paraburkholderia caledonica NBRC 102488. Lineage (GTDB taxonomy): Bacteria > Pseudomonadota > Gammaproteobacteria > Burkholderiales > Burkholderiaceae > Paraburkholderia > Paraburkholderia caledonica. The sequence continues at coordinate 623,002 of NZ_BAYE01000002.1, forward strand.
CGGGAATCGCGTCCGGTGCGCCGGTGTGCCAGTTTGCGAGGTCGCCCTTCGCCGACACCTGGAACGCGCCGAGCACGCAGAAGTCGAGGTGGCCGCCGCGCATCATCGCAAACGAATCGGCGTGGTGGAAAAACGCGCCGCCCGTCAGCAGCGTGACATGCTGCTTGCCGGCGTTGATCAGTTCGTCGTCTTCCTCGCCCTTCGCGGGCGCGGGGCCCATGCCGAGCAGGCCGTTTTCGCTGTGCAGGAAGATTTCCTTGTCGGCTGCCAGGTGGTTCGCCACCAGCGTCGGCACGCCGATACCGAGGTTCACATACGCGCCTTCCGGAATATCCAGTGCAACGCGCTTGGCCATTTCATCGCGGGTCAGTTTCTTCATGTCGGTCTCCGGTTCAGGCGGCAGCGTCGCGGGGATTGGGCAGCGGAGCATGTGCCGCTTGCGGCACTTCGATCACGCGTTGCACGAAAATGCCCGGCGTCACGATGTTTTCCGGATCGAGCGCGCCGAGCGGTACGACTTCCGACACCTGCACGATCGCGGTTTTCGCCGCACTTGCCATGATCGGCCCGAAGTTGCGAGCCGTCTTACGATAAACGAGGTTGCCCCAGCGGTCGCCCTTATACGCCTTGATGAGCGCGAAATCCGCATGCAGCGGCGACTCGAGCACATAGTGCCTGCCGTCGATCAGACGCGTTTCCTTGCCTTCAGCGAGCTTCGTGCCGTAGCCGGTCGGCGTGAAAAATCCGCCGATGCCCGCGCCCGCCGCGCGAATGCGCTCGGCCAGATTGCCCTGCGGCACGAGTTCGAGTTCGATTTCGCCGGCGCGATACAGCGCGTCGAACACATACGAATCCGTCTGGCGCGGGAATGAGCAGATGATCTTGCGCACGCGCTTCGCCTTGAGCAGCGCTGCAAGGCCAATGTCGCCGTTACCGGCGTTGTTGTTGACGATGGTGAGTTCGCGCGCGCCTTGCTCGATCAGCGCGTCGATCAACTCCGACGGCATGCCGGCCGTGCCGAAGCCGCCGATCATGACAGTCGCGCCGTCGTGGACGTCGGCGACCGCCGACTGAAGTGACTCGAAAATCTTGTTGATCATGTCGAATTTCCTTGTGAGGCGCTACGCACGCCGGGCATCGCCGTGACGGCAGCCTACGCGGGCGGTCTCCAGACAGATGCGAGCTGTGGCAAACCGTGGGGGCTGCTTCCGCCCGCTCTCCGCCGCCTGGTTCCATTGAGTCCGGGCGGCGATCCTATTTGCGACGAGTCGCCTGCCAGCTCGCTAGTTTTGTTCGCAGAGTGAACAGTGATTCGTTTAGCGAACGATTCAGCGATTATGGTTGCGCTTTAACTGCATTGTCAAGGCACGGACTTTCCCTTAATCATAGGTTGCCGACGTTCGAGGTGCGCGCCTGTTGGGCTCGCGCGCCCTCTTCCGGCTCGGCGAGCAAAGAAAACCCCACTATTCCGCATGGTGATTCTTCGGCTACCCTTTATCGATATATCGAATAGCACACACGGCCGCCGGCCGAAAAGCATGTCGGACACCAACCTCGATCTGAATCTGATTCCCTACCTCGTCGCGATGGAGGACACCCGCAACGTCAGCCGCGCGGCCGAGCAACTCGGCGTGAGCCAGCCGCGTGTAAGCACTGCGCTTGGGCGGCTGCGCGAATATTTCGACGACCCGCTGTTCGTGCGCACTTCCAAAGGTATGGAGCCCACGCCTCGCGCGCTCGCCATTCTGCCGGCCGCGCGCGACGCGCTTTTGCGGATCGAGAAGGGCATGCTCGACGCGCAGGAGTTCGACCCGGACACGAGCACGCATACGTTCTCGATCGCGCTTTCGGACGTCGGTGAGATCGTCTTTTTGCCACGGCTTTTGCAACTCTTCGCCGAGCGCGCGCCGCATGCGAACCTGCGCTCCGTATCGCTGTCGCCGGCGCATGTCGAACGCGGGCTCGAATCGGGCGACGTCGATCTGGCCGTCGGCTACTTTCCGGACCTGTCGGGTAATAATTTTTTCCAGCAGCGGCTCTTCACGCACCGCTTCATTTGCCTGATGCGCGCCGGTCATCCGCTTTCAAAGGCGCCGCTCACGCTCGCGCAATTCGTCGCGTCGGGGCACGCGGTGGTGCGCGCGGAAGGACGCAGCCAGGAAGTCCTCGAACAATATCTGGTGAAAAAACGCATCAAGCGGCGGGCGGTGCTGGAGACGCCGCACTTCATGAGCCTGCCGTTCATCCTCGCGCGCACGGATCTGATCGCGACCGTGCCGCATGCAATCGGCTTCGCGTATGTGTCGGAACATGCGTCGATCACGCTCGTCGAGCCGCCTCTGCCGCTGCCGCGTTTCGATTTGCGGCAGCACTGGCATCGCAAGTTTCATAACGATCCGCGCGGAAGCTGGCTGCGCAGCGTGGTCGCGCAGCTCTTCAACGACGCAATGGACGAGTGGCCGAAATGAAACCGTCAGCCCCGCGACGTCGGAAGGGGCATCGGCACGATCCGGCGTAAAACATGGAACAATGACCCCACTCATGAACCCGCGCGCTCCATCCTGGCCCGACGCGCGATCCCGGAGGAGCGACGGATGACCAGCAGCAAGACAGAACAAACCACACCGGCGGCCACGAACGGCCGTCCGAGCCGTGAAGAAGCAGAAGCAGCCGTGCGCGTGCTGCTGCGTTGGGCCGGCGACGATCCGCAGCGCGAGGGCCTGCTCGACACACCGGCGCGCGTGGTGCGCTCTTACGAAGAGTTCTATGCGGGCTATCAGGTCGATCCGCGCGAAATCCTCGCTCGCACGTTTTCCGAGGTGGACGGCTACGACGAGATGATCGTGCTGAAGGACATTCGCTTCGAAAGCTATTGCGAACATCACATGGTGCCGATCATCGGGCGCGCGCATGTCGCGTATCTGCCGCAGCATCGGGTCGTCGGCATTTCAAAGCTCGCTCGTCTCGTCGACGCATTCGCGAAGCGCCTGCAGATTCAGGAAAAGATGACCGTGCAGATCGCCGACACGTTGAACGACGTATTGCAACCGGCGGGCGTGGGCGTCATTCTCGAAGCCGCGCATCAGTGCATGTCGACACGCGGCGTGCACAAAGCCGGCGTGACAATGGTTACGTCGCGCATGCTCGGCACGTTCCGCACGGACCCGTCCACGCGCCGCGAGTTTCTGTCGATCGTCGGCAATCCCGGCGCCGTCGCGGTGCCCAACACGTAAGAGCACGTTTCTAGCCGAACGCGCGGCACCACGCGTGCCTCACGCCGCCTTGCGCGTGCTGCGCGGTTGCCCGAACGTCGCGAGCATCACGGCGCCGAGCACACAGGCAACGCCCGCGAGTTGCGCCGCGCTAACCGGCTCGTGCAATAGCAGCGCGGCCAAAGCCAATGCACTGACCGGCACGAGCGCGGTCGTCAAGCCGGCCTCCGCGCCGCTCACGCGCGCGGCGCCTTCATACCAGAGAACGAAGCCGGCCACGGTCGGCACGAGCGCGTAATACAGCACGCCGCTCAGAGCGCCGGCGTCGAGCGGCATGCTCCAGGGTCTTTCAAAGCACGCAGGCACGACCGACACCGCGAAGCCGACGCCGCACATCAACGCCGACAACGGCAGCGGCGCAACCGGCGTGCGCAGCTTGCGATTAAGCAGAATGAAGAGCGCCTCGCAGACAATCGCCGCGAACACCAGCGCGTTGCCCACGATAGAAGAACCGCCTGCATGCGGCGCAACGCTTTCGCCGGGATGCACGGTGCAAGCAAGCACGCCCGCCGTGGCAAGACAGACCGCACCGAGCAGCGAAGGCGACGGCCGCTCGCCCAGCGCCAGCATCGCGACTACCGCCGACACTGCGGGCAACGTGCCCGCGATCACGCCTGCATCGCCGGCGGAGGCAAGTTTCATCCCGCTGATGAGCAACACCGTATAGCCGACGCTGCCCGCCGCGGCCTGCGCGACCACGAGCGCGGCGTCGCGCCGGTCGAGACGCGGCCACCGAACGCCGCGCCAGCGCATGATCAGCACAAACAACGGAAACGCAATTGCGAAGCGCAGCGCGGTCGCGCTGAACGGCGGCAATCCCGCCGCGATCGACTTGCTCACCACCACCGTGCTGCCGACGCCGACCATCGCCAGCGCGCAGCACATATAACCGATGTACCGTGAGTTCATCCGGCATCTCCGAGGCAAAGGTACGAGCACGCAGCTTAAACATGCGTCGGCAGGCGGTCTTGAACGAAATTGCAGCGCGTCGCGCAGTGGCCCTGCGGGAGATCGATCGAGTATCCTGATTGAAGGAAGAAGCCCGGGCGCGACGGGAACGGTCTTTGCATCGGCAGTCGAGCCGGGCAACAATAGGCGCGCTTTCAACTTCCCAACAAGAACCCAGGAGCCGCTCAATTGGTAGAGTTTCCGTCGTCGGCGGTATCCACTTGGGGCGGCGCGGTCGTCTTCGGCAACGTGCTGCTGACGCGACTCGGAGTGCCGATTCCCGCCGTCCCCGTGTTGCTGTTTGCCGGCTCCGCGATCGCGGCGGGCACGCTGTCGTTCTGGCCGGTGCTGTGCGCCGCGGTGCTCGGCGCATTGATCGGCGACGGCCTGTGGTTCACGGCCGGCCGCCTTTACGGCAGCAAGCTGATTGGCGTGCTCGGTCAGCTGGTGCCCGCTCTCGATGCCCGGGTCGAACAGGCTCGCTCGATGTTCGAGCGCTTCGGCGTACCGCTGGTGTCGATCTCGAAGTTCGTCCCTGGCCTCGCGCTGATTACGCCGCCGCTGATGGGCACCACGGCCGTCGACGCGCGCATCTATGCAATCTGGGACCTGACTGGCGCAATGGCGTGGGCCACTTTCTGGCTTCTCGGCGGCGCGGCAGCGGAACGGCAACTGCATATGTTGTTCGAGTTCGTCAGAGCGCGAGGCGGCACGGTGATCGATTTGCTGCTGGGCGCCGCGTTGCTGTATCTCGCCTATCGCCTTTTTCTGCAGCGGCGGGCACGCCGGCAATCTGCGCTCGCCGATGGCGGCGCGCAACCGCAAGCGTCGAGCCGCGCGGCGGCCCGCAAGCCGACGCCCAAGGTACTCGACGCACGTCCACCGGGCGCGGCGCTCGACACAGCGTCGCCGATTCCGGGCGCGTTCGCACTCGACCCGCATTCGCCCGAACAGATCGACTTCGCTCTGCGCGCTTACGACATGGTGATTTACTGCGTGTGCCCGGACAGCGCGACGGCTGCCGAGATCAGCATGCGCATGCGCAACTACGGCTATACGCGGATTCGCGCGCTTCGCGGAGGGCTGGATGCATGGCAGCGGCGCGGCTTCCCGGTGGGAGCGCTGCTGGCCGACGAGCCGGGCGCAAGCCGGCCAGCGCAGTCAGTTGGCGGATTGCGTGGCGGCTTGGATCGAGACGCACAAAACGCCGTGACCCTGCGCGGCCTCGCGCCGCGAAGCCGCGCAAGCGCATGAGTGCCGGCTGCGCTGTCCAGGTTAACCTCGCCTCGTGTGCTTCAAGCTAATCAATAGCAGCGAGTACTACGTCATCGAACGCATGGGCGACTGCGCCGCAGAGACGCGATTGCGGCCCGCCGCTTTCGCCACATAAAGCTGCCGGTCGGCCGCGGCGAGCAGGTCGAATGCGTTTGCACCTTGCGCAGGCACACAGGTCGCGCAACCGACGCTCACCGTGACCGCCACTGTGTCGTCGCCGCCCTGCAGAATGTCTTGCGCCTGCACTCTTCGGCGAATCTTTTCGGCGACCGTGAGTGCACCGTCGGCCGACGTGTCCGGCAGTATCACGGCAAACTCCTCGCCGCCATAGCGCGCGACCACATCGACTGAACGGCGCACCGTGGTCGATATGCATTCGGCCACCGCGCTCAGTGCCTCGTCGCCGCTTGCATGCCCGTGTGTGTCGTTGAAGTGCTTGAAATGATCGATGTCGATAAAGAGCGCCGACAGCGGCTGGCCCGTGCGCCGCGCGCGGCGCCACTCTTCGTCGAGCCGATTGTCGAGCACACGGCGGTTGCCAAGTCCGGTTAGCGGGTCGGTGGCGGCGAGGCGCGTCAACGCAGCCTGCGCGCGCAACTTGCCGCGCAGCGCAAACGCCAGTAGCCAGGATACCGCCACGAAGACTGCGCCGAACGCGAGCGTCAATGCGCCGCTAATCGTCGCGCGTCGACGCCACGGCGCCAGCACGTCGTCGACGGCGGGCGAAACGACCGCAATCAGCGAGGTGCCCGGCACGTGCGCGTAGGTGAACATGCGCTCGACACCGTCGACCGCGGAAGGCGCCACATAGGAACCGGCGTTGTGCGCGGCCATGCGGACGAAGCTCGGGGACCTCGCAATGCTTGCACCGATATCTTGCGGCAAGTACGGCTTGCGCGCGATGAGCGTGCCGTCGTCCATCGCGATGAATACCGAGCCCTGCTTGCCAATGTTGATCCGTTCGAGCAGGCGTTGGAAGTATTCGATGCGAATCGCAAGCAACGCAACGCCGGCAAAGTTGCCATTGGCGTCGTTGATCCGCCGGGTGAGCCCTATCGACAACTTGCCGTCGCGCAAGCGGGAGCGGAACGGATGCGACAGATAAAGACCCGCCGTCGCGTTGCGCCGATGGACCATGAAATAGTCGCGGTCAGTAAAGCGAACGTCCCGGTTGATGTCGCCGCTTTGCGAAGCGATCACGTCGCCCTGCGCGCCCACGATATACGCGCCGCCGAGATACGCGGCCGTCGTAGCACGGTCGAACAGCACCGCTCGCTGCGCGTCCGGAGGCAGCCCGGCACCCAGGTGATGCTGCGCGCCATCGGCCATTGCCTGCAACGAGAGGTTATAGATTTCGACGTTCCTCTCCAGATCGCTGGAGATGATCGACACCAGGTTCTGCGACGTTTCGCGCGCATGGTTAAGCGCGTCAGTGCGGCCGCTGAGGAGCGTCAGCAACGTGAGCGCCGCCATCGCCACCGCGACCAGCGTACCGGCCACACCCGCCAATACCGGACGATTGCCTACGTAACGCGCGACGCTGCCTGCTCCATGCCGGAAAGTCCTGCGCCAGCGACGCCTCTGCAAATGCGCTCGATTTGCCACCTGCGCGTTGCCTCCATTGCACGCGGACCGCATGAGCGTGCGGGCCGCCATTCGAAATTATGCGGGGGTGTATTGCCTGCCGCGTGTCAGGCCGCGTTCGCGCTATAGCTTGCGCAACAGTCCTGCCGCCGAACGCATGCGGCGTTTGCGCTCCTTGTGCAACCACTGCAGCACGGCGTCGGTGTTGCCCGATCCGGCAAACAAGGACGCATTGTCGCGCAGCAACATTTCGCTCGCGACAATATCGTTTAGCGTTCCGAAACGTTTTTGCACCTGCTTGAGCCGCTTGAGCGTGCGCTTGTGGCTGCCGCTCAATACCGGCTGAAAAAATTCGAGCAGATAGCGAAGCTTCTTGCCGGCTTTCCTGACGTCGTGAAAAGCGGCGTAATTAGAAGGTTTCGCGCGGCGCGCGCGCCTCGCGCGCTTGAACAACGAACGCTCCGACGCTGCCACCCGTTTGCCCGCGAATTTGCTCAGCGGTACGCGTTCGTGCGTCGTGTTGATCTCCGTGGATGCGCTCGTCAACGCCTCGCGCAGCAGATGCTTGACGTCCGCGTTCGACAGCGTCTCGCGGCTCGTCGCGAGCGCATTGCCGCGCGCCTGCTCCAGCTTCGGCGCGAGGCTGCGTGCACCGCTATCTTCCTGGCCGAGGAGTTCGATCAGGATGTCCCAGTCGCGGGTTTTGCCGGCTGCAGTGGCCAGATACTTGTACAGCGCGCGTTGCCGCGTGTTTTCGCCCTTCTCGAGGAGCGGCGCGAAGGCCCACCACAACGACCGCAAACGGCGGAGCGAAACCCTCAGCTTGTGCAGCGCTTCCGGCGATGGATCTTCGCGTACTGCAGTCGCGAACGCTATCGCGTCGCTCACGAGCGGGGCCGCATACGACGCGAACGCCGCGTGCGCTGTGGGCTCTTGCGCAACCGGATCGGCGACCGACGCGCCTTCGTCCGCCTTGCGGCTTTCCTTGCGACTGTCGCGCGCCATCGAATTTCCCCCGAAAGGTGTACCCGCATCCTCAGCGTAGCAAAAACGATTCCTGCGCGCTATGCAGCGCTGGCTTGGGCCGTGAGCCAAGGCGCCGCCCGCCAAATGCCCGTGGATGCCCGCTCATACGCATCCGCCGATGCACGTGTCATCGTACAGACACATATGCCCCGCAGGATCGGCAATTCACCGACATTCCTCCAGGGGCACACGTCATGCCGGAACTTTCGTACCCGCAACCCAGCGCGGCCAGTGGCAAGGGGCGCAATCTAGGTCTCGTGATCTTCCTCGCCGTGATCGTAGTCGGCGTGGGCTATTGCGGTGTGCAGCTCGCGGGCGATCTCCAACCGGTGCGAGAGGGTTCCATCCTGCCGTATCTGCTGCTCGGCGTCGCCCTGCTGATCGCACTTGGATTCGAATTCGTCAACGGCTTTCACGATACCGCGAACGCCGTCGCCACGGTTATCTATACACATTCGCTTGCGCCGAATCTCGCGGTCGTGTGGTCCGGCGCGTGGAATTTCCTGGGCGTGCTGACCTCGAGCGGCGCGGTCGCGTTCGGCATCCTGCAACTGCTGCCGGTCGAGCTGATCCTGCAAGTGGGCAGCAGCGCGGGCTTTGCGATGGTGTTCGCGCTGTTGATCGCGGCAATCATCTGGAATCTCGGGACCTGGTATTTCGGCTTGCCGTCGTCGAGCTCGCATACGCTGATCGGCTCGATCATAGGCGTCGGCCTGATGAATCAGTTGATGCACGGCGTGAACGGCACGAGTGGCGTGGACTGGACCCAGGCGCTTGGCGTGGGCAAGTCGTTGCTGTTCTCGCCGCTCATAGGTTTTCTCGCAGCCGGACTGCTGCTGATGATTCTGAAAGCCGTCGTGCGCATTCCCGCGCTGTATGCGGAACCGAAGGGCAAGGAGCCGCCGCCGTTCTGGATTCGCAGTCTCCTGATCCTCACCTGCACCGGCGTTTCGTTTGCGCACGGTTCGAATGACGGCCAGAAAGGCATGGGCCTCATCATGCTGATCCTGATCGGCACGGTGCCGACGGCGTATGCGCTGAACAAGGCCGTTACGCCCGCTCAGACGCAGACGTTCGTCGCGGTCGCGGAGCAAACGTCGGGCGCTCTCGCGCGCTACACGAATGGCGCGCCTCCTTCCGCCAATCCGCGCGCCGATGTCGAAGCGTATGTCCGCACGCATCAACTGACGCCCGCGACGGTGCCCGCCTTGAAACAACTCACGGATATCATCGCGCACCAGGTCGGCACATCCGGTTCGATGGCGGCGGTTCCGCAAGGCATCGTCGACAACGTGCGCAACAACATGTACGTGGCGTCGGAAGCGATTCGTCTGATGGACAAGGCGAAGCAACCTGCCTTTGCTCCGGAAGACGCCAAGGCGATCAACAACTTCAAGGGCCAAACGGATCACGCCACCAAGTTCATCCCGACGTGGGTGAAGGTCGCGGTGGCTATCGCGCTGGGCTTGGGCACGATGGTCGGCTGGAAGCGGATCGTGGTGACCGTCGGCGAAAAGATCGGCAAGCAACACCTGACGTATGGACAGGGCGCGTCGGCCGAACTCGTTGCGATGATGACGATCGGCGCGGCCGACATGTACGGCCTGCCCGTGTCCACGACACACGTTCTGTCTTCAGGCGTGGCCGGTACGATGGCAGCCAACGGCTCGGGCTTGCAATGGGCGACCGTGCGCAGCCTTGTGCTCGCGTGGGTGCTGACGCTGCCCGCCTCTATCGCGCTCGCGGCCGGCTTGTACTGGGTTTTCCGCGCCGTGTTTTAACAGTCCGTTCGCGGTCGTTCATGCATCTGCATGCATGGACCGGCATAACGAAAAAGCGCGGCATATGCCGCGCTTTTTCGTTTCTTCTACTTCAGATACAAGCCGGCTAACCGCTCAATAGACCTCGGGCACGATCATTGAAGCAGGCACAGGTTGACGGCTGTACTCGTCGTGATATACGCGCGCCGGCAATTCGACACGCGGATGCTCGATCTCGTGATACGGCACCTGGCTCAGCAGATGGTGAATGCAGTTCAGGCGCGCGCGTTTCTTGTCCACTGCCTGCACGACCCACCACGGCGCCTCGGGAATATGCGAGCGTTGCAGCATCACCTCTTTCGCCAGCGTATAAGCCTCCCAACGGCGCCGGCTTTCCAGGTCCATTGGGCTGAGCTTCCACTGCTTCAGCGGATCGTGGATGCGGTTCTGGAAGCGGATCTCCTGCTCTTCGTCGGTGATGGAGAACCAGTATTTGACGATCTGCACGCCGCTGCGCACGAGCATCTTCTCAAACTCGGGCACCGAGCGAAAGAACTCTTCGTATTCTTCGTCGGTGCAAAAATTCATTACGCGCTCGACGCCCGCGCGGTTGTACCAGCTGCGGTCGAACAGCACCATCTCGCCGCCGGCGGGCAGCTGCGAGACGTAACGCTGGAAATACCATTGCGTGCGCTCGCGATTGTTCGGTGCGGGCAATGCCGCAACGCGGCATACGCGAGGATTGAGCCGCTGCGTGATGCGCTTGATCGCGCCACCCTTGCCCGCGGCATCGCGCCCTTCGAAAATCACCACGAGACGATGCCCCGTCTGCACGATCCAGTCCTGCAATTTGACGAGCTCGCCCTGCAAGCGGAACAACTCGCGAAAATACACCTTGCGTGCTTCGCGGTGCTCAGGCGTGAAGCCCTCCGCACCGTCGAGGATGCGGTCGTCGACCTCCATCTCGAGTTCCTCGTCGTACGCGTCGATGAGGTCTTCCTCGAAACGGCGTTGCCGCTCCACGAGCAACTCAGCTTCAGGTCTCGGATCCTGCTCTTTCATTGCGGCTCTCCTGGCGACGAAAATGATCAGGCTCGCGGCGGCAAAAGCGACGCGGGCGCGCCCGATTATCGGTGCGTCCGGTGTCAGCCGTGTTACCGCAGCCTGCTAATGATAGCGAGTTTCACGCCGACGCCGCCCGCTAGCGCAACGGTTTTGCGAAGCTGAGTTCGTGGCCGTCCGGGTCGGAGATGTGAAAATAGCGCTCGCCCCACGGCGCATCGGAGGGCTCGAGCGAAGGCTTGAATCCGGCGGCCAGCGCCTTGCGATAAATCGCATCGACATCCGACACATAGACGATCACGCGGCCCCACCAGTTGACCGGCGCACGCGAATCGGCGATCAGGTTCAGATACGTGCCGCCAAACGCGAACGACGTAAATGCGGCTTGCCCGCCGCCGAATTTAAGTGGGAAACCGAGGGCTTCGTAGAAGCGCACCGCTTCGCGCATGTCGCCGGTGGCGAGCGTGATAGCGCTGAGCGACTCGATCCGCGGTTCGGCCCCGGAGGATGAAGCTGACGAAGCCGAAGCATCGGTCTCGCCGGATGGATGAGCGGGCAGGTTCATGACGGCGGTCTCCTTGGCGTGCGGTCGCGGACGGCTCGCGGTGGCATCACAGTGTCTCACACGCCGCAAGCCCGCTCGACGTCGGCGATGGCCGCGCACGCCAGATTCCGCTGGATCTCTGCCCGGGCGAGCCAGACGGCCGTAGCCGGATACGCACTTGAAAAGCCCAGCCGCGCCCCGCATCTGCAATTCCGTTTATCCGGAGCATCGCCATGGGAAGCCGTCCACGCTTCATCGATGACCTGTCGCGCGCCGCATCCGACGCCCCCGGGCCGAACCATCTCAATTCGCTATCCGACGACGCCCTGCTCGACGCCTATTCGCGCACCGTCATTGGCGCGCTGGAACGCGTGCAGCAGGCCGTCGCCTTTATTTCCGTCGAACGCCGGCTGGCGGGCGGCGCCACGCGCGAACGCGGCGCTCGCGGCGGCACGGGCTCAGGCTTCATCTTTACGCCCGACGGCTACCTGCTGACCAATAGCCACGTCGTGCATGGCGCGACGCACATCCAGGTCACGCTCGCCGACGGCTCCAGGTTCGACGCCGATCTGGTCGGCGACGACCCCGGCAGCGATCTGGCCGTGCTGCGAATCGGCTCGGCCGAGCCGCTGCCGCATGTGGAGCTGGGCGACTCGTCGAAGCTGCGCGTCGGGCAGATCGCCATCGCGGTCGGCAATCCGCTCGGCCTCGCGCAAACGGTGACGACGGGTGTCGTATCGGCGCTCGGCCGCTCGCTGCGCTCCAATTCCGGCCGCATGATTTACGACGTGATTCAGACGGACGCCGCGCTCAATCCCGGCAATTCCGGTGGTCCGCTGATCAATTCGGCGGGCCAGGTGATCGGTGTAAATACCGCGATCATTCCCGGCGCGCAGGCCATCTGCTTCGCGACCGCGATCGACACGGCGAAGTGGGTCATCATGCAGATTTTCGCGCATGGCCGCGTGCGGCGAGCGTATATCGGCGTGGCGGGCACGACGACGCCGCTGTCGCGCCGCGTACAGCGCTACTTCGGTTTGAGCGCGCAAAGCGCCGTACATGTGATGGAAATCGTCAAAGGCAGTCCTGCCGCGGCGGGCGGTCTGCGCACCGACGACACCATCGTCGCAATCGACTCGCTGCCGGTGCAGGACGTGGATGCGCTGCAACGCACACTCGACGCGTCGCGGATCGACAAGCCCGTCAACGTGACGGTGCTGCGGGGCGCGCAGCGGCTCGAATTGACGCTGACACCGGTGGAACAGGCAAGCTGATGGCGTAAAAAAACCTCGGGCTCTTTCGAGCGCGAGGTCTTGTGTTCGTGAACGGCGCATCCCGATCGACACGCCGTCCACACCATTCGAAAAACGCTTATTGAATGATCCGCGTGACACCACGGCCGCGAGGATCGGATGCGGGCTCCGGCGTGTCGTCATTGATCTTGATGGCCTGAATATCGCCGTTGAAGTTCTGGGCCTTTAGCGTATAGCCCTTCGCTTCGACCTGCTTGGCGAGTTCGCCGTCGATCGGCTGGTACGGCTCCCAGAAAATCGTGTTCGGCGGCAGCAACTGGTGATGGAAACGCATCGCGCCGACCGCTGCCGGCAACGGCATGTTGAAGTCGTAGATGTTGTTGATCACCTGGAAGATCGACGTGAAGATGCGCGAGCCGCCCGGCGTACCGATTACGAGCGAGACTTTGCCGTCTTTCGTGAGAATCGTCGGGCTCATGGACGACAGCGGGCGCTTCCTGGGTTCGATCGAATTCGCGTCGCTGCCCACCACGCCGAACATGTTGGCCACGCCCGGCTTCGCGGAGAAGTCGTCCATCTCGTCGTTCAGCACGATGCCCGTGCGATCCGCGACTACGCCCGAACCGAAGTACCCGTTCACCGTGTAGGTGTTCGACACCGCGTTACCCCACTTGTCGACCACCGAGAAATGCGTGGTTTCCGCTTTCTCCGGCATCGACGTGCCGAGTCCGGGCTGGACGCTCTTCGTGTCGGACGGGGTTTCCGGATTGACCTCAGAGGCACGCTTTGCGATGTAAGCGTCGTCGGTCAATTGCGCGACGGGCACCTTGTAAAAGTCGGGGTCACCGAGATATTGCGCGCGGTCGGCGAACACGCGTTTTTCGATTTCCGCGATCAGATGGATGTATTGCGGCGAATTGAGCGGGACGTCCTTGAAGTCTGCTTCGCGGTCGGCCTTCATCTTCAACAATTGCACGAGGCCGATGCCGCCCGAACTCGGAGGCGGTGCGGTGTACACGCGGTAGCCTTTCCAGTCGGCCTGGATCGGCTGGCGCCACACGGCCTTGTATTGCTGCAGATCCGCCTTCGTGATGAGGCCGTGACCGCGCATGGATTCAGCGATCAGGTCGGCGGTCTTGCCCGAGTAGAAGTCTTTCGCGCCCTGGTCCGAAATGCGCTGCAAAACGGCGGCCAGATCAGGTTGCTTGAAGTTGACGCCTTGCTTCAGGTTGCCGAAGTAGGTGTCGAAGTTCGTCTTGCCGGCGAATTCTTTCGCTGCCGCGTCGCGACGCTCCTGCAGTTGCTCGCTGACCGTGAAGCCGTCGCGCGCATAGTGGATGGCCGGTGCGAGTACCTGTTTCCATTTCAGCTTGCCGAAGCGGCGCTGCGCCTGCCACATGCCGTCGACCGTACCGGGCACGCCCACGGCACGATAGCCGTACAGGCTCATGCCCTTGATGACCTCGCCCTTGTCGTCCAGATACATGTTCTTCGTAGCCGCGAGCGGCGCGCGCTCGCGATAGTCGAGGAAGTACGGCTTACCGCCCACGTACAGCGTCATGAAACCGCCGCCGCCGATGTTGCCCGCTTCCGGATACGTCACGGCGAGCGTGAAGGCGATGGCGACCGCGGCGTCGACGGCGTTGCCGCCTTCCTTGAAGATCTGTTCGGCGGCGTCGGCGCTGTACTCGTCGGCAACCGCGATCGCGGACGCAGTCAGGACAGCCGGCTGAGCTTTCGCGGGCGGCTTGGCGACTGCCGGCGTGGCCTCGAGAAATCCGACCGAAACAGACAGCAGTGCTGCCAGCGCGAACCCGCTAGCAGACGATTTGGCGTTGCGGAACAACTTCATTGATATCCCCCAAGACGACTGTTTCACCAGACGATAACTTCCATTCCCTTGGGGCTTATAACATGTGAACAGGCTCTTTGCGAAGCCGCGGTAGCCCGTAGGAAGACTGCTGCGGCACACAAAAAGCACGCGTCGCGTGTCTGCGTTATGCCGTGCCGCGGCGGCCACGGGCGATTTCGTCGCCGGCGTCGTGCGGCAAGCGTGCCGTGACCGGAATAGACAGGAATGAGAACAGGCCGACCACGACAAAAGCCGGCCAGAAGTCCGAGAACACGATGCTCGAATGACCCTGCAGATTGTGCGAAATCTGCAGCACGATACCTGCGATCGTCACCCCCAGCCCAAGCGAAAGCTGCTGGATCACGCTTGCGACGCTGGTCGCGCGGCCCACGTCGCGGCTCGGAATATCGGCGTAGGCCAACGTGTTCAACGACGTGAACTGAAGCGACGGAAAGAAGCCGCCGACCAGCACGACACACCAGATCAACCAGTGCGGCGTGCCGGGGAAGAACAGTCCGTAGATCGCGATGGCAATGCCCGCGCAGCCCGCGTTGACCATCAGCACGGTGCGAAAGCCGAAGCGTCCGAGTATGCGTGAGGTCGCCGCCTTCATGAAGATCGAGCCGAATGCGGACGCGCATGTGATCGAACCTGACAGAAACGGAGTCATGCCCAGGCCTTCCTGCAACGCGAGCGGCAACAGAAACGGCACGGCGCCGAGACCGATGCGAAAGAGCGAGCCGCCCGCCACGCTCGCGTGAAAACTCGGAATACGCAAAAGGCGCAGATCGAGCACCGGCAACTCCACGCGATTCGCGTACAGCACGTAACCCACCAGCAGCACGACACCCACAGCGCACATGCCGATCGATACGAGGTTCGGCACCAGCTCGCCGCCCACCAGCGAAAGCCCCAGCATGAACAGCGACGCGCCGCTCGCGGACAACAGGAAGCCGGTCCAGTCGAGCCGGCCTGGATGCGCTTCGCGCACGTTGGCGATGTGCTTGTTGGCGAGCCAGATGCCGAGCAGACCAATCGGAATATTGACGAAGAAGATCAGGCGCCAATGCAGATACGTGGTGATGAAGCCGCCGAGCGGCGGCCCAACCACAGGCCCGAGCAGCGCGGGCACCGTCAGATAATTGACCGCCCGTATGAAGTCGGATTTCGGCACCGAACGGAAGATGATGATGCGCCCAACCGGCACCATCATCGCGCCGCCGATGCCTTGCACGAAGCGGGCGGCCACGAACATGCCGAGCGAGGTCGACGCCGCGCACATCAGCGAGCCTGCCATGAAGATGCCGATGGCCGTGCGAAACACCGTGCGCGAACCGAAGCGGTCCGCGACCCAGCCGCAGATCGGAATGAAGACCCCGAGGCCGATCACATACGCGGTGACGGCCAGCTTGAGGGTGATGGGATCCTGACCGAGATCGCGCGCCAGAACCGGCAGCGACGTCACGATGACCGTGCCGTCCACGTTTTCCATGAACATCGCACACGCGACGATCAGCGGAACAATGAAAGCGCCTAAAGCGAAAGGCATTGGCAGAGCGACGGTTGGCAAGGCCGTCGATATAAAGCGTCGATTATGGCATTGCAGCGGCAACGAAGGTTGCGATGCGCACTGGATAGTCCTTGAACGACAAAAAGCCGGCATTGAGCCGGCTCTTTGCTGAACCTCTCGCGGTCAAGCGGATATCAACGCGACGCGCTGACGAGCGGCTGCAACTGCGGCAGGATCTCCGTGGTCGCACGGGCGACGTCGTTCGGGAAGTCGATTTCGATCCACGGCGCGCCGGTGACGTCGGCGGTATCGAACACCTGGCTGCGCTCCAGCAGCAGGTCGCGCACGGCTTCTTCGTGCGGCAGATTCGCCCGGCCGCTATCGATATAGCCCGCCACGATCTGCGCAAAGCGCTCTGCCGTTTCCTGACGGAAGCGGAAAAAGCCGACCGATTCGCCGATGGTGTCGTACTCGAGATTGACAGCCAGCTGCTTGCGCAACTCGACCGGCACGCCGTCTTTCAGGCATAGCTTCACGGGCTCGTCGCCGGCTTCGAAATCGCGGTCGATCAGCAGACGGTTGACCGTCTCGCCTGCGACGAGCGCGCTCAGGATGCGCTCGTCGTACAGCACGTCGGCGTCCATCAGCAGCACGTCGCCGCCGCGCGTCAGCGCCTCGGCCACCGTGTGCACCGTCAACACGCTGCCCAGGTCGTAACGCGTGTTCAGCACCGTTTCAACTTCGTGCGGCCAGTTGATGCGCGCCAGTTCCGCCTGCACCGACTCGGGCTGAAAACCGA
Source organism: Paraburkholderia caledonica NBRC 102488 (assembly GCF_000685095.1). GTDB lineage: Bacteria > Pseudomonadota > Gammaproteobacteria > Burkholderiales > Burkholderiaceae > Paraburkholderia > Paraburkholderia caledonica. The sequence goes on from NZ_BAYE01000002.1 coordinate 639,887, forward strand.
GCGCCAGCACGACTTCTGTTACGCCGGCGGTTTCGAGCATCTGCAGATGCCGTTCGAGCAGGCTCATACCGTCGAACTGCAACAGGCACTTCGGGAACTGGGCTTCCGGCGGTTGCTGGAGACGCAGGCCGAGGCCCGCAGCGAGGATGATGGCACGCATGCGCGGTCCTTTGAAAAGATACGGAGTTTAATCGACAGCGGGAACGCGCCCAAGGGCGCGCCGCCTTTGCCAGCTTCGTTCGCTGAAGTGCAAGACCAGCAGACCCGGCAAGCCTAGCAGGATTTCGCGCGCGCGCTTGGTCAGCGACAACGCGAGCGCCGCGTCGGGCGGCAGACCCACCAGCGGCGCAAGCAGCAAGTAGCCGCCTTCCTGCACGCCGAGCGAGCCGGGAATCATGAAGGCCGCGCCACGAATCGCCTGGCCGACGCTTTCGAGCAGCAGCGCGTCGACCCAGTCGACCGGATGGCCGAGAAAACGCAGCGCAAGCCAGACTTCTACGGTGCCGACGATCCAGCCAGCAAGGCTCAGCGCAAAGCTCGCGGCCACGCGGGCCCGCTCGCGGTACATGGCCTGCACGGCGGCGTCGACGGCTTCGGCGCGTGTCATCAGCCCGGACCAGTCGCGTTTGCCGAACAGTTTCGACGCCACGCCGAGCAGCCGGCCGAACAGCCCGCGCCGTTGCGCATAGTAAAAGCCGACGATCATGCCGCCAAGCACCGCCGTTGCAATGAGCGTGGCAGTTTGCAGGTCGTGCAGCGCCCCATGTGCCGCGTAGGCGCCGAACATCAGCAGCCCGAAGAGCGCGAAAATGATTTGTGCGAGTGCCTGGGCGGTCGTGCTCACGGTGATGGCCGCAGCCGCGTCGCGCATCGGCATGCCGCGCTGCGACAGCTGCCGCACCATCACCACCGGCCCGCCGATCTGGCCGGCCGGCAGCAGACTGTTCACAGATTCGCCGATCCAGCGCGCGAACAGCGCGTCGCGCACCGACAGATGGTGACGCCCGCCGTCCCGGCCGCGCGGCAACAGCACCGAGATCGCGCCGGCGTCGAGCGCGAGCGGCACCACATGAAACGCGGCGACGAGCGCGAGCCCCCAACCGGCGGCGAGCAGCGTCGACACTACCGAACCGAAACCCTGCCACGCGAGCAGGCCGACAAACAGCGCCGTCCCGATCGACAGCAGAATCAGGGCCGCGCGACTCATGCGCGGTCCTTGTCGCGGGGTTTCGCCTGAGTCATTTGACGAAACACCTGGCGGAAGCCGAAATACGCAATGGCGTCTTTCATGTTGGAGATGAGACGACGCCACGGACGCATGTTCGGATCGGTGACGTATTCAAAAGTGAGCGACACGCGCATCTCGTTCGGGCCGGCCGGCGTGATGCGATGACGCAGCTTGTCGCCGTCGAAAAACACGAGGCCGCCTGGCGGAATCTGCACCGAGCCCGGCTGATCCGGCACGTCCGGATTGCGCGTGTGCAATTCATAGTCGAGACGGCAGGACGATTCGTCGATTACGCCAAGCAGCAGCGTGTAACGGCGGCCGTCGTAATACGAAGTGTCGTAGTGCCAGCCAATGTGATCGCCTGGCCGCGTGTAGTAATACAGCGCGTACGCGTGCGGATCGTCCGCCGGCGACACTTGCAGCTTGTCGCCGCTCAGCTGTTCGAGCCAGCCGATCAGTTCCTTCGAGCGATACAGTTCGGCGATGAACGGCGCAAGACGGTCGATCGTATGACGGCTCACGCTGCCGCCCTGCTTGTGACCCGGCAAATAGTTGCGGTTAACCTCGTCGAGCAGCGCACGCGCGCTATGCACCAGTTGCGCGGTGACTTCCGGCGCGAGGAAATCTTCCAGATAGAGAAATGCGCCCTGCTCGGCGAAGTCCTTGCGCAAGCGCGGATTGTCGAACGTGCGCGTGCGGCTCGCGACCGCACGGTCGGCGTCCGGCGCGGCGGGCGCTGTCTGCATTGCGGGCACGGCATGTTCTGTGTGAATCGATGCGGCCACGTCGTCTTCGGCGTGTGTACTCATTTGCCGGCCAATACTTGATGGGTTTCAGAAGCACCCGCGCCAGCTACGGCCGGCTGCGCGGTACGGCGCGAGACGCGCCAGTAATCGATCATCACCCATACGGCGAAGAGCGGTGCGCCGATCGAGGCGGCCACGACGAACGGCATCACGACGCTCGTTAGCGTGACGATGGGCAGCAGATACAACACGTCTTCTGTTTCGAAGCCGCCCACGGCGGCCTGCTTCGTGCCCGCCTTGCCGGCCATTTCCTCGATGCGCATGCGCAGGAAGAAAATCAGCGCTACGGCAATGCCGGCGATCGCGCCGAGCCAGCCTGGCGCAACCGTCAGCCCGCCGATATTCGACGCGCTCACGCCCATACCCATGCCGATAAACAGCATGACGGTGACAAGCGCATCGCAAGCGAGGTCGTAAAAATGACCGATCCGGCTCGACTTGCCGCTGATGCGTGCAAGCTCGCCATCGGTATGGTCGACGAAGTTGGACAGGACGATCAGAACCGCGCCGGCATTGGACCATGCGAAACCGCCGTGCGCGAGGCACAGCGCGCCTGCGACGCCGATCAGCAGACGCAGCGTGGTCAGATGGTTGGGCACGACACGCGTATTAACAAGCGGTGTCACGAGCCGACGGGCTAGCCGCGCGTCCCAGGTTCGGGGCGGCGGAACGTTAATTGGAGTCTGGGGTCGCGAATTCATAACCCGGAAATATATACGGGATCGAGAAAGATTGCTTTCTTCCCGTTCGTTTCTTCGTGCCTGATCGGACTCGCGAACGGTTTGCCGACTGCCCATATATGAAGCAGGATTTGCCGAATCGCGATAAAGTGCGAATCCCGTTGCGCCTGCCTCCGCGAATAGCCTCGATGTCAGACAGTCTTCGCGATTTGCGCGGGATTTGTTTTTATCCGTGCGACCCGTTGTGCACGCACTACAGCGCACCACATCGCAGTACTCGAATTCGCCGCCTTTCACGCTATGAAACGCTTTTTCCCATCTGCCGCTTCGCGCGTCTTCTGCACAGCCGCACTCGTTGCCGCCGCTCTCGCGCTGCCGCTCGCCGCTCGTGCGACCGCGCTTGACGCGCCGCTTGCCTGCAATGAAAGCGGTCATCAATTCATCGCCGATCTTGCCGGGAATCAATTGATCGACCCGAAGCCGACCCGCGTCGAAAGCAACTCGATCAACGCATTTTCTCCCGCGCAAGGCGCGGACCTGACCGCGTTCGGATTTCACATTTTCGCGGTGGTCGGGTATGAGAAGGACGATCCCATGTTCCGCGTTGGAGAGGGCGAGCCGGTGGCACGCTCGGCATACGGCGTGGTCGTGTTCGGAAGCGAATCGAAGGTACGGGCCGCCGTGACGGCGACCGGCGGCACGGCAATCGTGCACCGCGTAGCGCCGCTCATCACGGCGATCTTCTGCAAGCGGAGTTGAGGCGGCGCTTCACTGTCCGCGCCGCCTCCCGCGAAATTACAACTTGATCGACGTCGGATCGGCCGTCAGATAGCCGACCGTCGCGCCGAAGCGGTCTTTATAGTTGGCCCGCACGAGCGGATCGAGCGCGGCCTTGACCTTGTCGTGCAACGGGCTTTCCCAATCGCCCACGTGCTGGAAATTGCTCATCACGTAGGTCCAGCCGTTGATTTCGTCGACGGCGTGCAGGCCCGTCGACTCCGCGCCCGCCGGACACGACAGCACGCGCGAGAGCGTCTTCGTGTCGACGTTGTACGCCCACAGGAAGTTGTTCACGTGCATGCTGCTGTCTTCGCCGATGAAGAGCGTTCGCAGCTTCTCCGAAAACTTGAGGTTGTCCGGGTTCGCGATACGGTCGGCGTTCGCCGTGTTGCCGAGCGCGTCGGCGGTTGCCAGGTCTTCGCCGACGAGCGCCGCAGGCGCCGCCATATCGACCGGCACCCAGTTGCTATTGATCGCGCCGCCGCTGCGGTCGGTCTGGCCGCCTTTCATATTGAGCGCGTAGACCGCGCCGGCGCTGATGGCTTTGTCGACCGCCACGTCCGTCGACGCGGCATTGCCCCGCACCATCGATTTCTCGACACGCGACATCGCCGAATACAGCACCTTGTCCTTGATATTGACAGTCGTGCCTTCGAGTTTCGTGAAGCCCATGCTGCCTCCGACGAGCGCCGCGTAACGATGCGTCTCGAGGAACGTCGCGGCTTTGGTCATGCCCGGCTTCACGCGGATCCAGTTGAACGTGCCGTTGAAATTGATCTTCGTGTAAGACGTGTCAAGCGGATCGGCGGTCTTGACGTCCATGATGTCGGCCGCGGTCAGCGTGTTTGCGAGCGACTCGATTTCGTCGCTGGTTGCATGGCCCAGGTTGATCCACGAAAGCGTTGCCGCGCCTGCGCCGCTCGACGACACCTGCGTCCACTTCGCGACATAGAGCGTGCCCGCCGACAGGTCGGCTTCGCGGTCGGCAACGAACATGAAGAGCCCGCCGTTGGTGGCGTCGTCGCCCATCAGCACGGTGCGCTTGTCCGGCATCACCTGAACCAGTTCGTGCGAAATGCGGCCAAGGCAATAGTGCTTTTTGATCGTGCCGGTGCCGTCCGGGTTGACGGTGACCTCGGGCAAATGGCCATAGTGATACGGATTCGCCGTCGTCTCGCTGCCGAACAGGTTGCGGCTGAAGCCCTTGAACTGGCTATTGGAGGAGATGGTCGCAGCGTCCGGCTCGTACTCTTCGCTCGACAAATGCGTATTCCACGGCGACAGGCTCGCGCCGCAGGTAATCCACAAACCATGCACTTTCGACGTATCGACGTTGTGATAGCCGACGAGCGTGAGCTTGCCGGTGGCCGGGTCCTGATCGAGCGTCAGCACGGCGATCGGCGACGGCAACTGTCCGTACATCGACACGAGGCTCTGGTCGCGCGTCGCGTACTCGAACTGCACGACTGCGAACACGGCGTTGCCTTTGATTCCCTTCACGGCCGGATTGTCGAGACGGATCAGCGAACTGCCGTCCGGGCAATCGGAGTAGAACTGACGCTCCTTGCCCACAACCGATTTGTCGATGATCGGCTGATTGTTGATGTCCACGTAGCCGCCGGCAAGAATCGTCCCGCCCTTGATGTTCGGCACCATGTCGCCGGTAATGAAGAACGGCTGGTATGAGAGCTTGAACGTGCGGCTGCTGCCGTCGCTCAACTGTACGGTCAGCGATGAGCCCACCGTGGTTTTCGCCATTGCGGCGGGATCTGCCAGCGTCGGCGCCGCCATTGCGCTGAAAGCCGCCGACACGAAATTGGCGACCGGCCTGGCTGGCGTCGCGAGGTCGTCGCTGCCGCCGCACCCGCTCAGCATGGAAGCCGTGGCGAGACCGCCCAATGGGAACATCGGCAACATCGGCACGCCGGAGAACAGTTTCAGGGCCTTGCGGCGGGAAGGGTCGAACGGCTCAGCCATGTTGTCGTAATCCTGGTTGTGGGTGGCGTGGATAACTCACAGCCGCACGACTCGGATTCAGACCGCATGGTTCGCGCTCGCGCCGCTATGACGCGAGGATTCTATGAAGCGAATGTGAAAGTATATTGACAGCCGTTGGTAATATCCACTCCGGCAACAACCAACTTTAAGAGCTGGTGTTAGCCGGGACGCCGGAAGTCATTCTCGACCCACGCAGAAGCGCTCGCCTTGCTGAGCTTGAAATTAGGTGCAACCTGCACTTGCGCGAGTTGCTCGCCGAATGTGTCGAGCGCTGTCAGCAGCGCGTAGGGTTCGTCTTCATCCGGCACGATGTCCAGCGTGATGTCGAGTTCGTTGTTGCCGTCCGCGCTCGACACGCGTACTTCCTTGTGAAGTTGCGCGCGCAGTTGCTGTTCATGACGGCGCAACACTTCAGACGCGGTTTTCACCAGCGTGTTGAACGCGCCCGTGTCGAGCGGCTTCGGGTCTTTCTTGTTGCGACCCATTGTCCATGGGCCGACAAGCGCGGGCTCGGCCTCGCCGTCCTTGATCATTTCGACGGCCCAGCCTTCGTCGTCTTCATTCTTGATGACGCGAGCGGTCCAGCCGTCGTCGCGCCAAAGACGCGCTTCGTGCAGCGTTTCGGGCTCGCCTTCGATCTGCGTGGTATCGGGTGCGGACGCGCCTTCCGTCGTGGGATCAGCAGCTTGGTCGGACGAGGGAAGGGTTGGGTCGGTCATTACAGGTTCACTCACTATCGCTGGACTTGAAACACATATCGAGCATGCAATTCTACCCGCCTCCGGCGCGCCGACCGCCACGCTCTGACGAACGGACAAGTCCTGGCGGTCGTTTCGCTGGTCGAAATACTGCATTTCGCCATTTGAATGGAACTAATAATCCCGTTATAAAAATAGCGCAAAAATTTGCGTCTTACCGCGCATAAAATCGATAAAACGTTGGTCTTTAATGGAAGGCAATGCAGATATCAGAAATGACAGCGAGTGGAATGGAACTTCCGACGAAGAAGACTTTATTGCGTGAAATGCCGGCAATTCGGCCTTACGTCGACAGCTTCAGCAAGAGTTCTGACAGCAATGCACTTTGAAAGCCGTCGCGCGCCAACAACAATGGAATGAGAGGGAATGCGGCACCCTATTCGCGCGCATTGTTAATTTCCTTTATTTTTGCGCACTTACGTCATTTGTATATCTTCATTACGGATTCTGGAAATGAGTGTTGCGCCGTTTGCGCAATTGGATAAGCGAATAGCGGGAATACACTTCGCAGCGGATCGGCACGTGGCCGACGCAATCAGCGCAATCCACGGCCCCACCCCGAATGCGATTCTCGATGCACTGTCCTGGAGTCATGAAATGAAAAGAACCCTCATCGCAGCAGGTCTCATGGGCGCATTCGCGCTCAACGCACACGCACAAAGCAGCGTCACGTTGTACGGCACACTCGACGCCGGCCTCGTGTATTCGAACAACCAGGGCGGCCACAGCAACTGGCAGCAAGGTAGCGGTTCGGTGTCGAACACCTACTTCGGCTTGCGCGGCAGCGAAGACCTGGGCGGCGGTCTGCACGCCATCTTCACGTTGGAGAGCGGCTTCAATCTGAACAACGGCCAGTTTTCCGAAGGCAACACGCTCTTCAATCGCCAGGCATTCGTCGGCTTGAAGAGCGACCAGTACGGCACGCTCACGCTCGGCCGTCAATACGATTCGGTGGTCGACTATCTCGCGCCGCTGTCGGAAGCGGGCGCAGGCTACGGCAATAATCTCGCGGCCCACCCGTTCGACAACGACAACCTGGACAACTCGTTCTCGATCAAGAACGCGGTCAAGTACACGAGCGCGAATTATGCGGGCCTGAAATTCGGCGGCCTGTACGGCTTCAGCAATTCGGCCGGCCAGTTCTCGAACAATCGCGCATGGAGCGCGGGCGCTTCGTATGACAATGGTCCGCTGAGCGTCGCGGCGGCTTATCTGCAATTGAACAAGTCGGGCAGCTCGAATCTGGGCGGCGCCGTTTCGCAAGGCGACGGCACTGCGCAGATCGCGGCTAACCTGCAGCGCACGTATGGTGCGGGCATCAACTACACATACGGTCCGGCAACTGCAGGCTTCGTGTACACGCATACGCAACTGGACGGCATCACCGGCATCGACGTCGGCGGTGCAACGCTCCCAGGCATTGCCGGCACCAACCTGCACATGGACAACTACGAAGTGAACGGCCGCTACGCGCTGACGCCGGCAATGAGCCTCGCGGCTTCGTACACGTTCACGGACGGCAAAGTGTCGGGCTCCAACGGCTCGGGCGATCCGAAGTGGCATACGGTCTCGCTGCAAGGCGATTACTCGCTCAGCAAGCGTACCGACGTCTACGTCGAAGGCGTGTATCAGCATGCATCGGGCGAACTCGGCAACTTTGGTTCGAACGTAGCGGCGATCAATACGCTCGCGCCGTCGTCGACGGGCAACCAGGTTGCCGCCGCTGTCGGCCTGCGTCACCGCTTCTAACTCTCCACGCAGTGCTTGCAGCGCGAGCCTACCGATTCGCGCTGCTTCCGAACCCGCCCGTGACACGATCACGTCGCGGGTTTTTTTGGGGCGCGACGTTTCAGCTTGTAACGAAAGTGACGGCGCGAGCGCGTGCTCGGTATACTCGGGCGTCCGCATTTCTCTTCGCAATCAAACGTGTTCGCTGCGAGTGGTTTCAGCGAGCGCCCAATGCAAGTGAAAGGCGGCTTTGTCGCGAAGCATCGCATTGCATTGACCGCGCTATGCTTCGCCCGCACAAGATTCCCGCAAATGTCCGGGGACGCCGACGACCTCACCATGAAACGAATTTTTCTGCTTGCTCCCGCCGCCGTGGCGATCGCCACTCTCGCGGCTTGCGGTTCCTCCAACGGGCCTTCCGCACGCGACGCGTCGCAGCCCATGATCTACGTGTCGTCGCAACGTGCTCCCGCGTACATTGCCAGTTGCCTGGAAAGCCGCTTGTCGAGAGTTCGCCTGTCGCGCGTGGGCAGCGCGACCGAGATCGCGGTCGGCTCAGATTCGAACAATTCATATTTCGTCACGTTGACGCCGTCGAACGCGGGCTCCGTGATCAAGGTCATGCATCCGGCCAACGCGCCCGACGATCCACCGGAACCGGAAATGCGCTTCAATATCGCACGTTGTGCGACCTGATTATTGCAGCCGGCGCGCGTGATTCGCGTTGATTGCGCCTTTGTTTAATGCGTGACACGCGATGTCGCGACACGTTTCTATCGACGCCCCGGCTATTTTTCTGCGCGTCTATCTGCGACCATAGCCGCCCCTCTTCTTCACGCGGCGCGCTGCGTCGTGAATTCCGATGGCATCCAGCAAAGCACATCACGCAACCGGTTTCGCGGCGGGCGTCATTGCCGCGGCGGTCGCGGCGCGCATCGGCGGCGGCCACGACGGTGCGTTTTATATCGGCGTACTAATGAGCTTTATCGCGGGCGTAGCGGGAAGCACCGCGCCGGACTGGCTCGAAGTCGCGTGGTGGTCGCGCGCACGCCGGCTGTGGATCGCGCATCGCACGTTGACGCATTGGGGCATTGGCTGGATCGCGCTGCTCGCCGTTTCCTACCGTGGACTCGGGCATTCGATTTATGCGGCGGCCGCGTTCGGCTTTGCATGCGGCGGCCTGATGCATCTGCTCGCCGACTGGCCCAATCCGCTCGGCGTGCCGTGGATCGCCGGACGGCATTCGCTGAATCTATGGAATAGCGGACATTGCGACCTGATCGTAGTCGCGGCTTCATGGGCGGCGGCCTGGTTTGTCGGCCGGCATGTCGGACTGCCCGGATTAGATCTTTGGCAGCATCTGCGCTTGTGAATCTCGCGCTCGTGTGGGCGCAGCGTGAGTTTGCGTCAACGCATCGCAGCAGCGTAGTTCGCGGGCGTGACGCCGAGCAGGCGCACAAAGGCGCGCGTCATGTGACTCTGATCGGCAAAGCCCGCAGCGGCAGCCGCGTCGGCGAGCGACACACCGCGCGCTATCCATTGCCGCGCCAGCACCACGCGCCGCTGCATCCGGTATGCGTGCGGCGGCAAGCCGATTTCATGCGCAAACGCTCGCAGCAACTGGAAGCGGCTCATGCCGGCTTCGCCGGCGAGATCGGCGAGTGTGAGCGGCGCTGACGGATCGTCGTCGATGCGCGCTTTCGCGCGCGCAATGGGCCCCGCGCGACGCAACGATAAAGCATGCGTTTCATCGCTCGCCTGCGTGGTTGCGTGAGCGTCAAGCAGATGAGCAAGCAGTTCGAGCAACGCCTGTTCCCGCGCCAACGCGTCGGGTGCGCCCGGCGCCTCTATCGCCGCCGCGAATAATCGTTCAAAAAGATGTTTGAGCAGCGGGTCGTGCACCACGGGCTGCGTGAGTTCTATCTCGCGCGCCGCCGCGCCGCTCAATTCGGCCGCCGCGCTCACCAGCATCGACGGCTCAAAATAGAGCATGCGCCACGCGCGGCCGCGTTCATCGAGCGGACTGCCGTCGTGCACTTCGCCGGGATTCACCATGATCGCGTCGTTGGCGCGCGCTTCGACGGGGCCGCGTCCGCTCGCCGATTTATGTCCGCCACTGACTATCACGCCGACCCCAAAGCGGTCGTGCGAATGGCGCGGAAACGCATGCGCGGTTTGCGCCACCGTCGCCTCGACGCCTGCAATCGTGCAACGAGGCATGTGGACACGGCCACGCGACGCGTCGCGCCCGCGCATCAACGCCGCCCTTCTTCGCCCCGCTCTCCTTCGCGGACCTTGCCTTGCGACACGCTGCTGCCCGGCGGCACGCTATGCGTGAGCCACACATTGCCGCCGATCACCGAGCCGCGCCCAATCGTTACTCGTCCGAGGATCGTCGCGCCGGCGTAGATCACCACGTCGTCTTCGACGATTGGATGCCGCGCATTGCCCTTGATCAGCGCGCCGTCGATATCCGCCGCGAAGCTCTTCGCGCCCAGTGTCACCGCCTGATAAACGCGCACGTGTTCACCGATGATCGCCGTTTCACCGATCACGACGCCCGTGCCGTGGTCGATGAAAAAGCTCGGGCCAATCGTCGCGCCAGGGTGAATGTCGATGCCGGTCGCCGAGTGCGCGATCTCGTTGATGAAGCGCGCGAGCAACGGCACGCCGAGACGATGCAGCGCATGCGCGAGGCGGTGATGCGTCATCGCCCATACGCCGGGATAGCAGAGCAGAATTTCGGTGATGTGCTGCGCGGCCGGGTCGCCCGTGAACGCCGCCTGAATGTCGCTGACGAGCAGCGCGCGAATGCCCGGCAACTGCGTGCCGAACTGGCGCGCAACCTCGAAGGCACGCGCTCGCAGTTCCGTCTCGGGCGTTTGCGCGTGTTCCGGCAGAAACCGCAGCGCGCGGCGGATCTGCTCCGCGAGCAAACGCAGCGTGCTTTCGAGCGTGTGTCCGACGTAGTAGTCGACGGTTTCGTCAGTAAGATCCGGCGCGCCGTAGTGCGTGGGAAATAGCGCTGCGCGCAGGCCAGCGACGATGTTGACCACCGCTTCGCGCGACGGCAGTTCGCGAATGCCGAGCGGATGCCGCGTACGATGCAACTCTTCGCGCGACGCACGCAGGTCCGCGACGATCTGTTCAAGGCCCCAGTTGTGGGTAGGCACGTTAGGCATAGAAGGACAGCGCCGTGCGAGGAGCACGGTATCGAGTGATTGTCCCGAGAGATTACCGCGTTTTGCCGCGGCTCGCGCAGCGTTGCGCGCAAGGCAAAGGCGGACGTGCGCTCAGATGGTCAGGCTGCTCGCGTCGATCCAGCGCACCGCCCAGTCGCGCGCATGCGCAATTGCGGCGGCCTCGTCGCGAAAGCACAGGTCCGTCGGGAAAAAACGGTTGGCGACGAGTTCACCGTCGCTCGACCGCGAGATGACGACGTAAGGTTGCCAACTGCCGTCGCCGGCGCGCGCCGGTGCGCAATTTAACAAATAGCCGCGATGTGTGAATGCAGCATCGAAGTGCATGTGTCACCCGCCCTGACGGCCCCGTAGAATGTTTTGAGTAAGCCCGCGCTCGTTGCACCGGTTTTGATAAACAGCGAATCTCGCGAGAACCCGATTAAGCGCTGTTGAAGAACACGCCCCGCTCGCCGGAGTATGATCATACTCTGTAGAAAATGCGCGTTCATTAAAAAAAACGAAAGACGCGCGCACGCAATCGCCTTGGTGAGGGAACGGACCTTGCAGTTCTGAACCCAACTTCTTGAAAGGAGAATGCATATGAACACCCATATCGACAAAGCAGCAGACGCCGGCAAGCCCACTGTCCAGAACGGCCCGCGTACCGCCGAATCGCACAATGACCGCACACACGACAGCACGGTCGACACCGACGGCAAGAACCACGAAGCCGCGCGCATTGCGGGCCAGAGTCCGATAGCAGTCGACGAAATCACGACCAGCAACGCGACGCTCGCCAACAGCGTGCCGGAAGCGCTCGACGGCATGGCCGGGTTCGACAGCCGCGTGGGGGGCAATCATCTGCTGCTCGCGCTCGAGCCGGGCTATATGGTGATCGACAAAGGCATGTTCGAGCCGCAGGGGCTCCATTCGACCGATGACCTGTTCGACTATTCGCGCCCAGGCGAAAACCGCCATGAACGCGGCCGCATTCATTACGCCCTTAATCATTTGCGACCCACACGGGTGATCGAAATACAGCAGGTGAAATAATCTGCCGATTTGCACTCGCGTTTGAATCTGGGCGAAGAGGCCTATTTGTAGGCGGATATCAATGCGCGCATTGTTTAAATAACGATGCGCGTTTTTTATCGCCTTGTGTGGATTAGAAACCGACGGTTCGAAGACCTCCTCCCCGTCGCGGCTTTTTGTACGACCTGACGCGGCGCACAATCGTTGCACATCAAACTCAACGGAGCGGTAGATGAAAAAGATCGTCGTGATTGGCGCCACGGGCACGCTAGGCCAGGCAGTTACTGCAGAGCTGAAGGCTCGCCATGAAGTTATCGAAGTAGGCGCGACGCGCGGCCAGTATCAAGCGGACAGCACCGATCCGGCGAGCGTCGAGCGGCTCTTCCGCGAACTCGGCAAGGTGGATGGCGTCGTCACCACAACGGGCAAACTGCATTTCGGCCCGCTCCAGCAAATGAGCATCGAACAGTTCTGGGTCGGCCTGCGCGACAAGCTCATGGGACAGATCAATGTCGTGCTGGCGGCGCAGAACTACGTGAACGACGGCGGCTCATTCACGCTGACGAGCGGCATCGTGGGAGATGAGCCGATTCGCGAGGGCGCGAATGCGACGACCGTCAATCTCGCGCTCGAAGGTTTCGTGCGCGGCGCGGCGATCGAACTGCCGCGCGGTATCCGCATCAACGTCGTGAGTCCGACAGTGCTGACCGAATCGATGGGCGCGTATGGGCCGTACTTTCGCGGCTTCGAACCGGTCAGCGCGCAACGCGCCGCACAAGCGTACCTACGCAGCGTGGAAGGCGCGCAGACGGGCCGCGTCTATCGCGTGGGCTACTGAGCGCGCAACTTGCGAATCGCGTTACGCCGCTCAATGCTTCTGTTCCTTCACGCGCGAGACGATCTGGGTGGGGCTCACGAACTGCAGCGCAATCAACACCCAGACTAGCGTGATCGCCATGTAGATCATCGCCATGGCGTCGATGGATTGCGGCGCGCGCACGCCGGTTGAGAACACCGCGTAGTACAGGGCGACCACGAGCGTTTGCGTCCCGGGCCCCGCCGTGAAGAACGTGAGTTCGAACATACCGATGGTGCGCACCAGCACCAGAAGCGCCGCGGCCAGCATGCCGGGCACGAGCAGCGGCAGCAGCACGTAGCGGAAATAGCGGAACGTGTTCGCGCCGAAAATACGCGCTGCCGCTTCGAGATTCGGATCGATCTGTTCGATGAACGGCGTCATCACGAGAATCACGAACGGCAGCGCGGGCACGAGATTCGCAAGTATCACGCCGCTCAGCGTGCCGGCCAGACCGATCTTGTACATCGCGGTCGCCATCGGAATGCCGTATGTGACGGGCGGCACCATCAACGGCAAAAGGAAGATCAGCATCGCAATGCGCTTGCCGCGAAACTGCACGCGCGCAAGCGCATATGCCGCCGGCACGCCGAGCAGCACCGACAGCAGCACGACCGCACCGACTACTTCGACGGTCACCCACAACACACTCGCCAGCTGGAAATCGCTCCACGCCTGCGCATACCAATGCAGCGTGAAGCCCTGCGGAAGCAAAGTGCCGAACCAGCGCGTCGCGATCGAATTGACCGCTACCGTCGCGATCAGCAGCACGACGTTGGCAAGGAAAAACACCATCGCGCCCCACACGACCACGCGCCATACGTGACCCGGCACGCTCGCACGCTGCTTTACGCGCCTCGGCTCGCGTGCGTCGTCGCCCTGCTGTTTCGATTCGGACGCGGACCACGAAGCCGGCGCGCCGCCACGCTCGGTCGTCATCAGCCTTTGCCTCCGGTTGCAGGGCCGCTGTAAAAGAAGCGGCGCGCGCCTAGCATCGCGGCCACTACCACCAATTGCACGAAGCCCATCACCATCGCAATCGCGGACGCGAGCGAATAGTCATAACTTTCGAACGCCGCTTCCGCTGCCGCAATCGACATCACGCGAGTCGGCCCCGCGGGTGCGCCAAGCAGCACTGCCGATGGAAACACCGAAAACGCCTGCACGAACGAGAGGCAGGCGGCCATCGTCAAACCGGGAACCAGCAGCGGCAAATAGATGCGGCGAAACTGCTCCCACGGACTCGCGCCGAGCGTCGCGGCGGCGCTCGCGAGCGTCGGGTCGATGCCGGTCACATACGACAGCGTCAACAGAAACGCGAAAGGAAATCCGGACACGATCAGCGAGATCAGTACGCCCCAGAAGTTATGCGTGAGCCGCACTTCGCTCGAATAGAGATGCATGCCGTGCAGCGCCTGCGGAAACCAGCCGTTGGGTCCGAAGTAAGTGAGCATGCCGTCGGCGATCAGCACCGTGCCGAGCGTGACAGGAATCACCAGTAACGTGGTCACGAACTTTTGATACCGCGAATGCCGGCGCAACGCGAATGCGACGGGCACCGACACGCCGACATTGATCAGCGTGGCCGGCACGGCCAGCTTCAGCGTGACGATGATGGTGGGCCACATCGACGTGTCGGTGAAGAAGGTCAGATAGTTGGCCCATGCGCTGCCGCCGTTCATCGGCCGGAACGACAGCGCGAGACCGTATGCGAACGGATAGATAAACAGCGCGACGATGACGAGTAACGCCGGCGTGACGAGCCACGCCTTGCTATCGCGCTGCGCGGCGGGCGCGACAGGCGCCGACGGCATGGGCGTGCTCATGCCGCCTCTCCGTCATAGACCAGCGTGCGCGAAGGCGGCACACGCAAGCTGATATGTTGTCCTTCGACGAACTCGCCCGCGACGCGTGCCCACAAATCGCCGAACGCGGTCTTCACACGCAGCAGTGAACTATTTCCGCCGTATTCGACGACGGTCACTAACGCGTCGAACGCATTCTCGGTTCCGGGCGCCGTGCGCTCCATGTCCTCCGGGCGAAGCGCCACGCTGACACGCTTGCCGTTGAAGCCCGCCATCGGCGTGCCGATCAGACGGACACCGTTTGCGCTCACCGCGACGCCTTCGCCTTGCATGCCTTCGAGCGTGAACTCAGCGACGTTGCGATAGCCCATGAAACGCGCGACATGCAGATTCTGCGGGCGCGTATAGACCTCTTTGGGCGTGGCGACCTGCTGCACGACGCCTTCTCGCATCACGACGATGCGGTCGGCCATCGAAAGCGCTTCGTCCTGATCGTGCGTGACGTACAGCGTCGCGCGTTCGAGTTGGCTATGAATGCGGCGGATTTCGGCGCGCATCTCGATGCGCAATTTGGTGTCGAGATTCGACAGCGGCTCGTCCATCAGGATCAGCGGCGGCTCGATGACAATGGCCCGCGCAATCGCCACGCGCTGTTGCTGACCGCCCGACAGTTGCCCGGGCAGCTTGCGCTCGTGGCCGACCAGTTGCACGAGTTGCAATGCCTCGCGCGCGCGCCGCATGATTTCGCTTTTGCCAACGCCGCGCATCTTCAGGCCGAAGCCGACGTTGTCGAGCACGCTCATGTGCGGAAACAGCGCGTAGTTCTGGAACACCATCCCGAAGCCGCGTTTTTCCGGCGGCAATACATCGATGCGCTTGTCGTCGAGCCAGATGCCGCCGCCGCTCAGCGGCTGCAGACCCGCGATGCAGTTCAGCGCCGTCGACTTGCCGCAGCCCGAAGGCCCGAGCAACGCGATGAATTCGCCGCGCCGGATGTTCAGATCGAGCCCCTGCAGCGCAGCGATCGACTGGCCTTCCGCATTCGTGAAACTGCGGCTCACCGAGTCGAGCCGCAACTGTTCGAAGTGATGCTTCATGGCGGTTCCCTGATGCGCGTGACGCGTCACGCGCGAATCGCACTCGCACGAGTGGACGCGGCTATCCGGCCTCGGTTATTTCGTCTTTTGAGCGCCGACTTCCGTGTCCCATTTCCTGAAGGCGGCCACCATCGCAGCCGCATTGAGCGGCAACACGTGCGGGCGTTCCGCCAGCAGCTTCGCGTACTCGGGCCGCCCGTACTTCTTCAGGACTTCCTGGCTATGCGCGGGGGCCTGCTCGACAGTGACGCCCTTGATCGCCGGACCCGGATAAAAGTAACCGTCGTCGTAAGTCATGGCTTGCTGCGCAGGCTCGAGCATGAAGTTCATCAGCTTATAGAGCACGTCCAGCTTTTCTTTCGGTACGCCCTTGGGCACGACCATGTAGTGCGCGTCGTTCACCCACGTCATGTTGTCGAACGCCTGCACGCGGAAATCGGCGGGCACGATGCCGAGCGCGCGCGGGTTGATGTCCCAGCCCGTTACCGTCACGGTCATGTCGCGCGTGCCTTCGCCCAGCTCCTTCATCACAGCGGACGTGCCGCCCGGATAGTAAGGAATGCATTCGTTCAGCTGTTTGAGGAACGCCCAAGTCTTGTCCCAGCCGTTGATGGGGTCTTGCGGATTCTTGTCGCCGAGCACATAGGGCAAGCCCATCAGGAACGTGCGGCCCGGTCCCGAGTTCGCGGGCCGCGCGTAGATCAGCTTGTCCGGATGCGCCTTGCACCATTGCAGCAGTTGCTCGGGCGTTTTCGGCGGATCGCTGACCTTGGCGGGGTTGTATTCGAGCAGCGGCCCGGCCGGCATATACGCGACCTCGAGACCATAACCTTGCGCCAACTCCTGCATCTTGCGCGGGCCGGGCGCGTATTTGTCGAGTACGCCGGGAAATTGCGCCGCGTTGTCGGGCAGCAGCTTGGTCCACAGGTTCTGTTCGATGCCGGCTGCCAGGGCGTCGGTGCCAGTCAGTACCAGGTCTATGTCCGAGCGGCCCGCGCCCTGCATAGCCTTGATCTTGCCGGGCAATTGCGGGGCGGGCGCGTTCGTGTAGGTGATATTCGCAACGAGGTTCGGGTACTTAGCTTTGAACGCCTCGAAGCCGGCGCGCGTGAGTTGGAGATCGCCGGCGACGTCGACGATATTAAGTGTGACTGGATCAGCCGCGTGAGCAGCCGATCCGAACGCGGCGCTCGCCGCGAGACATACCGACACCAGCCTGAGCGACAACCTGTGCGGAACAGTCATTGCGTCTCCTCGCTTCTTGGTATGAAGTCCGCCGGACGACTGCGCCGGGCGTCTTGTTCAACCACTGCAACATAGCGAAGCGCCACATCCGATGTCAAGCAAATACTAATGCTCGCGTTTTCCCCGACATTCTGTGCATTTTCGCCCGAAGGCCTTTGGTCTCAATGATTTGCCGCGTTTGTATAGGAGGGCAAACCCCGAGCCACCGACCGCGCAAAAAGGGTTTGTCAGGCAACTATCGCGGGCCGCTCGCAGGCGAAGCACGCGATCAGCCGCCGCGTACACCTTGCGTGTTCACATAGAGCGAGTACAGGCCGTGGCTCGCCGCCATGAAAAGCCGGTTCCGATGACGTCCGCCGAAGCACACGTTCGCGCAGCGCTCGGGCAACGCAATATGGCCGATCGGCTCGCCTTGTGGTGTAAAGACGCGCACACCGTCGAGTTCGTCTGTGCCCATACCCCAGCCGCACCATAGATTCCCGTGGACGTCCACGCGAAAGCCGTCCGGCGTGCCGGGGCCCGCGTCGATCAGCACGCGGTTGTTCGACAGCGCCGCGCCGCTTCCGTCGACGTCTACGTCGAAAGCGCGAATCTTGCGCGGATCGCCTCGCGACTCGACGATATAGAGCACGGACTCGTCCGGCGAAAATGCAAGGCCATTCGGTCCGAGAATGTCGTCGGCGACTACGCTCACCTCGCCCGACTGGGCGTCGATGCGGTACACGCAGGCGGGCAGTTCCGACTCCTGCCGCTCGCCTTCGTAGAAGCCGTCTATGCCGAACGTCGGATCGCTGAACCATATCGAACCGTCGGATTTGACGACGACGTCGTTCGGCGAATTGAAACGCTTGTCGCGATAGCGATCGGCGAGCACGGTAATCGAGCCGTCGTATTCGGTGCGGGTAACCCGGCGCGTCAGATGTTCGCAACTCACGAGGCGGCCTTGCCGGTCGCGCGTATGGCCGTTGGCATTGTTCGACGACTGACGGAACGTGCTGACCGTGCCGCTCGCCTCGTCCCAACGCAAAATGCGGTCGTTAGGGATATCGCTCCACAGCAGATAGCGGCCGTCGCCGAACCAGACCGGCCCTTCCGACCAGCGCGCGCCTTGATACAGACACTCGACGGACGCTGACGCAAGGGTCAGCGACTTGAAGCGCGGATCGAGCACGCGCACGGAAGGGTCGGGATAGCGTCGGCTGTGGTCGGTCATGCTGCCTCTGTCTGATTGGATCAATCGGGTCGGACGCGCGCGTGCTCTCTTTCGAGCGCGAGCAACGTATGCGCCGCGCCGGCGATCTTCGCATGATGTTCGGGCGGCGTCGAACTGAGCAGCGGCAGGATCGGCCCCATGTCGGCGATCTTCGAGAACGTCACCGCGTCGTGCAGCACGCGGATCAGCGAGATGTCGTCGCGCAAGGTTTCGAGCGGCAGGAATGCGTCGTAAAGGCGTTGTGCGGCGTCGCTGTCGCCGGTTTTCACTGCGTGCAGCAGGGCCGTCACCATGTGAGGCGCGATACAGCCCGAGCCGGTTGTCCATGCCGCGAGGCCGAACTCGCGCAGATGCACGAGCGCCGGCCGCTCGCCCATGCCTGACACGATCTTGCCCGCCGGCACATGTTGCAGCAGGCGGCGCAGGTAGGGATCGTCGGCGGGATTCTGGCGGACGATCGCATACTTCACGGCGAGCAGCGTGCCCCGCTCGACGAGGCGCGCGAGCGTCTCCACCTCCACATAGTCTTCGCTTTTGATGTACAGCGTGAGCGGGATGCCCGCCGCGTCGACGATCCGCGTCAGGCCTGCTTCGACGCCCTCCGACGTCGTAAAGCCGACGAGCGGCAACACCATTGCCGTGCGATAGCGGGTCTGCGCGAGGATGCGCGCCTGGTCGAGCATCTTTCCGTAGTCCGGTCCGATGGCGGGGATCACGCGCGTGTCGGCGCTCGCCGCATCGGCCAGCAGGTCGAGCAGATCGCGATATTCGCTCACGGCTGTGTGATAGAGGTTCGCGTTGCCGCCATAGAGCAGTGTGCGCACGCCGCCTGCCTCGATATGGCGGATCAGCGTGGCATTCTGATCGGCGTCGAGCGCCAGGTCTGCGCGGCGTGCCAGCGGCGGCACGGCCATGACCGAGGCTGCAAGTTCGCGGTCGTCAAACGGAGATTCGTTCATAAGGCGGACACCTGAAAAGTCGTAGCGTCTACGGTAGCACCTGCCCCGAAAAGTTGTCAAACAACTTTGACTGCGACGATTCGACAGACCGTCGCGTGCGGCAAAATGTTAAGACGCTTCACCACGCTTTCGTATGACAATAGAAGGAATGAGCTGCATAGTTCGAAACGGTGATTTACGCGGCAGAATCCGCCGGGCCAAGTAAAGACGTGGCATGGCGAATAGAGTGGTTTTGCCCGGTTATTTGGCACCGCGAAATGCGATATGAAAGGAATGGACCGGCATAAGCTCAACACCCTGCTGCTCGGGGATTGCAGCGAAATTCGCGGTACACGCGAATCTACGTAGGGCAAATGCGCGTGCAGGTTTATTCGCGTTCCGTTAAGCGTGAGTTAAAGGCCGCGTATAGAGCGGACGGCTCCAGGTTGCAAAACATTTTTTAGTGATAAATTGTCCGCACTAAAGCAGTCGCACATAAAAACCTGCGCAAATAACCACAGCTATTTGCGAGTCTGAGAGAGTGGAAATTGGCGCTACATTTTATCGAGCAGATGGCACCGCTACTGGAGGCCGCCGACGAAGCGGAATGGTTCGGCGCGGTGGCTGGTCTCGCGGAGAGCTGGGGATTCGACCGGCTTCTGATCGCAATGCTTCCGCGCCCGACCATTCGGCTCGAAGACGCTTACATTCGCAGCACCTATGCACCGGCGTGGCGTCGCACCTACGACGAGCAGGGCCTGGTTCATATAGACCCAACGGTCGCTCATTGCGCGACACGCTCCTCGCCGCTGGTGTGGTCGCCGGAAATCTTCACGACCGCGCCGCAGCAGTCCATGTACGAAGAAGCGCGCGCCCACGGATTGCGCGCCGGAGTGACACTGCCGATTCACGGCCCGAATCAGGAGGCCGGCATGATGTGCTTCGTGAACGACGCCAATCCGACGGACACCTTCTGGCGTCATATCGACGTGGTATTGCCGAATCTCGTGCTATTGCGCGACCTGGTAATCGATACCAGTCAGCGCCATTTGCATGCGCACACGCAAAGCTTGTTGCCCAAGCTGACACCGCGCGAACGCGAGTGCCCTCAATGGACCGCGCGCGGCAAATCCACGTGGGAAATTTCCCATATCCTGAACTGTTCGGAAGCCGTGGTGAACTTCCACATGAAGAACATCAGGACCAAACTCGGCGTGAATTCGCGGCGCGCGGCAGCCGTGATTGCGACACAACTGGGGCTTATTGACCCGGGTTGAGCAATGCCGCTGCGTCGCGGCTGTGAAGCACCCGCTCGGCCCGACCGAGGTCGGCGTCGGAAACGGTTTTCGTGAAGTACAGGCCCAGCAGGATCGAGACGGGCGCGGGGATTTCCGCACCGGACTCGAAGCGGCTGCCGCGCGACTGAGTGACGCCGAAGCGAGCCCAGAAACGGCGCTGGCTTTCTTTCTTCTTTTTGCGGTACGCAATGATCAACACTCGATCTACCGCTGTGGACGGCTCCGCCGAACGCGTTTGTAGACCGGTTTGCGGTTGCCAGTGATTGTCGAGATGTTCCATTTTTGTGTCCCGTCGGTTGAGTGCTGTTTGCTGTCTCAAATTCTCCGATATCCGATAAGCATGCACACCTATCCAGGTAGATAGGTAGCGGAACGATTCAGAATGCATAAGTTTTCCTGCGTATTGGTTTCCCCAACACGTTCAGGAGAACGTCATGCAAACAGCGATCCGGATTGGAATGCGTCAAGAGTTCGACAACGAAGACATCAACGAGATGTATCGCCTGAGGGCGCGGGTGTTTCACGGACGGCTCGGATGGGATATTCCGACCATAGCGGGCATGGAAATCGACGGCTACGATGCGCTGGGACCGCATTACATGCTGATCCAGGCCGACGACCGGCGCGTGCGTGGCTGTTGGCGCCTGATGCCGACCGAGGGACCGAACATGCTCAAGGACACCTTTCCTCAGTTGCTGCATGGCGCTGCGGCACCGGTCGGGCGGCATATCTGGGAATTGAGCCGCTTCGCGATCGACACGAGCGGCGAGGAGAAGTCGTTCGGCTTCGCCGACGTGACCATGCAGGCGATTCATGAGCTCGTGATTTTCGCCGACCGCATGGGCATCACGCGGTATGTGACGGTGACCACCACCCCGATCGAGCGGCTGCTGCGCAAGACCGGGATCGAGATTAGCCGCCTCGGCTCGCCGCTGCAGATCGGTGTGGAACGCGCGGTGGCGCTGGATATCGCCGTGAGTCCGAAGACCCGCACGGCGTTGTTTGGGCCGATCGCCGCAGCCGCTTAGCTAAGCCTCGCTGCTCCGCTGCTCGCCGCCGGCCGCGCTTCGCCGGGTTGGCAACGGCCGGTTAGACGGCGCGCAGCGAGCCATGCGAAGCTTGCCTCACGAACCAAACATCCGTTCGAGCGCGTTTTCCAGGTGCGCTCGCATCGCCTGCCCCGCCGCCTGCGGGTCCTTGCGGCGGATCGCTTCGAGCACCGCCCGGTGTTCCGCCTGCACGAGACGCTGCCGCTCCACCGTTTTTACGAGCGACAGGTTGCGTGACAAATTCATGCTGAAAACTATCTGTTCCTCGATAAACGACATGACCGTGATGAAGAACGGGTTCTTCGACGCGCGCGCCACGGCGAGATGAAACATGAAGTCGTCCGACGCGCCAATGCCGCGCGTCTCGATGATCCGTTCGAGCTGATTCCATGCGTGCTCGATCGCTGCAATGTCGTCGGCGTCGGCTTTGAGCGCCGCGTGCTCGGCCGCGCCGGCCTCCGTGACAATGCGAAACTCGTAGCAGCGGCGGATGTCGGACAGCGTTTCGAGCGGCGCGAAACGCCGCACGTCCGGGTCGGGTCGCCGCGCGACTGTCGTTCCCGAGCCATGACGCGTCACGATGATGCCGTCAGCCCGCAGCCGCGCCAAGGCCTCCCGCACCGTGGGTCGCGAGGTCGAGAAGCGTTCGGCGAGCGCATGTTCGGTAGGCAGCCGCTGGCCTTCCTTGTATTCGCCTTCGAGAATGCGATTCAGGATGTCGCCGTAGATCTTGTCGGGCAAGCCCGTCGTTTTTCGCTCATTCATCGGCCGGGCGCAGCAGCTTGTCAGAGTAGATCCCGATTGTAAGGCAAACCGCCGCGGCAATCGCCGCGCTTCGGGCTCGCTGCATCGGGCAAGAAAGCGCCAAGCGTCTTGGGAAAACGGCGGCCGTCTAGCAAGAGCAACGTCAAAATTTGTGAACCGGTTGATTTACATCCTGGCTGAAGCGGCGTTTCTGAACGATTATTAAAGCTCGCAACGTGACCTGGAGCGGAAATGTACACACGCATTCTTGTGGCGGTAGACGGCAGCCAGACTTCTCGCCGTGCTTTCGAGGCAGCGCTCGCGCTCGCCCGAACCAACGGCGCTGTTTTGCAGCCCTTGTACGTCGTCGAAAATACGCCAATGTATTTCGAAGCGCCGGGCTATGACCCTTCAGTGCTCCGCAATAGTCTCATCGAACAAGGGAAGGAACTCGGCGTGGAGCTCGCACGCGAAATGGACGCGCAAGGTGTGAAGGGAGAGATCGTCGTGACCGAAGCGTCGTCGCTCGACGACGTTTCCACGGCCGTGCTGAAAGCCGCCGCCGACTTTAATGCGGACTTGCTCGTCATGGGCACGCATGGCCGGCGCGGATTTCAGCGCCTGATTCTTGGCAGCGTCGCGGAGCGTTGTGTGCGCCAGGCTCGCTTGCCGGTGCTGCTGATCCCGTCCGCGGCCAGTAAGTCGTCCAGCGACGCGCAAACACCAGACTGACGCCGCGAGCGTCACGCCAGCAAGTAAGTGAGCCAAGTAAGTGAGGTACGCCGCGCCGCGTGCACGATCGATGCTACGTCGGTCCGCCTCGCTGCAATGCGCGATGGGTGACGTGGTCGTCGAGAAGGCGCCGCATCGTGGCCAGCAACGCAGGCCCGTCCACCGGCTTGCGCAGAAACCCGTCGAAGCTGACGAAAGCGGGAGGACTCGGCTCTCCTGAAACGAGTATGAAAGCGACGTCGGCCAGCCCGGGCAGTGTGCGCAAGCGGTGACACAGTTCGCTGCCCGACATGGTCGGCATGCGCCAGTCGGCAACCACGACATCGACGGGCGAAGCCATGAACTGAGCTAGCGCCGACTTACCGTCCAGCGCAGTTTTTACTTCGTAGCCCTCGGCGGAGCAAATCGCGCTCCATGCGTCCAACGCCTCGGCGTCGTCATCTACCAGCAGTACGGTTGCCATGTGCAATTGTCCTATCGCTTCGACAACCTGCGTCGCAACACGCATGCCAACGCGCGCTCCTCAGTTCGCGCCAATCGGCCTACGCGCCGCAAACATGGATGCGAAGCGGGAAATGGCGAAGCGGTCGCGTCGCAGCATGCTGATTGCCGCGCGCGAGCACTTCGCCTCTTGCTGTTAACAATAGCAACTCAATTGCAACCAGGTGGGCGAACTGCTTGACGGCGCAACTTCAGGCGCCTGCCAATGCGGCTGCCAACAGGCGCTGCTGTTCTACGCGATGCGCGCGTATCGACGAATCCGCGCCCGACGGACTCTCGCGCCGGCACACGTCGAATACGCGGCAGCTCGACGGAACCGCTCCTTCTATGTCATCGCGCACGAAATGCCATGCGCCATGCTTCTTTTCCTCTTCCTGGGCCCACACCACCTCCGCAAGGTTCGGGTAAGCGGCGAGCGCGAGCGCAAGCTCGCTCGTCGGAAACGGGTACAACTGTTCCATCCGGACGAGCGCGGTCTGCGTGTCGCGAGAAGCATCGCGCGCCGCCTGCAAGTCGTAGAAGAACTTGCCGCTGCACAGTACGACGCGCGTCACGTCTTCAGGCAACGCAGCACCACTGTCTTGCAGCACCGGAGCAAACGCACCGTCGATCAACTCGCCGAGCGGAGCATGCGAACCCGCATTGGCATGAAGCTGCCCCTTCGGCGACATCACGACAAGCGGCTTCGGCTCGACGCTCAGCGCTTGCTCGCGCAACATATGGAACCACTGCGATGACGTCGACGGCATCACGACCTTCATGTTTCCGCCCGCGCACAGTTGCAGGAAGCGGCTGAGATACGCACTGGAATGCTCGGGACCGACGCCTTCGTGACCATGCGGCAGCAGCATCGCCAGGCCGGACGGTTGGCCCCACTTGTACTCTCCTGCCGCAATGTATTGATCGATTATCACTTGCGCGCCGTTCACGAAGTCGCCGAACTGCGCCTCCCAAATAGCAAGGTGCGACGTGGACTGAACGCTGTAGCCGTATTCGAAACCCAGCACGGCCTCCTCGGTCAGCGGTGAATTGATGATGTCGAACTCGCCCTGATGCACACCCAGATTTTGCAGCGGCACATGAGGCTCAGTTGCGCCGGAAGTTGCGCCTTGCGAGTGCCACACTGCATGCCGATGCATGAAGGTGCCGCGGCCCACGTCCATGCCGGAAATGCGCACACTGTGCCCGTCGTCGAGCAGACTTGCATACGCGAGGTTTTCCGCGAAACACCAGTCGACCGTCGCGGCTTCAGCTTCTACGCTCTGCTGCCACTTCGCCGTGATGTCGCGCACGAAGTCATGTAGACGCAACCCGGCCGGTGCGCGAGTCAACGCAGCAGTCAGCGACTGCACGCGCGCGAGCGACAACGGCCGCGTGCGCTTCGTAGGTCTGGCAGCACGCGTCCGGTCGGCGCGTTGCTGCGACAACGTTTGCGTGGGCGGAGTCAGAAGGTCCTTCAATACATCGGCGCGCAACATCTCGAGTGGTGTCTCCTCACCGATGGCCGCGTGATAAAGCTCGGTGACGGTCTGATGCGCCGAGATTGCCGCCTGCTGCGACGGTTGCGTCAGAGCAGGAATATCGTGTTCCGAATGACCGAGGCGCCGATATCCGATCAGATCGATGACGACGTCGGCTTCATACTCCATCCGGTACTGCAATGCGAGCTTCGCGGCCCGCAGGACCTCGTCGGGACGGTCTGCGTTCACGCGGATCACGGGAGCGTCGATCATTCGCGCGACGTCCGTGCAATAGGAATGGCCTTCGGTGTCCATCCGGTTCGGCGTCGTGAAGCCGATCTGATTGTTCACGATGACGTGGACCGTGCCGCCCAACGCGTAACCGTCCTTACGCGTCATGTTCAACGTTTCCATCACGATGCCCTGGCCCGCGAATGCCGCGTCGCCATGCACGACCACCGGCAGACATCCAAAGCCACGATGTTCGTCCTGGTATGCACGCGCCATCCCGCTCACAACCGGATACACGCTTTGCAGATGTGACGGATTGTGCGCAAGGAAAATCGCCGCGTCGCCATGGGGCGTTTGTCTGACGGTGCTGCCGCCGAGGTGATAAGGCAGATCGCGCTGCATGGCCGCGACATCGGAATTCGGATCGAGGCAATCGACGAGCTTCGCCGGATCGAAGCCCATCACGTTGACGAGCACATTGAGGCGCCCTCGATGCGGCATACCCGCGAATACCTGCTGAACGCCTTGAGCGGCAGCCTGATCGACAATCGCTTCGAGAAGCGGCACGAGGCTTTCGCAGCCTTCGAGTGAGAAGCGCTTCGCATGCTCGAAAACCGCCGCCACATGACGCTCCCACATTTCGGCGGCAATCAGGCGGCGCAACAGAGCGCGACGCTGCTCGCGGGCGGGCAAAGGCGCAAGCTGTTCTGACTTGAGCATTGCGGATAGACGCGCACGACGCTGCGGATCGCGAATGCCGGTCAGGTCGAGGCCGATCGCGCCGCAATAGACGCGCCTCAGTTGGCGCTCCAGTTCATGCACCGCCGCCGACGGCGGCAGCAGCGGATTTTCGGCGCCGATAGGCTGCGCCGGGTCCAGCCCATGAAATACTGGGTCGAGCTCGGGCACGTCGGGCAAGGGCGTGAGGCGCAGCGGGTCGAGCGACGCCTGGCGATGGCCGTGTTGACGGAACGCGTCGATGAAGCGCCGGACCTGCAACGTCCGCGCTACCGGCGACAGGTCGCCTGCCGGTTCGATAACCGCGCTGGCCGGAGAGCGTGAAAGAACAATCGATTCGGAAGAGACGTGTGACATGTTTTGATAGCGTGCGGAAGAAACCGTTAGTCGGATCTCGCTGTCCGCATTGGGATGCTCAGGGCGCAAGCCCTCGACGGCAACATGACAGTTGGCCGCGATCTTCGGCAGACAGCGAAACGGAAAGGAACGCGATGCGGATGCGGGCTTGCAGAGCGCTCGGTCTTCTATTTGTTATCGAGCCGGTCCGCGCGACCGGCTCGTGTCTCCGTCCGTTGTCTGCCTCGACTTCTACTGCGGTGACATGCGCGCGTTGAGCCACGCGCCTGGCGCGCCTGCCTCGCTCACGCCGTTCGTGCGATGCGCGTGCGGTTCGTTCGCGGCGCGCCGTTGCTTCGCCGTGTCGCCGTTGAGCTTGAACGTGCTGACCGTATCGGTGAGCTGTTGCGCCTGGTCCTGCAAGGCTTGCGCGGCAGCGGCGCTTTGCTCGACGAGCGCGGCGTTTTCCTGCGTCACCTTGTCCATCTGCGTGACCGCATGGTTGATCTGCTCGATGCCTTCGCTTTGTTCCTTGCTGGAGGAACTGATCTCCGCCACGATCTCGGTCACGTGGCGAATGCTCTTGACGACTTCGCTGATAATCTGTCCCGCGTCCTCCACCATCTTGCCGCCGGTACCCACCTGATTCACCGAATCGGCGATCAGCTCCTTGATTTCCTTCGCCGCGACGGCGCTGCGTTGCGCAAGCCCGCGCACTTCGCTCGCGACCACCGCGAAACCGCGGCCGTGCTCGCCTGCACGCGCCGCTTCGACGGCAGCGTTGAGCGCAAGAATGTTCGTCTGGAATGCAATGCCGTCGATCACGCCGATGATCTCGACGATCCTGCGCGACGATTCGTTGATCGCGCTCATCGTGCTCACGACCTGATTCACCGCGTTGCCGCCCTTCACCGCAACGTCCGAAGCGCTCGACGCAAGCTGGTTCGCTTCACGGGCGTTGTCGGCGTTCTGCTTGACCGTCGACGTAAGTTGCTCCATGGCAGCCGCGGTTTCTTCGAGCGAACTCGCCTGATGCTCGGTGCGGCTCGACAGGTCCATGTTGCCGCTCGCCACTTCGCGCGTCGCCTGGCTGATCGTGTCCGTGCCCTGGCGCACTTGCGCGACGATGCCGTGCAGATTGCCGGTCATGCGTTCGAGCGCGGTCAATAGGCGCCCCACTTCGTCGGTCGTATCGACATGCAGGTGATGCGTGAGATCGCCCGCCGCGACTGCTTCCGCGAGACTGACCGCGCGGTTGATCGGCCGCGTGATGGTGCGCGTGATGAAGATGCCCGTTGCGATTGCGATCAGCGTCGCGACCAGTGCGAGCAGGATCATCTGGATTTTCGCGCGATGCGCTTCGGCAACCGCATCGGCCACGTCGCGCGCCATCCGCTCCGCCTGCACGTCGACCATTTTGTCGACAAGCAGGTAGTACGCGTCCTGAAGCCGCGCCATGTCGCCCTGATAGACATCGCGCGCTTCCTGCTGCTGGTTCTTGCTCACCAGATCGAAGAAAGCTTTCACGCTAACCCCGTAGGCCGAGCGTGCGTCGAACTGCTGCTTGAACAGCGCCTTCGTGTCATCGCTCGTCAGATACTTTTCGAGCTGCCCGTAGGCTTGCGCATTGGCTTTGCGGATGGCCGCATAGTCGTCCATATACTGCTTGGCCTTGTCCGGCGAGGTAGTCAGCAGCAGATTGCTGAGAATGCCGTTCGCCTTGTAGCCGTTGCTCTTGATCTGATTGCTGAGCGCAATCAGCGTGTAGCGATGACTGACGATCTCGTCCATCTTCGTGTTCGTGGACTCGAGATGCTCGATACCCACGATAGCCGTGCCGACCAGCAGCGCGACCATCAGCGCGAAGGCGGAGCCGAGCCTAACCCCGATTTTCAAATTCGAAATCTTCATGTGTCTAATTCCTTGCCCTACCGCACGATAAAAGTTGTCGCGAAGCAGCCGATGCTTCAGCCTGAAAGGTGCGCCCTGTCTCAAGGCGGTTCACTTCGATGACGTTTGAACCACCGGCGCGCGCCGACGCGGGCGCGTTTGAATCCGCCCCTTCTCGTTGCCGCCGCTTTCTTCAGACAATATGACGACACAATCCGCGAAACCTTGAGAGTGGGGGCCGCGATAAAGTGAAAATTTCGCTGAACGTTCGCGTCGGCGCGGGAAAGGGCGTGGCTGGGGCGAAAAGATGCGTAAGCGTAAGTGCGGTCTGCGGAACGCGGGAGGACGGTTCCTATGCGACGGGCGGCTCTGACATCGCTCAAACGGCATAAGCGGGAACGCGCGTCATTTTGCCGCGAAACAGGGGACAGAGCCGGTGGGACAATTGGTGCATTACCCCTGACATTGGCTCAGACATGCTTACTTCTACCGCTGCACATTCCGCCCTCGCCGCCGACTCCGCTGCTTCCCCAAGCCCGGCTGTCGGTTCGCCGCCGTCGCAGCGCAGCCGCCGCGCTACGCCGCGGGCCGCTGGACGCACCGGCACTCGCAGCGCCGCGCGCTGCTCCAGCTGTGCGATGCGCCAGCTGTGCATGCCACAAGGGTTGGCACCCGACGAGTTGTCCAAGCTCGAAACGCTGATCTGCTCCGCGCGGTCGGTGCATCGCGGGGACGCGCTGTACCGCAGCGGCGACAGTTTCGACAATATTTATGCGGTGCGTTCCGGCTCGATGAAAACCGTCATGGCGCATCGGGACGGACGCGAGCAGGTTACCGGGTTACGACTTGCCGGTGAGGCGCTCGGCCTCGACGGCATCAGCGACGACCGGCACGCATGCAGCGCGCTGGCGCTTGAAGACAGCACGGTGTGCATCGTTCCCTACACGGCGCTCAAGTCACTGTGCCGCGAAATCGGCTCGATGCAGGAACGGCTGCACAAACTGTTGGGCGAGCAGATCGTGCGCGAAGCGGCCCAGATGATGGTGCTCGGCTCGCTTTCGGCGGACGAACGAGTCGCGGCATTCCTGCTCGACGTGTCGGAGCGCAACGCTCAACGCGGTTATTCGTGGGCCGAGTTCAACCTGCGAATGACCCGCGAGGATATGGGCAGCTACCTCGGCATGACGCTGGAAACAGTGAGCCGCACCCTGTCAAGATTTCAAAAGCGCGGCCTGATCGACACGCAAGGCAAGCACATTCGCATCGTCGACCTGGACGGATTGCGCCAGGTTTAGGCTCGACACAAGGGCGCGGACCGCGCGGACCCGTCGTTTGCCACGATTTTCCGGCGGAGCTTGCGCCTTGGCATGGCATCTGCAAGCGGGTACAGTCTTTGTTTAGTCCGTCCCCCCCGCAAGGAGACCCGGCGAAATGAACCGCGACCCCGGTCCACATCATCCGCTCGTTCAACGTCTGAGCGACGCGCGTCAAGTTACCGACGCCCTCTTTTCCATCGTCAAGCCCGAGTTTCTGTACGAGAGACCGATCCGTGAACGGCACCGGATCGTGTTCTATATCGGGCACCTCGAAGCTTTCGATCGTAATCTGTTCGACAAGCGCCTGTTCGATCTACCCGCATTCGATGAGCAACTCGATCAGCTTTTCGCATTCGGTATCGACCCGGTAGATGGCGGTTTTCCGACCGATCAGCCTGGCGACTGGCCTTCGCTCGATACCGTGCGGCAATACGGTTTGAATGCCCGCCGACAGATCGACCGCGAACTGCAGGCGCTTACCGATTCCGCGCGAGTCGAGGCTTCCGGGCAACTGCTCAACGTGGCAATCGAGCATCGATTGATGCATGCCGAGACGCTTGCCTACATGCTTCACCAATTGCCGATGGAGCAGAAGGTGACGGATTTGCGCGAGCCTGTCGTGCCCGGTCCGGGGCGCGTGAACAGCCTCTCGCCGATGGTCAGCGTACCGGCCGGTCCGGCTGTGATCGGGATGCCGCGCAACGGCGGCCGCTTCGGCTGGGACAACGAGTTCGGTGAATTGCACGTCGACGTGCCTGCGTTCGAGATCGACCGCTATATGGTCACGAACGCCGCGTTCTGCGAGTTCATCGAAGCCGGCGGTTATCGCGAGCGGAAATGGTGGACGGACGAAGACTGGGCGTGGAAGGAAACCGAACGCATAGAACATCCCGCGTGCTGGTCGCGACGCGGGGCGAGCAGCCAACGTGGCGAATGGATGCTGCGTACGATGTTCGACGAAGTACCGCTTCCACCCGACTGGCCGGCATACGTGAGCCACGCGGAAGCGAGCGCCTATGCGCGCTGGGCGGGGAAGGCGCTGCCGACGGAAGCGCAATGGCAGCGCGCGGCGCACGGCGCGCCGCATGCGGGCTCCGGCAACTTCGACTTTCGCAGTTGGGACCCGCGTCCGGTCGACGCTTATCCGGACAATGTCAGCGCGTTCGGCGTTGAAGGCCAGTACGGCAACGGCTGGGAGTGGACTTCTACTTTGTTCGACGGATTGCCGGGCTTCGAACCGTTTCCGTTCTATCTGGGTTATTCGGCCAACTTCTTCGACGGCAAGCATTACGTGCTGAAGGGCGGATCGGCGCGCACCGCACAGTGCATGTTACGACCGACATTCCGCAACTGGTTTCAGCCGCATTACCAGTATGTTTACGCGGGGTTTCGGTGCGTGAGGTGATGACTAATACCGAATTCTTCCGCCACTCGCCGCGTTCCACCGCCAGCGTCTCGGCTGATGCAGTGCGGGAATTGCTCAGCGAGCTTAGCCTGAGCGAGAATCCGGATACCGTCGCAACGCGTCGGCACGAATGCGCATCCGCGATGTTGCGCATAGTGTGTATCGGTGGCATCATTATGATACCGATTCCGACAGGAGAACTTCCATGGGTTCCCCCTACGCCAGCGTCCCGAAGCGGTCCACCAACGTCTCGTTGGCGGACAGCCTTCTGGCTGAAGCCAAGAATCTCGGTATCAACGTATCTCAGGCAGCTGAAGCTGGATTGGCCAAGGCGGTGTCCGAGGAGCGTGCTGCTCGCTGGCTGAAGGAGAACGCAGAAGCGATCGCTAGCTCCAACTCATACGTGGAAGAGCACGGTTTGCCGCTGACGGCGTTCCGGATGTTCTGATGGCGCGATTCAGCGCATATCGACATCCTCAGGCAACGGGTTTTCTTCTGGACGTCCAGTCGGATTTGCTGAGTCACCTGAACGTGCGGGTCGTGATTCCGTTAATGCCGCTGGCTCAGGCACCTAAACCTGCCGAGAGGCTCAATCCAATCTTCGAGATTGATGGCGAACCGTACTCGATGGTCACGCAATACATGGCCTCGGTTCCAGTAAAAGAACTTAAGCACGCTGCGTTCAGCTTGAGTCATCGATACGACGAAATAGTTGCGGCGATAGATCTTCTGCTACAGGGATTCTAATCACCCGAAACCGCGCCCGCCGCGTTCCCTTTATGGGACCGGCGGCTTTTTCGTCTGGGCGCGCCGCGTTTTCGGGTTGCAGCGTCGCAGGGAATTTTCCGAGGCCCCTCGTTCCTCGGAAAACGGAGAGATTTGGGGACTGTT
>NZ_BAYE01000001.1 GCF_000685095.1 Paraburkholderia caledonica NBRC 102488
CCAGCGCCAATGCGTCCACTTTTGTGGCGCTAGTCGAATGATGCCCAATCGGCTTCTTATAATTCGTTATCCCGAATTAATAATTCCGATCGACGAACAAGTCACGCGGGCCAAGCGCGCGGACATTCTCATACATGAGATGGTGAGCCAAAGCCGCCTGACGTTTTCGGACACACATCACGTCAATCAGATCCGACCGATTGACGCACTCACACGCGCCACCAGTAATCGCGGCGCGGCCAGCACACGTTGGCCGCTGATCTGCTATCGTCATCGGTATTCTTCCGAACGGGTGGCGACAATGGATCTCGGGCTGAAAGACAAAGTGGTGCTGATCACGGGCGGCAGCAAGGGAATCGGCTTTGCGTGCGCCCGGGCTTTCGCGCTGGAAGGTGCGAAGGTGGCGATCGTTTCGCGTGATCCCGCCAATCTGGCGCGCGCCTACGAACAGTTGAAACAGGAAGGCTTGCATGTGCATCGCACGCGCGCCGATCTGCATGAACCGCATAGCGCCGCCGACATCGTCGAGGAAGTGAGCACGGCCGTCGGCCCGATCGACGTGCTCGTCAACAGCGCCGGCGCGGCGCGTCGCTACGACCCCGAAACGCTCGATGCAGACGCGTTTCGCGCCACGATGGAAGCGAAGTATTTCCCTTACATCTACCCGCAGCAGGAAGTGCTGCGCCGCATGGCCGAGCGCGCGAAAAGCGGCGATCGTGGTGAACCCGGCACGATCGTCAACATCATCGGCATGGGCGGGAAGATCGCGAGCGATATCCATATCGCCGGCGGCGCCGCCAACGCCGCCCTGATGCTGGCCACGGTCGGCCTCGCTCATTACTACGCGCGCTACGGCATTCGCATCAACGCGATCAATCCGGGAGCGACGCTCACCGAGCGCGTCGAAGAAGCAGTCAAGCTCGAAGCAACACAACAAGGCATTCAGAGCGCGGAGGCGCTAGCGCGTGGGCAGGCCAGAGTGCCGCTTGGGCGTTACGCAAAGCCGGAGGAGATTGCAGACGTCGCGCTGTTTCTGGCGAGCCGCCGCGCGAGCTATGTGACGGGCGCGATCGTCCCGATGGATGGAGGCAGCGCGCCGCTAATCTGAGCGACACGCGTCGTGCGTCGAGGCTGTAGCACGGCGCTGCGGCTGCGGGGCGGACGGCCCTGCCGTCCGCCCCGCAGCCTGCCAGTTACAGGAAGTGGTGGCCGAGCCACCAGGCGGCGGCGGCGAGCGCCGCTGACGCCGGAATAGTCAGAATCCATGCCCAGACGATGTTGCCGGCCACGCCCCAGCGAACCGCGCTCAGCTTCTGCGTCGCGCCCACGCCGACGATCGCGCCGGTGATCGTGTGCGTGGTAGATACCGGAATACCGAGCCAGGACGCGGTGAACAACGTGATCGCCCCACCCGATTCGGCACAAAAACCGCCTACGGGCTTGAGCTTGGTAATTTTCTGACCCATGGTACGGACGATTCGCCAGCCGCCGAACAATGTGCCAACCCCCATCGACAGATAGCAGCCGCCAATCACCCACAGCGGCGGCGCCTCCGCGATCGACGACGCATAGCCCGTTGCGATCAGCAGCATCCAGATAATGCCGATGGTTTTCTGCGCGTCGTTCCCACCGTGGCCAAGGCTGTACAGACCCGCCGACACGAGTTGCAGACGCCGGAAGCGCCGGTCGACCTTGCTCGGCGGCGTACGGAAATAGATCCACGACACAGCCAGCATGAAAAACGAACCGAGCACAAAGCCGAGCAGCGGCGAAATAAAAATAAACGCCACCGTCTTGAGCAAGCCGTCGAAGTTGAGCGAACCCCAGCCAGACTTGGCAAGCGCCGAGCCGACCAGCCCGCCGATCAGTGCGTGCGAGGAACTCGACGGAATGCCATAGTGCCACGTGATCACGTTCCAGCCGATTGCGCCCACCAGGGCGCCGAAAATTACGTAATGATCGACGATGCCGGGGTCTATCGTGCCTTTGCCGACAGTCGCCGCCACTTTCAGGTGAAACACGAAATACGCGACGACGTTGAATGCCGCGGCGAAAGCCACTGCCTGCTGCGGCTTCAGGACGCCTGTCGAGACGACGGTGGCAATCGAATTGGCCGCGTCGTGAAAGCCGTTCATGAAGTCGAAAATGAGCGCGACGGCGACCAGGCCGGCCACGGCCCAGATAGCGAGTTGTATCGATTGCATTATGCGTTTTCCAGCACGATGCCTTCGATGATGTTTGCTACGTCTTCACACTTGTCCGTGATCGTTTCAAGCAATTCGTAAATGGCTTTGAGCTTGATCAGGGTTTTGACGTTGTCTTCTTCGCGAAAGAGCTTGGACATGGCCGAGCGCAATACCCGGTCGGCCTCGGACTCCAGCCGGTCGATGTCCTCGCACGCCTTGAGAATCTGGCTCGCCTGCTTCATGTCGGACAACAGGCTGACGGCGAATTGCACCCGCTCCGAAGTCGCCGTGCAGATGTGCGCAAGCTGACTTGCCTCGGAGGTGACCGACTGGACGTCGTAAAGGGAAATAGCGGTGGCGACGTCCTCCATCAGATCGAGGATGTCGTCCATCGTGGTGATCAGCTTATGGATCTCATCGCGGTCAAGCGGCGTGATGAAGGTCTTGTGCAGCAGGTCGATGGTTTCGTGCGTGAGCTTGTCTGCAGCCTTCTCGGCTTTCTGCACGTTTTGCTTATGAGTTTCGGCGTCTTGCAGGTTGTCGATCAGGAGCTCGAGTTCGCGGCTCGCCGAGACGATGCACTGTGCGTGCGCATTGAAAATATCAAAGAACTTGCCCTCGGTGGGCATGAATCGACCGAACATTGGGATCCCGAAAATTGGTCACTTAATGGCTGACATAAAACCGCCATATTGTACCGTTGCGGGCCCGATGTAGCACTTTGCAAAGCGCGGTTACAACAGCGGCTATTGCGTTTGCGCGATTTTCCGGTCGCGCCGCCGCTATTCGCGGTTAATCGCCGTAAAAATTCTGCGCGCCTGCAAAGTTGTCGAACTTCGTGTATTGGCCGTGGAACGTGAGCCGAACCGGTCCGATCGGGCCATTCCGCTGCTTGCCGATAATGATTTCCGCCGTACCTTTATCCTGGCTGTCGGGGTTATACACTTCGTCGCGGTAAATGAACAGGATCACGTCGGCGTCCTGCTCGATAGCGCCCGATTCCCGCAGATCCGACATGATCGGCCGCTTGTTCGGGCGTTGCTCCAGACCGCGATTGAGCTGCGACAAAGCGATGACTGGCACGTCCAGTTCTTTCGCGAGGCTCTTGAGCGATCGCGAGATTTCCGAGATTTCGGTGGCGCGGTTTTCACCCGACGACGATCCGCTCATCAACTGCAAGTAGTCGATGATAATGAGCCCGAGCTTTCCGCACTGACGCGACAGCCGCCGCGCGCGCGAGCGCAATTCCATCGGATTCAGACCGCCGGTTTCGTCGATGAAAATCTGCGCCTCGCTCATTTTCTGCACGGCGTGCGTGAGCTTCGGCCAATCCTCGTCGGTCAGGCGGCCGGTACGCATGCGGTGCTGATCGAGGCGGCCGACCGAGCCGAGCATACGCATGGTCAGTTGAGAGCCCGGCATTTCCATTGAGAACACAGCGACCGGCAAGCCGTATTCGACCGCGACGTACTCGCCGATGTTCATTGAAAACGCCGTCTTACCCATCGACGGACGTCCCGCAACAATAATCAGCTCGCCGCCGTGCATGCCCGAAGTCATGCGGTCGAGGTCGACAAAACCGGTCGGCGTGCCCGTCACGTCGCTCGGATTCGCCGTGTGATACAGGGTGTCGATCCGCTCGACGACCTGAGTCAGTAGCGGGCCGATTTCAAGAAAGCCCTGCGTGCCACGCGCACCGTCTTCCGCGATCGAAAACACCTTCGATTCCGCCTCGTCCAGCAATTGCCGGACTTCCTTGCCTTGCGGATTGAAAGCGTCGGCCGAGATTTCGTCGGCAACGGAAACCAGACGACGCAGCACCGCGCGGTCACGCACGATTTCCGCATAGCGCCGGATATTCGCCGCGCTCGGCGTGTTCTGCGCGAGTGCGTTCAGATACGCGAGGCCACCGACTTCTTCCGCCTTGCCCGATGTTCCGAGCGCTTCGTAAACGGTAATGACGTCGGCCGGACGCGTCGCCGCGATGAGCTTGCCGATGTGCTCGTAGATGATGCGGTGATCGTAGCGATAGAAATCGCTTTGCGACAGGAAATCGGCAATCCGGTCCCATGCCGCATTGTCCAACAGCAAACCGCCCAGCACCGATTGCTCGGCCTCGATCGAATGCGGCGGGACTTTCAGCGACTCGAGTTGGGGATCTTTGGACGGTGCGTTCATGGAGAGGAATTATCGTGGAAATCAGGCGACCGCGGCCAGCGGAACGAGCAAAAAATAACGCGCACAAAAAAGGCAGGGGCCGGTTGCCCGGCCCCTGCCCTCAGCCAGCAACAACCTGGCCAACACTATCTGATGCTTGATGCGGTCGATTCAGACGTGCTCTTAAACGTGCTCGCCGAGTACCGACACCGTCACGTCGACAACCACGTCGGTGTGCAGCGAAACCTGAATCGGGTGGTCGCCCACCGTCTTCAGCGGGCCTTCCGGCAGGCGAACTTGCGCCTTTTCAACCGCGAAGCCTTGCTTGCCCAGTGCTTCGGCGATGTCGGCGTTCGTCACCGAGCCGAACAGACGGCCGTCCACACCGGCCTTCTGGCCGATCTGAACCGTCGAACCGGCCAGCTTTTCGCCTTGAGCTTGAGCAGCAGCCAGCTTTTCAGCGGCGGTCTTTTCGAGTTCAGCGCGGCGGACTTCGAATTCGGCCAGCGCTTCCTTCGTTGCACGGCGAGCTTGCTTGTTCGGGATCAGGAAGTTACGTGCGTAACCGTCCTTGACCTTCACGATATCGCCCAGGTTGCCCAGATTGACGACTTTTTCCAGAAGAATGATTTGCATTCGGATGCTCCTTATCGCGTCGTCGGGTTAGGCCTTGTGCTGGTCGGTGTACGGCACGAGCGCGAGGAAACGTGCGCGCTTGATTGCCGTGTCCAGCTGGCGTTGATAGTGCGACTTCGTACCCGTGAGACGCGCCGGCGTGATCTTGCCGTTTTCGCCGATGAAGTCTTTCAGCGTTTCGATGTCTTTGTAGTCGATGTATTCGACGCCAGCAGCCGTGAAACGGCAAAACTTCTTACGCTTGAAAAGCGGATTTTGTTGCTGACGACGCTTGTCGAATTTCTTACCAGTCGGGCGGGGCATGTTCAGTCCTTTCCAATGTCCTGCAATGCTGTGATGTGAAATACCAGAGTTCTTGCGTTGCGGTGCTTTTTTGCCAGAAAGCCTGTGAAGAGCGTTTCCACGCCCATCGGACAGCTTTCCAGCTTACCGCTCGCCTCGCCTGCGGCTACCGCCTGCATGGTCAGTTCGACTTGCCGGGCGATACCGGCTTCGACGACTTCCGTGCGGTGGTGCAACGTGCAGCTGGCAATCGGAACGCCGGCGGGGGTGTACCGCACCGGTTCGCGTTCGACGACGCTGGCTGTGAGCTGCAGCCGGTTCATGAAGCCTTTGACAAGGGCGACGCTTGATCTGGTAGCTTAAATAGTGTGTCTTAAGCCTGCGCTTCGGACGGTTGCGTAGCAGCCGACTTCTTGGCTTCTTCGCGCTGCACTTCCTTCATCATCGGCGAAGGGCCGGTTTCGGCTTTCTTCATCTTGACGATGAGGTGACGCAGAACGGCGTCGTTGAACTTGAACGCGTGTTCCAGCTCGTCGAGCGTGGTCTGGTCGCATTCGATGTTCATGCAGACGTAGTGAGCCTTCGCGAGTTTCTCGATCATGTAGGCCAGTTGGCGACGGCCCCAGTCTTCGATACGGTGGATCTGGCCACCGTGCGACGTGATCGTGCTCTTGTAACGCTCGATCATGGCGGGCACCTGCTCGCTCTGATCGGGATGCACGATAAAGACGATTTCATAATGACGCATACACACTCCTTGTGCTGACTTTTGGATAGAAGCCACCCGGGCGTCGAACCGGTGTGGCAAGTGAGAAGCCGAAGATTGTAGCCCGATCGGGGACGGACTGCAAGACATTGCACCGTCCCGAGCTGCGATTGAGGCGTGTTTTCAACGATTTAGCATCCAACCTGAACGTGGCGCATGAACCAACGCCGTTCAAATTTAGCCTTCATGCGCTGCGGGCAGCTGCCGGCGCTGCTCCCTCACGCAGCTTCGCGGCCCGCGCCTATAGAGGCCGCTCCAAGCCTCGGCCCCATGCACAACACCGCGCCGCAGCGCAACCGAGCGCACCGCTCGCCCATGCGTGGTCGAGCGTCAGCGCTAAAGCGCGCTAATACCCCGGCCGGTTCCAATAATCCTCGCTTGCGTAGATCTCTTTCAGATAATCGATGAAATAGCGCACCTTGGCCGGCACGTAACGCTGCTGCGGGTAGACCGCCAGAATGTCGTAGTCGGGTAGCGCGAATTCGTCGAGCACCGTTTCCAGTTCACCGCGCGCGAGCTGTTGCTGGATTTCCCACGTGGACCGCCAGCCGAGTCCGAGCCCTTCGGACACCCAGCGGTGCAATAGTTCGCCGTCGTTGCAATCGAGCGTGCCGCCTACCCGCACCGTGACCAGCTTGCCGTTGCGGCGAAAATACCAGCCACGGTTCTGGCCGCCTTGCAGGTTGAATGCGAGACAGTTGTGCCGCGGCAGGTCTTCGAGCGTTTTGGGCCTGCCGTGCTGGCGAAAGTAATCCGGTGTGCCGCACACCACGCGCCGGTTTGACGCGAGTTTCACCGCCACGAAGTTCGGATCCACCGCGCCGCCGATCCGTATCGACAGGTCATAACCCTCCCGCACCAGATCCACGACGCGGTCGGTCAGGTTGAACGACACCTGCAATTCCGGCTTGTCGGCGACAAACGCCGGCGCGAGCGGCGCGACGTGCTTGCGGCCAAACGCAGCCGGCGCCGACACGATCAGATGCCCGTTCACCGCGCGCCGCCCGGCGCTCAGTTCGTTCTCGGCCTGGTCCCATTCGGTCAACAATCCGCGGCAACGTTCGAGAAAGGCCGCGCCGTCCTCGCTGACGACGAGCCGCCGCGTCGAGCGATACATCAGCTTTACGCCGAGGCGCTTTTCGAGCGCGTCGATGCGCCGCCCGAGGATCACCGGCGACACGCCCTCCTCCAGAGCCGCGGCCGCAAGGCTACCCGCGTCGGCGACGCGCACGAAGGTTTCAATCTGCTTGAATCGATCCATGTCGGTCTCCTTGCGGCTGCACGCTACCTATGCCCGCATTCCATACTTTTTGTTTCGAAATAAGCGACGCGGACTGATCTTATCAAACCTTTAGGTCAAGCCTAAAGTGCGTTCAAGAGCCTTATTCGCCAATTTCCAAACATTGAGGAGACATTCATGGCCAAGATGAGAGCCGTCGACGCCGCCGTGCTGGTGCTCGAAAAAGAAGGTATCGACACCGCGTTCGGCGTGCCGGGCGCAGCGATCAACCCGTTTTACTCGGCCATGCGTCGCGCGGGCAACATCAGCCACGTTCTCGCGCGGCACGTCGAGGGCGCTTCGCACATGGCCGAAGGCTATACGCGCGCGCAGCCCGGCAATATCGGCGTGTGCATCGGCACGTCGGGGCCTGCCGGCACCGACATGATCACCGGTTTGTACTCCGCTCAGGCCGACTCGATCCCTATTCTGGCTATCACCGGACAAGCGCCGCGCGCGCGCCTGTACAAAGAAGACTTCCAGGCCGTCGACATCGAATCGATTGCGAAGCCGGTCACCAAGTGGGCCGTGACCGTGCGCGAGCCGGCGCTCGTGCCGCGCGTGTTCCAGCAGGCTTTCCATCTGATGCGCTCGGGCCGTCCGGGACCCGTGCTGGTCGACTTGCCCATTGACGTGCAGCTCGCCGAAATCGAATTCGACATTGACACGTACGAACCGCTGCCGGTCTACAAGCCGAAGGCGACGCGCAAGCAGATCGAGGCCGCGCTCACCTTGCTCAACGATTCCGAGAAGCCGCTGATCGTCTCCGGCGGCGGCGTGCTGAACGCGGCCGCCGAGGAACTGCTCGTGCGCTTCGCCGAAACCGTCGGCGTGCCGGTGATCCCCACGCTGATGTCGTGGGGCGCGATTCCCGACGACCATCCGCTGATGGCCGGCATGGTCGGCCTGCAAACCTCGCACCGTTACGGCAACGCGACGATGCTCGCGTCCGACTTCGTGCTCGGCATCGGCAACCGCTGGGCGAACCGTCACACGGGCAGCATCGACGTTTATACGAAGGGCCGCAAGTTCGTGCACGTGGACATCGAGCCGACGCAAATCGGCCGTGTGTTCGGTCCGGACCTCGGCATCGTGTCGGACGCGAAGGCCGCGCTCGAACTGTTCGTCGAAGTCGCGAGCGAATGGAAGGCCGCAGGCAAGCTGAAGGATCGCAGCGCCTGGGTCGCCGATTGCCAGCAACGCAAGCAGACCATGCATCGCAAGACTCACTTCGACAACGTGCCGATGAAGCCGCAGCGCGTCTACGAAGAAATGAACCAGGTGTTTGGCCGCGACACGTGCTACGTGAGCACGATCGGCCTTTCGCAGATCGCCGGCGCACAGTTTCTTCATGTCTACAAGGCACGCAACTGGATCAACTGCGGCCAGGCCGGCCCCCTCGGCTGGACGATTCCGGCTGCGCTCGGCGTGCGTGCAGCGGATCCGCAACGGCCGATCGTCGCGCTCTCAGGCGACTACGACTTCCAGTTCATGATCGAAGAACTCGCGGCCGGCGCGCAATTCAAGCTGCCGTACGTGCATGTGGTCGTGAACAACTCGTACCTGGGCCTGATCCGCCAGGCGCAGCGCGCATTCGACATGGACTTCTGCGTGCAGCTCGGCTTCGAGAACATCAATTCGCCGGAGACCAACGGCTATGGCGTGGATCACGTTGCGGTAGCCGAAGGTCTCGGTTGCAAGGCGATTCGCGTATTCAAGCCGGAGGAACTCAAACCGGCGCTGCAAAAAGCACAGTCGATGCTCTCAGAGTTCAACGTGCCGGTGGTCGTCGAAGTGATTCTCGAACGCGTGACCAACATCTCGATGGGCACGGAGATCGACGCGATCAACGAGTTCGAGGAACTCGCCGTGACGCGCGAAGACGCGCCGACTGCAATCAGCATTCTCGACTGAGCTTGACGGCCGAAACCGCGGGGGCGCGATTGCACGACTGCACTGCAATCGCGCTATGAAGTTTTTCAATGACCGACCAGAGAGACCTGAGCACCATGCCCAAATTCGCAGCGAATCTCACGATGCTTTTCAACGAAGTTCCGTTCCTCGACCGCTTCGCGGCCGCAGCCGACGCGGGCTTTAACGCCGTCGAATTCCTGTTTCCGTATCCGTACCGGATCGCCGAGTTGAGCGAGCGTCTTCAGCAGAACCGGCTGAAGCTCGTGCTGCACAACCTGCCCGCGGGCAACTGGGAAGCTGGCGAGCGTGGCATTGCCTGCCTGCCCGATCGCGTAACCGAGTTCCAGGAAGGCGTTGGCCGTGCGATCGAATACGCGAGCGCGCTGAAGGTGCCGCAACTGAATTGCCTCGTCGGCATTCCGACGGCGGGT
Source organism: Paraburkholderia caledonica NBRC 102488 (assembly GCF_000685095.1). Taxonomy (GTDB): domain Bacteria; phylum Pseudomonadota; class Gammaproteobacteria; order Burkholderiales; family Burkholderiaceae; genus Paraburkholderia; species Paraburkholderia caledonica. The sequence goes on from NZ_BAYE01000001.1 coordinate 9,652, forward strand.
GTCGATGCCGACAAGGCGCGCGCGACCATCGTCGATAACCTGCGTTTTGCAGCGGGTGAATTGAAGAAGGCCGGTATCAGACTGCTAGTCGAGCCGTGCAACTCCTACGACATTCCGGGCTTCGCGTTGAATCGCTCAAGCGAAGGCCTCGACGTGATTCGCGCCGTGGGGTCGGACAATCTGTTCCTGCAATACGACATCTATCACATGCAACGGATGGAAGGCGAACTCGCGGCAACGATCAAAAAGAATCTGCCGCAAATCGCGCATATCCAGCTTGCCGACAACCCGGGGCGCAACGAACCCGGCACCGGCGAAATCAACTACCCGTTCCTGTTCGACCTGCTCGACACGATTGGCTACGACGGCTACGTGGGCTGCGAATACAAGCCGCGCACGAACACCAGTGCCGGCTTGTGCTGGGTGCAGAGCGTGGCCGGGCAAAGGCGCGGCGCCGCGCACGTCGCCGCCTGAACGATGCGCTGAACACCGCGTCGTGCAGATCGGGCGCGTGACGCGTCGAAAGAAGTCCCGTCAAGGGGCCGCAAACAACACTGGAAACACTGGAGATTCAGACACATGGCAAAGATCGGTTTCATCGGGCTCGGCATCATGGGCGCGCATATGGCGCGCAACCTCCTCAAGGGCGGTCACACGCTGTTCGTGAACGGCGCGTACCCGGTGCCCGAAGATCTGGGCAAGAGCACGAACGTGGTGGCCAATTCGACCGCTGTCGCGCAAGCCGCCGACATCGTCATCATCATGGTGCCCGACACGCCTGACGTGGCCAACGTTCTTTTCGCCGACGACGGCGTCGCCGCGGGCCTCACGGCAGGCAAGCTCGTGATCGACATGAGCTCGATCTCGCCGCTCGATACTCAGGCGTTCGCGAAGAAGATCAATGCGCTCGGCGTCGATTATCTCGATGCGCCGGTGTCCGGCGGCGAAGTCGGTGCACGCGAGGCAACGCTCACGATCATGGTCGGCGGCCCGGAGAAAGCCTTTGCGCAGGCAAAGCCGCTCTTCGAACTGATCGGCAAGAATATCTCGCTGATCGGCGACAACGGCGCGGGACAGACGTGCAAGGTCGCGAACCAGATCATCGTGGCGCTGAACATCGAGGCGGTGGCCGAAGCGCTACTGTTCGCATCGCGCTCGGGCGCCGATCCGGAACGTGTGCGCAAGGCGTTGATGGGCGGCTTCGCTTCATCGCGCATTCTGGAAGTGCACGGCGAGCGCATGACGAAGCGCACTTTCAATCCGGGCTTCCGGATCGAACTGCATCAGAAGGATCTGAACCTCGCACTCGACGGCGCGCGCAAGCTCGGCATCGCGCTGCCGCATACCGCGAGCGCACAGCAACTGTTCAGCATCTGCGCGGCGAACGGCGGCAAGGCGTGGGATCACTCTGCGATGGTTCGCGCACTCGAAATCATGGCGAATTACGAAGTCGCACAAGCGCCGGATACCGAAGCGAAAGCAGCTTGATCTTGCAACGTTTCTTCGCGGCCTGCGAAGCAGCAACAGCAACGGCCGCATGCATGGAGAAGCGTAAATAGCCCGGCAATACCGGTTGCCGCAGATATTGCCTCGTCAACGCTACGGCAATCGCAAGTGGGGCGCCCGGTTCGTCGCGCGGCATCGCGGCGGAACGGGCAAATCGTGCCGCTCTGGGCTGAGAGCGGCAAAGTGGGGTCCGCAGCGGCACCCGGCGGCGCCGGGGAAGCCTTGGTCGGTCAGACGTCGTCGTCGGGTGTCCGGCTGTCGGATTCATTCTCAGGTTTTCTCCGCCACTCACTGGCGTAGCGCACCCCCATGCGGCGCCGGGATGCACGCACGTTTGCATTTGCTTGCAACTTCGTTCGCTCTTCCTGATCTTTCTTGACACTTCGTCACCCGCTATCTCCTACACTCGTGTGTCGTTGCATGCATCCGGGCGCGCCTGCCGCCTGATCAACGCATTCGCGCTGTGCGGCGTGTTCCGCATCGCAACGAGTGCTTAACTCGTACGCAAAGCATGCTTGCGTACCAACATGAGGAGTGTGATCGATGGGTATTCTCAGTTTCATCAAGGAAGCCGGCGAAAAATTGTTCACCGCCGCGTCCACGACGGCCAAGGCCGAATCCGCGCCCGCCGCACCGGACCTCGCCGCGCTGAACAAGACCGCAGGCGACGCGATCGCCACTTACATCCGCAGCCAGGGTCTGAACGCAACGAATCTGCAGGTGACCTACGACGGCACGAGCCATACGGTCACCGTAGCGGGAGAAGCCGCCGACCAGCCGACCAAGGACAAGATCCTCGTGGCAGCCGGCAATGTGCAGAACGTCGACAAGGTCGACGACCAGTTGAGCGTGACCGCGCCCGCCGCAGCGCCCACGCAGTTCCACACGGTGGTGCCGGGCGACAACCTGTGGAAGATCGCGGAAAAGTACTACGGCAGCGGCGCTAAAAACGACGTGATCTTCCAGGCGAATACGCCGATGCTTAAAAGCCCGGACAAGATTTATCCCGGCCAGGTGCTGGTGATCCCGGCTGCGTAATAGTTGATCGCAAAGTTGATCGCAAACGCCCGCATCGGCGGGCAAAAACGCTGCGGTCAAACGCAACGCGGCGCTCGAAGTCATTACTCGAGCGCCGCGTTTTCTTTGAACAACTTTTGTTGAGCGCCGCGAGGCGTCAATACGTATCGAACGCTTTTTGCAGAGCGACAGGTCCGGCGCCGCCTGCGGCCAACGCCACCATCAGCAACACCCGCGCCTTGTACGGATTAAGCGAGCCGGCGCTGACAAAGCCGAGTGCATCGTCGGCAGCCGCGCCATTGCGCATCACATGCCCTGAGCCCACACGCGACGAACGCACTACCGCGACGCCCTGCGAAGCGGCATCGGCCAGAGCCTGCGTCAGCGACGCGTGAATCGAACCATTACCCGTGCCCGCAACGACGATGCCGCGCACGCCGGCTGTCACGAGCGCATCGACGGCAATGCGCGACACGCCGGCATAGCTCGCGACAATTTCCACATGCGGCCAGTTCGCACCGATCACGAATTCAGTCGACAACGTATGCGGACGTACGACGCTGCGCTGAAATTCGACGCGCCCGTCCTGCACCCAGCCAAGCGCGCCGACTTCGGGCGACTGAAATGCATCGACGGCATAGGTGCTCGTCTTGACCACGTCACGTGCACTGTGAATCTTGTTGTTGAATGCAACTAGAACGCCCTGTCCGCGCGCGCCGACATTTGCCGCGACGGTCACGGCGTTCAGCAGATTGAGCGGCCCATCGGCGGAAAGCGCGGACGCGGGGCGCATTGCCGCTGTCAGCACCACCGGTTTGTCGGACTTGACAGTCAGATGCAGCAGATACGCCGTTTCTTCGAGCGTATCGGTGCCATGCGTAACCACCACGCCGTCGATGTCGTCGTCAGCAAGCAGCACGTTGATGCGTTGCGCGAGCGCGGTCCACAGCGGCATCGCCATGTCCTTGCTGTCGACGCTCGCGATCTGCTCCGGCGCGATGCGGGCCACCGTCGACAACGACGGCACCACGGCCAGCAATTGCTCGACGCCGACCACGCCGGCCTGGTAGCCCGACGTATTGGTGGCGTCCGCGGCCGCGCCGGCAATCGTGCCGCCGGTGGCGAGCACGGCGATGCGCGGCAGCGGCGCGGCGGCGCTGGAAGAGGAAGAAGAAGTCTGTGGGTTCATGGCGGCGATTGTAAGCGATGACGCGCCGCCGGCGCGCGCCTTTAAAGCGGCCAGAAAAGCTTTCCCCGTCAGCGCTTCACACCGCCTCGCGCAACTGCGCGGCGATTTCCGCCTCGGTCAGTTGCGGTGCGAACATCTCGATCAAACGGTATGCATATGCGCGCAAAAACGCGCCCTTTCGCAAGCCGACCCGCGTCGTGCTCGCCTCGAACAGGTGCTGCGTGTCGAGCGCGACCAGTTCGCTGTCGCGCTTCGGGTCGTAGGCCATTGCCGCGACCACGCCGATACCCATGCCGAGTTCGACATAGGTCTTGATCACGTCGGCGTCGATCGCGGTCAGCACCACGTCGGGCAGCGCCCCCGCTTTCGCGAACGCCTGGTCGATATGCGAGCGGCCCGTGAAGTCCTGGTCATACGTGACGATCGGAAATTCGGCGATCTCGTCCAGCGTCAGATTGGGACGGCCGACGAGCGGATGATCTTTCGGCACGACCACGACGTGATGCCACGAATAGCATGGAAACGTGACGATGTCGGGGAAACGGTCGAGCGCTTCCGTCGAAATGCCGATATCCGCCTCGCCGTTGATGATCATCTGCGCGATCTGTTGCGGGCTACCCTGGCGCAGCGCCAGATGCACCTTCGGAAAAACCTCGGTGAATTGACGAATCACCTTCGGCAACGCGTAGCGTGCCTGCGTGTGCGTGGTCGCGACCACCAGATGGCCACTGTCCTGGTCCGCGTACTGGCGCGCGACGCGACGCAAATTTTCCGCGTCCAGCAGCATTCGCTCGATCAGTTGGTGCACCGCCTTGCCCGGCTCCGTGAGACCCGTGAGCCGCTTTCCGCGTCGAATGAAAATGTCGACGCCGAGTTCGTCCTCGAGATCCTTGATCTGTTTCGATACGCCCGACTGCGACGTGTAGAGCACGTTCGCCACTTCGGTCAGGTTCATGTTCTGACGCACGGCCTCGCGCACGAAGCGCAATTGCTGGAAGTTCATCTTGAAGAGTCCGGTTCAGCGAGAGTTGAGTTGTTCGAGTTATTTCAGTTCATCCGCGATGAGTCGCATCGGGTCATGCGCTCATTGCGCCGGGAAGACCCGCAGCGCACGCGGCACCGCCGTCACGCCGTCGCCGATCGAGAGTCGCAGCTCGCGCCATGCTTCCCGATCGAGTTCGGCTTCGAGCAGGTTGCCCTCGCGGCCCGCGAGCTCGACCCGCACGGAGCCGCCCAGTGTCACGACGCGCCGCACATCGACGACGATACCCTCGCGGTGCCCCGCCGACTGCGGATACAACTGCAAATCGTGCGGACGTACATAAGCGAAAGCCGGACCGTTGAAGTCGGTGCTGATGGCGACCGGCAACGCGGCGCCGTCTACCACGAATCCGCTCGCGTCGACGTTGCCGTGCAGTCGGTTCGCCGCGCCGAGAAACTCATACACAAACGACGTTTGCGGATGGTCGTACACGTCCTGCGGACTGCCGACCTGCTCCACGTGTCCACGATTGAGCACGACGATACGGTCTGCCACTTCGAGCGCCTCTTCCTGATCGTGCGTGACGAAAATCGTCGAGATATGCAGATCGTCGTGCAGACGCCGCAGCCAGCTGCGCAATTCCTTTCGGACCTTCGCATCGAGCGCGCCGAACGGTTCGTCGAGCAGCAGCACTTTCGGTTCGACAGCAAGCGCGCGTGCCAGCGCGATACGCTGCCGCTGCCCGCCCGACAATTCCGACGGATAGCGTTGCGCGAGCCAGTCGAGTTGCACGAGCTTGAGCAACTCATGCACCTTCTCGCGGATCACCGCTTCGGACGGACGCTCCTTCCGAGGCTTGACTCGCAGCCCGAACGCCACGTTCTCGAACACCGTCATATGACGGAACAGCGCGTAATGCTGGAACACGAAACCCACTTCGCGTTCACGCGCGCCGACGGTCGCAACGTCCTGGCCCTGCAGGACGACCTGGCCGCCGTCCGCGTATTCAAGGCCCGCGATCACGCGCAGCAACGTGGTCTTGCCGCACCCCGAGGGCCCGAGCAGCGCAACCAGTTCGCCCGGCGGAAAATCGAGCGAGACGTTATCGAGCGCGACGAAATCGCCGAAGCGCTTCTGCAGGTTACGTACGGTGATACCCATTACAGCTCTCCTTGCTTGAGCGGGTGTTGCTGCGAAGATTGCATGTTCAGCGAGTGCGCGGTCGACGGCAAAGCGGACGGCAGCGTGACGGGTCCGGCGTGCGCCGGCACGTCGCGGGCGTCCGACAGTTCCGCCGACATATGACGCTCGGCGAGCAGTTTCAGTGCGAGCGTCACGAGCGCGAGCAAGGCCAGCACCGACGCCACGGCGAACGCCGCCGAGAAGTTGTATTCGTTGTAGAGAATTTCGACGTGCAGCGGCATGGTGTCCGTCTGGCCGCGAATATGGCCCGATACGACCGACACCGCGCCGAACTCGCCCATCGCGCGTGCGTTGCACAGAATCACGCCATACAGCAGGCCCCATTTCACATTGGGCAGCGTGACGCGGCGAAAGATCTGCCAGCCGGACGCGCCGAGCACATGCGCGGCTTCCTCTTCGTCGTTACCTTGCGCCTGCATCAGCGGGATCAGTTCGCGCGCGACGAACGGGAACGTCACGAAGATCGTTGCGAGCACAATGCCGGGCACGGCGAAGATGATCTGCACGTTATGCGCTTGCAGCCACGGACCGAACCATCCTTGCGCGCCGAACATCAACACGTAGATAAGACCGGAGATCACGGGCGAGACCGAGAACGGCAGATCGATCAGCGTGGTGAGGAGCGCCTTGCCGCGAAACTCGAACTTCGCGATGCACCACGAAGCCGCGAGGCCGAACACCAGATTGAGCGGCACGGCGATTCCCGCTGTAATCGCCGTCAGCTTGATGGCCGCCAGTGCGTCCGGATCGGCGAGCGACTCCAGATAAAAGCCAAGCCCCTTGTTCAACGCCTGATAAAACACGGCGACGAGCGGCACGACGAGAAACAGCCCGAGAAACAGCAGCGCAATGCCGGTCAGAATCCAGCGTACGAGCGGCGGTTCAGTGACCGGATCGGGCCGGCGCGCAATGTTCAGTGGCGCGCGCGGAGCCACGGCGTGCGCCTTGACGCTGCCGGGGTTATCGACGTGACCTGCTGAATGGCGGCTCATTGCGCACCTCCGCCAATGCTTGCAACGCTCGCTGCGCCGGGCGCCGGACCTGCGTTGCCGCGACTCGTGCGGCGCTGCAAATACCACTGCAGCGTATTGATGAAAAGCAGCATCAGAAACGAGACGACGAGCATCACGACGGCGAGCGCCGTCGCGCCGGCGTAGTCATACTGCTCGAGCTTCGTGATGATGAGCAGCGATGTGATTTCCGACTTCATCGGCACATTGCCCGCAATGAAAATGACCGAGCCGTATTCGCCCAGTGCGCGCGCGAACGCGAGCGCGAAGCCCGTCAGCAGTGCCGGCAACACCGCCGGCAACACCACGCGCCGAAATGTCAGCCAGCGCGATGCACCGAGGCAAGCGGCAGCCTCTTCCTGCTCGCGCTCGAACTCTTCGAGCACCGGCTGCACCGTGCGCACGACGAACGGCAAACCGATAAAGGTCAGCGCGACGAGCACGCCCACCGGCGTAAAAGCGACCTTCAGACCGAGCGGCTCCAGGAATTGTCCAATCCAGCCGTTGCCCGCGTACACGGCCGCGAGCGAAATGCCCGCCACCGACGTGGGCAGTGCAAACGGCAGATCGACCACGGCGTCGACGATGCGCTTGAACGGAAACCTGTACCGCACGAGCACCCATGCGACCAGAAAGCCGAACACCGCGTTGATCAGTGCGCCGCCGAGCGCGGAGAAGAATGTCAGCCGGTACGAGGCCAACACGCGCGGCGAGCTGACGGCGCGCACGAACTGACTCCAGTCGAGGGTGGCTGTCTTCAGAAAAGTCGCCGCGAGCGGAATCAGCACCACGAGGCTCAGATAAGCCACCGTGATGCCGAGTGTCAGGCCGAAACCGGGCAAGGCGCTTGGTTTGCGGAAGGTCAACGTGGTCATGCTCGATACTCTTTCGGTTGATGCTCGTGTTGCTGGCCGCCTGGTCCTGATCGGCCAAAAGCGCGCCAGTGGCGCGCTCCGGAAAGTGCCGCGCCGTGGCGCGTCGCGTTGCCTCGGTCTGCGCCTGCCGCGGCGCGGACCTAAGCTATGTTACTGAGGCTGGTAGATCGAATCGAACACGCCGCCGTCGGCAAAGTGCGTCTTCTGCGCGTTGGCCCAGCCGCCGAACGAATCGTCGACCGTGTACAGCTTCAGCTTCGGAAACTTCGCGGTCAGTTCGGCCGGAACCTTGTTAGAACGCGGACGGTAGAAGTTCTTCGCGGCGATTTCCTGGCCCTGCTCGCTGTACAGGAAATTCAGATACGCTTCGGCCAGCTTGCGCGTGCCATGCTTGTCGACGACCTTATCCACCACCGCAACCGGCGGCTCGGCCAGAATGCTCACGGACGGCACGACGATTTCGAACTTGTCCGGACCGAATTCCTTCAGCGACAGGAACGCCTCGTTTTCCCACGCAATCAGCACGTCGCCGATGCCGCGTTGCACGAAGCTGGTAGTCGCGCCGCGCGCTCCGGAATCGAGCACGCCGGCATTCTTGTACAGCTTGCCGACAAACTCCTTGGCCTTCTGGTCATTGCCGCCCGGCTGATGCGCTGCATACGCCCATGCCGCGAGATAGTTCCAGCGCGCGCCGCCCGAGGTCTTCGGATTCGGCGTCACGATCGACACGCCGGGTTTGGTCAGATCGTCCCAATCCTTGATGTGCTTCGGATTGCCCTTGCGCACCAGAAACACGATCGTCGACGTGTACGGCGACGCGTTGTCGGGCAAGCGCTTCTGCCAGCCTTTATCGATCAAACCCTTGTTCGCGATGGCGTCGATGTCATAAGCGAGCGCGAGCGTCACGACGTCGGCCTGCAAGCCGTCGAGCACCGAGCGCGCCTGCGCCCCCGAGCCGCCGTGCGACTGCTTGAACGTGACGGTCTCGCCGGTCTTCGCCTTCCACTCTTTGGCGAAAGCCTGATTCACGTCCTGGTAGAGCTCGCGCGTGGGGTCGTAGGAAACATTCAACAGCGTCGTGTCGGCGGCTTGCGCCTGGCCTGCCGCGCCAAGGGCGCCGAGCACGGCTGCCGCGCCGAACGCGAGCGCTGCGATAAGTTTTCGGCTCCTGCCTGCAGGGCCCGCTTCGTGATGGTTCATGCCAAGTTCTCCGCGTATTGGTGCGCTGATACAGCGTGTGTGTTGTTTTGCGTCGGGTCACGTGCACATGAGCGACTGGAGGCCAGTCTATCCAGGGGCTTTCATCATTAAAAATAATGTTTATTCATTTTTTAATACGCAAAAGTGGTAATGACAGCCAGATAAGGCGTTGCGGCATGAAAACGGATGTCTTGACGCCGATTTACGACGTTGCAGCGAGGGGTCGGCTCCCAAACTTAAAGTAAAGCTTGAATTGCGTCGGATACTGTATAAAAATACAGGCACCTGTTCATCCATACAGTGGCGCCATGACCAAACTCACCGCACGACAGCAGCAGGTTTTCGATCTGATCCGCCGGGCCATAGAGCGCACCGGTTTTCCGCCCACGCGTGCGGAAATCGCCGCCGAACTGGGCTTCAGTTCGGCCAATTCGGCCGAAGAGCATCTGCGGGCGCTTGCACGCAAGGGCGTGATCGAACTCGCGGCCGGCGCGTCGCGCGGTATTCGGCTGCTTGCTGGACCGGACGAGGCGCCGCATCAGTTCACGTTGCCGCACGCCAGCATCATGCAACTGTCGCTGCCGCTCATCGGCCGGGTTGCCGCCGGTAGCCCGATCCTCGCGCAGGAACATATCGCCCAACACTATGCGTGCGACCCGGCGCTCTTCTCGAGCAAGCCCGATTACCTGCTCAAGGTGCGCGGGCTGTCCATGCGCGACGCGGGTATCTTCGACGGCGATCTGCTCGCGGTGCAGAAAAGAAGCGAGGCCAAAGACGGCCAGATCATCATTGCCCGACTTGGCGACGACGTCACGGTCAAGCGCCTGAAGCGCCGCGCGAACGGTATCGAGTTGATTGCCGAGAACCCCGATTACGAGAACATCTTCGTTGAGACAGGCAGCGCGGATTTCGCGCTGGAAGGCATCGCTGTCGGGCTGATCCGCCCGGGCGAATTCTGATAGCACGGGGTTGGCTCAATGAGCGACAAGCTCAGTGCGTCATTAGCCAACCGCTCGCCTGCTCACCGACTAAAGCAGTACTCATGTTGAATCGCCCGGAGAGACTCATGGAACGCCTTGCCCGCCTGTTGCCATTTCGCCAGTTCGGCCGTCTGCGCCATCTGCGCAAGCTGGTGCCTTGCTCACTGATCGAAGCGTCCACGGCCGCTACCGCGTCGCTGTTCGACTCGCCCGCTCACGGGTCCGACCTGCGGGCTGCGTTGCCGTCTTCACTGCCCGCATTCGCTCGCGTGTCGCTGAATTCGGGGCTCAATACTGCCGAGCCTGAGCGCCGTGCGCCGGTGCGCGTGTACCACGGGCCGTCGCGGCTCATCATGGTCGGCACCGTAGACGCGGTGTGCCGCATGATTGACCGTTGCATCGCCGAGGAAACCAACGTCCACGGTGCGGTGTTCGAGTCCTGATGAGTTGTGAGGTGTGGGGCGCGTCGCTCACATGGTTTGTGGCAGCGCACGGATCGTTTCAGCGCGGTTGCGGTCCACGTTAGATCACACCTGATGGAGATTTCCGCTCGATGGCAGTTTCGACACCCAGGAAGCGCAGCACACGTCCGCTTGCAGTCACGCTTATTGTCACGTTGATAGTGATCGCGTTGATCGCGGCGTTGGGCTTCGCTTATGCCTCCCCGTATATCGCGCTCAATAACCTCAAACGCGCCGCCGACGCACGTGACGCGCAGACGGTGAATCGGTACGTCGATTTTCCCGCGTTGCGCGAGAGCCTGAAGCAGCAAGTCACGGGCTTGCTGACGCGGCGGCTGGACTCACACGGAAACGGCAATCCGTTGGCTGCGATCGGCGCGATGATTGGCGTCGCATTGATCGGCCCGCTCGTCGACGCGTATGCAACACCCGACGGCGTGGCTGCGCTGTTGAACGGCATGCCGCCGCGCGGCAAGCCGGGTGAGCGGCCCAATGCCGCGCCGGTCACCGGCAATCCGCCCGCCGCGAATGCGCCCGCCCCCGAATCGTCCGGTGCGGACAGCCGCACGCCCGGCGGCGCTACGGGTGATCCGAACGGCAACGCGGTTAGCAGGGCCACCCCGCCGCAACCGCCGCAACCGCCGCAAACCACAGCCGGCTATCGCGGCATCAACGAGTTCGCCGTCACATACCAGCACGGTGCGGGGGACGCGCGTTACTCCGCCATCTTCATGCGCGAGGGTCTTTTCACGTGGAAGCTGGCGGCGGTCAATCTGAACGAGTGAGCGCCAGCGGCTTGTCAGATCGAACGCGCACGCGGCCGATCTGACGCAATGCACTCGTAATGCACGCGCCGCCCGCTACTCCGTCCTCCGCGTTCATCCGGCCCAAAGCTCACGAGCACCCACCCGCACGAAGGCTGCACGCCTGGCGCGGGTGGTCGTGCACCCGAACCGCATCGTCAGGCCGCTTCCTGCTGCTGCTCATGCGCTGAAGAGCACGCGACCAGAATGCTGCATGACACCCGGTCGAGCAGCGGTGTATTGCCAGCACCCATCCACCACCGGGACAAGCCTGTGCGGCAACGGTGGCCCACCACCACCAGGTCGACGTGCAACTCGTTGGCAAGATTGGCGATCTCGTCGATCGGATGGCCGAACGCAAAGTGACCCTGCGCGTTGACGCCGCGCTCGGTCAGCCAGTCCACGCCCTCTTGCAGGATGTCCCGCGCCGTCTTTTCGAAGCTGCCGCACGCGACGTCGGTCAGCAGGCCCGCGCTTTGCGCAATGCTCGAGCGCATGTCGACCACCGAAAGCAGATGCGTTTGCGCCTTCAGATCCAGCGCAAGGTCGGCGCCGCAACGCAGAGCCTTGCGGCCTTCGCGCGAGCCGTCGTAGCACAGCAGGATTTTCTGGTAGCTCGCCATCGTTTTTCCCCTTTCCGCAAAAGCGCGGTCTGAATCAATCATGGTGCGCCGCAATTCAGCTTGCAAGGGATGGAAAACGCTAAGTGCGATCGATGCACGCCCCGCCCTTGTGCATAGGAGGCACACTCAGTGAGGACAACGCTAGCGACGCCTCTGCGGCAGTGCAAGAACGCGGCGCGTGGCGCGCTCCTTAACCCGCCATTTCCCCGCTGATGACCTAGAATGAGCAGCCTTCCCGTCGATTCGCCTCTTTTGCCTGAGCCTCGATCCCTATCCATGCCCGACACCGCTATCGAATTCCAGCAGGTTGAAAAAAGTTACGGCGAAAAGAAAGTTGTCGACGGACTGTCGTTTCATGTCGACGTCGGAGAGTGTTTCGGCCTGCTTGGACCGAACGGCGCCGGCAAGACCACCACATTGCGCATGCTGCTCGGCATCGCCGCGCCCGACGGCGGCTCGATCCGCCTGTGCGGCGAGCCGATTCCCGGCCGGGCGCGCATCGCGCGGGCACGCGTGGGCGTGGTGCCGCAGTTCGATAATCTCGATCCCGACTTTACCGTCCGCGAAAACCTGCTGGTGTTCGGCCGCTACTTTGGCCTGAGCGCCGCGCAATGCCGCGCGATGGTGCCGTCGCTGCTGGAATTCGCGCGGCTGGAGAGCAAGGCCGACGCGCGTGTGAGCGAACTGTCGGGCGGCATGAAGCGGCGCCTCACGCTCGCGCGGGCGCTCGTCAACGATCCCGACGTACTGATCATGGACGAGCCGACTACCGGCCTCGACCCGCAGGCACGGCATCTCATCTGGGAGCGACTGCGCTCGCTGCTCGCGCGTGGCAAGACGATCTTGTTGACCACCCACTTCATGGAAGAGGCCGAGCGGCTATGCGACCGGCTGTGCGTGATCGAAGAAGGACGCAAGATTGCGGAAGGCGCGCCAAGGGAGTTGATCGAGTCGGAAATCGGCTGCGACGTCATCGAGATCTTCGGCCCCGATCCGTTCGCATTACGCGATGAGCTTGCGCCGCTCGCACAGCGAACCGAGATCAGCGGTGAGACGCTCTTCTGTTATGTGAACGACGCCGGGCCAGTGCATGCGCGACTGAAGCAGCGAGCGGACCTGCGCTATCTGCACCGCCCGGCGAATCTCGAGGACGTATTCCTGCGTCTCACGGGTCGTGAGATGCAGGACTGACTTCCATCGACACTGCACGAGACACGCAATGGATGCACGCACTTACCGAAGCAACGAAGCCACGCCACCCATGCAGGCCCCTTTCGCCGCGTTGCCCGCGAACGCAGTCAACTGGATTGCGGTGTGGCGCCGCAATTACCTTGTGTGGAAGAAGCTTGCGCTCGCCTCCATGTTCGGCAATCTCGCCGATCCGATGATCTACCTGTTCGGCCTCGGCTTCGGTCTCGGGCTGATGGTCGGCCGCGTCGACGGCGTGTCGTATATCGCCTTCCTCGCAGCGGGCACCGTTGCGTCGAGCGTCATGATGTCCGCGAGTTTCGAGTCGATGTATTCGGGCTTCTCGCGCATGCACGTGCAACGCACGTGGGAAGCAATCATGCACACGCCGTTGACGCTCGGCGATATCGTGCTTGGCGAAGTGATCTGGGCGGCCAGCAAGTCGGTGCTGTCGGGCGCCGCGATCATGCTGGTGGCGGGCGCGCTCGGCTACGCCAATTTTCCGTCAGTGCTGCTCGCGTTGCCCGTAATCGTGCTGACCGGCCTAGCGTTCGCAAGTCTCGCGATGGTCGTGACCGCGCTCGCGCCGTCGTACGACTTTTTTATGTTTTATCAAACGCTGGTGTTGACGCCGATGCTGTTGCTCTCCGGCGTGTTCTTTCCGATTTCGCAGTTGCCTGCCGCCGCGCGGGGTGCGGCCGAGGTCCTGCCGCTGGCGCACGCGGTCGATCTGATACGGCCTGCGATGCTTGGTCGCCCGCTCGACAACGCCCTGTGGCACGTGGCCGTGCTGGCGGGTTATGCGGTGGGCGGGTTTATCGTCGCCGCCGTGCTGTTTCGGCGCCGGATGATGAAGTAACTCGTGCCCCGCGTCAGATGGGCGCGGACAATTAGAGGGCGGCTGACCCGAGCGGTCAGCGCCCTCGAATGAACTTGTTGCACGGACGCGAGCTCAGTCCTCTTCGTCGGTCCAGGGAATGTCGACGTCCGAGATGAACGCGACTGTCGCAAACGGGCCGCCTTCGTGACGCCCGATCTTGCCGTCGGCACGCTGCCATTCCACCCGGAACATCGTGCCCGGATCGTCGGCAATCAGCCGCACGGTGCGGATTTCGTCCGGATCGGCGTCCTCAACCGGACCGTCGAGCGAGATCTGCAGTTCTTGCGGCCAGAGACCGTCGGCCGGATCGTAAATCTTGTCGCCGTCCGGAATCAGTGTGAATGCTTCGACGCCGATCGTCGCCGAGGCGTCAACGATCATTTTGGCTAGCGCGCGCAGCAGCGCCGTGGCCCGTGCCGAATTTGCCTGACGGATCGCAAGGTCCCCGCGCGTCAGCGCCTGCTCGAGTTTTGGGTTTGTTTTTTGTTGCGCCATTCGATGTCCTGAGTGCTATCGCCGAGTGTGAACAGTGCGGCTGAAAACCCGCCGCCGCTGCCGATTTTCCGGGCTGCATCCTACCATTCGTGCGCGCCGCGCCACGCGCAGAAGCACGACACGAAGGCAGAAGCCCGTCCTGCTCACCACAGTTTAGGTCGTGATTTGCCGACAGGGAGGGACATTTGCCTTTCGTTGCATGTCCCAGCGAACTCAAGGCGCCGGATTCGGCTGCAGCTGATGCAGGGCGTCGATTTCATCTAGCACGTCCTGCGACAGCTTTACGTCCACGCTCGCAATGTTCTCCTTCAACTGATCGAGCGAGGTCGCACCGATCAGATTGCTCGTGACGAACGGCCGGCTATTGACGAAGGCCAGCGCCAACTGAGCGGGCGACATGCGATGGCGCTTTGCCAGTTCGACGTAACGCGTGGTAGCCTGGATCGCCTGGGGCTTGCTGTAACGCTGGAAGCGCTCGAACAGCGATATGCGTGCGCCAGCCGGCCGCGCGCCGCCTTCGTACTTGCCCGACAGCCAGCCGAAGGCAAGTGGCGAATACGCGAGCAGGCCGATGTTGTCGCGGTGCGCGTACTCGGAAAGCCCCGCCTCGTAAGTGCGGTTGAGCAGACTGTACGGGTTCTGGATGCTGACGATACGCGGCAAGCCGAGCTTTTCCGACGCGCGCAGGAACTGCGCGACGCCCCACGGCGTTTCGTTCGACACGCCCACGTGGCGCACCTTGCCCGCCTTGACGAAGTCGGCGAGCACTGAGAGCGTTTCGTCGATAGGCACGGTGTATTCGTCGTCGACCCACGGATAGGCCGGACGGCCAAACGTCATCGTATTGCGATCCGGCCAGTGCAACTGGTACAGATCGACGTAGTCCGTTTGCAGACGCTTCAGGCTGTCGTTCAGCGCCTCAGTCAGGTTTTTACGGTCGAACTGGTTGGTCTCGCCGCGGATATGTCGCGGGTTATGCGGCTGGCGAGCGGGGCCCGCGATCTTCGTAGCGAGCACGATTTTCTCGCGCGCGCTGCGATGCTTCGCGAGCCATGTGCCGATAAATCGCTCGGTCGAGCCTTGCGTCTCGGCGCGCGGCGGCACCGGATACATCTCTGCGGTATCGATCAGGTTGACGCCATGATCGAGCGCGTAGTCGATCTGAGCGTGCGCGTCCTGCTCTGTGTTCTGCTCGCCCCACGTCATGGTGCCGAGTCCGATCAGGCTGACCTGCACATCCGAATCGCCGAGTCTGCGGTATTCCATGGAAGCTTTCCTGTTAGTTGTATGAACATAAACCGGTGACGTTACCATGCCCGCGCGATGCCTGCAGCACGGCTAGAATGCCGTGCTGGCGTGCAATGCAAGCGCGCCTCGCCCAACATTCCTTGCGCCGGTGCATCACGATGAATCCCGAACACCTCGAACTGCTGGTCACGCGTGTGATGCCCTACGGCAAATACAAGGGTCGCCTGATCGCCGACCTGCCCGGCCATTACCTCAACTGGTTCGCGAGCCAGGGCTTTCCGCCGGGCGAGATTGGACGGCTGCTCGCGCTGATGCACGAGATCGATCACAACGGTTTGTCGTCGCTGATCGAACCTTTGCGCAAGCGCTGATGCGTTCTTCCGATCAACTGCATCGCATGATAAGGGCGGCGGCGCGCTGTTCTGTTGCGGAAGATTAACCATGTGTTACCGCGCAATGGATGCGCCGGCGCGGTTTCGATCGCCACATGCAGCACCCGCCTTGGAGTACCGGTGCGGCGCAAGGACGCGCGTTGCTCAGCCAAGCGGTGCGATCGTAATGCGCGGACACAAATGCGGCTGAACTCTCAGGCTCGCGACCTTTCTGATCCTCTATGTGAGGACGGGAGGCGATTGTGAGCAGGATGTTTGCATCGATGGCATTGCTGGCCGTGGTCGCGGGCGTCAGCGGATGCGCAGTCGCGCCCGGCTATGACTACGCCTACGCCCAACCCTATTACCCCGCGTATGGCTATGGATATGGGACACCCTACGCGCCGGTGTACGGCACGGTCGGTATCTGGGGCGGCTGGGGCGGACCCTGCTGCTACTACCACGGCGGTGGCGGACACTGGGGCGGCGGTTGGCACGGCGGTCACGGCGGGTGGCATGGCGGCCATGGGGGCGGATATGGGGGATATGGCGGATCCCATGGCGGCAGTTCGTGGAGCGGCGGCGGGCATGGCGGACGCAGTCATTGAATCGAGCGGTCGATTCGGCGACTGGGGACGACTGGGGACTTAAGGCGCCTGACCGTGCATTCAAACTGCTGATCGGCAAATCCACCGAGCGTGCGCCACGCGGGCGCTGCCGGGGTGAATCGCCCGCATTGCGCTAAAATTGCGGTTTCGATTCAAGCCTTTGGCCGCCCCATGTCTTCAGCTAGTACTCCCAGTCCGCGCCGCGTCAGTGTCGCCCCCATGATGGACTGGACCGATCGTCATTGCCGGTCGCTTCATCGCATGATCTCGCGTCATACGTGGCTCTACACGGAAATGGTGACGACCGGCGCACTGCTGCACGGCGACGTGCCACGCCATCTCGCTTTCACGCCCGACGAAGCGCCCGTCGCGTTGCAACTCGGGGGCAGCGAGCCTGACGATCTCGCGCGCTCGGCGAAGCTTGGCGAGCAGTGGGGCTATGACGAAATCAATCTGAATTGCGGCTGCCCATCGGAGCGTGTGCAGCGCGGCGCGTTCGGCGCGTGTCTGATGAACGAGCCGCAGCTGGTCGCCGACTGCGTGAAGGCGATGCGCGACGTCGTCTCCGTGCCCGTCACGGTCAAACATCGCATCGGCGTGGATGCCGTAGAGGTTTACGGCTTCGTGCGCGACTTCGTCGGCACGATCGCGGAGGCTGGTTGCAACGTCTTTATCGTCCACGCGCGCAACGCGATTCTCAAAGGGCTGAGCCCGAAAGAGAACCGCGAGATCCCGCCGCTCAAGTACGACTACGCGTATCAATTGAAGCGCGACTTTCCGCAACTGGAAATCATCATCAACGGTGGGATCAAGACGCTCGACGAAGTGCAGACACATCTCGCACACGTCGACGGCGTGATGCTCGGCCGGGAGGCGTACCACAATCCGTATCTGCTGGCCGATGTGGACGCGCGCTTTTACGGTTCTACCGAAGCGCCGCTCACGCGCGAGCAGGTCGAGGCGAAGCTCATCGAATATTGCGCAGCCGAGATAGCCCGCGGCACTTACCTTGGTGCGATCACTCGTCACGCACTCGGTCTCTATCGAGGCGAAGCGGGTGCACGCGGCTGGCGCCGCGTGCTCTCCGACAGCAAGCGCCTTGCCGCGCGCGACCTCGCTATCTTCAACGAGGCGAGACAACATCTGCGTGAGCCAGCCGAAATTTTTGAATAAAGGACTAGGCAAACGCGGAACCTGTTCGTATAATCTCGTTTCTTCGTTGGCGAGTCAGGTTTTCCGGCAAGTCAAAGCAGATTTCAGTGGTGGCTGTAGCTCAGTTGGTAGAGTCCAGGATTGTGATTCCTGTTGTCGTGGGTTCGAGCCCCATCAGCCACCCCAAAGAATTTCGGCAGTAAAGTGGAATGGATTGGCAAGCGGCGTTGTGAGAAATCACAACGCCGTTTTTGTTTTGGGTCTTTGATTATGGTCTCGGCTTCCGTGAGCTGCCAGCTATCTGCCCACCGACCACCCCCTAAAACCCTTTCCCGATCAGGTCTTCAACTCGCATCTACCGCTTGGCGATCGGGGCCAGACCGCCGCTCAGCCGCGCCCGCTCTACGACTGCCCGATTATTTCACCAGCGGGAATAGTAATTTCAAATTATCAGCACAAATTCTCGATAGTAGGGGTATACACTGCCTCCATCGACGTTGCAGACACAGCCCCGGCTCCTGCGACGTCATCCCGAAAGTCGAACATCATTGGAGGTACATCATGAAGACCAAATTTATCGCCGCCCTTCTCGTTGCCGTTTCCGCCTCGATCGCTGCACCGGCTTTTGCAAGCGGCTACGGCCCGGCGCCGTTCTATCGTCCGTCGGTCGGCGCACCGGCTTCGCAACAAGGTCAGAATGCGCAGACTGTCGCGGCTGAACGCGCTAACGCCGAATCGAACGCTTACGGTGGCGTGAACAATGCGTCGTCGCAATCGGGCACGCGTGAACCGGCATCGGGTCCGCAGTCGGTTTTCTTCGGCCACTAAGCATTCGCTGTCGAGCTTGCTGCACTTAGCGGCAAGCACACAGAGGGCGCCGAGCATCGGGTTCCGATGCCGGCGCCCTCTTCCGTTTACGGGCTTAAGCGGCCTCAACCCGCAACACCGGCGTCGATGACTTCGCGCGCGGCGCGAAAGCCTGCTTCGGCCGCAGCGTGCTCAGTGGGCCACAGGCTGTCGATATGCACCAGCCGCCAGTCGACCACCACTGCGCTTCCCCGCAGCACCCGGAAATGCGCCTTGACGCCGGTGAGCACCTGCTCGACCGCGACTTCGATGTCGTAGTCCTGATAGCGCTCCTGGTAATCTCCCATGTCGAGCCCTTTCGGCTCCATCTTCACCTCCACGTCTGCCGTGCTTCCCGAGGACGTTCGCAGCGCCCAGCGTGCGCGCCGCGTCAACGCGATACTTGCGCTGCGCGAACGCCGTCACATGCGCTGACGCCGCATCGCGTAATCGCCGGCATTCATGCTTAATCGCAATCGCCTGAAAGGTACTGCCTGCCGTTACAGGTGATCTCGACTTCGTCCCCGCTTGCCTCGGCGACGAGCCCGCAGGCCAGCAGTTCAGCGGTTACGGTCTGTGGCAATCGCGGCGGCGGCTGACCCACGCCGACCTCGTTCAAGCGGCGCAACGCTTCGATCGCTTCGGGACTCAATGACTTCGACATGGCTGCCTCCGTCGAAATGGCTAAATTCATCCTAGCAAGTTTCGAGAGCGAATGCAGTCGCATTAGCGCATCGTCATGGCCGAATGGCTTTGCGCGTGAATTTTCGCCGGCACGCCGGGTCTACCCCGAACTCGCGCAATCCGACCGGCCGCGAAGCACGCACAAGGAGAAGGAGATGAAGCGAAGCACTCTGACAGCTCTGACCGCAGTCGCCGCACTGGCAGCGATGTGGGTAGGCGAAACGGCGCCGTGGGCAGGAACGGCCAAAGCGGCCGAAGCGGCGCAAGCCGGATCAACGGCCTCCAAAGGCTCCGCTGCGCGGGCAAAGCAGCCGGCCGCGCCGGGCGACGCCGCGTCGTCGATGGCGAAGCCGCCCGAGGCGGCCTCCGGCTCGACCGGATCGAGCAACCCGGACAACATGCCGATCAAGCGTCCGCGCAAGCCGACCAACGACAAGATGATGCACGAGCCGCCCGCGAGCGGTGCGAACGCGAAATAGCGCGGCGCTTACAGGCGCGCGATCGAGACCTCCGTCGACTTGACGAGCGCGACGACTTCCGAGCCGACCTGCAGGTCGAGTTCGTCGATCGAGCGCGTGGTGATCACGGAGGTCACGATGCCAAACGGCGTGTCGACATCGACTTCGGACACAACCGGTCCACGGATGATTTCCTTGACCTTGCCTCTGAACTGATTGCGTACGTTGATTGCGGAAATGCTCATTGCGAGTGGCTCCAGAGAAGCGATTAAAAACGGTCAGTCAAGGAATGTCAGACAGCCCAGCGGACGTCTGTAGGCCGCCGGAAGCGGCCCTGGCTACGCGTGCCGCGTGCGTCTTCGGTCTGCCCGGACAATGCGTCGTCATTTGGCGCATTTTTCAGAACGCGCTGCAGCACGTGTTCTTCGAGGGCCGCGAAGCCCGCGGACGCACGCGCTCGCGGGCGCGCGAGCGGCACCGGCTGATCCAGCGCGATGCGCCCTTCTTCGATCAAAAGGATGCGGTCGCCTAACGCGACGGCCTCGTGCACGTCATGCGTGACGAGCAAGGCGGTGAACTTGTGCTCGCGCCACAAGCGCTCGATCAGCGAGTGCATTTCGATGCGCGTCAGTGCATCGAGCGCGCCGAGCGGCTCGTCGAGGAGCAGCAACTGCGGACGATGCACGAGCGCGCGCGCCAACGCGACACGCTGACGTTGACCGCCCGACAGCTGAGCGGGCCAGTCGTCGGCGCGCTCCAGCAATCCAACTTCGGCCAGCACCGCACGCGCGTCTTCCCGCGCGCTGCGGGGCAAGCCCAGCATCACGTTCTGCAACACGCTCTTCCACGGCAACAGCCGTGCGTCCTGGAACATGATGCGAGTGTCGAGCGGCCGGCCATCTTCGGCACGCTTTTCGAGCACGCCGGCCGTGGTCTTCTCCAGACCGGCGACGAGACGCAGCAACGTCGATTTTCCGCAACCGCTACGGCCGACAATCGCGACGAAACTTCCGCGCTCGATCGACAGGTCGAAGTCCGTCAGCACCTTGCGCTCGCCATACTGCTTGCCGACGCCGCGCAACCGGACCGAATAGTCGGCCGCGTTGCTCGTGCGGTGTGGTCCGCTTGCTTCGCCAGCAGTGGTTGCGTCGCGCACATAGCCGTGGGCTGTGTCGCGTTGCTGTGAGTCCGCGGCCAGGTCGGCGTCGCGATCGGCGATGCGCGGCTGCGCCAGTTCCGCTTCGAGATCGCTGCCCGCAATGCCGCCGAACGACGACGAAAATGTCGTTGCGCTCATGCCTTGCCTCCCCGTTGATAGGCCGGATGCCAACGCAGCGACACGCGCTCCAGGCTTTTTGCCAGCACGTCGGCGATTTTGCCGAGCGCCGCGTACAGCAGAATGCCGACCACGACGACATCGGTTTGCAAGAATTCGCGCGCATTCATCGTCATGTAGCCGATGCCCGACTGCGCAGAAATCGTCTCTGCGACGATCAGCGTCACCCACATCAGCCCGAACGCGAAGCGCACGCCGACGAGAATCGACGGCAAGGCGCCGGGCAGGATCACATGGCGGTAAAGTGCGAAACCCTTCACGCCGTAGCTGCGCGCCATCTCGATGAGATTGGAATCAACCGAACGGATGCCGTGAAACGTGTTCACATAGACCGGGAAAAACACACCCAGCGCTACGAGAAAAACCTTCGCCTGCTCCTCGATGCCGAACCACAGGATCACGAGCGGGATCATCGCGAGCGCCGGGATATTGCGGATCATCTGCACGGTCGAATCGAGTGCGATTTCGACCGGCTTGAAGAGGCCCGTGGCGAGTCCGAGTACGAGACCGATCCCACCGCCGATCGCGAATCCGGACACCGCGCGCCACGTGCTGACCTTCGCGTCAGCCCACATCTCGCCCGACTGGATCAGCGACCACGCGGCCTTCACGACGGCGAGCGGTTCGGGGAGAACGCGCGTCGACAGCACGCCGCTGCGCGCGGCGGTTTCCCATGCGAGGAGAATCAGAAGCGGTGCGATCCACGGCGCGAGCGACGCGCCGACTTGCCGTAACGACCCGAAAGCGGACGCCAGCACGAAACTGAAGCCGGCGCCGCCGCGCGCGCTCTCGTCCCGATCCGCACTTACAGTGGATTGAGCCATGGTTACTTCCCTCATTGCGTGTCGAAGATGCCGTACCGATGCGGGCGACGCTCAGCTCGCGCTCGCCGCCTTCGGTAAATAGTTGTTGCCGACGATCTCGCCGAACGGTCCCGACAGCGGCCCGTCCGAAGTCTTGCTCTGCCGGTTCGGCAGCAGCGGGAACACGAGTTCGGCAAAGCGATACGACTCTTCGAGATGCGGATAGCCGGACAGGATGAACGTCTCGATACCGAGGTCCGCGTATTCCTTCATGCGCGCCGCCACCTGCTCCGGGTTGCCGACGAGCGCGGTGCCCGCGCCGCCTCGCACGAGACCTACGCCGGCCCACAGATTCGGATAGACCTCGAGTTCGGCGCGCCCGCCCCGTTTGCCGCCGTGCAGCGCGGCCATGCGGCGCTGGCCTTCGGAATCCATCTTCGAAAACGATGCTTGCGCACGCGCGATGGTTTCGTCGTCCAGCTTGCTGATCAGCTTGTCGGCTGCGGCCCATGCTTCTTCTTCGGTCTCGCGCACGATCACGTGCAGGCGAATGCCGAACCGGATCGTGCGGCCGTGCGCGGCGGCGCGGGCGCGAATATCGGCGATCTTCCTGGCAACCGCGGCGGGCGGCTCGCCCCAGGTCAGATAGGTGTCGATATGCTCGCCCGCCATGTCGTGCGCGGCCGGCGACGAACCGCCGAACCACAGCGGCGGATGCGGCTTCTGCACCGGCGGATACAAGGCCTTGCCGCCTTTCGACTTCAGATGCTTGCCGTCAAAGTCGATCGCGTCGTTCGTATGCGCAGCCGTCAGCAGCTTGCGCCAGATGTGCAGGAATTCATCGGTGATCTCGTAGCGCGTGTCGTGGTCGACGAACACACCATCGCCCTCGAGCTCGGCCGCGTCGCCCCCCGTCACCACATTGATCAGCAAGCGCCCGTTCGACAGACGGTCGAACGTGGCCGCCATGCGTGCCGCAAGTCCCGGCGACGAAATGCCCGGCCGGATCGCGACGAGAAACTTCAGGCGCTTCGTCGCGGCGATGAGGCTGGATGCAACGACCCATGCGTCCTCGCACGAACGGCCGGTCGGCAGCAGCACGCCTTCGTAGCCGAGCGTATCGGCGGCGACGGCGATCTGCTGGAAGTAGTCGTAATCGGCTGCACGCGCGCCTTGCGACGTACCGAGATAGCGGCTGTCGCCATGAGTCGGAATGAACCAGAACACATTCATTTACTGCTCCCTGCGAATTCAGAACTGGATTGAATGAAGACGGTGCATGCCGCGCGGCAAAACCAAACGCCAGCGCAGGCGCGGGCCGCGCGCATACAGCCGGTCATCGGACATGAGCCGGGCGATGCATCGCTAAAGAACGGAAGATGCGGTATCGACGCTAAGGGCGACGGCGGCAAGCGCCGTCTACATGGAGAAAGAGTCTATGGAGCGGAGCGCGGCTTTTGAACGATTTTTTTGAGCTTAGGTTTTCCACTTCCGTGATTAGCCCGACGCTAAAGCATACGAACGCGACGCTTCGAGCAACCGGAAAAGCCGCCACCGCTGGCTATAATGGCGCACGTTTCCAATAATCCGGTGCGGGCAACGCGAACCACGCGCCTGTACCCTGGCGGTGCAATGCATGCAAAAACTCATCCTGCCGTTCGTCGCCGGTTTTCTGGCTTCTCTGTTCTTCCATGAATCGACGCTGGCGCTGCTGAATGCAGCCGGTGTGATCGACAAAAGCGGTTTTTCGACTGCCCCGTTTCTACCGCTCGGCCTGCCCGAGTTCATTGCTAACGCAATCTGGAGCGCGTTCTGGGCCGTACTCATGGCGTGGCTCTTACGCGTGGCTCCCGAGCGACGCGCGCCGTGGCTGCCCGCGTTCGTGTTCGGCGGCATCGTGTTGACGGCGGCGAGCGTGTTCGTCGTGGATCCGCTGCGCGGCATCTGGCCAAGCGGCAACATGCTGCCGCGCCTCGCCATGGGCTTCGCCGCGAACGCAATGTGGGGCTGGGGCGCGCTCGTCTTCATGCGCGCCTTCATGGCCAGCGAAGAGGTGGATTGAGTCGGCCTAGGCGGTTCGTCGCGTCCCCCTGCGCCTTAACCGTGCAGATCCCGCAACGGATGTTCGTTGGCCGGCCACGGGCTTTCGAACATTTTCGCGACATCGGCGGCGCTCACGTCCTCAATGCGCGCGAAGCGCCAGTGCGGCGCGTTGTCCTTGTCGATAATGCGCGCGCGAATCCCTTCCACCGCGTCGCCTTGCAGGAAACTCGAACGCGTGAGATCGAGATCGCCGCGCAGCACTTCGGCCATCGAGCCTTCCGCGCGCGTCACCACCTCCAGCGAAACGGCCATGGAAAGCGGTGAGCGCTCCCGCAACACGGCGATGGTCTGCTCGGCCCAATCGGCAGTCTCGCGATCGCACTTCTGCTGAAGCGAGGCGAGAATGCGCGGCACGTCGGGCAGCGCAAAATGGCGGTCGATCAAGCGCCGCGCGCGGGCAAGCGGCGACTCCTCCGGCAGCGGCGCGACCTGATAAGCGCGGCTTTCCCGCTCGACGCACGCAACCACGTCCGCGCCGCGCTCGAACAGTTCGCTGCGCAACGTGTCGATGAGCGCGGGCAGCGCGGCATCGTCGATATAGAGATCGGCGAGGCCGGCGTACAACGCGTCGGCGGCGCCCATCGCTTCGCCGGTCACTGCGAGATAGCGGCCGATCGCGCCGGGCGTGCGCGCGAGAAACCAGCTCGCGCCGACATCCGGGAAAAGGCCGATGCGCGTTTCCGGCATCGCCATTTTTGTCGACTGGGTAACGACGCGCAGACCGCCGGTACGATGCGCGCCCTGCGAGATGCCCATGCCGCCGCCCATCACCACGCCGTTCGTCAACGCGATGTAGGGCTTCGGGTAAGTGAAGATCGCGTGATTGAGCCGGTATTCCTCGATGAAAAACGCGTCGCGCGCTTCGTGCTCGCCACGCTTGGCCGACTCGTAGAGGAAGCGGATATCGCCGCCCGCGCAGAACGCGCGAGGATGCTGGCTGCGCACGACAACCGCGAGCACATCGGGATTTTCGCGCCAGTCGTCGAGCGCGGCATGCATCGCGCGGATCATGCCGGGCGACAGCGCGTTCAGCGCCTTCGGCCTTTCAAGCTCGATGAAACCGATGCAGTTGGCTACGTAAGTCGCGACTTCGTCGCTAGCTTCGGGCGAGGCGGAAAGAGACATGAAAGACAACGCACGGCGGCGCAAAGACGTGGAAACCCAACGTTATCATGGCCGGCGACTCGGAGTCGGTTCGGGGTGCAAGGCGCAGCCTCGCCTGAGTTCGGGTGGGGACGTCGCCAAGTTAGGCGTTGACTCGCCGCCTAACGCGTCTTCTTCGTTGCTCGACGCCGCGTAGCCGCGGGTTCTGCATCTGGGCCGTCGTGTGCCTTGGATTGCACCTCTGCTTGCGCTTTGACTGGCGCATTGTCTTGCGAAGAGCTTTGCGCCCCCGTGGCACCGGCCCTCTTCCTGCGCGAGACTGCCCCGCTAGCGTTCGAGCGTGCGATGCCATCTGGATCTGCATCCATACCGCCCGCCCCAAGCCAGGTGTCCAATGCGATTCCCACGACGGTGTCGAGTGGCGCCGACGGAAAAACCGGACACGTCAGATGGAGCGCAACGATGCCGTGCAACGTCGCCCAGAAAGCGTCGGCCCAGACCCTCGCATCCACCGATGCAGCAAGACGCCCCGCCGCTTTCAGTTCGTCGAGTGCGGAAATCATGAATTGCAAGGCCGCGGCGCCCGGGTCGTCTTCCGTGCCGGGCAGTTCCGCCTGACCCCGCGTTTTCGCCTCGCTCGCAACTGACGGGTCGGACACCGCTGCGGCCGCCTTCGCACCGAGCGCCGCGCCGGTATAGCTCGGATCTTCCATGAAGATCAACCGGTACGTTTCCCGATGAGCGACGCCAAAGGCGACATAAGCCCGCCCCATTCCCTTGAGCCGTTCAGCCGGGTCGGCAATGGCCGCGAGCGGCTCGAAGGTCTGCAGCAACTGCGCATAGCCTTCCGCGCACAGCGCCCTTGCAATCTCGTCGCGGCTCGCGAAGTGCAAATACAGCGCAGCGGGCGAATACTCGATCGCTTCGGCGATCTTCCGCATTGAGAGCGCGGCAAAGCCTTCACGCATCACGATATGTCGTGCGGCTGCAAGGATGCGCTCCCGCAACGCCTGCTTCTCCCGGTTCTTTCTTTCAGCGATTCCCATGCAAGGCATTTTCCGGTTGACAAACTGAAAAGTCAAATTAAACTGAACACCGTTCACTGAACACTGTTCACAAAACATTGACCGCTCAACAGCTGGCGTGCATCGAGGCGCGCCGCGTCACCTGAAAGGTACCGTCATGCACAACGAAGGAAAGGTAGGCTTGTTCGGAGCCGCCGGCGCCGCCGGCCGGATCATCGCGGCATCGCTTGGCGCGGCAGGCCGCGACTACCGCGTAGTCGGGCGGTCGCGGGAAGCGCTGGTCGCCGCTTTCGGCCACGATCCGCACGCGGAGATCGTCACGTGGAATCCGGACGATCCCGCTTCGATCAGCGTCGCGGCGCAGGGGCTGCAGAGCGTCGTCTATCTGGTCGGCGTGCCCTACGACCGCTTCGCCGAACACCCGCCGCTAATGCAGAAAACGCTCGCAGGCATCACGGCAGCGGGCGTGGAACGCTTCGTTCTGATCGGCACCGTCTATCCCTACGGTCGTGCGGGCAGCAATCCGATCGCTGAGGACCATCCTCGCGAGCCGCACACGTTCAAAGGAAAAATGCGGCTTGCCCAGGAAAATCTGGTGTTGCAGGCGCACGGGAAAAACGGACTGTCGACGCTGGTTCTGCGGCTACCGGATTTCTACGGCCCGGGCATCGAGCGCAGTCTGCTCAACGGCGTATTCGAAGCTGCCGCAAATGGACAGCGCGCGCAGATGATCGGCCCCGTGGATGTGCCGCATGAATTCATTTATCTGCCGGATATCGGAGCGGTGGTCGAGACGCTTACGCGCACGCCCGAAGCGTATGGGCGCTGGTGGCACCTTGCCGGCGCGGGCACCATCACGCAGCGCGAAGTGGCACGACAGGCTTATGCACTGGCAGGCGGCCAGCCGAGATTGATGGTGGCCGGAAAGACGATGCTGCGCGTGCTCGGCCTCTTCAATCCGCTGATGCGTGAGCTGGTCGAGATGAATTACCTGATGACCGAACCGATCGTGCTCGACGACTCTGCGTTGACGAAGCTGATCGGTCCGATCGCGAAGACGTCTTACGAAGAAGGTATCCGCCAGTGCATGGCCGCCGCGCTCGGTTCTGCTCAACCTAGCGAGCCGCGTTCCCCGGCGGAAAGTGCCCGCTCTTGAGCAGCACAGGCGTGCCGTTACTGATCTGCAAGTGCTCGCGCGCCACGGCTTCTATGCGCGGGCGTCCGGCGTCGAATGCGCGCATCCAGCCTTCCAGGTCTTCGGAATGTGCGCCGAAGTGATCTTCTAGCGCCTCGACAGAGATTGCGCACGGCACGGGCTCACCGTCCACCAGCGCGGGAAAGACAACGGTCAGATTGGAATCGCGGTAGGCTGGCGCGCTCGCGGGAAACCTGATTTCCATGGTCGCCTCATCAGAAGTATCCGGCACACAACCGGAGCCCGCGAGAACCGGCCGGCCCCGGACGACCTGAATATGGTACTCGCGCGGCCGGACCGAGGTCCACCCCGCCGAGGCGCAGGAATCGCGAGATGCGTCGGCATGAGTTCGAGTGCGGGCTTGCTCGTCAGGCGACCTCATTACTTGCCTCGAAGCAGACGTTCGCCGCTCATGACTTGCCTCCCAGCAGACGGTCGACGTAATTGCGCGCGGCCTGTTCAACGTAGGCGAGCGCCTCTTCTTCGCTGCCGAACCGTTGCTGATCGCCGAGATCCAGCAGCGTCTCGATCCGGTGTGCATCGTCCGGACCAAGCTGGGCCAGGCTGACCGAGCCGACGTAGGTGCCGGCGGTGCCGCCCGTGCCGCCCGTGCCCTCGTCGCTGGACGCCGGCACGAGGCGCGCGGCGGCACTGATGTAGTAGCCGCGGTAAGGGCCGCTGACCCGTTCAGCCATGTTCGTTCTCCTCGTTTGCGATAGATCAGGTAAGGCGCGCGACGATCGAATAAGTTCTGTACGTTTTCACGGTTGCACCTGTCGAATCCGTCAGGTCGAACCGACTTTACGGCACGTTCCGTGCTGTCTCAGTGCCTCCATTTCGAGTTCAGCGAGCGCAATATGGGAAAATATTTTCTGCACGATCACGAACTGCCCGAGCCGGATGCGGCGAACAAATGGTTTGCGTATGCCGAAAGCCATGATATCGACATCGCGAAAGCCATCAGCATCTGGGAAGACGCGGCCACTGAAAGCGGCGCCGAAAGCCGCCGCCTCGTCAGCGCGGCGGGCATTACTGTCGAAACGCCCTGAGCTTGCGCCTGCGCGTAGCAAGCCAACCGATCAAAGGAAATAATCACGATGCATCTCATGACGCAACGGCCGGGCCGAAGTCATTCACCGCGTGGCAACGCGCGGGCTCTGCTGCGCCACACGTCCCTTGTTCTTGCATTGCCAGTGGCAGTTGCGCTGGGCGCGGGCCTGGCGGGGTGTGCGTCGTCGAACACGACGTCGCTCATCAATCTGCCGAACGGCCAGACCGGCTTCGCCGTCAATTGCAGCGGTGCCGACGCCGGTTCGAGCTGGGCCTCATGCTATGTGCAGGCGGGCAAGGCGTGCGGCGCGACCGGCTATGACATCGTGTCGAAAGACAACGACGAAGGCGGGACCGCGGGCGGCAGCGTGACGAACGTCGTGTCGGCCAACGTCAAGAACCGCTCGATGATCGTGCGCTGCAAGTAAGAGCCGACAAGAGCCGACGTCACCAGCAAGCCCCGGCAAAGCTCGATCGCATGTACAACGGATGCAGCCAGAGCCTTCGCGGTGACTCGGGCTTGCGCTTCAATGCGCCTGCATCTTCGAGAACATGTTCAGCACGGCGACTCCGGCAATGATCAGCCCGAGCCCGATGACGGCCGGCACATCGGGCACCTGCCCATAGAGCAGCAGCGCAACAAGCGTAATCAGCACGATGCCCGCGCCCGACCACACGGCGTAGACGATGCCGACCGGAATGCTCCTGAGCGTTAGCGACAGGCAGTAGAAGGCGACTCCGTAGCCGAGTACCACCACCGACGACGGCACGAGCCGCGAGAAACCGTCCGACGCTCGCATGGCGGTAGTGGCAATCACCTCGGCCACGATCGCGATACCAAGCAATGCATAAGGCGGCAGCCGCATCGGCTCAGACCTTTGCAAGCGCGAGCTTGCTGTAGTCGTGACCGAGGTGCGCGCAAAGGGCTTCCACTACGAACTCATGATCGGCACGCTGGGGCAGTCCGGACACCGTGACCGAACCGATCACGCCCGCGCCCGCGACCGTCAACGGAAACGCGCCGCCGTGCGATGCATATTCGGTGGCAGGCAGACCGTGCTTGTCCGCGAGCGTGCTTCCGGCCTGCTGCATTTTCAGGCCGATCGCATACGAGCTGCGCCGGAAATGCGCGACCGTGTTGCCCTTGCGGCGTGCCCAATCGACGTTGTCCGGCGTCGCGCCGTCGAGCAGGCTGAAGAACAGAGGCTGACCGAACGTGCGCACGTCGATGGCGGCAGGAATGCCACGCGCTTTCGCGACCTCATGCAGATAGGCGCCGATTTGCCATGCGCGGTCAGCATCGAATTGGGGGAACACGAGCGCGTGTTCCTGAGCGGCAATGATCTGCAGGTCGTGAGCGATGTCCATGAAGTTCCGGGAGCAAAGTGTGAGTGCGGGCTTGTCGTCGTGCATTCGCGACCGACTGTGTGTGGATTCGTCGTGAGTCCCACGCAAAAGGCGTGACGGCGCGCCGGGAATTTCCGATTCTAGCGCAGCGTCTTGCAGCGGCCTGGCGCGATGCGACGCCGCCCACGCATCGCGCGACGTTTCGCCGAAAGGCGCCTGTTAAACGACTATCGCATCGACTATTGCATCGGCCCCTGATCTGGTCTATAATCTTTTCTTCGACGGACGCGGGGTGGAGCAGTCTGGCAGCTCGTCGGGCTCATAACCCGAAGGTCGTAGGTTCAAATCCTACCCCCGCAACCAAAAGTTGGAACGTCGAAAACAACATTGAAGGCTTGCCAAACCGGCAGGTCTTTTTTGTTTGCGCGGCCATTTTTTCACGTCGATATTTCTGGCATGGGTCGATGCTCCATGAGCTGGGTCGTCAAGCGCACGCATGGTCACACATAAGCGCACGTACGCCCATTCACCCCTTCCGCTTGCCAGCGCCGCCCCATCACGCGTCACCATCTCTGCCCACGGTAAAACGCCGCCCCAGTGATAAACTCCTAGCACTCTTTCTCGTGCCCTTCCTATGAAATTCTGTTCTGTCTGCGGCCACGGCGTCAGCCTGAGCATTCCGCCGGGCGACAACCGCGAGCGCTTCGTATGCGGCAGTTGCGGCACGGTGCACTATCAGAATCCGCGCAACGTCGTCGGCACCGTTCCGGTCTGGGACGACAAGGTGCTGCTATGCCGCCGCGCGATCGAACCGCGCTACGGCTACTGGACGCTGCCTGCAGGTTTCATGGAAATGGGCGAGACAACGGCCGAAGCCGCTTCGCGCGAAACGCTCGAAGAAGCCGGCGCGCGCGTCGAGGTACAGAGCCTCTTCTCGCTGCTGAACGTGCCGCATGTGCATCAGGTGCATCTCTTTTACATGGCGCGCCTGCTCGATCTGGACATTGCCGCGGGCGAGGAGAGTCTCGAAGTGAAGCTCTTCGAAGAAAGCGACATTCCGTGGGACGAGATTGCGTTTCCCACTGTCGGACAAACGCTGCGCTTCTTTTTCGCCGACCGCGCGGCCGGCAGCTTCGGCCTGCATACGGGCGACATCTTCCGCTCGCTGCGCGAAGGCTGAGCGGTACGCATGGTTCCCTGGCTCGGACCCGACGATCCGTTTCCGCCCGTCGAGCGCGCGCTCGGTGCGGCAAGCGGCGCACCCGGCTTGCTTGCCGCAAGCGGCGATCTGCTGCCGTCACGCCTGATCGACGCATACCGTCACGGCATTTTCCCGTGGTATTCGGACGGCCAGCCCGTGTTGTGGTGGAGCCCCGATCCTCGCATGGTCCTGCGCCCGGCCGAGTTCAAGGTGTCGCCGTCGCTGCGTAAAACGCTCAAGCGCGTGCTGCGCGACGACGCGTGGGAAATCCGCGTCGACCAGGATTTCGCTGCCGTGATGCGCGCCTGCGCAGAGGCGCCGCGGCGTGGCCAGCGCGGCACCTGGATTACTGCCGACGTGGTAGAAGCCTATTCGTCGCTGCATCGCGTGGGAGACGCGCACAGCATCGAAACATGGTTCGAAGGCGAGCGCGTGGGCGGCTTGTACGGTGTCTCGTTCGGCAAGATGTTCTTCGGCGAATCCATGTTCGCCAACGTCACGGACGCCTCGAAAATGGCACTGGCCGCGCTTGTCGGGCACTTGCGCCGTCACGAAATAGAAATGATAGACTGCCAGCAGAACACGTCGCATCTGGCGTCGCTCGGCGGTCGCGAGATAGCGCGCAAAGCATTCATCGCTCATGTTCGCGCGTCTGTCGACGCACCGCGCATTGCCTGGCGCTTCGACAAGACCGTGTTGCTCGATGTGCTCGCGCAAGCGGCGTAGGAAGAATCAGGCCGAATCCGGATCCGTTCAACGAAACGCGCGGATCACGTGCTGCACAATGAGCCGCACAACGAGCTGCGCAATGAGCTGCAACACGCTCTGCAAGACAAGTTGCAACGCACGCCGGGTTTGCATTACCAGAGATGCTTCGAGAGCTGCCAACGTGACTCATCCTAACGAGCTGCCTCTTTCTCCGCTTTCGGCGCTGCAATTTTATGCAACGGCGCCCTATCCCTGCAGTTATCTCGACGGGCGTATCGCGCGCTCGCAAGTCGCGACGCCCAGTCACCTGATCAACTCGGACGTCTATACGGACCTCGTCAAGGCGGGCTTCCGGCGTTCGGGCGTGTTCACTTATCGTCCTTATTGCGACGGTTGCCGCGCATGCGTGCCGGTGCGCGTGCCGGTCGACAGGTTCGAGCCGAACCGCACCCAGCGGCGCGTCTGGAAAAAGCATGGCGGCATGATCGCCACCGTCGCGCCGCTTCACTACGACGAGGAACACTACGCGCTCTATATGCGCTATCAGTCGGCGCGGCATGCGGGCGGCGGCATGGACCGCGACAGCCGCGACCAGTACGAACAGTTTCTGCTGCAAAGCCGGATCAACTCGCGACTCGTCGAATTCCGGGAACCGCTGCCGGGCGATCCCGAATCGCCCGGTCTTCTGCGCATGATCAGCATGATCGACATTCTCGGCGACGGGCTCTCGTCCGTGTACACGTTCTTCGAGCCGGGACTGCCGCATACGAGCTTCGGCACGTACAACATCTACTGGCAGATCGAGCAGGCGCGCAGCCTGAAGTTGCCGTATGTGTACCTCGGGTACTGGATCCGCGAGAGTCCGAAGATGGCCTACAAGGCCAACTTCCGGCCGCTCGAAGGTCTGATCGACGGCGTATGGCGCGTGCTCGATCCCGCAGGCGCAGATCTTCCGCAGGTCGACGCGGCGTCGAGGGGCAAACGCGGGCCGCTGCTGCCTTAGCTGCAGACTTTCCGCGGCCTTAGCTGCGGACTTAAGCAGCGAGCGCGACCCCTGCCCCGCCATATCTCATTGACACCGCAAAGCCGGTAAAATAGCGGGTTCCCATTTTTTGGCCGCCCGGCTCCGTCCTGTGTTCAGTTCCCTCTATCCGCTCATACGCGCCCAACTCTTTCGCATGGACGCGGAAGACGCTCATCACCTGACTTTGCGTGTTCTCGGCGCCGCGGGCCGCACCGGCCTCGCCGGCGCGCTCGCCGCGCGCGTGCCGGACGCCCCGCGCACGGTGATGGGGCTGACGTTCCGCAATCCCGTGGGGCTTGCAGCAGGGCTCGACAAGGACGGCGCGTCGATCGACGGGCTCGCCGCGCTCGGCTTCGGCTTCATCGAAGTGGGCACGGTCACGCCGCGCGCGCAGCCCGGCAATCCGCGGCCGCGCATGTTCCGTCTGCCCGAGGCGAACGCCGTGATCAACCGCATGGGCTTTAACAACGCGGGCGTCGACCAGTTCGTGAAAAACGTGCAGGCCGCGCGCTATCGCGGCATTCTCGGCCTGAACATCGGCAAGAACGCCGACACGCCGATCGAGCGCGCCGCTGAAGACTATCTGTATTGCCTCGAACGCGTCTATCCGTTCGCGAGCTACGTGACGGTCAACATTTCGTCGCCGAATACGAAGAACCTGCGCCAGTTGCAAGGCGCGGGCGAACTCGACGCGCTGCTCGCGGCGCTCAAGGACAAGCAGCAGCGTCTCGCCGACATGCACGGCAAGCTGGTGCCGCTCGCGTTGAAGATCGCACCCGATCTCGACGACGAGCAGATCAAGTCCATCGCCGACACGTTGTTGCGCCACCGCTTCGAAGGCGTGATCGCGACCAACACCACGCTGTCGCGCACCGCCGTCGCAGGCATGCAATACGGCGACGAAGCCGGCGGCCTGTCGGGCAAGCCGGTGTTCGACGCGTCGAACGAAGTGATCCGCAAGCTGCGCGCCGAAGTCGGTGAGGCAGTGCCGATCATCGGCGTGGGCGGGATCTTCTCCGGCGACGATGCGCGCGCGAAGCTCGCCGCCGGCGCCTCGCTCGTTCAGCTTTATACCGGCTTCATCTATCGGGGACCGACGCTCGTCGCCGAATGCGTGCAGGCGCTTCGCTGACTCGAGGCACGCGAACCCAGGTACGCGAACCCAGGCATGCGGCGAGCGGGTAATACAGGCATGAACAAACGGTATTTAGCGTTCGGCAGTCTGCTTTGTTAAGCTTTCGTCCGCTAAAACGACATACGAACAAAAAGGAACACAATGCAACTCGGGTTGTTGAAGAAAATTTTCGTCGCCGCTCTGATCGGCGCTTCGTTCACCGCGGTCACGGCCCATGCCGACGACCTGCTGGATCAGGTCAAGCAACGCGGCACGCTGCGCATCGGCCTCGAAGGCACATTCCCTCCGTTCAATTCAAAAGCGCCGTCGGGCGAACTGGTCGGCTATGACGTCGACATCGCCAAAGCAGTGGCGGCGAAGCTCGGCGTGAAGCCGGAATTCGTCACGACCGAATGGAGCGGCATCATTGCGGGTCTTCAGGCCGGCAAGTTCGACGTGATCGTCAACCAGGTCGGGATTACGGATGCGCGCAAGCAGGCGCTCGATTTCTCGCCCGCTTATACCTACTCGGCCGCCCAGCTGATCCAGCGTAAGGACGACACGCGTCAGTTCAAGTCGCTCGACGATCTGAAGGGCAAGAAGCTCGGCGTCGGCCTTGGCACCAACTACATGGACATGGCGAAGTCGGTGCCGGGCATCGACGTGAAAACGTACCCGGGCGCACCCGAATATCTGCGAGATCTGGCGGCGGGCCGTCTCGACGCGGCGCTCAACGACCGTCTGATGCTCGCGTATCTGTTGAAGAATTCGCAGTTGCCGCTGCGCACCGGCGCGAATGTCGGCGCGGGCAACCCGTCGGGCATTCCGTTCAAAAAGAACAATCCGAAGTTCGCCAAAGCAATCGACGACGCGATGACGCAGCTCGAAGCAGACGGCACGTTCGCGAAGATTTCGGACAAGTGGTTCGGCATCGACGTGAGCAAGCCGATCAAGTAACCGGCTCTGCATGAAACGAAGGGCGGCATCTCCCGAATGCCGCCCTTCGCACTGTTGCAGCACGCGCCCGGTCCGGGCGATGTGCGTCTCGCGCGCCAAACCGAGCACCCCTCATGTCCACCACTTCCCTGCTCGTTCAATCGCTTCCTGTGCTCGCGCAGGGCGCTGTCCTCACGGTCAAGTTCGCAGTTCTGTCGATGTTCTTCGGCCTGATCGCAGGCGCCGTGCTTGCGCTGATGGGCGTGAGCCACAGTCGCACATTGAACTGGATTGCACGCATTTACGTGAGCGTGATGCGCGGCACGCCGCTGCTCGTGCAGATCTTCGTGATCTATTATGGCTTGCCGAGCTTCGGCATTTCGCTCGACCCAACGCCGGCCGGCGTGATCGCGCTGTCGGCAAACGTGGCCGCGTATCTGTCGGAAAGCATGCGCGGCGCAATCCTCGGTATTCACCAGGGGCAATGGCTCGCCGCCTACAGTCTCGGACTCTCGCGGCGCCAGACGCTGCGCTACGTGATCGCGCCGCAAGCTCTGCGCATTGCGGTGCCGAGCCTGTCGAACAGCTTGATCAGCCTGATCAAGGATACTTCTTTGGTCTCCGTGATTACGGTGACCGAACTGCTGCGTAGCGCGCAGGAAATCATCGCATCCACGTATCAGCCACTGCCGCTCTATCTTGCGGCAGCAGCAGTCTACTGGGTGCTATGCCAGATACTCGAACTGCTGCAGCGCTGGTATGAACGGCGGCTCGCCTTGCCCTCCAGGCACTGAGCACTTGGCGGGCATCCGACACCGAGCGTGCAGCCGGCGTCATTCGCCCGCAAATCTAAGCCCTAAGGCTGCGCGCGCCGCATCAGCCATCGCGATCATCTGCAACGACTTGCTGTGCGGCATTACCGGGCTCTCGATCTGTCCCGCCCGGATCAGCTCGCAGAAATGCGCGGTCTCGTAGTTCAGGCCGCCGCCTTCGAACGGTTCTTCGAGCTCGATCACGCGACCGTCGGCGTAGCGGACGGTCGCGCGCGACGGATTCCACCACGGTTCGTGAATCGTCACGTGCCCGCTCTTCGCCATCAGTAGCGCGTCGCCCTTGCCGTGCAGATCGAGGCCGCAGAAGAGTTGCGCGATGCCGCGCTCATGCTGGCTGTTCAGGCTCGCGAACGTATCGACGCCGGTCGCACCGAGGCGCCCGAGCGTTTGCACGTCGAGCGGCGCGCCCAGCCAGTCGACGGCGAGAAACATCTCGTAGATGCCGATATCGAGCAGCGCGCCGCCCGCATGCTCGAACGACAGCGAAGGATGATCGCCGGGCACGCCCGGCACCGAACAGCCTGCCCGCACGAGCCCGACTTCGCCAATCGGATCGTCTTTTAGATGCGCCTGCAACTTTCTGTACAACGGATAGAACGGCGGCTTCATCGCTTCCATGAAAAGGCGTTTCTCGCGACGCGCGGCGTCCTGAATGCGCTCGAGTTGTGGCCTGTTGATCGCGGCGGGCTTTTCGCACAGCACGTGCAGGCCGGCTTGCAGTGCCGCGATGGCGTAATCAGCGTGGCTGTCCTGAACGGTCGCGACATAGAGCGCGTCGATCCCGCTGGCGAGCAGCGCATCGAAGCTCGCGCAGAGCCGGCCGCCGAATTCGTCGGCGAAAGCCTGCGCCGGCCCGGCACGGCGCGACCACAACGCCGCAAGGCGCGCGTCGGGCACATACGCGAGCCCTTGAGCGAACCGGCGCGCAATGCGGCCCGTACCGACGATTCCCCAACGGATCGTGCCGTCCGATGGGATGGCTTGCGTTGCGTCTGTGGTGGCCTGGGTGGTGGCGTTAGTGGCGGCGTTTGCCGGGGCATGTGTGCCCGCGTTGATCACAGCGTTTGTCACGATCACCTGGCGTCCCTGCGGTTAAGAGCAAGGCGCTATTGTCGCGCATGCCGCCCGCAGGTGTGTCGACTTAGGGAAACGCAACGCGCCGGTGACGCTGCAAGCCTGACCGTCAGCCAATCGGCGCGCCGCTGCGGCTACGCGCGCAGCAGCGCCAGGAGCCACACGTCGGCTCGGCGTTATCCCGCGTTTCCGCCATGCGCAGGCGGGACCGGCGGCGCTGCGGCGAAGGTGCCGGCGATCTCTTCGGTCGTGAAGTCGATCATCGCCATCGACGCGAGCTCGGCTTCTTTCGGATCGCGCCGCTCTATCGCTTCGACCACGCGCCGGTGCGAATTCACTGCGCTTTCCCACATCCCTTCCCGCTCGTTGACGATCGGGTCGCCCGTCGACAGCGCCCCGCGAATGATCGCTGCCATCTGCTTGAAGAACTGATTCCCGCTCGCGACGACGATGCGCGTATGAAAGAGTTCGTCGGCTTCCTGATACCCCGGTTCGGCCGGACGGATCACGCGAAACGCCTCGAACGCGTCGCGCACCGCAGCGATGTCGGCGGCGCTGCCGCGCGCCGCAGCCTGCGCCGACGCCCGCGGCTCGATCAGAATGCGAAACTCGATCACGTCGCGCAGAAACACTGGATCGGGCTTCGCGCGAAAACGCCAGTTCACGACGTCTTCGTCGATCATGCGCCAGTCGCTCATCGGCCGGATGCGCGTGCCGATCTTCGGCCGCACATCGAGCATGTCGCGCGCGAGCAGCATCGACAGCGCCTCGCGCATGACGGTGCGGCTCACGTCGAACTCCTTCGACAGCACGTCTTGCGGCGGCAGTATCGCGCCGTACTTCTCCTCGACGATGCCCGTGACGAGCCCGTCCATCACCTTGCTGACCAGTGATCGATCTTTGTTTCCCTGTTCCATGACCCTCTCCCCGAAGCGGTGTTCGCCCCCGCGTAGCCTGTTGATAAACCGACGTTCTTTGTGTGTTTTATCGTCACGTGGTGTTCATCCACGATACGTTGCTAGCTTCACAACGGTTACGCCAGTTGGGACACTTCCTGACAGGGTTATCCCTCTGAAGAATTGTTTCTTCCATGTAACGCGCTACGTGCCAAAGGGCCACAAGCTTGCGTTTCAAGCATGCCTGCGGCCTCGACTTTGCATCGTGCGACGACGCACGTTGAGCGACAAATTGTCTGAACCGAAATGGTCTCGAATCAGTCATGGCTTTCCGCATACGGTGGACCCGGGTTCAACGTGTTCGCAGTGCGCGGATGCGGGCAATGCATGTGCCGCTGTCGGTGTCGCAAGTCGCGAACCGGCAACGGACCCATAGCGACCGCCGAAGAAAACGAGCGGTGCGTGTTCGCCAAGCGAAAACACCAACACCTCGCCGACGAACAACGTGTGGTCGCCGCACGGATGCCGGTCCACTACGCGCGCTGCGAAGCGGGCTGCCGCATGTTCGAGAAGCACTACGTCCGCAAGTCCGTCGACGCCGGCAAAGCGCGGCGCAAGCCGGCTCTGCGGCTCGCCCGCGAAGTGGCGGCTGTGCGCCTCCTGGGCGTCCGACAACACGCTCACACCGAACACCGCGCAGCCCATCAGACGCTCGTGCATGCGCGCGCGCTGTCCGACCGACACCACGATCAGCGGCGGCCTGAGCGAACCCGACATGAAGGCGTTCGCAGTCATCGCGTGCAGGTGTTCGCCGCTGCCGGTTGAGATCACGACGACGCCGGTCGCGAAGCGCCCGAGCGCGTGGCGAAAGCCGCGCTCGTCGAAATCCGCGCCTGCTGCGCGCGGCTCGTCAAGCCGAAGTGCGTCGGCGTGCATGGCCGCTCTCCTGACCGAAGCGATATGCGTCAAGCGGCTTGTGCGCGATGAAGTGAAACCACCAGGCGTCGCTGTCCTCTACGTCGTCCGGAATGCGCCGGCCGTCGCAACTGCCGAACACCGCATTGCACTGCAAGCCCACCTGCGCGAGTTGCCGGCGCTGTTCGCGAAGCGTGGTATAGACGATCACAATGCCGAAGTTGTGAGCCGCCGCTGTCTTGACCGAGTAACCACCGTAGTCGTGGTTCAGCTTCACGTTACGCACGTAATTCAACGTGCCGAGCTGGAAGCGGCGAATTGAACGCAGCGTGCGCCAGCCGAGTTTGAGCGGATTGGAGGTGAACTGCGGCAGCAGTTGCCAGATGTTCTCGCGATAACCGGGGCCGCCGCGATTGTGCGACGAGAACAGAACATAACCGCCCGGCCGCACCACGCGATTCATTTCTTCGAGGATCTTCACGCGACCGTCGTAGTCCACGCAGTCGATACCGTTCCAGCTAAACGCAGCCAGCCCGTAATGATTCGACGGCAGCTCCGACATGTCGCGCGCATCCATATGGCGCAAGTCGCGGCCGGGATAGCGCGACCTCGCAATTTCCAGCAGCTTTGGCGTGTAGTCGACGCCGGTGTAGTCGTTCGAGATTGCCAGCATCAACGCAATGGTGCGCCCGGTGCCAATGCCGATGTCGAGCAACGGTGTTGCTGCGCAGCGCGGCGCGAGCCACTGGAACGCCGCCTCCTCGCCGGCGTCGGAGAAGGTCTTGCCGGCGGCGAAAACGCGCGCCGCGTCGCGCGAATTCCACGCCACGCGATTGATGCGGTCGAGGTCGGATTGTGTATTCACGGCACTCCTCCAGCGTATCGGAGTGCGCCGCAAAAGTGATGAAGGTCGGCTTGCCAGACGGCGCACTGGCGAGCAGATCGGGACGCCGCGCCGTGAACGCCGAGGCGAGTGGCACGCTGTCCCACGAGTTTCATCACGCTTCTCCGGTCAGGCGAAATGCACGCGCATGCTTGACGAGCCATTGCGCCGCGCGCGTACGGGGCCCGCTGCAATGCGTCGCGACAGTTTCGCCGGCTTCGAGCCTGGCGGCACCAGACTTCTCGCCAAACTGGCTGCGATAGAAGTCCTCGAAATGCGACATCACGTTTTCCTGCGCGCTCGCGGACAGAATGGCGTGGTCGGTGCGCTCGCAAAAGAGCACGCGAACGTGGTTCAATCGCTTCAATCTGATGCCACGCACTCCGAAATATTTCTCGAGTTCTTCAACACCTTCGTCCAGCACGCCATAAAGAAGGCGCGTCTCGACGCCTCGCGCGTCGAGCGCCGCAAACGGACGACGCTCCTCGTTCGCGCCAAGCTGCAGTCCTGTAATTCGCTCGATACGATCGGCAAGCGTCGCTCGTAAAAGCGCTGCAACACGGGTCGCCAGTTCGCGCGCAACGGGCCAGCCGCCCGTCTGCCCTTTAACGACGCGCAGCCATTTGCGCGGCTCGCACATCGAGCGAAGATAGCTGCGCGTAGAGCCGATCGCCGCGACTCGCACGGTCGGCTTGCCGTTTTCATCGCAGATATTGCGCCACATGAATTTCTGCAGGTTGACGAGCATCGCGCCCGTCACCGCGGGCTCGCGCGATGCGGCATGAAGACCGACGTAGGCGCCCGCGCAGATGCCAAGCAGCACCGCACCGCGGTGGCCACGCGCCGTCAGCCAGCGTGCGGCGCAGGCGGCATCGTCAACGCCGTTCTGCGCGTATAGCGCGTCGAGCGTGACCGCATCGAGCGAAGGCTGACTGTCGCCGAGTCCGCCGAGATCGACGCGAAGCGAGGCAATACCTTGCCGTGCGAGACGCCGCGCAAAACGCACGCCGAGCCGCGCGTTGCCGATTCTGGACACCGCGCCCGTGTTGACTATCAGCACCGCGGGGGCGCTTGCGCCGCCGCTCGTCGCTGAATGAGCATGAGGCACGCAGTAGATGCCGAATAGTCTGCCGTTGTCGATCGACACGGGCGTTTCGGTCACGCCCGCTTCGACGATGTGGCCTTCGGCATCGCCTGCGTATGCACTCCCGCTCGACACCGCTGCAGGGCTGCCTGTCGAATCTCCCGCCAGCCAGTTCTCGACCGACTCGAACGCCGCGTGCGGTATCTCGCTGTCGAGCGCCTCCATCATGAACTTGCTGTATTCGTCGAAGCCCTGGCGCTCGACCTCGACGCCCTGCTCCCGATAATGCGTGACGAGTGCATCGACGCGTGCAGCGTCCAGCGAATCGAGTACCAGCACGCGCCTCGCGGGTGACGGCGCATCGCGCCGCAAGTCGACCGCATGCAAGCTTTCGATGGTTTCGCGATAGAGGCGAAAGCCGTACGCCACGACGTACTCGTCGGTGTCCGGCTCGGGCGTGCAATCCATTGCCGCGGGCATCGACAGCCATTGACGATATCCGGCACGCAACTCACGCTGATAATTTTTGCCGGACAGCACGGGCGAGAGCAGCACGAGACCGTCGACGTCGCCCAGTTCCTGAGCGGCAAGCGCGGCGAGTGTGCCGCCCAGCCGCAAGCCGCACAAGCTCACGTGCTCGATGCCCGTCGATTGCCGCAGCAACGCCACGGCCTTCCTGATGCTGTCGATCCACGCGCGCCAGAGGCCCGGCTCGCTTGCATCGCCTGCGGAGTCACCCGTGCCCGGATAGTCGAAGCGCAGTACCGGCACGCCGCGCATCGCGAGGCGCTCGGCGAGCCGGCGCATGCCACGGTAGGTGCAAAGCGCGTCGTAGCCGAATGGGTAGCAGAGCACCACGCCATGCGGCCCGGCTGCGGGATGCAACCAGCCGAACTGGCCATCGAACACTACTGGCCTCACGCTACGCTCCTCACAAGTCTTCTTTCGGACATTACAGCAAAGCCCGCCCCTCGCCTCTGTACGCCCCGCCACACTGCCGCGGGCTGCATTGCTTCTGCCGCTCTGCAATACGCAACCCACACGCGTCGTGCCGCCAGGCTGCCGACTCAACCGCCAGGCGGCATGCGGGCGCCAAGCGTCGAGCGTGTGGCAAGCAGCAGGTGGTACAAGAAGCGCGCGCGCAGCCGGTCGCGCAACGCGTAATGTTTCGACAGCAGAACGCGCCACGCGGCGCGCGCGTCACCGGCGCGCGCATACGCGGAAGCGGCGCGCGGTGCGACGCGCCGCAGCGCATCGTCGCGCGCGGCATGTGCGGCAGCGGGCACATCGCTCGCGCACAACTGCGCGAACGCGTGCATCGCGGGCAACGCATGCGTCGAGATCGACAAGGCCGTCTCGCGCGAAATGGAAACGAACTCGTCGACGAAGCAGACGGCTGCCGCCTGTACGCACAAGCGCAAACCGAAATCGAAGTCGCAGGCTTCGCCCACTTGCGCCGCGAGCCGATAACCGACACGTCGAGCGGCCAGCGTATCCACCAGATAGCCGTTGTTCGGGAACATCTGGTCGATGCCGGCGAGCGCGGGCACGGTGAGCCGCCCCGCACGCTCAGGCACGCGGCGGTAGTCGCGATTGAGCCGCGCGGTGGCTTCCGGCCGTGGCGTGCCGTCGTCGGCGATCACGCGCTGTTTGCCGAATGCGGCGGTCAATTGCGGATCAGTGCGCCAGCACGCATCGAGCGTACTCAGCGCATGCGGTTCAAGCAGATCGTCGTCGTGCAGCAACACGAGCCGCGCGCCGCGCGCGCGAGCGAAAAGGCGGTTCACATTGGATGCCTGCCCAAGCCTCGGGCGGTTGCGTTCGTAGCGGATCGGATGCCTCGCGCGAGCCCGGCAACGCTTGACCATCTGCGCCGTGCGCTCGTCGCTCGAATCGTCGCCGATCACGATTTCGAACTCGCCGTATGTCTGCGCCTCGCAACTTTCAATCGCTTCCTCGAGCAGACCCGGTCGATTGCAGGTCGGTATGCAGATCGAGATGAGCCGCGGGTTCAATTCTTTCGATTCCTTCACGCTGTCCTCGCGATGCCCGTTCACCGGCCGTATGCGGTCGAAGCTGATTTAACCGCGACGTAGAGCGCCCATCTGTACGCCCCGCCACACACGCAAGCGGCGCGCAAGCGCACTATGCAAGCCAGCGACAAGCCGACGCCCTCGTGCGGGACGCGCTCGTGGGTGCGGCTGCGCACCGACAACGCCCTGCACCAACCGCACCATTGCACGACATTCCCGCGGACAGCGCACCATGGAAAGAAGTATCGTCAGGAACATCGTCATCAACTTTGCAGGAGCGATTGCTCCGACGTTCATTTCCCTCGTCACGGTGCCCGCCTATATCCATCTGATGGGCGTGGAACGCTATGGCGTCATCAATCTGGTGTGGACGCTGATCGGCTACTTCAGCGTACTGGATCTCGGCACTAGCCTCGCCACCGAAAATCAGATCTCCAAAGCGCGCGCCGCTAACGACGACTCCCTCGAACGCATCTTCTGGAGCGCGTGGTTCATGAACCTCGGCACCGGCATCGTGGGCGGGCTCATCATTTACGCGGGCACGGTCGTCTACATCACGCATGGTGTGAAGATCGAGCCGGAATTCCAGCGCGAGGTGATGGCGAGCCTGCCGTGGATTGCGGTGGCCGTCCCCATTGCCAATGTGTCATGGGTGTTCGCGGGCGCGATCAATGGAGTCGAACGCTTCGCGAGCTTCAACGTTAATCAGACGCTTGGCACCGCGCTCTTCCAGTTGTTGCCGCTCGCGGCGATCTTCTGCTTCTCGCCATCGCTTGCCGTGGTCATTCCGGCCGCGGTTCTCGCACGGCTCTTCGCCGGTCTGATGCTCGGTGCCGCGGCGTTTCGTGCGATCGGCATTCGACGCGTGCGT
Source organism: Paraburkholderia caledonica NBRC 102488 (assembly GCF_000685095.1). Classification (GTDB taxonomy): domain Bacteria; phylum Pseudomonadota; class Gammaproteobacteria; order Burkholderiales; family Burkholderiaceae; genus Paraburkholderia; species Paraburkholderia caledonica. The sequence goes on from NZ_BAYE01000001.1 coordinate 52,966, forward strand.
ATGCCGCAATGGCGTGTGATGGCCGAACTCTTTCGTTACGGCCGCTGGATGCTGCTCTTTTCCGGCGCCGGCATGATCGCATCGACACTCGACCGCGTGCTGGTCGGCGCGCTGCTCGGCGCGAGCTTCGTGACTTACTATGCGACGCCGCAGAACCTGATCACGCGTCTGAACCTGCTGCCTGTCGCGATGGTGCGCACACTGTTCCCGCGTTTATCCGCCGTGTCGCGCGCGGACGCGGACGCGATCGCGCATAGCGCGCTCGCATTGTTGAACGGCGCATTCACGCCTTGCCTGATCGTCGCAATGTTTGCGCTCAAGCCCTTCCTTGTCGTGTGGCTCGGGCCGACGGTGGCCGCTGCGGCGCCCGTCGCCTGCGTGCTGATACTCGCCGTGTGGCTCGGCGGGCAGGCGGGCATTCTCGGCATACTCATCCAGGCGCAGACCAGTCCCGCCGCTATCGCGGGTGTGAGTTGGGCGCAACTGCCTGTGTTCGCCGGCGCGCTGTGGTGTGGCATCCACTGGTTCGGCATCATGGGCGCGGCGGTCGTGGTGGTGTCGAAGGCGCTGTTCGACTACGGCGTGCTGCTTCACTTCGCCCGGCTGCACGTGGGCTCCATCGTGCGCAATATGGTGGTGCATCTCGCGTTTTTGCTGGTGGCACTCGCGCTCGCCGAGTCGATCAGCGCGCCGTCCTCACTGATTGCCGCCGCGCTCGTGCTGGTGTGCGCGAATCTGGCTCTGTCGCTGCATGGCTCCAGTGAATTGCGCGGCCTCGTGTACAAGCTCTGGACCAGGCTGACTTTATCCGCAAGCTGAAGTCTGATCACACCTTCACGACATATCGCTCAGGTCCACGGATCATTCGTGGACGTTGCACCTACGAAGTCACGCGGACCCGTTGAAAAATACGCCCGCTGTGTGCGCAACGCCGCGCTTACAGCGGCGCCGAGTGGCTCACACTTTCCGCCATGCCGACGCGAGCGGCGTCGATATCGCGCGTGGCAATGGTGGCGAAGCGGCGTGGCTGGCAACTCGCAAGCGTGCGTTCGTAGATCGCCAGATAGCCGTCGCTCACGCGCTGCACGCTGAACTTCTCGAGATCCTGCACCGCCCGTGCGGCCAATTCGGCGCGCCTCGCCGGATCGGTGAGAAGCCGCTCAAGCGCGTTTGCCAGCGTCACCGGATCATGCGGCGGCACGAGCACACCCGCCTCGCCGCCGTCGAGCATCTCCGGAATGCCGCCCACGCGCGTCGCGACGATTGCGCATCCCTGCTCGCGCGCCTCGCACAGCACGAGGCCCGCCGGTTCGTTGTGCGAGGCCAGCACAAACACATCGGCCTGCGCGAGATAAGCCCGCGGATCGGCAACGAAACCTTCGAAGCGCGCATGCCGCCCGAGGCCGAGTTGCGACGCGAGTTGCTCCATCGCGGCGCGGTCGGGGCCTTCGCCCACGAGATACAGCATCGCGCCGGGCACGCGCTCGCGCAGCGCGGCAAACGCGTGCAACAGGTCGCGGATACCCTTGCGTTCATACATGCCGGCGAGCGTCACGACGCACGGATGAGTCAGTAAAGGTAAGCGCGGCGCGATCGCGTCGGCGAGCCGCGGCGTTCCGAGCGCACCGTTACGCACGACGCTCAGGCGCGACTTCGGAATACCGCGCCGCTCCATCGCGGCAGATACCGCTTCGCTGACAGCGACAACGCGGTCGCCGACACGCATCATCGTCGCGCTCTTCTGAAATTCGTTGTGCACCGTTGTAATCAGCACGAAGCGTCGCCGAGGCACGCCAAAGCGCGCGATCAGCGCGCCCGTCATCATGTGTGCATGCACGACGTCAGGGTCGATCTGCGATACCAGCCTGTTGAAGCGCGCGACCATCGCCGGCACGCGCAAAGGTCGCGGCGATTGCGGCAATAGCACATGACGCACACCGTGCCGCGCGAGCAGTTCCTCGAATCCGCCGCCTCCCGAGGCCACCGTCACGTCGTGTCCGGCGCGCGCCTGCATGCACGCGAGATCGACCATTACATTGACGATGCCGTTGCCCACATTCAGCGCGTGATTGGCGAGATGGATGATTTTCATGATTTTCCTGCAACGTCGATAGAGTTGCGATGAGCAGCCGCGAGCGCGGCCTTTGACGGCGTGAACCGGTACATCAATGCCTTGCCGTGCGCGTCTTCTTCGACGAATACCAGGTATTCGCCCGACGCGAGACGATGCGCGGTGACGGGCATCGGCACGTCGGCCCAGCCGCTCGCCGCGCCGACTTCCTTGCCCGGTGTCAGACGGCCCGCTTCGCGCCCGCTCGCGCGGTCATAAATCCGCACGGCTGCGCTGCGCGTTTCGACGGCAAAGATGTAGTCGCCCGCCACCGCAAAGCCGTTGACCGAAAGCCATTCGGGCGGACCGCGGTCCGGCAGATCGATCAAATAGCGCAGCACCGGCTTGCCGGTTTTCCAGTGGTCGTAGCGGGCAAGCTGTGAACCCGCACTATTCCAGTTGTCCTGAACAAACGGCCGCGCGCGCGTCGAGCCGGAGACGAACAGTGTGTCGTCTTCGGTAAAATAGTTGAGCCGAGCGACGCGGTAAAACGGCGCAGGCACTGGGTATTGCCGCATCGCCGCGTAACGGTAGACCGGATTGCCGACGCGGTCGAATCCTTGCAGCGGGAAGCAGCGAATGCCGGCCGCCTCGGTGCCCTGCCAGACGTCGCCGCGACTATCCACCCACCAGCCTCGCATTGCAGGCGCATCGGCGCCGTTGCTGCTCTGATCGAAAGCAGCACGGGAGAAGTCACCCGCGCCCGTCACGTCGCGCCAGATCCACTCACCGCGCGCCGGCTGATTGCGCGGCCACGGACCGTCTATGTGCGATTGCGCGAACAGCCCCGACGGAATCGCCGTCTCGCGATCTTCGGCGAAACGATAGACGCGCAGATACGACGAATACATGTCGGTGGTGTACAGCAGCCGATGCCCGTCGATGTCGCGCACCATCGGCATACCCCGCTGGCCGCCCAGGTACAGATGAAAGTACGGATCGTACGGGTAGCGGAAACGGTCGGCGGTATAACCCGCATACGACCACTCGTTGCCCGGCGTGCGCGTGAGATCCAGCGTGAAGCGCTTGCTGCCGCTGTACACGGACGGCGGATTGCCGTCGACGAACTGCGCGCCGTCGACGAACAGCAGCCCTTGCAGGCTGAAGCGCTGCCGTCCATCGGGCGTATAGCTTTCGAGCAGCGCGCCGTCGTAGGTGCTCGGTCCGGTGCCGTAGGGGCGCGGACCGGCACCGTTCATCGACACATAAATGTTGCCCGCGCGATCCACGCCAACGCCAGTCAGACCGTTGAAACGCCGGGGCCCCGGCGCGCCCGCGCGCCCCGCGTAGATACCGCCTTTTTCCCCGAAGCTGGCCGTCAATTTCATGGCCGTACCCTGCTGCGTATTGGCCGCCGACGTGCTAGTCCGTGCGTTCGCGTCGCCGGTAAAGATCAGGATGTGCTGGCGCATGCCGTTGTCCGCGATCAACAGGCGTCCGCGTGCGTCGACGGTCAGATCCGCCGGCACGACGCCTTCAGGCAACGGCAATTCGCTGATGACTGCCCCATTGCGCGCATGGTGCACGACGCGTTGCGCGCCGTCTGTGAGGCTGTTCTCCAGGATCCATAACGAACCGTCGGGCGCGAGCGCAAGGCGGCCCGGCTCACGCACCGGGAATGCGCCGATTGCCTGCATGGTCTGCGCGTCGAACACCTGCACCCGGTTCTCGAGCACGTTCGAGACAAAGAGCCGCGTGTCGTCCGCGGCCAGACCACGAATCGCGTAGTCGGCCTTAGCGGAATAAGTGGCTATCAGCAGGTACGCCAGGCGGCTGCCGGGGGGGAACTTCACCTGCCCCGCGAACGGTACGCCGTCGCGAATGTCCGCGCGGCTGCGGCGCGAGATACCGGTCCACACTTCCCCCTCGCGTGGCGACGGTCTGTGCTTCGCGGTTTCGTTGCCGAGGCTGACCATGGTTTGTGCGACGTACACATACTCGTCGTTCGCGGCAATCGCGTCGCCACCCATCATTCCCCAGCCATGCGTCTCGCCACCGTGACGGAGCAGCTCGCCATTGCGGTACTGACCGAGTTCGCCACCGCCCTCGTCCCATGGTGCATTGGTGAAGACGTCGCCTTGCGGCGTGACGGCGATCGCCTGGATGTCGATCTGCATCCAGCGCTGATCCCCGTAGCCCCATGTATTGCCGATCCATGAAGTTACATAGGATGGCGAATGATCCGCACCGGTCGCCTGTGCGCTGGCTGCGGGGTTGCTGGCCGCCGCTTCGGTGGCTTCGGTCAAAATCTTTGCGGCCGCAGGCGGAGCTTCCAGTTGACCCGCAGAGACTTCACCGCCCGGCAACCGGGCACCGCCCGCGCCGTGCTCCGACTCGCCCGCCGCAAGCAGCACGACCAGCGGGAGCGCGAGAGCGCCCGCGCACACTAGCCGCTCGAATGTTTTGCGTGTGAGGCGTCGCATGGTTACCGGCGTTAGAACACGTCGATTGCTTCGCGATAGATTTGCGCGACCTGCGCGGCCACCACCGGCCTGTCGAAGTTCTCACGCGCATACTTGCGGCATGCCTCTTCGCCCGGCAACTTGAGCCGGCCGAGCAACGCATCGGCCATGCCTTCTCCAATCGCCTTGCAACCGCCGGACGGCAGCACCAGATCGCGCGACAACGGCGCCACGGCCTCAGGCAGGCCGCCTACCGGCGTCACCAGAACCGGTGTGCCGGCAGCAAGCGATTCGATCGTAGTCAGGCCGAAGCCTTCCAGCGATACGGTCGGCACCACCGAGAGGTCGGCCGCGCGATACCACAGCGGCACGGTCTCATCCGGCACGAAGCCGGCAAGCGTCACGTTGCCCTCGAGGCCGCGCGCGACGATGCGAGCCTGCAACTGCGACGCAAGCGGACCCTTGCCCGCAATCGTCAGCAATACGTCTGGTAGCAACGGCTTCACGATCGCCATTGCGTCGATCAGATCTTCGAGCCCCATGCGCGACACCAGACGACGCATGCAGAAAATAAGAGGCCGGTCCGCTGCGAGGCCGAGTTGCCGACGCGCTTCGAGCTTCGTCATGCCAGTGTCGAAGTGCGCGACGTCGACGCAGCCGGGCACGATGCGGATGCTGTCCTCACTCACGCCATAAGTCTCATGAAGCAGACGGCCGAATGCCCGCGACAGCACGATATGACGCGTCGCGCCGCGATACACGAATCGTTCGAGCGCGACACGCAACGCGCGCGATAGCCCGCCTCCGCCCCCGGGATATGACTCCGCCGCCCACGGTCCATGAAAATGAACGACCTTCGGCACGTTGCGAAACACGCCCGCAGTCGGCGCTGCATAAAGGGCGAAATGCGTCGCGACTATGTCAGGCATGCGCGCGGCCCGCAACACACGCGAATGCCTGCGGGAGCCCAGCAACCGCGCGCCGAGTTGCGCCTGCGCGCCCGCGAACGATTGCACGCGGCCACCCGACGCCTCGATCACGTCTGCGCTGCCAGCCACCATGCCGCGCACGTTCACCCCTTGAGCGGGAAGCGTATCCACCAGCGCCTGAAACATACGATCAAGGCCGCCTGGCCGTTCGTCGAACCAGTGCATGCCAATTTGCAGCGAATCGATCGGAACCGCGCTCATAGTTTCACCGGCTCAGTCGCGCATGCGGGCGGCAACGGTTGTGCCGCGCGGCGTGCATGCACCTGCTCATACACTGTCAGATAGCGCTCGGCCATGGCCTGCCAGCTCAGGCTTTTTGCCACCTCTCTCGCGCGCGTGCCTAGGCTTCGCGCGTAGTCCGTATCGCTCGCCACACGCATGATGGCCGCGCCGAGCGCCGCCGCGTCGTCAGGATCGTCGAGCACGACGCCGCTGCCCGGCTCGATCACTTCGGCACCTCCGGCGGTGCGCACCGTTATGACCGGCAAGCCCGCGGACAAAGCCTCCAGCAATACCAGCCCCATTGGTTCGTAGCGCGAAGGAAACACGAACGCATCGACCGAGCGCATCAGCGCGGGCATGTCCATCACCATGTCGGTGAAGTGCACGCGTGCGCTCAGTCCGAGCGATTCGACCAGCGCCGGATACGGACTGTTGTGCAGAATGCCCGCGACCGCGAGATGCACGTCGGCTGACGTATGGATCAGTGCGTGCAGCACGGTGTCGAGGTTCTTGCGCGACATGCGCAGATCGCCCGCGAACAACAGCATGAACGGTACTTGCGGCAAGCCGAAGCGCGCGCGTTCGCATGCGCCGGGCCTGAACTCGTCGACATCCACGCCGTTATGAATCACCTGCATGCGCGCCGCACCGACACCCAACGTCCGCACTTCGCCTGCCACCTTCTGCGAAACCGGCACGACGACCTCGGTATGGCGAAACGCCCATTTCTCGCATGCGATGTTCAGCCACGTATAGATAACCTGATACGCGTGATAGAAACTGTGCAGCAGACGAAACGGATAGAAGCCGCAGCGATACCAGCCGTCGTGCACGAAGTGCGCCGCGTTGACGTCGGAGCGGGCCCATGCAATGAAGCCGTTGACATGAACCACGTCGAACTCATTACGGTGAGCGCGAATCCACGCACCGCAGCGCAAAGCGAACATCTGATACTGAACCAGCCGTGTCGGCAGGCGACTCGTCGCAACGCGCACGAAACGCACGCGCGGATGCGCGACCAGTTCCGCGACTGCTTCTGTGGCAAGCAGCGTCACGGTATGCCCAGCGGCCAGCGCCGCCTGCACGATCTCGTAGTTCACGCGCCCTTGCCCATCGTTCTTGCGCACGACATGGGTAACGATGAGAATTCGCATCCCGTTGTCCTTCATTTGTAATATCAGGTCCGCGAAAGCGCCGCACTGTTCGTGGCGTGCCGCTCTCGCGCATAGCGCGACGAAATCACCGGCAAGGTCACGCCGAGAAAGAAAAACATCCCGGATACGGAGGTGAGCGTGTTGATGAAAATCATCATCGAGAAAATGGCGACGGCCACACCTACGCCGGAGATAGCGAGAAGATCGGTTGGATGCGATCGGCTCGCGCGGTACGCGCGCCACAGCAACATGACCACGCCTGTCGCATACAGCAGCGTGCCTGGCCAACCCATCACGAAGGGCACTTCCATCAGGCCGCTGTCGAAGTCGGCTATTGCGGAGGCGGACTTGTCGTCGGACAGTTTGGTCCCTTGACCCGTCGCGCCGAGGCCTTGACCCGCGATATCGGTGAGCGCCGACGAAAGAAACGTCTTGTAGAACTCCGCGCGCGCCTGGTAGCTGTTGTCCTCGCCGATGTCCTGGATGGTGCTGAAGCGGCGCATTACGGGCTCGGCCACCTGATCGACCATCATTAGCGGCGCGGCCATCACGGCCAGGCCGAATACGCCGGCGAGCAAGCGCATCCGGCTCTTGCCGTCGAGCATGGCAAATGAATAGACGAGCGCGATTGCAAAGCCGCCCCATGTACTGCGCGCGCTGGTGAGCAGCAGCGCGGGAATGCCGACACAGCCGAGCACGATGCGCGCTTTGCCGCGCGCTGCGAGCGACATCAGCAGGATAGTCATGAGCGTGACCGCGAACGGGCCGCAAGAATTCATCGTGCTGCTGATGCGCATGCCGAACGGCACCGGCTGACCCTCGGATTCCATCTTCGAGGCAATCAGCCAGAAGGCGTCCCACGGCATCGGCGAGATGAATTCGAGCAATCCATAGAGACTCATCAGGAGTCCGCCGTAAATGAATGTCTTCAGCAGGACCCGGTGGTAGTCCGGATAATGGCGCCACGTCACGGTCATATAAAACGCGACCATCACTGGATAGAGCCAGTTGATCAGCGTAAAGGTTGCGGCGGCAGGACCGGCTTGCACAAACCCCACCACGTACGCGTACAGAAGCGCGATCACGATCAACAGAAGCGGTGCGGCCCGGCGCTGCCCGAACGCAGAGACGTGCTTGATGAGGGTGAATCCCATGAGTGCGACCGCCAGCAACGGTGCGACCATGATCGGGCTTTGCTGATTGAACGCTCCGCTCACGAAGTCCGCGAGACGCCTCACTTCCGGCGTGAGAAAGAAAAGCCAGCAGACGAAGCCGAGGTAGTGAGCCGGCGAGCGCCGGTACAGCAACAGCGCAACGCCAAAGGCACCGGCTGGAAAGAACAGCTCGACCACTTTGCCCTGATGCAGCAGGATGAGGCCCAGCGTCGCGCCGAACAGCAGCAACGGCCAACGCAGCGGGTGACGCAATGTGCGCGACGCGCGGCGAGTGCGAGCGGTTCTGGCCGCTCCTCGTTCGCTCCTCGTCGTTGCGCCTTGCCTGTCGTCAGCCGGCGTGCGCAGCGCGAGCCGCGCGCTCGACGGCGTGATCAGCAACCGCTCCATTACAGCATCTCGAACGTGTTGACGAGCGCAGCACGATCGCGCTCGCGCCGCCGCAACACAGCGAGCGGCTGCGAGGCGCGCATGTGCCGCGTGAGGCCGATGAAAGGCACGCCATGTTCGAGGTATGGACCTTCCGTCTTGCGAAAGCCGAATTGCTCGTAGAACTCGCGCAAGCCGAGCGGCGCGCTCACACGCGCGGCGTGTCCCGGCCAACGCTCGGCAATGGCCTGCAATACGCGCTCCACCAGCATTTCGGCGGTACCGTCGCCGCGCCGCAGCGGGCTCGTCAATACCTTGTCGATCGTGATCTCGGGGTCTTCAGCGTCGCCGGGCCGCACGCGAGCGTAGGCGAGAATCGGCATGGGCCGCCCCATGTCCTCCACGGCGAACACATGCAGCGATTCCTCGTCGCGGCCATCGGCATCGAGGTAGACATGCGATTGTTCGACGACGAACACCGCGCTGCGCGCCCGCAGAATCAGGTACAGCTCGCGTGCCGAAAGCTGCTCGAACTCCAGCGTTTTCCAGTTCATCACGTTCCCCAGCGGATTCTTTTATGTTTAACGGACCGGCGCCGCACGCCGCCCGCCTGGGCCACGTTCGACACGCCGGCCCGTCTGATGGCTACACGTTAAGGCCGCGATACATGCGTTTCCGTGCGGCATCGCACTGACGCTGCGGGTTGGCGATTCTTAAATACGAGGCACCGGATCGCGCCTCACGTCGCGAATAAAAAAATCGGCCGCATGCATTCGTCTACGTCGGCGAACGCGAAGAGACCGCTGCACAACTGAGGGGTACACCACCATGAAAACCGCATTGCGACGCATCCTTTCCGAATCCGCTCGCCTCGACGTATCGCCGGAGAGCCTCGCGGACGATGCCGATCTCTATGCCGCAGGCCTCTCCTCCCTCGCGACCGTGCACCTGATGCTCGCAATCGAGGATGAATTCGACGTCGAGATTCCAGACCGCATGCTCACGCGCCGGCTGTTCTCGAGCATCGATTCGATGGCCGCCGCCGTTACCGAACTGCAACAGGCGAAAGCAGCATGAACACCCCACTGCTGGATCCGGCTGCTTCGGCGGCTGCGACCACGCCTGCGGCTCTGACGGCGATCGAGCCCGAACCCGCATGGCGCGCTGCGGCGCAACGCTGTGCGGCGGTAGCCGCGCAGTTCGCCGACGCCGTCGACAGCGAAGCCCGGTTTCCTGCCGAAGCGTTCGCGGCACTCAAACGCGAGCGCCTGCTCTCGGCGATGGTGCCGGCGGCATACGGCGGCGAGGGCCTCTCGCTTGCGGACGTCGGCGCGATTTGCGAAACGCTTGCCCAGGGTTGTGCGTCCACCGCGATGATCTATGCGATGCATCAGATCCAGGTCGCATGTATCGACGAGCACGGCGGCGAGTCGCCATGGCACCGGCAGTTGCTCGCGCAACTTTGCGAGCAACAATGGCTTTTTGCATCGGCCACGTCTGAGGAAACGATCGGCGGCAATATGCGCACGAGCGCCTGCTCGGTCGAGGCCGACGGCGAGCGCTTTTCCATCGAAAAACTCGCCCCGACGATTTCATATGGCGCGCATGCCGACGCCATTCTGGTCACCGCGCGCCGCACGGCCGAGTCGGCTGCCTCGGACCAGGTGCTGATCGTCGCGTTACGCGGACAAACGCTGCTTGAAAAACGCGGCGCCTGGGATTCGATGGGCATGCGCGGCACCTGCAGCGAAGGCTTCAGGCTGGTCGCCAGCGGTCTTGCCGCGCAGATCCTGCCGACGCCCTTCGCCGAGATCGCCGACCAGACCATGCTGCCGGTCTCGCACACGCTGTGGGCATCGGTATGGACGGGTGTGGCCGCCGACGCAGTGAATCGCGCGAAGGCCTTCTACAGGGCCCAGGCTCGCTCCAAGCCGGGCGCGAATTCGCTGGCCGGCGTGCGCCTCGCGCATGCTGTCGGGTTGCTGCAGATGATGCAGGCGCGTCTTTCCGTAGCGCTCGACGCGGCGCGTGCGGCGCACGCCGCACGCCTTCACGAATCGCAAGCCGATGCGCCGCTCGCGGCGATGCTTGGCTTTGCGTCGGACATGAACACGCTGAAGACCAGCATTTCGACGATTGCACTGGACGTCGTACACGAAGTAATGATGATCTGCGGGATGGCCGGATACAAGAACGGCACGCCGTACAGCGTGGGACGCCATTTGCGCGATCTCTACTCCGCGCCGCTCATGATCAATAACGACCGCATCGCGCAGAACACCGCGAGCCTGTTGCTCGCGCAGCGCCCTGCCGCGCCGGGGAAAGCCTGATGAATACGATGACCGAAACCGCCGCTCTCGCTACCGCCACGAATGGCGACGAACATATTGCGCCCACCTTTCGCGACGAGTTGCTGGCCGCGGGCCTGTTGATCGATACCGGTGAAGATGGACTGTATGGCCGCAGCCAGATTTTCGAGGATGTCGTCGATCGCCTGAACGTGGCTATCACGCACCTTGGAGCCGATCAGGATGCCGAAGTATTGCGCTTTCCACCCGCCATGCGCCGGACAGACTTCGAGGACAGCGAATATCTGAAGAATTTCCCCGACCTCGCCGGCACCATCCACTCGTTTTGCGGCAACGACATGGGCCACCGGCGCCTGTTGCAGGCGCTCGATCATGCAATGAGCGCGAGCGACGACGATCGCAGCGACGAATGGATGGCGCAACAAAAGCCCACGCGCGTGGTGCTCACGCCGGCCGCCTGTTATCCGATCTATCCGGTACTGGCGCGGCGCGGCCCGCTGCCTGCGGGCGGACGCACCGTCGACGTGCTCTCGTATTGCTTCCGTCACGAGCCTTCTCTCGATCCCGGCCGCATGCAGATGTTCCGTCAGCGCGAATATGTGCGGCTCGGCAACGCGCACGAGGTAATGGCGTTCCGCCAGATGTGGATTGAACGCGGCTCGCTGCTCGTCTCCCTGTTGCAATTGCCTGTCGAAGTGGACCTCGCCAACGACCCGTTTTTCGGACGCGGCGGGAAGATCGTCGCCGATAGTCAGCGTGCCCAGGCGCTCAAGTTCGAACTGCTGATTCCTGTGGCGAACCCGGACAGCAAAACCGCGTGTCTGTCGTTCAACTATCACATGGACCACTTCGGCAAGATCTGGAAGATCGCCTGCGAAGACGGCACGCTCGCGCATACGGGTTGCGTCGGCTTCGGCATGGAGCGCATCACGCTCGCGCTGTTCCGTCATCACGGGCTGGACGTGAAAGCGTGGCCCGACGACGTGCGCGCTTTGCTATGGGGCGACACCGCAACACGCGTCGCGCACGGCATGGCACAGATGCACGCGTTGGCTGCGGCACCGGGCACCGGAGACGGCGCATGAGTCCATCGCACAGGCGTTTGCCGGGAAACGCATTCTCTACATCTCAGTTGTCTCGGCAACGCGCATCGGCTGCCAACGCTGCGCATGTTTCGTCGCAAGCAGCCGCACTCCACGCGCAAGCAGCGCGTGCGCGCCAGCACGAGCCGCATGCATGGCATCAGGGCGAGCGCGTCTGGCAGGAAACCAACTGCTATGTGGATTTGTGGATCGAATTGCTGCACGGCTTCGGTCTCGATCCGCGCGCGGCGTTTGGCTTCACGGTCACGCAGGACTTCGAAGGCGATCAGTTCACGTTCTTCAAGTTCCCTCTTGAAGACCTGGAGCGGCTCTACGGCACCCAGGTCCAGGAACTCGCGATCTACGACTCGCTCGAAGCACGCGTGCTCGCGCAGACTCTGCGCGGCCACACCGTGCTCGTAGAAGTAGACGGCTTTTATCTGCCGAACACGCGCGCCACGTCGTATCGTCGTGAGCATCCGAAAACTACGGTGGGTATCGACTTCATCGACCCGGACGCGCGCCGTCTCGGCTATTTTCACAACACCGGCTATCACATGCTGGATGGCGAGGACTACGACGGCGTATTCCGCAAGCTGCCGCAATTCGCACAGCAGCCCGACCTGCTGTTTCCCTACGTCGAATTCGCGAAGCAGGCGCGGCCCGCGCTGGAAGGCACGGCGCTCGCGGAAGCGTCGGCGGAACTGTTGTGCGCGCATCTAAGCCGGCGGCCTTTGACGAATCCAATCTCCGAATGGCGTGCCGCATTCCCGGGCCACCTCGATACGCTGATGGCGCGCGGCGAGGCGTTCTTTCACCCGTACTCGTTCAATCTGATGCGGCAGCTCGGTGCGAACTTCGAGTTTCTCTCGAAGTACCTACTGTGGCTCTCCGAGCAAGGCTTTGAGATTCCCGCGACGATTCCCGCCGCCGCGCAGCGTATCGCGTCGGAGTCGATGGTCATGCAGTTCCGGCTCGTCCGAGCGATCGCGCGCGGACGCCGTGACGCGTGCGGCGACTGCTTCGACGTGCTCGAAAGCGCCTACGAACAGACACTGCCGCCGCTCGCCGCTCTCGTGTCGTGACGCATGTGCCCCGAGCCCCGGGGACTCATCAGGAACCCGCCGTGGATGCACTGACGACCGACCCGGTGCCCGAAGCCGATGACATAGGCGGCTCGCCCGCCGTCGCGCCCGACGACATCTGGCCGCAGCGACTCGACACCGGCTGGCAATGCGTCAGTACACCGGCCGGCGCATGCGCGTCACCGTGCGAGCTGCCCGACAACGGCTGGCTCGCAGCGCAAGTTCCGGGCACGGTGGCGAGCGCGCGGCGAGCCGCGGGTCTCTTCGACGTGGCGCATCCCGAACCCCTCGCCTTCGACGATCACTGGTATCGCGTGACGCTGAACGGCACGGGCAAACGGCGCTTGCGTCTGCATGGACTCGCAACCATCGCGGAAGTCTGGCTCGACGGCATCAGACGCCTCGAATCCGATTCGATGTTCGTCGCACACGAGCTCGACGTCGAACTCAACGGCAGCGCGACACTCGACATATGCTTTCGCTCTTTAGCGCCAGCGTTGGCGGCAAAACGCTCGCGTGCAAGATGGCGGCCGCGGCTCGTCTCGCCACCCACGCTACGCAACGTCCGCACGACGCTGCTCGGCCACATGCCGGGCTGGTGCCCTTCTGTACACGCGGTGGGGCCGTGGCGGCCGGTCGAGATGCTGAGCGATGCACGGAACGCGGTCGACCGCTTCGAAGTCTCGAGCCGGATCGACGGCGACGACGGTTTTGTTTCGCTAACGCTACGTTTCGTTCATCCGCACGATCGCGCGGCGTGCCGCGCTTCGCTCAGCTGCGGCGGCCATGTCTCGTCGTTGCAATGGCGCGACGCCTTCACACTGACCGGCAGCGTGCGGGTGCCGTGCGTCGAACGCTGGTGGCCCCACACGCACGGGGCGCCCACTTTATATCCGCTTCTATTGCATCTCGATGACAGCGAGGTCATTCCGCTGCCGCTCGGCTCGATCGGCTTTCGCGAGATCGTCGTGGACCGCGGCGCTGACAGTACGGGCTTTGCGCTGCATATCAACGGCGTGCCGGTGTTCTGCCGCGGCGCGTGCTGGACGAGCGCCGACCTTGTGACGCTCGCCGGCAGCGAAGCGCAACTCCGGCACGCCTTCGAACTAGCCCGCGACGCAGGCATGAATATGCTGCGCGTGGGCGGCACGATGGTCTACGAGTCCGACCTCTTCTATACACTCGCCGACGAATATGGCGTGCTCGTCTGGCAGGACTTCGCATTGGCGAATTTTGACTACCCGAACGATGCGGCTTTCCGTGCGTCGGTCGAATGCGAAGCCTCGCAGTTTCTTGCCCGCACGCGCCGCTTTGCGTCGCTCGCGGTGTTGTGCGGCGGCAGCGAGGCCGATCAGCAGGCCGCGATGTTCGGGCTGCCGCCTTCGATGCGCGTGCAACCAGTGTTCGACGAGCTATTGCCCGCTATCGCCGCTCGCGAGCGGCCTGACGTGCCCTATGTGAGCAACTCGCCGTCAACAGGCGTGTGGCCGTTTTGCACTAATGAGGGCATTGCTCACTACTATGGCGTGGGCGCGTACCAGCGGCCTCTCGACGATGCGCGCCGCTCACAGGTACGGTTTGCTGCCGAATGTCTGGCTTTTGCCAACGTGCCAGACGACGCCACCTTGAATGGAGCGCTCGGTACGATCCATCCACACGATCCGCGCTGGAAAGCCGCAGTGCCGCGCGATCCCGGCGCAGGATGGGACTTCGACGACGTCCGGGACCACTATCTTCATACGCTTTATGGCGTCGAGCCGGCGCGTCTGAGATACGAAGACCCTCAGCGCTATGTGGACGCGTCGCGGGCAGTGGTGGCCGAATTGATGGCCGAGGTGTTCACCGAATGGCGCAGGAACGGATCGGACTGCGGCGGCGGACTCGTCTGGCAGCTTCAGGACTTGCGGCCGGGCGCGGGCTGGGGGTTAATCGACGCCACGGGACGCCCTAAAAGCGCTTTACACGGCCTCGCTCACACGCTGCAACCGATACAGGTGCTGCTCACCGACGAAGGCCTCAACGGCCTCGATATCCACCTGATCAATGAGCGCGCGCAAACGTTGTCAGCGCAACTCGAACTCGTCTGTCTGCGCGACGGCCGCGTGAAAGTTGCGCAGGCGAGCCGCGCGGTGCAACTCGCGCCGCGTTCCACCGCGCGTATCTCGGCCGCCGCGTGTCTCGGTCAGTTCTTTGATCTGACGCATGCCTACCGCTTCGGCCCGCGCGCACACGACGTGACGATCGCGACGTTGCGTGACGCGGCGAGCGGGAAGATTCTGTCCGAAGCGTTTCATTTACCCGAGCGGCGCATTGGCGAGCGTCACGAACTCGGCTTGACCGTCGGAATCGAGCGCGCGGGCTACGGCTGGCAGTTGGTGATAGAAGCGCAGCGCTTCGCGCGCTTCGTTCATATCAATGACGCGAAGTACCGCGCCGCGCACGACTGGTTTCATCTTGCACCGAACCGTCCTTGCATCGTGCCGCTCATTCCGCTCGCGCCGAACGCATCGCAAAGCGCAGTGGTTGCGCGCGCATCGAAAGTCGCCTTTAAAGCGGATGCAACAAATGCGGCACCCGCCGGTGAAGTGCTCGCACTGAATGCGGCGAGCCCCACCTTCTACGGGTAAACGTATCTTCTACCGCTCATCCCTTCGCAAGCCGCGTAAAACCTCGCGCTGCGCGAATGCATTTGTCTGCTGCGGCCCATCACTGTCGTTTTTTTTGCGACTCCTTAAACCACAAATGACGAACCGTACGCCAGCGAACGCAAAGCGTTGAACACATCTGAATCAATTCCGGCACATCGCGGACATCGCGTGAAGCGGTGCCTGGAAAGGCCCGGTTCACCCCGGCGAGTGCTGCGCGATACCCCTGCGAGTGGGCGCGAATCCAATTGGATCAAGCACTTGGCTCATATTAAAACAGCGCTCACGACGCCGGCTGCGAGGCTGACCGATGTACAGAATTGAAACAAAAAGCCGCATCTGGGTGGGCCAACCCACACTGACGTCCTCGCTGCGTCGCACCAGTCAGGCATTTCCCTATGGTTGGCACAATCCTCGCTAATAGGAGAACGCGACACCGCGACGCCGCAGGGGAGCAACGAAAACGGCGTCGCGCATCAGGCAAATACGGGGCCGGTTCCATTCATCCTCCGCTGCGCGCAATGCAGCAGGACTTATAAAAGGATGCAGGAATCGGATCAAAAACAGGAAGACGCGAACACGCGCGCCTTCACGCGAGGACCGATCATGTTGACACTTCAATCAGATCTGCATGGAAACCATTTGCTCGGCGCATTGCCGTCACACGAATGGCAAGCACTTGCTCCGCACCTCGAACTGGTTCATCTACGCACTGAGCAACTGCTCTGCGATTCGGGCCAACGTATTCACCATGTGTACTTCCCCACTACCGCAATCATTTCGATGCTGTCGACGATGGAAGACGGCAGCTCGGTGGAAATCGCCGCGGTCGGTCGCGAAGGCATGACGGGTGTGCCGGTGCTCACGGGCGGCGAGACCATGCCGAATCGCGTGCAGGTTCAGTGCGCCGGTTTCGCGTACCGGATGAGCGCTCAAGCTCTGAAGCAGCAATTCGCACGCTCCGATTTCCTGCGCCGGCTGATGTTGCTCTACATGCACGCTCTTCTTACGCAAGTCGCGCAAACGGCAGCCTGCAACCGTCATCATGCATTGAACAAACAACTGTGCAGGTGGCTTCTCATCGAAGTGGACCGCGTCGCGTCGAACGATCTGACGGTCACGCAGCAGTTGATCGCCGACATGCTTGGCGTGCGCCGCGAGGGCATCACCGAAGCGGCCGGCAAGCTGCATGACGAAGGCCTGATCCATCATAGCCGCGGGCATATCAAGGTGCTCGACCGCAAGGGGCTCGAAGCGCGTGCGTGCGAATGCTACGGACTCGTCAAGCGCGAGTTCGACCGCCTTCTGCCGCGCCTGCGCCAGGCTGAGACTGTCGAATAAAACACCGCACCGTTCGACTACCTCGCAGAGTCAATAATGTTCAGGAATACTGCGCGATGCCTCGACGCAATCTTCGTGATCGCGGGAGGCCTGCTCGCCCATTGGATGCGGTTTTCGACGCTCGCCGCATTGCCGGATACGGAACGCCTGCTGATCGCGTTCAACTGCGTACTGGTGCTGCTGATGTTTCCCGGCTTCGGCGTGTACGAAACGTGGCGCGGCAAGCCTCTGATGTCGATGCTCGCAAGAGTCGCGGCTGCATGGCTCGCCGTCGTCGCCGGTGCGTTGTTGCTTGCGTTCACGCTGCATCGCATGGATGAGGTGTCGCGTTTGTGGCTCGCTTATTCGACGCTGATTTCGGGCGTGCTGATCATCGCGACCAAATGCGGGGTACACGTGGCGTTGCGCAGTGTACGGCGCCGCGGCATGAATTTCCGCACGGTTGCAATCGTCGCCGCCCCCGGGTTTGCGCGCACGTTGCTCGCCCATCTGGAGCACGCGCCTCAAGCGGGCTTCAGGCCGGTCTGCGTATTCGATAGCAGCATTCACACCAGCATTCATGCGGGCACCGAAGCGTCCGGCGCTTACGGCGCGCGTTTGAACCGCCTTCCGGTATTGACCGACCTGAACGCATTTGCCGCAAAAGTGCGGGACGAGAACGTGAACGAAGTGTGGCTCGCATTACCCCTATCAGAAGAACGCATGATCTATCGTTTCCAACGCATGTTCAGGAACGACTTCGTGAATCTGCGCTTTATTCCCGATGTACGCAGCCTCTCGCTATTCAACCACTCGCTCGTCGACGTAGTGGGCTTGCCCACGCTGAACCTCGGAGCGCCGCCGTTTTCGCCGCCGCAGATGTGGCCGAAGCTGATTTTCGACCGCCTCTTCGCGGCGGCCGCGCTGATCGCGCTTGCGCCGGTTTTCCTGGTGCTTGCCGTCGGCATCAAGCTCACTTCTCGAGGACCGGTGTTCTTCCGCCAGACCCGTAAGGGCGCCGACGGCGAGACGTTCTCGATCTACAAGTTCCGTTCGATGACCGTGCATCAGGAGGCGCATGGCGAGCTCACCCAGGCCTCTCGCAACGACGCGCGAGTGACGAAGCTCGGCGGCTTCATGCGCCGCACGAGCCTCGACGAGCTGCCGCAGTTCCTGAACGTGCTGCTCGGCCAGATGTCGGTGGTCGGCCCGCGTCCGCACGCAATCGAGCACGACGATCTCTACAAGGATCAGGTGTACGGCTACATGCACCGCTACCGTATCAAACCCGGCATCACGGGTTGGGCGCAGGTGAACGGCTATCGCGGCGCAACACGCAAAGTGGAAAAGATGGAAGCGCGCGTGAAGTTCGACCTCTTCTATATCCACAACTGGTCGTTCTGGTTCGACATGAAGATCGTCTTCATCACGATCTTCAAGGGCTTTGTCGGCCGCAACGCATTCTGATCATGCCGCTACGTGAACCGCTCGTGAAAGTCTCAGTGATCGTCCCGACGTATCGACGCACCGCCGATCTGGCGCGGTGCCTCGCGGCGCTCGACGCACAGGAGCGCCGCCCTGACGAGGTGATCGTCATCGCTCGTCACGACGACCATGCGACGCTCGACTGGCTTCGCACGCGCGAGGCCAACCGGCCCGATCCGCGCCGCTACGTCGTGCTCGTGCATAAGCCAGGTGTAGTGGCCGCCTACAACCTCGGCATCGAAAGCGCATGTGGCGACGTGCTGTGCTTTACCGACGACGACGCCGCTCCGCATTCCGACTGGGTCGCGCGAATCGCCCGCGCATTCCAGAGCGATCCGGGCCTGGGCGGCTTGGGCGGGCGCGACATCGTGCATGAACGCAACGGCATTCTGCAGGGGCAGAAGCCGTGTGTGGGCATCGTGCGATGGTATGGCCGCACGATCGGCAATCATCACATCGGCCACGGCCAGGCGCGCGAAGTTCACATGCTCAAAGGCGTGAACATGGCGTTTCGCCGTGAGGCGATCGGCACACTGCGCTTCGACGCGCGCCTGCGGGGTAGCGGCGCGCAGGTTCATTGCGAAATGGGCTTCAGCCTCGACGTGCGGCGGCGCGGCTGGAAGCTCGTCTACGACCCGGCGCTGCTCGTCGAACATTTTCCCGCTCAGCGCGGCGACGAAGATCAGCGCTTCACATTCAACGACGCGGCTTTCTACAACGCGTCGTTCAATCTCCGACTCATCATGTGCGAACACCTGACGCCGCCTGGCCGATGGGCATTCGTCGCTTATTCGACGCTAATCGGCGATCGCGCGGACCCGGGGTTCCTGCGCGCATTGTCGCTGGCATTCGAGCGCGGCGGACTGGCGCTTGCGCTTCGCAAATGGCGAGTGGGTTTACGCGCAATGCGCGGGGCATGGCAGGAAGCGGTGCGCTAACCATCGACGTACCGGCTACACGCGAAGGGACCATAAAATGACTATCAAAACAATTGCCGCGACGCTCGCGGCTGCATCTCTATGCGCCTGTTCACTGGCGCCCGGACCATACCTCGACACCAAACGGCTGGAACCGCCGGCACCGCCCGAGCAGACCGCCGAAAAGTTTCCGGTGCACGCAATCGACGTCGGTTATTTCCGCGAGCAACGCGCGGCCACCGTTCCCGCCGTGTGCCCGTTGACGTGCCTTACGCCGCAAACGCGCGGCCTTTACGAGTATCGGCTGGGGATAGGCGACCAGCTGACCATCATCGTCTGGGATCACCCTGAACTGACGGGCGGCATGGGCCTCGCAACCGCCACGCCGCCGTTGCCCGGAGGCAGCGGCGCCGCGCCCTCGCCCGGCCCTACGCAGACACAAGGCGCGACGCCCATCGCGCCCACCACGATGAGCAGCGGCGAAGGCGGTCTCACGGTGCGCGTCGCCAATAACGGCACGATCTTCTTTCCGCGCGTGGGCCGCATGAAGGTGCAAGGCATGACTGCGCAACAGGTTCAGGAAGCGCTGACGAAAGGTCTCGCGCGCACGATTCGCGACCCGCAACTCGACGTGCGGGTGTCGGGCTTCAACAGTCAGTCGGTGCAGGTGACCGGCAACCTGCGCACGCCTGCGTCCGAAGCAATCACCGATGCGCCGCTCACCGTGCTCGACGCGATCAACCGTGCGGGAGGCGCGCTGCCCGACGCTGATCTGCAGAACGTCGGCGTCACGCGCGACGGCAAACGCCATACGGTCGACGTAGCGGCGCTACTCGAAACAGGCGACCCGCAGCAGAACGTATTGCTGAAGGACGGCGACATCATCGACGTGCCGGATCGCTCGAACAGCCGCGTATTCGTGCTCGGCGAAGTCAACAAGCCGACTTCGCTGCCGATGAACCGCGGCCGTCTCACGCTCGCCGACGCACTCACCGGCGCAGGCAGTCTCGATGTGAAGACCGGCGATCCGCGCTACGTCTATGTGGTGCGTGGCGCCGACAAAACGCTGACGCCGGACGTCTATCAACTCGATATGACGCAAGTGGACGCGTTGATGCTAATGACCAAGTTCGATCTGCAACCGAAGGATGTGGTGTACGTGCAAGTGTCGAATGCCGCGCGCTTTAATCGCGCACTCGAACAGATCACGCCGACTCTCCAGTCGCTGTTCTACACCGTCCAGTTGTCCAGATAAATTGCTTGCAACGGAGTATCGACATGAGTACGTATGACATGCTGGACCACGGCCCGGCGCCGGGCGGCGACGAAGACGCGGTGATGCGCGATCTGCTGCGCACGGTTACGGAGCAGATCTGGTGGGTAGTCGGCATTGCAGGCAGCGTGATCCTCGCCGCGGTCGTCTATACGAAGATCGCCACGCCGGTCTATTCCGCCGACGCGCTGCTTCAGGTCGACGCGCAGAGCAGCGGCAACAACGCGCAAAATCAGAAGCTGCTTTCGTTGACCCCGAGCGTGGGCCCGATGCGCACGGAGGCCGAGATCGAAATCATCAAGAGCCGCGCGGTGGTCGAGCCGGTAGTCGAGCAATTCAAGCTGAACTTCAGCACATCGGCGAACACGGTGCCGGTGCTGGGCAAGATTGCTTCATTGTTTGCGAGCCCGGGGCACCCGTTCGCCGCACCGTTCGGATTGACCGAATATGCCTGGGGCGGAGAGCAGTTCGAGGTTGCCTCGATCGTCGTGCCGAAGGCGCTCGAAGGCGCGCAACTGACGCTGCACGCGCTCGACAGGGGCCGATACGCACTGACCGATGCGCGCGGTGCAACGCTATTGACGGGCGTGGCCGGCGTGCAGGCACAGGGCCACGACATCACGCTGCTGGTGAAAAGACTGGTGGCGCGTCCCGGCACCGAGTTTTACATCACGCGATTCAATCAGCTGGACGCAGTGTCGGGGCTGTCCACTTCGTTGCAGGTCACCGAGAAAGGCCGCGACACGGGCGTCGTGCAATTGTCGTATTCGGGTACGGATGCCCATGCGATCACCGCGATCACGAACGCGGTAGCCGCCTCGTATCTGAAGCAGCGCACCGAACGCGCACAGGAAGAAGCGAGCCACATGCTCGACTTTCTCAACAGCGAACTGCCACGGCTGCGCGACGAGGTAAAGAAGACGGAAACCGCGCTATCGGAGTATCAGTCGAAAGTCGGTTCGTTCCAGCCGACTCAGGAAGCGGGCGTGTATCTCGCCGGTGGCCTCGACTACGAAAAGCAGATCGCGGCGCTGCGTATTCAGCGCGCGCAATTGCTGCAGCGTTTCACACCTGAAAGCCCGGAAGTGCTGCAAGTAGACTCGCAATTGGCCGCAATGGCCCGCGAGAAAGCACGATTCGAAGACCACTTCACGACGCTGCCGAGTTCCGAGCGTAACGCGCTCGCATTGCAACGCGATGCCAAAGTCGCCGAAGAGATTTACGTCGCGCTGCTCAACAAGATTCAGGAGTTGTCGATCTCACGAGCCGGCACGATCGGCAATGTTCACATCGTCGACGAAGCGTTGCTGCCGTCGAAGCCCGTGCGGCCGAAGTCGGCACTGGTGATTTCGGCGGGCACGCTGCTCGGCGTGATCGGCGGCATTCTGTTCGCGTACTGCAGGCGCAAGTTTTTTACCGGTGTGGCCGATCCGGAATTTGTCGAACGCCGCTTCCAGTTGCCGATTTTCGGCGCGATCACATTCAGTCCGGAACAGGCGCGCAGTGACCGGCTGTTGAGCGCGACGCGCGGAGCCGCTCTTGCCGCGCCTCGTTCGCGGCCGACCGAAGTGGAAGATGCTACTGCGTCCCCGAGCGGCATCGCGGGACTGTTGTCGTCCCGCTCGCGCGCGAATGCAGCGGCAGACGAAGCGCGCACCGAGCCAATCGGCACACAGACCGTGATCGCGTCGGGCAGGACGCCGGTGCGCCCGCTACTCGTCAAGACGCATCCGTACGACACGACTGTCGAAGGCTTGCGCGGCTTGCGCGCCACGCTGCAGTTCGGCCTGCTCGATGCGCCGAACCGCATCATCGCGATTACGAGTCCGGCGCCGTCCGACGGCAAGAGCTTCCTGAGCGCAAACCTCGCGGCGCTGATCGCCGAATCCGGCAAGCGCGTGCTGCTGATCGACGCCGATTTGCGGCGCGGTCGTCTCGCACAATATCTCGGCCGCTCCCCTGAAGGCGGGCTCACCGAGTTGCTGACAGGCCAGGTGGACCTTGAAACGGCGGCACGCGCGACGGGCGTCGCGGGTCTTCACTTCATCGCGGCGGGCACTTATCCGCCGAATCCGTCGGAGATTCTCACCTCGTCGCGGTTCAGTGAAATCCTTGCGCGTTTCGAACAGCAGTTCGACCTGATCATCGTCGATACGCCGCCGCTGCTTGCGGTCGCCGACGCCGCGGTGGTCGCGAACCTCGCGGGCTCGACGGTACTCGTCATGCGCGCCGGCGCGCACACCGAGGGCCATCTCGCAGAAGCGTTGAAGAAGCTGCGCCGTGCACGCGCGCGCGTGGTCGGTGGCGTGATGAACGCCGTACCGCTGAAGAGTCACCATAAAAATGGTACGTACGACTATGCTTATGCATACACGTACGCGACTGCCCATTCTGACGACACCGGCAAGACGGGCTGATTCACGCTGCAAGCGATAAACGGTAAGCGATCAAGGGCCGCGCTCCACGGAGACGCGGCCCTTTTTTCTATTACTGCGTCGACGCGCGATGATGCAATGGTGAGGGTGCTGGAGCGATAGCAGACAGGGCGCCGACAGCGGAAAACCGCCGGCGCAGAACGAGTGAGACGTCTTGAGTGAAACCAGCCGCACAGGCGGACCGCGGACGATCGGCGCCGCCCGGCTACGGCCTTATAGAAATGCGCTGACGTCCGTCTGGAAACGCTGGGCAAGCGCTTTAGCGACCTTCTTGCTGATCGAACGGCGGCCCGCCAGGATATCGCTCACCACTGTCGGCGACGCGATGCCCATCAGATCCTTCTGCTTGAGGCCGTGGGTCTCCAGCAGGTGCCGCAATACCTCGCGCGGCTCGCCTTTCGGAAGCGTCGTATTCTGCGCTTTCCAGGCGCGGACGAGCTCCGAAACGATTGCATGAAGATCGGCAAGCGGATCGTCCTCCTTGCCGTTCAGATGGGCGGCAAGCGCGCTGGCGAGCTCGACCATCGTCTGGTAATCATGCTCGTTGCGAATGGGAGTAATGGGCACGTGAGCCTGCAGCGCGGCCCAGCTTTGAGCAATGTCGGGAAAGGATCCCGGAAGGCGATCGGCATTCATGAGTGTAGGTTCATCCTCGTCCAAAGGTCGTGCTCGCATGCGTCACCACGTGACGAACGAATAACGACTGCCTGTTGTAATAAATCGCCGCGACAATCCGTGCCGGCTGTCGCCGCGTCGAAGACCGTGTATCGAGGCGGCCATGACCCACGCTGGCGCCTCCCCCCGGATAGCCGCTCGGGTGGCATCGCCCGGCGACTTGTTCGATGATGCTGCCCTGCTGAAACAGGTTTGAATCGCCGAGCAAGGAAGCTCGCGAAAGCCTCGGCTCATCGTCCCCAACTGCTCCGCGACGCCGGCTGTGCAGGCCAGCCAACCTCGTCGGTGATGAGATCGGCGCCAGTTCTCTCCACTACCGCCGCCTCACTGCGCAAGCCCGCCGCGGCGATCGTGCGCGTCACCTCGGCCATGAACGCGCGGCGAAACACAGCCGACGAGAACCGCTCCGCGTTCGCACGGCAAGCGGCTGGCGTGATCTGCTCGCGCTGCCGCTCGAAACGGTCGATGGCATCGAGCATCGACACGACAGTCTGTCGTCCGAAATAAACGCCTGTAGGATGCACTTCACCGACAGGCACAACTGTTTCGAGCGCTCCGCCCTTGCCGAACGCAATGACCGGCGTGCCGCAGGCCTGTGCTTCGAGCGGAACGATGCCGAAGTCCTCTTCGGCAGCGAAGACAAACGCCTTCGCGCGCTGCAAATAGTCCTTGAGCACGCCGGCCGGCTGATAGCCGAGTATCGTCACATTCGGCCCGGCCTTGGCGCGAATCGCAGCCATTTCGGGTCCGTCGCCGATCACGACCAACTGGCGGTGCGGCGTTGCGCTGAACGTCTCGACAATCAGGTCGATGCGCTTGTACGACACCATTCGCGAGGCCGTCAGATAAAAGTCTTCCTTGTGTGTGCACAGTTCGAACTGCTGCACGTCGACGGGAGGCGGAATGACGGCCGCGTCACGTCGGTAGGTTTTCATCATGCGGCGCGCGACGAATTGCGAATTGGCGATAAGACGGTCCACGCTATTCGCCGAGTGCGAATCCCAGCCACGCAGGTAATGCAGCAGCAGGCGCGCGAGCCAGGACCTGGGTCCGTGTGTCAATCCCGCTTCGCGCAGATACTGATGCTGCAAATCCCACGCGTAACGCATCGGCGAATGCACGTAACTCACATGCGTCTGATCGGGTCCGACGAGCACACCCTTCGCAACCGCATAGGAACTCGTGATAATGAGGTCGTAGCCCGAGAGGTCGAATTGCTCGACCGCGAGCGGCATCAACGGCAAGTAAGCGCGGTAGCGGCGCCGCGCGAGCGGCAGGCCTTGAATGAATGAGGTCGTGACCGGTTTGCCGCGCAACGGCCGGCGGTCTTCGAGGAAGTCGACGAGACTGAAAAGATCCGCGTCGGGAAAGCATTCGATGATCTGCTCGAGTACTTTCTCCGCGCCGCCGGGTGCGACGAGCCAGTCGTGCACGATCGCAACTCTCATGATCTCCTTATCCTCAGTCAACGCCTCTGGGCTTAGCAACGAGTGTATGTGGCGCTTCGTTTGCTGCGTGTGCGCGTGCACACATTCGACGCGCGACTGGACGCGAATAATTAATCATCGCCATTCGCCTCTTGCGAACGAACAAAAACCAATTAATTCGCCTTCCTATGCGCCCTACGCTCGACGCCTCTCCAATCGCTACCCCGCTTCCGCTCGTGTCGCCGGTGTTCATCGATCCAGTTGCAGCGCCTGCCGCGCCGGTCGGCTCCGGCATGTCGGCACCCGCGGTCAGGCACACGAGCGCATTGCCGCGCGTGCTGTTTGTCGACCAAAGCGGCCAACTCGGCGGGGCCGAGTTCGCGCTGCTGCAATTGGCAGAACATTGCAGATCGCATAGCGAAGTCGTCTTGCTTGCCGACGGTCCGTTTCGCATGCGTCTGGAAGCGCTCGGCGCTCGCGTGCAAGTGATCAACGACGCGAAGGTTTCGGGCATCGCGCGGCAAGCGTCGGCTTTGAACTGCTTGCGCGTGCTGCCGGGCATCGTGCGGCAGGTCCGCGCTCTTGCGGCACGCGCGCGCGCGTTCGACGTACTGTTCGTCAACACACAGAAAGCGCTTGTGCTGGGCGCGCTTGGCAAGGCGCTGTATCGCAAGCCTGTGGTCTGGTATCAACACGACATCCTCACGCGCGAGCATTTCGGCCGGGTGCAACTGAGCGTCATCAAGTGGGCGGTGCGGCTTGCGGTCGACCACGTGATCGTCAATTCGCAGGCATCGGCGAGGTCGCTTGCAGCACTCACGGGTCTCGCCGCTGACTCGGTGCCGGTCGTCTACAACGGCATCGACGCGAGCGCGTTCAATCGAGTGGATGGCACCGACATCGGCTCGCTCAGGCAGCGCCTCGGCTTGCCGGAGAACGCATGGCTCGCCGGTCTGTTCGGCCGCCTCGCGCCGTGGAAAGGTCAGCACATTGCGCTCGACGCGTTGGCGCAATTGCCCGATGCACACCTCGTTCTGGTCGGCGCACCGCTATTTGGTGAGGATGCCTATGCGCAGCGTCTGCGCGACCAGGCCACCGCGCTCGGCATTGCCGAACGCGTGCATTTCGCGGGCTTTCAGGACGACGTGCCCACGTGGATGAAAGCGATGAATGTGATCTTGCACACGTCGACGGAACCCGAGCCGTTTGGCCGTGTGATCGTCGAGGGGATGGCGGCGGGCCGGCCGGTGATCGCGGCGGCCGCAGGCGGCGTAACGGAGATCGTGCGGCATGGCCGCAACGGCTGGCTGGTCAAGCCCGGCGATGCAGCGGCGCTCGCGGACGCAATCGTCGCGTTGCGCGCGGATCCGGCGCTCGCACAGCGCCTCGCACAACAGGCCCTGACCGATGCACAGGCGGAATTTTCGGTCGAGCGGTATTTGCAGCGAATGATGGACGCGTTGACGGCCGCCATGCAGCGCCCCGGTGACAGAACGAATACTCAGACAAGCCGCTAGAACGCGTGCCGCTGCTGAAACGATGGATGCGTGCGAGCCCGCGTGAGCAGGCCCGCACGTGAGTCAGTCCTTGCGGTATTCGATGGTTTGCACGCCGGCGTCCGTGCCGAGCAAACACAGATTTGCGCCGCGCGCCGCGAAGAGTCCGACCGTCACGACGCCTGGCCACGCGTTGATATGCATTTCGAGCGTGCGCGGGTCGCTAATACGCAGACCTTTGACGTCGATAATCTCATTGCCGTTGTCGGTGATGAAGGGCGTGCCCTCTTTCGTGACGCGCACCACCGGCACACCGCCGAGCGCGGTGACGCGGCGGCCGATTGCGGTGCGAGCCATCGGCACCACTTCGATCGGCAGAGGAAAAGCGCCCAACGTGTCGACGAGTTTGCTCGCATCCGCGATACAGACGAACACGTCCGATACCGACGCGACGATTTTCTCGCGCGTCAGCGCACCGCCGCCGCCTTTGATCATCGCGCCGCTGTGGTCGATCTCGTCCGCGCCGTCCACATAAACCGGCAGCGAATCGATTTCGTTCAGATCGAGCACCTTGATGCCGTGCGATTGCAGGCGCGCGGTGGTAGCAAGCGAACTCGACACCGCGCCGCGATAGCGCGCCTTGTTGGCAGCCAGCGCGTCGATGAAGCAGTTCGCGGTGGAGCCTGTGCCCACGCCGATCAACGAGCCTTCGGGCACGTTGGCGTGGACGTAGTCGGCGGCGGCCTGGCCGACCAGTTGCTTGAGTTCGTCTTGAGTCATGGGAGTGCCGGCTAGCAGTAAAAAACACTAGTTTACCGGAGTAGAAGCCTCGGGACGGCCGGAATTACTTCTTCACCGCCCGCTGCCTGACCGCCTCGAACAGACATACGCCGCTCGCCACGGATACGTTCAGGCTTTCCACGGTGCCAGCCATCGGAATCTGCATGACGACGTCGCAGGTATCGCGCGTAAGGCGGCGCATGCCCTCGCCTTCGGCGCCCATCACGAGTGCAACGGGACCGTCGAGTTCCGTCTCGTACAGGCTCTTGCTGGCCTCGCCGGCCGTGCCCACGACCCACACGCCGGCGTCCTTCAGTTCGCGCAACGCCCGTGCGAGGTTCGTCACGGTGATGTACGGCACGGTGTCAGCGGCGCCGCTCGCGACCTTCGCGGCAGTCGCGTTCAGGCCGACCGCCCGGTCACGCGGCGCGATCACCGCGTGCGCGCCGGCAGCGTCGGCGACGCGCAGGCAGGCGCCCAGATTGTGCGGGTCCGTCACGCCGTCGAGCACCAGAATGAGTGGCGAACCGTTGATGCCGTCGAGCAATTCAGCCAGGTTCTGCGCGAGCGGCATGTCGCCCGCGCGCGCGACGACGCCCTGGTGACGCTCGGTGTGCGCGAGGCCCCACAGGCGCGTTTCGTCGGCGGCGATGAGACGCACGCCCGCTTCTTTCGCCACGTGCAGAAACTCGGTCATGCGACGGTCCTTGCGCGTGGCGTCGTAATAGACATCTTCGACGGTGGACGCGTCGTGCCTGATACGCGCGGTGACTGCGTGGAAACCGTATAGAACCTTGTGACGTGCCATGACTGATACAACCTTTGATTGAGCGCGGCAGGATCGCCGCGCTGCTGTGATGAATATATGTGCCTGTGCGCGATCCAGCCAGCGCGTGAATCCGGGATTGACCGCAGATTGAACCAGGCAGATGAAACGAACACCGCGCGCAACCGGCACGTCCAGACGTACCCGCTGCGCGCGGTTCAAGCCATGAGGCGGCTTTAGCGCTTCTTGCGCGCCGTCGGCTTGGACGCCGGTTTGGGCGGTGCGCCGTGCTTCTTCGCGGCACCGCGCGCGGCGCGTGCTTCCTTGACGGCAGCGCTTTGTGCGGGAGCCGCTTTCTTGCGACGCGCGCCCGCCGCATTGCCGCCTTCGACCGGCGGCAATGCACGCACGCGCGCGCCGCCGTTTTCGCCGGATGACTTGTCGGCCGGCGCCACGCCGCGCACCGGATGCGGCTTGATCGGCGTATCCCGCACGAGACGGAAGTCGATCTTCCGCGCGTCGAGATCCACGCGGCTCACCTGCACGCGCACGCGATCCGACAGGCGGTAGCGAATGCCGGTGCGCTCGCCGCGCAGTTCGTTCTTGATCTCGTCGTACTGGAAGTAGTCGGAGCCCAGTTCGGTGACGTGCACGAGGCCTTCGATGAAAAGCGAGTCGAGCTGCACGAAAATACCGAACGACGTGACACCGTTCACCATGCCGCCATATTCTTCGCCGAGCTTGTCGCGCATGAAATAGCACTTGAGCCATGCTTCGACGTCGCGCGACGCTTCGTCGGCGCGGCGTTCGTTGGCCGAGCAATGCAGACCCAGTTCTTCCCAGATCGCCACGTTGTTCGAGCGCGAGCGGCCGCTTTTTTCCTCGTCGGCCTGCTGCATCGCGCGTGCGCGCGGCGACAGTGCCGTATTCAGCGTGACGCCTTGCGGCGGCTCCGGCTGATACTTGCGGCCCTGCAGGATCGCGTAGATCGCGCGGTGCGTGAGCAGATCGGGATAACGGCGAATCGGGCTCGTGAAGTGGGCATACGCCTCGTAGGCGAGACCGAAGTGGCCGATGTTGTCAGGGCTGTACACGGCCTGTTGCATCGAGCGCAGCAACATGGTTTGCAGCATCTGCGCGTCGGGCCGTTCGCGGATTTGCGCCATCAGCGCGGCGTAGTCGCTTGCATGCGGCTTGTCGCCGCCGCCGAGCGTAAGGCCCATGCCGCGCAGGAACGTGCGCAGATTCTCGAGCTTCTCCGCAGTCGGCCCGGCGTGCACGCGGAACAGGCCCGGATGCTTGTTGCGCTTGAGGAAGTCGGCGGCGCAGACGTTCGCGGCCAGCATGCATTCCTCGATCAGCTTATGCGCGTCGTTGCGGGTGCGCGGCACGATCTGTTCGATCTTGCCCTGCGCATTGCAGACGATGTACGTCTCGGTCGTATCGAAGTCGATCGCGCCGCGCTTCTGACGCGCGGCAAATAGCGACTTGTAGACGCCGTACAGGTTCTGCAGTTGCGGCAGCAGCGCGGCGCGGCGCGCGGCTTCCGGACCCTTGGTGTTCTTCAGCACCGCGGCGACTTCGGTATAAGTCAGGCGCGCGGCCGAATGCATCACGCCGGGATAGAACTGATACGCCTTCACTTCGCCGCGTGCAGTGACGATCATGTCGCACACCAGCACGCAACGGTCGACGCTCGGATTCAGCGAGCACAAACCGTTCGACAGTTTCTCCGGCAGCATGGGAATCACGCGGCGCGGGAAATAAACGGAGGTGCTGCGTTCGATCGCGTCCGCGTCGAGGCCGCTTTTCGGATGCACGTAGTGCGAGACGTCCGCGATCGCGACGATCAGGCGGAACCCATCGCCGCGGCCTACCTTGACCGGCTCGCAATAGACGGCGTCGTCGAAGTCGCGCGCGTCTTCGCCGTCGATCGTGACGAGCGGCACGTCGCGCAGGTCGACGCGGTGACGCACGTCGGCCGGTCGGACTTCGTCGGGAAGTTTCGAGGCTTCGGCAAGGGCGTCGGCGCTGAACTCGTGCGGCACGCCGTATTTGCGCACCGCGATTTCGATTTCCATGCCGGGGTCGTCGATATCGCCGAGCACTTCGGCCACGCGGCCGAGCGGCTGCGAATGACGACTCGGAAAATCGGTCAGCTCAACGACCACCACCTGACCGACCTTGGCCTTCTTGGTGTTCTGCGTGATCAGGATGTCGTGGCCAATGCGCTTGTCTTCCGGCGCGACGATCAGCGCGCCGTTCTCGTTGAGCAGGCGGCCGATGACGCGTTTGTTCGCACGGTCGGTGACTTCGACGATATGCCCTTCCGGCCGGCCACGCCGGTCATAGCCGACGATGCGCGCGAGCACGCGGTCGTTGTGCATGACCTTCTGCATTTCGGCAGTGGGCAGGAACAGGTCGTCCTGGCCGTCGTCGCGAATCAGGAAGCCGTAGCCGTCGCGATGGCCCTGAACGCGCCCCGCGACGAAGTTCGACGGATGAGTCAGCTGATACAAATTGCGCTGATCGAGCCGGATCTGGCCGTCGCGCTCCATCGCGCCGAGGCGCTTGAAGAATCCCTCGCGCTCCTGGCGCTTGATCGACAAGGCTTCGGCGATGTCGTTGGCGGCGAGCGGCGCTTCGCTCGTACGCAGGACGCCGAGGATTTCCTCGCGGCTCGGAATCGGATACGGAAATTTGCTCAAGGGCTTGTCGATGATTTTTTCTCGTTGCATGGACGTCGGTCGGCGATGTGGCTCGGCTTAAGAAGCGTTTGCAGCGCGCATGATCCGCGCCTGCCGTTGCACTAAAAAGACTGTCTCGGGTCCGGCTCGTTCAAGGCTGAGTCCGACGGGCTTGTGCACCGTGCCAACGAACTACTGCGAGGCATTCTAACACCCGTGCGGCGCGCCACGCGGGCCGTCAATAGTCGCCAGGAAGCCCGCGCAGCGTCGTTGACGGGTTGTTTAAGGAGAAACGCTTGACAGGCTCCACCCTGCCGCTATAATGGCGGTCTTTGCTGTTCATCACCTGCCCAGGTGGCGAAATTGGTAGACGCACTAGGTTCAGGTCCTAGCGGTGGCAACACTGTGGAGGTTCGAGTCCTCTCTTGGGCACCAGGATTCAAAACTAAAGCCGCCATGTTGTATGGGCGGCTTTAGTTTTTGTGCAAAGCGTTTGGCTTGATGGTCATGCAGTCCGATTACCGGTCGTCGGCATTGGATGCATTACTCGTGGCTGTAAAAGCGAAGTTTGTTTATAGCGGGGATTGACACGCTGCATCAGCCCGCTAAAATAGCGTTCTAGCTTGAAGACGTGCCCAGGTGGCGGAATTGGTAGACGCACTAGGTTCAGGTCCTAGCGGTGGCAACACCGTGGAGGTTCGAGTCCTCTCCTGGGCACCACAGTTGTTCCGGCGTAAGCCGCAGTAGTCGAGAAACCCCGTAAGGTCAACGTCTTACGGGGTTTTTTGTTGTCTATAGATCCATTGCGTTCTACTGACATCGACGATTTTTGCCCCTACTCAGACCTCACGCATCGTTAATGCACGACGGTCGGCCACGTTCAATCGCTCACACGCACGGCGCGGTAACGCTGCCGCACTTCATGTCCTGACGTTTTTCCGGTGACAATTGCCGCAGCGCATTTGAAATAAGCTCGCCGACCAAGGATTGAATCGCCTCGTCGCTGACTGCTTGCGGCGTGCATATCTTCAAGAAGTGCACGCCGTTGCACAGGCTCATCAGCGTCAACGCGACGGCGTCCTGCGGCAAAGGCAACTCGCAGCCGCCATGCATGACATTCGCTCGCAAATAGGCGCTGACTTCTTCCAGTTGTTCGTGGCGGAGCGCATTCACGCGCTCCCGGAATGCGCTGTCGCGGCGCGCAATGAGATGCGCCTCCATCCAAAGCGGAAAGGAATCGCTTTGGAGAAAGCAGCGGCTGTAGTACGCGATGGCGCGCGAGCTCATATCGTCCGCCCTGCCCCTCTCCGCGACGATGGACTGCAGACGCACACTTGCCTCGTCGGCATCGCGCCGGAGCAGTTCCAGAAGTAGTTCCTCTTTGCAGTGGAAGTTGGAGTAGAACGCGCCGCGCGTATAACCCGCCGCCTTGACGATGTCCTCTACGCTCGTTGCGGCCAAACCCTTTTCAAGGAAAACGCTCCGCGCAGCCTCGAACAGACGCTCTCGCGTCTGCTGTTTCCTCCGCGCGTGGGTCAGGCGTTCGTGCGTCATCGCGTAGCTCACCGGTGGCGTTGCCGTCTGGGCTCGCCGAGCCTAAGCGAACGTGTCAAATGGCGGGTTGCTCGACAGCTCTACCGGTGCATCGAGCGGCGCACCGATCATGTCTGCATATAAAACTCATAACTGATTATATAGTCAATTGATAAAACCGGAACGGAAATAACGAACCGTCCCGGCAAGCACGCTCATCCTGACGTTACGCGGGCTCGGCTGCGGTCGCCGGCTGCACGACGTTCACTTCGCCGAGGTAGACGCTTTCGCCCAGTTCGCACTCGCGTGACGCGTTGCCGAGCGCGTGAACTATCTGCACCCGGTAGAGGCCGCTGTCCTTTGCGAGGCCCAGGAACCGGAAATCGCCGAACGCGTCCGACACCGTTTCGGCAATCTTCTCGCCACGCGCATACAGCACAACCACGGCATCGGCAACACACTCGACGATGCCTTTCACCTCGGCACTCACGCTTCCGCCGATAAAGCAGCTTTCCCAGCGTTCAAGGCCGCTGTACCACACTCGAGGTTTTGTGCCGAGACGCGGTTGCAAGACCTTCAGCCCCTCCTGCCTGGCCTTTTCCGCCATCTTTGCGTCGTCCAGCTTGACCGTTTCGAACACGCCAGTCGGACATGACTGTTCACATCTGGGGCGCTGCCAACCCGCGTCGAGCAGGTGAGCGTCGAAGATCCACGTCTGCGGCAGTTGCAATTCCTCGTTCCACACAATCGCCTTGTAGGGGCAGGACTTCACGATATCCTTCCGCCCGCGCGCCTTGTCAGGATCGATGATGACGATGCCGTCGGCACGTTTGCGAACGGCGCCGTCACCCGCGCGCACGCATGGCGCGTCGTCGCAGTGATTGCACATCACGGGCAGGTAGGTCGTGTCGACCATGTGCGAGCGGCCCTGCACACGGCGCAAGATCCGGATGGGGCTCCCGGCGCCGGCCGCGGCGGGTGCGGCGTAACCGGGGAAGTCGTTGCCGACGTGCTCGTCGCGCGCGGCGATGACGCAGTTCTGGCAGTTCTCGCAACGTCCGACCTTGATAATCAGATTCCATTTTTTCACGCTGTGCTCCTTACGCTGCGCGGGCGAGCAGAAACGCTTCGGCGCCTCGCCATTTTTCGACCTGTACGAGGCATGAATTCGGGCTCATGCTGCTCGTTCCTGCCGTTTGGGGCCGGTCGGGTGTCAGCATGTTCATGCAACCACCAATTTCGACGCGTTCGCCGTCGACCTCGATCAATTGAAACTCGGCGCTCGCCTCATATGACTTGACGACCCCTGCGGTGACCAGCGGCGAAACGTCGGCCGCGCAGATCACGGCACCGCGGTCGTTGTAGACCTTGACGAGATCGCGATGACCGATGCATCGCATCGCCGCATCGGCCGCGCTCAACCTGAGGAGCCAGAAACGGTGCCCGCCGATGAGCGCCCGATGATCCTCGACACTGTTGATGGACGAATTCTTGCCGTCACAATGCGTATGAAAGCTGTAGCGGCTGTGCGTGGCGATCAGTTGCAATGGGTACCGGTGAGCCAGGTCCGAGCGCAGCCCTTCCCACGACGGGATATAGCGGTTCAGCGCGGGCCGCTCAGGGTTGTCTGCGGTATGGCGCTTGAGCAGTTCGGGTATGAACTCGAACTTCCCGCTCGGCGTTTGCAGCCCCATGCCGAATTTTTCGGCATGCTGCGACGGCAGCGGATGCGGTTCCTGCAAGTCCTTGCGACGGCCCTGCGCGAACCAGCGCATATCCGGCGGCTGGCGCAATGCCGCTTTCTCGGGTGGCACGACGAAATAGCCTTTGCGGCAGAAGTCTCGCCACGAAACGTGATCGGGTAAATCCGACGATTCGAACACACGCTTGACCCAGTCGAGTTCGCTGCATCCCTCGGTGAATACGCCGCCGAGGCCGAGCCGGCTCAAGATGGCAGTGAAGATGTCGTAGTCGGAGCGCGACTCGCCCAGTGGCTCGATGCATTTGTGCTGCATGGTCATGATGCGATGATTGACCGTGCTGAAACCATGATGTGCGTAGCCGCCGGAATTCGACCATTCGCCGATGTCCCATCGCTCGAGCGACGTGCACGCGGGCAGGATGATGTCGGCGAACTGCGCCTCGCCTTCCATCCAGATCGACTGATTCACGACGAACTCGATGCTCGGGTGCCGGTAAGCCTCGGCCCAGCGTCCGGATCGGGTCACCGTGCTGAAGGCGGAGCCGCCATATCGGTAGATCATGTGGATGGGCGAGTAACCGGGCATCGGGTAACTGAACGGCGCAAACTGCGCTTCCTGAGAAATGCCGTCCCATAGATATCCGGTCGCATGGCCGTTGATAATCGCGTCGGGCAGTTGCTGCCGCGGCACCATCTGCTTGACCGGATTCATGGTGAGAATATGCGGCATGCGCTGGTAGTTGTTCACCGCGTTCGCGGTCCAGGCCAGGTCGCCGGACATGCCGCCGTCAGCATAGCCAGGGAAGTAGAACTGCAGATCGTGCGGAACCCCGATCTCCAGGCAGCCGAAATTGACGCCCGGCTTGCCCCAGCCTTGCATCGCCATCATCATGACCATGCAGCGCGCCCATTGTGCGCCCGTGGCGCCGCGTGCCGCACCGCCAAATCCCGCCCCTGTCATGCCGACGGCGAGATAGACCTTCCTGTTTCCCCAGCGCCGCGCGAGCGCGCGAACATCTTTTGCAGGAACGCCGGTTTCCGGCTCCTGCCATTCCGGCGTCTTTGGCACGCCATCGGATTCGCCCAGCAGATAGGCACGCCACTCGTCGAAGCCGGTCGTGCGCGAGACAACGTAGTCCTCGTCATATAAGCCTTCAACGGCCCATACGTGCATGATGGCAGTGGCCAGCGCCGCATCGGTTTGCGGCCGCACGGGAATCCACCGTCCGCCGAACAGTTGGGCGGTCGGATTGCAGTGCGGATCGATGTGCACGAACTCGATACCAAGCTCCTTCGCCCACAGACGCCTCGCCGTTCCTTCGAATCCGGCGTATGCCCCATTGGTGCTCTCCGGATCGCAGGACCAGAACACGATCATTTCCGCTTCCTTCAGGCAATCTTCGACGCCGCCGTAGCCGGACGGCACGCCGACCCGCATCGAGTTGCCGAAGTGATGCATCGCCCCCCAGTACCATCCCTCCCAACTGTCCGGATTCGCGGCCACGCGGGTGAACCCGATCAGGTTCGCAAACCGGGTCAGCGCGCTCAGGTAGTAGCCGACATTGCCCCATTGGTGATGGGAAGACATCGGAAACGTGATCGAACCGGGACCATGAACGCGCTTTTGCCGGTTGATCTCCCGCGAGACGATGTCGAGAGCTTCGTCCCAACTGATCGGCACATAGCCGGACGTGCCGCGGTTTTGCGGATTGCGTTCGCCATCAGGGTCGAAGTCGACCCGCTTCATCGGGTGAAGAATGCGCTTGTCCGAGTAGACCAGTGACTTGATCGCCAACGCGTGCGGCGCGACCATGCCTCGCCGCGGCGGGCTGAAACGGCGTCCGCGCGCCTCGATCTCCCAGCTTGCCGCATCGGAGCGATCCAGGTCTATGGGCGTGACCCGGACGATGCGACCATCCTTTACATAGACGAACAACGGCCCGCCGTTCGTACAGGTCGCATAGCGCCGCGTGCCATCGCGCATCGGCGTACCCATCGGCAGGCCGACGGTTTGCATCATGCTCAGTGTTTGCATGAGCCACACCAGCAGTTCGTCGTCGCCTTCCGTCACGACCTTGAAATTCTTCGCCGCATGCACGATCTCGGCCTGATCGGGACGTGGAGAGAGAAACTTGAGCGCGGTGGCCACATCCTTGAATGCGATGCGTACGTCCGGCTTTCGGCGCGTGTCAGCAAGAGAGCGAACTCGCCCGTTCTTTATCTGGATTGCGCGCCCCATGCTTTCGTCCATCAGTCCGATCCAGGCGACCAGATCGTGTTCTTTCAGCCGATGTCGATAAGCCGGAAAGCGGCGCGCCGTCAGTTCGAGAACTTTGGGCAGCGCAAAAAGAATGGTCTTGAGGACCTGTCGTTTCATCATTCGATCCTATGTGAGCTTTGTGTTGGAAGCGCAGCGGGCGGACTTGCGCTAGAACGTGTACGCCACGTTCACGAAAACGCTCACGGGATCCAGCCTGAGCGTGGATTTCGACACGACCTGGGTTCCCGTGGCGGTCTGCCCGTGCAAGGTCAGGTTGGTCTTGACCGGCATGTAGTTGACGTTGCTTCCAACGGACCAGTGCTTTGTGATCGCGTAACTTGCACCCAGCTCGAATACCGGATTCCACGACGAACTAAGCGTCGCGTGCGCCGATCCGCCGGGTCCAAAGCTTCCTTCGACGAACGCTTTGTTAGTAGCCCGTACCTGTGTAAACCACGTATAGTTCACGCCGAGCCCTATGAATGGCCGGAACGCCGAGCCGGCCGAAAACAGGTGATAGCGAAGTTCGATCGCCGGCGGCATGGGCTTCGTCGTGCCAAGATTGCCGTACTTCGCTAGCGTCCCTTCCCCAATCAGATCGACCTTCACTGGAAAACCCAGAAGCGCGGCAACGCCGATGCTGTCCGTCACGTAGTATTCGGTTGTGATTCCCACCGTATCCGACGTCGATGCATGCGCCCCCGTGCCTGTGAGCGTCTGATTCACTGGCTGCCCGCCAACGCTCTCGACCGTGAGCGGCGTTGCGTGACCCTGTGGCGCCACATGCAACCATCCGAGCGACAGCGTCATGCTGCCTGCGCTCTGCGCGTGGGCCGCATCAGTCAACGCGATCCCGCAGACGCACGCCACCGCTCCGGCAATGCCGGTTCTCCTCTGCTTCGTCATTGTTTTCTCCTGTCTCCATTTGCCGCAACTGTTATGAATTGGGCTCGTCCATGCCATTAGTGAGGCATTTTTTTAGATTTTTAATAGCCGTACTAAATTAATTGAATCGTTACCCGTGCGATGAAGAGGCAATGCGCGCAAACGTCTTTGCGTGCGGCGACGCCCTATCGTCGCGTCCCTGCTATGGCGGCTTCACCGCTCCTGCTGCTGGCGCACACAAGAAAACGAAATGGCGAACGGAAAACGTGCGAGTGCCGAAGCGGCCAAAGCCTCCAGTGCGAGATCGGAAAGTTCGACGTGCAGCGCAAGACCCTTTGTCGCGTCTTCAACGACGCTAATGCTGGCGCCTTCGATGCCAGCCGCTGCAAGAGCGCAATCAACTGCGTCTACCGTCTCGCGCCGTTTGAGCGCGGGCTTGAAAATCTTGCCTACAGCCGTCAGCGGCATGGAATCGACAATGCGGATCGCCTTCGGCAGCGCGGCGCGCTCTTGAATCTCGCCACGCAGGAAATCGAACAATTCCGCCTCTGTTGCGCTCATGCCCCGCTTCGTTTCGACATAGGCGACGGGCAGCTCGCCCGCGTGCGTATCCGGGCGGCCCACTGCAGCGGCGAGTCGTACCGCCGGATGACGATGCAACGGTTCCTCGATTGCCGCGGGATCGATGTTGTGTCCGCCCCGGATAATCAGCTCTTTTTTGCGGCCGGTGAGCCAGAAGTAACCATCGGCGTCACAACGTCCGAGGTCGCCCGTGCTAAGCCAACGGCGGTCGTCGCCCGTATCCATCCAGATGCCGCTGTTCTGCTCTGCTCTCGCATAGCCGACGAATACATTCGGGCCGGAGATCAGCAACTGTCCGACTTCATTTGCAGCGCAGTCGCGGACGTAGCGGCCGGCCTCGTCGACCACCACTGCTTTCATCGCCTGACCGGGCAGACGCAGACCGATCGAGCCGGCCCGGCGTTCGCCGAGCGGCGGGTTGACGCTGCTGACGCAACTGCCTTCGGTGAGACCGTAACCTTCGAGAATTCTTATTCCCGTGCGAGCCTGAAATGCACGGAGCAACTCAACCGGCATGGGTGCGGCGCCGCATAGTGCGTATTCGAGTGAACCGATGTCCCGGCCATCGACTGGAACCTCCATCAATGAACCATAGAGGGTTGGCACGCCGCTGAAAAAGTTGATCCGGTAATGCTCAACGATTTCCCAGAAACGCTTGACGACGCCCTCGCCCCGATAGCCCTGTGCCGTGCCAAGCACGACATGCGCGCCGCGCGAAAACGGCAGCAGACCCGTCACCATGACGGCGTTGACGTGAAAGAGCGGTAGTCCGCAGAAAATCGTCTTCCCGGGCCCGACGCTCTCTCCAAGGAACCGGCCGGCGCTCCACGCGTTGGCCACTTCGTTGCCGTGTCGGCGCATCGCGATCTTGGGCAGCCCGGTCGTGCCGCCCGTGCAGAAGTAGGAGGACACGTCGTCCGGGTTCATCCGCTGCGCGGTGCAAAGCGCCTCGCCCGACTCGCGCGCAACTGCCGTGGCGAAATCGTGGAACTCAATCTGCGAGGCCACGGCGCGACTCTCGCCGACAGGTTCGTGCTGCGGCGAGCATTCGCCGGCTCGACCCGTCTGGGCCGGAGCCGCCCGGTCGCTGCGCGCCTCGCCGGCGAGATCGACCAGTACGACATGCTTGAGCGAAGGCACCTTATTCAGAACCGGCTGCACCTTCTGCCAGACGTCAGTGCCCGGGAACGGGGCCAGCGTGACAAGCACGGCAGCACCTGACGACTTCAGCAATTGACAGATCGCCTCGCCTTCAAGCATCGGATTGATCGCACAGACGATCCCCACCGCCTCGCCGCCCCAGATCACACAATGCGTCTCGGGCAAATTGGGCAGCACGTAGGCGACAACCGTGCCGCGCTGTACGCCGAGGCGCGACAGCATGTTCGCCGTGCGCGTGATATCGCGCAGCAGTTCGCTGTACGTCCAGTGCTTCGCGTTCGCGTAATCGTCGGCAGTTGCGAAATACGAAAGCGCCGGTGCCGATGGATCGATCGCGGCGCCCCGGCAGATCATCTCGTAGGTGTTTGACGGCAGATCGGCCGGTTGTCCTTGCGCTTCGATAGCAAGAACGTCCTGTAGGTTCGCGACGCCTTTCATGCTGCCTCTGCGACGACCAGGTTACGCTGCACCCCAAGGTCGATCGAACCGTCGGGGCTGGTGATACGCGCTTCCACCACATCTCCCATGCTCAAATACTGCGGCCGCTCGGACTGCATCTTGAGGAACATGCGCCACTTTTCCGCTTCCGGAAGTTGCGCCGCGGCGCGCTGCTTCTCGGGCGATGGAACGATGAGCGCGCAGCCGGACGGTGTCCCGGTCGCGAGCAGGTCGCCTGCGTACAGGTCATGCACTCCGGAGAGTTCAGTTAAAGTCTCCGCCGGACCGTAGACGAGACCCGCGGTCGAATCGCTCTGGCGAACCGCGCCGTTGACAGTCAACGTCAGCTTGAGCTCCTTCAGCTTGGGAATGTCCTGCTGTTGAAGCAGACAGAGGTATGGACCGACCGGGCCGAACGTGCGGTAGCTCTTGCCCTTGTAGAACTGCATTTGCGGAATCTGGATATCGCGCGCCGAATAGTCGTTGACGATGACGATGCCCGCGACGAAGTCGTGGAGATTCTCGTCGGTAACCGTTTGGCGCGATGTGACGTTGCGCTTGAGAACAAGGCCGAGTTCGATCTCGTAGTCGAGAAACTGCACCTCCTTGGGCTTTACCAACCGGGAATCGGCGGCAACGATACAGCTAGACGCCTTCGTGAAGATCATGTTGAATTTCTTCACATCAGGGTCCAAGCCGGACTCGATCATATGCTGGCGGTAATTGGCGCCCTGGCAGATGAACTGCTGATCGGCCGTGACGGGCGAGAGCCATTGCACGTCGGATTCGGCGATTTTTTGACCGTCGAGGTACAGCAACTGCTCGACAGGATTGGCCTCGATGAACTCCGCGGTGGACTTGAACTCACCGGGGATGGGCGTGATAGCGCCATCGGCCACGACGCCCCATTGTGCGCGGCCTTCATGCAGGTAATGCAGAACGTGAACTGGCATAGGTCGATCTCCGGATTCCAAGAAAAGGTGTGGTGTCACGCGAAAATTCTGGCCAGCGTCCTCAGCTTGCTCAGCGTGAGATCTGGGCAGCGCCGCAAATTCGAAATCAATGCGGCTATGCTCGCGGGGGTGAATCGGGGCCTCGTGAAACTGCGTGGCATCGTGGGACCCCACTGAGCCATCGCCTCGCGGCTCACGGTATGAACGCCCGTTGGCGCGGCGGACGTGAATAGATCGCCATCGCAGTAGTGCTCATGCTTGTCGCCCCACGGGTCCTGCCAATAGTCGAATATCTGGCTGCCGAGAATATGCCGGCCGATGCCCCACGCGTGCGTCCAGCCTTTGTCGCGCAGAACGCGCTGGCCCATACCGACCGCGTCGGCGTCCACGACTTCGTAGGCACTATGGCTGTAGGTCGCCACGAAGCCCTGTGCGAGCGCGAGCGTGTGATGGTCGGCCGGCTCGTCACCGAGATCCAGCCGCAA
The DNA here is from genome assembly GCF_000685095.1 of Paraburkholderia caledonica NBRC 102488. Classification (GTDB taxonomy): domain Bacteria; phylum Pseudomonadota; class Gammaproteobacteria; order Burkholderiales; family Burkholderiaceae; genus Paraburkholderia; species Paraburkholderia caledonica. The sequence continues at coordinate 93,765 of NZ_BAYE01000001.1, forward strand.
GAATGCAACTGCCGGCGAACCGTCGGGAAGCACCTGTACGTCGCTCGGAATGAAGCCGAAGTGGCGCGTGTACCACGCACAGGTCGCCTGATAGTCGGCGAGTTCGAGCACGACATGGCCGAGCCGGATGACCTCCGGCGGCCGTTCGGGTGGCCGCTGCGTATCGTTGATGCGGACTGCCGCATCGACGGAATTGAAAGACAGCGGCTGCCGATGGGGCAAGGCCTCCGCCGGCGACTGGCCCCATATCGCATCGACTTGGAAGCCCGACGGATCGGTTAGCTGAACGACGTAGCCGCCGCCCAGGAGCGCACACGCTTGCACCTGGGACGCGCCCGGCAGGTTGGCCAGTGCATCGAGTTCGGCCAGGCTGCCGACCTGCAGACCGAACCCGGCAAAGCGAGCTTTCTGCGCCTTGCGCACGGCATAGCAGAAATGCGAAGCGCCGGTACCGCGAAGAAGCAGGAGCGCTTCGTCCCGCGATACGGTCAGGAGCCCGAAGTCGTTGAGAAATCGTTCTGCCTGCTCCAGATCAGGCCGCTCGAACATCAGATAACTCAATGCCGTTGCTTTTGCGGTCGGGTTGGCGTGACGAGCAGGCTGTGCGGTAGTGATTTTCATGGCGGGATGTGATCAGGCGATCGTAGTGACCGATGCGGCTTCGAAAGCCGGCGAACCGGCAGCGGGCGCAGACGGCGGAAGATGTCGTTGCCCACCGAGCTTGCCGACGGTACCGTGAACCAGAGGGATGCCTGGACAGCAGCGAGATAGGCCTGTCACGCGACGGCTCACAGGTCGCCGGGCAATCGCTGTCTCCGCTGGCGGGCATTTCTCCGCCACGGCATGAATGACGCATGACGACGCCGCCATGCGCGGAAGAATGAGGTAGTGCCGGCCGGTCGGCGCGACACCCTTTCGGGTTGCTGTCTCCACAGTCACTCCATCTGTTTTCATTAGACCGGCCGTTGCGCCGTTGATGACATTAAACTCATCGCTGATGGTTTTGTCAACGTAGACGTTCGAATCTATACTGTGGACATAACCAGATCAGGATTGAACATGACGAACACGACAAATCGCCGGACAGCCCCGCGTCCGGCGCGTAAGGCGCCCGTCTCGCCGGCTCCCGCCGTCGAAGAACGCGAGCCGCGCGGCGCGCGCCGCAAACGTGAGACACGCGCGCGGCTGCTGGACGCGGCGCTCAGATTGATGGCCGAAAAAGGCATGGAGGGCGTGGCGATCAATGAGATCACCGAGGCCGCAGACGTCGGCTTCGGCTCGTTTTACAATCACTTCGAGTCGAAAGAGGCGATCTACGCGACGCTGATCGACAACGTGTTCGAGGAATTCGCGGACATGCTCGACCGTCTGGCGGGCGGCATTTCCGATCCGGCCGAAGTGGTCTCTGTCTCGGTGCGCCATACGGTGCTGCGCGCACGGCGCGACCCGGTTTGGGGACGTTTCCTGATTCGCGAAGGGTTCTCTGCTCGCGTCGTCAGCCGCGGGCTGGGCCAGCGACTGCTGCGCGACATTGGAAACGGCATCGCTGCGAAGCGTTTCATCGTCGCAGATCCGTTTGTCGCGTTTCTGGCAGTGGGAGGCACGGTCCTCTCAGTTATTGCGGCCGATCTTAACTTTGCCGCACCAGGCGCAACCGCACCGGCGGTGCTCGCAGAGCTCGGCTTCAGCGGCGAGCATTTTCCCGAGCGCACGGCGGCCGTGCTGCTGCAAACGCTGGGTCTGAAGCGCGCGGAGGCGGAAAAGATCGCGGCGCGTCCGCTGCCCGTCGTGGACGAGGCCGCCGAGGAGCAGTGAGACAGATGACTAACGCGAGCGGTCCGGGTGCGTTTGCCATCGCACCCGGACTGTCAGCCGGAATGTCACCCCCGGTGCCGCTCGCACCACGCTCATAGGGCGTGATACGCGGCTCGCGGAGCTGCTTTAATCCTCGCCGCGCGGGACCGATCGGTCGGCGATAGTTGCAGCGCTATCGGACAAGCGGGGACATGCCAGCGCCGCCTTCCCCGTTTTGACAGATGTCGCCGCAGGTCGAAGGCCAGCCTCCGTCGATGTGCTGGAGAACGCGCGCACGGCCTGCGCGATCTGTGTAGCGATCGTCCGTATCGCGCGCCGATGTCCGTTCACCATGGCCTGATAGCCGTCTTGCACCGGCTCGCTCACCACGCTGCGACAGGTCAATGTCTGGCTACCGGCGAGCCTGTGAACGTTCCATATGACGTCGATCAGTACACGCGATCCAGGCCATGATTCGAAGCGCTGAACGTCTGCAGCGATCTGATAGGTCGGAATATCCGCGTCGTGCGCGACGCTCTCCCCACTCGGCGCGCCGCCGGCCTGCTGATTCACGCCGGCTAGAAGCGCGTAGCGGATCTCGTCGGGAAGCGGGGACGCCCACCGGTCGTCCTCCAGCACCTTCACCTGGGCCGCGTCGATCTGCACAACGAGCTGACTTCTGGCGACGGCGGGCGGTACCTTGACCGGGCGCATATCTATCGCGAAGGCGGGACTCGACGTGCTGTTCACAATCGTCGGCTGCGCGTCGGCGCCCAGCGTATAGAAGTGCGTAGGCGGCGACGCGCATCCAGCTAAAGCGGCGAGTCCAACGGCGGCAGCGATACGCGCCGCGGTGCTCAACGGGTAGAGGTATTTCAGTGTCATGGCTTGTCTCCTTTCTTGCCGACCAGCAGCGCCTGCGGATGCCGCTCAAGGTAATCCGCGAGCGCGTTGAGCGATTGCAGCGTACGCGTGAGTTCCTGCATCGCGTCCTGAATGTCCGACTGCATCGGCGCGGTCTGCCGGAGCGTCGATTCAGCGGTACTGAAAGTTTTTTGCGCGGCCGCGAGCGTGTCGCGGGCTTGCGGGACGATCTCCGTGTCCACATGCCCGAACAGCCTGTTGGCGTTCGCGAGCGCGCCGTTCAGATTGGCGCCGATCTGGTCGAACGGCACCTGGTTCAGTTTTCTTGCAATGTCCGCGATTTGCACCTGTAGTTCGTCGAGCGTATTGGGCACGGTGGGCAATTCAATTGGGTTGCGGTGCACATCGACGCTCGCGCGCGGCGCTTTCGGGAACATGTCGAGCGCGACATAAAGCTGTCCGGTCAGAAGGTTTCCGGTTCTCAGCTGTCCGCGTAGCCCTTCCATCACGAGATGCTGCAACAACTCGTGGCCGCCAGGCGTGTCCGGCGCGGGCAGGGCCTCGCTGGAGCGGCGGCTGAGCCGGTCAGGATAGAGCGCCATGGACACCTTCATACTGAAGCTCTTCTTGCCTTCGTTGTACTCGATGCCGATGTCCGTCACCTGCCCGAGCGCTATGCCGCGAAGATCGACTGGCGCGCCGACGGACAACCCGCGCAGAGACTGATTGAATCGCATCACGACATTCAGCGGCGGGCCGTCGGCCTCGCGCATCGCGTCCGATTCGTCCGCGGCCAGCCGGAACACCGCCTTGTCGGCTGCCGGTTGTCCGGCCTCCTGTCCCGGCGCAGACTGGAACGCGAGCCCTCCCACGACGACCGTCGCGAGCGATTGCGTGTTCAGCTTGAGCCCGTTCGAATCGAGCCGTAGATCGACCCCGCTTGCATGCCACCAACGCGTATTGGTTGCCACATACCGGTCGAACGGCGCATTGACGAATACGTTGACCACCACGCCCGCTCCGCTCGGATCGAGCGAGAAGCCAACCACCTGACCGACCTGGATACGGTGGTAAAAAACCGGCGCGCCGATATCCACCGAGCCCAGCGACTGGCCGCGCAGCGTGTACTGATGGCCAAGCTGCCCCGTCGTGACAATGGGCGGATTCTCGAGGCCGGGAAAAGCGGTTTGCTTCTGGGCGGAGCGGCCGATATCCACGCCGATATACGCACCCGAAAGCAACGTGCCCAACCCGGAGATGCCGCTTGCGCCGACGCGCGGGCGCACGACCCAGAAGCGCGTGCCCTCGGTCGCGAATTTCTCCGCGTCCTTGCTCAACTGGATGTTCACGATGACGCGCTGCAGATCCTTCGACAGCGTGATCGTTTGTACCGAGCCGATCTCGACGTCCTTGTACTTGACCTTTGTTTTGCCCGCTTCCATGCCGTCGGCGCTACTGAAGGTCACGCTCACCACGGGCCCCTTGTCCACGATGGATCGCGCCACCAGCGCAACGCCGATCAACGCTGAAATAAGCGGCACTAGCCAGATGAGCGACGGCAGCCAACGTTTGCGCGGCTTGAGTTCAGGGCTTGTCAGGTTGGAAAGATGCATCGTTTGAGAACTCTTTCAGGAATTGCGGTTATTGGTGATCAGCGGCGCAGCGGCGGCGACATCATGGGCCGGGCGGTTCAAGCACTGCGTCGCATCCTCGTGGTCCCAGATGAGCCGCGGATCGAACTGATGCGACGCGAGCATGGTGAGCACCACCACCGCCGCGAAAGCGAGCGCGGCGGGACCCGCAGTGACGACGGCGAACGAGCCGAAATGCACTAGTGCGACCGTCAGTGCGACAACAAACACATCGAGCATCGACCATCGGCCAATGCGTTCGACTATCCGGTACAAACGGGCTCTTTCACGAGCGCGCCAGCGCGAACCCCGGTGAGCGGCGAGCGCCAGAAGCGTCAGAACCAGGAGCTTGAGCACGGGCACGAGAACGCTCGCGACAAAGACCACGACCGCGAGCGGCCAGTCTCCGGATGTCCAGAAATACGCAACGCCACCGAGGATCGTGTCGTCCTCGGTGCGACCCAGCGAAGACGCATGCATGATCGGCAGCAGGTTCGCCGGAATGTAGGCAATTGCAGCGGCGAGCAGCAGACTCACGGTTCGCGTGAGACTGTCCGGGCGGCGCTGATGCAGTACGCTCGCGCATCGCGAGCAACGCGCGGTCACCTTGGCTTGGTGACCCGTCTGAACGAGACCGCAGGCGTGACAGCCGACGAGTCCCGCGCGCCGCGCGCTGACGGCGGCCGAAGAATCGCCCTTGACTGCCCGCTCGGGCCTGGCGAAGCAAACACGTTTGCGGCTCGCCGACGACCAGCGAAGCCTCGTCACGCGAGCAGACTTCGATTCATCGCCAATTGCCCAGAGTCCGCGGGGGTCGAAGGCGGCAAGAATGCCCAGCATGACCGTCAGCGCAGCCAGTGCGAATAGTCCGGGCCCGGCGATCACCTCGGCCATGCTGACCATCTTCACGATCGTCACCAGCACGCCGAGCATGAACACTTCGACCATGCCCCAGGGCCGCACGAGTTGCACTACGCGTAACGTCGTATCGAATTGCGGTGGCCGCTTGCTGAAGCGAAGCGGCACCAGCAGATACAGCAATGCAAGCAGTTCGATCAGCGGAAAAAGAATGGATGAACAGAACACCATGATCGCGACGACGCCCATGTTGCCCGTCCAGAGCGAGCGCACGGCGCCCCACAGTGTTGCCTCGGATGTCATGCCGTTTGCGCGCAGTCCGATCACGGGGAACGCCTGCGCGATGCAGAACGTAATCAACGCCGCGAGGGTCAACGCGCAAACCCTGTCGAGCGCCGCACCGGCGCCTTGCAGCGCCGCCAGCCTTGCACCGCAGCGGGTACAGGTCGCGACACGCCCCTCGACGTGTAAAGGCTTGCGAAACAGCATGTCGCATTCGTGGCAGGCAATGAGTCTCTGGTATTCCATATGGGGTGAAGCGGAAATCCGGGGGATGGACGGGCGCAAAGGCCCGCAGCGCGTGGTTCGCGCCGCAGGCCTCAGATGCAGGCGTTGTGCAACAGCTATCGTTCGACCGGGGCGGAAGCCGCGACTTCATGGCTGCGCCGAACTTGCGGCTCCGCCCACGTCGACTCGCGGGAACGTTCCGTTATTGCCCCGACGCTGTCGTCTGCTGGTTCACCGGCAGCTCGCCCATCGACTGGAAAAGCGTCGCGGTGTCGCTCATGCGCTGGCTGGCCGCCCGCACCGCGCCGATCTGCGCGTTCAGATAGCGCGCTTCGCTCGCGTACTGCGCCGTGGCAGGCAGCGAGCCCATACGATGGCGCGACGCGGTGTCGTCGAATGCTGCGCGCGCGGCCTGAGCGGCTACTTCGTTCGACGCCAGCGTCTGCGCATCGTTATGGAGTGCGGCAAGCGAATTCGCCACGTCCTGGAACGCGGAAAGCACCGTCGACTTGTAGTGCAGCACTGAGGCGTCGTAGGCATCGATCGAGGCGCGGCGCTGCGCAACGAGCGCGCCGCCGTGGAAGATCGGCTGCGACAGGCCGGCGCCGATAGCCCATAGGCCGCCTGCGCCCGAGAGCAGCGCCGGCCAGCTGAAGCCGCCGCGGCCCATCGAGGCGGTCAGCGACAGGCTCGGGAACATCTGCGCCGTTGCAGAGCCGACATCGGCGGCTGCAGCCTTGACGGCGGCGTCGGCGGCCTGAATGTCAGGGCGTGCACGCAGCAGGTCCGAAGGGACGGCGACGGGCACATGCTCGGGCAGCGACAGCGTGTCGAGTGCCGGCACGCCCGGCGGGTTGTCGGGCGTACGGCCGAGCAGCACAGCGAGCGCATGAATCGCAGACGCGCGCTGCTGTCGCAGCGCCGGCAAAGTCGCCGCGACCGACGCGGCATCCTGTTTCGACCCAAGCGCCTGAGCACGCGAGACCGAGCCGAGCGCATAGCGCTGCTGGTCGTCGTTTGCCGTGTCGTTGGATACCGCAACGAGCCGTTCGGTGAGCGCGATCTGCCGGTCGAGCGCCGCGACATTGATCGAAGCACCCACGATGTTCGCGGCCAGCGCACGCCGCGACGCTTCCAGCTCATACGCCTGCACGTTCACTCGGGCCGCGCTTGCCGAGTTCATGTAACGGGTCTGGCCGAACAGGTCGAACGTGTAGTGCGCCGCAAGCTGACCTGCAAAGAAGTTGTATTGCACCTGCTCGGGACCAAGTCCGGGCACGACCGGTGACCGGGCGCGCTCGATCTGTGCCACACCGTCGATCGACGGAAGCGTCGTCTCGCCGATCTGCGCCCGCAGTTGCTGTTGCGCCGACGCGAGCGTGCGCTGTGCCGCTGCGAGCGTGGGACTGTTGCGCAAGCCCTCCTCGACGAGAGCGTCGAGCGCATCGGAGCGATAGAGGCGCCACCATTGCGGCGCCGAGGTTGCGCCCACATCGAAAGTCTGTGTAACGCCGCCCGCCGCCACTGTCGTCGAAGGCTGCGCCTGCGCGCCGTAATGCTCGGGCGAAGGCATGGCCGGCGGCTCGCCGCCAGGTCCGAACGAGCACGCGCTCACAGCGAGTGCCGCAGCCACCGCCAGCATGGATGTCCTGTAGTTGAAGCTCATGATCAAACCTCCGTATGCTCGGCGACGACCGGTTGCGTGCCGCGCTCGTCATGGCGGACCCTGAAGCACGTCGCGTACAGCGCCGGCAGGAAGAACACGGTCAGCACCGTGGCGATCGTGATGCCGCCCATCAGCGCGGTTGCCATGGGTCCGAAGAAGCCCGAGCGAAGCAGCGGAATCAGCGCGAGCACGGCGGCAGCCGCCGTCAGCATGATCGGCCTGAAGCGCCGCACCGTTGCGCCGATGATGGCGTCGAAGCGCGCATGCCCCGCCGCGATGTCCTGATCGATCTGATCGACCAGGATCACCGAGTTGCGCATGATGATGCCGAACATCGCGATTACACCGAGCAGCGCGACGAATCCGAATGGCTTGCCGAACAGCAGCAGCGCAGTGACCACACCGATCAGACCCAGCGGCGCCGTCAGCACCACAATGAACGTCCGCGCAAAGTTCTTGAGCTGAATCATCAGCAGTGTGAGCACCGCAATGATCATCAGCGGCATTTCCGCATTGATCGACGTTTGCCCCTTCACGCTTTCTTCGACCGCACCGCCCACGTCGATCCGATAGCCGACAGGCAGCGTGGCGCGCACAGAGGTGAGTGCGTGGTCGATGTCGCGCGTGACGTCGATGCCCTGTGCGTCGCCGCGTACATCGGCCTGCACCGTAATGGTCGGCTGCCGGTCGCGTTCCCAGATCACGCCGTACTCGAGCGTATCGCGCACATGTCCGAGCGAGCCGAGCGGCACTGGGCCATTCGGTGTCGGAATCGCGAGGCTCGTGAGCTTTGCTGGATCGACGCGCTCGCTCTTCGGCGCACGCAGGTCGACGCTGATCAGCTTGTCGCGCTCGCGATACTGCGTGACCGTATATCCCGACAGCGTCATGGCGAGAAAGCTCGATACGTCTTCCGAACTCACACCCAACTGGCGCGCCCTGTTCTGGTCGATCTCGAACGAGATGGACCGTTCGGCCGGTTCGTCCCAGTCGAACTGGACGTTGCGCGTGCGCGAGTCGCCGCGGACCTTCTCCGCGACCGTCTCGGCGAGCAAGCGCACCGTCGCGATGTCGTCGCCGCTCACGCGGAACTTGATCGGGAAGCCCACGGGCGGCCCGTTCTCGAGTCGTGCAACACGGGTACGAACGCCGGAGAAGTCTTTCTCGAGTTTCCCGTCGAGCCAGTGCATCAGCTCCTCACGAGTCTCGACGTCCCTGGCCGTAATCACGAATTGTGCGAAGTTCGGCTGCTGAAGCTGCTGGTCGAGCGGCAAATAGAACCGCGGCGCACCCGTGCCGACGAAGTCGACGAAATGCTGGATCTCCGCCTTGCCGTCGAGCACTTTCTCGAGGCGCTTCGCCTCACGCAGCGTTGCCTCGAACGAAGCACCTTCGGGCAACCTCAGGTCCACGAGCAGTTCAGGCCGCTCGGAGTTCGGGAAGAACTGCTGCGGCACGCGCGTGAATGCGCCCATGGCGATCGCAAACAGCACGACGGTCACACCGAGCACGACCCAGCGTCGCTCGATGCACCACGTCACCCAGCCTGCCAGACGCTTATAAAAGCCCGTGTTGTAGACATCGTGCTCGTGCTCGTGCCCATGACCGCTGCCGGCATGACCCTTGCGCTCCGGCAGCATGTGAAAGCCCAAGAGCGGCACCAGCACGACGGCCGCGAACCACGAAACGACGAGCGCGATTGCCGACACTTCGAAGATCGAGCGCGTGTACTCGCCCGTGCTCGATTTCGCGAGCGCGATCGGCAGGAAACCGCAGACGGTCACGAGCGTGCCGGTCAGCATAGGAAACGCAGTGCTGGTGTAGGCAAACGCCGCGGCGCGCGTGCGGCTCCAGCCCTGCTCCAGTTTCACCGCCATCATTTCGACCGCGATGATCGCGTCGTCGACGAGCAGGCCGAGCGCGAGCACGAGTGTGCCGAGCGACACCTTGTCGAGCCCGATACCGAACAGATGCATAGACAGCGCCGTCACTGCGAGCACGATCGGAATGGTGATCACGACCACCATGCCCGTTCGCAAGCCCAGCGAAACGAGACTCACAACGAGCACGATCGCCACTGCCTCGCCCACCGAACGCACGAACTCGTCGACCGAGTGCTTGACCGCATGCGGCATGCTCGAAACGGGTGCGAGCTTCAAACCCGCGGGCAGCGTGGCCTGCAGTTCGGACGCCTTTGCGTCGAGCGCCTTGCCGAGGTCGATGACGTCGCCGCCCTTTTGCATCGTCACGCCAATGCCGAGCACCGCCTGACCGCCGACGCGCATCTGCGTCACGGGCGGATCGTCATAGCCGCGCCTGATGGTGGCGATGTCGCCGAGCCGGAACGTGCGCTTGTTGATGGTGATCAGCACGTCCGACAACGCCTGCTCGTCCTTGATCGCGCCGCTTGGCCGCACGAACACGCGGTCGTCAGCCGTGGTGACCGTGCCGACGGGCGCGACGGTATTCTGCGCGTCGATGGCCTGAGCCAGCTGCTGCGGCGTGATCGAAAGCCGCGTGAGCTGCGCATTCGAGACCTCGACGAAGATGTGCTGGTCGGGATCGCCGAAGTAATCGACCTTCGCCACGCCGGGCACGCGTAGCAGCACCGTGCGCAGCTTGTCGGCATAGTCGTGCAGCTGCGCGGGCGTGAAGCCGTCGCCCTCGAGCGCGTAGATGTTGGTGTAGACGTCGCCGAACTCATCGTTGAAGAATGGCCCGACCGTTCCCTTCGGCAGCGTTGCCCGGATATCGCCCACCTTCTTGCGAACCTGGTACCAGGTCTCGGGCACTTCCTTGACGGGCGCTGAGTCCTTCATCGCGAAGAAAATCATCGACTCGCCGGGGCGTGAGTAGCTTTTGATGTTGTCGACATACGGCGCCGCCTGCAACTGGCGGCCGATACGATCCGTGATCTGCTCCTGCACTTCGCGCGCGGTCGCGCCCGGCCAGTAGGTCTGAATGACCATCGTGCGAAACGTGAATGGCGGATCTTCCGATTGCGCGAGGTGCGTATAGCCGATGACGCCGAAGAGCGTCGCCAGTCCGATCAGGAAGATCACGAGCTGCTGGTGACGCAGTGCCCAGGAGGAGAGATTGAAACCGCCTGCGTCAGCGGTCTCTTTGTCGGAAGCATCCACGGGCGGCATGTCCGGCCCGTTCTCATGGTCGCGCGCGTTCATGACGGGAAGTCCTCCGGATGCAGCGGCGGCACGACTTGCACATGCTGTCCCGAACTCACGGCGTGCACGCCTTGCAGGATCACGCGGTCGCCGTCATGCAGGCCCGAACCGATCGACACCGTACGTTCTTCGTATCGCTGGATCGTGACCGGGCGCAGCTCGAGCGTGTCGCTCCCGCTACGCACGACCCACACCGCGGGATTCTCGCCACGATGGAAAAGCGCAGTCACCGGCAGCGTGAAGGTCTGTCCGGCTGCGTTGCCTTGAACCGAATCGAACGCAACGTTGGCCGTCATGCCAAGGCGCACTTCCGGGCTCGCTGCCGCGAGCGTCAGCTTGACCCGCCAGGTGCGGCTTTCCTGATCGGCGGCGGCCGACACTTCGCGCACGCTCGCTTCGAACGACTTGCCCGGCAACGCGGGCAGCGTCACACGCGCCTTGCTGCCGGCCTTCAGGGAGTTCACCACGCGCTCCGGGGCATCGCAGACGATATCCACATCACCCGTCCAGTCGATGTGATACACGGCTTGCGTGGCCTGAACGTTCTGCCCGGTGTTGGCATCTTCGGAAGTCACCACGCCGTCGTGATCCGCGGCAAGCGTTGCATAGCGCAGGTGATCGGCGGCGAGCGCCATCTGGGCCAGCGCGGAATTGCGCTGCGCCAGCGCGGTTGCGTAGGCATCCTGGGTCTGTTCGAGCTGTGCGGGCGCAATCAGGTTCGCGTGCGCCTGCGCCTCGTCGCGGTCGAGCTGCTGCCTGGCAAACACGAGGCGATGTTCTGCGGCGTCGAGTTGCGCTCGCGCGCTGACAAGGTTGTTCTGCAGATCGGTCGGGTCGAGCAGCGCCACCGTCTGTCCCGCCTTGACGGTATCGCCGATACGCACTCGCCGCTCAGTGATCTTGCCGCCGACGCGAAACGAAAGCGTCGTGGAATAGCGCGCCTCTACTTGCGCGGGCAGTGAGTCGCCCGGGATGCGTCCGTCGGGACGAACCACGCGTGCAACGACCGGCTTGGCCTCGGGCGCCACGGCTTCGCGTTGGTGACATGCGGAAAGAAGGATTGCGCTGCACGCCATGAGGATGACGGGCGCCCGATGCGTCGACCGGATGATGGAAGGTAACAACGAACGCGCCCGCTTCAGCGCGACAGGAACGGAATGTTTCACGATGTTCACAAACAGGTGGTGAGTCCAGGTAGAAAAGTCGTCCGCGCCGATGAAAGACCGCCGTGCCCGGAAGCACGCGTTGCCATTGGCGCGAAAACAGGAAAGCCCTCTGATGCGCTACTGATCCTCTCGAGCACCGCGGCAAACGATGGCACCGGCTTCTGGCCGGCCACCGAACCTGGCACGCAACACGTGCGTGTTGCAGATCAGCATTGACGGAGCCGCGCGATTGCATAAGCGCACGCGCTGCTCTGCACGGTATCTGCGGATTCCGGCCCGGTGTCCGTCAACGCCTGAGACGCTGCCGCTGTATCCACCCTGCTCGTTCAGTCCTGCTAGCCCTCGTTTCCGCATGTCAGCCGCACGGATGAGATTAGACCCATAACTGATAATCTTGTCAACCATGACGTTTGAATCTAAAATCGGAGCAGACAATGACCGAGGAGGCAACGATGTCTGATGGCTCCAACCCGCGCGCGAGCCGCCGACAAGCAGTCATGGCCCTGATTCCGGCGCGCGAGCCGCTCGCCGGAGATTCGCCGCGTCTCGCCCGGCGCAAGAGCGAAACCCGCGCCCGTCTGCTCAACGCCGCGTTCGGACTGATCGCGAAAAAAGGAATGGACGGTGTGACGATCAGCGAGATCACGGACGCAGCCGATGTGGGATTCGGCTCCTTCTACAGCCACTTCGACTCGAAGGAAGGCATCTTCACCGCGCTGGTCGAATGGCTGTTCGAGGAATTCGCCAATACGCTGGATCGACTCGCAAGCGGCTTGTCGGACCCCGCGGAAGTGATCGCGGTGTCGGTTCGTCATACGCTTTTGCGCGCTTGCCGTGAGCCGGTCTGGGGGCAACTGCTGATACGCGAAGGCCTGTCGATGCGCGCGCTCAGTCGAGGGCTCGGCCAGCGGCTGCTGCGCGATACGGAGAGGGGCATTTCCGAGCAACGCTTCGTGGTCGCCGACGAGCTGATGTGCGTGATTTCCGTCATCGGCACGGTGCTCGCAGGAGTCGCCGTCGAACTCAATTCCTCCGCGTCGTCGAAACGCATGGTTCATATGCGCAAGACGCTTCGATCGAAACAGGAGAAGCTCGCAGAGAGCACGGCGGCCATCGTCCTGCAGGCGTTCGGCCTGAAACGCGCGGAGGCGGAGAAGATTGCCCGGCGTCCGCTGCCGGCGCCGCTCCAAAGCCAGCAATGTTTTTGAGGAGTCGCCAGGCCGTGTCTTACTCTCTACGCGCTCCGCGCATGTACGTCATGCGGTATTTCTTTGTGGTCGTCGTCCGCCTGAGCGTTCTTGCGCTGTTCGGCATTCTTCCTGGCACGGCCCGCCCGGCCAACGCGCCACCTCCGGGGACGGCGGAATCCGCCTATGCTCTGCCCCTCATCGCCCCCGCACCGGAAGCCTCCCACGCACTCACTGCTTTTCAAAACAGGGAAGATCTGATCAGGCAGCGTGCATCTGCGGCAACCAGCGACGCCCAGCTACTCGAACTGGACGCACTGAGCCGCCGTGTAGCCGACGATGTCGACAGATTGATAGCAAACTCTCTGCAGCCCGATCTTGCGAGAACACATGCGCAGCTCGACGTGCTGGGTGCGATGCCCGCCGCGGACACCGGTTCGGAAACCCCTGCGGTGGCGAGGCAACGCGACGCACTGACGGCACAGCAAGCGCGGCTCGATGCAGAAGTCAAACAGGCGCAAGCGATCAAAGACAACCTTATCAACGTGAATGCGCAGATTGGGCGACTGCTGCACGAACATTTGAAAGACCAATTGGCGCTTCGAACAGGAAGCATTCTGAGCATTGCATTCTGGACGCCTGTCCTGCACCCTGAAGCGGCGGACTATCAACATCTGCGGGCATTCGGCGAGCAGATTGAAAAACTGATGCAATCGATGTGGCAACCGGAACGGAGGATCGCCACGGCGATTCTCCTGCTGATAGCGCTGGCCTGCACGACAATCGGGACGCGCATTCTTGAAAGCACGTTGGGCTCGCTCTGCCTGAGGCGTCTTCCGGAAGGACGGCTGCGGCGCAGTGCTTTCGCGGTATCGACCGTGCTTGCGACGTTGGCCACCGCGATTTGCGCCGTTCACCTCGTCAGCCTGGCGGTTGCCGGTGAGCAGCCCCTTTCGCCTGCCCTTCAGACCTTCGTCGACGGTCTGGTCAAACATATCGTCAATTGTGTGCTGGTCGCCGCTCTGGGCAGGGCGTTCCTTTGTACACGACATCCTTCCTGGCGGCTGCCGGCCATCGCCGATCCGGTTGCGCGCGCTCTCAGCCCTTTCCCACGGATATTGGCGGCGCTGCTGCTATTTTCAGGGACGATCGAGCAGATCAACCGGGCTGTCGATACGAGCCTGCAGCTTACGATTTTCACTCGCGGTCTGGTGGCGTTGATCGTCGTGTTGACCATTGGTGCGTCGTTGCTGCGGGTCAACCGGGTACGCACCGCGCTTGCCGCTGCGGGCCATTCCCCCGAAGCGCGGTCGACGCTTGCCGGCCTGATTCACGCTGCCGTCTGCGCGAGCGTCATGGGTGCTCTAATTGCACTGCTCTGCGGGTACGTTTCCGTCGCGCGCTTCGTCACCTACGAGCTCGTATGGTTCGACATCGTTCTATGCAGTCTCTATTTTCTTGTCACGCTCACGCACGACGTATGTGAAAGTGCGTTGTCTCCCGCGCATGCAAGCGGCAAGACGATCAAACATCTGTTTGCTCTTAAAGACTTTCATCTCGAACAGATCGGCACGGTTCTTTCGGGCATTTGCCGAAGCGCACTGATCGTCGCTGCGGTGGTCGCATTGCTCACCGGTGGCTTGGGAACGACGCCAGCCGATCTCTTCGACAGCATTCTCGACATGCTGGGCGGCGATCGCCTGCGCGCGCTCAATATCGTCCCCGCTCAGATCGTGAGCGCCATACCGACGTGCGGCATCGGGCTATACCTGGTCCGCTCGGTGCGCAAATGGTTCGACAACGAGTTGCTGCCCAAGACAGAGATGAGTCCGGGCATGCGCGCCTCACTGCTGACGCTGTTCGCAAACGTCGGCTACGCATTGGTTGCGCTGCAGACGTTGTCCGTGCTTGGAGTGAGATGGCACAACCTGGCCTGGATTGTCAGCGCGTTATCCGTGGGAATCGGTTTTGGCCTTCAGGAGATCGTGAAGAACTTCATCTCTGGGCTCATATTGCTCGCCGAGCGGCCCGTCAAGGTAGGCGACATGATCAGTATCGCGGGCATCGAGGGCGACATACGGCGCATCAGCGTGCGTGCCACCGAGATCCAGCTTTCTGACAGATCAACGGTGATCGTTCCCAATTCGCAGCTCATTTCGCAGAACGTGCGCAACGTGACGATGGGAAACACCACGCAAGGCGTCGTCACTCTTGTTCTTACATTCGCGCTGGATGTCGACCCCGAGCGGGTCCGCGATATCCTTGTCGATGCTTACCTGGATCATCCGGCGGTTCTCGAACACCCTCTGCCATCCGTCATGTTCAGTCATCTGACGCCCGACGGCATTACGATGACTGTCACCGGATATGTAAAGAGTCCTCGAATCGCTGGAGAAACGAGAAGTGAACTGCTGTTCGCCATACTGAAAAGGCTACGCGCGGCCGATATCTCGCTGTCGAACCCACGGACCGTGGTGGTTCAAGGAGCGAGAAGCAGCGAACTGATCGCGTGACAGCAATCTACTTAGAAAAGGACCCGGCAGCGAGCGACACGAGGTAAGGTTTCGTGATGTTTTCCAGTTCCGTACAGGAAACAACGTTCATATTTCAAGCACGACGCGGCCACGGGTCCCAGCCTGGACCGCCTCGTATGCGGCCTTTGCATTTTCGAGCGTGTATCGTTGCGCAATCACCGGCGGCTCGAAGCTTCCCCGCTCAAACTCCGCTCTTAGCGCATCCATGAAGGGTGCAGAGTCAGCAACGCCAAGTTTCGCGCTGTCCGCCCCGTATAGCTGTGTCTCGTTGTGATAAAAGTCGATCAGGTCGAATTCGACGCGCCGCTTGCCAGTGGCACTGATTTCAACGACACGGCCGCGCCGCTTCGCAAGCGAAAGCGCAAGCTCGAACGTCACTCCTCCTACCGCATCGTAGACGAGGTCGACACCACCGTTTGCCAGCTCGCGTACAAGAAGTGCTGCGTCCTCCGATATAGGCACGTAATGGTCGATGAGGCGACCGGCTGGTGAATCCCGAAGCGGTTCGTGGCGATCCACTGCTATCACTCGCGCGCCGCGTGCTTTTGCAATTTGCGTCACAGCACCGCCAACGCCTCCCGACGCACCAATCACGGCGATGGTTTCGCCCGCGGCAAGTCGCCCGTACTCGACCGCGCCCAGCCATGCAACGACGAAATTGACGCCAATGGAAGCGGCTTCGGCGTGTGAAAGGTTGGCCGGCTTGCGCGACAGCGCTTTAAGGGGAATTCGCACAAATTCGGCGTGAGTCCCGTCGCGCGTGAAACCAATGTCGCCTCCCGTGCCCCAAACTTCTGCTCCAGTCCAATCGGCAGGACCTTCGACGACAACGCCGCTGAAATCGCGACCAGGAATTCGCGGCGGTACGGTGTGCGAGAAGTGACCCGAAAGATTCTTGACGTCACTGGGATTGACCGACGCCGCTTTGACCTGAACCACCGCCTGCTCTGCATCGGCATGCGGGGTCTCCAGATCGAGATACTCGAGTACGCTCGGGTCACCGAACGAGCGGAATTGAATTGCTTTCATGGCCTGGTCCTTTGACGGTTCTGGCTGCACTGGAGTCAGTGCATGCATTCACGAGTGAAAGTGTAGTGCGTGATGCAGCGGAGCGTCCGATTGTGCTCACGCGGGCACTCACCACCCACAGTGGCAATCAAGACTCAGTCGGCTCGGCTCAGCCAGCGAATTATCGTTTGCAGAAATGGGCTACAGCCTCTGCTATCGCAGCCTTTCCTCTACCGCCGATGCTTCGCAAAAGCGCCAAAATCGAGTCATCCGCTCTGGCATGGAACAAAAAGTGCTGCTTCCAGCGCTCATGAAACGAATGCCGGAGCTCGTCCAGTCACGAGGCTTCTGCCTGAGGGAAAGCTAATGGGCTCGCAACGAACAGAGTGTCAACGGCCAGGCTTGGCGACCGATTGCCGTGGCCTTATCGGCAACATGAAGACGACGGCGCTCGTTTCCACCCATGGGTCCATCGATTTCATGTGCTATCCGCGCATGGATTCGCCCACCATCTTCGCCGCGTTGCTGGATAAAGAAGGTGGCCAGTTCTCGATCACTCCATGCTCTGCCGATTTCACCTCGAAGCAGATGTATTTGCCAGAGACTAACGTCCTCCTGACCCGCTTCATGACAGGCGATGGTGTTTGCGAGCTTGTCGATTTCATGCCAGTCGTCAATGACTCCAAGGGCAAACTCTCACAGTCGACGGCAAACTGCGTGATCCGGGCGGTCAAGGTTCTATTTGGCTCGATGCATCTGTCGATCTCCTGCACACCTCGCTTTAACTACGGGCGCGCTGGCCACACTGTCGAGCAGACAACGGGCGGCTTCCGGTTCGTCCCTGATGACGGTGCCGCACCTCTTCTCCTTCATGCGTCAACATCACTTGCATGCGACGGCGATACGGTTGAAGCCACAGTGAAGCTTACTGAAGGCGACACGCTTTGCATCGCGCTCGGTGCCGAGGCGGACCTCGCGCAGCGGAATATTGATTGTGAGGCGCTGCTCGGCGACACCACCGATTTCTGGAAGCGCTGGTCTTCCCAGTCGTCTTACCGCGGTCGATACCGGGAGATGGTTCTTCGCTCGGCGCTTACCCTCAAGCTACTCAGCTCGAGTGAGCACGGCGCGATTATCGCGGCACCCACCTTCGGACTTGCTGAATCGCAGGACGGCTCGCGTAGATGGGACTACCGCTTTACGTGGATACGCGATGCCGCGTTTTCCGTCTATGCGCTATTGCGGCTCGGCTACACGCAGGAAGCGGAGCATTTCATGCAATGGATTGCGGACCGGAACCGGGACTGCGCTTCGGACGGCTCCCTCCAGGTGATGTATGCCGTCGACGGTCGGCCTGTGCCAGAAGAAGAAGCCCTCGAACCGTTTGGCGGCTCAACCAGTAGCTTCCTGATAGGCAACGCTGCCCGGGACCAGAAGCAACTGGATGTCTATGGGGCGCTCCTCGATGCCGTGTACCTGTACAACAAATATGGCGTCAGCATATCGTACGAAGGCTGGCGCCATGTAGCGCGAACTGTGCAGTACGTGGTCGACCACTGGCGGGAGGCGGATAGCGGAATCTGGGAATTGCGCAATGGTGCCCGCCCGCTGCTGCATTCTCGCCTCATGTGCTGGGTGACTATTGACCGTGCTCTGCGGCTTGCTGAGAAGCGTTCCTTGCCGGCACCGTTCAGCGACTGGTTCGCCGCAAGGGACGAGATATATCGAGACATTCACGAGAATTTCTGGAACCCGGAGCGCAACACCTTCGTCCAGACTCCGGGCTCGACCACACTCGACGCCTCCGTGTTGATGATGCCACTGGTACGGTTCATCGGCCCACAAGACCCTCGCTGGACCGGAACGCTTGACGCAATCGGAGCAGAACTGCAGGTGGACCCGCTGATATTCCGCTACACGCGCGGCTCGACGCTCGACGGCCTGCCCGGTATGGAGGGCGGATTCAGCGCGTGCTCTTTCTGGTATGCCGAGGCTCTCGCGCGCTCCGGAAGAGTCGACGAGGCTCGCCTCGTATTCGAAAAGATGCTGGCTTACGCGAACCACGTCGGCCTGTTCTCAGAGGAAGTCGCCACGACGGGAGAATCCCTCGGCAACTTTCCGCAAGCACTGACTCACCTCGCCCTCATTAGTGCTGCTTACCGGTTAGACCGTGACCTTGATGGGAACCATGTTCCGTGGACCTGAGGCTGGAACATTGGGACAAAGAGCGGCAATCGCTCTGTCAAAGCCGCCACAATGAGGCTCGCATGCAACGTAATACGTAGCCATCTTTGGCGCGTCGTCACTTCGGTTTGTGACGGGGCTGATGGAAAGTTGGCTTCATCCATGCTTTACGCCGAAACCAGCAAACCGTCGTACGGCTCACGCTCTTCGGTGAAGGAAAATTCACCGTGTTTGAGCATCCCGTTCTTCTTTCGCGGGATTCAATCGAGTCGTCGCAACGTTGCACTGTTCGGGCGCAACGGCAGTCCATAGTGCCGAGTCGAGTCTTGAGCCGGGCCGCACCAGACGCAGCGCATGGGAGCCGTCGCCAAACGCGAGGCATTCTATCTCCATGCAATCGCCAACCGGTTCCGATGCATTGCGGCAGACGCCGCGAAAGCGCTTGAAAGGAAGCCCTCCTTCTCGCAGCATATCGAGAGCCGATGGCTCTCCGTCGAGTTCTTCCTTCGTTAATCGGCATCTATTGAGTAAGGTTGTTGCAGCTTCGGCGTCGTGCATCTTCGTACCCCGTTGGAGAGTCGTGGCGAGTGCCGCCCGGGGGGCGGTGTCCAGTCCACTACGCTAGCAATTTTTGTGCAATGCAGCACTGCCGTGCGCTGCTCGAACGGCGCGACCGCAGCGGGCGATTGTGCCGCGCCGGCGGTCTAACAGGGCTCTTCGTGCCGCATGACAAAGCATCACAAGGGATGCAAAACCGACGTCAATGAAGGGAAACTTTCTACAAAGCGGAGGGCGACATCGCCTTCACAAAACCGTCATAGAGCGGCCGGCGAAGATTTCGTTTGATACAAACGGCGTTCGCCCGCCGTTTGATAGCGCGCGGCATTACGCGTGGGTCATGAAGCCAGGAGGAATGGTTTTTGCCCATACTGGTGCATCGCGCAACATGAGGAACCATCATGACTTCGGACGGCAGCAAACCCCTACCCGACCGTGACGCGCTGGCGGAATCCAGCTTCGCGACCTACGCGAACCCGTTGGTCACCGAGGCCATCGGACAGGTGTCGGCTCTGCGGGACGATGCAGACGCCGAGAAGCTCCACAAACTTCGCATCGCCCTGCGCCGCTTGCGTACTTTGCTCTGGGCGTATCGGCCGATTCTCGACGAAAAATTCGACAACGAGCAGCGCGCCCTTTTCAAGTTCATGGCCAACGCGGCGGGCAACACGCGCGACTGGGACATATTGATCAAGCTCGTTGAGAAAGACAGTGACCAGGCCCTTCTCGATGCATTCAGAAGAAGTCGAAACGAGACGGCCGAAAAAAGCGCCGAAACTTTAAGTAACGCGCATCTCGACAAGGCGCTACGCAATGCAGTAAGCGAAGCGAACCGGGAGTTGAACACATCTCCGGCACGCACACCGTTGCGGAAATTCGCGCAAAAGCGGGTAAAGACGGCGCAGCAACAATTGAAAAAACGGATGCGCCACGCGTCGAAAGCAGGCAGCGCTGACTACAACTCGTATCACGATGTGCGCAAAGCTGGAAAGAAGGTGCGCTATCTCATCGAGTTCTTCGAGCCCTTGCTGGGCAAAAAACAGCGCAACGGACTGAAGGGACTCAAGCGGCTACAGAAGCATTTCGGCGCACTAAACGACGCCGTTGTGAGCCGTGACCTGCTCGACGCGAATCGCTCTTCGTTGCCTGCAGGCGTCGATGCAACGTCAGTCCTTCGTGCGTTGAAGAAGGAACAGCAGCGCCAGATTAAAGCGGCGTCAAAACTGCTTGGTTAAATGCTCGGGCCAGTCACCACACTCGCCTTGCAAGGCGCTCTGGTGTGCTGGCCCGTTGTGTGTTCGTTGTGTGTGGTTAGCGCCGCCGTGCGGCGAGCTAACAACCTGGCGTCATTCGAGCAACGAGGCAATCTTGTCCAGCGTCACAGAAGGCACAAAATCCTTGTTCTGATAAACCTTCGCCAATTCCGCTTCTGGTATTACCCGTGCTCCTGATGGCAGCGACGTGTCAGCCTTTTCGAATGCTGCTTCCCAGATGGCCGCAAGATATCGCGCTCCTGCGCCCATGAGCCTCGCGGTATCGTCTCCAAAAGCGTTCCAGAGACCATCGACTACCTTCGCCGAACTGCCGCCGCCGAGGCGAATATATTCGTCAATCAGCCTGCTGGGAGGGAGCATATCTGCCGCCTGCGCCATCAGCGTTACGGTGGCGAAAGCGGCATCGCGTCCGTTACAAATGGCGGGGATCGTACCTTCGAAGCGTTTCGCTTGCGGAGCGATCTTGGGCAGCAACTCAGTCGAGTGCCGGTCGACCATCTTGTCTTCGTATGTCGAATGGACTCCCTTGCCCGGCCACGTCTTGCTGGTTGCGCCCGGGGCATCACGGTATCCGTCGGCATGATAGGACCCATGAAGCGGCTGGCACGCATCGCCAACGTAGTGAGCCAATACCCCTGCTGCGCACAGGAATCGCGTATCGTCCCGGGCCTTCAACTGCCGAACCATCTCGTCAAAGATCTGCCAAACGCGGAACGGCAGCAACCCCTCTGAGCGACTGTCCGCCTGCCCTTCATCGGCATACCACTTCAACCACGCAGAAACACTCATGTTGTCGATGCTGCTTAACGTGACGTCGCGCAAGGTCTTGCCGTTCGCATCGGGCCTGTCGATATCGGCATAATGGGTCGGATGTTCGGGCCCGGCGTTCTGCGCATAGTCCCGTCCGCCGGGCACACGCGCAGGCGTTTTCTTCCACACGAGGTCGGGCACATCGGCAAGTTCAACGAATTCGCCGTTGGCGAGTTTCGCGTGGATCTGCTGCGGCGTCAGCTCATCAGGACGAAAACTGATGCGCTCTATATTCGCTGCCATAAACTCCCGCAGTGGACCGTTCGATACCGACTCAATTGCAGCGGTCGCGATGCTGTAATGACCCGTTTGTCCCCAGTACGGGTTAGCGCCCTGATTCTGGTCGCGGATCAGGTCGACGTCGAGCAACTGACATGCAGTGCTGAGCCCGGTAGCCAGCGCGTAGTTCAAACGCTTGTCGCCTTCGAGTAACGTCTGTCCACCCCATTCCACCGCCAACGGATGCAGCTTGGGCTTTTCCTTGTCTCCAGACTTCAGATACCACACCGTGCCTGAATCGCCGGCCTGGGTTTGCGTCGAGCCCGATGTCGGCGCGATGAGAAACTGCGAAACATAGTCATAGCCCGCCAACGATTTGTGGCGGTAGAACAGGGCTTTAATTGTTCCCTCGAGCAGTCCCGAAGCGCTACCGAATGCAGTCACGGGCTGGTCGACCAATCGAAGGCTCAGGCTCAGTTCGTTCAGGTCAGCGATTTCCTCGGGCGTTCCTTCGATGCCGAAGGGCTGGCTCGACCAGTCGTTGGCGTCGTGGACTTCGACGAGGCCAATGTCTAGCGTCAGATAACTGCGGCTCCCAGGAAACGCCGGAAAGACGGAGGTGAACGGTTCGCGCGTCAGTTGTCGCTCAGAGGCGATGCCGATTTCGACGACCGCGCCGCGCAGACGCGCTTTAACAGGACTTCCAGGCTCCCCGCACACGTGCCGATTCGTGAGCGCATAGGTTGTATGGCCGTCGGTCACGAGACATCCCACGCTCGCGGTGCGTTCGACACCTTGGGCCTGCGCAAGCAGCGGACATCCGCCGCCAATATAGGTCGAGGGCCAGCGGGTATCGGCCGGGGCTTTTTTGGACGGCTCGGTCTCCTGCACTGCGACAACACAAACAGGAACTGCGCGGCCGTCCGGCATATAAAGCGTACGTGGCACCATGTGGTCCGGGTCGACCTTGCCAAATCCGAATTCCGTCGCATCTATCCAGTTGCGCACGAGCACGATGACTGCAGGCCACGAATACGGACGCACTTCCGAATTGTCGAACGTGCGAATGCCTTTCTCGAGCGGCGAACTGCTTCTGTCGGAATCGGCATTGTCCCCGGGCCAGGGGTCGTCTTTCCGGATCAGGTACAGACCCACAGCAGTGCCTACGACGTTCGCCTTGTTCGACAGATGCCAGTGGTAAAGCTCTCTGGCTTCGAGCAAGTCCTTCAGTGAGAGGCTCTGGAAATTCTGCTGCGTGGACAGTGGGCTCATCTCATCACCTTCGCGAGTTCGACCAGGAGCGGCCGGTTAGGATGCGCGTCGTGAGACAAGAAACTGCCCGCTTCGCGCACGTTCGCATTCAGGTTGGATGACCCATGTGACAACTTCGCGAAAGCGTCGTTGGCGCGGTCGCAACGCGGGCTTTCCAGGTCCCGGCGGACCGCCGATGATTTAATTGACCCTTGGTTTACAGGAACATCGTGTGGGTGGCGCAAGGAACACGTTTTAGTCGCTTGCGCCCTGCCAACAAGTTAGAAGGCGCGTGAGCGAGCGCCCAGACCGACTGCTTTCATCCTTTCGCGGGGCGCCCCGTCTTCACCGCCTCTACCGCGGTCACGGCTGCCAGAAGACGTTTCAACGCCGCAGCCTCGAGCATGATTAGCCCCGCTCGCAACAGCTCACTCTTCTTGACGGATATGCCCGCGTCCAGACATTTCTGCTTCAGGGCCGCAATCTTTTCGTAGTCGGATTTCGGCATCGTAAAGCTGTCTCGTACCACCTTTTCCTTTCTTGCGCGACGGGGCTTCTCTTCAGCCTGCGCCTTTACTTCCTCCTGCTTCGAAGCAGCGGCGCGCTTCGCTTTCGGTGCAGCTTTCGTCGGGACAGGATTGTCGGCCGCAGACTGCTCGGCAGGAGCGGCCTGCGCTACGTTATGGCTTTCCTGACCTTTCGAGTTTTTAGGGAAATGAAACGCCTTTTTCGTTGGCTGTCGTAAAGTCGGTGCGGCCATGGCTGATCCTTAAGAATAACGGTATAAACAGTATATACCGTTGCTTATCCGGGAAGTGGTCTATGGGAGCGCCGGGCGGGCGCCGCGCGCTTCGTGACTACGCCGCGCCGGTTGCGTATGGTCCCCCTCCAGTCCCGCCGCTCGCGCCTGCATATCGTCTGAGGGCGGCGAAGAATCGGTCCTTGACCGTTTCGACCCAGTATCATTTCGCATCGTCGCCGATCGGTTTGACGTGCCGCGGAAGCCCATCGCCGTTGCGGCTGCAGGCCTTTAAGCACAGGCCAGCCCCGGCCCTCGGAAGAGCCGGCGTCGTTGACTTGGCGTGCTTCGTCCCGTATTGTTAAATGGACCCTTGGAGTGAGAGGTGGGCCTGCGGCGACCGCTCGCACATATGCCGCGAGCCCTGCCTTGCGTCACTCTCCGGTCTCCCTCATCTTTGGATAGCAGCATGGCTGGTTACACTGTCGAGCTTGCCCGACGGCCTGCCCGGGCACCCGATTACGCAGCCGAAAATCAGGCCCTCGTCGCTCTCGCCCGGGCCCAGGCTGGCTCGCGCGAAGAACTTCTCCAGGCAATTGCAGATACGGCGCTGTTGCTATGCTCGGCGGGCAGCGCAGGCATCAGCCTCATCGAGCAGCAGCAAGGCGAGCAGGTGTTCCGCTGGCTTGCCGTATCAGGACTCTGCGCGGGCCTTCAGGGAAAGACGACCGCATGGAACGACTGCCCCTGCGGAGTAACTTTGCGGGCCGGTACCGCCCAATTGTTTGTCGAGCCACAGACGCAATTCCCGTGTCTGTCATTCCCCGGTATTAGCGTCCCGGAAGGGGTCGTTGTTCCTATCAATGTAGGAGGCAGGGACCTCGGTGCGATATGGGTCATGTCCCACCGGGACGACTGCAGATTCGACCTCGAGGACGCCCGGCTGTTATCGAATCTTGCCGTCTTCGCGGGCTCTTCGCTGACAATCGTTGATGCACGCGACATCAGCGAGGAAAGCGAGCGCAGGCAAAACGAATTCATCGCGATGCTCGGGCACGAACTGCGAAATCCGATGGCGCCGATAGACAGTGCGATTGGCGCAGCGAGGCATCTCTGCGCCGACAACCAGCGAGCGGCCAGCGTGCTGGATATCGCACACAGGCAGATGCGCCACCTGCGCACGCTCGTAGACGACCTGCTAGACGCCGCGCGCCTGCAGCACGGAAAGCTCACCATCAAGCTCAGCGACACATCGTTCAACGACATTGCGTTCGATGCGCTGTCGGCAATCAGGCATCACATTGAAGCGCGCAAGCATAAGCTGACGGTAGCCGGCCTCGACGAGCAGCTCCCTGTCCGTGCCGATCATGTGCGGCTGAGTCAGGCCCTCGGCAATCTGCTGTCGAACGCTGCAAAGTACACCGCAGTCGGCGGCGATATCCGGATGAGCGTGAGCATCGAGCCTTCGAATTCCACTGACGGCGTCTCTGACTCGGTGCTTGTCGAGATTCAGGACAATGGCATCGGTATCGAAAGCGTCGCTCAGCAACAGATATTCGAACTGTTTGCCCAGGGAGCGAGAGGCGCAGCGCGGGCAGACGGCGGCCTCGGCATCGGACTCGCCGTTGCCAAACGCATGGTGGAACTCCACGACGGCGAAATCTTGTTACGCAGCGACGGTCCAGGAAGCGGAACGACGGTACGCCTTCGACTACCGATACTGAGGCCGGTCGCTGATACGCACGTCGCTCAGCAGGTGCAAGCGCGTGCGGAAACGAAACGGGCGCGACTGATGGTCGTCGACGACAATCGCGACGCGCTGGAGGCACTCGGGCTTCTGCTCGAAGTGGAAGGTCATGAAGTCACCACGTCGGACAATGGCACCGACGCAATCAAGCTGATGTCAGAGCGCCGCCCAGACATCGCGCTCATCGATATCGGAATGCCGATGATGGACGGATTCGAGGTCGCACGCCTCGTCCGGCTAAATCCAGAACTCAACGGCATCGTGCTGGTGGCACTCACCGGCTACGCAGCGGAATCAGACAAGTCCCGAGCGCTTGCCGCTGGTTTCGACTTCCACCTGACGAAGCCGCTTTCGCTGGACAAACTCGAATACATCCTGTCGAACCGGTCCGAAGGCACGCTTGGCGGCATGGTTTGAAGCCGGGAGTGGCCGCGCACCGGTTTGTATCGCCATCGTTTGTTCCTGATCCACAGATCCCTCTGATCGGCTAGCGCTTTCGCAATAGCCGCGGCATGCGGCTTGCTACGCCTTCAAAAACCTCGACGCCCCACTAGTCGCCCTCCGTACCGCCCGCCTCGCTACGGGACTGGTGCTGCAGTGACGGCGGGCGACTGGCGTCGATCTGAAATTGCACGACCCGGCAGTCCATCGAAAAACGATAAGTTGCGGAGTTCACGGAGCCGATGCAGACATCTCACCCAGCGCACCCGGTAGCAACATTCCTCGGCAAGACGCGTTTCGCTGCCGACGATCCGCTCGCCCTCGGCGCTGTATTGGCGGACCTCATCGAACAAGAGTTCGATCGCGCGCCCCACATGCCGCTGCCCGGTCATGGCGAGACTCTTTCGCGTTGGCGTGTTCTCGCCGATGTCGCGGCGCACGATCTGGGGCTCGTCAAACTCTACGAGGGCCACACCGACGCCCTGGCGATCCTCGCGGAGCTTCATGGCCCCACGCCGCAGCGCGGGAGCAAATGGGGCGTCTGGGCGGCCGAATCACCCAACGCGCGCGTCCGTGCAACGCGACAAGCGGTCGGAAGCAATCGTGCCGACGTGATCCTTGAAGGTACCAAAGCGTGGTGTTCGGGAGCAGGCGTTCTCAGCCATGCGCTCGTGACCGCGTGGCTCGACGATCAGCCAGTGCTCGCTGCCCTCGCCTTGGATCACCCTTCCGTTTCGATCGATACCTCGAACTGGCAGGCCGTCGGTATGCAGGCCACCGCAAGCGCAGACGTGACTTTTCGCGGCACACCCGCGACGCTCGTTGGCGACGCCCATGCCTATGTAAATCGGCCCGGCTTCTGGCATGGCGGCGCTGGCATCGCGGCGTGCTGGTACGGAGCCGCGGCGCGCATCGGCGAAGTGCTGCGTGACGCCTGCCGGCAGCACGCAGACCCGCACCGCCTCGCGCATCTGGGGGCAGTCGATTGCGCGCTGGCAGGCGCGGCGTCGGTACTGCGCGAGACGGCCGCGCATATCGACGCGCATCCTCACGCCATCGTGCAACGCGAGGCATTGCGTGCGCGTCTGGTCGTCGAAGACGCAGCGACTGCCGTGATGCGTCACACCACGCGCGCGCTAGGCGCGGGACCGCTATGCCGCAACGGCCGCTTCGCCCGCGCGATCGCGGACCTGCCCGTGTTCATTCGACAAAGTCACGCAGAGCGCGATCTGGCGGCGCTCGGCGAAACGCTCCTTGAAGAAGGTGGCGTCAGCACGCACAGCTGCGAAACGGAGAACTCCCCGTGGACGCTATGACGCACGACGCCGAACGCTATTTCGATGACCTGTACAAACACAGCGACGATCCGTGGAACCTGCGCAACGGCTGGTACGAACGCCGCAAGCGCTCGCTCACGCTCGCCGCTTTGCCACGCGAACGTTACCGCAACGCATTTGAGCCGGGGTGCGCAAACGGCGAATTGACCGCTGAACTTGCGACGCGCTGCGACGCGCTACTTGCCGTCGACCTGCACGAGCGCGCGGTGCGCGCCGCACGCGAGCGCGTGGCGCACGCGCCGCACGTGCGCGTCGAGCAATGTGCAGTGGCGCGAGAATGGCCGACGCAAAGCGGACCGTTTGACCTGATCGTCGTGAGCGAACTGGCCTACTACCTCGACGACAGCGAACTGCAAATGCTCGCCGCGCGGATCGCCGACACGCTCTCGTCCGACGGCACACTGCTCGCGTGTCACTGGCGCTGGCCCTTCGCCGAGGCGTTGCAGGAGACTACCAAGGTGCATGCGCTACTCGATGCGCGCTGTGGCTTGACGCGGCTTGTGCATCACGAGGAAACCGATTTCATCGTCGATGTCTGGTCGCGCGATGCGCGCTCGGCAGCGCAACACGAGGGCCTTTTATGATCGGCGTCGTCGTTCCCGCACACAACGAAGAGGCGCTGCTCAAGCCCTGTATGACAGCGCTCGCCGAGGCGTCGTGCCATCCCCTGCTTGACGGCGAAGCTGTGCGTATCGTCGTCGTGCTCGACGCGTGCGACGACCGCACCGGCGTCATTGCACATGCGCATGGCGCACAGACGCTGAGCGTAAGCGCGCGCAACGTCGGCATAGCACGCGCGGCCGGCGCAGATCTGCTGCTGGCCGAGGGGGCGCGCTGGCTGGCCTTCACCGACGCCGACAGCCGCGTCTCGCCGGGCTGGCTCGCCGCGCAGCTCGCGCTGGGCGCCGACGCTGTTTGCGGCTCGATCGCCGTGGACGACTGGAGCGAGCATCCGCAGAGCGTGCGCGATTTCTTTCGCGCGACATACATGGATGCGGACGGCCACCGGCATGTGCATGGCGCCAATCTCGGCGTCAGTGCGCAAGCGTATCTTCGCGCGGGCGGTTTCCCGCCCTGTGCGTGCAGCGAAGACGTGGGGCTTGTCGATCGGC
The DNA here is from genome assembly GCF_000685095.1 of Paraburkholderia caledonica NBRC 102488. Taxonomy (GTDB): domain Bacteria; phylum Pseudomonadota; class Gammaproteobacteria; order Burkholderiales; family Burkholderiaceae; genus Paraburkholderia; species Paraburkholderia caledonica. Next base: position 121,834 of record NZ_BAYE01000001.1, read on the forward strand.
TGATCGCTACGGGCGCACAGATCGCATGGAGCGCAGCACCGCGCGTCGTGACGAGCGCGCGAACAGCGGTACGCGCACGCGGCGGTTTTGGCGATACGCTCGTCTCATGGGCGGCGAACTAGCGCGCTGATCTTTCGCGTCGCTATGCATTGCCGCGAAAAGACGGAGCAATGCCCATTCAGAACGGACTGATGCCTGACATGCCGCCATCGACTGCGAGGTCGGCGCCGGTCACGTATCCGGATGCATTCGACGCAAGAAAAAGGATCGCCGCAGCAACCTCGGCAGGTTCGGCCGGCCGCTTCATGGGAATCACATTCGACCATTGCAACAGTTGCGCGTCGGATATGCCCAGCGTATTGAAGATCAGCGTATGGGCGACTCCGGTGAAATGCTGTTGACGCGCACGCCGAGTTCGACCAGATCGGCTGCAAAGCACTTTGCCAGCGAGACCACCGCCGCCTTCGAAGCGCAATATGCGGAAAAATTCTTCGTGCCCTGACTGGCCGCGAGCGACGCCACGAGGACGATCGACGCAGGTCGGGCGAGGAACGGCAACGCCTCTCGTACCGTCGAGAACACGCCGCCGACATTGATGTCGAGAAGTTCGGAAAATTGCTCCAGCGTCGTGTCGCGTAGCGGAGTTTGCCGGGAGACGCCTGCGTTCGCGACCACCACATCGACGTTGCATTTGAAACGGCCGACCGCTGTTTGATATAGCCGTCGCATGTCTTCCGGGTTCGCGGCATTTGCCATGACCGGCAACGCGTTCTCGCCGAGTTTGTCCGCGGCCTGCTGGAGTTTTTCCGCGTTACGCCCGCTGATCACCACGCGCGCGCCTTCGGCTATAAATCGCTCAGCGGTTGCGAAGCCTATGCCGCTGCTGCCGCCTGTCACGACTGCCAGAGCATGCTCGAGTTGCATCGCGTTATCCCCGCAAGTTGACGACTAATGCACGGCCTGGCCGGACTGCGCGCGTCGTGTGGCCGGTGGCCTGCAGATCGTTAGCAATGAAAACTGCGCCCGCTGGAAAACGCTGCGCTGTGTCCCGCCCTTGCACGCTGATTTCCAGTTCCCCTTCGAGCACCACGACATATTGCCGTGATGGCGGGTTGTGCCAGCCGAGAAAGTAATCACCATCGAATTCATGCATGAGCACGCTTTCGCATGGGAGCGGCGAAGACAACGAGACGGCAACACCCTTGAACAACACCGGGCTCGTTTCAAAGTCCTGGATAGTCCTGAAGTTCGGGTGTCCGTCGGCGCCCGTGTATATCTCGATGCACTCCATCGGATCTCCTTTTCTCGTCGACGAACAGGCGCAAGCGGTTCGGCATATGTGCAGACGATTCCACACGGCCATCAACCGCTTGCGGACAAGAATCGAGTCTAGGAGGTGAAACGGAAAAGATCACGCCGGCTCTGTGTGAACTGACTACGCGTTGAAGCCACCGTCGATCGTCAGGCTCGCACCCGTGACGAACCCGGCGTCCGGTCCGACAACATAAGCCACCATGCCGGCGATCTCATCAGGATGTGCATGACGCGGCAGTGCCATGAGGCCATGCAATGCCGACGCAAAGTCGCCGCTTTCCGGATTCATGTCGGTGTCGGTCGGGCCAGGCTGCACGTTGTTGACTGTGATCCCGCGTGGGCCAAGGTCGCGTGCAAGGCCTTGAACCAGTCCTTGCAGCGCCGACTTGCTCATCGCATAAGCAGCGCCGCCCGCAAAAGGCATACGCTCCGCGTTGCAACTGCCGATGTTGACGATGCGCCCGCCATTTCCCATGTGCGGCAGCACCGCCTTTATGGCGACGAACACCCCGCGCACATTGACTTCCAGCGTCTTGTCGAAGTCTTCCAGCGAGAAGGTGTCGATCGGGCCCATCAACAGCACACCGGCGTTATTGACCAGGATGTCGATCTTGCCGAGCGCCGCCGCTGCTTCGTCGACGGCGCGCGTCAGTGCGGCGGCGTCGCCTGCGTCGGCCTGCAGCGCGATGGCACGCCCGCCCGCCTGCGTGATGCTCTCCGCGAGATCGTTCGCAATCGCCGCCGAGCCTTTGTAGGTGAACGCGACGGCCGCACCGTCGCGCGCTAACCGTCGCACGATGGCGGCTCCGATTCCGCGGCCGCCGCCGGTCACAAACGCCACTTTGCCGTTGAGGGTTGAGTTCATGATGTCGTTCCTTGTTGAATTGAGTGCATGCAGTATGGGGCTCGACACCTGGTTACCGGTAGCGTTTAATGTAGAGTTGCTCTTTCAACCATTTGTATCAAATCGCGATGGAAGCGTTGAACTCGATCGAGTCGTTCGTTCTTAGCGCGGAGTCGGGCAGCTTTTCGGCAGCGGCCCGGCGACTCGGCCTCACGCCCGCGGCGGTCAGCAAGAACGTCGCTCGCCTCGAGGCGTCGCTCGGTCTGCGTCTGTTTCAGCGCACCACGCGCAACCTCACGCTCACGGCGGCCGGCGAACGTTTCCTGCGGGACGTGGCCGATCCGTTCTCCGCGGTTCGCGATGCCATTGCAAATGCAGCCACGCATGAAGGCAAACCCTCCGGCTCGCTGAAGGTCAGCATGGCGCTGGCATTCGGTCGCGAGTATCTGCTGCCGTTGCTCGGCGAGTTTCTCCAACGCTACCCGGCGATCATTCCCGACTGGCACTTCGACAATCGCCCGGTCGATCTGGTCGCGGGCGGTTTCGACGCCGCGATCGGCGGCGGCATCGAACTGACGCCGGGACTCGTGGCACGCGAACTCGCGCGGACCCACGTCATCGTGGCAGCTTCCCCTTCGTACATGGCGACACGGGCAATGCCGCGTCATCCCGGCGATCTGGCCGACTTCGACGGCATCGTGCGGCGCTCGGCTACATCGGGACGTCTGCGTTCATGGACGCTGCGTAACCAGGTCGGCGAGCAGGCCGAGGCCGAGTGCCGTCCGAGGATGATTTTCGACGACCCCGAGGCGATGGCTCACGCAGCCATGCTAGGCCACGGTGTCGCATTCCTTCCGATGCCGCATGCGGCGCGCTGGCTCGCGAGCGGAGCGCTGGTGCGCCTGCTACCCGGCTGGTACGCGGACCACGGACCGATTTCGATCTACTATTCGAACAAAAAACTCCTCCCCGAAAAAACGCGTGTGTTCATCGACTTCGTGGTCGCTGCTTTCCGGGAGCAGAGACTCGCGTCGAAGTTCGACGCGCGATAACACGAGAAGCGCGAGCCATCTGTCATCGCGACTCGACAGCCGCGAATCTGCTCGTTGCACGCCGCGCGAGGGAAAACCCCTAAACCGTGAAGCGGGCTCGTCCGCCCCCGCCACGCATGGGCCTCGGCATCGCCTACCTGGAATCGTTACCCTCACGATAACGAACGCCTGGCAAACGTCATTGAACGGTTGTCTCGCGCTCCCATAGACTCGCGCCATATCAAAAGAATTAGCAACTGCCTGGCATGAGGTCAGAGCAAGCACATGGCGAGCTCGAGCCGACACCATTTGCATGAGACACGGGACAGGAGACACGAATGATCATTTATGGAACTGCGCTGCTTGCTTTCTGCCACCTCGCCGGTCTGTTTCTCGGCGACCTGCTCGGGGTCGCCATCGGCGTGAAGACGAACGTTGGCGGGGTCGGCATCGCGATGCTGCTGCTCATCTTCCTGCGGCTCTACCTGCACGGCAAGGGTCTGCTGCCCAAGGAAACGGAAGCAGGCGTGGGCTTCTGGGGCGCAATGTACATCCCCGTCGTGGTCGCGATGGCGGCCAACCAGAACGTCGTCGCCGCGCTCAAAGGCGGGCCCGTCGCGCTGCTCTCGGCATTGGGCGCCGCAGCCTTGTGCGCCGTCTGTATCGCCGTGCTCTCACGCACCGGTCGCGACAGCACGTCGTTCATCGGCAGCCCGCAACCCGAAGAAATCTGAAGCAGGAGCCAGCCATGATCCAGATGCTCGACAAAGTACTGATACACAACGGCCTCGTCACGGCGTTCGCGCTGGTTGGGCTCATCATGTGGGTGTCGTCGGTGATTTCGCGCAAGCTCACGTTTGGGCGCGTGCACGGCTCGGCGATCGCTATCGTGATCGGGCTCGTGCTCGCTTACTTCGGCGGAGTTTTCACCGCTGGCCAGAAAGGTCTGGCGGACCTGCCGCTCTTCGCCGGCGTCGGCCTGATGGGCGGCGCGATGCTGCGGGACTTCGCGATCGTCGCGACGGCCTTCGAGGTGCAGGCCACCGAAGCGCGCAAGGCCGGGCTCATCGGCGTCGTCTCGCTGCTGCTCGGCACAGTGCTGCCGTTCATTGTGGGCGCAAGCGTCGCTCATGCGTTTGGCTATACCGATGCGGTCAGCATGACGACCATCGGCGCGGGTGCGGTGACCTACATCGTCGGACCGGTGACGGGCGCGGCGATCGGTGCAAGTTCGGACGTGATCGCGCTCAGCATCGCGACGGGCCTCATCAAGGCAATCATCGTCATGATCGGCACGCCGCTCGCGGCCGGCTTCATGGGACTCAGGACGCCCCGCTCCGCAATGATCTTCGGCGGCCTTGCGGGCACGGTGAGCGGCGTGAGCGCAGGACTGGCGGCCACCGATCGGAGGCTCGTTCCTTATGGCGCGCTGATCGCCACGTTTCACACGGGCGTGGGCTGCCTGCTCGGACCTTCGCTGCTGTTCTTCACGACGCGCGCACTGGTCGGCGGCTGAACTTTATCGAAGCGGTTTCGCGGGTGACGCGTGGCGACTTTTGTGCGACGGTAGGCGCCGCTGTCATGCGCCGCTGTCACACGCCGCCTCGCGGGACAGGCGCAAGCGCGCCACGAACGCGGGCACTCACTGTTATGCGCACGACAAAGCCGCGGCCCAAAACCTCAACCGGCGCTTCTTGTTCGAAGACGGCACACGGCCATGAGCGCAAGCAGGTTCGGATCACGCTCGCGTGCCCGCAGGAAGCTGACGCCGATCGTCTGGCGCATCATGTATTGCGGTTTGAGCGGAATGAACTGCACCTTGTCGCCGAATACACCTCGCACGCGGCCGGGCAACAGCGTATAGCCGACGCCTCCGCTTACCAGGTTCATCAGCGAATAGATGTCGCCCACTCGCATCGTCACGTTGGGCGTGAATTCCGCGACGCGAAATGCTTCCTGGAAGCCGTGATAAGTCGCAAACCCCTCGCCTAGCGAAACGAAGGTTTCGTCGCGGCAGTCGCGCAGATCGACGGCATCGAGGTTTGCATACGGCGAATCCGCGGGCGCGGCGAAGAAAATATCGTCTTCGAAAAGCGGGATCGATTCGACCTCGGGCTCGGCATCGGGCAACGCCATCAGTGCCGCATCGATCGCGCCCTGCTTGAGCTTCTCGATCAGTTCCGCATTCGGACCAAGCACCAGTTCGACCTGAAGTGCCGGCCGCCGCACCTTGAGGTCGACGACGATGCCCGGCACGGTCCTGATAGTCAGCGAATACAGCGAGCCGATCTTCAGGCGATCCGACGAATAACCGGCGGCCTCGCGCGTCGCGCGGATACCGTCGGACATCAGCGTGATCACTTCTTGCGCGACGTCGGCGAGCATTTGCGCCGCGTCGGTGGACTTCAGATTGCGGCCTTCGTGGCGAAACAGTGCGCAGCGCACACCCTGTTCGAGCGAGTGCAGCGCCCGATGCACGCTGACCGTGCTCACGTTCAGCGCCTCGGCCGCCTTCGCGAGACTGCCGGTCTGCATGAATGCGAGCAGCACTTCCAGTTTGCGGAAGGTAATCTCGTCGTCGATTCGGTCGCGCATGTCGAGCTGTGGAACGGTCGAAACCGTCGATTATCGGCTCGCGTGCGCCTTGCGGCAAATAGCGTTATTCCCTCACGGGCTGCGCCAAGCAGCCGGCGCGGGCACGCGTTGCGTCAATTGCTTGAGTTGCGTCAGTTGCGTGGCTGATGGCGCTGCCAGTACCACCCGGGTACCTGATGCAGTTCGCTTAACAGCTTGCTGCGGCGATGTTCCCGCCGATAGTGACCTACAGTGAAGACGATCGCAATCAGGAGGACCGTTACACCCAGCACGATGCTAATCAATTCTTCGTTCATTACCGCCCTTCGTTCAGTACATGGTTCTGGCCGTAACTGCTGCCCGGCTCAGCGCTTTCGCGCCACCGCATTGAGCATGGAATGGCCCGCGCCGGTCACATGCAGGCGCTGGTGACCGCACGCGAGCTCCTCGAGGGCGACCAGTTGACGTTCGAGCAGCGTGTCGAGTTCTTGCCTACACATGTCGATCTGGTCGGGCGCGGCCTTGACCAGCATCAGCGTGGCGAACTCTTTTGGACTCAGCATGGGTTGTCTCTCACAAATTTTGTATTAATAAAGATGGAAGAACGAATTACCTGCGGGCCGTTCCACTCCGGTAAATTTCGACATTTATCCCGCCTTTTCACTAATGCGAGGCGGAGATGCGTCGGGTGAACATTCTAAACTGAAAGGTACGGTGGTTATCAATCGAATAAACCATCGACGCCCGCACACGATAGCCGCTATATAAACATATGATATGCAACTTTAGCGAAAAGCCCGGCGCGTCTGGGATCACCTGTCCGGCGCACTCAGCGGCGGACAAAATAGTTCCGCCCGCAATTCTCGACATGTCAGTTAAATTTCACCCGTCAATAGATTAAACGGGTGAAAACAAACCGACACTTAATTACTTCGCAAAATGCCCGACGCTGTTCGAATTAGTCCAAACAATTATTAATCCGCGGGACGCGAATTTTCTTAAAAGACGTACACAACGGTCACTTGCGGGACACTTACCGCATGACAACCTTTATCTGCCTGAAATGAGCGACCCGACCCAGCGCGCCTCGGAGGCTCTTAAATGCGAGCGCATGGCGGCTTGTGCCTCAAGTGGATCGCGTGCGCATAGCGCCCCGACGATTCTTTCGTGCTCGACAAGCGCGGCGCTCCACGTCGAAGCATTCTCTGTTTGCATTCGCAGCTTTTGGGCAATGGGCGCGTGTCGCTCGTCGAACAGTTCGCCGACCAGCCGCGTCAACACCGCGTTCTGCGCGATCTCGGCAATACAGATGTGAAACTGCCGGTCTGCTTCCACCGGCGAGGCGCCTTGCGCAATGGCGCGACGCATATCCGCGACGAGTGCCTGCAGACGTGCGAGTCCCTGGTCGGTGAGACGCGCGCATGCCAACGACGCAACACAACCTTCGATTGCTGCGCGCGCCTGCATGATGTCGCTCGGGCTATCGCCTATTTTGTCGCGAAGTGCGTCCGGGACCGGTGCGATGGAGCGAACGAAGACTCCCGCGCCCATCCGGATCTCGACGACGCCTTGTATTTCGAGCGCAATCAACGCCTCGCGCACCGAGGGTCGCGAGACATTCAGCTGCAGCGCAAGGTCACGCTCGGGCGGAAGCCGGTCGCCGGTCGACAGATGGTTCGTCGCGATATAGGCCCGGATCTGATCCCCGATCAGGTGATAGAGCCGACGCGGCTGTACCGATTTGAGTTCCATGGTCCGAATCCCTGACATATCTAACTGGCCTGACCAAGTACGGGGAAAACGCGGGAAAAGCGCGGGCAATCTTGAGAATATGCGTATAAGCGACCCGTCATACTCCGTATTTACCCGCAAATCGCCAAAGTGGCTTGACCAATTCTGACAGGGAAAGTTATTCTACGTTCAGCGAATGCAAGGCTAGTTAAGCTTCGGCCCTGGTTTCGATGACATCACGCGGCAACGGCGCCGCTGTCAGGGCAGCCATCCGCGCCCTCGCACACGATGTTCCCGTCCTGCTCCAACTTTTCGATAAAAAAGCCCACATAGGTCATTTAGTCATGCTTACAGTTGTCTGCGAGAAGCCCGGCACTCTTCGATCCGAAACGCGCTCGATTCCCGAACGCGGGCCGGGCGAAGTATTGCTGAGGGTCAGGCGCGTCGGTGTGTGCGGAACCGACATGCATATATTCACGGGCAATCAACCGTACCTCGAGTACCCACGCGTGATGGGCCACGAACTGTCGGCCACTGTCGAGGCAGCCGACGCGAAGTCCGGCCTCGTTGCCGGCGATGCGGTCTACGTCATGCCTTATCTGTCCTGCGGCACATGTATTGCCTGCCGCAACGGCAAGACCAATTGTTGCGTGAACATCAAAGTACTCGGCGTGCATCGTGACGGCGCAATGACCGAATATCTGAGCGTACCCGCTCAATTCGTTCGCAAAGCGGAAGGCGTTACGCTCGATCAGGCCGCGATGGTCGAATTCCTCGCCATTGGCGCGCACGCTGTCCGACGCGCGGACGTCAGCGCCGGCCAGCGCGTGCTGGTCGTCGGCGCGGGACCCATCGGCATGGCTGCGATGATCTTCGCGGGCCTTCGGGGCGCAACGGTTACCGCGCTCGACTCGAGAGCCGATCGCTTGAAGTTCTGTTCCGCGAAGCTAGGCGTGGCAGCGTCGGTCACCGTCGGTAACGGCGACATTGAAGCGCTGAGCGAGTTGACGGACGGCGAGTTCTTCGATGTGGTGTTCGATGCAACCGGCAATCCGGACGCCATGCGCCGTGGCTTCGAATTCATCGCACACGGCGGAAGATATGTGCTGATCTCCGTCGTGAAGGACGTCATATCGTTTTCGGATCCGGAGTTCCATAAGCGCGAAGCAACCTTGTTAGGAAGCCGCAACGCGACGCTCGAAGACTTCGACACGGTTCTCGATGCGATGCGTGCCGGCAAAATCCCCGACGCGGCTTTGAACACGCATCGCTTGCAGTTGTCGTCTCTTCCCGCCGATTTCTCGAAGCTGCTCGATCCGTCAGCAGGCGTCGTGAAAGCCATCGTCGAATGCTAACGAACGGAAACCGAGCATGACAAACACGCCCTGTCCAATCCTTCAGTTCGGGACCAGCCGATTCTTGCAGGCGCACGTCGATCTGTTCGTCTGCGAAGCTGCGCGTCGCAATCCGGATGACGCGCTCGGAAAGATCGCGATGGTGCAGACCACTGCGAGCACGCAAAGTCGCGCGCGCATCGACGCGATCCGCGCAAACGCGAGCTACCCTGTCCGCATTCGCGGCTTGCATCGCAAGGAAACTGTCGATCTGACTATCGAGTGCGACAGCGTTGCTCAAGCGCTGCATGCCGACGACGACTGGCCGATGTTGCTCGAATGCATTCGCGACGAAGTGAAAGTGATCGTTTCGAATACCGCGGACAACGGCTATGCGCTCTTTGCTGAAGACACCGCTTCGGTGCTTGACGGCCGCACAGCGCCACGCGGCTTCGCGGCAAAGCTGGCCGTTCTGTTGCATGAACGCTATCGCGCGGGTGCCAAGGCAATCACGCTGCTACCGTGCGAACTGGTTTCGCGAAATGGCGACGTGTTGCGAGATCTGGTGCTTTCGGTCGCGCGCGGCTGGCAGATGGACGCCGACTTTCTGCGCTATCTGACGAACGATTGCATCTGGGTCAATTCGCTCGTCGACCGGATCGTCTCCGAAGCCATCGAGCCCGTCGGCGCCGTGGCCGAGCCGTACGCTCTCTGGGCGATCGAACAGCAGGAAGGCATGGTCTTGCCCTGCCGTCACGAAAGCATCGTGGTGACCGACGATCTGGCGCACTACGAGCGCCTGAAGCTTTTCCTGCTGAACCTCGGTCATACGATGCTGGCGCAATGCTGGCTCGACTCGCAAGGCGATCCGGCCACCACCGTCCTCGACGGCATGCGAAACGAATCGTGGCGCGCAACGCTCGAATCGACATGGAACGAAGAGGTACTTCCCGTGTTCGAAGCACTCGGCCAAGGTGAGATTGCGACGAGGTATCTCGACGATGTGCGAGACCGCTTCAGCAACCCGTTTCTGGCGCACCGGCTTGCCGATATCGCCAACAACCACCAGGAAAAGAAACAGCGCAGGCTCAAACCTGTTGTCGAACTCGCCAGCGAACTCGGCGTGCGGGTCGAGCAAAAGCATCTCAGGGCCGCACTAGCCGGTGCGTAGTCGTTCATAATCGTTCGTTACTGGTCTTGATCAAAACAGGCGGCCCGGCTCCACGCAAGAGGCCGTCATGAAGAAGTAAAGGAGACAAATATGCGCAACATGCGTTGGATAGTGATACTGCTGTGCTTTCTTGCGATCGCGATCAACTACATCGACCGCGCGAACATGGCCGTGGCGGCGCCCGCCATCCAGAAAGCTCTGGATATCGGTCCCGCTCAAATGGGTCTTATCCTGAGCGGCTTCTTCTGGACTTACGCGTTGATGCAGATGCCGTTCGGCTGGTTCGTCGATCGCATTGGTGCGCGCATCGCGTTGCCGCTCGCGGTGGGCTGGTGGTCACTGTTCACGGCGCTGACCGCGGCAGCGACCAGCGTCGGCGCCATGTTCGGTTGCCGTCTGCTGCTAGGCATCGGCGAAGCCGGCGCCTATCCTTCGTGCGCGAAGCTCGTGAGTCAATGGTTCAAGCCCGCACAACGCGCGCTTGCCACAAGCATCTTCGACAGCGGATCGCGGGTCGGGTCCGCACTGTCCATTCCGGTGGTGGCGCTCATCATCAGTGGGCTCGGCTGGGAGGCGTCGTTCGTCATCACGGGCGTAGTCGGCTTCGTGTGGGTTCTCGGATGGTTTCTGGTCTACCGGAATCCTTCGCGCGGCGATCTGACCGGCGAGCCCGATGGAGCCGCCCCGCAAACCGCAGTCCCCGGGCGGAAAGTTCCGTGGCTCTCGCTCTTCAGGCATCGCACGCTGTGGGGCATGATGCTCGGCTTCTTCTGCCTGAACTTCGTCATCTATTTCTTCATTACCTGGTTTCCCAGCTATCTCGTCCAGACGCGCGGTTTTTCGCTGAAATCGCTCGGCACGCTCGGCATGATTCCGGCGTTGATGGCGATTCCTAGCGGCTGGCTCGGCGGCTTCGTATCCGACGCGCTGTATCGCCGCGGCTGGAGCCTCACCAAGGCCCGCAAGACCTGCATGGTCACAGGCATGCTGCTGTCGTCGGTCATCACGCTATGCGCATTCACGACGAACATCTACCTGATGCTCGCCTTCTTCGGCATTGCTTATGGAAGCCTCGCTTTTGCCGCTGCGAGCATCTGGTCGCTGCCCGCCGACGTCGCTCCTACGCCCGACCACGTCGCCTCTATCGGCGGCATCCAGAATTTCGCGTCCAATTGCGCCGGCATTGTGATCACCACGTTCACCGGCCTGATGGTTTCGTTGACGCACGGCTCGTTCACGATTCCACTGTGCGTGGCGGGAGGCTTCTGCGTACTTGGCGCGTTCAGCTACCTCGTCATTGTGAAAAAAATCGAGCCGTTGCCCGTCGAGGGCGATGCATACGACGCCGAACGCAGCCACGCTCATTCAACGGTATGAACACCATGTCCACTCAATTAACGCAATCCGATCCTGCAGTGATTCGCCTGCATGCAAACGACGACGTCGTCATCGCAACCCGGCAGTTGATGTCGGGCGCGCGCATCGCGTCGGAAGATCTCGTCATTGCCGGACTGATTCCGCCGGGTCACAAGATCGCGACACGCGCTATCGCTGCAGGCGAGCCGGTCAAGCGCTACAACCAGATCGTCGGAGTAGCAACGCAGCCGATCCAGCGCGGCCAGCACGTCCACGTTCAGAATCTCGGCATGGCCGAGTTTTCGCGCGCTCACGAGTTCGGCGTGGCGGTGCATGCAACGCAATACGCCGCAGAGCCCGCGAGCTTCAAGGGAATTCGTCGCGCCGATGGCCGAGTTGCAACACGCAACTACATCGGCGTGTTGACGAGTGTGAACTGTTCGGCCACCGTCGCGCGTGCCATCGCCGATCATTTCCGGCGCGACGTGAATCCGCATGCGCTCGCCGACTATCCGAATGTCGACGGCGTCGTCGCATTGACGCACGGACTAGGCTGCGGCATCGATACACTCGGCGAAGGGCTTGCGGTGCTGCGCCGCACGCTTGCCGGATATGCGGTTCATCCGAACTTCCACTCGGTGCTGTTCGTCGGGCTTGGCTGCGAGACGAACCAGATTGCAGGCGTGCTCGAGTCTGCGGGATTGAAGGACACGGAACAGTTGCGCAGCTTTACGATTCAGGATTCCGGCGGATCGAAGAAGACGATCGAGCGCGGCATCGCGATGGTCAACGAGATGCTCGCCGATGCTAACCGTGTGAAGCGCGAGCCGTTGCCGGCATCGCATTTGATCGTCGGTCTGCAATGCGGCGGGTCCGACGGATATTCCGGTATTTCGGCCAATCCCGCGCTGGGTGCAGCGGTCGATCGTCTGGTGCAGCACGGCGGCACGGCGATTCTCTCGGAGACGCCGGAAGTGTACGGCGCGGAACATCTGCTCACGCGGCGCGCCGTCAGTCGCGCGGTCGGCGAAAAGCTGCTGGCACGCATTGCGTGGTGGGAAGAGTATTGCGCGCGAAACGGCGCGGCGCTCGACAACAATCCCTCCGCGGGAAACAAGGTCGGCGGCCTGACGACGATACTTGAGAAGTCGCTCGGCGCAGTCGCCAAGGGCGGAACGACAAATCTCGTCGACGTGTACCAGTACGCCGAGCGTATCGACGCGAAGGGATTCGTCTTCATGGATTCGCCCGGCTACGATCCGGTGTCCGCGACGGGCCAGGTCGCGGCGGGTGCAAACCTGATCTGCTTCACGACAGGGCGCGGTTCGGCCTACGGTTGCGCGCCCTCGCCTTCGTTGAAACTGGCGACAAATACCGCGCTGTGGGAACGGCAGGAAGACGACATGGACATTAACTGCGGCGGCGTGATAGACGGGTCGGCTTCGATCGAAGAACTCGGGGAAGCTATTTTCACGCGTATGCTCGAATGCGCGTCGGGTGTGCCTTCGAAAAGCGAAGTGAACGGCTACGGACAAAGCGAGTTCGTGCCCTGGCAGTTGGGCGTGATCACCTGAAGACAGCAGCGGCACGCGTTGTCGCCTGCACCGTCCTGCGCCGCCGCGAACGCCCGGCGCGCCATGGGCCACGCAAGCGCGCCGGCCGCGGATTCGCCGCATGCCGCTGAGCAGCGCCACCATCGGCAATTTCGCCGTTGGGACCGGGAGACACAACGACGCCAGCGTTATGGTCGTCGTTGAATCCGCCGTTCAGCTCGATTGCACGAAACATCGCTTGAAGTTTTTTCAGCATCACAGCACAGAGTCCTCATCAGGCATTTGCACTCGCGGCAAGCTCACCGTGACGCGGTGTGGCCGGTCACGCGTCACGCGCAACGGCGTTTCAAGCCGCACTCAAGCGCGCCAGTTCCGTATCGACCAGCAGCTTCTTCAACTCCGGCACACACGACCCGCAGTTGCCGCCGGCCTTCACGCACGCAGTGATCTGCGCGGCGGTCTTCAAGCCCTGCTCGCGAATCGCGGTACAGATCGTGTTGCGCCCTACGCCGAAGCACGAGCAGACCGTCGGCCCGGTATCGGCGCCCTTGCCTATTGGTTGACCCGCTAGCACGGCAATCCGGTCGGCTTCGTCTAGCTTGTCCTTCGCAAACAGGCTCGCGAGCCATTCGCGCGCCGGCAAGTCGGGACGCGCCGACAGGAAAACACAGTTCTCGATGCGGTCGTCAACCACATGAACCGCGCGATAGACACCGGCGGTGCGGTCCTCGTATTCCAGCCAGTCGGCATCTTCATCGTCGACTTCGAACAGCGCCCGCGCCCAGGCGCCGCGATCGCCCTGCTCCGAGAGCGGGTTGCGGCCCGCGAGTTCATAGCGCACGAACTGTGCGCCGTGAATGCGGGTCCAGTACGTGACGCCGGCGAGTGCCGGAGCGCGCCGGCTCAGCGAGAAGCCGTGCCACGCGACGTGAAACTTGTCGACCCGCACCGGCGTGTGTTTGAACTCGGGCTCGCCGGATAACGGATCGACCGATGGATTGACCACGGCGCCCACACGCGCGTCGGAAGCCACCTGATCGTTCCAGTGAATCGGCACGAACACGCTGCCGCGCGCCATGCCGCCGCCATATTGCACGCGCGCGACCATCGCCCCCCAGCGGCTCAATACGCGTGCAAGGTCGCCTTCGCGCACGCCGCACAACAGCGCGTCCTGCGGATGCATGTCGACGAATGCCTCCGTGACATGACCCGCGAGTTTCTCCGACTTGCCCGTGCGAGTCATGGTGTGCCACTGGTCGCGCACGCGGCCCGTGTTCAGCGTCAGCGGATAGTCGTCGTCGGGCTCGTTAGCCGGCGCGCGCGGCGGCGTAGCAATGAAGCGCGCCTTGCCGTCCGCGTGGCTGAAGCGGCCATCGTCGAACAGACGCACGGTGCCCGTCGCGGCCGGGTCGTTGTCCGCGCGAACGGGCCACTGCACGGGTTGCAACCCGGCATAGCCCTCGCTGCCGAGACCCACTAGCCCCGCGAGATTGAAGGCGCGATGCACGCCGCCGCCTTCAACGCTTGCGTCCTCGACGCCTGCGTCATCACGGCCCGCGCTGTTCCCGTTACGCCATGCACTCAGCCGCGCATGCTCATCGAAAATCTCCTGCTGGCTCGCGAACTCAAAGCCTGCATAGCCCATGCGCCGCGCCACATCGCAGATAATCTTCCAGTCCGCGCGTGCTTCTCCCGGCGCGGGTAGAAATGCGCGCTGCCGCGAAATCCTGCGCTCGGAATTGGTGACCGTGCCGTCCTTCTCTCCCCAGCCGAGCGCGGGCAGCAGAACATGAGCAAATGCATTGGTGTCCGTGCGCTCCACAATGTCGGAGCAGACCACGAGCTCGCAGCGGGCGAGCGCGCGTTTTGCCTGGTCGCTGTCAGGCAGGCTCACAACGGGGTTGGTGCCCATGATCCAGACCGCCTTGATTCGGCCTTGCTCGATCGCCTCGAACAGTTCGACCGCTTTGAGTCCTGGCCGCGATGCGATCGCAGGTGCGCCCCAGAACTGCTGAACGATTTCGCGATGCTTCGCGTTGTCGAGTTCCAGATGCGCGGCGAGCGTGTTTGCGAGACCGCCCACCTCGCGCCCGCCCATTGCATTTGGCTGTCCGGTGAACGAGAACGGACCCATTCCGGGCTTGCCGATGCGCCCCGTCAGCAAATGGCAATTGATGATGCTATTAACCTTGTCAGTGCCGGCGCTCGACTGGTTCACGCCTTGCGAATACACGGTCACCACGCGCTCGGTCCGCGCGAACAGGCGGTAGAACTCGAGCAGATCGTGAGGATCGAGCTTGCATGCCTTCGCGCATTGGGCGAGGTCGAAGCGGGTTGCCGCGCCGTTCGAATCACCGTTCACATCACTGGCTGAAGCGGCGGCTAACGCGTCGGCAAAACCGCTCGTATGCGCATCGACGAACTTGGCATCTATCGCACCGTGTTCCGCGAGAAAGCCAAGCAAGCCGTTGAAGAGCCGCACGTCGGTGCCCGCGCCCAGCGGCAGATGCAGATCGGCCATCTCGCAGGTCGCGGTATAGCGCGGATCGATCACGACGATCTTCATGTCGGGCCGCGCTTCCTTGATCCTGACGATCCGCTGGAACAGGATCGGATGACACCACGCCGTGTTCGAACCCACCAATACGACGAGATCGGCCAGTTCGAGATCTTCGTAGCAGACCGGCACGATGTCTTCGCCGAAAGCCCGCTTGTGTCCGGCAACCGATGACGACATGCACAGCCGCGAATTGGTATCGATGTTCGCGCCGCCGACGTAGCCCTTCATCAGCTTGTTCGCGACGTAGTAGTCCTCGGTCAGCAACTGCCCCGAGACGTAAAGCGCTACAGCATCCGGCCCGTGCTCTTCGACGACCTTGCGAAAGCCGCCGGCCACCGCATCGAGTGCATCGTCCCACGACACGTCGCGCAAGACGTCGCTCCCGGGCTCGCGCATCTTGGGATGAAGCAGCCGTCCGTCGAGTCCGATCGTTTCGCCGAGCGCCGAGCCTTTCACGCACAAGCGTCCGAAGTTCGCGGGATGCAGTTCGTCGCCTGCCATGTCATGTCCGCCGTCCGGCCGTGCGCTCACGCGCACGCCGCAACCGACGCCGCAATACGGGCAGGTGGTCCTGACAGTGTCGCGGCCTTCGTCAGCCGCGCTCGAAATAGCGATGGGGAAACTCACGGTGTCTTCCAGGTCAGGCAGCTTGCGTTTCGCAGAGCGTTTTGCCGAACAGCAAATGGCTGCGCAGCGAAGAAATGTCGGTGCGGCTCTGGATCAGGTCGAAATACCACGCGCCTTCCTTTACGTCGCCGTATAGCACCGCGCCGATCACGCGGTTACCTTCGATCACCAGACGCTTATAGACGCCGCGGCGCGGATCGCGCAGCACGAGGTCTTCGCTGTCCGGACCGCCAATGAAATCGCCGGCCGAATACAATTCGACGCCGGTAACTTTCAACTTCGTCGCCGTCGCACGTTGCACATAACGGCGATGACCCGCTCCGGCGAGATGTGCGCCGCACACGAGCGCCTGGTCCCAGATCGGCGCGACGAGGCCGAAGGTCGCGGTGCGATGCTGCACACATTCGCCGACCGCATAGATGCGCGGATCGTAGGTCTGCAACGTGTCGTCGACGACGATCGCGCGCTCGCAATGCAGCCCCGCCTGTTTCGCGAGGTCGATGTTCGGCCGCACACCGGCCGTCATCACCACGAGATCCGCGGGGACCTCCGTGCCGTCGTCAAAACGCACCGCGGTGACGCGATCCGGTCCGACGATTTCCGCAGTATTCGCCTTCAGCAGGAAACGCAAACCCTTGCGCTCCAGCGTCTGCTGCAGCAACGCCGACGCGCTTCGGTCGAGCTGGCGCTCCATCAGGCTGTCCGTGACGTGCACCACCGTTACCGACATGCCCTGGCGCATCAGCCCGTTCGCGGCTTCGAGACCGAGCAAACCTCCGCCGATCACGACCGCGTGACGATGACTGCGTGCCGCGTCGAGCATCGTTTCGACATCCTGAATATCGCGGAACGCGATCACACCCGGCAGATCGTGACCGGGCACCGGAATCAGAAAGGGCTTCGATCCCGTTGCGATCAGCAGCCGGTCATAGCCCGCTTCGACGCCATTTTTGGAGCGCACGATGCGTCGCGTGCGGTCGATCGCGACCACCGGATCGCCGGCATGCAGACGAATCCCGTTCTCTTCATACCAGCTACGCGAGTTGAGGATGATGTCGTCGACGCTCTTCTCGCCCGCCAGCACCGGCGAAAGCATGATGCGGTTGTAGTTGCCGTATGGCTCCGCGCCGAACACGGCGATGTCGTAGAGATCCGGCGCGAGCTTGAGCAGTTCCTCGACCGTGCGCATGCCGGCCATGCCGTTGCCGATCACGACGAGGCGCGGGCGCGAAGGCGTTGCCAACGGTATGCCTCGCGGCAAGCGCGCATCGATTTCCGCTTTCATGCCGCGACCCACACCTTGCCGCTCTCGACGCGCACGGGATACGCACTCACCGAATTCTCGGGTGCTTCGAGGCACTCGCCGGTGCGCAAATCGAAGTGATGCTTGTAGATCGGCGAAGCGACCACGATGCGCTCGCCGAGGCTCCCGATCAGCCCGCGCGAAAGTACCGCCGCGCGCGAGCCCGGATCGAAATTGTCGATTGCGAACACGCCGCCCTCGCCGTCCGCGACGTGAAATACCGCTACCTGCTCGCCGTTGACGAGCGCGCAGACGCCCGTATTCGGAACGATGTCATCGAGCGCGCATACGGGCATCCAGGAAGCCGAAGTCTGTTCGTTGCTCATGCTGGGTTCCTCACTCATGTAGGTAGTTGTCAGGCGGTTCATACGGTTTCATTCGGTCGCGACACGGTTCCCGACACGATCCGGACAACAAATAAAAAACGTCCCGCGGATGCAATCGCCAGAGCGACTGTATTCGTGGGACGCCGTTGTCCGAACCAGTAATCTACGAAACGACTTCTTGCTGCGTGCGGGCCGGATCGTCATTGATCCGCCGCCTTCGTAATGCAAAGCCCATGCCATCGGAGAGCAGCAACACAGTGACGGCGCGCAAAGCCCGCCCGCTAAGCCACCGCACATGTCGCCGCGCCGGACCGCTCGACCGGAGCAGACGCATTGCGAGGCATGAAAGCGCAACAATGGTGCGACGCAGCACCGTCTGCGTGCAGCGCATCGTAGCGAGGTGCAACGCCGGGCGTCTGCCGGGTGTCGCCGTGCTTGTGACGGTGCTGCCACAAAGCGCAATCAGGAGGGACCGCCTTTGAACCTTTGGTTAGGCACGATGCGATCACACTCCTCATCCAGCGGTACGTTCAGACGTCGGTAGACAGCGTGACGGATTCCCACGCTGCGATTTCATCGGACAATGCCGACAGTTTCGCGCGCACGACGCCGAGCGCATCGCTGCCGAGCAGCAAGTGCGCGGGCGGCCGCTCGGCAGCGATCGCGGCCAGCATGGCGCGCGCCGCCTTGACCGGGTCGCCGGTCTGCTTGCCGCTCTTCTCTTCGCGAGCCTTGCGCACGGGATCGAACAAGGCGTCGTAGTCCGCGATGGAGCGCGGCGTGCGCGCCATCGAGCGGCCTGCCCAGTCGGTGCGAAAAGAACCCGGCGCCACGGCAGTCACCGCGATGCCGAACGGCTCCACTTCCTTGCCGAGCGCTTCCGAAATGCCTTCGAGCGCAAATTTGCTGCCGCAGTAATAGGCGATGCCCGGCATCGTGATGTAGCCGCCCATCGACGTGATGTTGAGAATGTGGCCGCGGCGGCGTTTGCGCATGTACGGCAGTACTGCTTTGATCATTGCCACTGCGCCGAACACGTTCACGTCGAACTGTCGCCGCATTTCGCCGAGCGGCGACTCTTCGAGGACGCCTTCGTGGCCGTAACCGGCATTGTTCACGAGGACATCCACTGGGCCGACATTGGCCTCCACTTCAGCCACCACACCGTCGATGGCGTCGAAGTCGGTCACGTCCAGCACGCGGCCCCATGCGCTGTCAGGCGCAAGCGCCTCGAACTCTCTTTTCGACGCTTCGCTGCGCACAGTGCCAATCACACGATGACCCGCCGCAAGCGCTTCCTGAGCGAGCGCGCGGCCGAAGCCGCTGCTCACGCCGGTGATAAGCAAAGTCTTGGTCGATGCCATGATGCCTCCTTCTCAAGTTGAACAGAAAGTGCATACTATTCTCTTCAACTCGCCGATTTGAGGCCGAATCATCGATTTTTCTTGCCTATTCTTATGACGACCCAAAAAACGCCCCTGGAGACGCGCGCTGCTAGTCGACCTGCTCGCCGGCCTGTCCGCCAGGAACAGCAAAAGATGGCCGCGCTACTGCGCGCACTGGCGCCCCAGGAAGGCTACAACCTCACGGCACTGCCTGGCGTTCGCATCTTGCGCTCCGACTGGCCGTTGTCATCCACGCCCGTGCTGTACGACCCCGGCATCGTGATCGTCTGCCAGGGACGCAAGCGCGGCTATTTCGGCGATCAGCTTTACGTGTACGACGAGCAGCACTATCTCGCGGTGTCGGTGCCTGTGCCCTTCACAATGGAGACTGACGCGACGCCGGAGCGCCCGCTCCTCGCTATCTACATGCACCTCGACTTCAAGCTGGCCGCGGACCTGATGGCCCAGATCGAGCGTCATGAAATGCCCGACCACGCGCAAGCGCCGCAGAGCATGATGTCGAGCCCAATGGACGAGGCGCTGCGAGACTCCGTGCTGCGCATCCTGGAAGCGATGAACCGCCCGCTCGATGCAGCGGTTCTTGGTCCGGGGCTATTGCGCGAGCTGTACTTTCGGGTCCTCACAGGTGCGCAGGGCAACGTGATGCGCGCCGCGCTGGGCATGAACGGGCAGTTCGGCAAGATTGGCAAAGCGCTGCGCCGCATTCATTCCGACTACGCCGGCGCACTCGACCTCGCCGAACTCGCGAGCGAAGCCGGCATGAGCGTTCCCACGTTTCATACGCATTTCAAGGCGATCACGCGTACATCGCCGATGCAGTACGTGAAGTCGACGCGCCTGCACCAGGCCCGCTTGCTGATGTTGCGACAGGACATGACGGCCGAGGCGGCAAGCAATGCGGTCGGTTATGCGAGCACGTCGCAGTTCAATCGCGAGTTCAAGCGGCTTTTCGGGCTCACGCCTGCCGCGGAAGCGCGGCGCATGCGGGCGAGTTTCGCCATTCCGCCCGCGCATGCCGGTTCGGAATTTGTCTCTTCGCATTGAAGCCGACGGTCGCGCCATCGTTCGACACGCCGCCACTTGAACTGCGTCCGCCGGCTACACGCGCCCGCCAGGACCGTGGCCGGGCCCGCACGTCGCGAGCCCCGACTCGGTCCGCGCGAATCACGCCCGATTCGCGCGCGACGCGGTGCCGCGTGCTAGCCCGCGGTGCCTGCATACGCCGCCTTTAACGCGGCGACGTCGAACTTCACCATCTTCATCATGGCCTCCGCGGTGCGACGCGCTTTTTCCGGATCGGGATCGGCCATCATGGCGATGACCTCCGCCGGCGCAATCTGCCACGACACGCCGAAGCGGTCTTTCAGCCAGCCGCACGCGTCGGGCGCGCCACCGCCATCGAGAAGCGCGTCCCAGTAGCGGTCGACTTCCGCCTGATCGGCACAATTCACGAGGAGCGAAACGGCATGGTTGAACGGTTCGTTGCCGGGGGAACTCATGGCGATGAACGGCTGTCCGAACAGAACGAACTCGACGACCCTGGTCGAGCCGGCGCTCGGCACCGGTGTGACGCGGACTATGCGCGAGTCCGGAAAGATGCTTGTATAGAAGGCCGCAGCCTCCTCGGCTTCGGTGGAGTACCAGAGAAAGGGGGTGATCTTCTGAATCGTCATTGAGCGTCTCCTGTCAGTATCGGCCAGATGGGCGGCGAGGCCGCATGCCGCTATGGGGACGACGAAAGAAGACCATCAAAATCGACACGCCGGAAGAAAAACACGGCTCGCGAGCCGCCCCCCCCGGATGACGCATCGGCTCCGCCGCTCCACCGGAGCCGATTATAGGCAATCAAGCGCTCCGCTATCCTTCCGATACGTCCCCGTGCGCACTTTCAGCCACCAGGGCGCTTGCACCGCGATCTACCTGAATCACGGCGCGCGTGGCAATCGCAAAGAGGCCGCCGAGAGTAGACATCCCTTGCCGCTGACGCAGCGCTCTACCTCTCGCGGCGCTGCATGCGCCAAGGTTCTTCAGGATCGGACGCATCGGCGACCGCGTGTGCCGCTATGGCACAACGCTGACCGCGATCGCAGCGCGCCTTTTCATGGACAGGCGCGCAAGCGTCCTCGTAGCCTTTACTGCTTGACTTCACCCGTTCGACCCGGCCCGGACGCTCCCTGCGGCGACAGCGCGTTTGCGCGCTTATCCATCAGCGTTCCCGGTTTGTTGCCGGGCGCGCCCATCGCCGCGGGCTCGTCGACGGTGCGGCCGGCCTGTCCGGGCTGCGCCTGCGTGCCGCTTTGCGTGCCGCTGTTCGCCGGCGCATTACCGCTTTGTTGCGCATAGACCGTGCTGCTCCCGCACAGCACCAACGCGACACCTGCCACTTTCACCCTATTCATGACTGTCTCCCGATTTCACGGCGCTTGCCGCTTTCAAGGAATCCAGCATGGCGCGTGCCGCGAACCGGATTACGGCGCGCAACGCTCGGCACAACCGGGGGAAGTAAGAGCAGCGCCGCTATTCGACGCGCCGCCGTGTGGAAATTGCAGAGGCCGTTGAAATGACAAGATCGGCGAAGCGCTTTTCGTCGCGATCCGCCTGCCAGCGCGAGCGGGCCACCGCAATATTGACCGCGCCGATGCCGCGCCCGTGTGCGTTCGTGATCGCCGCCGCCGTCGAAATATCGCTCACGAAGTATTCGTCTTCGGTATGCGCGTAGCCCTGCTTGCGGATCTGCGCGATCCGCTCCCTGATCTTGCGCGGCTGGTAGACGGTGGATGCCGTGTACGCCACGAGATTCGTGCGCGACAGAATGTCGTCGATCTCGCCGTCGGCGAGCGTCGCCAGAATGGCGAGGCCGGGCGCGGTGCAATATGCGGGCAGACGCGAGCCCGTGATGACGTGTGCGTTGAACACGTTGCGGCTCACGATCCGCAGCACGAACACAATGTCCGTATCATCGAGCACGGTGAGGTTGGTTGCCTCTTCCGTTTCGGAGCCGAGCTGCTGCAAATAAGGCGTCGCACGGCTCACGAGATCGTTTGACGTGAGATAGTGATACGTGAAGTCCAGAAGCCGCGGCGACAATTCGTACTTGCGACTGTCCGGGTCCTTGAAGAGATACCCAAGCGCGGCAAGCGTATAAGTGAAGCGCTGCGTCGCGCTCATGTCGAAACCCGTGAACGACGAGATTTCCGAGAGCGACAACTGACGCTTGCTGCCGTCGAACGCGGTGAGCACCTTCATCGCCTTTTCTACTGACTGCACGTAAAGCGAAGACGCGGTCGGGTCGACGGCTTCGGGCGGCGGCTTTGCCGCAGAAGTCTTGCGCTTGCGCGGGGCTTTGGGCTCGTCGCTCATCAGGTCAGTTCGTATCCGGTTTGAACGGAGAATTATCGCATAGCCCTAAAACGCTATCTATATACGATAGCTACTGCTTTGCGGTGGCGAGCCGGTCCCACGCGTTCCCAGTGTCGCGGGACAGCAGGTGTTTCTTCACGCGCTCGCTCGCCGTCATCTCGAAGCCTGCCACCGCGCGGTAATAGCGCGGCAACTGGAAACTCGCGAGACGCTCGCACGCCCACGCGTGCAATGCTGTCCACTCCACCGGTTCGTCCTTGAACTGCACGTCGAGCAAGATGTCCTGCTCGCCGATCGCCGACGCGACACCGATTGCCGCGCTCGCGCGGATCGCCGGATGCGCCGCAAAAATGCGTTCGATTTCCCAAGCGGACACGTTCTCGCCGCGCACGCGCATGCTGTCCGTCTGCCGGCCGATAAAGAACAGATCGCCGTCGGCATCGCGGCGCGCGCGGTCGCCGGTATGAAGCCGGCCATTGCGCAAAGCGGCTTTGGTTGCGTCGGGATTCTTCAGATACGCCGGCAAAAAAGTGCCCTCTACCTTGCTTGTCAGCACGATCTCGCCAGCCTCGCCCTCTTTCACCGGACGGCCATTTTCATCGAGCAATGCGATGTCGATCCAGGGCAACGCACGGCCGATCGAACCGGCCTTGCCCGTCACGTTCGCCGTGGCGAAGCTCGAACATTCGGTCATGCCGTAGCACTCGCGCAACGACACCTTCAACCGCGTTTGAATTCCCTCCCACGATGATGCGCTCACGCCCGCGCCCCACGCGACGCGCAACGTGTGCTTTGCGGGTTGTTCCCTCTCGGGCAACTGCATCAGGATATCGAGCACGCCGCCGAGATAA
Source organism: Paraburkholderia caledonica NBRC 102488 (assembly GCF_000685095.1). Lineage (GTDB taxonomy): Bacteria > Pseudomonadota > Gammaproteobacteria > Burkholderiales > Burkholderiaceae > Paraburkholderia > Paraburkholderia caledonica. The sequence goes on from NZ_BAYE01000001.1 coordinate 145,175, forward strand.
TGAAGTTGCGTTGCGCCCGCGTGCTCGATCTGCGGCCAGAACTGCGATGCGGAGAAGCGCGGCACGGCGTGCAGCGTCACGTTGGCAAGAAACGGCAGCAACAGCATCTGCGCGCCGCCGATGTGGCACAACGGCTCCCAGAGAAAGAGCCTGTCGCTGTCGCGCACGTCCGCCACGCGAAGTGCCGCCTCGCTCGCGATACGCATCATCCTGTGCGTGAAGACGACACCCTTCGGCGCGCCGGTCGTCCCCGACGTATAGATGATGCACAGCGGATCGTGCACGCCGATAGCCGGCGTCGCGAATTCCGTGCTCGTGTCATGAGCATCGAATGCCGGCAGATGCGTGCGCCGCGCCGCGCCGCAGTCGAGCTGCGCCGTCACCGTGTCGAATTCATCGTCGACGACGAAGAGCTTGGGCTCCGCATGCTGCAGCAGATATTCGAGGCCGGCCGCGCGCAGCTTCGTGTTAACGGGCACCCACACGAGACCGCTCAGATGCAGCGCGTAGATCAGATGAATATGCTCGGGACTGTTGCCGAGCATCACGGCGACGCGGTCGCCCTGCTCTAGACCTTGCGCGGCAAACCAGCGCTGCAATTGCACGACGTGGCGCGCGGCGTCTTCGCACGAAATCGCGCGATCCTCGAAGTGCACGATGGTGCGCGCGGGGTCGCGGCGCAATCCCGCCGCGAGCAGCGGTACGCAGTCGAGTTCGTCGTTGGCGTGCCGGTGAGCGAAATATTCTGGATAACGATGCATGTGTGAACCGGTCGAAATACGAAGACTCAGCGCGTCTTGCGCTTGAGCCAGGAGGAAACCGCGACGACGAGCGCAATCAGAATGACGAGTGTGGTCGACACGGCTGCAAGTGTCGGCGTAATCGCGAGCTGGATGTCGTCCCACATCTGCTTGGGGAGCGTCGAGTTGATGCCGCCGGAAACGAAGATCGCAATCGTGAGGTCGTCGAACGAAACGAGGAATGCGAACAGGAACGCAGCCGTTACACTTGCCATGAGAAGCGGCAACACGATCGACGTGATGCGCCGCAATGGCGACGCGCCCATCACGCGCGCGGCGTCGTCAAGACGCCAGTCGAAGCGCTGGAAGCCGGCAGCGAGCGTGACGACCACATACGGAATGGCGAGTACCGTATGGCCGATCACGAGGCCGAGGTTGGTGCCTGTGAGGCCGAAGCGTCCAAACAGATAGAGCAAGCCGACTGCCACCACGATACGCGGCACGATCAGCGGTGCGACCAGCAGCGCGAAGATCGGCTTGCTCGCGCGGCGCGGCATGCGCGTCATCGCGAGTGTGGCGCCGAAGCCGAGCAGCAGCGACAGCAGCGCGGTGCCGAGACCCACTTCGAACGAGCGGACGATCGCGCTTTGCCACACCGGCGAATCCATGAACGTGCCGAACCAGCGCACGCTGAACAGCTTCGGCGGAAAAGAAATGTAGTCGCTCTTCGTGAACGCATAGGGAATCACGGAAAGCACCGGCACGACGAGCACGATCATGATCGCGCACGTATAGAAACCGAGCGGGCTCACCGCGCGCGCGCCCTCTTCGGCGTGCGTCTTGCGGCGCATCATGAATGGAGCGAACACGCGCCCCGCCGCGATCAGAAGCGCGAGTTTGAAGCCTTGCGCACGCGAGCCGCGCTGGCGTTCCGCGACTTCGCCGGTGAGCGACGTGAGGCCCACCATGCGGTCGTACACGAAAAAGATCACGATCGAGCAGATCAGCAACACGGTCGACAGCGCGCCGGCAAAGCGCATGTCGAAAAGCTCCAGCACCGACGAGATCACGAGTTGCGCGATCATCGTCTCCTTCGGCGAGCCGAGCAGCGCCGGCACGATGAAGAAGCCGAGACTCGAGATAAACACGAGCAGGCCGGCCGCCGCGACACCCGGCGAGGACAGCGGCAGAAACACCGTGAAAAAGCTCGTGCTGCGTTCGGCGCCGAGCGTTTCGGCGGCTTGCGTGAGCCGATCGTCGATGCCGCGCATGACCGGCAGCATGGTCATCACGGCGAGCGGCAGCATCGAATGCACCATGCCGATCAGCACGCCGGTGAGCGATGGAATCGTGCCGCTCGTCTCGCGTACGAGGCCGAGCGATAACGCGATGGTCGACAGCACACCGGTCTTCGAAAGCAGCAACATCCATGCGTAGGTCTTTACCAGATAGCTGGTCCAGAACGGCAGCATGATCCACAGCAGCCAGCGTTCGCGTGCTCGCTCAGACAGACGGCTCAGCATGTAGGCAACCGGATAGCCGAGCAGAATGGATAGCGCCGCCGTCATGAACGAAATGGCGAAGGTGATCCACAACACCTTTGCGTAGACCGGCGTGCGTGCAATGCGCTCGAACTGCGCGAAGCCGACCTGCCCTTCGGCGCTGACGAGTCCGCCTTGCAGGATTTCGCCGACCGGCACGATGAAGAACACCAGCAGGAACACAAGCGTCGGCACGATCGGCAAAAAGCGCATGCAGCGCGCGAGCCAGACGGAGCGGCCGCGTCGCGAGGCTTCGTTCTCGCGGTGCGCGTGAAGAGCGATGGTCATCGTGATCCTCTCAGGCCTGCAGAAGCGTCGTGCGATACGGGTCCCACACGAGGCCGACCTTCTCGCCGATGCGCGGCGAGAGGCTGCGCTCGCAGCGCACGGTGAGTTCGCTGCCGTCGTTCATCGCGAGTTGCACACGTGTATCGCTGCCGAAGAACACGATGTCCGCAATCGTGCCGTCGACAAAGCCGCGTTCGGGTTCGACAAGTCGCGGCGCCTCCGGGCGGACCAGCAGCGTATGGCGGGTGCCGGCCGCGCCGGATGCAACGGATGCGTTCATTGCGTTCATTGGCAGAGGAATGCGACCGCCCGCCGCGAGCAGAATTGCCTCGCCGCGCGCGCCGCGAGTGTCGTCGAGCGCACCTTCGAGCAGGTTCGAATGACCGATGAAGCCGGCCGCGAAGCGCGTCGCGGGACGATCGTACAGATCGGCAGGCGTGCCCACCTGCTCGATGCGCGCCTGATTCATCAGGCAGATGCGGTCGGACAGCGTAAGGGCTTCGTCCTGATCGTGCGTGACATACACGAACGTTGCGCCGAGTTCCTTATGCAAGCGGCGAATCTCCGACTGCATATGCTCGCGCAGTTTCTTGTCGAGCGCGCCGAGCGGCTCGTCGAGCAGAATCACCGAAGGCCGGTACGCAAAGCAGCGCGCGAGCGCAATCCGCTGCTGTTGCCCGCCCGACAACTCCTTGGGAAAGCGCTTGGCATATTCAGTCATGCGAACCATCGCGAGTGCGTCGTCGACGGCCCTGCGCACTTCTTCGCGCGACTTGCGTCGCATGCGCAACCCATAGGCGACGTTGTCCCACACGCTCATGTGCGGAAAAAGCGCGTAGCTCTGAAACACCATGCCGATGCCGCGCTTGCCGGGCTCGACATGCGTGACGTCGCGCCCGTCGATCTCGATACGGCCCGCGCTCGGCGCGACGAGCCCCGAGATCATCTGCAACAGCGTGGTCTTGCCCGAGCCCGACGGACCGAGCAGCGTCAGGAACTCGCCGGCTTGCACGGCGAGGTCCGTCGGTTCCAGCGCGACCGCATCGCCGTAGCGCTTTGCAATGCCGATCGCCTCGAGCTTCGAACTCATGATGCGGTCCTTACGAAATGATCCACGAATTGAACCGCTCGGTGACTTTCTGACGGTTCGCTTCCCACCATTGAGGGCTCGGCAGCCGCATATCGCGAATGTTGTCAGGCGCCGTGGGCAACAACGTCGCGCGGTCTTTGGCGATCGTCTCGAACGCTTTCTTGTTGGTCGGACCGTAGGCGAGCGTGCGTGTGAGCAGCGCCTGACGCTTCGCGTCGGCGCAAAAACGCACGAACTGCTTTGCCGCGTCCGCGCGCGGCGTGCCCTTCGGAATGCCCCAGCCTTCGATCGAATAGAGGCCCTGGTTCCATACGATCGTGACCGGCGCGCCGCCGTCCTTCGCGGCTTGCGCGCGGCCGTTCCACGCCGAGATCATGTCGACGTCGCCGCTCTGGATCGCCTGCATGGCTTGCGCGCCCGAGGTCCACCAGATGTTGACGTGCGGCTTGATCTTGTCGAGGCTCCTGAACGCGCGGTCCACGTCGAGCGGATAGAGCTTGTCGAGCGGCACGCCGTCGGCGAGCAGCGCCTGTTCGAGCGTGTCGAGCGGACTGCGCCGCAGGCATCGGCGGCCGGGGAATTTCTTTACGTCCCAGAAGTCCGCCCACGATTTCGGGCCGTTGTCCTTGAACTTGTCCGCGCGATACGCGAGCACCGTCGAATACACGTCGACGCCGAGCCAGTTCGGCGTGATCGCTTCGGGCATGATGTCCGGATAGTCGCTCGCCTTCAGGCCGATAGGTTCCAGCAGACCTTTCGATTCAAGGTACGGAATATCGGCCGACAACGTGAGCGTGGTGACGTCCCACACATAGTTCTTCGTCTGAACCATCGCTGCGAATTGCGCGACAGGCTGCGATTCACGCGCGACGCTCACGACCTTGATACCGGTTGCTTTCTCGAACGGGTCGTAGAACGCTTCGCGATATGCGGTCGTATAGGGGCCACCCGGGTCCGACACCACGATCTGCTTCGATTGGGCTCGCGCGGCGAGCGGCATCGCGCTCGCGACGGCAAGCGCGCCCGCGCCATGAAGAATGCGACGGCGCGTTGCATTGAAGTCTTGCGTCATTGTTCAGGTCTCCCGCACATGGGTTGAGATTGGAACGGTGCGACTTTGACTCGATTCTGGCGGCTTCGGGCTCCACCTTCGGCCCCGCTCGCGGCAGGCTACTTCCCGCGCTTCCGGAAGAACTCTTCCATCATGCGAGCCGGTTCGCCCGAGTCGTACGCTTCGCGCTGAATGCGCTCCCCCGCTTCGATGCAGTCGACGAACCCCGGCTCTGTCATCTCACGAAAACGCTGCTTGTCCAGACGCATCGCGACGGGCGGCTTCGCGGCGAGTTCGGTGGCGATTTCCAGCGCCTTGTCGAACACCTTGTCTTCGTCGACCAGATGATGGATGAGGCCGATGCGCTGACACTCGTCCGCGTCCATCAGACGGCCCGTCAGCGTGAGTTCGATGGTGCGCGACATGCCGAGCATCGAGTTCATGATCCAGGGGCCGGTCGTGCTGGCAATGCCCGCATTGATTTCCGGCTGGCCCATGCGCACGCCTCTATGCGCGACGCGAATATCGCCGAGCAGCGCCACCTGGAATGCCGAGCCCGCGGCGGTGCCGTTCAGCGCCATGACGAGCGGCTTCGCAAGGCTGCGCAGCGCCGTGTAGTAGCGCTGCCATTCCTTGACCCACGCCACCGCGCGTTCGCCGTCGAAATCATGTGCTTCCGACAGGTCCTGGCCCGCCGAGAACGCCCGGTTGCCCGCCCCCGTCATGATGATCGCGGCGACGTCGGGGTCGTTGTTAAAGCGCTCCAACGCCTCGATGATCATTTCGCGCATCGGCGTGGTCCACGCGTTCAAACGCTCAGGACGATTGAGAGTGATGACCGCGACGCGGCCGTGATTCGAGAACAGCACGTCATTGTTCATGGGTTATCGCATCGCAATAGTTGATGGTGTAATGCAATATAGGCGCATCAAAATTAAGGTGCAAGCGGGTTTACCAGAGAGACGATCGGTGAAGCTTCCTAGCGCACGCTCTGCGGGTTTCGAGCGCTTAATAGTTAGTTGGACGATCGGACACAACCGCGTCGAAGTGCGCGGTCAAGCTCGGTTCTTTAGAGGGAGGATTGGAACCGCGGCGCTGACACCCAACGGCGTTGCGCCGCTGGAAACGGTCACGACAGATCGCAGATCGCGGAGCGATGGAACAACAGAGACCGCATCGAGGACAAAACCGACGCGCAGAAAAAAGCCGCAGACAAGCTGCGGCAAACAAACACACACGCCGAACGTTTGGGAACGCTGACGCCTGATGAATCGTAGCCACGTTTGCGGGGCATGAACATCGGGTGTTTTGTATGAAAGCATGCGCTGAGCGCGTCAGAAGCTTGTGGCACGTGCGTGTCGGCGCAACTGGCCCTTCGTCAAGTCGCGAAAAAACAACGCAAAGCGCACGACGGGTCGCCCCATACATGGCAGGCGATTAGAAGCGATCGCCGGTGGACGTCCGCGCAACAATGTAAAATCACCCGCCGGTCGAACGCTGCAACCCGTACTCGCGCAGTCGCCGCGATGCACGTGTATCGCTTCGTCACCAGGCCGCGCTGTGCGAACAACGTGCAGGACGGTTCCCGCGTGGGGTCTTCGGCTTCCAGTTCGCTCTAGGACTGCGGGCGAATCCGTGTTCGGCACGAAATTGATTCGGCGCGCCAACCAACGCGCTCGCACCGGATGGTAGAACGCCAGCCGGTCCAACCCATTACTTCAGGTTTCAATTTGACTCCACTATCCGTCTACGTTCTCACATACAACAGCGAGCGTTATCTGGACAAGGTTCTGGCGGCCGCGAAGCGGGTCGCGGATGACCTGCTGGTCGTGGACAGCGGCAGCACCGACGCGACGCTGTCGATTGCGGCCAAACACGGCGCACGAATCGTGCATCGGCCGTTCGACAACTTTCGCGCGCAACGGCAGTTCGCCAACAGGCTTTGCCTGCACGAAACCGTGATGTTTTTCGATAGCGACGAAATTGCGAGCGACGCGCTAATCGACGAAGTACTCGCACTGAAAGCCCGCGGTTTCGATCACGAAGCGTATGCCGTCAGGCGGGACTGGGTTGTCATGGGCAAGGTCATTCACGCGCTGATGCCGATCTCGTCGCCGGACTATCCAATCCGCATCTATCGGCGCGCCACGCTGCGTTTCACCGACCATAGCGTTCACGAAACGCTGACCGGTTACGAGAACTGTGGGCGAATCGAATCGCCGGTCGTTCATCGTACGTTCGAGACCGCGAGTGAGATGAAGACCAAGCTCGATCTGTACACGGACCTCGCCGCAATCGACCTGCTGGATAGAAGAGACCCGGCTCGCGTTCTGTGGCTCAAAAGCTGGTTCAGCCCTTTGGGAGCATTCCTGAAGTGGTACATCCGCAAAGGCAATGTCCGCGACGGTCGCATCGGTCTAACTCTTGCGCTTTACGCTTCGTCCTATACGCGGCGAAAGTACCGCAAAGCGCTCGTGCAACTCAATGCAAATCGTTGAGGTGCTTTTTTCTATCGGCGCGTGAGAGCAGAATGAAAAGCCGCCGCCCACACTGAACCGTGCGATCTGCCCAGGATCGCACCGCTACCGACCGGGAGTTTCGTATGATCGTATCGATGAATACGTATTTCGACGTTCCCGGCGGATTGCGCACGGGCACCGTCGGGCTGACTCTGGCTCTCGTCGTTTCCACCGCGGGCGCGGCGTCGAGCTGTCCGACAGTGATCACGACGCCGGGCGGCAGCGCATTCGACATGGCCTCGCTCATTTCAGACAACGGCTCACCGGCAGGGGCGCTCGCAAAGCTGCGCTCCGTGTTGTCGAAGCTCGGCTGGGGAAGCCGCTGCAGCATGCTCCGAAATGTGGCCGCGTGTGACGAAACGGTTGAGCTTGCGAAGCGGGCAGTCGTCGCGCTCGAAGCTTGCGCCGGCTCGACGCCGCCCAATACGGGTGCCGACAAGCCGCGCGAACAAAGCGGTGACCGGGGCCAATCCGCACGACTCGGCGAATGAAGGCGTAGGCCGGACTACCTGGCAATTCGCGCGATGCCTGGTCGTTGTTCTACGCACGTCATGCGCGACATGCGTCACTGCGATTCGTACTTCAGCCCGAGGCAGCGGCCGTACGTCGAAGCGCGGCTTCACCAGGCGTCGCCGCAAGCGGCGAGCTATCCATATCCGCTGTTTCCACGACGACGCGTTCCAGCGCTCTGAACGGCGCGAGAAGCGCCTCGTCGGCGACGCTCGATGTGATGAGCCGCCAGTCGCGTTCGAGAGGAGTCCAGTGTTGTTGCCGCGAGCGGCCGAGTTTGTCGGCGTCGGCAAGCACGAGGACCTGCGCCGCGCGCCGGATGATGCAGTCTTTCAGATACGCTTGCTGCGCGCTGGCTTCGCACAGCCCGAACTCGGCGACCACGCCATCCGCGCCGAGAAACGCCTTGTCGACGCTCAAACGGCTCAGCGAAAGTTCGGCAAGCGGCCCGAGCGTACTCATGCTCGAACTGCGCAGATCGCCGCCGATCAGCGTCAGGTGTACGCCCGGAGCGTTCGCGAGCGTCATCACGGCAAGCAGATTATTGGTGACCACGTGAAGACCGACGCGCGAGCCGAGATGCCGCGCGAGCGCGGCGCAGGTCGTGCCGCCGTCGAGCAGCACCGTATCGCCGTCGTGCACATGCGCGGCAGCCGCACGCGCAATCGCTTCCTTCTGCTCGCGCTGCGTCGCCTTGCGTTCCTCCAGCGACGCCTCCGGCTCATGCGAGCCGATCAGCGCAGTCGCGCCGCCATACGTGCGCACGAGGCGGCGCTGGTTCGCAAGCGTCGTGAGATCGCGCCGGACCGTTGCCTCGGACACGCCTAGCGCGGCGCTGAGCTGTTCGACGTTGGCGTCGCCGGTCACAACGAGATCGAGAATCGCGCGATGGCGCTCGGACGCTTTCATGGCTGTCATCTGCAGTAAAGAGGCTGCCGATCTTACACTACGGCCGCCGCACCATTTGCCATGCTTCAGCCGCGCCGCGTGGCGAGTTCGGCGCCCTGGCGAAGTGCCTCGAGCAAGCTGCGCTCGTCGGCGATGCCCTTGCCCGCGATGTCGAATGCGGTGCCGTGATCGACCGACGTGCGGATCACTTCGAGGCCCACGGTCACGTTCACGCCGGCTTCGAGGCCGAGCACCTTCACCGGGCCGTGGCCCTGATCGTGATACATCGCGACTACCAGGTCGAAATCGCCGCGGCCCGCGCGGAAAAACAGCGTGTCGGCGGGCAGCGGCCCCGTCACGTCGAGCCCGCGTTCCTGCAGCACTTTCACAGCCGGCACGATCTTCTCTTCTTCCTCGCCGTAACCGAAAAGGCCGTTTTCGCCGGCGTGCGGATTGATGCCGCACACGCCGATGCGCGGCTTCGCAATGCCGGCCTTGACGAGCGTCGCGTTACCCCGTTCGATGGTGCGTTGCACGAGACCCGGCTCGATCTTGCGGATCGCGTCGATGATGCCGATATGCGTGGTCACGTGAATCACGCGCAGTTGCGGTGCGACCAGCATCATCGACACCTCGTCCACACCCGTCAGATAAGCGAGCATTTCTGTGTGGCCGGGAAATTTGTGGCCGCCCGCGTGCAGCGCTTCCTTGTTCAGCGGCGCCGTGCAGATCGCGTCGATCTGCTTCGCCTCGGCGAGTTGAACCGCGCGCGCGATGAACTGATAGGCGGCGTCGCCGGCGACTGCCGACAACTGGCCGAACGGCATGTCGGCGGGAATCAGGTCGAGGTCGATGCAGTCGATCGTGCCCGGCTCGTAGCGCGCTTCGGCCGCTTCCTTGATACGGCGGATCCTGGCGTTGCCGCCGACGATCTCATTCGCGCGCTCCAGCCGCCGCGCGTCGCCGATCACGAGCGGACGGCACTGCTTGTAGACGATGTCGTGCGCAAGGCTCTTGACGATGATCTCCGGGCCGACGCCCGCTGCGTCGCCCATCGTGATGCCGATGACTGGAAGGTAATTGCTCATGATGTTTTGCCTGGTCCTTGATGTCTGCCTAACCTGCCCGCCTGATTGCGCCGATGCGGCGCTCAGGCTGGATCGTGTAAGCCGGTTCCCGCGACCGCCGACGTTGCCGGCGCTTCGTGCAGATAGCGCCACGCGGCGAACAGCGCGTGATCCGTGCCGAAGGCGCCCGCCTTCGTGACGATACGCAAATGCGGTTGCGAAGCGCGGGCTTCGACGGGCTTGCCTATGGCCACACCCGGTTCGATCTCCGCAATCAGTTCCACACCGCTGACGCCGACGGCACTCAGCATCGCGCGCGCGGTCTCGCCGCCCGTCGCGATCAGTCCGCCGAGCGCATCGAAGTGCGGCTCGACGAGCGCCGCGAGTGCCGTGGACAGCAGCGCGCCTTCGGCGGGATCGAACGCGTCGTCGCGGCCGATACGCAGCAACAGATCCGCGCGCGTCGCGATCACCTCGCCGATCCGTGCTCGCCATGCGAGCCAGTCGGGATGACGCTCTCCGTCGCGCAGCATCGCGGGCGGTACGGTCAGCTCCGCCATGCGCGCACGTTCGCGCAGCATCGCACACTGCCGCTCCGACACCGCCGAAAGACTGCCCACGAGAACCAGCACCGGCGCGTTTTCATCGCGCGGTTGCGGCGCAGATTGGGTCTGTGCCGCAGCTCGGGCGTCGAACAGACCAGCAAGCCCCGCGATCTCGCGCGCGAGGCCGCCTGAGCCGACCCAGAACAGCGCCTCGCTCATCTGCGTCGTGACCTGAGCGAGCGTCGATAAATCCTGCCTTGTCTCGGCGTCCACCACCAGTGCCTGCGTGCCGCTCGCTGCCACGGCCGCGATCCGCGCGGCGAGCGTGTCAGCACCTTCGCGCAACGCGTCGACCTCGAGTTGCGCGGTCGACAAGCCGGCTTCCGCCAGCATCGCGTGCAGGTCGGCGGCGCGACCGGGATTGTCGAGCTGCCAGGTGTCGGTCGATTCGAGCGGTTCGCCGTGCACGAACACGCGGCCGCCGCGCAAGGTGCGACCCGTCGCCGGGAACGCAGGCGCGACGATCGCGAGGCCGGCTAGCGGCTGCAACGCGGCGACCTCGGCCGCCCAGTTGCCGCGCAGCGTCGAGTCGATTTTCTTGTACAGGCGCCGGCCCGGACCGCGCAATGTCTGCCAGGCCGCCGCGCTGCGTTGCGCGGCCTGGGCGGGTGTAAGACGGCGGGTGTCGGTGTCCGCGGCGATCACGTCGGCCGCCTGTGCGTCGAGCCCATGCGCCGGCACGTCGAGCGTAACAATGGTGCGGTGCCCGGCGCTTGCAAAGCCGATCGCGCAATCTGCGGCGCCGGACAGATCGTCGGCGATGATCACTATGCTCATCGCGCCAGCTCTCCTGCTTCGCGGCGAAGCTGCACGCGTTTCGCGACGGCGGCCGTGAGGATCGGAGAAAGGATCGCGGTCACCACCACGCACGCGGCCACGAGCAGTGTCGCGCTTTTAGCAGCCTCCGAGTAGACCGGGTTCGCCGCGGCGATCAACGCTGGCACAGCGGCCGCATTACCCGCGGTATTCGCTGCCGCGACGCCCGCGACACCGGTGCCGCCCGTCAGACGATCGGCCAGATAAAGCGGAATGCCTGTGACGATCACAACCGCGATGCCGAGCCCGATGCCCAGGACGCCAGCCTGCCACACCTTGTGCAGATCGAGGCTCGCGCCGAGCGCCAAAGCGAAGAATGGAATCATCACCGGTACGGCTTTGCCGAGGAACGCGCGCATTTCGCGGTCCAGGTTACCCAGCAGCATGCCGAAAACCAGCGGCAGGACGCTACCGACGAGCGTAGGCCACGGGAACGCCGACAGACCGGCGACGCCAAGCGTGACCATGGTCAGGAAGGGGCCGGATTCGAGCGACATGATGGTGTAGGCGCCCACGTCTTCCGAGCGGCCGTATTGGCCCATCAACGCCATGTAGAGTCCGCCGTTGGTGTCGTTCATCGCCGCGACGACGGCAAGCGTCGACAGGCCGGCGAAAAGTCCCGACGAAATGGGCTGTTCGCCGAGGAAATGTCCCATCACGACGCCCACTACGATCGCGGCGCCCACCTTGGTGACGAACAGCGCGCCGCCTTTTTTCAGCAGATAAGGCGTGGCTTTGACGTCGATGCTCGCGCCCATGCAGACGTAAAACACCGCAAGAATCGGCAGCGCGCCAGTGAACAACGCGTTGGTGAACGAGCCGAAGAATTTCGGCATGCCCGGCAGGAAGGTCGCGACGAGCGCGCCTAGCAGCAAGGGGACGATCATCATGCCGCCGGGTACGCGTTCAATGCCGCGCTTTATGTGTATTTGGGCCATACGAGTCTCCAGTCTGATCCGACCTGATTGATTTGGTCACTGATTTGATTGAAACAATCAGATTGCAGTGTACTTCTTCCGCGAAACTTGCGCAAATCAATCATTTGTGTGATCGATGTGAGCAGACGGTTACCAGCACGAACGCCGACGCGTTGCTGCGCATTTCGCTAACCGGCGGTAGCTGGCCTGCGCCGACGGCGCGAAACGTATGCTGACCACGTACACTGCGGTCAGCAACGGGTAATCCCAAAGGAGCGAGGTAAGCAATGACGCGCGCGGCGTTCTCCCCTGCAGGTTCTGACAACTGGCTAGAGGCGCGACGCGATCCGGAGACGGGAATCGAGAGCCTGCGCGCGCATTTCAGCGGCCACGCCTACGATCCACACGACCACGACGACATGCTGGTCGGCTACACCGAACAGGGTGTGCAGCGCTTCCGGTGCCGCCGCTCGCTGCACACGAGCGTCCCGGGCCGGGCGATCCTGATCGAGCCAGGCGCGTTGCACGACGGCCACGCGCCGGAGGCAGGCGGGTTCACCTACGCAATGTTGTATCTGCCGCAGGCCTGGGTCGAACGCGCGACGCGCCGCCTGAACGTTTCCGGTCTCCAGCGGGTCGACGCGGCTTTCGCGCATACGCTCGTCGATGACAGCGGCCTTGTCGACGCAATCCGGCAAGCGTTTCTCGCGATATACGGCAATGAGGGTCGACTAGCACGCGACCAGACGTTGGATCGCCTGCTCAGGCGGCTCGCCGGTCACCTGGGCGATATGCCGATGGCGGGTGGCGTGGCTATGTCGGCGACGATCGCCCGTGTCCGCGATTTCTTGCACGACCACATGGACGGCAACGTCGGACTCGATGAACTGGCCAGCATTGCGGGGATCGACCGGTTCCGGCTGACGCGTCTGTTTCAGCAGGCGTTCGGCACGTCGCCGCATGCGTATCTGGTCCGCCTGCGCCTGCGCGCGGCGCGCAGACTGCTCGCAAACGGCCGCACACCCGCGGAGGTTGCCGCAGAAGTCGGATTCGCGGATCAAAGCCATCTTGGCCGCTGGTTTCGCCGTGCGTACCGGATGACCCCGGCCGCCTACCGGCGCATGTGCACGAACGTTCCAGACTGATTGCGCAGGCTCGCCGATCATGAGCGCCTCACGGAGGAGCAAACATGTTCGATACGAAGGTAGCGCTGATCGTGCGCGACGATCTCGCAGTCTGGCAAAAACTCAATGTGGCCGCGTTTCTCGCGACGGGTGTCGCCGCCGCGATACCGGAAGCGCTGGGCGAGCCTTACGAAGATGCCGCCGGGCGCCGATATGGCCGCATGCTAGGTCAACCGATGCTGGTGTTCGCCACCGATCTTTCCGGGCTGCAAGCTGCGCATCGGCAAGCCGTCACGCGCGAACTCACGATAGTGCCCTACGTGCACGCGATGTTTTCAACCGGCCACGACGCGGCAAATCGCGAGGCTTTTCGTGCGCAGGACGTCGCGAACCTGGACTTCGTGGGTCTCGCGCTGCATGGGTCCAAAAAGGCCATCGATAAAACGGTGAAAGGGCTGAAATTGCACTCGTGAGTCGGCGCGAGCGCCGGGCGCCGAGCGAGACGACGCGCGCCGTCACTACGAGGTGCGCATCGACGTGATCCGGCCGGAAGTCGAATATTCGTTCTATCGGATCACGTGCAGCGGCCGCGATACGCTGCCCGCGTTGGATCAGTTCACGCAGATGTTCTCGGCGGCGGCGCAGCTTGGTCCATCCAACGCGGCTTCGGGAGCAAGGTAGTCGCGTTGGCGTGTCGAGCGCCGCCTCGCCGCCTCGCCGTCCCGCACGTAGCGAACCGGCATCGCTTCATAAGTACTCGACGTTGCCATCCACACTGATTGCCTGCCCCGTCACATTGCTGCCCGCCGGCGACGCGAGGAACAGTGCCATTGCCGCGATGTCGTCGACAGTCACCATGCGGCGCAGCGAGATCTTCTTCAGATACTCTTCGCGCATCGCGTTAAACGGGATGCCAAGGGCGTCTGCACGAGCGGAGATCACGCGGTCCATCCGTTCGCCTTCCACCACGCCGGGCAGGATCGCGTTGATGCGCACATTGCTCGGCCCGAGCTCCGCAGCGAGCGATTTGACCAGCCCCACGATCGCCCATTTCGTCGACGCGTATGGCGTTCGGAACGGATAGCCAAGGCGCCCCGCGACAGACGACATCGCGATGATGCTCGCGCAGTCCGATGTCTCCTTGAGTACCGGCACCGCCTTGCGCAGGAAATAGAACTGACTGTTCAGATTGGTGGAGACGGTACTTTCCCATTGCGCGGGATCGAGTTCCTCCACGGCACCCGTAGGTCCCGCTATGCCGGCGTTGTTGACCAGAACATCGAGTCCGCCGAGCTTGCGCCGTGCATCGTCGATGATCTGATCGACCTGTGCCTGCTTCGACACGTCGGCGATGCCCGCGTGCAGTTTGGGGAACCGCGACGTGGCCTCATCGATGGCGGCCTGGTTCACATCGCAGATATAAACCTCTGCTTGCGCCTCGATGAACGCTTCGGCGATCGCCAGGCCGATTCCCGCAGCACCCGCTGATACGAATACCCGCAACCCGGGCCTCGGCTTCAGAAGATCAATGATGCTCATGCTCGTGTCTCTCCGATGTTCCTTATATGGCTCGTCATGCGGCTCGTAGAGTGATTAATAACGCTGCTCACAGCGTGAGTCCTCCGGTGACCTCTATAACCGCGCCGTTGACATAGCTTGCTTCGTCGCTCGCGAGGAACGCGTAGATGCTGGCGATTTCCTCGGGCTTGCCGAGCCGGCGCAGCGGCACCTGATCGCGCATCTTCGTCAACACATCTTCAGGGATCGTCTTGAGGATAGGCGTGTCGATGAAACCCGGCGCAACCGCATTGACGCGAATGCCTTTCGGACCCAGCTCGCGACTCCATGTCTTCGTGAAGCCGATCACGCCGAACTTGGCTGCGGCATAGTTCGTCTGTCCGTAGTTACCGTAGACGCCCACCACGGAACTCGCGTTCAGGATGACGCCGGAACCCTGTTCGATCATGGTATCGACAACGGCCTGTGCGGTATGGAAAACGCCGCGAAGATTCACGTCGATGACGTCGTCGAATTGCTGCAACGTCATTTTTTGCAAACGGGCGTCGCGCGTGATGCCCGCATTGTTCACCACCACATCGATGCGCCCATACGTGCCGCGCACTTTGGCGACCATTTCATCGACTTGCGTGCGATTGGCGACATCGACGGCAAATGCGTCCGCCTTCCCGCCCGCTTCGCGACACAGGTGCGCGACCGTCTCTACCGCATCGAGATTCATGTCGCAAGCGATCACGACCGCACCTTCGCGTGCAAACTTCAATGCAGTTGCCGCGCCGATCCCCTGCCCCGCGCCTGTAATGATTGCGACTTTTCCGTTCAGCTTCATCGTTGAATATCCTTACTGTAAAAGCCAGGCTCGAACATGCCCGCTATGGTTTCAGCTGTGCAGCCGGCCCCGACGACGCAAGCACACCGGCCTCGCTGCGCATTGCTCGCGCCAGCACGGGAACCAGTGCGAGACCGAGCACCCCGGCAATCAGGATCACCGTGAAACCGGCATCGCTTCGACCGGAGGATGTTTCTGCAATACCGAACAGATACGGTCCCACGAAGCCGCCAATCAACCCGATCGTGTTGACGAACGCAAGGCCGGCGGCTGCCTGAATGCCTTGCAGACGCTTCATCGCGATCGCCCAGTAAGAAGGCAGCACACCGCCCGCGAAGAACGCGGTCACCGTGAGCAGCGCAATGCGCGCGGCGGGACTCGTCACTGCAAGGTACGCACAGGCACCGAGAATAAGCCCTGCGGTCAGGATACCGAGAAACACACAGTCGCGATCCGTGCGGCGGTGAATACGCGGAAGAACCAGCACGCCAAGCAGAAAGCCGAGACCGACGCTCGCCGAGAGAAAACCTACCACGAGTGACGAATCGACATGCATCTGATGAATGATGGCGGGCGTAAAGAAATACAGTCCGACGAACGCGACCTGATTCAAGAAGTAGATGAGGCCGATCAGCACCGTCGTCGGCCTTTTCAGAGCGGCAATCCAGTTCGCGGACGAATAGTCGGCGCGGCCGTGCCCGTCGATCACCGCATGCGTCTCCAGCACATCGCGCTCGGCCGCCGAGAGCCATCGTGCGTCGCGCGGCCGCTCGGGCATCTTGAAGAACAATATGATGCCGACGATCACGCTCGGAATGCCCTCGAGCATGAACATCCATTGCCAGCCGTGCAGGCCGCCGAAGCCGTCGAGTTGCATCAGCGCGCCGCCCAACGGATTGCCGAGCATGAGCGCGAGCGCCGGTGCAATGTAGATCCAGCCGACCACGACGGGCCGGTCGTGAGGCGCGAACCAGAGCGTCACCATATACATCAGCGCGGGGAAAAGGCCCGCTTCCGCAATGCCCAGCAGAACACGCAACACGTAGAACGAGGACGTTCCCTGCACGAACATCATCGCCGTCGACAGGATGCCCCACGTCACCGCGATGCGTGCGATCCAGCGGCGCGGCCCGACCTTGTGCGCTGCGAGGTTGCTCGGAACTTCGAGCAATGCATAGCCGAGAAAGAAAATGCCCGAGCCGAAACCGTATGCCGCGGCGCTGATGCCCACATCCGCCGCAAGCTGAAGCTTCGCGAGCGCCACGTTGGTGCGATCGAGGAAGGACATGAAGTAGATGGCGCACATCAACGGGATGAGCCTGACCATTGCTTTGCGCGTGGCGATGCGATGCAACTGTCCGACCCGCTGATCGGCGGAAGCGGTATCCATAACGTTGTCTCCAATATTTGAAACAGCTCTATTTTTTTGTTGTTGCGAGGCAGACCGGGTTCATCGGCTGATGAGTCCCGTAGCCGGTACGGAGCGGCTACAGGTTGACCTGATCCGCGCCCTTGAGACCCAGCATTTTTCGCGCGTCGGCGGGCGTGGCGATTTCCAGAGACAGTTCTTCCAGAATGCGCCGGATTTTGCGGACCTGTTGCGCGTTGGTCTCCGCCTTCACGCCCTTCGAAAGGTACACACTGTCTTCCAGACCCACGCGCACATTGCCGCCCATGATCGCGCTCATGGTCACGAGCGGCATCTGATGCCGACCTGCGCCGAGCACCGAGAAGTGATAATTCTCGCGGCCGAACAGCCGGTCTGCCGTCGAACGCATCAGCAGCATGTTTTCCGGGTCGGCGCCCAGACCGCCCAGAATCCCGAACACCGATTGAATGAAAAACGGCGGTTTAACGAGGCCCTGATCGACGAAATGCGCGAGGTTATAGAGGTGGCCCACGTCGTAGCATTCGAATTCGAAGCGCGTGCCGCTTTCGCCCAGTTCCAGAAGAATGTTGCGGATGTCCCTGAAGGTGTTGCGGAAGATCATGTCTTCCATTCCTTCGATGTAGTCCTTCTCCCAGCCGTAGCGCCACGATGAAATTTTTGCGGCGACCGGATGGATCGAAAAGTTCATCGAGCCCATATTGAGCGAACACATCTCGGGTCTCGCCAGTCGCGGATACGCAAGACGTTCTTCGAGCGTCATACGCGTGCTGCCGCCTGTCGTAATGTTGATGACGGCGTCGGTGGCTTCGGCGATCGCGGGCACGAAGGCCTTGAAAATTTCCGGACTCGGTGTCGGTCGGCCGTCAACCGGGTCGCGAGCGTGCAAGTGGATGATCGCGGCGCCCGCCTGAGCCGCCTCGATCGCCTGATCCTTGATTTGCTCTGGCGTGATCGGCAGGAATTCTGACATCGACGGGACATGCGTTGCCCCCGTGATGGCGCATGAAATGATGACCTTTCGGCTTGTGTCGCTCATTGAAATATCCTCGATTGCGGACCTGATCCGACGCACTGTCGTGCGCGACCGGATCACGCGTCCGCGTTTGTCCCCATTGTCTGCAGATGCCGCGACCGCTGCGCGGGCGCATCGTCTTGTGTAGTCAATCTTATTTCGATACGATCGCAGTGGTAAGGTCATTTCCGGACATGGAGATGTCCCTCGAGGACAATTTGCGGAGCTTTCTTTGGCATCGACCCGCCCATTGCTTAACGAGCGTATCTACGCGCCGTACAAAATCGCCGCGCTGGTCGAAGTCCTAGCGGAGCAAGGCATTGCGCCCGAAACCAGTCTGAAGGGAAGCGGCCTGACAGTGGACCAGCTCAACGACGCGTCCGTGATGACCTCGGTGCGTCAATATGCAGTGGTGGCCCGCAACGCGGTGCTGCTCTCGCGCGACCCGGCGACGCCGTTCAAGGTCGGCTCGCGTCTGCACCTGTCGGCGTACGGCATGTACGGTTATGCGTTGATGTCGTGCCTGTCGTTGCGCGATTACTTCCGTCTCGGCGTGAAGTACCATCGCCTTGCAACACCCACGGTGACGATCGAGTGGACGGAGTATCCGGACAAGGCTGTCTGGTCGTTTCCGGACGCGTTCGTTTCGAGCCCGTCTCGCGAACTGCGCGAGTTCATCATCGAGCAGCAGTTCACGCAGCATGTCACGCATCTGCAGGACGTCGCCGGCCATAGCTGCCCGCCGCTCAAGGCCTGTTTCTCGTACCCTGCTCCGCCGCATGCCGGCATCTATTCGCAGTACCTCGGCTGTCCGTGCTTTTTCGACGCGCCGCAATGCGAGCTCATCTACGACAGCGCGATTCTGAACCAGAAGCCGCAACTCGCGCACAAGCTCACTGCAACGCTGTTGCAGGAAACGTGCGATCGCCTGATCGGGCAGGCGAAGACCTCGGTCGGCACGTCCGGCGAGGTGTACCAGATTCTGATGAGCACGCCCGGTGTTTTTCCTGGCATGGAGGAAGTAGCGACAAGGCTGAACCTTACGAGCCGGACCTTGCGGCGTCACCTTGAAACAGAGGGAACCTCTTTCGTTGCAATCGTCGACGATGTGCGCTGCTCGCTCGCTATCGAATATCTGCAGTCGACAAGAATGAGCACCGAAGATGTCGCGATGCTTCTAGGCTTCAGCGACGCTGCAAATTTTCGCCGCGCATTGAAGCGGTGGACAGGAAAAGGGCCCGGTGAATTGCGACGGTGAGCGCGTTTCCAAAGCCCGCTGCCTTCGATTGAATGACAGTACTGCGAACGTTAATGTGCTCTTCGAACGCGGATACCGTTGGCGGAAACTCGCGCCACATGGCGGCATGAAAAGCTTGCCCGTCAGATCCGCGCGTAAATCGAACTGCCGATTGTCAGCGTCGTCGCACTGGTCGACGCGAAACGGATCTCGTAGAGGTCGCGCCCGAAATTGCCCGGCACTTTGACCGACATGCCACCGAGCGTGTCGCTCAACGGCACGAACAGCTGGTAGCGAAGGTCTTCGTTGCCGTACAGCACGTAGCCCGGAAGTTCGTCAAGTGTCGCGAAAAACGCCGGCGGATTGCCAAGGACGACGATCGGCACGGCGCTCGGCGAATCGTTGGTCAACGTCCATTGCGTACCGACGCGTTGCTGCCACGCGCTGTCGAGCGCCGCCAGCGGTGTCATTTGCTGACCCACCGGCAACGTCAGATAGGCATAGCCCGCGCCCGGCACGACGCGCTTCATCAGATAGCGATAGTTGAACGCATTTCCCCCGCTGTCGCTGCCCGACACGACTGCGAAGCGATACGACGCCGTGTCGGTATCGCTTCCCCACCAGCCGTCGCTGCGATACCGGTATGCGCCAATCTGCGCCCAGCCTCGCGTATGGGCGTCCCACTGGTTGATCTGCAGACTACCGTCCGCGTTGGCAAGCACCTGATACGGCGAATCGGAGTTGCCGTAAATGCCCGCACCGCTCGCAATGCCCGGCCCCGCTGCAACCGGGGGGGGCGTCGTACTGATCCTCGCCGGCAACGACGAAATCGTGCCGTCTTCTTTCAACGCCGACAGCACCAGCGTTTCAGCAAGCGCGCGAGCGTCGTATCCCGCATTGCCGGTCACCAGCAGCGCGAACTGCGAGTTGGGCACAACGAAAAATTCGGTCGAATAAAACGCAGTGCCGCCGTCTTTTTCCCAGCCGAGCACGCCTGCAGCGTTGAGCGCCGGCTGCACCACGCTGTCCCAGCCGAGACCCCAGCGCCATTCGGGCGATGGGTTGATCGTCAGGCTTTTCGTCTGGTCCGCGCCCATCTCCGCGATGCCCGCCGCGGAGACGATGCGCTGTCCTTCGAACATGCCGCCGCCGTAGATCATTTGCGCCAGGTTCATCATGTCGGCGGGCGTGGAACTCAGTCCTCCGGTCGCGTACGCATTGACGAACTCCTGGTGCTGCGTGCCGCTCACGTACGGCAGCGAGAACGATCCGCTGGAAGGCACACTCGTCAGATAACTGGAGTTCGTCATCTTGAGCGGCGCGAGGATCTCCGACTGGACGAAGTTCACGAAGCTCTGCCCCGTCACGGCGAGCACGACCTGCTCGACCATCGTGAAGCCGTCGTTGCAATACACGGCCAGTTCACCGGGCAAATGCTTCAGGTGCGAGTTGGCGAGTTCGGCTTGCGTGTCGGCGGCGTAGCCGGCAACCGGCTCGAACGTGAAGAGATTGCGCCCATTCGTGCCGGGCAGACCGGACGCATGCGACAGCAGATGACGCATGGTGATCTGCGCGTATTGCGGCGACAGCATCGTGAAGGCCGGCAGATATTTGACGATCGGCGTGTCGAGCGTGATCAGCCCGCGATCGACGAGGATCGTCGCCGCCAGCGCCGGGAACAGCTTACTGACCGAGCCGATGTTGAAGCGCGTCTGCGGCGTCGCCTTGATCTGCCCCGGCACCGATGCCAACCCGAAAGCCTGCTGCCAGACCACCGCGTTGCCTTTGACCATCGCGACTGAAATGGCCGCGACGCCATTCGACGGATCACTGACGGCCTGCTGGATCATCTGTTGACCAAGCGCAATGGTCTGCTGATAAGGCGTCGAATGGAGCTCGTCGTTGCCGCAGCCGGGCAGCACGGCCGCGAGCACCCCAGCGCCCGTGTAGCCGAGAAACTGCCGCCGCCCTGTGCTGGAAAGCCCCTTGTGATTGCGGTTGCATCTGGCCACGGCGTTCCCCTTTGTTCAAGTTTTTCAGAACCTGCAACAAGCGTTTCTTCAACCGTGGCACCGCCAGCACGGCGAAGCCATTTTTCGCATCTTCGACACAATGCGAGGGCGTTTTCGCGTGCGGCACCCTGCCCCAATCATAGCGGCGCAAGGCAAGCGCGAATAGCAATGTGTCGAGATGCTGCGAGGCTTTGGCTCAAGAGTGCGCCCAACGAGTTGCAAACACCTGGTCGGGGCAGCCGGTTAAGCTTGCGACCGATATGTACCTTTCGAAAGGCCGCCTAAGCAGGCGCTTCTTTCAGCTTTTCCATCAGCATCAAGGCGTTGGGCACCGCCTCGCCGTGCGCGGTGTTGTCGAAAATACACCAGACGTCGGCTCCGGATTCCCGGGCTTGGACAATGCGCGCCGCGACCGCTTCGATGAAGGGCTCGTCGTAGGCCGAATAGTAGATACGAGGCGAGCCGTGCAAACGGATGTACAGCGTGCGCGGATCGCCCACCGGTTCGGCGCCGGCGACTGGCGGTGGATGCGCGCGCACGCAGGCGACCCTGCCATCGATTAGCGTTTGCGCGGCTTCGTCGGTGAACCACGACGCATGACGCGGTTCGCAGACAACGCGCACGTTTGTGATGTCGCGCAGTAGCGCAAAGAAGTCGCATGCGACGGCTTTATCGAATGCGAGGCTTGGAGGTAACTGCAGCAACAGGCAGGCCATTTTCTCGCCTAGCGGCGCGACTTCCGCGAGAAATGCGCCCATGGCGGCATCGGCGTCGCGCAACCTGAGTTCGTGCGAGACCGCCTTCGGAATCTTGACGGAAAACCGGAACGCTTCGGGTACGGTTTCAGCCCAGCGGGCGTATGTTTTCGGCTGATGCGAGCGATAGAACGACGAGTTGATTTCCACAGCCGGGAACACCCGCGCATACCGCTCCAGATGGCTACCCTGCGTGGAAAATTGCGCCGCGACATTGGATGACAGCGCCCAGCCTGCACAGCCGATAAGTATCGGCGATGCGCTGGGAGGAGTCTCGCGATGCGTCGAATGAGTCATGCGTGTAGGCGCAGCAAAGTCTGGGCCCATGCGGCGCGGTGATGCCGCTGGGTTAGCAGCTAGATGGGATACCTACAGAAAAAAGGCCCGCGGGAAAGCGGGCCTTGCGAGATGCTGACGGCGGGAAGGCTGCGGGAGCAGCGTTCCCAGGAGACCTTTGACGTCGACGACGGCTTTGATCGGCTTCGGTCTTTTGCGTCGGTTAATGGACCGGAAGTGCTCGATCTGCACGCCGGTTGTTACCGCTTACTCCCACTCGATCGTCGCCGGCGGCTTGCCCGAGATGTCATACACCACCCGGTTGATCCCGCGCACTTCATTGATGATGCGGTTCGACACATGGCCGAGGAGCTCATGCGGCAGATGCGCCCAATGCGCGGTCATGAAGTCCAGCGTCTGCACGGCGCGCAACGCGACCACATACTCGTAAGTGCGGCCGTCGCCCATTACGCCGACGCTCTTCACCGGCAGAAACACCGCGAACGCCTGGCTCGTCAGGTCGTACCAGGACTTGCCGGTTTCCTTGTCGATGAACGTGCGCAGCGTCTCGATGAAAATGGCGTCTGCACGACGCAGCAGGTCCGCGAAATCGCGCTTCACTTCGCCGAGAATCCGCACGCCCAAACCCGGGCCGGGGAACGGATGGCGATACACCATAGCCGGCGGCAGACCTAGCTTCACGCCGAGCTCGCGCACTTCGTCCTTGAACAGTTCGCGCAGCGGTTCGAGCAGCTTCAGGTTCAACGTCTCAGGCAGGCCGCCCACGTTGTGGTGGCTCTTGATAGTCTGCGTCGCCTTCTTGCCCTTGCCCGCCGATTCGATCACGTCCGGATAGATCGTGCCTTGCGCGAGCCACTTCGCGTCGGTGAGCTTGCCGGCTTCCGTCTGGAACACCTCGACGAACTCCGCGCCAATGATCTTGCGCTTCGCTTCCGGGTCAGTCACGCCTTCCAGCTTGCGCAGGAACACGTCGCTTGCGTCGACATGGATCACCTTTACGCCCAGGTGATCCGCGAACGTAGCCATGACCTGCTCAGCTTCGTTCAGGCGCAAAAGGCCATGATCGACGAACACGCAAGTGAGCTGATCGCCGATCGCGCGGTGCAGCAGCGCCGCCGCCACCGACGAATCCACGCCGCCCGACAAGCCCAGAATCACATGTTCGTTGCCGACCTGCTCGCGAATCTTCGCGACCGCTTCGTCGATATAGTGGCCCATTTCCCAGTCGGGGCGCGCGCCGCAAATCTGCAGCACGAAGCGCTCGAGCATCGCACGGCCTTGCACCGTGTGCGTGACTTCCGGATGCCATTGCAGGCCGTAGAAGCGGCGCGTCTCGTCGGCCATTGCGGCGATCGGGCACGATTCCGTCGACGCCATCAGCGCGAAGCCAGGCGGCATTTCGAGCACCTTGTCGCCGTGGCTCATCCACACCTTCAGCATGCCGTGACCTTCCGGCGTAGTGAAGTCGCTGATGCCCTCGAGCAGGCTCGTGTGATTGCGCGCGCGCACTTCGGCATAACCGAACTCGCGCAAATGGCCGATGTCGACCTTGCCGCCCAGTTGCTCGGCCATGGCCTGCATGCCGTAGCAGATGCCGAGCACCGGCACTCCGAGTTCGAACACTGCTTGCGGCACGCGCGGCGTGTCCGTTTCGGTGACCGAGCTCGGGCCGCCGGACAGGATCACGCCCTTCGGCGCGAAGTCGCGGATGAATGAAGCATCGACGTCGTAAGGATGGATTTCCGAATACACGTTGGCTTCGCGAACGCGACGTGCAATCAGTTGTGTGACTTGCGAACCGAAGTCGAGGATCAGGATCTTGTCATGCATGGCAGCGGACGGAGTCAAAAGTGAGCGGATACGGAATGCCGCGCACGAAGCGCGGCGTTGAATTCAAAGCGGTCCACGCAGACATGCGGGTCCGCGGATGCGATGGCGAAACGCGATGATGAAGCCTGTGTGCGCCTGGTCCGCCACTGCTGCAGAGAGCTGCCTGTAGCGCGCGCGTACGGATTGCGGTTGCTTCGGCGAATGCAGTGGCGCGCGGCGCGTCAACCATGAAACGGGGGCCGGGGCGCATTGGGCGCATCGGCAGCGGCATTGCGGGCCTCGTCGCGAGCGGCAGCAGCTTGCGCCCGTGCAGCGCGTTCGGATGCGCTCAGGCCGGGCTCGTCGACCGCCGGATGCAACGGCGCGGTAGAGGCCGGACCGACCGGCCGCGTGTCCGGAGCAGCAGGCACGGCCGTCGCAGGCACGACCGTCGCAGCAGGCATAGCCGGCTCGACGAGCGGCTCCGCGCGATACACCGGGAAGCCCGCCGTAGCAGGCACCACGGGCTCGCGCCGGCCGTCCGTGCTTGCAGTACTAGTTGCAGTGTTGATTGCCGCTTCGTTCGCCGCCCTGTTTGCCGCGTTTTTGGCGGCGTCTTTCGCGGCCTGCTTTTCCGCACGCTCCGCGGCAGTGGCTTCAGCGGCGCGCAACTTCGCGCGCCGCCGCACCGCGCCCGACAACCGCACGCCGCCCAGACCCAGCACCAGCAACACCACACCCGTGAGCACCGCGACGATCTGCCCGAAGCCGGTCAGCGCCGGCGTATGCAAACCGAGCAGCCAAACCAGCATCAGCACGCCGGTCAACCAGTTCACGTGGCCGACAGCCCTTGCAACCGAAGACGTCAGCCCGCCGTCGATCGACGCATGCAACGCGAGCCACGCGAGCCCGATCAACGCAATGCCAAACGCCTGGCCGACCAGCGCCGGCTGCGTTTGCACCAGCAGCAGCGCGTTGTACAACGAAGTCCACGGCGTCAGCAGGAACAGCAGGCCGAACGCGAGCAGCAACAACGCGTCGACGATCAGTACAGCGCGCAGCAATGGCTTCATTGGCGTTTAGTCCACGTGGTAGTTGGGCGCTTCCTTGGTGATTTGCACGTCGTGCACATGCGACTCGCGCAAGCCCGCGCCCGTGATCTGCACGAACTCGGCCTTGTCGTTCATCTCGGCAATCGTGCGGCAACCGCAGTAGCCCATGCTGGCACGCACGCCGCCGATCAGCTGGAACAGGATCGCGTTGACCGAGCCCTTGTAGGCGACGCGGCCTTCGATACCTTCCGGCACCAGCTTGTCGATGTTTGCCGAGTTGTCCTGGAAGTAGCGGTCCGCCGCGCCGTCCTTCATCGCGCCGACCGAACCCATGCCACGGTAGGACTTGTACTGGCGGCCCTGATACAGGAACACGTCGCCCGGTGCTTCTTCGGTGCCGGCGAACATGCTGCCCATCATCACGGCATTTGCGCCCGCTGCGAGCGCCTTGCTGACGTCGCCCGAAAAACGCACGCCGCCGTCTGCGATAACCGGCACGCCGGTGCCCTTCAGCGCTTCGGACACGTTCGAGATCGCCGTGACCTGCGGCACCCCGACGCCCGCGACGATCCGCGTCGTGCAGATCGAGCCTGGGCCGATACCGACCTTCACGCCGTCTGCGCCGTATTCGACGAGCGCCTTGGCTGCCGCCGCGGTGGCGATGTTGCCGCCGATCACCTCGACGTGCGGGAAGTTCTGCTTGACCCAGCGCACGCGCTCGAGCACGCCCTTGCTGTGACCGTGCGCGGTGTCGACGACGATCACATCTACGCCCGCCTGAACCAGCAGTTCGACGCGCTCTTCGTTGTCCGCGCCGACGCCGACCGCCGCGCCCGCGCGCAACTTGCCGTGTTCGTCTTTACAGGCGTCCGGGTGCTCGGTCTGCTTGGTGATGTCTTTCACCGTCATCAGGCCGCGCAGTTCGAATGCGTCGTTGATGACCAACACGCGCTCCAGCCGGTGGCTGTGCATCAGCGCCTTGGCCTCGGCGAGCGAGGTGCCTTCCTTGACGGTCACGAGCCGCTCACGCGGCGTCATGATGTTGCGCACCGGCTCGTCCAGACGCTCTTCGAAGCGCAGGTCGCGATTGGTGACGATGCCGATCAGTTGCGCGCCTTCCACGACCGGGAAACCGGAGATGCCATGCTGTTGCGACAGTGCAATGACGTCGCGCACCTTCATTTGCGGCGGCACCGTGATCGGATCGCGGACGACGCCCGACTCGAAGCGCTTGACCTTGGCCACTTCACGCGCCTGCTCGGCCGCCGTGAGGTTCTTGTGGATGATGCCGACTCCGCCCATTTGCGCCATGGCGATAGCGAGGCGGGCTTCGGTGACCGTGTCCATAGCTGCGGACACGAGCGGCATATTCAGGGAAATATTGCGGGTCAGCCGGGTCTTGAGGCTGGTGTCGCGCGGCAGAACATCGGAGAAGGCCGGGACGAGGAGCACGTCATCGAACGTGAGTGCTGTTTGGATCAGACGCATGGCAAATCCTATAGGCGCAAAAGCGAATTATACGCGATACCTCCCCGCTTTTCACTGCGCGAACAGCAGCTTAGCGAATTTCGGGGGCTTTTTTTCGTGGCTTCGTGCCCGCTATTTCGCTTCGTCTTTCGCCTCGGGTTCGATCGCGTTTCGTTTGCTCGCCTCGAATGCAGAATCAAACAAGACGCGCGCGGCGCCCAACGGCTAATCTGCGGACCATCCCGGTTTTCTTGCAGGAGTAGTCGATGCAGCGCGGTGTCGCATATGGAGTGATAGCTGGAGCCTTGTGGGGCATGGTTTTTCTGGTCCCGCGGGTGCTGCCGGACTTTTCACCGCTTCTGCTGTCCGCCGGCCGGTACACCATGTACGGCGTCGTCTCGCTGGCAGCGGCGCTGCCAATGGCGCGCTCGCTCGTCAAACGCCTGACTCGGGAGGACCTGGTCGCGCTCGTCAAGCTCGCGCTGGCTGGCAATCTGCTGTATTACCTGCTGCTGACTGCCGCTGTGCATCTGGTCGGCATTGCGCCGGCGTCGCTGATTGTCGGCGTGCTGCCCGTCACGGTGACGCTCATGGGCCGCGGCGACCACGGCGCGGTGCCGCTCTCCCGCCTCGGCTGGCCGCTCGCGATGGTGATGGCCGGCATCGCCTGCATCAATATCGACGTCTTCACGGTCGCCGAAGGCACGCCGGTCAGCGCTCTCACCAAAGTGCTCGGACTCGCCTGCGCGGTCGGGGCGCTCGGCTGCTGGACATGGTTCGCGGTCGAAAACGCTCGCTACCTTCAGCGGCAGACGCGTTTCAGCGGCAACGAGTGGTCCGTGTTGTGGGGCGTGGTGACGGGCATGCTCGGCGCCGCGCTCTGGCTTGCGGCCGCCGCGCTGCCGCCGGGCGGCCCGCAAGGCGAACTTGCGTCAGGCCGCTGGCACAGCTTCTGGATGCTCAACCTCGGTCTCGCGATTGGCGCGTCGTGGCTCGGCAACGGGCTGTGGAACGCGGCGTCGAAGCGGCTGCCCCTCACGCTTTCCGGCCAGTTGATCGTATTCGAAACGCTGTTCGCACTGCTCTACGCGTTCATTTACGACGAACGGCTGCCGCGGCCGCTGGAGATCGCCGCGATCCTGTTACTGGTGGCGGGCGTGTGCTGGTCTGTGCGTCAACATGCGGATGACGATTCCGGGGGCGCCACGCCTATCGGGGAAAAGGCGCACGGCTCGGCGCCCTGAAGTGGGCTGTGTGCCTGCGATCCGGCGCCTACCGCGAATCCCTGTTCTGCCAGCGGCGCCCTTCAATGGAGCCCGCCTTTCGGGTTTTTTCGACGCGGCGTTGGCGAGAAACCTTCGGGTCCACCAGCAGCGGCCGGTAGATCTCGACGCGGTCGTGATCGGCCAGCGCCGTATCGAGTGGCTTGAGCTTGCCGAACACGCCGGCCTTCTGCGTGCTCAGATCGATCTGAGGATAACGCTGCAAGATGCCGCTCGCCTCGATTGCCTGCATGAGTGTGGCGCCCGCGGGCAGTTCGACGTCGATCAGCACCTGCTCGGTGGCGAGCGCATAACAGACCTGAACGGACAGACGTTCGCTCATGCCTTGCCGTAGCGCTGATCGGCGCGCTTCACGAACGATTCGACGAAAGTATTGGCGATGTGATTGAACACCGGCCCAATGATCTTCTCGAGAATGATGTTGGTGAATTCGTAGTGCAGCGCGAATTCGATCTTGCAGGCGTCCGCGCGCAACGGCGTGAAGCGCCAGAAACCGGTGAATTTGCGGAACGGGCCGTCAGCGAACTCCATGTCGATACGCGTGGGCCGCTCCATGTTGTTGCGCGTGGCAAAGTGCTGCTTGATACCCTTGAAGTTGATGTCGATCTTCGCCTCCATGCTGGTGTCGTCCCGATGGCGGACCTCCACTCCTCCGCACCAGGGCAGGAAGTTGGGGTAATCGGCGACGTCGGTGACGAGGTCGAACATCTGTTCCGCCGAATGGCGGATCAACACGGTTTTTTGGACATCTGCCATAAATTGAACAGCGCGCGGCGAGGGTGGACGAGCGTGGCGGGCTTTCCTTGCCCCGCTTTGCTAAAATCGTGATTTTAAACGAGTTGGGCACTTTCCATTCATGAGCATTATCGACAACAGAAAAGCCTTCTACGACTATTCGGTCGAAGAACGCTACGAAGCAGGGCTCGTGCTCGAAGGATGGGAGGTCAAGGCCTTGCGCGCCGGCCGTGGGCAGATCAAGGAAGGTTACGTCGTGATCCGTAACAACGAACTGTTCCTGATCGGCACGCATATCAGCCCGCTGCCCGAGGCCTCGACCCACATCACGCCCGATCCGGTCCGCACGCGCAAACTCCTCCTGCATAGCGAGGAAATCAGCAAACTGATCGGCAAGGTCGAGCAGCGCGGCTATACGCTCGTGCCGCTGAACTTCCATTACAAGGGCGGCCGCGTCAAATGCGAAATCGGTCTCGCCAAGGGCAAGAAGCAGCACGACAAGCGCGAAACCGAGAAAAAGCGCGATTGGGAGCGCGAAAAGGCGCGTCTGATGCGCTCGCCGGGCTGAGCTCTTGCACGGTCTGCGTCGTTCGCTTTACGCGACGCGAAAGAACTATCGCGCGGATATGCCGCATCTTACCCCCGAGGCCGCCGCATCTTTTTTCACCTGATCTAACAAAAATGGCCCGCACTGATGCGGGCCATTGTTTTTGCTATGCCATGATCGGAAGGCGCTCACGGCCGACTCGCCCATGCGTCGCTCGGCCCGCTCAGCGCGCGTCCGCCACACCCTTGCCTTTATTCACGATGGCGAGCGCCGACGCGATCATCGAACTCATGTCCGACAGATTGCCCGGCACGATCAACGTGGTTCCCTGCTTCGCCAGATTGCCGAACGCGTTCACGTATTGCTCGGCGACCTTCAGGTTCACCGCCTCCATGCCGCCGTTCGACTGAATCGCAGCGGCAATCTTCTGAATGGCCTGCGAATTTGCGTCCGCAACGGCAAGAATCGCCGCGGCCTGACCTTGCGCCTGGTTGATCGCCGCCTGCCGCTCGCCTTCCGATTTCTGGATCGCCGCTTCGCGCCCGCCCGATGCGATATTGATCTGCTCCTGCTTGCGCCCTTCGGACGCCGCGATCAGCGCGCGCTTCTCACGCTCGGCGGTGATCTGCGCCTGCATCGCGTGAAGAATTTCCTTTGGCGGCGTCAGATCTTTAATCTCGTAGCGTAAGACCTTGACGCCCCAGTTGGCCGCCGCTTCGTCGAGCGCGGAAACAATGCTGTGATTGATGAAATCGCGCTCCTCGAAAGTCTTGTCGAGTTCGAGCTTGCCGATCACCGAGCGCAGCGTGGTCTGCGATAACTGCGTGATCGCAAACACGAAGTTGCTCGACCCATACGACGCCTTCATCGGATCCGTGACCTGGAAATACAGCACGCCATCTACCTGCAACTGCGTATTGTCGCGCGTGATACAGACCTGGCTCGGCACTTCGAGCGGGATCTCCTTGAGAATGTGCTTGTACGCGATCCGGTCGACGAAAGGAAACACGAAGCTCAAACCCGGCGTCAACGTGCTGTGATAGCGGCCAAGGCGCTCGAGCACCCACGCGTGCTGCTGCGGCACGATCTTGATGGTCTGCGCCGCCAGCACGATCACGATGACCAGGAACACCGCCCCGATGATGGTCGAATCCATATCTGCACTCCCGAACCGTTAGTTGGTTTAATTAATTGCTGCGAGCCTACCGGTCAACGTCAAAGATGCGCCGCATTGGGCCGTGCGTGCTGCGCCGCGGCCACCACGAGGCAACTGCCGCGCAACTCTTTGATCTCGTAAATGCGCGCATCGTCCGGCTCTCCGGGCGCGAGTTCGATATCCCATTCCGCGCCGCGATAGCTCACTCGCGCACGACGCTCGTGCCATGCCGGCACGCTCACCGTCTGACCAATGTCGAGATTGACGTCCGGATTCCTGGACGCCTCCTTGCGCGTTCTGCGGCCGAAACGCGAACGCTTCAGCACGAGCACCGCGGCGAGCGCGACGATCGCGGCGACCGCGAACTGCATGTCTGCTGCAGCGCCCGCGATATGCGCGATGGCCGCAGCGACGCAACCGAGCGCGATCATCAGCAAATAGAAAGTGCCGCTGAGCAACTCCAGCACGACCAGCACACCGGCCCCGACCCACCAGAACAGTCCACCTGGCGCCACGTCGACCTCCACAAAACAAAACACCCCGGATCTACCGGGGTGTTTATAGCACGAAGCGGATGCGGATTACCGGCATCGAACGTGCGGTTGAGCCTGCCTTCGCTATGCCTTCGCTGTGCGTTTGATCCGCCGCGCCTTTCGTCATGCGTGCCGCTTACGACGCGGCACGCGCAACGCTTACTTCGTCGACGTTTTTGCCAGCTGTTGCCAGGTCTCGATGATCGTGTCCGGGTTCAGCGAGATCGACTTGATGCCTTCGTCCGTCAGCCATTGAGCAAAGTCCGGATGATCCGAAGGACCCTGACCGCAGATACCGACGTACTTGTCGAGGCGCAGGCATGTTTCGATCGCGCGCTTGAGCATGAACTTGACCGCCGGGTCGCGCTCGTCGAAATCGACGGCCAGCAACTCCATGCCGGAGTCGCGGTCGAGGCCGAGCGTGAGTTGCGTCAGGTCGTTCGAGCCAATCGAGAAACCGTCGAAGAACTGAAGGAATTCCTCCGCCAGAATCGCGTTCGACGGTACTTCGCACATCATGATGAGACGCAAGCCATTCTCGCCGCGCTTCAGGCCGAACTTTTCGAGCAGCCCGACCACGCGCTCGGCCTGCTTGAGCGTACGCACGAACGGCACCATGATCTCGACGTTGTCGAGGCCCATCTCTTCACGCACCTTCTTCAGCGCGACGCATTCCATCTGGAACGCTTCGGCGAAGTCGTCAGCGATGTAGCGCGACGCGCCGCGGAAGCCCAGCATCGGGTTCTCTTCGTCCGGCTCGTAACGCGAACCGCCGATCAGCTTCTTGTACTCGTTCGACTTGAAGTCCGACAGACGCACGATCACGGGCTTCGGATAGAACGCTGCAGCGATCGTCGCGATACCTTCGGTCAGCTTGTCGACGTAGAACGCGCGCGGCGATGCGTGACCGCGAGCGACGCTTTCCACGGCCTTCTTCAGGTCCTGATCGATGTTCGGATATTCGAGAATCGCCTTCGGGTGAACGCCGATGTTGTTGTTGATGATGAACTCGAGCCGCGCGAGACCCACGCCGGCATTCGGCAGTTGCGAGAAGTCGAAAGCCAGTTGCGGGTTGCCGACGTTCATCATGATCTTCACCGGAATTGGCGGCAGGTCGCCGCGCTGCACTTCGGTGATTTCGGTTTCGAGCAGACCGTCGTAGATCTTGCCTTCGTCGCCTTCAGCACACGAGACGGTGACGAGCGAGCCCTCCTTCAGCACGTCGGTCGCGTCGCCGCAGCCCACCACGGCCGGCACGCCCAGTTCGCGCGCGATGATCGCCGCGTGGCAGGTGCGCCCACCCCGGTTCGTAACGATCGCGGATGCGCGCTTCATCACCGGCTCCCAGTTCGGGTCGGTCATGTCGGCGACCAGCACGTCGCCCGGCTGCACACGGTCCATTTCCGACGGATCGTGAATCACGCGCACCGGACCCGCGCCGATCTTCTGGCCGATCGCCCGGCCGGTGGCCAGCACGTTCGATTGTCCCTTCAGCTTGAAGCGCTGCTCCGCCTTGCCGGTCGCCTGGCTCTTCACCGTTTCGGGACGTGCCTGCAGGATAAAGATCTTGCCGTCGCGGCCGTCTTTGCCCCACTCGATGTCCATCGGACGCTCGTAATGCTTTTCGATGATGACCGCGTACTTGGCGAGCTCGATCACGTCTTCGTCGGTAATCGAGAAGCGGTTGCGCTGTTCGTGCGGCACGTCGACAGTCTTCACGCGGCCTTCTTCGCCGGCCTTCGTGAATTCCATCTTGATCAGCTTAGAGCCGATCGAACGGCGGATGATCGGATATTTGCCTTGCGCGAGCGTGGTCTTGTAGACGTAGAACTCGTCCGGATTTACCGCGCCTTGCACGACGGTTTCGCCCAGACCATAGCTCGACGTGATGAAGACCGCGTCTTTGAAGCCGGACTCGGTATCGAGCGTGAACATCACGCCGGCCGCGCCGACGTCCGAGCGCACCATGCGCTGCACACCAGCCGACAACGCGACTTCAGCGTGCGTGAAGCCCTTGTGTACGCGATAGGAAATAGCGCGGTCGTTGTACAGCGACGCGAACACGTGCTTCATGCGATCGAGCACTTCTTCGATGCCGACCACGTTGAGGTAGCTTTCCTGCTGACCCGCGAACGATGCGTCCGGCAAGTCTTCCGCCGTTGCCGACGAACGCACGGCAAAGGAAAGCTCTTCAGGCGAGCTGTTTTGCAAGGTCTCGAAACCTGCGCGAATGTCAGCCTCGAGTTGCGGCTGCAACGGCGCTTCGACGATCCATTGACGGATCTCCTTGCCCGCTTCGGCGAGCGCCTTCACGTCGTCGACGTCGAGCGTCTCGAGACGTTTGGCGATGCGTTCGGTCAGGTTGTTGTGATGCAGGAAGTCGCGGAAAGCCAGCGCCGTCGTGGCGAAACCGGTCGGCACGCGCACGCCTGCTTCAGCGAGCTGACTGATCATCTCGCCTAGCGACGCGTTCTTGCCGCCGACAATCTCCACATCGGTCATCCGCAACTGCTCGAACGGAACTACATATGCCCTATCCTTTGCGACGGTAACTGCGTTAGTCATACAAGCCCCTAAGTGTGAAAGAAATTCACGGCTGTGCAAGTGGGCTCGAACGCGAGACGCCCATTGGAAGCGTGACCTCGCGTCTTGCACAACCTGTTGGAGAAGCAATCGCTTACGGCGCTTGCGTACGGCGCCGATGCAATGCGCTTGTGCAGTGCATCACGCCGGCAACGAAGCCAACGAAGGCGACGAAGAGCGCGAATGCCCGGATTTAGCGATCGATGCGCCGCTTTCCGTGACGTTTGAGGTCCGATAGCGGGGCGTTGAACGACCGTTCGCGGCGAGTTAGGCGCCAATCGCCTGCAATTGCTTATCCAACAGGTTGCCGCTATTCTACCGTGCCGACTCTCGAAATGTGACTGTCGGACGAGAATTGCGCCTCCAACCGCGCCCGGACCGCCTGCGCTGCTCTTTCAATACTCTTCGAAGAGTCTGCAGGTGCGTCCCGGCGCAGTAGCGGTGCCCACGGCGCGTTGTTTGACGCCGCTGCTTTGCGGTCAGCCACCGCGCAGCGAAATCAACGCAGCGATGTTCCATTCGAGCGCTTTTTGCCGCTCACGTTCCCTGCCCCACTGATGCCGCCCACCGTATTCATCGTCTCCGACGGTACCGGGATCACTGCCGAAACCTTCGCGCATTCGATCCTCTCCCAGTTCGACCAGAAATTTCGCCTGGTTCGTGTGCCTTTCGTCGATTCGACGGAAAAGGCGTACGCCACGCTCGAAAAGATCAACGAAGCGATCCAGCAGGACGGCCGCCGTCCGATCGTGTTCACGACGCTTGTAGACAGCGCCTCGAATCAGATCGTCAAGGGCTCGAATGCGCTCGTGCTGGACATGTTCCAGACGTTCGTCGAGCCGCTGGAACAGGAACTGGAACTGAAGTCGAGCCACGCGATGGGGCGCGGCCACCAGAATGCAGACACCGAGGAATACAAGAACCGGATCGAGGCGATCAACTTCTCGCTTGCGCACGACGACGGCCAGTCGAACCGCAATCTCGCCGATGCGGACGTGATACTGGTTGGCGTGTCGCGCAGCGGCAAAACGCCGACAAGCCTGTATCTGGCCATGCAGTACGGCGTGAAAGCGGCCAACTATCCGCTGATTCCGGAAGATTTCGAGCGAGGCAAATTGCCTACGCCGTTATTGGCGCATCGGCAGAAAATGTTTGGATTGTCGATCGATCCTCAGCGGTTATCGGAGATCCGTAACGAGCGCCGGCCGGGCAGCAAATACGCCGCGCCGGAGAATTGCCGTTACGAGATCAACGAAGCCGAGGCGATGATGCGTCGCGAAGGGATCAAGTGGCTGTCGTCCACGCACAAGTCGATCGAAGAGATCGCGACCACGATCCTGCAGGAGATCAAGCTGGATCGTCCGTCTTATTGAGCACGGAAACGCGCAGACGAACGCGCATCGCTGTGCATGTTCGCGGCGCGCTGTTGTCTGCATTGCTCGAAGACGCATACAGCGGCCGCGGCCGCGACATTGAGCGACTCCATGCCGCCGGGCTGCGGAATCGTCACCCGCAATGAGACGGCCTCACGCCAAATTTGCGATACGCCGGCTCCTTCGTTGCCGAAGACCCACGCAAGTTGTCCGCTCAGGTCACAGTCGTAGATCGCCGCCGCGCCGTGCGAGTCGGTGATCACGACAGGCACCGCGAGGCGATCTATCAACGTCTGGGCTTCGACGTCTTCGTGAATCCGCAGCACGAAGTGTGCGCCCATGCCGGAGCGCAACACCTTGGATGACCACGCGTAGGCGGTACCCGGCGCACAGAACACGTGCTGGATACCCGCCGCGGCTGCGCTGCGCAAGATCGAGCCGACGTTGCCTGCGTCCTGCACGCCGTCGAGCACGACGCATGTCTGCGCGACCGTCTCCGGCAGGGGCATGGCGAGCTTTTCCACGAGCAGCAGAATCCCGACGCCGTGCACAACATTCGACAATTGTCCGAACAGCGCGTCCGGCAACGTGACGATGCGCTGTTCGTCGATGCGCGAAACGATCGCCTGAGCTTCGTCGTGACGCAGTGCGCCGTCGGTGACGACGCACATTTCCGGCTGTCCGGCCACATCGAGATAAGCGCTCGAGAGATGGAAACCTTCCAGCAGCGCATGGCCGCTTCGGCGCTGTTGATGCGTCGAACCGGCGAGCGCCTTCAGGCGTTTATAGAGCGGATTGTCCCGCGAGGTGATGGCTTTCACAGGCAGCGAAGACGGTGAGGGTAAGGAAAAAGGTTAGCGGGGGCAAAGCATTACGCTGGATGCAATCCCGCACCGGATGTGGATCGAGCCGCCCGCCAAATCCGCGCGATATTCACGCGCCGCTGTGTTCGCCGAACGCGTCGCGGTCGAGCATTGCGTCGTCCAGCATGCCGTTCGCCAGCATATCCGGCACGACGATGACTTCGCCCGCGGGCAGCGGCACGCCAGTGCCGAATCGCAAATGCGCCTCGCGCACGGGCGCGAACGAGCGCCGGTGATGTTCGCAGGGACCGTGCTCCCGCAACGCCGCGAGGTGTTGCGGCGTGCCGTAGCCCGCATGCGCATTGAAGCCGTACAGGGGATACGTCTGGTGCAATTCCAGCAGCATCCGGTCACGCGTAACCTTGGCAAGAATCGACGCCGCCGAAATGCTTTTCACGAGCGCGTCGCCACCAATCACGGCTTCGCTACGTACGCTCAATGTGGGGCAGCGATTACCGTCGATCTTGACCAGCGTGGGCGTGACGGACAGCCCTTCCACCGCGCGCTTCATCGCCAGCATGGTTGCATGGAGGATGTTTAGCGAATCGATTTCTTCGACGGTTGCCGATGCAATGCAGTATGCAAGCGCGCGGTCGACGATCTTGTCGTACAGCTCGTCACGCTTTTTGGCGCTCAGCGCTTTGGAATCGTCGAGGCCGCGAATCATCGGCTTCGACGGATCGAAAATCACCGCCGCAGCCACGACCGGACCGGCCAGCGGTCCGCGCCCTGCTTCGTCGACGCCGCAAACAATGTCGTCGGGCGTCTCGAAGTTCAAGCCGACCTGCCTCCCGGCCGATCCCGCCGCGCCTGCGACGGCCGCGGTCTTGCGGCGTGGCGCGGGTGCGTCGGTGCGTCCGCTGGTGCGTCCGCTGGTGCGTCCGCTGGTACGTCCGTTCGTCACGGCCGCGCCTTGCGTTTTTCGACAACGCTCGCGACGACTTCCGCCGCACGCTGCGCAGTGTTCTGCTTCAGCACGTGGTGCATCTCCGTAAAGATTTCCGTCAGCGTGCGCCGGTTGGCTTCATCGCGCAACTGTTTCAGCGTGGCTTCGGCCAGCGCCTGCGGTGTCGCGAAATGCTGGAGAATTTCCGGTACCACGAAGCGCCCCGCCAGAATGTTCGGCAAACCGACATACGGCAGATAGCCCTGCCGGCGCATGATCTGGCCGGTCAGCCAAGGCACCTTGTACGAGATGACCATCGGCTTTTTCAGCAGCGCCGCCTCGAGCGTGACGGTGCCGCTTTTCACGAGGATCGCGTCGGCGGCCGTCATGGCGAGTTGCGACTGGCCGTCGGTGATGGTCAGCGCGAGGCCGGGGTGCGAGTCGACCAGCGGGCGCAGCATCTCTCGCAGCGCGGGCGTCGCCGCCGGCATCACGAAGCGAAGACCGGGCTCCTGATGCTGCATCATTTCCATCGCCGCGAAGAACGTCGGCCCGATCAGGTCGATCTCCGAGCGGCGGCTACCCGGCAGCACCGCGATGACAGGACCGCTTTCCGCGATACCGAGCGTCCGGCGCGCGCCGAGCGTGTCGGGTTCGAGCGGAATTTCGTCGGCAAGCGGATGACCCACGTATGAAGCCGCGACGCCCGCTTTTTCAAGCAGCGCTGTTTCGAACGGGAACACGCACAGCATATGGTCGACGGCCTTCGCGATCTTTTTGATGCGCCCGCCGCGCCACGCCCAGATCGACGGGCACACGAAGTGAATCGTCGGAATGCCCGCCTCGCGCAACGGATGCTCGAGCCCGAAGTTGAAGTCAGGCGCGTCGACGCCCACGAACACCGCGGGCGGCTCGGCCAGCAGTTGGCGCTTCAGGTCGTTGCGAACACGCAGGATTTCGGGAATGTGCCGCAGCGCTTCGACATAGCCGCGCACGGACAGCTTTTCCATTGGCCAGTGCGCGTCGAAACCGGTGGCGATCATGCGCGGGCCGCCGATTCCGTAATAGTGCGTGGCGGCGGGCAGGCGGCTCGCGAGGCCGTTCAGCAGCGACGACGCCAGCAGGTCGCCGGACGGCTCGCCGGCCACCATCGCGATGCGTAGCGGACTGGGTTGCAATGCCATCGCTTAGCGGATGATGCCGCGCTGCGACGCTTCGACAAATGCCAGCAGCGTTCGCACCGGCTCATCGCCGTCGCCGCCGGCCGACGCCAGTTCACGCAACTGCACTTTCGCTTCTTCGAGCGACAGGCTGTTCTTGTACAGCAGGCGGTACGCGGAGCGCAGCGCCGAAATTGCGTCCGGCGAGAAACCGCGGCGACGCAGACCTTCGACGTTGATGCCGTGCGGCTCGGCCTTGTTGCCGGCCGCGATCACGAACGGCGGAATGTCCTGCACGAGCGCGGAAGCGCCGCCCAACATGGAATGAGCGCCGATGCGCACGAACTGATGCACGC
Organism: Paraburkholderia caledonica NBRC 102488; assembly: GCF_000685095.1. GTDB lineage: Bacteria > Pseudomonadota > Gammaproteobacteria > Burkholderiales > Burkholderiaceae > Paraburkholderia > Paraburkholderia caledonica. The sequence goes on from NZ_BAYE01000001.1 coordinate 183,184, forward strand.
CCGACATGCCCCCGACGATCGCATGGTCGCCGATCGTCACGTGGCCCGCCATTTGTGCGTTGCTCGACAGAATCACGTTGTTGCCGACGTGGCAGTCGTGCCCGATGTGCACGTACGCCATGATCCAGTTGTCGTCGCCGAGCGTAGTCACGCCCGCGTCCTGCACCGTGCCGGTGTGGATCGTGGTGAACTCGCGGATCGTGTTGCGGTTGCCGATTTCGAGCCGGGTGGGCTCGTCTTTGTACTTCATGTCCTGCGGACGGCCGCCGACCGATGCGTAGTGGCCGATCCGGTTGTCTTCGCCGATCGTGGTGTGGCCTTCGACCACGCTATGCGAACCGACGGTGGTCCGGGCGCCGATCGTCACATGGGCGCCGATCACCGCATACGGTCCGACTTCGACGGATTCGTCGAGTTGAGCGCCCGGTTCGACGATCGCAGTGGGATGAATCCTGCTCATGCGTCCTCGCTTCTGATTCTGTTGCGTTGTCTGGATGGGCTGGGTCGCGCCGGCTGCGTCATGAGGCGCCGGGTGCCCGAACATTGACTCAGGCGTCCTTGTCGGTGTGACGCACCGCGCACATCAGGTCTGCTTCCGCCGCCACCGCGCCGTCCACTTCGGCACGCGCCTTGAACTTCCAGATGCCGCGCATATGCCGCTCGAACGTGCAGTTCAGGATGAGCTGATCGCCAGGCTCCACTACGCGCTTGAAGCGCGCGTTGTCGATACCGACGAACAGGTACAGCGTGTTCGACGGGTCGCTTGGCTCTTCCGAGAACGTGAGGAGCGCCGCCGTTTGTGCGAGCGCTTCGAGGATCAGCACGCCAGGCATGACGGGACGCGTCGGGAAGTGCCCCTGGAAATACGGCTCATTGATCGACACGTTCTTCAACGCTTTGATGCTCTTGTGCGGCTCGAGTTCGAGCACCCGGTCGACCAGCAGGATCGGGTAACGATGTGGCAGCAGCGTGAGAATCTTATGAATGTCGAGATTGATTTTTTCGGTGCTCATGGTGTTTCTGCTCACGCATTGACTGCGCGATGATGACTGCGGATGCTGGTGCAGGTGGGTTGGTAACGCGTGCTGCCGGCGCTCGCCGTGACCTGATTGCCGTGCCACCGGGTCACGGCAACCGTCTTCGCTTCCTGATATTCGCCCGCCATTTTACGCGGTACTGGCGGGCCGCCCGGAAATCTAGCTTTTGTCGCTCTGTGAATTGACCGTCGCGCCCGATGCCAAAGATGCTGGCGTGTTGGCCGGCTTCGCGTCCGGCCGGTCAGCCGAGGCAGTTTCCAGCGCCTTGATACGGTCGCGGAGCTTGTCGATATTGCGCAGCAAAGCCGCACTTTTGTTCCAGTCAGCGTGGTTCACGGCCGGGAATGCGCTCGTGTACATGCCGGGCTTGAGCAGCGACTTCGACACGCCGGACTTTGCAGTGACGATGACATAATCGGCGAGCGTCACGTGCCCGGCAATCCCGACCGCGCCGCCGATCATGCAATGACGGCCGATCGTGGTGCTGCCCGCAATTCCCGCGCAACCGGCGATTACCGTGTAGGCGCCGACCTTGCAGTTGTGGCCGATCTGCACGAGGTTGTCGATCTTCACGCACTCTTCAATGATCGTATCGGCCATTGCGCCACGATCGATCGTGGTGTTCGCGCCGATTTCGACATCCGCTGCAATCGATACGCCGCCAACTTGCGGAATTTTCACCCAGCTACCGGTACGCGCTTCGCCCTCGCCGACGAAATCGGGCGCGAATCCGAACCCGTCGGAGCCGATCACCGCGCCCGCGTGCACGATCACGCGCTCGGCGAGCTTGCAGCCGTGATACACGGCCACATTCGGATACAGATGCGAACCTGCGCCGATGCGCGTACCGCGGCCAATGACGACATTCGCGTCGAGCCGCACGTTTTCGCCGATGACGGCGCCGGCTTCGACCGTAACGTGCGGTCCGATCACCGCGCTCGCGGCGATCTGCGCAGACGGGTCGATCGTCGCGCTCGGATGAATACCGGGCGCGACTTTTGGCGTAGCGAGGTCGATGAAGGTTTGCGCGACGCGCGCGAAGTAAGCGTAAGGATTCGGCGTGACGATGAAGTTACGGGCGCTGCGGGACGTGAGCTTCGCCAGGTCGTCGGCATTGATCAGCACGGCGCCAGCCTGGGTCGTTTCCACTTGCGACAGGTACTTGGGGTTGGCGAGGAACGCCAGCTGGTCCGGACCTGCCTGGTCGAGCGGCGCAAGGCTGCCGACGCGCTGCGAACCGTCTCCTACTACTTCACCGCCGAACCGCTGGACGATGTCCTCGAGCGTAAATGCCATGCCTGTCCTGTCTCCTGCTGTTCAGTGCGTCTTGTCTGAGTCGCCGGTGAGAGCCCCGCCCCGGCTCGCCTTTCGCTGTTCAAGCGCGGCGGCGTACTTCGGTTAGCGTAAAGCTGATCTGCAGCTCACCAGACGGCGCGCGTCGTGCGCGGCGTTTGCATTCAACGCCCCGGCCGAGGCCGCCCTTCAACCGCTGTTTGCAACGCTCCGGCCTGTGCTCTCAGTTGCCCGAGGCCGCGAGAGCCTTAAGCACCTGATCCGTGATGTCGATGCGCGGGCTCACATACACCGCTTCCTGAACGATCAGGTCGTAATGCTGCGCCTCGGCGATCTGCTTGATCACCTTGTTCGCGCGGTCCAGCACCGCCGCCAGTTCCTCATTGCGGCGCTGGTTCAGGTCCTCGCGAAACTCGCGTTGCTTGCGCTGAAAGTCCGTGTCGAGTTGTGACAGATCGCGCTGCTTTTGCGCGCGATCCGCCGACGACATCGACGCACCGCTCTTGTCGAGCGAATCGGACATCGACTTCAGCTTCTGGGCCATGTCCGCGAGATCCTTGTCGCGCTTCGCGAACTCGGCCTCGAGCTTGACCTGGGCCGCCTTTGCCGCAGCCGATTCCCGCAGAATCCGGTCCGAATTCACCGCGGCAATCCTGGCTTCCTGCGCGTGCGCTACGCCGACGCCCAGCGTCATTACCAGCGCCAGCGCGCAAGCCACACGTTTCGAAAACATACCGGTTAGCAAAGTGATCCTCTCGATACTGTTGTTTGGCGAGCTGTCCGCAACGCGGATCAGAACGCCGTTCCGATCTGGAACTGAAACTTCTGATACTGGTCGCCCGTATGCTTGGTAAGCGGGAAGCCCAGGCTCAGCTTGAGCGGTCCGATCGGCGAAATCCATGCGAGGCCGACACCGTAGCCATAACGCAGACCGTTTGCGCCATTCGACGTGGCGGCAGTGCTCGCGTCCGCCCACACGTTACCCGCGTCCAGGAACGTGAATACGCGCAGGGTTCGATCATAGCCGGTGCCCGGCAACGGGAACGTCAACTCGATATTGCCGACGAGCAGCTTCGAGCCGCCGATCGGGTCGCCCGTGCTAGCGTCGCGAGGGCCAAGCGAACTCGGCTCGTAGCCGCGGACTGAACCGATACCGCCCGCGTAGTAGTTCTTGAAAATCGGGTACGGCTTGCCGCCCATGCCCTTGCCGTAGCCGCCCTGGAAGTTGAAACCCAGCACGAAGCCGCGCGAAAACGAGTAATAGTACTGCGCGTTGATGTCGGCCTTGTAATACTGGGTGCCGCCGATCGGCGTGCCGTATTCGGCGTTTGCCTGCGTGAAGTAGCCACGGCTCGGCACCAGCGCGCTATCGCGCGCATCGCGCGACCAGCCGACAGTAAGCGGTACGTTGTTCGACACGCGGCCAAAGTCCTGAACGTATTGCTTATACGACGCAGGCGTGTTCGCGTCGACGTCCAACTGGTTCTGCTCGAGACCCGCGCCGAAGTACACCGTATCCACTTCGGAGAACGGAATACCGAACTTCAGGTCGCCACCAATCGTAACGATCTTGAAGCTCGAATCGGTCGAGTAGTACAGCGGCTGATAGGTACGGTAATAGACGTCGGTAATACGCTTGATGCCGTCGACCGTGAAGTACGGATCGACCTGCGTAACCGTCAACGTCCGGTAGGTTTTCGCGGTATTGACGTTCACCGCGAGGCTCGTGCCCGAGCCGAACACGTTGTCTTGCGAGACGCCGGCCGACAGCACCACCTTGTCGGTCGACGAAAAGCCCGCGCCCAGCGTGATCGCGCCCGTCGGCTTTTCAGCGACCTTGACGTCCACATCGACCTGGTCAGGCGTGCCTTCCACAGGAATGGTGGTCACGTCGACGTCGGTGAAATAGCCGAGACGGTTGATACGGTCTTTCGACAGTGCGAGGCGGTTCGAGTCGAACCACGAGCTTTCGAGCTGACGCATTTCGCGACGCACCACTTCGTCGCGCGTGCGTGTATTTCCGACCACATTGATACGGCGCACATAAACGCGGCGGCTCGGGTCCACCTGCAGCGTCAGGTCGACCTTGTGATTCGACTGGTCGATCTGCGGCTGCGCGTTGACGGTCGCGAACGCGTAACCATATTCGCCCAGTTTGTCGACGATCGACTTCGTGGTGGCCTGCAGCTTTTCGGCCGAAAAGCGATCGCCCGCTTTGATCTTGATGAGCTTGGCGAGTTCCGGCTCGCGGTCGAGCAGATTGCCGGCCAGCTTGATGCTCGAGATCGTGTACGGCTCGCCTTCATGCAGCGTGACCGTCAGATACATGTCCTTCTTGTCCGGCGTGATCGACACCTGTGTCGACTCGATATTGAACTCGAGGTAGCCGCGGTTCAGGTAATACGAGCGGACATTTTCGAGGTCGCCGGTGAGCTTGTCTTTCGCGTACAGGTCGTTCTTCGTGTACCACGAGAACCAGTTCGGCGTGGACAGCTGCATTTCGTCGCGCAACGTGCCCGTGCTGAACGCCTTGTTGCCGATGAAGTTGATCTGGCGAATCTTGGCGCTCGGCCCTTCGGCCACCGAGAACAGCACCGAGACGCGATTGCGGTCGATCGGCGTGATCGTGGTCGTGACCTCGGCTGCATAGTAGCCGCGCGTCAGGTACTGACGCTTCAGTTCCTGTTCGGCCTTGTCGACGAGTGCCTTGTCGTAGTAACGGCCTTGCGACAACCCCACGGCGCGCAGCGCCTTGGTCAGGTTTTCCTTGTCGAATTCGTGAATGCCCGCGAAGTCGATCGTGCCAATGGCCGGACGCTCCAGCACTTGCACGATGACCACATTGCCTTCGGTCGCGATCTTGACGTCGTTGAAGAAGCCCGTTGCGTACAGTGCGCGAATGGCTTCCGATGCCTTGTCGTCGCTGAACGTGTCGCCCTGCTTGATAGGCAGATAGGCGAACACGGTACCAGGTTCGACGCGTTGCAATCCCTCGATCCGGATGTCTTGCACCACGAAGGGCGTGGTTGCGTGGGCGACCAGCCCATGCGCGGCGAATGCCGCGGTTATAACCGTCTTCGGAACAAAGCGATGAGGTTTAAACAACGTGCTTCCCCAGTGTGTATAGCTGCATCAGGTCGGACGGTCGCCATTGTTAGCGCCGCCGGACACTTTAAAAGTGGATTAAACGAGCGAGATCGTTGAACAGTGCAATCGCCGACAAAGCGACGATGCAGGCGAGACCCGCCCTCTGAAAAACGAGTTGCCAGCGATCGGAGACAACTTTACCGGTCACAGCTTCAACCAAATAATATAACAGATGACCCCCGTCCAATACCGGAATTGGTAGCAGGTTCAGTACACCGAGGCTAATACTGACGAGGGCCAGGAACGACAGGAATGCAGAAGGACCGAGACGTGCGCTCTTTCCTGCGTAATCGGCGATCGTCACCGGACCCGACAGATTTTTCAGCGAAGCGTCGCCGACGATCATGCGGCCGAACATCCGCACCGAATAAACCGCCAGGTCCCACGTGCGGCGCGCGCCCAGTTGAAGGCTTTCGAAAGGTCCATAGCGCACGTTGATCGACGGCACCTGGGTCGCCAGTTCGGCCCCGATGCGGCCGACCTGCTGTCCCGTTGCCGAGTCGCGCTGTGCCTGCGGAACAATGGTGATGTCTTCAAGCTTGCCCTGCGCCTCGCCCTGCGTTTGATCCTGCACTTTGCCGCCGGCCGCGCGCTCCACTTGCAGCGTCAAAGGCTTGCCGGCGTGCGATTTTACATACGCGATGAAGGCCGTGGCGTTGTCGGTTGCCATGCCGTTGATCGCGCGCAAACGGTCGCCTGGAACAAGCCCGGCTTTCTGCGCCGCGCTGCCCGGCTGCACACCCGCAACGGTCAGCTTGCCGCCGCCGGGCTCGAAGCCGAGCCGCGACATGAAGTCGTCGTCTACGTCCTTTTCACCGACACCGCGCAGATCGAGTTGGAAGTCCGACGTGCCGCCCGGGCCTTTCGCGCTCAGCACGACACGCTTGTGATCGAAAGCCGCGCCTAGCAACTTCCAGCGCAAGTCCGACCAGGACCGCACCGGCTCCGAGTCGGCAGCGTTCTCCGTGCGCACCGCCACCACCGTCTCGCCACCTTCGAACCCGGCGACGGCAGCCGCCGTGTTCGGCGCGGGCACGGCCAGAATGGCCGCAGGCTCTGTGACGCCGGTGGCGAACACGAGGCCGAACAGCACGACGGCCAGCAGAAAATTGGCGACCGGCCCGGCCGCCACGATCGCGATACGCCGCCACACCGACTGCCGGTTGAACGCATGCGGCAACGCTTCGGCAGGAATCGGCGCGCTGCCGGTCTCACGCTCGTCGAGCATCTTCACATAGCCGCCGAGCGGCAGCGCGGCCACGGTCCACTCGGTGCCGCTCTTAGGACTGACCCACTGGAAGAGCGGCTTGCCGAAGCCGATCGAAAAGCGCAGCACCTTGACGCCGCACAGCCGCGCCACGCTGTAATGCCCATATTCGTGGACGACCACGAGCACGCCAATCGCAACCGCGAAGGCGAGCACTTCGATCAGCAGATTCATAAGCGCCTCACTGGACGGCGCGTTCCGTGCGGCGGGCGGCGTCAGGCAGACGCGCGATGAATTCGGCAGCGGCGCGACGCGCTGCGGCGTCTGCTTCGATCACGTCTTCGAGCGCGTGCGCGCTGCCGTTCGGCAACCCGTTGAGCACCGAGTCGACCACTTGCGCGATCGCCATGAAACCGATCTGGCGCGACAGGAACGCTTCAACAGCAATTTCGTTAGCGGCGTTGAGCGCCGCACTGGCGAGGCCGCCTTCGGCAAGTGCCTTCATCGCGAGAGCCAGACAGGGGAAACGCGCGTAGTCCGGTTTTTCGAACGACAGCGACGCGATTTCCGCGAGGTCCAGTTGCGCGACGCCCGAATCGACACGATCCGGAAAGGCGAGCGCATGAGCGATGGGCGTACGCATGTCCGGGTTGCCGAGTTGCGCGAGCACCGAGCCGTCGGCATACGAAACCAGCGAATGGATCACGCTTTGCGGATGGATCAGCACGTCGATGCGCTCGCCCGGCAAGCCGAACAGCCAATGAGCCTCGATCACTTCGAGGCCTTTGTTCATCATCGTGGCGGAGTCGACCGAAATCTTGCGGCCCATGACCCAGTTAGGGTGCTTGCAGGCTTCTTCGGGCGTGACGCCAGCAAGCGTGGCCGGTTCGCGCGTACGGAACGGGCCGCCCGACGCGGTCAGAATGATCTTGGACACGCCGCCATGCAGCGCGGCTTCGCGCGGCAAGCACTGGAAAATAGCGTTGTGTTCGCTGTCGACCGGCAGCAGAACCGCGCCGTTGTCGTGGACCGCGTCCATGAAGATCGCGCCCGACATGACCAGCGCTTCCTTGTTGGCAAGCAGAATCCGTTTGCCGGCGCGCGCGGCGGCGAGGCTCGGCGCGAGGCCCGCCGCGCCCACGATGGCCGCCACGACCGTGTCGCAGCCACTGGACTTCGACACGTCGACGAGCGCCTGAGCGCCATAAGTCACTTCGGTCTTGCAGCCCGCCTCGCGCAACTTGGCCGCGACGCGCGCTGCCGTGTCGGCGTCGCCGACCACCGCGACTTCCGGCCGAAAACGCAGGCATTGCTCGACGAGTTTGTCGCCGTTGCGGTGTGCGGTGAGCGCATAAACCGAAAAACGCTCCGGATGACGCGCGACGACGTCGAGCGTGCTGTCTCCAATCGAGCCCGTGGAACCGAGCAATGTCAGACGTTTTTGCATATCTCTTTCTCTAGCCGAGCAGCAGCATGGCAAGCGGCAGCACCGGCAACAATGCGTCGATGCGGTCGAGCACGCCACCGTGCCCCGGCAACAGGCCGCTCGAATCTTTCACGCCGGCCTGGCGCTTCATCATGGATTCAAAAAGGTCGCCTACCACGCTGAACACCACCAGCAGGGTCAGCGCAAGCAGCGCACGCAGGGCGCCCCAATGCGCCCACAAGCCGGAATACAGGGTCGGCTCGAACGCATGCAGAACGACCGCCGCCAGCGCGACAATCATGACGACGAGCCAGCCGCCGATCGCGCCCTCCCACGTCTTGCCCGGGCTGATGGCGGGCGCGAGCTTGTGCTTGCCGAACGCCTTCCCCGAGAAGTATGCGCCGATATCGGCGAGCCATACCAATAGCAGCAGCGACAGCACGAACGGCACACCCTGCATGCGCGCGGCGACGAGAGCATGCCAGCACGCGACGAATATCACAATCCCGGCAAGAAACAGGAAGTTACGCCACGCGCCCTGCGCGAGCGTCGGTTTGCGCAGCAGCACGAATGGGCCGGCGATCACCCAGAAAATGGCGGCCGCTTTGTAAAACGGCCGTGCATCGTCGACGCCGATGCCGAGACGCGTGCTGGCCACTAGCGCTACTGCGGCGACCAGCGCGTAAATGACGGGGCCCGCGCCGCCCAGCTTGAGCAGGCGCGCCCACTCCCATGCAGCGAACACGACGACGAACGCAATCAGTGCGCCGAACGCGCCGACCGGCGCGAACAACGTGACGGGCAGGAACACCGCCAGGAGGACGACCGCCGTGATGACACGGGTTTTTAGCATGGAAGCGAATCGACGTTTTGCGATTGCGGCTCGAGTTGAGCACTGGTGCGGCCGAAACGGCGCTCGCGCTCCGCATAAGACGCGATTGCGTGGCCGAGGGCGTCGGCGTCGAAATCCGGCCAGAAGATGTCGGTGAAGTAGAACTCGGTGTAAGCGAGCTGCCACAGCAGGAAATTGCTGACGCGCCGCTCGCCGCCCGTGCGGATGAACAGATCGGGCTCGGGCGCATATGCCATGGACAGATGTTCTGCGAACGATTCCTCGTTCACCTCGACCGCCTTGCCCGCCAGCGCCGACTGCTCGGCCAGCTTGCGGGTGGCCTGCATGATGTCCCAGCGACCGCCGTAATTGGCTGCGATGGTCAGCGTGAGGCGGGTATTGCGCGCGGTCTTGGTCTCGGCGCGCTTGATCAGATCGCGGATGCGCGTATCGAAACGTTCGAGATCGCCGACCACCCGCAAACGGATGCCGTTCGCGTGGAGCTTGCCGATCTCGCGCTCGAGCGCGGTGACGAACAGGCGCATGAGGAACGACACTTCCTCGTTCGGCCGGCGCCAGTTTTCTGAACTGAAGGCAAACAGCGTCAGATATTCGACGCCCTGACGGGCGCACGCCTCGACGGCTGCACGCACAGCGTCGACGCCGCGCGTATGACCGGCCACGCGCGGCAAGCGGCGTTGGGTGGCCCAACGGCCATTGCCGTCCATGATGATCGCGATGTGTCGCGGCACCGCGGCGACATCAGGCACGCGCACGGTTGAACTGGTGTAGGTCATGGCCGTCGGGACAATAACTGCAAATGAAGAAGTGCAAACCTTGGATTTGGTGAGTCCTCCCAGACCTGGCGCTGCATGACCAACATTTAGCGCCAGCCCCTGAAGGGGCAGGAAAACCCGTGCCGGCTCCGTGTCTGGACGGAGCCGAGCAGCATCACACCGTCATGATCTCTGCTTCTTTGGTCACGACGAGCTTGTCGATTTCAGCGACGAATTTGTCCGTCAGCTTCTGAATGTCGTCACCTGCACGGCGCTCGTCGTCTTCCGAAATTTCTTTGTCTTTCACGAGCTTCTTCAGTTGCTCGTTAGCGTCGCGGCGCAAATTGCGGACAGCGATCTTGGCCGTTTCGGCTTCGCTCTTGACCACTTTCGTCAGCTCGCGGCGGCGTTCTTCGGTCAGCGCGGGCATCGGTACGCGAATCACATCGCCCTGCGTGGCCGGGTTCAGACCGAGGTCCGACTCGCGGATCGCCTTTTCGACGACCTGGACCATCTTCTTTTCCCACGGCTGAACGCCGATCGTGCGTGCGTCGATCAGCGTCAGGTTCGCAACCTGAGAAATAGGCACCGGCGAGCCGTAGTAGTCGCACTGGATGTGATCGAGCAGGCCCGTGTGCGCACGACCCGTACGGATTTTCGACAGATCGTTCTTGAACGCGTCGATGGAACGCTGCATCTTTTGCTCAGCGCCCTTCCTGATATCAGCCACAGACATTTTTAAACCTCCGAACCTTCAAAACTGTGCGAGCCGGCCAGCACGCGCGATATGCGGCGGCCCGGGCCCGCGTCGAAGCCCACGTTATGTGAACGAGAGTTTACACGTGGACGAGGGTGCCCTCGTCCTCGCCGAGCACGATACGCTTGAGCGCGCCCGGTTTGACGATCGAAAACACGCGGATCGGCAGCTTCTGGTCGCGGCACAGCGCGAACGCGGTGGCGTCCATGACCTGCAGATTGCGGCCGATTGCCTCGTCGAAGCTGATCGTCGTGTAGCGCGTCGCGCTCGGATCTTTCTTCGGGTCGGCGGAGTAGACGCCGTCCACTTTGGTGGCTTTCAGCACGACTTCAGCGCCGATTTCCGAGCCGCGCAGCGCAGCGGCCGTGTCGGTCGTGAAGAACGGGTTGCCGGTTCCGGCCGCGAAAATCACGACTTTACCTTCTTCGAGCTGGCGAATCGCGCGCGGGCGGATATACGGCTCGACCACCTGGTCCATACGCAGCGCGGACTGCACACGCGCTTCGATGCCTGCATGCCGCATGGCGTCCTGCAGTGCCAGCGCGTTCATCATGGTGGCCAGCATGCCCATGTAGTCGGCCGTGGCGCGGTCCATGCCGGCCGCGCCGCCTGCTACGCCGCGAAAAATGTTGCCGCCGCCGATCACCACGGCCAACTGCGTTCCGAGACGGACCACTTCGGCCACGTCCGCCACCATTCGTTCGATGGTCGCGCGATTGATGCCAAAGGCATCGTCGCCCATCAGAGCTTCACCGGAGAGTTTGAGCAGAACGCGTTTGTAGGCAGTGGGCATAGGGGTATCCAGATCGCGCAGAACAGGGCAACAACAAGGGACTAATGTAGGGGTGAAATGCTGATTCGGGCAAGCGCCGCCAAATTGATCAACACGTGAGGCTCGTCAATGGCGGCTGCACAGCGGGGGTCGACCCGCGCGCAGCCTTGTGGCGCTGCCGACCGCGGCACAGTCTTGCTCTGCCGCGGGGACAACGGTACTAGCTGAAGCTTAGGTGAAGCTTATTGTTGCTTTGCAGCAGCCACTTGAGCGGCGACTTCAGCAGCGAAGTCATCCTGCTTCTTCTCGATGCCTTCGCCGACCACGAACAGCGCGAACTTCTGGACGCTCGCGTTGCCAGCCTTCAGCATCTGTTCGATCGTCTGCTTGTCGTTCTTAACGAACGTCTGGTTCAGCAGCGACACTTCCTTCAGGTACTTCTGCACGCTGCCGTCGACCATCTTCGTGACGATTTCAGCCGGCTTGCCCGATTCCGCGGCCTTCTGCTCAGCGATGCTGCGTTCCTTGGCGATCAGATCCGCCGGCACGTCGTCCGACGACAGCGAGACCGGCTTCATGGCGGCGATGTGCATAGCGACGTCCTTGCCGACCTGCTCGTCTGCGCCCGTGTACTCGACCAGCACGCCGATGCGCGTGCCGTGCAGATACGCAGCCAGCTTGTTCGACGTCTCGAAACGCACGAAACGGCGGATCGACAGGTTTTCACCGATCTTGCCGACCAGCGCGAGACGCACTGCATCGACCGTCTGGCCGTCGAGCGGCAAAGCGGACAGCGCGGCGACGTCAGCCGGGTTTTGCGTTGCGACCAGCTCGGCGATCTTCTTCGAGAAAGCGAGGAAGTCGTCGTTCTTCGAAACGAAGTCGGTTTCGCAGTTCAGTTCGACCAGCGAACCCGCATTGCCGCCAATGAACGAGGCAACCACGCCTTCAGCCGTGACGCGCGATGCAGCCTTGCTCGCCTTGTTGCCCAGCTTCACGCGCAGCAGCTCTTCAGCGCGCGCCATGTCGCCGTCGGCTTCCGTCAGCGCTTTTTTGCATTCCATCATCGGCGCGTCGGTCTTTGCGCGCAGTTCTGCAACCATGCTTGCGGTAATTGCCGCCATCATTTGCTCCTTGAGTTCGATCTGTCACACGCCGCCCGGACTTCGATACCGGCGGCAAGAATTCGTTTCAGCGTTATGCGCGTTTTTTACGGATAACGCGTCGGACACAGCCCCAGCCGGAGACAGCGCCCCACTACGACGTCGCGGCTTAAAAAAAGGGGGCCTGTAGAAAGCCCCCTTTTTTGCCGGACACAGGGCAGCTTTACGCTTCCGCGTTGACCTCGACGAACTCGTCGCCGTCGTCGCCGCGTGCAGCCTGCACCACTTCGTTGACCGCATTGGCGCGGCCTTCGAGGATCGCGTCGGCCACGCCAGCCGCGTACAGAGCGACGGCCTTGCTGGCGTCGTCGTTACCCGGGATCACGTAGTCGATGCCTTCCGGCGAGTGGTTCGTATCGACCACTGCGATGACCGGCACGCCGAGCTTGTTAGCCTCGGTGACGGCGATCTTGTGGTAGCCGACGTCGACCACGAAAATCGCGTCCGGAATGCCGCCCATGTCCTTCACGCCGCCAATCGACTTTTGCAGCTTGGCCATTTCGCGTTCGAACAGCAGCGCTTCCTTCTTGCTCATGCGCTCCGTTTCGCCTGCTTCCAGCGCTGCTTCCATGTCCTTCAGGCGCTTGATCGAAACCTTCAGCGTCTTGAAGTTGGTCAGCATGCCGCCAAGCCAGCGTGCGTTGACGTACGGCATACCCGCGCGCTGCGCTTCCTGAGCGATCGTGTCGCGCGATTGACGCTTCGTGCCGACGAACAGGATTGTGCCGCGGTTCGCTGCCAGTTGACGCGCGTACTTCAGCGCGTCGTTGTACATCGGCAGCGTCTTTTCGAGGTTGATGATGTGAATCTTGTTGCGATGACCGAAAATGAAGGGAGCCATCTTCGGGTTCCAGAAGCGCGTTTGGTGACCGAAGTGGACACCGGCTTCCAGCATTTGACGCATGGTAACTGCCATGAAAATCTCCGCGAGGGTTGGGTCTTAAGCCGGCTGCCGTATCCGCCGCGCTGCCAGGTCAAGTCTTGCCTGGCTACGCGCCGCGGACACCCTGGGTGCGCCGGCTTGCGAATCTGCTGCCCGGTACAACTTTTCCCGTGACTCGGGCAGCCAGCGCCACGGGAAGCGTCGCTCACATCTGGTTGACACTGCTGACTGCCCAGACGGGTAACCAGCAGCGGCAAGAGAAGGACCGACCTAGCCAAAAATTATAGCATGCGACTATCGGCCGACTCAACCTGCCCGGTTGCTCGTCTTCGCTGCCGCCGGTTGCACCCGAACGCTTTCCGCCGCATCGCGCTCCGCCGCAAGGCTATGGATGGCGGGACACCGGTCCCGGCGCAAAAGCCGTCTGGCGACCGCCAAAACGCTGCGGCACCGGGAATATGGTGCGATAATCCCGGGATAAATCGCATTTCAGGCCCGACTCATGGCTATCACGCTAAAAAACGAACACGATATCGCGCAAATGCGCGTCGCCTGCAAGCTGGCGAGCGAAGTGCTCGATTACATCACGCCGTTCGTCACCGCTGGCGTCACCACCGGCGAACTCGACCGCCTGTGTCACGAATACATGCTGAAGGAACAGGGCACGGTCCCCGCGCCGCTGAACTATCAGCCGCCCGGCTATCCGCCCTACCCCAAGGCCACCTGCATTTCTGTCAACGACGTGATCTGCCACGGCATTCCCGGCGATAAGACGCTCAAGAATGGCGACGCGCTGAACATCGACATCACGGTGATCAAGAACGGCTATTTTGGCGATACGAGCCGGATGTTCATCGTGGGCGAGGGTTCGATTCTTGCCAAACGGCTCGTTCAGACCACCTTCGAGTGCATGTGGCTCGGCATCGACCAGGTGCGCCCGGGTGCGCATCTGGGTGACATCGGCTACGCGATCCAGAAGCACGCCGAGGCGCAGGGCTACAGCGTGGTGCGCGAGTATTGCGGCCACGGCATCGGCACGGTGTTCCATGAAGATCCGCAGATTCTCCACTATGGCCGCCCCGGCACGGGGCTCGAACTGCAAGCGGGCATGATTTTCACGATCGAGCCGATGATCAACGCCGGGCGCCGCGACATCCGCACCATGCCTGATCAGTGGACGGTCAAGACTAAAGACCGCAGCCTCTCGGCGCAATGGGAGCACACGGTGCTCGTGACGGAAACCGGCTATGACGTCCTGACCGTCTCCGCCGGCACGCCCGCGCGCCCGCCGGTGGTCGCCGCCACGGCCTGACCGATTTCGCTCCCCGACCTTCAGCCGCCCATGAGTAGTGTTCCAGCCGTCGCCCCGTCCCATGCCAAGTCGCTCAAGGCGGACTACAAAGTGGCCAAAGCCCAGTTGCTGGAACGCTTCAAGACCGCCACCAACGTGGAAGCGTTGATGGCGGCGCTTTCGCGCACCACCGACGACTCGCTGCGCGCCGCCTGGAATACCTGTGAACTGCCCTCGGACCTTGCGCTCCTCGCAGTGGGCGGTTATGGCCGTGGCGAGCTCGCGCCGCACTCCGACATCGACATTCTGGTGCTGCTGCCCGATGCGCCGCTTGAACACCTGGAAGCGCGTATCGAGCGTTTCATCAGCCTTGCGTGGGATCTGGGGCTGGAACTCGGCAGCAGCGTGCGCAGCGTTTCGCAGTGTCTCGAAGAAGCCGCGAACGACGTGACCGTGCGCACGTCGCTGTTGGAAGCGCGGCGCATCACGGGCAGCGCGGCGCTGTTCGACGACTTCGCGAAGCGTTATCGCGAGGCGCTGGATCCGAAAGCGTTTTTCCAGGCCAAAGTGCTGGAAATGCGCCAGCGCCACGCCAAGTTCCAGGACACGCCTTACGCGCTCGAGCCGAACATCAAGGAAAGCCCGGGCGGGCTGCGGGATCTCCAGCTGATCCTATGGATCACGCAGGCGGCCGGTTTTGGCAGCAGTTGGCGCGAACTCGAAGCACGCGGTCTCATTACAGAGCGCGAAGCGCAGGAACTGCGGCGCAACGAAGGTTTCCTGAAGTCGCTGCGCGCCCGGTTGCACGTCACCGCCGGCCGTCGTCAGGATATTCTGGTGTTCGATCTGCAAACGCCGGTGGCGGAAAGTTTCGGCTACAAGCCCACCGCAACCAAGCGCGCAAGCGAACAGCTGATGCGCCGTTATTACTGGGCCGCCAAGGCGGTCACGCAGCTGGCCACCATCCTGATCCAGAACATCGAGGCGCAGCTTTTCCCGAGCACGAGCGGCATTACGCGGGTGCTGTCGGACCGCTTCGTCGAAAAGCAGGGCATGCTCGAGATTGCGAGCGACGATGTGTTTCAGCGCGAGCCGAACGCGATCCTCGAAGCGTTCCTGCTGTACGAACAGACGCCGGGCGTGAAGGGCCTGTCGGCGCGCACGCTGCGCGCCATCTACAACGCGCGCGAGGTGATGGACCAGCACTGGCGGCGCGATCCGGAAAACCGGCGCCTCTTCATGGACATCCTGAAGCAGCCGGCCGGCATCACGCACGCGTTGCGCCTGATGAACCAGACGAGCGTGCTCGGGCGCTATCTGCTCAACTTCCGGCGCATCGTCGGACAGATGCAGCACGACCTGTATCACGTCTACACGGTCGACCAGCACATCCTGATGGTGCTGCGCAATCTGCGGCGCTTCGCGGTCGCCGAACACGCGCATGAGTATCCGTTCTGCAGCCAGTTGATCGTGGGCTTCGACCGGCCATGGGTGCTGTACGTCGCGGCGCTGTTTCACGATATCGCCAAGGGCCGCGGGGGCGACCACTCGACACTCGGCATGGCCGACGCGCGGCGCTTCTGCCGCAATCACGGCATCGAGGGCGAAGATGGCGACCTGGTGGTCTGGCTCGTGCAGCAGCACCTGACCATGAGCCAGGTCGCGCAGAAGCAGGACACGAGCGACCCGGAGGTCATCAAGCGTTTTGCCGAGCTGGTCGGCAACGAGCGCCGTTTGACCGCGCTGTATCTGCTGACCGTGGCCGACATCCGCGGGACCAGTCCAAAAGTCTGGAACACGTGGAAGGGCAAGCTGCTGGAAGACCTGTACCGCGCGACGCTCGCAGTGCTCGGCGGCGCGCGTCCGGACGCACATTCAGAGCTAGAGTCGCGTCAGGAAGAGGCGCTAGCGCTCCTCCGCCTCGAGACGGTGCCGGAAGGCGCGCAGAAAGCGCTGTGGGACAAGCTCGACGTCGGCTACTTTCTACGCCACGACGCGGCGGACATCGCATGGCAAACGCGCGTGCTCTACCGCTACGTCGAGACGCCCACGCCGATCGTTCGCGCCCGCCCTTCGCCGATCGGCGAAGCGCTTCAGGTACTCGTGTATGTGAAGGACCAGCCGGATCTGTTCGCCGGCATTTGTGCGTATTTCGACCGCAACGGCCTGTCGGTGCTCGATGCCCGGGTCAGCACCACGCGTCACGGCTATGCGCTGGATAATTTCCTGGTCGCGCATACCGAAGAAGACGTGCATTATCGCGACATTGCCAATCTCGTCGAGCAGGAACTGACCGCGCGCCTAACTGGCGACGGCACTTGGCTCCCGGGGCCGTCGAAAGGCCGCTTGTCGCGGCTTTCGCGAACTTTCCCTGTTACACCGCGCGTCGATCTTCGGGCCGACGAGCGCGGCCAGTACTACATCCTGTCCGTGTCGGCGAACGACCGGCCAGGCCTTCTTTATTCGATCGCGCGCGTGCTGGCCGAACATCGGGTCGGCGTCGCGTCGGCGCGGATCAACACGCTCGGCGAACGCGTCGAGGACGTGTTTCTGCTGGACGGACACGGTCTGTCGGACAACCGCCTGCAAATTCAGGTCGAGACGGAACTGCTGCGCGCGATTGCAGTGTGAGATTTCATGCGAGACAAATTAACAGCCAAGCACCCGCGGCCGGCTTCGTCCGAACGCGCCCCTGTCCGTAGCGGCAGCACGTCGGGACGTAAGCCGACACGGCCGGCAGGACCGAAATCGTCGATGGCGGACCCGAGCGGCCCGCGAGGCGAAGGCGCGGGCACGTCGTCCGGTGGCAAGCGTCCGGCTGGCGCAGGCGCGCGCGGACCGCGCGCTCCCCGCGCGGAAGGCTCATTCTCGCGCGAACGCGAAGCGGGCGGAGCCGGCGGCGCACGACGTGCGACGTCTGACCGGCCGCCGCGCAGCGAGAGCGCGGGCGCGCCTGCGCGGCGTTTCGAAGGAAGCGGCGAGCGTGGTCCGCGGCGTGAGGGTGGTGAGCGCGCGCCGCGCCGGTTTGAAAATCGCGCGGCTGGCGACGAGCGGGCGCCTCGTGGCGCGGGCGGCGAGCGCAGCGAACGCGCACCGCGTCGGTTTGAAGATCGGACGGGTGGAGGCCAGCGTGCGCCCGGTGGCGCAGGCGGTGAACGCGCACCGCGCCGTTTTGAGGATCGCGCGGGCAGCACCGACCGTGCGCCCCGCCGCTTCGAAGACCGTGCTGGTAACAGCGAGCGGTCGCCCCGTGGCCCGAGTGCCGAACGTGGTGAACGCGCACCGCGCCGTTTCGAAGATCGCACGGGCAGCACTGACCGCCCGCCCCGCCGCTTCGAAGACCGTGCTGGTAACAGCGAGCGGTCGCCCCGTGGCCCGAGTGCCGAACGCGGCGAACGCGCACCGCGCCGTTTCGAAGAACGCACGGGCGGCACTGACCGCCCGCCCCGCCGCTTCGAAGGCAATGCAGACCGCGGCGCCTCGCGCAGCTTCGACGGCGAACGCCGTCCGACCAGCGGCCCGCGGACGGGAGCAGGCCGTCCCGCGGAAGGCGGCCAGCGTGTCGAGCGTCCGACGCGCGGTGAACGCGAGGCTTCCGACCGCCCCCGCTTCGGCGCAGACCGCGGCGCCTCGCAAGACCGCCGCGGCGGCGAGCGCGGACCGCGCAGCGACAGCTCACCTCGACGCACAGAAAGCGAGCGCAGCTTTGCAAAGCCCGTCAAGAGCGGCTACGGCGACCGCGCCGATCGTCCGGCCCGCGCACCTGGTGACGCACGAGTCGAAAGAGGCGAACGCGCACCGGCTCGCCGCGAATTCGGCGACCGCGCCGCCCCGCGCACCGACCATGCGGAACGCCCGGCACGCGGCTTCGACAAAACACCGGCGGCCGAACGACGTTTCACCGACGACCGCCCCGCGCGAGCCAGCAAGTCGCGCGGTGCCGCTCCGGCCGAACATCGCCCGAACGCGGAGGCTGCCCCGCGCACGCCGCGTCGCGATATCGAGGACGCGCCCGGCACCCTGCGCCTCTCCAAGCTCATGTCCGAACTGGGCCTGTGCTCGCGCCGCGAAGCCGACGAATGGATCGAGAAAGGCTGGGTGCTCGTCGACGGCGAGCGGATCGACACGTTAGGCACGAAGGTTCGCCCGGATCAGCGGATCGAGATCGATCCCGCTGCCGAGGCCGTGCAAGCAAGCCAGGTCACGGTGCTGATCCATAAGACTGTCGGCTACGTGTCGGGCCAGGCAGAAGACGGCTACCAGCCGGCCATCACGCTCGTCACGCCGGAGAATCGCTGGGAAGGCGACCGCTCGGACATCCGCTTCTCCGTCGCGCATCTGCGGCAGCTCGCGCCGGCCGGGCGTCTGGACATCGATTCGACAGGCTTGCTGGTGTTGACGCAGGACGGCCGCATCGCCAAGCAGCTGATCGGCGGCCATTCCGACATCGACAAGGAATATCTGGTGCGCGTCGCCTACGGCGAACACACGGTCGACGTCGAAAGTCACTTCCCGCCGGAAAGCCTCGCGCTCTTGTGCCACGGTCTCTCGCTCGACGACGTGCCGCTCAAGCCGGCGCAAGTCAACTGGCAAAACGGCGAGCAGTTGCGCTTCGTGCTGCGCGAAGGAAAGAAGCGCCAGATTCGCCGGATGTGCGAACTGGTCGGCCTCGAGGTGCTTGGCCTGAAACGCGTGCGGATGGGCCGCGTGATGCTTGGCGCGCTACCGCCGGGGCAGTGGCGCTACCTCGCACCGGACGAGTCGTTCTGACGCCATCTGGCAAGCTCAGAGGCTGCGCGGCCGACCGCTTCGTGCGATCTTGAAGCGCATCGAGCGCCGCAGCAGCCCAATAAAAAACCCACGCAGTTGCGTGGGTTTTTTATTATCACCGCGCGGCACCCGCCAACGGTCGCCTCAATCGTCGCTATTCGGATCCATGTCCGGAAACAGCACTTCTGTAAAGCCAAACTTGGCGAAGTCTGTAATCCGCATTGGATACAGCTTGCCGATCAGATGATCGCATTCGTGCTGTACGACGCGCGCATGAAAACCTTCGGCGACGCGGTCGATCGGCGTGCCGTACTGGTCGAAGCCGTGATACTTGATCATCGAAAAGCGGCTGACCGCGCCGCGCAGGCCCGGAACAGACAGGCAACCCTCCCAGCCCTCTTCCATATCCAGCGAAACCGGCGTGATGGTCGGATTGATCAGCACCGTTTCCGGCACCGGCGGCGCGTCCGGATACCGTTCGTTGCTGCCGAACCCGAAGATCACCACCTGCAGGTTGACGCCGATCTGCGGCGCGGCGAGCCCCGCTCCGTTCGCATGGTGCATGGTCTCGAACATGTCTTTCACGAGTTCATGCAATTGCGGCGTGCCGAAGTGATCGACCGGATCGGCAATGCGCAGCAGGCGCGGATCGCCCATCTTGAGAATTTCGCGGATCATAACTGCCCCTCCAGGAGCTTACGCATACCATCTTCGTCGAGTACGGGAATGCCGAGTTCCTCGGCCTTCGCTAACTTGCTGCCTGCTTCGGCCCCCGCCACCACATAGTCTGTTTTCTTGGACACCGAGCCGGCCACTTTCGCGCCGGCCGCTTCGAGCATTTCCTTCGCCTCCTCGCGAGCCAGACTCGGCAAGGTGCCCGTCAATACAACGGTCTTGCCGGCCAGCACGCCCTGCGGCGCCTTCGGCGCGGGCGGCCCTTCAGGCCACGTGACCTTGCCAGGCGCGCGCAGCTGCTCGATCACCGTGCGGTTATGCTCTTCGGCGAAAAACTGGTGAATGGATTCGGCGACGACCGGCCCGACGTCGTTGACCTCCAGCAATGCTTCCACCGAGGCCTCCATGATCGGATCAAGCGAGCCGAAATGCTTCGCCAGATCTTTCGCCGTGGATTCGCCGACATGGCGAATGCCGAGCGCGTAAATAAAACGGGCAAGCGTAGTGTGCTTGGCCTTCTCGAGCGAGTCGAGCAGGTTCTGCGCGGACTTGTCGGCGAAACGGTCGAGCTCTGCGAGCGTCGAGAAGCCCAGGTAGAACAGATCGGCGGGCGTACGCACCAGGTTCTGTTCTACCAGTTGGTCGATGATCTTCTCGCCCAGCCCGTCTATGTCCAATGCGCGCCGTTGCGCGAAATGCCACAGCGCCTGCTTGCGTTGGGCCGGACAGAACAGGCCGCCGGTGCAACGCGCAATCGCCTCGTCGGGCAGCCGCTCGATGTTCGAGCCGCACACCGGACAATGCGTGGGCATCACAAATTCGTGCGCGTCATCCGGGCGACGGTCGATGAGCGCGCTCACCACTTCCGGAATGACATCGCCCGCGCGCCGAACGATCACCGTGTCGCCGATACGGATGTCCTTGCGACGCACTTCGTCTTCGTTATGCAGCGTGGCGTTCGTGACAGTCGCGCCGCCGACGAACACGGGCTCGAGGCGCGCCACTGGCGTGATCGCGCCGGTGCGCCCCACTTGCACGTCGATCGCGACCAGTTTCGTCAACGCTTCCTGCGCCGGGAATTTGTGCGCGAGTGCGAAACGGGGCGCACGCGACACGAAGCCGAGCGCGTCCTGCTCGTCGCGCCGGTTGACCTTGTACACGACGCCGTCGATGTCGTACGGCAGCTTGTCGCGCTTCTCGCCGACCGCATGGAAAAACGCGAGCAGACCTTCGGCGCCCTTCACGACCGCGCGCTCCGCATTGACGGGCAAGCCGAGTTCCTTGTACCAGTCGAGCAGTTCGCTATGTGTGGCCGGCATCTCGACGCCTTCGAGCACGCCGATGCCATACGCGAAGAACGACAGCGGCCTTTGCGCGGTGATTTTCGAATCGAGCTGACGCAAGCTGCCCGCCGCGGCGTTGCGCGGATTGGCAAACTCCTTGTGACCCGCGGCGCGCTGACGTTCGTTCAGACGCTCGAAGTCTCGCTTGAACATCAGCACTTCGCCGCGCACGTCGAGTATGTGCGGCACGCGCTTGCCCTTGAGCTTGAGCGGAATCGAGCGGATCGTGCGGACGTTCTCCGTGACGTTCTCGCCAGTCGTGCCGTCGCCGCGCGTGGCGGCCTGCACAAACACACCGTCGACATAGCGCAGCGAGATCGCGAGGCCGTCGAACTTCAACTCGGCCGCGTAGTCGACCGGCACCGGCGGCTCTTTCGCATTGTTGCCGAGTGCGTCGCCGACGCGCTTGTCGAACGCGAGAATGTCTTCGTCTGCGAAACCGTTGTTCAGTGACAGCATGGGCTGGTCGTGGACGACCGGCTCGAACCCGCTTGCCGCCTCGCCACCGACGCGCTGAGTGGGCGAATCAGGGACGATCAGGTCGGGATGCTGCGCCTCGATGCTCTCCAGTTCCTTGAACAGTTTGTCGTACTCCGCGTCCGGCAAGTCGGGCTGGTCGAGCACGTAGTAGGCGTAATTGGCGCGTTCGAGTTCCGCGCGCAGCCACGCGGCCCGCTCGGCCGGAGCGCTGGTTGCTGGATCTGAGGCGGGAGTTCGAGCCATGCTGTAGGGCGCTTCTTCAGTGAAATTGGACACTGGATTATCGCAGGAAGCGTGCCCCTTTACATCGGCCGAATGGCCAGCTTGCAGACCTGAGCGCGAGTATGCGGAAGTCGGCGGCGTTACTCTTCAAAACGACAACGGCCGCGCATTGCGCGGCCGTTCGAGGCGTTTTTTAAACTCGGCGGGTTATTGACTGAACAGTCGCCGAGTGGCGGGCGATCCTGCCGGAATGCCGGCCTGTTCCAGCTTCGCGTAAAGCGTCATCAACTGCTTTTCGATGGCGAGCAGCGCGGTCTCCGGCAACGGGCGGCGGCCGTCGTCCACCACCCGCCCGCCGATGCGCTCGGCCAGCGACTTCGCGTAGTCGCACATCAGACGGAACGGCAAGATGTCTTCGTCGGCCACCGGCACGTCGAGCACCAGCGTGATCATCTGACCGCCCTTGTACGTGAGGTCGTCGCGCAGGAAGTTCGTGTCGCCGAACTGCAGCATGAACACCGGGCTCTGGCGCGCGTCCAGCTTGACGAAACGCGTGCCGTCGCGCGAAAGCAGCAAGCCGTCTTGCGACGCCACGGCTTGCACGTAGTTGGCCGACCAGGGCGCGCCGTCGGAGAGCACGTTGATCGACAACTGCGCGTCGCACTGCGCGGCGAAACCGTCGAGTTCACGCGCCATCGCGACTGTTTCGAGCATGTCGGGAAATTCCGGCGACGCGTCGATTGCGTCGGCAAACTGCTGTACGCCCGTCACGAACTCGGAGAATTCAAGTTCGTTCAACGCACCGCTGCGATTGGCCAGCTGCGCGGCCGCGCGCAACTCTTCATAACGCGCGCCGTTTTGCAACAACTCCCACGCGCCGCCCTCGAGTTTGCCTTCGATATGTACCGGCTTGCTGCCGGCCCGGCGCAAACGCTGCGCAAGTGGAATCACCTTGTCGCCCGCAACCGGTCCGTTCAGACGAATCGGCACGATGCAGTCGATGCGGCGATCGACGATAGCCGGCGGCGCGGACGAGATCGTCGTGGCAGCGGGCAAAATCGGCTCGATCTGTTCGTCGGCTTCGCGCGACGCGTTGCTCGCGGGTTGTTGACCAGCCGCCGCCGCGTCCTTGCCGGCGTCGGCACCGAGGCTCCCCTTTGCGCCGCCCTCAGCCTCGGCATCATCGCCGTCTGACAGATAGCCGTTCGGTGTGGTCGTCTCTGCCTGAATGTCGGCCGGCGTATCAAGCGGTGCGGCGCCTACCGGCGCGCCAAAAGTCGGTTCGACGCGGGCCGACGCCGTGTCGGCGGATGCCTCTGCGCCCACTACCGGCTCGCGGCGCGTAGTGGGCCGAGCCGGTTCAATGAACGGGCTCTGTTCCTGATGGTCGTCGCGCGCAAAATTTTCCGCGGCGTCCGCGGGCATGGGCCGCGGCATCTTGCGGCGCACCTTGGCGCTCTGCCACGCGTTGTACACCACCACGCCCCCGACCACCACGGCACCCGCGCCGATCAAACCGAGTGTCAACTCGTCCATGCATGCTCCATCAGCAATTCTTTATCTGCGCGTCCTGACGCCCGCCCCACGTATCGCGCGGCGAGTGCCGCAGCGCTGAACGCGGGCGCCCGCGCTTCCTTGATTCAAACGAAAACTTAAACGATATTCTGGGCGAAACCCGCAGCCGTTTCCATGTCGACGGCAACGATGCGCGACACGCCCTGCTCCTGCATCGTCACGCCGATCAGTTGCTGCGCCATTTCCATCGCGATCTTGTTGTGCGAAATGAAAAGGAACTGGGTTTTGTCCGACATCGCGCGTACCAGATTGGCGAAACGTTCGGTGTTGGCGTCGTCTAGTGGCGCATCCACTTCGTCGAGCAGACAGAACGGCGCCGGGTTCAACTGGAACATCGCGAACACGAGCGCGGTTGCAGTCAGCGCTTTTTCGCCGCCCGACAGCAGGTGAATCGTCGAGTTTTTCTTGCCCGGAGGCTGCGCCATCACCTGTACGCCGGCGTCCAGAATCTCGTCGCCCGTCATGATCAGCTTCGCCTGGCCGCCGCCAAAGAGACGCGGGAACAGTTCGCCGAAATGACGGTTCACTTCGTCGAACGTGCCTTGCAAGAGCGTGCGCGTTTCCGCGTCGATCTTGCGGATTGCGTCTTCGAGCGTCTCGATCGCGCTCGTCAAATCGGCCGATTGCGAGTCGAGGAACGACTTGCGCTCGGTGGCCGCCTTGAGTTCGTCGAGCGCGGCCATGTTGACCGGACCGAGCGCGGTGATCGCGTTGTTGATGCGCGTGACTTCGCCCTGCAGATACGACGGCTTCATGTCCGGCGTGAGCTTGGCCTGCAGTTCCGCCTCGTCGACGCCCGCTGCCGCCAGTTGCTCGATGAACTGCTCGCCGTTCAGCCGCGCGGCCTGTTCCTTCAGTTGCAATTCGTTGATGCGGTCGCGCAGCGGTTGCAGCGCGCGCTCGGCGGTGAGACGCGTTTCGTCCGCGGCGCGCAGCTTCGCAGTCAGGTCGTCCAGTTCGAGACGCGCAGCGTGCAGCGCCTCTTCCTTGACCGCGCGAATGTCGAGCGCGTCCTGCAAGCCCGTGTGAGCGGTCTGCTCGTTGATGGTTTCGAGTTCGGCGCGCGCGTCTTCGAGCGACGCCGCGACGCGCTCGCTCTGCTCGTGCGCGACCTGAATGCTGCGCTTCAATTCGTCGATGCGGTTCGCCATGTTGCGCGCGGCGAAGCGTGCGTCGGTCGCGGCGCGGTCAAGGTCGCGTGCCTCGCCGCGTGCAGCGGTAAGCGCTTCGTCGAGCGCCTCGAAAGCCAGTTGATGATCTTCGAAACGCGCCTGCAATTCGGCGAGTTCACCGTCGTAACGCTCGAAGTTCGCTTCGGATTCCGCACGCATCGCGCGCTGCTCTTCGATCTGTGCGTTGATCTCCTCGAGCTCTTCACGAATCTGCGTGCTGCGCTGCGTGTAACGCTCGTGCGCCTGCGTGAGCTTGAGCACGTCGAGTTGCAACGCGTGCACGCGCTGGGTCGCGCGCTCGGCCTGCTGACGCACGTCGGTCAGCGCCTGCGCCGCTTGCGTGTGCGCGGCTTCGGCGCGGATCGCGGCAGCCTTTGCTTCGTCGGCGAGCAGGGCTTGTGCGCGCACCTGACGCGCGAGATTTTCGATTTCCTGCTGACGGGCCAGCATGCCGGCCTGTTCGGAATCGGCCGCATATAGTTGCACGCCGACGCGCGTCACCACGTGCCCGGCCTTCACGACGAACGAGCCGCCCTCGGGCAATTGCGAGCGCATGCTGAGCGCCTGCTGCAGATCGTCGGCGACGAACGCAAGGCCGAGCCAGTCGTTCAACACCGCGCGGATGCCCGCGTCGTCGATACGAACCAGCGACAGCAGCGGCCGAAGCGCGGGCGACGCCGCAACCGGCTGACCGGCGACGGGCGGTGCGTAGAACGCGAGCTTGGCGGGCGGCGCGTCGGTAGCGAACGCCTTGACCCAGTCGAGATTCGATACTTCGAGCGCGGCGAGCCGCTCGCGCAGCACGGCTTCGAGCGCGGCTTCCCAACCGGACTCGACGTGCAGCTTCTTCCACAGTCGCGGCAGGCCGCCGAGCTCGTGCTTTTCGAGCCACGGCTGAATCTTGCCTTCGGTCTGGACGCTTTCCTGCAACTGCTTGAGCGCCGCAAGGCGTGCGTCAAGCTGATGAATCTGCGCGCTTTCCGCCTGCACGCGCTCCTGCGCGGCACGCCTTTCGGCGTCCAGACGCGGCAGGGTTTCTTGCGCATCGGCAAGACGCGTTTGCGCGTCGTGCAGAATCTCTTCGTGTTCCGCGAGTTGCATGCGCAACTCTTCGAGCTGTGCTTCGTCGGGTGCGTCGAGGCCGCCGGCTTCTGCCTTCAGCCGCTCGTGACGCTGTTGCAACTGCTGCAATTGCTGATCGGCATTGCGCTGATGCGCCGCTTCCAGCTTGAGCGCCTGTTCGGTCTGCGCAATGCCGCCGCGCTCCGCATTCAGTTCGGCTTGCGCATCGCGCCAGCGCGCTTCGAGCGCAGGCATTGCGTCGTGCTTCGCGGCGGCTTCTTCTTCGGCGAGCGCGGCCTTTTCTTCGGCGACGGCGAGTTGCTTCTCGGCGTCTTCGAGATCGCCTTGCGCTTTTTCAGCCTGCGATTGCCACTGTTCACGCTGCGCGGTCAGCGCAGCGATTTGCGCCTGGACGCGGTTGCGCGATTCGACGATGAACTTGATTTCGGCTTCGAGCCGGCTCACTTCGGCGTTCGCTTCGTACAGCGCGCCTTGTGCGCCCTGCATCGCGTCGCTCGCCGAGTAATGCGCGACGCGCAGCGTTTCGAGTTGCGCTTCGACTTCGCGCAGCCTGGCGGTTTGCGCTTCGAGGTCGATTTGCGCCTGTTCGATGGCGCGCTGCTGACGTTCCTGCTCGCTGCCCGCCTCGTTCTTGCGCAACAGCCATAACAGGCGTTGCTTCTCTTCGCCGTCGGTTTGCAGTTCCTTGTAGCGCGTGGCGACGACAGCTTGCGCTTCGAGCTTCTCGAGGTTCGTGCCCAGTTCGCGGACGATGTCCTCGACCCGCGTCAGATTCTCACGCGTGTCGTGCAGGCGGTTCTCCGTCTCGCGGCGGCGCTCCTTGTACTTGGAAACGCCCGCGGCTTCTTCGAGAAAGACGCGCAGTTCTTCGGGCTTCGCTTCGATCAGGCGCGCGATCATGCCTTGCCCGATGATCGCGTAGGCGCGCGGGCCGAGACCGGTGCCGAGGAAAATGTCCTGAATGTCGCGGCGACGCGCCGGCAGGTTGTTGATGTAGTAGCTCGACGTGCCGTCGCGCGTGAGCACGCGCTTCACGGCGATCTCGGCATACTGGCCCCACTGTCCGGCGGCACGCCCGTCGGCGTTGTCGAACACGAGTTCGACGCTGGCGCGGCTGCCCGGTTTGCGCGCAGTCGAGCCGTTGAAGATCACGTCCTGCATCGACTCGCCGCGCAGCTCAGAGGCGCGCGATTCGCCGAGCACCCATCGCACGGCGTCGATAATGTTGGACTTGCCGCATCCATTGGGTCCGACCACGCCGACTAGCTGGCCCGGAACCTGGAAATGCGTGGGATCGACGAATGACTTGAATCCAGCGAGTTTGATCGAGGTCAGACGCACGGCGATTTCGCTGTTTGAAAGGGAGAAAAAATAAGTGGCTCACGAAGGCCGCATGAGCCGTCCGCCGCTGCAGCGATGCGGCCCGCGCTCCTTGCCAGCCCTCGAGACATGGGCGCCGGCTGCACGCGCATCGCGCATGCGCCGGCTAATGAGGGGCAATCATACCATCGCGCGTGGGCGGTTCTTGCCGTCCTTATGGTCGTCGCACTCGTGGATGTCGGCCGAGCATGTGCTCGTGGCGCTCGCGGCGCCCGGGTCGTCGCTCGGCTCCTCGCCCGCGTCCTGATTGGCGGGATCGGGCGGCATTGCCTTCGTCCGATGCATCCAGCTCGACAGCGCCGAAGCAAGCACGATGCACACGCCGCCCGCCCATTCGCGCGGGCCGGGCGTCTCGCCGGCAAAGAGCCACGCGGACAGGGCCGTGACCACGAGTTCGAACAGCATGATGATCGACGCCCGGTTGGCCGGCACGCGCGACAGCCCGTATTGCACGAGCATGTTGTTCGATGCGAGCAGGAAACCGAGGCCGAGCACCAGCCAGGCGGCAGTAGCGAGATGTGCGCCGGTGGGCGGCGCGGGCATCGCTTCGAATAGCGACGCGCAAGCGCCAAAAATCGCCGCGCCGCCGAAGATGGTCGCGGTGCGCATCTCCGGCTTCATCTGCGGCAATACACGGCTTGTCTTCAGGATCAGGACGTTGCTCATCGCGAAGCCCATGCCACCCGCGAGGCCCGCCCATTCCGCGAGATTGCCCGGCAGCGGAAGGCCGAGCTGCGGCGACCACAGCATCGTCATTGCGCCGGCCAGCGACAGCGCGGCGAGCCCCGCGCCGGCCCACGTCAGGCGTTCATGCAGGATGAAGTGCGCGAAGACCGCGGTCCATGCAGGTGTCAGATAGAAGAGCAGAAGCACGCGCATCACCTGCCCGTGGATCGATCCCCACACGAAGCCGAGATTCGTGATGCCCGCGGCGAGCGCGAGCGCCGGCAGCAGCCAGTGCCAGCGCACGGTTTTCAGCGCCCGATGGCGCACCAGCAGGACGAACAGGCAACCGGCGCCGCTCGTGAGCGCGCTCGCGGCCGTGCCGGTCACGCCGAGCGATGCGAGCATTCGCAACGGATACCAGATCATTCCCCACACCGACGCGCCCAGCATGATCGCGAGCGTCGGCCAGCCTGTGCGAAGCCAGTTGGTCATGGCGACGCTCTCCGCGAGACGGTGCCAAGGTCGATGCGGGTGACGGTGCTGTTCGTGTCACGGACTGCGGCGTTTTCGCACGTTCGTCGTTCGGACGTCTCCTCGATTGCTGCGTACATTGCTGCTCCTGCCTTGTTTCTGCGCGGACTGTTACGTTCCGCGTCGTTCCCGCTGCAGCGCATTAGCTGCGCCGCCTGGCGGGTGGTGGTGCCTTGGTAATGCCTTGTCTAATGCCAGGCTTGTGCTGATTGATGACTCCTTGGCGCCAGGCCGGCCTCGCCGATGCCCGCTTGCCGCAAGTTTGACCGTGGCCTACGCCCACCCGCGACCCAACGCCAGCCCCCACGCACGCTATAATCCCATGCTCGCCGCCGCTGCCGTTTTCGCGCGGCGCGGCCCAGCGCATGCGCCGTCGTGCATCTTTCCGCGCCCTCTTCGATCAGGCTCGATCCGCCCAGTGAATCCGCTACTCGACTCCCTCCAGCCCTATCCGTTCGAAAAGCTGCGCGCGCTTTTCAAAGACGTCGCGCCGGCCGCCGGCTTCCCGCATATCAGCTTCGGCATTGGCGAGCCGAAACATCCGACGCCCACGTTGATAACCGACGCCGTGATCGCCTCGCTCGGCGGTCTGTCCGCGTATCCGGCCACCGTAGGGTCGCTGCCGTTGCGCGAGTCGATCGCGAAGTGGGTTACGCAGCGCTACGGCCTGCCGCCGGTGGATCCCGCGACCCAGGTGCTGCCGGTCTCGGGTTCGCGCGAGGCGCTGTTTGCGCTCGCACAAACGGTCATCGACCCGAAGCGCAACGCGAAAGGCGAGCCTGCGATCGTACTCTGTCCGAACCCGTTCTACCAAATCTACGAAGGCGCGGCGATTCTCGCGGGCGCAGAGCCCTATTTCGTCAATAGCGACCCGGCGCGCAACTTCGCGTGCGATTACTCGGCGGTGCCGGCCGACGTCTGGGCTCGCACGCAACTGCTGTATGTCTGCTCGCCGGGCAACCCGACCGGCGCGGTGCTGACGCTCGAAGACTGGCGCGAACTCTTCGCGCTGTCGGACCGCCACGGCTTCGTGATCGCCTCCGACGAGTGCTACTCCGAGATCTATTTCGACGAAGCCAACGCGCCGCTCGGCGGCCTCGAAGCGGCGCACAAGCTCGGCCGCGGTTATGACAGACTCATCATGCTGTCGAGCCTGTCGAAGCGCTCGAATGTGCCCGGCATGCGCTCGGGCTTCGTCGCGGGCGACGCGGCGATTCTCAAAGACTTCCTGTTGTACCGGACGTACCACGGCGCGGCGTTGTCGACGGTGTTTCAAAGCGCGAGCATCGCAGCCTGGAACGACGAAGCGCACGTGCGCGAGAACCGCGCGAAATACGTGCAGAAGTTTTCCACCGTCACGCCGATGCTTGCGGCGGTGCTCGACGTGCGCCTGCCCGACGCCGCGTTCTATCTGTGGGCCGACGTCTCGCGCACCGGCCTCACGGACACGGAGTTCGCCCAGCGTCTTTACGCCGACTATAATGTGACGGTTCTGCCGGGCTCGTTCCTCGCGCGCACCGCGCACGGCGTCAATCCCGGCCGCAATTTCGTGCGCCTCGCGCTTGTCGCCGACGTCGACGAATGCACGCAGGGCGCGCAACGCATCGTCGATTTTTGCCGCGGGCTTGCGGGCTGAGTTTGCCGGGTTCCAGGCCGGCTCGTCGTCAGATTCGTCGCGTGGCCTGCCGCTGATTGTTCCTGTTCCGTTTTCCCGGCGAACGCCTTGCGCACCGCCTCCCTTCTTCAGACTTCAACTCTTCAGAAAGCACGCATATGTCGCAACAACTTCAGCAAATCATCGACACCGCCTGGGACAACCGCGCCGAGCTGTCGCCCAAGGCCGCGCCGGCCGACGTGCGTGAAGCCGTCGCCCACGCCATCGAGCAACTGGACAAGGGCGCGCTGCGCGTCGCCGAGAAGAAGGACGGCGACTGGGTCGTCAATCAATGGCTGAAGAAAGCCGTGCTGCTGTCGTTCCGCCTCGAAGACAACGCGCCGATGCCGGCAGGCGGCTACAGCCAGTTCTACGACAAGGTGCCCTCGAAGTTCGCCAACTACACCGCTGAAGACTTCGCCGCCGGCGGCTTTCGCGTCGTGCCGCCCGCCATCGCGCGCCGCGGCTCGTTCATCGCGAAGAACGTCGTGCTGATGCCGTCGTACACCAACATCGGCGCCTATGTCGACGAAGGCTCGATGGTCGACACGTGGGCCACCGTCGGTTCCTGCGCGCAGATCGGCAAGAACGTGCACCTGTCGGGCGGCGTGGGCATCGGCGGCGTGCTGGAGCCGCTGCAGGCAAACCCGGTCATCATCGAAGACAACTGCTTCATCGGCGCGCGTTCGGAAGTGGTGGAAGGCGTGATCGTCGAAGAAAATTCGGTGATTTCGATGGGCGTGTACCTCGGCCAGAGCACCAAGATCTACGACCGCGAAACCGGCGAAGTCACATACGGTCGCATTCCGGCGGGCTCGGTCGTGGTGGCGGGCAACCTGCCGTCAAAGGACGGTTCGCACAGCCTCTATTGCGCCGTGATCGTCAAGAAGGTCGACGCAAAGACACGTGCGAAGGTCGGCTTGAATGAGCTTCTGCGAGGCGACTAATGGCGCGCGGCACCAAGACTGTCGTCTACGGAATTCCGAACTGCGACACCGTGAAGAAGGCGCGTGTGTGGCTCGAAGAGCACGGCGTGGAGTTCGAGTTTCATGACTTCAAGAAAGCCGGCGTGACCGAGCCGCTCGTGCAGGACTGGCTGAAAGACGTCAAGCTCGACGCATTGCTGAACCGCCGCGGCACGACGTGGCGCGGTCTGTCCGACGACATGAAGGCGGCGGCGGACACGCAGCCGGGCGCGATCGCGTTGATGATCCACAAGCCGTCGGTCATCAAGCGGCCCGTGCTGGTGATCAACGGGCGCGTGAAGTCGCTTGGTTTTTCGCCCGAAGAATATGCGGCGCTGTTTGCGTGAGCATGGCGGCGTTCGCGTGAGCGCTGCGCCGCTTGCGCTGCCGCTGCATTGTGTTGCTTGAACGCGGCGTCCCCGCGTTGCGTCAAAGCTGTTGCCGGCTGCGGTGCGTCACCGCCAGCCGGCATTTTTTCATCCCAAAGTGGCTTGTATCGAATCCATGTCCGGCACCCTCGCCCTTACCGAACAACTGATCGCGCGCGCCTCCGTCACGCCCGACGATCAGCATTGCCAGCGCCTCCTGATCGAACGCCTGTCCGCGCTCGGCTTCGAGCACGAAACCATTGAATCCAACGGCGTAACGAACCTGTGGGCCGTCAAACGCGGCGTTGACGGCCGCGCGGGCAAGCTGCTTGCCTTTGCCGGCCACACGGACGTGGTGCCCACCGGCCCGCTGGAGCAATGGCAGTCCGCGCCGTTCGAACCGACGCATCGCGACGGCAAGCTGTACGGTCGCGGCGCAGCCGACATGAAAACCTCGATCGCCGGCTTCGTGGTCGCGAGCGAGGAGTTCGTCGCGGCGCACCCGCGGCATCGCGGCTCGATCGCGTTCCTGATCACGAGCGACGAAGAAGGCCCCGCCACCGACGGCACCGTCAAAGTCGTCGAGGCGCTGCAAGCGCGCGGCGAGCGCATGGACTATTGCATCGTCGGCGAACCGACTTCGAGCACGCAGTTCGGCGACACGGTGAAAAACGGCCGGCGCGGTTCGATGTCGGGCAAGCTCGTCGTCAAGGGCGTGCAAGGCCATATCGCTTATCCGCATCTGGCGAAAAATCCGGTGCATCTGCTCGCGCCCGCGCTGGCGGAACTCGTCGCCGAGCGCTGGGACGACGGCAATGAATACTTCCCTCCCACCACGTGGCAGGTGTCGAATATCCATAGCGGCACCGGCGCCACCAACGTGATTCCCGGCCACGCGGACGTGATGTTCAACTTCCGCTTCTCGACAGCCAGCACCGTGCAAGGCTTGCAGCAACGCGTGCATGCAATCCTGGACCGGCATGGTCTCGAATACGACCTGCAGTGGACCGTGAGCGGCTTGCCATTCCTCACGCCCCACGGCGATCTGTCGAACGCGCTGGCCAAAGCGATCAAGGACGAAACCGGCGTGAGCACCGAACTGTCGACCACCGGCGGCACCTCGGACGGCCGCTTCATCGCGCGGATCTGCCAACAGGTGGTCGAGTTCGGCCCGCTGAACGCCAGCATTCACAAGATCGACGAACATATCGACGTCGCCCACATCGAGCCGCTTAAAAACGTGTACCGCCGCGTGCTCGAACAACTGATCGCTTAACCGGGATATATCCAAGGACTATTGCGATGACGCTGCCCTTTTCCACTGTCCGCGACCTGCTGCGTTTCGCGGTGTCGCGCTTTAACCAGTCCGGGCTCTCGTTCGGGCACGGCTCGGCCAATGCGTACGACGAAGCCGCCTATCTGGTGCTGCACACGCTGCATCTACCGCTCGACCTGCTAGATCCGTTCATGGACGCACGCTTGAGCGCGGCCGAGATCGACGCGGTTCTCAACGTGATCGAGCGTCGCGCCACCGAGCGGGTGCCGGCTGCGTACATTACCCAGGAAGCATGGATGCACGGCTTTCGCTTCTACGTCGACGAACGCGCGATCGTGCCGCGTTCGTTCATCGGCGAGTTGCTGCAGGACGGGCTGCAACCTTACGTTGAAGATCCCGAACAGGTCAGCGCCGTGCTCGAACTTTGCACGGGCTCAGGCTGCCTCGCGATTCTTGCGGCGCACGCGTTTCCGAATGCCGATATCGACGCGGTCGACCTCTCCGCGCCGGCTCTCGAAGTCGCCGCGCGCAACGTGGACGACTACAAGCTCGAAGAGCGCATCGCTCTCTTCGAGGGCGACCTGTATGCGCCGCTCGCCGAGCGCCGCTACGACGTGATCATCAGCAACCCTCCGTATGTAAACGCCGCGTCGATGCAGGAGTTGCCCGCCGAATATAAGCACGAGCCGGAAATGGCACTCGCGGGCGGCAGCGACGGCATGGACATCGTGCGGCGGATCATCGCCGACGCGCGCAACTGGTTGACCGAAGACGGCGTGCTCGTAATCGAAATCGGCAACGAACGTCAGCATGTGGAAGCGGCATTCGGCGGGTTGAATCTCGTGTGGCTGTCGACGAGCGCCGGCGACGACAACGTGTTTCTGATCCAGGCCGCCGACCTGCCAGTCTGAACCGGCAGACACCGGGCCGGAGTCGAGGCTTGGTTGTGAGTCGCAGTGAGTGGTTCCGCTGCTCACTGCGAGTTCATGCAAAGCGGTTGCTTTGATCCTGTAAAACGCTCGACCACAGCGGATGCATGAGCCGTCGGTCACGGTTAGGTCCTCGCTGTGGTTGCGACGCCGTGCAAACGCTTGCCGTAGTTTCAGGCAAACCCAACCCGCCCCCAACCCGCGCGCGTTCGGTAAGATGGGCGCCGTTATCTGGTTAGTTCCTTAGCTTGTTAGCTTAGCTGCCCGTGTTCGTCCAGCGAGCCGTGCAGCGCTTCGCCCATCCCTTCGCTCGCCTATGCAATTCGACCTGCTTCACGTCGGCACGCTGGTGGCCCTCGCCCACATACTCGGCGTGGTCGCGGCATGTCACGCGATTCTCAATACCCGCACGTCACAAGGCGCAATTGCGTGGGCCGTGTCGCTGGTCGCGATGCCGTATCTCACGCTCGTCCCATACCTCTTTCTCGGGCGCAGCAAGTTTGCGGGTTACGCCGACGCCCGCCGCGTCGAAAACGAATTGCTGCGCGCGCACGCGCATCCTCCAGAGTGGGACAGGCTTGCTTCCTCGGCGCAACTCCCCGCGCATGCACTTGGCGGCAGGCTCGTCCACTCGCTCACACGGCTGGGCGGCATGCCGTTTCTGCCGGGCAATTCCGTGCGCACGCTGGTGAACGGCACCGCGACATTCGAAGCGATTTTCCAGGCCATCGAAAACGCACGCCATTACGTGATCGTGCAGTTCTTCATCGTGCGCGACGATGCGCTCGGCGAAATGTTCAAAGACGCACTGATAGCGAAAGCGCAGCAAGGCGTGCGCGTGTATTTCCTCTACGACAGCATCGGCAGCTTCGATCTGCCGCACCGCTATGTCGCGTCGCTGCGCGCGGGCGGCGTGGACACGCATTCGTTCGCCACCAATCGCCGGTTCGTCAACCGGCTGCAACTGAACTTCCGCAACCATCGCAAGATCGTTTCGGTCGACGGCGAACGCGCGTTTGTCGGCGGCCACAATGTCGGCGTGGAATACCTGGGCGGCAAGCCGCCGCTCTCGCCGTGGCGCGACACTCATATCGAGGTGCGCGGCCCGGCAGTCGCCAGCATCCAGTTCGTGTTCACCGAAGACTGGTACTGGGCAACGCAGCAGTTGCCTCAACTCGATCTACCGACGGCGCCGTCCGACCCGGCCAACTCCGCAGATCCGGCAACGGGCCACGACATGCACTGCCTCGTCGTGCCGAGCGGCCCGGCCGACAAGCAGGAAACCTGCTCGCTCTTCTTCGTCGAAGCGATCAATGCCGCGCGCGAGCGCATCTGGATTACGACGCCCTACCTGGTGCCCGACGAAGCCGTGTTCTCGGCGCTGCGGCTTGCAGCGCTGCGCGGTGTGGATGTCCGCATTCTGATTCCCAGCCGGCGCGATCACGTAGTGGTGTTCGAAGCGTCGAAACTGTATGCGTACGATTCGCTGCGCGCGGGCATTCGCATTTTTCGCTACCAGCCGGGTTTTCTGCACCAGAAGGTCGTGCTGATCGACAGCGTGGCCGCGGCGGTCGGCAGCGCCAATCTCGACAACCGTTCGTTTCGCCTGAACTTCGAGATCATGGTGATGACGGTCGACCGCAATTTTGCGAAAGAAGTCGAGACAATGCTGCTCGCCGATTTCACCGAATCTCGAGAGATAGATCGCAACGAGTACCGCCACGCGAGCGCATTACGGCGCGTGCTGATGCATGTGGCCCGACTGTTTTCGCCAATTCTGTGAGCCGTCGCGGCACGCGTCGCGCGGTTACAGCAGTTTTTCGATGTCCTCGACAATCGCCTCGGGCTTGGTCAAAGGCGCGTAGCGCTTGACCACGTTGCCGTCACGGCCGATAAGAAACTTCGTGAAGTTCCACTTGATCGCTTCGAGACCCAGCAGGCCGGGCGCCTCGCCTGTCAAATAGCGGAACAGCGGATGCGCGTTGGCACCGTTCACGTCTACCTTGTCGAACATCGGGAAAGTGACGCCGTAGTTCTTTTCGCAGAAGCTGCCGATTTGCGCCGCGTCGCCCGGCTCCTGCTTGCCGAACTGATTGCATGGGAAGCCCAGCACCGCAAGCCCGCGTGCCGCATAGCCCTCATACAGCTTCTGCAAGCCCGCATATTGCGGCGTGAATCCGCATTCGCTCGCCGTATTGACGATCAGCAAGACCTTGCCTTCGTACTGCCCGAGGCTCACTTCCTCGCCGCCTAGCGTGCGGGCCGAAAAAGAATAAATCGATGTCATGTGCTCTCCCCAGGAAAGCCGTCAGTCTATGCCAAAAGCGCGGCGGATACAGTCGGCCGAATGGCTGATGCCGGCTGAGCGCCCGGTGTCATCCCCGGCAGTCTAAAATAGCGTTTTTCTCAAGCCGGCCTCTTCGTGATCCGCTTTAACCAGTTCAGCCTCGCCCGCGGCACCAAGCCGCTCTTCGACAACACCACGTTCACCCTGAATCCCGGCGAAAAGGCGGGCCTCGTGGGAGCAAACGGCGCTGGCAAGTCGACACTGTTTGCCGTGCTGCTCGGCGAACTGCACGCGGACGGCGGCGATTTTTCGATCCCGCCGACGTGGCAGATCGCGCACGTCGCGCAGGAAACACCCGCTGCGGACAAGACCGCCCTCGCCTATACGCTCGACGGCGACGCGGCGTTGCGTGCAATCGAAGCGCAGATCGCGGCCGCCTCCGCCGCGCACGACGGCGCGGCCGAAGCCAACGCGCATGCAGCCTTTGCGGACGCGGACGGCTACACCGCCCCCGCGCGCGCCGAAGCGCTGCTGCTCGGCCTCGGTTTCACGCTCGACCAGACCCGTGAACCGGTGAGCAGCTTCTCGGGCGGCTGGCGCATGCGGCTCAATCTCGCCCAGGCGCTCATGTGCCGTTCGGATCTGCTGCTGCTCGACGAACCGACCAACCACCTGGATCTCGACGCAATCGTCTGGCTCGAAGACTGGTTGCACCGTTATCCGGGCACCTTGATCGTGATCTCGCACGACCGCGAATTTCTCGATTCGGTCTGCAACGTCACGCTGCATCTCGAACAGCAGCAGATCAAGCGTTACGGCGGCAACTACTCGCAGTTCGAAGTACTGCGCGCGCAGCAGATCGCGTTGCAACAGAGCGCATACGAAAAGCAGCAGCGCACGGTGGAGCATCTGCAGAGCTACATCAACCGCTTCAAGGCACAGGCCACCAAGGCCCGCCAGGCGCAAAGCCGCGTGAAGGCGCTCGAGAAGATGGAACTGATAGCGCCGGCGCACGCCGCGTCGCCGTTCACCTTCGAATTTCGCACGCCCGATTCCGCGCCGAACCCGATGATGGTGATGGAAGACGTGCGCTGCGGCTATCACAGCGAAGAAGGCGTCGAAATTCCGATCGTCGAGCGCGTGATGCTGTCTATTCAGAACGGCCAGCGCATCGGGCTGCTCGGCGCAAACGGCCAGGGCAAGTCCACGCTGATCAAGACGCTGGCCGGCACGCTCGCGCCGCTCGGCGGCCACGTGCGCGAAGGCAAGGGCCTGCGCATCGGCTACTTCGCGCAGCATCAGCTCGAAACGCTGCGCGCGGACGACTCGCCCTTGCAGCACCTCGCGCGCCTTGCGCCGGATACGCGTGAGCAGGAATTGCGCGACTTCCTCGGCAGCTTCAACTTTTCCGGCGAAATGGCGACGTCGAAGATCGCCCCCTTCTCCGGCGGCGAAAAGGCGCGGCTCGCACTCGCGCTGATCATCTGGCAGAAGCCGAACCTGCTCCTGCTCGACGAGCCGACCAACCACCTGGATCTCGAAACACGGCACGCGCTGACCATGGCGCTCGCGCAGTTCGAAGGCACGCTGATCCTCGTGTCGCACGACCGGCATTTGCTGCGCGCCACGACAGATCAGTTCATGCTGGTCGCGAAGCACCGCTTGCAGGAATTCGACGGCGATCTCGACGATTATCGCGACTGGCTGCTGCAACATGCGGCCGAGCAGCGCGCGGCGCTGAAAGCGGGCAATGCGGCGAACGGCGCGTTCAATGGCGACAACGGCGCGGACGGCGGCGTGAATCGCAAGGAACAGCGCCGGCTGGAAGCGGAAACCCGTCAGAAGCTAGCGCACCTGAAAAAGCCGCTGCAAAGCCGTATCACGAAGATCGAGAAAGAGATGGACGCGCTCAACGCGGAAAAGGCGACGCTCGACGCATTCGTCGCCGATCCTGCCAGCTACGAGCCGGCTCAAAAGAGCAAACTGACGGACGCAATTCGCCGTCAGGCAGACGTGAACGCGCGCCTTGAAGCACTCGAAGCCGAATGGCTCGAGACACACGAGGAACTCGAACAAATCGGCTAGCGGGACGCTGTCCGCGATCCGCGCCGGCATCGACGAGAGGTTGGCTTTGTCATCTGCGATGTCCTCCGCTGCATCTTCCGTTTCAGCCGCCGACTCCGCTTCAGACGCGGCGTCCGCCCCGCCGCCGTTAAGAGGTCTGCGCGTGCTCGACCTCACGCGCCTGTTGCCAGGCCCGGTCGCCGCGCTACGGCTTGCCGAACTCGGCGCCGAAGTGCTGAAAATCGAAGCGCCCGGCGCCGGTGACCCGACGCGAACAATGATGCAGTCGTCGAGCGACCGCGTGGCCGGACGGCCCGGCGCGTTTTACCGGCTGGTGAATCGCGGTAAGCGCGAGACGCGGCTCGACCTCAAGTCGGAAGCAGGACGCAATGTGCTGCGAGCGCTCGCGGCGGAAGCGGACGTGTTGATCGAAAGCTTCCGGCCGGGGGTGATGGATCGGCTCGGCGTGGGCTACGCGACGCTACGCGCGGCCAATCCGCGGCTTGTGTACTGCGCGATCAGCGGCTACGGCGCACGCGGCCCGTTCGCCGATCATGCCGGACACGATCTGAATTACATCGGCTACGCGGGCGTTCTCGACCAACTCACCGACCGCGACGGCGCGCCAATCGTGCCGAATTTCCAGATAGCCGATCTGCTCGGCGGCGCGCTCAGCGCGGTCACGCAGATCCTCGCCGCGTTATGGCATGTGTCGCGCGGCGGCGAAGGCCGTTTCGTCGACGTTTCGATGACACACGCCACTCATGCGCACAACGTGATCGCGCAGGTCGCGCTCGCTAATGGCGATTCCGCGGGAAATGCCGCGAGAGATAGCGCGGCCCGCGCCGCCGCGAACACGGCGCGAAACGCAACGGAACAAACAGCGCCAGGCGCGGGCCTGCTGAACGGCGGCGTGCCCTGCTACAACTTGTACCGTACGTTGGACGGCCGCTGGCTCGCGGTGGGCGCGCTGGAGCTGAAGTTCTGGGAAAGCTTGTGCATGGCGCTCGATCGCCCTGAATGGGCCACGCGCCACTGGAGTCTCGGCCAGGCGATCGGCGGGCCGGACGCCGTTGCGCTCACACGGGAACTCGCCGACGTCATCGGAACACGTGCGCTCGATGAATGGGTTGCGTTGCTGGAGCCGCTCGATTGCTGCGTCTCGCCAGTCTTGACGGCGGCCGAAGCGGCCCAGCATCCGCTGTTCACTCCGCAAGCGCACGAAGAGTATGACGAGCATGACGAGCCGGATGAACTCACAAACGGATTCGAAGGCCGGAGCGACGCGCGCCCTAAATCGCGACCGGAGCACGATTGAACCGCAATTCGACACCGGCGCGAAACGCGACTCGAGCGCCGGCAAAGCGCAATCGAAGCCCGAGCCAGGCGCAACGCTCTTCAACACCTCGCGCCAGCCGGCAGCGTCACCGGCGCGCCACCGTCTGCCGCGGCAACGTCTGACGCGGCGTCTTTTCGTCGTCGTAGAGCAGATGTTTGCGGCCTTCCACGTGGCGATTGATGGTGGCGCGCACCTCGGCGGCAGTCGCGTCGCCGGCTACGACGCGGCGCGAAATCTGCCCCGTTCTGTCGATCCACTCGACGATCCGGCAAGTGCCGCCCCACGGCTGGTGAATGGGCGCTGAGACCCGGCAGCCACGCACCTGTATCGGCCCTTCGGCTATGGTTTCATGTGAGTGTTTCAAGGCGCGATCCTTTTTCGGGCATCGGAAGGGATGCAATAGCTTTGCAGCTTAAGGAAAAAGGAAGGGCTTGTTGGTTACAACCAACCTGGAGATATTTACGGCGCATTACGGCGCGCGCGTGGCACACCACGCGCGCTATAGGCGTCTATTCGAGGGTGCGGACCCGGTCGATAGCCTGTTCGATACGTTCGACCGCAACGACCTGTAAGCCTTCTATCGGCTGCTTGGGCGCGTTGGCCTTTGGAATGACGGCGACCGAAAAGCCGAGCTTGGCGGCTTCCTTCAAGCGCTCCTGGCCGCGCGGCGACGGCCGGATTTCGCCGGCAAGACCTACTTCGCCGAATACCACGAGCCCCTTCGGCAACGGCTTGTTGCGCATCGAAGAATGAATCGCGAGCAGCACCGCGAGGTCCGCGGCAGGCTCGGTGATCTTCACGCCGCCCACCGCGTTCAGGAACACATCCTGATCGAAACATGCGATGCCCGCGTGCCGATGCAGCACGGCGAGCAGCATCGCCAGCCGGTTCTGCTCCAGGCCGACGGCGAGGCGCCGTGGATTCGGTGCATTGGCGGAATCCACCAGCGCTTGAACTTCGACCAGCAGCGGCCGCGTGCCTTCCTGCGTGACCAGCACGCACGAGCCCGGCACCGACTGCTCGTGCTGCGACAGAAAGAGCGCCGACGGGTTCGCGACGCCGCGCAAGCCGCGCTCGGTCATTGCGAACACGCCGAGTTCGTTGACCGCGCCAAAGCGGTTCTTGATCGCGCGCACGAGGCGAAACGACGAGTGCGTGTCGCCCTCGAAGTACAACACCGTATCGACTATGTGTTCCAGCACGCGCGGTCCCGCGAGGGCGCCTTCCTTGGTCACGTGGCCAACCATGATGATCGTGGTGCCCGACTGCTTCGCGATGCGTGTCAATTGCGCCGCGCACTCTCGCACTTGCGCGACCGAGCCCGGCGCCGACGTGAGCGCATCGGAATAGACGGTCTGGATCGAGTCGATGACCGCGACGTCGGGCTGCTGCTCCGCAATCGTCGCCTGAATTTTCTCAAGCTGGATTTCGGCAAGCAATTGCAGTTCGCTCGCTTTGGAACCGGACTCCAGCAGCGACAACCGTTGCGCGCGCAACGCAATCTGCGCGGCCGACTCTTCACCGCTGATGTAAAGCGCACGCTTGTCGGCGGCAATTTCGGCGAGCGACTGCAGCAACAGCGTCGATTTGCCGATGCCCGGATCGCCGCCGATCAGCACCACGCCGCCGGGCACGAGGCCGCCGCCGAGCACCCGGTCGAACTCGCCAACGCCAGTGGAAAAGCGCGGCACGTCGGAGGCTTCGATATCGGCGAGACGCCGCACCGGCGCACTCTTCGCGAGCGACTGGAAACGATGGGTGGAAGGTGTTTCGGCGACCGATTCGACGAGTGTGTTCCAGGCCTGACAGGACGGGCACTGGCCCGCCCACTTTGGCGTTTGACCGCCGCATTCACTGCATACGTACAACGTTTTTGCTTTTGCCACGCGTTCTTGCCTGGTTACTGTTGTTTGGCGTACCTGTATCGAGCGCGCCGTTCGATGAAACAGCGCGCTCCGCTATTGCCTCGCGTCAATACGCGTTGCCGGACATTACTCGGCACGCACCGGCACGCGTGGCGCGACTGCGCACATCAGCTCGTAGCCGATCGTGCCGCAGGCGCGCGCAACGTCGTCGATTGGCAGCGACGCGCCCCACAACTCGACGCGCGAGCCCACGTTCGCAGTGGGCACCGGCGTGAGGTCGACGGTGAGCATGTCCATGGACACGCGTCCCACGACCCGCGTGCGCACGCCCTCGACGATCACCGGCGTGCCTTCCGGCGCGACGCGTGGATAACCGTCCGCGTAACCGCACGCCACCACGCCGATGCGCATCGGCCCACGCGCTTTGAAAAGCGAACCGTAGCCGACCGTCTGGCCTTCCGCGATTGTCTGCACGGCGATCAGTTCGGACGTGAGCGTCATGGCGGGCTGCAAGCCGGTGCCTTGGATTGCCGCGGACATGCCCGAAGGCGACGCGCCGTACAGAATGATGCCCGGGCGTACCCAGTCGAAGTGCGATTGCGGATGCCACAGCGTGGCCGCCGAATTGGCAAGGCTGCGCATGCCGGCGATGCCCTGCGCACCGCGCTCGAACGTTTCCATCTGGTGAGACACGCCACGCTCGCTGTCGGCGTCGGAAAAATGGGTCATTAGCGTGATCTGACCGACGCCCTGACAGGCGCGCGCCCGCTCCCACGCCGCACGAAATTTCTCCGGCGTGTAGCCGAGCCGGTTCATGCCGCTATTCATCTTCAACTGGATGTTGACAGGTTTCGAAAGCCGCGCCATTTCCAGCATGCGCAACTGCTCGTCCGAGTGGAGCGCCGTGGTCAGGCTGTAGCGGTCGATGACGTCGATATCCGTCGGACGAAAAAAGCCTTCGAGTAAAAGAATCGGGCCGGCCCAACCCAATTCACGCAACTTCACGGCTTCTTCGAGGTCCAGCAACCCAAAGCCGTCAGTTGCACGCAGACCTGGAAAAGCACGCGCGAGGCCATGGCCGTACGCATTGGCCTTCACGACCGCCCAGATCTTCGATTTAGGCGCA
Source organism: Paraburkholderia caledonica NBRC 102488 (assembly GCF_000685095.1). GTDB lineage: Bacteria > Pseudomonadota > Gammaproteobacteria > Burkholderiales > Burkholderiaceae > Paraburkholderia > Paraburkholderia caledonica. The sequence goes on from NZ_BAYE01000001.1 coordinate 225,538, forward strand.
TAGCGGCGCGCGACGGCGAGGTTATTGGCGAGGGCGGAGGTGTGAATCGTGGCTGAGAGGGGGCGCGGCATGGAGTATTTTCGTAAAGACGCTTGCGAATCAGCGGCTTACACGGCGTTTTCAACGCGCGGCAGCCCACTGGGCGGTGCGATCAAGGATTCTGCTAGTCTGAATGCAGCTATTTTCATGATATAAAGCCGTGCGCACAACCCATTTCGAACGGCATAAGCCCGGACGCATAACAAACGGCCGGGGCGGACAGACCGCAGCGAGGACAGCATCGCATCAGATGAAAAAAGGTTTTTACACCATCATGGCCGCGCAGTTTTTTTCGTCGCTGGCCGACAATGCGCTTCTGATCGCTGCTATCGCACTGCTGAAAGATCTACACGCCCCGAACTGGATGACGCCGCTGCTCAAGTTGTTCTTTGTGCTGTCGTACGTCGTTCTAGCCGCCTTCGTGGGCGCCTTCGCCGATTCGCGTCCCAAAGGACGCGTAATGTTCATCACGAACACTATCAAGGTGCTCGGCTGCATCACGATGCTGGTCGGCGCGCATCCGCTTCTTGCGTATGGAATCGTGGGTTTTGGCGCGGCTGCGTATTCGCCCGCCAAATACGGGATTCTCACCGAACTGCTGCCGCCTGACAGGCTCGTCGCCGCGAACGGCTGGATCGAAGGCACCACGGTCGGCTCGATCATTCTCGGTACGGTGCTCGGCGGAGCGCTGATCAGTCCGCATATCGCGGCGCCGATCCTGCGGCACCATATCCCCACGGTCAACACGCCCGCTGAAGCGGCGATGCTGGTCATCATGGTGATCTACGTAATCGCTGCGCTCTTCAATCTGCGCATTCCCGACACCGGCGCGCGCTACCCGAAGCAGGAACGCGGCCCGATCAAACTCGTCACCGATTTCGCGGACTGTTTTCTCGTGCTGTGGCGCGACAAGCTCGGGCAGATCTCGCTCGCGGTCACGACGCTGTTCTGGGGCGCGGGCGCCACGCTGCAATTCATCGTGCTGAAGTGGGCGGAAGTGTCGCTCAACATGTCGCTCTCCGAAGCGGCAATCCTGCAGGCGGTGGTGGCCGTCGGCGTCGCGGGCGGCGCGATCTTCGCCGCCTCGCGCGTGCCGCTGAAAAAGTCGCTGTCGGTGCTGCCGGTGGGCATCATGATGGGGCTTGCCGTGATGCTCATGGCCTTCTATACACGCAACCTCTTCCCTGCTCATTGGGGGGTGTACTTCGGCCGGATGCACGTGCCGGGTTATCTGATCGTCGCTTATGTCTTCCTGATGATCGTCGGCGGCCTGTCGGGCTTCTTCGTCGTACCGATGAATGCGCTGCTCCAGCATCGCGGCCACGTGCTGCTGTCGGCGGGTCACTCGATCGCCGTGCAGAACTTCAACGAGAACCTCTCCGTGCTCGTCATGCTGTGTCTGTACGCGGTGCTGGTCTGGCTCGACGTGCCGGTCACGGCGGTCATCGTGCTGTTCGGCACCTTCGTCTGCCTGATGATGTGGCTCGTGATGCGGCGTCACCAGGCGAACCAGCGCGCGTTCGACTCCGTCGCGCTGATCGGCGAAGTCAAGCACTAACGCGTCGGGGCGCGTCCGCTCCTGCCGCCGCCCTCGCGCCTTCACCCTTTCCCGCTTCGCGATGACCCAACCGATTCCCAATGTGCTGACCATCGCCGGTTCCGACTCGGGCGGCGGCGCTGGCATTCAAGCCGATCTGAAGGCTTTCTCGGCGCTCGGCGCTTACGGCGCGAGTGTGATTACCGCGCTCACCGCGCAGAACACGCGCGGAGTCACCGCGATCCACGCGCCGGACGCGGGCTTTATCACCGCGCAACTCGACGCCGTGTTCGACGACATCCGCATCGACGCGGTGAAGATCGGCATGCTCGCCAACGCGTCGATTGTCCGTGCAGTTGCCGACGCGTTGCGCCGGCACAAGCCCACGTACATCGTCCTCGATACGGTGATGATTTCGAAGAGCAACCATGCGTTGCTGCTTCCGGATGCGGTCGCCGCATTGCGCGAAGAACTACTGCCGCTCGCCGATCTGCTGACGCCCAATCTTCCTGAAGCCGCCGCACTGCTCGACGGCGTGCAACCGGCTGCCGACGAAGCCGGCATGGTCGAGCAAGGCGAAGCGCTGCGCGCGCTCGGCGCCCGCGCGGTGCTGATGAAAGGCGGTCATCTGAGCGCGACCGACAGTCCGGACTGGCTAGTCCAGGAAAGCGGCACGCTGCGGCTAGGCGGCCCGCGTGTGCCGGTGAAGAACACGCATGGAACGGGCTGCACGCTGTCGTCAGCGATTGCAGCCCTGATGCCGCAACGCGACGATCTGGCGAGCGCGGTCGCGGGGGCCAAGGAGTATTTGACCGGCGCATTGCAGGCGAGCGATCGGCTCGACGTCGGCAACGGCGTCGGACCCGTGCATCATTTCTATCGATGGTGGTAACGCGGCAGCGCTACTGCCTTGCGTAGGCCTGAGCCTGCTCAGGCCACTCGTCGGGTACGACGAAGCCACGCGAGCGTTCAACCAGGTTGCCCGCCGCGTCTTCTGCCAATGCGGCGATCATGGTTGGGCCGGTTGGCTGGGCGCTTCGTGCGGTGAGCGCTAGCGGATCGATCAATGCCCTGCTGGCGGTCTGCTCCGCGTCTTGACCATAACGCCGGGGCGCCAGCCATTCGAGCCGCGGCAAGACGCGCCAATGCTGCGCATGCGCCGCCGCGAAGTCCGGCCACTCACTCCGTGTCACCCACCAGCCGCGGCCATGCACGGGGTCGAGTTCGACCGCATCTGCCGGCGTCTCGCCATGCCGATAAAACAACCATCCTTTGACGAACAATTGCGGCGTCCACGGTCCCGGATAACCCGTCGATGCAAAATCTTCGCGCGCGCTCAAGGGCAATTGATGATTGAGCAGATGGGCGAGCTTCAGGTCGAAGCGGTCCTTGAGGTTCGGGCCGACATAGTTCGATAACTGGGGTGACGTGAGCGGTGATGCGGACGATGGTAGCGGCGCGGTCGAGCAGCCCCCTGACTGCGATGCGGTTCGCGCGTTGACATCGCCGGCATGCAGATAGCATTTCACCGCAAGTTCCCAGTGAAGCCGCGCACCCTCTTGCGCGTGTAGCAGGAAATCGCATTCACCCTGCGTGACCCCCGCGCGCCGCAGCGGCACGCCCGCCGCGATCAGCCGAGCCGTCGGGCCGTGTCGCAGGAACCAGCCGAGCAAGCGTTCGGCGTAGCGGCCGAGCCGTGTGATGCGCGTGACGGCGAGATCGTCATGCAGCGGGGCGGGCGCTGCATCGAGCGCGCACAGCCAGTCGACGATGTCGTGTAGCTGCCGCGAGGTCGCGAATGGAGTGGCGAGTTCGCCCACCGGCGGTTGCGGACGCAACAAATCGGCGCTCAACAGCAGCCAGGCGAGATCGCGAACCGCGCAGTCGCGCAGCCTGTCGAGCAATGTGGAAAGTGCGGCGTGCGCGCTTCCGGCATCGGCCGGGACGGAATCTCCGCTCCCAACAGCCGCCCCGATAGAGTGAGCGCCGGCGACGTTCTTGCGCACCGCCGGCTCATCCGCGCTCACTGTTCTGCCGCGTTCGACGCTGCGCCACCGGCCGCACGCCACGTATCGCGCGCGAGACACAAATCGGCCCACGCTTTGGCCTTGTCCGGCAGGCTACGCAGCAGATAGGCCGGGTGATAGGTGACGATCACCGGCACACCCTCGTACTCGTGGACGCGGCCGCGCAACGACGAAATGCTCGCGTCGGTCTTGAGCAGGCTTTGCGCGGCGAAGCGACCGAGCGCTACGATCAGCTTCGGCTTTACAAGCCCCACCTGGCGTTGCAGATAGGGTTCGCAACGCGCGACTTCATCAGGTTCCGGATTGCGGTTGCCGGGCGGCCGGCACTTGATGACGTTCGCGATATATACGTCCGCGTCGCGCGCCAGCGTGAGTGAGCGCAGCATGTTGTCCAGCAGCTTGCCGGCCTGGCCGACGAACGGCTCGCCCACGCGGTCTTCGTTCTCGCCGGGCGCTTCGCCGATCAGCATCCAGTCGGCGTTCCGATCGCCCACGCCGAAAACCGTCCTGGTGCGCTTCTCGCACAGCCGGCAGCGCTCGCAGGTTGAGACCCGCTCGCTCAAAGCGTCCCAATCGAGCGTGTGGATCGCGGGAGGTTGGGGCGTGTCGCCGAGCGCGTGCATCGGCGCGCCAGCGTCGCCCGGCGGATGAAGAGGGAGATCGTCGAACCAGGCGAAGTCGTCGGCGGGCGGAGCGTCGAACGAGGAGGACTCTGGCAAGTGCGGCTCGGCGCTTGCCGGATTGCGGCTTTCGGCGGCACGTGGCGCGCGCTGCTGCGTCGGCTCCGCGCCATTTGCCGATTGATCTGCGCGGCGGGCGGACTGTTCAGCACGCGCAGCCGGCTCTGCCTGCTGCGAATCATCGCGCGGCGCTCCCGGCTGGGACCGCTGTTTATCGAGACCTGGCGCATCGTTCCCGATCCGCGTTTGCGTCGGCACGACGTCGTCGGCTTGTCGCGACGGCTCTGCGGTGCGCATAGCCGGCGCGGGCGACGTCTGCGGCGTCAATCCGACCGAAGAAGGCTCGCGCGCATCGAGCCGCGTGAGGTCGCTTGCACGGTGCGGGCGCGGCGCGTCGGCGCCCTGCTCCGCGCCGGATTCGTCAGCCGCTTCCTGGGTCGCGGCCATCCCGCGACGTACCCAGCGCGGCACGAGCCCGAACTCTTCCAGTACTGATTCATGCAGCGCCATCCGCGCCCTCCCTGACAAACGATAGACGCATCACGATGGCGTCCTCCCGGCCGCGATGCCGCGCCGGATAATAGTTTTTGCGCCGGCCGATCGACGCGAAGCCGAAACGCTCATAGAGCCGGATGGCGCGATGATTCGACGGCCTCACCTCCAGCAGCAGACCATCCAGTTTTTCGGCGCGGGTAATGCGCACGGCTTCCCGCAGAAGCGCGAGTCCTGCACCCGCCCCTTGAGCGGCGGGCGTCACGCACAGATTCAGCAGATGCATTTCGTCGACGACCGGCATCAGCACGCAATAGCCGATCAGCGTACCCGTAACATGCCGCAGACAAACGCCGAAATAGCCGTTGCGCAGGGAGTCGCCGAAATTGACGCGGCTCCAGGGGAATTCATAGGCGAGCTTTTCAATGGCGGCCACTTCGTCGAGGTCGCCCTCGGTCATGGGCGACATGTAGCGGTCCGCCAGCAGCACGCCGCTCATTGCCGTCCCTCGCGAGGCTCGGCGCGATGAGCGAGCGCCGCGGCCTGCTCCGCCTTGGCGGCCTTTTCCGCGATGCGCTCGGCCGTGGTTTGCGCGACCTTGTTGCGGATGTACTCGGGCGCGGCCTGATCGGCCGGGACCGTGCGGCCCGCGTGGAACGCGCGCAATGCGGCGTACGCGAGCGGCAGCGCATGCGGCAATGCTTCCTGGTCGACGGTTCGGGCGGCTGCGAGCGCCGGCAGCCGCGCGCCGAAGGCCGCGGCGGCGTTGCCCGCGAGCGTGAACGGTTCGTCGGGTAACACGAGCCGCTCGGGCGTATCGAGCGATGCGCGTTGAACGGTGCGCCATTCGCCGTCAACGTCGTCCCACGCGTAGTCGGCCCAATAGATTTCGTCCATGCGGGCGTCGAGCGCCGCCAGCACGCGCGTAGCGGCCGGATCGCGGCGCCGCGCACTCTCCGCGCAGACCAGCAGCGTGCTGACCGGCACGACCGGCAGATCGAGGCCGAACGAGAGCCCCTGCGCAGCGCCCGTCGCGGTGCGAAGACCGGTGAACGAGCCGGGACCTGAACCGAACGCAATCGCGTTGCAGTCGGCCAGTGTCAGACCGGCTTCGTCGAAAAGTTCGCGGATTGCGGGCAGCAGGCGGGTGCTGGACACGGCGCCCGTCTGCTCGTGACGGACCCACACGCGCGACTCGGCGCGCGCGTGGCCCGCTGCACCGGCGTCGTCGGCGGCGGCGGACAGAAGCGCTACCGAGCAGAATTCGGTGGAAGTATCGAGGGCAAGAAGCACTGTTTGAGTCATGGACCGTATTGTAATCGGCACCGCGCGCGCGGATGCGGTTTGGTCTCGGCTGCAACGCGCGTCGTCGCCACGAGGTCCACGCTAGCGTAGGCACTGATACAAAACGGGCGCCCACTCCCTGCTCGTAGGCGGCTTGCGTTTGGAATAAGCCCTCGGCCACGTCGTGGCATGCAATTGCTATGATCGTCGGCCACCTAACCACCCCGCCGGAGAGCACGACGATGACGGACCTCGACACGCAATTCACCCAAGCCCAGGAAGACGTCAAACAACTGCCGGAGCGTCCGGGCAACCTCACACTGTTGCGCCTTTACGCCCTCTACAAGCAAGCCAGCGAAGGCGACGTTCAGGGCGACAAGCCGGGCTTCACAGACATCGTCGGCAAATACAAGTACGACGCGTGGGCAGCGCTCAAGGGCACTGCGCAGGACGCCGCCAAGCAGCAGTACGTGGAACTGGTCGAATCGCTGAAGAGCGGCGCGTCCGCATAATGAGCCAGTGACGCCTAGCCGCTCGCAGCGGAGCGTCGCGCGATCTCAAGCGCGAAAGTGGCGCCTGGAAATGTCTTAACAGTGGCGCAGTGCAACAAATACCTATACAATGTCGCCTGCGCTTCACTGCTTTGCCCGGTTTTTCATTTATCGGCCTTTGCGGCGCAGCGCCTCGTAGCGTTTAGCTCCAATCCAGTTTAGAACCTGTCCCCTCCTGCCTAGCCCCCTACGGGCGATCATGTCCCAGGCTGGCGGCAAGCCAATGTTGGCCTGTCGCATCCGATACAGCTTCTAACGAAAAACTCGCCTTTATTGTTGCGAGTTGCCCCCGTTTTTCGATTTGCTCGCTGCTTCTTTGCTCGCTGAATCCGACGACTTGGGTATGCCGATTGGCGCCGACGTTTTAATTCCCTGTGTTTCAAGGATTCTCATGACTTCGAGCAATACCCCCAGCAGCCCGTTGAACGCCATCGCCGACCAAGCCCTCGGTCTCGCCGACGCACCCGTGCAAGCCGCAGCCGTTGCTGCCGCGCCGGCCGTCGCCGCTGAAGCCGCCGCGCCCGCCGGTCCGACGTTCGCGTCGCTCGGCCTGTCCGCGGATGTCGTCTCCGCGCTGACCGCCGCTGGCTACCAGAACCCGACGCCGGTTCAGCAACGTGCGGTTCCGGCTGGCATCGCCGGCCGCGACCTGCTGGTTTCGAGCCCGACCGGTTCGGGCAAGACCGCCGCCTTCATGCTGCCGGCCATCGAACGTTTCTCGCAGTTGCAGAAGGCGCAAGCCAGCCAGCCGCGCGAACCGCGTCCGGCCGACGGCGCACGCACGCGCCGCCCGCAACCGGTTGCCCGTCCGACCATGCTGGTTCTGACGCCGACCCGCGAACTCGCGATGCAGGTCACCACCGCCGCTGCTACATACGGCAAGCATCTGAAGCGTCTGCGCACCGTCAGCATTCTGGGCGGCGTCGCTTATGGCCAGCAGTTGATGCTGCTTGCAAAGAACCCGGAAGTCCTGGTTGCCACGCCGGGCCGTCTGATCGATCACCTGGAACGCGGCCGTATCGACCTGTCGCAATTGCAGATTCTCGTGCTCGACGAAGCTGACCGCATGCTCGACATGGGCTTCATCGAAGACATCGAGACGATCGTCGCGGCTACGCCGGCCACGCGTCAGACCATGCTTTTCTCGGCCACGCTCGACGGCAAGATCGGTTCGCTGACGGGCCGCCTGTTGAAGGATCCGGAGCGTATCGAGATCGTCCAGCGCCTCGAACAGCGCACCAACATCGCGCAAACCGTTCATTACGTCGACGACCGCGATCACAAGGACCGTCTGCTCGACCATCTGCTGCGCGACGCGGGCCTCGACCAGGCTATCGTCTTCACGGCGACCAAGATGGACGCGGACCAACTGGCCGGCCGTCTTGCTGACGCTGGTTTCGAATCGGCGGCACTGCACGGCGATCTGCCGCAAGGCGCGCGTAATCGCACGATTAAGGCACTGCGCGAGCGTCGCGTTCGCGTGCTGGTGGCAACGGACGTCGCCGCCCGCGGTATCGACATTCCGGGCATCACGCACGTGTTCAACTACGACCTGCCGAAGTTCGCTGAAGACTACGTGCACCGTATCGGCCGCACTGGCCGTGCCGGCCGCTCGGGTATCGCAGTGAGCCTCGTGCATCACGCCGAACAGGGCGCACTGAAACGCATCGAGCGCTTCGTCCGCACTCCGCTGCCGGTCAACGTCGTCACTGGCTTCGAGCCGCGCAAGTCGGCTCCGTCGGGTAACGGCCGTCCCGGCTTTGGCGGCCGTGGCCGTCCGGGCGGCGGCAATGGCGGCGGACGCCGCTTTGGCAGCGGCTCGGGCAAGCCGGCCGGTAATGGCAGCAGCTCGCGCAGCGGCACCGGCGGCGGTTGGGCCGGCAAGTCGGCTGGCGGCGGTTCACGTGACGGCGGCTTCGGCGGCGGTTCGCGTGAAGGCTTCGGCGGCTCGCGTGACGGCGGCTACGGCGCACGCCGCAGCGACGGCCCGCGTACCGCGCGTCGCGGCAGCTAAAGCGCGCTAGCGCTCACGACCAGCAAGCGGTTGGCTGCTTCAATGCGGCAGCCGCGCCTGACTGGCAGTGGCTCGATCTAATGAGTTGTACAGACCCCGCAGCCTTGCGCTGTCATCGGGTCAACAGAAAACCGGTGCTCATGCACCGGTTTTTTTTCGCCCGTGCTTTCATCTCTTCCCATATTTCACGATGTGCAAAAATTTTTTGCGTCGTAAAAAATCGTGCTGCAAAGCACAACACGGCAATTGCAAGATGGGAAAAATTGTTTCTTAATGCGGAATAGAATATGTATGTCTTTGATTTTTAAGCGCAAAAAATATCGGAAAATCGCTCGCGGGCCGCTGTTGTGTCTCCATGGATTTGCCTAGACTCTTATATAAGAGTTCGGGAAACGGAACGCCTCCAAGGCGGGCCGCTTCGACGAAAACAGATCTGATCATCCAATCTCAGGCAACCAAGGAGAACATCATGACGACGCGCGAAGAACAAGCCCGCCAACTTCAACAGCAATGGGAAACCGATCCGCGCTGGAAAGGCGTCAAGCGCAGCTACACCGCCGAGGACGTGATCCGTCTGCGCGGCTCGGTGCAGGTCGAGCACACGCTCGCCAAGCGCGGCGCGGAAAAGCTCTGGCATAGCGTGAATACGGAGCCGTTCGTCAATTCCCTCGGCGCGCTGACCGGCAACCAGGCAATGCAACAAGTCAAGGCGGGTCTGAAAGCCATCTACCTGTCGGGCTGGCAGGTCGCGGGCGATGCCAACGTGGCCGGCGAAATGTACCCGGATCAGTCGCTTTACCCGGCGAACTCCGTGCCGCTCGTCGTCAAGCGCATCAACAACACGCTGACGCGTGCCGATCAGATCCAGTGGTCGGAAGGCAAGAACCCGGGCGACGAAGGCTACATCGACTACTTTGCGCCGATCGTCGCGGACGCCGAAGCCGGCTTCGGCGGCGTGCTGAACGCATTTGAACTGATGAAGGCGATGATCGAAGCCGGCGCGGCAGGTGTGCACTTCGAAGATCAGCTTGCGTCGGTCAAGAAGTGCGGTCACATGGGCGGCAAGGTGCTGGTGCCGACGCGCGAAAACGTCGCCAAGCTGACGGCTGCGCGTCTCGCCGCGGACGTGTCGGGCGTGCCGACCGTGCTGCTCGCTCGCACTGACGCGGAAGCAGCGGACCTGATTACGTCCGACGTCGACGAGAACGACAAGCCGTTTTTGACCGGCGAGCGCACTGTGGAAGGTTTCTACCGCACGAAGCCGGGCCTCGAACAGGCGATTTCGCGCGGCCTCGCTTACGCTCCCTACGCGGACATGATCTGGTGCGAGACGGGCAAGCCGGATCTCGAGTTCGCGAAGAAATTCGCCGACGCCATCCACAAGGAGTACCCGGATCAACTCCTGTCGTACAACTGCTCGCCTTCGTTCAACTGGAAGAAGAACCTGGACGACGCGACCATCGCCAAGTTCCAGCGCGAACTGGGCGCGATGGGCTACAAGTTCCAGTTCATCACGCTGGCTGGCTTCCACGCGCTGAACTACTCGATGTTCAACCTCGCGCACGGCTATGCCCGCAATCAGATGACGGCGTTCGTCGAGATGCAGCAGGCTGAATTCGCGGCAGCGGAGAAGGGCTTCACCGCCGTCAAGCATCAGCGCGAAGTGGGCACCGGCTACTTCGACGCGGTCACGCAAACCGTCGAGCGCGAAGCATCGACGACCGCGTTGCACGGCTCGACAGAAGACGAACAGTTCTTCGACAAGAAAGTCGCGTAACGGCCTCGCGGCCCGATCGCGAAACGTACGGCAGACAGACGGCGGAGCAACCGCGAAGCGGATTTGCCGGGGATTTGCCGTCGACAGGGAGGAGTCTCGCCATCGCCGCATCGGCCTATCAACGCTGGGCGATGGCGGGTTCTCGCAGGGCGGGGGCTAGACAGAAAGCCAGCATAACGAATTGTGCGGCAAATGGAACGACGCGCCGGCTGACTGCCGGCGCATTTTCCGCTGCGGGCTGCGGGCTGCGGGCTGCGGGCTACGGGCTACTAAACTAATCCGGTAACGTCCCCGAAGTTCAGCGGTACACCAGCACCGGGATTTTGGTATGCGTGAGCACCCGCTGCGTTTCACTGCCGATCAGCAGGCTGCCCAGACCGCGACGCCCGTGTGAGGCCATGAAGATAACGTCGCATGCGCCCCGCTCCGCCGCTTCGATGATGCCGAGATACGGCGCCGGATGCACGCTGGTGCGCCTGTCGACGACTACCCCGACACGGCTCGCGGCAAGTTCCACTTCGCGCAGATGTTGCTGCGCTTCGCGTTCGCTGCGTTCGAGAAACTCGGACGGCGGTTCGACGGCGATGTCGGAGAACGGCGCATACGGATATTGCGGCAGACATGCATAGGCCGTGATGCGCGCGCCGACCGCTTGCGCAAGGTCGATTGCGCCGGCCATTGCCTTGCGCGAGAGATCTGAACCATCGGTCGGAACGAGAATGTGCTTGAACATGTGCCCTCCGTATCCGTGTCCCGCTGCCCTCTCGCCTTCGTTCGGCGCGGCATTGCCACACTTTTTCAGGCTCGTGAACGGCCCATGCGTCAGCGCCGGCCGATGCTTTGCGTGCTGGCCTCAAAAGAATTGTAGGTCGTGGATACCTGCCACAAACCGTTATTGAGGGTCTGTCCGAGTATGGAAAACCCGTTGCGCGGCGTCAGCCCCAGTACTCCGGAAGGCCATACGTATGCTTGAGAAAATCCAGGAAAAGCCGCACTCGCAACGGCAAATGGCGGCGCTGAGGAAACACCGCATGAATGCCGATGGGCGGCGCGGCGAACTCGTCGAGCACGCTCACGAGGCGCCCCGCCGCGATGTCCGCGCCGACTTCCCACCACGATCGCCATGCGAGGCCGTGACCTTCGAGACACCACTCGTGCAGCACGGCGCCGTCCGAGCATTCCATCGTGCCGGACACCTTGATCGATACGACCTTATCGGCCTGCTGGAACATCCAGCCACGCTGCTGGTTGGCGCTTGCACCGAGCGCGAGACAGTTGTGCTGAGCAAGATCCGCAAGGCTATGCGGCGCGCCGCGCCGGCTCAGATACGAAGGCGATGCCACGCACACACGCCGGTTTTCGCCGAGTTTGAGCGACACGAGCGAAGAATCGGGCAATTCGCCGAGTCGCACCGCGCAATCGAAACCTTCGTTGACCAGATCGACGAGCCGGTCCGACAGATCGAGCGTGATCGAAACATCCGGATGCGCGACCGTGAACGCCGGCACCAGTGGGGCGACGTGACGGCGCCCGAAACCGGCCGGTGCGGAGAGCCGCAAGTGGCCGCTCGCCTTCACGCCGCCCGCCGACACGCTTGCCTCGGCGTTCTGCATGTCGTGAATGATGCGCTGACAATCTTCGAGAAACGCCGAGCCTTCGAAGGTCAGCGTGATCTTGCGTGTCGTGCGCACCAGCAATTTGACGCCAAGGCGTTCTTCGAGCGCGTCGATTCGGCGTCCGATGATCGCGGGCGCCACGCCTTCCGCAAGCGCCGCGGCAGACAGGCTGCCTTTCGCGGCGACAGTGACGAAGGTCTCGATCTGCTTGAATCGGTCCATGGAAGGGCGCCGCTAGCGCGGCGAAGTTGGCCGGAGCGCGAAGATTAGGTGCAAGAAAGTAAAAGATCAAGTGATCTTTGCCCTCTTTTTTAGCGCACTGCAGCGCTAATACAATCCGTCCTGACCTCTGACAGGAGCGCACGGCAATGTCGGCCACAACGACACTCTTCCCCAAAGCAGTGATTTTCGACGCCTACGGCACACTTTTCGACGTGCACTCGGTGATCGCTGCCGCGGAGCAGTTGTTCCCCGGACACGGCGACGCCCTCTCGCAGTTGTGGCGTCAGAAACAGATCGAATACACGCAGTTGCGCACGCTGGCCGATGCCGGCGGCGACGCCGCGCACTACCGACCGTTCTGGGACATCACGCTCGACGCCCTGCGCTTCTCTGCGAAAAAACTTCAACTTACGCTCGGCCGTTCCGCCGAAAAGCGTCTGATGGATGAGTACGCATGCCTGTCCGCCTTTCCCGACGCGGTGCCAGCGCTGCGTTTGCTGCGGGATTCGGCGTCTGTGTCTACGTCTGGGGTTGCCTCCGGGCTGCCGCCGGCATCAGCATCCCGAGCCTCACGCAGGCCGTCCTCTGCGGCTGGCACGTCAGGCGGTTCGCGCCCCGGCCTCGCGATTCTGTCGAACGGTAACCCTCAAATGCTGGACGTCGCGGTGAAGAGCGCGGGCATGACCGGTCTGTTCGACCATGTGCTTTCCGTCGATGCCGTACGCGCATACAAACCCTCGCCCGCCGCCTATGCGCTCGGCCCTCGAGCCTTCGACGTGCTTCCGCGAGAGATCGTCTTCGTGTCGTCGAATGGCTGGGACATTGCCGGCGCAACGTGGTTCGGCTTCACGACGTTCTGGCTCAATCGACAGAACGCTCCGCTCGAAGAACTGGGCGTGACGCCGCACGGCACGGGCGCGGGCATGAGCGATCTGTTGGCTTTTCTGAAAACCGTCACAACTGCAGGACGCGCCCACACCACAGCGAGCCGCATACGCCACAGCCCCGGCGCATGACGCCTCCCCTTTGGCAACTCATCGAATCAACTAATCAACCGAACCAACTACCGCTGCATTTCAACTTTGCATTTTGCAATCTGACCGACCAAGGAGAAAACATGGCGAATCCGCTGTCATCGTTGTCGCTGCCGCAGGGCATGGAAATCACCGCTGAAATCAAGCCTGGCTATGAAGCAATCCTCACGCGCGAAGCGCTCGAACTTGTCGCCGCACTGCATCGCACGTTCGAGCCGCGTCGTCAGCAGTTGTTGCAGGCGCGGACGGAACGCACGAAGCGGCTCGACGCCGGCGAGCGTCCCGACTTTCTCGCCGCGACGAAGAGCGTGCGCGACGGCGACTGGACCATTGCGCCGCTGCCCGAAGACCTGCAATGGCGCCGCGTGGAGATCACCGGCCCGGTCGAGCGCAAGATGATCATCAACGCGCTGAACTCGGGCGCGGATTCGTACATGACCGATTTCGAGGATTCGAATGCGCCCAGCTGGGACAACCAGATCACCGGCCATGTGAACCTGAAAGATGCAGTGCGCCGCACCATCTCGCTCGACCAGAACGGCAAGAGCTATAAGTTGAACGACAAGGTTGCCACGCTGATCGTGCGTCCGCGCGGCTGGCATCTCGAGGAAAAGCACGTGAAGGTGGACGGCAAGCGCGTGTCGGGCGGCATCTTCGATTTCGCGCTGTTCATGGTGCACAACGCAAAGGAACTGGTCGCGCGCGGCTCGGGCCCGTACTTCTATTTGCCGAAGATGGAAAGCCATCTCGAAGCGCGCCTGTGGAACGACATTTTCGTCGCGGCGCAGGAAGCGGTCGGCGTGCCGCGCGGCACGATTCGCGCGACGGTGCTGATCGAAACCATTCTTGCCGCGTTCGAGATGGACGAAATTCTGTACGAGCTGCGTGAACATAGCTCGGGGCTGAACGCCGGCCGCTGGGACTACATCTTCTCGGCGATCAAGAAGTTCAAGTCCGACCGCGACTTCTGTCTCGCCGACCGCTCGCAGATCACGATGACCGCGCCGTTCATGCGCGCGTACGCGCTGTTGCTGCTGAAGACGTGCCATCGCCGCAACGCGCCGGCCATTGGCGGCATGAGCGCGCTGATTCCGATCAAGAACGACGCGGCCGCGAACGACAAGGCAATGGCCGGCGTGCGCTCGGACAAGGCGCGCGATGCCGGCGACGGCTATGACGGCGGCTGGGTTGCCCACCCGGGCCTCGTGCCGATCGCAATGGAAGAATTCGTCAAGGTGCTCGGCGACAAGCCGAACCAGATCGGCAAACAACGCGACGACGTGCTCGTCACTGCCACGGACCTGATGGACTTCCGTCCGGAAGCGCCGGTCACCGAAGCCGGTCTGCGCAACAACATCAACGTCGGCATTCACTACTTGGGCTCGTGGCTCGCGGGCAACGGCTGCGTGCCGATCCACAACCTGATGGAAGATGCCGCTACCGCCGAAATCTCGCGCTCGCAGGTGTGGCAGTGGATTCGCTCGCCGAAGGGCACGCTCGACGATGGCCGCAAGGTAACGGCCGAGCTGGTGCGCGAACTCGCCGTGCAAGAACTCGACAAGGTGAAGCAGGCCGTCGGCGGCGATACGAAACCGTACGAACGCGCGGCTCAAATCTTCGAAGAGATGTCGACGTCCGAGCAGTTCACCGACTTTCTGACGCTGCCGCTTTACGAAGAAATCTGAGCGCGAACGCTTGTCGGGTGGTAACGACGAGTGCGTACAACGATTGATCGAGCGAACGGCCCGACAGGCGCATGCCTGGCGGGCCGTTTCTTATGCGGGGGAGCGCATACGGGCACATAAGCGCGGACGGGCGCATACGAGCGCGCTGCGGGCGTGTCAGCGCGTGGCGCGATACTCGACCCAATCGCCGGACTTGATTTCCGGCAGCCCCTTCACCGCCTGAGGCGCGACCGGGTAGAAGCGACAGTTCACGACGTTGCCGTCCACTTTCACCATTACTTCACGGGCCAGAAAGCGATCTTCGACGCCGGGATACACCGCTTCGATCTCGTCGAGCACGGCGACGAGTTCATCGTCAATTTCGTAGACATCGCCGGTTACGTCCACGCCCTGTTCGTCGACAACGAGTCCCGGGTACGAACCGAAGTCGAACAGATGGCCGCGAACCGTGGCCGTGCCGAGCAGATTCGGCTCGGCTATTTCGTTGCGAGCCGCGGCTTCGCGGATGTCGTTCACTTCGCCCGCCCGCAGCGTGCCATATACAAAGACGGTTTGCATCGTGGTTGGTGCTCCTCGAATAGGTCGTCGGTCAATCGGGACATTATGCAACGTCCCAATCCATGCACGCTCTACAATGAGAATCCGCTCATGTTGGGCCTTGTACCCGCAGCGTTTTGTTCCGTGGATCGACTTTTGCCATGACTCCGTACGCCGGCTCGGACCGGTCCAGCTTCGTCAGCTTGACCGACACTCCGCCAGAGTTTCAGCCGAACGACACGCATCCCATTCGCGTGCGCTCGCGACCCATGCCGATGGGTTCTCACTTCGCGCGTCATACGCATGCCTGGGCGCAGGTTGCGTATGCATCGCGCGGCGTGCTGCGGGTGGCGACAACAGGCACGACGTGGATGGTGCCGCCCTCTCGCGCGATCTGGGTCCCGCCGCATGTCACGCATGAAGTGGTGGCCGTCGAAGACGCGTTCCTGCGCACGTTGTACATCACCGAAAGCACGGTGCCTGCTGGGCTCGACGCCCCACGCGTGGTCGAAGTCTCGAACCTGCTGCGCGAAGTGATCGCCGCGCTGGACACGCCTGGCATCTCGCCCGCGCGCGAGCAGTTGCTCGGCGCGCTTGCGATAGATGAGCTAACCCGTTCGGAGCCACTGCCGCTATCGGTGCCAATGCCGAACGAAAAGCGGCTGCGCGCGCTATGCGAGGCGGTAATCGCGGATCCGACGCCGGGCGAATCACTCGAACAGTGGGCGGCGAGCGTAGGAGCGAGTACGCGAACGATCGCGCGTCTCTTTCGTCAGGAGCTTGGCGTGAGTTTCTCTCAGTGGCGGCAACAGGCGATTCTTGCGCGAGCGATTCCCCTGCTGAGTCAGGGGCGGCCACTGTCGCATGTCGCGCAGGAGTTGGGCTATCAGAGCCAGAGCGCCTTTTCCGCGATGTTCCGGCGTGCGTTTGGCGAAAGCCCACGCGCGTTTATCGAGCGGGGCTCGGAGCATCGACTGGATAACGGAGGAGACCGTGACGATGCGCAGCTGAACCACGTGGACGGTCCCGTGGCACCGAACCGCGCGGACGCGGCGAGCGGCGCGGATCGCTAAACCGCCGACTGGCGGCTCAAACTCGCCGAGCGAGATGACGGATCGCGCCAAGCTGGGCAAGCCGCGGGCCGGCCAACTTGTAGCCTTTACGCTGATAGAGCCGCGCCGCGGGATTGTCGACGAACACACGCAATTGCAGTTCGCGCAGGCCGCGCTCGCGCGCCCATTGGTGGGCCATATCCAGCAGATAGGTGCCCGCGCCGAGCCGCCTGTATCCCTCGGCAATCTGCACGTCGCGGATATGAAGCGAATCGCCTTCCTGCGTGATGCGCAGCACGCCAATCGGCTTGCCCTCCATTTCGAGGATGAAATTCTCCGACTCGCGCCAACTGCCCAGAAACAGATCGCCGCGCCAGACGAGATGATGGCGCTGATAATAGCCGCCCATGTTGCTATGAGTCAGCGCCTCGGCGAACTCGAAATCATCCATGCTGGCTTTACGCAGATGGAACGATGACGGAGCTTCGGTTGGATCGAACATGGCGGCACGGCGAAGAGAAGTCGGATTAACGGTAAAACAGGCCGCGCGCGCTGGCAATGGCTGTTTGTCCCGAGCATATCCAGGCGGGACCGTCAGCGGAAACAAAAAAGCCCACTTCTTACGAAGTGGGCTTTTTTAATCTGGCGGAGCGGACGGGACTCGAACCCGCGACCCCCGGCGTGACAGGCCGGTATTCTAACCAACTGAACTACCGCTCCAGATTTTGACACCAGGCAAACAAGCTGCGCTCGTTCACCGGCAGCACCGTTCAACTTCCAACCGAACGACGCCGATTTTTTGGCGTCCCCTAGGGGATTCGAACCCCTGTACTCACCGTGAAAGGGTGATGTCCTAGGCCTCTAGACGAAGGGGACAACGTACTGCTTACACCTTTAATGAAAAAGCCCGTTCAAGTGTTTATGAACGGGCTTTGTCTGGCGGAGTGGACGGGACTCGAACCCGCGACCCCCGGCGTGACAGGCCGGTATTCTAACCGACTGAACTACCACTCCAGTCTTCACACCCTGGCTTGCGAGCGTCGGTTATTTCTCTGCAAGCTGCGCTGCTTTACTGCAAATCCGGGATTAACCCGAACACTAAAGCGACGCTGATGTTTGGCGTCCCCTAGGGGATTCGAACCCCTGTACTCACCGTGAAAGGGTGATGTCCTAGGCCTCTAGACGAAGGGGACATAATCTTTTCAGACATGTCTTTTACTCGCCGCTGATTCGGACTAACTAGCGCAACGCTAACTGCTAGATAGTTGTTCCGTCAACTGCGAAGACCGCCATTTTAACTACGATACTGCTGCTTGTGAAGTCTTTTTTGCTACAGGTTCCATGCTTCGGAACGACTTCGCTCTGCTCTTCTGCTCTGATGGTGGAGGTAAGCGGGATCGAACCGCTGACCTCTTGCATGCCATGCAAGCGCTCTCCCAGCTGAGCTATACCCCCTTGCAGAACAGAAACGAGATTCTAGAGGCCAATCTGCGCTTTGTAAATACCCTTTGAGCAATTGCATGCGACTTTTTTCCGAAGTCGCATGCAAACAAACTCAATGCATCCACGAATGCACTCAGGACCACTTGTTGGCCAATCCACGCCTCATGCCAACGCCTTTTCGATACGACCGACGACCACGTCGCGACCGAACAGCATCAGCACCATGTCAATGGACGGTGTATGCGTCGTGCCGGCCACTAGCAGTCGGACCGGCATTGCCAGTTGGGGCATCTTCAGCTTGTGCGTGCCGAGCGTCGTTTTGAGCGCAGCGGCGATCGCCTCCTTGGTCCACTCCACCGTCTTCAGCGCAGCGGCAAGGTCGCCGAGCGCCGGGCGCACCGCGTCAGTCACATGCTGCGCTAATGCCTCGGCGTCGGGAGCGGGCGTGCGATAGAACATCGCCGCGTTCTCCGCGATCTCCTTGACCGTCGACGCGCGGTCCTTCAGCAAGCCCACGACTGCCGTCAGATCGGCGCCTTGAGCGATGGTGGCCTCGTCGATACCCAGTTCCGCAAGGAACGGCCGCGCGAGTCCCGCGAGGCGGACGTTATCCGCTTCCTTGATGTAATGGGCGTTCAGCCAGTTCAGCTTGTCGTGGTCGTATTGCGCCGGGGACTTGCCCAGATGCTCGAGATCGAACCATTCGACGAACTGCTCGCGCGAGAAAATTTCCGCGTCGCCATGCGACCAGCCAAGGCGCGCCAGATAATTGACCACCGCCTCCGGCAGATAGCCGGCGTCGCGGTAACCCATCACGCTCATCGCACCGTGGCGCTTGCTCATCTTCTCGCCCTGCTCGTTGAGCACGGTCGGCAAGTGCGCGTATACCGGCGTTTCGCCGCCGAGCGCCCGCAGAATGTTGATCTGCCGCGGCGTGTTATTCACGTGGTCGTCGCCGCGAATCACATGCGTAATGCGCATGTCCAGATCGTCGACCACCACGCAGAAGTTATAGGTCGGCGTGCCGTCCGGCCGCGCGATGACGAGGTCGTCCAGTTCCTCGTTCGATATCTCGATGCGCCCTTTTACCGCATCGTCCCAAGCCACCACGCCAGTGAGCGGATTGCGGAAGCGCAGCACCGGCTGCACGCCAGCCGGCGGCTCAGGCAACACCTTGCCCGGCTCGGGGCGCCATGTGCCGTCGTAGCGCGGCTTTTCGCCGGCTTCGCGCTGACGCTCGCGCAACGCGTCGAGCTCTTCGGTCGACATGTAGCACGGGTAGACGAGCCCCGCGTCCTGCATCTGCTTCAGCACTTCGCGATAACGATCCATGCGCTGCATCTGGTAGAACGGGCCTTCGTCGAAATCGAGGCCGAGCCATTCCATGCCTTCGAGAATCGCGTCCACGGATTCGGTCGTGGAACGCTCCACGTCGGTGTCCTCGATCCGCAGCACGAAGGTTCCTTTCATCTTGCGCGCGAACGCCCACGGGTACAGCGCGGAGCGAATGTTGCCGAGGTGAATGAAGCCGGTGGGACTCGGTGCGAAACGGGTACGAACGGAGGTGGTCATTAGCGGTTACTCGAAGACTGGCGCCGACGCAGGACAAGCATCGCCCGTAAAGCGCGGCAGCGAACCGCGCCCATACGGCACGACGGCTGCCGTGCATGGACACGAAGGAATTGAAGCGAATGTCGAATTATACCTTTCGCGAGCGCGTGGCCTGCCCTCGTCCGGACGGGCTGTTGATGGCCACGGGCAGTGGCAGTGCAACGTTTCATTACCGGCCGCCGCGCGCGCGCCGCTTTGATTTATGATGTGCGCGCGCGAAAGCGGAGACGCCGCGATCCGCGCATTGAACCGCTATTTGCATTTGCCCTGACCCTTGCCTGAGCTCGGCGAGAAGTGGCCGCTCGCGCCGTACGCACCCGACGCGCCCCACGCGCCGTTGCTGGAGAACTCGTTGAAACCTTCGTCGCCTCGTTACGGCCGCCGCAATTTTTCGCTCGCGGCCGCCTCCGCGGTACTCGCCGCCTGTACCACCGCGGGCAGCAAAATCGACGGCGTGTCGTCGTCGAGCCCGGCCACGGCCACGCCTACCACGAACATGCCACCGCTCGACAAGCCGCAACGGCCCATTCGGGTCGCCCTTGCGCTAGGCGGCGGCGCTGCGCGCGGCTTCGCGCATATCGGCGTGATCAAGGCGCTGGAAGCGCGCAATGTCCAAGTCGATCTGGTGGCCGGCACGAGCGCCGGGTCGGTGGTCGGCGCGCTCTACGCGTCAGGCATGAACGGGTTCGCGCTCAACAAACTGGCGCTGAACATGGACGAAGCCTCCATTAGCGACTGGGCCATGCCGTTTCGCACGCGCGGTTTTCTGCAAGGCATCGCGCTGCAGAATTATCTGAACACAACGCTCAACAATCGCCCGATCGAGAAGATGGCGAAGCCGCTCGGCGTAGTCGCGACCGACCTGAAAACCGGCCAGCCGATCCTCTTTCAGCGCGGCAATACCGGCGTCGCAGTGCGGGCGTCGTGCAGCGTGCCGTCGATTTTCGAGCCGGTCAAAATCGGCGGGCATGAGTATGTGGACGGCGGCTTGGTGAGCCCGGTGCCGGCGTCGTTCGCACGCAAGATGGGCGCGGACTTCGTGATCGCCGTGGATATCTCGCAGCGCCCCGAAAGCGGCCTGACGGCCAGTTCGTTCGACGTGCTCATGCAAACCTTCACGATCATGGGCCAGACCATCAAGGCATATGAGCTCGATAAATACGCCGACATCGTCATCCGGCCGAATCTCGCGGCCATGAGCGGCAGCGACTTCTCGCAGCGCAATGCCGCAATTCTGGCCGGTGAGGAAGCCGTCTCGAAGATCATGCCGGAGTTGCAACGCAAGCTGGCCGCGAGCCGCGCGCAGGCCTAGGGTTACTCACGCGCAGCACGCTCAGGAATCAGACCCGCCAAAACACAAAAGCCTGCTTCAAACGAAGCAGGCTTTTTGTTGTTGCCTGAAGCGCCGGCGCAGCTAAATCAGTTGTTGCCGCCAAGCGTAGCATTCACACGTTTGCGCAGATCTTCGCCCTCCTGGTACGACGTCTCGATCCGGCGAGCACCGGTGAAACGCTTTTCCCAGTAGCCGCTATCCATGTCGTCCACGCGGATGGTGCTGCCCGTAGAGGGCGAATGCACGAACTTGTTGTCGCCGATATAGATGCCGACATGGGAGAACGTGCGGCGCATGGTGTTGAAAAACACCAGATCGCCCGGCTTCAGGTCGCTCACGCGGACCTTCTCGCCCACACGGCTCATTTCCTCGGCGCGGCGCGGCAGCGCCATGCCCAGCGTGTCCTGGAAGACGTAACGCACGAAACCGCTGCAATCCAGGCCGGAGTCAGGCGTATTGCCGCCCCAGCGGTAGCGAACGCCGATCATGTTCAGCGCGCCGACAACGACGTCGCCGGCCTTGCCGGCCATGCCAGAAAGGAACGATCGTGCGCCGCCGTCAGTGTTGCTGCTGAGCGTTTGCGAATTGGAGGAGGACGAGGAATTCGCCGGGTTGCTCGGCGAAAATGAGGCATTCTGATTGAAACTGCTGACTTCGTCGGCGAAAGCGCCGGGAGCTGCTGCGATCAAGACGCCAATGAACATCCCGGCGACGGCGCGCGTGCAAGCCTGGGTCAAATTTCTGTGCTGCATTGGTCGGTATTTTTTGCTAAAGAATCAGTGGGATACGGAAAAAAGTTTGGTCGATACTAGCCAGTAAGTATTCACGTGTCAAAACAAATAGAAAAATACAATCGAGACCCGCACCCAATTGGTGAAAGGGTGAAAAATCAGCGGTCCAATGCTGCTTTCAGGAGCTTTCGAGTGTAGGGGTGCTCAGGCGTCGCAAAGATTCTCTCAACCTCTCCACTTTCCACGATAGAACCGTTTTGCATCACCGCCACGCGGTGCGCCATCGCCCCGATCACCGCCAGATCGTGGCTGATGAAAACGAAGCCCAAGTTGTATTTCTGCTGCAACCCGGCGAGCAGTTTGAGCACTTGCTGCTGGATCGAAACGTCAAGTGCGCTAGTCGGTTCATCGAGAATCAGAATCTGCGGTTCGACCACGAGCGCCCGCGCAATGGCGATGCGCTGGCGCTGCCCGCCGGAAAACTCGTGCGGATAGCGCAGCAGCGCAGTCCGGTCCATTCCGACCTCGCGCAGCACGGCAACCACTCTGTCGCGCCGCGCTTGCGGCGTCATTTGCGGCCGGTGCAGCGCGAGCCCTTCGCCGACGATCCGCTCGATCGTCTGACGAGGCGAAAGCGAGCTGAACGGGTCCTGAAACACAACCTGCATGTTCGAGCGCAACGCGGTCTGCTCCGCGCCGCGGTAGGTGGAGAGCGCCCTGCCCTGAAACTCGATCTCGCCGTGCGCGGTCCGCTGCAACCCGAGTAACGCCATGGCGAGCGTCGACTTGCCCGAACCCGATTCCCCAACGATGCCAAGTGTCTCACCCTGACGCACCGAGACGCTCGCGTTTGCGACCGCCCGGAACCGCCCGGCCCGGAACCAGCCCGCAAATCCCGGCAGCTTCGTTCTGAAATCGACGGAAACGTCGCGGGCCTGCAGCAGCACCGGCGAAATAGGCAGCACCGGCACGACCGTGCGCTGCGGCCGGCTTTCCAGCAGCCGTTGTGTGTAAGGATGTTGCGGCGACTCGAACACCTGCTCGACCGGCCCGCTTTCGACAAGCACGCCCTTTTCCATCACCGCGATGCGCTGAGCGAAATGGCGCACGAGGTTCAGGTCGTGCGTGATCAACAGCACCGCCATGCCGCGCTTTTGCGCTTCGTCGCGTTGCAGTTCAAGGAGCAGTTCGACGATTTGCGCGCGAATCGTCACGTCGAGCGCGGTAGTCGGTTCGTCCGCGAGCAGCAGACGCGGACGGCACGCCAGCGCCATCGCGATCATCGCCCGCTGCCGCTGTCCGCCCGAAAGTTGGTGCGGGTAGCTGTTCACGCGCTTGCCCGGCTCGGGAATGCCCGTGCGGCCCAGCAGCGCGACCGCACGCTTGCGTGCTTCCGCCGGCGACACGCCGTCGTGCACGACGATCGTTTCCGCGATCTGGTCGCCGACCGTGTAGAGCGGATTGAGCGCGGTCATCGGCTCCTGAAAGATCATCGCGATGTCCGAGCCGCGCATGCCGCGCATCTCGCGCTCGCTTTTGGCAAGCAGATCCTCGCCGTCGAACCGGATCGAGCCGCTTACCTGCGCGTCGCTCAGCAGACGCAAGATCGACAGCGCGGTCACGCTTTTTCCCGAGCCCGATTCGCCGACGAGCGCGACGCGCTCGCCGCGCTGGATCGCCAGCGTGACGTCGTTCACAGCCACCGTATCGCCGAAACTCACATGCAGATGATCGAGTTCCAGCAGCGGCGCGGCATTCGCCACTTCGGCGCGGTCGTGCCCCTGCCCCTTGGGCTGTCCTGGCGCTTGCCGTTGAGCGGTCACTGATTGCCTCCAGCGCGCATTGCATCGGAGATGCGGGTATCGAGCGCATTACGCAGCGCGTCGCCCATGAAGGTAAGCAATAACAGCATCGCGACCAGCACGCCGAAAGTGGACAACGAGATCCACCACGCGTCGAGATTCGCCTTGCCCTGCGCGAGCAGTTCGCCGAGGCTCGGTGTCGGCGAAGGCACGCCGAGGCCGAGAAAGTCGAGACTGGTTAGCGCGAGAATCGCGCCGCTCATGCGAAACGGAAGGAACGTGATCACGGGCGTGAGGCTGTTGGGCAAAAGGTGCCGCCACATGATCTGCCAGTTCGACAGGCCCATCGCCCTCGCCGCGCGCACATAATCCTGCTGCCGATTACGTAAGAATTCCGCCCGCACGTAATCGGACAAGCCGATCCAGCCGAACAGGGACAGCAGCACGATCAGCAGAATGAATCCCGGTTCGAAGATCGACGAAAAAATGATCAGCAGATAGAGTTCCGGCAACGCGCTCCAGATTTCGATCAGACGTTGCCCGACAATATCGGTACGTCCTCCGAAATATCCTTGCACGGCGCCGGCAGCAATGCCGAGTATCGTTCCGATGAAAGTGAGCACGAGACCGAACTCCACGGAAACGCGGAAGCCGTACAGCAGTCGAGCGAAAACATCGCGGCCGCGGTCGTCGGTGCCGAGCCAGTTTTCACGGGAAGGCGGCGCCGGGTTCGGCGCCTTCGAGAAATAGTTCAGCGTGTCGTAGTAATAATGGTTCGGCGGATACACGGCGAAGTTGCCCGGTGCGTCGAAACGCTGCTTGATGTAGGGATCGAGGTAGTCAGCAGGCGTTGGGAAATCGCCGCCGAACGTACTCTCCGCGTAGGTCCTGAAGAGCGGGAAATAAAGGTGGCCGTCGTAGCGCACCACGAGCGGCTTGTCATTCGACCAGAGCGGGCCCGCAAGGCTCGCGGCAAAGGCCACCACAAAGATGATGAGGCTCCAGTAACCCAGACGCTGCTGGCGGAACCGTCGCCATACACGGCGCGCGGGCGAAGGCGAGACGAATGCACGCGCGGGTTCGACGCGCGCCGCTGCATCGGCTGAAAGGCGGGCTCGATTCATCAGCGCTCCAGTTGTTCGAATTGGATGCGGGGATCGACCCACACATAGCAGAGATCCGACACCAGCTTCGTCGCGAGACCGATCAACGTGAACAGGTACAGCGTGCCGAGCACGACCGGGTAATCGCGCCGCACGACCGATTCATACGACAGCAAGCCGAGACCGTCGAGCGAAAAAAGCGTTTCTATCAGCAGGCTGCCGGTGAAAAAAGCGCCGATGAACGCAGCCGGAAAGCCGACGATCAGCGGCAGCATGGCGTTGCGAAACACATGTTTCCACAGCACGCGTTTTTCGGAGAGACCCTTGGCCCGCGCGGTCAGCACGTACTGCTTGCGAATCTCGTCGAGAAACGCATTTTTCGTGAGCATCGTGATTACCGCAAAACTGCCGACTACCGAAGCCGTGATCGGCAACGCGATATGCCATAAATAGTCGAGGATCTTGCCCACGACGCTCAGTTGCGCCCAGTTATCCGACGTGAGATTGCGCAACGGAAAAAGCTGCAGGAATGTGCCGCCGCCGAACAGCACGAGCAGCAACACGCCGAGCACAAAGCCCGGAATCGCGTAACCGATCAGCACCACGAGGCTCGTCGCGATGTCGAAGCGCGAGCCGTTGCGCACCGCTTTCGCGATGCCGAGCGGCACTGAAATCAGATACGTGAGAAAGAAGGTCCATAAGCCGATGCTGATGGACACCGGCAGCTTCGATACGATCAGCGACCACACGCTCTGATGGCGGAAATAGCTCTGCCCAAGGTCGAACGTCGAGAAACGCTTGAGCATCAACACATAGCGCTCGAGCGGCGGTTTGTCGAAACCGTATAAGGCTTTCAGTTGCGCGACCTGCTGCGCGTCGACACCGTTATGCGCGCGCAAACCGAACGGCACAGCGCCCTCCGCGCCCTTGCGCAGTTCGTGCTGCATCTGTTCAACAGGGCCGCCGGGCACGAACTGGATCACGACGAACGTGAGCGTCAGCACGCCGACCAGCGTCGGGATCATCAGCAGCAGGCGTTTGAGGATGTAGCTCCACATGGCGGGTGTTTCCGTTGCGAGGGCGAGGTGTGAATAGCGATAGCCGGAACCGAATGACCAGATTGACCGACTGCGTTACTGCGGTGGTACCTGCGTTGCTACTTGCGGTTGCGCGAACCACCACGTCGACGTAATCCAGCCTTCGGCTCCATAGTACAGGGGCAGCGTGGACGGCCACGCAAGCCCGCGCTTGAACGCCACGCGATGCGTCGCGCTGTACCAGTGCGGCACGACGTAGTAGCCATGCATCAGAACGCGATCGAGCGCATGCGTCGCGTCGAGCAGTTGCTCGCGCGTCTGCGCCTGCACGAGGGCGCGCAGGATTGCGTCGACCGCGGGCGACTTCAGTCCGATCATGTTGTCAGAGCCGTTCGTGTCCGCCGCCTTGCTGCCGAAACGTTCGATCTGCTCGGAGCCAGGCACCTGTACGTCGGGCATGCGGATCGTCGTCGTGTCGAAGTCGAATGCATCCAGCCGCTTCTGGTACACGGCATAATCGGCGACGCGAAATGTTGCGGTAATGCCGAGCTTTTTCAGGTTTCGAATGAACGTCGCGACGATCGGCTCCATTTGCGCGGCCGATCCCGAGTCGTCGAGTATCTCGAACTCGAACGGCTCGCCCTTTGCGTTGCGCAGCGCACCATCGCGATACGTCCATCCCGCCTGCTGCAACAATGCGCGTGCTTGCAACAGATTCGCACGAAGAGAGCCAGGCGGGTCGGTGTCGGGCTGCTTCGGCGGCGGCCCGAAAACCGCCGGATCGAGCTTCGCGCGCCACGGTTCGAGCAACGCGAGTTCACCCGGCGACGGCAGGCCCTTGGCCTGCAGATCGGTGTTGGCAAAGAAACTGTCGATACGTGTGTACTGATTGAAGAACAACTGCCGGTTCAGCCATTGGAAGTCGAGTGCAAGATCGAGCGCCTTGCGCACGCGCACGTCCTTGAACAACGGTCGCCGCGTGTTCAACATGAAGCCCTGCATGCCCGTGCCGTTGTGCTGCGCGAACACCTTCTTGATCAGCTCGCCGCTGTCGAACTTCTTGCCGACGTCACGCCGCACCCAGTTTCGCGCGACATATTCGACGAGTGCATCGTATTCGCCGGCCTTGAACGCCTCCAGCCGCGCGACGTTATCGGAATACAGCTTGTAGACGATGCGATCGAAGTTATAAGTGCCCGCGCGCACCGGCAGTGCCGCGCCCCAATACTCCGGGTTGCGCCGGTATGTAATCGTGCGTCCGTTGTCGTAGCGCTCGATCAGATACGGGCCGCTCGTGACCGGCTTTTCGAACGCCAACTGATCGAACGGGATATGGCTGCCGTCCGGCCTCATTCCCCACTTGCGCGAGAACACCGGCATGCCGCCGGCGAGTAACGGCAACTCGCGATTGCGGTGCTGAAACTCGAACCGCACGGTGTGCGGATCGACGACCACCGCGCGGACGATCTGGCCGAAGATCGACATGAATTGCGGCGCGGCCTGCGGGCTTTTCAGTGTGTCGAGCGAATACTTGACGTCGTCCGCGGTGACCGGGTCGCCGTTCGCAAACCGTGCGCGCGGATTGATATGGAACGTGGTCGACAAGCCGTCCGGCGCGACCTTGATATCGTCGGCGAGCAGTCCATACGCGGAAGCCACTTCGTCGCTGCTGCCGGTCGTCAGACTCTCGAACAGCAGGTCGACACCGGGCGCGGTGTTCCCGCGCAAAGTGAACGGATTGAATTTGTCGAAGCTGGTGAGGCGGCTCGGATTGGCCAGCACGAGTGTGCCGCCCTTCGGCGCATTCGGATTGACGTAGTCGAAATGTTTGAAGTCGGCTGGATACTTCGGCTCGCCGTACTGCGCGATCGCATACACCGCGTGCGCCTGTGGCGCTGCGAACCAGCCGGCAGCGGCCAGCGCGCCGCACAGAATCGCGACACGGGCCCTGCGCGATGAACGGGACACGAGCGCGGGACCGACACACGAGGGCCTGAAAATCGTGCATTCATATGCACGAGGCGATGAAACCCGTCGCGAGCCAGTTGTCATAAGCGCCTTGGTGATCAGTGGGCAGTTGCGTTGTCACGGAATTCTACCCAATAAACCCGCGCTAACCGTCGCCGCGACTGTCACCTGGAGCGGCGGACGCGCGATTCGCAAATATGCCGCGATTTACTTCGCGATGCTCTCTTCCCGCACAAGCAGGCGTTTTCTCACGGAGTCGTCTGACGCGCAGTGTTGTGCGCTTACGGCAACTCCGCAGATCCGGTCGAGCGATGCGCGAGAGCATGAAAAAGCCGCCCATCGGGGCGGCTTCTTTCGTTACTACTGTTCGTGCAGCGTTCAATGCCAGCCGCGACGATGATCGTAGTGATCGCGGCCGTAGTCGTAACGGCCGGGGGGATGATGACGATACCAGTCGTCGCGCGCCCAGTAACGACGGCCGTCCCAGTAGCGGTCCCCGTGCCAGCCGATCACGACAGCCGGAGCGCCGTAATACACGGGCGCGGGCTGATACACGACTGGCGGCGGCGGGGGCGGCGGCGGCGCATACACAGGCGCCGGCGCGACATAAACCGGCGCGGGAATGCCGATGTTGACCCCGATGTTGACCCCGCCGGCCATGGCGGCACTCGACGCGCCCAACGCGATAACCCCGATCACAAGTGGAACAAAACGAGCGGACTTCATGGATTACCCTTGGAAGAATGTGTTGTTGGCGGAAATATAACGCAAGCTCGCCAGCGGCGTATTTCAACTTTGTAATAACTGATGCATAACATCGCAGCCACGGCACGACGTTACGTGTAGTTACATTCGAGACGCTTCCGAGCCGACAAAGGTCGAAATGTCGGAAGCACAGCGCGCGCTCTGACCGTTGCGGCTTGCCGCCTCCTCTGCCGCACCAACGCGATAACCCGGCTGCGCGGCCAGAAATACATAGCAGAAAAACTTGGTTTGAAGCGAGAGGCCGTCTTACTAGACTGCACATCGTCTTGTAATAACAAGTTGAGCAATGTCGCAAACGACCCTCGTGCCGGTGCCTGCCGATTCTCCAGCCTTATCGGCCGCGCCTCGTCCGCTTTACGCGCAGATCAAGGATGTCCTGCGCGAACGCATTCTCGACGGCAGCTATGCGCCGCATTCGCAGATGCCGTCGGAACACGAACTGTGCCGCCTGTTCGACGTGAGCCGCATTACCGTGCGCCAGGCACTCGGCGATCTGCACAAGGAAGGCTGGCTGTTCAAGGTGCATGGCAAGGGCACGTTCGTCTCGAAGCCCAAGGCGTATCAGAACGTCGCTTCGCTGCAGGGCTTTGCGGAAGCCATGTCGTCGATGGGCCATGAAATCGTCAACCAGTTGCGCAGTTGCAGAACCGTCGAAGCCGGGCGCCACATTGCCGCGCGCCTGAACATTGCGGAGGGCGCGCCTGTCACCGAGATCCATCGTGTCCGGCTACTCAATCGCGAGCCGGTATCGCTCGAACTGACCTGGGTTCCGCTGACGCTCGGCAAGCGCCTCGCGAACGCGGACCTTACGACACGCGACATATTTTCGATCCTCGAAAACGACTGCGGTGTGCCGCTAGGTCATGCCGATGTGTCCATCGACGCAATACTTGCCCACGACGACATCGTCGATGCATTGCGCGTCGAAGAAGGCAGCCCGGTGTTGCGTATCGAGCGTCTCACGCATGACGCGTCGGGTCGGCCGGTCGATTTCGAATACCTGTACTTCCGCGGCGACGCCTTTCAGTACCGGCTGCGTATCGACCGCGCAAAAGACCTGAAAAAAGGCCCGAAAAAGAGCAGCAAAAACGCAATGGAGGCGCAATGAACACACATGTACTCGACTATGACGTCGTGGTGGTCGGCGGTGGAACGGCGGGCCCGATGGCCGCGATCAAGGCGAAGGAGCGCGATCCGTCGCTAAAGGTATTGCTGCTCGAGAAAGCCAACGTGAAGCGCAGCGGCGCGATCTCGATGGGCATGGACGGTCTGAACAACGCCGTGATTCCCGGCCATGCGACGCCCGAACAGTACACACGCGAGATCACGATTGCAAACGACGGCATCGTGGATCAGGAAGCCGTGTACTCATACGCGCGCCATAGTTTCACGACGATTGAGGAACTGGACCGCTGGGGCGTCAAGTTCGAAAAGGACGGCAATGGCGACTATGCGGTTAAGAAGGTGCATCACATGGGTTCGTACGTGCTGCCGATGCCCGAGGGTCACGACATCAAGAAAGTGCTGTACAGGCAGCTTAAACGCGCACGCGTGGCGATCACCAACCGCATTGTCGCCACGCGGCTATTGACCGACTCGCAAGGGCGCGTTTGCGGCGTGCTGGGGTTCGATTGCCGCTCGGCCGACTTCTACGTGGTGCGTGCAAAAGCCGTGATCCTGTGTTGCGGTGCCGCGGGAAGGCTCGGGTTGCCCGCATCGGGCTATCTGATGGGCACATACGAAAACCCGACCAATGCCGGCGACGGCTACGCCATGGCCTATCACGCGGGCGCCGCACTGGCGAACCTCGAATGCTTCCAGATCAACCCGCTCATCAAAGACTATAACGGCCCCGCTTGCGCATATGTGACCGGCCCACTCGGTGGGTTCACCGCAAATGGCAAGGGCGAACGCTTCATCGAATGCGATTACTGGAGCGGCCAGATGATGTGGGAGTTCTATCAGGAACTGCAAAGCGGCAACGGGCCTGTGTTTCTCAAACTCGACCATCTCGCGGAAGAAACGATCCAGACGATCGAACAGATTCTGCACACGAACGAGCGTCCGAGCCGCGGCCGCTTTCACGAAGGACGAGGCACCGATTACCGCACGCAGATGATCGAGATGCACATTTCGGAAATCGGCTTTTGCAGCGGACACAGTGCTTCCGGCGTGTACGTCAATGCGCGCGCGGAGACCACCGTGCCGGGCCTCTATGCCGCTGGCGACATGGCCGCAGTGCCGCACAACTACATGCTCGGCGCGTTTACCTACGGATGGTTCGCGGGTCACAACGCGGCAGAATACGTATCGGGCCGCGAACACGGCGCCGTCGACCAAGAACAGATCGACGCCGAACGCACGCGCATTTATGCGCCGCTCAAGCGCGAGAACGGTATTGCGCCAGCGCAGGTCGAGTACAAGTTGCGCCGCATGGTCAACGATTACCTGCAACCGCCGAAGGTGACACGCAAGATGGAAATCGGCCTGCAACGCTTTGCAGAAATCACTGAGGATATCGAATCGATATCGGCCACGCATCCGCACGAACTGATGCGTGCGGCAGAAGTTCGCGCCATACGCGATTGCGCGGAAATGGCCGCACGTGCGTCGCTTTTTCGAACCGAGAGCCGCTGGGGTCTTTACCACCATCGCGTGGATTATCCACAGCGCGACGACGAGCAATGGTTCTGCCATACGCATCTGCGCAAGGACGCCAATGGCCGCATGACGAGCGAAAAGCGTGCGGTCGAGCCGTATATTGTCGCGCTCGACGAAAACGAACGCGATGCCTATCGCAGCCTGCGCATCGGCGAGCCCGCGCTCGACCCCGCAACCGCCTGACGGAGTAATCCGATGTCTTTTACGCCACACGATATTTTCCAGCGCAGTTCAGCCCCCGTCACGATCGATGAAAGCAAGTGCATTGCTGAAAAAGGCTGCACGGTATGCGTCGATGTTTGCCCGCTCGATCTGCTTGCAATCGACATGAAAAAAGGCAAGGCGTATATGCAGTTTGACGAGTGCTGGTACTGCATGCCTTGCGAACAGGATTGTCCGACGGGCGCTGTGAAAGTGTCCATTCCGTATCTTCTGCGTTGAGCGATGCGCGAAGTTCCTCCTCTTCATTCACGTCCATTCATGCCCCACGCGACCAGCCCAACCGACCCGAACCATCCGGGCGATCCGCTGAATACTATCGCCGGAGAAGCAGTCGCCCTGCTGTCACGGCTCGCCGACAACGATGCCGTCGTGCGCCGCATTGCGCTGATCGAACTCGCCGATCTCGAGGATGCCTGCGTGATAGCGCCCATCGTCGCGGCATTACGGCGCGACACCTCGCCCGAGGTGCGCGCCGAGGCGGCCCGTTTGCTCGCTTCATGGGAGCGCGACGACGTGG
This sequence comes from Paraburkholderia caledonica NBRC 102488, assembly GCF_000685095.1. GTDB lineage: Bacteria > Pseudomonadota > Gammaproteobacteria > Burkholderiales > Burkholderiaceae > Paraburkholderia > Paraburkholderia caledonica. The sequence goes on from NZ_BAYE01000001.1 coordinate 257,278, forward strand.
TGAGCGCTCTGTGCAACGCATTGCTCGATCGTGACACACAGGTTCGCGCGAGCGCCGCACAGAGCCTGTCGGAACTCAAGCAGCCGTCCTCTGGCGCGATACTGCTCGACTGGTTGAAGCAACCCGACCCATTCGTGCGATCGGCGTTGTTGCGCGCGCTGCGCGAACTCCGCGTGACGGACGCGCTCGCACCCGCGCTGCAGGCACTCACCGACGCGGACGCCGACGTGCGCGCCGAAGCCGTCGGCGTGTTGGGATGGTTGAAGAATTCGATTGCGCTTAACCCGTTGGCATCCGTTGCGACCGGCGACGCCGATGCATCGATCCGGCGCGCTGCGACAGCGGCGCTCGGCTTCGCGCCGCCGGCCCACGCCGAGACAACCGCAGCGCTCCTCACCGCCCTGCACGACGACGCCTGGCAGGTGCGCGAAGTAGCTGCCACGACGCTCGGCAAACTGCGCGTCGCCGAATCGCGCAACGCGCTGATCGAAGCGCTCGACGACACCTACTGGCAAGTACGTTTGCGAGCACTGCGCGCGTTGGGTCAGATCGGCGACGCCGCCAGCGCAACGCACGTCGCCGCCCTGCTCTCTCATCCGGTTAGCAATGTGCGGAAGGAAGCCGCGCTTGCGCTCGGCGAAATCGGCGAAATCAGCGATGCGCAGATGCTCACAGCTCTCGAAGCTGCAGGAACCGACGCGGACCCGGAAGTACGCAAGGCAGTGCGGATCGCGCTGACCCAGATCGCCGGGCGCCGGTGATGAACGCGCCCGAGCTGGTGGCGATCGACGCGGCTAGCGCACGCCTATCCATGCGCTGGCCGGACGGTGCGGTCTGCGAGTTGCCGTTTGCGTTGCTGCGCTCGGCATGTATGTGTGCACAGTGTCGCAAGCGCAAGCTCGATGGAGAGACGCCGTTATCGTCACCCTACGTGAAGCTGCTCGACGCGCGGCCGTCGGGTTACGGTCTGCAACTGGTGTTCGACGACGGACATGAGCGCGGAATCTTCCCGTGGATTTATCTGGAGCGGCTCGCAAGGGATCAGCAGAACGCGGCGGATCATCAGCAATCGAGAACGCTATAGCGGGAGCCGCCCGGTTAAATGAGAATCCTCCCATTTTTGCGACGCACTCGCGCACAGATACTCGTCGATCAGACAGGCGCACCGGCGCACATAACGATGAGACAGGCAATGAAAGTGTTTTTGTTGAGCGACCTCGTCGCTCACGAACTGGTGTCCATGCAGATCGACGAGAAGTGGCTCTCATTTGCGCATTTCACAGAGTCGGCGCAGCTTTGGGTCTCGCGTCATGCACCTGAACTTGAGCTTTCGGAAGCGTTCCTTCAGGAGATCGAACTTGAGGTTCTGCAGATTGCAACCCAACTCTCCGACAACCCGATGGCTCAGGAAGACTACTTGCAATCACCACGCCGATTCGACGATCTTCTGACAGCCAACTACACGCATCCTCTGGGCGAACAAGCGCTGTCCGCAACGCTTGCGGCGTGTCGCGAAAAGGGTTCCTGCGGTGCTATATGCGCAGCACTGAATGACCGCGCGCCGCGCAAGGCGCCGCTTTCCGTGACCACGCGGCTGCGCAGGCCTTGACTTGTCGGCAAGCTGTTCCGTGCCGCAGGCGGTGTACCGATGCAGTGCCTAATCTCCGGTTCAAACTTGATCTCAGTGACCATCACATATTGATTTCGTAAGCGTGATGCGTTTCCTGAAGGCGAGTCGCGTCCATGTCACTCCGCTATTGCGGTTTGTCTGTTGGATCGGCGGCGTTGCAACACAAAGCACAGCTTGCAAACCCGCAACGCGTGCAAGCTCGATCGTTTCTTCTGGCGCCACGTCGAACATGCGTCGCCCGCGCGGAACGGGCCCATGGCGCAGCGACATGATCGACACGCCATCGTCTCGCAGAAGAGAACTTGCGTTCGGCATAGCACGGCACCGCTGTTCGTAATCGAGATGCATCCATACCGCGGTCAGCATTACCGCCTCGAAAGCTTCGTTCATCGAAGTAATAATGCGCAGATCGGGAAGACTGTCGTCAATCCATTCGATGCGCGATGACCGGTGCAAATTGATGGCTGCAGTCCGCAGTTCGCTGACCGGTTCGACGGCTACCACCGTGTGCCCCATCGCCGCTAGCGCAGCCGCATCCGTTCCGATCCCCGCACCAATGTCGAGGACGCGCGACGGAGCGTCCGGCAACACATGTACAACCTGAGAGTGGTGGTCGGCGAATGAGATGCTCTGCCATCGCCGGATAAGGCTCTCCGCTTCTTGCGCATAGCCTTCGGTGCCACTGACCTTAACGAGCATTGACAGTGCCTCGTTTCGACGGGTTTGCCGGATCGTCCGCCTTGCCTTTCAAGCTGGCTCCAAGCAGGCGCATCTAGCGAAAAGCAGCTTCTAGGTGCCGTGTTCGCGCGGTTGTACGACGCGGGGCCGGGAACGTGCCACGAGCGGCCGGGCGTTACACCGGCTGCTATGTCCGCGCCACTGTGTCGGGCGATTTCTCCGACCATACGCTGGCGAGTGATGCGGACCTTCACACCTGCAAAGCAGGCACCCGTGGGTGCTTATTTTGCGCCGTTCTCGCTGACGCGGCATGGGCGAGGTTGCGAAACGTTGGCACAACGCATACGGGTGCATTTCGCACGTTGAGCCCTCCCCTTGTGCGACCGACAAAACAAAAACCCCGTAAGTCTTCCGACTTACGGGGTTTCGCCACCATCACTGGCGGAGACGGAGGGATTCGAACCCTCGATCCAGGTTTTGGCCCAGATGCTCCCTTAGCAGGGGAGTGCCTTCGACCTCTCGGCCACGTCTCCCAAACTTTCGGTCGCGCAGGGAGTCAGCGCGACGAAGCCAAGATAATAGCGGGCCGAACAGCCAAGGTCAATGTCTGACGAACGCTTTTTGTGCCAATCTCGTCATTGAATTGCCATTTTGTTCGCGCAGCCGCACAAACAGACATCAACGAGCGCAGTGCTTCTGTACGCCCCGGCGTTTGCGACGAATTACGCCTGATCCAGTTCGAACGCCTTATGCAGCGCGCGCACCGCGAGCTCCATGTACTTCTCGTCGATCAGCACCGAAATCTTGATTTCGGACGTGGAGATCATCTGGATATTGATGCCCTCTTCCGACAGCGTGCGGAACATCGTGCTCGCGATGCCCACGTGCGAACGCATGCCCACGCCCACCACCGAGACCTTCGACACCTTCGGATCGCCCAGCACCTGCTCGGCCTGAACGTGGCCCTTCACCTGGTTCGTGAGAATGTCCATGGCGCGCTGATAATCGCCGCGGCCCACCGTGAACGTGAAAGCCGTTTTGCCTTCGACGCTCTGGTTCTGGATGATCATGTCGACGTCGATGTTCGCGTCCGCCACCGGGCCGAGAATCTGATACGCAATGCCCGGCTTGTCGGGCACACCCATCACGGCGATGCGAGCTTCGTCGCGCTGAAACGCGATACCCGAGATGACTGCTTTTTCCATGGTCTCGTCTTCTTCAAAAGTAATCAGGGTGCCCGACTTCATTTCAGCGTCGAGCGGGATGAGCGGATCGGTCAGGCTCGACAGCACGCGCGTCTTGACCTGATATTTGCCGGCGAATTCCACCGAGCGGATCTGCAACACCTTGGAACCCAGGCTTGCCATTTCCAGCATTTCTTCGAACGTCACGCGGTCGAGGCGGCGTGCCTCTTCGACCACGCGCGGGTCGGTGGTGTACACGCCGTCGACGTCCGTATAAATCAGGCACTCGTCCGCCTTCAACGCAGCAGCGACCGCGACCGCCGAGGTATCGGAACCGCCGCGGCCGAGCGTGGTGATATTGCCGTCAGGATCGATACCCTGGAAGCCCGTGATCACCACCACCTTGCCCGCGTCGAGATCGCGCAGAACGCGTTCGCCGTCGATCTCGCTGATGCGCGCTTTGGTGAACGCACTGTCTGTCCTGACCGGCACTTGCCAGCCGGCGTAGCTGACCGCGTCGACGCCGGCTTCCTGCAACGCGATGGCGAGCAGACCCGAACTGACCTGCTCGCCCGTGGCGGCGATCATGTCGAGTTCGCGCGGGCTGGGCTGGGTCGTGATCTCTTTCGCGAGGCCGAGCAGACGGTTCGTTTCGCCGGACATTGCCGACGGCACGACTACCATCTTGTGACCGGCCTTATGCCATTTCGCGACGCGCTTGGCGACGTTCTTGATGCGCTCGACCGAGCCCATCGAAGTGCCGCCGTATTTATGTACGATGAGTGCCATTGTCGTTCTGAACTGGAGGAGAAACCGCGCTGGCGCGCTCGCGACGACCGCACAAAAGCACAGGGGCGCAACGTCTCGTGAACGGCGGCAAAGTGTGTGGCGGCGTAGATGCAGCGCGCGTGCAGCACGCGCGGATTTGCCCGTGATTGATCGCTAATGGCTTACCGGAAAATTCGGATCACGATCGGAAAACCGACAAAAGCGACGGCAAAAGCGGGTCGGGCAAACAAGTTAACGTACCCGATCGTACGCAAAAAGACAAGCCGCGCAGCCCGCGGCGACGCTTGCAACGCCGCCGGCAAACGCTTGCAGCGCGCACCTCAGCACCTTTTTTCGTCGCCTCGTTCGAACCGGTACTCGCGCCCTATTTGAAGACTCAACGGTGGTGACCGTGCGACCGACCGGCCGGTCAGGCGATCAGCAGATCCTCGCGCCAGACGATCGTTATGCAGGCCTCGTCGGGCGGCATTTTTGCCGGCAACGCCGCGCGATTGACGCCGAGCAACGGCACGAACAGCAGTTCATCGCCGATATACAGCAGCGGCACTTCGCGCTTCCATGCGGGAATGCCGCGTTCCTGGAACAGGTTCTTCAGCGTCCGACTCGGCGCGCCGGGCGCATCGCTCGTGCGCAGGCGTTCGCCGCCGCTGCGCGCACGCGCGCTGAGCAACTCACGCTGTAAGACACTAATGGGAATCGCATCGGATAAAGCAGTGCTAGTCGACGGAGCCGCCTCTACCGCTTCAAACACGAACGTGCCGCGCCATTGCGGCAAACGCCACGTCGCTTCGCCGTGCCAGGCAAGTTCGCTGACCTCGCGTTCGACGATCGCCGACTCGTCGGCGGGGTCGCTGCTATCGCCGGCTTCCCAGTACACGAGTCCCCGATAGCTGCGCAACGCGTGCCCTGCGTGGTCGATACGCAAGCGGTGTCCATCGCCGCCCGCGCCTACTTCACGCAGTTGACGCAGCGCGTCGCCAAGACGCGCGCTCGATGCGGCGACGAAGCCCTGCGAGCGCATCCAGTAGCGCATCAGGTTGAGCGCGCGGTCGTCGTCGAGCGCGATGAGTGCGTCGTGAGAGAGCGCCCGGCCGTCGTCGCGCGAGACGATGTCGAGGTCGATACGCGCCAGTTCGTCCAGCAAGCGTTGCGCCGCCGCGGCGTGCGACGCGGTGCGGGCGAGCGCATCGCGGAAACCGGGAAAGTGCACGGCCAACGCAGGCGTGACGTGGTGGCGCAGCGCGTTGCGTGCATAGCGCGTGTCCGCGTTCGATTCGTCGTCGATCCAGCGCAGATGGCGCACGCTCGCGTATTGTTCGAGTTGCGCACGCAGCAGATGAAGCAAGGGCCGCACGCGCACCGCCGCTGCACCCGAAGGCGAAGACTCCCGCGCCATGGCCGCGAGACCTGCGAGGCCAGCGCCGCGCAGCAGTTGCAGCAGCACGGTTTCGGCCTGATCGTCCGCATGCTGCGCGAGCCATAGCGAATGAACGCCATGCTCTGCGCAAAGCGCGTCAAGCGCGCGATAGCGGGCCTCGCGCGCGGCGGCCTCCACGCTGACACCTGCATCGCGCGACACCTCGACGCGCCGCACCGCGAACTCGACGCCGCGTTCCAGCGCAAACGCATCACAATGCGCGAGCCACGCATCGGCGTTCGCGCTCAAGCCGTGATGCACATGAAGCGCCACGCAACGCGACGCGCCCGCAACACGCACGGCTGCATCGAGCAGCACGCTCGAATCGACGCCGCCGCTGAACGCGACCGCAATCCGGGCGTGAGAAGGCAAAGCGGCAAGCGCGGCGCTGATCGCCTCGAGAACGAGGCGATCAGCGGGCGATTCGGCTGGAGGAGTCACGTCGTTCGGCGCAGTATTAACGCGTCATGCGCCGATGGACAAAGGGAGAACGCACGGGCTTAGGCGCCCGGCGTCGTCTCCTTGAACTTGCCGTATGACATCAGGCGTTCGAAACGGCGTTGACGCAGGTCATTGATGCTCATGCCCTGGAACTGGCGCAGCGAATCGGCAAGCGCGCGGCGCAGCATGGCAGCCATGCCCTTCGGATCGCGATGCGCGCCGCCGAGCGGCTCGTTGACGATCTTGTCGATCAGGCCGAGCGCTTTCAGACGATGCGCGGTGAGGCCGAGCGCTTCCGCTGCTTCCGGCGCTTTCGCCGCGCTCTTCCACAGAATCGACGCGCAGCCTTCCGGCGAGATCACCGAATAGGTCGAAAATTGCAGCATCAGCACGCTGTCGCCGACCGCGATGGCCAGTGCGCCGCCCGAACCGCCTTCGCCGATGATGGTTGCGATCAGCGGCGTTTTCAGTTCTGCCATCACATACAGGTTGCGGCCGATGGCTTCCGACTGCCCGCGCTCTTCGGCACCGATGCCGGGATAAGCGCCCGGCGTATCGATGAACGTGAAAATCGGCAGGCTGAATTTTTCGGCGAGACGCATGAGACGCTCGGCCTTGCGATAGCCTTCAGGACGCGGCATGCCGAAGTTGCGCAGCGCGCGCTCTTTCGTGTCGCGACCCTTCTGATGACCGATCACCATGCAGGCCTGACCGTTGAAACGCGCGAGGCCGCCCACGATCGACAGGTCGTCCGCATAGTGGCGGTCGCCGTGCAGTTCGTGGAAATCGGTGAAGAGCTCATTCACATAGTCGAATGTGTACGGGCGCTGCGGATGCCGGGCGATTTGCGAAACCTGCCACGGCGTGAGGTTCGCGTACAGATCTTTGGTGAGCTGCTGGCTTTTCTTGGACAGCCGCTCGATCTCTTCCGAAATATCGACGGCCGAATCGTCCTGCACGAAGCGCAATTCTTCGATCTTTGCTTCGAGTTCAGCGATCGGCTGTTCGAAATCCAGAAAGGTGGTCTTCATTGGTTTTAATCCTTGGACTTACCGGCAGCGCGTATTCTAACCGCGCTCGCCGATGTCTAAACCACTTCGCAACTATCAAAATCCAACAATTGATAGCTGCAAAGCGGCATCGCTTCGATTGTTTCAGTAGGCGACCGGCAATGGGTCAAGACTACGCCACATGTACCAGGTGGCGACGGTGCGCCACGGCTCCCAGTTCGCTGCGACCTCGCGCGCTTCGCTGCGCGTGACGGGCTCGCCGCTAAAATAATTGACGCTGATCGCGCGAATCAGACCGAGGTCGTCGAGCGGCAGCACGTCCGGACGCGACAGGTTGAAGATCAGGAACATCTCCGCAGTCCAGCGGCCGATGCCGCGAATTTGCGTGAGTTCGGCGATCACCGCCTCGTCTTCCATCGACCTCCACTTGCCGACGTGCAGCGCACCGGAAACGAAGTGCTGCGCGAGATCGAGCACGTACTCCGCCTTGCGTCTCGACAAGCCGCAGGCGGTCAGCTTTTCCTGTCCCAGCTTGATGAACTGCTGCGGCACGAGCTTCGGACACGCGGCCGCGACTTTCGCCCAAACGGCCTGTGCGGACGCCACCGAAATCTGCTGACCGACGACCGAGCGCGCGAGCGTGACAAACGGGTCGCCCCGACTCAGAAGATGCACCGGACCGAACTTCGGAATCAGCTTCTTCAGAATACGATCGCGCTTGACGAGATCGGCGCACGCCTTGTCCCAGTAGTCGGGACGCGTCACTTCGGGCGCGAGGCCGCCGATCTGCACCGGCACCGCGACTTCGCTTGCGCTCGCCGCTTCGCCGCCCGCCGCGGACGACGCACGCGTCTTGCGCACGATCTCGCCTGCCTCGCCCTCTTGCGCCTTCGCGACGCGCGCGATTTCCTGCACGTCGCCTGCAAGTTCCGCGGGCAATGCGCCGTTGCTGCTGCCGCTATCCGAGCGCGACGTTCTGCCCGACGATGCTTTCCCGCGTTTCGCAACCGGCGCGTGCACGGACGTGCCGTTGAGCGCACGTTTGACCGCGGTCTTTTTCGACGCGCCGGCCGCGGTTTTCGCCGCCGCCCCCGCGCCTTTCGACGATGCCTCTTTCACCGCGCCGCTCGCCGTGCGAGCCGACGTTCGAGTCGACTTCGGTGCGGCTGCTGCGTTTGTTTGAGACGTGGCTCGTTTAGCCGGCGTCTTCGTGGCCGTTGCCATCCTGCCTCCTGCCTGGCGAGTCGTTCAGAGGGAAGTACGAGGTGCGCTCACACGCGCCGCCACTCGGTCAACCCGCCGGGTTTGTCTTCAAGTGCAACGCCGGCCTCGAGCAATTCGGCCCGGATCCGGTCTGCTGCCGCATAGTCTTTCGCCTGCTTGGCGGCCACGCGCTCGGCGATCTTCGCTTCGATCGCGGCGGGTTCCAGCGCGCCCTGTACCGCGGCGCCCGCTGCCTGCTGCAGGTATGCACGCGGCTCGCGCCCGAGCAACCCGAGCACCGCGCCGAGCGAGCGCAATTGACGGGCCAGCGCGGGGTCGCGCGTGCGATTTACTTCAGTTGCCAACTCGAACAACACCGACACTGCAACCGGCGTGTTGAAGTCGTCATTCATTGCTGCCTGGAAACGTTGGGCATGCATTTCGTTCCAGTCGAGCGCGGCGCCGTCCGGCGTGACGTCCTTCAGCGCGGTGTACAAACGGCCGAGGGCGTTGCGGGCGTCGTCGATATGCACGTCGCTGTAATTCAACGGCGAACGGTAATGCGCGCGTGCGATGAAAAAACGCACGACCTCGGCATCGTACTGCGCCAATACTTCGCGAATCGTAAAGAAATTATTCAACGACTTCGACATCTTCTCATTGTCGATCTGCACGTAGCCGTTGTGCATCCAGTAGTTCACGAAGGTTTGACCGGTAGCAGCTTCGCTCTGCGCGATTTCGTTTTCGTGGTGCGGAAACTGCAAGTCCTGCCCGCCGCCATGAATGTCGAAGCGCTCGCCAAGCAACGTGCAACCCATAGCCGAGCATTCGATATGCCAACCGGGACGGCCACGGCCATACTTCGAATCCCATCCGGTGTCGGCGGGCTCGCCGGCCTTCGACTGCTTCCACAACACGAAGTCGAGCGGGTCTTCTTTCGCGTCGTTTGCGGCAACGCGCTCGCCCGCGCGCAAATCTTCCAGCGACTTGCCGGAAAGCTTGCCGTAGCCCGCAAACTTGCGCACCGCGTAATTCACGTCGCCGTCGCTCGCCTGATACGCGTAGCCGTTCGCTTCGAGCTTCTCGATCATGCCCAGCATCTGAGGAATGAAGTCGGTGGCGCGTGGCTCGATGTCGGGCCGCGCGATGCCGAGCGCGTCCGCGTCTTCATGCAATGCATGGATGAAGCGATCGGTGAGCGACTTGATCGTCTCGCCGTTTTCGACGGCGCGGCGGATGATCTTGTCGTCGATGTCCGTGATATTGCGCACGTACGTTACCTGGTAGCCGAGCGTGCGCAACCACCGCTGCACGATGTCGAATACGACCATCACGCGCGCATGACCGACGTGACAATAGTCGTACACGGTCATCCCGCAGACGTACATCCGCACGACGCCTGCTTGCAGGGGCACGAAAGTTTGCTTGTCACGCGCGAGCGTGTTGTAGATGCGCAGTGATTCCATAGAGAACGGTGCGTGGGCCGAAAGAAATCCGCAATGTGTTTCGTGCGTGCCGTCCAGCAAACACAGGACGGTCGGGACGAACTGTTGCCTGACTATTACCTGACTCCAAGCCGGGCTGTTGCTTGACTGTTGCTTGACTATTTACCCGACTGAGTCTGGCTATGTCCGGCTGTCGCCCGACTGTTGAAACACGCACAGCAGCAAACCGGTGCACCTGGTGCGGCGGTCAGACTGCTATCAAGGCGGAGACGACCACGAGTGGCGAAAAGACAGCCGGCGGTTCGACGGAACGCGCAGACCTTTTGTTAGAATGGCTCGGAGTATAACATCCAGACCCGAGCCTATGAAACCTTCCAGCGGCCGCGCGCGCAGCGCTGCGACCCTTGCCGCGACGGCCTTCGAGAGCCCCGTGGGCAGCGCCCGCCGCGGCATTGCGCGTGACGTTGCACGCCGCCTCGCACGCGCCGTCACGCTGCGCTTTACCGTGGCTGTCGCCCTCGGCATTGTGCCGGGCGCCGCCGCGTTCGCGCAGAAAACGCCGACCGTATCGCAAGGTCCCGCAGTGCGCGACAACACGCCGGAAATCGACGCGTCCATCGCACAGAAAGACTGGCAAGCCTCGCTGACGCAGCTCGACGCGCGCATCGCCTCTAACCCGCGCGACGCGCAGGCCAAGTTCAAGCGCGCCACGGTGCTCGCGCATCTGAATCGCGACGAGGAAGCGATCACCGCCTTCACCGAGCTCACGCAGTTGTATCCCGAGTTGCCCGAGCCGTATAACAATCTCGCCGCGCTGTACGCAAAGCACGGCCGTTATGTGGAAGCACGCGCGGCGCTCGAAACCGCGACCAAGGTGAACCCTGGCTACGGCCTCGCTTATGAGAACCTGGGCGACCTCTACCTGCGCATGGCCAACGAAGCGTACCGGCGCGCGCAGAGTCTCGGAAAGGCAAGCGCCACGACCACGCAGCGCCTCGCCGACATTCAGAAGATCGTGTCGCCGCCCAAAACGGGCAAGTCGACTAAACGAGCCGCTGCAGTGCAGGAGAACTACACGGAACGGGCCACCGCGAACATGACGCAAACGCCGAGCTTCCAGTACGGCGGCGCAAACGGCTCGCTCGCCATGCCGCCTTACATGGCCCCCTCGCAATAAAGCCGCCACGCTCGCGGTCATACGTTTTTTCCAACCCTGAGGATCTTCATGAAATGGTTGATGTTGGCGCTCGGCAGCGCCGCCCTGATCGCAAACGCACCGGCGTCTGCGCAGTCCGGTTCGCAAGCCGCGCATCCGTCCGTCCTCCTCAAGACGTCGGAAGGCGATATTCGCGTCGAGTTGTATCCTGAGAAAGCGCCCAAGACAGTCGCCAACTTTCTCGACTATGTGAAGTCCGGTCAGTACAGCGGTACGATCTTTCATCGTGTCATTCGCGGCTTCATGATTCAGGGCGGCGGTTATACGCAAAGCTTCGCTGAAAAGCCCACGCGCGCGCCGATTCCGCTTGAAAGCCGCAACGGTCTGAAGAACATGGCAGGCACACTGGCAATGGCGCGCACCAGCGATCCGAATTCGGCAACTGCGCAGTTCTTCATCAACACGGTGGACAACGCCGGCCTCGACTACCCGAATCCGGATGGCAACGGCTACGCAGTGTTCGGCAAGGTCACGAGCGGCATGGAGGTCGTGAAGAAGATCGAAGGCACGCCGACCACTACGCGCGGCCCAATGGGCGACGTACCCCAGAAGCCGGTGGTGATCGAGTCGGCTAGCGTCGTCAGCAGCAAGTAGCAGTACAACGACAGCACAACAGCACCAACGGAACACGGTGCGCTCACGCAAGCGTCAGATCACGCCCCGGCGCGGCCCGCAGTCGAATGCATGAAGCGCGCGCAAACGCATGAATGCACACGGCGGCTCACCGCGCCTCTTTCACCCACCCTGTTCATCAAAGGATTCCATCATGGTTGAACTGCATACGAACCACGGCGTCATCAAACTGGAACTGGACGCCGAGAAAGCGCCGAAGTCGGTTGAGAACTTCCTCAACTACGTGAAGGCCGGCCACTATGACAACACGGTGTTCCACCGCGTGATCGACGGCTTCATGATTCAGGGCGGCGGCTTCGAACCGGGCATGAAGCAGAAGCCGACGGCCGAGCCGATCAACAACGAGGCGAACAACGGCCTGAAGAACGTGAACGGCTCCGTCGCGATGGCTCGCACCAACGACCCGCATTCGGCAACCGCGCAATTCTTCATCAACGTGAACGACAACGACTTCCTGAACCACTCGTCGCCCACACCGCAAGGCTGGGGCTATGCTGTGTTCGGCAAGGTGGTCGAAGGCATGGACATCGTCGAGAAGATCAAGAAGGTCAAGACGGGTTCGAAGGGTTTTCATCAGGACGTGCCGGTTGACGACGTCGTGATCGAAAAGGCCGTGATCGTCGACTGATTGCCGGTCGCAGGCGCGCTCACACTACAAAGACCAGACTCAGGCACCTTCAATGCTGCAAGAAACGCCGCTGCGAAGCGTCGCCGCGGGCGTGCCTGGCGAGGGCAAACGCCCGCACGCCGCACGCCCGTTTTTGTTTCTCTCCGACATTCATTTGAGCGAGGCGATTCCGCGCACGGTCGCCGCGTTCGAACACTTCATTCGGGTCACAGCCGACCAGGCGGATTCCGTTTTCATTCTCGGCGATCTGTTCGAATACTGGATCGGCGACGACATGCTCGTCGAGCCGTTCGTCGCGCGCATGGCCGCTCTTTTGCACACGCTGACCGAGCGTGGTATCGCGCTTTACATCATGCATGGCAATCGCGATTTTCTGCTCGGCAAGCGCTTCATGAGAGCGGCCGGCGCAATCTGGCTACCCGATCCGTTCGTGATCACCGCGTTCGGCACGCGCATCGCGCTCGCGCACGGCGATCGCCTGTGCACCGCCGATCGCGGGTATCAGATCTTCCGTGGCTTCGCGCGCAATCGTCTCGCGCAGATGCTGTTTCTCGCGTCGCCGTTTTCGTGGCGTCAGGCGCTCGCGGAAAACATGCGGTCGAAAAGCGAGCATGGCCGCTCGCGGCCTGTCTCGCTGAAATACGACGTAACGCCGAAAGGCGTCGCGTCGTTATTCAAATGGTCGAAAGCGGCAACGATGATTCACGGGCACACGCACCGCCCTGCTCGTCATCGCGATCCCGGCGGAATACGCTGGGTACTGCCGGACTGGGATCTGGATCATGGCGAACGGCGCGGCGGCTACCTGCGTATCGACGCCGAAGGAATTCGCGCGTTGCCGCTCGATTGAGTGCGATAGAGTGAAGCCGCCGCGCGTTGCGCACACCGGTACGTCAACGGCGATAGGTCACCGGTTCGGATCAACGCCCCACCACTGCTCCATCCAGCTTGCCGGCGATTGCAGCGGACAGGCGCCGCAAATCTAGCAGTGCTGCGTCGGCGCCTTGCAGTCCTTCGAGACTGGTGCCGAGATGCTCGAGCGCCATCACGATTTCGTCGATGCGTTTCGCTTGCGTGGCCGCATGATCGATGAGCCCATGAATGGCGAGCGACACCGGATCGTCGGCATTTGGCGTGATCCCGTATGCGCAGAAGCCGCTACGCTCGACAGCGAGCTTGCCGCTCTCGCGAGTTGTGTCGCTAGCGGAGGCGGGTTCATTCGTTGCAGCATCGAGAGCCGCGCTCGCGCCGCGGTTTCTAGCCGCATTCACAGCCGCATTATCAGCCCCATTGGCAACCCCGTTGCCCCCCGCATTAGCAGCCGCCCTTGAGACGACCGAAGCCGCAGCGGCCGCGGCAGCAGTTGAAGCCGCCGCCGGCACGATGACTCTCGCCGGATTGCCCACAGCGGTGCCGCCAGCCGGCACGGGCTTGGTCACCACTGCATTCGATCCGATCTTCGCGTCCGCGCCGATCGTAAAACCGCCGAGAATCTTCGCGCCCGCACCTACGATCACGCCGCGCTCGAGCGTCGGATGCCGTTTCGCGCCGCGCGTGAGCGACGTGCCGCCGAGCGTCACGCCCTGATATATCGTGCAATCGTCGCCGATCTGTGCGGTCTCGCCGATCACCACGCCCATGCCGTGATCGATGAACACACGACGCCCGACCGTCGCCCCCGGATGAATTTCGATGCCCGTCATGAAGCGCGCCATCTGCGAGACGAAACGCGCGAGCCAGCGGCGCCGCGCCTGCCAGCATGCATGCGCGAGCCTGTGGAACACCAACGCGTGCAAGCCCGGATAACACGTGAGCACTTCCCAGGCACTGCGGGCAGCGGGATCGCGCTCGCGGATCGTGGCAATGTCTTCGCGAAGTCTCGTGAACATGGCAGGGAGTGTGTTGTGTGGGATAGAGACCGCATGCGCGAACCGCGTTGCGCGTGCAGGAGCGCCGCATAGCAGCGCGGCAGCTTTGCTTAGAACGTCTGGAGGATTGTAGGACGGTTCCCGAAAACCTGCCGGAAGTCCATGTAGCGCAAAAGGTCGTCGTGTTAGTCGAGCGCCGCCAAGCTGCCGCTCGTACAAATAGCGCGCCGCGCTACTGCGAGCCACCGTCCTTGTGGCCTGTCTTCAGAAGGATGTGTTTGGCGATGCCGCGCACGATATTGACTTCCTCCCGCTCCAGGCCCGAGCGCGCGAAAAGCCGCCGCAAGCGCGACATCAGCTTCTTCGGATTCGCGGGGTCGAGGAATTCGAGCGCGACGAGCGCGCTTTCGAGGTGCGCAAACATGCTTTCAATTTCATTGCTGGCAGCACGCGTGCCTGCAGGCTCGGCGGATGCGGCTGACGTTTGCGGCGCACGCATGGCAGGCGCGGTTGTGTCGGAGCCGCTCGTCAGATAGATCATGCGCAGCTCGTACGCCAACACCTGCACCGCTTGTGCAAGGTTGAGCGAACTGTAGGCCGGATTGGCGGGGATGTGGGCAAGCGCGCTGCATCGCTCGACGTCTTCATTCGATAAGCCAGTGCGCTCGTTGCCGAACACGAGCGCGATCTCGCCGTGCAACGCCTCGTCGCGCGCGAGACTTGCGGCTGCGCGGGGCGTCCATTGTGGAGGACCGTATTCGCGCTGCCGCGCGGTCAGCGCGATCGACCAATGCACGCCCGAGAGTGCATCGGCAAGCGTCGGCACGACATGGGCCGACGCGAGCACGTCGTCGGCGCCACTTGCCATTGCGATGGCTTCCGGATCGCTCTGCACATTCGGCACACGTGGCGAGACCAGCACGAGCCGCGAAAAACCCATGGTCTTGAGCGCCCGCGCGGCGGCGCCGACGTTGCCCGGATGGCTCGGCTCGACAAGCACGAAGCGCGTGGAGGTGAAGCCGCCGCGCAAGTCGGCCACGGCGGGATCGGAGGAATGGTGGGTGTGGTCCACGGTGAAATTCTGCTAGCGAAAGAACGCGTATGGTAGCGCCAACGCAGAGATCCGCCGAAATACCTGCGATGTTGCACGCGATAGCACGCGATGGCACGCACCGCGTTGCCCGTCATATGGCACGTCGCATCGCTTGTCACGTCCCAAAGCGCGCGCCCATTGAAATGCGCATGACGGCCCTGCCCGCCTCGAACGCTGCCGCGACCTGCGGACTAAGGTAAAATAACGCGATTCGCGTCCGGCATGGTCAGTGCATGCAATGAGCAAAACCGGGCGCTTCGTTCTTATTCAATTCGTCTCCGTTGGCGGAATGCGTACCGGTCACGTGCCGGGCGAGCATTCCGTGCTGTTTCTGCGCCTCATCGAGGGCGCCAATTAGTGTGCGCGTAGCGCCATTCACCGGCAAGCAGCCGTGCTGCCCCGGCACAAGGATCAATCCATGCATCCCATGCTCAATATCGCTGTCAAGGCCGCGCGCCGCGCAGCTCAAATCATTAACCGCGCGTCGCTCGATCTCGATCTGATTCAGGTCAGCAAGAAACAGCACAACGATTTCGTCACGGAGATCGACAAAGCGTCTGAAGCTGCGATCATCGACACGCTGAAGACCGCCTATCCCGATCACGCGATCCTCGCCGAAGAATCCGGCAAGTCGGACAACGAGTCCGAGTACCAGTGGATCATCGATCCGCTCGACGGCACTACCAACTTCATTCACGGCTTTCCGTACTACTGCGTGTCGATCGCGCTGGCTCACAAGGGCATCGTGACGCAGGCCGTTGTCTACGATCCGACCCGCAACGACCTCTTCACAGCTTCGCGTGGCCGCGGCGCGTTCCTGAACGACCGCCGCATTCGCGTCGCCAAGCGTGACCGGCTGGCTGACGGCCTGATCGGCACCGGCTTTCCGTTCCGCGAAACCGACGGCCTCGAAGCGTATGGCCGCCAGTTCGCGGAAATGACGCAAGCGTGCGCGGGCCTGCGCCGTCCCGGCGCCGCCGCGCTCGATCTCGCAAACGTCGCTGCGGGCCGCATGGACGGCTTCTTCGAGCAAGGCCTGAACCCGTGGGACGTCGCCGCGGGCAGCCTGCTGATTACCGAAGCAGGCGGTCTGGTGGGCAATTACACCGGCGACTCCGAGTTCCTGCACGTTGGCGAAATTGTCGCCGGTAATCCAAAGATCTACGCGCAGATGGTGCCGATCCTGTCGCGCTACAGCCGCACGCGCCAGCAAGCGGCTTAACGGCGCGCAACGGGGCTCGGTCGTAGTCAGTCTTCCGGCACACAGAGGGCTGCAACGGGCTCGCCCGGTGTTTTGAATCCCGCGGCAACACGGGGAGCGAATCGAGCGAGTCAGAAATCGTAGCGGGCAGAATCACGACAAGCGGCTTCGGCCGCTTTTTCGTTGGCGCGCCTGCATCGCGCGAGCGTTCGTGCTACAAAGCGGGAAGCCGCGCCGGCGCACCTCTCTCGCCGGCTGCATTTCGCGTTCCACGCTGCGCCCGCATGCGCGCCTCGTATGCGCCTTTCTCTGCGCCTAAGGCTAGCGCGCAGCTTCCCATCCGCTTCATGAAAAAAGGCTTCTACACAATTATCGCGGCGCAGTTCATTTCGTCGCTGGCGGACAATGCCCTGCTGATCGCCGCCATCGCATTGTTGTCGGTGATCCGTTCGGCCGCGTGGGTCACGCCGTTGCTGCAGATTTTTTTCACCGTCTCGTACGTGCTGCTCGCGCCCTTCGTCGGCGCGTTTGCAGACTCCATGCAAAAGCGCCACGTGATGTTCATCTCGAACGCGCTGAAGGCGAGCGGCTGTCTGATGATGATCGTAGGCGTGCATCCGATGATCGCCTATGGCGTGGTCGGCTTCGGCGCGGCCGCCTATTCTCCCGCGAAGTACGGCATTCTCACCGAGTTGTTGCCGGCCGAGAAACTCGTCAAGGCAAACGCATGGCTCGAATCGGCGACCGTGCTGTCGACGATCGTCGGCACGATGGTGGGCGGTGCGCTCATCAGCACATTTGCCGATAAATTCGTTGCACACGTTCATCTGCCGCTGATCCGCTCATCGGCCGATCTTGCGATGTTCGCCGTGATGCTCACCTACGCGATCGCCGCGGGCATCAACGTGTTCATTCCCGACACCGGCGCACGTTATCCGAACCGCCTGTCAGAACCGACGAAGCTCGTTGGCGACTTCTATCATTGCTTCAACGTGCTGTGGGCCGACAAACTGGCACAGATCGCGTTATGGGTGACGACGCTCATGTGGGGCGGAGCCGTGACCCTGCAATTGCTCGTGCTGAAATGGGCCAATGTGAACCTCGGCCTGTCGCTCTCGAAGGCGGCCGTCATGCAGGGCGTCACCGGTCTGGGCATTGCCGTCGGTGCGACAGCGGCGGCCGCGCTGATTCCGCTGCGCCGTTCGCTCACGGTGCTGCCGGTCGGCATCGTCACCGGCGCGGTGGCGATTGCAATGGCGTTCTACAACAAGAACCTGTTCCCCGCGGACGCGGGCGTCCACATCGGCTCGTATGTCGCACCGGCCTATATCCTTCTCGCCTATCCGCTGATGATCCTGCTCGGCGCGCTGTCCGGCTTTTTTATCGTGCCGATGAACGCAATTCTTCAGCATCGCGGCGCGACGCTGCTGTCCGCCGGCCATTCGATCGCGGTGCAGAACTTCAACCAGAATCTGGCCGTGCTGCTGATGCTCGGCGCGTACGCGCTGCTGCTCACCGCCAGGATGCCTGCACAATGGATCATCGTCGTGTTCGGCGCGTTCATCACGTTCATGATGTGGCTCGCGAAACGGCGCAGCGCGGCGAACGAACGCACTGCCGATATGCGCGCGCTGCTCGAAGAGTGACGTCTGCACGAGTGGGGAGTTATTCGTGCACGTCGCGGGCGTATGCGCGAGTTCGCCGTGCTGGGGTGTGCTTGGGCGTGCTTGTGTGTGCCTGCGATTGCCCGGAATATGCTTGCCTGTGCTTGCGGCCCGAGCAATCCGCGTGACAGCGTGGGTTGGCCATCCGGCCAGGGTCCGCTGGCCGCGCCGGCGGGTTAAACTCACGCCCTGAACAGCTAACGCAAAAAGATACCGAGGATGGGCACTCAAACCGCAGCGGCCAGCGACGTCGCACAACACACGCCAATGATGCAGCAGTACCTGCGCATCAAGGCGGAGCATCCGGGCACGCTGGTGTTCTACCGGATGGGCGACTTCTACGAACTCTTTTTCGAAGACGCGGAAAAAGCCGCACGTCTGCTCGATCTCACGCTCACGCAGCGCGGCGCGTCGGCGGGCAATCCGATCAAGATGGCGGGCGTGCCGCATCACGCGGTCGAACAGTATCTGGCGAAGCTGGTAAAGCTCGGCGAATCCGTCGCTATTTGTGAGCAGATCGGCGACCCGGCCACGTCTAAAGGTCCAGTCGAGCGCAAGGTGGTGCGCGTCGTCACGCCGGGTACGCTAACGGACGCCGCGCTGCTGTCGGACAAAAGCGATGTCCTTCTGCTCGCCATGTGCGTCGCCCACAACCGTCGCGGCGTCGCGACGGGCGTCGGCCTCGCGTGGCTGAATCTCGCGAGCGGCGCGTTGCGGCTCGCGGAAGTCGCACCTGATCAGGTAGCCGCGGCGCTCGAACGGATCGGCCCTGCGGAAATTCTGGTTGCCGACACCGCTGCGGATTCCGCGAGCTGGACACCGCCCACCGGCGCGCGCGCACTGACTCGCGTGCCGGCGTGGCATTTCGATGTCGCCTCAGGCACGCAACGTCTGTGCGATCAACTCGAAGTAGCGGGCCTCGACGGTTTTGGCGCGCATTCACTCACTTGCGCATGCGGCGCGGCCGGCGCGTTGCTGCTGTACGCGGCGGCCACGCAAGGTCAGCAACTGCGGCACGTGCGCAGCCTGAAGGTCGAATACGAATCCGAATATATCGGCCTCGACCCTGCCACGCGGCGCAACCTGGAAATTACGCAGACGCTGCGCGGCACCGAGTCGCCCACGCTGTGCTCATTGCTCGACACGTGCTGCACGACCATGGGCAGCCGCTTGCTGCGGCACTGGCTGCATCATCCGCCGCGCGACCCGCTCGTCGCGCAGTCGCGTCAGCAGGCTATCGGCGCGTTGCTCGAGGCGCCCGCGGGTGCGGACGTCGACTCGCTGCGCAGCGCACTGCGACATATCTCCGACATCGAGCGAATCACCGGCCGTCTTGCGCTGCTTTCCGCGCGGCCCCGCGATCTGTCGAGCTTGCGCGATACCTTCGCCGCGCTGCCCGAGCTTCGCGCGAAGGTGGCGGCTGTTTCATCGAATGCGGATTCGCTCGCCCGCATCGACGTGTCGCTCGAACCGCCGCAAGCTTGCGTCGAGTTGCTCACGCGCGCTATTGCACAGGAGCCGGCCGCCATGGTGCGGGACGGCGGTGTCATTGCGCGGGGATACGATGCGGAGCTCGACGAGCTCAGGGATATTTCGGAGAACTGCGGGCAGTTTCTGATCGATCTTGAAACGCGTGAACGCGCGCGCACTGGCATCGGCAATCTGCGCGTCGAGTACAACAAAGTGCACGGCTTTTACATCGAGGTCACGCGCGGCCAGACCGACAAGGTGCCGGACGACTATCGCCGCCGTCAGACGCTAAAGAACGCCGAGCGCTACATCACGCCGGAACTGAAAACGTTCGAAGACAAGGCGCTGTCCGCGCAGGAACGGGCGCTCGCCCGCGAGCGTTCGCTTTACGACGCGCTGTTGCAGACGCTGCTGCCGTTCATTCCGGATTGCCAGCGCGTTGCCTCGGCACTCGCGGAGCTCGACCTGCTGACCGCCTTTGCCGAACGTGC
Source organism: Paraburkholderia caledonica NBRC 102488 (assembly GCF_000685095.1). Taxonomy (GTDB): domain Bacteria; phylum Pseudomonadota; class Gammaproteobacteria; order Burkholderiales; family Burkholderiaceae; genus Paraburkholderia; species Paraburkholderia caledonica. The sequence goes on from NZ_BAYE01000001.1 coordinate 277,339, forward strand.
CCGCGCCCTCGACTGGGTTGCGCCGAGCTTCTCGCCGAACGCAGGCATCGAAATCGAACAGGGCCGTCACCCGGTTGTCGAAGCGCAGGTCGAGCAATTCATCGCGAACGACTGCACGCTTACGCCGGAGCGCAAGCTGCTGCTGATCACCGGCCCCAACATGGGCGGTAAATCGACCTTCATGCGGCAGACGGCGCTGATCGCGCTGCTTGCGTACGTGGGCAGCTACGTGCCCGCGCGGCGCGCCGCGTTCGGCCCAATCGACCGCATTTTCACGCGCATCGGCGCCGCGGACGATCTCGCCGGCGGACGTTCGACCTTCATGGTGGAAATGACTGAAGCCGCCGCGATCCTGAACGACGCGACGCCGCAAAGCCTCGTGTTGATGGATGAGATCGGCCGCGGCACGTCTACCTTCGACGGTCTCGCGCTCGCATGGGCGATCGCGCGGCATCTGCTTTCGCACAACAGCTGCCACACGCTTTTCGCGACACATTATTTCGAGCTGACGCAGTTGCCCGCCGAATTTCCGCAAGCGGCCAACGTGCACCTGTCGGCGGTCGAGCATGGACACGGCATCGTGTTCCTGCACGCCGTCAACGAAGGTCCGGCGAACCAGAGCTACGGCTTGCAGGTCGCGCAGCTCGCCGGCGTGCCGAACGCGGTGGTTCGCGCGGCGCGCAAGCATCTCGCGCACCTGGAACAGCAGTCGGCGGCCCAGCCCACTCCGCAACTCGACCTGTTCGCCGCACCGCCCCCAATGTTGCTCGAAGATGCGGACGACGAACGTGCTGGCAGTGAAGCGCCTTCGCGATCGCCCGCAATGACAGCGCTCGTTGAGCGTCTCCGCGACATCGATCCGAACGATCTGCGGCCACGAGAAGCGCTCGATCTGCTGTATGAACTGCACGAGCTGGCCGCAGCGCCGGATGCCGATCACTGACGCACGCCGCTGTCTTGCGCAACGTCTGCGCCGACTCGGCGCGGCATTGGCCATGGCCTTCACGCGAGCGCGCGGCCGGCGGTTCGTCGCCGCTTGCGCGTCTGTCTTTGCTGTCTTGTTGCCCGCATCGGCGGCGCATGCGGCAGCGCCCAGCTACAGTTTCGCGGTCATCGCGAACACCATGCAAAGTCCCGCCGACGAAGCTCCGACCCAGCGGTTGATCGATGCAATCGGCCGGGAGCGCGGCCTGTCGTTCATCGTGTACGACGGCAATCTGAAAGGCCCGAAGGAAGCCTGCCGGGATGCGCTGTATGAACGCCGGCACGCAGTGCTGGAAACGTCGCGGCCCGCGCTGTTCTTCATTCCGGGTCAGCACGACTGGATCGATTGCGCGAGCGCGCAGGCAGGCGGTTTCGATCCGGTCGAACGGCTCGACCAGCTTCGCCAGACGCTCTTTAGCGACGCGAATTCGATGGGTCAGAACCCGATTGCGTTGACGCGCGAGAGCGAGGTGTCGCGCTTTCGTCCGTATCGGGAAAACGTGCGCTGGCAAGCAGGAGACACCGTGTTCGTCGGGCTGAATGTGCCGAGTCCGAACAATCATTATCTGACCGCCGGCGGACGCAACGGGGAGTTCGAGGACCGGGTAATCGCCAATGCATTCTGGCTCGAGCATGCCGGCGAATTTGCGAAGCGACGCGACGCGCGCGCGATCGTCGTGTTCATTCAGGGCGATCCCGATCCCGAGCGCTATGAACGGCCCGAGCGTTTCGCCTGGCTACGCTTCGGGCACAATCCGCGCCGCGACGGATTTCTGGAGTTCAAGCGCAGCCTCGTCAAGCTCGCGCAGATCTTTCCCGGCCCGGTGCTCGTCATCCACTCCGACGACGAACGCGCAAGCGCGGGCTTCATGATCGATCAGCCACTACGCAACGACAAGGGGAACCTGGTGGCGAACCTCACGCGTGTCGCGCTTGCGCCGCATGATCGCCTTAACCAGTGGATTCAGATAGAAGCAGACTTGGGAAGAAAGCCGCCGTTTCGCGTGACAGTGCGCGACGTACCGCGGCAAATGCCGATGCCCACGGCGCAGCCTCCGTTGCTGCGGGACGAGCCCGCCGCCTCGATGCCGGCCGTGCCGTCGCTTGGACCGGCCTCGGACTTGCCGCCGCTATTCCAGACGCCCGGCCAGCCGCAACCGGACTTTCAGCAACTCGACCAGTTGCCGCGCATTCCAGCCGACCAGGGCGGCGGCGGATACGGACCCGCTACGTCGGTTCCGCCTGCGCAAACGGTCCCGTCCGCGCAGCCACGCATGCCGGGAACTCCGGGGGTGCCGGGTTCTTCAGGCACTCCCGGCACGCCCGCAAGCTCAGTGCAGCGTGGGCCCTGACTTGCCGCCTTCGTCGTCTGCCTCGTCGTCTTCGTCGAGAACTTCGAGGCCGTCGGCGCCATGCGCGTGTTCATGCTGGATTTCGTCTTCGGTCGCGGGACGCACGTCTTTGACCGTCAACGCAAAACGCAGCGCCATGCCGGCTAGCGGATGGTTGCCGTCGAGCACGACTTTGTCTTCCGCGACGTCGGTCACGACATAGACGAGCGAATCGAGGTCTTCGTCGCCCTCTTCCGGCGTGCCTTCGAACTGCATGCCGACCTCGAGCGGTTCCGGAAAGCGATTACGCGGCTCGATCTTCACGAGGTCCGGATCGTACTCACCGAATGCATCTTGCGGCTCGAGCTGGATCTGGGTCTCGAAGCCGGCCTCGTGGCCGTCGAGCTCTTCCTCGATCTTGGGGAACGTGCCATCATAGCCGCCGTGCAGATAGACCATCGGCTCGTCGCTCTCTTCAATCAGATTGCCCTGCGCATCCGAGAGCTTGTAGGCGACCGACACGACGGTGTTCTTTGCGATTTTCATTCGATTCTCCAGAATACAACTCACATTATACGATGCCCAAGCGGCCCACTGACCACCCGGCCGAAGCAGCTTCGGCACGCAATTCGTCATCGGCTAAAAAGCCGGCTACCGCGATTCTTCCGCCTTCGCCCGACACACCCACGCCGTTGCTCGGCAACCTCACGCCGTCGCAATTCATGCGCCGGTACTGGCAGAAAAAGCCCCTGTTGATCCGCCAGGCGATTCCCGATGTCGAGTCGCCGCTCTCGCGCGACGAGTTCTTCGAACTGGCGGACCAGGATGAAGTCGAAGCGCGCCTCATCACGCACTTTCGCAATAGGTGGCAGCTTGAACATGGACCCTTCGCGCCGGACGAACTGCCGTCGCTGAAGCAGCGCGCGTGGACACTGCTCGTGCAGGGCGTCGATCTTTACGACGATCGCGCGCGAGCCCTGCTGGACCGCTTCCGCTTCGTTCCCGATGCGCGTCTGGACGATCTCATGATTTCTTATGCGACCGACGGCGGCGGCGTCGGCCCGCACTTCGATTCCTACGATGTGTTTCTTTTGCAAGTAAAAGGCAAGCGGCGCTGGCGCATCAGTTCGCAGAAAGATCTGACGCTGCAAGCAGGACTGCCGTTGAAAGTTTTACAGAACTTCGAAGCGGAACAGGAGTGGGTGCTCGAGCCGGGAGACATGCTGTATTTGCCGCCGCACATTGCGCACGACGGCGTCGCCGAGGGCGAGTGCATGACGTGCTCGATCGGCTTTCGCGCGCCGTCAGCCGGTGAACTGACGGCCCAGTTCCTCTACCATCTGGCCGAGCGCGGCGAAGAAAAGGCGCAGCCGGAAGCGCTTTACCGCGACCCGCAGCAGCCCGCCGTAGACCGGCCGGCGGAACTGCCCGCCGCGCTGGTCGAACGCGTTGGCGCAATCCTTGCTGGCATCAAATGGAATGAGCAGGACATTGCGTCGTTCCTTGGTGCGTACCTCAGCGAACCCAAGCCGAGTGTCGTCTTCGATCCGCCGCAAAGGCCGCTCAACGGAGCACGTTTCATTAGCCAGGCGTCGCGCTTAGGTGTGCGACTCGACCGCAAGACGAATATGTTGTACAACCGCCGTTTTTTCTTCGTAAATGGAGAGAAAATGTGGATCGACGGCGCGAAAAAATGGTTATTTGATCTCGCCGATCACCGGTGTCTGAGTGCGAAACGCTTTGTAACACTCTCACACGATTCGTCGGTGACAGCACGGCTACACGAGTGGTATTGTGCGGGCTGGATACGGATAGGCGAGCTTGCCTAGCCTCGCGTGTCTGTTATACACAGTACATTGAAATTTTGTATGAGAAAGACAACGTATTGACCCCGGATTTATGGATTGTCAGTACGAAAGTGCATATAATTTCCGCCCAAGCCGTAGGGAAGATTCCTGCTCGTCAAAAGAGCGTCTCCACCAGCGGCCCAGGTCGGTGTTGGAGCACATTACCGGTATTATTTTGCGCTGTTGCTTACCTTTAACCATAAAAGGACGTGATCATGAAGAAATCCCTCCTCGTAGCATCCCTGTTGGCAGCTGTGGCACTGGCTGCATGCAACAAGAGCAACGACCAAGCCGCTGCCCCGGCTAGCGACGCAGCTGCCGCTTCGGCACCGGCTGCTGCTGCAGCTTCGGATTCGGCTGCTGCTGCTTCGGGTGCGGCTGCTGCTGCGAGCGACGCTGCTGCTTCGGCTACGACCGCTGCTTCGGACGCAGGCGCTGCTGCTTCGGCTGCTGCTCCGGCTTCGGGCGCAAGCCAGTAAGCTGTCGCGTAGGGTTCGCCTTAGGGCGAAAACTGCATCGGGAAATCGTCTCGGTTTCCCGAGCAGTAAAACAAAACGCCACGGGCTCACGTCCGTGGCGTTTTGTCATTCAAGCGCCGATTTAGCTAAGGCATCAGCGCGATCGAAGCCGGTTATCGCAACGAGATTCGGCTTTGAAGCGCAGCTATTGAAGCGCGGCTATTGAGCGGCCTGCCCGCTCTCCTCGAAAAACTCGCGCACCACCTCGATTTCACGTGTGCGCTTGAACGGCGGCAAGCTCTGCCAGATTCGGCGTCCATAAGGTTTTTCGACAAGACGCGTGTCGCAGATCATCAGGACGCCACGGTCCGTTTCCGCGCGGATCAGTCGGCCGGCGCCCTGCTTCAGCGTAATAACAGCCTGCGGCAGTTGATGAACCGCAAACGGGCTCAGACCTTTCTTCGTCAGCGCATCGAGACGCGCTGACAAAACCGGATCGTCAGGCGGCGCAAATGGCAGCTTGTCGATGACGACGAGCGACAGCGCGTCGCCGCGCACGTCGACGCCTTCCCAGAAGCTCTGACTGCCCACCAGAATCGCGTTGCCATAAGCGCGGAACCGGTCGAGTAATTCCGTGCGGCTTGCATCGCCCTGCACGAGCAGCGGATAGTTCCAGCCGCGCGCTTCGATCACATCTCGCAGCTTGGCGGAGATTCGGTCCACGGCGCGCAGCGTCGTACACAACATGAATACGCCTCCACCAGACGCCTCGATCGCGGGTAAGGCTGCGTCGAACACAGCGTCGGTGAATGTGGGCGACGACGGTTGAGGCAAATTGCGCGGCACATACAGAAGCCCTTGCGACGGATAGTCGAACGGGCTCGGCAACGTCATAGAACGCTTGGCGTTAAGTCCCATTTGTGCGGCATAGTGCGCGAAATCGCCGCGCACCGACAACGTGGCCGACGTGAAGATCCACGCACGCGGCACACCTGCGCGCTGCTTGGCGAAGATCGGCGCGACCGAGAGCGGCGTCTCGTGCAACTGCACGGTATGCGCGAACACTTCGATCCAGCGCACCTTCTCGTTGGGATCGGCACGCTCGCTCCTGCCTTCCGCGGAGCCGCTCTGAGCCGCATCGACCGCCTGACGCTCGAGCTCGGTAGGCGGCGTCGTCCAGCCGGCAAGCACGCCCTGCAACTCGCGAGCGCGGCGCAGACAGGCGCCGATCGACTCCGCGCGTTCGGCTTGCGTTGCGAGCGCGGAAGTCAGCGCGTCGAGTTCGGTTTCGAGCGCTTCGAGGGCAGCAAACAACGGATGATCGTCCGGCAACTGACCGATCGACAAACGCACAGAGTCTTCCTTGAACGCGAGCCGCACGTCACGCGCGGCGCGTTCCAGTGCGGAGCCGAGCTTGACCCAGTCGACCGCGTCACGTGCATGACCCAAACCCTCGGCGACGCAATCGCGTGCGAGTTCCAGAAACTGCGCGGTGGAAAGCGTCTCGCCGAAAAACAGCGTGGCGGTTTCGGGAAGCTGGTGCGCTTCGTCGAAGATGACCGTGTTGGCCGTGGGCAGCAGCTCCGCCATGCCGGTATCGCGCAACATGATGTCGGCGAAAAAGAGGTGGTGGTTGACCACCACGATGTCGGCTTGCTGCGCTTCGCGGCGTGCCTGCATTACGAAGCAGTCCTTGTAATGCGGACATTCCTGACCGAGGCAGTTATCGCGCGTGGACGTGACCATAGACCACACCGCCGCGGTTTCCGGCACGCTCGCGAGTTCGGCCTTGTCGCCCGTGCGCGTGATCTTTGCGAACCGGACGATGTCCTGCAAATACGACGTTTCCTGTCGCGACGGCAAACGGCCGTTATCCGCCGTGCGCTGCAGGTAGTAGTGACACAGATAGTTCGCGCGGCCCTTGAGCATGGCGACCGACACCGGCACTGCAAGCGCGTCGCGCACGGTCGGAATATCGCGCTGAAAAAGCTGGTCCTGCAGGTGCTTGGTGCCCGTCGACACGATCACCTTGCCGCCCCACAACATGGCCGGCACAAGATACGCATAGGTCTTGCCGGTACCGGTGCCCGCCTCGACGATCAGCGTGTTCTCGCCGCCGTCCAAGGCCTGCGCTTCGTCGGCTTCTACCGTTTCGGCTGCGGTCTCGGCGGCGCCGGTTTGCAGGCGCCGCGCCGGACGCTTTTGCGCCTCGAACATGGCGGGCTCGGGCATCGCGCGGCCCGACGCTTCCATCGCGGCCGCGACGGCGCGCGACATCTCGATCTGCGACGCGCGCGAGCGATAGCCGTCGATCTGCCTGGCCAATAAACCGTTATCGGCGAAGATCTCGTTGAGCTCCGCGGCGCGGCGTGGATTGAGCGAAGCGCTCAACGCGGGCGCAGCGGGACGCGGCGCGGGTGTGCAGGTTTGTGATGCCTCGTCGGCGGCCGTCGCGCGGCGGGAAGTTTCAAGCGGTGAATTCAAGGCAAGCGTTTCCTGCAAAATCCGGCTCGCGCGGCGCGCGCCCGGCGCCTGCCAGGCCGCGAACTCAGGCGCGTACGTCCGGTTCGAGCTGCAATTGCAGCAAGATGATGGTGTCCTTGACCTTGAGTTTGCGCTTTTTCAGGCGCTGCAACTCGAAGTCGTCGATGCCGGGCTCATCCGACATTCGGCCGATCAAACGGTCGAGCCCACTGTGCTCCGATTCCAGTTGCAGAATCCGGTCGCGAAGTGTGTCCGCGTTGATGACGTGATGTTGATCGCGCATGCTCGCCTCCGCTCGACTGTTGCGTGGGCTGCATGTTCGCCATGTTCAGCCCGTTGCCTGAGGTTGCTGTCCGGCTCAAAACGCGCTACGACTGCCTGCACCCATGCGTGCACTACTGCGATACTACAACCGCGCAGGCGCCCGCCACACGAGCGCTACGCCGCGCGGCTCACTGTTGCTGCTTCTGCTGCTCTTCGAGTTGCTTCTGCTGCTTCAACTGGTCCTGACGTTTCTGCTCCGCTTTTTCGGCTGCCTGCTTCTGGCGCGCTTCGACGTCGGCTTTGTGCTGAGCCGCTTCGGCCTGCTTCTTCTCGAAGCTCTGCTGCTTCTCTACGCGTTCCTGAGCCTTTTGCGCGCCCTGCTGACGAGCTTCGTCGAGCTTGCGTTGAAAGTCGGCCTGCTTCTGATCGTAAGCCTGCTGATTGGCCGCGGCCTTCGACGTGCTGATGCCGCGCTTCGCCTGGTCGATCGCGTGCTGCCGCTGCTTTTCCTCGTAGGCCTGCGCGTTGGCGGCGCGCTGCGGCGCCTCTGCATTGCGCTGCGCCTCGTTCAACTGATGCTGACGCTGTTTCTCTTCATAAGCCTGGGCGTTGCGCGCGTCTTCGGCGGCGCGCTGCGGCGCGCCCGCTTCCTCCTGCGCGCGCTTGAGCTCCGCCTGCTCGTCACGTTTGCGGGCACGTTGCGCGCGCTCTTCGCCGTCCAACGCGAGCTGTTCCTTGCGGATCTGCGCCTGTACCGTGCGCATCTGATCGCGTGCCCTGTTCAAGCAGTGATTGACGAAGAACGTGCTGTAGCAATTATGCTCGGCGACGCCGTAGCGGTAGTTGTTCTCGTCGCTGCGCTGGTTAAGCACCTTCTGCCGCGCGTCGAACTCGCTCTCTCCCGGCACCGCGCTGTCGCCGCCCGCTGTGCTATCAGCTCCGGCATTCACTGAGCCATCCGCTTCGCCACTGACGCCATTGCCTTGATCCGCCGAGCCCGCGGGCTTCACGGCAGGCGCAATAGCGCCGCTTTCAGGCGCCGCCGATTGCGCCGAAGCAGGCGCCGATAATGCGAGCGCGGCAGCCATCAGGCACGCCGCGCACGACACCACGAACGCTTTGCCCGAAACCGGCGCGCTCACTTCGACGCCACGCATCACCCGTCCACGCAACCTGAACGGCCAGCGCACTGCGGACAGCGGCAAATGTGGCGTAAGAGAGACCGGGTTCGAGCCCAGGCAGTTGAAAGAAAAGGAGATTGGCAACGTCGTAGAGGGGCAACGGAACATGCCCGAAATTCTATCACCCCCGGCGGTTGAGCCCTTTGGCATTTGTGGCAAAATGCCCCGCTCTAGCAACCTGGTCGCAGCGCGCACGCACTGCGTGCCCGGCGCCGCAAGGCGCCGCCGGCGCACGGCCCTTGACCGAGTCCGCAGGAAACCCAAGAGCTTATGACGGAAACCGTAGCACTCAAGATCGTACAGCGCATCGCCGCCGAACTGTCCGTACAGCCGCGCCAGGTCGCGGCCGCGGTGCAACTCCTCGACGAAGGAGCGACTGTTCCGTTCATCGCCCGCTACCGTAAGGAAGTGACCGACAATCTCGACGACACGCAGCTGCGTAATCTCGAAGAACGCCTGCTGTATCTGCGCGAACTGGAAGACCGGCGCGCGGCGATCGTCGCGAGCATCGAAGAACAGGGCAAGCTCACCGACGAGCTGCGCAACGCGATCGAAGGCGCCGACAGCAAGCAGGTGCTCGAAGACCTGTATCTGCCATACAAGCCGAAGCGCCGCACTCGCGCGCAGATCGCTCGCGAAGCCGGCCTGCAGCCGCTCGCCGACGCGCTGCTCGGCAATCCGCTGCTCGACCCGCAAACGGAAGCCGCCGCGTACGTGGACGCGGAGAAAGGCGTCGCTGACGTGAAGGCCGCACTCGATGGCGCCCGCGACATCCTCTCCGAGCAATTTGGCGAAACCGCTGATCTGCTCGGCAAGCTGCGCGATTACCTGTTCAATCAGGGCGTGGTGTCGTCGAAAGTGGTCGAAGGCAAGGAAACCGCTGAAGAAGAGAAATTTCGCGACTATTACGACTATGCGGAAACGATTCGCACGGTGCCGTCGCATCGTGCGCTCGCGCTTTTCCGCGGCCGCAATGCGGGCGTGCTGATGATCAAGCTGGGCCTCGGCGAAGAACTCGACGCACAGGTGCCCCATCCGGGCGAAGCGCTGATCGCACGTCACTTCGGTATTGCCAATCAGAACCGTCCGGCCGACAAGTGGCTTTCCGACGTTTGCCGCTGGTGCTGGCGCGTGAAGGTTCAGCCGCACATTGAAAACGAACTGCTGACCAACCTGCGCGACGAAGCCGAGCACGAAGCGATTCGCGTGTTCGCACGCAATCTCAAGGACCTGCTGCTGGCCGCACCCGCGGGACCGAAGGCCGTGATCGGCCTCGATCCGGGCATGCGCACCGGCGTGAAGGTCGCGGTGGTCGATCGGACCGGCAAGGTACTCGTCACCGACGTGATCTATCCGCATGAGCCGCGCCGCGACTGGGACGGCTCCATCGCGAAACTCGCGCGCATCTGCGCGCAGACGCAGGCCGAACTGATCAGCATCGGCAACGGCACGGCGTCGCGGGAAACGGACAAGCTCGCGAGCGAACTCATCGCGCGCCATCCGGAATTCAAGCTGCAGAAAATCGTCGTGTCCGAAGCCGGCGCGTCGGTGTACTCGGCTTCCGAACTGGCCGCGAAGGAATTCCCCGACATGGACGTATCGCTGCGCGGCGCGGTGTCGATCGCGCGGCGTCTGCAAGACCCGCTCGCCGAACTCGTGAAGATCGAACCGAAGGCAATCGGCGTCGGGCAGTATCAGCACGACGTGAATCAGCGCGAACTCGCGCGCTCGCTCGACGCGGTCGTCGAAGACTGCGTGAACGCCGTGGGCGTGGACGCGAACACGGCGTCGGTCGCCCTGCTCGCGCGTGTGTCGGGGCTGAACGCCACGCTGGCTCGGAACATCGTCGACTATCGCGATGCGAATGGCCCGTTCCCGTCGCGCGATCATCTGCGCAAGGTGCCGCGTCTCGGTGACAAGACGTTCGAACAGGCTGCGGGCTTTCTGCGCATCAACAACGGCGAAAACCCGCTCGACCGCTCGTCGGTGCACCCCGAAGCGTACCCGGTCGTTGAACGGATCCTCGCGAAGATCAACAAGCACGTTGGTGAAGTGCTCGGCAATCGGGATGCGCTGCGCGGCTTGTCACCGGGCGAATTCGTCGACGAACGTTTCGGCCTGCCGACCGTGCGCGACATTCTGCTCGAACTCGAAAAGCCGGGCCGCGATCCGCGCCCAGAGTTCAAGACGGCGACGTTCCGCGAAGGCGTCGAAAAAGTCAGCGATCTGACGCCCGGCATGGTGCTCGAGGGCGTCGTCACGAACGTCGCGGCTTTCGGTGCGTTCGTCGACATCGGCGTACATCAGGATGGGCTCGTGCACGTATCGGCAATGTCGACGAAGTTCATCAAGGACCCGCACGAGGTCGTCAAGGCCGGACAGATCGTCAAGGTCAAGGTGCTCGAAGTCGACGTGAAGCGTCAGCGTATCGCGCTCACCATGCGCCTCGACGACGAGTTCGGCGCGGCGGCGGCCCGCAGTGGCGGCGGTGCGCAGCAGGATCGCGGCAACTTTGGCCGCTCGGGTGGGAATGGACGCGGCGCGCCGCAACAGCGCTCACGCGAACCGGAAGCAGGCGGCGCAATGGCTGCCGCATTCGCGAAGTTGAAGCAAAAGTAAAAGTCTGTGTGTTCGGTGGACGAAGCGCTTTTGCACCACTGAACACGCGCCTTTTACCACCCGTCACCCAATAAAAAACCCACGCATTTGCGTGGGTTTTTTGTTTCTGCAGAGACATTCCGCGATGCGCACGGGCAAGGCGCGCCCTGCGCCGTCATATCTCGATCTTCGTACCTAACTCCACTACGCGATTAGCCGGAATACTAAAGAAGTCCGTCGGCTTGGCGGCGTTCTGGTGCATCCATGCGAAAACACGCTCGCGCCACACCGACATGCCTGGCAATTGTGTCGGCACCACCGTTTCGCGCGCGAGGAAAAACGACGTATCCATCAACTCGAAGGTCATGTCGTGCGTACGGCCGATTTCGGTGAGCACTGCTTTCACGTCCGGTGTTTCGTTGAACCCGTATGCGGCCTTGACCAGATACAGACCACCGTCGATGTTCTTCACCGTCACTCGCTCGGCGTCGTTCACATACGGAATGTCGCGCGTGACGAAGGTCAGGAAGATCGTGCGCTCATGCAACACCTTGTTGTGCTTCAGATTGTGCAGCAGGCTGACCGGCACGAGCGAATCGCTGCCCGTCAGGTAGATCGCCGTACCCGATACACGGTGCGGCGGGTGCGCAAGCAGGCCCTGCAGGAACGGCATCAAAGGAATACCGTCGGCGGCCGTGCGCTCTTTCACGATCATCCTGCCCTTGAACCATGTCATCAGCAGGAAGAACAGCAGCGCGCCGATGCCGAGCGGTAGCCAGCCACCCTCTTCCACCTTCAGCAGATTCGCACCGAAAAAGCCTAAGTCAATCGTAATGAACACGGCGATGATCAGCCCGACGAGGAACTTGTTCCAGTTCCACACCTTCACCATCACGACACAAGCGAGGATGGTCGTGATGACCATGGTCGCGGTCACCGCGATGCCGTATGCGGCCGCGAGATTGTCCGAGCTTTTGAACGCAATCACGATGCACAGAATGATGAACAGCAGCATCCAGTTCACCACCGGTACATAGATCTGGCCGATTGCGAGTTCCGATGTGTGCAGGATCTTCATACGCGGCACGTAGCCGAGCTGGATCGCCTGGCTCGTCAGCGAATACGCGCCGGAAATCACCGCCTGCGAAGCGATCACGGTCGCGACCGTCGACAGCACGACCAGCGGCAGCAGCGCCCATTGCGGCGCGAGCAGGAAGAACGGATTCTCGATCGCTTTCGCGTCGTGCATCAGCAACGCGCCCTGGCCGAAATAGTTCAGCACCAGCGACGGCATGACCAGCACGTACCAGCCCATGCGGATGGGCTTGGCCCCGAAGTGGCCCATGTCCGCGTAGAGCGCCTCAGCGCCCGTCAGCACCAGCACCACCGAACCAAGCACGACATACGCTTGCAGCACATGCGCGGCCATGAAGGTGTACGCGTAGTACGGGTTCAGTGCGCGGATCACGTTCGGCGATTGCACGATATGCCACAGCCCGAGCGCAGCTAGCACCACGAACCACACCAGCATGATCGGGCCGAACAACCGGCCAACGGTGGCCGTGCCGTGCCGCTGGATCCAGAACAGCAGCACAAGGATCACTATGGTCAGCGGCAATACCAGATGCGAAAGATGAGGCGCCGCAATCTCCAGCCCCTCGACTGCGGAAATCACCGAAATGGCTGGCGTAATGACTGCGTCGCCATAAAACATGCAGGCGCCGAAGATGCCGAGCATCATCAGCAATCCGGCCATTTTCGATTTCTCGTCGAGCGAACGCAGCGCCAGCGCCATGAGCGCGAGCACGCCACCCTCACCGTTGTTGTCCGCGCGCATCACGAACAGTACGTACTTGATGCCCACCACGATCACGATGGCCCAGAACAGCAGCGAAATCACGCCCAGGATGGATTGATCGGTAAGCGGGATGCCATGCGACGGGCTGAAGGCTTCTTTCAGCGCATACAACGGGCTCGTGCCGATATCGCCGAACACCACCCCGATCGCGGCGATCGCGAGGGAAGGTAGTGGCTGTTTGTGCACGTGATTGTTATCTGTCATAAACGCGAGAAAATCCGTTCCCAGGGCGGAAAAAACGACCGCTATTCTAAACCGCCTGCCTGAAGCCGCCCGGCTTGTTGTGGATACACCACGTGGATGGTCCGCGCAGTGTAGCACTGCGGTATGTGCGCGTCTGCTGTGCGAATCGCTATGCGGCGGATGTCATCGCAGGCTGCGAAGCATAGGCGCCGGTGACCGCGCGCACATAAAAAAACGGAGCCCAATCGGGCTCCGCTTTGGATGCGTTGCATAGCACGGTGCAGCACTGAGTGCCGCTAAACGTTGCGATGCCCGCGGTGCATATGGCACATGCGAGGAACGCGCGCGACACATGCGGCGCATCTCGTCAGTTTCCCGAGGACTCCTGCGCTTGCGCGACGCCGCGCTTGATCCACGCGCCGAGGTTATGCGGACGAACGGTGTCCCACTCCTCGAACGGCTGATGAATCCACGGATTCGTAGGCAGATACTGCACGTGATAATCGGGCTTCACTTTCGAGCAGCCTTTGTACCAGAGCACTGCGGAACGCACCGCCGTGATCGCCGGATAGCGCTCTTTCAGATGCTGCTGCACCCGTGCGAGCGTCACGCCAGAATCGACAAGATCGTCGACGAGCAGCACGTTGCCGTGCAGTTCGCCGCGCGTCATCGTGATGTATTGCGCGATGTCCAGTTCGCCCTGCTCCGTGCCGGCCGCTTCGCGATACGAACTGGTGGCGAGAATAGCCAGCGGCAGATCATAGATACGCGAAAGCTGGTCGCCCACGCGCAAACCGCCACGCGCGAGGCACAGGATCTTGTCGAACTTCCAGCCTGACTCATGCACCGCCATGGCGAGCAATTCGATCAGCCGGTGATATTCGTCCCAGCCGACCCACAGGTTCTTGTCGTCGTTGCGCGGATCTTTCATCGCAATCATGGGGAGACCTTGCACCATCGCTTAAGCCTTGAACGGATGACGAAGCAGAATGGTCTCGTCGCGATCCGGACCCGTGGACACCATGTCGATAGGAATGCCCGCCACTTCCTGAACGCGCGACAGATATGCACGTGCGTTCGCCGGCAGCTTGTCCCATTCCTTGATGCCGACGGTGCTTTCCTTCCAGCCCGCGAAGGTTTCGTACACCGGCTCGCAGCGCGCGACTTCCGACGCGCCGCGCGGCAGCAGATCGACGTTCTTGCCGTCCACTGTGTAGCCGACGCAGAGCTTCACTTCTTCGAGACCGTCGAGCACGTCGAGCTTGGTCATGCACAGGCCCGACACGCCATTGATCTGGATCGAGCGGCGCAGTGCTGCAACGTCGAGCCAGCCGGTGCGGCGCGGACGGCCAGTGACCGAGCCAAATTCCTTGCCGACGGTGGCGAGTTCCAGGCCGATCGCTTCCTGACGCGCGGCGTTGTCCGCGTCGTACAGTTCGCTCGGGAACGGGCCCGAACCGACGCGTGTGCAGTACGCCTTGGTGATGCCGAGAATGTAGTTCAGCTTCTGCGGACCAACGCCCGCACCAGCAGTCGCCGCACCTGCGACGCAATTGCTCGACGTGACGAACGGATAGGTACCGTGGTCGATATCGAGCAGCGTGCCTTGCGCGCCTTCGAACAGCAGGTTGCTGCCGGCGGCGTTCGCGTCGTACAAACGGCGCGACACGTCGGTCACCATTGGCTTCAGACGGTCGGCATAGCCCAGCATCGTGTCGAGCGTTTGCTGGAAATCGACAGCGGCGACGCCCAGGTACTGCGTCAGCACGAAGTTGTGATAGTCCAGATTTTCGCGCAGGCGTTCAGCGAAAGTCTCCGGCTCGAAGAGGTCCTGCACGCGCAAGCCGCGGCGCGCCACCTTGTCTTCGTATGCCGGGCCGATGCCACGGCCGGTGGTGCCGATTTTGCTCGCACCGCGGCGCGCTTCGCGGCCCTGGTCGATAGCAATGTGGTACGGCAGAATCAGCGTGGTGGCTTCGGAAATGAACAGGCGTTTCTGAACGTCGACGCCGGCGGCTTCGAGTTCGCCAATTTCCTTGAACAGCGCTTCCGGCGACAACACGACGCCATTGCCGATGTAGCACGCAACGCCGGGATGCATGATGCCCGACGGAATCAGACGCAAGATGGTTTTCTTGCCGCCGATGATAAGCGTGTGACCGGCATTGTGACCGCCCTGGAAGCGAACGACGCCGTGGGCGTGGTCCGTCAGCCAGTCGACGATCTTGCCCTTGCCTTCATCACCCCACTGGGTCCCCACGACGACGACGTTACGCCCGGGGTTCACATTCACTGCGCTGGCAGACATGTTGTTTCGTAAGCTGGTTAAAAACGTATTCTACCTAGGTTCGCGGAAGCATCCGGAATTTTTCCGTTTCCGCTCAACGGTATGCACGTTATGGTGGGTATTGCGAAGAAGCGCGGTTTCTCACCGCGCCGCGATCGGCGACTCATGCACGTTGCCGTTAGAGGCGCTCTGGCAGGCCAGTAGAAATATTCCTCGAGCGGCTCGTATCAGAGCGGCGCAGGAACACGCTCAGAAGCGCGCTCAGGAACGCGGTTCAACCGTCCATGCGCCGTTGCGCTCGACCAACACGCGGTCGAACGCGAATTCATCCAGGTCGTGCTCGTGGCCAGGCAGTGCCTGAATCACCACTTCGCCGGCATCGCGCAACGCGGCGACGCTCACACGCAGCGCGTCGTCGTGCTGCCACGGCGCGAGAATCGCGCTGCTGCGCGCCTCGACAGGCGAGATGCGCGCCACTTCGCGCAGATCGAGCGAAAAGCCCGTCGCCGCCCGCGCCCGCCCATAAGCCTGCCCGACATGGTCGTAACGGCCGCCGCGCGCGACGGCATTCGGCACGCCGTCCACGTAGGCCGAAAACATGACGCCGCTGTGATACGCGTAGCCGCGCAGATCGGCGAGGTCGATCATGACTTCGGCGCCTTCCACCTGGCTCGCGAGGAAGGCGAGGTCGTCGAGCGCGCGCGCGATAGCGGGCGCATTCGGCAAGCGGGCGCGTGCCTCTTCGAGCACCGAGGCGTCCCCGTAAAGCGAGGGCAGCGAGCGCAACGCATCGCGTGTCACGGCCGTGAGGTTCGCGGTCAATTCGACGAGCCGCGGCACGTCCTTGCCCGCCAGCGCGTCGTACAGCGATTGTCCAAGCTCGGCCGCCGCCGGTTCAGCTTCAATCAATGCGGCAAGCACACCCGCGTGGCACAGGTCGAGACGCACCTTGGCAAGGCCCGCGAGACGCAGCGCATCGAGCATTAGTTGCTGGATTTCCAGATCTGCCTCGAGCCCCGCATGACCGTAGATTTCGGCGCCGATCTGAATCTGCTCGCGCGTCGCGTGCAAGCCGCGCGGCCGCGTGTGCGCGACATTTCCGGCATAACAAAGACGCGTGACGCCCTGGCGATTCAGCAGATGCGCGTCAATACGCGCGACCTGCGGCGTGATGTCGGCGCGCAGCCCGAGCGTGCGTCCGGACAATTGATCGACGAGCTTGAACGTGCGCAGATTGAGGTCGTGCCCGCCGCCCGTCAGCAGCGACTCGATGTATTCGAGCATCGGCGGCATCACCATCTCGTAGCCGTACGAGCGGAAACGGTCCAGCAGATGGCGCCGCAACTCTTCGATCTTGCGGGCTTCCGACGGCAGCACGTCGGCAATGTTCTCGGGAAGTAACCAGGTCGACATCGATACAGTCCTACGACGTTGAACACGGCGGCTGAGTGCGCCGGTAAATGAGTGTATTTGGCGGGCCAGGGCTCGATCCTGGCGAGTTCGGCGGCTTTCCGGATGCGCCCGGCTTGCGTGGGACCGAAAGCGCGGGTTCCACAGCGAGCCGCCACGCGAATGTGCGACCTTGCTGACACCTGAAGCCGCGCCGCACGCGGCATCGCACTAACCGGCCTGCTGGCTCAAGTCACGAAAAACAGCAGAATCAGCCCGAGCAGCATCACGATCAGCCCGCCGACACGAATCTGATGCGCCGGTCGCTCCGCTATTCTACGGAACGTGTCGCGCCAGGCGCTCGGAAAAACGAACGGGAACATCCCCTCGATAATCAGCATCAACGCGATCGCGAGCAGTAACGAGCCGACTATATCCATGCTAAAGAAGGGGGCCGCGATGCGAATGCCGCGGCGTTCCGGGTTATTAGTGTTTGCGCGGGGCCGCGGAAGCGTCCGGGGCGAGGCCGCCGGTCGAACTACGCATGAAGCGGAAGAACTCGTTGCTCGGATCGACCACGATTACGTCGCCTGGCTTGAAGGTCTTCCGGTACGCCTGCATGCTTTGGTAGAACTGATAGAACTCCGGGTCGCTGCCGTACGCTTGCGCGGCGATCTCGGCTGCGTTTGCGTCGCCCTCGCCCTTGATGGTTTGCGCCTGACGGTAACCGTCCGCGAGAATCGCCTGCTGTTGCGCGACCGCGTCCGCCCGGATCTTGTCGGCCTCGGCCGTCCCCTTCGCACGCTCGTCGGCCGCGGCCTGCTCGCGTTCGGCGATCATCCGCTTGTAGACCGAGTCAGCCATGGAGGCCGGAACATCGACCCGCGTCAACTGGACGTCCAGGACCGACACGCCCAGCGACGCCGCAGTCTTTGCCATCGCGGCGCGGGCTTCGTCGGCGAGTGCCTGCTGTTTGGCCAATGCGTCGGGCAACGTGTACTTGCCGAACGCGTCGCCGAGCGCACTGCGTGCAACAAGGGCGATGCGGTCCGGCAGGCTCTGCACGTCGCCCTTCGTTTCGGCCAGCAGCTTCAGCGGATCGGTCACGCGATATTTGACGACAGGGTTCGCGAGCAGATCGTTCTTGTCCGAAGTGACGTAGCGATCTTCGTCCGGCGCGTCGAGCGACTGGATGCGGTTATCGACAAGCGTCACCGTTTGCAACGGCGGCGGCAACTTCAGGTGCAAGCCTGGACCGAGCAAGGTGGGAGCGGCGTCGCCACGCGGGGACAACACTGCCATATGACGCTGGTCGACAACGAATACCATCGACGAAGCGGCAAACAGCACGATGACAACGGCAATGACGAGCGCAATGATCTTGTTCATGATGTGCGCCCCTTATTGAACGTCGTCTTCACGCGTACGGCTGCGGAAGGAGTCGCGTGAGCGCAGCGCGTCGCTGCTGGCCGCCGCCCGGCTGGCGGGTGTGGCGGCTGCGGCAGACGCAGACATTGCAGGCGCTGCCGTCGTCGGTCCGCCTGCGGCGGGCGCATTGGAAGTCGCTGCCTGCGGCGCGCTGGCCGCAGCGCCGCCCGATACAGCCGTGGCGGCCGCAGCAGCATCGGCCACCCGTTGACGAGTCTGCTCGACCAGCTTGTCGAGCGGCAGATACAGCACATTGTTGCCGCTCTTGCTGTCCACAAATACCTTCGTCGTATTCGAATAGATTTGCTGCATGGTTTCCAGATACATGCGCTCGCGAATCACGGCGGGCGCTTTGGAGTACTGCGCATAGACCTGCTTGAACCGTTCGGCGTCGCCTTGCGCCTCGGCCACCGTTTTGTCGCTGTAGGTTTTCGCGTCGTCGATCTGGCGCGCCACATCGGCTTGCGCGCGCGGCAGCAGATCAGCGGCGTACGCCTGCGCGTCGCGCTTCGCACGCTCGTTCTCCTGACGGACCTTGGCAGCGTCGTCAAACGCCGCCTGCACCCTGTCGGGAACCTGCACGCCTTGGATCGTCACACCGGTCACGGCGAGGCCGGACTGATATTCATCGAGCGATTGCTGGATTGCCGCCATTAACTGCTGACGAATTACTTCGCGATCCTGACCAAGAATTTCATCTGTGCTGCGCGCGCCGACAATGCCGCGCACCGCCGCCTGCGCGGCCTGCATCACGCCTTGATCGGGATCGGCGCTGCGAAAGAGGTAATCGGTCGGCTTGCGGATCTGGTACTGCACTGCAAAGCGCACGTCGACGATGTCCGCGTCGTGAGTGAGCATCGACGCGTCTTTTACATTCGCGAGACGCACCACGTTATTGCGGCCGATTTCCACCTGGCGAACCTGGCCGATATTGACGAGCTCATGCGCTTCGAACGGATAAGGCAGCCGCCAGTGCACGCCTTGCCCCGCCGTGTAGCGATATTTGCCGAACTGCATCACAACGCCGGCCTGGCCGTCTTGCACCACGAACACGCCACTGCCGAGATAGATCGCGATCAGCACGCCGATGACGATGCCCACGCCGATGCGTGCGCCACGACCGTTGTCGGGGCGCCCGCCGCCGACACCGCCGCCCTTGCGGCCGAATATGCGGCTCAGACGGCGGTTGAAATCCCGCCACATCTCGTCGAGATCGGGGGGACCTTCACCTTCCTTGGTCTGTGGACGCTTGGGCTCGCCCGGCCGCTGACGCTCGCCATTGCCGTCGCCACGGCCCCAGCGCGGATCGTTCAGTGAAAACATGGCGCGCATGCGCAGCCAGATACTCCGCTCGTTGTAATCGTTCACCTGTGTTCGTTCACCAGAGTAGACAGCGGGTATGCAATTGGAACGGGTCAGTGCCCGAGTTCTGAGACCTTGCGCTCGTCGCGCGGTGCCGCCGACCGGTCTTCTTCCGAGGAGTCATGCGGCGTGTCGGACAGAGCTTCCGCAGTAGCGATCTCAGCGATGGCAGCGCGCAATGTATCCAGCCCCTGCCCCGTGCGCGCGCTCAAAAAGACGCGCGAAATATTACCATACTCGTCCCGCTCGACCGCGTCCCCGCGGGCCGCCAACTCCGGCACTGCGTCGATCTTGTTGAACACGAGCACCTGCCGGATCGTGTCCGCACCGATCGCGTGCAAGACCTCGTTGACCTGGTCGATCTGATCGAGACGCACCGCGCTCGACGCGTCGACGACATGCAGCAGCAGATCGGCGTGGATTGTCTCTTCGAGCGTGGCGCGAAACGCGGCAACCAGTTGGTGGGGCAACTCGCGAATGAAGCCGACGGTGTCGGACACCACCACCTGCCCTGCTTCGTCGCCGAGATAAACGCGACGGGAGGTCGTGTCGAGCGTAGCGAACAGCTGGTCGGCCGCATACGCCTGCGCCTTCGTGAGCGCGTTGAAGAGCGTGGACTTGCCCGCATTCGTATAGCCGACCAGCGACACCGACATGGTCTGATTGCGCGAGCGCTGGCGGCGCTGCGTGCCATGCTGACGGCGCAGTTTTTCGAGCCGCGTCTTGAGCGCCTTGATGCGCTCGCCGATCAGCCGGCGGTCGGTTTCGAGCTGCGTTTCGCCCGGACCGCGCAACCCGATACCGCCTTTTTGCCGCTCGAGGTGGGTCCATGCGCGGATTAGCCGCGTCGACAGATACTGCAATTGCGCGAGTTCCACCTGCAGCTTGCCTTCATGGCTGCGGGCGCGTTGCGCAAAAATATCGAGGATGAGACTCGTGCGGTCGACCACGCGCCGATTAAGCGCTTGCTCCAGATTGCGCTGCTGGGCAGGCGCAAGAGCGTGGTTAAAGATGACGAGTTCGATGTCGTTCGCCTCACACGCGAGACGCAGTTCTTCGGCCTTGCCGCTGCCGACGAACATCTTCGCATCGGGACTTGCCCGGCGCCCGGTGAGGGTGACTAGAGGATTCGCGCCCGCGCTTTGCGCGAGCAGGCTGAGTTCTTCGAGACTGGCTTCGAAATCGATCTTACCGAAGTCGATGCCGACGAGCGCTGCATTGATCAAATTGGAGGGTATCAAAATGAGGCGGCCGGAGGTGATCGCCAACGGGCGACGCTACGCCGGCCGCGACGGGGGTTTAGGACTGTTCAGAATCCGGGTGGAAATTCACCGGACGGGCTGGCACGACAGTCGAGATTGCGTGCTTGTAGACCATCTGGGTGACCGTATTCCGGAGCAACACGACGTACTGGTCGAACGATTCAATGTTCCCTTGAAGCTTGATGCCGTTGACCAGGTAGATCGACACCGGCACATGCTCTTTACGCAGTGCGTTCAAAAACGGGTCTTGTAACAATTGCCCTTTGTTGCTCATAGCAAACTCCGTATTTTTTTGCAGGTTGACTAAATTGACGACGGAAGAAAAAGGTATCCGCCGTCAACCGCTACACTATAGCCGATTTTCGTTTTCGCGCGGGCACCCTGCCCAAGCGGCCAAACCCAACGCACATGCGGGTTTCAGCCTTTGTCCGCGTAAGGGTTGGTCGACGATCTGAACTCTATTCGCAATGGAGTCCCGGTCAGCTTGAAAGTTTCACGGAAGCGGTTTTCAAGGTAGCGTTTGTACGTTTCGGTGATCGCGTCGAGTGCGTTGCCATGAATCACAATGATCGGGGGATTCTGTCCACCTTGGTGCGCGTAACGCAATTTCGGCCGCACCGGACCACGGCGACGCGGCTGCTGGAATTCCACTGCATCGATCAGCGCACGCGTGAGCTTCGGCGTGGGCAGCTTGGCCATTGCCGCGGCGTACGCGTCGTCCACCGACCGCATCAGCGGGCCGATACCTGTTTTTTCCGCCGCAGAAATGAAATGGAACTTGGCGAAGTCGAGGAATTTTAGTTTGCGTTCGAGATCCGCTTTGGTGCGCTCGCGCACATGCGAATCGAGCCCGTCCCACTTGTTTACGCCGACCACCAGCGCACGACCTTGCTCCACCACGAAGCCGGCGATATGCGCGTCCTGTTCCGAAATGTCCTGACGCGCGTCGAGCAGCAGAATCACGACATTCGCGTCCGAAATCGACTGCAGCGTTTTCACCACCGAGAACTTCTCGATCGCTTCGAACACCTTGCCGCGACGGCGCAAGCCGGCCGTATCGATCAGCGTGTACGGCTTGCCCTGGCGTTCAAAGTCGACGTAGATCGAATCGCGCGTAGTACCCGGCATATCGAACGCGATCACGCGCTCTTCGCCGACCAGTGCGTTGATCAACGTCGACTTGCCGACGTTCGGACGGCCGACGATCGCGATCTTCACGCCGCGCGCTTCCTTCTCGTCGTCGCTTTCCTCGGGCTGGCCCGCGTAAGCGACGCCGAGCGCCTCATTGATCATCTCCGTGACGCCGTCGCCGTGTGCAGCCGAAATTGCACGCGGATCGCCGAGACCGAGTTCGTAGAAGTCGGCGGCGACCGTGCTGTACTTCATCCCCTCAGCCTTGTTGACGACGAGGAAGATCGGCCGGCCGGTCTTGCGCAAGTAGTCGGCAATTGACTTGTCTTGCGGCGCAAGCCCATTGCGACCGTCGACGATGAACACGACGATGTCCGATTCCTCCACTGCCTGCCGCGTCTGGCGCGCCATTTCATGGAGAATGCCGTCTTTCGCGACGGGCTCGAAACCGCCAGTGTCGACGACCAGGTACGGCCGCTCGCCTGTACGCCCTTCACCGTAGTGGCGATCGCGTGTGAGGCCGGGCAGATCGGCAACGAGCGCATCACGCGAACGCGTGAGACGATTGAAGAGCGTGGATTTCCCCACATTGGGGCGCCCTACGAGGGCAATAACGGGTTTCATCAGATGTTGTTCACAGTGAAACGCGGATCGGAATCGACCGTCCGCGTTGCGACGCCATTGCGCCGCTAGACGGCAGCGTTTGACGAAAATTATCACGAATTCGGCCAGCCCCGGCTGCACTGTCCATCTGCGCGCCGTGGCGGACGGGGGTTTGACTGTATGCGCAGCGCGGCGAGGCTACGAGGCTTCGTTTTGCTGCGGGCAGTTCGCTCTCAATGGCCGAAGGACGGCGCCGCGAGCGGTGAACAAGCCACATGGGTAGTTTCTGTTGGCCCGTGGGTGCGTCACCTCTGTACGCTGCCGTTGGCCGCCGCTTTTGTTTGCCGCCTTCGCTAAGTGGCTTTCGCAGCTGTTTTTCTCGGTCGGGTTGGTCAGCCGCGGTTTTTCAGCCGCTTCGTTGGCCGTTTTCGTTGGCCGTTTTCGTTGGCTGCTTTCGTTCGCCGTTGCCGTCGGCCGCTTTCATTGGCCACTTCACTCAGCCGTTCTTGTCGGCCCGCCGACCCAGACAGTGCGACGGAATTCCATTTCCATACTTACTTGCGACGCCGCCTTGCGGGACAACACGTGCGCCGAAGAACGCAAAGAACACGGAACCTGCATTCGTCGCTCAAAAGCGCTTGGCCGGTAAAGCCGGCCCGCACGCTTGGGCGGCGTTCCCGCAAGATCAACGCGGACGATAACCGTACAGGTCGCCGTCGCGCGTTTGCACGACGAGCGTCTCGCCGGCCAGCACCGGTGCCGCCGAAATCGCGCTGCCGTCGGTCTTCATGCGTGCGACTAGCGTTCCGTCGTCGCGCGACAGGAAGTGCACATAACCCTGGTAGTCGCCGAGCACGGCCGCGTGGCCGAGGATGAACGGCACGCCCAGTTCGCGATTCTTGAGCTTGTCGTTCTTCCACAGTTGCGTGCCATTCGTGACGTCGAACGCGGATACGACTGACCAGTCGTCCGCTGCGACGACCGCGCGGTCGTCCTGCGCGAGACCGCTCGCGCTCGAGAACGCCTTTTCCCACAGCGCACGTCCAGAGTTCGCATCGAAACAGCCGATCTGCCCTTGGAACGTCACCGCACAGGTTTCCGAGCCGACCAGCGTGGGCGGTCCGGTCACGTCGTTGATGCGCTCTACTTCTGTTACGCCCTTCGGATAAGAGACCGGCGTCTGCCAGTAGTTCTCACCCGTCTGCAGATTGATCGCGGCAAACGCACCGCCGGGGAACCCGGCCAGCACGGCTGCGTCGCCGGCGAAAGTCATCCCCGAGGACACGCGCAGGTTCAACGGCACCGCGCGGTTGCGGTAGTTCCACTTCTGCTCACCGGTTTGCGCATTGAATGCGACGATCTGTCCGTCCACCGTACGCACGACCACCAGACCGTTGCCGACGAGCGGCGGCGAAATGATTTCGCCCGGTGCCTTGGCCGTCCACAATTGCTTGCCGTCCGCGCCGAGCACATAGACGTCGCCCTTCAGGCCACCGACCGCCGCCAGCGTGCCGTCGCTGCCAACACCCGCGGAAATGTCGTCGTGCAGCTTGACTCGCCAGATGTCTTTGCCGGTTTGTGCGTCGATCTTCGCGACCGAGCCGTTTTGGCCGGCCGCATAGACGGCGTCGCCGACCGCAACCGGCGAGAACAGATAACGACCTGCCTTACCGACGCTCGTCTTCCAGGCTTGCTGCACGTCGAGCACGGGTTTGAACTCGGTGAGCGGCGTCGGCACGCGGCGCTCGTCTTTCGTGGATGAGCATGCCGCGAGAGCGAGGACGGTCATCGCACAGACAACGGGCACAGCGTAACGTTTCAGCAGATTCATCGGTGGACGAAGCATTCAGGAAATAGGTTAAAGAAAGACCGGTTGGTCGTTGCACGCGGTGCACCGCACCCGGCGCTTAGCCGCCCAGTGCGTCCAGCTTGAACTGGATCAACTGACGCGCGGAGCTGTCATTCTTCGACAGCGATTCGAGCGCGAGCTTGTAGGCCGCGCGCGCGTCGTCACGCTTGCCCTGAGCCGCGAGCAGATCGCCGCGGCCGTTTGCGACGATGCCTTTGAACGCATCGGACTGCGGCTCGGCGAGCAGTGCGAGGCCCTGGTCGTAAGCCTTTTCGTCGAGCAGCAGCGAAGCAAGCCGGAGCTTGGCGATCTGCTTGAACTCGTCGTCCTTCGCGTGATCGATGGTCCACTGCAGCTGGGCTTTCGCCGCGGCCTCATCGCCTGCGGCATAGAGTGCCTTGGCGGCGCCGAGCGCGGTCATTTGCGCGTAGGCCGTGCGGCTGAACTTGTCTTCCATGTCTGCCGCGACGCGCATGATCTTCGCCTTGTCGCCAGACGCCACGGCCTGCTGCACCTGGTCATACAACACAGCGGCTTCCGCCGCCTGGCGCCGCTGCCAGAAATTCCAGCCGTTCCAGCCTGCCGAGACGACCAGCGCCACCAGCACGATCCATGTGGTTGCATTACCCCATTGCGCCCACCAAGCCTTCAGACCTTCAATCGATTCTTGTTCGTCGTGGTAACTCATTGCCCGGCGATTTCCTCTTTCTTGCTACGTGTGCGTGTCGAGCCTGATTGGTCACCAACCGGCTCGACGACATCGCGATCAGTCGTCGCCGTCTTCGGCGGTTGCAACCATCGCATTGATTAGAAATTCGGTCAAGTCTTCGGCGGGCACGTTATGTTGCTCGTTTTTACCGCCGCTCGCCTGCGTATCTCGCAGCGGTTTGACCCCGACCGTACCGTTCGCGATCTCATCTTCGCCGAGTACCACCGCGAACGCGGCGCCACTTGCGTCGGCGCGCTTCATTTGCGATTTGAAGCTCGCCGACTGGCCGTCAGCGCTGCAATGCAGGATCACGTCGAGGCCGGTGTCGCGCAGCCGCTCGGCGATAATGAAAGCCTGCTCGCGAGCGGCGTCGCCTTGATGGACTACGTAGACGTCGCAACCTTCGTCTTCAGGCACGAGCTGATCTTCCTTCAGCAACTCGAGAATCCGCTCGATGCCCATCGCCCAGCCGCAAGCCGCCGTGGGCTTGCCGCCTAGCTGCTCGATCAGCGGATCGTAACGGCCGCCCGCGGCGACGGTGCCCTGCGCGCCCAGCTTGTCCGTCACCCATTCGAACACGGTCAGATTGTAGTAATCGAGACCGCGCACGAGACGCGGATTGATCTTGAACGGAATGTTGTTCGCTTTGAGAATGCGCTGCAAACCTTCGAAGTGCGCGCGCGATTCCTCGCCGAGAAAATCGATCAGCTTCGGCGCGTTCTGCGCGACTTCCTGCAGCGCCGGATTCTTCGTGTCGAGGACGCGCAGTGGGTTCGTGTAGAGACGGCGCTTCGCGTCTTCGTCGAGCACGTCCATGTGCTTTTCAAGGTAAGCGATCAGTTCGACGCGATGCGCCGCGCGTTCTTCCGCGAGACCGAGCGAATTGATTTCAAGCTTGATGCCGGTCAAGCCCAGGTCGTCCCACAAGCGCTGGCACATCATGATGATTTCAGCGTCCGCGTCCGGACCGGCAAAGCCCAACGCTTCCACGCCGACCTGATGGAACTGGCGATAGCGGCCGCGTTGCGGACGCTCGTGACGGAACATCGGGCCGATGTACCACAACCGCTTCGGGCCGTCGTACAACATGTTGTGCTCGATCGCCGCGCGCACCACCGCCGCCGTATTTTCCGGGCGCATAGTCAGATTTTCACCGTTCAACGCGTCGGTGAAGCTGTACATCTCTTTCTCGACGATGTCGGTCACTTCGCCGATACCGCGCGTGAAGAGCTGCGTATGTTCGACGATCGGCGTACGAATATTCTGGTATCCGTACGAACGCAGCATCGACTTGACGGTGGTTTCGAAAAATTCCCACAGCCCGGCGTCCTGCGGAAGGATGTCGTTCATGCCCTTCACGCCCGACAGCTTTTCGAGCTTTTTCTTCTGTTCAGTCATCTGTATCCGATAGCCGATGTTTAGTTGAGCGCCTCGGCGCGGCCGTACCGGCGCTCGACGTAGTCACTCACGATTTGCTGGAATTCTTGCGCAATGTTTTCGCCGCGCAGTGTCTTCACCTTCTCGCCGTCGATGAACACCGGCGCCGCCGGGTTCTCGCCCGAACCAGGCAGGCTGATACCGATGTTCGCCTGCTTCGACTCACCGGGACCGTTGACGATGCAGCCCATCACCGCGACGTGCATTTTCTCGACGCCAGGATACTGATCACGCCACACCGGCATCTGCGTGCGCAGATACGTCTGGATTTGCGACGCGAGCTCCTGGAACAGCGTGCTCGTCGTGCGACCACAGCCGGGGCACGCGATCACCATCGGTGTGAACGAGCGCAGGCCCATGGTCTGCAGAATTTCCTGGCCGACGATGACTTCGCCAGTACGCGACGCACCCGGCTCCGGGGTCAGCGAGATACGGATCGTGTCGCCGATGCCCTGCTGCAGCAGCACCGACAGCGCCGCCGTGGACGCGACGATGCCCTTGGAGCCCATGCCCGCTTCCGTCAAGCCCAAGTGCAGCGCGAAATCGCAACGGCGCGCGAGTTCGCGGTACACCGCGATCAGGTCCTGCACGCCGCTTACCTTGCACGACAGAATGATCTTGTTGCGTGAAAGGCCGAGTTCAACCGCGCGCTCGGCCGAACCGATCGCCGACTGGATCAGCGCTTCGTACATGACGCTTTGCGCTTCCCACGGCGTCGCGCGGGCAGCGTTTTCGTCCATCATTTTCGCGAGCAGGTCCTGGTCCAGACTGCCCCAGTTGACGCCGATGCGCACCGGCTTGTCGTACTTCACCGCCGCTTCGATCATCTGCGCAAATTGGGTGTCGCGTTTCGCGCCGTGCCCAACGTTGCCAGGATTGATCCGGTATTTCGACAACGACTCTGCGCACGCGGGGTAATCACGCAGCAGCAGGTGGCCGTTGTAGTGGAAATCGCCGACGAGCGGCACCGACACGCCCATGCGGTCGAGCTGCTCGCGCACTGCCGGCACAGCCGCGGCCGCCTCCGGCGTATTGACCGTGATACGTACCAGTTCCGAGCCGGCTTGCGCCAGCTCCTTGATCTGGATGGCCGTGCCAATCGCGTCGGCGGTGTCCGTGTTCGTCATCGACTGGACGCGCACGGGCGCATCGCCCCCGATGGTGACGAGCTGACCACCCCAGCGGACGTCGACCGCATGCGACTTGCGCCGCGCAGCCTGTCCGCCGAACACCGGCTCGTTTGACACGATCTTGCTACTGGATTGGGATTGAGCTTCGGATTGCATCGAAAAACCCATTTACGCCACGCGCGTCACACAAAGATGCGACGCCTCAATTGAAAAAGCGCCGCGGTCCGGTTGGCCGCGGCGCACACCGTCTGTATCAAGGCAGCGCAAAGCGCGCCACATTGCCTTTCGCCGCCGCATATTTCGACGGATCGACCGGCTGACCGTCCAGCGTCAACGACTCAAGACCGGCCTTGTTGCCGACCGTGACCTTGAAAGGCGCCTCGCCCGTCACTTCCTTTGTATCGCCAGCATGCACGAGGCCGGAGAATACTTCTTTGCCGTCCTTGCCGCGCACACTGAACCAGCTATCTTTGGTCACGCGCAGCGCGATGATTGCGGACCCCGCGACCGGCGCTGATGCTGTCGCCGCTACCTTCGTCGAGTCACCGGCGACAACCGCCGGAGCGCTAGCAGCAGGCGCCGCCGTCACGGGCGGCGCGGAAGCCGGCGCGGTGCCGGCCGCGAGCGGCACGGGCATCGGCGTAGCCGACGCCCCGCTCTGGCCGGCAGCCTGCGCCTCGGACTCGGACGCAGCCTCTTGCGAAATTGCTTCTGAACCCGCTGCCGGGCCTTGCGCGACAGTGCCCGACGCGCCCGTGGCGCCACCGGCGCCACCATTCGCGCTCGCCTTCAGGCGCGCGAGCCATGCCGTCGAATCGCCCCCATTGGTGTGCCACATGGCGAGCGAAATCACCGCGACGATCACAGCCGCCACGCCCCATAACCACGAGCGGCTTTTTTGTGCGCCGCCGCCAAGCGACAGCGACACACGGCCGCGCGGCAAGTCTTTGCCGGAAGATGCGGGCATTGATAGATCCGGCGCGGCCACACCCTTCTCGCGGCGCAATGCCTGCGTGAACGGAGCAGGATCGGCGCCGAGCATCTTGGCGTAGCTGCGCACCACGCCGAGAGCGAAAGTGGTGTCCGGCAAGTGGCTGATGTCGCCCGATTCGAGCGCGCGCAACTTGGCAGGCGCCACTTTCAGCCGGGCCGACACGTCTTCGATCGACCAACCCTTCGACTCGCGCAGTTGCGTCAAGCGCGCGCCAACCGCCGCAAGCGAGTCGAGGCCCGGCTGAGCAACAGGCTGTACGACAGGCTGCAGCGCCGCCCGCGGGGCAGATGCCGGGTGGCTCTCATTCGTGTCTGTGTCCTGCGGCTGCGGGTGCTGCGGCTCACTCATCCCAAATCCTTTCGCGTCGATTCTTTTTCACTCGTGCGACCGGACCGGTCCAAACTTCATGTCCGAATCGCAGACCGTTTATAACAAAATGCGCGGCCTCATGTGCCGCTTCCGATCGATTCTGCAAACTTTCTTTTCAATCGCCGGCATGCCTGGCGCCTTAGAGTATTGACGGGCGTCGCGCGCCCTAATACCCGCAGGCGCCGCCCTTGCGACCTATACGGCACGAACTTCAATGATCTTCGCTGCCTTCCCGGTGCGCTCAGCAAGGCGCGTGCGGTCTTTCACCGCACCGGCCAACTGACCGCAGGCAGCGTCGATATCATCGCCGCGTGTTTTGCGCACCGTGGTGACGACGCCCGCGTCCATCAGCACTTGTGCAAACCGCTTGATCTGTTCCTGTTTCGAGCGCACGAGGCCCGACTCGGGGAACGGATTGAACGGAATAAGGTTGAACTTGCATGGCACGTCGCGTGTGAGCGCCAGCAGCTCGCGCGCTTGCGCTTCACTGTCGTTCACGCCGTCGAGCATGCAATATTCGAAAGTAATGAAATCCCGCGGCGCGACTTTCAGATAGCGCTGGCAAGCTGCCATCAATTCGTGCAGCGGATACTTTTTGTTCAGCGGCACCAGCATGTCGCGCAACGGATCGCTCGGCGCATGCAATGAAACAGCCAGCGCAACGGGCAGATCGGCGCCAAGCCGGTCCATCATGGGCACGACGCCCGAGGTCGACAGCGTTACGCGGCGGCGCGACAAGCCGTACGCGTTGTCGTCGAGCATCAGGCGCATGGCAGGCACGACCGCGTCGTAGTTCAGGAGCGGCTCGCCCATGCCCATCATCACGACATTCGTGACGACGCGCTCACCTTTGCCGTCGCCACCCGAGGCGCGACCGCCGCCCCCCCCGCGCGACGCCCGCAGCGCGAACTCGGCCATGCGCAACTGGCCGATGATCTCGCCAGTCGTGAGATTGCGGGAAAAACCCTGCTTGCCAGTCGAACAGAAGCGGCAGTTCACCGCGCACCCCGCTTGCGACGACACGCATAGCGTGCCGCGAGTTTCTTCCGGGATAAAAACGGTTTCGACTGCGTTGCTGTTGCCGACGTCGATCAGCCACTTGCGTGTGCCGTCGGTCGAAATATGGTCGCTGACGATGCCCGGCATCGAGATCGTAGCGCGGCCTTTCAGCTTTTCGCGCAAGGACTTCGCGAGATCGGTCATGCCGTCGAAGTCTGCAGCGTTGTACTGGTGGATCCAGCGCTGCAATTGCTTGGCGCGAAACGGCTTCTCGCCCAGGCCGTCGCAATAGGCGACGAGCCCTTGGGCGTCGAGGTCGAGAAGGTTGACGGTGGAACTGCTCGTCATATCGAATCCTGCCATTTCAGTGCGAGACTGCGTTCATGCAACAAGCTGCATGAACGCAAAGCCGTTCGCGCCCATCCCTGCTGCTTTTACCTTACTACTTTGCCCAGCGATTCGTGTGACTAAACGAAACCGGCTGCACCACCGCCGGGGCAATCCAGCATTAGCGCGAGTAGACGTTCACTTGGGGGAAGAAAAATGCAATTTCAACTGCAGCAGTTTCAGCGGCGTCGGAGCCGTGCACCGCGTTTGCGTCGATGCTGTCGGCGAAGTCAGCGCGAATCGTGCCCTTTTCCGCCTTTTTCGGGTCCGTTGCACCCATCAGGTCACGGTGCTTCAAGATAGCGTTTTCGCCTTCCAGCACCTGAACGACCACCGGGCCCGAAATCATGAATTCGACCAGGTCCTTGAAGAAAGGACGTGCAGCGTGCACCGCGTAGAACTTCTCAGCGTCGGCGCGCGACAGATGAACCATGCGGGAAGCCACGATCTTCAGGCCAGCGTTTTCGAAACGGCTGTAGATCTGGCCGATCACATTCTTGGCCACTGCGTCCGGCTTGATAATCGACAGGGTGCGTTCGATCGCCATAAAAACTCCAAAAAATTAAGAGGTTACAGATTCAAATGAATCCGCTATTGTAGCATGTTCCCGTGTATGATTGCGATTGAACCCTTACAGCATTGAAAGACTCAAAGCAGAGGTTTCGGAATACTGGTAGCGTAGGCCTCGTGAGCTTTTTTAATGCACTCCAAGTTGGGTGACGGCATTGAAACTCCCTGCCACCGCACCGATCTTAGGAACGGGTAGTCCGCAACCGGGGCGAAAAGCTCCGGCAGGGCCCGCTGCAAGAGCGCTGGATAAACCGCTGATACCACCACGCAACACGCTTCTGACGTAAGGAGAGACCATGAACGATCATCCGTATAGCTTTGGCCGCACTGGCGCGGTCAGCACGGTGGAAACGCGTAACCGCGTGCTACGAAACACCTACTGGCTGCTCGCGCTGTCCATGATTCCGACAGTGCTCGGCGCGTGGGTAGGCCTCGCCACCGGGTTCTCGCTGTTCGCCGCTACAAGTCCTGCCATGAGCATGCTGGCGTTCTTCGCGATCGCCTTCGGCTTCATGTTCGCGATCGAGAAAACGAAGGAGAGCGCTGCCGGCGTGTTCGTGCTGCTCGGCTTCACGTTCTTCATGGGCTTGATGCTGTCGCGCATTCTTGGCTTCGTGCTGGGTTTCTCCAACGGCCCGTCGCTCATCATGCTCGCCTTCGGTGGCACTGGTGTGATTTTCGCGTCGATGGCAACCATTGCGACCGTCAGCAAGCGCGACTTCTCCGGTCTCGGCAAGTGGCTCTTCATGGGCGTGATCGTGCTGCTGCTGGCGTCCGTCGCGAACGTGTTCCTGCACCTGCCTGCTTTGATGCTCACGGTTTCCGTCATGGCCATCGTGATTTTCTCGGCGTACATGCTGTTCGACGTCCAACGCGTCGTGAACGGCGGTGAGACGAACTACATCACGGCAGCGCTCGCGATCTATCTCGATCTGTACAACGTGTTCGTGAACCTGCTTGCGCTGCTCGGCATCTTCGGCGGCAACCGCAACTAAGTTCTACGCGTCGAACCAGGCGCAGTATTGCTTGGCCCCGCTAGCCGCCGCGCCGTAGAAAAAGCCCATAACGATTGCTCGTTATGGGCTTTTTTCGTTGGGCAATACGGCAACGCTCACAAATCCAGCCACTCAAACCCTTCGGCCTGCGAGGCCACAACGACGTCAGTCGGCGCTGCGCCCAGCACGCTTGCCATGGCAGCCCGCGCCAGTTCCGGCAGATTATTCTGCTGACTTAAGTGTGCGGCCACCAGATGGCGCAGTTTGGAGCGATCGAGCGAGGCCAGAATTTCAGCTGCGGCGTCGTTGTTCAAATGCCCATGATTGCCGCCGATGCGCGCCTTCAGCGATTGCGGATAGCGGCTGCCGGCCAGCATCCGCACGTCGTGATTGCATTCGAGCACGAGCGCGTCGCAACCGCTCAACACGGAACTGATATGCGGCGTGGAAGTGCCCACATCCGTCAGTACGCCAAGGCGGCTCGCGCCATTTGAGAACACGTATTGCAACGGCTCGCGGGCGTCGTGAGGAACCGTGTACGGAAGAACGCTCAAGTCGCCGATCGCCACAGCCTCATCGCCCCACAGCACCTGCAGATCGACATTGGCCTCATCGGCGCCCACTGCGCGGGCGGTGCCCCAACTCATGTACAGCGGAATCGACCACTTGCGCGCCAGTGTCAGCGCGCTGCCGATATGGTCGCTGTGTTCGTGAGTGATCAGGATAGCGTCGAGACCTTCGGCGCTACAGCCGAGCCGCGTCAGGCGCCGTTCGACTTCCTTGGCGGAAAAGCCGCAGTCGAGCAGCACGCGCGTGGTGGTCGCGCCGCTTCGCGCTTCCACCAACAATGCGTTGCCCTCACTGCCACTGCCAAGACTTGCGAATCGCACAGCCCGTCAGTTCAGTTGCGCGTGCAGGAGCGTCACGATGCGCTGCGCGTCGGATGAATTGTCGATCTGCCCGTTCGCATCGAGCACTGCCACTTGCGTCACCGTGTCACCCTTCGAGCGCACGTTGACGAGGAACTCCTGCCCCGGTTTTTTCGACGAATTGCCGCTGTAGAACAGCTTGCCGAAAAGCCCTTCTTTCTTCAGTTCCTGCATCGAATCAGCGTAGCGCACGTAGTAAATGCCCTTCGCGCGGTCGCGGTTGTCCACAGTGAAATTCGTGCGGTCAAGCGCGAGGCCGACGCGCAGCCATGCGCGGTCGAACGATTCCTGCAGATCCAGCGTGGAAGTGCCCGCGCTCTTGTCGAGCGTAGCCGGCGCAGTTGCCGGGTGCGCCTCCGTCAGCAGTTGCTTCGACTGTGCTTCGGTCAGGCCGAATTTCTGCATCAGCTTGGTCAGAAACAGCGCTTCCAGCGCCGGATCGCGCGGACGCTCTTCCCAACGCGACGATGTCTTGTCCTGCCCCGTCAACACCTCTTCCATTGCGCTGTGTGTGACGGAAATGTCGGTTGTGTCTGACGGACCACGCGACACGAGCGTGCGGAAACTGTCACGGGTGCCCGACGAATAAGCGAAGTCGATCACCTTGCCCACCGTACGGCGGAACCAGTCGTCGGGAATGTTGGCGCGATTTTCAGCCCAGTCGGTCACCATGATGCCGGTGGCCGGCGCGTCGGTTTTCAGCGCGAAACCGTTCTCCTGCCAGAACTCCTGCAACTGCGGCCAGAGTTGTTCCGGCGAGCGGCCGTCGACCACCAGCCAGCGGCGGTCGCCGTCGCGCTCGATGTGCATGCCATACGGGTCCTGCGCGGTCGGCTGGCCTTCGGTGGAATTGCCGGCAGCCGTAACCGCGCGCTGCGTGGCGCCACCGAGCGCCAGATTAGCCGGAGGTGCAACATAGCGCTGGTCGGTCGGCGTGGTGGTCAGATCGCCGGGCACGGCGAGCGGCGGCGCACTGCCTGCGCCTTTGTAATTCACGCGATCGGAGGCGAACCAGTCGTTCAGGGTGTCACAGCCGGCGAGCGTCACCAGGGCAAGCGTCAGCGCCGCCATGCGGGTTGCGTGGAGGGAAAGTGCGGAACGTTTCATGAGGTCCTTCGTGATGCTGGAACGCGGTGCCTGGTTCTGTGTGCCGGGAACGTGGGCTGGATCGACGTCGGTTAAGGGAATGCCAGTGGACTGGGTGAGCGCCGAGGGTACGCGGACGGGCCGCCTAGCCGAGCAGGCCCGCTTCGCGCAGCGCGCCGCGCACCACTTCATGGTATTGCGCGTCGAGCGGCGTAAGCGGCAGGCGGATTCCGCCCTGCACACGACCCAATTGCTGCAGTGCCCATTTCGCGGGAATCGGATTCGATTCAATGAACAGGTTCTTATGCAGCGACAGGAGCTTCAGATGAATTTCGCGGGCTGTCTTTGCATCCGCAGCCAGCGCGGCCTTGCACAGTTCGCTCATGGCGCGCGGCGCGACGTTCGCGGTAACCGAGATATTGCCGTGACCGCCGAGCAGCATCAACGCGATCGCCGTAGGGTCGTCGCCGCTGTAGATGCCGAAGTGAGCCGGTGCCGACTTGATCAGATGCGCGGCCCGATCGATATTGCCCGTCGCTTCTTTGACACCGATGATGCCCGGCACCTGCGCGCAACGCAGAATCGTCTCGTTGCTCATGTCCGCGACCGTGCGGCCCGGCACGTTGTACAAAATCACCGGAAGGTCTACCGTTTCGGCGATTTTTGCGAAATGGCGATAGATGCCTTCCTGGGTCGGCTTGTTGTAGTACGGCACGACCTGCAGCGTGGCGTCAGCCCCCACTTCCTTCGCCTGGCGCGTGAGTTCGATAGCCTCAGCAGTCGAGTTGCCGCCCGAGCCCGCGATCACCGGAATCCGGCCCGCTGTGTGCTCCACCGCAGTCTTGACCATGAGCACGTGCTCTTCGACCGACAACGTAGCCGACTCGCCGCTCGTGCCGACGACCACGAGCGCATTCGTGCCTTCCGCGACGTGCCAGTCGATCAGTTTGCGAAATGCCGGCAGATCTAGGCTGCCGTCTTCGAGCATCGGGGTGATGATGGCAGGAATGCTGCCGCGAATCTGAACGCCGTCGTTGCCGCGCGGGTTGCCGGATTGATTGCCGTTAGTCATGAAACGCCAAGAATTTGATCAGGTAAACCGCGATTGTAGCGGATTAGCCGGGCAACTCGTAACAAGGCGGGGGCGCCGCCTGTGCGGAGTCGTCAGAGCAATCCGCCTCCAGAATTGCGCAGATGCGCTGGACGTAAGCCGGGCGTGGCTGCGAGACAAACCCGTCCTGAAAGGCCACCACCCGCAACCGGGCGCGCACCACGTCGAGCAACTCGCCAGGCGCGAGCAGGAACGCGGGATTAGAGGGCTTGCCCACTCTTTCGTTTCCTTGCGCGAACGTCTCGTAAATCAGTACGCCGCCGGGCGCGAGCGAGCGCATCAGCTGGGGAAAAAGCGGCCTGTGCAGATAGTTCGTGACGACCACCGCGGCGAACCGTGCGTCCGCTGCCAAAGGCCAAGGCGCGTTTTCGATGTCGGCCATGACCGGCGTAACGAGCGGCTCGTCGGCCAGCGCGTTCAGCGCGGCCGCGTCGCGGTCGATTGCCGTTACCGGATGGCCGAGCGACGCAAAAAAGCGCGCGTGCCGCCCCGCGCCAGAAGCGACGTCGAGCACCGCACCGTGCGCCGCGACCAGATGCGCCCACTGACGCACCCAGCGCGACGGCTCGCCCAATCCATGCAAGACAGCGGTCGTGCTCATCGCTTTGACGCAGTCGTTCAGTTGTACGACAGGCCCATGGCCTCGCGCACGTCGCGCATCGTTTCCGTGGCGAAGCGGCGGGCCTTGTCACAGCCGTCGGCGACGATCGCGCGCAGCAGCGACGGATCGTCCATGTACTTCTGCGCGCGTTCGAGCATCGGCTGCTGTTCGCGCAGGATGCCTTCGATCACCGGCTGCTTGCATTCGAGACAGCCAATGCCCGCCGAGCGGCAACCTTTCTGAACCCACTCGTGCGTGGCTTCGTCGGTATAGACCTGATGCAGTTGCCACACCGGGCACTTGTCCGGATCGCCCGGATCGGTGCGGCGCACGCGCGCCGGATCGGTCGGCATGGTGCGCACTTTCTTCGTGATGGTCTCGGCATCTTCGCGCAGACCGATCGTATTGCCGTACGACTTCGACATCTTCTGACCGTCGAGGCCGGGCATACGCGACGCTTCGGTCAGCATGGCCTGCGGCTCGACCAGGATGATCTTGCGCGAACCTTCCAGGTAGCCGAACAGACGCTCGCGGTCGTTCATCGACAGGCTCTGCGATTCCTGCAACATCGCGCGCGCCTGTTCGAGCGCTTCGTCGTCGCCGTCCTGCTGATAGGCGTTGCGCAGTTCGTGATAGAGCTTCGCGCGCTTGCCGCCGAGCTTCTTCGCGGCTTCGTTGGCCTTCTCTTCGAAGCCCGGTTCGCGGCCGTACAGGTAATTGAAACGACGCGCGATTTCGCGCGTCATTTCGACGTGCGGCACCTGGTCTTCGCCCACCGGCACGAGCGAGCCGCGGTACAGCAGAATGTCCGCCGCCATCAACACCGGATAGCCGAGGAATCCGTACGTGGACAAATCTTTGTCCTTCAGCTTTTCCTGCTGCTCCTTGTAGGTCGGCACACGTTCGAGCCAGCCGAGCGGCGTGCTCATGCCGAGCAGCAGCGCAAGCTCCGCATGCTCCGGCACCTTGCTCTGGATGAACAGCGTGGCCTGCGCCGGATCGATGCCCGAAGCGAGCCAGTCGATCAGTACGTCCCACACGTTCTTTTCGATCACCTCGGGCGTTTCGTAGTGAGTCGTCAGCGCGTGCCAGTCGACCACACAGAAGAAGCACGGGTACTCGGACTGCAGCCGCACCCAGTTTTTCAGCACGCCGTGATAGTGGCCGAGGTGCAGCGACCCGGTGGGCCGCATGCCGGAGAAGATACGGTCTGGGAACATGGTTATTTAGAAAAGCGAAACAAGTGGAGTCAGGATTGCGGTGATCGCGCTATAACCGAGGGTAACGAGCGGGCCGAGCCAGTAACGCGTCAGCGTGCCCGTCATGACCAGCGCCATGACGATGAAAAAGCCATACGGCTCGAGTCGCGACAACGTGATGGCCTGCCGCGGCGGCAATAGCGCCATCAGCACGCGGCCGCCGTCGAGCGGCGGCAGTGGAAACAGATTGAGCACGCCGAGCACGAGATTGACGCCGACGCCGGCGCCCGCCATGCGCGTGAAAAACGGTTCGTCGACGGCCATCACCGCGAGCGCTACGCCGAAGAGGCCCCAGATGAGCGCCTGCACGAAGTTGCACGCGGGACCGGCGGCGGCGACCCAGAGGCTCCCCCAGCGCGGATTGCGCAGGTTGCCGAAGGCGACGGGTACCGGCTTCGCGTAGCCGAACATGAACGCGCCGCTTGTCGCGAAGTAAAGCAGCAACGGAATCGCAATCGTGCCGAGCGGATCGATGTGCCGCATCGGATTGATGGAAACGCGGCCGAGCACATAGGCCGTGTTGTCGCCGAGCCAGCGCGCGACGTAACCATGCGCGGCCTCGTGCAGCGTGATCGCGAAAATCACCGGCAACGCGTAGACCGCGATGGTTTGTATCAGGGAAGAATCCATAACTCGCTATTGTAACAATGCGATAGCGTGCGTCTGTCCGCTTTCGCTCATGCCGTCTCTTCGAGACCGAATGGCGCGAGAGAACCGCGCCCTGCCCGCACCAGCACCGGCTCCTCGCCGGTCAGATCGATCACCGTGGACGGTTCGCACACGCAGGCGCCGCCGTCGATCACGAGATCCAGTTGCTTTTCCAGCCGCTCGCGAATTTCCTCGGGATCGTTCAGCGGCGCGGATTCCCCCGGCATTATCAGCGTGGAGCCGAGCAGCGGCTGGCCGAGCTCTCCGAGAATCGCGAGCGTGATCGCATGGTCCGGCACGCGCAGGCCGATCGTCTTGCGCGACGGATGCGACAGGCGCCGCGGCACTTCCTTGGTCGCCTGCAGCACGAAAACGTAGGGTCCCGGCGTCACGGATTTGATCAGCCGGTATTGGCGGTTGTCCACCATCGCGAAGTTCGCCAGTTCCGATAGATCGCGCACGAGGAGCGACAGCAGCTGCTTTTCATCCAGCCCGCGAATCCGGCGCAGGCGTTCGACCGCGTCCTTGTCGTCGAGATGACAGGCGAGCGCGTAACTGGAATCGGTCGGCAACGCGACTACGCCGCCGTCGTTGATGATCTGCACCGCCTGTTTGACGAGGCGCGGCTGCGGATTGTCTGGATGAAGCCGAAAGTATTGGGACATGGCGGCTAACGAAGGCTGAGGAGCGACGGCAAATTATGGCGAATCGGCGGGACGCGCGCGCAGACGGCCGGCTCCCGCACGCGACGTGCCGCATGGGCACGGCGCGCGTTCACAGCCAGCGTTCCCAGACGGGTTTGAGATCGGAGGGAAGCGGCGGCAACGTGCCGAGTTCGACGCGGCCCTCACCGGGCGCGTGGAAGTCGGAGCCACGCGACGCCTCGAAGCCGAAGCGGCGGGCCACGTCGGCGTATTCGCGGTATTGATCGGGCGTGTGGCTGCCCGTCACGACTTCGATCGCCTTGCCGCCGAGGTCGATGAATTCGGCGAAAAACGCGTCGAATTCGACCGGCGAGTACGCGTAACGACCCGGATGCGCGATGATCGCCTCGCCGCCCGCGGCCTTGATCCAGCCGACGGCGTCCGCCAGCTTCGCCCAGCGGTGCGATACATAGCCGGGCTTGCCGTCGCCCAGATAGCGGTTGAACACGTCTTGCGTGGAACTGGCGTAGCCGCTTTCG
This sequence comes from Paraburkholderia caledonica NBRC 102488, assembly GCF_000685095.1. Lineage (GTDB taxonomy): Bacteria > Pseudomonadota > Gammaproteobacteria > Burkholderiales > Burkholderiaceae > Paraburkholderia > Paraburkholderia caledonica. Next base: position 316,245 of record NZ_BAYE01000001.1, read on the forward strand.
ACCATGAAGCGCGCGAAATGGGTCCGCGAGATCATGTCCGGGTTCGACACGTATTTGAGCGCGCCCTGGTAAGCGTCGGGAATGCCGAGCGTGGCCAGTTGCTCGCCGATGGCTTCCGCTCGGGCGGCCCGCCCGTTGCGCGTGCGAGCAAGGCCGTCGATCAGCACGGAACTCGTGGGATCGATGCCGAGCCCGACGATGTGCACCGTACGCGCCGCCCAGGTCACCGAAATTTCGACGCCACTGACATAGCTCATGCCGAGTTCCCCGGCGGCTTCGCGCGCTTCGCGCTGGCCGGCCAGTTCGTCGTGATCGGTCAGCGCCCACAAGGTCACGCCCCCCGCATGCGCACGGCGCGCGACATCGGCCGGCGCAAACTGGCCGTCGGAAACGGTGGAGTGACAGTGGAGGTCGGCGTTCATCATGGTCTGGAGAAGGTTCTGCAGTCCATTTTACTGCAACGCAGTAAGTGGACGCAGGGCAATCTCGCGCCGCCGCTTTCCGCTGGCTTGCCGCGCGCCCCGGTTTGCCTGCGCGCTACGCGCAGAACCCCTCGATCAGCGCCGCCACCTGCTCCGGCTGGTCGTGGTGCACCATGTGCCCCGCCTCGTCGATGATCTTTTCGCGCCAGTCCGGAAACGCCTGGAAGCGCGCCTTGAATTCGTCAAGCGGGATTTCGCCGGCAATCGCGGCGAGCGTCGGCGAATGGGCAGCTTCGACGTGCAGCACTTTCGCGCTCACCTTGCGCCAGATGGCCATGACCTCGTCGAGCCGGTACAGCGTCGGGCCGCGCAGCTTGTGCGCCGGGTCGGCAAGCAGCATGAAACCCCCGTCGCCGTCGGGCTTCGACCAATGCTTCGCAAGAAACTGCGCACGCGCGGCGGCCAGACGTGGATTGGTCTTGACGAGGCGGCCGGCTACTTCATCGATCGACGCATAGCGCGTGAGCTGCGGTGGATCGCGCAACTCGTCGAGCCAGTTTTGCAGACGTTTCGGCGCTTGCGCCGCATGCGAAGGCGCAAGTCCAAAGCCCTCGAGGTCGACCACGCGACGCACTCGCTCCGGCCGCACGCCTGCGTACAGGCAGACGATATTCGCCCCAAGGCTATGCCCAACCAGATTGACCTGGCCGGTCGGCGCATAGTGATCGAGCAATGCGTCGAGATCGGCGAGGTAATCGTGGAACCAGTAGTGACCGCCGCCGCTTTGCGCCACCGGCCAGTCCGACAGGCCGAAGCCGCGCATGTCCGGCGCAATGACCTGCCAGTCGCCGCCCATTGCATCGACAACGAACTGGAATGAGGCCGCCACGTCCATCCAGCCGTGGAGCATGAACAGCGCCGGCGCGTCCGGGTTGCCCCAACGCCGCACGTGCAGACGAACGCCTCGCACGGCGACGAACTCGGAGCGGGAAGTGTTCATGATCGGTCACACAAAAAGAATGGTCGTTCGATTATAACGAGATAAGCGTATGGGGGACCTAAGCCGGGTCGAGGCAAACCTCAGTCTGGGGTTCCCTGATCGGTCTGCGCGCCGCCTGCGTCGATGCCCGACAACGCGGCTAGTTCGGCGAGTTCGGTGTCGTCGAAACCAGCGTCGCGGCGCGCCTCGAAATTGAACGGACCGCGCAATTTCGGCGCGTGATACTGCCCGGCGAGGCGCGTGTAAGTGGCGTGCGGATCCAGACCGGCCTCGTCGCACAGATAACGAAACCACCGGTTGCCGATCAGCACATGACCGATTTCGTCGCGCAGGATCACGTCGAGGATCGACGCCGACGCATGATCCCCCGCCTGCTGCAAGCGCGCGCGGATAGGCGGCGAGGCGTCGAGCCCACGGGCTTCCAGCGTGCGAGGAACCAGCGCCATGCGCGCGAGCACGTCGCCACGGGTGCGCTCACACATGTCCCATAGGCCGTCGTGCGCGGGAAAATCGCCATAGGCATGACCGTACTCGGCGAGCCGCGCCGTCAGCAGCGAAAAGTGATACGCCTCTTCGGCTGCGACCTTCAGCCAGTCCGTGTAGAAAGCGGCGGGCATGCCGGCGAAGCGCCAGACGGCGTCGAGCGCCAGGTTGATCGCGTTGAATTCGATGTGCGCGAGCGCGTGTAGCAGCACCGCTCGCCCTTGCGGCGATTGCATGCTGCGCCGCCCGAGCTTGCGGGGCTCGACGAGTTCAGGCCGGACGGGGCGGCCCGGAAGTCCGGGCGGTTCGTCCAGTTCGAGTTCCGCAGTGCATGGCGCGCTGCCGTCGATCACGGCGGCATACAACGCGCGCGCCGCGGCCGCCTTGGTGACCGGATCTGCTTCGCGCAGGGCGGCGAGCGCGGCGCTGCGCGCACACAGCGGCCGGCTTGTCGAGCCGGGCGCGGGCTCATCCACCGAACGGGACGGCGCAGAGGAAGCTGATGGGATGGCGGAAATCATCAGATGTGAATCGGTGAAGAAATGGCGAATGGTGACGAAGACGTGCTCGCGCAGGCGCGGAACGGTCTGGCGAGGCCTAAGCGTGACAACCACACAACCGTTTACAATACTCGATTCGACAATCGCGAGCGCCAGCCGCAACGACGAAGAGCCAACAGCCACGCATTGGCGCGGCCTCTTTTCGGGGCCGGCGTCCGGCGACCGATCCACGAGGAGACAACGTGACCATTTACAAGCTTGGCGACGCCGCACCGACCATCCATGAAAGCGTATTCGTCGCAGATTCCGCGACCATCATCGGCAATGTGACGCTCGCGGAAAATTCGAGCGTCTGGTTCGGCGCAACGCTACGCGGCGACAATGAGCCGATCACGTTGGGCGCGGGCAGCAACGTTCAGGAAAACGCGGTCCTGCATACCGACCCCGGCTTTCCGCTGACCATCGAGCCGAACGTCACGATCGGCCACCAGGTGATGTTGCACGGCTGCACGATCAAGGAAGGCTCGCTGATCGGAATTCAGGCGGTGGTCTTGAATGGAGCGGTAATCGGCCGCAACTGTCTGGTCGGAGCGGGCGCCATCGTGACCGAAGGCAAGGTATTTCCCGATAATTCGCTGATTCTCGGCGCGCCCGCCAAGGTGGTGCGCGAATTGACCGAGACGGATATCGCCAACATGCAGCGCGGCGCGGCAAGCTATGCCGAGCGCCGCGAGTATTTCAAGGCGCAGCTCGTGCGCATCGGCTGACCCGCCGGGCGCGCAGCGCGCACGGCGCCGGCACGGCATATCGTCGTGGCGCGCCATTCGACTGAGGAAAAGTTGTGAGCGACCAGTTGCAAAAATTCATGTTCAGCGCGGCGCCGGTGCGCGGCGAAATCGTTTCGCTGCGTAATACGTGGCAGGAAGTGCTGACGCGCCGCGAGTACCCGGCACCAGTGCGAACGATTCTCGGCGAGATGATGGCTGCGTGCGCGCTGCTGTCGGCGAATCTGAAATTCGACGGGACGCTGATCATGCAGATTTTCGGCGATGGCCCGGCCAAGATGCTGGTGGTTCAATGCAGCTCCGATCTGTCGATGCGCGCCACCGCCAAGCTTTCCGGCGACGAAGGCACGATCGGCGACAGCGCTTCTCTGGTGGAGCTGCTCAACGCAAGCGGCCACGGTCGCTGCGTGATCACGCTCGACCCGCGCGACAAGAAGCCGGGCCAGCAGCCGTATCAGAGCATCGTGCCGCTGTCGGGCGTCGACGGTCCGCTCAACTCTATGGCGGAAGTGCTCGAGCACTACATGCATCACTCCGAGCAGCTCGACACGCGCCTGTGGCTCGCGGCGAATTCCGAGCGCGCGGTCGGCATGCTGCTGCAAAAGCTGCCGGGCGACGGCGGTATCGTCCCGCATCCGGGCGAACTGGATGCAGACACGTGGGAACGCGTCTGCACGTTGGGCGGCACGCTGTCGCAAGACGAGCTGCTGAAGGAAGAACCGGAAACGGTGTTCCGACGGCTTTTCTGGCAGGAAAACGTTCAGCATTTCGAGCCGGCCGCCGCGCGTTTCGAGTGCACCTGCTCGCGCGAAAAAGTTGGCTCGATGCTGAAGATGCTCGGCCGCGAAGAGGTGGACAGCGTGCTCGAGGAGCGCGGCCACGTCGAAATTCATTGTGAATTCTGCAACCAGCGGTATGAGTTCGACCCGGTCGACGTGGCGCAACTTTTTCTCGTGAACGCACTCTCACAAGGTGTGACGCCGGCTGCTGGGCAACGGCACTGAAGCGACTGGCCAGGCGGGCGCTTTCCGCGCTCGCGGCGGCGTCCCAGGTTGACCTGAGCACGCGTGTCACCGCGGTTTTCATTACCATTGAGTGCGCGCCCCACCCCGGGCTTTTACAGACATAGGCGGCGCGGTATCTTTGACATTGTGAGGCTGCACCCCTCCGTGCCGCCGTACATGTTTTACTTAGGTATCCGACTGATCGAGACCGAACATGAGCATTTCCATCTCGCTGCTACGTCCCGCGCGCACGCGCGCCACCTTGACGGCGCTGGCGGGCGTCACTGCGTTGGCCGGTTGCATGATGGACCCGCCAGGACCCTCGCCCATTTACAGCCGGCTGCCCGCCGACCAGTCGGGCATGGCCAGCACCGCGCAACCGCTCACGCCCGCTGAGCGCGAGCGTTACAACGCAATCGATCAGCAGGTCATGGCCGAGCAAAACCAGGCAATCGCCGCCGAAAACGCCGCGCAGGCGTGGTCGCGCTACTACAGCCCGCCAGTGCCGGTGAGCGTTTACGGTAGCTACTACGGCGGTGGATGGGGGCATGGCTGGGGCACCGGCGTGGGCATTGGCTACGGCCCTTGGGGCTGGTGATTGACCGAGCGCGCTGAGTAGCGGCGGAACGCCGGAACGCCGGCGATCAAAGCGTTCCGGCCGCCGTTCCGACTGTTGAATGCTCGCTGATGTAAAAAAGGCGCGGGTCAATTGACACCGCGCCTTTTTTCGTTTCCCCATTGAAGCGCCGTCATCGCTCAGTGCGCGGGCTTCTTGTCTTTCGCTGGCTTGCCGCCGTGCTTGCGCTCTGGCTTCGCGCGTGACTCCGGATTCGGCACGACATGCAGCGGTGCCGACGAGACTTCGCCGCGAGTCGAGGTGGAAGCCGAAGGCGCGTTGGCCGTCGGCAAAGGTGCATTCGGCGAAACGAATTGCACGAACACTTCGCCGTCTTTGACCATGCCCATTTCGTAGCGGGCGCGCTCTTCGACGGCAGCGGTGCCGTTCTGCAAGTCCTGCACCTCGCCCTGAATTCGCTCGTTACGCAGTTTCGCGTCGGTATTCTTTTGCATCTGCTGCGCGAGCTGCTGCTGCAGTTCGTGCACGCGCAACCAGCCGCCATGGCCCCACCAAAGCGGATACTGGATCAACGCCAGCAGAACGATCAGTACAGCAGTGACGAGCCGCATGAAGTAAGCACAATAAATACGCGCCGCCCTGCGCTAAACGCAGGGCGGCGAGGTCAATCAGACACGAAGAAAAACCGGCTCATCGGTCAGCGCTAGAAACAGTCCAATCACAACGAATTAGCGCAGATTGTAGAACGCCGACTTGCCCGGATAGCTGGCGATATCACCGAGGTCTTCCTCGATGCGCAGCAACTGGTTGTATTTCGAGATGCGGTCCGAGCGCGACAGTGAACCCGTCTTGATCTGGCCGGCGTTCAGGCCCACGGCGATGTCCGCAATCGTCGAATCTTCCGTTTCGCCCGAACGATGCGAGATCACAGCCGTGTAGCCGGCCCGCTTCGCCATCTCGATCGCGGCGAAGGTTTCCGTCAGCGTGCCGATCTGGTTGATCTTGATCAGGATCGAGTTCGCGATGCCTTTCTCGATGCCTTCTTTCAGGATGCGCGTGTTGGTCACGAACAGGTCGTCGCCAACCAGTTGGATTTTCTTGCCGAGCTTGTCGGTCAGGAGCTTCCAGCCTTCCCAGTCGCTTTCGTGCATGCCGTCTTCGATCGAGACGATCGGGAACTTGTCAGCGAGCGTCGCGAGGTAGTCGGTGAATTCCGCCGACGACAGTTGCAGGCCTTCGCCCGCCAACTGGTACTTGCCGTCGTGGTAGAACTCGCTCGCCGCGCAGTCGAGCGCGAGCAGCACGTCTTCACCGGCGCGATAGCCCGCTTTTTCGATCGCTTGCAGGATGGTCGACAGGCATTCGTCGTTGCTGCCGAAGTTCGGCGCGAAGCCGCCTTCGTCGCCCACCGCCGTGCTCATGCCGCGGTCCGAAAGGATCTTCTTCAGCGCGTGGAACACTTCAGCGCCGCAGCGCAGTGCTTCGCGGAAGGTCGGCTGGCTGACCGGCACGATCATGAATTCCTGGATGTCCAGGCTGTTGTTCGCGTGCGCGCCGCCGTTGACGATGTTCATCATCGGCACCGGCAATTGCATCGCGCCCGAGCCGCCGAAGTAACGGTAGAGCGGCAGGCCGGCTTCTTCAGCGGCGGCCTTCGCGACGGCCATGGACACGGCCAGCATCGCGTTCGCGCCGAGGCGCGACTTGTTGTCCGTGCCGTCGAGTTCGAGAAGGGTCTTGTCGAGGAAAGCCTGCTCGGAAGCGTCGAGGCCCATGATCGCTTCGGAGATTTCGGTGTTGATGTGTTCGACTGCCTTCAGCACACCCTTGCCGCCGTAGCGGCCAGTTTCGCCGTCGCGCAGTTCGATCGCCTCGCGCGAACCGGTGGATGCGCCCGACGGCACTGCGGCGCGGCCCATGGTGCCCGACTCGAGCAGCACGTCGCATTCGACGGTGGGGTTGCCTCGCGAATCGAGAATCTCTCGACCGATGATATCTACGATAGCACTCATGGTTTCCTCAAGAAATGACGATGAATTCTTTACTGTGACACTGTATCTCGCAGGTCGATCAGAGTTAGCGGTTTAGCGCTCACCCCGTCCCTTACAGAGCACACGAATGCGGACCTAGCCTCGGCGCTCGTTCCGGTCCATGCGGAGCATGGTCTCCCGACAGACAACCTACGCGCCGATACGTTCGACCACCATTGTGCACGTTCGCCGCGCACTCCCACTTGAATGGGCGGTTCAAGACGCGAGCCAGCATGCGGCGAACGCCTGAATCAGTTGAAATCGCTTTCGAGGAACGGCGCGCGCTTGACGGCCTGATCGAGCGTGACAAGCGTCTCGAGCAGATCTGCCATGCGGTTGAGCGGCACCGCGTTCGGACCGTCCGATTTGGCCTGCGCCGGATTCGGGTGCGTTTCCATGAAGAGACCCGCGACGCCGACCGCGACCGCGGCACGCGCGAGCACTGGCACGAATTCACGCTGCCCGCCCGAACTCGTGCCCTGCCCGCCTGGCAACTGCACAGAATGCGTGGCGTCGAAAACAACCGGCGCATTCGTTTCACGCATGATGGCAAGCGAACGCATGTCGGACACGAGGTTGTTATAGCCGAACGACACGCCGCGCTCGCACGCCATGAAGCGGTCTTCCGACAGACCGGCCTCGCGTGCCGCGTCGCGAGCCTTGTCGATCACGTTTTTCATGTCGTGCGGCGCGAGAAACTGGCCCTTCTTGATATTGACCGGTTTGCCCGAGCGCGCGCACGCGTGAATGAAGTCAGTTTGACGGCACAGGAAAGCCGGCGTTTGCAGAACATCGACCACTGAGGCCACCTGTTCGATCTCGTGCTCCGCGTGAACGTCGGTCAGCACCGGCAGGCCGAGCTGACGCTTCACTTCCGACAGGATGCGCAATCCTTCGTCCATGCCCAGACCGCGAAACGATTTGCCACTACTGCGGTTGGCTTTGTCGTACGACGATTTGTAGATGAACGGAATGTTCAGCTTTGCGCAGATTTCCTTCAGCCGGCCCGCCGTGTCGATCGTCATTTGCTCCGATTCGACGACACAGGTGCCCGCGATCAGGAAAAACGGCTTGTCGAGCCCGATTTCGAAATCGCCCAGTTTCATGCTTTCTCCCCGACTTCGTTCGTGACGCGCGACTGCTGACGTGCGAGCGCAGCTTCGACGAACGACTTGAAAAGCGGATGGCCGTCACGCGGTGTGGACGTGAATTCCGGGTGAAACTGCACGCCGACGAACCACGGGTGCATGCTGCGCGGCAATTCCATCATTTCCGGCAGATCTTCGCTCGGAGTACGGGCACTGATGATGAGACCGCCGGCTTCGAGCTGGGGCACGAAGCGGTTATTGACTTCATAACGATGACGGTGACGCTCGTTCACATCCTTGCCGTAAATCTCTTCGGCCATGGTGCCGGGCTTGATCGGGCAACGCTGCGAACCGAGACGCATGGTGCCGCCGAGATCCGATTCTTCGGTGCGCTTTTCGACGCGGCCTTCGCGGTCGTACCACTCGGTGATCAGCGCGACAACGCGGTTTTCGGTTTCCTGATCGAACTCGGTGCTGTTCGCGTTTTTCAGCCCAACGACGTCGCGCGCAAACTCGATTACGGCCAGTTGCATGCCGAGGCAGATGCCGAGATACGGCACCTTCGCTTCTCGTGCATAGCGGATCGCCGCGATCTTGCCTTCGGTACCGCGACGGCCGAAGCCGCCAGGCACGAGCACCGCGTCGAGATGCTTGAGACTTTCGACGCCCTGCGTCTCGATCTCTTCAGAATCGATGTACTCGATGTTCACGCGCGTTGACGTATGCATGGACGCGTGGCGCAGTGCTTCGATCAGCGACTTGTACGACTCGGTCAGATCGACATATTTGCCGACCATGCCGATGGTGACCTCGTGTTCCGGGTTCTGCAGCTTCTCGACGAGGTCCGCCCACATGGACAGATCGGCGGGCTTCGGCGTGAGCTTCAACTCTTCGCAGATGATCGCGTCGAGACCCTGGTCGTGCAGCATCTGCGGAATCTTGTAGATGCTGTCCGCGTCCCACACCGAGATGACGGCGTCTTCCGGTACGTTGGAGAACATGGAAATTTTCGCGCGCTCGTCGTCCGGAATGCGGCGGTCGGCGCGGCACAGCAGCACGTGCGGAGAAATACCGATTTCGCGCAGCTTTTGCACGCTGTGCTGCGTGGGCTTGGTTTTCAGTTCGCCGGCCGTGGCGACCCAGGGCACCAGCGTGAGATGCACGAAGCACGCGCTGTTGCGGCCCATGCGCAGGCTCATTTGACGCGCGGCTTCGAGGAACGGCAGCGATTCGATGTCGCCCACCGTGCCGCCCACTTCGACGATAGCGACGTCCGGCTCGCCGCAGGTGGCCGACGCCGCGCCACGCTCGATAAACGCCTGGATTTCATTCGTGATGTGCGGAATAACCTGCACCGTCTTGCCGAGATAATCGCCGCGGCGTTCCTTGCGGATCACCGATTCGTAGATCTGGCCGGTGGTAAAGTTATTGGCCTTGCGCATCTTCGTGCTGATGAAGCGCTCGTAGTGGCCGAGATCGAGGTCGGTCTCCGCCCCGTCTTCCGTCACGAACACTTCACCGTGTTGGAACGGACTCATCGTGCCGGGGTCGACGTTGATGTAGGGATCGAGCTTGAGAAGGGTGACTTTAAGACCGCGCGATTCGAGGATCGCGGCGAGGGAAGCGGCGGCAATACCCTTGCCGAGGGAAGATACTACGCCGCCGGTGACGAAAACATATTTGGTCATCGCTGGATGCTCGCGGGAAAAACGGATTATACCGTAAAGCAGGGTCTCAACCCAGCAAAATGCGAGCGGCCCGGGCACGCATGCGCGCCGCGCAAACCACCGGTGACCGGCGCGCGCAGCGTCAGCCGCGCTGCACCAGTTCGCGCAACATCCGCTGCACGGCACGCGCGGTTTCGATCGGCTTTTCCATCGGAAAGAGGTGGCTGCCCTCGATCCATTCCACATGGCCGCCGGTAGCACGGCGCGTGGCGCGCAAGCCGACCTGACGGATTTCTCGCGACCGGGTGCCGGCGATGAATCCGACCGGCACCGGTGCGCCGCGCGCGAGTCGCGCGCCGAGCGTATGCGGCAAAGTCCGGTAGATCTGATATTCGATGCGGCGATCGAACGCGAGGCTGCGCGAGCCGTCGTGCGAAACCTGCGGAATGCCGAACTCGATGTAGTCGGACAGCATGCGCTCGTCCCAGCGCGCGAACGCGGGCTTCGAATGGAAATGGCGCCATGCCTCTTCGCGACTTGCCCAGTGCGTGCGGCGCTTGCGCGTGGCCGCTGCGGGCGACAGCCGCTCGTCGAGCCCGGTCCATTGCGACACGCGCAAAATGCTGCTGCGCCAGCCTGCGACCACGGGAGAATCGAGCATCACGACGCCCCTCACCCACTGCGGTTTCTTCAGCGCCGCCATCAGCGATACATAGCCCCCGAGCGAATGTCCGACGAGCCACACCGGCTGCTCGTAGGTCCGCCCGATGTCGTCGAGCAACTGCTCGACGAGATGCGGCCAGTCCTGAGTCACCGGATAGCGCGGATCGTGCCCGATGCGTTCGATGTGACGCACTTCGTAGTCGTCGGCGAGTTCCGCAAAAATCGTCCGGTATGTCGACGCTGGAAACCCGTTCGCGTGCGAGAAGTGAATGATGTTTTTCAACTGCGGCTATCTCCGTTCTGTTTATTCGCGGCGGGTGAAGCCTGGCGGTGTCTCGCGATGCTGAATGTTGCGGTGTGGCTGTAGCGGTGCGGTGTGGCGCTGTGGCGGTGCTCCGCTGTGAAGCTTGAGTACGATTGCCGTTGAGCGGCTTCGCTTTGCCGCCCGCTCATTGCCTCTCTTCTACGGCGCTCTCCGAGTTGCCTGCAGCGCTTCCTTTGTGGCTCTTTCCATTTGCGTAGCGTCAACCGGCGATCGGTTCAGCGATCCATCCAGTAACGCCGACGGGTGTCGCGATAACGCTCGATGGTCAGCGCGGTATCGCTTGCATGCGCACCTCGCCGCGTGGCGAAATCCGGGTCGACCAGGACGCGCACTGCGCCATCCGCATCGCTGCGTCCAAGTTCGATATGCCGCGCCGAATAGCGCGCCAGCACGCCCGCACTGGGATGATGAAACCGGTTGCGATAGCCTACCTGAAATAGCGCGACGAGCGGGTCGATAGAATCGAGGAACGGTTCAGTCGACGACGTCTTGCTGCCATGATGTGGGACCACCAGCACCTGAGCACGCAGCATCTCGCGATCGCGCGACAACAGCACGCGTTCGGCTGGGGCCTCGATGTCGGCGGTCAGCAGCGCAGCAAGGCTCGTGCGTTGCGCGTGCTCGTCGGGCGCGTCGGCCGACCGGCGATCTGCCGCGCTTTCCGCTCTGCTCTTCAGCGCACGATCCAATCTGCTGTCCGACGCATGCTCCTCCGCGCTGGCCGCTCCGCCGTCCTCCACGCCACTCGCCGCGCCCTTCAATGGCGAAGCTTGTCGCCTTCCCTCTCCCGGGTTCACAACTGCACCCGGCAACGTGCTCACGCGCAGCACACAGCAATGCGCGTTCGGCTTGCCCTGTAGCGGCCCGGCGTCGGGCCAGAGCATCGAAAATTCGACGCCGTCCCATCGCCAGCGCTGTCCCGCTGCACAGGGCAGCGTCTGCGCGCCCCGTTGCCTCGCATTCGCCCATAGCGCATTGGCCGGTGCGAGAGCGGCGACCATCTGGCGGACCTCGATCGCATCCAGCACGGCCGGCGCGCCTCCCGAGTGGTCCGAATCCGCGTGGCTAACAATCAGCGTGTCGAGGACGTTGACCCCGTGCGCCTGAAGATACGGCACGACGACTCGCTCACCGGCGTATGTCGACTCCGGGCCCGGCCCCGTGTCGAACAGCAGCACGTGGTGCGCCGTCTCGACCAGCACCGAAGTGCCCTGCCCAACGTCCAGCGCGGTCAGCCGGAAGCTGCCGTGGGGCGGCCCGGACGGCGCCGGCGCAAGCAGCGGCAACCACGCGAGCGGCGCCGCCCACCGCAGCGGCCAGCCGCGCGGTGCGAGGCACCACAGCACGCCGGCCGCGGCGGCAGCGAGCGTCCATCCGTCCGGCTGCGGCAGCCACCATAGCGCCCACCTGGGTCCGGAAAGCCATTGCAATCCGGCGATCATCACGTCGAGCAGCGCGTGCGCCGTACGCAACGCGTAGGCATCGAGCGGAGCGGGCAACACGACACCTGCCAGCACCGAAGGCGTGACGAGCAGGCTTACCCACGGAATCGCAAACGAGTTCGCGAGCGGCCCGATCAACGGAATCTGAGCAAACCAGTAGACCGTCAACGGCGCGAGCGCGACGGTGACAGCAAGCTGAACCTGCGCGGCGCCGCGCAGCCGTTCACCGAAAGCGCGAATCCGGCGCGCGGCAGCAGCACGCAGGCGCGACAATCGGCTGGGCGCGCCGCCCTGTTCGTCCGTCTCGCGCGTGCGCTGTTCGTGATTGTCCACGCGAGGCCGCCCCGACGTGGCGAAGAGAATCGCCGCCACCGCGCAGAACGACAACCAGAATCCCGCCGAGACAACCGCCCACGGATCGATCAGCAACACGAGCCCGAGCGCAGACGCGAGCACGGCCGAGCGCGGTACATTGCGCCCGCTGAGAGACGCGAGCGCCACGACGCCGGCCATCCACAGCGCGCGCTGCACGGGCACGTTGAAGCCGGCCAACGCAGCATGCAACGCGGCAAAGAGCGCGCCGCCAGTCACCGCGACGAATTGCGCGGGAACGTGCAGCGGCCAGTTGCGGCCGATCAATCCCGAGCGCCGCCAGCAGGCGCCGCAAACCCATGCCGCGAGGCCAGCGGCAAAGCCGATATGCAACCCCGAGATCGCCACCAGATGACTGGTGCCCGTGGCGCGCATCAACTGCCAGTCGGCGGCGCTCACTTCGTCCTGCGCGCCGATTGCCAGCGCGACGACGATGCCGCGATGAGGCGAGTCCGCCAGCACCGCGTCGATGCGCGCACGCAGCGCCGCGCGCCAGCGGTCCACCGTCACGCCGACGCCGCGCGCATCCGGGCGCAACCGCACGGCCTGCGTTGCCGCGCTCACGTACCCGGTGGCCCGCACGTTCCGCGCAAGCAACCCGGCTTCGGCGTCACGCACGCCGAAGTTCGCATTGCCATGCGGCCGTTTCAGACGCACACGCAGACGCCAGCGTTCACCAGGCTCAAGCGGCGGCGGTGGCGCTTCGTCGACGATCCAGGACAGTTGGACGACGCGCGGAAACCTGACCGGTTCGCCCGGTGCCGACTCAACGGCAAGCGCGTCCACCGACTCCACGTCGAAAAGAAAGCGAACGCCTTTATCGTCGCGCGCGGGCAATCCTTTGATGTTGCCGGTCAGCTCGATGTCGCGGCCTTCCCACGCAACCGGCAGGCTCGCCGCAAGCCGTGCTTCCGCACGCCACGCCGCGTAACCGAAGCCGACGCACCATGCCGCGCATGACAGCGCGCCCCAACCGGCGAATGAGCGCACACGTCGAAGCAGCCAACTGGAAAGCTCCCTCTGCTCGCGATCCGCGATGTGCGAACGCCCACGCAAGGCCCACACTGCGGCAGCCGCCGCCGCGCAGCCGAACGACACCAGCGCGCACCAGCCGCCCCAACCGGGCAATGCCGCCTGCCGCTGAAGCCAGACGATGCCCAACCCAAATCCACACCACCATGCGCGCATGCGCCCTCCGCCCGCCACCGGCTGTACGCGGGACGAGAAGACGCAACGCACGGCGCAACGCGCAAGCATGCCGCCGGACGTGTGTCTCGCCCGGCGCAAACCACTCGAGAATCAACCAGACAAATTATGCAGAGGAAAGCGAGAGCCGCGGCAGCGCGGCGAGCGCGTTAGCCGTTGTGCCTAGGGCGGCTTCGTCCACCGCCATGCCACGCAACTGCGCGAGTCCCGCGCCGATGGCCGGAATCTGTTCGGGCGAGTTACGCTGCTTGTAAATCCACGAAGGCGCGATGTCCGGCGCGTCGGTCTCGACCACGAGCGCGTCGAACGGCAACTGCTCGGCAAGGCGGCGAATCTGCCGCGCGCGCTCGAACGTCAGATTGCCGCCGAAGCCCAGATGCATACCCTGGTCGATATACGCCTGCGCCTGCTGGAAGCTGCCGTTGAATGCATGCGCGATGCCGCGGTGGATCTGATGCCGACGCAAGCCTTTGATCACCTGATCCTGCGATTTACGCACATGGCAGATCACCGGCAGATCGAATTCGCGCGCGATCTGTAGTTGACCGTTGTAGAAGAATTGCTGCCGGGTGTCGTCGAGGCCGTCGACGAAATAATCCAGACCGATCTCGCCGATGCCGATGAAGCGCGGATCGTCGAGGCTCGCCTCGATTTCCGCGCGCAGCAGTTCAAGGTCGTGTTCCTGCGCGGATGGCGTAAAGAGCGGATGAATGCCGAGTGCATATGCGCCACCTTCGAAGCGGTGCGCCAACTCGCGCACGGCCGCGAAGTTCTGCCGGCCGATGGCCGGAATGACGATACGCCCCACGCCCGCACTCTTCGCCGCCGCAGCGACGTGCTCGCGGTCGGCGTCGAATTCGGAGGCGTCGAGATGGCAGTGCGTATCGATCCACATGGGTTGCCTCGCTGACAAGTGGATTGAGCAGATTAAGCAGATCAAGCGGCCGGCACGTCGAGCCACTCCAGCTCTATGCCGCCTCGCCACGCTTACACCGGAACCGGCGGCTCCTCATGCAAAATCCCGTCGCGCAGCCGCATGATGCGGTCGCACCGCCCGGCCAGTTCGGGGTCGTGCGTGACGATCACGAAGCTCGTTTCGAGCGTTCGGGACAGTTCGAGCATCAGATTGAAGACCGTGTCCGCAGTGCCGCCGTCCAGATTACCGGTTGGCTCGTCGGCGAGCACGCACGCCGGCCTCGTGACCAGCGCCCGCGCAATTGCCACACGCTGACGCTCGCCGCCCGACAGCTCGCCCGGCCGATGTTTCGCGCGATGCGCCATGCCGACGCGCTCCAGCACCGCGAGCGCTTCGCGGCGCGACGCCTCGGTCGTCATGCGGCGAATCCGCAACGGCATGGCGACGTTATCGAGTGCGGAAAACTCGGGTAGCAGATGATGAAACTGGTACACGAAACCGAGTGCGCGATTGCGCAAGTCGTTGCGTTCGCGTTCGGAGAGCTTCGTGAACGGCTTGCCCATCACCGAGACGTGGCCCGCACTCGGATCGTCAAGGCCGCCGAGCACATGCAGCAGCGTGCTCTTGCCTGAACCGGACGCGCCGACAATCGCAAGCTTCTCGCCGCGCCGCACGTTCAGTTCGGTGTTGTTGAGCACCTGCACGTTCAGACCGCCCTGCACGAACGACTTCGAAATGCCGGTTGCTTCCAGCACGTACGGATGCGGCGTCAGTTCCTGCGCGGCCATGGGTAGAGTTGCGGAACGGTCATTCATAGCGCAGCGCCTCCGCGGGACGAACTTTGGCACCGCGCCAGCTCGGGTAAAGCGTCGCCACCGCCGACATCACGAACGCGATGATGCCGATTCGCGCGACGTCCGCGGGAATCAGTTCGGACGGCAGTTCGCTGATGAAATACACCGACGGCGGCAGGAACTGCACGCCGATCATATGCTCGATCATCGGCACGAGCCATGGAATGCTCCACGCGATCAGGCAGCCCAGCGCAACGCCGGTTGCCGTGCCGATAAAGCCGATCGTCACGCCCTGCACGACGAAAATCTTCATGATCGAACCTGGCTGCGCGCCGAGCGTGCGCAGAATCGCGATGTCGGCCTGCTTGTTGGTCACAGTCATCACGAGCGACGACACGAGATTGAACGCCGCGACCGCAATGATCAGCGTGAGGATGATGAACATCATGCGTTTTTCGATCTGCACCGCTGAGAACCAGGTCTTGTTCTGCTGCGTCCAGTCGCGGATATACAGGTCGCCGGAGAGGCTGCGGGCAAGTTGATGCGCGACTTCCGGCGCGCGCTGCATGTCGGCGAGACGCAACCGCACGCCGGTCGGCGCGGGTAGGCGGAACAGCGCCTGAGCGTCCTTGATATTGATGAGCGCGAGCGTGCTGTCGTACTCGTAATGCCCCGACTCGAAGATGCCCACCACAGTGAACTGCTTCAGACGCGGAAGCATGCCGGCCGGCGTAATGGTGCCTTCGGGCGCGACCAGCGTGATCTTGTCGTTGACGGTCACGCCGAGATTGGTCGCGAGGTCCGCGCCCAGCACGATGCCGAAGTCGCCGGGCACGAGATCGGTGAGCTTGCCGCCTTTCATCTCCTTGCCGATGTCGGATACCTGCGGCTCGAGCGTCGGCTCGACGCCGCGCAACGCCACGCCGCTAACTGCGTCCTGGCGCGTGAGCAACGCCTGCGCTTCCACATAAGGCGCGGCGCCGATCACTTCCTTGTTCCGGCGCGCTTCGTCGGCCGTGAGTTGCCAGTTAGGCATCGAGCCGGTCGGCGAAAAGATTTCGACGTGCGCAAGCACCGACAGCATGCGGTCGCGCACTTCTTTCTGAAAGCCGTTCATGACCGACAAGACCACGATCAGCGCGGCGACGCCAAGCGCGATGCCCGACATCGAAACCAGTGCGATGAAGGAGATAAAGCCGTTGCCGGTCGTGCGTTTGCCGGCGCGGGTGTAGCGCCAGCCGATCTGCCATTCGTAGGGAAATTTCAAGCGAGTCCTTTTCTGCGTTCTTCGGCTACCCGGGCTGTGTGCGGTGTCTTACGTCCGGCGATGCGTCTGGCGATGCGTCCGAGGATAAGCCCGCTGATGCATCTGCCTTCGCGTCGCGAGTCCGACCCGAGTGTCCTGATCATTGGTGTCGCGGCAATCCGGATGGTTCCTGTCCGACGTCGCGGCGCAAACCCGCCCCGGATTGACGATGCCGCCACCGTCAACCAAGCGCGAAGTTTGCCATACAATGCCGCGCCGCCGCATAAAGGGACTGCCGGTGGAGCGGCTGGCGGGGCCGCTATATAGACCTCTGCGGGAGCGCTGCGCGGATAGCTCGACCCAACTGCCGACGCGACGGCGACCCATTGCCGAACCGCGCCGACCCGCGCCAACCCGGCCGCGCCTATCGAAACCGCAGCGCGCTTTGCCCTACAATGCGCAGCATCATGCACGCCGACCGCCTCCATCTTCTGCTTCCTTTCGCGCTGCCCGCCGCAGCCGACGCGTCCACCGCCCTACACGACATCCGCAGCCCTGCACTCGACCGGCTGGTCGCGCGCGCGACGCTCGTCGAGCGTGTGATCGGCGAGGATTTCCAGCGCACGCTGCCGCATGAACGGTGGATCGCGCGTCAGTTCGGCGCGCTATCCAGCGCCTCGACCGCCTCGACGGGCGTGGCGGGCGCGACAGGCACGCCGAGCGGCGGTGGCGCAAGCGGCGCGGCAGCCGCCGACGAAGCCCCGCTCGCGCCCTACATGCTGCGCGCCGACGGCGGCGAACCGGGCGATGCGACGTGGGCCTGCGTGCAGCCGGTGCACGTGCGCATCGCGCATGACCATCTGGTGCTGATCGACCCGGCGTCGCTCGATTTGTCCGATGACGAAGCGAGCGCGCTGCTTGAGGTGGCCCGGCCTCTGATCCAGGAACTCGGCGTGCGCATCGAGGCGCCGAAGCCCGCGCGCTGGTACCTGTCGGGCGACGACTTCGGCACGCTGGCCGGTGCATCGCCGTTGCGCGCGAGCGGCCGTAACATCGAAATCTGGTTGCCGCACGAAGCGCATTCCGGCGAGCGTTCGCGGGCGTGGATGAAGCTGCAGAACGAAGTGCAAATGGCCTGGTTCGAGCACCCCGTGAACGAAGCCCGCGAGGCGCGGGGCCTGCCCGCCGTCAATTCGATCTGGTTTCACGCGCAAGGTGCGGCGCGGCCTGTGCGCAGCCCGTTCTCACGCGTCTTTTCAGACGCCGCAGCGACGCGCGGCCTCGCACTCACAGCCGGCGTGCCAGTTGGCGCACCGTCCGCTTCGTTCGCGGCGCTGTCGTCGCTGGAGGACCGCGGCGGCACCAATGCAGGCGACCAGGCAACCCGTTCGAGCGCGGCCAAGGATGTGCACACCGCAGCACACGCGCGAAACACCACCCTTGTGGAGCTCGACCCGTTCTCGGCGCCGTATATCGAACAGGACTGGGCACGCTGGAACGCGGCCTTCGCGGCGCTCCAGGGCGACTGGTTCGAACCGGCGCTCGAAGCATTGCAGTCGGGGGCGCTCGCCGAACTCGGCCTGACCCTGTGCGGCGACACAGGGTCCGTCACGCTCAGCATCACGCGCGGCGATCTGCGCAAGTTCTGGCGACGGCGCCTGCTCGCCTCGCTTTTCATCGAATGATCGATTGCATGACCGACCCTACGGACGGCCTTTCAGAATGACCCGAATCGTTACGCGCGCCTGTTCTCCCGTCGACGCTGAAATTCTCGTGCGCCACGGCCTGCATCCAGTGCTCGCGCGTCTGTATGCGGCGCGCGGTGTGTGCCTGCCGGATGAAATCGAAACCGGACTTGCGCGCCTCGTGCCGCCCGCCGCGCTGAAAGGCTGCGAAGACGCCGCTGTGCTGCTCGCCGACGCGATCGGGCAAAAGCGCCGCATGCTGGTCGTGGCCGACTACGATTGCGACGGCGCCACCGCCTGCGCGGTCGCGGTGCGCGGGCTGCGCATGTTCGGCGCCCAGATCGACTATCTGGTGCCAAACCGCTTCGAATACGGCTATGGCCTCACGCCCGAAATCGTCGCGCTGGCGGCGCGCAACGCATCGGGCAAGCCGGACCTTCTGCTTACGGTCGACAACGGCATTGCAAGCGTGGACGGCGTCGAGGCGGCCAACGCTCTTGGCATCGACGTGCTCGTGACAGATCACCACCTGCCCGGCGACCAGTTACCCGCTGCCCGCGCGATCGTCAATCCGAACCAGCCGGGCTGCGAGTTTCCCAGCAAGTGCATCGCGGGCGTCGGCGTGATGTTTTACGTGCTGCTCGCGTTGCGCGCCGAATTGCGCCGCCGCGGCGCGTTCGGCGACGACTTCCCGGAGCCGCGCCTGGATGGCCTGCTGGATCTGGTCGCGCTCGGCACCGTCGCGGACGTCGTGAAACTCGACGGCAACAACCGCGTGCTGGTCGCGCAAGGTTTGCAACGCATCCGCAAGGGCAAGATGCAGCCTGGCATCGCCGCCCTCTTTCGCGCCGCCGCGCGCGACGCCCGCAGTGCGTCGGGCTTCGACCTCGGCTTCGCGCTCGGTCCGCGGCTGAATGCGGCGGGACGGCTGTCGGATATGTCGCTCGGCATCGAATGCCTGACGACCGACGACGTCGGCCGCGCGTGGGACCTCGCGCAACAACTCGATGCAATGAACCGCGAGCGCCGCGAAATCGAAGCGGGCATGCAGCAACAGGCGCTCGACGACCTCTCGTCGATCGACCCCGACGGCGCGGCCACCATCACGCTGTTCAATCCGGCCTGGCACCAGGGCGTGATCGGCATCGTGGCCGGACGGCTGAAAGAGAAGTTTCACCGGCCTTCGTTTACGTTCGCGCTCGCCGACGACAGCGGCCAGCTCGTCAAAGGCTCGGGTCGCTCGATCGCGGGCTTCCATCTGCGCGACGCGCTCGATCTGATTTCGAAGCGCGAGCCCGGCATGATCGTCAAATTCGGCGGCCACGCGATGGCGGCGGGCCTGACGCTCGCCGCCGCCGACGTGCCGCGCTTCACGGCCGCGTTCGAAGCGGTCGGCCGCGAGTGGCTCACCGAAGAAGCGCTCTCGCGCACCGTCGAAACCGACGGCGAACTGGAAGACGCATACTTCACGCCGCAGTTCGTCGAAATGCTCGACGCCGCTGTCTGGGGCCAAGGTTTCCCGGCGCCGGTGTTTTCTGGCGAATTCGACGTCGCGTCGCAGGCGCTCGTGAAGGACAAGCACCTGAAGCTGCAACTGATGCGCGGCCGCCAGCGCTTCAACGCAATCTGGTTCAATCACACCGACACGCTGCCCGCACGCACGACGGTCGCGTACCGGCTTGCGAGCGACACGTGGAACGGCGTCTCGCGCGTGCAGCTGATCGTCGAGCACGCGGCGAGCTAGAGCGACTCCACCGGCTTTACCGGCTTCATCGGCGCCGCTGCGCGAACCTGCCGCGGCGCCGAAAATCTCCGCAAAATCAATCCCAAACCCGCGCCGGCTCGCTCGATCGACTCCGGCGCGCGGCGCCGATCGGCTATAATTTCCCCTTTTTACGAAGCTATAAAAGATCGACATGGAAGCGGAACGTCTCAACGCGATCGAAGCCTCTCTGGCGGACCTGCGCACGCGCGCGGCCGACCTACGGGGGTATCTTTGACTACGACGACAAAGCACTGCGTCTAATCGAAGTCAACCGGGAACTCGAAGACCCGGACGTCTGGAACGACTCGAAACACGCCCAGGCACTCGGCCGGGAGAAGAAACTGCTCGACGACACCGTCGGCAAACTCACGTCGCTCGACAACGACTTGCGCGACGCGCAAGACCTGTTCGACATGGCGCGTGAAGAAGGCGACGACGAAACGTTGATCGCCTGCGAAACGGACGCACAAGCGCTCGAACAGCGCGTCGCCGACATGGAATTTCGCCGCATGTTCGCGAATCCGGCCGACCCGAACAACGCGTTCCTGGATATCCAGGCCGGCGCGGGCGGCACCGAGGCGTGCGACTGGGCGTCCATGCTGCTGCGTCAGTACCTGCGCTACTGCGAACGCAAGGGCTTCAAGACCGAAGTACTGGAGCAGACCGACGGCGATGTCGCAGGCATCAAGAACGCCACGATCAAGATCGAAGGCGAATATGCTTACGGCTTTCTGCGCACCGAAACCGGTGTGCACCGCCTCGTGCGCAAGTCGCCGTTCGACTCGTCGGGCGGACGTCATACGTCGTTTTCTTCGGTGTTCGTGTATCCGGAAGTCGACGATTCGATCGAGGTGGACATCAACCCGGCCGATCTGCGGATCGACACGTACCGCGCGTCCGGTGCGGGCGGTCAGCACATCAACAAGACCGACTCCGCGGTGCGTATCACGCACATGCCGTCGGGCATCGTCGTGCAGTGCCAGAACGATCGCTCGCAGCACCGCAACCGCGCTGAAGCGATGGCCATGCTGAAATCGCGTCTGTACGAAGCGGAAATCCGTAAGCGTCAGGCCGAGCAGGACAAGCTCGAAGCGGGCAAGACGGACGTGGGTTGGGGTCACCAGATCCGCTCATACGTGCTGGACAACAGCCGTATCAAGGACCTTCGCACCAACGTCGAAATCAGCAATACGAAGAGCGTGCTCGACGGCGATCTCGATCCGTTCATCAGCGCGAGCCTGAAACAGGGCGTCTGAGTACGACCGGCGCGGCATGCAACGCCGCGCCGTATCTTTTTACCGCCTGAGGTCTGTCACCAACTGGCTGTCCGCAAGCCGGCCACCGATTGCGGACCACCGATTGTGGACCACGAATACCAAACCATCATGAACGAACCGATCCAGCCTAACGCGGCCCAGCCTGATGCGGCCCAGCCTGATGCGGCGCAGCCGAGCGTCGTGCCCGAGATGGACGACAACAAGATCATCGCCGAGCGCCGTGAAAAGCTGCGCGAGGTGCGTGAGCAAGGTGTCGCCTATCCGAACGATTTCCGTCCCACGCATCATGCGGAAGATCTGCAATCGCAGTTCGAGCACACCGACAAGGAAGCGCTCGAGGCAAACCCGCTCGAAGTCGCGATTGCCGGCCGCATGATGCTCAAGCGTGTGATGGGCAAGGCAAGCTTTGCGACCGTGCGCGACGGCTCGGGGCAGATCCAGTTCTTCATCACGCCGGCCGACGTCGGTCAGCAAACGTACGACGCCTTCAAGAAGTGGGACATGGGCGACATCGTCGCGGCGCGCGGCGTGCTGTTTCGCACGAACAAGGGCGAGCTTTCCGTGCGCTGTACGGAACTGCGCCTGCTGTCGAAGTCGCTGCGTCCGCTGCCGGACAAGTTCCACGGCTTGTCGGACCAGGAGATGAAGTATCGCCAGCGCTACGTCGATCTGATCGTCACGCCGGAAACGCGCAAGACGTTCGTCGCGCGTACGAAGGCGATCTCGTCTATCCGCAAATTCATGGCCGACGCCGACTTCATGGAAGTCGAAACGCCAATGCTGCACCCCATTCCCGGCGGTGCGGCGGCCAAGCCGTTCACCACGCACCACAACGCGCTCGACATGCAGATGTTCCTGCGCATCGCGCCTGAGCTGTATCTGAAGCGGCTGGTGGTGGGCGGCTTCGAGCGCGTGTTCGAGATCAACCGTAACTTCCGCAATGAGGGCGTCTCCGTGCGCCACAACCCGGAATTTACGATGATCGAGTTCTACGCGGCGTACACCGATTACAAGTGGGTGATGGATTTCACCGAGCAGTTGATCCGCCAGGCCGCGATCGACGCATTGGGCACGGCGACGATCACGTATCAAGGGCGCGAACTCGATCTGGCGAAGCCGTTCCATCGTTTGACGATCACTCAGGCTATCCAGAAGTACGCACCGCAATACACGAACGAGCAGCTAGCCGACAGCGCGTTCCTTCGCACGGAACTGAAGAAGTTCGGCGTGGACGCGTCGCAGCCGCAGTTCCTGAATGCGGGCGTGGGCTCGCTGCAACTCGCGCTGTTCGAAGAGACCGCCGAGTCGCAACTGTGGGAGCCGACGTACATCATCGACTATCCGATCGAGGTGTCGCCGCTCGCGCGCGCATCGGACAAGGTGGAAGGCATCACCGAGCGTTTCGAGCTGTTCATTACCGGTCGCGAAATCGCCAATGGCTTTTCGGAGTTGAACGATCCGGAAGATCAGGCGGCGCGCTTCAAGAAGCAGGTCGACCAGAAAGACGCCGGCGACGAAGAAGCCATGTTCTACGACGCCGACTATATCCGCGCGCTCGAATATGGCATGCCGCCAGCAGGTGGCTGCGGTATCGGCATTGACCGTCTGGTCATGATGCTCACCGACAGCCCGAGCATCCGCGACGTGATTCTGTTCCCGCATCTGCGTCGCGAAGACTAAGCACTGCGCGATTTGCTTTGAAAACGCCCGGCTCCGATGCCGGGCGTTTTGTTTTGTGCGGAGGCGCAAGGCACTGGCTGAGGCCTTCGGGCGTGTAACCATTGGTAAAAGCGCCCTTGGGGGTACGTAGACGAAAGCGCGATTTTCGTCAAATCGTTACAATTGGAAACGTCAGGTGGATCGATTTCGCGGAGACTTGGTCTCATTACAAGTCACTCTGCCAAAGACGGAGGCGAAAATGGAAAGACCCAACACGCAACCTGCGACACCAGTGGCGCAGAACCCAGCACCGCCGACGTCCCAGCGGCGGCTCCATCCGCTCATCGCGACCGCTGCGGGCGCTGTGATTATTGCGAGCCTCGTGGCGACAGCAGCGATGACGGGCATGTTCCCCAAGGCGTCCAGCACCGGCGAGCCCACCAGCCAGACGCAAGCGGCGCAAGTGCTGCCACAAAGCGGCCAGCCAGCTGTGGTCGATTCGGCGGCACCGGCCAACCCGTCGGCGCAGCAGAGTTCCGGTCAGATCGCGCAGCAGGCCGCGCCGCAGCAACCCGTACCGCAGCCGCAGCGCGCGCCGGCACCTGCTCCCGCGCAGCAACAGTACGCGCAACAGCAACAGGCACAGCCCGCGCCGCAATATGCTCAGCAGCAGCCGACGCAACCGGCCTATTGCGCGAGTTGCGGCACGGTCGTAGCAATTTCCGAAGCGCGTCAGGAAGGTCATGGAACCGGCATTGGTGCGGTCGGCGGCGCGGTGGCGGGCGGCGTGGTCGGCAATCAGTTCGGCAGTGGCAACGGGCGCACCGCAATGACACTGCTCGGCGCCCTCGGCGGCGGCCTTGCAGGCAATTCAGTCGAAAAACATATCCGCA
Organism: Paraburkholderia caledonica NBRC 102488; assembly: GCF_000685095.1. Taxonomy (GTDB): domain Bacteria; phylum Pseudomonadota; class Gammaproteobacteria; order Burkholderiales; family Burkholderiaceae; genus Paraburkholderia; species Paraburkholderia caledonica. The sequence goes on from NZ_BAYE01000001.1 coordinate 340,044, forward strand.
GCACGACGTCCTATTCGGTGCGGGTGCGAATGGAAAACGGCAAGACGCGCTACTTCACGTATCACGAAGCGCCGCCGTTCCAGCAAGGACAGCGCGTTCGCGTGCAGAACGGCACGCTCGTGGCGGACTGACGCTGCGCATCTGATCTGGCGTGCATAAAAAAGGCGATTCCAGTGGAATCGCCTTTGTCTTTACCGCAGCCGCATCAGCGCAAGCCGCTTCGCAAACTCAGTAATCCGCGTCTTCAATCCATGCAGCCTGGATCGCTTCGAGGATCTTTTCGTTCGACCGGTTAGGATCGTCGTCGAATCCTTCCAGTTCGGTGACCCAGCGGTGCAGGTCGGTGAAGCGCACTTGCTGCGGATCGACGTCCTGATGCTTGTCGGTCAGGGCCATCGCGATGTCTTGCGTATCGGTCCACTTCATGGCTGCGTCCTCCTGTTAGTGATTTTCCTTCGCGTGATTGATCGAGTAACGCGGGATTTCGACGACCAGGTCCTGCTCGGCCGGCACAATCGCCTGGCACGACAGACGCGAAGCCGGCTCGAGCCCCCACGCCTTGTCCAACAGATCGTCCTCGTCTTCCTCGGACGGCGTCAAGGCGGCGAAACCCTCACGCACGATCACGTGACAGGTCGTGCACGCGCAAGACTTCTCGCAGGCATGCTCGATTTCGATTCCGTTATCGAGCAGGTTGTCGCAAATGCTCTTGCCGGGCACGGCTTCGATCACCGCGCCTTCCGGGCACAGTTCGACGTGAGGCAGCACAACGATTTGAGGCATACATTTTCCGTTTGGGTCCGAGGCGCGGCCTCAACCAGGTCCGCGCCATTTTACTGGCGACACGCGAAGTTTTTAAGTCCGCGCGACGCGCTTCAGTTCTTGCGGCGACGCCGCTTGCCGACTCTTACCGCCGCTTGCCGACGGTTGCCGGCGCTTTCAAAGCAACCGGCGCGAGCTTCAGATCTCGTCGAGCTTGCGGCCGGCCAGCGCGCGACGAATGCCCTTGTTCATGCGGCGGGCAGCGAATTCATCGGTGCCCTCGGCGAGTTTTTTGGTCGCTGCTTCGATCGCGTCCACGTCGTCGCTCCCGGCGACATTGCGCAAGCCGGTCAGCAGCGCGTCGAGTTCCGCTCGCTCGCTGTCGTCGAGCAGTTCGGCGTCGGCGGCGAGCGCCGCGTCGGTCGCTTCGACGAGACGCCGCGCTTCGACCTGCGCCTCACGCAGCGCGCGGGCGCGCATGTCGACTTCAGCGGTGGAAAAGCTGTCTTCGAGCATTCTGGCGATGTCGTTGTCGGCAAGACCATAGGACGGCTTCACGACCACCGACGCCTCCACGCCCGAGCCCAGTTCGCGTGCAAACACGGACAACAGGCCGTCCGCGTCCACCTGATAGGTCACGCGGATGCGCGCCGCGCCGGCCGCCATCGGCGGAATGCCGCGCAGCTCGAAACGCGCGAGCGAGCGGCAGTCGCTGACGAGCTCGCGCTCGCCTTGCACGACGTGGATCGCCATTGCCGTCTGGCCGTCCTTGAACGTGGTGAAATCCTGCGCGCGCGCGACCGGAATCGTCGAATTACGCGGGATGATCTTCTCGGTCAGACCGCCCATTGTCTCGACGCCGAGCGACAGCGGAATCACGTCGAGCAACAGCCAGTCGTCGCCGTCCGCGCCGCGGTTGCCGGCGAGCAGGTCAGCCTGGATTGCGGCACCCAGCGCGACGACCTGGTCGGGATCGAGATTGGTGAGCGGCGGCTGGCCGAAGAACGATTCGACCGCCCGGCGAATCACCGGCATGCGCGTCGCACCGCCCACCAGGACGACGCCCTTGATCTCTTTGGTCGTGACTTTGGCGTCGCGCAACGCTTTTTTCGTCGGGCCGAGCGTGCGTTGCACGAGCGCCTGAGTGATGGCCTCGAAAGTGGCCTCGTCGATCGTCAGATCGATCCTGGTGCCGCTGGAAAGCGCCACGGCGAGGGTTGCCTCAGGCGCGTCCGACAACGCCTCCTTGGCCGTGCGCACGCTGTCGAGCAGCAGCCGCACGTCTTCGGGCGCGAGCGCTTTCGGCGCGATACCGGCCTGCTCGAGTACATGGCGATACAGCGCGTGGTCGAAATCGTCGCCGCCGAGCGCCGAGTCGCCGCCCGCCGCGAGCACTTCGAATACGCCTTTCGTGAGTTTGAGAATCGACAGGTCGAAGGTGCCGCCGCCGAGATCGTAGACGGCGTACAAGCCTTCCGAGCCGTTGTCGAGGCCGTAGGCAATCGCGGCCGCGGTCGGCTCATTCAATAGGCGCAGCACGTTCAGGCCCGCCAGACGCGCGGCGTCCTTGGTCGCCTGGCGCTGGGCTTCGTCGAAGTAAGCGGGTACCGTGATCACTGCGCCGACCAGCTCGTCGCCAAGCGTGTCTTCGGCGCGCTGGCGCAGCGTCGCGAGAATCTCCGCCGATACCTCGACCGGGCTCTTCACACCGTCGACGGTACGGATCTGCACCATGCCGGGCGCGTCGATGAAATCGTAGGGCGCGTTTTCGGCACCCTCCACTTCCGCCTTGCCGCGTCCCATGAAACGCTTGACGGAGACGATCGTGTTCCGCGGATCGGTCGCCGCCTCGGCCTTGGCCGCGCGGCCGATGCGGCGGCCGCCCTTTTCCAGGTAGCGCACGACCGAGGGCAGCAGCACGTGGCCGTCTTCGTCGGGCAGCACGTCGGGCACACCGCTGCGCACGGCGGCGACGAGAGAATTGGTCGTGCCGAGGTCGATACCGACCGCCAGACGCCGCTGATGAGGCGCCGGCGCCATGCCGGGTTCGGAGATTTGCAGTAAGGCCATCTGGATCTTCTCGGAGCCGTCAGACTCCGTCCTGAAATTGCGTTGCTGGATGTAATGCCAATGCCGCTTTGCATCGCTGCGAGGCGACGCTGCAAACGAGCCGCCTAGTCCTCGAGCCGCTCGATCTGCGTGCCGATTTCCGCGGCCACGCGTTCGATAAACATCAACTGCCGCACCGCTTCGCCCGCCGCCTGATTCACGCCGCTGTCGAGCAATGCGCCGAGCTTCTCGAAACGGATGCGCTCTTCGTCGCGCAATTGCGTGAGCAACGCGTCGAGCGCGTCGACGTTCTTTGCGGCGGCGGCGTCTTCAATGCCTTCGCGCCACTCCATCTGCTGCATCAGAAACGCCGGCTCCATGGCGGTGTTGTCGTGCGCGCCGACGTCGATGCCCCGCAGATGCAACAGGTAGGTCGCGCGCTTTAACGGATCGCGAAGCGTTTGATACGCCTCGTTCGTGCGCGTGGCCCATTGCATCGCGATGCGCTTCTGTGCGTCGCCGGCCGCCGCGAAGCGGTCCGGATGCACTTGCGCCTGCACCGTGCGATACGCGTGATCGAGCGCAGCCGGATCGAGCGCGAATTGCGCAGGAAGACCAAACAGGTCGAAGTGGCTATCGTTCAGCGAGACGTTCAGCGAAACCATCGGATCAAAAAATTCCGTCGAGAAAAGTGCATTGGAGCGGAGATCGGGCGCATAGCCGGCTCAACCGGGCTGCCTCACGCGAAATCGCGGAGCAAACTAAAAAGGCGGCCCGCGCCGCCTTTGGTCCGCTGCACGCGGAAGTTTTCGAGTTACACGCGGAACGACTCGCCGCAGCCGCACTCGTCTTTCACATTCGGGTTATTGAACTTGAAGCCTTCGTTCAGCCCTTCGCGCGCAAAATCGAGTTCGGTTCCGTCGATATATGCAAGGCTTTTCGGGTCGACAATGATCTTCACGCCGTTGCACTCGAACACCTCGTCTTCGGGCGCGAGTTCGTCCACATACTCGAGCTTGTAAGCCAAGCCGGAGCAACCGGTGGTGCGCACGCCGAGACGCAGGCCCACGCCTTTACCGCGACGGGTCAAATACTTCTGGACGTGCTGTGCTGCCTTCTGGGTCAACGTAATTGCCATAGCGTTTCTCATTGCGCGGTGCGTGCCGACGCACCGCTACCCTGCCTGCATCAAATGTCGCTCATGCCTGACGGCGCGTGTCGTCGCGCCGCCCGCTTCCTGTTACCCGGTCGTTCCCGAACCAGAAGCATCAAGCGTGTTGCTTGTCGCTTTCTTCGACCGCTGCGCCGTGACGTTGCTTGTAGTCGGCGACCGCAGCCTTGATCGCGTCTTCCGCGAGAATCGAGCAGTGGATCTTTACCGGCGGCAACGCGAGTTCTTCCGCGATCTGCGTGTTCTTGATCGACATAGCCTGATCGAGCGTCTTGCCCTTCACCCATTCGGTGACGAGCGAACTCGATGCGATCGCCGAACCGCAGCCGTACGTCTTGAACTTCGCGTCTTCGATGATGCCGTCCGCGCCCACGCGGATCTGCAGCTTCATCACGTCGCCGCAAGCAGGCGCGCCGACCATGCCGGTGCCGACTGCGTCGTCGTCCTTCGCAAACGAGCCGACGTTGCGCGGGTTTTCGTAGTGATCCAGAACCTTGTCGCTATAAGCCATGATTACACTCCTTAATTCGTTTCAATCTGCCAATCGGATAACAGCGCGATCAATTTCGACCAGCCGGCGCGTCAGTGCGCCGCCCACTGGATGGTCGAAATGTCGATGCCGTCCTGATGCATTTCCCACAGCGGCGACAGATCGCGCAGCTTCGAAATTTTCGTCTTCAGCAGATTGATCACGTAGTCGACGTCCTGCTCGGTCGTGAAGCGGCCCACCGTGAAGCGGATCGAGCTGTGCGCGAGTTCGTCGTTACGGCCGAGCGCGCGCAGCACATACGACGGTTCCAGCGAAGCCGACGTACACGCCGAGCCCGACGACACCGCCACGTCCTTCACCGCCATGATCAGCGATTCGCCTTCGACGAAATTGAAGCTGATGTTCAGGTTGTGCGGCACACGCTTTTCCATGTCGCCGTTCACATACACTTCTTCGATTTCCGACAGGCCGCGCAGCAAGCGGTCGCGCAGCATGCGAATGCGCTCGTTTTCCGTTGCGATTTCTTCCCGCGCGAGTCGGAACGCTTCGCCCATGCCGACGATCTGGTGAGTTGCCAGCGTGCCCGAACGCATGCCGCGCTCGTGACCGCCGCCGTGCATTTGCGCTTCAATACGCACACGCGGTTTGCGGCGCACGTACAACGCGCCGATGCCCTTCGGGCCATAAGTCTTGTGCGCCGAGAACGACATGAGGTCGACCTTCAGCTTTTGCAGATCGATCTCGATCTTGCCGGTGGCTTGCGCCGCGTCCACGTGAAAAATGATGCCTTTTTCACGGGTGATCTCGCCGATTGCCTCGATGTCCTGAATCACGCCGATCTCGTTGTTCACGGACATGATCGACACGAGAATCGTGTCCGGGCGAATCGCCGCCTTGAACTTTTCGAGGTCGATCAGACCGTCGTCCTTCACATCCAGATACGTAACTTCGAAGCCTTCACGCTCAAGTTCGCGGCAGGTGTCGAGCACGGCCTTGTGCTCGGTCTTCACCGTGATGATGTGCTTGCCTTTGCTCTTGTAGAAGTGCGCTGCACCCTTGATCGCGAGGTTGTCCGACTCGGTTGCGCCCGAGGTCCAGATGATTTCGCGCGGGTCTGCGTTGACCAGCGCCGCGACGTTCTCGCGCGCTTCTTCGACTGCGCGCTCCGCCGTCCAGCCATACGAGTGGCTGCGCGATGCGGGGTTACCGAACTGCTCGCGCAGATACGGAATCATCTTGTCCACCACGCGCGGGTCGACCGGGGTCGTGGCGCTGTAGTCCATGTAAATGGGCAGGTGGGGAATGTCGTTGTTCATCTATCGCTCCGGGGACGTCGTGTGCTCTGGCTTCTGAATTCGCTATGGGCTGCGGTGATGTCGTGCCGCGCCTCAGGAACCGGCCATGTTGAAAACGGAATTGGGCCCTTTCGGCGCCACGCGGACCGGCTCGACCGCCGGCGCCTCGCTGCGCCTGTCGCGCAGGACGGCCGGGGCGCCTTCGCGCGAACGCTGCTGATCGACCAGATCTTTCAGGGAGACCGAATCCAGGTACTCGACCATTTTCTGGTTCAGCGTGGACCACAGCTCGTGGGTCATGCAGTGACCGTCGTGCTGTTTCGTGCCCTCGCACGAGCCCTTGCCGCCGCATTGCGTGGCGTCGAGCGGCTCGTCCACCGCGATGATGATGTCGGCCACGGTCACGTCTTCAGCACGGCGGGCAAGGTTATAGCCGCCGCCCGGTCCGCGCACGGACTCGACGATTTCATGACGACGCAGCTTGCCAAAGAGCTGCTCGAGGTATGACAGGGAGATATGCTGGCGCTGGCTGATACCCGCAAGCGTCACCGGGCCCTGCTCCTGGCGCAACGCCAGGTCAATCATCGCCGTGACGGCGAAACGGCCTTTCGTGGTGAGTCTCATATGTATGGGGAACCGCTATTCTCGACAAGTTTTGTCAAGTATAAATACATGAGCGATTTAGTCAAGTATCCCTATCGCAATTTGGGTCATTCGCTTAATTGTCAGCGCGCCTTTAGCCAACCGCCGACCGCGGTCTAACCGATCAATTGGGGACGCAGCGCCGCGATAAGGCCTCGGCATGCTGCCTCGCATTGATCGAGAACCTGCTCGAAGCCTTCTGCTCCGCCGAAATACGGATCGACAACCTCGCGTGAGCCGCCCCAGCGTGCGTCGGTTTCAGGCACGAACTCCATCAGCAGACGAATCTTGTCGCGTTGATCCGGCGGGCAGACCTGGCGCAGCGCGGCCACGTTCTTGTCGTCCATCGCGATCAGCAGATCGAAGCGATCAAAGTCGATCCCGGCGATCTGCCGGCCGCGCAACGCGGCGAGATCGTAGCCCCGGCCACGCGCCGCGTGCTGCGCGCGCTCGTCCGGTGGCTGGCCGATGTGCCAATCGCCTGTTCCCGCCGAGTCGATCAGGAGGCGTTCGCCAAGCTTCGCCTCTTCGACGAGACGGCGCATCACGCCCTCTGCGGTGGGCGAACGACAGATGTTGCCGAGACAGACAAAGCAGATAGACACAGTTTTCATCAGCGGCTTCTTCTGACGCTTCACAGCGCACTAGTAGTACAACTCCGCGGCAACGGCACCGGCCCGCAAAACGTCGTCCACGCGGGCTTAGCAGATGAAACGCGACGCCTACCGCACGGTGCGGCGATTATACAAAGCCCCGCCGAATCTCGCCCGCCGCCTAACGCTCGATCCGGCCGACCGGTCGCTCGCTAGTTCAGGAGGCCTGTGGCCGCGGCAACGCCGTCACGGCGCGCAACGGCTTGGCCGGCAACGAGGATGTGTCGTCGATCATGCCGTACGAGACGGCGCGTGCGAGTTCCGCGGTCAGCCGGTCGGCGGCAAGGGGCGCCTGTGAACCACGCGAAGCCATGTCACCGCAAATTTGCAAATACGCTACCCCCGCCAGCGCGAGGACGATTGCGAGAGGCCAATACACCGCTATTGTCTTTTTCATGATGTCGTTCTTCCGAAGTGGCTCGCGAGTTCAATGCTCACTATGCCCATCACGAATCCTATAGAAAGAGGCAATCGAGAAAAACCCGCCTCTGCGCGATACAGCGTTGCGTGTAATGGAACAGTGCAGCGACGTGACTGCCGGCAGCGCCATGTCTGGTCGTGCCTGGCACGGAACTTAACTCCTTACAAAAGCATACAAAGCGAGCGAGACAGACGGTCATAATTGCGGTCTCATAGACATGAAACCTCTTGGCTCGGACTTGAAATGAAACGCTTTGCACCCCTCGGCGCTGTCGCCGTTGCCGCCCTTCTGGGCGGCTGCGCCGTGTATCCGGACGGCACTCCGATGTACAGCAACGGCTACAGCACCTACGACGGTTACGACGGCTACGGCGCGCCTGTCCCGCCACAGACCAACGTCTACATGGGATACAGCAACTACTACGGCCCGGGTTATTACGACGGCCCCGGGCGCTACTACGGGCCGGGACCGCGATATCGCGGCTATCCGGGACGTCCATACCACGACGGCGACAACGGCAATCACGGCGGCAACGGTGGATGGCACGGGCAGCCTGGCGGCGGATCGCCGCCGCAAGGGGCGGCCGCCGGTCCGCGCGGACCGAGTGGGTCGAATGCGCCGCGGCCCGCCGCCGCGCCCCCGCCGCCAGCACCGACGCAACAGGCAGGAGGCGGAGGTGGAGGCGGCCATGGCAACGGCGGCGGAGCGGTGCCGGGAGGAGTTCCGAGTCACCGGTCGAGCGGGATGACAGAGCACTAAATGGCGTTTGAGCGCCCCCGGCGATGTGCAAGAAGCACGTACAGCGTACTTGTCAGGGGCCTCCGTGCACGGTGATTCGCTGCCGCGCAGTTGACGCAGGCCTGCGGGAACGCGCACCTCGCTGACTCAGTAACTACTGCCACGATGGCTGCGCCCCGTTATCCGCGTTACAGCGGGACGCGAAGCGCGCTCACCGGAATTAGCCGATATGACTGCGCTGCGCGGCGTACAACTCCCTGAACGTGCGGCCCACGGGCGCAGGCATATCACGGGTGTCGGTCCAGCCGGCGCCGGCTAGCGGCAACTTTGCGATCGACCGATTGCTTCCGCCGAGGCGCTCCAGCACGCGCACGGCGAGCTTCGTGACAAGCGCATACATTCCGGGATGCAGCGCCATAAAGCCCCACACGGCCATGCCCGCGCGCTCCTTCCACGGACGCAGGTGCCGCTCCACCTGCTTTTCCCGCAGCTTTCGCAGCAGATCGGACAAAGGAATGCCGACCGGGCACACGCTATTGCACTCGCCACACAGGGTGGCGGCCTGCGGCAGATCCAGTGCCTTGTCGAGACCGACGTAACTCGGCGTCAGGACCGAGCCCATGGGTCCCGGATACACCCAGCCGTACGCGTGTCCGCCCACTTTCTGATACACCGGACAATGGTTCATGCACGCGCCGCAGCGAATGCAGCGAAGCATCTCCTGAAAATCGCCGCCGATCAGCCCCGTGCGCCCGCCGTCGACGAGCACTACATACATGTGCTCCGGCCCGTCCTGATCGCCCTCGCCTCGCGGTCCGGTCAGGAGGGAAAAGTAATTCGACGTGGTCTGACCGGTTGCAGAGCGCGGCAGCAGACGCATGGCCGTGGCGAGGTCTTCGAGTGTGGGCAATACCTTCTCGATGCCGGTTACGGCCACATGCACGCGCGGCATGACGGTGCACATGCCTTCGTTCCCCTCGTTCGTAACGAGCACGACCGAGCCGGTTTCCGCGATCACGAAGTTGCCGCCCGTCACGCCCATGTCCGCGCTCAGGAAGTGCGGACGTAGCACCTGTCGTGCTTCGAGCGTCATGTCGGGAATTTCGGTGAGGCGCGGCCGGCCATGTGTTTTGGCGAAGAGGTCGGCGATCTCGTCTTTATCCTTATGCACGACCGGCGCGATGATGTGGCTCGGTGGCTCATTGCCGTTGATCTGGAGAATGTATTCGCCGAGATCGGTTTCAATGGACTGCACGCCCATTTGTCCGAGCACTTCGTTCAGGCGCATTTCTTCGGTGACCATCGACTTCGTCTTGATCACCTTTTTCACATCGTGCCGGCGTGCAATGTCGCCGACGAGCCTCGCCGCCTCCTGAGTGGTCTCCGCGAAGAGCACCTTGACGCCCCGCCGGGTCGCCTCGCGCTCGAAGGTTTCCAGCCACACGTCGAGGTTTTCGAGCGCGCGATTGCGACGTTCCTTGAGCGCCGCGCGCGTGGCGGCGAAGTCGATTGCCGTCATCGCGACGGCGCGGGCGGAAACGAACTTGGTGGACAACTTGGTCAGGTTCTGCTGCAACCGCTGGTCCGCGAGTTTCTGACCGGCGCGCGCCTTGAACTGCATGGACTGGACTTGCATGGCGATCCCCTTAAACGTCCCCGGCCAGCACTTGCGCGATGTGCAGCACGCGCGTCGCGGTATCGCCGGTGCGCCGCAAACGCCCTTCAATATTGAGCATGCAGCCCAGGTCGCCTAGCACGACCGTGCCCGCACCGCTGTCGCGGATATTCGCGCATTTTTCGTCGACGATTGCCGTGGAAATGTCGCCGTACTTGACCGCAAACGTGCCGCCGAAGCCGCAGCAGTGCTCGCAGCCCTTCATTTCCGTCACCGCCACGCCCGCTTGTGCGAGAAGTTCTCGCGGCTGCGCCTTGACGCCAAGCTCGCGGAGCCCGGAGCACGAGTCGTGATAGGTAACCGGCCCTCCGAACTCGCCCGGTTGCAATTGCACGTGGGCGACATTCACGAGGAAATCGGTGAGTTCGAAGACCTTGGCGCGCACCCGGCCGAAGCGGTTCATCAGCTCGGGATCGTCGGCGAAGAGGTCGCCGTAATGCGTGCGGATCATGCCGCCGCACGAGCCCGAGGGCACCACCACATAATCGAACTGTTCGAACTCCCGCAAGGTCTTTTCGGCGAGATCGCGGGCAATACGGCGCTCGCCCGAGTTGTACGCGGGCTGCCCGCAGCATGTCTGCGCCGGTGGGACTACTACTTCAAAACCGGCGCCCTCGATCAGCTTGATTACCGAAAAACCGATTTCGGGCCGCATCAGGTCGATGAGGCAGGTGACGAACAATCCGACTCGCATGAGCCCTCCTCCCGGAAAACGTCCCTGATTATCCGCTGTTTGGCGGACAATACCAACGCTCGGAAGGTATGGGACGAAGGCCTCGCCGAATTCGAACAGGTCTTCCAAGTGCGTTCGCTTTTTTCACGATACGAGATACAATCAATTTCCGCTGTTTGACGCGTCAACTGATTCTTCTTATGAGCGACACGAACCCGGATCCCAAAACTTCGATCCAGGTGATCGAACGCATGATGCGCCTGCTCGACGCACTCGCCGCGCATAGCGACCCGGTCAGCCTGAAAGAACTCGCCATCCGCACGCAGCTGCATCCGTCCACCGCGCATCGCATCCTGAACGACATGGTGATGTGCCGGCTGGTCGACCGGTCCGATCCTGGCACTTACCGGCTCGGCATGCGCCTGCTCGAACTGGGCAACCTGGTGAAAGCGCGCCTGTCGGTGCGAGACGCGGCGCTCACGCCGATGCGCGAACTGCATCGCGAGACGGGCCAGACGGTTAACCTGTCGGTGCGTCAGGGCGACGAGATCGTCTACATCGAGCGCGCGTATTCGGAGCGTTCCGGTATGCAGGTGGTGCGGGCCATTGGCGGACGCGCGCCACTGCATCTCACCTCGGTGGGCAAACTTTTTCTCGCCGCCGACGAATCCACACGCGTGCGCGCCTACGCGACACGCACGGGCCTGTCCGGTCACACGCAGAACAGCATCACCGATCTCGCCAAGCTGGAGCGCGAACTGTCGCACGTACGCCAGCAGGCTTGCGCGCGCGATAACGAAGAACTCGAACTCGGCGTGCGCTGCATCGCGGCGGGTATCTACGACGATACCGGCAAGCTCGTCGCCGGCTTGTCGTTATCCGCACCGGCCGACCGCCTGCAGGATTCCTGGCTCGGCCAACTCAGCCAGACGGCGCTCGTGATTTCCGAGGCGCTCGGGTATCGGCCACAAGCTTCACAAGGTCATAACCACCATCCGGGCTCCCACGCGTAAGGCGAAAACCGTCCGCCGAATGAGAAAAGCCCCGCAGCAGTGCGGGGCTTTTTAACTTGAGGCGGCTGGCCGGCCAGCCGGCCGTGCGCAAACAGCTCAGGTGCCGGGGCCGCCGGCGTCTGCGCTCGTGATACGCGCCTGGTCGCCGCCGTTGTCGAGCCACGTGCGCAGCCGCGTCGCATCGGCGAAACGCGAATACTTGCCCGACGAATCGAGCAACACCAGTACCATCGGACGGCCATGAATGTTGGCTTGCATCACGAGGCATTCGCCTGCTTCGTTGATGAAACCCGTCTTCTGGAGACCGATGTCCCAGGTCGGGTTACGCACGAGTGCGTTAGTGCTGTTGTAGGCCAGCGTCCGCTTGCCCGTGTAGACCTCATAACTATGATCCGTTGAGAACCTGCGGATCAGCGGATATTGATATGCCGCGTTGACCATCTTCACGAGATCGCGCGCGCTCGACACGTTCTGGCTCGTCAAACCCGTTGGATTCTCGAAGTGCGTGTCGGTCATGCCGAGTTGCCGCGCCTTTGCGTTCATGGCCGCGAGAAACGCCGGGCGGCCGCCTGGGAAGTAGCGCGAAAGCGCTGCAGCCGCGCGGTTTTCCGACGCCATCAGCGCGATGTGCAGCATGTCTTCACGCGACAGCACCGAGCCCACGGACAGGCGCGAGCCAGTGTTCTTCTCGTAATCGCGGTCTTCGTCCGTGACTTCGAGTTGATCGGTCATCGGTTCTTTCGAATCGAGCACGACCATGGCGGTCATCAGCTTGGTGATGGACGCAATCGGCACCACGGCGCGCGAATTCTTGTCGAAGAGCGGCTCGCCCGTGTTCTGATCGACCACGTACGCGACGCTCGAGCGCAGCATCAGCGCGTCCGGCGTTTCGTGCAGCCCGAATGCCTGGCCGACGGTCGGCTGCCGCGGCTCATACGCGACGCGCCGCACTACCGAGCGATGACGTCCGTTCGACGTATAAGTCACACGCTTGCGCTTGACGCTCGCGCGGGGCGCGTCGTCGTCGACGGCTGCGGTCTTCGCCACCGCGTCTTTGCCCGCTTTAGCCGCCTTGCTGGACACCTTGGCGGTGGCGGCCGGCCTGGTCGCGGCTTTTGCGTGTTTCGAGGTTTTTGCAGATGCAGCAGGCGTAGCGGCGAAAGTGCTCACCGGGGCGCCAAGCGCGGCCGCGAGGACCATGGAGGCGGCCACCGACAGCGCGGTGCTGCGCGCCGCGCCGTGGATCACTTTCAGCGACGAAAACATGTCGGTTTTCATGGGTGTTCTATAAGGAGCGGCGAGAGATTTCCGCAAGTGTAGTAAAACAACGAAAATTTAGCAATTTGAAGCACTTATGGGCGCTCCTTAAACCGGCTTGTAAGCTCCGATCGCAAAAATACAAATAAGTGCCGCGCCTCGATCGAAAAAAGCGATCGGGACACCGAGTCCCGCCGTCGCCGTTCCGCTCAAAAAGGGCGTGATCCTCCAAGCATAACGGCAATTTCGAGACAACCTTGATGAGGGGAAACACGAGCGCCGCATAGACAGCGCCGCAACGCCTCGCGCGACGCTTGGATTGCGTGGCGCCTGCGCGCTGTTAAATGCCCGCTGCAAATGGAAAGACGCGCATTCGACCAGCATCAACGATTAACGTTCCGTGACACTTTATGGTTTACATCGATTCGCTTGTGCGGCGATCTTTTGTTAAATGACAACTCTGCGCCCTTCCCGCTTTGCGGCGCACAACCAGCGTGTAGAACCGGGCACTTTCCGGAACTAACTACCGAAAAATCGCCGCACCAGCTCAGTGCAACGGTCAATTCGACCGCGTCACGCGCTTGTCATGCCCAGTGCATAAGCTATTGTTTTCTAAGTGGTTTCTTAAAATTGTGCGATGCACAAAAACCGCTTGACATTCGGTGGCGGCATCTTAAAATAGAACCCATTGCTGCGATGCACAATTCATCGCGGTCCGGGCAGACGAATCTGTGCGTCTCGCCACCACCCAATGCGGTCTGCAAAGATGGGCCGCGATCCAGGAGCGTAAACCATGACTCTGCTGACCCCCGAGCAATTCGCTGCAGCCCAGAAAGCCAATTTCGAAACGCTGTTCGGCCTGACGACCAAGGCATTCGAAGGCGTCGAAAAACTGGTTGAACTGAACCTGCAAGTCGTGAAATCGACGCTCGCGGAAAGCCAGGAAAATGCCCAACGCGCGCTGTCCGTCAAAGACGCGCAAGAACTGCTGGCACTGCAAGCAAGCCTCGCACAGCCGGTCGCTGAAAAGGCGCTGTCGTATGGCCGTCACGTGTACGAAATCGTCTCGGCAACGCAAGGCGAGTTCGCCCGCGTAGCCGAAGCGCAATTCGAAGAGCAGAACCGCAAGGTTCAGTCGCTCGTCGAAAACGTCGCGCGGAATGCACCGGCCGGTTCGGAAACCGCCGTCGCCGTGATCAAGTCGGCCATTACCGCCGCCAACACCACGTACGAAACGGTTCACAAGGCCACCAAACAGGCTGTCGAAATCGCCGAAAGCAACTTCAACGCAGCCGCTACGGCCGCGTCGAAGGCAGCTTCGCAAGCCGCAGCGCAAGCATCGCGCTCGGCCAAGAAGCCGGTCTAACGTTCAGGCCTCGCTCTTCGGGCTTGCCCGGGAGCGTGACTTGAAGGCGTCATTTGCGCCGGCCCAGCTCACCGCTGCGCCGGCGCTTCTGCAAGCAACAGCGTCGTGCCGTTGCCGCTCACACGGTTTCAATTGGCCGAACGCTCCGATACGTTGATTGACGTATCGTTTGCCCGGCGAAGCGCCGGGATTTTTTTGCGCGGCGTCACCACCTCGCTGGGGTGCGATCCGGCAGCAAACCTATCCCGCTCGCTGTCCCAAATGAAAACGGCGCGCCCCGCAAAGGGCGCGCCGTTTTTTGTTGGCACGATCCGCACGAATGCGGATGTACCGTGCGCATTACTTCTTTTTCTGCGGCGGCAAGTCCGTACACACGCCTTCGTAGAGTTCGGCGGCCATGCCAATCGATTCGCCGAGCGTCGGATGCGGGTGAATGGTCTTGCCAATGTCGGTGGCATCCGCGCCCATTTCGATCGCGAGGCACACCTCGCTGATCAGGTCGCCTGCATTCAGACCGACAATTCCGCCGCCGATCACGCGATGCGTTTCCTCGTCGAACAGCAGCTTCGTAAAGCCCTCGTCGCGTCCGTTGGCAATCGCGCGGCCTGAAGCGGCCCACGGGAACACTGCCTTGCCGTACTTGACGCCTTCGGCCTTCAACTGGTCTTCCGTCTTGCCGGCCCACGCGACTTCCGGGTCGGTGTAAGCGACCGAAGGAATCTGCAGCGCGTCGAAATATGCCTTCTCGCCGTGAGCCGCTTCGGCAGCAACGTGGCCTTCGTGCACGGCTTTATGCGCGAGCATCGGCTGGCCGACGATATCGCCGATCGCGAAGATGTGCGGCACGTTCGTGCGCATCTGCTTGTCGACGTCGATGAAACCGCGGTCCGTCACCGCCACGCCCGCCTTGTCCGCGCCGATCTTCTTGCCATTCGGCGAGCGGCCGACTGCCACCAGCACCAGGTCGTAGCGTTGTGCTTCGGCCGGGGCCTTCTCGCCTTCGAACGACACGTAGATGCCGTCGTCTTTGGCCTCTGCGGCGGTGGTCTTGGTCTTCAGCATGACGTTCGCGAAACGCTTGCTGTTGTACTTCTCCCAGACCTTGACGAGATCGCGGTCGGCGCCTGCCATCAGACCGTCGAGCATTTCGACGACGTCGATCTTCGCGCCGAGCGTGGCGTACACCGTCGCCATTTCCAGGCCGATGATGCCGCCGCCGATCACCAGCATCCGCTGCGGAATCTGGCGCAGTTCGAGCGCGCCGGTCGAATCCACCACGCGCGGATCTTCCGGAATAAACGGCAGCTTCACCGCTTCCGAGCCAGCAGCGATGATCGCCTGCTTGAACTTCACGACCTTCTTGCCGCCTTCGGTCTGCACTTCCATGTGATTCGGATCGACGAAAGAGCCGGTCCCGGTGACGACTTCGACCTTGCGCATCTTGGCCATGCCAGCAAGGCCGCCCGTCAACTTTTTGACGACGCCCGACTTGAAGTCGCGCAGCTTGTCCAGATCGATCTGCGGCTTTGCGAACGTGATGCCATGAGCGCCGAGCGCTTCGGCTTCGTCGATCACGAGCGCGGTGTGCAGCAGCGCTTTGGACGGAATACAGCCGACGTTCAGACAGACGCCGCCAAGCGTTGCGTAGCGCTCGACGAGCACCGTCTTCATGCCGAGGTCGGCCGACCGGAACGCGGCGGAATAGCCGCCAGGGCCCGAGCCGAGCACGAGCATGTCGCATTCGATGTCCGCGCTGCCGGAGAAGCTGCCGGCTTGCGGCGCGGGCGCGGCGGCTTGAGGCTTCGCCGCATCGGCCTGAGGTTTCGCTTCAGCCGGCGCTTTCTCGGGTTCCTTGGCCGGAGCCTTAGGCGCATCTTTCGCGGGCGCCGCGTCCGCCGACGTTTCGACGAGCGCGATGATCGTGCCTTGCGAAACTTTGTCGCCGGCCTTGACGCGAACTTCCTTGACGGTGCCGGCTGTATCGCTCGGCACTTCAATGGAAGCCTTGTCGGACTCGAGCGTCATCAGCGCCTGTTCGTTCTCGATGACGTCGCCAGGTTTGATGTTGACTTCGATGACATCGACGTCTTTGAAGTCACCGATATCCGGCACTTTTACTTCGACGAGACTCATAGTGTCCCCTTCTCTTATTGACTGTGATGAACGAGGAACCTGCGCCGTCAGGCCAAAAACGCGCCATTCTTTTGCCGGCTTTTCTCTGGAATACCGGGAAAAGCAGGCGCCGCCCCGCACAGGGGCGACGCTATTGCGCCGACGCGAAAGCAGGTTCTACAGGGGAGACGCGGATCAAAGAAAAAACCAGCGCCCCGCGCAACACCACAATCAAAGAATCACACGCCGGAAATCGGCAAGAAGCGCCCCAAGATACGCATTGAAGCGCGCAGCTTCGGCCCCATCGATCACGCGGTGGTCGTAAGACAGCGACAGCGGCAGCATCAGCTTAGGTACAAACTGCTTGCCGTCCCACACCGGCTTCATCGCGCCACGCGACAAGCCGAGAATCGCAACTTCGGGCGCATTGATGATCGGTGTGAAGTTTGTGCCGCCAATACCGCCCAGCGACGAGATCGAGAAGCACCCGCCTTGCATCTGGTCCGGCTTCAGCTTGCCTTCGCGCGCCGCCTTCGACAGGTCGGTCATTTCCTTCGCAATTTCGACGAGACCCTTCTTGTCCGCGTCGCGAATCACCGGAACCACGAGACCGTTCGGCGTATCGGCGGCAAAACCCACGTGGTAGTACTGCTTGAACACGAGGTTGTCGCCGTCGAGGCTCGCGTTGAACGTCGGGAATTTCTTCAGGGCCGACACGACGGCCTTGATCACGAACGCCAGCATCGTGATCTTCACGCCGGCCTTTTCGTTTTCCTTGTTCAACTGCACGCGCAGCGCTTCCAGTTCGGTGATGTCCGCTTCGTCGTTGTTCGTGACGTGCGGAATCATGACCCAGTTGCGATGCAGGTTCGCACCGGAAATCTTCTTGATGCGCGAGAGCGGCTTCGGGTCGACCGGACCGAACTTCGTGAAGTCGATCTTCGGCCACGGCAACAGATTCAGCTCGCCGCCGCCGGCCGCCGCGGGCGCGGCTGCGCCGGCCGGCGCTGCGCGCTGCCCCGTCATCACGCCCTTGATGAACGCAGTCACGTCAGCTTGCGTAATGCGGCCTTTCGGACCGGTGCCCTGCACCTGCGCCACATCCACACCGAGTTCGCGCGCGAACTTGCGCACCGACGGCGAAGCGTGGCTCGGATGCCGTGCGCCGCCCTCGCCGGCCGGAATCACCGGCGCTTGCGCGAGTGCGGACGGCGAAGCCGGAGCGGGCGAAGGCGTAACCGGCGCGTCCGACGGCTTTTCGGTTTGCTGCTTCGGTGCTGCCGCGGGTGCCGGAGCTGGTGCCGCGGCGGCGCCTTCGGCTTCCACCACGACGATGACCGAGCCTTCGGAGACGGTATCGCCGACCTTGACCTTCACTTCCTTGACGACGCCCGCGGCCGAGCTGGGCACGTCCATCGTCGCCTTGTCGGATTCGAGCGTGACGAGCGACTGCTCTTTCTCGACGCGATCGCCGACCTTCACCGCGACTTCGATCACGGGAATGTCTTTGTAGTCGCCGATATCGGGAACCTTGACATCCTGCAGGCCGCCGCCGGTTGCAGCGGGCGCCGCAGCCGGTGCAGGTGCGGGCGCAGGCGCAGCAGCGGGGGCAGGCGCAGCAGCGGGTGCCGGAGCAGCCGCGCCACCTTCGGCGCCATCCAGCACGACGATCAGCGAACCTTCCGACACGCTGTCGCCGACCTTGACCTTCACTTCCTTGACGACGCCGGCGGCCGAACTCGGCACGTCCATGGTCGCCTTGTCGGACTCCAGCGTGACGAGCGATTGCTCTTTTTCGACGGTATCACCCGCCTTGACCAGCACCTCGATCACAGGAATGTCCTTGTAATCGCCGATGTCCGGCACCTTGACTTCGATCGCTTGACTCATTGTTAGTGTCTCCTGGGCCGCGCACGCGCCTGTCCCTGACGATCAGGAACAGGCGCGCGCGCCGTGGCACACGGGGAATGATGCCTTAGACGGTCATCGGGTTGGGTTTGGCGGGATCAAGGTTGTACTTCTTGAGCGCCTCGGCGACGACCTTGCGTTCGATCGTGCCCTCGTCTGCCAGTGCGTTCAACGCGGCCACCGTGACCCAGTAGCGGTCGACTTCGAAGAAGTGGCGCAGCTTTTCGCGCGTGTCCGAACGGCCGTAACCGTCCGTGCCCAGCACGACGAACCGTTGCGGCACGAATGCGCGAATCTGCTCGGTCAGCGCGCGCACGTAGTCGGTGGAGGCAATCACCGGGCCAGGCGCGTCCTTCAGGAGCTTCTCGACGTGTGAAACTTTCTTCTCTTCGGTCGGATGCAGCAGGTTCCAGCGCTGCACTTCGTGGCCTTCGCGCGCGAGTTCGGTGAAGCTCGGCACGCTCCACAGATCGGCGGCGACGCCCCAGTCGTTCTTCAGCAGGTCGGCGGCGGCGATCACTTCGTTGAAGATCGTCCCCGCGCCCATCAGCTGCACGCGCGGCGCGCTCTTGTCGAACCCGCTGTCCGCTTCGGCCTTGCGGAACGCGTACATGCCCTTGATGATGTCGGCCGCTACGCTCTCGCCCTGCGGGATCGCCGGGTGCTCGTAGTTCTCGTTCATCACCGTGATGTAGTAGTACACGTCTTCCTGATCAGCGACCATGCGGCGCAGGCCGTCCTGCATGATGACCGCGAGCTCGTAACCGAACGTCGGGTCGTAGCTGATGCAGTTCGGCACAGAAGCGGCCCACAGCAGCGAGTGGCCGTCTTCGTGTTGCAGACCTTCGCCGTTCAGCGTCGTGCGGCCCGCGGTTCCGCCCAGCAGGAAGCCGCGCGAGCGCATGTCGCCCGCGGCCCATGCCAGATCGCCGATGCGCTGGAAGCCGAACATCGAATAGAAGATGTAGAACGGGATCATGATCTCGCCGTGCGTCGAGTACGACGTCGCGGCAGCGATCCAGTCCGACATGCCGCCGGCTTCGTTGATGCCTTCCTGCAAGATCTGACCGGTTTCCGACTCGCGGTAGAACATCAGCTGGTCGGAATCTTCCGGAATGTACTTCTGGCCGTCCTGATTCCAGATACCGATCTGACGGAACAGGCCTTCCATACCGAACGTACGCGACTCGTCGGGCACGATCGGCACGATGCGTTTGCCGAGCGCCTTGTCCTTCAGCAGGATGTTGAGAATGCGCACGAACGCCATGGTCGTGGAAATCTCACGGCCTTCGCCCGTGCCCTTCAGCAGCGGCTCGAACGCCGACAGGTCCGGCACCGGCAGCGACTCGGCCTTCTGACGGCGCGCCGGCAGATAACCGCCAAGTTCCTGGCGGCGGGCGCGCATGTACTCGAGTTCCTTCGAACCTTCCTCGAACTTGAGGTACGGAACGTTCACGAGGTCTTCGTCGGCGATCGGCAGACGGAACTGGTCGCGGAATTTCTTCAGCTGCTCCACCTGCATTTTCTTCTGCTGGTGGGTGATGTTCATGGCCTGGCCGGCTTCGCCCATGCCGTAGCCCTTGATCGTCTTCGCAAGAATGACGGTCGGCTGGCCTTTGGTCTGGGTGGCTTCGGAAAACGCCGCGTAAATCTTGTGGGGGTCGTGGCCGCCGCGGTTCAGATTCCACACGTCTTCGTCCGACCAGTCGGCGACCAGCGCCTTCAGTTCCGGCGTATTGAAGAAGTGCTCGCGGACGAACGCGCCCGACTCCGACTTGTACGTTTGATATTCGCCGTCCACGACTTCCATCATGCGACGCATCAGCGCGCCCGACTTGTCGCGCTGGAATAGTGCGTCCCAACGGCTGCCCCACACGACCTTGATGACGTTCCAGCCCGCGCCGCGGAATTCGCTTTCCAGTTCCTGGATGATCTTGCCGTTACCGCGCACCGGACCGTCGAGGCGTTGCAAGTTACAGTTGATCACGAACACGAGGTTGTCGAGCCGTTCGCGGCCGGCCATGCCGATCGCGCCGAGCGATTCCGGTTCGTCCGTTTCGCCGTCGCCGAGGAAAGCCCACACCTTGCGGCCTTCGGTCTTAGCGATGCCGCGCGCCTGCATGTACTTCATGAAGCGCGCCTGGTAGATCGCCATGATCGGGCCAAGGCCCATCGAAACGGTCGGGAATTGCCAGAAGTCCGGCATCAGCCACGGGTGCGGATACGACGAGATACCCTCGCCACCCACTTCCTGGCGGAAGTTGTCGAGCTGTTGTTCGGTCAGACGGCCGAGCAGGAACGCGCGCGAGTACACACCCGGCGACGAGTGGCCCTGCACGAACACGAGATCGCCGCCGTGTTCGGGGGACGGCGCGTGCCAGAAATGGTTGAAGCCGACGTCATACAGCGTGGCCGCCGACGCGAACGACGCGATGTGGCCGCCGACATTGGTGTCCTTGCCGGCGCGCAGCACCATGGCAATGGCGTTCCAGCGCGTGTACGAACGGATGCGGTGTTCGATGTCCTGGTCGCCGGGAATCTTCGCCTGACGCGTGACCGGAATCGTGTTGATGTACGGGGTGTTGGCCGAGAACGGCAGATGTTCGCCATGCACGCGGGCAAACTCGATCTGCTTCTCGATCAGGTAGTGGGCACGGTCGGGCCCAACAGCAGAAATCACGCCATCCAGCGCTTCAAGCCATTCGCCGGTTTCCTGGGGATCGTCGTCTTTCTCAGCGGCGACATATTTCATGACTTCGTCGGGTACAGCGGACATGCTCGTCTCCTGGATATAG
Source organism: Paraburkholderia caledonica NBRC 102488 (assembly GCF_000685095.1). Classification (GTDB taxonomy): domain Bacteria; phylum Pseudomonadota; class Gammaproteobacteria; order Burkholderiales; family Burkholderiaceae; genus Paraburkholderia; species Paraburkholderia caledonica. The sequence continues at coordinate 361,064 of NZ_BAYE01000001.1, forward strand.
AGGAACGCTCTTTGGACAGACGACGCGGACGAAGCACGGCCGCGGCAGCTTCGGCCGATTGTAATAAGGGTCCCGACGTCCACGCAACAAAATTTTCGAATTACGAGATCGGTTCTCATAATGCGAAAAATTGTTGCGGCGCAACCTGATTTGACTGCCTTTTGACGGATACGCGAGCTAGTGTGCGCCGATTAACGGCACTTTCCGTGATTTTTTGCGCCATTTGGGAAGTACGCGCTGCGCTACAATGCCACGCATGTTGACCGAACGGCTTTTCGCTCGCTCGGCGCGCACCTCCGGTTCGCCGGCGGATTCGACGCCGTCCTCCCGCTGGCACCATGGACCATGGTGGTCGAATTCCTATTTGCTGACGCCGCTCCTGTCGATCCTGGTTTTCCTGGTCGTCATGAGCCTGATTCTGTGGAGCCTCAACCGGCGCGAGCAGCAACAACAGGAAGACACGCTTTACCGTAACGTCGCATGGGCCCAGCAGCAGATCCGCCTGTCCATGACCGGCGCGCAAGAACAGATCCAGGCTCTCGCGCGCGACCTCGTGGCGGGCCATGCCGATCCGCAGTCGTTCCAGGTGTCCACCACGGACATCATGCAGGGGCATCCCGAGATCCTCTACATGAACTGGTACACGAGCCAGCAACAACCGCGCTGGCCCAGCACGGCGCTGCCGGTATTCGGCCAGCGGCTCGCGAAGCCGAACGACACCCAGATGGACGAGGCAGTGAAAGCGGCCTTTACCGAGGCGCGCAGCACGCGCCGCCAGGTCTACTCGCCGCTCATCTACGACGACCTCGGCAACGGCTACATCACGTTGCAAACACCGGTCTATCGCGATCGCGAATTTCTCGGCTCGATTGCCGCCGTGTTTTCTGTCGAAGGCATTCTGAAGCACGACATCCCGCCCGAGCTGTCGGCCAAGTACAAGATTTCGATCATCGACGCGAACAACCGCGAGCTGACCACCACGTCCACGCGCCCGCGCCTGCCGCGCGACATGTTCTACGACTTGCCGCTCGACCCGCCGGGCCAGGGTGTCTCGGTGCGCGTCTATGCGTTCCCGCAAATGACCAATTTCACCAACAACACACTCGTGTGGCTGGTGGCGGGTCTGTCGTGTTTCGTGCTGTGGAGTCTGTGGAGCTTGTGGAAACACACGCGGCAGCGTTTCGAGGCGCAACAGGCGCTTTACGCCGAAGCGTTTTTCCGTCGTGCGATGGAAAATTCCGTGCTGATCGGCATGCGGGTGCTCGACATGCATGGCCGCATCACACACGTGAATCCGGCGTTTTGCCGCATGACCGGCTGGGACGAAAGCGACCTGGTGGGCAAGACCGCGCCGTTCGCCTACTGGCCGCGCGACGCTTATCCGGAGATGCAGCGTCAACTCGACATGACGCTGCGCGGCAAGGCGCCCTCGTCGGGCTTCGAATTGCGCGTGCGCCGCAAAGACGGCTCCACGTTCCACGCGCGCCTCTACGTATCGCCGCTCATCGACAGCTCCGGCCGCCAGACCGGCTGGATGTCGTCGATGACCGACATCACCGAACCCAAGCGCGCGCGTGAGGAACTTGCCGCCGCACACGAGCGCTTCACGACCGTGCTGGAGAGCCTCGACGCCGCCGTCTCGGTGCTCGCCGCCGATGAAGCCGAACTGCTGTTCGCGAACCGCTACTACCGGCACCTGTTCGGGATCCGCCCGGACGGCCACCTGGAATTGGCGGGCGGCGGGTTCGATAGCGCACAGGCGTCGTCGGATTCGATCGATATGGTGGATACCTACGCCGGACTGCCCGCCGCCGCGTTGACGGAGAGCACGGCCGACGCGCAGGAAATCTACGTGCAAAGCATCCAGAAATGGTTCGAAGTGCGCCGCCAGTACATTCAATGGGTGGACGGGCACCTTGCGCAGATGCAGATCGCAACCGACATCACCACGCGCAAGCAGGCGCAGGAACTGTCGCGCCAGCAAGACGAAAAACTGCAGTTCACGAGCCGGCTGATGACCATGGGCGAAATGGCCTCGTCGCTCGCGCACGAACTGAATCAGCCGCTCGCCGCGATCAATAACTATTGCTCGGGAACCGTTGCACTGGTTAAATCCGGTCGGACGACGCCGGACAACCTGCTGCCCGTGCTCGAAAAGACTGCCCAGCAGGCGGTGCGCGCCGGCATGATCATCAAGCGGATTCGCGAGTTCGTGAAACGCAGCGAGCCCAAGCGTCAGGCTACGCGCGTGGCGGACATCGTCGCAGACGCGGTGGGCCTCGCGGAGATCGAGGTGCGCAAGCGGCGCATTCGCATCGTCACCGACATGCGCTCGCGGTTGCCCGTCATTTACGTCGACCCCGTGCTGATCGAGCAGGTGCTGGTCAACCTGCTCAAGAACGGCGCCGAGGCGATGGCCGAAGCGCGGCCGAATGCGGTCGATCCGGTGATCCGCGTGGTCGTGCGGCTGGAAAGCGGCTTTGTCTGCATCAGCGTCGTCGACCAGGGTCCGGGCGTCGACGAAGCAACGGCCGAGCGGCTGTTCGAACCGTTTTACAGCACCAAGTCCGACGGTATGGGCATGGGGCTGAACATTTGCCGTTCGATTATCGAATCGCACCGCGGCCGTCTGTGGGTGGTCAACAACGTCGAATCAGACGGCCACATCACGGGCGCCACGTTCCATTGCAGTCTGCCTATTGGAGAGCCCGACGGCCCGAGCAACGGCGGGTCAGAGGCGCCGACACCACAAACCGTTACGGGAGAGCTATGAACAGCCCAGTCACCACACAGGAAACTGTCTTTGTCGTCGACGACGACGAGGCCGTGCGAGATTCGCTGCGCTGGCTGCTGGAGGCAAACGGCTACCGCGTGCAGTGCTTTTCCAGCGCCGAGCAGTTCATCGACGCGTGGCAGCCGCATCAGCATCCGGGCCAGATAGCCTGCCTGATTCTCGATGTGCGGATGTCCGGCATGAGCGGACTGGAACTGCAGGAGCGTCTGATCGCCGACAATGCGTCGCTGCCGATCATCTTCGTGACGGGTCATGGCGATGTGCCGATGGCGGTGTCCACGATGAAAAAAGGCGCGATGGACTTCATCGAAAAGCCGTTCGACGAAGCCGAGTTGCGCAAGCTCGTCGAGCGCATGCTCGACAAGGCGCGCAGCGAAAGCACGAGCGTGCAGCAGCAGCGCGCGGCCGCCGAGCGTCTCGGCAAGCTCACCGCCCGCGAACATCAGGTACTCGAGCGGATCATTGCCGGCCGCCTGAACAAGCAGATCGCCGACGACCTCGGCATCAGCATCAAGACGGTCGAAGCGCACCGCGCGAACATCATGGAAAAGCTCAACGTCAACACGGTCGCCGACCTGTTGCGGCTCGCGTTGTCCAACAAGCCGCAGCAAGCGGCACAATAAGCGCCGGCGGCGTGCTTCAGGCGCGCCTTCTGGCGCGCTTCACGCGAACTGAGAGGCCGTCGCTCCCGTCGGCTCACACGGCCCGCACGGCCCAAGCGGCCCAAGCGGCCCAAGCGGCCCAAGCGGCCGGACTACCCAGTCCGGCCTTTCGCCGGTTCTTCCTCGCCACTTCTTCGTCAAGGCAAGCGCTCGCGTCGATGGGACGTCATCGGCATGACCGCGCACGCCGGTATAATGACGGACTTTGCAGCGGCGCCTAGCTCCGATCGGCGTCACGTGCTTTTCATGCGCCGACCCGTTCCCGCTGAAAAACGCCACGGTGCGCGGCACGCGCGCTGCTCCGCTTTCCATACTGCCCCTCTCGACCGACCATGACTGCCAAACTGATCGACGGCCTCGCCCTTTCCAAGACCCTGCGCGCCGACGTGGCCGCGCGCGCCGCCGCCCTCACCGCTCGCGGCCATCAGCCGGGGCTTGCCGTCGTGCTGGTCGGCGACAATCCGGCAAGCGAAGTCTATGTGCGCAACAAGGTCAAGGCGTGCCACGACAACGGTCTCGGCTCATCGCTCGACCGCTATCCGGCCGATCTGCCGGAAGCCGAACTGCTCGAACGTATCGACGAACTGAACCGCGATCCGCGCATTCACGGCATTCTCGTGCAGCTTCCGCTGCCGCCGCATATCGATAGCCACAAGGTGATCGAGGCGATCGCGCCCGAGAAAGACGTGGACGGTTTCCACGTCGCCAACGCCGGCGCATTGCTGACCGGGCAGCCGCTGTTTCGCCCGTGCACGCCGTACGGCGTGATGAAGATGTTTGCCGCTTACGACATCCCGCTTCAGGGCGCGAACGCGGTGGTGATAGGACGCTCGAACATTGTCGGCAAGCCCATGGCGCTGTTGCTGCTCGAAGCGGGCGCCACGGTCACGATCTGTCACAGCAAAACGCGCGATCTGGCCGCGCATACGCGCAACGCCGACATCGTGGTGGCCGCCACCGGCCTGCGCAACATTCTCACCGCCGACATGGTGAAGCCGGGCGCGGCCGTGATCGACGTCGGCATGAATCGCGACGAAGCCGGCAAGCTGTGCGGCGACGTGGATTTTGCGGGCGTCAAGGAAGTGGCCGGCTACCTCACGCCGGTGCCGGGCGGCGTCGGCCCTATGACAATTACCATGTTACTCGTCAACACAATCGAAGCCGCGGAACGTGAGGCCGCGCTGCACGCTTGAGGTAAAAAAGAAAGCGCTGAGCGTTGCCCTGCCCCGCGCTTTCAACTCGCTTCGTACCCCGCTCGGAGTCTGGCTCTCGCATCACTTCGAGCCGACCTCCTGCCTCGCTTCTTGCCTCGCTTTCAGACTCATTTACTGCCTCAAACTCAAAACCACCCTCGCGTCGCTTCCAGCCGACGTCTCGTCATCTCCTCGCCCTGCTCCCCGCCCCGCTCATCTCGCACGTCTGTCTCACACGCATCGCATCCCACGGCGTTGCCGTCGCAGATGACACAACCCGTCACTCCGAGCGTGGATTGACCGCCCCACACGTTCATCACACATTCACCATACGTTCTAGCGCACAGCCTGCTCGCTCACCGGCACGCTGTCGGGACGCGGCGCCTGCCGGCGCGCGAGGCGCCCACGGCACCACATCAGCACCGGCCGCTCGACGCAGTGCCAGGACAAAGCCGCGCATAGCAGGATAAACGGCGCGGCGACCAGCACCGCCGTCACATGGCTCAACTGCGGAGCGATATTCGCGACGCATTGCTGCACCATGAAGCCATACAGGTAAATGCCGTACGAGTAGTCATGACGCGGCACGAACCGCCGCAACAGCGGCGTCGTCCCGATCCACAGCACGCCGTACACAAAAGCCAGATAGAACAGCGGCTGCGCGCCGGCCGTGTCCCGGAACACGAGGAACACCATGGTGAATGCGAGCGCTGTCAGACCGTCGATACCGATCCGCTCGCGCAAGCCATATAGCAGCATGCCAAGCATGAAGAACGGCTCCGGCCAGAACGAATAGCCGCCGGGCGTCTCGGTGAAGTCGCGCAGACCAATCTGTACGAGCGGCAGCGAATGCGGCGTCAGATGTGGCGGCAAATGCACGCGCAGCACGAAAGCGGCAATGCCGAGCGCCGCCGCGAGCGCGGCGCCGCGCGCGCTCGACAGCAACCCGAGCAAGCCGGTTGCGAGCACGATCAGGTAGCAGCGTACTTCGAGCGGCAGCGTCCACAACGGGCCGCACACATCGACGGGAAAGCGGTTGTGTTCGAACACGCCCGGCAGCGCCCAGCCGGTTTTCATCACGATGGTCGAGAAGTTGTCCAGATTCGCCCACGTCATGCCCGAACTGAAGTACTCACGCAGCGGCAGGGTCGTGAAAAGCGGTCCGACGATGAAGACCGTAACGAGCGATCCAAGCGCGACGGCCGGCCACAGGCGGGCAATCCGCAGCACGGCGAAGCGCGGCACCGAGCGTTGGCGGTCGAAGCTGGCGGTCACCAGCATGCCGCTCAGCAAAAAAAACGCGTACACGCCGAGCGCGCCGAAACCGTCGAAACCCAGCGCGTTTTCGACCCAGTCGGTCGTGCCGTCCGGTAACTGCAGCAGATACGAATGGCCATACACCACGGCCACGGCGGCCAGCAGCCGCACGAGGTCGAAATTGTTGCCTTTGCGCGATAAAGCGTGCGAAAGCGGGGTCATCGGTACCTCTCCTGCTGAAAAGCGTCGCAACGCGATAGACACGTCAGGATGCGGCGCGGCACCATTTAGCACCGTTCGTTTTCGCACAAAAGCGCTACGGGCGGCCACATCTGCTAATTTGTGTGCCGGCGATTGGAATCGGCGCGCCCCGCCCCAATAATGCTGATGTGCGGTGTAATGAGCCGCCATGAGCCGTCGCAGCACGCACGCGGCTCAAGCACCGATTAAAGTACCGATTACCCGTTCACCCGCGTCAGACAGGAAGCCTCATGTCCACTACCGTCTCGAATCACGACAATCCGCTCCTCGATTTCTCCGACCTGCCGCGCTTTGGCGACATCCGCCCCGAACACGTCACGCCCGCACTCGACGTGCTGCTCGCCGATGCGGCCGCCGCCGTCGAGCGCGCCGCCCAGCCGATCACGCCCGCTTCGTGGGCCGATGTCGTCGAGCCCGTCGAGCGCGCGACCGAACCGCTGTCGCGCGCCTGGAGCGTCGTGGGTCATCTGAACGCCGTCGCCGACACGCCCGAGTTGCGCGCCGTGTATGGCGAAAATCTGCCGCGCGTGACCGAGTTCTGGTCGAGCGTCGGTCAGAATCTCGCGCTCTACGAGAAGTACAAGACGCTGAGCGCAAGCGATGAGTTCGCCTCGCTGACGAGCGAACGCAAGAAAATTCTTGGCAACGCGTTGCGCGACTTCCGTTTGTCCGGCGCGGAATTGCCTGAAGACCAGAAGCCGCATTTCGCCGAGTTGCAGGAACGTCAGGCAGCGTTGTCGAAAGCGTTTTCGGACCACGTGCTCGATGCGACCAACGCCTACGCGTATTTCGTCGAAGCCGGCAACGAGGCGGAACTGGCCGGCCTGCCGGAAGACGTGATCGAGGCCGCAAAGGAAGCAGCCGAGCGCGAAGGCAAGACCGGCTACAAGTTCACGCTGCATTTTCCGTCGTACTTCCCGGTCATGCAGTACTCGGAAAACCGTCCGATGCGCGAAGCCATGTACCGCGCGTATGTGACGCGCGCATCCGAACTGGGCCCGCAATACGGCAAGGGCAAGCCCGAATGGGACAACACGTCGGTGCTCGCCGACCAGTTGAAGCTGCGTGCCGAAGAAGCGCATATGCTCGGCTACAAGAATTTCGCCGAGGTATCGCTCGCGCCCAAAATGGCCGAATCGCCGGAACAGGTCATGGCTTTTCTCGAAGACCTCGCCACGCGCGCGCGCCCGCATGCGGAGCAGGACTGGAAGGAGTTGCGCGAATTCGCTTCGAGCGAACTCGGCTTGAGCGATCTGCAACCGTGGGACATGACGTTCGCCGCCGAACGTCTGCGTCAGAAGCGCTATTCGTTCTCGGAGAACGAAGTCAAACAGTATTTCCCTGAAGACGCCGTGTTCAAAGGCCTGTTCAAGGTGACGGAAACGCTCTTCGGCGTGCGCATCCGTCGCGACGAAGCAGCCGTCTGGCATCCGGACGTGCGCTTTTTCCGCGTCGAGAACCAGGACGGCGGCCTCGTCGCGCAGTTCTATCTCGACCTGTATGCGCGCGAAGGCAAACGCGGCGGCGCCTGGATGGACGACGCGCGCGGCCGTCACAAGCATACGCATGGCGGCGTGCAAACGCCGGTTGCTTATCTGACCTGCAACTTCTCGGCGCCGGTTGGCGGCAAGCCGGCCTGCTTCACGCACGACGAAGTCATCACGCTTTTCCACGAGTTTGGGCATGGCCTGCATCACATGCTTACGCGTGTGGACGAACTCGGCGTTTCTGGCATCAACGGCGTGGAATGGGACGCGGTCGAACTGCCGTCGCAATTCATGGAAAACTTCTGCTGGGAGTGGGATGTGCTCTCGGACATGACTTCGCACGTCGAAACCGCGCAGCCGCTGCCGCGTGAACTGTTCGACAAGATGCTGGCCGCGAAGAATTTCCAGAGCGGACTCGGCACGTTGCGCCAGATCGTGTTTTCCATGTTCGACATGCAGTTGCATACCGGCTTCGACGCAGCAGGCACGAAGAACGCGACCGAACTTGCAAGCGAGATCAACGAGCGCTTCCATGTCGTGCCGCAGGCGGCGTTCTCGCGTTGGCCGAACACGTTCAGCCATATTTTTGCCGGCGGTTATGCGGCGGGGTACTACAGCTACAAGTGGGCTGAAGTGCTGTCCGCCGACGCCTACGCGGCATTCGAGGAAGCGGCGCAGGCCGCGAGCGGCAGCGTGCTCGACCAGACAACCGGCATGCGTTACCGCAAGGAGATTCTCGAAGTGGGCGGCAGCCGTCCGGCGATGGAATCGTTCAAGGCGTTCCGCGGACGTGAGCCGAACATCGACGCCTTGTTGCGACACAACGGCATGACGCCCGCCGCGGCGCATTGAAACGCCGCGCGATGCGCGGAGGAAACCCTCGGCGCATCGATCAGTGCCGATGTAAAGAAGCCGGTGTTCCGCGTAAGCGGACGCCGGCTTTTCTTTAGCTGAAACCTGCCGCGCTCAACCGCGATGCAGCTTGAAATCCACCTCTGAGGGACGCCCTTCGAGCGACAGCGCCGCGCGCGCAGCCGGCGCACGGCTCACCAGCTTGCCGCGGCTTATCACCGCCAGTCGCGCCGCGCGCAAACGGATCGCTTCGACGGGATCGCGCGCGTCGAGTAGCACGAGATTGGCCGCGCAGCCGGGCGCGACGCCATAGCCTTCCAGACCGAGAATGCGCGCTGCGTTCACCGTGACCGCGTCGAAACACGCGTGCATGCCTTCGACGCCCGTCATCTGCGCGACGTGCAAGCCCATGTGCGCGACTTCGAGCATGTCGCCCGAGCCCAGGCTGTACCACGGATCCATCACGCAATCGTGGCCGAAGGCGACGTTGATACCCGCCGCCATCATCTCCGGCACGCGCGTCATGCCGCGCCGCTTGGGATACGTGTCGCTGCGTCCCTGTAACGTGATGTTGATGAGCGGATTCGCGATGGCTGCCACGCCCGATTCGCGCATGAGCGGCAAGAGCTTGCTCACATAGTAGTTGTCCATTGAATGCATCGACGTCAGATGCGAGCCGGTGACGCGCCCATGCAAGCCGAGACGCTGCGTCTCGGCCGCGAGCGTTTCGATGTGGCGCGACATGGGGTCGTCCGATTCATCGCAATGCATGTCGACGCGCAGGCCCTGCTCCGCCGCATACTCGCACAGCATGCGCACCGACTGCGCGCCGTCGGCCATGGTGCGTTCGAAATGCGGAATGCCGCCGACCACGTCGACGCCCATTGCGATCGACCTCTTCAGGTTCTCGAAAGCGCCTGGGCTGCGCAGCACGCCGTCTTGAGGAAATGCGACCAGCTGCAGATCGAGATATGGCGCGACGCGACGCTTCACTTCGACGAGCGCCTCGACAGCGAGAAGACGCGGATCGCATACATCGACGTGACTGCGGATTGCGAGCAGCCCGCGCGCGACCGCCCAGTCGCAGTACTGCATCGCGCGTTCGATCAACGCGTCCTGCGTAAGATGCGGCTTGAGTTCGCCCCACAACGCAATGCCTTCGAGAAGCGTGCCCGACGCGTTCACCCGCGGCAAGCCGTACGAGAGCGTCGCGTCCATATGGAAATGCGGATCGACGAACGGCGGCGTGACGAGCGAGCCGGCGGCGTCGATCTCCTCGCGCGCGGCGGCGGCGAGATTCGGTTCCACGGCAACGATGCGCCCCGCTTCAATGCCGATGTCGAGCGGCTGCCCGGCTTGCGGCGCGATGCTTTGCGGCAGCATCGCGTGGCGGATGATCAGATCCATCTCTCCCTCCGTTTATGTGTGTCCGTGCGCTGTGGCTGATGACGATTCTATCGGCGCCAGAAAGTATGCGCAGGTTCTATCCGGCGTCTTGTCTAGCGTTTTGCCTGCCGTTTTATCCACTTGCCGTACCGGCGAGTGCCGCGAAATCCGTACCGGCTGCGTGCATCGCGGCGCACCTATACTCAGCTTAGTCATCAAGACGCAATGATTGGGAGCATGCAGATGAAGACGATAGGTGTGATTGGCGGAATGAGCTGGGAGTCGTCCGCCGAGTATTACAGACTGCTCAACCGTCACGCGAAGGCGCGCCTGGGCGGGCATCACAACGCGCGCAGCCTGATGCTGACCGTGGACTTTGCGCCGATCGAAGCAGATCAGCGCGCGGGCGACTGGAGCGCGCTCGGCGAGCGGATGGCCGAAGCGGCGCGTCAACTGGAACGCGGCGGCGCCGAGCTGGTGATGCTCGCCACCAACACGATGCATCGCGTGTATGAATCGATCGAACGGGCGATCAACGTACCGTTTCTGCATATCGCCGATCCGACCGGGGCCGCGTTGCGCGCAGCGGGCGTCGAGCGCGTCGGCTTGCTCGGCACGCGCTATACGATGGAGCAGACGTTTTACACAGGCCGACTGCACGAGCGCTATGGACTCGAGACTTTGGTGCCCGAAGAAGCAGAACGCGCGGACATACACCGCATCATTTACGACGAACTGTGTCACGGCAACGTGAACAGCGAATCGCGCGCGGTGTATCAGAACGTGATCGAATCGCTAGCTTCGCGCGGTGCGCAAGCGGTGATTCTCGGATGCACCGAAATTACGTTGCTGATCAAGCCGGAAGATTCTGTTCTGCCCGTTTTCGATACCACGGCGTTGCATGCGCAAGCGGCGGTTGAGTGGGCAATTGGCACGCCGTAGTGACGGACGACGCGCGATTGCATTTCATTGCAATCGCAGCGCGACAATTGCGGTGCTACAAGTTAAAAAGCCCGCTGGTTTGCGCCAGCGGGCTCTCAACAATGCTTGGTTGCGGGGACAGGATTTGAACCTGTGACCTTCGGGTTATGAGCCCGACGAGCTGCCAGACTGCTCCACCCCGCGTCAGAGAAAAAGGATTGTATAGAGATGTTCGCTATACGTCAAACGATCCCGCAACAATCGCATGATTCATTAGAGCGAAGCACGAACGAAAGCGTAGAAGGAGCACCTGTAGCTCACAGATCCAGCACAGTCGCGCCCTCGATCTTGCCGTCGATAATATCCGCTCCGTACTGGCTCGCGCTGCGTTTGGCCACGCCGAAATCGGAGAACGTTGCAGGCAGCACGAGACGAAACACGCGACTTGCCTTCGACCCGCTGATCGCACCGGGACGACACACGCGCACCGCGACGTCATAGCCTTCCGCGTGCCGCTTGTGACCGTCGAACTTGTCGAACGCCCGCGAAAAAACCAGCGGATGCACTTCGAAGTCCTTATAAAGATCAGGATAAAGTTGAGCCATGATGCCCTCCGCTGCACGCCAGTGCCTGAGTAAGTCAAACTGTGAGTGTGATCCCCACTATACGCCGCGCGTGTCGCGCATCGGCTTTTTATTTTGGTTCGCTGCGCGTGGTCCGAGCCGCGCGAAAATCGTTTTGCCCCGTATGCGCTGGTAAGCTACGGCTCCTGCGCCATTCAGCTTGAGAATCTCCCGTGAAAATCGCCACCTGGAACGTCAACTCCCTCAAAGTCCGCCAACAGCATGTGATCGACTGGCTGGAAACCAGCGGCACCGACGTGCTGTGCCTTCAGGAACTGAAGCTTCCCGACGAGAAGTTCCCGCGCGCCGAACTCGAAGAGAAAGGCTACCGCAGCTGGTTCGCGGGCCAGAAGACGTACAACGGGGTCGGCATCCTCGTGCGCCAAGGTCTGAACGTGGACGAAAGCAGCATCGTGCGAAATATTCCCGGCTTTGAGGACTTGCAGCAGCGCGTGGTCGCAGCGACCGTCGAGGGCGTGCGTATCATTTCTGCGTACTTCCCGAACGGCCAGGCGCCCGGCACCGACAAATTCGCGTACAAGCTCCGCTGGCTCGCCGCGCTGCACAACTGGATCGCAAGCGAAATGGCGCTGTATCCGAAGCTCGCGCTGCTCGGCGACTACAACATCGCACCGGACGACCGCGACGTGCACGATCCCAAAGCGTGGGAAGGTCAAAACCTCGTGTCGCCGGAAGAACGCGCCGAGTTCGTGCGGCTGATCGAGCTGGGTCTCGTCGACGCATTCCGTCAGTTCGAACAGCCCGAAAAAATCTATTCGTGGTGGGACTACCGGATGATGTCGTTTCGTCGCAACGCGGGCCTGCGCATCGACCATATCCTGCTTTCAAAGCCGCTCTCTGAAGCCTGCACGTCATGCGAAGTGGACAAGGTGCCGCGCAAGTGGGACCAGCCGTCGGACCATGCACCGGTCGTCGCGCAGATCGGCTGACGAACACGGGGCAAGATCCGACCGGGTCTGGCAACGTCAAACCCGGCTGCAAGACAGGCTCTCACGACGGCTCTCCCTAAGCCTCTCACGAAGCCTCAAGCGGAAGCGCTCAGCGTTCGCCATAGAAACTCGAAAACCATCGCATCGTGCTCGGCCTGCTCCAGTTCATCGGAGCCGCCGTGTCCTCCGTCCGTGTTTTCGCGGTACCACACGTTGTCGACGCCGAGCGCCTGCATGCGCGCGGCCATCTTGCGCGCATGACCGGGATGCACGCGATCGTCGGCGGTAGATGTCGTGAACAGGACCGGCGGATACTTCACGCCGGCCGACACGTTGTGATAAGGCGAGTACGCGGCGAGCGCGCGCGCGTCGTCGGGATCGTCGGGATCGCCGTATTCGTCGATCCATGACGCGCCCGCATGCAGCAGGTGATAGCGGCTCATATCGAGCAGCGGCACTTCACAGATCACCGCGCCGAAGAGTTCGGGGCGCTGGACCATGCACGCCGCCACTAGCAGGCCTCCGTTGCTGCCGCCCTGAATGCCGAGTTGCGCGGCGCTCGTCACGCCGCTCGCGACGAGCGCTTGCGCCACCGCAATGAAGTCGTCGAACGCACGCTGCCGCTCCTCGCCTTGCGCCGCCGTGTGCCAGCGAGTACCGAACTCGCCGCCGCCGCGAATGTGCGCGACCACGTACACGCCGCCACGTTCCAGCCAGCCGATGCCCTGCCCCGTCAGATAACTCGGCAGCAATGGAATCGCGAAACCGCCGTAGCCGGTCAGCAGGCAGGCCCGCGAGGATTGCGAGGCTGGCTGCTCTTTTGCCGGGTCGATGCATTGCTGATCCCGCTCGGTCCGCGGTCCGACCACCGTGTACAGTACCCGCGTGCCGTCCGCGGAGACCGCATGCCCGCGCGTCACCATGAAGCGCGTCGCGTCGAACTGCGTCGGCCAGCGCTCGAGCAGTTCCCACTCACTGAGATTGTCGTGGGCAAGATCGGCGAGCCAGTACGCGGGGGGCTGCAGATAGTCATCGGTATCGACGAACACCTCGTCGTTCAGCGTCGACTCCACCGGCGAGACGTCGGCTTGCCCGTCCGGGTGCGATGGAAAGACGCGCCGCTGCCACTGCCATGTCTGATCGGCGGCCTGCGACGTGGTGAACAACAAGGTCTTGTTCTGCACGTCTTCGAGATACGAGACGATGAGCTGGTTGCGCGTATGCGTCCATTCGCACGCGGAGGTCTGCGCAGTCGGCATGAAGAGCGGCGTCACGTCACGCTCGCCGCGCAGGAACGCGGTTTCGCGAATCGCCAGCAACGCCCCGCCCGGATAGACGACGCCACTGCAGTGCCAGTCGAGGCGCGGTTCGAGCAACAGCCAGCCCTGCCAGCCGCTCACTGCCACGTGCGACGGCACATCATAAGGACGCCAGGCGTCGGCGGGAGCGTGAGCGCCATCGACGCCGCTCGCGTCGTCCAGGTAGTACGTGTGCGAATCGAAGAAATCGACGCTACTCACCACCGTGTGCCGCTTTTCCACCGGATCGTAGTGCCCTTCCACGCCGATATCGCTAAACGCACCCTTGAACACGACAGGTGCATCGGCGAGCGCCGTGCCGCGCGTCCAGCGCCGCACTTCGCGCGGATAGCCCGAGCGCGTCAGGCTCTTGCGACCATTGTCCCAACCCACGTAAAGCGTGTTGCGGTCGATCCAGGATGCGGTGTGCTTGCCGGCCTTCGGGATCGCGAATCCGTCGTCGACAAAGCGCCGCGTGTCGATGTCGAACTCGCGAACTACCAGCGCGTCCGAGCCGCCCGGCGACATCGCGATCAGCGCGCGATCGCCGTCGGGATAGAGAATGTCGAACTCCGAGCACACCCACGGCGTTCCTTCTGCTTCGCCGAGCGCATCGAAGTCGATCAGATTCTCCCATTCGGGTTTGCCGCCGCGCCATGCGGCCCAGGTTGTGCGCCGCCAGATGCCTTTGGGATTGCGCTCGTCCTGCCACAGGTCGTACGCCCACTCTTTCCAGCGATCGGGAATCACCGGACGTTCGCGCGGCAAATAGGCATCGGCGAGACGTTGCCTGAGCGTTTCGAATGGCGCGCCACTGCACCATGCGGCGCGCGTGCGGGCATTTTGCCTGTCGACCCACGCGAGCGCTTCAGGGTCATCGAGCGCTTCGAGCCAGAGAAACGGATCGGGAGAAAGCGGCCAGGAAAAGGAACTGGGAGAAACGGAAGAAGCAGAAGGCATCGTGGGCTGTCGAAGGAAAACAGCGTTGATTATGCCTTGCGACCGCGCAGGCCCGCTTCAACGGCTCCTGCGACGCGCGATGCGGGGCTACCGGGCGCAACTTCACGCGACCGGCCAAGGCGGGCGCCGTGCGCGTCACACCCTGAGCCGCCGCGCTCCGGTCAGTGGGAATGAACCAGCGTCAAGGCTCGAGATTGAGTTCCTGAATCTTGCGCGTGATCGTATTGCGCCCGATGCCGAGACGCTCCGCCGCCTCGACCTTGCGTCCGCGCGTAAAGTCGAGCGCCTCGCGGATCACCGCGGCTTCGAAGCGACGCGCGAGTTCGTCCATCACATCGGCGGAGTTCTCGCGCAAGAGGCGTGCGACTTCCGTGCGCAGACCGCCTTCCCACGCGCTGACGGGCGTGGCGACCGGCATGCTGGCAGCCGCCGCGGAATGCGTGACCGGATTCATGCCGTTAATCGGCGCAGTACCTGTAAGGCTTGCGTCCGACGCGCCGAGCGCGGCGCCACCGCCGGCAAGCTCGGTTGCACCGGCCTGCGCGGGACCGAGATCGGGCGGCAAGTCCTTGATCTCGATGGTCTGCGCGGGCGCCATCACCGTCAACCAGTTGGCGAGGTTTTCCAACTGCCGCACGTTGCCGGGAAACGGCAGCGACGCCAGATAGGCGAGCGCCTCTTCAGACACCCGCTTGGACTCGACGCCAAGATCGCGCGCGCTTTTTTGCAGGAAGTGCCGCGTGAGCAAAGGAATGTCTTCGCTGCGCTCGCGCAATGCGGGCAAACGCAAGCGGATCACGTTGAGACGGTGATACAGATCCTCGCGGAACAAGCCCTGACGCACGCGCGATTCCAGATTCTGATGCGTCGCCGCGATCACGCGCACATTGGCGCGCAGCGGGTTGTGTCCGCCGACACGGTAGAACTGTCCATCCGACAGCACACGCAACAGACGCGTCTGCAAATCGAATGGCATGTCGCCGATTTCGTCCAGGAAGAGCGTGCCGTTCTCGGCCTGTTCGAAGCGGCCCTGGCGCATTGCCTGCGCGCCGGTGAACGCGCCTCGCTCGTGGCCGAATAGTTCGGATTCCAACAGATCCTTTGGAATCGCGGCGGTGTTGAGCGCAATGAAGGGACCGTTCGCGCGTGGGCTATGTCGGTGCAGCGCACGCGCGACCAGTTCCTTTCCGGTGCCCGATTCGCCGGTAATGAGCACGGTTGCCGCGGAATGGGACAAACGTCCGATCGCGCGAAACATGTCCTGCATCGCCGGTGCCTGGCCGAGCATTTCCGGTGCATCTGCAACGCGGTCGTCCCACGTCTGTTCGCCGCGCATGCTCTCGTCCACGGCGCGGCGGATCAGCTCGACGGCCTTGTCGACGTCGAACGGCTTCGCGAGATATTCGAACGCGCCGCCCTGGAATGCGGCCACCGCGCTGTCGAGGTCGGAGAACGCCGTCATGATGATGACGGGCAAGCCCGGCACCTTGTCACGCACGGTTTGCAGCAATTCGAGGCCGGAGCCTCCGGGCATCCTGATGTCCGACACCAGCACCTGCGGGCTGTCGTGATCGAGCGCCGCCGACGCCTCGCGCACATTCGCGAAGCTGCGAGTCGCCAAGTTTTCGCGAGCGAGGGCTTTTTCAAGCACCCAGCGAATCGATTGATCGTCGTCTACTATCCAGATCGGCTTCATATAGGTCTGTCAGAAGTCTTGAGATGCCTGCAGTGTGCAGATGCGGTGTTAGCAGTCGAGCGGCAGCAGAATCTGAAACTCGGTGTGGCCAGGCCGGCTTTCCACTTCGATCAAACCGTCGTGTTGTTGCACGAACGTCTGCGCGAGCGTCAGACCGAGACCGCTGCCATCCTCGCGCCCCGATACGAGCGGATAGAAGATGCGGTCACGGATTTCCTCGGGAATGCCGGGGCCGTTGTCGATGATATGCAAGTCCAGTGCCAGCTTACATAAGCGTTTCGACACCGTAATCTTGCGTGCGATGCGCGTGCGCAATTCGATGCGCGCGTCGCCTTGCGAAATGCGTTCGCGCAAAGCTTCGGCCGCGTTACGCACGATGTTCAGCAGCGCCTGGATCAATTGCTCCTTGTCGCCGCGCAGGTCCGGCACGCTCACGTCGTAATCGCGCTCGATCGTGAGCCCGCGCGGGAACTCCGCAAGAATCACCTGACGCACGCGCTCGCACACTTCGTGAATATTCACGTCGCCGACGATATGCGGATGACGGTGCGGCTCAAGCAACCGGTCCACGAGCGTCTGCAAGCGGTCCGATTCCTTGATGATGACCTGCGTGTACTCGCGCAACTCGTCGCGCTGACGCTCGCCGAGTTCGAATTCGAGCAATTGCGCTGCGCCGCGAATGCCGCCGAGCGGATTCTTGATTTCGTGCGCGAGATTGCGGATCAGCTGTTTATTGACCGCCGTCAGGTCGTTGATGCGCTCTTCGCGGTCGGTGCGCAAATGCCGCTCGTTTTCGAACAGTTCGAGCAACACGTAGTCTTGCGCGCTTTCAAGGAAGCCGACGATCGCGTGCACATGCAGCGGCTCGTGACCGGGCCGCTCGAGCACGGCATCCAGATGCGTCGCGTGGAAACGGTTCGCGGCGATCGAGGTGATGGTGGCGACCAGCTCGTCCGCGTTCGAGAAAATGTCCGGCCACGCCATCTGCGTCAACTGCTTGCGCGAAAGCTCGAGCATCGACTCGGCCGACGGATTCGCAAACGCGACGCGCAGCGTGCGCTTCTCGAGTATCAGCACGACGGTGGGCAGTGCCTCGAAGCCCTGCAGCAAACCGGAAGCGACGAGCTGCGCGTCATCCGACAGCGTCTGCTCGTGCCCTTTGCGCGCCTTGATCAGATTTTTCAGAACCATCTTGCAGTCTGGCCGATAGGAGATGGTGGCAAATCACTGCGGCCGGTCCAACGAAAAAGGGACGGCGCCGCCGTCCCTTCGTGACCGATCGCGAGCGTCGGACAAAGCGCTTCGCCGTTCGAAGGGCGAAGCGCCATTGCCGCTTACAGCGAGTAGTACATTTCGAACTCGATCGGGTGCACCGACTGACGATAACGTTGCAGCTCGTTCGTCTTCAGTTCGATGTACGCATCGAGCATCGAATCCGTGAACACGCCACCGCGCGTCAGGAATTCGCGGTCGCCGTCCAGCGCGTCCAGAGCCTGATCGAGGCCGGCGCACACGGTCGGGATCTTTGCATCCTCTTCCGGCGGCAGGTCGTACAGGTTCTTGTCGGCAGCCTCGCCCGGATGAATCTTGTTCTGTACGCCGTCCAGACCCGCCATCATCAGCGCGGAGAAGCACAGGTACGGATTCGCCATCGGATCGGGGAAGCGCGTTTCGATACGGCGGCCCTTCGGGTTCGACACGTGCGGAATACGGATCGACGCCGAACGGTTGCGAGCCGAGTAAGCCAGCTTCACCGGTGCTTCGAAGTGCGGCACGAGACGCTTGTACGAGTTCGTCGACGGGTTCGTGATCGCGTTCAGCGCGCGAGCATGCTTGATGATGCCGCCGATGTAGAACAGCGCGAATTCCGACAGACCTGCGTAGCCGTTGCCCGCGAACAGGTTTTGGCCGTCCTTCCAGATCGACTGGTGAACGTGCATGCCCGAACCGTTATCGCCGACGATCGGCTTCGGCATGAACGTTGCCGTCTTGCCGTACGTGTGCGCGACGTTCTGGATGATGTACTTCATCTGCTGCAGCCAGTCGGCGCGTTGCACGAGCGTCGAGAACTTGGTGCCGATTTCGTTCTGGCCCTGGCCCGCGACTTCGTGATGATGCACTTCGACCGGAATGCCGATCTGTTCGAGCAGCAGACACATTTCCGAACGGATATCCTGGAACGTGTCGACCGGAGCGACCGGGAAGTAGCCGCCCTTCGTGCCCGGACGGTGGCCGGTGTTGCCGCCTTCGAATTCCTTCGACGACGACCACGGTGCTTCTTCCGAGCCGATCTTGACAAAGCAGCCCGACTGATCCGTGTTCCACTGAACCGAGTCGAAAATGAAGAATTCCGGTTCCGGACCGAAGAAGGCCGTGTCGCCCAGGCCCGAGCTCTTCAGATAGGCTTCAGCGCGCTTGGCGAGCGAGCGCGGGTCGCGCTCGTAGCCCTTGCCGTCCGCCGGTTCGACGACGTCGCAGGTCAGCACGAGCGTGGACTCTTCGTAGAACGGGTCGATGAAGGCCGTGTTCGCGTCCGGGATCAGCAACATATCCGATGCTTCGATGCCCTTCCAACCGGCAATCGACGAACCGTCAAACGCATGGCCGCTTTCGAACTTGTCTTCATCGAATGCCGACACCGGCACCGAAACGTGTTGCTCTTTGCCGCGCGTGTCGGTGAAACGGAAGTCGACAAACTTGACGTCTTCGTCTTTGACGAGTTGAACGACGTCGGCCACGGATTTGCTCATAACCTATCTCCTGATTAACGAATTCGGCGGATTTCAGCCGCCGCCCAATCTAGCTGACCCGTCCCGGCACGTCCACCCCTCAATGATGAAGAGTAAAACTCGAAATTCGCCGCGGCAGATCGATCGGGACGGTTAAAGCAGCAACTGTGCCATGTATGCGCCAACAAGGCGCGAACGCACGCAGTGCGCGCGTTTCCGGGGAATTCGCGCACCGCATGACATGCGCGCCTGAGTTCGCGCCTCGGCGTCAAGCACCGTATTGGGGCAATTTTCGCTGAGCGTTATTCGCGCCGGCTTATTTTAGTGCATTGACAGGAGTTTGCACCAAGTATGGGCGCAGAAATCCGCCACATGATGCCGTGACCGACGCAGCGTCTGGACCCCACGCCACGCCTTGGGGCCGCGATAGAATGGTCTTTTGGTCAAGGAGACTGACTCATGAGCACACTAGAACAGCTGTACTCACAAGCGGACAAACGCCGCACCGAAAACCAGTTGCCGTACGCAGGCGCGCTCTCGCCTGCCGAGGCGTTCGAACTGCTCCAGCTCGATCCGCGCACGCGTCTCGTGGATGTGCGCACCCGCGCGGAACTCGACTGGGTCGGCCGGCCGGTGATCGGCGACGGGCAGTATGCGCATGTCGAATGGACGCGTTATCCGGGCGCAGTGCCGAATCAGGAGTTCCTGCATCAGTTGAGCAACGTTGCGTCGCCGGATACGCCAGTGCTTTTTCTGTGCCGCAGCGCCGCGCGTTCGAAGCTCGCTGCGATCGCGGCCGCGCAGGCTGGCTTCACCAAGGCTTATGACCTGCTGGAAGGCTTCGAAGGCGACAAGGACGGCCAGGGGCACCGCAAGACCGTCTCGGGCTGGTGTTTTCGCGGGTTGCCGTGGATCGGCGCTTAAGGCGGACTGCATGAGGGCGATTGCATACCGCCCAATGCGAATCCGCGCGGCAAGCGCGGTCGCAGATCCCGGAGCGCACAGGCGAAGCTCAGGCGCGGGGCTTCGCCGCTGCCGCCTCGTGCTCGACGATGTCACCGCCCAGCAGGTGTACGCCTTCTCGCAGCTTCACGAACGCCGCTGCAACCGCCTCCGGTTCGCCCTTCACGCCAAGGTCGATGTGATGACGCGCATAAACACCCCCGCGCTCGGCGTCGCCGACACTCGGCAGACTGAACACGCGCACGCCAGGAAAATCGTGTTCGATCTTTTCCATTAGCGGCGTTACGCGCGACTCGGGTAGCTCGAACACCAGCAGGGACTTTTCCGCGTGCGGCATGGCGTGATGCAGATGCGCGTAGTGGGTGTCCAGCACCCATTCGATCATCGGCCAGGCCATGACCGGGAAGCCCGGCACGAAATAGTGTTCGCGGATCGAGAAGCCCGGAATCTTGTTGTAGCCGTTCGGAATAATCTCCGCGCCTTGCGGATACGTGCCCATATTCAGACGATGCAGATTCTCGGGCGAGTTCAGGTCGAGCGGCGTCGCTGCTGTGGCCGGGTACATGTCGCGAATGCGCTCCTGAATCAGCTTCTGCGCTTGCGGATGCAATTCCAGCGGCACGCCGAGCGCAGCGGCCGCGCATTGACGCGTATGGTCGTCCGGTGTCGCGCCGATACCGCCCGTGGAAAACACGATATCGCCGGAGTCGAAAGTGCGCCGCAACGTCGCGGTAATGCGTTGCGGGTCGTCGCCGATATACTCCGCCCAGCCAAGCGACAAGCCACGCGCGCCCAGCAGTTCGATGACTTTCGGCAAATGCTTGTCGACGCGCCTGCCCGACAGAATTTCATCGCCGATGATGATGACGCCAAATGCCATTGCCGCCTCTTTGGTTATGTCGTTTGTTGATCAATAAGGAACCGGCGCAGTCTGCCGGAGGCCCCCTGCCTCGTCCGCGCGCATGCGTTGCTCATTTCGAGGCTTGGGAACTGGCGAGTCGACAGGAAGCGGATCACGGCCGGCATCGACAGCGTGGCGATCAGCAGCAATACCGTGACGACGATCAGCGGGATCGTCATGGCAATCACGAGGAACGGCGCGATGGCCGCATGCAGTCCGGAAAAGCCAAGCGAGTCGAACAGATGGTAGAGCGTGACGGTAAACGACCAGCTTTCAAGCCAGCCGCGCGTCGCGCCGATCAGCGTCTGCCACGAGAACCACAGGATCACGCCCCACCCGACTGTTGCCGCGAGAAACGGCAGGAAGGTCAGCCAGAGCATGCGCGGGTGGAGCGCGCTTGCGAGCGCGCGCCCGAACGAGCGCAACAGATCATTCATGCGAGCCAGTGCCGGTGAATGCAACGATGAAATGGAGGAAGCGGCGCGCGGTCACCGAATGCGGACCGTGAGCGCGAACGTGGACAGCATAAACCACGTGACGCGCCGCCGGGGAAACCAGCGGCGTGGGGAGAAACGAACCGTCAGGCTCAGACCGCGGTCGCACCGCCCTGATTGCGCCGCCGCGCCGACAGGCGCCGGCCGATGCGCGCGAAGGCGAGCCAGTGCTGCGCCCAGAAACCTTCGCCGTAGACGCGGCCCTGGAGTTGGTCGCTGATTCCGGTCGGCTCCATCTCGCGGCTCCACGACACGCTCCGGAACAGCATGTCCCACCACGGAAACAGCACGCCGAAGTTGCAGCCGTATTTCAGACCTTCGTGACCGTAGCCAATGGCATGATGGCGTCGATGGAATGTCGGGCTGACCAGCAGACGCTCTCCGAGCCAGCCGAAGTACAGGCGAATGTTGGCGTGCTGGACGCTTTGCGCGAGATTCGTGATGGCGACCAGCACGACGAATTGCGACGGCGGCACGCCGATCACGAGCGCGATCACCGCGAAGAACGACGCCTGCAGCAGGTCGTCGAGCAGATGGTTGCGGTCGTCGGCCCACAGCGACATTTGCTGCTGACTGTGATGCACCGCATGCAACTCCCACCAGACGCCAACGCGGTGCTGCCAGCGGTGATACCAGTAACCCGCGAAATCGAGCACCAGAAGGTACATGACAAAAGTGACGAGCGGCTGCGTAGTCACGCCGGGCCACAAATTGTCGAACTCGATATTCGAGATGTCATGCAGGCGCAACCACGCCTGCACATGGTCGAAAAACGGCTGCAGCGCAAAAAAGAAGAACAGGTTGAGAATGCCCAGCTTGGCGATCCACGTGTAGATCACGTCGACGCGCACCGCCTTGCGATTCTCCCATTGCTCGACCGGACGCAGCGCTTCCAGCGGTCGCAAGATCGCGTACATGGCCAGCACTTCGAGGACGCCCACGATCACCCAATACAGGCTGTCATACGTGTCCTCGTCATAGTCCATCAGATTGAAGTGGAACAGCAGCGGCTGCACCACGTCGACGTACAGCAACGTCTGCAACGCGGAGACGAAGCTGTCGAGAGAAGACGAAATCAGATGGAACATGGCGCTGGTCGGGTTACTTCGATCGTTGCGGCTCGCTCAAAAGCGGCTTGGATAGCAGCATTATCACGCGCCATTCGGCGCCGTGACCGGCGCACGATTAAAGAAATAGATGCCATGCGGCGAACGGCCCACCGCAATGGTCTGAATCAGCTTGCGCGTGTTCAGGTCGATGACGCCGACGTGCTTCGCGAAGCGGAACGTTACCCACAGATACCGTTTGTCGGCGGAAAGTTCCATGTCGTCCGGACCCGGCAACAAACCGGTAATGTCGCCGACATTGGTGAGCGAATCTTCGTCGATGATGCTGATCGTGCTTGCCACCCGGTTGGACACCGCGACGTGCTTGCCGTCGGCGAGCGAGCGGAAGTTGTGCGCGCCGTTGCCCGTGTGAATGGTCTTCACGATCTTCTGCGTGTGCCAGTCGACCACGGCCACGTAGTCGGCGCCGGTCATGCCGACGAGCAGATACTTTTCGCCCGGCGTCATCCAGAGACCGGCCGGGACCTTGCCAACCTTCATTTTCCACTTCACGGTTTGCGTGGCCAGGTCGATCGCGGCGAGTTCGCCGGAGACCTGCAGCGTGACAAACACCGTTTTGCTGTCGTTCGTGAACGCCATGTGGCTCGGCATGACCGCGAGCGGCAGGCGCGACGCGAGCGTCATCTGGTTCTTCTGGCCGTCGTAGTGATAGATATCGAGCCGGTCGAGGCGCAAACCGGTGGTGACCAGCCACTTGCGATCAGGCGAAAAGCCGATCTGGTACGGGTCTTCGATGTTTTCGACCCAGCGTTGCACCTGCCCCGATTTGGGGTCGACGAACATCAGGTTGTTCGACACCGAGTTCGCTACGATCAGCGACGAGTTGTCCGGCGTCGCCATCAGGTGATGGGGTTCCTTGCCGGTCGGTACTGTGCCGACAACCTGGCGAGTCGTCTCGTCGATAAGGCTCAGCGTGGCTTCGGCGGAATTCAGCACGATCACGTTGTTGGCATGGGCCGCCGGAGAAAAAATGCCTGCGGCGGCTACGAGAGCCATGCCCGCGGCGAACGTGGCTGTCACGCCAGAAAGAAAAAATTTACGCATGAAAACTCACTTCGGAGAACGACCGTCATTGTAGAACGTTTGCCCGGGCGTGCGGTTGACGCAGATCGGGTCGTCGCCTACGAAAATGAAGGGCCTGATGGGACGCTTGCTGAACGCTTGGATCTGCTTCCTGATACGCCGACGGTGCGAGAAACGTCAGCCTCGTTTGTGCGCGAAAGCGATAAGACAATCCACACCCCGCATTATTTAAAATCTGAATAATCACGACTATTCTCAATTCCGCCTCGCTTTTTTAACAGATTAATTGATCGATTTAAGACCACTGAATTTGTTTGCTTATTTTCGGATTTCGCTTATTTGCGCCGTTCGCAGCCCGCTCCGACAATCTCGCGTGCTCATCGTCCAACCCTCAATCCCGTGGACGTTTCGAGTGTGACGCAGATAATCCGGGCGTGGGCAACCACACGAAAGCAACAGCCAGATAATGGCAGCAAGCAGGCTTGCGTTAATAGCCGATATTTTCTGCATGCGGCCTGATAAATGGACGATGACGCCCTCTCCGATTATCTCGTCCACTCCGGCCACGACACAACAGCGCGGAGTCTCAAGACAAGTGAACAAAATCCATCAATCAATCTGGTGCGAAGCGACGGCAACATGGGTAGCAACGCCGGAAACGTCAACGGCGAAGACCAAGCGCGGTTCTACGCGCACGAAGCTTGTCGTACTGGCGGTTGTCGCGGCGGCTGCGGCATTGGGCGGGGCGAACGCAATGGCGGCTGGCGCCAATTCCACGGCGGGTCCTGGGGCAATCGCCGCCGGAGACAACTCCGTGGCGTTCGGACTGAACGCGGGCGCATCGGGTACGAGTTCCATTGCGGAAGGTGCGGGTTCCGCCGCAGCGGGAGACAACTCGATCGCAGTGGGCTTGACGGCAACAGCCTCCGGGTTAAATTCAATCGCACAAGGTGCGGGTTCCAATGCTTCAGCCGACGGTTCGACAGCCTTGGGCATGAGTGCGCTTGCACAGGGCTACCGGTCGATCGCAACCGGAACTGGCGCCGTGGCGTCGGGCGCCGATTCGGTCGCAACAGGGACCGGAGCCGTTGCCGCTCGTGCCCGCGCGGTTGCCACGGGAGTGCTGGCAAGTGCAAACGGCATCGATTCGATCGCCGCCGGGTCAGGAGCGCGCGCAGACAAGGATGGCAGCGCCGCCTTCGGCAGCGGCGCAACCGCGACCGGAACGCAGTCGACCGCCCTTGGCTACGGCGCGGCGTCCAGCGCGATCGGCAGTGTCGCACTGGGCTATGCGGCCACGGCGTCGGGCAACAACGCGTTTGCCGGTGGCCCCTCGGCTACTGCCGCAAGCGGGAACTCCACGGCGCTCGGCTATGCGGCCTCCGTTACAGGCTTGAACTCGGTCGCGATCGGTTACGGCGCCGCAGCCTCCACTGACAACAGCGTCGCGCTCGGCGCTCAATCCGCGACGGGAGCGGACCTCAGCAAACCCGGATATATACCCGCTGGGGGCGATCCTACGACGATTGCGGCTACGGTCGCAAAGGGCGAAGTATCAATCGGCTCTCAAGACAACGAGCGCCGCCTGACGCATGTCGCGGCCGGAGCGGACGCAACCGACGCCGTCAACGTCAGCCAGTTGCAAGCCGCTACTGCCAGCGCGTCGCGCTACTTCAAGGCAAACGGCAACGGCTGGAACGACGGGACCGACGACGCATCGGCGACCGGGGCCAATGCGGTCGCCATCGGCAGTTCGGCACTCGCCGCGGGCGATGCAAGCTTGGCCGTCGGCACGAGTTCACAGGCACAGGGCGGCTACAGTACCGCCGTTGGAGGCTTTTCTAGCGCGTCAGGCGACGGTTCGACTGCCCTCGGCTATGAGGCAAGCGCTGTCGCCGCTAACTCCGTAGCGCTCGGTTATCAGGCAAGCGCGGTCGCCGCCAACTCTGTCGCGCTAGGCTATCAGGCAAACGCTGTCGCGGCCGACTCGGTCGCGCTCGGTCAAGGTTCCATTGCCGATCGAGCAGGAACGGTCTCGGTCGGCTCGGCCGGCAACGAACGCCAGATCACCAACGTCGCTGCTGGCACCGAGGCAACCGACGCCGTCAACCTGAGCCAGTTACAGACGGTCAGTGCGAACGCGGCGCGCTACTTCAAGGCGAACGGCCTGAACGACGGCACCGACGACGCATCGGCGACCGGGGCCAATGCGGTCGCCATCGGCAGCTCGGCACTTGCCGCCGGCGATGCAAGCTTTGCCGCCGGCACGAGTGCCCGGGCACAGGGCGTCTACAGCACCGCCGTTGGAGGCTTTGCCAGTGCTTCAGGCGACGGCTCGACTGCCCTCGGCTATCAGGCAAGCGCAGCGGGGCTCAACTCCCTTGCCCTCGGCTATCAGGCAAGCGCGGCGGCTTCCAACTCCGTCGCGCTCGGATATCAGGCAAGCGCCGTCGTCGCGAACTCCGTAGCGCTCGGCCAGGGCTCCGTCGCCGATCGCGCGGGAACGGTCTCGGTCGGCTCGGCCGGCAACCAACGGCAGATCACGAACGTCGCAGCCGGCACAGCCGATACCGACGCCGTCAACGTCGCACAGTTGAAAGCCGTTAGCGACCAGGGCGCCGCCAACGCCGCGAAGCTCGACGGTGCAGTGATGTACGACCGGGACGCCAATGGCAACGTCGACAAAAACAGCGTCACGCTGGGTGGCGATGCAGCCAGCGGCGGCACCGCCATCCATAACGTCGCGGCAGGCGTCGACGCTTCCGATGCCGTCAACGTCGGTCAACTGAACGCAGCGATCACCGGCGCCGTCAACCACGCCGTGGTCAACGCAGCGAATCCGTTCTTCAGCGGCGAAGGCAATCGCGACACCGAAGGTGCCGTGTCGTCGGGCGTGCATTCAGTCGCAGGCGGCGCGAACGCGCAGGCCACCGGCGTGAACGCCAGCGCAATCGGCGCGAATTCCATCGCAAGCGGCAACAACGCGACTGCACTCGGCGCGGCTGCCACTGCTAGCGGCACGAATTCCGTCGCCTTGGGCCAAGGCTCGGTCGCGGATCGCGCAAATACGGTGTCCGTCGGCGCCGCGGGTCAGGAGCGCCAGATCACCAATGTCGCAGCCGGGGTGCAAGGCACAGACGCAGTCAACGTCAATCAGTTGCAGCAGAGCGCGAGCGGCGCGGTCGGCGAGGCGCGCAGCTACACCGACGACCAGATCCGCTCGGCCCGACGCGACTCGTACGGCGGCACCGCATCGGCTTTAGCTATGGTCGGTCTGCCTCAAGCTGTGCTGCCCGGTCACGGCATGGTCGCGATGGCCGGCGGCACCTATGGCGGCCAGTCAGCGCTTGCCATCGGCGTGTCGCAGTTGTCGGAGACGGGCAAGTGGGTCTACAAGCTGCAAGGCAGTACCGACTCGCGCGGCCAGTTTGGCGCATCAGTCGGCGCGGGTATGCACTGGTAAGCGAGTGCTGCCGGACTGGCGCGTTGGCGTCCAGTCCGGCACTGCGCCGTGCATCACGGTGCTAAACGTGGAGTCAGCAGGTCGGCGCTGGTCCGGCGCCGGACTGCACACGTTCGCGCGTGACACCCGTCTTCCATAAGGAACGGGTATCACGCGCCTTTTTTGTTCAGCGCGGTTGAAGGCGTGGAAAGCGCAGGAAGCGCACGAAGCGTTTGGGGCGCTTAAAGCGTTCGTGGCGTTCGTGGCGTTTGAGGCGCACGAAGCGCTTGAGGCGTTCGAACCGTTCGAACCGTTGTAAGCCCAGACCCGCAGCAAAGCACGTCTCGCGACAACCAGGCAAACCGGCATGCTCAGTGGACCCAACGCCCAAGCCACAGCCCACGCATTCGCAACCTGCACGACTCACCGCTGCATCGAATCCCACACCTTGTAAAGCCGCTTGACCGACACAGGCATCGGCGTGCGCAGTTCCTGGGCGAACAGCGAAACGCGCAGCTCTTCGAGCAGCCAGCGGAACTCGGACAGACGCGCATCGGGCACGCCGCCGCGCTGCGCGACCGCTCGCTGATAATTCTGCAGCAGTGGCTGGAATTCCGCGAATTGCCGTGCGTCGCGCGCGGGATCAGCCTTCAATTTGTCGATCCGCAACGCGATACCCTTCAGATAACGCGGAAAATGCGTGAGCTGCGAGTACGGGGTGTCCACCACGAATCGCTTGCCGATCAGAGCGTCGAGCTGATTCTGCATGTCGGCGTGCGCAGCCGTGAACGACTTCGCCTGCACCAGCTTCTTCAGTACCGACGCGTATTCGCCAAGAATCTGTCCAACCAGCCGCGCAATCTCCTGCGCCAGCAACGTCAGGCGGCTACGTCCTTCATCGCGGCGCGTATGGAAACTGACGTCGTCGTCGGGCAGCGAGTCCTGCAGGCAGGCGCGATCGAGCGCAGTGTCGATCAGCTGATCGCGCAACTCCTCCTGTGTACCGCGCGTCATGAACTGCATCGCCATTTCGCGCAAGCCCGGCAGATTTTTCTCCAGGTACTTGATCGGCTCCTTCAACTGCAAAGCGAATAGC
Source organism: Paraburkholderia caledonica NBRC 102488 (assembly GCF_000685095.1). GTDB lineage: Bacteria > Pseudomonadota > Gammaproteobacteria > Burkholderiales > Burkholderiaceae > Paraburkholderia > Paraburkholderia caledonica. Next base: position 389,179 of record NZ_BAYE01000001.1, read on the forward strand.
CGACGCAGGCCCGCCCGATGAATACGCGCGGCCTCATCCGGCGAATCGAACACCTCGACGTCGCAATGCGTGCCGCGATCCACGAGAGCCGGATAGCCGAATAATGTCTGCCCGCCGCGACGGATTTCCAGCAACTCCGGCAGCTTTCCGAAATTCCACGTGGTGAGGTTTTCGTACAGCGCCGTGCCACCCGCGCCACCTTGCGACGGCGTCTGCGGCGCCGGCGCAGCCGCGCTCTTCCCTCGCTGTGCCGGACCACTGGACGCAGGCGCCGTCCGCGCCGTTCCTGCCCCGTCCGCCCGCGAACCGGCCGCGTCGGCCAACGCCGCGCCTGCCGCGCTCGATGCGATCTTCTGGAAGTGCTGCTGGGCCTGGCCGCCCAGTTCCGCCCGTAGCTGCGACAGATTGCGCCCCATCGCGAGTTGCCGCCCGTGTTCGTCCACGACCTTGAAGTTCATGAACAGATGCGGCGGCAATGTCTCAAGCTTGAAGTCCGACTGTTTCAGCATGAGTTGCTTCTGCTCGCGAATATCGGCGATCAGCGCTTCGAGCAAACCGCCAGCACCAAAACGCGGCGCCCCATGCCGGTCGACGAAACCGGCCGCATATTCCGGCAGCGGCACGCAGTGACGCCGGAGCTTCTGCGGCAGCGACTTGAGCAGCAGTTGCGTCTTCTCCTTCAGCATGCCGGGTACGAGCCATTCGCAGCGCCGCGCGTCGACCTGATTGAGTGCATAGAGCGGCACGGCGAGCGTGACGCCGTCGCGCGGAGAACCCGGCTCGAAGTGATAGGTGAGCGCCATTTCGACGCCCGCCATCGTCATCCGTTTCGGGAACAGATCGGTCGTCACGCCGGCAGCTTCGTGCCGCATCAGGTCGTCGCGCGACAGATACAGCAGGCGCAGCTTGTCCTCGGGCTGACCGCTTTTCTTCAGTTCATCGCGATACCAGCGCTCGAACGACGCGCCGGTGTAGATCCCCTTGGGCAGCGCCTGATCGTAGAACGCAAAAATCAGTTCGTCGTCGACGAGCACATCCTGACGGCGCGACTTGTGTTCCAGTTGCTCGATGTCGGCCAGCAGCTTGCGGTTGTGCGCGAAAAATCCGAGCTTGGTGTCGAACTCACCTTCGACGAGCGCGCCGCGAATGAACAGTTCGCGCGCCCGCGCAGGGTCCTGTTTGCCGAAGCTCACGCGCCGCCGGTGATAGATCGGCAGCCCGTACAGAACCGCGCGCTCGAAGGCCGAAACCTGCGCCGCGCGCTTCTCCCAATGCGGTTCTGACAGCGACTTCTTCAGCAAATGCGAGCCGATTTTTTCGATCCATTCAGGCTCGATCTTCGCAATGCAGCGGGCGTACAAACGGCTCGTCTCGACGAGTTCCGCGGCCATGACCCACTTGCCCGCTTTCTTGACGAGCGCGGAGCCCGGCCACAGATAGAACTTGATGCCGCGTGCGCCGAGGTAGTAGGGCTCATCGTCGGCTTTCAGTCCGATGTTGCCCAGGAGGCCTGTCAGCAGCGCGAGATGGATCTGCTCGAAAGTCGCTTCTGCTTCGTTCAGACGCCAGCCGTGTTCACGCACCACCGTCAGCAGTTGCGAATGCACGTCACGCCATTCGCGCAGACGCAATTGCGACAGGAAATTCTTCCGGCATTCCTCGTGCAACTGCTTGTTCGACTTCTTGTGCGCGATCGCTTCTTCGAACCAGTTCCAGATTTTCAGCCACTGCAGGAATTCCGAGCGTTCGTCGGCAAACCGGCGATGCGCCTGGTCGGCCTGTTCCTGCGCCTCGATCGGCCGGTCACGCGGATCTTGCACCGACAACGCGCTCGCGATGATCAACACTTCCTTCAGCGATTGCTGATCGCGCGCGGCGAGAATCATCCGGCCGACGCGCGGATCGAGCGGCAGACGCGCGAGTTCGCGGCCGAGCGGCGTCAGCTGATTGTCGTCGTCGACGGCGCCGAGTTCGTTCAGCAGCTGATAGCCGTCGGCGATCGCGCGGCCCGGCGGCGGTTCGATGAACGGGAACGTCTCGATCGCCGTCAGATGCAGCGACTTCATGCGCAGAATTACCGACGCGAGCGACGAACGCAGAATCTCCGGATCGGTGAAGCGCACGCGGCTCTGGTAATCGCTCTCGTCATACAGGCGAATGCAGATGCCGTCGGCCACCCGGCCGCAGCGCCCTGCCCGTTGATTCGCGGCGGCCTGCGAGATCGACTCGACCTGCAACTGCTCGACCTTGTTGCGATACGAATAGCGCTTCACGCGCGCAAGTCCCGTATCGACCACGTAGCGAATGCCCGGCACCGTGAGCGACGTCTCCGCCACGTTCGTCGCAAGGACGATGCGCCGTGCGTTGGAGGTGCGGAACACGCGTTCCTGATCGGCGGCCGAGAGCCGCGCGAACAGCGGCAGGATTTCCGTATGCGGCGGATGATGCTTGCGCAGCGCCTCTGCGGCGTCGCGGATTTCACGCTCGCCAGGCAGAAACACCAGCACGTCGCCGGGGCCTTCGCGGCACAGTTCGTCGACGGCATCGACGATCGCTTCCATCAGATCGCGGTCGCGCTCCTTGCCGGTCTCTCGCGGAGTCTTCGCACGTTCACGCGACGCCGAGCCGCCCGATGTGCCTGACGTACCCTGCGCCGCCTTCACGGCGGGGCTGTCCTCCTCTATTGGACGGTAGCGCACCTCGACGGGATAAAGCCGCCCGCTCACTTCGATTACCGGCGCGGGCTTTTCCTCGCTGCCGAAGTGGCGCGCGAACCGGTCGGCGTCGATCGTCGCCGACGTCACGATCACCTTCAGATCGGGACGCTTGACCAGAATTTCCTTCAGGTAGCCGAGCAGAAAGTCGATGTTCAGACTGCGCTCATGCGCTTCGTCGATGATCAGCGTGTCGTACGCTTTGAGCAGCGGATCAGTCTGCGTTTCGGCGAGGAGAATACCGTCCGTCATCAGCTTGACGGATGCACCCGGCGACAGGTTGTCGGTGAAACGCACCTTGTAGCCGACCACTTCGCCAAAGGGCGTACCAAGCTCCTCAGCGATGCGCCGGCCCGTCGCCGAAGCGGCAATGCGGCGCGGCTGTGTGTGGCCGAGCAAGCCCGAGCCGCCCGCGCCGAGGCCGCGCCCTAGCGCAAGGCAGATTTTCGGCAACTGCGTGGTCTTGCCCGAGCCGGTTTCGCCTGACACGATTACCACCTGATTTTCGGCGATCGCCTTGGCGATTTCGTCGCGGCGGCCCGAGACCGGTAGCGCTTCGGGGAAGGTGATCGGCGGAACCGGATTCGGCTGCACCACGCGCGCCTCACGTGGGGCGCGCGGTTCACGGGGCGGTTGCTGGCGCGATGGCTTTCCAGCCTCTGGCTGCCTGCCCTGCCCGCGCTGGTCGCGTTGCCCGCTCTGCCCGCGTTGTTCGCCGCGTTGTTTGCGTTGTTCGCCCCGTTCACGCGATTCAGGTGCGTCGCGCGTCTCGCCCGGCGGCTCCGCGCGCTCGACATCCTTCGACGTGTGCGACGCATTCTGCCGGTTGGAAGACGCCTGCGCGCGTTCGCCGGCGCGATGCGGCTCGCGCGCCTTTCGAGGCGCGTCCGGGTTGCTTTGCTTCGCGTCCTTTTCGGGGCGGCGCTGCGCGTCGCCGGAGTTCGCCTGATCGGCGGCCGGCGCCGCATTCTCGTTCGCCGCGGCGGGACTTTTGGGTACATTCGACATGGGGGCGCATTATAATCCCCGGCATGAATTCCCAAACCGACCTCGTCCCCGCGCCCGCGAGCGTTCCGGCCCCCGCCGGAGCAACGGAAAACCTCGCACAGCACGCGCAATTCGTCGACTGGATGCGCTCAGTCGCCCCTTATATCCACGCGTTCCGGAATAAGACGTTTGTTGTCGGTTTCGGCGGCGAAGTGGTGCATCAGGGGCTCCTGAATGCGCTCGTGTCCGACATAGCGCTGCTGCAGGCCATGGGCATCCAGATCGTTCTCGTGCACGGCTCCCGGCCGCAGGTCGAAGAGCAGATGAGTCTGCACGGCGTCGAGTCCGAGTTTTCGCACGGCATGCGCATTACCGACGCCCGCGCGCTCGAATCCGCGAAAGAAGCCGCCGGCGAAGTGCGTCTGGATATCGAGGCCGCCATCAGCCAGGGCTTGCCGAACACGCCCATGGCGCACGCGCACATCAGCGTGGTCTCGGGCAATTTCGTGACGGCGCGCCCAGTCGGCATTCTGGACGGCGTGGACTTCGCGCACACAGGCGTGGTGCGCAAGATCGACGCGGATTCGATCCGTCATTCGCTTGCAAGCCGCAAGCTGGTGCTGTTGTCGCCGCTCGGCTTTTCGCCCACCGGCGAGGCATTCAACCTCGCAATGGAAGACGTCGCCTCTGCTGCCGCCATCGCCTTGCGCGCCGACAAGATCGTGTTCCTGACCGAAACGCCCGGCCTCATGCAGGCCGGCGAAGACGGCACCGAACTGATCCGCGAACTGTCGCTCGACGACGCGTACAAGCTGCACGAAAGCGGCGAAGTCACCGGCGACGCGGGCTTCTATCTGAAGCATTCGATCCGCGCGTGCCGCGGCGGCGTGGCGCGGGCGCACATCATCCCTTACGCGCTCGACGGCAGTCTGCTGCTCGAACTGTTCCTGCACGACGGCGTGGGCACGATGATCTCGTACGAGAATCTCGAAAGTCTGCGCGAAGCCACGCCGGACGACGTCGGCGGCATTCTCGCGCTGATCGAGCCGCTCGAATCGGACGGCACGCTGGTGCGGCGCGGCCGCCATCAGATCGAGCGCGACATCGACCATTTCTCGGTGATCGAGCACGATGGCGTGCTGTTCGGCTGCGCGGCGTTGTATCCGTACACGCAGGAGCGCATCGGCGAAATGGCTTGCCTCACAGTCGCGCCCGAAGCGCAGGGCACCGGCGACGGCGAGCGCCTGCTCAAGCGCATCGAGCAACGCGCGCGGGCCCGCGGGCTCACGCGCATTTTCGTGCTCACCACACGCACCGAGCACTGGTTCCTCAAGCGCGGCTTCGTCAAGGTCACGGTCGACGACCTGCCCGAAGACCGCCGCCGACTGTACAACTGGCAGCGCAAATCGCTCGTGCTGATGAAACAGCTCTGAGCGGCCCCATATAAAGCGACCGCCCGTCCTCGTATCGATTACGGTAATTATTTTTTATGGGACTGGAGTAAGTGCCGAAGCATTCACTCCGGTCGACACAGGAGAAGCACAGCATGACTCGTATGGTTCAATGCGCGAAGCTCGGCAAGGAAGCCGAAGGCCTCGATTTCCCGCCGCTGCCGGGCGAACTCGGCAAGCGGATCTACGAAAGCATTTCCAAGGAAGCGTGGCAAGCCTGGTTGAAGCAGCAAACCATGCTGATCAACGAAAACCGTCTGAACATGGCCGATCCGCGCGCGCGACAGTATCTGATGAAGCAGACCGAAAAGTTCTTCTTCGGCGAAGGCGCGGATACGGCGCAAGGTTACGTGCCGCCGCCGGCTGAGTAAGCGCGAATCGAGTGCTCCGCACTCGCAGCAGTAGCGACGAGATCCGCGCCACGTGCGCGGATTTTTTTCGCCCCTCGCCTGCCGCGCAAACTCTCCAAACGGTACATTCGGTGCTCTTCCGGACGTCTTTTCGAGACTGTCTCGATCGCCGGAATCTCCCGCCCCGCAAGGGATCGAGCGCCGTCGCCAGACCGCGGGTGCGAAACCGGGTTTGCACGATCCTCTGTCATCGTGCTAACATGTGCGTCGTTCCAACAGCAATTCACCTACATTCGCGTTCTCTGACCTTGCGACCCGCCATGTGCCTGCACTGCGTGAGTCCATCGCGATGGAACAGTTTTTATACAAGAAGGCTTGTCGGTCGTATCGCGGTTTGAAGTCGCCCTTCGGTTATCCAAAGGGCCATTCAGGCGGCGAATAAAGCACCGGCCTTTTTCGTTTCAAGCCTTCCAGTGGCGTAGGTCCGGCCTCCAGCCGTCTGCGTCCTCATGCATCTGCCCCCCCTCCACGGCCACGCAGGTGCAACAGTCAACACAATTTAATCGAGTGTTTTTTCGCGACCTGGCTCGCGAGGCACGGGCGTTTGCTGCTATTGCCGCGCTTTCGCGTTTCTTTTCCGACGCGCGCCCACTCTTTCGCCCTCGCGGCGCAAGAACGCCATCGCCCCGTTTGCGAAACTGCACTTCCCAGCAACCGTGGCGGAACGCATCATGAGTTTCGTCGCAGTCATCGGAGTTTTACCTTGACCGCTTCCAGCAACGGCTTCTGGCGACATCACAAACAAGAACAGCGCCTTTCTCTCGACGACATCACGGTCGTCGATAACTCGCTCCTCAAGCGTGCCGTCGGCGCCATGGCGCTCGGCAACGCAATGGAATGGTTCGACTTCGGCGTGTACAGCTACATCGCTGTCACGCTCGGCAAAGTGTTCTTCCCGTCGTCGAGCCCTTCCGCCCAGTTGATCGCCACGTTCGGCACGTTTGCCGCCGCATTTCTCGTGCGCCCGGTCGGCGGCATGGTGTTCGGGCCGCTCGGCGACCGCATCGGCCGACAGCGCGTACTCGCAATGACCATGATCATGATGGCGATCGGCACGTTCGCGATCGGGCTGATCCCGAGTTATGGCTCGATCGGCATCCTCGCGCCGGCGCTGCTGCTCGTAGCGCGTCTGGTGCAAGGCTTTTCGACCGGCGGCGAATACGGCGGGGCAGCCACCTTCATCGCCGAATTTTCGACGGACAAGCGGCGCGGCTTCATGGGCAGCTTCCTTGAGTTCGGTACGCTGATCGGCTACGTGCTCGGCGCAGGCACGGTTGCGGTGCTGACCGCGACGCTGTCGAACGACGCGCTGCTGTCGTGGGGCTGGCGTGTGCCGTTCCTGATCGCCGGTCCGCTGGGCCTGGTGGGTCTTTATATCCGGATGAAGCTCGAAGAAACGCCCGCGTTCAAGAAGCAGGCCGAGCAACGCGAAGCCGAAGACAAGGCGCTGCCGAAGCAGTCGCTGCGCAATCTGCTCATGCAGCAATGGAAGCCGCTGCTGCTGTGCGTCGGGCTCGTGCTGATCTTCAACGTGACCGACTACATGGCGCTCTCGTACCTGCCGAGCTACCTGTCGGCCACCCTGCACTTCAACGAATCGCACGGTCTTTTCATCGTGCTGCTCGTGATGGTACTGATGATGCCGATGACGCTCGCAGCCGGCCGTCTGTCCGACACGATCGGCCGTAAGCCGGTGATGCTGTTCGGCTGCGTGGGTCTGTTCGCGCTGTCGATCCCTGCGCTGCTGCTGATCCGCATGGGCACGCTGGTGCCCGTGTTCGGCGGCCTGATGATTCTCGGCGTGCTGCTGTCGTGCTTCACGGGCGTGATGCCGTCGGCACTGCCGGCGCTGTTCCCGACTAAGATCCGATACGGCGCGCTGGCCATTGGCTTCAATATTTCGGTGTCGCTGTTCGGCGGTACGACGCCGTTGGTGACCGCATGGCTCGTCGACCGCACCGGCAATCTGATGATGCCTGCGTACTACCTGATGGGCGCGTCGCTAATCGGTATCGTCTCCGTGATGGCGCTCCGCGAAACCGCCCGCAAGCCGCTGCTCGGCTCGGGCCCTTGCGTGGCGACGCGCGCCGAAGCACATGCAGTACTGCGTGGCGAACGTGAAGCCGAAGAGATGGACGAACGCTACGCAGCCACTGCTACGGCGCGTGCGTGATTGCCTGCGGCGCGGTGATACGGCGCGACTGCTTTGGGCGTCGCCGCTAACCGCGTTATCAGGCTTGATTGCGGCAATCGCGCTAGCGAAGCCGACTTACCGCGCGGCATTCCAGTTACATCGAAAGTAGGCGCACGACGGGCCGGCACATTTGCCGGCCCGTTTTCATTTCAGCAGCAGATCGAATCTCGCCTGCGCGCGCGATCCTTCGACCGTCAGAATGCCCGCCGACACCGGCAGCTTGAAGCGTCGCGGCCCCGCACTGCCGGGGTTGATGAACAGCACGCCGTCGCGCTCGGTGATCGACGGCTTATGCGAATGGCCAGTCACCACCACGCCGATACCGTCGTTGCGCGGATCGGCTGGCACGTCGGCGATGTCATGCACGACAAGAATCGCGACCTGCTGCACGTTGAGCGTCGCATGCGTAGGCAGCGACGCGGCCCACTCGCCGGTGTCGTTATTGCCGCGCACGACGGTGAGCGGCGCGATCTGACGGAGCGCCTCGAGCACGGCCTCGCTACAGATGTCGCCCGCGTGGATGATGGCGTCGCAGCCCGCGAGATATTCGAGCGCTTCGGGACGCACGAGATTGTGCGTGTCGGAGATGAGGCCGATGCAGCTCGACGGCGCGCGGCGAGTAGATGAAGTCATGACTACGGTATCCGTGAAGCTCGGGGCTGGTCGCGATTAGCCTCGCTGCGCTCAGGCTCGTTGCGCGAGGGCGGTCGCCCGCCAGCACGCTCAGGCTTCCATCACGTGCTCGATGCGCCGGTCCGGCACGAGCCACCATGCCGCAGCAAGCGCGTAGAGCGCCGCCGAAATCCACGGCGCGACGAAGGCGAGCGCAATGCCCGCCAGATAAATCGCCACCGACACTTTTCCTTTGATGTCGTTGCCCACCGCTTTTGCGAGCGTCGAGTCACGACCGTGCGCACGGATCAGCGTGCGCGTCAGGATGAAATACGCGATGGCCGACATGAACAGCACGACGCCGTACATGGCAGTCGGCCAAGAGGCCAGATGATTTTCGCCGACCCAATGCGTGACGGCGGGAAGGAGCGACAGCCAGAAGAGCAGATGCAGATTGGCCCACAGCACGCCGCCGTTGACCCTTTGCACCGCATGGAACATGTGATGATGGTTGTTCCAGTAAATGCCCACGTAGATGAAGCTCAGCACATAGGCGGCGAATACCGGCACGAGCGGAATCAGTGCGGCGAGATCGAAGCCTTCCGGTACCTTGATTTCCAGCACCATGATCGTGATGATGATGGCGATCACGCCATCGCTGAAGGCTTCGACACGTCCCTTGCCCATCGGCTGTTCCTCGAATGAATGCGGTTGAATGCGGGGCGATTATCCGCGATGGCGCGACGCTTTGTCGATGCGCGCCGCGCTCGGGTTACTTCAGCGGCTTCAGACCGTCGAGCAAAGTCGGCACCAGTTCGCTGATGGTCGGATGAATGTGCATCGCGTATTGCAAGGTGGGATACGGCGCTCCCGCCGTCATGATGTCGATGAAGGTATGAATCGCCTCGTCGCCTTCTATACCGTGGATTGCCGCGCCGAGAATCTGCCGGGTGTGCGGGTCGGCAAGCACCTTCATGAAACCGTCGGTCTCGCCGCGCTCGCGCGCGCGGCCCACGCGCGACATCGGCATGGTCGCGATCAGCGCGTCGCGGCCGCTCTTGCGCACGTCGGCTTCGGAAAGGCCCACGCGCGCGAGCGGCGGGTCGACGAACACCGCGTACGCCATGATCCGTTTGTCGACAGTGCGCGTGCCGCCATCGAGCAGATTGGCTGCGACGATCTGGTAATCGTCGTAGGACGTATGCGTAAACGCGCCTCGTCCGTTGATATCGCCGATCGCCCACACGCCCGGCACGTTGGTGCGCAACTGGCCGTCCACGGGAATCGTGCCATGCCGGTCGGTCTCGATGCCGGCTGCGGCAAGGCCGAGATCGTCGGTATTCGGTTTGCGGCCGGTTGCGAACAGCAGATGCGACGCCTCGAGCGCCGGGACATTCTGCTCGAAGCCGATACACACCTCGTTCTCGCGATGGGGATGCGGCTCGACGCGCGAAGGCTGCACCCCGAAACGGAACTCCACGCCTTCGCGCGCCAGCACGCTCTGCACTGACTCCGCAAAGTCGGCGTCTTCGCGCGTGAGCACACGATCGCCGCGCACCAGCACCGTCACTTCGCTGCCGAAGCGGCGAAACACCTGCGCAAATTCGAGCGCGATATAACTGCCCCCGACAATCACGAGCCGGCTTGGCAACTCCGTGATCTCAAGCAGACTCGAGTTGGTGTAATAGCGGGCTCGCTCGATCCCTTCAAGCGGCGGCACCACGGCGCGCGTGCCCGTATTGAGGAAAATCTCGTCCGCGCTCAGTTCGTGTAGCACAGCTCCGTCTGGCCCGCTGACGGCAAGCGTGTGCGGCCCGGTGAAGCGCGCATGGCCGTTGAACACCGTGACGTTCCGAGCGCCCCGCAGCCAGGCCTCCACTCCGTCGTGCGACTGGCCGACGATCTTGTCCTTGCGCGCCTTGACCGCCGCCATATCCACACCGACCGCGCCGCCGATATGCACGCCGAGCCTCGCCGCATGGCGCGCCACATGCGCCGCGCGGGCGCTGGCAACATACGCCTTGGTCGGCGTGCAGCCGACGTTCACACAGGTCCCGCCGAACGCCGCGCGTTCAATGACCGCCGTGCTGCGGCCGCTTTTGCCAAGACGCACAGCGAGCGGCGCGCCGCCCTGTCCCGTGCCGATCACAACCGCGTCGAAGTGCTGTGCCATCGCAAGTCTCCTGGGGCTCAGATGCAGGTCGTTGCATCTTACGCCCAGTCTTCAGCGCGGTTATGTCACCTAGCCGATCCTCGCGGATTGAGAACCTTCGCGACATACGCCAACGCGACGCGCGGATCACGTCGCCGCATACACATCCGCCAACGCGCGCGCATACGCGCTCGCTCCCACTGGCCGGCTGTACAGATAACCCTGCTGTTTGTCGCAATCGATCGAACGAAGGAATGCGGCCTGCTCGGGCGTCTCCACGCCTTCCGCGGTGACGTTCATGCCGAGCGAATGCGCCATCGCCACCACGGCCTGTGTGATCGCGATCGAATCGCGATGATCCGGCAAGCCCGCCACGAACGACCGGTCTATCTTCAGGTTGTGCAGCGGAAAGCGCTTCAGATACGACAGCGACGAATAGCCAGTGCCGAAGTCGTCGACGGAAATACGCACGCCTGTCGCGCTCAACGCGAGCAGCATGGGCAGCACGGTGTCGCTGTCGCTCATCAGAAGCCGCTCGGTGATTTCCAGTTCGAGCGCCGCCGGCTCGAGCCCCGAATGGTCCAGACAGCGCCTGATCCGCTCCACCAGACCGTCGTTGAACTGGCGCGGCGACAGATTCACAGCGACGATCAGATCCGGCGCGAGCGTGCGCCGCCATTGCGCCGCCTGCTCGCAGGCACGGGCGAGCACCCAGTCGCCGATCTCGACGATCAGTCCCGCGTCTTCCGCAACCGGAATGAATTCGGCCGGCGAGACATTGCCAAGCTCGCTGTTGTACCAGCGCAGCAGTGCTTCGGCGCCGATGGTCCGGCCGGCGTGACTATCGACGATCGGCTGATACACGAGACTGAGCTCGTGGGCGGCAAGTGCGCGGCGCAGCGACTGCTCGATCAGGAACCGGCGTTGCAGTTGCTGATTGAGTTCCGCCGTGAAGAACTGGAAGTTGTTGCGCCCGCGCTGTTTCGCGTGATACATCGCCGAGTCGGCGTTGCGCATCAGCGTAGGAGCGTCCTGGCCGTCTTCGGGAAAGCGGCTGATGCCGATCGACGCGCCCAGGTAGTACTCGTTGTCCGCCACCGCGAACGGCACTGCGATTTCCCCGAGAATGCGACGGGCGAGGCCGACTATCTGCTCGTTGTATTCGCAGGCGCTCACCACGATCACGAACTCGTCGCCGCCCACGCGCGCGAGTGTATCGTCCGGGCCGACGCAGCCGGCAAGGCGCTCGGCGACCCGTTTCAGCAACGCGTCGCCGGCCTCATGACCGGCCGTGTCGTTGACTTTCTTGAATCCGTCGAGATCGACGAAGAGCACGGCAACACTCGTGAGTTCGCCGCTGCAATTCGCGTTGCCGGGCGCGAACAGGCTGTTCATGCGCTCCGTCAGATAGGCCCGGTTGTAGAGCCCGGTGAGGGAATCGCGCGTCGCGAGGAATTTCAGCTGGCGCTGCGCCTCGCGCACCGGGCCGATGTCGGTAAACGAGATCAGTACGGAGTCGGGCTTGCTCTCGCCGGGCTTCAGAATCGGCACGACGTTCTCGGTGATCCAGATCACTTCGCCGTTCACCAGTTCGAGCGCCAGTGTGACGCCGAGCATCGGCTTGCCGCTCGCAAGCACCTGGGCGACAGGCCGCTCATGGTCGGCCACGGGCGAGCCGTCCTCGTGAAAGCCGCGCACCATCACCGTGCGGATGCTGCGCCCGACGATCTGCGGACCGGTGCGCAACATGCGTTGCGCGCTCGGATTGCAGGCCAGCACGACGCCCGCGCGGGACTGCACGACAATGCCCTCGATCAGATGATCGACGACCAGCCGGTGATGCTCCTCGCTGTTCGCAAGCCGCTGCGCCATCGCGTCCTGATGCACGGCGAGCCCGACGCTGCGGCTGATATCGCGCAGCATCGTCTCTTCCTGCGCGGTGGGACGGCGCGGCTCGCGATGATAGACGGCGAATGCGCCCAGCACGGCGCCGGCGTCGTTCTCGAACGGCACCGACCAGCACGCGCGCAAGCCGTGCGGCAACGCAAGCGCGCGGAAGTCCGCCCACAGCGAATCCGTCTCGATGTCCTCTACCACCACCAGCCGCCGCTCGTACATCGCGGTGCCGCAGGAGCCCGCGCTCGGACCGATTGGCACGCCGTCGATCGCCGTGCTGAATTCCGCCGGCAACGACGGCGCGGCGCCCATCTTCACGTGGGCGCCGTCGTCGTCGAGCAGCAGGATCGAGCACGACGCGCCCCCGCCCAGCAGCGCTTCCGCGCGGTGGCAGACTTCTTCCAGCAATTCCGGCAACGGCGTATTGCGCGTGATCAGCCGCAACACGCTACGCTCCGACGCCAACACCTCTTCGGCCAGATCCGGCCGGTAATGGCCGGCATCGGGCGTCGCTCCTACGTCCATGCGTGATGTCGCTTCGCGGTTCATATATGGGCCCCCCAACCCAACATCGGCAAGAAAGCGTAAGCAGCGCATCAGGGTATACCCGCCAAACGTGAAGATGTTCGCCGGGAGTGCTTACGTTTGCCCTGCATTGCGCGATCTGGGGTGTCCGGTGGACTCGCGCGAGGCAATATCTGGTAATCACTCGCGGTAAGTGCCGCGTTTTTCCGGCGTCTCGATCGCGCGATCGGACGATCATCCGTTGCATGAAAAACCATGCATCGCGGGAATCGTCATGAAAATCGTCCGCTCCGCTCTGATCGCCGCGCTGCTGATCGCGCATTCGTCCGTTCAAGCCGCAAGTTTCAACTGCACGAAGGGCCATTCCTTCACCGAGAAGATGATCTGCAACGATACGGCGTTGTCGCGTCTTGACGACACGCTCGGGCAGCTCTACTGGAAAGCGCGCCGAAGAGCGCCGGATCGGCGCGGCTTCATCGCCGACAGCGACAGCAAATGGGCCTGGCGCGAGGCCAATTGCCGGGACGCGGCGTGTCTGGGGACGTGGTACGCAACACGTATCGACGAGCTTCAACAGGTGCTTGCGAGCCTCCCGACGGGCGCGCAGCTTGCGCTCGCCCAACCCCCTGAACCTGCCGATGCGCTCAAGCCCGCGCTCACGCCCGCGCCCCCGGAGCGCTCACGCAAGCCGTCCGTGCCTGCGAGTCCCACCGTCGAAACGGCAATGCGTCAATGCACGGCCGCGAATCCGGGGATCGCGATCGGCGAGCAATGCCCGAGCGTCATCAAGCAGAACGACGGCCGGTGGAAATACCGGCCGCATGGCGGCGACTGGTTCTGCGGCATCGCGATGCTGGAACCGAGCTAGCGGCTATTCCAGAACCTGCGCTGCACGTCCATCACCTCGGACTCGACTTCGGCGACCGGGCCGATCACTTCGACGCGCTTCTGACAGTGATCGAAGACATACCGGCAATCGACGCTCATAGTCGGATTCTCCGCGTGATCGCCGGTCGCCTCCAGCAGGCGCTTCTCCGTCATGCCGAACACCACCCGGCCTATGTTCGCCCAATACATCGTGCCCGCGCACATGCAACATGGCTCGACCGACGTGTACAGCGTGCAACTCCACAAGTAGGCGGGCGTGAAGTTGAGCGCCGCCACGCGAGCGAGCACCGACTCGGCATGGTTCACAGTGTCGACGTTGCCCTGCTCCATCAACACGGTTTCCTGGTCCGGGCCGACCAGCACCGCGCCGAACGGGTGATGCCCGAGCAGCGTCGCCCGCTCGGCAATCCGGCTCGAATGCCGCAGATGCCGCACGATCTGCTCGTGCGTGGGCGTCAAGCCCTGCGGCGGAAAGCCAGTCGCATCGGCGCCGGCGGTTGCGCTCATCTCCGCGCTCGGAACAGTCAGACTCACGGGCGTACTCCTTGTCGGTGCCGTCGGCAGGCTGCGAGGCTCGATGCAGGTCGCGTTACTTCGGCAGCGAGCCGTCGACGCCCTGCACGAACCAGTTCAAACGCAGCAGCTCCGCGTCGCTCAGCGACTTGCCCGCCGCAACCTTCACCGCACCTGACTGATCCACGATCGGCCCGGCGAACGGATTGAACTTGCCCGAGACGATGTCGTCGCGCTTCTGGCTCAACGCCTTCTGCGCAGTCGGCGACACCGCTTCGGTGTTGATATCGGCGAGGTCGATCGCCTTCTCTTTCAGGCCCCACCACACCGGCGCGTTGTTCCATGTGCCCGCCATTACCTGCTGCACCAGATACGTGTAATACACGCCCCAGTTGCTCACGCACGCGCCCAATTGCGCGTTGGGTCCGAACTTCTTCATGTTCGAATCCCAGCCGAACGCGTGCACCTTCTTCTGCTCGGCGGTCTGCATGGTGGCCGTCGAATCCGTGTTCTGAATGAGAACGTCCGCGCCCTGGCCGATCAGCGTTTCGGCGGCCTGCTTCTCGCGGCCCGGATCGAACCAGCTATTGATCCACACGACCTTGACGCGCACCTTCGGGTTCACGGAGCGCGCGCCCATCGTGAACGCGTTGATGTTGCGCACCACTTCCGGCACCGGCACCGAGCCCACGAAGCCAAGCGTGTCCGACTTCGTCGTGTAACCGGCGACGAGCCCGGCGAGATAGGCGCTCTGGTAGGTGCGCACGTCGTACGTCGCGAAGTTGGCCGCTTTCTTGTAGCCGGTCGCGTGTTCGAACACCGTGTCCGGAAAGTCTTTGGCGACTTTCAGCTCGAAGTCCTGGAAGCCGAAGCTCGAACCCACCACGATCTTGTTGCCCTTCGACGCGAGATCGCGGAACACGCGCTCCGAGTCCGCAGACTCGGGCACATTCTCGATGCGCGTCACCTTGATCTTGTCGCCAAACTTTGCCTCGACCTCTTTAACGCCCTGTTCGTGCGCATAGGTCCAACCGGCGTCGCCGGGATTGCCGAGGTAGACAAACGCAATGCCGACGGGCTGCGCGGTGGCCGCCGACGCTGCCGTTGCAGCAAAGCCGAGGCTAAGGCCTATGGTTGCGGTGCATGCCGCGACGAGCGCGGTCCGGGCAGTCTTGATACGCAATGATCGATGCAGCGCTCGCGCCAGCGTTGTTTTCATGAATTCTCCGAAATCGATTAAGGGGTTCGCCTGGCGCCCGTCGGTGCGGGGCAGGCCTCCAGCATAGGGGGCCATATTCCGAGGTCAATTTCAGAGGAAAAATTATTCGCTGTTATCCCGTGTATAACGGAATCGGTATTGCGCACGGCGCGATTAACTAGTGAAGGCTCGGCGGCGACGTGTCGTTGGGGTCGGGCGCCTCGTCATCGCCCGCGGCCCCGACTTCGCCGAACAACTCCGCGCACACTTCCTGGCCGCTGTCGCTCAGACGCGCGGTGCCGGCGCCCTCCTCGTCGAACGTCGTCTCCACCAGACCGCTGTCGACGAGCACCGTCAACTGCCGTCGAAGCGCGCTCATCGGCACGTTGGCCTGCTTGGAGAGCCTCGCTAACGACCACGCGCCGCTACGCATCTCGCGGCGAGGCCTCGCGTCTCCGAGGCTTTCCCGATGTGCGCGCCAAAGCTGCCCCAGCACGGCTATCAGCACCGGATCGATTTCATCGTCATCCATTCGTGTCTCCTTCTTACCGTTTTATCTGCCGAGCTTTGCTGCATCAACTCGTGCAAGCGCTTCACGCCATTTGCGTCACCAGTTCGCCCAGTGTCTTCAACGCCGCCTCCGTTTGCGCAGTCCACGGGTAGCTGTAATTGAGCCGGATGAAATGGCGAAAATCGTTGCGCGCCGAAAACATCATGCCCGGCCCGACCGTAATGCTACGCGCGAGCGCCGCCTGATAAAGCCGCATCGAATCGACACGCTCGGGCAACTCCACCCACAAAACGTAGCCGCCTTGCGGCGTCGAGATACGGGTGCCGGCCGGAAAGAAACGCCGCACCAGCGCGGTCATGATGCTCGCCTGCTGCCGGTAGACCTTGCGAACATGCCGCAAATGCCGGTCGTATGCATCCTGCCGCAGATAATCGGCGACCGCGACCTGCGGCACGGAAGGCGTTGTGAGCGTGTTCAGAAACTTCAGCTTCTCGACCTGCGCACGATAACGCCCCGGCAACGCCCAGCCTATCCGGTACGACGCCGTGAGGCTCTTCGAAAACGACGCGCAATGCAGCACGAGACCTTGCGTGTCGAAGCTTTTCAATGCCGACGGCCGCGTCTCGCCGAAATACAACTCCTGATAAACGTCGTTCTCGATCACCGGAATCTGATGCGCGGCGAGCAATTCGACGAGTTGCCGCTTGCGCGCATCCGGCATCTGGAAACCGAGCGGATTCTGGAAATTCGGCATCACCATGCAGGCGGCGATCTTCTGCCGCTCGATGACCTGCGCGAGTGCGTCGATGTCGATGCCGTCGACCGGATGCGTCGCTACCTCGATAGCGCGCATACCGAGACGCTCGATCGCGTGCAGCATCGCGTAGTAAGTCGGCGATTCGACGGCCACTGTGTCGCCCGGCTTGGCGACCGCCTGCAGGCTCAAGTTGATCGCCTCGGTGGCGCCGAGCGTGATGACGATCTCGTCCGGATCGACCGGCATGCCGTTCTCGGTGTAGCGCCGGGCGATCTGCCGGATCAGCTCCGGGTTGCCGGGCGGCAGATCGTCGATCAGGTTCCAGCTCGCCTGACGGCGCGCAATCGCGTTCGCGTACTGGTTGATGCGCCGCCACGGAAACAGCGATGGATCGGGATACGGCGAGCCAAACGGTATGGCGTCGTGCGCGCGAATGCTGCGAAGCGTCGACAGAACGAGGCGGCTCACGTCGACTTCCGCGGCAACGGGCGCTACCGGCGCGGCAGGCTTGCCGCCCGCCCGCCGGGTCTCAGGCCGAAACGCGTGCAGCGCGGCTTCGCGCACGAAGTATCCGGACTGCGGGCGCGTCTCGACAATGCCGCGGCTCTCCAGCAACGCGTACGCGTGCAGCACCGTCTTGATGCTCACGCCATGCTGCTGGCTCGCCTGCCGCACCGAAGGAATCCGCTCACCGGCGGCGAACACGCCCCGGCGCACGGCTTCGGTGATTTCATCGGCGAGCTTTTCGTACAGTTTCAAGGACGTGGCTCAAGGGACTGGATAGTTCGAGACGCCAGTCTATGACAAAACGCAAGCAACTGTATCCCTTCCCTTTTTGATTTTCTGTATGCTGCACTGCGATTGGAACACAGTAGTCTTGGAACATCGGCCCGAAAAGCCATGACAAGACCACGCGCGGCAACATCATGAAAAAAACCGACACACGCAGCGAATCCGGCAGCGAACCTCGCATCGAGCCATACAAGCATCCGGCAGCCGGCTGGGGCGCGCTCAAATACGTCGCCATCAACCTGATCAAGGAAAAGGTGACGGGCGGCAACTACCGCACGCTGCTCAAACAGAATCAGCCGGACGGCTTCGACTGCCCGGGCTGTGCATGGCCCGACCGTGAGCATGCATCCACGTTCGAGTTCTGCGAGAACGGCGTAAAAGCGGTGGCCGCCGAGGCAACCAGCAAGCGCGTGACGCCCGCGTTCTTCGCGGAGCACACCGTCGCGGAACTGATGACGCAGTCCGACTTCGAGTTGGAGCAGCACGGGCGCCTGACCGACCCGCTCGTCTATGACGCGATGCGCGACCGCTACGTGCCGATCGGCTGGGACGAAGCGTTCGATCTGATCGCGAGCCATCTGAAGCGCCTCGACGATCCGAATGAGGCCGCGTTCTATACGTCGGGCCGCGCGAGCAACGAAGCAGCGTTCCTGTACCAGTTGTTCGTCCGGATGTACGGCACCAACAATTTCCCCGATTGCTCGAACATGTGCCACGAAGCGACGAGCCGCGGCCTGCCTCACACCGTGGGCATCGGCAAGGGCACGGTGACGCTCGACGACTTCGAACATGCCGACACGCTGCTGATCTTCGGCCAGAACCCCGCCACCAACCATCCGCGAATGCTCGGCGAACTGCGCGAGTGCGCAAAGCGCGGCGCGACGATCGTGTCGATCAACCCGCTGAAAGAACGCGGACTCGAGCGTTTTGCGAGCCCGCAGCATCCAGTGGAAATGCTGACGATGGGCAGCACGAAGATCAGCTCCGTGTTCATCCGCCCGAAGGTCGGCGGCGACTTCGCGCTCATCAAGGGCGTCGCCAAGCGCGTGATCGAACTGGATGACGAGGCTCAGGCTTCCGGGCTGGAACGTGTGCTCGACGTCGCGTTCATTGCCGAACATACGGTCGGCTTCGAGGCCTTCGCCGAAGATCTGCGCGCGGAAAGCTGGGAGACCATCGTCGCCGAAGCGGGCGTGCCGTTCGAGGATGTGCTGAAGCTCGCCGACATCTACGTGAAGGGCCGAGCGGTGATCTCGACGTGGGGCATGGGCCTCACGCAGCACAAGAACTCGGTGCCGACGGTACAGTTGCTGTCGAACCTGATGATGATGCGCGGCAATATCGGCCGGCGCGGCGCGGGCCTGTGCCCGGTGCGCGGGCACTCGAACGTGCAGGGCGACCGTACCGTGGGCATCGAAGAGAAGCCGACGCAGGCGTTTCTCGACCGGCTCGGCGAGGCCTACCGTTTCGAGCCGCCGCGCGAGCATGGGCTCGACGTGGTCAATACGATTCAGGCGATGCTCGATGGCAAGGTCAAGGTGTTCATCGGCCTTGGCGGCAACTTTTCGATTGCGACGCCCGACACGCCGCGCACGTGGGAAGCCATGCGGTCATGCGATCTGACCGTGCATATCACGACGAAGCTCAACCGCAGCCATCTCGTGCATGGCCGCGACGCGCTGATTCTGCCGACGCTCGGCCGCACGGAGATCGACTTGCAGCACGGCGTTGCGCAAGGCGTGAGCGTCGAAGACTCGATGAGCATGGTGCACATCTCGTACGGCATGAACAAACCGGCGTCGGAGAACCTGCTGTCGGAAATTGCGATCGTCGCGCGCATGGCGCATGCGACGCTCGGCAGCGACAAGGTCGATTGGCTCGCGCACGCCGCGGATTACTCGCTGATTCGGGACGGCATCGAGAAAGTGATCGACGGCTTTCACGATTACAACGAGCGACTCAAGCGCCCGGGCGGCTTTCACCT
The DNA here is from genome assembly GCF_000685095.1 of Paraburkholderia caledonica NBRC 102488. GTDB lineage: Bacteria > Pseudomonadota > Gammaproteobacteria > Burkholderiales > Burkholderiaceae > Paraburkholderia > Paraburkholderia caledonica. The sequence continues at coordinate 408,763 of NZ_BAYE01000001.1, forward strand.
GGGCGTCGCATCGCGCGAGCGGATCTGGAAAACGCCCACCGGCAAGGCGCAGTTTCTCGTGCATCCGATTGCGCTCGACACGCCGATTCATCGCGCGCGCGAGCAACACGGCGAGCGCCTGATGACGTTGATGACGACGCGTTCACACGATCAGTACAACACGACGATCTACGGTCTCGACGACCGTTATCGCGGTGTGTATGGACAGCGGCGCGTGCTGTTTGCCAACAAGGACGACATCGCGATGCTCGGGTTTGCCGCCGGACAGCGCGTGGATATTACGAGCGTGTGGGCCGATGGCATCGAACGTCACGCAGATGGCTTTCTGCTAGTCGAATACGACATTCCGCGCGGTTGCCTCGGCGCTTACTACCCGGAGACGAATCCGCTCGTGCCGCTGTCGTCGGTCGCGGACGGTGCGGGCACGCCCACATCAAAGTCCATTCCGGTGTTGCTCAAGGCGTCGGCTGTCGAAATGGCCGAAGCGGTCGCCGCCTGAAAAGACGATGACGTGCCGCGTGCTTTCGTTTGAATAAACCGCGGCACGTATCAAGCCTGACTCCTCGCCGACTCGCGATGGGTCAGGTAAAGCCGCAGGTCGAATTCGATCTGGCGGTATCCCGGCTGCATGAACTCGCAGAGGCGGTAGAACGCCTTGTTGTGCTCGCTCTCTTTCAGATGCGCGAGTTCGTGCACGACGATCATTTTCAGAAACTCCGGCGCCGCCGTTTTGAATAGCGACGCAATGCGGATTTCCTTCTTCGCCTTGAGCTTGCCACCTTGCACGCGCGAGATGCTGGTATGCAGGCCCAGCGCGTGACGCACCACGTCGAGCTTGCTGTCGTAAGTGACTTTGTCGATCTGCTCCGCGCTGCGCAAATGCTCACGCTTCAATTCCGCGCAGTACGTGTAGAGCGCGCGATCCGTCTGGACTTCGTGCGTGTTCGGATAGCGCGCGGCGAGATAGGCGCCGAGCTGGTCGTCGGCAATCAGCTTTTTGACTTTCTCCAGCAATGCGGGCGGATAGCCGCCCAGGTATTTCAGTTGATGCATGGTCGTGGCTTTGCGTGAGCGCCGCTTGAAAATGCGGAACGCTGAACGCCAAGTTTACACGGCCAGGCCAGCAACGCGCTCAAGGGCGCCAAACGGGACCGTGAGGAAAGTCATGCTGGTCGAGCGAGGCCGCGTGCATTTCAATGCTGTAGCCCGCCCGCTGCGGCGGCATATAACGGCCATTGCGGATCACGACAGGATCGACGAAATGCTCATGCAAGTGGTCCACATATTCGAGCACCCGGTTTTCGAGCGACGCCGACACGCAGATGTAGTCGAACAGCGAAATATGCTGCACGTACTCGCATAGGCCAACGCCGCCCGCGTGCGGACACACGGGCACGCCGAACTTCGCCGCCATCAGCAGCACGACGATCACTTCGTTCAAGCCGCCCAACCGGCAACTGTCCACCTGACAGAAATCGATTGCGTGCGCCTGCAGCAACTGCTTGAACATCACGCGATTATGGCAATGCTCGCCCGTCGCTACACCGATCGGCGCAAGCCGCCGGCGGATCGCCGCGTGACCGAGAATGTCGTCGGGGCTCGTGGGCTCTTCGATCCACCAAGGGTCGAACTGCGCGAGACGCCGCATGTTCGCGATGGCTTCGTCCACATCCCACACCTGATTCGCGTCCATCATCAGTTTGCGGTCCTGGCCGATTTCTTCGCGCAGGATGCGAGCGCGGCGCATGTCCTCGTCGAGATTGCCGCCGACCTTCTGCTTGAAATGCGTCCAGCCTTGCGCGACGCCTTCGCGCGCGAGCCGTCGAATCTTGTCGTCGTCATAGCCGAGCCAACCTGCCGACGTCGTGTACGCAGGATAGCCGTGCGCAAGCATTTCGTTCTCGCGTTCGCTTCTAGTAGCCGCGTGACGATGCAGCATCGCGATGGCTTCATGCGGCGTGATCGCGTCCGTCACATAGCGGAAGTCCAGACATCGCACCAGTTCTTCCGGGCTCATGTCGACAAGCAGCTTCCACACCGGCTTGCCTTCTGCTTTTGCCCACAGGTCCCACGCCGCGTTGACGACCGCAGCCGTGGCGAGATGGATCGCGCCCTTGTCCGGGCCGATCCATCGCAACTGGCTGTCCGAGGTCAGCATGCGCCAGAAAGCGCCCATGTCCGAAGCAATCTCTTCGAGCGTTTTACCGACGACGAGCGGAGCGAGCGCCTCCACCGCCCTCACGCAGATCTCGTTACCGCGGCCGATCGTAAATGTGAGCCCGTGACCGGTAAGCGCGTGCGGCGCGTCGGTTTCAAGAGTCACGTAAGTGGCCGAATAATCGGGCGCGGCGTTCATCGCATCGGAGCCGTCGAGCGAGCGCGAAGTCGGAAACCGGATGTCCCTGACGGACAGCGTGGTAATCGTGGTCATGTGAGCACGCTCCTCGACGGCAGTTCGTTAAGCGACGATCAATCAATCGTAGAGCACTGCGGCGATCTTCGGATCGTTCATGTTGCTTTTGTCGTACCAGTAAAAGCCGGTGTCGACTTTCTTCGGCAGCTTCTCGCCCTTGAGCGCTTTCACCGCGGAATCGACGACGCATTTACCGATCCCGATCGGGTTCTGCGTGATTGCGCCGGCCATCAACCCGGAGTTGATGTCGTCTTTCTGCTCCTTGCCGGAGTCGTAGCCGATCAGCACGAGCTTCTTGCCCGACTCCTTGACGCCGATAGCCGCGCCTTCCGCCGAACCCTCATTCGCGCCGAAAATTCCCTTCAGGTTCGGATTCGCCTGGATCATTGCCTTGGCGATTTCGGCGGACTTCAGATGGTCTCCGCCGCCGTACTGCACCGAGACGATCTTGACGTTCGGATGCTTGCTTTTCATTTCGTTGAGGAAACCGTCGCGGCGGTCGATGCCCGTGCGACTCGTCTGATCGTGCACGATGACGCCGACTTCGCCTGCATTGCCGATCGCCTCGGCCATCTTGTCGGCGGCGAGCGCGGCTGCGGCGAGATTGTCGGTCGAGCAGGTCGTGAGCGGAATGTCGCTGTCCACGCCGGAGTCGAACGCAATGACCGGAATCTTCGCAGCCTGCGCTCTTCGCAGCAGCGGAATGGCCGCCTTGCTGTCGAGCGCGGCGATGCCGAGCGCCTGCGGTTTTTTCGCGAGCGCGGCCGACAGCATGTCGATCTGCTTGTCGACCATGGCTTCCGTCTCCGGTCCTTCGAAGGTGATTCTGACCTTGTGTTCCTTCGCGCCCTGTTCGGCGCCTGCCTTGACCGCCTGCCAGAACTGGTGCTGGAAGCCCTTGGAAATCAGCGGGATGTAGACCTCGTCCGCGTGTGCGAGATTCGCGCCGCCGACGAGCGCGCCGACACCTATCACGGCGCCGAATAGTTTGCGATTCAACATTGAATATCTCCTCCTGAGGTGTGGACCCTTCTTCTTCAGCTGTTCAGGAAGCCTTGTGGCGCCTCCCGTTGTTGATACTGTCGCGAGCGTCAACTCTTCCTGCGTCGCAAGATGTCCGCGTAGACGGCAAGAATGATGATGAGGCCAGTCACCACGATCTGCCATTCCTGAGCAACGGACATGATGCGCAAGCCGTTGGTCAGCACGCTCATAATGAATGCGCCGATAATGGTGCCGAGTATCGTGCCCGAGCCGCCCGAAAGCGAGGTCCCGCCGATCACCACGGCCGCAATCGCTTCGAGTTCGTAACCCTGGCCGAGCGCCGGCTGCGCCGAATTCAGGCGCGACGCGATCAGCAAGCCTGCAATGCCGCAAATTGCGCCGCCCAGGCCGTAAATGGCGATCTTCCACCTGTCGACGTTCACGCCCGAAAGCCGCACCGCTTCTTCGTTGCTGCCGAGCGCGAACGTGTAGCGGCCAAGCGCGGTGCGATTGAGCGTGATGGAACTCACGATTGCGAGAAAGAACAGAATCAGCACTGCGTTGGGAATCGGCAGGCTCGGCACCAGATAACCGATCAACGAGTCCTGCGAAATCATGTAGAAGTTTTCGGTGTCGGTGAAATAGATCGGCTTGTCGGCCGACACGACAAGCGAGAGCCCCTTGAGCAGCAGCATCATGCCGAGCGTCGCGATGAACGGCGGTATCTTCATCTTCGCGGTGAGCGTGCCCGAAATGGTGCCGCAGATCGCGCCCGTGCCGATCGCGGCAAGCACGCCGAGCCACATCGGCAAATGCCAGTAGGTGAGAAACACGCCGCAAATGACCGCGGTGAAGGTCATCAACGTGCCGACGGACAGATCGATGCCGCCGGTGATGATGACGAACGTGGAGGCAATCGCGAGGACTCCGTTGACCGCGGTCGCCTGCAGAATGCCGAGGATGTTGTCCATCTGCATGAAAGCGGGCGACGCGAAGCTGAAAAACACCAGCAACAGGATCAGGCTCGCGAAGGCAAGCAGCTTCTGCAGCGCAGTCGGCGAGAAGATGCGGGCTCTGAGGCCGGTTAAGCGCCGCTGGCCGGTCAGCGCGGAAGAATCGGGTTGCATTGTCATAGCGTCCTCTCGCGGCTCACGCCGCTTTCAGTGTTTGGCGCTGCGTGGCCAGATGCATGATGCGCTCCTGGGTCGCCTGCTCCGCCGGGAGTTCGCCGGTAATACGGCCCTCGCACATCACGACGACGCGGTCGCTCATGCGCAATATCTCCGGCAGTTCCGACGAAATCATCACGATCGCCTTGCCCTCGTCCGCGAGCGAGCGCAGCAGCTTGTAGATTTCGCTCTTCGCGCCGACGTCGATGCCGCGCGTCGGTTCGTCGAAGAACAGCACGTCGCAGTCGCGCTCCAGCCACTTCGCAATCACGATCTTCTGCTGGTTGCCGCCTGACAGCAGCCGCACTTCCTGCGCGGCGGACGGCGTGCGAATCGCGAGCAGATTGATGAAGTGGGACGCGCGGCGGCGCATCCGCGCGCGGCGCAGAAAAAAGTTCAGCGACAGGAAATTGCGCAGGTTCGACATGACGATGTTCGATTCCACATCCATGCCGGTGGCGAGCCCAAAGCGCTTACGGTCCTCCGACAGATAGCCGATGCCATGCGCGACGGCGTCGCTCGGCGTTCTGATCGAGGCCTTCGCGCCTTTCACGAAGATCTGGCCGGACTCGACCGGATCGGCGCCGAACACGGCTCGCGCGACCTCCGTGCGCCCGGCGCCCATCAGGCCGGCAAAGCCTAATATCTCGCCCTTGCGCAGCGTGAAACTCACGTCCCGCACGAGCGGGCCGGCGTGGAGGTTTCTGACTTCGAGCGCGATCTCGCCTTGCGACGCAGCGCGCCCCGCGGGCGCGACGTCGCTCAAGGTGCGCCCGACCATCATGCCGATGATCGCCTCGACGCTCGTGTCGGCGGCGGCGACGGTGGCCACGTACTCCCCGTCGCGCAGTACGGTGACGCGATCGGCGATCTGCTTGAGCTCGTCCATCTTGTGCGAGATATAGACGATGCCGACGCCGCGCTGCTTCAGTTCACGGATGATGCGAAAAAGCTCGGCGATTTCGGCGTCGTTGAGCGCCGAGGTAGGCTCGTCCATGATGAGCACGCGCGAGTCGAACGATAAAGCCTTGGCGATTTCGACCATCTGCTGGCTCGCAACCGTGAGGTTGCCGACCGTGGCGCGCGGGTCGATATTCACATGCATGCGCGAGAGGATTTCGCGCGCCTGTGCGTTGAGCTTGTCTTCGTCGAGAAAGAGGCCAAGGCGCCCGCGAGGCTCGCGGCCGATGAAGATGTTCTGGGCGACCGTGAGGTGATTCATCAGTTGGAGTTCCTGATGAATGATGCCGATGCCCGCGGCTTGCGCGTCACGCGGGCTCTGCAACGCCACCGGCTGCCCACCGAGGAGAATCTCGCCGGAATCGCGGGTGTAGACGCCTGCAAGGATTTTCATGAGCGTCGATTTGCCGGCGCCATTTTCGCCCATCAGCGCGTGGACTTCGCCCTCGACCAGGTCGAACTGAACGTCGTGAAGCGCCCGCACGCCGGGAAAGCTCTTGCTGAGCTTTTTGACGGAAATCAGCGGGGTCATGGCGCGAAGCCGATGGCGAGCGAGCGGCAAACGCCCGCATCAACCCGGAAGACGGGTCGCGAAAGCGCCGGGCGGCCCGGTTTTATTCGATTGAAATCGCAACGAGAAGCCAGGCACATTGCTGGACCCCCAAACCGATGTGCGACGATTCTACGACGCGCGGCGGGAGCGGCTCAAGCTCAGGCATTCCCCAGTGTGTGCAGTGCTTACGTGGTGGGGTTTGTGCACAGTTTGGGATTGGGGTGGGCGGCGAACGACGGGTTGACGTGCGATTGACAGAGTTGTCGACGGAACGGGTTCATTCTTACAGCGACAGTGCTCGCACTGCGCCGCGCTCAGGGAAAGTTGAATCCGGAGGACCTCACCTTCGGGTCGCCACAGTGGGATAGCACCGGCGCGGAATTCATGCGCGGCGTATATCGAGCAATGGGCGGTGATCCCGACGAGTTCAGACGCGCCGACCTCTGAGCCAGAAGCGGCGTCTTAGCCGATGAGTTGGGCCAGCCAAGCAGTAACGCACCTAGGCATAGAAACGACATGGTGAGACACAAGATGCCTGCGACTAAGTCGTACGGATATTTCATGCGATCCCCCGATTTCTCAGCCAGCAAGAATACGGTGAGCCGAAAAGGCGCACTGTTAAGGATGGTTAGACATGAAAGATGCGCGCGCGGCGGGCTTGTGGAGACCTGTCAGCACCGGCGTGATCTTGCCCGGCAGGCAAAGTACATCTCGTCTTCTGCGCGCCCACTGTGGACGGAGCCGCGCTCTTATCAGCCAATTTCCTGAGGTATTCAACCACCGGAAAAGACACGCTGCGTTGCTCGACGTCCTTGAGCACTTCCTCTCACTTGCGCATGTGCCTGGAGTTGATCGCATCGCCCAAGTACTTCTTCCCATCCTTTTCCATCGACCATGGATCCGAATGTTCTCGATGACTCCGTTCGACGTAGTCCTCTCCTTGCGAGCTTAGCCGTGTGCGTTCTTCGCGCCGATGTCGGCGGTGCCACTTTGCTTTCCCGGGCGCCTCGGTCTCGGCGGTTGTGTTACCGAGAATCGGATTCTTCCGTTTGCTACGACTCATCGCCGACCTCCTGAAACCAACGGTGCTCCCAGATCGAGAGACGGTCCTTTTGATGGCGCCGCGGATTGCCGCACATCCAGCAGCTGCATGCGGTGGGAGTGTCGATCAGACGGCCGATTTGTACGTCAGTTTTCTTCGGCTTCCCGGCCCACCAGTCCCTCCGTTTATGTTTGAGTCGCGCCCGATCCGCCCGGCGCCGCGCTGTACCTGCCATTTCACACCTCAGTTTCAATAGCTGAATGTGCGAAAGCCCGCTCGCGGCGGGCATGATGTGCGGTGGTTGAATCGGTGAGAGTGGCGTTTGAGTATCGTACCTCACACACTGCCAGGGCGGGGAGACAGCGTGGTGCCGGGGACCGGACTTGAACCGGCAAGCCGTTAGGCGGCGGATTTTAAGTCCGCTATGTTTACCAATTTCATCACCCCGGCGAGGGTGGTCAAAACGCGTGGACGCGCATTCTACCATTGGCCGCATGGCGGGCCAAACCTCCGCAGCGCCGCCGATCGCACCGGCAACGCCAACACACCCGCACCGCACTTCACCGCGCCCGCTCGCCCTCGCAGCAGGCAATCCACCACTAACACCAACGTCATCGCCAAGTCACAAACCTTTCCGATAATCCGCTCCTGAAAACGTTTACAACCGAGCGGAAATCATGACCCCGACAATCAAGGATGTCGCTGCGCACGCGGGCTTTTCCATCGCGACGGTCTCGCGCGCGATCAACGCGCCGCACACCGTCAATCCGGTCACGCTCGACAAGGTGCGCCAGTCCATCGACGCGCTCAACTTCCGCCCCAGCCCGCTCGGCCGTCAACTGCGCGGCGAGCGCACGCGCCTGATCGGCGTGATCGTGCCCACGCTCGCCAACCCTGTGTTCGCGGAGTGCCTTCAAGGCATCGACGAACTCGCAGCCGCGCAAGGCTACCGGCTCATGCTGATGACCACCCAGTACGATGCCGAGCGCGAACGCCGCGCAATCGAAACGCTGCGCGAGCATCGCGTAGAAGGCCTGATCCTGACGGTCGCCGACGCCGACACTCATCCCCTTCTCGACGAGCTCGACCGTGACGGCCTGCTCTATGTGCTGATGCACAACGACACGGTGCGGCGTCCGTCGGTGTCCGTGGACAACCGTCTCGCCGCCTACGAAGGCGTGCGCATGCTGATTGCGCACGGCCATCGCCGCATCCTGATGCTCGCCGGCACGCTCGCTGCATCCGACCGCGCGCGGCAGCGGCATCTCGGCTACACGCAAGCAATGCAGCAAGCCGGCCTCGCGCCCGCACCCGCGCTTGAGGTCGACTTCAACGCGGACCAACTGTCGCCCGCGGTGCTCGCGCATCTGACAAGCGGCCCCAACCGTCCGAGCGCCCTCTTCTGCAGTAACGATCTGCTCGCAATGGTCGTCATGCGTGGCCTGCGCCGCGCGCGTCTGCAAATTCCGCGCGACATGTCGATTCTCGGCTTCGACGGTCTCGCAATGGGCGAACTGCTGTCGCCGCCGCTCGCAAGCGTCTGCGCGCCGAACCGTGAGATCGGCTGTGCCGCGTGGCGCCGTTTGCTGACACGCGTCACCGCAAATTTCGAAGGTCTTGGCGAAACGCCGCTTGCACTGACGCTGCCGCACAGCCTGCGCGAAGGCGCCACGATCGCCGCAATTTCAAACCGCAACGACGCGGGCGCGACGCGTATCAGCCAGCGCCTTCATCTCCAACCTTGAACAATCCACCTGAACCACCCGCTCTCTTCCATTCCAGGAGAACCGCAGTGATCCGCTCTTCCGTACGCCTTGCATCGGCAGTTTCGCCGCTGATGCGCCGCCTCGCCCAATCCACCGCCGTCGCGCTGTGCGCCGGTACGCTCGTGACCGCCGCGCTTGCCACCGTCACCTCGCAAACGGCCCACGCCGATGAAACCGCGATCTGCTACAACTGCCCGCCCGAGTGGGCCGACTGGGCAAGTCAGATCAAGGCGATCCAACAGAAGACCGGCATTCGCGTGCCGTTCGACAACAAGAACTCCGGCCAGTCGATCGCGCAGTTGATGGCGGAACAAAAGAGCCCAGTGGCGGACGTGGTGTATCTGGGCGTTTCATCGGCTTTCCAGGCGAAAGACAAGGGCGTCGTCGAGCCGTATAAGCCCGCGCATTGGGACGACATTCCCGCGAACCTGAAAGACCCGCAAGGCTACTGGTTCACGATCCACTCGGGCACGCTCGGCTTCTTCGTCAACAAGGACGCGCTCGAAGGCAAGCCCGTGCCGCGCTCGTGGGCCGACCTGCTCAAGCCCGAGTACAAAGGCATGGTCGGCTATCTCGATCCGTCGAGCGCATTCGTCGGCTATGCGGGCGCGGTCGCGGTGAATCAGGCGCTCGGCGGCACGCTCGATAACTTCGAACCGGGCCTCGACTGGTTCCGCAAGCTCAAGGCCAACGCGCCGATCGTGCCGAAGCAGACCGCGTATGCGCGCGTCATGTCCGGTGAAATTCCAATTCTGCTCGACTACGATTTCGACGCCTACCGCGCGAAATACAAGGATCACGCGAACGTCGAATTCGTGATTCCGAAGGAAGGCACGATCTCCGTGCCGTACGTGATGAGCCTTGTGAAGGGCGCGCCGCATGAAGCGAACGGCAAGAAGGTGCTCGACTTCGTGCTCTCCGACGAAGGTCAGAAGCTCTGGGCCGATGCGTATCTGCGCCCGGTTCGCGCGAATGCGATGAGCGCGCAGACCGCCGCAAAATTCCTGCCCGCAAGCGAGTACGCACGCGCAAAACCCGTCGACTTCGGCAAGATGGCCGAGAAGCAGTCGAGCTTCGGCGAGCGTTATCTGCAGGTGATGCATTGAATGACATTACGTTCCCACTGCGCTGGCGCATTGCGCTGATCGCGCCGGCGCTGGCGGTCTTCATCGCGTTCTGGCTGTTGCCGATGGGCGCCCTCGCGCAACTGAGCGGCGACGGCCACGCGTTCGCCACCTATCGCGCGATGCTGACGAATCCGCGCTACATGTCGAGCCTCGGCGCGACGATCGTGTTGTCGGCGGCCGTCACGGCGGCTACGTTAGTGCTTTCGGTGATCGCCGGTTTGCTGCTCGCGCGTCGCGAGTTCGCGTTCAAGCGCACGCTGCTCGCGTTGCTGACGTTTCCGCTCGCGTTTCCCGGCGTAGTGGTCGGCTTCATGGTCATCATGCTCGCGGGACGGCAAGGTTTGATCGGTGCGCTGTCGCTCAAGCTCACCGGCGACCGTTGGGTGTTCGCCTACTCGATGAGCGGCCTCTTCCTCGGCTACCTGTACTTCTCGATTCCGCGCGTGATCGTCACGGTGATGGCGTCGGCGACCAAGCTCGATGCATCGCTCGAAGAAGCCGCGCGTTCGCTCGGCGCGTCGCCGTGGCGCATTACGCGCGACATCGTGTTGCCCGCGCTGTCGCCCGGCCTGATCGCGGCGGGCGCGGTGTGCTTCGCGACCGCGATGGGCGCATTCGGCACGGCGTTCACGCTCGCAACGGACATCGACGTATTGCCGATGACCATCTACACCGAGTTCACGCTCAACGCGAACATGATGACGGCGGCCGGACTTTCGATCGTGCTCGGCATCGTCACGTGGGCGGTGCTTGCATTGGCGCGCAGCATGAGCGGCTCAGCCGTGGCGGCGAGCGCATGAGCGGCGTCATTCGATACAGCGCGGACCCAACCGGAAGCAGAACCTCCCGATGAATTCCATTACTTCTTCTTTGCCGACAGACGCAAAGCTCCGGACGCGGCTCAGCCTACCCGATGCAAGAGCGTGGCTCGCGGCGGGCCAATGGCTCGTCACGCTGCTGCTATGCGCGTTCCTGATCGTGCCGGTTGTCATGTCGATCGTCGCCGGCGTGACCGTCAACTACTTCAAGGGTGTGTCGAGCGGATTCACGCTGCGCTGGCTCGCCGAAGTGTGGACGCAGTATCACGGCTCCGTGTTCCTGTCTCTCGAAGTCGCAGCGATCACGTTGCTTATCACGCTGCTGACCGGCGTTCCCGCAGGCTACGTGCTCGCGCGCAGCAAGACGCGGCTTTCGCGCGTCGTCGAAGAATTTCTGGTGCTGCCGATTGCACTGCCCGGTCTTGCATCGGCGCTCGCGCTGCTCGTGGTATACGGCGGCTTCACGATGTTCCGCATGAGCGTGGCGTTTATCGTCGTCGGGCATGTGGTGTTCACGCTGCCGTTCATGGTGCGCGCGGTTGCCGCAGTGTGCGCGAGCAGCGACCTGCGCACGCTCGAAGAAGGCGCGGCGAGTCTCGGCGCGAGTTTCATGCAGCGCTTCGTGACCATCGTTTTGCCGAACGCGAGGCCGGGCATCGTGGCGGGCGCGCTCGCCGTGCTGACGCTTTCCATTGGCGAATTCAATCTGACGTGGATGTTGCACACGCCCGATACGAAAACGCTGCCGGTCGGTCTCGCCGACACATACGCGTCGATGCGCATCGAAATAGGCAGTGCGTACACGATTCTCTTTTTCATCATGACGATGCCGCTCCTCGTCGCAATGCAATGGCTCGGCGTCGATGCGACCGGCCAGCGCAACGCGGCGAAAAAACGCATCGCCGGCTCTGCTTCGAATTCCGTCACGACACCATGAAACTCGCCTCTACCGCTGTGTCCGCTTCTGTTGCCGGCTCGGTTCCCATCACGTTGACGCAATGCGCGAAGACGTTTCGCGGCACACGTGTGCTGGAACCGGTCGATCTTCATATCGAAGCCGGTGAGACGCTCGTGCTGCTCGGTCCGTCCGGCTGCGGCAAGACCACGACGCTGCGCATGATCGCAGGACTCGAAACGCCCGACGCCGGCGGCCGCATCGCGTTCGGCGACGACGACGTCACCGCGCTCCCCATCGAAAAACGTCAGGTGGGCATGGTGTTTCAGAGCTACGCGCTGTTTCCTAACCTGACCGTGCGCGGCAACATCGGTTACGGATTGAAAATCAAACGTATGCCCGCGGCGACAGCGCGGCAGCGCATCGACGAATTGCTCGACATGATGCGCCTCACCGCGCACGCCGATAAACCGATCGACCAGCTCTCCGGCGGACAGCGTCAACGCGTGGCGCTGGCACGCGCGCTTGCCGTGCAGCCGCGCGTGCTGCTGCTCGACGAACCGCTCACGGCGCTCGACGCCCGTTTGCGCGACGCACTGCGCAGCGAGATGAATACGCTGCTGCGCAGACTGGGCATTACAACCGTGTACGTGACGCACGATCAGGCCGAAGCGATGGAACTGGGCGACCGCATCGTCGTGATGAGCGCCGGGCGTATCGAGCAGATCGGCTCCCCGCGCGACATCTACTATCGACCTGCAAATCGCACCGTCGCGCAGTTCGTCGGCACGATCAACCGTGTCGCCGGCGAACGCCGCGGCAACATGTTGACGACCACGGGCGGTGCCGTGCCGCTGCCTTCGACGCACACGCAAATTGCGACACCGGCACGCTCGGCGCACGAGATCTTTTTCCGCCCCGAAGACGCGTTTCTCGCCGATCCGGCACACGCGCAACTGCGAGGCCACGTCGAAACAAGCGCGTTTCTCGGCGAGCGCACGCGCCTGACGATCAGCGGCGCCGCACCGGATGCGTTGCTCGTCGACGTCGCGGGCCGCGTCGAACTGGCGCGCGGCACGCCGGTCGGCATCTCGATCGTGCAGGACGCGCTGATTGCGCTATCGTAATAAGGCGGCGCTGCTTTTCGAGCGCGCTTAAACAAGGACTATTCCATGCTGCTGGCTCAAATTAGCGACCTGCATATCAAGCGGCCCGGCGGGCTCGCCTATCGCCGCGTCGACACCGCCGCGTATCTCGCGCGTTGCGTCGCTGCGCTGAACGCACTCGTTCCCCGTCCTGACGCCGTGATCGTCACCGGCGACCTCGTCGATCAGGGCGATCCGCAACAGTACGAACACCTGAAAACGCTGCTCGCGCCGCTTGAATTGCCCTGCTTCCTGATGGTCGGCAATCACGACGACCGGGCCGCGTTGCGCGCCGCCTTTCCCGACCGTGCGGAACTGCATAGCGGCGGCGAATTCGTCCAGTACGCGTTCGATGCCGGCGCATTGCGCGTGATCGCTCTCGATTCGCTGGTGCCGGGCGAAAGCGGCGGTACGCTATGCGACGCGCGGCTCGCGTGGCTCGAGGCGCAACTCGACGCGGCGAGCGGCAAGCCAACAGTCGTCGCGCTGCATCATCCGCCGTTTGTTTGCGGCATCGGACATATGGACGAGCTGCGGCTCGATCCTGCTGCGGCAGACAAACTGGCTGCGCTGATCGCGCGCTATCCGAACGTGGAGCGCGTGATCTGCGGGCATGTGCATCGTCCGATATTCGTGCGCTTTGGCGGCACGATTGCGTCCGCTGTACCGGGGCCCGCGCATCAGGTCGCGCTCGATCTTCGCGACGACGCGCCGTCGGCGTTCATGATGGAACCGCCTGCGTATGCGCTGCATCGCTACGATCCGGCAACGGGCCTGGTTACGCACCACGCGTATGTCGATGCCGCGGACGGTCCCTATCCGTTCTACGAGCCGGAAGGCGCGCTGATCGACTGAACACGCGTTCGCTTAGTACGGGTCAGCGATTGACGAACGTTCGACGTGCGCGCCGCGATACGCTGAAGTACGGTATTCCGAGCGCGGCCGCGACGATCGCCTGCATCAGGCCGTCGAACGGAATCGCAATGGTGATCCCAATCGCATGCGTCATGTAATCGCTCGCCAGATAGGCGCCGGTGCGCAATACCAGAATCGCACCGAGCCACGCCTGCACGTGCACGTTAAAGCGCGCCGATCTGCGCGCGGCGAGGAGCGTCAACCACCCCGCGCCCGCCACGATGAACGCGCCGGTCATCACATTCGCGCCGACCATGACGATCACCGCGCGATACCAGCCATGTGTTCCGGCGCGCGCGAATACCGCGAGCAGTTCCCATTCGAGCATCATTTCCAGTTGATCGCGCATTGCGATTGCAGTAGCGAGCGCCCACGTCGCGATACAGATCAGCGCGATGAGCAGGCATCCGCCAATGCGTGGCGACTGACGTTGAGTCGAGCGTGTCGTGGGCTCTTTCATGCGATCGTACGGAGTTGGCTGAGATAGCGCGCCGATTCTACGAGTCCGGGCTCGGCGAACTTCGCATTTTTGTCACAAGCGCCAATGCCGCACGCATGGCGGCGAGTCAGCACAATCCGGTTCGCTCCGGTATGATCGGCACGCTTGAGGACCGTGCATGGGCCGGTCCGCCCACCGCTTCTCTCATGTCCACTTCCAACGCGTCCACACCCGCCTCCGCCGACCGGTCGCTGCGCGGCCTGCTGCTTCTGCTCGCGACCATTGCCGGCATCTCGGTCGCCAACATCTATTACAACCAGCCGCTGCTCGACAACTTGAGGCAGTCATTCCCCGCGAGCGCGTCATGGGTCGGCGCGGTGCCGGCCATCACGCAGCTCGGCTACGCGGCCGGCATGTTGTTGCTCGCGCCGCTCGGCGACCGCTTCGACCGGCGGGCGCTGATCCTGCTGCAGACTGCGGGCATGTGCGTCGCGCTTGTCGTCGCGGCCGCCGCGCCTACGCTGTCGGTGCTGATCGTCGCGAGCCTCGCGATCGGTGTGCTCGCTACCATCGCCCAACAGGCGGTGCCGTTCGCCGCCGAACTCGCGCCGCCGTCTGAGCGCGGCCATGCAGTCGGCACGGTGATGAGCGGTCTGCTGCTCGGCATCCTGCTGGCGCGGACAGCTGCAGGCCTCGTTGCGCAATACCTCGGCTGGCGTGCGGTATTCGCCGCTTCCGTGGTCGCATTGCTGGTGCTCGCGGTGGTCATCATCCTGCGTCTGCCGAAAAGCAAGCCGACCTCGACGCTGACCTACGGCAAACTGCTCATGTCGATGTGGCATCTGATCGTCGAGCATCGCGCGTTGCGCGAGGCTTCGCTGACGGGCGCCGCGCTATTCGCCGGTTTCAGTATCTTCTGGTCGGTGCTCGCGCTGTTGCTGGCGGGCGCGCCGTTCCACCTCGGACCACAGGCTGCGGGACTGTTCGGCATCGTCGGCGCGGCGGGCGCGCTCGCTGCGCCTCTTGCCGGCAAGTTCGCGGACCGCCGCGGACCACGCGCGATCATCACGCTGTCCATCGTGCTGGTGGCGATCTCGTTCGTCGTGTTCGGCGCATCCGCGAAGAGCATCGCGGGACTCGTGATCGGCGTGATCGTGCTCGACGTCGGTGTGCAGGCCGCGCAGATTTCGAATCAGTCGCGCATTTACGCGCTCAAGCCCGACGCACGCAGCCGCGTGAATACCGTGTACATGGTTGCGTATTTCATCGGCGGAGCGATCGGCTCAGGCGTCGGCGCAGCGGTGTGGCCGGTTTTCGGATGGGTGGGCGTGAGCGTCGCGGGTCTGTTGTTCGCGGGCCTTGCCGCGTGGAATCATCTGGCGCTGCAGACTCGTACTGCCAAAGGTTGATTGCGGCGAGCGCTCAGCCGTTGCTTCGTGCGAACGCGTACTCGTGCAGCGCATCGATTACGCGATCGAATTCGAAAGACTTGTCGTAGAAGTGGCGCACGCCATATTGTTCGCAGCGCTCGCGATAGGCCGGCAATGCATGATTGGTCAGCACTGCGGCAAACACGGAGTCGATCAAACCTTCGCGCTGCAAATAGGCCAATACGGGTACGCCCGAGCCCTGCTTCAATTGCAGATCGACAATCACCGCGTCGAATGCGTCGTCGCTCAGAAGCGCGATGGCTTCGTCGGCCGAATCGGCATAAGCGGCCACGCGCAATGAACCCGACGCGTCGATCGCCTCCACCAGACTGCGGCGGATCAGCGGCGAATCTTCGATAAGCAGCACGCGCAACGGTGCGCGGCTGGCTGACTCGGCAACGGTGTTCGATTCGCTGTTCATCGGGATTTCTCGATCGTCCATTATTCGATCAAGCCGTTCTTGATCGCGTAATAAGTCAGATCGGCATTGTTCGCCAGCCGCATTTTCTCGAGCACGCGAGCCCTATACGTGCTGACCGTTTTCACGGACAAATGCAGTTCCTCGGCAATCTGCGTGGGAATCTGCCCCGCCGCGAGCTTGCAGAAAATCTGAAACTCGCGCTCGGACAGCGCTTCGTGCGGCCGCGCCGCCGCCGGTTTGTCAAGATTGTCGGCAAGCGTGTCGGCCACCGCCTCGGATAAATAACGATGCCCTCGCGCTACCGCACGAATCGCGCGCACGATCTCGTCGGGTTCGCAGTCCTTGTTCAGATAACCGTTCGCGCCCGCGCGCAGCAGGTTGATCGCGTACTGGCTCTCCGGATAGCCCGAGAGGATCAGCACGCCCTGCTCCGGGCGCACCTGCTTGATGACGCGCAAGGTGTCGATGCCGTTCTTGTCCGGCATCGCAATGTCGAGGAGCACGACGTCGAATGCCTGTTCGCGCACGAGGCTGATGGTTTCGTCGCCGGTGGCCGCTTCCGCCGCGACGCACATGTCCGGCTCGTCGGCGACGAACTGTCTGAAACCCCCTCGGACGATCGCGTGGTCGTCAGCTATCAACACTCGAATCATCGGCTTGGTGTCCGTACGATGGAATCGCTCCAAAGCAGACATTGTAATGACGTCGCGCCGTACTTCGGCGTTATCGCGGCCGGAACCGCCGGCCGCAAGCTCGCCATGCCAGGCGCAATCACTCGCGCCCTTCGAGCAGGTCGGCCATATCGTCCGCATGCTCTTCCTCGACTGCGAGAATCTCTTCGAACAGACGCCGCGTCGTCACGTCCTTCTCGCCGAGATAGCGGATGATCTCGCGATAGGTGTCGATAGCGATGCGCTCGGCAACCAGGTTCTCGCGAATCATGTCCGTCAGGTTCTCGCCTTCCTTGTACTCGGAATGCGCGCGCGTCTTCAGACCGTCCGGCGCGAAGTCCGGCTCGCCGCCAAGCTGCACGATGCGCTCGGCGATACGGTCGGCATGTTCCTGCTCTTCGGTCGCGTGCTCCGCGAATTCGGCGGCCACCGCTTCCGAGTTGATGCCCTTCGCCATGAAGTGATGCCGCTTGTAGCGCAACGTGCAGACGATTTCGGTAGCCAGCGCGTCGTTGAGCAGCTTGAGCACCGTGTCGCGATTCGCGCCGTAAGTTTGCGTGACCGGACCGTCCGACATGTGCTTGCGGGCGTCGTCGCGGATCTTCTGAATGTCCATCACGAACGGATCGCTCGACTGCGATGCCGCGCCTTGGGCGCCAGGTGTGTTCGCCATTGAATTTCTCCTTTATCCGTATTGGGGGATGGCTGCATCACGCAAGGTGCCTGCGCGATGCGCCGATAGAATCATGTTCAGGTCTATGTTCGGAAGACACCGAGCAGCAGCGTGACCACGAACACGACGAGGAAAATATAGAACAGTATCTTCGCGATCTCGGCCGCGCCCGCCGCGATTCCGGTGAAACCGAACACCGCAGCAATGATGGCGATGACGAAGAACACGATGGCATAGTGAAGCATGGCGACTCTCCTTCTTGTTGGTATCCGCGGGCATTTCCGTGCGCTCAGGTTGCGCGTACCGCTTTGCTTAAGCGCCGTGTTTCAGGCGCCTCGACGAGGCAAAGCGGCGCTAATCGACGATTTTTTTCGTCACCACGAAGCCGAGCACGAGGAACACCACGCACAGAATCAGGAACACGACAAACAGGAACTTCGCAATTGCCGCCGCGCCCGCAGCCACGCCGGTGAACCCAAGAAGGCCGGCGATCACCGCGATGACGGCGAAAAACAACGCCCACTTCAGCATGATGGCTTCCTCCAGAACAGTGAATGGGATCAGGGTCCATCGTATCCAGCTGCATCGTCGGGCGCATTCCGACGCACTCCGGTTTTCGTGTGAGAATCCGCTTACATTGGATTACGGCCGCTTTACGCGAAGCGGCCCGGACGCAGATTCGCCACGCACAAATGTGCGCGCCAGCGCGCGGGCGCGCACCCGCGGCGACTGCAGCGGACGCTACACTGATGCGTGTCCAAGGAGTAGAACGTGTCAAACGTGCAGAACGCGGCTGATGTGCATAATGAAGTGCACAATAAAGTGCAGAACGAAGCGCAACAGGAAGCGCGCACCGGATCGCAAACCCCGGCGCCGCAACCCGGCGCCGCGGCCCGCCTGAGCAACTGGATGCGCAACCGCAGCTGGGCGATCGCGATGACCGTGGCGATTGTGATCACCGTCGGCGGACTGGTGATTCTCGAAACCGCGCGCGAGCGCATCGCCGCCGAGTACGAGACAGCGCTCGAAGCCCGCGACGTCACCGTGCAACTCAGCGCGCTCGCGAGCCAGCTATCGCGTCTCAGTGCACAGCAAAGCGATTTTCTTCTGACGAAGCGTGACGCCGCAGCGCACGATTTTTGCGCGACCGCCGCCAGCATTCGCGACAGCGAACAGCTATTGGAGCGTTTTTACCGCAGTCCAAAAGCCGATAGCGCGGAACTCGCGAGCTTCACGCAAACCCGCGCGCTGATCGACGCGCGAATCGGCGCCGGCGCCGCCGCCTTGCAGCGCGCGGCGCCTCGTCCGCTCGATCTGAGCGCATGCGGCAACGCGAGCCAAGCCAACGCGGTAGACGCGGCGCTCGTCGACAGCACACTGAGCCTGCTGCGCGACAACGAAGAACGGCGCGCGCAGCACGCGCTCGCCGCGAGCCGTGCCGATCAGCGCATTTCGACGTTATGCGCGGCTGGCCTGTCGGCGCTCAATATCGTGTTGTTCATTCTGCTCTTCCGCAATCTGGGCATTCAGATCGACCGGCAGGCGCGCGTTCAGCGTCAATTGATCACACAACAAGGCGAACTCGATCAACTCGTGAACGAACGCACGCGTCAACTCGAGGCACTCGGCTGGCATTTGCAGGCCGTCAGCGAAAACGAGAAGACGCAACTCGCGCGCGAGCTGCACGACGAACTCGGCGCGATTCTGACCGCGAGCAAAATGGACGTCGCGTGGGCGAACCGCAAACTGAAAGAGAGCGACCCGGACGTCTCCGAGAAGTTAAAGCGCGCGCTCGCCAATCTGGACCAGGGCATTGCGCTCAAGCGCCGCATCATCGAAGACATGCGGCCTACCGTGCTGGCGAATTTCGGTCTTGTGACCGCTTTGCGCACACTCGCCGACGAAGCCGCGCAACGCAATAACTGGACGCTGAACCTGCAGCTACCGGCCGACGATATCCAGCTCGACGAGCAAACGGAAATCGCGCTCTTTCGCGTCGCGCAGGAATCGTTGACGAACGCGGCGAAGTACGCGCGAGCGTCGCAGGTATCGATCGGCTTGCAGGTCGGCGACGGCCGCGTCACGCTCGATATCGCCGACAACGGCGTAGGCATCATGCCAGCCGATCTGACGCGCACGCATACTCATGGACTGCTCGGCATGCGTCAGCGGGTCGCCGCGCATGGCGGGCAGTTCGACATCAGACGCGGCGTGCCGAGGGGCACCGACATTCATGTCGTGATGCCGAGCGTCAGCACGTCGGCGCAGCCGGGCAGCAACCCGTTGCCGTTCCCCGCACGAACTTCGGTCTAGCCGCGTTGCGCCGCCATTGAATCCACTGCTGCTCATATTTGTAGGAGTGCGCCGACGCCAACACCAGAGCACGCCTACAACAAAATCGCAGCCGAGCCGACAGCGCGGCACGCACCCTTTTTTTACCATGCAATCAGACCGGATCGACTGGCGCAAGCCACGGTCGGCAGCTAGCACCGCCGCTAGCGGGACACGTCTACCGATACCTTCTCGACAAGGAGAACTTTCATGAATCGACTGATCGCTTTGCTTCTCATCGCAGGCACGGCCGCGCTCGCCGGCTGCAACACCATGGCAGGTGCCGGCCAGGACATCTCGAAGGGCGGCGACGCCCTTACCAATTCGGCTGAAAAGGCGAAGTAAGTCGTTCTTCGTCGAGCGGCCAGACGCCATCGCGGCGCATAGCCGCTGCGTTTGAACGAAACCCGCTGCGGGAAACCGCAGCGGGTTTTTTGTTGAACGCGGTCACGTCCGGGTGCAGGTATCGAATGCATGTATCGAATGCTTGCGCACAAAACAAAGCGGCGACCCACATGCGTGGATCGCCGCCCCGTCCTCCCCAGGACCTGCCGCTATCGCGTGCGCTGCAATGCGCGCACGCTCTCTAGCGAACTTATGCGCCCGTCAGCGTGTTCGACAATTCGACGCTCGGCGTGTTCGTGTTGCCGTTCTGCACGACGAGCAGATGGATCTGTCCCACCGCCAGCTGGCTCAGCGCGCCGCCGATCGGCACCGACGTGATCAGCCAGTCAGCGTTGTTCGACAACGTGAACGACTGCGACTGATAGATCGGCGTCTTGCTGCCGGCCGCCGTCGCGATCAGCACATACTGGCCGCCCGACACGTAGATGGAATCCTGGCCGCTTGCCGGCACCGCGTTCTTGAACGACAACCCGGCCATCGTCGGGGCTACGTTGCTGATGTTCGTGTTGGTCGACTGGACCAGATAGAGGTCGAGGTTCGGTGCGTTGCCCGATGCGTTGAAGCCCCGCACGCGTGCGCTGTTCGAAAGCAGACCCTTGTCGAACGGATCGTCGATCAGACCGATGTCCGGTGCCGCCGCGCCCGGCAACGCGAGCACCGTATATTCGTGGCCCTTTGCAACGTTCGGGAAGTTGCCGCTTGCGAGCGCGGTCGTCGTGCCGGTCGCCGCATAACCCACGTTCGTCGAGCCCGTGTTGATGTTCGTGAAGTTCGTCACACCCTTATACGAGACATTCGTCTGTCCCGACGGTGCGGTACCGTTCACGAGAAAATCCACGGCAGGTCCGCTCGGGATCGCATGCACGAAATGGATTTGCGGGTTCGTCAGGCCAAGCTCCTTGCCTACGTCGTCGGAGCCCCCGCCGCACGCGCTGAGGACGGATGCAACGGCAATCACGGCCGCCATGGTTCGGATCAGTTTCATTGTGTTCACCTATATCGATGTCGGGCTCTCCGCCCATTCATATGCGGGCGCACGCTCAAAGACAGTGCCATCTGAAACCGTGTTCGATACGTTGTTCGAGCGGTCCCGGTCCGGCTGTCCTTCGCGAAGCACTCCCTCCTATCCCTGCGCGCATTCGCCTTTTGAGGGCGCCGCGCGGTCCATTTCAATGGACGCACGCAATGAGCAATGGCTGTGCCGCAACCATCGAATTGGCTTATCGAGGCGTGACAATGTCTTACCCGGCAACATCTTGCGAGCATTAGAAGCTTTCCTCGGATGTTGGTCACGAGCGAGCGGTGTATCGTTCGTGCGCACCCCATACTTACAACGGCAGCCTGTATGTCTTACCAACACTTACTCGCGGAGCTCGACCTCGGTTTCACCCGTCTGCGCAATCGCGTTGTGATGGGCTCCATGCATACGGGCATGGAAGACCGCTTCTGGAATTATCCAAAGCTGGCCGCGTACTTTCGTGAGCGAGCGAAAGGCGGCGTTGGTCTGATCGTCACTGGCGGGATCTCGCCGAATCGCGAAGGATGGCTGCTGCCATTCGGCGGCACGCTCAACTCGGTATTCGATCTGCGCAATCATCGGCTGCTCACGCAAGCGGTTCACGAAGAAGGCGGCAAGATCGCGCTGCAGATCCTGCATGCGGGGCGATACGGGTATCAGCCGCTGGTTGTGTCGGCATCCGCTTTGAAGTCGCCGATCTCGAAGTTCAAGCCGCGCGCGCTCAGCATTGCCGGCATTGCCAAGACGGTGCGCGACTACGCGCGCTGCGCGCAGCTCGCTCAACGCGCGGGCTATGACGGCATCGAAATCATGGGCAGCGAGGGCTATCTGCTCAACCAGTTCCTTTGCCCGCGCACCAACCGGCGCACGGACCGCTACGGCGGCGGCATCGAGAACCGCATGCGGATCGCGCGCGAGATCGTCGAGCGGGTTCGCGAGGTTTGCGGGGAGCGCTTTATCGTCGTGTACCGGCTCTCGCTGATCGATCTGGTGGAAGGCGGCAATACGTGGGACGAAACGGTGCAGGTTGCGCAGGCGCTCGAAGCAGCGGGCGTGACGATGTTCAACACCGGCATCGGCTGGCACGAGGCGCGCGTGCCGACCATCGTCACCTCGGTGCCGCGCGCCGCGTTCGCCGCGCTGAGCGCGCGACTGAAGGCCGCGGTGAAGGTGCCGGTGATCGTCTCGAACCGCATCAACACGCCTGAGGTTGCGGAGGCATTGATCGCCG
The DNA here is from genome assembly GCF_000685095.1 of Paraburkholderia caledonica NBRC 102488. Taxonomy (GTDB): domain Bacteria; phylum Pseudomonadota; class Gammaproteobacteria; order Burkholderiales; family Burkholderiaceae; genus Paraburkholderia; species Paraburkholderia caledonica. Next base: position 431,169 of record NZ_BAYE01000001.1, read on the forward strand.
ACGGCGCCGGCGATCTGGTCTCGATGGCAAGACCGCTGCTCGCCGATCCGGAGTTCGTGCTGAAAACCGCCGAAGGTCGCACGCACGAAATCAACACCTGTATCGCGTGCAATCAGGCGTGTCTCGATCATACGTTCAGGAATCAGCGCGCAACCTGCCTCGTCAATCCGCGCGCGGGGCGCGAAACCGAGCTGGTGTATCGACCGCTCGCGGGTCCCCAACCCGTGCGGACTGTCGCGGTGGTCGGTGCGGGACCGGCGGGGCTGTCGGCGGCGACAGTGGCGGCGTCGCGCGGACATCGCGTGACCTTGTTCGATGCAGGCGCAACGATCGGCGGCCAGTTCAATCTGGCCATGCGCGTGCCGGGCAAGGAAGAATTCAGCGAGACGATCCGCTATTTCCAAAGCCAGCTGGAGCGGCATTGCGTCGACGTGCGGCTCGGCACTCGCGTCGATCCAGCGCTCCTCGCCGCAGGCGCTTACGACGACATCGTGATCGCGACCGGCATCGTGCCGCGTCGGCCCGCAATTGCGGGCATCGATCTGCCCAATGTTCTGTCGTACGTGGATGTGCTGCGCGGCGCGCCTGTGGGACGCCGCGTCGCCGTAATCGGCGCGGGAGGCATCGGCTTCGACGTCAGCGAGTTCCTGCTGCATCCCACTGGCGAGCCTTTGCCCGTGCCGCGTGATGCGTGGCTAGACGAATGGGGCGTCGATCTTTCCGTGCGCCAACGCGGCGGCCTGAAGCCGCCCGCTGCGGCCCGGCCGTTCCGGCAAATCTGGCTGTTGCAGCGCAAAGCGGGCAAGCTCGGCACGGGGCTCGGCAAGACTTCGGGCTGGTTGCATCGAGCGACACTCGCGCGAAACGGCGTGAAGATGCTAGCCGGGGTGTCTTACCTGGAAATCAGCGAGCGCGGTTTGAGAATCGCGCATGGCGGCGTCGAAGAGTGGCTGGATGTCGACAACATCGTCGTGTGTGCAGGGCAGGAATCGCTGCGCGATCTGCATCCACGGGAGTCTGCGGATGCAGGCGGCCCACGCTATCACGTGATTGGCGGCGCGGCGCTCGCCACCGAGCTCGATGCCAAGCGCGCAATCCGCGAAGGCGCGGAACTGGCCGCACGGCTTTGACGCAGGACATGGGCGGGAATGGGCGGAGTCGCGTGCGCGCCCTGCCCGTACCGGCCGCACGCGTTTCCATTCAGGCGAGCCCTTTCTTCCGATAATCGAGCCAGAAAGACAAGCCCACGCTGACCAGGATCACGACGGTCGCGATCACCGTCGAGTGCGTAACGGGCTCCCCGAGCAGCAACGCGCCGAGCGCCACCGCAACCACCGGATTCACGTACATGCAACTGCTCGCAATGATCGGGCTCGTGTGGCGTATGAGAAAACCGTAGGCGACGTAGGCGGCCATGGTGCCGATCAGCATCAGATAGACGAACGCGAGGACCGGCAGGAAATGCACTTCGAGCATGCGCTCGCCCGAAACCCAGGCGACCATGGTCGACATTGCGCCGCCAAGGCCGATCTGCAGCGACGTGGACAGAAACAGGTCCGACGGCAGCTTGAGACGCCCCGCGAGATGCGCGCCGCCCGCCCAGAAGAGCGCGCCGCACAGAATCGCGAGGCTGCCGCCCGCCGAGCCGGGTGCACTGTCGCCATGGCTCAGGATCGCGATACCGACGAGCCCGAGCCCGACCGCGAACCACTCGCCTTTGCCTATCTTGCGTCCCGCCACGGCCGCGATCACCGTCGCAAAGAGCGGCACGGTCGCGACCATTACCGCGGCTGTCCCCGTGCCGACCGTGCGCATGCCGTATGCCAACATGCCGCTCGACAGCCCCACCAGCATGGTGCCGACGAGCCCGGCGTTGCGGATCTCCGCCGCGCTCGGCCAAACCGGATTTCGGCGCGCCGCGAAAACGAACAGCCCGACGCCCGCGAAAAGATTGCGCAGGCCGGACATCAGCAACGGCGGAAACGAGCCCAGCGCAACGTGAACCGCAAGATAAGTCGAGCCCCACACCACATAAACGACGCCGAGCGCGAGCGCGATCTGACCGTTGCGCGACTGCGGCAGACGGATCGGGAAACCACGAGAAAACCGGCTTGGGAGTTCCAGCGACATCGTTTCAACCCGCCCATGCCGTTCGAGGCGCCCGCTGGGGGGACGGCGGACACCGCATCGGCGATGCGGTCAGGCGGGCGAGGCTGGCAGACATGGTGGTGGAGCGAAGTACGATGGTTGGCTAGCAGAGAAAGCCAGACGGGAAATGCAACGCCGCGCCGGTCGAGCGGTGGCTCGGGTTCATTCGCGGCTGACACGCGCCGAATTCATGGCGCGCATCGCATTATGCAGTAAGCGCCCACCGTGCTATGTGAAAGAATCGTAACTTTTGGTGCGCATGCAACAGAAAGCCGGGGCGTAACCGCACCCCGGCTTTCTGTCTGGATTTGAGCGTCAAAGCACCGCTTCATGCAGCGTGCATCGGAACCAGCCGGGCGGCGCAAGCCGCACCGGGCACGCTGATAAGCGGCTACGGTGGCCCGCCTAGTTGCTCATCGCGCCCGACGCCTCGTGTTGCATGCCCATTGCGTCGCCTTTTTTCGTTTTGTCGTGCTTCATTGTGTCCTTCTTCATGTGGTCCTTCGACATGCCGTCCTTGGACATGGAGTCTTTCGACATCGAATCGTTGGACATCGCGCCGCTTGCCTGCGCGAATGCGGCGCCGCCGCTCATCAGAAAGGTGACGGCCACTGCTGCGATTGCAAATTTCTTCATGGGATAACTCCGTTTGTTGTGGATCAATCGAACCGGCCGCAGCCGGCGTGTTTCCGAAGCTTCTGCCGCCCGGGGTCGCGCATGCGCGACCCGCGCGCGTCAGGAGCCTCCGAACCAGTTGTAGCCCTGGTCGACCCAATAGCCGCCAGGATACGTGTTGGTGACGAACATCTCGACGATGTGCTTCGGGTTCTTGTAGCCGAGCTTGGTCGGCATGCGCAGCTTCATCGGGAAGCCGTATTTCGCGGGCAGGCGCTCGCCGTCGTACGAGAACGTGAGCAGCGTCTGCGGATGCAGCGCGGTGGGCATGTCGATGCTTTCGTAGTAGTCGTCCGCGCATTTGAAGCCGACGTACTTCGCACTCGTGTCCGCGCCGATGCGACGCAGAAAATCGCCGAACGGCGTGCCGCCCCAACGACCTATCGCGCTCCACCCTTCCACGCAGATATGCCGAGTGATCTGCTCCGCGTGCGGCAGCGCGTACAACTCGGGCAAGCTCCAGACGCGCTGGCCGGTCACGAGGCCGCTGATTTTCAGCTTGTAGCCGGAAGCGTCGACCTGCGGCACCTCGTCGATACCGTAGTAAGCATTGAACGGAAACGGCCGCGTGATCTGCGCTTCGGTGTAAGTCGGCGCCAGTTGTCCCGGATCGAACAGCGCGGCTTGCGCGCGATCGTTCAGGCGCGAGACGGCAGTGAGAAACTTGTTGACCGATTCGTCGTCGGTCAGCGAGCAGCCGGTCAGCATCGACAAACCGCCAAGCGACAGTAGCTGCTTGCCGAAGAGACGCCGCGACGGCATCGAAAGCTCGCGCCTGACGTCGATCAGAATCGACTCACGGTCCAGTTTGCCAGCGACATTCGTCGCAGAGTTTTTAATGAGATTGTTCATGATTCGGTATCCGTAACATTCGCGCGAAGCATTTATCGACCGCGCAACATGGCAAGCAGCGAGCGAGGCACGAGGGCGACCATCGCCAGATGAACGACGATGAACGCAGCCATCAGCGCCATCGCGCAGAAGTGGACGATGCGGGCGTTGTCGTAGCCGCCCATCAACTCGCGCAGCAGCGGGAACTGCACCGACTTCCAGATTGCGAGCCCCGACAGCACCAGCACGAGCAGATCGAGAACGACGAACAGGTAGGCGAATTTCTGCACCGCGTTGTAGACCCGCAAGTCCGCGTGCGACAGCTTGCCGGTCAACGCGGCGATGAAATCGTGCAACACCGCGCGCGGCGAGACCGGCAAGAACTTGCGGAAGAAACGTCCGGTCGCAAGATTCAACGCGAGATACGCGAGGCCGTTGAAAACCAGCAGCCACATCGCTGCGAAATGCCATTGCAATGCGCCGCCTAGCCAACCGCCGAGCGTGATTTCCGTCGGGAAACGGAACGCGGGAAAGACCGGTGACGCGTCGTAAATGCGCCAGCCCGACAGCATCATGACGATCGCCGCGAGTGCGTTGAGCCAATGCGTGATGCGCACCCATACCGGATGTATCACGCCGCTGGAGGGCGCGGCAGGCGGTGCGCTGTCGCGAACAACATGAGGCGTTGCCATGAGAATCTCCGTTGATTGACGCGCGCTCAATGGCAGGCGGCCAGTTCGGCCACCTGCAGCACGTCGCCGGTTGCTGCGTTCTGGACAAAAGCGACTACGCCGAATCTGTCGGCCGACGCGTTTGAGTTTTTGTTGGGATCGGCATTGGCATCGGCATCGTCGAAACGAATGTCGCGGGTGATCTGCGCATTGCCGCCGACGAGCGGCACCGGCCCTATCCATTGCCGCACCACTCGTTCGTGATGCAATGTCGCGCCGCGATTCTCGCCGGCGCCGACCTGCGAGCTCAGCGAGTTTTCATACACCGCGACGTAGGCATCGAGCGGCCCGGCGGTATCGGCAGCCTTGCTGTCAAAGCGCGCTGCGACGTTGAATGCGCCGCCCGTCTGCGGCTTCAGTTCGAGGGCGACGTTCGCCCGTGCCGGCTCAGCCACGAGCTTGCCGACGCGACCTTCGAAACTGTCGCGTTGCGACCAGCTTCGCATCTCCCGCCCCGCCACGAAAACTTCAGGCGTGTAGATGGTGTGACCGCCCGCAAGATCGGTGAGCGCCTGCTGACGTTCAGTGAAGCGGTGCTGCGAGAAGCGATCAGTCCAACCGAGGCTGTTCCAGTAGTCGACGTGCAACGCCAGAGGCACGATGCTTTGCGTCGAACCGCCGTGCTTCCATTGGCTGAGCCATTGGTCGGCGGGCGGACAGCTATTGCACCCTTCGCTGCTGTACAACTCGACGAGTGCAACGCGATGCGCTGGACTACGCGCGCTGCACATCGCGCCGGCTGCATTTGCCAGACCGCTCGCGGACAACATGGCTATTGCACTGAAAAGTGCGACGACTCGAACGAACGGTCGGCGCGCGCGGCGCATGACAATTGATTGCATGACCTGCTCCTATCGGGATCTGCACGTTTGTCGATGCGCGCAGCAGGTTATGACAGTCCCCCGCAATTTTTTTTGCCTGACGTTTGCACGCGTGTTCATCGCATCACCGATTGGCGCGGCCCGACTTACAGCAGCGAAATGTTCGCAAAGGGCATTGAAAGACGCCGTGCTAACATGCCCTTAATCACTGCGCCGCTCGCTGTCATCACAGTCATCGTCAGCTACTCGCGGCGCGTCGCCCATCTCCTCGACAACTGCCGGCCCTTCAATGCGTCCTCCGACTTCACGCGCCCACACCCGCTTGCGCCCTCGCCGCGCAAGTGGAGGCGCGCGCGTGCAGTTCGCGCCGCATTCCGCCGACGAGCCGTCGCGAACGCTTCCGCCAGAAACGCTTCCGCTTCTCGCCGCCCGGCGCCCCACCTGACGCAGTTCGCTTCCTTGCCTGAAGCCGCGTCGTCCCCAAGGGGACTTTCGGGGCGCCGGGCCGATCACATCCGCATGATGTTTCCTCACACAGATTGCAGCCATATTGCAGATCGAATTGGAGTAGCCGCCGTGAAAACGACCAGAAGGACCAAGCAGTGTTACCTCACCGAACTCGACGTCGCCCGTCTTGAGAAGCACGCCGCCGCACCCGGCGCGGACGCACGTTTGCACGACATGCTTGACGACGTACTGGAGCGCGCGGTTATCGTCGATTCGCGCGAGATTCCGGCCAACGTGGTCACGATGAACTCGCAGGCGACGCTCGTCGACGAAAGCAGCGGTGAGCACATGACCTGGACCGTCGTCTATCCGCCCGACGCCGACTTCGCCCATGGCCGCCTGAATGTGTTCTCGCCAGTCGGTCTGGCGCTTCTCGGCGCGAAACGCGGCGAGCAGATTCGCTTCGTGCCGCCAAGCGGCGCCGAAAAGGTGCTGAAGCTGGAAAAGATCCTGTACCAGCCCGAAGCCTCGGACGATTTCACGCTGTAAGCAAACAGGCCGCTTGGCGTAAGTGCTGCAGCGCGTCATATGCGGCGCGCCCGTCAATACAAGCATAGTGCGCAAATAGCGGATCGGCGGGCTGTAACGCGATGCGACGTCTTGCGTTTCGCTCCCGCAGATAGCCCCGGCCGACGAGAGCGCTGCGCCTCACGCATGACGCCCATACCGGTCGCACACAGCATTGCAGACGGGTTGCCAAGCGGCGCCCGCCCGGTGTATCGTGTGCGCTGCTAACGCGGGGGTCCTGCGTTGCACGGGAGTTGGAGGTCCGTGCCACGTGGGTGAGAAATACCCTTTGAACCTGATCTGGATAATGCCAGCGCAGGGAAGCGTACGGATTTCGCACTCCAGCCCTTGTGCCTCATCTCTCGCGAATTCCGACTACTTCCGTCTCGTCTCCTGCTTAGCGGCCCACATTGCTTTGACGGAGAACACGCATGAACGCCAACCCGAAGTTTCTTTCCGCCGACGCCCACGTCGACGAAGCCGCCGTCGCGCCGCTGCCGAATTCCCGCAAGGTCTACGTGACCGGCTCGCGCCCCGACATCCGCGTGCCGATGCGCGAAATCACGCAGTCCGACACGCCTGACAGCTTCGGCGGCGAAAAGAATCCGCCCGTCTACGTCTACGATACGTCGGGTCCCTACTCCGATCCCGAAGCGAAGATCGACATCCGCGCCGGCTTGCCCGCGCTGCGTCAGCGCTGGATCGAGGAACGCGGCGACACGGAACCGCTCTCCGGCCTCACGAGCGACTACGGCCGCGAGCGCGCCGCCGATCCCGCGACCGCCGAATTGCGGTTTCAAGGCCTGCACCGCACGCCGCGCCGTGCGATGCCCGGCAAGAACGTGTCGCAGATGCACTACGCGCGCAAAGGCATCATTACGCCGGAAATGGAGTACATCGCAATTCGCGAGAACCAGCGCCGCGCCGAGTATCTCGAGACGCTGAAGACGAGCGGTCCGAACGGCGAAAAGCTCGCCGCGATGATGGGCCGTCAGCATCCGGGCCAGGCGTTCGGTGCAAGCGCTTTTGGTCCGAACGGCCTCACCGAAATCACGCCGGAATTCGTGCGCGACGAAGTTGCGCGCGGCCGCGCGATCATCCCGAACAACATCAATCACCCGGAAAGCGAGCCGATGATCATCGGCCGCAACTTCCTCGTGAAGGTGAATGCGAACATCGGCAACTCGGCGGTGACATCTTCGATCGGCGAGGAAGTCGACAAGATGACGTGGGCGATCCGCTGGGGCGGCGACACGGTGATGGATCTGTCGACCGGCAAACACATTCACGAAACGCGCGAGTGGATCATCCGCAATTCGCCGGTGCCGATCGGCACGGTGCCGATCTACCAGGCGCTCGAAAAGGTCAACGGCAAGGCCGAAGACCTGACGTGGGAAATCTTCCGCGATACGCTGATCGAACAGGCCGAACAAGGCGTCGACTACTTTACGATTCATGCGGGCGTGCGTTTGCAGTATGTGCCGCTCACCGCCAAGCGCATGACCGGTATCGTGTCGCGCGGCGGCTCGATCATGGCGAAGTGGTGCCTCGCGCATCACAAGGAAAGCTTCCTGTACGAGCATTTCGAAGACATCTGCGAAATCATGAAGGCGTATGACGTGGCCTTCTCGCTCGGCGACGGCCTGCGTCCCGGCTCGATTTACGACGCGAACGACGAAGCGCAGCTCGGCGAATTGAAGACGCTCGGCGAGCTTACGCAGATCGCTTGGAAGCACGACGTGCAGACGATGATCGAAGGCCCCGGCCACGTGCCGATGCAGTTGATCAAGGAGAACATGGACCTGCAACTCGAATGGTGCGACGAAGCGCCGTTCTACACGCTCGGGCCGCTCACCACCGACATCGCTCCCGGCTACGATCACATCACGTCGGGCATCGGCGCGGCGATGATCGGCTGGTTCGGCACCGCCATGCTTTGCTACGTGACGCCTAAGGAACACCTGGGCTTGCCGAACAAGGACGACGTGAAGACCGGCATCATCACGTACAAGCTCGCCGCGCACGCCGCCGATCTGGCGAAAGGTCATCCGGGCGCGCAGGTGCGTGACAATGCATTGAGCAAGGCGCGCTTCGAATTCCGTTGGGAAGATCAGTTCAACCTCGGTCTTGATCCGGACAAGGCACGCGAATTCCACGACGAAACGCTGCCGAAGGATTCCGCAAAGGTCGCGCATTTCTGCTCGATGTGCGGCCCGCATTTCTGCTCGATGAAGATCACGCAGGACGTGCGCGAGTTCGCGGCGCAACAGGGCGTCACCGACGACGAAGCGCTGAAAAAAGGCATGGAAGTGAAGTCCATCGAGTTCATGAAGAAAGGTGCCGAGATCTATCAGCGGCAGTAAGGCCACGCGGATCTCGCACCGCTGACAGCCGCGCACGCATTTCGATGCGCGCGCAACGTCCCGCAACAAAAAGCCCGCCGCCAGCGGGCTTTTTTTCGCCCGGCGTTCAGGTACGGCTCCTGCTACGCGTTGGGAAACATTTGATTACGAAACCATCAGTCTGCTGACAACCTCATACATCTGGAAACCGTCCACAGCGATAAGATCAGCTTCAGGAACGCAATACGACAGGCGGCTTCCAATCACAACAAAGGGAGTGAGCATCATGAAATCGATTCGTAAATTGGGTTCGCTCGCGATGATCGTCGCGGTTGTCGCGAGTCTTTCGGCCTGCGAGGGAATGAGTACGCGGCAACGGGATACGGCAATCGGCGCTGGCGTAGGCGGTGCCGCGGGTGCGGTCATTGGAGGCAGTGCACTGTCCACGCTCGGCGGCGCGGCCGTGGGCGGCGTGATTGGTAACCAGGTCGGCAAGTAAGCTCGCTACTGTCCGGCTGTGAAACGCGGGCTTGGGTGCAATGCCCTGTTCGCTTTCCGCTGACAAGACGTGCGCCGGGACAAGCCGTAAAACGAGGCGAAATACGCCGTTACGGTTTTGCAATCCTCTTTGCGCCGCGTGAGCGTAAGCTCGTGCAATGACGTACCGACGAAGGCGTCGGCTGCGTCGCTCGCAAGTTGCTTGCACACCGGAGCACGTCATGAAGTCCCGCCTGATTGACTCTTCTCATCCCGTTCACATGCTGTCGCGGTCGCGCACGCGGCTTGGGGCTGATCGCACTCGCCAGCGCATTCCCACCAGCGGTTACATTGGCCGCGTCCGGCTCGCGCTCTGCGGCGCCGCGGGCGCAGTGGTGCTGTCGGGCTGCTATTACCCTTACGGCTACTATCCGGGCTACTACCCGGCGTATTACGCGACGGTCCCCGCCAGCGCGGCACAACGGGAAGTGCCGGTGGGCGCGGCGGGCGGCGTAGGCACCGATCCGCAGGCCGGGCAGCAAGCAATGCAAGGGCAACAGGGGCAACACGTCGAGCAGCAGCCAGGCTCGTCGTACCCGCCTGCCACCTATGTGGTCGCCCAACCGCCGGTGTACGTCGCGCCGGCTTATCCCGCGTATTATCCGCCGCCGGTTTATCCGCCCTGGTACGGCTACGGCTATCCTGGCTGGTACGGTCCGTCCGTGTCGATCGGCTTCGGCTGGTGGTCGGGCGGACATGGCCATGGGCACGGCTACCATCATTGAACGACTTCAGGTTGAGCGAAGTGATTCTTGCCGGCGCGCGCCGCCGGCATGCGCTTCTGATTGCTCCCGTAGTTTCCCTTCTTGACGTGAGAGCCTCGGGCTCTATGCTTGGTTAAGCCGCACACAGTAACCGTTTAAAAGCGAGCCGACCGGTGCTTTTCTGCGCGGGCGGCGCTCATCCGTCCTGCAGGAGCGACGCGTCCCGTCATTCGCAGTCACGCGTCGATTTCGAACAACAACGAAGGAGACGTGATGTTTCATCAACTGCTCACTCCAGTCGGCAATTCCCTGCTTCCGTCGTTCCTCGTCGCGGCATTGCCCATCATCGTCGTGCTGTTGCTGCTCGGCTGGGCGCGCCGGCCTGCATGGCAGGCGTCGCTCGCGGGGCTGATCGTCGGCCTCGTCGTCGCGATTGCCGTGTGGCGGTTCCCAGTGGGGCTTGCGCTCGACTCCGTCGCCGCTGGCGTCGTGTTCGCGTGCTGGCCAGTCATGTGGATCGTGTTCACCGCGATCCTGCTATACAACATCGCACAACGCTCCGGCCGATTCGCGGCCTTTCGCATGTGGATGATCGACAACCTGCCGAACGACCGGCGCGTCGTGCTGGTCGTAGTGGGCTTTTCGTTCGGCGCGTTGCTGGAGGGAATTTCGGGCTTCGGCACGCCGGTCGCGATCACGAGTTCGCTGCTGATCCTGCTCGGCTTTCCGACGCTCGAGGCGCTCACCTTCACGCTGATTTTCAACACGGCGCCCGTGGCGTTCGGTGCGCTCGGCGTGCCGATCACGGTGCTCGGTGCAGTCACGCATCTGCCCGCCGATTCGCTCGCAAAAATGGTCGGCCGCCAGTTGCCGTTCTTCGCCTTGCTGTTGCCGTTCTACGTGATCGCCGTCTATGCCGGCTTTCGAAACATGGTGCGCGTCTGGCCGGTGCTGCTGGTTTCAGGCGCGAGCTTCGCGCTCACGCAGTTCGTCGCGTCGAACTACGTCAATTACAGCCTGACCGATGTGTTGTCGTCGATGGTGTCGCTCGTCGTCACGATCGCGTTTCTGCGCGTGTGGAAACCGGCCGCCGATCCCGCGTTCGCGGTCAATATCGACCGCGTCGGCGAAGTGCGCGGCAAGATCGGCGGCAGCCAGGGCTGGTATCCGTGGATCATCGTGTCCGTAGTCGTGATCGTCTGGACCGTGGCGAAGATCTTTCTGATCGGCGACGTGAAAGTGCCTTGGCCGGGCCTCGACAAAGCGGTGTTCATCACCTTGTACAACACACCGTACGGCGCGATCTGGGACTTCCAGCCGCTCGCCACCGGCACGGCGATTCTGGTCGCCGCGATCATCACGAGTCTGGTGGTCGGACTCAGCGCGCGTGACTTCGTCGCGGCGATCGCCGACACGTGGGTGCAGACGCGCATCGCGATTCTCACAGTCGCGACCATCGTCGGGCTCGCCTATCTGATGAACTACTCGGGGCTCACGTATACGCTCGGGCTCGGGGTCGCGTCGGTCGGACCGTTCTTTCCGCTGGTCTCGGCGTTCCTCGGCTGGGTCGCGGTGTTCCTGTCCGGCAGCGATACGTCGGGCAATGCGCTGTTCGGCAACCTTCAAGTGGTTGCGGCCAATCAGTTGAACCTGAACCCTGTTCTGATGGCGGCGACGAACTCCTCGGGCGGCGTGATGGGCAAGATGATCTCGCCGCAAAATATCTCGACCGGCGTGGCGACGACGGACCTCAAAGGCAAGGAAGGCGTGGTATTCGCGAAGACGTTCAAGCATTCGATTCTGTTGACCGTGCTCCTCGGCATTCTGGTCTGGCTACAGCAGAACGTCCTCCAGGGGATGATTCCGCACTGAACCAGCGTTGGCGTAGCGGGCGCGCTGCCTCGGCGCGCTCGCGCTGTCTCGCGTCGTGAATCGCAATTTTTCTCACATCAGCGTGAGAATTGCTCGCTTTGCGCGGCTTCCCGCCACGCTTACGATCACGTGTGTCAGACGCCCTCTCCCGAAACTTGCCATTTCATTCCAGGCTGAAACGTTTCGTCCTCTCGCGCTGATACGATGCGCAGGCGTCTCGACTCAACCGCGCGCGACGCCATCACAATGAATGCCAAAAATATCGTCCAGTTGCTGATCCTCGCGGCCCTGTGGGGCGCGTCGTTTCTATTTATCCGCGTCGGCGTGACCGACTTTGGCGTTGCGCCGCTGATGGCGCTGCGCGTCGGCATCGGCGCGGCCTTCCTGATCGCCGTGCTGCTCGCGCGTCGCCCTTTGCAACAATCGGCGACGATCCTGCGCACGCGCGCTTTTCCGCTGCTCGTGGTGGGCATTCTGAATTCGGCGGCGCCCTTTTGTCTCTTCGCCTATGCGGAGTTGACGCTGTCGGCGGGCGTGACGTCGGTGATCAACGCAACGACACCGTTGTGGGGCGGCCTTGTGGCTTTCCTCTGGCTGCGCGACCGGCTGAGCGCGCTGCGCACGCTCGGCCTCGTGATCGGTTTCTTGGGCGTGCTGATGCTGGTCTGGGATCAGATGGCCAGCCCAGGCAGCGCGTCGGCGACCCCGCTGACAACCGCGCTCGCCGCCGGCGCGGCGCTCGGCGCAACGCTGCTGTACGGCATCGCCGCCAATTACACGAAACGTTACCTGACCGGCGTCGATGCGCTCACAGTGGCCGCCGGCACGATGACGGGCGCAACCATCGTTCTGTTGCCGCTCGCGGTGATCTACTGGCCGAGTGCGCCGATCTCGCTGCACGCGTGGGGCGCAGTGCTCGCGCTCGGCGTGGCGTGCACCGGCATCGCCTATATGCTGTTCTTCCACCTGATCGCGGTGGCCGGACCGGCGCGGGCGATCACGGTGACCTTCGTGATCCCGATCTTCGGCATTCTGTGGGGCGCGCTGTTTCTCGGCGAAGGCGTTTCACCCGGCATGCTCGAAGGGTGCGGCGTGATTCTGGTGGGTACGGCGCTGGCAACTGGCGTCATCAAGCGCTTGCCGTGGGTCGGAACCCGTCGCGCGGATACCTGAGGGTTGCGCAACGGGATCGGCAACGTGATCGCATCCGTCGCAACATAAAAAAACCCGCCCGGGAACGGTGTCCCGGACGGGCTTCAGACAGCTTGCCGCCAGTTGCAGCCGCGCGCGTCAGTGCAGCTGATCGGCCATCAGAGTCATGATCTGCGTGGCCTGCGGGCTTTCGTCGACACCACCTTTGTCGTCGACCACGGCCACGCGGGTCTGATCAGGCGTCAGCGCGCGCACGTTCACGCGATACTGCCTGGCCACTTTTTCCTTCTTGCCGTGGAATACCTGGCTCCAGAAGCCCTGCTCGGCCGACGACATGTCCTTCGGATCGACGTAACGCACGAAGTACAGGCCGCGGCTCAGATCGCGGTCGTCTACGGTGAAATTGCTGCGGTCGAGCGCGAGGCCCACGCGCAGCCATGCACGGTCGTACGGCTCGCCGAGCGTCAGTTCGTTCGACGACAACTGCGCCGACGCGTTCGCCGCGTCCGGATCGCGCGCCGGCTGCTGTGCCGACAGGGCGACATTCTGCGCCGCAGTGGCCGCAGCCGCCGACCTGGCGCCCGACGTAGCCGCGTTAGGCGCCGTCTGCGCGCCGGCCGGCGACAATTCTGCTGTCTGCCCGCCGCCCGACTTTGCACGCGAATCGGCAAGCGCGAGCGCCGCCATCAAGCGCTTCAGGTATTCCTGCTCGAGGCCGGGGTCGTTCGCCTTCGGCTCCCACGTGCTCGAGTCGTTGTTCGTGCCGGTCAGCGCCTCGCGCATGCCCTTCTGGCTGATGAACACGTAAGTGCCGCCGTTCGGCGCTGCTTCGAGGCGCGTGCGGTACTTGTTGCGCTCGGAAGTCACGTAGCTGTTGCCCAGCGCCTTAGACAGCGTGCTGCGGATCAGACCGTCGTTGATCTGCGCGTGCGTTTCGTTCCAGTCGGTTTCCATCACGCCCTTGTCGCGCTGGTCGACCACCAGCAGGAAACCCTGCTCCTGCCAGAACCGGCGGATTTGCGGCCACGCGTCTGCCGGCGCCTTGCCGTCGATCACGAGCCAGCTTTCCGTGCCGTCGCGCTGGATATGCATGTTGCTCACGGGCGGCACGACCGCCAGCGTGTTGGCCGCAGGCGCCTGGGCCTGAACCTGACGCAGCGTGGACAGCGAGGTTTCGCCGCCTTGCGGGGGCAGCGAACGCTGATCGGGCGTCTCGTCGATCATGTTCGGCGGGACGGCGAGTGACACCTGTTTCGATTTGGAGTCGCTCTTATAGTCGACTTTGGTCGGCGACGACGTGCCGCAGCCGGCGACCAGCCCGCCCGCCATCAGCATTACTGCAAACCGCTTGGTAAGACGAAGATCAGTCATGTTCGGGGAATCCTTCCGCTACGCCACGGCAAGTTTCCGTGGATCAACCCGACATTTTACCGATCCCGGCGAGCCCTGTGCAAAAACCGGGGTTTGCCCCGCCCGACTGACTCACCGCAAGCGTCATATTTAACATTCGGCAACCATTCCGAATGGTCTGTCAGCTAAGTGCGACGCGCCTGTCAGAACATTGTTTTCAAAGACTCTTTGCAGGCTCGACGCACGTCATTTTTGCGATAACACAGGGCCGGGAAACGGGCACTAGGCTTCGTCAGGAAGCGCGAGTGATATCTTCAAATCGACTTCGCGAGAAGAACAAGCGCGCCACGACACGGAGACTGTCATGCCCCAAGCCCATCTCTTTCCCGTCATTACCGCGTCGGCGATCGCCGTCGCGACGCTGTGCCTCAGTGCCCATGCTTGCGCTCAACTAGGCGGTGTGATGCCACTGCAGCCGACCGACCACGCCGCGGCGCCGCAAAGCCTGCTGAACGGCGCGCTGCGCCTGCGCACATCGACCGATGCGGGCAACACCGCCATCAACGAATACGCGACGAGCACGGGCGAAATCGTCGCTTACACGTGGCAAGGCCCGACGATGCCCGATCTCGCCGCCCTGCTTGGCAACTACGCCGGCTCTTACCGGGCGGGCGCTGCGGCCGCGGTCGACGGCAATCTGCACGCGTCGCGCGTCGCGCGGCCGGATGTGATCGTGGAATCGGGCGGCCCCATGCGCGGCTATGCGGGCCGCGCATGGCTACCCGGCGCGTTGCCGCCGGGCGTCACTGTCGACGACCTCCGCTGACGCTGGTCCAGGCGCTTCCGGATGACCCCAGCGCTTGTATCGGTGCTGCTCCAGTTCGAAAGACCGCCGCGCAACCCGTTCGGCGTCATCAGACAAACAGAGGCGGACAAGCAGCGCTGACCAACGCGTGGTCAGCCGCGCAAATCCTGTTGCTGCGCTCGTGCCGGACTTCAACCGATTGCGGCAAACCGCGTCCAGAAGCGCCTCGACTATTCGCCTGAGCGCGCCCGCACCACTATGCGCCCGGAACAACCAAAACTACTGCCGACCTACGTTGACGCCATGAAGCCCAATCTCTCACTGTTTGTCCTGCTCCTCTTTTGCGCCGCTCTTACGGCATGTGGCGGCGGTAGCGGTGGCGGCCAGGCCGCGACCACCCCGGCGAGCAGTTCAGGGGCGGCGAGCGCGCCTCTCGCGTCGGCCCCGACTGCCGGCTCGAGCCCGAGCGGCACTGCCGTCGCGCAGTCGAACACGCCTAATGTTCAGCCGATCGCCGTAACGGCGGCGCCGCGCCTCACGCGCAACATGCTGACCACGAGCGTCACCATTTGCCAGCCGGGCACGGACAACTGCGCGACGATCGACAACATTCAGGTGGACACCGGCTCGCACGGTCTGCGTATTCTTGCCTCGGCCGTTCCGGCTGGCTTGCCGCTCGCCGCGATCACGTCGGGCGCCGGGATATCGGGCGAATGCGCGGTATTCGGCGGCGGCTACGCGTGGGGCGCGGTGCGCAGCGCGGACGTGCGCATGGCCGGACAACTGGCCCCGTCGATCGCAATTCAACTGATTGCCGACCCTGCGGTGCCGACGGTCCCTGCGGACTGTGCCGGCGCGGGTCCGTCGATGCTCACGCTCGACACGCTGCGAGCCAACGGCATTCTCGGCGTCGGCGCGTTCGCGGCCGACTGCGGCAGCGCCTGCGCGAACGCGGCGCTGCCACGCTGGTACTACGGCTGCGACGCTGCCGGCGCCTGCGTGCCGGCAGCGCAACCTCTCGCACAGCAGGTGGTCAATCCGGTCAGCCGCTTCGCCCTCGACAACAACGGCGTGGTGATCGATCTTCCCGCGGTCCCCGACAGCGGCGCGCTCACCGTTTCCGGGTCGATGATCTTCGGCATCGGCACTCAGGCAAACAACACGCTCGGCAGCGCGCGGGTGTTGAAGGGCAATCCGCAGACCGGTTACGTGACGACCACGCACCGCGCTCAAACGTACACGCAAAGTTATCTCGACACGGGCTCGAACGGCCTCTTCTATCGCGACACGCAACTGCCCCGATGCGGCTACTGGTATTGCCCCAGTTCGACGCAGTCGGCAACGGCGACGATCACCGGCACGGACGGCGCCGCGAACGCGGTCACGTTTTCGGTCGGCAACTCTCGGGTTCTGTTTGCATCGGCGAACAACGCCTTCAACAACATGGCGGGCATCGCAAGCAGCGGCTTCGGCTGGGGTCTGCCGTTCTTCTTCGGGCGCCGCGTGTACACCGCTATTGCATCGCGCGCGACGTCTGCGGGGCCCGGCCCTTACTACGCCTTCTGAATGGGGGGCCGCATTTACTGTGCTGAAAATTCGCAAACTCGTGGATCGGGCAAATTCGATATCGGCTGGCTGCGATAATCGTCGTTCGCGGCTAACGCATCTGGAAAATGGTTAGTCATGCATAACTACCCACGCCCTCCCGATGGAAGAAGCCACTTTTTCGCTCGACGAATTCGAGCAGCTCGTCTACACAAGGCAGCATATCCGGGCGTCGATCCAGCTGCTCTCGGCATTCGCGCTGCTGCAGCACAAACGCGGGCTGCTGGACGAGAGCTTTCTTGCGTCGGGCATGAGCGGCCTTGCGCCCGCCGAGCAACGCACGCGCTTCTGTACGCGGCTCGCTAGCGCGGCCTCCACGCTCTTTGCCGATCCTGAATTCCAGCTGCCCGGTGAATGTTTCAGGCTCTTTCTGACGCTGCATGAATGGGTGGGTTTGCTGTTCTCGGTTACGCCGTTTGGCAATGCGGACCATGTCGCTTGCCATCTGAATCCGCGCGGCGCGCAGGACAGGCAGTTTGTTGCAGGTGACCGTTTCGTCGAAAAGTTTTGCGTGCTGTATTCAACCGGCTCTGAAATGGAGCTGGACTTCGTCGCGCTGTGGGCGTACGACAAGGTGCTTGCGGCCTCCCTGGCACTCGTCCTGCTGGCGCCGGTTTTCAAGGGTTCGCCGAGCGCGCACGTTAAGCGCGAGGCACTGATGGAGTGGCTTCCCGGCAAACTGCAGCAGATCGGCGACCTCGACGACCTGCCCACCGCGTTGCTGCACAACGCCTACATGTTTTGCAGCTACGCAGAAACGCCGCGCCGTCATGAGATCAAGCGCGACATTAATGTGCTCGTGCGCCGCAAGCTCGCGCAACTCGGTTTGACCGACCTGCCGGCGGCACCGCGCAAGGCGAACGCGGCGAACCCCAGGACACCGAAGAACGCGAGGCGCCGCAAAAAGCCGTTGATGATGGTCGTGCTCGAGTGGTTCGGCGGTGCGCATTCCATCTACCGCACGCACTCGCGCACTATCGAGGCAGCGCGCAAGCATTTCGAGGTGGTGGGTTTCGGCTTCGGCTATGCAATCGACGATATCGGGCGAGCGGTCTTCGAGCGTTTTATCGAGCTGGAAGATCCGGAGTACATCGGTGAATGTCTGCGGACCATTCGCGACTTTGCGGAACGCGAAAAGCCCGACGTGCTGTACATGCCGAGCGTCGGCATGTTCGTGATGACGGTATTCATGTCGAATCTGCGCGTCGCGCCGTTACAGATCGCGGGCCTCGGGCACCCGGCCACCACGCACTCGGACAAGATCGACTACGTGAGCGTCGAGGAAGACTATGTCGGCGATCCTGCATGCTTTAGCGAACGCCTGATGAAGCTGCCGAAAGACGGCCAGCCGTATCGACCTTCGGTTGCGTTGCCAGAGATCTCCGCGCGCATTCCGCCTGCGCGCACAACGCTTGAAGTGGTCATTACCGCTAGCGCAATGAAGCTCAACCCCGGTTTTCTCGCAGCCTGCCGCGAGATCGGTGCGCGGGCCGCGACGCCCGTCGAATTCCACTTCATGAGCGGCGTGCCGGCCGGCCTCGCGCTCGACCAGATGCGCGAGGTCATCGGACGTGCGATACCAGGCGCGGTCGTGCACGAGTTTTGTCAGTATGCGGGCTACCTGCAGCGCGTCAATCGCTCCGATCTCTTTCTGAGTCCGTTCCCGTTCGGCAATACGAACGGGATCGTCGACGCGCTCACGCTCGGTTTGCCGGGCGTGTGCAAGCGCGGGCCTGAGGTATTCGAACGGATAGACGGCGCGCTATTCGAGCGCGTGGGCATGCCATCGTGGACAACGGCGGACAACGTCGAGGGTTATATCGCGGCAGCGGTGCGAATGATCGAAGGACACGACGAACGCATGGCATTGCGGCAGCGGCTGATCGACACGCGCGCGGTTGAGCGCTGCTTTGAAGGCCGGCCTGAGGCGTTTGCCGAAAGCGCGCTAGCGTTGATGCTGGAGAGCAGGTAGGCAGCGCGATGTCAGGCGGTGGATTGACAGTCGCCTGGGTAATGAACCGGCCGCCCGGGAGCTTACTCGTCTGCTTCGCTCGCGTCCGGGTCGGACGGCGCCGCCAGCTTTGCCGGCGCTAGCCAGCTAAACGTGTCCAGCGTGGGGCCATGGAACGTGCATTCAGCGGCGGCGGCCAGAATCAGCTTCTTTGGTTTGGTCGGCTTCCGTGCGAGCGCATCAGCCTCCGACGCAGTGACCGACGAAGCCGCCTGCGACACAGCCGGAGCCGCTCCCACACCCGAGGCCGCCACTCTGCGTCCTGCCCGAGCGCCCGAAGCTGCTCGCGCTGACGCGGCCGCTACTTCAGACGCCGTCATTACATGTTCAATGGATCCTTCCACCACGACGCGTGAGCCGTCGATTCCAGCGCCCGTATGGCCGATCTTCAGTGTATCGGACGTTTTTTCTGCCAGCTTGCTTCGCATTAACTGCTCGCACGCGTCCGAGTTCTTGTAGACAGCCGTGCAGGCCGCGAGGAGTGCTGCAGCGGTCGCAGCGCATGCGATAGTGACAATCCGAATCTTCATTGACGTTCCGTTTTTCAAGCCGTCGGGAATTGTAGCCTGGCACCGCGCGCGAGCGCCCCGCTTGACGCCGTCCCAATAATATGTTCCTATTGCGCACTATGTACCGCGCCCAGGCCACCCTATCGCTACTACTAGCCCGCTCTACCGGGCTAGGTCTGCTGCTGCGCGCTTCCATCTGAAACACCCGAAGCACCGCATAATTCCCCAGTAACTGACCCAGCCCCGGTTTCCGACCGGCGGCGCTGCTTTGCGTTCTTGTCGTCCGGTCGACTACCAGCCAGTCGAACCCACGGACGATGAAAATGTTGAAGAACCCTGCTACCAAGTACCGCTCCTTCAAGCCCATCAATTTGACGGACCGCCAGTGGCCGTCGCGCACGATCACGCGCGCGCCGATCTGGATGAGCACCGACCTGCGCGACGGCAACCAGGCTCTTTTCGAGCCGATGAACGCAGAGCGCAAAATGCGCATGTTCAAGACTCTGGTGCAGATCGGTTTCAAGGAGATCGAAGTCGCATTTCCGTCGGCATCGCAGACCGATTTCAACTTCGTGCGAGAGTTGATCGAAGGCGGTCACATTCCCGACGACGTAACGATCGAAGTGTTGACGCAAGCCCGCGACGATCTGATCGAGCGTACGTTCGAATCGTTGCGCGGCGCGCCGCGCGCAATCGTCCATCTGTACAACGCAACTGCGCCGGAATTCCGCAAGATCGTGTTCGGGCTCGACCAGAACGGCGTCAAGGAACTCGCGCAAAAAGCCGCGCGCACGATGAAACGTCTCGCCGATGCCGCGCCGGAAACACATTTCACGCTGCAATACAGCCCTGAAGTGTTCAGCGGCACCGAACTCGAATTCGCGAAGGAAGTTTGCGACGCGGTGTTCGACATCTGGCAACCCACGCCTGAGCACAAGGCCATCGTCAATTTGCCGGCAACGGTCGAAATGGCGACGCCGAACGTCTACGCCGACCAGATCGAATGGATGCACCGCAACCTCGCGCGCCGCGATTCGTTGATCGTGTCGGTGCATCCGCATAACGATCGTGGCACCGCGGTGGCCGCGGCGGAACTCGCGGTGATGGCGGGCGCGGATCGTATCGAAGGGTGTCTGTTCGGCAACGGCGAGCGCACCGGCAACGTGGACCTCGTCACGCTCGCACTGAATTTGTATACGCAGGGAGTCGATCCCGGACTCGACTTCTCGAACATCAACGAAATTGCACGCACGGCCGAGGAATGCACGCAGTTGCCCGTACATCCGCGTCATCCTTATGTGGGCGATCTGGTGTTCACCGCATTCTCCGGCTCGCATCAGGATGCGATCAAAAAAGGCTTCGCTGCGCAGAAACCCGACGCGATCTGGGAAGTGCCGTACATGCCGATCGATCCGAACGATCTGGGCCGCACCTACGATTCCGTGATCCGGGTGAACAGCCAGTCTGGCAAGGGCGGCATCGCGTACCTGCTCGAGCAGAGCTACGGCGTCGTGTTGCCGCGCCGCTTGCAAGTGGATTTCAGTTCGGCCGTGCAGCGCTTTACCGACGACAGCGGACAGGAAGTCACGCCATCGCAGATCTGGGAACTGTTCCAGCAGGAGTACGTGCAGAATACCGCGCCGGTGCACTACATCGGCCACAGCCTGTCCGAGCAGGACGGACGCGAGCGCATCAAGCTGACTGTCGAGATCAATGGCACCCGGCGCGTGTTGAACGGCGAAGGCAACGGTCCACTCGACGCGTTGATGCACGCGATGGGTGTGCCCGTGCGCATCCAGCACTATGAGGAGCGCGCGTTGACGCAAGGCGCCGATGCCCGCGCGGTCGCCGTCGCCGAAATGGCCGGGGCCGACGTGACCGGCAGCGCGTTCGGCGTGGGTATCGACGCCAATCTGGTGACTGCGTCGATTCGAGCAGTGATCAGCGGCGTGAACCGCGCGTACGCTCGCGTCAGTGAAGAGGCCAAGGCACGGTTCTTCGAAACGGCGCTGGACAATGAAGCCGAGCGCGCTGAAGCGTAAGACACCAGTAAAGTGCCTTTAATGGCCTGATATGCAAAAAGGGGCGCAGTTCTGAACTGGCGCCCCTTTCTTCTTGTTGCATACCTCAGCGGCTTTTCTTATCAAAGGTACTCGCTCATGCCCGCTTCACTCGGTCCATGCATCGGGCAAGCTGTGCGTCAACGTCGACACGAAGCGCGCGGTTTCCTCCTGCTGCGGCCGCATGAACACATCGCGCGACGGACCCGACTCCACCACTACGCCGTTGTTGAGGAACACCACGTCGCGTGCAATCGTAGCGGCGAGCCGCAAATCATGCGTCGCCATCAGCATGGTCATGCCTTCATTCGCGAGTTGCTTGAGTACTTCGACCACTTCCGCGGCCAGTCCGGGATCGAGCGCGGATGTGGGCTCGTCGCATAACAATACTTCGGGCGACGGCGCCAATGCTCGCGCGATCGCAACGCGCTGCTGCTGCCCGCCCGACAGGGTGACAGGCCACGCATCGCCCTTGTGCGCGATGCCGACCTTCTCCAGCAATTCGTCAGCGCGGGCTCGCGCCTTTTCCTTGTCCCATTTCAGCACGGTGATGAGGCCTTCCATTACGTTCTGACGCACCGTGAGATGCGGAAACAACTGGAAGTTCTGAAACACCATGCCGGTACGGCGCCGGATAGTCAGGACCGTTTCGCGCGACGGCCGCTCGTCGCGGCTGAACGTGAGCTGCTGATCGCCGATTTCGAGCGAGCCGGCCTCGGGAATTTCCAGCAGATTCACGCAACGCAACAGCGTACTTTTGCCGCTACCCGACGGCCCGATCAACGCAGTCACGTTGCCCTGCGCGAGATGCAGGTCGACCGAGTTGAGCACGCGGAGTCCGGAAAAATACTTGTCGATTTTTTCCAGTCGGATCATTAGTTACCCGCCTGAAAGAGTGCATGACGGCCGAACTTCCGTTCAAGCCTCACTTGAGCCGACGACAGCACCGAACTGAACAGGAGATACACCAGCGCTGCCTCGGTATAAAGAATCAGCGGTTCGTAGGTGACCGAAGCAATTCTCTGCGCTGCCTGAAACACTTCGGGCACAGTCAGCACAGCGGCCAACGACGTGTCCTTCACGAGCGCGATGAACGAGTTGGACAACGGCGGCAACGCGACGCGTGCGGCCTGCGGCAGAATCGCACGACGCAGCGCCTGTTCGCGCGTCATTCCCATTGAATACGCGGCTTCCCACTGTCCTTTCGGGATCGACTCGATTACACCGCGAATCACTTCTGAGTTGTAGGCGCCCACATTCAGCGAGAAGCCGATAATCGCCGCAGTCAAAGGATCGAGCACGATGCCTACGTTCGGCAAGCCGTAGAAGATCACGAATAGTTGCACGAGCAACGGTGAGCCGCGAAACAGCCACACGTAAAAGCGCACCACCGCCACTGCCCATTTCGGCCCAAAGAGCCGCACCAGCGCGACAATGAACGCGAGCGCGAGTCCAATTGCAAACGAAGCCAACGTGAGCGGCACCGTAAACACGAGCCCCGCATATAGCAGGGGCCACAGCGAGTGCGCCATCAGATGCAACCATGCCGGCATGATTCAGACTCGCAAAAGGCGTTTATTTGGAGACGTCTTTGCCGAAGTACTTCTGCGAGATCTTCGCGTAGGTGCCGTCTTTCTTCATATCCGCGAGCGCCTTGTTGATCGCCGCGACGAGTTCCGGGCTGCCCTTGCGGATCAGCACCGCGGACTTGTCACTGCTTTCCGGCGATGTGTCCAGCGTGGCGATCTTCACCTTCGCATCCGGCTTGTGCTTCTTGAAGTCGAGGAACGACAGCGAATCGTTCACGGTTGCATCCACTCGGCCCGCGGTCAGCAGATCGATCGATTCATTGAAGCCCTGCACGGGAATCACTTCCGCGCCGTGCGCGGCGGCGATCTTGCCGAAGTTGCTGGTCAGCGTGTTGGCGGACTTTTTGCCCTTCAGATCGTCGAAAGTCTTGATCGCGTTGTTGTCCGAGCGCACGATCAGTGCGGCATGTGAGGTGATGTACGGATCGGAGAAATCATATTTGAGCTTGCGCGCGTCGGTCACCGCGACTTCGTTGATCACCGCGTCGTAGCGGTTCACGTCAAGACCGGCAATCAGCCCGTCCCATTTGCCTTCGACAAATTGCGGCTTGACGCCCAGACGCTGCGCGATCTGCGTGCCGACTTCCACGTCGAAACCGGTTAGCTTGCCCGACTCGTCGTGATAGGTGAACGGTGCATAAGTGCCTTCCGTACCAATCCTGAACACGCCCGAAGACTTGATCTGCGCGAGTTCATCGGCGGCGAACACGGGGCTCGCGGCTACCGCATGAAACAGCGCGATCAGCACAATGGAACGAATCGACTTCATGAGTGGCTCCCTAAGGTGGTCAGGCCGCATGCCTGGACGCGTGTTGGCAGTCCCACCGGCGCTCGTGCCCGGCGGAGTGGGCGGACTGTAGCAAAGGGCCTGCGTTTTTACAAAGGATCAGGTTTCCAATCCATATGCGCATCCATGCTAAGCCGCAGCCATCGCCTCCACTATCACATGAATTTCAACTCTACAGCAGATGTGAAGACGCGGCATGCATCGCAACATGGAACATGGGCGGGACGCCATCGGGGAAAACGCGAGACAGCGGTGCCGCGGCGAATGCGCGGCGCCGAAAGGAAAGTCGGCGCAAGCTTGCCTGCCCGCGCCGCAGTCTGGACGCTCGAGCGCTACCGCTCGATGGGATGCGGCTCTTTCAGCTTGTTCGACACGCGGATCGCGTCGAAGTAGGCAGCATTCGGCGGGCGCTTCTGATACTGGCCGGCGCCTCTCACGGCTCGCAGATCGCCGTCGGTCCAGGCAAGCGCGCCGCGCGTGAGCGTATGCATGGCCACGCCTTGCACCGTCATGCCTTCGAACACATTGAAGTCGACTTTCTGATGATGCGTCTTCACGGAGATCGTCTTGCTTGCGTTGGGGTCCCATACGACGATATCCGCATCGGCGCCGACACGCACCGCGCCTTTGCGCGGATACAGGTTGAAGATCTGTGCGGCGTTCGTCGAAGTAATGCGCACGAACTCGTTCGGCGTGAGACGCCCGGAGTTCACGCCGTGATGCCACAGCACCGCCATGCGATCTTCGACACCGCCGCAGCCGTTCGGAATCTTCGTAAAGTCTTCGCGGCCCATGGCCTTTTGCGACGCGCAGAATACGCAGTGATCGGTCGCGGTGGTGTGTAATTGGCCGGCCTGCAAACCTCGCCACAACGCCTCGCGATGTTCGGCCGAGCGAAACGGCGGGCTCATCACATGCGCCGCGGCGCGCGTCCAGTCGGGATCGCGATACACGGCTTCGTCGATCACGAGATGCCCCGGCAACACTTCGCCGAATACCCGCAGCCCTTCGCTGCGCGCCCGCGAGATCGCATCGACAGCGTCTTTCGCGGACACGTGCACGATATACACCGGCACTCCCAGCACCTGCGCGATACGAATCGCGCGATTGGCCGCCTCGCCTTCGACTTCGGGCGGCCGTGACAGCGGATGCGCCTCGGGCCCCGTGAAGCCTTTTGCAAGCAGCTGGCGCTGCAACTGAAACACCAGTTCACCGTTTTCCGCATGCACAGTGGGCAGCGCGCCGAGTTCGAGCGATCTCGAGAAGCTGTTCACCAGCACTTCGTCGTCGGCCATGATGGCGTTCTTGTAGGCCATGAAGTGCTTGAAGCTCGACACGCCATGTTCATGCACGAGCGTGCCCATGTCGCGATACACCGAGTCGTCCCACCATGTCACGGCGACATGAAATCCATAATCCGCCGACGCCTTCTCCGCCCAGCCGCGCCACTGCTTGAACGCTTCCATCAGGCTTTGCTTCGGGCTTGGAATCACGAAGTCGATAATGCTCGTGGTGCCGCCCGACAATCCCGCTGCGGTGCCGGTATAGAAGTCGTCGCTCGCGGTGGTGCCCATGAAGGGCAGTTCCATATGCGTGTGCGGATCGATGCCGCCGGGCATCACATACTGCCCGCCCGCATCGACGATCGTCGCACCCGCCGGTGCTTCCAGGTCCGCTCCGATCTGCAGGATGGTGCCGCCGTCTTGCGGGTCGGCACACAACACGTCCGCTCGATACGTGTTCTCCGCGTCGATAATGGTGCCGCCGCGAATCAGGGTCGTCATGTTGCCGCCTCCTTATGAATTTGCTTGTGTCGCTGCTGCACACACGCGTTTCTCATGCACTCGCGACGCGCGCGCTGGGTCCTTTGCTGAGTTTCATCCAGGCGCTGTACACGATTGACGCCAACGCGAGCCCGACAAACCATGCATACGTATAGACCGTATTGAATATCGACGGCACGTTCGCGAACGAAGCAGGAAACGCAGTGTGCAAAAAGCCCGGCAGATTCGGCAGCACACCGATCACGAGCGCGACCACCGCGCCGATATTCCAGCCGCCCGTATAGCTATATTCGCCGCGCTCGTCGAATAGTTCTCGCGTGTCGAGCCGCGTGCCGCGAATCAGGAAATAGTCGACCATCAGAATGCCCGCCACGGGACCGAGCAGCGCCGAGTAACCGACGAGCCACGTGAAGATATAGCCTTGCGTGGTCGCGAGAATCTTCCACGGCATCATGACGATTGCGATGGTCGCGGTAATCATGCCGCCGACGCGATACGAAATGCCCTTCGGCCACAGGCTCGAAAAATCATAAGCGGGTCCGACGAGATTCGCGGCAAGATTGCAGCACATCGTGTCGAGCGTGAGGATGATGAGAGCGAGGCCTACGCCAATGCCGGTCATGCGGCTTGTCAGGTCGATCGGGTCCCAGATCGCCTTGCCATAGATCACCACGGTGGCGGACGTCACCACCACCGAGATTACCGAGAGCAAAGCCATCGGCACCGGCAAACCGATCGACTGCCCGACAATCTGGTCGCGCTGCGTTTTGGCAAAACGCGTGAAGTCGGGAATGTTCAACGCGAGCGTGGCCCAGAAGCCGACCATGGCGGTAAGGCCCGGCCAGAAAGTAGCCCAGAACATGCCCTCCTTCTTGCCGCCCGGCACGAACTGCGAAGGCGCGGCGAGCATCGAGCCGAGCCCGCCCGCTTTGGATGTCGCCCACCAGACAAGTGCAATACACATCACGATCTTGATTGGCGCCGACCAGCTTTCGAGCCAGCGGATCGAGTCCGTACCATGCACGATGAAGTAGATCTGCAAAGCCCAGAACACGAGAAAACATGCGAGCTGTGCAATGGAAATGTCGATGAACGGCAACGCTGCGCCGTGCAGCGCGTTGCCGGTGAGAATGTTCAACAGCGTATAGATCGCGCTGCCGCCAAGCCACGTTTGAATGCCGTACCAGCCGCAGGCCACAATCGCACGCAGCATTGCCGGCAATTTCGCGCCCTGCGTGCCGAACGACGAGCGCACCAGCACCGCATACGGAATGCCGTGCTTGGCGCCCGCGTGGCCGATCAACAGCATCGGCACGAGCACGATCAGGTTGCCTAGCAGCACCGTCAACACCGCTTGCCACGGCGACATACCCTCTTCAGTCAATCCGGCCGCGAGCATGTACGACGCAATGTTCATCACCATGCCCACCCACAGCGCTGCGAAGTGATACCAGCGCCAGGTGCGCTGCGCGGGGCCGGTGGGCGCAAGGTCGTCGTTGTAAAGACTGCTGCCTTGCGCGCCGGCCGCGAATTGCGGATCGACGGGTTGCGCGGTCTGCTTCATCGAAAGATCTCCACTAGATCGTTGAAGCCCGCGCGGCTTCTGTCGGCGCGTCGGGCGTTAGAGAAAACACCGGTTCGGTACAAGCGCTGCGCTTACAACTGCGCTTACAACTGCGCTTACAACGATTCGCCCTGTATTTCAGGCGGCTTTTGCTGCGTGGGCGGGTTCCGCGTTCGCTGACTCTGCCTCTACATCACTAGCCGGAGCATCCACTCGCGCCGGATTGTTCGGATGCGTAGTCCAGTTCGCGTATTCGCCGTTATCCACGCGCTCCATGGTGATGCATTGCTCGACCGGACACACATGCATGCACAGATTGCAGCCCACACATTCGGAGTCCATCACTTCAAAATGCCGGACGCCATCTTTTTCTTTCATGATCGCCTGATGCGCGGTGTCCTCGCATGCGATATGGCAGAGACCGCATTGAATGCACTTGTCCTGGTCGATGCGCGCCTTGATGTCGTACTTGAGGTTCAGGTACTTCCAGTCGGTAACGTTGGGCACGGCGCGGCCGCGAATGTCGTCGAGCGTCGCGTACCCTTTCTCGTCCATCCAGTTGGCAAGACCGTCGGCGAGATCCGTGACAATGCGAAAACCGTAGTGCATGGCCGCCGTGCAGACCTGCACGCTGCCCGCGCCAAGCACCATGAATTCGGCCGCATCGCGCCAGGTCGAAATGCCGCCTATACCCGAAATCGGCAGGTTCGGCGTCTCCACGTCACGCGCGATTTCGGCGACCATGTTCAGTGCAATCGGCTTTACCGCCGGGCCGCAGTAGCCTCCATGCGTGCCCTTGCCGTCGACCATCGGCAACGGTGACATTGCGTCGAGATCCACGGCGACGATCGAGTTGATCGTGTTGATCAACGACACGCCGTCCGCGCCGCCCTTGTATGCCGCGCGCGAGCCGAGCCGGATGTCGGTGATATTCGGCGTGAGCTTGACGAGGCACGGCAGCTTCGTGCCTTCCTTGACCCAGCGCGTGACCATCTCGATGTACTCGGGCACCTGGCCGACCGCCGCGCCCATCCCGCGTTCGCTCATGCCGTGCGGACATCCGAAATTCAGTTCGACTGCGTCGGCGCCCGTGTCTTCCACGAGCGGCAAGATCCATTTCCAGTCGCGCTCATTGCACGGCACCATCAGCGAAACGATCATTGCGCGCTCGGGCCAGTCGCGTTTCACCTGTGCGATTTCGCGCAGATTGACGTCGAGCGGGCGGTCGGTGATCAACTCGATGTTGTTGAGCCCCGCGATGCGTTGACCGTTCCATTGCACCGCGCCGTAGCGCGAGCTCACGTTGACCACGTGCGGGTCGAGGCCGAGTGTCTTCCACACCACGCCGCCCCAGCCGGCTTCGAACGCGCGGTTCACGTTATAGGCTTTGTCGGTCGGCGGCGCAGACGCGAGCCAGAAGGGATTCGGCGATGTGATGCCGGCAATCGTACAGCGCAGATCGGCCATGTTCGGCTCCTTGGGGACGGCTATTTTGTTGTGTCTTCCAGTGCTGTGCAGCGATCCACGCTACGCGGCTTTCACGGCGGTGCGAGCGAATTGCGCATCGATAGCGGCGGCCGCAAGCTTGCCGTCCTGCACGGCTTGCACGGTCAGGTCGATACCGCCCGTGGCCGCACAATCGCCGCCCGCCCAGACGCCGGCAAGCGACGTTTGCCCGGTTGCATCGACAGCGATACGGCTGCCGTCGAGCGTCAGCAGTTCGCGTTCGATCCCTACCGGCACGAGCGTCTGGCCGATCGCCTTGAGCACCATGTCCGCTTCGATCACAAAGCGCTCCTGGTCGCCCCCGCTCACTGTGCGTTCAAACTCGACGCCCGTTACCACGCCGCCCTCGCCGATCAAACGCACGGGTGTTGCATGCGTAATAAGCGTGACGCCGCTGGTTTGTGCGAAGTCGCGTTCGGCCCATGTCGCGCTCATGGATTCGACGCCGCGCCGATACACCATTGCTACCGATGTCGCGCCGAGCTTGCGGCTTTGCACAGCCGCATCCACCGCGGTATTGCCTCCGCCGATAACGACCACGCGGCGGCCCACCGGCACCGTGCCGAGGTCGCGTGCGCTGCGAATCTGTTCAATGAAGTCCACTGCGTTCATCACGCCGCTCAACTCCTCGCCGGCCATGGCGAGTGCGCGCACGCCCGTGAGGCCAATTGCGAGAAACACGGCGTCGTGTCGCTTGCGCAGCGTATCGAGGTCGATGTCGCGCCCTAGCGCAACGCCGTTTTTTATTTCGATGCCTCCCGCGGAGCACAGCCATTCCACTTCACGCTGCGCGAAATCGTCGACTGTTTTATAGGCGGCAATGCCGTATTCGTTGAGGCCGCCGGCTTTGTCGCGAGCGTCGTAGAGGGTGACGTCATGGCCCGCCAGTGCAAGGCGATGCGCGCACGCGAGCCCCGCAGGCCCTGCGCCTATCACTGCGACGTGCCGGCCGGTCGCGGGCGCCCGCTTGAACAATGCTTCGCCGCGAGCCATCGCCCAGTCGGTTGCATGACGTTGCAGTGCGCCGATCGCCACCGGCTTCGCGTCCTGATGGTTGCGCACGCAGGCGCCTTCACACAGAATTTCGGTCGGGCACACGCGCGCGCACATGCCGCCGAGCGGATTGGCCGACAGAATGTCTACCGCCGCCCCCTTCAGGTTGCCGTTACCAATCTTGCGAATGAAGCTGGGAATGTCGATCCCGGTCGGACAAGCGTTGACGCAAGGCGCGTCGTAACAGTAGTGACAGCGGCTCGCCGCCGCGGCGGCGGCGCTTGCGTCGAGCAAAGGTGCAATGTCGGAGAACTCGCAGGAAAGCTGTTCGGGCGACAGGCGTTGCGCTGCGATGTCGCCGGTTTGCTTGATAGCCATACACGTTCCTTCTGTCGATTTGAGGACGCAGCCGCACCTGTCGGCTCTCGCGTGAGCGAAGCCCGGACGGCATGTTTTTCTGGCGCTATGTGAAGCTGTTAAAGCTGGCAATCCGGCTCGCGGTCAGAAGCCGGGACGGCGCTCGCAAGCCGCATTGAGCGGCGCACTATGAAACCGGCTCGCACGCACGCTCCAGCATCGCGTGCAGCAATACGTTCGCGCCGGCTTCGATCCATTCGAAGGAGGCGTCCTCGATTTCGTTGTGGCTGATCCCGTCGACGCACGGCACGAACACCATTGAAGTGGGCGCGACTTGCGCGAGATAACAGGCGTCGTGCCCCGCGCCGGACACCATGTTGCGATGCGAGTAACCAAAGCGCTCGGCCGCTGCGCGCACCGACTTTACGCAAGCTTCGTCGAATGCAACGGGCTCGTAGTAAAAAATCTGTTCGAGCTCGGTCTCGAGGCCGATGCCGCTCGCGATCCGCGCCACGCCTTCGCGCAACGCGGCATCCATCTTCGCCAGCACGGCGTTGTCCGGATGCCGGAAGTCGACGGTAAAGAACACCCGCCCTGGAATCACGTTGCGCGAGTTCGGATAGACCTGCATCATGCCGACCGTCGCGCAGGCGAGCGGCGCGTTATCCAGCCCGATTCGATTGACGAGGTCGACTACTCGCGCGGCGCCGAGCAGTGCATCGCGCCGGCGCGGCATCGGCGTCGGACCCGCGTGCGCCTCCTGTCCCGTGAGCGTGATTTCGTACCAGCGCTGACCCTGCGCATCCGTGACCACGCCAATGGTTTTCTGCTCGGCTTCGAGAATCGGCCCCTGCTCGATATGCAGTTCGAACGCCGCATGCAATCGACGACCGCCGCACGGCACATCGCCCGCATAGCCGATGCGCTGCAGCTCCTCGCCGATCGTCTTGCCATCTACGTCTTTGCGCGACAAACCGTATTCGAGCGAGAACACGCCCGCGAACACGCCCGACGCAACCATGGCGGGCGCAAAACGCGAGCCTTCCTCGTTGGTCCAGATCACGACTTCGACAGGATGCTCGGTCTCGATGCCGTGATCGTTCAAGCTCCGAATCACTTCGAGACCGCCCAAGACGCCGTAGATGCCGTCGAAGCGCCCGCCCGTCGGCTGCGAGTCCGCATGCGAGCCGGTCATCACAGGCAATGCATCGGGATTGCGTCCTGCGCGGCGCATGAACACGTTGCCCATCTGATCGACACTGACCGTGCAGCCGGCTTCCTTCGCCCAGCTAACGATCAGGTCTCGCCCTTCCTTGTCGAGGTCGGTCAGCGCGAGGCGGCATACGCCGCCCTTGGGCGTTGCGCCGATCTTTGCCATCGTCATCAGGCTGTCCCACAGCCGCTTGCCGTCGATCCTGATCGACGTAGCGGGCTCTGCCCGCTTTAGCGCTTCGGATACCGCGTTCATTCGTCTCGCTCCTTCCGGTGAACCGACATGAAACTGGTGCATGGGCGGCGGCTTTTGGGGCGTCTCCGCACGGCTGCGGTGCAGGCTCCATGCTCCCGGTTGCTTCTCATAGCGAGGGCTAACCCTGGTGCATGTCCCGCTTTCTCAATCCTGTCCAGTTGGACAGGTTGTAGACGATTAACACCGTCAAATCAATGCTTTTCGCACGGGCAAACCAAGAGCGAGAAGCGTGCCATTGCATTGCAGCAGGCCGGGAAACGGCTTCCAAAATACGTAGGTCAGCAGCGCGTCGAGCGACTAGAATGAAGCGCGACGCGGCGCCCATGCCGCCGAAGGCGAACATGAGAGACGACGACGTGGCTGGGAGCATCACGGAAAACGACGAAACGCGCGCGCCTTTGCGGCGGCGCAAGGCGCACATTCGCGAGTCGAACGAAGCGCATGTTCTGGCTTGCGCGGAAGCGGTCTTCGCGGAACGCGGACTCGACGGCGCGAGCACCGCGATGATCGCCGAACGCGCAGGCTTACCGAAAGCCAACGTGCATTACTACTTCCCGACCAAGCTTGCGCTTTACCGGCGTGTGC
Source organism: Paraburkholderia caledonica NBRC 102488 (assembly GCF_000685095.1). Lineage (GTDB taxonomy): Bacteria > Pseudomonadota > Gammaproteobacteria > Burkholderiales > Burkholderiaceae > Paraburkholderia > Paraburkholderia caledonica. Next base: position 462,969 of record NZ_BAYE01000001.1, read on the forward strand.
TCGAAGACCTGTTCGAAGACTGGTACCGCGCAGCCGATACATTCGAATGCAGCGACGATCCGGTGGAGGCAATCGGCGGATATGTGCGCGCGAAAATGGAGTTGTCGCGGCGGCGTCCGCTCGGCTCGAAAGTGTGGGCGAGCGAGATCATTCACGGCGCCGGGCATATGGAAGACATTCTCACGGAACGCGTCAAGCCATGGCTCGACAGCCGTGTAAAAGTAATCGACGACTGGATCTCACGAGGCCTGCTCGCGCCTGTCGATGCGCGAACGCTGATGTATATGATCTGGGCGACGACCCAGCACTACGCCGACTTCGACGCACAGATTCGCGCGCTCAAGGGCAAGCGCGCGATGACGCCAAAGTCGTTCGAGGCGACGACCGAAGAAGTCGTGCAACTGGTCATTCGCGCGTGCGGAGCAGTGTCGCCGGCACAACGGGCGCCAGGCCGGTGACGCTTCGCGGTAGCGGTTTCTGGCGCGGCAGCATCAATACGTTTCCAGATGCAGGCGCCCTTCTTTCTTCAGCTTCGCCCACAGCGCTTCCCAATCCAGCTGATGCTGCTCGCCGATCTCTTTCAGCGCTTGCAGCACGCCGTCTTCCATACCCTTCAGCCCGCATACGTAGATATGCGTATTGTCGTCCTTGAGCATCTGCGCAACGTCGACCGCGCGTTCGCGCATCGCGTCCTGCACGTAGCGCTTGGGCTGTCCCGGCGTGCGCGAAAACGCAAGATTGGTGTCGATGAAATCCTTTGGCAGATTAGTTAGCGGCCCGAAGTATGGCAATTCCTCTTTGGTACGCGCACCGAAAAACAGCATCAGCTTGCCGGTTGCTCCCTTCAGGCGACGGCGCCTGCGATATTCGGTCATTGCGCGCATCGGCGCCGAACCGGTGCCCGTGCAGATCATCAGAAGATGCGAATTCGGATGGTTCGGCATCAGAAACGTGCCGCCGAACGGGCCGATCACCGTGACCACGTCGCCCTTTTTCAGATCGCACAGATAGTTCGAGCAGACTCCGTCGATCGAATCGCCATGCCGTTGCGCGACGCGCTTCACCGTCAGCGAAACGTTGTTGTAGCCGGGGCGCTCGCCGTCGCGCGGGCTGGCGATCGAATATTGGCGCGCGTGGTGCACGCGCCCGTCGGCGGTCGCGCCGGGCGGCAGAATGCCGATCGATTGACCTTCGATCACCGGAAACGGCATCGATCCGAAATCGAGCACGATGTGATGTATGTCGCTTTCCGTCGATGCGTCGGTAAGCCGGTAGTTGCCGACCACGGTCGCCGTAGTCGGCGTTTTGTGTGTGTAGAGATTGACGTAAGGCTTTGCGGCGGACCACGGCGGCACGACTGACCCGCGCACGGTGTCCACTTCAATGCCGCTCGCGTTCGCCGCTGCATCGCAGGCAGTGTCCGCCGCGGGCAATTCCTCCACTGCGGGCGCGGCCATTGTGTTCTGCTCCGGCAAGACGTCCCACGTGAATTGCTCTTCGACCGGATACGCGTCGGCCTTCAATACGGTACGCCAGTTGTCGATCGCGCCTGTCGGACAAGGCGGCACGCACGCCATGCAGCCGTTGCAGACATCCGCCTTCACGACGTAGTTGTTTTCGTCGTGCGTGATCGCGTCGATCGGACAGGTCTCTTCGCACGTATTGCAGCGAATGCAGATTTCCGGATCGATCAGATGCTGCCTGAGAACCTCGATCGACACTGGGCCGTTCATGACTTCCTCCACCATATTGTGCCGCGCAAGCTTGCCACGCGCGCTTCATGCAACTTCAGCAACTCCTGCATGGCGCGATACCGGCGTTCAGTTAAAGCGCACGTATTCGAAATCGACCGGCTGACGGTTCACGCCCATCGCGGGCGGCGCAATCCAGTTCGCGAACTTGCCGGGCTCCGTGACGCGACCCATCAGCGACGCAACGAATGCGCGGTCTTCCGGTGTGGCGAGCCACTTCGCTTCGTTTGCGGCCCATTCTGCTTCGCCGATCACGCGGCCATCGGGCGACACGCGTGTGCCCGCGAAGGTGCCGATCTGCCGGTTGAACGCCTTGTGCGGCACCGTCATGCGGAAGTCTATGCCGGCCTTTTCGAGTACCTTGTTCCAGCGGCCTACACCCGCAACCGAGTCCTTGATGTAGTCGTCGCGCAATACTTCGTTCATCGCGTTGAGCATGGGCACTTCTCGCTCCACGAGCTTGCCGTCCTGCACATCCAGCAGCTTGTAGCTCTGCCCGTTCAATTGATGATCGTCGTCGCGCTTGCCCTCTTCATAGCGGCCCTTCAGGCCCGAGCTATAGAACGTGGCCGCATTCGACGAATGGTCCGCGCCGAACAGGTCGATCGTCACCGAGTAATGGAAGTTCAGATAGCGCTGAATGGTCGGCAAGTCGATCACGCCGGCCGCGCGAATCCTGGCGACGTCGTCGGTACCGAGTTCGTTCATCACCTGAGCAGTCCGCTGAATCACGCGCGAAACGCCCGATTCGCCGACGAACATATGGTGCGCCTCTTCCGTCAACATGAACTTCGTGGTGCGCGCGAGCGGGTCGAAGCCCGATTCCGCGAGTGCGGACAACTGGAACTTGCCGTCGCGATCAGTGAAGTACGTGAACATATAGAACGCGAGCCAATCCGGCGTTTTCTCGTTGAACGCACCGAGAATGCGAGGATTGTCGTCGTCGCCGGAACGACGCCCGAGCAATGCTTCGGCTTCCTCACGACCGTCGCGGCCGAAGTAGCGATGCAACAGGTACACCATAGCCCACAGATGGCGGCCTTCTTCCACGTTGACCTGAAACAGGTTGCGCAAGTCGTACATGGAAGGCGCGGTCAAGCCGAGGTGTCGTTGCTGCTCGACGGAAGCGGGCTCCGTATCGCCTTGCGTCACGATGATACGGCGCAGATTGGCGCGGTGCTCGCCGGGCACGTCCTGCCATGCGGCTTCGCCCTTATGCTCGCCGAAGTGAATCTTGCGATCCTGGTCACCCGGCGTCAGAAAGATGCCCCAGCGATAGTCCGGCATCTTCACATGATCGAAATGCGCCCAGCCTCCCGCATCCACGCTCACCGCGGTGCGCAGATACACGTCGTAGCCGTGCGAGCCTTCCGGGCCCATATCGCCCCACCACGACAGAAAGTTCGGCTGCCACTGCTCGAGCGCGCGTTGCAGCGCGCGGTCGTCGGCGAGGTTGACGTTGTTCGGGATCTTTTCGCTGTAGTTGATCGTTGACATGGTCGTTCCTTGCAATGCGGAAGGTGAGAGGCGTGCCGGGAAGCGGGCGTCGTATCGCGCTTGTGCGTCAAACTCGCGATACGTCGAATTGCGCCTTGCTGCCCTTGCCGTACACCTTGAGCGCACCCTTCTCGCCCACTGCGTTCGGCCGGTTGAAGATCCAGTTCTGCCATGCGGTGAGACGGCCAAAAATGCGTGTTTCCATTGTTTCGGGGCCGTTAAAACGCAGGTTCGCTTCGAGTCCGGTCAGCGCATCAGGAGACATTGCCGCGCGCTCCTCGAGTGCGATCCGAATTTCGTCGGCCCAATCGATGTCGTCCGGCGCTGCCGTGACAAGTCCCAAACGCTCGGCCTCGACCGGCTTGACCGCCTGTCCGATCAGCGAACGCACCGCGTCGAGCGGCGCCGCTTCTTCATAGAAGCGGCGTGCAAGCCGTGACTGGTGCGTAACCATCGGATAAAGACCGAAGTTCGCTTCCGACAGCGTGATGGCCGGCTCCTCTTCCTCGTTGCCCGGCAATGCGGCCATATACGAACGATCCGCTGCAAAAGCGAGTTCGGCGAACGTGCCGGCAAAGCATGAGCCCGGTTCGATCAACGCAAATAACGAACGCGACGAAACGTCGATGCGCGCGAGCGTGCGGCGCAACAAGCCAATCGTCTCGCGTACGAACCAGTGGTTCTTGTGCTGCATCAACACGGCGTCGGCGGCGAGCACGTTGCGCGCGTCGCCTTCGGTTCGGAATATCCACGTGCCGACTTCAAGCTCGTTGGTGCGCATCGACAGGATGGCGTCGTCGAGTTCGCGAGCGAATTGCAACGGCCACCAGTTCGCGCCCGCCGCGACAATCGCGTCGATATTCGTGGGCTGTTCCGTTTGCGGCGCTTTTGCGGTGAATGTCGCAATGCGTTTAGCGCGATCGATCGTGACGTCTAGCGTTTTATACGTGAGCCCGTCGTCGCGGTCCGTACGCTCGATGCGCGTGAGCATCACACCTTGCGCGTCGGAACGACGATCGCTCTGGGCGGCGAGTTCGAGCGCGCGGGCCTGAATGGCCTGGTCGAACTGGTTCGGTTTGACGACTTCGTCGACGAGACGCCACGCTTTTGCCCGCTCGCCGCGAATACCTTCGACCACGGTGCAAAAGATGTCGGCGCGGTCATGGCGCACCTTGCGTTTGTCAGTGATTCGCGTGAGTCCGCCCGTGCCGGGCAGCACGCCGAGCAATGGCACTTCCGGCAACGACACCGACGAAGAGCGGTCGTCCACTAGATAGATCTCGTCGCACGCAAGCGCAAGTTCATAACCGCCGCCCGCGCAGGCGCCGTTCACCGCCGCAAGAAATTTGAGGCCTGAATGACGCGACGAATCTTCCAGTCCGTTGCGCGTTTCGTTCGTGAACTTGCAGAAGTTGACCTTCCACGCATGCGACGAAAGACCGAGCATGAAGATGTTGGCACCGGAGCAGAACACGCGGTCCTTGAGGCTCGTCAACACGACGGTTTTGACTTCCGGGTGCTCGAAACGGATTCGCTGAATGGCGTCGTGCAGTTCGATATCCACGCCGAGGTCATACGAATTCAGTTTGAGCTTATAGCCGTCGCGAATGCCGCCGTCTTCCGCGATGTCGATGCCGAGCGTCGCTACCGGTCCGTTGAAGCTCAGCTTCCAATGCTTGTACTGCGAGGGATCGGTACGGTAGTCGACCGGCGCGATCGCGGCTTCTGCTGTGGACATGGGCGTCTCCTGACTGGACGATGCAAGTTGTTTCGAGAACAATAGTGCACCATTCAACCCATGTAAAGCACTTTAATGCATCTTAAGGTGTTTCCCTGATCCCTCAATGCATGTCAGACGGCGCGTGCCTCATCGGGCGCTTCTGCTGCGAGCCGAGCTGCAAGGCGGTCTCGGAGTTGCAGATAGGCGTCCGCCAAGGTCTTCTCGCTCGTGTCGAAGGTCATATCCGCGCGGCCATACAACTCGCTGCGGCCGGCCAGAATGCGCTTCAGGTCGTCCATCGCCTCCTTGTTGCCTGACATGGGCCGCAAATCGCCCTGCGCGACGACCCGGCGCATATGCTCTTCCGGCGCGGCCTGCAGCCAGACAGTGAAGCAATGCGACAGCAGCGCATTGAACGTGCCGGACTCGGACACCAGCCCGCCCGGCGACGCGATCACCGCACGTTCGTGCTCCTGTATCACCGCTTCGAGCGCACGGTGTTCGTACCGTCTGTAAGCGCTCGCGCCATATAGCGAATGGATTTCCGCCGGCGGGCAGCCCGCCAGTTGCTCGATCACCCGCGTCAGCTCGACGAACGGCACCTTGCGCTCCTGCGCGAGCATGCGGCCAAGCGTCGACTTCCCCGCGCCGCGCAGTCCGATCAGCGCGATCCGGTCCTTACGGTGTGGATCGCGCGGCGCCTGCGCGAACATCTCGGCCAGCGCCACGCGCGCGCGCTGTAACGCAGCCTGATCGCGCCCGTGCAGCAGTTCGCGGATCAGCAACCATTCGGCGGACGCAGTCGTTTCGTCGCCGATCACCTCGGCCAGCGGGCAGTTCAACGTGGCCGCGATCTGCCGCAACACCAGCACCGACGCATTGCCGACGCCCGATTCCAGATTCGCGAGATGCCGCTCCGACAAGCCGGTTTCAGCAGCCAGTGTCTTGCGCGTCATGCCACGACGCGCGCGCAGCAGGCGCACGCGCTCGCCCATCGCGGTCAGGAACGGGTCGCGCTCCTCGCGCTCGCCGGTGCGCTCGCCGCGAGTGCTCTCCTCGCCGACGGTTTCGAGCGACGGCGAATCGGATGGCGAGTCGGACGATGAAGCAACGTTATTTCGGTTCATGTTTTCTACCTAGATGCAGCCACACATGTACTATAGTGCTTGACACACACTTAGTGAACGGTTAATTTTCGCCGAACATTGATCTCATACCAAGCTCGCCGCGATTCTTCGAGCGGCATTACGGAGACCGCGCAGCGCGTCACATGCATTAACGTGCGTGCGCACAGTCTGGAGACCCGCATGTCCCCATCCGATTTCCAGCGCCTGATATCCGGCGTGACAGCGCAACTTGCGGGCCGGCCGCTGAACGCCGAGCTCGCAGACTGGCTCAACAGCACTTATCCCGCAGACAGCCAGACCTTTCGCGATCTCGCCGCCGCATGCCGCGCGGGAGTCGCACAAGGCTGGCTGTGCAACCGCGAGGGCGGCGGCATCCGTTACGGCCGCATCTTCAAGGCGCTGCCCGACACCCACGGCTTTTCTGTCGACGTGGTCGACATGAAGGACATTGCCGGCCCGCATCATGTTCATCCGCACGGCGAGATCGATCTCATCATGCCGCTGACCGAAGGCGCGACCTTCGACGGTCATCCTGCGGGCTGGTGCGTCTATCAGGCAGGCTCCGCGCATCGACCCACGGTGGCGAACGGCCAGGCGCTCGTGCTTTATCTTCTGCCGCAAGGCGCAATCGAATTCACCGCTGCATGAGTGCCGTCATGATCGAACTATTGAAGAACCACGTAGGGGGCGAATGGGTCGCGGGAACCGGAGACGGACACACACTGATCGATCCGGTAACGGGAGAAGCGCTCGTGCGCGTATCCAGCGAAGGATTGGATCTCTCACACGCGTTCCGCTTTGCGCGCGATGAAGCCGGCGCGGCACTGCGCGCGCTGACCTATGCCGAGCGCGCCGCGCGTCTCGCCGATGTGGTCAAGCTGCTTCAGGCAAAGCGCGACGACTACTACGCGATCGCTCTCGCGAACTCCGGCACCACGCGCAACGACTCAGCGGTAGATATCGACGGCGGCATTTTCACGCTGTCGTACTACGCCAGGCTTGGAGCATCGCTCGGCAATGTGCATGCGCTGCGCGACGGCAACGCGAGCGCATTGAGCAAGGATCAATCGTTCAGCGTGCAGCACGTGCTCACGCCAACGCGCGGCGTCGCGCTCTTTATCAACGCATTCAACTTTCCGTCGTGGGGCTTGTGGGAAAAAGCGGCCCCTGCCTTGCTTTCCGGCGTGCCCGTCATCGTCAAGCCCGCGACCGCGACGGCGTGGCTCACGCAACGCATGATCGCCGATGTCGTCGACGCGGGCATCCTGCCACGCGGCGCGCTGTCCGTAATTTGCGGTGGCTCTGCGGGGCTGCTCGACCAGGTTCAGGCGTTCGATGTCGTGTCCTTCACGGGCTCCGCTGAAACGGCCGCATCGCTGCGCGCGCACCCGGCTTTCGTCGCACGCGGCGCGCGGCTCAACGTCGAAGCCGATAGTCTGAACAGCGCGATTCTGTGTGCGGATGCCACCCCCGACACGCCCGCATTCGATCTTTTCATCAAGGAAATCGTGCGGGAAATGACGGTCAAATCCGGGCAGAAATGCACGGCGATCCGCCGCGCGTTCGTTCCCGACACGGCGCTCAATGCCGTCGTCGATGCGCTGAAAACGAAGCTCGCGAAGATCACCGTGGGCAATCCGCGCAACGACGCCGTGCGCATGGGATCGCTCGTGAGCCGCGCGCAATACGAGAACGTGCTGGCGGGCATTGGCGCGTTGCGTGAGGAAGCGGTGCTCGCCTACGACGGGTCGGCCGCGCCGCTCATCGACGCCGACGCGGCTGTTGCTGCATGCATCGCGCCGCATGTGTTCGTCGTCAACGATCCTGATAGCGCGACGCTGCTGCACGATGTCGAAGTTTTCGGACCCGTGGCGAGCGTGGCGCCATATCGCGTCGCAAACGGTGCCGGTGAACTGCGCGAAGCGCACGCGGTCAGCCTCGCGCGGCGCGGACAGGGATCGCTCGTCGCATCGATCTATTCAAACGACGACGCGCACCTGGGCAGGCTTGCACTTGAACTCGCCGATTCGCACGGCCGCGTGCATGCGGTTTCGCCTTCCGTCGTGCAGAGTCAGACCGGCCACGGCAACGTGATGCCGATGTCGCTTCACGGCGGACCGGGACGCGCGGGCGGCGGCGAAGAACTTGGCGGTCTGCGCGCGCTTGGTTTCTATCACCGGCGTTCGGCGATTCAGGCGTCGGCAGCGGCAATCGATGCGCTTACGCAGCTAACCCATTCGCCAACGGCATGACGACCTGAAGATGAACACCACATGATGGAGAAGCGCTCGCAGTAGCGCACGCAGACATTCAGCGGATCATGAGCACATAACAGCCGGACCGCCCCCACTCGATGGAGGAGACATATGGAAGTCCTGTTCGAACCGGCTGCGAGCCAGCCCGTCGTCACGGTCGAGCCGCCGCCCGCACGCTTCAATTTCGCGGCTCATCTGTTCGCGTTGAACGCGCCGCGCGCGGCGAAAACCGCTTATATCGACGACAGCGGCCACATGACATACGGCGAACTCGAAGGCCGTGCACGGCGCTTTTCGAGCGCGTTACGCAGTTTGGGCGTGCATCCGGAAGAGCGTGTGCTGCTGGTAATGCTCGACACCGTCTCATTGCCCATCGCTTTTCTTGGCGCGCTCTATGCGGGCGTGGTTCCGGTGGTCGCAAACACGTTGCTCACGCCGGCCGATTACGTGTACATGCTCACGCATAGTCATGCACGCGCGGTCATTGCGTCCAGCGCGCTGATCCCAAATGTCACGCAAGCCATGGAGACGGCCGAGCACGACGGCTGCCAGCTCATCGTGTCAGACCGCGCGGCGCCCGCGCCTGAAGGCGCGCCGCTCGCGGCACCGGTGCTGGAAGACCTGATCGACGCCGCGACGCCCGCCTTGAAAGCTGCCACCACAGGTTGCGACGACATCGCCTTCTGGCTGTACTCATCGGGCTCGACCGGAAAACCGAAGGGCACGGTCCACACGCATGCGAATCTTTACTGGACCGCCGAGTTGTATGCGAAGCCGGTGCTGGGCATTGTCGAAAGCGATGTGGTGTTCTCCGCGGCGAAGCTGTTCTTTGCGTATGGGCTGGGCAACGCGTTGACCTTTCCGCTTTCTGTCGGCGCCACTGCTGTGCTGATGGCCGAGCGCCCCACCGCCGACGCCGTTTTCTCCCGCCTCACGCGCCACCGTCCGACCGTTTTCTATGGCGTGCCGACGCTTTACGCGAGCATGCTCGTCTCGCCGAATCTGCCCGCGCGCGACGATGTCGCGATGCGCGTTTGCGCCTCCGCCGGCGAGGCATTGCCGCGCGAGATCGGCGAACGTTTTACGCGGCACTTCGGCTGCGAAATTCTCGACGGCATCGGCTCGACAGAGATGCTGCATATCTTTCTGTCCAATCGCGCGGGCGAAGTCGAATATGGCACGACGGGGCGCCCTGTGCCCGGTTACGAAGTGGAGTTGCGCGACGACAGCGGTCGCACGGTCGGCGACGGAGAAGTGGGCGATCTCTTTATCAAAGGCCCCAGTGCCGCGCTGATGTACTGGAGCAACCGCGAAAAAACGCGAGCCACTTTTCTCGGCGAGTGGATTCGCAGCGGCGACAAGTACAGCCGTCTGCCGAATGGCTGCTATGTGTATGCGGGCCGCAGCGACGACATGCTGAAAGTCAGTGGCCAGTATGTGTCGCCGGTCGAAGTGGAAATGGTGCTGGTGCAGCATGACGCAGTGCTTGAAGCGGCCGTGGTCGGCGTCGATCACGGCGGCCTTGTGAAAACTCGCGCGTTCGTCGTATTGAAGCGCGAGTTCCCACCGTCTGAGATACTGGTGGACGAATTGAAGGCGTTCGTGAAAGACCGGCTTGCGCCGCACAAGTATCCACGCGATATCGTGTTCGTCGACGACTTGCCGAAGACCGCCACAGGAAAAATTCAACGCTTCAAACTGCGCGAACAGTCATAAGGTAATACATGCAGAATGCCGCTGTCGAGACGCCCACTAGCCATTTCGCCAACTTGCCCGCCACGGCATCGCACGGGCCGCTGCGCATTGAATATCGCTGGTTGAACGGTGCAACCGCCGAAACGACTGGCAACGCAACGAGCCATGCGCCAATAGCCGTCTTCCTTCACGAAGGACTCGGCTCGATCGCCATGTGGCGCGACTGGCCACAATTGTTGTGCGAGCGGCTGGGCATGCGTGGACTCGTGTACTCGCGTCCCGGTTATGGTTTGTCGACACCGCGTCCCCACCACGTCGAATGGCCGGTCGATTTCATGAGCGACCAGGCGCGCGATATTTTGCCCGCGTTGCTGGACGAACTCGGCATCGGCCTGCAGGAACGGCGGCGCATGTGGGTCATTGGACACAGCGACGGCGGCTCGATCGCGCTGCTTTACGCGGCGTTGCATCCCGACGCGCTGGCGGGCGCGGTGGCCATCGCGCCGCACGTATTCGTCGAAGAGTTATCGGTGCAAAGCATCGCGCAGACGAAGCGGCTTTACGAAAGCACCGACCTGCGCGACAAGCTCGCCCGCTATCACGCGGACGTCGATTCCGCTTTCTATGGCTGGAACGATATCTGGCTGGACCCCGCATTCCGCGACTGGTCGATTGCGCAGCAGCTTTCGACGATCAGCAAGCCGTTGCTCGCCATACAAGGCCACGACGATAACTACGGCACGATGGCTCAGATCGACACCATTCCCAAGTACGCGCCGCATGCGGAACTCGTCAAGCTCGACGCTTGCGGACACTCGCCTCACCGCGATGCGCCGGACCGGTTGAACGAGGCACTCGCGGAGTTCGTGTGGCGATACCGGTAGCGCAGGTTGCCGCTTGCCGGCACGCAACGGACGTGGCGACAGCCCGTATCCCCATTTGTCACCAAATCCCCAAATTTCCAAAACTTCACAAAACTTACACAGGTAAGCGGATATTCTCCTCGCACCGCTGACCTGGGCACACCGATGCCCGCGCGTTCCCCGTGCCGGAGACATCGCTATGTCCTATGTGTCGAAGCCGTTCACTGCCTTGCATCGCAAACGTTTGGCCATTGCGCTCCTGGCGCTGGCACTTTCCGCGCTGATCGTCGCCTGCGGCAATGACGACGCCAAGGCGCCGGATACGGGCAACGCCAGCTCCGCGCTGAATGCCACCGATCAGAGCAACACCGCCGTCCTGTCGGCGAATCCTCTTTCTGCATCGCCCTCGCCTGCCGCCGTCACGATTCAAAGCCCAGCACTACCTGCATCAAGCGCCGATCCGGCATTGTCCGCCGCCGCTTCGACGCCCCTCGCCACACCTGTAATCCATACCGTTGACTGAGTCCCGCGCTTCACGCGCCGCTCATGCCTGCTGCGCTGCGTGGATCGTTTTCCCACTGAAGACACGAAAGCACATACCATGACCTCAAAAAATCGTCGTGATTTTCTACGCTCTGCCGCGCACGCGGCCGGTTCCGTCACCGCGCTGAGCATGCTGCCGCAAGGCATTCGCAACGCGCTCGCCATTCCGGCGAACAACAAGACCGGCACGATCCGCGACGTCGAACATATCGTGGTGCTGATGCAGGAAAACCGCTCGTTCGACCACTACTTCGGGACGCTGAAGGGTGTCCGCGGTTTCGGCGACACGCGCGCGGTCAACCTGCCCAATGGCAAGCCGGTGTGGTATCAACCGCTTGCCGCGGATCTCGGCTATGTGTTGCCGTTTCGCCCGAGCGCGCCGAACCTCGGACTCCAGTTCCTGCAAGACCTCGCGCACGACTGGAACAGCACGCACGCCGCGTGGAACGGCGGCCGCTACGATCAGTGGGTGCCCGCCAAAGGCGCGACCACCATGGCCTACCTCACGCGCGAGGACATTCCTTTCCACTATCAACTCGCCGACGCATTCACGATTTGCGACGCCTACCATTGCTCGCTGATGGGCCCGACGGACCCGAACCGCTACTACATGTGGGCAGGTGGCGTAGGCAACGACGGCACCGGCGGCGGTCCTGTGATCGACAATTCCGAGCTGGGCTACGGCTGGTCGACCTATCCGGAAGTGCTGCAAAACGCAGGCATTTCGTGGAAGATCTATCAGGACATTGGCACCGGCCTCGACGCCAAGGGCTCGTGGGGCTGGACTCAGAACGCCTACATCGGCAACTACGGCGACAACTCGCTGCTCTACTTCAACCAGTACCGCAACGCACAGCCGGGCAACCCGCTGTACGAGAACGCGCGCACCGGCACGAATGCACTGAAGGGCGACGGCTACTTCGACATTCTCAAGCGCGATGTGCAGAACAACGCGCTGCCGCAAGTCTCGTGGATCGTCGCACCGGAAGCCTATTCCGAGCACCCGAACTGGCCTGCGAACTACGGCGCGTGGTACATCGACCAGGTCTTGCAGATCCTGACCTCGAATCCCGAGGTGTGGAGCAAGACGGTACTCCTGATCAATTACGACGAGAACGACGGCTTCTTCGACCACATGGTGCCGCCGTGCGCGCCGAGTTCGAGCGCGAACGGCCTTTCCACCGTCGACACCGTCAACGAAATCTATCCGGGCGATGCAAAGAACGTGGCCGCGCCGTATGGCCTCGGCCCGCGCGTGCCGATGCTCGTCGTCTCGCCGTGGTCCAAAGGCGGCTATGTGTGCTCGGAGGTGTTCGACCATACGTCGGTAATCCGCTTCATCGAACAGCGCTTCGGCCAACAGCACAATCTCGGCGAGCCGAACATCTCGCCGTGGCGACGCGCGGTATGCGGCGACCTGACGTCGGCCTTCAATTTCGGCAACCCGAACGACGCCTTCCCGACGTTGCCGAGCACGAGCGGCTATGTGCCGCCCGATCAGAACCGTCATCCGGATTACGTCCCGCTGCCGCCGGCGGTACAGGCAGTCCCGCGCCAGGAACCCGGCGTGCGCCCGGCTCGCGCGCTGCCGTATGAAATGTTCGTGCGAGTACATGGCGAAGGCGCCGAAAAAACGTTGACCATGCGCTTCGTCAATACGGGCAGCGCGGGCGCTGTGTTTCTCGTCTATCGCGCGAACAGCCTCGAGGCGCCGCGCACGTACACGGTCGAGGCCCGCAAGCGCTTGCAGGATCAGTTCCCGCTGAATGCGGACGGCACTTACGATTTCACCGTGCACGGTCCGAACGGATTCTTGCGCCGCTTCACCGGCCGGCCGATAGCGCGCAGCTGGTGGGACGGCTCGGATATCGCGCGCCCCGAAGTGCTCGAAGGCTACGACGTCGTGAATGGCAACCTGCAACTGCGCCTTGAAAACGTAGGCAGCGCGCACTGCAAGTTCACGATCGTCAATGCGTACGACCCGAAGCACACGATCAAACGTGTGGTGCGCGGCGGCGATACGGACGAGCTTTACCTCGATCTTCGCAATGCGCACGGCTGGTACGACCTGGCGATCACCGTCGACACCGACCCGCTGTTTGCCCGCCGCTTTGCAGGCCACGTGGAGACAGGCAAAAGCAGCATGAGCGATCCTGCGCTGGGCGCCTGAGCGAGCGCGAACACCGACGCATGACAACGGCCGCTGCGATAAAACGCAGCGGCCGTTTTTTGCGTAGTAGTGCACGCCGGCCGTATTTGAATACTATCTTCAGACGAAATCGATCAAGCATTCGCGCGATGTACTGCGTGAAAATACTAGCGCACATGCGCTCAAGTCTTTCCGCTAGTGAGCCGTATACCGCGTATGAGGCGCCCGCCTCGATCACTACGGCTCACTGCTCATCCGAAAGACTTCCACCATGTTCACATCCATTCGCGCGCGGATCGTTGCGCTGTGCGTCGCCATCGTCGTGGTGGCACTTGCTGCCAATGCGGTCCTTAATTATGTGGTCGCGAATTCGTATAACGCCGACGCCATCGACAGCAGTTTGACGGCAGTCGAGAGCGGTCATGCAGCCGGTATCAGCGACTGGGTTGCCGCCAACAGCCAGATGATCGACTCGCTGCAAAACGCAGTGCTGCAACCCGACCCGTCGCCGGCGCTCAAGCAGATTGCCACCGCTGGCAAGTTCACCAACGTGTATGTCGGCTACGCCGACAAGACAGCAAAGTTTTCCGACCCGACCGGCATTCCCGCCGACTACGATCCGACAGGGCGCCCCTGGTACAAGCAGGCCGTGGCAGCAGGGAAACCGGTGGCAACGCCGCCTTATGTCGATGTCGGCTCGGGTAAGCTGGTGGTCGCGTTCGCCGCGCCCGTGGTACGCGACGGCACCGTCAAGGGCGTGGTGTCCGGCGACGTCGCAATGGACAGCGTGATTGCCAACGTGAAGTCGATCCACCCGACGCCCGCGAGCTTCGGTATGCTGATCGACGCGAGCGGCAATATCGTCGCGCATCCGGATGCAAAGCTCACGTTGAAACCGGTGTCCGATCTCGCGCCGGGACTCGCGGGCGAGAAACTCGCCGCGCTCTTTAGCGCGCAACGTCCGGTGCAGATGGACGTGAGCGGCAGCACTAAACTGTTGCGCGCGCAATCCATTCCGGGCACCGACTGGTACGTGGTCGTCGCGCTCGACCAAGCGGAGGCGACCGCGGGCATGCGTTCGCTGCTGGCCGCGTCGGTGATCGCGCTGATCGTGATTGCGGGCATTGCGGCGGCTATCGTCGCGGCGGTCACCGCGGTTTCGTTCCAGCGTCTTTCGAAAGTACGCGATGCAATGGACGACATCGGTTCCGGCGAAGGCGATCTGACGCAACGCCTGCCCGCCATCGGCAACGACGAAGTCGCGCAGATCGCCCGTTCGTTCAACACATTCATCGACAAGCTGAGTCACGTGATGCGTCAGATTCGCGATGCGAGCGAGTCGGTGCGCGTGGCGGCCAATGAAATTGCAGCGGGCAACGTCGATCTGTCCGGACGCACTGAATCGGCTGCGGCGAGCCTGCAGGAAACCGCCGCGTCGATGGAAGAGATCACGTCCACGGTCACCCAATCGGCGAGCGCCGCGAAGCAGGCCGACACGACCGCGGTTTCCGCATCGCAGGTCGCTTCGCGCGGCGGCGTGGTGATCTCTGAAGTGATTACGACGATGGGCGAGATCGAACATGCGTCGGTAAAGATCTCCGACATTATCGGCGTGATCGACGGCATTGCTTTCCAGACCAATATTCTTGCGCTGAACGCTGCGGTTGAAGCTGCCCGCGCCGGCGAACAGGGTCGCGGCTTCGCGGTCGTGGCGGGCGAAGTGCGCAGCCTCGCGCAACGCAGCGCGCAAGCCGCCAAGGAAATCAAGGCGCTGATCGAAGCCACGGTCGCGAGTGTGAGTTCAGGCTCGGGCCAGGTGCGCCAGGCGGGCGAAACGATGACGGAAATCGTGAGCAACGTCGCTAACGTGACCACGATCATTTCCGAAATCACGCAAGCGGCGAATGAGCAGACTCGCGGCATTCAGGAAGTGAACCGCGCGGTGAGCCAGCTGGATGAAATGGTTCAGCAGAACGCCGCGCTAGTCGAACAGTCGACGGCAGCTGCCGCCGCATTGCAATCGCAGGCGGTGAGCCTCGCAAGCGCGGTTACGCAGTTCAAGCTCGACTAGACGATACGAAAAAACCGGTGGCGCGGGCTCACGACTCGAAGTCGAGCCCGCCGATCAGTGCCACCGGATCGGACTGCGTGTGCGAAAGAAAATCGAGGTCACGCGCATGACGCCACGCCGCCAGCTTTCGCGGCAGCGCAGCCAGATAGCGAGAGAAACGCGCCTGCCCTTCTTCTTTCATGAGCCTCTCGATCTCGTCGCTGTCCCACGTGAGATATAGATTCAACGGATGCGCGAATTGGGCGATATGCTCGAGCGGCGCCGCATGAATGCGCAGGCGCGTGGGATGGCCAGGGCCTTCATACGGTAGTACTTCCGTGTGCACGGTGGTAGCGAAGCACGCGGCGATGGCCTCGGCAATGCGAGGCGCGAACTCTTCATCGAAACGGGCGGCATTCTCTGGACGCATCTGATTCTCCGACATGCTGCGCAATGAGCGGAGCATCGTAGCATGTAGTACGCGGCCCGCTGCAAGCACTCAGCTCGGCGCCGCCTAGCCCACCCGCCTCGTTTTACGCGCGCGATTGCCGCGCCGGCGGATCACGTAACTCACGAGCGCAGCAAGCGCTGCTGTCGCCGCATAGCCTGCCAGGCGAATAGCCTGCTCGGCGGGCAGGCGCGCGATCAGCATCGCTACGATGATGCTTGCGAGCACGACGAGAAATGCGAGTGTCCACTTCATTCGGGTCTCCGCTGACGTTCACGACGTTCGTAACGTTCTTCAAGTTCGTGGCGTACTGTTGCACGGCGCGTGCACGCTCTTTTTCACAGCATACTCGCCAGAGCTACATGAAGGGACAATTGTGGTCGGCCGAAAACGCGCGGGCTACGAAGCGCCGCCTCTTCCGCTTGCTCGCGCCTGCGCCAGAATGAACTCGATAAAAGTTGCCGCCGCCCGAGTGTGGTGCCGGTTCGGCATGTAAAGCATGTACATGTTCGTGCCGAAGATGCTCAGGCGCCATTCATCGAGCGTGGTTACGGCATCGCCGCGTTTCAGATCATCTTGCACCACATAATCCGGCAAGATGCCGACGCCCAGTCCTGCGAGTACCGCTTGCCGCAAAAACAGAAAGTTCTCGGAGATGATCGTCGGTTCGAGCAGCACCTCGTGCCGTTCGTCACCGAGATAGGCGGCAACCCGCAACTGACGGCCCACGACCGCCGCCGTAATCAACGGCGTGGTGCGCAGATCGTCTAGTTGCATAGGCATGCCGTGGCTTTCGGCGAACACGCGCGATGCACAGGCAACGTACCTGACCGACCCCATGTCGCGCGCCACGAGATTTTGCGGTGGCTCGGACATGACCCGCACGGCAATGTCCACTTCGTCGCGCATCAGGTCTTCCACGCGGTTCTCGAACAACACATCGAGAACGATGCCTGGATAGCGACGCTTGAACTCGATCAGCCACTCCGACATGACGAGTTGACCATAACCGCTCGGCACGCTCAGGCGCACTCGCCCCTGCAAGCTTTGCCCAAGCGTCGTCACCGATTCGCGCGCGGCCAGCAGCGCGTTCTGAATCGCGCGGCCGTGTTCATATAGCTGAAGACCGATCTCCGTGGGTTCGACCCGACGCGTGGTGCGCCGAACGAGTTGCAAGCCCACCGAGCGTTCCAGCTGGTTCAGGTGGTAGCTCACGTTCGCGCGGCTCATTTTCAGGCGCCTCGCCGCCTCGCTCAGATTACCTGCGTCGAGTATCTCCACTAGCAAAGTCAGCGAATGGACGTCCACAACTGGGCCTTTGTCAAAGTTATTTTGACAGTCTGTCAATCCTTCATGTGATTGTCAATGAACCTTGACCACTCCACAATCAGGACGATTCGCGGGCGCGGGATGCCGCCGGCGCGCGCACACAATCAGCCAGGAGACGACACGCCATGACCCTCACCACTTCAACCGACGTCGTGACACGCGAATTGCGTGGCAAGGTGCTGCTCGTCACGATCGATCACGCGCCCGTCAACGCGCTGTCCGCCGACGTGCGGCGCGGACTGCTCGCCGCGATCGAAGCCGCCGACAGCGACCGTTCGGTGCAAGCCGTGCTGATTGTCGGCGCTGGCCGCAACTTCATTGCCGGCGCGGACATTCGCGAGTTCGGCAAGCCGCCGGTGCCGCCGTCGCTGCCGGACGTGTGCAACCGCATTGAAGCCTGTACGAAACCAGTCGTCGCGGCGATTCACGGTGCGGCGCTCGGCGGCGGTCTTGAAGTGGCGCTCGCCGCGCATTACCGGATCGCCGTAGACGGGGCGAAGCTCGGCCTGCCCGAGGTTCAACTCGGATTGCTGCCCGGCGCAGGCGGCACGCAGCGCACGCCGCGCCTGATCGGAGCAAAGGCGGCGCTCGACCTGATGTTGAGCGGTCGCCATGCAAACGCGCACGAAGCACTGGCGTTAGGGCTCGTCGACCGGCTTGGCGGCAGCGACGACATCCTGGCGGAAGGGCTCGCCTACGTTCACGAATTGCTTGAGGGTCATGCGCCAGTGCGCCGTACGCGTGACGCCACTGCGTTGAACGACCGGGCCGCGAGCCTCGCCGTGGTTGCTACGGCTCGCGCCGAGACCGAGAAAAAATCGCGTGGTCTATTTTCACCGCTAAAGATCGTCGATGCAGTCGAAGCGGCGATCACGCTGCCTTTCGAAGACGGCTTGCGCCGCGAACGCCAACTCTTTCTCGAATGCCTCGACAGTCCGCAGCGCGCGGGCCTCGTTCACGCGTTTTTTGCGGAGCGCGAAGTGCTGAAAGCACCCGAGACGCGCGACGCCAGACCGCGTGCGCTGAACGCGATCGGCGTCGTCGGCGGCGGCACGATGGGTGCGGGCATTGCCGTCGCAGTGCTCGACGCGGGCTTGCCCGTGACGATGATCGAGCGCGACGAAGCATCGCTCGGCCGGGGCCGCGCACACATCGAAAAGGTGTATGACGGTCTGATTACCAAGGGCCGCATGAGCGCCGAGAAAAAGGCCCAACTCATGGCGCGCTGGACCGGCAGTACTTCGTACGATGCACTCGCCGACGCAGATCTCGTGATCGAGGCCGTGTTCGAAGATCTGTCGGTCAAGCAGGCCGTGTTTGGCGAACTCGACCGCGTGTGCAAGCCGGGCGCCGTGCTCGCAACCAACACGTCGTATCTCGACATCGACGCGATCGCAGCCAGCATCTCGCGCCCCGCCGATGTGATCGGTCTGCACTTTTTCTCGCCGGCTAACATCATGAAACTGCTTGAGGTAGTCGTGCCGAAAGCCGTCAGCGCCGACGTAGTCGCCACCGCATTCGAGCTTGCAAAGAAGCTGCGCAAGACGCCAGTACGCGCAGGCGTGTGCGACGGCTTCATCGGCAATCGCATTCTCGCCGTGTATCGCAGTGCCGCCGATGCGATGATGGAAGACGGCGCCTCGCCCTATCAGATCGACGCAGCAGTACGCGCGTTCGGCTTCCCGATGGGACCGTTTCAGGTGGTGGATCTCGCCGGCGGCGACATCGGCTGGGCAGCGCGCAAACGGCGCGCAGCGACACGCAATCCGGCGGCGCGCTATGTGCAGATTGCCGACCGTCTGTGCGAGCGAGGCTGGTTCGGTCAAAAAACGGGGCGCGGCTTTTATCTGTATCCCGAAGGATCTCGCAGCGGCCAGCCGGATCCGGAAGTCAAGGCGATCATCGACGCCGAGCGCGTGAGAGCTGGCGTCACCCCGCGCGAATTCTCCGACGACGAGATCATTCGCCGCTACATGGCCGCGATGATCAATGAAGGAGCGAATGTCGTGCATGAACGGATTGCTCTCCGACCGCTCGACGTCGACGTGACCTTTTTATACGGCTACGGCTTCCCGCGTTATCGCGGCGGCCCGATGAAATATGCGGACATGGTCGGCCTGCCGCGCATTCTTGCGGACATCCGCGAATTTGCGAAAGAAGACCCATTGTTCTGGCGAGCTTCGCCCCTGCTGATTGACCTGGTCGAGCGCGGCGCGGATTTTGCGAGCGTCAATCACGCGCCATGAAGCGGCTCGTTTTTTCAGCGCAGCCGTTGAACATCACGAAGGAACAGTCATGGATCTGAACTTCACACCTGAAGAAGAAGCCTTTCGCGCAGAGGTGCTTGCGTTTTTGCGGGACAAACTTCCGCAGCACCTCGCCGACAAGGTGCATGGAGGCCGGCGCCTCACGCGCGACGACATGGCCGGGTGGAATGCGATTCTGAACGAGCGCGGCTGGCTCGCGAATCACTGGCCGGCAGAATACGGCGGACCGGGTTGGACGGCTGTGCAGAAATTCATCTTCGAAAACGAATGTGCGCTGGCCGGAGCGCCGCGCATCGTGCCGTTCGGCGTCAACATGCTCGGACCGGTGTTGATCAGATACGGCAGTGAAGCGCAGAAGCGGCATTGGCTGCCGCGTATTCTCGATGGCTCCGATTGGTGGTGCCAGGGCTACTCCGAACCTGGCGCAGGGTCCGATCTCGCTTCGGTCAAGACCACTGCCGTGCGCGGCGTCGACGCGGACGGCGAGCATTACATCGTGAACGGCCAGAAGACCTGGACCACGCTCGGCCACTTCGCGAACATGATCTTCTGCCTCGTGCGCACCGCAACCGACGTACGCAAGCAGGAAGGCATCAGCTTCCTGCTGATCGATATGAAAACGCCGGGCGTCGAAGTGAGGCCGATCATCACGCTCGATGGCGAGCATGAAGTGAACGAAGTATTTTTCACCGACGTGCGAGTGCCGGCTGTGAACCTGGTCGGCGAGGAAAACAAGGGCTGGACGTACGCCAAATATCTGCTTACGTACGAGCGTACGAATATCGCGGGCGTCGGGTTCTCCGTCGCGGCGTTGAACCGGCTGCGCAAGATTGCGGCGAAAGAGCAGCGCAACGGCCGGCCGCTTTGCGAAGACCCGGCGTTCGCGGCGCGCATGGCACGCGTTGAAATCGATCTGGAGAACATGAAGACGACCAACTTGCGCGTGATTGCGGCAGTAGCAGGCGGCGGCGTGCCGGGTGCCGAGAGTTCGATGCTGAAGATTCGCGGCACGGAGATTCGCCAGGAAATCTCGTCGCTGACGCGCCGCGCGATGGGGCCGTATGCGCAGCCGTTCATCGAAGAGGCATTGCACGACGGTTATCAAGGCGCACGGGTTGGCCCCGAAGAAGCGGCGAGCGCGGCTTCGCTGTATTTCAACAATCGCAAGCTGTCGATTTTCGGCGGCTCAAATGAAATCCAGAAGAACATCATTTCTAAAATGATCCTCGGACTGTAAGAGGCGCACGTCATGAATTTCCAGCACACCGAAGATCGCCGCATGCTTGCGGATACGCTGAACCGCTTCGTCAGCGAGCAGTACGGCTTCGAGACGCGCGACAGAATCGCCCGCTCGCCTGAAGGTTTTAGCCCTGAACTGTGGAATCGTTTCGCAGAGCTGGGCATTATCGGCGCCCTCTTCGATGAAGCTAACGGCGGCTTTGGTGGCGGCGGATTCGATATTGCGGTGGTGTTCGAGAGCCTGGGCCGCGGCCTCGTGGTTGAACCGTTCCTCGATACGCTCATTGTGGGCCAGGCCGTCGCACGAAGCGGCAACGCCACGCAACGCGCCCTGCTGGGTGAATTGATCGACGGCTCGCGTTTCGCCGCACTCGCGCATGGTGAATCCGGCGGCCATTACGAACTCTCGCGTGTCACCACGCGCGCCCAACGCGAGGGCAACGCGTGGCAATTGAACGGCGCTAAAGCGGTGGTGCAGCACGGGGAGCACGCTGCACTCTTCCTCGTGTCCGCGCGGACCATCGGCGACGACGATTCAGAGGAAGGCATAACGCTCTTTCTCGTGCCTCGGGACGCAGCAGGCGTCAGCGTGCGGGGCTATCCGAAGATCGACGGCGGACGCGCAGCCGAAGTCACGTTCGACAATGTCAAACTCGGCGAAGAATCGCTGCTTGGCGCGGAAGGTGCGGGCCTCCCGACGCTCGAGTATGCGATTGCATGTGGCGTGCTCGCGTTGTGTGCAGAGGCCGTCGGCGCGATGGACGTCGCGAAAGACTACACGCTCGACTACCTGCGCACGCGCAAGCAGTTCGGCGTGGCGATAGGCAGCTTCCAGGCGCTGCAGCACAGAATGGCCGACATGCTGCTGGAAATCGAGCAGGCGCGTTCAGCGGTAATCAACGCGGCAGCGGCGCTCGGTGCGCAGCGCAGGGTGCGGGAGCGCGCGGTGTCGGCGGCGAAGTACAGCATCGGCAGGATCGGCGCACTGGTCGCGCAAGAGTGCATTCAACTGCACGGCGGCATAGGCATGACGTGGGAGTTGCCGCTTGCCCATTATGCAAAGCGGCTTGTGATGATCGATCATCAGCTTGGAGATGAGGATCATCACCTGGACCGATTCGTGCGCTTGGGGCGTGAGTGAAGTCATAACCACGTCTGTGATTTAATCTCGCCGCCCCGTTCTCTCATCAATAGCGATGTTAAAGGTCCGACTGCGAAAGGAGGCAACGTTCCTCGCCATCCTGCTCGCGTCGACTTGTGCAAAACCTGATGACTTAAGCCACCAGATCCCTGTGCTCGCCAGGACCAGCAGTCTTTTGACCACTGATGAGAACACAGGTTCTCAGGGTTATGACTGACGCGCTCGCTTCGACGGTTTCGGGACATTCCACGCTCGTTTCTGGCCAGCACTGCGCCAGATCGCAACCTCATTCAATGCGCGGGATAAATCCCGGGTTGCCGGTCTTCACGACCTGGTTGAACCGCTGCCTGGTTTCGATGCGATTGATCTCGTCAAAGGCATCAGCGGGAAGAGCTGAAATGTCGAAATTCTCGCGCGCACGCGCGGCGGTCTTCGGCGTCGTCAGGACGGCGGTACCACGCTGCACCGCCCATGCAAGCAGTACCTGTGCAGGCGTCTTGCCAATCCGCGCGGCAATTCGTGAGACGACCGGATCTTCGAGCGGCCCGGGTCTAATTCCGTGACCTAACGGCGCAAACGCCAGGAACACGATCTCTTTCTTCTTGCAGAACTCCAGGAGTTCGTTTTCTGGAAGATAGGGATGCGCCTCGACCTGAACCACGGCCGGCTTTATTCTTGCCGATTCATAGAGCGGTACCAGTTCATCGAGGCCGATGTCGGACAGACCGATCGCGCGACATCTTCCCCCGCCGACCAGATCTTCCATCGCCCGCCATGTATCGAGCAGGGACACCCCTTCGTCGTAGAGGACGTTTCCATTTGCGTCGCGGGGATCCTGCTCATCTCCCGATTGGAATGCGAACGGCGTATGAATAAGATAAAGATCCAGATAGTCGAGTCGAAGCCTTCCAAGGCTTGCGTCGAAAGCCGGTCTGACACGCTCCGGGCGATGATTCGAATTCCATAGCTTCGTGGTCACGAAGATTTCTTCGCGTGCGATTCCTCCCGCTGCAAGTCCCGCTTGTAACGCGTCGCCCACCTCGCGCTCGTTGCGATAGCGCTCCGCACAATCGAAGTGCCGATAGCCCGCTTCCAGCGCGTCTTTCGTGGCACTTGTCGTGATGGCCGCATCTGCGATCAGCGTGCCAAAGCCGATTGCGGGCATGGAGCCGCCTCCGTGGTTCAGCGCAATTCTTTTGAGCCGGAAATCGCAAGCCTCGATCATGACGATACCTCCGCATTGAGTGGTGCCATACAGGTCCCGCAACCGGGCACTCCGGTCAGGGCAAAGAGTCAGGCCAATGCCACGCATCGAACCTGAGGCGAAGACTGTGCCTTCGCAATTGTCCAACGCTCGTCTCGACTTCCAGCATAGGACGATTTGTGAAGAACACCGGACCATTTCGACGAAGAGAAGAAGAGCTATACGCCTCTGCGGTCGTCACAAATGCAAGCTGACCTGCCTGGCAAACTCGCGGATCACCTCTTCATTGCGCGATAGAAAGACCCACTGGCCTACTCGCGTCGGAACGACAAGCTGTGCCTCTACCAGGCTTGCAACGTGCGCCGAGACCGTGGACTGCGACAGACCGCTGCGCGCGTGAATCGCGTTCGGTGGTACGCCGTGACTGAAATCGATGTGACCCTGTGCAAAAACTTCGTCCGGCGTCTTCAACCACGCGAGAATCTGCCGCCGGAACGGATTCGCTAGGGCCTTATGAATCAGGTCGACGTCAATCATGGCGTTTTGCCGGGAATGAAAATAGAAAGCATGCTCAGAACATGTCCGCGGCCTGAAGGCGCACTGCCCCTTCCTTTCCCGGTTCCGGATCGGACCGCGACGGTATGAACGGCCCTGTGATCATGTTCGAATAGCTTTGACCCGGCCCTACCATTGGAAATACGTCGGCGTTCTGATCGATCATCACTTCCAGAAAGGCGGGTCCCTCGAAGGCCACGAACGCTTTCAGTTTCTCCTCAAGTTCGCTCGCCGTCTCGACGCGACAGGCAAACTCGAAGCCGTCCGCGCGCGCCGCCATCACAAAGTCCTTGCGATGAAGAGCCTTGTCGCTTACGAAAGTCCGGCCTTCGTAAAAGAGACGCTGCCACTGGCGGATCATCCCGTCACCGCGATTGTTGAGCAGCAAAACCTTCACCGGAACGCCATACGTGCTGGCCGTTTCGAGTTCTCCAGCGTTCATGCGGATACTGCCGTCACCGTCGATGTCGATGACGAGCGCATCAGGCCGTGCCAGTTGAGCGCCGATTGCGGCGGGTAGACCAAATCCCATCGTGCCCATGCTGCCCGAGGTAAGAAAGCTTCGAGGCTCGGTGAACTGGTAGAACTGTGCGGTCCACATTTGATGCTGGCCTACACCTGTGCTGATGATTGCGCGCCCACCGGTGATCTCGCTGAGCTTTTCAATGACACGCTGCGGCTGAATCAGCGGGTTGCTGCGGTCATAGTTCATGCCGTGGCGCTGCCTCAGTTCCGTTACCCATCCGATCCATCCGGCGGACGACAAAGCAACGGACTCGTGCTCCATCAATGCGCGCAATGCCTGCCTCGCGTCGCCTATGTGACTCCAATGCGCGCGCTTGACCTTGTTGATCTCCGCCTCGTCGATGTCGATATGTGCGACGTGTCGCGCGCCTGCCGCGAACATGTCAGGGCGGCCGCCAGCGACCCGGTCGTCGAATCGCGCGCCCACCGCAATCAGGAAGTCGCAATCTTCAACCGCGTAATTCGCGCAGGCGGCGCCGTGCATGCCGAGCATGCCGAGGGACAGCGGGTGTTGCGCAGGTATCGCGCCGAGGCCCATCAACGTCGTCACGACCGGGATCTGGTAACGCTCGGCGAACTGGTGCAGTTCGGCCGTTGCGCCTGCCGAGATAACACCGCCGCCCACATACAGGAGCGGTCGCTCGCTTTGTCTAAGGAGATCGAAGAACTGGGCGCCCTTTTGCTCGTCAAGGCGGGAACCGTTAGCCACCAATCGCAACCGGTCGGAGTAGCCGCGAAAGTGCAAGGTGCCTTGCCCGTGATATTGACCGACCCAGTTCTGGATGTCCTTTGGCACATCTACCACGACCGGACCAGGGCGGCCGGTGCGCGCGATTTCGAATGCCGTGCGCAATGTCTGTTCGAGTTTGACGGGATCGGTTACGAGAAACACCTGTTTGGCGCAGGCCGACATGATGTTGAAGACCGGCGCCTCCTGGAAAGCGTCGCTGCCTATTGCCGCGCGCGGCACCTGACCGCATATGAGCACAACGGGAATCGAATCGCCGTTGCAGTCGGCGATTGGCGTGACTGCATTGGTTGCGCCAGGCCCGGACGTCACCATGAACACGCCTACTTTTCCGCTCGCGCGCGCATAACCGGCCGCCATGAAGCCCGCCGCCTGTTCGTTGGCCGGCACGACGAATTTGATCTGGCGTTCAGGGTGTGCGGCGTGTGATTCATTGAAACGGAACACTGCGTCGTAAGTCGGCAGGATCGCGCCGCCGCTATATCCGAATAGCGTATCGACGCCCTGCTCCGCAAGTACGCGCAGAATAATGTCGGCGCCCGACATCGGTTCGCCGGGAAGCGTTGGTGCCGGACAGACTTGTGAAGCAACGTTCAGATTGGTGGTCATGGCTGACTCGTGTGGAGAACCGCCTTGGGATCAACGGCCAGGTATTACCGGCGATGGGCCGGAAGAACCATGAAGTCGATTCTGCCAATGATCGAAACAGCACGCTCAACGATGCAGGCGCTCTACGGGCCAAAAGAGAACACATCCGGGCCACCGGATCGCCACAGCGTTGCGAAAAAGCGAACGCGGTCGTTCCAGCACGTTCGCGGCACACGCCTCGGTTTAAACGCCTGGAGGCAAGAGTGCTTTCGCAACGTCGCCGGCGATGTGCTCGCCCAGATCTTCTCCAACGAGAGCCAACGCAAGATAGATACCGGCACTCACGCCGCCCGACGAATAAAGATTGCCGTCCTTCAAGCAGATCCGTTCCGTTACAACGTGTACCAATGGATAGTCGCTTGCAAGACGCTGTGCGTCGCGCTCACGCGTGGTCAGCCAGCGATCGTTCGCAAGACCCGCACGCGCCACGAGAAAAGCACCGTTCGACACCGACGCGATCTTTCTCGCGCTGCGTCCAGCGTTCCTGAGCCAATCCACCAGTTCGTTATGCTCGCGCTCCGAACCTATCGCCGGAGAACCGGGCACCATGACAATATCGAACGATGTCGGCAAATCGCGCAGAGACGCTGTGGTGCCCACCGCGGTGCCGTTCGAGCATGTAACCGGCCCAGGACGCGGCCCAACGACGTGCTGCTCGTAGAACGCGGCGCCGCATACACGGTTCGCTTCCTGGAACACGTCCATTGGGCAACTCACCTCTAGCAGTTGAAAACCTGAATACACCATCATTCCGACACGCATGCGCCGTTACTCCGCGAGTGCACTCAAATAGATCGATCCTTCAAACCCACTTTAACCAATCGACGTCGCTCCGGAATGCATAGATCCCGCGATACCTGGCCAATCAGCGCGGAATTTGGGCCACGTCGTGCCGCTGGCATCGCCGTGAGTTTTCTGTCTGTTCTTTACACTGACGCAAAAGTCATTTAACGGTTACGGCGGGCGCGGTATGTGGCGGTTGCTGTAAGCTAGGCCATCGCTCGTTGCCGTCGCTCGTTGCGTTGCATGGCGCCCCCATGAAGGAGCGTGGGCCCATGCTGGTAACGGAAGCGCGTTCCTATTTGATGAAGGTCACGGCATGAAAGTCGCCATTGTCGTATTCGATGGTGTGCAGGCACTGGACGTTGCAGGCCCA
The DNA here is from genome assembly GCF_000685095.1 of Paraburkholderia caledonica NBRC 102488. Classification (GTDB taxonomy): domain Bacteria; phylum Pseudomonadota; class Gammaproteobacteria; order Burkholderiales; family Burkholderiaceae; genus Paraburkholderia; species Paraburkholderia caledonica. Next base: position 489,879 of record NZ_BAYE01000001.1, read on the forward strand.
CTCGATGTATTTGCGGAAGCGAATGCAAATCTCTCCGAGCATCAGCGCTATGAGGTGTCGCTTGTCGGAAGCAAAGCCGGCACTGTGACATGCTCCAACGGGATGCAACTTTCCGTGCCGTCGGCTTTTGCGGATTCTCTCGTCCAGTTCGATCTGGTTCTCGTCGCGGGAGGACCAAGCCTGCCCGATTACCGGCCACCGCACGAGTTTCTGAAGTGGTTGCAAACGCAGGCATATGGCGCGGCACGGTTCGGTTCGGTGTGCAACGGAGCGTTTGTACTGGGCCACGCCGGACTGATCGACGGCAAGCAGGTAACGACCCATTGGGCAGAAGCCGCCCGCCTCGCGCGCGACTTCCCTTTGGCCTGTGTGCAGCCCGACCGGATCTTCATTCGTGACGGCCGGCTATTTACATCTGCTGGCGTGACAGCGGGAATCGACCTTTGTCTTTCGCTCGTGGCCGAAGACTGGGGACACCAAATGGCGGTGCGTGTTGCAAAACGCCTCGTTGTATATATCCAGCGAGAAGGCGGTCAATCGCAGTACAGCCCTTACATCGGGGCCGGCAAGGATGACAATCCGATTATCGGCAAAGTGCATCAGTATGTGACCGAGCATATAACCGACACGCTGTCGATCGAACAGCTTGCCACCGCTGTTTCTGTCAGCCGACGTACTTTTTCACGCCTCTTCGCCAAATATGCGAAGGTCACGCCTTCCGCGTTTGTCGAACAGGTCCGCGTAGATACGGCGAGAAAGCTGCTCGAAGACTCGGACGCTCCGCTAAAAACCGTCGCATTCAAGTGCGGTTTTCACAGTGCCACACAGATGCGGACCACCTTCGCCCGTCGGCTCAATGTCACGCCAAAACAATATCGCCAACGGTTCCGCGGCACGGTCGAGTCGCGCCCGCGGACAGATACGGGCACCGGCATGCTGGTGGCGGCTCAAAGCGCGAGCTATTCGTGAGTTGCGCTATCGACGCTCAATCGCTTCCAGATGTTCTGGAGCCAGGTCTGTCGCTGATATTTTGCGGAATAAATCCTGGCATGCGTGCTGCAGCTACAGGTCACCACTTCGAGGGTAGAAACAACCGCTTCTGGCAGACGGTGCACCTCGCGGGCCTTACTCCCGAACAGATTCGTCCTGAAGACGACTGCACTTTGCTCCGCTATGGTTGTGGACTCACCACGGCGGTCTCGCGTCCAACTGCACGAGCGGGCGAGCTTTCGCGACTGGAGATAGAAGCGGCCGCATCCGATTTCCAGCGCAAAATCGAACACCATGCGCCGCGGTATATTGCCTTTCTCGGGAAGATGGCGATCTCGGCCATGTCCGGCAGGCGCGATATCCAATGGGGATTGCAGGCCGACACATTCGGCGGTGCGCGCGCATGGGTGCTGCCCAACCCGAGTGGCCTCAATCGTGCATATAGCCTCGATTTGCTGGTGAGTGCCTACCGCGAACTTTACGTGGCCGTTGCGTCTTCGTCCTGAAGGTGCGGGTTGCTGCGCAGGCTATCCGTGACGAAATCCACAAACGCGCGCACCTTGCCGCTCGCGCCCCGCCGCTCGATATGCAGCAGATTCACTGGCGTAGCCTCGGGCTCGAACGCCCTCAGGATAGGCCGCAGCTTGCCATCGAGCACTTCTGGCGCCGCTTGATACGAGAGCAGTTGAGTGATGCCTACGCCATCGAGTGCCGCCAGCACCGCAGCGGGAGACAGGTCGACAATCATCCGTGGCTGAAGCCGCACCGGCAATCTCGATCCATTCTCATTGAACACCCATTCGAACGGACTGGACACGCCGGTAAACGACACACAGTGGTGATTCATCAGTTCCCTGGGATGGCTGGGCTCACCATGCGCCGCAAGGTACGCAGGCGCCGCGTAGGTCCGGCGTCGCACCGTCCCTAGAGGAACGGCGAATATCGTCGAATCTCCAAGATGGCCGATACGAATTGCAATATCCACGCCTTCTTCCAGTAGCCGAGTCGTGCGATCGGCATAGACGGCATTGACGTTGACCTCGGGGTAGCGCAGCGCGAACGCGTTGATCAAGGGCGCGACGAAGCGCTGCCCGAATAGAACCGGCGCCGATACCGTCAGCGTGCCGACGGGATTCAGGTGGTCCGCTGCGACATTCGCGTCGGCCTCGGTGATAGCGTCCAGCACTTTTCGACAGGCATCGAGGTAGCCAACGCCTGCGTCAGTCGGCCGAACCGTGCGAGTGGTCCGTGCGAGCAGTTGCGTGCCAAGCCGCGCTTCAAGCGAATTCAGTGCCCGTGAGACCGCCGGCGTCGACATTCCGAGCTTCTCCGATGCACCCGTAAAGCTGCCACGATCGACGATGGCTACAAAGACCTCCATCTCGCGCAATTTGTCCATTTCAACTCCCCATCGGTCATCTGCGCACCTCGCGATTGTAGGCATCGCAATGCTTTGTTTCTTCAACCTGGCCCAAAGAAGACCGGGATTGGCCGAGTGCGGGCTATTTAAGGAAGACGCAGATGCAATGCACAAAGTGTTCACTGTGCTAGCTGTGTCGGCATACGCACTATTCGTCTGGCGGAAGAAGACGCTCGTCCCCGCGCGGCGGCTGTCGTGACATCTGCCCAAGGACTGGCAAATTTGCCGAACTTATTGGCCCAATATGGGGCGCGCTTGCGCTTCAGTAAATTCGATGCGTCACGGACAATCAATGCAGCCAATCACCCGACTGCGGGCCAATCGTATCGCTAAGCAAAGGAAGAGTCCGGAATGTTTTCTGCAATGCTCGAAGTACATCCTCTACGTGAACAGTTCGATCTGTATCTCGGCATGGCAAAGATGCTACGCCCAGAACTCGAAAAAATCGTGGGTTTCATCGACAACAACCGCTATGCAAGTTTGACGCGCGACGGGTGGCTACTTTCGCTGTCAACCTGGCGCGATGAGAAGTCGCTCGTGCGCTGGCGCACCACGACGAAGCATCATCAAGTACAACAGGCAGCGCGCGACCGCGTGTTTTCCGACTATCGCCTGCGAATTGGACAAGTCGTCGAGGACACCTGCTTGCCTGAGGGAGAAGTGCTGCTTGAACAACGTCTTGATGTAACCGAGACAGGAGCAGGCACTGCGGTGACGCTCCTCGGTGCGACGTACGATCCGGAGTGGCTCAGCCAGGCAGGAGCAAATGCAGTTGTGACGTCAATGGGACTCGACCTTGCGGCTTCCGGTCTGGTTGCGTGGGACGTATTCGACGCGCTAATGACGCCCGGCGACGTGATCGCGGTGCTGACGTGGCGCGATCTTGAGGCCGCGCAGGCATTCCAGAGAGAAGCCACGCTGCCGGCCAATGTGCACTTGCGACATATTCGTGTGGTGCGCGAGTATGGAATGTTCGATCGCCGTGAAGCACCTCAATACTTCAGCGACCCGCAGCCTGCTGCCTAGCGCGCGGGGCGAACCGGGAGTCGGCCCTACATCGCCTCCCGATTCGCCCGAGTACCGTCAACCTATGCCTCGACAATGCGCACGTCATAGTCTTCGTCGACGAAAGCAACGAGGAACTCCTCCGGCATTAACCACGAATCGACGCTCACGGTTTTTGCATTGACGTTCACGCTAACTTTGGCGTCTGCGTCGACCATCTTCAATGCATGCTCAATGGTCGGAACGTCGCCTGTTTGAATGTCTTTCTTCACCGAAAATTTCATGTCTCACCTCTCCAGTTAAAAGCATCGCGGCTGCACATCACCGGCTTGTCCTAACTATGGGTGTCGTATGTGCCATTGAAAAGCCTGCAACTCTTGCGTTGGCCCAAAAACGATCAGAAATGGCCACTGTACGCTTCGTGGGCGAGTTACACGTCTTCGTACCGTCTCCAGCACAACCAATGTCGATTGGCTCGTCGAATCGAAAGAGAGTATTCCAGAACACGCGCATGCATGAGGGCGCTCGGACTCATTGGCCCGATTCGCAAACGGAATGGCCAAATGCACAAGCTCCATTGTCTTTCACGAAGGTCAGCTGGTCTCCTAGAATTAATCAACCTCGATGTGGTAGTCCCGCGGCACTGAAATACGTTGAACGGACGCGCCGGAACTACAAGGGAAAAGAAGTGAACTGGACGCCGATTCCGCTCGATATTTAACACTACCGAGCGTCGGCAAGCTCGGTGCCCGGCGCAAAAGCCCAACCATTCTGGTAGATCTGCAGACCTCATGAACATCGCAACGCCACGGACAACTGGAACGGCAGAACCGAAGGAAGTCGGCTCGTCGGCACCGGTCGCCTTACGGGAAGCAGACAGTCCAGCCCCAAAGAACGCTGCGACATCGGGGTTATCGCCCCGCCTCGCAATCGGGTTGGTTGGGATGCTTCTCTCCTCATTGCTGGCGATAGTCAATGAGCAGGTGACGGCGGTCTCGCTGACGGACATCCGCGGCGCGCTGTCGATCGGACACGACGACGGAACGTGGCTGACTGCTCTTTTCGAGGCTGCAAACGTGACCACGATGGTATTTGCGCCGTGGTTCGCGATGACGCTCACGCTCAAGCGGTTCACGATCGGCGCGGTAGTGGCCACCATGGTGTTCGGATTTCTTTGCCCGCTGGCACCGAATCTGCCGACGCTGTATTTGCTGCGAGTACTCCAAGGCATAGCCGGCGGATGTCTTCCTCCGATGCTGATCATCGCAGCACTGCGCTATCTTCCGCCGAAGATCAAGCTCTATGGACTTGCTGGATATGCACTGACTGCAACCTTCGGGCCGGCACTCGGAATTCCGCTCACCGCGCTGTGGACTGAATATGTGAACTGGCGGATGACTTTCTGGCAGATCGTGCCGCTAGGCCTGCTGAGCTGTATCGCGATTCAGCAAGGGCTTCCTGTAGAGCCGCTCAAACTCGAACGCTTCAAATCGTTCAACTGGAGTGGATTCGTGACAGGCTGTCCTGCAGTTGCGATGCTGGTCATTGGTTTATTGCAGGGCGACCGACTGGACTGGCTCAATTCCGGCTTTATCCGCGTGATGCTCGGCGGTGGTGCATTGCTCCTGATCGCATTCATCGTGAACGAGTGGTTTCATCCGCTGCCGTTTTTCGGCCTGCGTCTGCTTGGCCGGAGAAACTTCACGCACGGCCTTCTTACACTCGCGGGGGCCGTGATCCTGCTGACCGGCATCGCCGTCATCCCGTCGCAATACCTTGCGAAGGTACATGGTTACCGGCCGCTTCAAACGACGCCGTTGGCGCTGCTCGTCGCACTGCCTTTATTAATTGCGCTGCCTCTGACTGCGGCCGTTCTGAACATCCAGCGGATCGACCGACGGTGGATTCTCGCCGCTGGAATTTCGCTGATGGGCGTCACCTGCTTCATGGGAAGCTTCATGACGTCAGAGTGGGTGCGCGATAACTTCTACTGGCTGCAATCTCTGCAAATTGCAGCACAGCCCATGGTGATTCTCTCGATACTGATGGGCGTAACCGGTGGTCTCGCTCCAACAGATGGCCCGTTTGCATCCGCCATGTTCAACACGGTGAAGGTTTTCGCAGGAGTGGGAGCGACCAGTCTCATCGAGGGTCTAGGTACTGCCCGCCAGCACTTTCATTCGAGCATGCTCGTGGACCGGCTCGGCAATAGCGCACTGATTACAGCACAAAGCGTCGGTGAAGATCACGGGCTCCTCGCCGCACTTGCGCACCGTATTCACGAGCAGTCCGTCGTGCTGACATCCGCGGACCTCTATCGCGTGATGGGCTGCATCGCGATCGCCCTGCTTCTTCTCGTGCCCGTGTTACCGACGCGTATCTATCCGCCCTGGTGCACCACGCCTCCCTCTTCCCGCTGATCAACGAATATATGTCAACTGTCTTCCGACTCCCTTTGAAAACGCTTCGTCTCGCCGCGTATGTGGTGGTTCCCTGCGTCGTTGTACTGGTTTGCATATGGCTGTGGGCGGAGCCCGGCAGCGAGTCGACCAACGACGCATATGTCACCGCCGATTTCACTCTGGTGGCGTCGCGCATCGCAGGCCAGTTGTCTGACGTGCCGGTGGCAGATAACCAGCACGTAAAGGCCGGCCAACTGCTCGCGCGTATCGACGACCGCGACTTCCGGGCGGCGCTCATGAGCGCCGAGGCTGACGTGGCCGCCGCGAAAGCCTCCGTTGCGAACTACGACGCAGAGATTGCGCGGCATCCGTCGCTCGTCGATCAGGGCCGCGCGACGCTTCGGTCGGACGAAGCAGCCATCGAGTTTGCGCAAGCAAATGCATCGCGCTACCGCAATCTGTCCGAAACCGGCGCGGGGACGACGCAGGAACAACAGCGTGCATCGAGCGCGCTGGCCGAGCAACTCGCACAACAGTCGCGCGATCGCGCGGTACTCGTCGCCACCCAGCAAAACCTCGACGTGCTGCGTACCCAGCGCGATAAAGCAGCCGGCGCCGTCGCGCATGCGCAGGCCACTCTGGAGCAGGCGAAGCTGAACCTCTCCTATACGGAGATTCGTGCGCCCATAGACGGAAAGGTCGGAAGACGTTCGGCACGCGTTGGCGCATTCATTACGCCGGGTGCCCCGCTTCTCGCCATCGTGCCGCTTACGGATGCGTATGTCGTCGCGAACTTTCAGGAGAACCAGCTTGCAAGAATGCGCCCGGGAGCTACAGTGCGCATTAAGGTCGACAGTTTTCCGGGCGTCGTTATTCGAGGTCATATCGACAGTCTTGCGCCTGCTACCGGCGTCAGTTTTGCGCCTATCGCGCCCGACAACGCGACCGGCAATTTCACGAAAGTGGTGCAGCGCGTGCCGGTCAAAATCAGCATCGACCCGGGTCAGCAAGCGGCATCTGCATTGAGCGTCGGGCTTTCTGTCGAAACTGAAGTCGCTGTCGGCAAGCCCGCCGATGTGTCGATCAAGGAGGCGGACCTCAAATGAACGCGTGCGAGTTTTCCGTCCGTACACCGGCATTGGCTGTGTTGGTGTGCTTTGCGCTAAGCGGGTGTCTGGTCGGGCCCAACTTCGAGCGCCCAGAGGCCGGTGCACCTGATGTGTTCAATCGAACACAGTCCGCACAAGCAGTGAGCCGCGCGGTCGAATCGGAATTCAACTCCGACTGGTGGAAGCTCCTCAACGATCCCACGCTGAATTCGCTGGAAGAACGTCTGGGCGATGCGAACCTCGATGTAGCGGCGGCGTCCGCTCGCCTGCTGCAAAGCCGGGCGGAGCGACGCATTGTGGGCGCCGACGAATATCCCAGCCTCAATGGCGCCGCCTCGTATAACCGCGAGCGCGGCAGCATGAACGGCATTCTGTCGTTGCTCGGCGTCACTCCCACGGGAGCACAAACCCAGTCTGCTTCCGGTGCTTCGCCGACCGGCGTGGCAGCGTTGCCTGGAGACAAAGGCTCGCCGGCGTACGACCTTTATCAGTTCGGCTTCGACGCGTCGTGGGAACTTGATTTCTGGGGGCGAGTAAGGCGTGGCGTGGAGGCCGCCACCGCGATGAGCGAGGCGTCATATCAGGACCGGAATGCCGTGCTGCTGTCTGCACGCGCAGAACTGGCGCGAGACTATGTTCAGTTGCGCGACACTCAGGCTCTGCTGGAAATAGCAAAGCAGAACCTTGCGATCGCCCGCGATGCCACGAAGCTCACGGAGACGCGGGTACGTGAAGGCGTCACTACGAATCTGGACGTGGCCAACGCTTCCGCGCAGGCAGAGTCTATAGAGAGCCTCATTCCGACTCTCGAGGCGAGCCGCGAAACAACGATCAATGCAATTGGCGTGTTGCTGGGAATGCAACCGGGTGGACTACAGCAAATGCTCAGCGAGGCCGGTGATGTTCCCGCGTTGCCTCGTCAGGTACCTATCGGGTTCCCATCGGAAGTGGTGCAACGCAGGCCGGACATCAGGAGAGCCGAGGCCCAGTTGCACGCCGCGACCGCGACTATCGGTATGGCGAAGGCAGACTTCTATCCGCGCATATCGCTCAATGGCAGCGCGGGATTTCAGAGCCTTCAGCTTTCTACTCTCGCAGACTGGGCGTCCGGCCAATTCGTGATTGGGCCGTCAATAACGCTCCCAATCTTCGAGGGCGGCCGCCTGAAGGGAACACTGCACTTGCGCGAGGCGCAACAGCAGGAAGCCGCTATCGTCTACAAGCGCACGGTGCTGCAGGCCTGGCGCGAGGTGGACGATGCGCTAGTCGTGTACGACGCCGAACAGCGCCGAAACGATCGGCTCAAACAAGTGGTCAGCCTGAATCAAAGCGCGCTTTCGATCGCACGGCAACGTTACAAAGCAGGGGCCGTCGATTTTCTCGACGTGCTCAACGTGCAAAAGCAGTTGCTCGACGCACAGAGTAATCTTGAACACAGCAAAGCGAACGCCGCCACTAATCTCATCACGCTCTGCAAGGTACTCGGCGGTGGTTGGGAGTCGACTTATGGCCAGCAGCAAGCGGAGCATTAGGAGTTCAGCCGCGACGCTGCCCGTTCTAACAATCGACACGCAATAGGCAATTGCGGCACAAAGGGGTCAAAAGAAGGTATGTAGTTCAACCTACACGGTTCGATTCGTGATCCTACCGATCTATACCGGATCGTGCTTCAAACTGAGGTTCAAAATGAAAGTTTCGTTATCTTCAATGCTGGTTGCCACGGTAATCTCCGCTGCGTCGGGTCTCGCGTATTCGCAAACTGGCCAGCCTGTCCAGAACAGCCAGGGATCAGGTACGACCATGTCGCAACCCGCAATGTCGCAACCTACGGCAGCGACGACCGGGTACGACGCTCTCGGGCCGCAACCCGGTGGCTCCACCGCAAGCGGCAGAGGGCGAGACGGTGGCCTTTGTATTGTTGGCTTGTCTTGTGATATTTATCGGGGCAACTAACTCGGCCGGCGACCCATGTCACCGCGAGGCGCCGAGCATGTGTCGAACGTGTGTCGACCGCCTCGCCCCAGACTCGGCCGGAACCGCCTGTAGTCATTCCGCTGCGCAGTGAACGTCGAATTTGATGAGTGTCGTCGGGCCGAACGTGTTGCTAATTGCCACGTCGGCGGCATCGCGGCCACGCGCCATCAGCACACGACCGATACGTGGCACGTTATTGCGCGGATCGAAGGTTTGCCACGAGCCGCCGACATACGCTTCAAACCAGGCCGCAAAATCCATTGCACTCCAGGGCGGCGGCACGCCGACATCGCTGATATAGCCGGTGCAGTAGCGTGCCGGAATATTCATTGCACGGCACAGCGCCACAGCGAGATGGGCGAAATCGCGACAGACGCCCTTGCGTTCCTGCCATGCATCGAACGCAGTTTTGGTCGGGCGCGCGAATTCGTAGCCGAATTCGATATGGCGGTGCACGTAGTCGCAAATCGCCTGAACCCGCGCACCGCCGGGTGGCGTGCCGGAGAATAGTTTCCACGCAATGTCGGAAAGCAGATCCGTTTCGCAATAGCGGCTGCCGAGCAAAAACGCGAGGCACTCGTCCGGGAGCGCTTCGACGGCATGTTGATAGTCAAAGGGACCGCGCGTCTCCGGCTGATCGGAGACGTTGAGTAGCGCGCTCGTCGAAAGCGAGATCGACCCTTGAGGTGCAACAAGGCGACTGCACAGATTGCCGAAGCTATCGCGATACTGCGTAATGGCCACTGGCGGATTTACGACCAGAAGATCGGCGGACAACACGTCCTGAGCGTGCGAAAAATGTGTGTTCAGCATCAACATCATCGGTGTCGGCTGTGCGCACTCATAGACCAGCTCATAGCCCACGCGAAGTTTCATCGGACCATCCTTTCATTGATAAAACACGCGACGGGCTGCGCGCTGGAGATGCCGGTTGCCGGCGGTGACGTGGGTCGCCTGGATGGAGCGACGAATCAGCGATGACAATTCTGCTGATCGTGACTCGCCAAAACAGAAGAAGGTGCACGTGGAATCGCAGCGACGCTGCTTCTAGCTGGCTCTCGTACACCTTGTTGAAATACGCACACACATGGGGCAAAGCGGCTGCCCGTCACGTGCGCGTGTCGTTACTTTTTCTTTGCTACCGCACTCGGTACGGACGCCTTCGAGACAGGCGTCCTGAACAGATCCGTTCCGGGTGATGGTGACTTCTTCGGCTGTTTCGGCTTTTTCGCCTCGCGGTTACTACGCAGTTGACCTTTTGCCATTTTGCTCCCCCGTTTCGGCGGCCACGAAGAGGCCGCTCACCTCCTCATTCTGGGCGCATTTTTGCTTAATGTCGCGATCTATTTAAAAGCGGCGCTCGGAGCTCGGAACCGGTATGAGGTTGCCGGTGCTGCGAAACGTCGGGATGCCGTCAAGTAAATGAGCCGGGTCCACGAGTGCGGCGAGTTTGCAATTCGAGCCGAGCGATGTTGAGTTTTACGGGCGATCACGCGACATCGAGCGTCGAGGTGTCCATCGCGATTATCCGCTCGCGGGCGAGGTGCCGCTGCCTGCCACGAAAAGTATTGGACCATGGTCTCATACACCGTACCCGACTGACTCACCTATCCTTCATGCGGAAATGGCAGTGCGACACTCAATATCGCGACTCTTTCGCCCCAACCATCCGACAAATGCAACCCGACCATCCTGTTCCCGAAGGTGGACAGACTGCGGCGCCCGCGCGGCGATGGTTGCGTTGGCTGCCCGGTCTGACGATGCTTCAGACGTATCGGCTCAACTGGCTACCTAACGATCTGGCAGCGGGACTGGTGCTCACCACGATGCTGGTACCCGTGGGTATCGCGTATGCCGAGGCGTCCGGCGTGCCTGGCGTCTACGGTCTCTACGCGACGATCGTTCCGTTGCTGGCTTATGCCGTCTTCGGCCCCAGCCGGATTCTGGTTCTCGGTCCCGACTCCGCGCTGGCCGCGCCGATTCTTGCCGTCGTCATCGCGACCGCCGGCAGCGATCCGTCGCGCGCGATCGCGACAGCCAGCATGATGGCGATCGTCTCTGGACTCTTTTGTATCGTGATGGGACTCCTCCGCCTCGGCTTCATCACGGAACTGCTCTCCAAGCCGATTCGATACGGCTACATGAACGGCATTGCGCTGACTGTCCTGATCAGCCAGCTACCCAAACTCTTTGCCATTTCCTTCGACGATCGCGGACCCTTGCGCGATCTGCTCTCGCTTGGCGCCGCCATCGCCGACGGCAAAACCAACTGGTACAGCTTCGCGGTCGGTGCGGGAAGCCTCGCACTGATACTGTTGCTAAAACGCTTCGATAAAGTGCCGGGCATTCTTATCGCCGTCGTTGTCGCGACGCTGAGCGTTATCGTTTTCGATCTGGACAGCCGCGGCGTCAAAGTACTCGGCAAGATCCCACAAGGTCTCCCCTCATTCGCGTTGCCATCGATCGGCGACGCCGATCCCATCAAGATCCTGCTCGGCGGCTGTGCGGTCGCCCTGATTTCATTTGCGGATACCAGCGTGCTGTCACGGACCTTCGCTGCGCGATTTCATACACGCGTGGATCCCAACCAGGAGATGGTCGGCTTAGGAGCGGCCAATTTAGCGGCTGGCTTTTTTCAGGGCTTTCCGATCAGCAGCAGTTCTTCGCGAACACCCGTGGCCGAAGCAGCGGGCGCGAGAACACAGGTGACGGGTGTTGTCGGCGCGGTGGCGGTAGCGATTCTTCTGATCGCCGCACCGAATCTGATGCGCTACCTGCCCAATAGCGCGCTCGCCGCCGTTGTCATTGCGGCAGCCCTCGGCCTGTTCGAATTTGCGGACCTCGGCCGCATCTTTCGAATCCAGCAATGGGAGTTCTGGCTTTCTATTGTCTGCTTCGTGGGCGTTGCCGTCTTCGGCGCGATTCCCGGTATCTGCATCGCAATCGTGATCGCAGTCATAGAGTTCCTGTGGGACGGCTGGCGCCCCCACTACGCCATTCTCGGACGTGTGGAACACCTTCGCGGCTACCATGACATCGAGCGCTATCCGCATGCCATGCGGATTCCGGGACTGCTTTTATTCCGCTGGGACGCGCCATTGTTTTTCGCCAATGCCGAGCTTTTTCAGGAATGCCTGCTGGAAGCCGTCGATACGTCTCCAACGCCCGTGCGCACAATCATAGTGGCTGCTGAACCTGTGACCAGCATCGACGTGACTTCGGCAGACATGCTCAGAGAACTGATACGAACGCTGGACGAGCGCGATATTTCGTTGCACTTCGCCGAGATGAAGGACCCTGTGCGAGACAAGCTCAGACGTTTCGAAATGTCCGATGTGCTCGGCGATGCGCAGTTCCATCCGACCGTGGGGAGTGCCGTCGATGACTATGTCGAGCGGCACTCAGCGCAATGACTCATCCGCTATGAATGGGTCACGCGCGTCCCAGACTCAGATCAGCAGCCGCCCCGCCTCTCCAAACATATCCCGTTCAGGGAGAAGATCACTGCGTTTGAAGCGCAGCAATGCGAACGCACGGGTCAGGTCGGCGGACTCAGGCAGTTGCACGATCGTGAACTCGACCTCGTTCGCCTCCCGCCCGCCCGTTCCATCCGTTCCATCCGTTCCGTCGGCCACGATATTCATCGGGTCCAGTCGCAGCTTTTTCTGTTGCACGCATAGGTATGGCTCCGGCGAAGACAGTACTTCGCATATCAGACCCAGTCCACGCTCGATCGTCTCCGTCTTGAGACCGAGCTGCGCCAGTTCCTGTTCGTTCCGGTCAAGTTGCGCCTGGGCACTCGCCATCTCGGCGACGCTCGGCGGCGCTTTGCTTCCCAGCATGGACTGCACGCCAGCGGCTTGCCGCTCCAATAGCACGAGGCGTGCTCTCAACAGTGCGCGCTCTTCTTGAAGGGCATTGCGCCGCGATTCGTCGGCTTCGATTTTTTGCAGGGCTTGCAACATCAACTGGTCGAGCAGCCGCAGCACGATCTGTTGACGAAGGTCTGCATCGGTTGCGCCGCATACGCGCACCTGATGATCGCTGAAACTGACGGTAGTTTGAGCGACATCCGATCGGGTGGCTATGCCGTGCTGTGCAACGCCGAACACCTGCCTCTGATGCATGGCCATTCCCAACACCGCGAATGCCTCGAGCGATTCCGCATGTTCCGCGAAGTAACTCCGTAACTGTTCCGATTGACTCAATGCAGCACATACGTCCTGCGGTGTCGTAAAAAAGGCATGAATGCACGGGTCGCTGGACCATGCGGCAGCAGTCGCCTCGTGCGCAGCGGGAACTTCCGCAGTGAGCCGCTCGATGTAGCGCACGGCTTCAGTCAACGCGGGCAATAGACGCGCCTCATAATTCCGCGCGAGACGTAATGGCGGGCTCATTCCGACGACGCGCTCCAACATTGGCTCCATCTGCTGGTGATCGCTTCGGTCGTCGTGACGGTGGCGGTTCAGCAACCATGACAGCATGCTCATCGCCGGCTCCTGGCGTGCTTTTATCTCTCGCGTCCCCGAAGAATCTGCGCGTTGATCAAGCGTTTTTGCAGTACTTGTTATGGATGCGCGACCGCAATGTTCTGGAGGAGCGCATGAGCAAGCGGCCTCGCGTTAACGGCCAATGCACAGCGTAGTCCACGCTCATCTTGAACGGCGTCTGTTCATGGTCGCACCGCTGGACGACTCCTGTAATCAGACCAAGGTCGTATTACCGGTGGATCTGCCAGCGGTTACGCTGGATTTGCCAACTCCGGTTCATTTTCGGGCGCGGTCGCGCGCTGCGCTCGACCGTCCATTCAGGCCGACGATGACGCGTATCTGGTGCCGTTGGGCGCTTGCGTGTGCAAGTGCATTCGGCACTCTACTGGCCAACGCCCCAGCGTGTTCACAGGAACTGGAACCTCGCTCGTATTCTCCTTCGCCTGTAGGCACCAATTTCCTGGTCGCAACATACTCGCATCTTTCCGGCGATGTACTGACGGACTCGTCTTTACCGATTACGGGTGTGCAGGCCCAATTCAACCTGCTGACGCTCGGCTACGTCAGGACCTTCGATCTGCTCGGTCACACAGCCTCGTTCGGAGTCGGGGTGCCGTTCACGCGCGGCAACGTCAGCGGCAATGTGATCGACGCGCCCACCGAAGTACATCGAAGCGGCATTGGAGACATGCGACTTCGCTTCGCTTACAACGTCTTCGGTAATCCACCGTTGCCGCCCGAGGCCTTCACGAAGCCGGAGTCGACTACGTCACTTGGCACCAGCCTGACGGTCATTGCGCCGTCCGGGCAATATGTGGATTCGAGGCTCGTCAACATTGGCGCGAACCGATGGGCATTCAAGCCGGAAGTGGGCATCTCGCAGCCATTCGGAAACTGGTTCATGGACGGTTCCGCCGGTGCGTGGTTCTTCACGGCTAACAATGACTTCTTCCGTGGAAAGCAGCGCAGCCAGGCGCCGTTGATGATTTTTCAGTTGCACGTGGGCTACGGTTTTCGCCCCGGCCTCTGGATCGCGGGCGATATCGGCTACGCAGCAGGCGGCCGAACCACGACGAACGGTGTCGACGCCGACGATCGATCGGCCAATATGCGGTACGGCATGACGTTCTCCGTGCCCATTGCACGAGGCTGGTCGACCAAGTTGGCCTTCTCGCACGGACTCGTCACAAGGGCTGGCGGAGACTTCACCTCCATTTCGTTGACGCTCCAGTATCGCTGGTTTAGTCGATGAATCATGGCCACGCCCCGCGTTGTTTGACGATCGTCCTCCGTCGTGCCCGGCCATCAAGGTGCGTTATGCCTGAGTGTGTTGTACCCGCTTAGCTAAGCGCTGCCGCTTTCGCTCACTCCTCAATGGCGCGAGAACTTCAAGTCAGGTTTGGCCGCGACCCGTACGGACGGCTTTATTCGGAGTGAAACGTTGGCTATCTTTGATTCAGAGTCAATTAAAACCGCCTGGAGATGCAATCATGAAAACACTTCACGTCATGAGTCGGCTTCTCTTCGCCGGATGTCTGACGCTGGCGTCGAACGTCTACGCGCAAACCAGCAACACCATGCCGACGACGTCAGCTTCAGGTGCAAGCTCAGGCACTACGGCACAGTCCGACAAGAAGCTGGCCCGCGACGTTCGCAAAGCGTTGTCTAAAGCGCCCCACTTCAACGTATCGAACGTATTCGTCAAGGCGCGCGGCGGTGTCGTGACCTTATCGGGCAGCGTGCCCGACGGTGCTCAGATCGAGCAGGCCGCGACAGTGGCGATGAACGTGCCGGGCGTAACCTCGGTGAGTAACCATCTGTCGCTGTATACCAAGGGGTATTAACGCCCGACCATGCAAATCGCGGGCTTAACCGGCGGCGCCGCGAGGCTCGAATGCAAAGCGCTCGATCTCGCCGCCGCGCGCCACTACCGCGGTGCTCTCCGGAATCTCTTGCCACCACCCCGGCAAATCGGCGAGCGGTTCCGAAACAACCAGAAACGCATCCTGCCCGGCCATCGCGATGCGCGTATCGTCGGGATACAACTGGTGCAGGTGGCGGAACGACGTGTTGTGAAACAACGAGCGCGATTGCCTTTCGCTCGAGTAGCGCGCAGCGACGATCTGCTCGCCATCGGTTGCGCAGACGGTCATGTTCAACGGTTCGGCGACACCGTGGCGGCGCCCCGTTTCTTCGACGAACCCAACCATCCTCTCGAGAGCCGTAACGGGTTCCAGTTCCAGACCGAACGTGAGCGCGAGGAAGAACAGCACTTCGGAGTCGGTCGAGCCTTCGATGGAAGGGAACAGTTCGGGCGAAATCGCGATCATCAGGTCGCGACGCACCGCCGGATAATTCCGCACGAGCCCGTTGTGCGCGAACAGCCAGCGGCCATGACGGAACGGATGACAGTTGGTTTCCTGCGACGGCGTGTCGGTCGCCGCCCGGATGTGGGCGACGAATAGCGGCGCGCGGACCGCTCGCGCCGCTTCGCGCAGATTGCGGTCGCTCCATGCGGGCTGAATGCAGCGGTAGCGAAAAGGTATGTCGGTCGGATGTCCGTACCAGCCGATCCCAAAGCCGTCACCATTGGTGGTCGTGTGACCGAGCCGCGAATTCAGGCTCTGATCGATCAGAGAATGCTTGGCGTTGAACATCACCGTTTCAAGCTGAATCGGGTTGCCGGAATAAGCGAGCCAGCGGCACATGAGAGGTCTCCTGTCAGATACGCCGGGGTAAGTGGCGAAAAGTTCCGATATCGTTCGAGCAAGGCACTACGCCGCTCCCGGTCCGGTCACTGCACAGCCATTACGATCAACGCGGCAGCGACCACCGCCACTGCGTCTTCGACCAGCGCCGCCTGCCGGTCGCGGCCAAACGCACGCGCCATGGCCCCCCGTGCTCTCGCGCCGCCCAATGTGCCGATCACTGCGCCAACCAGTCCAGCAATCACGCTGCCGACCCAACCGCCGTGCGCCGCGCCGATTGCCGCGCCGCTCAGTCCGCCCGACGCGAGACGCGCGCCGAACTGTATCGGCACGGTGCGGCTGGCGGTATTGGGCAACTGATCGACGATGAACTCCGCAATGGCCAGCACCGTGAAAATGTAGGGTGTGGCAGCGAAGCCGAGAAATGCGAGCGGTGTCTCCTGCAACTGCAACCAGCCGAGGTACGCCGCCCAACTGACGGCGGTGGGTGCAGTCATCGTGCGAAGCCCTGCCACAACGCCAATCAGCAATGCGAGAACATACATCGACATGCGGACTCCAGGTCGGAACCAATAACGCGTATTAAACACGCTCATTGACTTCCGTGTCATCGGGGTACCGCATCAATTTGCGGTCGCGAGTTGCGATGCGCAGCTACAGGGACCGCCGGCGTTGAGTGTTCTTCAGAACAACAAGAGGGACCTTCCAGGCGTACCCGCTAGCGCGAGATTGGCTTCTTCCTGCTCGACAGGCCTGGAATGGATATCAGGTTAAGCGCAATCACCGCGATTGCGACACCGAAAAAAATCGCGAGTACGCCGTAGCGAAACTCCGCCGGGCGATCGTAGAGCAAGCCGACGATAGTCGTATAAAGACCGCTCAGCCATAAAGCGACGCCGACCAATGCGATCGCAACCCGCCTTTCCGATTTTTTCATCAGGACCTCTGCAGTCTGCAACTGGTTCCTCAAACCATATTAGTGCGCCGTTGCGGCGTTTTCCAGAAGAGCCGTGTTCGCGCCGAGAAATAATCGGACGGAAGAGCCCATCGAGGCGCCATTCTGGAATCTGGATGTCCAGGACCAAGGTCTCATTGACCACTCTGAAGTTCGAGTGTTTTATTGCATCGGGAAGGTTCACGTGTCCGTAACCTGCTTCGCGCCGGGGTTCGACTGATCTGAGCCCCGTGCGCGACCGCTCAGCAAGCCTCCATTGCATGCTGGCTGACGCACCGCGGATACCTTAGGCCACACCGCGATATGAACCGTGTAGAGAGAGAACAGACATGGACTGGAATCGCTGGTACAGCTTGAAGAGCTACCTGAGGTCTTCGCTGTGGACTGTGCCGCTCATTGCGATCGCAATCTATGCCGTGGTGAAGCCTGTGGCTGAAATGATCGGAAGATGGATGACCAGGCAAGGGACCCTTGACGCGAAAACCAGCCTTCTTGGACTGTCCATGACGGGTGCACGGTCGCTGCTCGGCGACATCGTTTCCGCAGACCTGGCGTTCCTGGTATTCACGTTTGGTTCGCTGCTCGTCGCAATCCAGGTCGCCGGGGGGCAGTACACCCCACGAATTATCGCGACGACGTTGCTGCGCGATAATGTCATCCGTAGCATTTCGGGGTTATTTGTTTTCACACTGCTGTTCGCCAATAGAACGGCCGGCTGGATGGGTGAGAATCAGGTACTCCAGATGCAAGTCTTCATTGCAGCGCTATTCGGATTTGCTTCGCTCGTCGCTTTTCTTTTCCTGATTGACTACGCGGCAAAATTTCTGCGCCCCGTCAGCCTCGTGGCTCGCGTGGGAGAGCAAGGAATCGCCGTTATTGAGAGCGTTTACCGCCTTCCGTCTACGGGCGTGGTCGTCGCGCCGGAACTTCATAAAGAGCGAGGCGCACCCGATCGCATTGTTTGTCAGCGCGGAAAGCCTGGCATCGTTCTCGCTGTGAATGTGGAAAGACTGGTGGCCAAGGCACGGCGCGCTGACGTAGTGATTCAATTCGTGCCGCAAGTCGGTGATTTCGTCGCGGTGGACGAACCCTTGTTTCATTTGTATGGAAACTTCGGCGCAATCGACGAAAACAAGCTGCGCACACTCGTCGCTTTCGGGACGGAGCGCACGATGGAGCAGGACCCTATGTTCGCGTTTCGCATCCTGGTCGATATCGCGCTAAAAGCGCTGTCGGCGGCGATTAACGATCCGACCACTGCGGTGCTTGCGATCGATCAGTTGCACCGACTATTACGCGTGGTTGGCAAACGGTCTTTGCGCGTCGAAGAGATTGAGGATCGTTCCGGGCGGGTTCGCGTGATCTTGCGAACGCCAAATTGGGAAAATTTCGTGCATATCAGTTTCCGCGAGATACGCCAGTATGGCGCGAGCAGCATTCAAATCGCACGGCGTCTGCGCGCGGCGATAGAGAATCTCATCCAGTGTCTGCCGGAGCATCGTCATGAAGCATTGCGCGTCGAGCTAATGCTGATCGACCGCGCGATCGAAAGGCATCATCCATTCCCGGAGGACCTGGCGTTGGCCCGCATCCCCGACTCGCAAGGGCTTGGAGGTTCGGCGGTCTCGACGACAAATAACTATTAAGTAGCCCTTCCGGAGGCAAGCCATGCGCAAACTGATAATGGGCATCGTCGAATTTCGCGAGAAGATGCTGCCGCAATATGCGACGCAGTTCAGCAAACTGGCGCTTGCGCAGACACCCGATGCGCTCTTCATTACGTGCTCGGACAGCCGGGTTGTGCCGGACCTGCTCGTCTCGACCCATCCGGGCGATCTGTTTACGATGCGCAATGTCGGCAATCTGATACCACCGGCAACTTTGGAAGGAAACTCTACCGGCGACCTTTCCGAGGCAAGCGCAATCGAGTACGCAGTGCTGGTGCTGAAGGTCGCGAATATCGTTGTATGCGGGCATTCCGAGTGCGGTGCGATGAAAGCCGTATATGCACACAACGCCAAGCTGAAAGCGCCCAATCTCGATAGATGGCTGTTCCACGCCAACAACGCAGCGTTTCGCCTCGAAAACGAAGGTCCGCTCAATGGGACGTTGAAAACGCACGATCAATTGTCGCAACTCAATGTGCTTGTGCAGCTCGAGCATCTGATGACATACCCGATAGTCCATCAGCAGGTCACTTCTGGGGCACTGGTATTAAGCGGCTGGTGGTTCGACATCGCGACCGGCGACATGTACGCCTATGAGCGCGCGAGCCGCTCATTCGAAGTCATCGACCGCGCGATGGCTGACCGGATGATTGCGCGCCTTGCCGCACGTGCGCGGTGAAGGCGCGGGCCGATGTTCGCTCGTGGCAACGTCGTCACTGAGGATCCTGGCGTCGCACGACGAAGGCTGGAAGCACAATACCGAAAGCGCCGACGACCTCGCGTCGGTATTCAACGCGCTTGGCGCCGCTTCGCTGCGAGACCCAAGGCGCGGCTAGAAGGACTGCCAGGCCGGGTTGCTATCGCCGGACACAATGGGTGCGTCGGTCCTGCGCTGGGCGGTCTTCCTGGTCTTCAGCATAGGGCGGCTCGCTGCGACCGTCGTTCGTTCCGGCAGGCTTGCGAGGCCGACGACGTGGGCGAGCAAACGAAACGTCGAAACAAGTTCGCGCAGGGTGCCTGACTGCGCCGCCATCGACTGCGCAGCTGAGGAGGCTTCCTCAACAAGCGCCGCGTTCTGCTGCGTCACCTCGTCCATCTGCATGACGGCCTGGTTCACCTGCTCAATACCGGTATGCTGTTCGACCGAAGCAGAAGCGATTTCCCCCATCAGATCAGTATCACGTTGTACGCAGGACGACGTATTGGTCGTTGAGGACGCGGTGGCCGACCTGCGCTTTGCAGGTAATCCGCTGGTGACGGGCGAGCCCCACATCCATTTCTATGCGGGCGTGAGCATTCGCCACATTCAGGGCTACGCGCTCGGGTCGTTGGCTGTGATCGCCCGCGCGCCGCGCAGACTCCTCCAGTCGCAGCGCGACGCGCTCTCCACGCCCGGGCGCCTTGCGTCGGACCGTATCAACCTGCGCATCAGGGAACGCCAACTCAGATGGGCTGTGACGAGGCTTGCTGACGCCGGTGACCCGCCCGTCGGCTGAGATCGAACGAATGATCCTGGTCCACCAGATGAAGGCTCGCCGCTGTCAGTAAGCTCGACGGCGCCTCGCTCGCGCCACCGAGGCTGCGCTGTCTTTTTTCGCAACACATAGCCGCCTGGTTGCGCCAACGTGCAACAGCTTCATGACCGTCAGCAAGCGCGCTGACGGTTCCACCGTTCCCCGCCTCTCCAGCCTGGCGCGTCTTGCGGCATAGCGCTGCCGAAATGGCATGCGACTTGCCTTGAACGACTCGCAGCCAGACTGCGTTCCCAAAGCGATGACGTCGCCGTCCGGCTTCGCGTCGATAACTCAACAGCAACCATGTGGTGTGGACCGGACCAGCGCGCCGCGCCCGAGTTCTGATCGGCCGCGACCACGTCGCATGAGACCGGAGCAGCGCTTAGGCGCGAACTCCGGTCGACACAGGAGACAAGGATGAAAGCACGTTCAATTTCGGTGCTGCGGCCGCGAGCGCTTGCAATAAGCGTCGCCGCGGTCGTCAGTCTGTCATGCGCAACGGCCGCCGTGGCCGACGACTATCCCGCCGTCACCTACGACCGGCTGAGCGCCGCGCAAAGCGATCCGGGTTGGCTCACGTATTACCGCACCTACAACGGCCAGGCACATTCGCCGCTCAAGCAGATCGATACGTCGAATGTGAAGCAGTTGAAACAGGTGTGGAGCTACAAATTTCCTGCGGATCTGCAACAGGGTTTCGAAGCCACGCCAATCGTCAATGGCCGTTACCTCTTCGTGACCACGCCGAAAGACAACGTCTATGCATTCGATGCGGCAAGCGGCAAGCAGTTGTGGAAGTTCGAACCGAAGCTCGGCGCCGAGTCGTTCAAGACCGCATGCTGCGACGTGATCAATCGCGGCGTCGCGCTTTACGGCAAGAACGTGTATGTCGCGATGCTCAACGGCGAAGTCGTCGCGCTCGACGCGCAAACAGGTTCGCTCGCATGGCGCAAGACGATGTTCGAGCCGGGAGTCGGCTATGCGTTCTCGCTTGCGCCGCTGGCGATCGACGGCGCGCTGGTGGTGGGCAGCGCGGGCGGCGAATATGGCGCACGCGGCTTTATCGCGGCATTGAATCCCGATAACGGCAACGTGCTGTGGAAGCGATTCACGGTGCCGGCGGCCGGAGAAAAAGGCGCCAACACCTGGCCCGACGGCATGCAGGAGCACGGCGGCGCGCCCGCGTGGCTCACGGGAACGTATGACGCGGCATCCAGAACGCTGTACTGGGGCGTGGGCAATCCCGGCCCGTGGCTCGCGGATCTGCGGCCGGGCGATAACCTCTATTCGGATTCGCTGCTCGCGCTCGACCCGAAGACCGGCGACCTCAAATGGCATTACCAGTACACGAAGCACGACACCTGGGACTATGACGGCGTCAACACGCCGGTGCTCGCGAACATCAAGTATCAGGACAAGAACTATGACGCGATCATCCATGCGGACCGCAACGGCTACTTCCACGCGATCGACCGCGGCACCGGCAAGCTGATCTACGCGAAGCCCTTCGTCAAGGCCACCTCAGTGACGGGCTACACGGCGGACGGCGTGCCGGTTCAGGACGCGTCGAAATACCCGAAGACAGGCACGACCATCGAGACGTGCCCGAGCTTCCTCGGCGGCAAGAACTGGTGGTCGGTTTCGTACGACCCCGACAGGCAGGTCGCGATTGTTCCGGCGCTGCATGCGTGCATGTCGCTGTCCGGCAAGTCAGTCACGTACATGGAAGGACTGCCGTACCTCGGCGAAGGTTTCGAGATCAAGCCTGAGCCTGGCAGCAAGGGCTACGGCGAACTGCAAGCTATCGACGTCACCACCGGCAAGAAGATGTGGAGTTACTGGAGCAAGCTGCCCTGGAATGGCGGCGTGGCCACCACCGCGAGCGGACTTGCGTTTAGCGGTTCGCTGGACGGCCATCTCTACGCATTCGATTCGTCGACCGGCAAGGTGCTCTGGAAGAGCCCGAAGCTCGCCAGCGGCATCGTGGCGCAACCGTCGGTGTTCGAGGTCGACGGCAAGGAGTATGTCGCGATTCTCGCCGGCTACGGCGGCGCGAATCCGATCTGGGGCGGGCCGATGGCGAAAGCTGCCGAGAAGATTCCACGCGGCGGCACGCTGTACGTGTTCGCACTCAACCACGGCTGACCTCCACGCGGCCGCCGCGCCGGCCTCGCGTGCCTGTTCGCGCGCGCAGATGGCTTGCGGCGGTCCCGTCTTTCCCGGAAGCAATATCATGAAGACTCGACTCAACTCTTTTGCTCTAGCCGGCGCGTTGCTGGCGAGCGGCATGTCGATGCCTGGCCACGCCAGCGCGGGGGTGCGCGTTTGCACTTTTCCAGGCAGCCCTTCGACGGTACTCGACGAGGCCGTCACACGCGAAGCATTTCGCACCGCGGGCATTGCCCTCACGCTTGCGCCAGGAGGCTTCGCGAGCAACGACGACGACGGCGTCTCGCTCAAGGAACTCGACAAGGCGCTCGCCCGCAAATGCGATGTGATCGCCGGCTTCCCGCGCTCGGCGGTCGCCGACGGTTCCAATAGCAAGCTGACTTTCTCGCGGGCTTATCTGCACTCGGGCTATGTGAGCGTGACGATGCATGAACCCGCGGCGCACACAGGCCAAGCCGAGATCGTTGCGGCCACGTATGCGAGTCCCGCGCAGTTGATCGCCGTGCAGCAACCGAACGTGAAGCTCGATCTTGAGAACACCGCTGAACTCACCGTCGATGCCGTCGCCAACGGACATGCACATCGTGCGATCGTCTGGTATCCGGCTGTCGTTGCTTACACGAAAACGCATCCCGAGCGGCGCTTTCAGATCGCGCAAGCCGCTTCGGCGTATGCAGACTGGCAACTCGTGTTTGCGTTCGGCAAAAACGGCGCGGCGTTGCAGCCGCGTATCGACGCCGCGCTGCGCAAGATGGAGTCCGACGGCAGACTCGCCGCGTTGACGCGCGGCTGGACGCTGCCTCGCACAGCACAGGCGACCATGCCGGACGCAGCGGTGTTTGCGTATCGCGACGGTCCTCGCCGCGCCGACGTCAAAGGAGCAATCATGCGAGCCGGTGGCCGCCAGAATGGCGAAGGCCATTTCATCAAGGTCGATGCGACCATGGCCACCGATGCGCCGGCTTTCGACCGCGCCCAGGTCGCGCATGGCAAGACCTTGTACTCGAGCGCATGCGCGAAGTGCCACGGTCCCGATCTGCAAGGATTGAACGCGCCTGCGTTGCGAGGTCCGTCGTTTGCGCCGACGGCGAATGCGAAGCTGACTATCGGCGGTGTCTACGGGTATATGGCGACCAACATGCCCGCGGACCGTCCCGGCAAGATGAAGCCCCAAGACTACGCGGACATCATGGCGTTTCTGCTGTATTCGAACGGCTACAGCGCCGGAAAGAGCAAGCTGACGGACGAGAGCGCGAGGGCGTCATCGAAACCGCTGAGCGCCGGCAGCTCGCTCAATGCGGGTACTTCGCCCTAGCGGCAAGCGCTGAAAGAATGCAATGCGCGCCGTGCGGCGCGAGTGAAAGCGCGCTGCGATTCCCTGTCGTTCAGGAGAATCGCTGGGCGCTTTTAACGTGTGTGATAAGTACGGTGCGCTGCCCGAACACTCAAAGTGTGATCACTCCACCCAGCCGCGTTGCCGCGCATGCTCGATGAAACGATAGACGTCCGTGGCGAGATCCGACGCGTTGAACATGTGCTCGAGCTCGCCGATGATCTCGTCGAGTTCGCGCGTGCCGTCACAGCGGCTCAGTATTTCGCCTGCTGTCGGATTCAACTTGACGACACCTGCCGCAGACACCAGCACATAGCCGCCTTGCGATACTTCTCGCTGCAAGCGAAAGCGCGGGTGCAAATTCGGGCGCGGACCGATGAAGTCTTCAGTATCCGGAGCATTCATGGCAGTCGCGCGTTTCTGATTCGTTGTGGCAGGGCGCTGCCTGCATCCAACCCCGGAATCCGTGCATGCGCAGGCGATGCTTTGAACGCCGCCGCGCGCGTCGCGCAACATGACGCGCGCGGCGGCGTTTGAACATGGCTTAGCGAGTGGCGATATACATCGTGATTTCAAAACCAAAGCGCAAGTCGGTGTAGGCGGGGGTTGTCCACTGCATGGCTGTCTCCTTGAATAGGACATTCGATAAAAAACCGCGTCGTCGAAGCGGTTCTCTCGTCAACGCAAGGTCCATGCCGAACGTATCGACCTGCGCGTTCATTTCGCCTGAAGTGCAGGCAGAGCGTTGCGTCCGGATCGACGGCTTGTTTGCGGGTCAACGCCTGCCGCGCGTGGCAAGCACGCCGCGCTGCACGCGGGGCCGAAATTCGGACCCGTTCAATTCCGGAACAGTGCTGTTGCACAACGGAGCATTGCAGCGCATTGCTCCGCACGCGAATCACGCTGCGTCTTCGCTGTTGTTCGCGCCGTGCGCCGGCAGCTTCCGATAGATGGTATTGCGAGAGATGCCGAGCGTGCGAGCCGCGGCCGACACGTTGCCGCCATGCTGCGCGACCGCGTTGGCGATCACGCTCGCGGCAACGTCGTGAAGCCGTCCGCTCGGGAGCGACAACACATCCACTCCGTGCGGGGACGATGGGCCGACGACACGCAGGTCGTCGAAGAAATCGTCAGGAAGATGCTCGCGGCGAATTTCTCCGTCTGCATCCACCATCACCGCCGCCGTGCGCAGCAGATTGCCGAGCTGGCGGAAGTTGCCGGGCCATGCGCATTGCCCGAAGAGGGTCATGACGTCGTCTGCGATGCTCAGTGCCTGGCCCCCGCCGTTCTCGGCCGCTGCGCAATCCAGCATTTTTTTGATCACCGCTGACAAATCGGTGCGTTCGCGCAGCGGCGGCAATTTGACGACCAGGCCGTTGAGACGGTAGTACAAATCCTCGCGAAAGCGGCTCTGCGCGATCATTTCACGCAAATCGCGATGGGTCGCGCAAATGATCGCGACATCGACGGGAATGGACTTTGTCGAGCCGAGCGGGTTCACGAGACGCTCCTGCAGCACCCGCAACAAACGCACTTGCAACGGGTACGGCATGTCGCCGATTTCATCGAGAAAAAGTGTGCCGCCGTTGGCCTGCAACAGTTTGCCGACGGCGCCTTTGCGCCGCGCGCCGGTGAATGCGCCCTCCTCGTAGCCAAACAATTCCGATTCGATCAACGTTTCCGGTATCGACGCGCAGTTCACCGCGACGAAAGGGCCGGCGCGGCGAGGCGAATCGTTGTGGATCGCCTGCGCGAGCAGTTCCTTGCCGGTGCCGGTCTCGCCGGTGATCAGAATCGGGATGTTCTTGCCGATGACCTTGCGCACCTTGGCGATGACCGCCGCGATCTGCGGGTCGCCGGTGTCGAGATAACCGAGCTTCGACAGCGGATGCGTGGGCGTCGCAAACGGTTCGCTGCGCGGCGCTGCTGCCGCTTCCGTCGGCGTGCGGGAACGGGCGGGCTCTTCGGCGACTGTGGCGCGGCGAAACCGGACATTCGCGCACACCACGGCGCCGTTGCTCAGGTTCAGCGACAGATGACGATCGCGGTGCGTGCGCAGACGGTCGATCAACTGGGCGCTGGTAAGCCCGAACAGCGACGACAGCGTATGCGCGCGTAACCCCGCAAGCGGCAAGCCGAGCTGGAACTGCGCGCTGCGATTCGCGGACAGAAAGCGGCCGTCGCACGTGAAGGCAGCAATGCCTTCCATCAAGGTACCGAGAAATTCCGGACGGCCATGAAATGCGATCTGCAAGGTTTCGCGGAACGTGTTGGCAAACAGATGATTTTCGATCATCTGCACGGACATTTTTGCGAGCGCCATGGTGTGCTGGTGATAGCTGCGATGGTCGCCCGTGACGTCGAGCACGCCGATGAGATCGCCGTACGGATCGAGAATCGGCACGCTGGAGCAGGTCAGGAAGCGGTTGGCGGCGAGATAGTGCTGCTCGCCGTGCACGACGGTTGCGCTGCGCTCCGCGAGCGCTGTGCCGATTGCATTGGTGCCTTGCCGGTTTTCCGCCCAGTTCGCGCCGGGCCGCAGCGCGACTTTTTCGGCGCGCCGCAGGAAGTCGTCGTCGCCGATCGAATGAAGGATCAGACCTTCGGCGTCCGTCAGCACGATCATGCTCTGAGTGTTCACAATCTGCTCATGGAGGGTTTCCATGACCGGCGTGGCGTGCGCGCAAAGAATGCGGTTCTGCTCGAGCTTTAGCGCGAGTTCACCGGCCGGCAGCACATCGTAATCGGGACGCATGGACTCGCTGAGACCGAAAACTTCCGAGCGTTCATGGGACTTCTGAATCGACGGAGTGAGCCAGCAAGTCTCGTTGGGGGCGAATGGGGTTACGGCGTGATACGTGTTGTCGCGCATTGTCTCCTCCTGGTCAGGCCCGGGTCGTTTTGCCCGGGCCGTGATGGGCGACACAATGCAAATATTGCGCCAACTCGTCAGACACGGCTGCCGACCTGATCGTGAACGGCACGCATGCCACCGACATCACGCGCCCGGCGGACTCAGCAGATTCGCCAACGCCGACGCCGTCACCGGCCGCGAAAACCAGAAGCCTTGCGCCTCGTCACAGCCGAGCGCCTCTAGCTGCGCCGCCTGCTCAGGTGTTTCGACGCCCTCCGCCGTGACGCGCAGCCCGAGCGCGTGCGCCATTGCGACAATCGCGCCGACGAGCGCGTGACATTGCGGATCGCCGGCCATTCTCGTCACGAACGACCGGTCGATCTTCAGGCGATTGAGCGGAAACCGCGTCAAATACGCGAGACTCGAATAGCCTGTGCCGAAGTCGTCGACGGCAATCTCCACGCCGAGCCCGCGCAGCGCGTGGAGCGTTTCTAGCGTCTGCTCGGTGTCGTCCAGCAACACACCTTCGGTGATTTCCACTTCCAGATAGGACGGAGCGAGCGCGGCGCTGTCGAGCGCGCCGCGAATCGTCTGGAAGAGGTCGTGCCGCTGGAACTGCTGCGGCGACACATTGACCGCGACGCGCGGCAGGTTGCCGGTGACGCGAAGCAGTTTGCCCGCGTCGCGACACGCGGTGCGGATCACCCATTCGCCGATCTGCTCGATGAGCCCGGACTCTTCGGCAACCGGCACGAATTCGGCCGGACTGATCATGCCGCGCTCCGGATGATTCCAGCGCAGCAGCGCTTCGACTTGCGCGATGCGGCCAGTGGCGAGCGTCACCTGCGGCTGGTAGACAAGATGCAGCTGCTGGCGCTCCAACGCTTCACGCAACATGGTCTCGATCTGGAAGCGGCGCGCGGCCTGCCCTTCGAGCGCGGTCGAAAAGCGCCGGACCGCGTTGCCGCTGACCGCCGCTGCCGCCGAGAGCGCGACGCCCGCGCGGCGCATCAGCGTCGGCGCATCGCCGCCGTCGTCCGGATAAGCGGCGATGCCGATGCTCGCCGCGATGTTCAGCGCCGTACCGCCGTAGTCGATCGGTTCGGCAATGCGGCTGAGCGCCTCGGCGGCGAACGCATCGGCGGCTGAGCCGGTCTCGTTGATCAGCAATGCGAACTGCGTGCCGCCGATCGAGGCGATCGTGCCGTCGTTCGGAAAGAGGCCGCGCAACCGCTCGCCGACGATCTGCAACACAAGTTCGGCCGCGTGCAAACCGAGTGCGTCGCGGAGTTTGCGCAAATGATCGAGCTCGGCGATCAGCACGGTAAAGCCGCTCGCATGGCGTTCGCAGCGTACGATCGTCAACTGGAGGCGCTCGGTGAAAAGCGTCTCATTGGGCAGGCGCGTCACGCCGTCGTGATGCGAGACATACCAGAGGCGCGCGTCCGATTGCGCATAGCGCGTCATGTCGACGACAACGCCGACGTAACGCGCCTCGCTGGCATGACACCCCGCTTCACCGGAGAGCGGAGACAGCGCGAGCACCACGCGTACCGGCGTGCCGCTGCGTCGCAGATAAGTCCACTCACTCTCGTAGCGGGCGCCTATCGCGGCCAATATCGGCAATTCACCGCGGCGTCTCGCAAGCTCTGCCGGATCGTGCAGCGATTCGAAGCTGCGCCGGCCGACCAGTTCATTGGCGGTCATTCCCGTCAGTTTTTCGAATGCCGCGTTGACGTGCTCGAACGTGCCGCGCGCATTGCAAATGAACATGCCGAACGGCGCCGCTGCGAGAGCGGCGTCGCGTGCATGCACTGTGGGATGAGACGGGTCTTGCATCGCGCGAGCCTTGTATTTTTCTGACGATGGCTGAGACCGCGTGCGGCGACTACGGCGCGCGCGGCAGCGCTGATTCGATAAACACCGCACAGAGCGCTTGCATGCCCTTTGCGTCGTCTTGGTCGAAGCGCGCGACGAGCGGGCTATCTACGTCCCATACGCCGATCAGTGTGCCGTCCGGTGCGACGAGCGGCACGACGATTTCCGATTGCGACGCGGAATCGCAGGCGATATGGCCGGGGAATTCGTGGACGTCGCGCACAACCTGCGTCTCACGCGTTTGCGCAGCCGTGCCGCAGACGCCTTTGCCGAGCGCAATGCGCACGCACGCCGGCTTGCCCTGGAATGGGCCGACCACGAGTTCGCGGCCGTCGAAAAAGTAGAATCCGGCCCAGTTCAGACCGCTCAGCGAATGAAATACGAACGACGAGAAATTCGCGGCGTTGGCGATCCAGTCGGTTTCGTCGGCGAGGAGCGCGCGCGCCTGCGCGACGAGTTCTTCATAATGCGCGGCCTTGGGCAATTGCGAGGCGGAGGAAACTTCGAACATGACGGGTCCGTGATGAAAGCGGAAAATGAGGAAACCAGTCGGCCCAGTGTAAAGCAAGCGGCTTCCTGGTTCACTGGAGTGCGGCCACTACGACTGCACGCCGATGATCACGCTCGATGCCTTGAAGATCGCCGTTGCCGCATTGCCTGCCGCGAGGCCCAGGCGCTCGGCACTTTCGTTGGTCACGACCGCAGCGATCTGCGCGCCGCCCGCGCCAATGATCACTTCCGAATTGACCGCGCCCTTCGTTACTGCCGTCACGGTACCCGCGATGCAGTTGCGCGCCGACACCTGATTCTTCGCTACGTCGACCATCACGATAATCGAAGACGCCTTCACCAGCGCGAAGGCTTTCTTGCCTGCGGCGAGACCAAGCGAAGTTGCACTGCCGTGTGTAATGATCGCGACGATTTCCAGTCCGTCCGCGGTGCGCAGCGTGACTTCGTCGTTGACGGCGCCGTGCGTGACTTTCGTGACTTCGCCGGCAAACTGATTGCGTGCGCTCGTTTGCATATCTTGCTCCTGTGGTTCAACGCACGAGGCGTTGAATGCGTTCGTTTGCGAATCGATCAAGTGTAATGGAACGCACGACACCGTATCATCGTGCCCTTGGACTTACTTCGCCGAACTCATGCCTGTAGCCGTCCCTTTCCGCATCGCTCGCTCCTGGCCGAACGCCGCGCGCGCCGTCGCCCTTTCCGTGGCTTTCGCGTCGCTTGCGGGGCTCGCAGCGTGTAGCAATCCGTCGCAGACACGCGACGCGCACGTTATCGCCGATACGATCACGCTTTTCCCGCTCGGCGCCTACGATCAGAACGTCGATCACTGGCTCGATCCAGCGAGCCCCGGTTACGACCAGGCGTTCCTGAGTGCCGCCGACCAGCAGGCGCACTTCCGGGCGCTTTATGCACGCTACTTCGGCACCGGCACGAATGCGCCGTCGCCGTGGAATTCCGCGTACGTCGCCATGCGCGTCTATCGCCAGCAAGGCGCGGATATTGTCGCGCTGCAGCAGCGCCGCATTGCCAGCTTCGACAATAGCGGCAAGAGTGGCGCGGCTGTCGGTTATGGCGAGAACTTCCGCCCGCACGACAAGGCGTGGATCGACGCCATCGCGCGCAACATGAACGTCGCGCAGTTCACCGAGGCGCCGGTCTACCAGCCCACACGGCGGGCAATCGCGACGACCAACCTCATGGTGCGCGAGTTGCCGACCTCCGACCCGTCGTTCTATAGCCACCGTCTGGCTGGCGAAGGCTATCCCTTCGACAACCTGCAGATCTCCGCGGTGCGGCCGGGCACGCCGCTGTATGTGCTGGGTACGAGCGTCGACGGCGCATGGCGTTATGTGCAAACGCCGGATGTGCAGGGCTGGGTGCGCAGCGACGGTGTGGGCATGGCGAGCGAGCGATTCGTCGATACTTGGCGCGCAGCGACGGCCAAATCGCTCGGCGCCGTGATCTCTGCTTCCGCGCCGGTGCGCGATGGCCGCGGTGTCTTCCGCTTCGACGCGCCTGCCGGCACGCTGTTGCCAATGATCGCGCGCTCATCGGTCAACGCGGGAAGCGGCGTCAAGACGCGTGCGGCGGCTGACGGTGGCGCTAGCGGTGCTGGCGCTGCCAATGACTCGAGCGTGGGCGCGAATGCCGGCATCGCCGCTAGCGAACGTGGCGCGGTCGCCAGGACGCCGGCTCCGCGTGAAGTCCTCGTGCCCGCACGCGACGCAGAAGGCGACGCGCTCGTTCGCACGGCCGAACTTGGCGACGAACAAATTGCACCGATGCCGCTCGCCGCCACGCCGCGCCATCTCGCGACGCTGATGAAAGCGCTGATTGGCCGGCCTTACGGGTGGGGCAACAGCAGCCTCTATAACGACTGCTCTTCGGAATTGCAAAGCATCTTTGCGGCCTTCGGCGTGTGGTTGCCGCGCCATTCGTCCACGCAGATGAGCGCCGGGCGCATGATCGATCTGTCCGGTTCGACGCCTCGACAACGCCTCGACTATCTGACGGAACATGGAGTGCCGTTACGCACGCTGATTTATATCGGCGGGCATGTGATGCTTTACATAGGCAATACGACTCGCAAGGGCGTCGCGGTGCCGGTCGTCTATCAGGACGTGTGGGGGCTGCGCCCCGCTGACAATAGCCGGCGCGCGGTGATTGGCGGCTCCGTCATCCTGCCGCTTTTCGAGCACATTCCCGAAGATTCCACACTGCAGTCGCTTGCGGCTACGCCGACATTTCAGATCAGCATAGTCGGCGCGCCCGACGGGACCGCGGCGCCTTCGCCAGACCCCGCTGCGGCGCCACCGGCGCCTGCGGATGAAGATAATCCGGCGGGCTGAGGGCTGAGGGCTGAGGGCTGAGGGCTGACGGCTAACGGCTAACGGCTGACAAGCGACTTTCAGGCCTTGCAACGTCGGCCGGTTACGCGCACGTTCGTGCTCGAAAATATTTTTTACGGAGTGTCGATCCGGCGGTGACGTACTCGTCGTAACGTTGGGAGCCTGGCTGAAACAGTCGGACTTTCAATCCACGAACCTGTTACTTCAAGGAGTCGCCGTCATGAGCAGCCCTGCTGTCAAACCGATCCCGGAAGGGATGCACTCGCTCACGCCGTACCTGATCTGCGCAAACGCAGCCGAAGCCATCGCGTTCTACACGAAAGCCTTCAACGCCGTCGAACAGTTCCGGCTGCCGGGACCGGGCGGCAAGGTGATGCACGCGTGCCTGAAAATCG
Organism: Paraburkholderia caledonica NBRC 102488; assembly: GCF_000685095.1. Classification (GTDB taxonomy): domain Bacteria; phylum Pseudomonadota; class Gammaproteobacteria; order Burkholderiales; family Burkholderiaceae; genus Paraburkholderia; species Paraburkholderia caledonica. Next base: position 521,600 of record NZ_BAYE01000001.1, read on the forward strand.
GCGATTCGATGCTGATGCTCACCGACGAATGGCCCGAACACCAGGCGTTCGGACCGAACCACCTTCAAGGCACACCGGTGACGATCCACCACTACGTCGAAGACGTGGACGCCAGTTTCCAGCAAGCCGTCGATGCGGGCGCGACCGTCAAGATGGCTGTCGCCGACATGTTCTGGGGCGACCGCTACGGCCAGCTGAAAGACCCGTTCGGACATAGCTGGTCGTTGGCGACTCATAAGCGCGATCTCAGCACCGAAGAGATCCAGCAGGCCATGGCGGCGATGAAGTAATTGTCGGGGCGGAATGCCTGGAGGGGAGCGGCGGGGTGAAGTTACCCACAGATTCTGTTCAGTAGTCTGTGCATAACCACCCCACAACTTCCTCAACTCATTGATACGGTAGTTGTTTTCGCCGTTACGCTGAACCGGGTCACGGCTCCCTGAGCGAGCCTGTGCATCGTAACCGCTGCCCTCCCCCGACTGCGGAATCGAGCGGACTTTCCGTCTCCAGGAACCCAAGCCTGGTGTAAGCGCAAAACAAGCCTCCCCGAACGCACCGCCCTCTCAAGCCGCCGCGGCCTGCAGCACCGCGTCAATCTGCTCTCCGCCCAACGCGTCGAGCAGGTCACGCAGCATGCGATCGAGTTCCGCAGTCATCAGCGTGAAATCCGAGTCGAAGCGTTCGTCGTCGTTCTGCGCGGTCGGATCGCTGGCTTCCTTCAGCACGTCGAGCGGCGCAATGCGCTTGATCGTCAGCGAAGGCGTCAGTACGAACGACACCCGATCGTTCCACGTCATCGCAAGTCGCATGCATTGCTTGCCGGCCTCGATATGACGGCGCATATCGTCGGCGTCCAAAGTATGTCCCACGTAACGCACGGTCGCGTTGCCTTCCGCCGGTGAGCGCAACTCGGTGTCCTGATCGAGCGTGAAACCAGCGGGCCCCTCGCCCGAGAGCAACCAACCCGTCATGGCCGCAACCGGCGATTGTGTAACGCGCACGGTACCAAGCGGCAACTGATCGATCGACTTCACCAGCAACCCGCGCACTTCGTCGGCGACCGCTTGCGACGCGGCGTCGATGACCAGCCAGCCGTTGCGGCAATCGATCCACACGCGCGTATCACGCCGGATGCTGAAAGCGCGCGGCAACAGTTCGTCGGTGATCTGCTCCTTGAGTTCGCGCATCTGTTTGCGGCCTGGTTTGAAGCCCTGCTGGTCTTCGAGTTCAGCGGCGCGCGCCTTCGTGAATTGCGTGACGACCGAAGCCGGCAGCAGTTTCTTTTCGGTGCGAAACGTGAGCAGCAATTGCCCGTTGAGCGCATACACGAGCGAATCGTTGTCGCGAGGAGACGCCCAGCCATGGCTTTGCATTTCGACACTATTGCCGGGCGCGAAAGGATGCGGAGCGAGCCACTTCTGCATCTGTTCGGGAGTAACGGACCACGGCGCGGGAAGGCGGTGAAGCTGAAGGTTTTTGAACCACATGGGCAGAGTCGAGTACGGGCAAAGCGCACCATTCTATCTCTATCTGGCAGGTCGCCCGACATGCTGGTGATCTCGGCGAGCGACGCCGGAGGACCAGCGTTCAGCGATTGATGCAACCGCCACGCGATCGAAGTCCCGCCTCACCGAGGCGTCGCCGCCTTCTCCTTCAACAGCCTCGAGGCCAGTGCGAGCATCCGCTGGTTCGCGCTTGCGGGCGCAAAACTGGCGACCTTTTGTGAAGCTGCCTGCACGAGGCTACGGCGCAGTTCGGTCTCGGTGAGAAGACGTTCCATGGCCAGCGCCATCGCGTCGACATCGCCCGGCGGTACTAGCAGGCCGGCTTTGCCGCCCTCCAGCAGATCGCGCGGGCCGGTCGGGCAATCCGTCGATAGAACCGGCGTGCCGAGCGCCATGGCCTCGCCAAGCACCATGCCGAAGCCCTCATAGCGGCTGCTCAGCACTAGCAGCTCCGCCTGCCTGATATAGGGCGATGGGTTCGCGCAGAAGCCCAGGAAATGCACGGACGGGGCGATCCCCAGTTCGTGCGCGAGTTGCTCCAGCTCGCCTCGGTCCCGGCCCTCGCCGATCAGCACCAGCGCCGCGTTGCAGCGGCCACGCTCGCGTAACTGGGCGTAGGCTCGCAGCAGCGTCTTGTGGTCCTTCTGACCTTCGTCCAGCCGCGCCACCGACACAATGAACGAGTCCGCCGGACGTTCGATCTGCCCGGACGCCGCGCGCCGCAACGCCTCGATGTCGATCACGTTCGGCAACTCGGTAACGTCCACATGACTTGTCGCGAAAAGCTCGCGCGCTTCGCGCAGCATGGCCGGCGTCAGCACGGCTACTGCGGAGTAACGTGAGAAATGCCGGACGCGGCGGGCGACATAACGCTCGCTCTTGTTGCCAAGCCGCGCGGCGAGGCTGAAGTGACTCACGCCAATCCACGGCACGCCGCAACTGCCTGCCAGATGACGCAGCGAAAAATCGAAGTCGCAAACGAGGTCATGCTGGCTCGCGAGGCCTCGCATCCGCCGCGCGGCCAGCGGCCGGATCGCGCCGTAGGTCAGCACCTTGTGCAACAGCTTTGCGCCGAGGCCGAGTTTGCGTTGGCGCGCTTTCTGATGCAGCGCGACCATCCATTCCGATGAAGCGAGCACATGGACATCGACGTCGTCCGGAATTGAATGCGCGCGCCAGAACGCCAGGTCGTCGGTCGGATAGGCCACCGAGAGGCTCGGCGCGAACAGCCGGCGGTCCAGTGTCTTGAGCCACGACAGCAGCGCCGTCTCGGTGCCGCCCTTACCGAAGTCGTTGATGTGGAACAGAATGCGCAGCGGGGCTCGGTCGGTCTCTGCGGCCTTTAATGTCTCGCTCATCACCGGCCTTTTTCATCCGGCTTGACGGTCTGCGATTCGCGTAGCGGTTCGACCCGCGCGGCCTTGGACATGGTGCGCTCAACGCTTTGCGAAGATCCAGCCGAAGCTCTGCCGTGCTCCGCATACCCCAGCAGGAGACCCGCGAATGACCAGAACGCCAGCATGGTCGTCTGCCACATGAAATCATCGGTCATGTTTTTCGCGATCATGCCGGCTACCAACGCCACGCCTGCGGCGCATAACCACGGTTCGACTCGCTGATACCGCCAGAATCGCGCAACCAGGCTCAGCAACAGCGCCGTCTGCAGCACGACGCCAATGAAGCCGGTCTGCAGCCACGTGTTGATGAACAGGTTGTGCGCATGCGTCAGCGCTTGCGGTTCTGCCGCCAGCAACGCAGGCGGCATCGCATTGCGATAGACGATGCCCGGCAATGGCTTGCCGAAACCTATGCCGGCCCAGGCGTGATGCTCGGCCTGGCGGACATAGAACGCCCACAACTTCGGGCGCGTATCGGCCGATACCGTATCGCCGATGGCCGACAGCGAGCCCGGCACGTAGACCTGATGACCGTCGATCACGACGTCGCGCGCCTGTGTAACCTCGGGCGCGGCACCGCTCGTGCGCAAACGGGAACTGAGCTCGAGCGTGCCGACGCCGGCTGCACCCACCACGGCAATGGCCAGCACCGCGAGCATGAGGCGGCGCCGATACAGCGGATAAAGCGCGACGAGAAGCGTTACAGCGGCGGCCGGCCAGAAAAACCGGTTGAGCGTCGCGAGCCCGATAAAGAGGCACAGCACAATGCCGCTCGCGCCGACCACGCGCCAGCGCGGACGCAACAGGAAGCCGGCAAAGAGCGCCATCGAGAACACTGCGAGCGTGCTGGTATGACCGACGCGATTATAAAAATGCAACGGGAAGGTATTGGCCGTAGGCGGTTGCAGATGCCCCCAGTTGAGCGCGCTGATCGTGGCGAGCGCAAGACACGCAAGCCAGTTCACGGCAACCACGGGCTCGGGTCGCCGCAGTTGGCTTCCGAACAACCAGAAGCCCCAGAACGACACCAGCGGATAGAGCACCTCGTCGCACCACGCGTGCAGGCTGACCATTGGGTACGGAGACCACGCCACCGAAGCAAGTCCCCACCCGGCCCACGCGGCGGCGGGCAGCAGCAGCGGCCAACGCACGAGCGGCGGACGATTCGCCGAAAAGGCAGCCGCCGCGACACCGAGCGCAAGCAACGCGAGCGCGTTGAAGACGATCGCCGTCATGTGGCCGAACATCACCACGAACAGCAGGACCGGACAGGCAACCCAGAACAGGCGCTCCACTCGCGCAGCCGTGTGAGTCATTACGCTTTCACCAGGATATTTTGCAAAACATTGAATACCGACTCGACCGTGAGTTGGCCCATGCACTCGGCGTGGTCGCCGCGCCACGCGACGCAGGTCGTCTCGTTGCGATCGCAGCGCCGCACCCATGCTACCTCGCGGCGGAAGAGAAAAGGCTGATCGCGACACGGCATGTCGGCGACGGTGATCGGCACGAACGGCACCTCGCGCCAGTAGCGTCCCGCGCCATGAATCTGCGCGTTGCCCGGACCGAAAAGCGCAAGCGTAGGCACCCCTATCAGGCGCCCAAGATGGGCGACGCCGGTATCGGGACAAACCACGGCCTGCGCGCCGGCAAACAGATGCCACAACTCGCCGAGACCGAGCTGAGCCGCCAGATTCGGATGACGCGCTTGCGGGTCGATCGCGCGGATCAGATCCGCTTCGCCCGGACCGCCGGTCCACACCGGCACGTAACCCAGTGCTTCGACTCGCCGCGCCAGCTCGAGCCAGCGTGCATTCGGCCAGCGCTTGACGCTCGCACTCGCGCCCGGATGAAGCACCACATAACGTTTTGTGAACTGCGCCGGCTCCGGCAACGCGCGATGCGGCGGCGCCGGCCAATCGGAGGGACGGTAAGCGCGCGGAGGCGGCCCTTCTATCAGTTGCGCGGCGAGGTCGGCCCACGCCTCGGGCGCATTGGGATATGGCACGCTCCGGTCGAGCGGCCAGTTCTTCCACGCGGGCTTGTCGCCGGCGTGACCGACGATCCACCGGCAGCCGGCCGCGAGCGCGAGCCAGCTATAGCGGTTATCGCCGAGCACGAGGCCAAGGTCGTAAGGTCCGGAAAGCAAAATGTTTCGCACGGATGCTGGATCGCGCGGATCGAACGGCAACGCGTTCACGCCGAAAGGCCGCCCCGCATATAGCGGCACGATGGCTTTAGGGCAGGCCAGAAAAATGTCCGCTTGCGGATATTGCGCACGCAACTTGGCGAGCAGCGGCGTGAGCAGCAACGTATCGCCAAGCAAAAGATGATGCGCGATCAGGATACGGCGCGTGCTCTGCGGCTCGCGGCGCAAAGGCTTGGCGAGCAGTCGCGGAATAGCCGACCTGAAGGTAAGAAGACGCCCGGCAAGCCGACTCATAGGCTCATCGGCGCGTTTCGTTCCGCCGCGATCTTGCTGTACGCCGATACCCGGCGCGAGGTCGCGTTCGCCATGCACAATCTCCAGCGTATTCTTTTCGACAGATCCAGTGCGGCGGCTGCGGCCCCGTCGTGACGCGTAGGCGCGCTCCGGCGACGGCGCTGCTGGCCCGCCGCCTGTCCTCGCGGGCATTGAAGCCCGGTGAAGTAAAGGGGGTGTTCGGCTCGAATGAGATCAAGCCAAATTCAAGCGTTAATTTCAAGCGTCGATATCGCAAAATTATAACATGTGGCCCTCGCGCGAAACGATGCGAGACCGTGCCTGGCGGCCCGCGCGCGCCGTCCCGCAGAGAGTGGCGAGACTTACGAGGCGGGTGCGATCTGCTTCGCCAGGCTCAGCAACGCATCGACGTGAGCGGCCACGCTCGGGTCATAGCGCACCGCGGCGGCGTCGGTGAGTTCGGGCGGCGCGAGGCGCGCGTGGTCGCGATGTACCGCGGCCGCTCGCGCCAGCGTTGCCCGCAGGTCGGCCACGTCGCCCGGCTTGAAGACAAACTTTGCATGTGAGGCGATAGCGTCGCAGCAACCGATGTTCGACGGGAAAATCACCGGCGTGCCGCACATCACCGATTCGATGCCGACGAGGCCGAAGGGCTCGTACGTCGATGCAAGGATAGTGAAATCGGCGGCCTGATAACACTCCGCGAGTTCCTTGACGTACCCGATGTAGCGCAGCCGCTCCGATGTACGCGCGGGCGGGCGCCCCGCTACGGCCACCACGATGGGCAGTGACGTGTCCTGCAACGCCGCTTCGATGAGCGGCAACCCCTTGCGCTCGTGACTGCTGGACGGAAACAGCAGAACGATCTCGTCATCCGCAAAGCCGTATTTACGCCGCAGGGCGGCGCGAGTGGCGGCATCGGTCGGCTTGAAACGGGTTCCGTCGACGGGCGGATACAACACACGGATTTTTGCTTCGTCGATCCCGTACAGTCGCCGCAATTCGTCATGCATGAGTTGCGAATGGGCGACGACGACTTTGGAGCGCGCGTATTGGCGCCGTTCGAGTTCAACTTGCCAACGGTCCGAGCGCTTCTGCGCGCGCCCCGTCGCCTGAAGAAAACCAAGATGCGTACCGCCGCAGATGGCGATATCGGACGAGTCAACGCGGTTGCAACCAATCAGCAAGTCGACGTGCGCCGCTCGGCGCGCCGAGCGCAAACGCCATGAAAACCAGCGGTCGCGCAGTTTGCCCGGCAGGAACGACACGTTGATGCGGTGCCGTTCGACCATGCCGCTTTCGGGCAGAGACGTATCGAAACGGCGCGCAAAAAATGCAAGCTCGACGCCGCGTGCCGCGAAGCCGCGCACGAGATCCATCGCATAGCGTTCCAGGCCGCCGCTGTGCTGCAATGCGTTGCTGGAAAGTCCAAGTTTCATCATTCAGTCAGCGCGCGCGAGCGCCTCGTCAAACGTTATCGGAGAAGGGGCGCCGTCCGGCCAAACGGACCGCCTGGTGGCGGACCCGAATCGTGGCAGACAAGACCGCTGAGGGCTGACGCCGTGCGCGTCACGCCGCGCTCTGCTGAAACTGGATGCGATGCAGATGTGCATACAGTCCGTTTTGCGCGAGCAACTCGCGGTGGCTGCCGCTTTCGGCGATTCGCCCCGCCTCCATCACAAGAATCCGGTTAGCGCGCTCGATGGTCGACAGACGGTGTGCAATGACGAGCGTCGTGCGGCCTTTCATGAGCGTTTCAAGAGCGGCCTGCACGTGGCGCTCGGACTCGGAATCCAGCGCTGAGGTTGCTTCGTCGAGAATCAGAATGGGCGCGTCCTTGTAGATGGCCCGTGCAATTGCGAGACGTTGCCGCTGGCCGCCGGACAGCATCATGCCGTTGTCGCCCACGAGCGTGTCTATGCCGTTGGGCATAGCCTCGACCGTGTCCCACAAATTGGCCGCCCGGAGCGCCGCGTTGACCTTGTCCCGATCCGCGCTCTGGCCGTAGGCGACGTTGTTGGCCACGGTGTCGTTGAAGAGCACGACGTCCTGGCTAACCATCGCGATCTGGCTGCGCAGCGCGTGAAGGTCATAGTCACCAATCGCAACTCCGTCGACCAGAATCTCGCCGCCGGTCGGATCGAAAAAGCGCGGCAGCAGATTCACCAATGTAGTCTTGCCGCTGCCCGACGGGCCCGCGAGCGCCACCATCTCGCCCGGCGCAACCTTGAATGACACATGGTCGAGCGTGTGGCGGTTATGCGTGGCGTTGGTGCTGTACATGAACGAGACGTTGCGAAACTCGACTTCGCCGCGCGCGCGTTCGAGCGGTCTGCCGCCGCCCGCGGGCTCCGCGGGCTCGTCGATCAGACCGAAGATCAGCTCGGCCGCCGTCATGCCGCGCTGCAGCGGCTGGTTCACGTCCATCAGGTGCTTGAGCGGCGAGATGATCAGCAGCATGGACGTGACGAATGCGACAAAGCCGCCGACCGTGGTCTGATCCGACGACGACTGCACCACCGCGATCGTAATCACGACGGCGAGCGCGATCGACGCGAGGAACTGTGTCAGCGGTTGAGCAAGGCCGCCCGACACGGTCATGCGCATTGCATAGCCGCGCAGGCGCTTGCTCATGGACGTAAAGCGGTCCATTTCATACTTTTCGCCGTTATGAACCTTGACGACCTTGTAGCCGCCCACCGTCTCCTCGACGATATAAGACAGCTCGTTCGTGAGCAGTTGATGCTCGCGGTTCAGACGCCGCAGCCGGCGGTTGATCTTGCCGACCAGCCAGCCGATGCCCGGCAGCAGTACCGCCACGATCAGCGTCAGACGCCAGTTCAGATAGAACAGATAGCCGAGCAGGAAGATCACAGTGAGCGAGTCGCGTACCAACGTCACCATCACGCCCAACAGCACGTTGAGAATCTGATTGACCTCGAAGACGATCGCGTTGATTACCGTGCTCGCGGTTTCGCGCTGAAAAAACGCGACGCTCGTATGAATCATGCGGTCGAACATTCTCAAGCGCAGTTCGAGCAGGATCCTGTTGGATACGTACGCAAGCAGGTAGCCGGACGCATATTGCGATACACCCCGGATCAGCGCGAGGCCGATCACAGCGGCCGGCACGAACCATTTCGCGTTGTCGCTCGCATGCGCGCCAAAGCCTTTGTCGAGCAGCGGCTTGAGCAACGCGGGGATGGCCGCGTCGGTGCCGGCGCTCACCGCCATTGCGACGATCGCCCCGACGATCACCCACAGGAGCGGCTTGATGAACGGCCACAGGCGGCGGAAAACGACGGCGGGGGACGACGCCTCGCCTTCACCGATGGGTTTGCTTAACGTTGGCTTCGCGCTCAAGGAATCCTCTGGGAATGCGGTACGAGATTCGCGCCGGCAACGGGCCGCCCGCCGCGCGAAGATCGAAAAGGAGCATTGTAAACGGTTGAAGTTGACGGCCGGCTGACGTTTTGACGCGACGATCCCGGTTAGCGAAGGATCGGACAGGCTGTGTATACTTCCGCGACCCGTTGCACTGCATCGCGCGCATTTGCGTGATCCGTCCGGCCATTCCGCCTCCAGTCCATTCCGCGATCAGGCAATTCAGGTATGCAAGAAACCACCCTCGGCGTCGCCATCATCACTAGAAACGCGGCGGCGCGGCTGGCCGAATGTCTGCAGTCCGTGGCCTTTGCCGATCAGATCGTCGTGATCGACGGCGGCAGCACGGACGGCACAGCTGAAATCGCGCGGGCACACGGCGCCCAGGTGATCGAACAAACCGACTGGCCAGGGTTCGGCCCGCAAAAGAACCGCGCGGTGGACGCGCTCACCACCACATGGATTTTCTCGCTCGACGCCGACGAAATCGTTTCGCCGGAACTCGCGGCCGCTATCCGTGCAGCGCTCGCAGCACCCACCGCCGACGTTTATGCAGTGGACCGACTGTCGAGTTTTTGCGGGCACTGGATTCGCCACAGCGGCTGGTATCCGGACTGGATTCCACGACTGTTTAAACGCGGCGCCGCGCGTTTTTCCGACGATCTGGTTCACGAACGTCTGGTGTTCGATACACCGGCGCAACGCCTCGCCGGCAAGCTGATGCACTACTCGTACGAAAACTTCGAGGGCGTATTACGCAAGCTCGACGCCTATTCGACCGCCGGCGCGCTGCAGCGTCACGCCGCGGGTCAACGCGGCAGCTTCGGCAAGGCGCTTGGCCGCGGCGCCTGGGCGTTCGTGCGAACCTACCTGTTGCGCCGCGGTTTTCTGGACGGCCGCGCCGGCTTCATGATCGCCGTGTTCAACGCGGAGACGGTGTACTACCGCTTCCTCAAACTCGCGAGGCTTGAAGAAGAGCGGCGCTCGCAGTAGCGCCCGCAGGGTGGCCGCAGCGGCGCCCGCATCAGCGCCAGCGGCGGTGCTCCCATCAATACACAATCTCGATCGCGCTGCCGGCGAACTGGCCGCGCAGGTCGGCAAGCAGTTCGTCGGTGGGCTTCACGCGCCAGGCGTCGCCAAGACGCATTTCGCCCTCTGCGTTCTCGCTACGGTATACCACCTGAACGGCGAGGCCGTTCGGGATCTGGACGGGCTGACGTTGCCGCCCATTGTCGCCGCCGTAGCCGCCACCAAATCCGCCGCCCCCGTTTCGTCCACCGCCATTGCCGCCGCGCGATGAAGCCGCCGGCGCCGGCACTGCCTGCGGCTCATCTTTACCCGCGCTATGTGCCTCGAGCACGCGCCGCAACGCCAATGCGTCAGCGTTGCCGTTCATCTGCACTTTCACGGCCTCGGCATAGCGGCAACGCGCGCGGCCCAGATCCATGACCGTGTCGACCGTGAATCGGATACCGCCTGTGAACGCGTCGTTGCGCGCCTGGCCCTGCACGACCAGCAACTCGTCTTCCTTGAACAGTTGCTTGTTCGCTTCGAAGGTCTCGTTGAAGACCGTCACTTCGCATTGACCGGTGCCGTCATCGAGTAGCGCAATCAGCATCTTGCCGCGCTGGGTCATCTGCGTGCGAAGCGACGCGATGATGCCGGCGACCAGCTTGTCGCGCCCTTCCTTCAACTCGCCGATTTTCTGGCGCACGAAGCGGCGCACTTCGGTCTTGTACGCATCGAACAGATGCCCCGACAGGTAGAAGCCGAGCGCGGCCTTCTCTTCCTGCAACTTTTTCTTTTCGGGCCACTCGGGTTCGTCCACCAGTTCGTGGCCCTGCGACGGCGCGTCGCCCATGTCGAACAGTCCCGCTTGCAGCGCATTCGCGCTCGCCTGCTCGGCGGCTTCCATGGCGAGCGAAACCGACGCGATCAGCTGGGCGCGATTCGGATGCAAGGTGTCGAACGCGCCTGCGCGAATCAGCGCTTCAACTGTGCGGCGATTCACGACACGGCGGTCGATCCGGTTGCAAAAATCGAAGATGTCGATAAACGGACCGTCTTCGCGCGCGCGCAGGATTTCCTCGATCGCATTCTGGCCGCTGCCCTTGATCGCGCCGAGACCATAGCGGATGGTCTTTGAGCGCTTGCCGTCGACTTCCGCGACCGGCTCGAAACGATACGCCGACAGATTGATGTCCGGCGGCAGCACGGTCATCTTGTTGGCGAGACAGTCTTCGAACAGGATCTTGACCTTGTCCGTGTCGTCCATGGCGAGCGACATATTCGCCGCCATGAATTCCGCCGGATGGTGCGCCTTCAGCCACGCGGTGTAATAGGCGAGGAGCGCATACGCAGCCGCGTGCGACTTGTTGAAGCCGTAACCCGCGAACTTCTCCATCAAGTCGAAGATTTCGTCGGCCTTCTCTCCGGTCAGCCCGTTCTTCGCGGCGCCCTGGCGGAACAGCTCGCGATGCTGGGCCATTTCCTCGGCCTTCTTCTTACCCATCGCGCGACGCAGCAAGTCGGCGCCGCCGAGCGAGTAGCCGCCGATGATCTGCGCCATCTGCATCACCTGCTCCTGGTAGACCATGATGCCGTAAGTCTCTTTCAGAACAGGTTCGACGCGCGGGTCAGGATACTCGACCACTTCGCGGCCATGCTTACGCGCGCAGAAGCTCGGGATCAAGTCCATTGGGCCCGGACGGTACAACGCGACGAGCGCGATGATGTCCTCGAAGCGGTCAGGCTGCGCGTCTTTCAGCATGCCCTGCATGCCGCGGCTTTCCAGCTGGAACACGGCAACCGTATTCGCTTTCTTCAGGATCGAGAACGACGCAGGGTCGTCGAGCGGCACTTGCCCGAGCGACCAGTCTTTCTTTGACGGATCGAGACGGCGGATATAACGCTCGGCCCAATCCAGAATGGTCAGTGTGGTGAGACCCAGAAAGTCGAACTTTACGAGGCCGACCGCTTCGACGTCGTCCTTGTCGTACTGGCTCACGACGCCGCTTTCATCACCCTGCGTGTAGAGCGGGCAGAAATCGGTCAGCTTGCCGGGCGCGATCAGCACGCCGCCCGCGTGCATGCCGACGTTGCGCGTGAGGCCTTCCACACGTTGCGCGAGTTCGAGCAGCTGATGTACTTCGTCTTCGTTGTCGAAGCGCTCCTGCAGAAGCGGCTCTTCCTTCATCGCGTCGGCAATCGTGACGTGCTTGCCCGGCTTGAACGGAATAAGCTTTGCGATGCCGTCTGTGAACATGTAGCCGAGATCGAGCACGCGGCCGATATCGCGCACCGCCGCCTTCGCGGCCATCGTGCCGAACGTCGCGATTTGCGACACGGCGTCTGCGCCGTATTTCTCCTTCACGTACTGGATCACGCGGTCGCGGCCGTGCTGGCAGAAGTCGATGTCGAAGTCGGGCATCGACACGCGTTCCGGGTTCAGGAAACGCTCGAACAGCAGGTTATAGCGCAGCGGATCGAGGTCGGTCACGCCGAGCGCATAGGCGACGAGCGAGCCCGCGCCCGAGCCGCGGCCGGGGCCCACGGGCACGCCATTGTTCTTCGCCCAGTTGATGAAGTCCGCGACGATCAGGAAGTAGCCGGGAAAGCCCATCTTGATGATCGTGCCGCACTCGAACTCGAGCCGCTGATAATACGTCTCACGCTGCGCGGCGCGCTCCGCTTCGTCCGGGTACAACTGCTCGAGACGCTTTTCCAGCCCTTCTTTCGACAGATGCACGAGGTAGTCGTCGAGCGACATGCCGTCGGGCGTCGGAAAGAGCGGCAGTTTCGGCTTGCCCAGCTCTAGCGTGAGATTACAGCGCTTGGCGATTTCCACCGTATTGGCAAGCGCCGACGGAATATCCGCGAAGAGCGCGGCCATCTCCTCTTGCGTGCGGAAATACTGCTCGGGCGTGAAGCGCTTCTGGCGCCGCGGATTGGCGAGAATGTCGCCTTCCGAAATGCACACGCGCGCTTCGTGCGCGGTGAAGTCGTCGGGCGTCATGAACTGCATGGGGTGCGTGGCGACTACCGGCAGCTTTAACGAAGCTGCGAGCGCGACCGCCTGCTGGACATACTGCTCGCCGCCCGGCTGACCGCAACGCTGCAACTCGATGTAGAAGCCGCCCGGAAAGACCTTTGCCCAATGCAGCGCGTTGCGCTTTGCCGCTTCCTGATTGCCTGCGGCAAGCGCGAGTCCGACGTCACCCTGCTGCGCCCCCGACAATGCGAGCAAGCCCTCGCCCAGGCCCGATTCGAGCCAGCCAGCCTCGACTTCCGCGCGACCACGATACTGGTTCGTGAGGGAAGCCTTGCTCAGCAACTCGCACAGGTTCAGGTAGCCGCGACGGTCTTTAACCAGCAGCAGCAGGCGCGAAGGCTTGTCGCGGTCGTCCGGATTGGTAATCCAGACGTCGCAACCGGCAATGGGTTTGACCCCTTTGCCGCGCGCTTCCTTATAGAAACGGACGAGACCGAACGCGTTGCCGAGATCGGTAAGGGCGAGCGCGCCCTGACCGTCCTGGGCAGCCGCCTTGACGACGTCGTCAAGACGCACGATGCCGTCGGCAATCGAGAATTCGGAGTGGACGCGGAGATGAACGAAGCGGGGATCTGACATGGGCGACATTGTAACTCCACCCTCCCGGAGATTTCAGCGCAAAACCTCGCGTTAGCCATCCGGCGTAGGACGCTGACTTCACAGCGCCGCGCATTGGCGCTTTCGGGACTTTTGCGAGGTCCCCCTAGTCTTGCACGGACCCGATGCGCGCAAGTTCGCAGGCCATTTGCGCTAACGCAACTGACTGGCCATTCGGCCGAGTCGGGGAAAGCGCCGGCTTGAGGGATAATACGGGTTTCGCCGCGTTCGACGTGGCCGCGGCACCGGGCACCGGGCTTCGGGCTTCGGGCTTCACGCCCCGGGCTCTCCCCGCACGCGCCCATCCGGCAGCAGCCCACCGCGCCCGTCACGCACAACGCCGCCACTTATTACCGCTGGACATTCATGAGTATCGTCAATCTCGCCGCGTACCATTTCGCGACCATCGAAGACACCGCCGCATGGCGCCCGCACGTCACGGAGCGCTGCAACGCGCTCGGCCTGCGCGGCACCATTCTGCTGGCGCCGGAAGGCATCAACCTGTTCGTCGCGGGCACGCGCGAGAACACCGACGCGTTCATCCACTACGTCCGTCACGATCCGCTCTTCGAGGGCAAGTTCGCGACTCTGCAATTCAAGGAAAGCCTGTCGGAGAAGCAGCCGTTCACGCGCATGCTGGTGAAGCTCAAGCGCGAAATCATCACAATGAAAAAGCCGGCCATTCGGCCGGAATTGGGCCGCGCACCGTTCGTCGACGCGCCCACGCTCAAAGCCTGGCTCGACCGCGGCTACGACGACGAGGGCCGCCCGGTCGTCATGCTCGACACGCGCAACGCGTTCGAAGTAGACGTCGGCACGTTCGACAACGCCCTTGACTACCGCATCACGAAATTCAGCGAGTTTCCGCAAGTCATCGAGCAGAACCGCGCCGACCTGGAAGGCAAGACCGTCGTGTCGTTCTGCACGGGCGGGATTCGCTGCGAGAAGGCCGCGATCCACATGAAGGAAGTAGGTATCGAGCACGTTTATCAGCTCGAAGGCGGCATCCTCAAGTATTTCGAAGAAGTGGGCGGCGCGCATTATCACGGCGACTGCTTCGTGTTCGACTACCGCACTGCGCTCAATCCGCAACTCGAGCCCACCGCGACCGCGCAATGCTTCGGCTGCCGCGCGGTGGTTACGCCCGAAGCGCAGAAGTCGCCCATGTACGTGCCTGGCAAGACGTGTCCGGCATGTCATCCGGACAGCAAGGCGGCTCGCGCTGCCTGAACGGCCGCGCTTGCCGACTCATGAACTATCGCGGACGCTTCGCGCCCTCGCCTACCGGCCCGCTGCATTTCGGCTCGCTGGTGAGTGCGCTCGCAAGCTGGCTCGACGCCCGGGCGCATCACGGCGCGTGGCTGGTTCGCATTGAAGATATCGACGGACCGCGCACCGTGCCGGGCGCCGCGCAAGACATTCTCGCCACGCTCGAACGCTTCGGCATGTACGCCGACGAGCCACCCGTCTGGCAAAGCACGCGCATCGCGCGTTATCAGCAGACCTTCGAACAGTTGAAGGCAGCGGGCCTCGTCTATCCGTGCGGCTGCACGCGCAAGGAAATCGCCGACTCGCTGCTGCACGCACATACGCGTAACACCACGCTCGCCTATCCGGGCACTTGTCGCAACGGACTGCACGGCAAGCCGGCGCGCGCGTGGCGGCTGCGCGTGCCGGACGACGACGCGGCCGTGATTACCGTCGAAGATCGCTGGCAGGGCAAGCAGACGCAGAATCTCGCCACCGATGTCGGCGATTTCGTGCTGAGACGGGCGGACGACCAGTGGGCGTATCAACTGGCGGTAGTAGTCGACGACGCCGACGCGGGCATCACGCACATTGTTCGGGGCGCAGATCTGATGGATTCAACGGCGAGGCAGATTTACTTGCAGCGATGCCTCGGCGTGCCAACGCCACGGTACTTGCACGTGCCTGTGGTGACAAACCAGTATGGTGAAAAGCTCAGCAAACAGAATGGAGCGAGCGCGCTCGACTGCGATAAGCCGCTCGAAGCGCTGAACGCTGCCGCGCGGCATCTGGGGTTGGATCTGGATGGTGACGCAGGCGTCAAAGCCAATACAACGCTGGACGGTTTCTACACCGCGGCGACCGCTGCCTGGTCACAGCGCATGTGCTCGGCGATATGAGCTGGCGCTGCGCTGCATGCAAGGCCTGAGGCCGCCATTCGCATGAGCGCTGCAAAGCTATTTCCGCCGATCTACATCAAACGCCCGGCGCCGCAACAGCGCCAAACCTGAAACTGGCAGTGGCGCTCTTTTACGACGACTTGCGCGGCATGCCAAAGCCGCCCAGCAATGCCGCAAGCGGCTGCTTCGAAGACGACTTCTGCGGCGCCGACCCGGCAGCCTCGGCCTCTTCGCCCTTGCGAACCGAAGCAGGCGACGGTTCATAGGGCTTCAGGAAGAAGTCGTCCACAGGCTGCGCGCGATGATGATGCGGCCGGTCGAACGAACCCGACGGCGCGCCCGAGCGCCGGCGACCGCCCCGCTCGTCACGGCCCTCGCTGCGCTCACGCCGCGGTGCGCGCTCTTCGTGATGATGACGCACCGGCGCGTCGACGGTCAGACGCAGAACTTCCAGCGGACGCTTGATCAGTTTCTCGATATCCGCCAGTTGCTTGCGCTCGTTCGGGCTGCACAGCGACAAAGCGTCGCCGGAAGCGCCCGCGCGCCCCGTACGGCCAATGCGGTGCACATAATCTTCGGCATTGAAAGGCAAATCGAAGTTAATCACAGCCGGCAGTTCGGCGATATCCAGACCGCGGGCGGCGACGTCGGTGGCAACCAGCGCCTCGATCTCGCCTCGCTTGAATGCGTCGAGCGCCTGCATCCGTTCGTTTTGCGAGCGATCGCCGTGAATCGCGGTCGCGACCACGCCGTCACGTTCCAGACTGCGCGCAAGACGGCTCGCGCCGATCTTGCTGTTGCAGAACACGATTACCTGCTTCAGGCCGCGCTCGCGGATCAACTGAACCACCGCGCCGGTTTTGTCGCCTTCGGCCACTTCATAGACGATCTGCGTGACATTGGTCGCGGTCGAGTTGCTGCGCGCCACTTCGATAGTCTGCGGATTGCGCAGATACGTGGCGGCCAGCTTCTTGATTTCGCCTGAAAACGTGGCCGAAAACAGCAGCGTCTGACGCTCTTTCGGCAGCAGATTCAGAATGCGCTGCAAGTCCGGCAGGAAGCCCATGTCGAGCATCCGGTCGGCTTCGTCGAGCACGAGGATTTGAACCTGCCCCAAGTTGGCGGTTTTCTGTTGCACGTGGTCGAGCAGGCGGCCCGGCGTCGCGATCAGAATTTCAACGCCGCGGCGCAACTGCTCCGACTGCGGGTTCATATCCACACCGCCGAAAACAACGGCGCTGCGCAGCGCCGTGTGCTTCGCATACGACTGAACGTTCGCCGCAACCTGATCGGCCAGCTCGCGGGTCGGCGTGAGAATCAGCGCGCGTACCGGATGGCGGGCGGGCGAAGCGCTCGTGCTGGCCTGCGGCAACAGGCGCTGGATGATCGGCAGCGAGAAGCTTGCGGTCTTGCCGGTGCCGGTTTGCGCGGCGCCCATGACGTCGCGGCCTGCCAGCACGACAGGAATGGCCTGCTCCTGAATCGGCGTGGGCGTGGTGTAGCCCGATTCTTTGACCGCTTTCAGGATGTCGGGTGCGAGACCGAATTGATCGAAGGTCGCAGTGCTGGGGGTGACGGCTGTGTCGGACATGGTGGCTTTCGCTAAAAATGCGCTTGGCGCGTGCGCGCGGCAGCGGTCGGAACCGCAGAAGGCATCAGGATGAAGGCGGAGCCACGGCGTTCCGCACGGGACCCGTCGTTGCGGGAAAGGATGCGGCCGGCTCCGGCCGGCGGAAACACCCGCCGGAAAGGCCGGTATTGTAGCACTTCAGCAAAAACACTCATGGCGCAGGCGTCGGCTTTCTGCCTATGCGGCGAAAGCCCGGCGGCGCGCGCCGCCGTACGCCTCGCCCGGCGAGCGTAGTGCGTTGAAACGACACTCGCGTGACAGCGCGGAAAAGCGGTTTTGCGCCGCCGCACCGACTCCCGCACCTCACCAGGTCTCGCGCATCACCATTAGACGCAGTTCGGTCATGTCTTCGATCGCATAGCGCACGCCCTCGCGCCCGAGCCCCGAGTCCTTCACGCCGCCGTACGGCATGTTATCGACGCGAAACGACGGCACGTCGTTGATCACCACGCCGCCCACTTCGAGTTCGTCCCACGCGCGATGCGCATGCGCGAGCGAATCGGTAAACACGCCCGCCTGGAGGCCAAAGTCGCTGTCGTTGACGGTCGCGAGCGCGGCGCCGAAATCGTCGAAACGCTCCAGAATGGCGACCGGCCCGAACGCTTCCTTGCGATACAGGTCGGTGTCGCGCTTAACGCCTTCGAGCAGCGTGGCCTCGAACATTGCGCCGTCCACCTTGCCGCCCGCGACGATCGTCGCGCCCGCCTGCACCGCGCTCTCCATCCAGCCGGCGAGCCGCTTCGATTCCGATTCGGAAATCATCGGCCCGACGAAGGTGTTTTCGTCCTTCGGGTCGCCCATCACGAGCGACCTGGTTTTGGCGATCAACTTCTCGCGCAGCGCGTCGTAGATGCTTGCGTGCACGAGAATCCGCTGCACGCCGATACAGCTTTGCCCCGACTGATAGAACGCGCCGAACGCGAGGCGGTCAACGACATAGTCGAGATTGCCGCCCTGATCGCCGTCTACAATCGCTGCCGCGTTGCCGCCCAGCTCCAGAATTACCTTCTTCTTGCCCGCCTTTTTCTTCAGTTCCCAGCCCACCGCCGGTGAGCCCGTGAACGACAGCAGCTTGAAGCGTTCGTCGGTCGTGAAGAGATCGGCGCCGTCGCGATGCGCGGGAAGAATCGAAAAGGCGCCCTTCGGCAAGTCGGTCTCGGCGAGAATCTCGCCCATGATCAGCGCGCCGACCGGCGTGCGGCTCGCCGGCTTCAGCACGAACGGCAGGCCTGCGGCAATTGCGGGCGCGACCTTATGCGCGGTCAGGTTCAGCGGAAAATTGAACGGCGAGATGAACGAACACGGACCGATGGGTACGCGCTTCACATAGCCGTGGTAACCGTTGGCGCGCGGCGAGATCTGCAGATTGACGATCTCGCCGTCGATCCGCACGGCTTCCTCGGCCGCCACTTTGAACGTGTCGATCAGGCGCGTGACTTCGCCCTTCGAGTCGTTGATCGGCTTGCCTGCCTCGATGCACAGCGCGAGCGCCAGCTCGTCGTAACGCTCACGAAAGCGCTTCACGCAATGCTCGAGCACCGCCTGGCGCTTGAACGGGGCAAACGCACGCATTGCGGGCATCGCTTCGACGGCGAAGCCGATTGCCTTGTCGATCGCGGCCGCGTCGGCCATTGCGACACGCGTTGCGACCTCGCCGCTGAATTTGTCGGTGACTTCGAGATCCGTGTTCGCCGCCACGGCCTGGTTCGCGAGGTAGTACGGGTAAGTCTTGTTCAGCATGACGCATTCTCCTTCCGATAGGTCACAGCGACAGCGCGGCGCCGAAGCAGCCCGCACCGCTCACAGTTGCGCGGAAAGCCGCTTGATCTCGCGGTTCAGCACGCGCTCGTTATCCGAATAGTCGATGGGCACGTCGATCACATGCACGCCCGGCGTGGCAAAACATTCGCGCAGCAACGGCGCGAATTCCGCCGCCGCTTCGACCCGGTGCCCCTTCGCTCCATAGCTCTGCGCGTACGCGACGAAGTCCGGATTCGCGAGCGTCATGCCGTAATCGGGGAAGTTCATGTTCTCCTGCTTCCAGCGGATCATGCCGAACGCGTCGTCGCGCAAAATCAGGATCACGAGATCGAGCTTCAGCCGCACGGCTGTTTCCAGTTCCTGCGAATTCATCATGAAGCCGCCGTCACCGCACACGGCCATGACCTTGCGGTCCGGGTGCACGATCTTGGTGGCGATTGCGGACGGCAAGCCGGCGCCCATCGAAGCAAGAGCGTTGTCGAGCAGCAGCGAATTGGGTTCGTGCGCACGGTAGTAGCGCGCGAACCAGATCTTGTACATGCCGTTGTCCAGACACACGATGCCGTCGACCGGCGTGGTCTCGTACACGTCGTTGACGAGCCGCACCGGGTACATCGGAAAGCGGTCGTCGTGCTGGCCTTTCACCAGATGCGCCTCGAAGTGCTCCTTGATCTCCTTGAAGCGCGTGAAGTCCCAGTGTTCCTGGCGCTCCTTCAGGCTCTCCTTCAACTGCCACACCGCATTGGCGATGTCGCCGACCACTTCGATCTGCGGGAAATACACCGTATCGACTTCCGCGCCGAGGAAGTTGACGTGAATCACCGTTTTCTCGCCGGCCTCGCCGCTGCGCATGAAAAACGGCGGCTTCTCGATCACGTCGTGCCCGACATTGATGATGCAGTCGGCGTGATCGATCGCGCGGTGCACGAAGTCGCCGTCGGACAACGTGGCGTTGCCGAGCCACATAGGATGCGATTCGTCGATCACGCCCTTGCCCATCTGCGTGGTGAAGAACGGAATGCCGATCTGGTCGACGAACTCGCGCAGCATCTTCGTCGTGGTCTTGCGGTTGCCTCCCGCGCCGATCATCAGCAACGGATGCTTCGCTTTCGTGATTGCTTCAACGGCTCGCGCGACCGCTTTTTCCTCGGCGACGGGACGCCGGCTGTAGCTCTTCGGAATCGGCTTGCCGTCGCCCTCTTCGTGCGCGACGTCTTCGGGCAACTCGAGATGCGTGGCGCCGGGGCGCTCTTCCTCGGCCTGCCTCACGGCCTCGCGCACCGCCGCCGGAATATTGGCGATCGACACGATCTGGCGCGTGTACTTGGTGAGCGGCTCCATCATCCGCACGACATCGACAATCTGAAAATGGCCCTGCTTGCTCGACTTGATCGGCTTCTGGCCCGTGACCATCAGCATTGGCATGCCGCCCAGCTGCGCGTAGGCCGCCGCCGTCACGAAGTTGGTCGCGCCCGGGCCGAGCGTTGCAAGACACACGCCGGTGCGGCCCGTCAGACGTCCGTAGGTCGCGGCCATGAAGCCCGCTGCCTGTTCATGACGCGTCAGGATCAAGCGGATTTTCGAGCGGCGCAGCGATTCGAGCAGATCGAGATTTTCTTCACCGGGGATGCCGAACACATACTCGACACCTTCGGCTTCCAGTGATTTGACGAACAGGTCGGATGCTTTCATGGAGGGTCTCGCTTGATGGTACGGACGCGGGCGCAAAGCCTGGCCGTGGGTGAGCGGGAACGGACGATCGGAGACTCAGGACGACCGCAGAGACAGCAACGGCGACAACAGTCACGACGACACGCGCAATGCCACGCCGGACAGCTTACTACTCGGGAAGAAATGATGCGCGCACGGAGACACTGCAGCGCGAGAGAAGACAAGGCCGACGGCTTTGGCCGGCCGCTCGATGATATTGAGCCGGGATTCCGGAAAGGATCCGGCCGACGTTCAGCGATTGAGGGTGATGCAGTCGGACAGAACTGGCGGCGCGTCCTCGCCGGCCGTGGCGTCGTAGAGATCGGCGCGCGGACCCTTGGTCCACCATGTATAGCTGCCGGCCTGATATTTCACGCCGGACGCGGCGATCGTATTGACGAACAGCAGTTGTTTGCCCTTCACGGGCACGAGCGCGAAGCTCTGGCCGTTGGCCGCGTTCCAGTAGGTGACGTGCAGAATCCTGCCGGTCGCGCAGGTGTACTTGCGCGTTTGACGATTTTTCGCCTGAACGTCGTCGAGATGCAAGGGCGCGGCGAACGCATAGCCACACAGTGCCGCGAGGCTCACTGCAACCAGCCTTTTCTTCATTGAATGCCCCGCTCGTTGCTGATCAAGGGTCGATGACTTCGGCGCAGGCGTCGGTCGGCGCGGCGGCCACGTGCCCGACCACCGGCACGATCTTCAGACCGGCGGACGCAATGCGGCACGGTGCAGCGGCAAGTCCGCAGCCCGTCAATGTCGCGCAAAGCGCGAACAACACGCCAAGAGCGCCGAGACGAATGGCGTTGCCGCGCCGTGCTGAGCCGCGCGACACTGCGCTGCGGGATTCCTGCGACATACGTACCTCGACTTCAGTAAGCCCGCCGATGAGCCCGCCATCCATTCGTGGGCTCGGAACAATCAGGCCGCGGTAGCGCCGGGCTGGCCGGCACGCTCGCGAGCGCGTCATTGCGCAGACTTTCCCGACACCGGACGCACCGCCGCCGCGGCCTCTTTCGCGCGCGAGCGTGCTTCGTCGATGTTGCCGCCGGTTGCCAGCGCCACGCCCATGCGGCGCTTGACGAAGCTCTCCGGCTTGCCGAAAAGGCGCAGGTCCGCATTCGGCACGGCAAGCGCCGCAGCAACGCCTTCAAAGGCGATGCCCGCCTCATCGAGCCCGCCGTAAATCACCGCCGACGCGCCCGGCGCGCGCAACGACGTATCTACAGGCAAACCCAGGATTGCGCGCGCGTGCAATTCGAATTCCGAAAAGCGTTGCGAGCACAGCGTAACGAGACCCGTGTCGTGCGGACGCGGGCTCACTTCCGAGAACCATACGTCATCGCCGCGGACGAAAAGTTCCACGCCGAAGAGGCCACGCCCGCCGAGCGCGGCCGTCACCTTGTGCGCGACTTCACGCGAACGTTCGAGTGCAAGCGGGCTCATGGGTTGCGGCTGCCACGATTCGACGTAGTCGCCCGCCACCTGCACATGACCGATCGGATCGCAGAAGTACGTGGCGACTTCACCAGTCGACGGATCGACGGCGCGCACGGTCAACTGCGTGATTTCGTAGTCGAAGTCGATAAAGCCTTCGACGATCACGCGGCCGTGATTCACTCGCCCGCCGGCCATTGCATACTGCCAGGCGGGCACGACGTCGGCGTCGCTTTTCAGCACCGACTGCCCCTTGCCCGACGACGACATGACCGGCTTCACCACGCACGGATAACCGACCTTGGCGATGCCCGCGCGCAGTTCATCGAGCGAATCGGCGAACGCGTATGGCGAGGTGGGCAAGCCGAGTTCTTCGGCTGCAAGGCGGCGGATGCCTTCGCGGTTCATTGTGAGCTGCGTGGCGCGCGCGGTCGGAATCACCTCGGCAAGACCGTCGCTTTCAATAGTAGCGAGCGCGTCGGTTGCGATCGCCTCGATTTCGGGGACGATCAGATGCGGGCGCTCCTGCTCGACGAGCGCGCGCAGCGCGGCCCCGTCGGTCATGTCGATCACGTGCGTGCGGTGCGCGACCTGATGGCCCGGCGCGTTCGGATAACGGTCGACGGCAATTACCTCGACGCCCAGCCGCTGCAGCGAGATGATCACTTCCTTGCCGAGTTCGCCGGCGCCGAGCAGCATGACGCGCGTGGCGGATTCAGAAAGCGGCGAGCCGATCCGTTGGCCGATCTGCATGGGGTCTCCAGATAAAAGTCGGATGAGGGTGGGAATGGGTAGAACACGATGTTAACATGCGGGCCCCTCGCCGCGCCTTGCTCGCGGCGGCCGCTTCCTGTCTGCGCGGTGTGCGCGAAGCGCTGCCGCGCGCTGACCTCAAATGCGGCGCAATAAGGGCGCTGCCGCAATCTGCGTGAGCGCTCGACGCACCGAGTGCGTTACCCTTACGCCTTTGCCAGTTTCAAGAGGAACGACGCCATGCATCCAAGCTTCTCCACGCGACGTCATGCGGGCATTGCTCCATTTGCGCGCACGGTCCTCGCCGCGTTGAGCGTCGCGGCGCTGCTCGGCGCCTGCGCGATTCCGAAGCATCCGGATTCGGAAGCCCCCGCGCCAGACCCGTTCAACCCCGCCGCCACGCAATTACTCGACGACACGAGCTGGGTTCTTACCGGATGGAAGCAGCCGGACGGCACGGCCCGCACCATTCCGTTCGCGAATCTCGGCGCGCCGATCACGCTCACGCTTTCGACTGCGACGGGCCAGCGCCACGCGAGCGGCTTTTCCGGCTGCAATCGCTATATGGGCTCGTACTCGCTAAAAGACGGCAAGCTCAGTTTCGGCACGCTGGGCGGCACGCGCATGGCTTGCGCGACGCCGGGCGGGCAAATCGAGAGCACCTACCTGAGCGCGCTGACGCACATCGAACGGACCGGCGTGCAGATGCGCGAGCCGCAGCAAATGCAGCTGGTGCTCGATAACGGCGATACGCTGGTGTTCGAGCGCAGCGCCAGGTAGCAGTAGCGCGGGCGGCGTGCGGATTATTCGGCGCGCCATCCGGTTTGCATGAGGACGCAGGCATACTTGTGTCCGCCTTCGGAGCCTTGGGCTTCGCCGGTTTAAACTCGACGGATTGCGTTTCCCTCAATCCGTCATTTGTTGATGTCGAGTATGCACACGGTAGTTTTCGGCTGGTTCGGCGGGTCGGCCGTCTGGTTCATTCCTCTCATATGGCGGCTCGTCAAGTCGATGCTGCCGGGCGGCGCGGGTCTGCGCGGCCCCGGCACGATCCGGCTTTGGCTCGGCTTCGTCTGCGTGATGCTGGCGAGTTGCACGCTGGAGGCGTCGCTGATCGGCGCGGCCGGCACGAACGCGATCGGCCATGCGCTCGCGGCGGGCTTCGGCCATCTGCTCGGACATATCGGCACGCCGCTGGCGGCGCTGGCGCTGCTGTTGGTCAGCTTGCCCTGGCTAATCGGTTTTCACTGGCGCGAGTTTCTCGCGTGGGCCGACGGCGCGTTCGGCCTCGGCCTCGCCTCGCGCGGTCTTGCAAGGCGTGACGATGAAGCGCGCCGCCATCGCATCGACGACGGCGCGTCGCCGCACATTTCCAGTTCCATGAACACGATGGCGCCCAAAACCAAGGGGCGTTATTCGCGGCCCACCGTTTGGCGACCGCCTGTCAAGGGACGCGCTGCGGGTGGCGCCGGGGCTGCAGGCGTCGGCGCTGCCGGATCTGCAGCTGGCAGGGACGCGCCAACGCGTACGACTGGCGAAAGCTGGCGAGCCGGGCGAGTTGCGCCGCGCAGCCGAAGCTCGCAAGCCGAGCCGGTTCTGGTTACCGGCAGCGCGAATCCGGCGCGGCACGCAACGTCACAGACGCCGATGCATGGGTCGTCTGCCGGCAAGTCGACATGGGCGCCGACGGAACCGGTCGCGCCGGCTGGTTGGCTGCGCGAGACCACGTCGCAGCCGCGTGTGTCCACTGTGAGCACAGCAGCGCAAAACCCGGCCGGCGATAACGGCTCGCCTGGCACAGGTCGCCCAATTCGTGACCCGCGAGGCAGTGGATCGTTGGGAATCGGCGCCGGTGCGGCGGGAGTGGCCGCCGGCATGCAAGGCGCTGATGCGCATGCCACGCGCCTTGCAGCGAGCACAGCCGCGGCTCCGCGCGGGTCTGCCGGTACGACGTCGCCGAGCGGATCCGTCGATGGCCGCGCCGCGCTCAACCCTACTTCGACGCTGCTCAATCGCGCGGCATCGCCGGCGCAAGTGCCGCCATCGGCCCCGCGCACCCAGGATGTCGCTTCGGTTTCGGGCACGCGTCGTCCGTTGCCGGCCGCGCCGAGCTACACGCGGCCCTTGCCTGCAACACAGAAGGTGACGCCGCCAGCCAGCGTCCAGGAGACGCTGCGCAGCATTGCCGAGAACGCCGCCCGCTGGACGGATATCGCCGGCGTCAGCCTCGCGCGAAGCACCGGCGCGGAGGTTACGAAGATCGCGGACCAGAACATGCCGCCGTCGGGTTCGGGCGGCACTGCAAGCGGGGAAATGTCGCACTACGGCAACGTCGAGCCGCCTTCAATCGCGGATCAAGCAGGGTCAGACGATGTCGCAAGACCGGTGGCGAGCAATGCGTCGCAAGCCGATGCGATCCACACCGATGAAACGCCATTCGAGCGGCCCGATGGCATGCAGCCTCCAATGTCGGTGGAACAAACTGCATTAGAAGCGCCGCATGAAGCGCCGGTTGTCGCGCACGCTCACACGCTGCAGACGGAACCCGAGGCGCGGGCTGCGAGCAGTACGGTACCGGTCGTGCAATGGCCGATTGAACCGCCGGTCGTTCAAGCGCCGATAAGCTTGCCGACTGAACTTGCAACGCCGTCAACGCCGGCGATCGTGCCCGCAGCGGGGATGGCATCGACGGTCGTGCCAACACTGTCAGTTGCCGCACCACCGCTCAATCGCACGCCGTTCGGCATCTTTGCAACCCGACTGCAGGAGCCCGACGCGCCGTCGCAGACGCCGCCCTGGGAAGAAGACCTGCCTTCATCGCCGCAACAGCCGGATGACCGTCCCGGCAGCCCGGCTAGCGCGGCCACGCATGCAAGTCAGCACCGCGACGCGCAAGACGAAGACTCCGCTACGCCGCTGGTGGTCCGGACGGTGTCGATCGCTCCGGACATTGCGCCCGATAGCGCTGCACAGCTTCCGCACGCCGCAGGCACAAGTACAAACACAGGTACGAGCGAAACCACCGCAGGGCCGGCATCCCCAGCCACTGCGGAGCTGCAAACGTCCCCCACCCTCGCGGATCAAGCGACCGCCTCGGTCGAATCAAACGCTACACCTGTGGCCGATACAACCGTCGCGCCGGAGCCAGGCGCTGCGACGCCGGCGTCATCTAACGTGGTTCGTTTCCCCACCTTGGCAACCCAGTCGCACACGGCTACGCGCGACCAGGCGGTACCGCAACCGCATGCGCATCCGCATGACGAGGAAAGCCTCGGCGCACCGGCGATCCACGCTCCCGCTCTGGACGCCACCTATTCGGCGCCGCCCTCTCCACCGCCGGCCGCATCGAACGGCGGGCACGAACCGGTGCCCGCAGCCGAACCGCCCGTGCAGCGCGCGCCGCCGCGCGGCCACAGCCCGACTAACGGCTTCGAGTTCCACGCGCCGGCCGCGTCGATGGTCGAATTGCCCACGCTCGATCTGCTTGCGCCCGCCGATACCGACGTCGAGCCCGTCTCCGAGGAAAAGCTCATCGAGACCGGTCTGCTGATCGAACAGCGCCTGCAGGAGTTCAAGGTGCCGGTGACGGTGGTCGGCGCATCGGCAGGTCCCGTCATCACGCGTTTCGAGGTCGAACCGGCGCTCGGGGTGCGCGGCAGTCAGATCGTCGGGTTGATGAAGGACCTGTCGCGCGGTCTTGGACTCACGTCGATCCGCGTCGTCGAAACGATTCCCGGCAAGACGTGCATGGGCCTCGAATTGCCGAACGCGAAGCGCCAGACGATCCGCCTGTCCGAGATTCTCGAAGCGAGCGTCTATCAGAACTCGCATTCGCAATTGACACTGGCGATGGGCAAGGACATTACCGGCCATCCGGTGGTCGCCGATCTCGCGAAAGCGCCGCACATGCTGGTTGCGGGCACGACGGGCTCGGGCAAGTCGGTCGCGATCAACGCGATGATCTGCTCGTTGCTCTACAAGGCGACGCCCGAGGAAGTGCGCCTCATCATGATCGACCCGAAAATGCTGGAGCTGTCGGTCTACGAAGGCATTCCGCATCTGCTCGCGCCTGTCGTCACCGACATGAAGCTCGCGGCCAACGCGCTGAACTGGTGCGTCGGCGAAATGGAAAAACGCTACCGCCTGATGTCCGCGGTCGGCGTACGCAACCTCGCGGGCTTCAATCAGAAAATTCGCGACACAGAAGCGAAGGGCAAGAAGCTCGGAAATCCGTTTTCACTGACGCCGGAGGCGCCCGAGCCGCTCGCGCCTCTGCCGCTGATCGTCGTGGTGATCGACGAGCTCGCCGACCTCATGATGGTGGCCGGCAAGAAGATCGAGGAACTGATCGCGCGGCTCGCGCAAAAAGCGCGCGCCGCCGGCATCCACTTGATTCTCGCGACGCAGCGCCCTTCGGTGGACGTAATCACCGGGCTCATCAAGGCGAACATTCCGACGCGCGTCGCGTTCCAGGTGTCGTCGAAAATCGACTCGCGCACGATTCTCGACCAGATGGGCGCGGAGTCGCTGCTCGGCCAAGGCGACATGCTGTTCCTGCCGCCAGGCACGGGCTATCCGCAGCGCGTGCACGGCGCGTTCGTCGCGGACGAGGAAGTGCACGCGATCGTCGAGTATCTGAAGCAGTTCGGCGAGCCGCAATACGAGGAAGGCATTCTCGACGGCCCCGCAACCGACGGCGGCGCGGCGCAGGACCTGTTCGGCGACTCGCCGGACGCGGAAGCCGATCCACTGTACGACGAAGCCGTTGCGTTTGTCGTCCGCACGCGGCGCGCGTCGATTTCGTCCGTGCAGCGGCAATTGCGCATCGGCTATAACCGTGCGGCGCGTCTTGTCGAACAGATGGAAACCGCTGGGCTGGTGTCGGCCATGGGTATCAACGGCAGCCGTGAAGTGCTGGCGCCCGGGCCTGCGGAATAAGCCTGTCTGACTGGCACTTCGCTTCGACGACGCATCGAATGCGTGTCACGAGGCGAGCCAGGCTTGCTACAAAACAACGGGCCGCTCGAAGCGGCCCGTTTTCATGCAGCATGCGGCGTACAGCGCGCGTGCTCGCACGCATGATTCAGTGGTTCCCTCACCTGCGCATAGATAAAGGCCCCTTCCTCACGACGGCGACACGAGCTTGAAGTCCACCGGCGAGCCGATCTCGATCCGCTTCGGGTTCGCTTTGAGCAAGCCGCTCTGCAGATCGCGCCTGAATACGTAGACCGTGTCGCTGTTCTGATTTCCAACGATCAACCATTTGCCCGTGGGGTCGATAGCGAACTCGCGCGGCGACTTTCCGAGACTCGATTGATGACCGATCTTTTTCAGATGTCCGTTCGTCGGATCGACGGAGAAGATCACGATCTCGTTCGCGTCACCGCGATTAGTCGCGTACAGGAACCGCCCGTCCGGCGACAGATGGATCGCCGCCGCCCCGACCGCGCCCTTGAAGCCGGGCTCCGTTAGCGAGACTGTCTGGACCTGCGTGAGCTTGCCGTCGTCGTAATTGAAGATGCTGACGGTCGCGGCGAGCTCGCTCGTCAGGTACGCATGCTTGCCGTCTGCGCCGAACACCAGATGCCGGGGGCCCGTACCCGGCTTTTCCTGCGTATAGCGCCAGTCGGTGGGACCGAACAGGCCGCGGCTGCCGTCGGGCGTGTAGCGGTACGAATAGAGCTTGTCGGCGCCGAGATCCTGCGCGAACAGATAACGTCCGTCCGGCGAAAAGACAGTGGAGTGCACGTGCGAATTGTCCTGGCGTCCTTTCACCGGGCCGCCGCCTTCATGATGCACCGTCAACACCGACGCGCCGAGCTGGCCGTCCGCCTGCACCGGAAACACCGCGAAGCTGCCGCCCGGATCGGCCGCGACCGAATAGTTTGCGGTCAGCAGATATTTGCCATCCGGTGAGAGACTCAGGTAGCACGGATCGTTGCCGTCGGCGGAAACCTTGTTGAGGAAGCTCAACTGGCCGCTCGCGGCGTCGAAGCGAAATGCGCTGATGCCGCCGCGCTGGCTGGCCGGTCCGTTGTCGCCAGGCAGTTCGTTGACGGCATAGACAAACCGGCGGTCGCGGCTCACCACCAGATACGACGGGTTGACCGTCTGCGCGACCGAGACGCGCGTCGCGTCGCCGGTCTTGGTGTCAAAGCGATACACATACAAGCCCTCGCTCTTGCCGCCGGTATAGGTGCCGACCAGCATGTCATAGACGCCGTCGGCGGGGGCGGGGCCGGCGTCCTGAGCGAACGCGGGCGAAGCGACAATCGAGACCATGAGCGCGAAACCTTTTATGATCGAGCCGGCGGAGAGCATGGGAGCCCATGTGCGCGCGCGCCGTGAAGGGGAGCCCGCATCGGAATACGAAGAAGGCTGAGTAACACCTGAGGCGGCGCGCACTGCGGCCCGGTGACGACGAAGCATATGACCTCCTCTACATCGTTTATTTGCATGAACTGGTTGTAATGGCGTCTCTGGTCTGCCGCGCGACGGTCGAGCGTTGTTCACGTCGAGCAAGTATAAAAGTGTTGCAACGGATGATGCAGCGAAGCGGGCCACGCGAACCTGTCGGCAGCTAGTCAGTCGGGTAGCGGACTGTTTTAGGACTGGAGTGCGGCAACGCCGGCCGCTGCATGGGTAGCAATTGTCCCGCCTGAACGGGATCTTTTTTAATCGCGTCTCACCACACTACGGAGTATTCATGAACGTCACATTCAGCCTGGGTCCGCTGGTTTCGTTGATCGCCGGCATACTGATTCTCGTGATGCCGCGGCTGTTGAACTATATCGTCGCGCTTTATCTGATCATCATCGGGATCATCGGGATTTTTGGCGTGGGGTCTTCGCACTTCTGAGCGCGGCAGCCGGGCGCAAGACGGCCCGGCTTATTCCCATGCGAAGTAGATGGGCGGCCGGTGTGCGAGCGTTGCCGACACTGCCGCCCGGCGACAGTGCTCAACGTGCACGAACTGCACGAACGCATAGGAGCGCGCACGGCCAGATAAGACCGTGCGGTCACTGCCGCAGGCTGGCAAGAATAGACGTCAGTCGTCCAGGCAAGACAAGGTCCGGGCGCCGCCCGATGTCAATCCGCTCGCGGAAAACGCCGGCGTCAGCCGTTCGAAAGCTGCTCCAGACGCCAGCGCCCCTGCAGCGACAGCGCGCCGACGGCATAATGGCCGTCACCTTCCTGATAACGCCGGAAGCAGGCTCGTTCGATCAGAAAGCTCGCGGCGGTCTGCATGCCGTTGCGGCTCAGACCAAGGCGGCTGTGATCGAGAGGCAACATTGAATCGTCCGCAAGCTGGCTCGCGGCGGAGAGAATCGTGATGCAGTCGGATTTTGACGGATTCAGCATGGCTTTCGTCCTCGAAACGGCGTGTGCATGCGCGATGGGCAAGCCGGTTCGCAAAATAGTGAAGATTTTCGCGCCAGCCAGATTACTGATTGTAGGCATAGGCTCGAAATTTACCAACCCGCGTTTTGCCGCATTGCCGACGAAGCCCAAAAACCGCCAGCGAATCCGGAAAGAACAACGAACAGGTGGGGCCAGTTGCGCCGCACCTGCTACTCAAACGCACTGATACGCACTCTCATGCCCGCACCCATCGAAGACTATGCGCTCATCGGCGACGGCCACACCGCCGCGCTCATTTCCCGCGAAGGTTCCGTCGACTGGCTTTGCTGGCCGCGTTTCGACTCCGGAGCATGTTTCGCCGCGCTGCTCGGCACGCCGGACAACGGCCGATGGCTGATTTGTCCCGATACCGACGCGCCCGCGAAAATCACCCGCCGGTATCGTGGCGAAACGCTCATACTCGAAACGGACTTCGAAACGCCCGAAGGCGCGGTGACGCTCGTGGATTTCATGCCACCGGGCAACGGCTGGTCGGAAATGGTGCGTATCGTCGTCGGCAAACGCGGCACTGTGCGCATGAAGATGGAACTCGTGCTGCGCTTCGACTACGGCTTCTCGATTCCGTGGGTCGCCCGTCTGAAGAACGAGAGCGGCATCCGCGCGATCGTCGGCCCGGATAACGCGGTGCTGCGCACGCCCGTTGAACTCGTCGGCGAGAACATGAAAACGGTGGCCGAGTTCACCGTCAAAGAAGGCGAACGTGTGCCCTTCTCGCTCGCCTACGCGGCTTCGCATCTGCGGCTGCCGCCGGCACGCGATCCGCACACGGCGCTCGCGCGCACCGAGAACCATTGGCTCGAATGGTCGGCGCGCGGCACCATCCAGGGGAGATGGGCCGAGCCGATCCGCCGCTCGCTGATCACGCTGCGCGCGCTCGCCTACGAGCCGACCGGCGGAATCGTCGCCGCGCCCACCACGTCGCTACCTGAACAGCTGGGCGGCACGCGCAACTGGGACTACCGCTACTGCTGGCTGCGCGACGCGACCATCACGCTGCTCGCGCTGATGCGCGGCGGCTATTACGACGAAGCGCGTGCATGGCGCAGCTGGCTCGGCCGCGTCACGGCCGGCGCGCCCGACCAGTTGCAGATCATGTATGGGCTCGCCGGCGAACGACGCCTGCCCGAGTTCGAGATCGACTGGCTGCCCGGCTATCAGGGCGCGAAGCCCGTGCGGATCGGCAATAACGCGGTGGGGCAGCTTCAGCTGGACGTGTATGGCGAGGTGATGAATGCACTGCATCTGGCGCGCGTCGGCGGCTTGCAGGCAGACGACACCGCGTGGAACGTGCAATGCGCGCTGCTGGGTCACCTGACGACGATCTGGCAGCAACCCGACGAGGGCATCTGGGAGACGCGCGGCGGACGCCAGCACTTCACTTTCTCGAAGGTCATGGCGTGGGTTGCATTCGACCGCGCGCTTGCATCCGCGGAAATGTTCAAGCTCGAAGGCCCGCTCGACGAATGGCGCGCCACTCGCGCGCAGATTCACGCGGAAGTCTGCGAAAAGGCGTGGAATCCGTCGCGCAACGCGTTTGTGCAGGCGTATGGTAGCGACCAGCTGGACGCAAGCGTGCTGCTCATGCCACTCGTGAGCTTCCTGCCGCCGCACGATCCACGAATAAAAGGTACGGTGGAGGCGATCGAACGCGACCTGATGCACGACGGTTTCGTGATGCGCTACCGCACGACCGAATACGACGACGGCCTCCCGCCTGGGGAAGGCACGTTTCTAGCTTGCTCGTTCTGGATGGTGGACAACCTGGCGCTGCAAGGACGCCTTGACGAAGCGATCGCCATGTACGAACGGCTGCTCGGACTGTGCAACGACGTCGGGCTGCTCGCGGAGGAATACGATCCGGCCGAGAAACGCCTCGTCGGCAACTTTCCGCAGGCGTTTTCGCATGTGTCGCTCGTCAATACCGGCTTGAACCTGATGAAACATGAACAGGCGATGGCGCGGGCCACGGGTCAGCCGTCTCATAACGGCACGCACCAGTCGGAACTTGAGGCTGCTGCAAGCCCGGATAGCGGCACGGCAACATCGCCAGTAGCATGATTCAATGGCACTTTTCATGGATCGACGCCACCAGATTGCTGCGTTGCACAACACCACTTGTTTCTATATCATCGAACCGTCTGTCGGCCCAAAAATAGTGTGCCAACAACCAGAATGGCCTGCCGCAACGCCACACGCGTGTTTGCGAAGCCCCATGCGAACCGCTTAAAACGGAGCACCCATGCTCTACCAATTGCACGAATTCCAGCGGGCTATGCTGAGCCCGCTTACCGCCTGGGCTCAGGCCGCGTCCAAATCGTTCGCGAATCCTGCCAGCCCTCTGGCCTACGTGCCCGGTGCCACGCGCCTTTCCGCCGGCTACGAACTGCTCTACCGGCTTGGTAAAGATTACGAGAAGCCGGAGTTCAATCTCCATCAGATCGTCAAAGACGGTCACAACATTCCGATCATCGAGCAAACGATCATCGAAAAGCCGTTCTGCCGTCTGATGCGCTTCAAGCGTTTCGCGGACGACAGCGACGCTGTGACCCAGCTCAAGGACGAGCCGGTCGTGCTGGTCTGCGCGCCGTTATCGGGCCACCATGCCACGCTGTTGCGTGACACAGTGCGCACGTTGTTGCAGGACCACAAGGTCTATCTGACCGACTGGATCGACGCGCGCATGGTGCCGCTCGAAGACGGCGAGTTTCATCTCGACGACTACGTCGCCTACATTCAGGAATTCATCCGCCACATCGGTGCGAAGAATCTGCATGTGATCTCGGTGTGCCAGCCGACCGTGCCGGTGCTCGCCGCCATTTCGCTGCTGGCGAGCCGCGGCGAAGACACGCCGCGCACCATGACCATGATGGGCGGGCCTATCGACGCGCGCAAGAGCCCCACGTCGGTCAACTCGCTCGCCACGCAACACTCCTACGAGTGGTTCGAAAACAACGTGATCTTCACGGTGCCGCCGAACTATCCGGGCGTGGGCCGCAAGGTGTACCCGGGCTTCCTGCAACACACGGGCTTCGTCGCGATGAACCCGGAACGTCATGCGGCTTCGCATTGGGACTTCTACCAGAGCCTCCTGCGTGGCGACGAAGACGACGCGGAAGCGCATCGCCGCTTCTACGACGAGTACAACGCCGTGCTCGACATGGACGCCGATTACTACCTGGACACGATCCGCGTGGTGTTTCAGGAGTTCTGTCTGGCCGAAGGCACCTGGGACGTGGCCGGCGAACGCGTGCGTCCGCAGGACATCACGAAAACCGCGCTCTTCACGATTGAAGGCGAACTGGACGACATCTCCGGCGACGGTCAGACCTATGCCGCTCACGGGTTGTGCACCGGCATTCCGGAGAAGAACAAGCGTCACTTCACGGCGGAAAAGTGCGGGCACTACGGTATCTTTTCGGGCCGCCGCTGGCGCACGATCATTTATCCGCAGTTGCGCGACTTCATCCTCGAGCACAACAAGGCGCCGAAGGTCGTGAAGGAAAAAGCCGAAGTGTGACGCGTGTCATGCGGACTTCGCGCAAGAGTCATGCAGGCTTTTTCGGCCACTCATGAAGTCACTTACGAAGCCCTCGCGCACATGATAAGAACGGCCTCCTGATTAGGAGGCCGTTTTTTGGCACGTCTCAAACGGCCCGTTCAAAAGCAAGCGAAGTTGAGAAGCCTCTTAGCGCATCTCAACTTTGCAGGCCAACACCGAGGCTGCCCTACTTTCGCAACAGATAAGCGAGCAATAGTTCGGTGTTCATCTGAATCACCTCACTGCGTTCGCTCGCACTGCTGAAATCGCGACCAAGCGTGGCTTCCAGCGTGAAGCGATTGGACACGATGTAATAGCCCATGCCCGACAGCGTGACGTAGAAGCGCAGCGGATCCACGTTCGTGCGAAAGAGCCCTGCGCGTTGACCACGCTCGAGAATGCTGCCAAGCGTGGCGACGATCGGCGAAATCATTTCGCGGATGCGCGTGGACTTCTGCATATAACGCGCCTCGTGCAAATTTTCGTTATTGACGAGGCGCAGCAGTTCAGGATGGTCGCGGTAGTAATCCCAAACAAAATGCGCGAGACGCGTAACTGCCTCGACCGGCGCAATGCCGTTCAGTTCGAGCGTGCGTTCCGCTTCGTTGAGCGCGCTGAACGCGTGCTCGAGTACTGCAGTGAAGAGCTGCTCCTTGCTACCGAAGTAGTAGTAGAGCATGCGTTCATTCGTCTCCGCTCGGCGGGCGATCTGATCGACGCGCGCGCCGAATAGCCCACCATTTGCAAACTCTTCGGCTGCCGCAAGCAGAATGCGGCGCCGGGTGCCTTCAGGATCTCTTTTGATTTTCGGCTGATTCATGGTGGCATGGTCTTCGTGAGCCGCGTTTTCCAGATCGTGCCGCCGGCCTCTCCTCGGGCCTTGCATAGACAGCACTGAACGGGCTGGTTGGGGGAAACCCTTCTGCGGTCTTTCGAAAAAGGCGCTTCGATTATGGCACATGGATTGCCGATGGCAATTGGGGAAATCGGCGATAATGTGCTATTTAGTTCAAGCTGTGCGGCCGCCCCGCCGAGCCCCGCTTGGCCCCACATCGTGACCGTGACACAGATCAAAACACTCGCAGATCGCATTGAAGATCTGCTTCCCCAGACGCAATGCACCAAGTGCGGATATCCGGCGTGCCGTCCGTATGCCGAGGCCGTCGCATGCGGCGAAGCCAATTACAACCAGTGCCCGCCGGGCGGCGAACAAGGCGTCGTGCGCCTCGCCGCCTTGCTCGGCAAACCGGTGATTCCGCTCAATTCCGCCAATGGCGTCGAACGCCCACGCCCTCTGGCGGTTATCGACGAACAGGTGTGCATCGGTTGCACTTTGTGCATGCAAGCGTGCCCCGTCGACGCAATAGTTGGTGCACCGAAACACATGCACACGGTAGTCGCCGAGTTGTGCACGGGCTGCGACCTGTGCGTGCCGCCCTGCCCGGTCGATTGCATTTCGATGCCGCCTGTCACCGGCGAGGCGACCGGCTGGGACGCATGGAGCCAGCCGCTCGCCGACGCCGCGCGCGAGCGACATAACCGGCGCGAAGCGCGTCTCGCACGCGAGCGCGAAGCTGCCGAAGCACGTGTTGCGGCGCGGCGAAGCAGCGCAGCCGCTAGCGGGGCTACTACTGGGGCTACCACTGCGCCGACAGGCAACGTGTCGACGCCGTCGGCACCGCCTGCAAGCACTGCTGAGAATGCCGACGCCGAAGCGAAGAAACGCGCGATTATCCAGGCCGCGCTCGAACGTGCTCGCAAGAAGAAGGAAGAGCTGGCCGCCAAAGGCCATGTGCCGTTGAACACCGATCAGGTGAGCGCCGACGTGCAGGCGCAGATCGACGCGGCCGAAGCGCGCCGCCGCCGTCTCGGGCTCACCGACACAGGCGTCGACCAACTTACAGATAATCCAGCCGACGACCCCGCCGGCAACCCGCCGCCGTCGACGCCGGTCGGCACGCGCAATCCGCGCTAACAGCATCCGCCCGCTCAGCATGAACGCGAACAAACGCCGCGCCATCTACGAAACGCTTCAGAGCATCAATCCCCATCCCACGACCGAACTGGAGTACACCACACCGTTCGAACTGCTGATTGCCGTACTGCTTTCGGCGCAGGCGACTGACGTCTCGGTCAACAAGGCCATGCGCAAGATGTTTCCGGTGGCCAACACGCCGCAAAAAGTGTTGGCGCTCGGAGAAGAAGGCGTCGCCGACTACATCAAGACGATCGGCCTGTACAGGAACAAGGCCAAGAACGTGATCGCGACTTGCCGCATCCTGCTCGATCAATACGGCGGCGAAGTGCCTGAGGACCGCGAGGCGCTGGAAAGTCTGCCGGGCGTCGGGCGCAAGACAGCTAACGTGATTCTGAACACGGCGTTCGGCCATCCGACTATCGCCGTCGACACACACATCTTTCGGGTTGCGAATCGAACCGGGCTGGCTCCCGGCAAAGACGTGCGCGCGGTTGAAACAGCGCTCGAAAAATTCACGCCCGCCGAGTTCAGGAAGGACGCGCATCATTGGCTGATCCTGCATGGCCGTTATGTGTGCAAGGCGCGTCGGCCGGAGTGCTGGCACTGCGCGATCGAGCCGCTTTGCGAATTCCGGCCAAAGACGCCGCCGCCCGATCTTTGAGCGGGCGCGTCCTCAGCAAGCCGCAGCACCGGCGCGTAAAATGCCGCGTTATATATAGAGCGGCGCCGGCCTGAGTTATACGCGGCGGCACCGGCCTGCGTGAGCGGCTCCGCAAGGCGCGTTCTCACAGCAACGCCTTACCGCACGCAGCCGTTGCGTCCTCTCACTTTCCACTCGATAAACCGGTCCCACGATGTTCAATCCAAGCCGCGACGAAGTCCGTCAATTTTTCACCGAGACCTGGCGCAAGCAGCGTCAGGGCGAGATTCTGACGCCGCTCGAAGCGATTGCCGCCGACTGGATCACCGAGCATCCCGAGTATCACGCGGAACTGACCGATACCGAGGCGGCCCAGGCTCAGGACTACTCGCCCGAGCGTGGACAGACCAATCCGTTCCTGCATCTGTCGATGCACCTGGCTATCACAGAACAACTGTCGATCGACCAGCCGCCAGGCATTCGCGCCGCGCATGAGCGTCTCGCCGCCCGCCTTGGGTCGACGCACGACGCGCAGCACGCGATCATGGAATGCCTCGGTGAAACCATTTGGGAAGCGCAGCGCACAGGCATGCCGCCCGATACTGACGCGTATCTGCAGCGAATCGAACGGCGCGCGACGCGCGACTAGCCGCAAGCGTGTCCGCATAGCAACGCGAGCAGGAGCCGTCGAAGGGAACGCGCAAAAGAGCGCGCGAGCCGCGAACTTGGCCACGCACACAAACTCCGGCGTCCAAAAAGCACGACACCCCGTCGAAGCGGGGTGTCGATGAAGTTGCCTGGCAGCGCCGAGGTGGCGCGGCGTGCTTACTTCTTCTGTACGAGATCGCCGTTCAGCGATTCGATGTAAGCCGCGATGTCTTTCATGTCCGATGGCGACAGGCTCTGAACCTGCGCCTGCATGATCGCGTTATTGCGCCCCATGTGCGGGTTGCCGTTACCCATCTGATACTGACGCAGCGCCCAGTAGACGTAATCGGAATGCTGACCCGCGAGCTTCGGATATTCCGGGCTTACGGGGTTGTTCAGCTTCGGGCCGTGACATGCCGCGCAGTTGTGGCTCTCGGACAGCACCTTGCCGTTGCCGGCGTCGGCCGCATGGGCGACGCTCGCTGCAGCCAGACCGATTACTGCCGCCGACGCGCATGCAGCCTTGAACACCGTGTGGAGTGCCTGTTGGGGCTTATTCATGAATTCTCCTATCCCGCGAATTTAATAGCCGTGTGACTGGTTGGATAACCGCAGCCGGTCACTTGTCGGGATTGCTCTTCGATGAGGAATTTTGCGCCGCGTAGTAAGCAGCGATGTCGGCGATGTCCTGATCCGATAGCGACGCGGTGATCGCGTGCATCGTTTCGAAGTGGCGATCGCCCTTCTTGTAGCCGCGCAGGGCGTTTTCGAGGTACGCCTGATTCTGGCCGCCGAGCATGGGCACGCGGTAGACCTCAGGATAAGCCGTGCGATATTCAGGGATGCCGTGGCAGCCAATACACATCGCGACCTTGCCTTGGCCCGCTTTCGCGTTGCCGACGACATCCGCTGCCTGCGCACTGGCCGCATAGCCCGCGAGCACCGACAGCGCTGCGATCACGACGTGTTTGCCGACGAATTTATTCATAGCATGTAACCTGGCTTGAGGGGAAACGGGCGCCCAAAAAGGCAACGGCCCGCGCCGTTATTCTTATAGGGAGCCACGCAGGCCAAAAAAATCGGGCTAATTGTACCGCGACGCCGCGCCGAACGTCCACCGCGCGGGGCGCGCCGGCCGGCGCGCCTGCATTGCGGCCGGGCCGCGCCGCGGCTGAAACCATACGCGAGCCCGTTTCAGGCCAACAGGGCTTCTGACTTATACTGGGTTTTTTCCGCCCAAAGAGCATCTTGCCATGCGTTTCGAAGGCTCATCGCAGTACGTCGCCACCGACGACCTCAAGCTCGCGGTCAACGCCGCGATGACGCTCAAGCGCCCGCTGCTGATCAAGGGCGAGCCCGGCACCGGCAAGACCATGCTGGCCGAAGAAGTCGCCGCCGCGCTCGGCATGCCGCTGCTGCAGTGGCATATCAAGTCCACCACCAAGGCCCAGCAAGGCCTCTACGAATACGACGCGGTGTCGCGCCTGCGCGATTCGCAACTCGGCGACGAGCGGGTGAAGGACATCCGCAACTACATCGTCAAGGGCGTGCTGTGGCAGGCGTTCGAATCGGACGAACAAACGGTGCTGCTGATCGACGAGATCGACAAGGCCGACATCGAATTTCCGAACGATCTGCTGCGCGAACTCGACCGCATGGAGTTCTACGTGTACGAGACGCACGAGTTGATCCGCGCGAAACAGCGTCCGCTCGTCATCATCACGTCGAACAATGAGAAGGAGCTGCCCGACGCGTTCCTGCGCCGCTGCTTTTTCCATTACATCAAGTTTCCGGACCCGGCCACGATGCAGCAGATCGTGGAGGTGCATTATCCGGGCATCAAGAAGGATCTGCTGGCCGCGGCCATGCAAAGCTTTTTCGAGCTGCGCAACGTGGCCGGGCTGAAGAAAAAGCCGTCCACGTCCGAACTGCTCGACTGGCTCAAGCTGCTGCTCGCCGAAGACATCCCACCCGAAGCGCTGCGCTCGTCGGATCAGAAGCAGATCATCCCGCCGCTGCACGGCGCGCTTTTGAAGAACGAACAGGACGTAAGCCTGTTCGAGCGGCTCATTTTCATGAACCGCAATAATCGTTGAATTTCTAGTGAGTGCCCGCGCCGCGGAGAACCCAGCATGCTGATCGACTTCTTCAACTCGCTGCGCGCCGCGAAACTGCCCGTGTCGGTGAAGGAATACCTGACGCTGCTCGAGGCGCTCAAAGCCAACGTGATCGCGCCGTCGCTCGACGAGTTTTATTACCTCGCGCGCATGACTCTCGTGAAGGACGAACAGTATTTCGACAAGTTCGACCAGGCGTTCGGCGCGTATTTCAACGGCGTCGCGCAGACCTCCGAACTTGCCTTCGACGTCCCGCTCGACTGGCTGAAGAAGAAGCTGCAACGCGATCTGTCGCCGGAAGAAAAGGCGCAGATCGAGGCGATGGGCGGCATCGACAAACTGATGGAACGCCTGAAGCAGCTGTTCGACGAACAGAAAGAACGCCACGAAGGCGGCAGCAAGTGGATCGGCACGGGCGGCACGTCGCCGTTCGGCAACGGCGGCTACAACCCGGAAGGCGTGCGCATCGGTGGCGACGCGGCAGGCAATCGCACTGCCGTGAAAGTCTGGGAAGCGCGCGCCTATCGCGACTACGACGACCAGGTCGAAATCGGCACGCGCAACATCAAGGTGGCGTTACGCCGCTTGCGCCGCTTCGCGCGCGAAGGCGCGGCCGAAGAACTCGACCTGCCCGACACGATCCGCAGCACGGCCGCGAACGCCGGCTGGCTCGATCTCAAGATGGTGCCCGAGCGGCACAACAAGGTGAAAGTGCTGATGCTGCTCGATGTCGGCGGCTCCATGGACGATCACATCAAGCGCACGGAAGAACTGTTCTCCGCCGCGAAGGCCGAATTCAAGCACCTCGAGTTCTACTACTTCCACAACTGCGTGTACGACTTCCTGTGGAAAAACAACCGTCGCCGTCACACCGAGCGCATGCCGACGTGGGACGTGCTGCACAAATTCACGCCCGATTACAAGCTGATCTTCGTCGGCGACGCAACCATGAGCCCCTACGAAGTGCTGCAGCCGGGCGGCTCGGTCGAATACAACAACGCCGAAGCCGGCGCCGTGTGGTTGCGACGCCTCGCCGACCACTTCCCGCATTACGCGTGGCTCAATCCGGAACCTGAAGGCCTGTGGGCGTACCGCCAGTCCGTCAGCGCGATCCGCGAAGTGCTCGGCCAGCGCATGTATCCGCTCACGCTCGCCGGGCTCGAGTCCGCCATGCGGATGCTGAGCAAATAGAACCGCCCGCTCAACCCTCAACGACAAGAAAGTTTTTGCATGAGTCGCTCGTCATCGCCTGATCTCGCGCCTGCCGGCATTCCGCCCGGACGCTTCAACCCATTGGCCGACACCTCGCTGTCGGCGATCGTCGCGGGCTTCGTCGCGATGATGACGGGCTACACGAGTTCGCTCGTGCTCATGTTTCAGGCCGGTCAAGCCGCACATCTGACGAATGCGCAGATTTCGTCGTGGATCTGGGCGTTGTCGATCGGCATGGCGCTCTGCACGATCGGACTGTCGTTGCGGTTCCGCGCACCGATTGTGATTGCGTGGTCGACGCCCGGCGCGGCGCTTCTGGTGTCGTCGCTGCCGCATGTGCCTTACGGGCAGGCGATCGGCGCCTTTATCGTCTGCGCGCTGCTGCTGACCATTGTCGGGCTGACGGGCTGGTTCGACACGCTCATGAAGAAAATCCCCGCTGGCATCGCGGCCGCACTGCTGGCGGGCATCCTGTTCGAGATCGGCATCGAGATTTTTCGCGCCGCGCAGTTTCAGACGGCGCTCGTGCTGACGATGTTTCTGACCTACCTGGTCGTCAAACGCATCGCGCCGCGTTACGCGATTCCAATGACGTTGATTGCCGGCACGATTGCTGCGGGCGCCCTCGGCCTGCTCGACTTCAGTCACTTTCAGGTGGCGCTCGCGCATCCCGTCTTCACGACACCGGCGTTTTCACTCGCCGCAAGCGTCAGCATTGGGATTCCGCTTTTCGTCGTCGCCATGGCGTCACAGAACGTGCCCGGCATCGCGGTGCTGCGCGCGGACGG
This sequence comes from Paraburkholderia caledonica NBRC 102488, assembly GCF_000685095.1. Taxonomy (GTDB): domain Bacteria; phylum Pseudomonadota; class Gammaproteobacteria; order Burkholderiales; family Burkholderiaceae; genus Paraburkholderia; species Paraburkholderia caledonica. The sequence goes on from NZ_BAYE01000001.1 coordinate 562,758, forward strand.
CTACACCACGCCGTCGGCGCCGCTGATTTCGGCGACCGGAATCGCGTCGCTGCTGCTCGCGCCGTTCGGCTCGCACGGCGTCAACCTTGCCGCGATCACGGCGGCGATCTGTACCGGCCCCGAAGCGCACGAAAACCACGGCAAGCGTTACATGGCCGCGGTGTGGTGCGGTATCTTCTATCTGATCGCCGGCGTGTTCGGCGCGACCATTGCGGCGCTGTTCGCGGCGTTTCCGCGCGAACTCGTCGTGTCGGTCGCGGCGCTGGCGCTGTTCGGCTCGATCATGAGCGGACTCACCAACGCAATGCAGGACGTCAGGCAGCGCGAAGCGGCACTCGTGACCTTCATGGTGACGGCGTCGGGGCTGACCTTGTTGTCTATCGGGTCGGCGTTCTGGGGGCTGGTGGCCGGCGTGCTCACGCAGGTCGTGCTGAATGCGCGGCGCTCATGAGTACGTGCGATGGCCGGCGCCTCGCGGGTGTTCCTGTATGCGGCGCATAGCGGCGCCTTACCTCGCCCGCAAGCGCGGTGGAATGGCAGTGAAATAGCTGTGAACGGATCGCCGCTGGCAACTGTCAACACTACATCCGACGATCCGCCATAAAATAGAAGCATCCGGCAGCGTTTCCCAGCAACATCGGGCAAATGCTGCAGCGTGACTCGCGGCCGCCGGGCCCGGTCTTTCATTCCGGCGGCGACCTCGTTCTCCTGAACCACGGCGCATGCGCCCTCTGAAGGCACGAATATGACAACCGCACTCGATCAACTCAAGCAGTACACCACGGTCGTGGCCGATACCGGCGACTTCCAGCAACTCGCGCAGTACAAGCCGCAGGACGCGACCACCAATCCGTCGCTGATTCTGAAGGCCGTCCAGAAAGACGACTACCGGCCGCTGCTCGAAAAAACCGTGAAAGACCATGCATCGAAGCCGATGGGCGCGATCATCGACCAGCTGCTGATCGCTTTCGGCACCGAGATCCTGAAAATCATCCCAGGGCGCGTGTCGACCGAAGTGGATGCGCGTCTGTCGTTCGACGTCCAAGGCTCGATCGCCAAGGGCCGCGAAATCATTGCGCTCTACAAGGATCACGGCATCGACCGGGAACGCGTGCTGGTCAAACTGGCTTCCACGTGGGAAGGCGTGCGCGCGGCCGAAGTACTGCAGAAAGAAGGCATCAACTGCAATATGACGCTGCTGTTCTCGCTTGCCCAGGCCGCCGCCTGTGCCGACGCCGGGGCGAAGCTGATCTCGCCGTTCGTCGGCCGCATTTACGACTGGTACAAGAAAAACGCCGGCAGTGCGTGGGACGAAGCGAAGGACGGCGGCGCGAACGACCCGGGCGTGCAGTCCGTGCGCCGCATTTACGCGTACTACAAGAAATTCGGTTACAAGACCGAGGTCATGGGCGCGAGCTTCCGAACCACGGGCCAGATTCTGGAACTGGCGGGCTGCGATTTGCTGACCATCAGCCCGGATCTGCTGCAAAAGCTGCACGAAAGCACCGACAAGGTCGAGCGCAAGCTCTCGCCGGACAGCGCGAAAGACGCGGACATTGAACGCGTGGCAGTCGACGAAGCGTCGTTCCGCTTCCTCGTCAACGACGAGGCCATGGCAACCGAAAAGCTCGCCGAAGGCATCCGCGCTTTTGCGGCCGACGCAGTCAAGCTGGAAAAACTGATCGAAGCGCTGCGTTAAGCGCCTGCGTCAGTCGCAGCGGTCGTCGTACGTCCGCAAAAGCCGGCGACCACAACACGCGCGGCACCAGCAGCGCTACAACACGCGGCCCCGAAGCTCATGGTTCGGGGCCGCGTTCCGTTTACCGGGAATCCGGGTATCCGCTCATCCGCTGACGCGGCCTTCGGCCGTTTCCGGCGAGCCGTCTTTTCCTCACGACACAAAGTCACAATCGCCCGAAAACCGTTGCCTAAAATGGTCTGCACGCCTGCTCCTTTGCCCGCCTTACGGCGCCAAGGCGTTCATATCCACATTTCGGGAGACGATGATGGAAGTTCAACCCTACGTTTTTTTCAACGGACGCTGCGAAGAAGCGCTCGATTATTATCGCCAGCACCTCGGTGCCGAAGTCACGTTCATGATGCGCTTCAAGGACGCCCCGCCCGACCCGCAGAACCAGCCGCGTGCCGGCGTCGAAGACAAAGTCATGCACGCGAACGTTCAGATGGGCTCGACACAGTGGATGGCGTCGGACGGCAATTGCGACCAGGACGCGAAGCCCATGAGCGGCTTCAGCCTGTCGCTGACGGCGGACGACACGGCATCGGCGCAAAAATACTTCAACGCGCTCGCCGACGGCGGCCAGATCGTGATGCCATGGGGCGAGACCTTCTGGAGCAAAGGCTTCGGCATGACGGTGGATCGCTTCGGCTTGATGTGGATGGTGACGTTGCCGCAAGAGTGATCGGCGGGTAGCGCGGTGGAGAAAGGATGGTGACCGGTGGTTCAGGCTGCCGGGCGCGCGGTCATTCGATCGCGTGATGGCGATGACGTCGGTGTAGTCGCCCGCTGCCGCGACGACTGTCGCTGGCGCTGCTTAGTGCCGCTATCGCGGCGGCAACGAGAGAGCCCGCCTCACCGCCGCGGCCCGAGCCACTGCCAGAAACCATGAGCGGACATCACCGGCATCTTCTCTAACTAAGCCTTCTGCAGAACCCGCGAGCGCCGCTCGATGTTCCAGTTCACCTCTGTCTCGAGTAACGCTACGCGCAGTCGGTCCACCTGTTCCGCGAGCCGCTGCCCGAGCCAATACGGCCCTTGCAGCTCGGGCGGCAGTTTAGACGCGACGTTGCCCACGGTTCGCGCAAGCGGCGACGCGGCCGGATTGCCGGCCACCGGATTGCCGGCCACCGGACCGCCGGCCACCTGACCGCCGCCCCCCGGAATCCCAAAATGCGTCGCGCGGCCAAAGCGCAGGCCGCGCGCAATCGCCAGCAGAACGGCGCGCACCGCCCGCACCTCCGCGCCGCACTGTTCGGCATACGCGCTGCGCGCGGCGGCGCCGGCCTGCATCAATGGACCGGTGGCAAGCAGTTCGAGCGAACTCAGCACCGAGCGATGCAGCCGCTGAATCTCCTCGAGCTTCGCCTGCGGCACGTCGATTTCCTTTGCCACCGAAGGCATCAGCGAACGCAATTGCACGAGCCGCCGGTTGATCTCGAGAAACCGCTTCACCTGCTCTTCCTCGCCAATCGTCTCGCCCTCCAGCAAACGCGTATAGATTTGCGCGCACTCGCGCAGATTGGCCGCAATACCGTAGCGCCACGAATAAGTGGCGTGCAGCGGCAGCGCGAATGAAAAAGCCAACGCAATCACAATGCCGATCAGCACGTTCAGCGTGCGCCACAGACCGACGTCGATCAGATTGTCGCCATGCCCCGCGACGATGCACATCGTGATGGCCGTCAACAGCCCGATGTAGCCGGACGAGCCGATCGCGAACCACGCGCAGATCGCGGCGAAGATCGACATCAACACATAGGTGAGCGGCAGCGAGCCAAGCAGATTCTGCTGCACGATCAGCAGCAGCCCGATCGACGCCCCGAGCAAGGTACCCGCGGCCCGCTCCGCCGCTTTCTTGCGGATATTGCCGTGGTGCTGCAAACCGCCGATCACCACGAGCAGCGTCACCGACGACCAGATGCCGTGCGGAATGTCGATACCGGTTGTCGCCAGAATCGAGAACAGCATTGCCAGTCCTACGCGCAGGCTGTGCAGGACCTTCGCGTGTCGATAGCGGTAATACGGCGACGTGATCGCGCGAACCATCCGGCTCACCGCCGAACGGCGCGGAATCACGGTGCGGGAATCGGCAGGAGCCATGGCGGAGTTAGCGACGCTTGTGAGAGACGGTCCCGCTATCGTGCCCTGGAGTGCGCCGCAAACACAAACGCCCGCAGACTTCCGTCTGCGGGCGCTGCGTTTGAGTTGCATCGTTTCGCTTGCCGGCCGGCATGCCCGGCCGCCCAACGAGCTTGCGACGCTTAGCTTTCGACTACGTCCAGATAATCTTCCGGACGCGTGCGGTCTTCGGCGCGCTGCATGCCGAACGCGCGCACCAGCAGGCTCACCACCACCGCCACTACCAGGTTCACGATCAGCGACCAGACAGCCGCGTAGCCCGGGATCGCCATGCCGAACAGGTGGATCGTAAAGATCGAACTGGCGAGCTTTAGCGAAACGGCCATCCACGTACCGGTCGCGATGCCGACTGCCCAGCCGAGCAGCAAGCCGCGATAGTCGAGCACTCGCGTGTACAGACCGAGCACGATCGCGGGCAGCGTCTGGATGATCCAGATGCCGCCGAGCAGTTGCAACTGGATCGCATAGGTGAGCGGCAGGCCGAGAATGAACGCCACTGCGCCGACCTTGACGATCAACGACACCAGCTTCGCGACGTTGGTCTCCTGTTCGTGCGTCATGTTGCGATTCACGAACTCCTTGTGGATGTTGCGCGTGTACAGGTTCGCTGCCGCAATCGACATGATCGCGGCCGGCACCAGCGCGCCGATGCCGATCGCAGCGAACGCCACGCCGACGAACCACGACGGGAAGAAGTGCAGGAACAGCGCCGGCACCGCGAAGTTCGGACCGAACGCCTTGAAGTACGGCGCGAATTCCGGCATGTCCTTCACGCCCGAGGCAAGCGCCATGAAACCGAGCAGCGCGAGCAGACCGAGCACTAGCGAGTAAGCCGGCAGCATCGCCATATTGCGGCGGATCGTATTGCCCGATTTCGACGACAACACCGCCGTGATCGAGTGCGGATACAGGAACAGCGCGAGGGCCGAACCCACCGCGAGCGTCGCATACGCGCTATAGCCGTTCAGACTCGACACGTCCGGCGCCTTAAGCAGCAACTTGGCCGGCGGCACCGATGCGAAGATGTGGCCGAAGCCGCCCAGTTGCGGCGGAATCACGATGATCGCAGCGAAGATCGTGATGTAGATCAGGACGTCCTTGACCACGGCGATCATGGCCGGCGCGCGCAAGCCCGACGTGTACGTGTACGCGGCCAGGATCGCGAACGCAATGATGAGCGGCAGATCGCCGACGAAGCCCTTCGTGTCGAAGCCGAGCGCGCCGATCACCACTTCGATCCCGACCAGTTGCAACGCGATGTACGGCATGGTCGCGACGATACCCGTCACCGCGATTGCGAGAGCGAGCATACGGCTGCCGTAGCGTGCCGATACGAAGTCTGCCGACGTCACGTAGCCCTGACGTTTCGCGATACTCCACAATTTCGGGAAGACGACGAACGCGAATGGGTAGATCAGAATGGTGTACGGCAGCGCGAAGAAACCGGTTGCGCCCGCACCGAATACCAGCGCCGGCACCGCGATGAAGGTGTACGCGGTGTAAAGGTCGCCGCCCAGCAGAAACCAGGTGACGATGGTGCCGAAGCGCCGGCCGCCGAGACCCCACTCTTCCAGATGCGCAAGATCGCCGCGCCGCCAGTGCGCCGCGATAAAACCGAGAATCGTGACGCCGATAAAAAATAAAACGAAGACGAAAGTCGCGATGGCGTTCATTGTTGTGCGTCCCCCTGAGGACGGCCCGACGAGCGCGCCTTGGTCTTCATATAGACGAGCGCCGTAATGACTGCGCTGATCAGCACCCAGAGGAGCTGATACCAGTAGAAAAACGGAAAGTCGAACAGTACCGGTTCGACCTTGTTGTACGACGGCACCCAGACCATGGCGATCCAGGGCAACAGCAGCAGCCAGAGCCAGTGCTTGCTGGCTTTATTCGCGTCGGCGTCGTGAGCCATGACGTCTCCTCTTCCCTATTATTGAAATGTTGGCCCGTGTTCGACGGGTGCTGGACCGCCACGCGGAAAACCGCCTCGCGGCAGCAAGCCCGCGGAGGATCGCCCCGCGTGTGACACGAGTGCCCCGAAAGCCTCGAAAGAGTATAGGAGCCGCGAACATGCGGTCAAGCAGGGACGACCCGAGGCATTGACACTGCTGTCAGAGCCGGCAGGACGGTGTTTCAGCGGATGTCGGGCGGCAGAAGTGACCTGGCCAGGACCCATGCGCAGCGCGGGCTTTGCGGCCTCGGCGCGTTCGCGTGCGGAGGAGAAAACAGCGGATTTGCGGCGCAATGCCGGATAGATAGCAGATCTGAATTCCGTCGCGCGGATGCGACGCTCGTCAGGGTGAGGCCGGCCCTTTATGGCCCGGCCCCTTGCGGCTCTATGCGATCAGATGACGAACGACGCGCCCGCCTGTCCGGTCGACTCCTGCAGACCCTTGATCCATTTGCGGGCGGGCAAGCCGAGTTCCGCTTCGATCAGCTTTGCGCGTGTTTGCAGCGCCGTGAACGGCACGTCGAGCGCCGGGCCGGAAAACGCAATCGCGATGCGGTTGCCGTCGTGCACTTCCGGCAGCGCGACGACGCGACCGTCGAACGCTTCTTTCAGACGCTTCATGTTGCGCACGAAGCTCGGGTGATCGCCGAACAGATTCACCGTTGCGACGCCCGCATCGGTCAGACACGCGCGAGCTGCACGGTAGAAGCCGACGCTGTCGAGCACCGGCCCCCGCGCCGTTGCATCGTAAATGTCGATTTGCAATGCGCCGATCGTGCCGTGGTTCGCGCGGTCGTTGACGAAGTCCCACGCGTCCGTCTCATGCACGGTGAGGCGCGCGTCGTCCGGCGGCAATTCGAACATTGCGCGAGCGGCAATCACCACCGCCGGGTTCACTTCGACCGCCTCGACCTTGGCGCGCTTCAGGAAGCGATGTGCGAACTTGGTGAGCGCAGCCGCGCCGAGGCCGAGCTGGACGATGCGCCTGGGCGTTTCGATGAACAGCAGCCACGCCATCATTTGCTGAGCGTATTCGAGTTCGATGTGGTCCGGCTTGCGCAGACGCATCGCGCCTTGCACCCATTCCGTGCCGAAATGCAGATAGCGCACGCCGCCTTCTTCCGAAAACGTGACGGGCGCAAAACGCGGCTTGCGCGGCGTTTCGATTTGCGGCGCGTCGTGCAGATCGTCGTCGTGCGACGACTTTTTCTTGTTGCGCGCCACCTCGCGCTTGCCCGCACCGTCGGCATTGCGGTTGCGGAATGCACGCGCTTCAGCCGAAGCGCGCTTGATGAGTTTCGTCATGTCAGGATGTCGCGCCACAGGCGCAATTTTTGATCGAACGAGAGCATAGCATTGGCCGGACTGGACGAAGGCAATACGAGGGTCGTGTAGCCCGCCGCGCCGATCACCGGCGCGAAGCGGCCCGCCGTCTTGCCGTTGAAGCAGACCTTGCGCAGCTTCGGCGCGTGTTCGCGCAGCGAGGCAAAGTCGTTCGGCTGTGCGTTGCGAATGGCCGCATCGAGACTGCCTTCGCGATGGCACGCGGCGAGCACGTCCCACACGCCGATCCCGTGAGAAAGCACACGCCGCAGCCGCTCTTCGTAGGCGAGTTCCGCGAGCGGGTCGTCGAGCACGGCGCCAAGCAGACGCCAGAACTGGTTGCGCGGATGCGCGTAGTACTGGGTCGCGGCGAGCGACGCCTCGCCGGGAAAGCTGCCGAGAATCAGCGTATGTGTGTCGGCGGCGACAACCGGAGGAAAGCCGATCAGCATTATCGGCTCCGCTCGCTGGCGGCACGCGTCGCAGGATGCGCGCGCGATGCCGTGTGCTCGATCGGCCGGCCATGTTCGCGGATGCGTGGGTGACCTGCGGGCGCGGCATCGACGGAGAGCGCGATTGAGCGGCGAGCGCCGCCGGCATTCGCTAATGACGCGAGATGCGTCCACAGTGCCGGCAAGAAACATTCGGTGACCATCAGCGGCTCGCCATGCCGCTCGAACACCGAGCGGCGCGCAGACAGTGCGTGCGGCGGCATCCCGCCGACTTCACGCGCCGCCAGCCGGTACAGCGGATGCCGCGCGGTCACGCGGCGGCTGACCAGCGCCGATCGGGCGACGCTGCTATCGCTGTACAGCAGCTCGGCAAGCGGCCGCGTGCGCAAGCATCGCGTGGCTTGCCATACGCCGACGCTCGCGGCCAGAGGCGCAACACTGTGCGCGGCGACAAAGGGCACGGCATCGACCGACAAGACGACCTCGCGCACCCACACTGGCGCGCGCGCGGGCAGACCCAACGCGGCATGCTCGTCGGCCCAGGCCAACGCCACACCTTCACGCGTGACACGCACCGCGACTGCGCCGAGCGCGCGCAGATGCGCGGTCAGCGAACCGCCACGGGTCAACCAGTCTTTCTGCGCGGCGCCGAGGCCAGGCGAGGGAGCGACGCGCCAGTGCGCGTCGGCGGCAGCGAAACGGATAGGCATGGGTTCGGATTATAACGGTGCGACTGTCGGACGATTGCCCGGCCCGCACGCGTCTTTTCCGACGATCCAGCTCCATCGCCGCATCGGTACCCAAACGCTCAATCAGGTCGCCGATTTCGGAAAGGTCCGATTCTCCAACGCCGCGACCCACGATAAAACCTCCGTGCTTTACGAACCGGCGATTCGCCCGCTATCGACGGGCGCGCCATCCGATCTGCAAACGAACGAGAGAGCAAACATGAAGAAAATTCTGAGCATGAGCGCCTGCGCAATGTCGGTGCTGCTGGTGGCTGGCTGCGCCGCGCCGTTGAACCGCGATACTGAGACGTCGTTGAACAAGGCCGTGGGCATCGAGGTCGCACCGGTCCCGGATGGCGTCGCCGTAAAACTGCCCGAGAAAGCGCTGTTCGATTTCAACAAATCGGAAGTGCGCGGCGATGCGAGCGCCGTGGTCGACCGTTCCGCGGTGCTGCTCAAGCGCAGCAAGAAGCCGATCATTGTCGAAGGCTACACGGACAATATCGGCACGCTCGACTACAACCAGCAACTCTCGGAAGCGCGCGCGACCGCCGTGGGTTACGCGCTCGTGGCGCGCGGCGTGACGATGGAGCGCATCCGCACCAAGGGCAACGCGTACAACAATCCGGTTGCAAGCAACGACACGCCCGAAGGGCGCGCGCTCAATCGCCGCACTGAGATCGTCGTGCGCGGCGAAACCATGGAAACGTTAATGGGCAAGAAGTAGGCACCAGCCGCTTCAGGCGGACTACGCTAATCACACCCAGGGCCGGCTGCGCCGCGCGCGCCCGGCTCATCTGCCCACTCACCTGCAGATTCACCTACCGACTCACCCGCCGACGTACTCCTGCAGCGCCTGCGCGACCTCAGCGAGCACCACTTCCCACTGATTCAACTCACGCTGTCTGAAAAGACGCATTGACGGATACCACGGACTATCGGCGCGTTCGGCCATCCAGCGCCAGTCTGTAAAGGTGGGCACCAGTACCCACACCGGCGTGCCGCAGGCGCCGGCAAGATGCGCGACCGCAGTGTCTACGGTAACGACCAGATCGAGCGACTGAATGATCGCCAGCGTATCCATGAAGTCGTGAATCTCCGGTCCGAGATCATGCATGTCGATCCCCTCGGACAAAGCCGCCGCGTCGTGCTGCGCCTCTCCTTTTTGCAGCGAGAACCAACGCACGCCCGGCTGCTCCAGAAACGGCCGCCATTGCTGAAGCTCAATGGACCGATAGCGGTCGAGCGCATACGCGGGATTGCCCGCCCAAACGATACCGACGCGCTTTGTGACCGACCCTTGCGCCGTGACAGGACCAAGTGCGTCCAGGCGGTCACGCCAGCGCTGCACCGCTGCGGGCTTTGCCTGCAGATAAGCCGTGGCAAGCGGCAACATCGGCAATTCGAGTTTCATATGCGCAGGCATGCTCAACATGCGGCACCAGTAGTCGTACGGGCCGGGCGGCGCCGTGGTCCAGGCCGCATGCACGCCCGCCGCATGGCGCGCCACATCGCCAAGCGGCTCTTCGACCCAGACGTCCACCTGGGCGCCACGCCGATGCAGCCAGTCGGCCATACGCAGAAACTGGATCTGATCGCCAAGCCCTTGTTCGCCGATCAGCAGGAAACGGCAGCCGAGCACGCGCTCGCCTTGCCACTCCGGGAAATCAGGGCGAACCAGATCGTGATTTTCCGGTAGCGCGTCATGCCACCGGTATTGCTTCCAGCCTCGTTCGAAATCGCCCGCGCGAAGCTGTGATGCCGCAAGGTTGAACTGCATCGACGGGTTATCCGGCATGAGCCGGGCGGCCTCGGCGGTATGCATCTGCATTTGCTCGAAGTCGCCGAGCATATTGAGCGCGAACGACGCGTTGTGATGCAGCCAGGCGTTGTTCGGTTCAACGCTGATTCCCTGCCTCGCGACGCTGACCGCGTCGGCAAAACGATGCACGCTGTTCAGAGCGAATGCGAGCTGCTGGAGAGCTGCTGCGTCGGCGCTGCAGCGTGCGCGCAGGGCCGGCAACAGTTCAACGATCTCGACATCGCGCTGCGCTTTCGACAAAGCCGCGATCAGCATGAACGCATCTGCAATGTTTGCGGAGTCGAGTGCCCATGCGCGCGCCCAATAGTTCGCTGCATCGGCGTGCTGCTCCTGTTCCGTGCAGATCTGCGCGAGCGCGCGAACCGCATGATGCAGAGTGGGCTCGAAGCGGATCGCGGCTTGATAGTGTTGGCGCGCCTCGGCGAATCGCGCGGAGAGCTTCAGGCAATCAGCAAGATTCCGATGAACGCTGGCACTCCCACCACTTAAGTTCAGCGCGCGATGGTAGAACGCCTCGGCCGCGATCCGATTGTCGCCCAGCACGGCAAGCAGCCCACGATGCTCCCAGATATCCGCACGATCGGGCGCGAGGTTCAGTGCGCGATCCAGCTGCTCACAGGCACGCTCGAGTGCGCCCTCGCGAAAGTATGCAAGCCCGAGTTGATGCAGTGCGTCTGCGTCTGCGTTTAAGTCGGCTAGCAGGGACTCGCTGCGTACTAAATCTGAATCGCGCGTGTCAGTTGCCATCAACCGTTTACTGCCGGTTGCGCTGCGTGGCTCGAGTTCGTGCCGCTCGCGCCGGCCGCCAACAGCGCTTGCAGGCGCGCCGTCACACGCTCGATGACGGGGGCCCAGTGCCCCGGCTGCGGCTGCCTGAACAGCTCCACCGAGTCGTACCAGGGTTGCGCCTCCTCGTTGCCCCACGCCCAGTGCGACACGTGGTCGAGCATCGCCAACACTGGCCGCCCTAACGCGCCGCCAGGATGCAACGGTGCACTGTCGATCGTGACTAGCGCGTCGAGCGCACCGAGATGGGCGGCAACGTCGTCGAAGCCGGCGTGGTATTGCGCCGTCATGTCGCACACGCTGTAACCCTGCGCAGTCAGCACCGCGACATCGGCCGCACGTCCTGGCGTAAGCGAATAGAACATGACATCGGCAAGCGACAGCAACGGTTCAAGCGTTGCCCGCGCAATCGAACGCTTCTCGTCGCGACGATGCGTAGGACTTCCCGCCCACACGAGCCCGACATGCAGTCTAGCCCGCGGTGTCTGTCTGCGTAGCTGCTCACGCCACGCGCTCACCTTGTCCGGATCTGCGTGAAGATACGCATCGCCTCGGACCTGCTGCGGCTGCAGGTCCAGCACAAGCGGCAAGCTCATGATGGGCAGGCTGTAATCCGGCGCGCCGAGCGGGCCGTCTTCGATGGACACGCAGTCCGGGTAAAAACGCGTGAGCAGCGCGTGCAACGACCTGCGCACGCAGAGCACGAGCCTGCCGCCTTCCTGACGCACGCGGGCGGCAAGTTGCGGGACATAGCGCACCATGTGAATGTCGTCGCCGTTGCCCAGTTCGCTGTGCACGACAAGCGTCTTGCCGGCGAGCGCCTCCCCTTGCCAGCGCGGACACAGGCGAGCCATAACCGAAACGATATTGTTCGGCTCGCGGTCGTCGCGTGCGAGGCGTGCCTCGAAACGCTTCCAGCCGCTTGTCCATGCGCCGTGCCGCAAATCCAGGTCTGCAAGATCGACTGCCGGCGTCACCGCGTGCGGATTGACCGCCAGTGCTTCGCGCAGCATCGCGGCACTGTCCTCGTAGCGTCCCTGTTCGCATAGATAGAAGCCAATCGCGGCGAGCACGTCGGCATTGCCTGGCGATGCAGCATTCGCGGCGCGCATGGTCGCCTCGGCCGCCGCGGCGTGGTTGCACTGCCATTGCGCGTGACTGAGCTGCCACGCCATCTCCGCGTCTGCGGGATTGCGCGCCAGCGCCTCGCGGCACACGTGCTCGACCGCAGTCCAGTCGCGCACCTCGCGCAATGCCAGCACGAACTGCAACGGCAACGCCGGATCGACGGCCGGATCGAGCGCATATGCGCTCGCGAGCGCGGCATGCCGCTCCTCGCGCACGCCCGGACCACCGGCCCCACCCGCCGCACCCAGCGCACCGAGCGAAATAGCCAGCCACCACGGCGCGCGCGCGTCGTGCGGCGCTCGCTGCCGATAGGCGCGCAACATATGCGCCGCCGCCGAATGGGCGCCACACCCGTTGATGAGCCAGACGATCCATTCAAGCGTGGTGGCAAGTGGCTGCGCAGCGACCGCGATCTCGCTGTGATGCCGCGCCACCTCGGCGCGGGCGAGCGCGTCGGCGAACAGCGCAAGGCGAGCATGGCGTGCGCCGCCGGTTTCAGCTTGTGCCTGCGATGCGCTGTGATACGCCTCTTCGAAACGCCCCGCGCTCGCGTGCAGGTCGGCATGCAACTGCCATGTCACACCAGCGGCGGCGAGTTCGGCCGCGCGCAGCACTGCCGCGTGGTGGCCCTCCTCGCGCAGAACCGACCACAGAAGATGAACCGTCTCGAGAGGCGTTGTGACATCGATCAGTGCCGCCGGAGCGGCCAAAGCGGAATCGGACATGAAAACTCAGAAAGTGTTGCAACGCGCAGGCGCTTCAATCGCAAAAGAGATTCCACGCACGGCTTGTACAGAAAGTGGCTCGAAGAACGTGCCCGATCTTCGAGCCGCCCAGTTTCGAAGCGCGAACAAGATAATGCCGTGCCCTGCGTCTCATAAACCAATCTCAATTTATGGTCGTTGATTAGTTTTAGTTAGTTAACCATAATTAATTTTTGCACGACGTCGAAATAAACCCAAGGCGTCGAGCAAATCTACAACCAGCAGCAGGGAGTCAGGTTGAATACTACAAACGTAAAGGAAACTTCTGACCGCATCGCGCATCTTGCGTCGGTCGTATTGGCTCGTCAGGGCGCCACCCATATCGAGAAAGAGCTAGCCGGCTCCGCGCTCGCGCAACACCACACCGCTAAACAGACCAGCGCGGCAATCGGCAGCCTCGCGGCGCAGGTGCTCGGCGATCATCATTCCAGTTTCGAGGCAAAGGAGTTGGCCGGGAGCGTGCTTGCGCAAGTGCGTCACCTGCACGGGCTGACACTCGATCATTAATGCACGCGCAGTGACCGATGCGAATTTCTTTCGGTCGGCTCTTAACATCACAAAGCGCCTGGCAAAAAAAATGCGCTGCCGAAGCAGCGCATTTTTCTTCACTACGTTGAAGGTCGGTTCGACGCTACGCGATCAGGCTCAATTCGCGCGCGCAAGCAACAACGCGTTCGTACGCTTCACGAAGCTCGCCGGATCTTCAAGCGCGCCGCCCTCGGCCAGCAACGCCTGGTCGAACAGCAGGTGGCACCAGTCGTCGAAGTTCGCATTATCGGCATGCAAGCCCTTGACCAGTGCGTGCTCCGGATTCACTTCCAGAATCGGATGGAACGAAGGCGCCTGCTGCCCTGCAGCCTTCAGCATGCGCTGCAGGTAACCGCTCATTTCGCCGTCGTCGGCAACGAGGCACGAGGGCGAATCGGTCAGGCGGAACGTGAGGCGCACGTCTTTTGCCTTGTCCTTCAGCGCTTCCTTCATCTTGTCGACGAGCGGCTTGAGCTCCTCGCTCACCTTTTCCTGCGCCTCTTTCTCCTCGTCGTTCAGCGCGCCCAGATCCAGATCGCCGCGCGCCACGCTTTGCAGCGGCTTCCCGTCGAATTCGTTGAGGAACGACAGCATCCATTCGTCCACGCGGTCGGTCAGCAGCAGCACTTCCACGCCCTTCTTGCGGAACACTTCGAGATGCGGGCTGTGCGTCGCGGCCTGCCAGGTGTCGGCCGTCACGTAGTAAATCTTGCTTTGCTCCGGCTTCATGCGCGCGACGTAATCGGCGAGCGACACGTTCTGCTCCGGCGCTTCCGTATGCGTGGACGCAAAGCGCACGAGCTTGGCAATGCGCTCGCGATTCGCAAAGTCTTCGCCGATGCCTTCCTTCAGCACCTGGCCGAACTCCTTCCAGAAGCCGGCGTACTTCTCCTTGTCGGCGTCGTTATCCGAGTTGGCCAGATCTTCCAGCATCGACAGCGCGCGCTTGGTCACGCCCTCGCGGATCGCCTTGACGTCGCGGCTTTCCTGCAGGATCTCACGCGAGACATTAAGCGGCAGATCGCTCGAATCGACCACACCCTTGACGAAGCGCAGGTACGCGGGCAACAGTTGCTCGGCGTCGTCCATGATGAACACGCGCTTCACATACAGCTTCAGCCCGCCGCGATGATCGCGGTTCCACAGATCGAACGGCGCGTGGCTCGGCACGTACAGCAACTGCGTGTATTCGCTTCGGCCCTCGACGCGGTTATGCGTCCAGGTGAGCGGATCCTGATGATCGTGCGACAGATGCTGATAAAACTGCTTGTACTGCTCTTCGGTGATGTCGTTCTTCGCACGGGTCCACAGCGCGCTGGCCTGATTGACGGTCTCGTCCTCGTCTTTCGTGACCATCGCGCTCTTTTCCGCGTCCCACTCTTCCTTCTTCATCAGAATGGGCAGCGCGACGTGATCGGAATACCGCTGAATGATCGACTTAAGCCGATGCGACGACAGGAGTTCGTCTTCGTCTGCACGCAGATGCAGCGTGATGGTCGTGCCGCGCGCGGCGCGCTCGATCTGCTCGACGGCGAAATCCCCCTCGCCGGCGCTTTCCCAACGCACGCCTTCCGACGCCGGCAATCCGGCGCGGCGCGTTTCGACCGTGATCTTGTCCGCGACGATGAAGCCCGAGTAGAAGCCCACGCCGAACTGCCCGATCAGCGCAGCGTCTTTCTGCTGATCGCCCGACAGCTTGCCGAAGAATTCCTTGGTGCCCGAGCGCGCGATCGTGCCGAGGTTGCCGATCGCTTCGTCACGGCTCATGCCAATGCCGTTATCGTCGATCGTAATAGTGCGCGCGTCCTTGTCATACGACACGCGAATGCGCAGATTCGGGTCGTTCTCGTACAACCCGCTGTTTTCAATCGCTTCGAAACGCAGCTTGTCGGCCGCGTCGGACGCATTGGAAATCAGCTCGCGCAAAAAGATTTCCTTGTTGCTGTACAGCGAATGGATCATCAGTTGCAGAAGCTGTTTCACTTCTGCCTGAAAGCTCATGGTTTCTTGTGCCATGGTCGGACTTCCTCTCTGTTGCGAATCGGTTTTTGCGAATCGGGTATTGCAGATGCGCTTCGGGTCAGGCGTGGCACGGGGCCGGATTGCCGACGTGCGGTGCCGTGCCGCCGGATCGTCCGCCTAAATAAGGGCGATGCGGCGCCGTTTCAAGAGGCGCGGCGCGCAACGCCGTCCAGATAACGGCAGAGAAACGTCGCCAGCTCCGGATCCCCGCAATTGGCGACGTTGAAGCGCATCCACGTGGTGGGCGACTGCTGCGGCGAAAAAAGGCTGCCGGGCGTCAGCAGAAAACCGGCTTCGTGGCCGGCGGCGGCTAGGCCGTCGGCGTCGACTCCGGTGTCGGCCCACACGAACATTCCGGCCGTGGGCGTCAGGAACAGCTTCAGGCCGGTCTTTTCCAGCATCCGCACGGATTTTTCGCGCACCCCGTCGAGCCGAGCGCGCAACCGCTCGACGTGGCGTCGGTAATGACCCTCGGTGAGAATTTTGTACAGCACCCGCTCGTTCAATTCCGGGCTCGTCATGCCGACCAGCATTTTCTGGTCGCTGACCGCCTTCGCGACTTCCGGCGCGCACGCGATGAAACCAACGCGCAGATTGGGCGCGAGCGTCTTCGAAAAACTGCCCAGATAGATCACGCGCTTTAGCTGATCGAGGCTTGCGAGCCGCGTGCCGGCATAGCTCGGCGGGCAGAGATCGCCGTAAATGTCATCTTCGACCACGATGAAGTCGTACGCCTCGGCAAGCCGCAAGATGCGGAACGCCTGCGCGGCCGTGAGCGACGTGCCGGTCGGATTCTGCAGCACGGAATTGATCACCAGCATCTTGGGCCGCCACGTCTGCACCAGCGATTCGAGCGCGTCGAGGTCCGGGCCGTCCGGCGTATATGGCATGCCGAGAAGCCGTGCGCCTTGCGACGCGAAGCGCCCGAACATCTGGAACCACGCAGGATCGCCGACGATCACCGAATCGCCCGCCTTGACATAGATGCGCGAAATCAGGTCGATCGCCTGCGTGATGCCCGACACCATCACGATCTGCTCGGGCGACGCGCCGATCTCCAGTTCCTCGAGCCGCGTCTGCAATTGCTGGCGCAGCGGCAGAAAACCGAGCGGCGTGCCGATCCCCAGCAACTGCGCGCCGCTTTGCCGGCCCAGCGTGCGCAGCGCGTTGGTGATCAACTCGCCGTCGAGCCAGCGCGCCGGCAGATAGCCGAGACCGGGGCTGCGCTCCGGGCGCGCGCCGGTATGCAGCATGTTGCGCAGCAGCCAGACCACGTCGATGGTGGCCGGCGCGGGCGACTGCGTGACCGGACGAATTTCCGAAACCGCCGCGCCCGCCAGACGCTCGCGCACGAAGAAACCCGAGCCGCGCCGCGACTCAAGATAGCCCTGTGCGACTAGCCGCTCGTACGCCTCGACCACCGTGAAACGCGACACGCCTTTGTCGAGCGCAAGCTTGCGGATCGACGGCATACGCATGCCGGGACGAAACACGCGCTCTTCGATGCGGCGGCGAGCCCATTGGACGAGTTGCTCGACCAGCGTCAGCGATGCCGTATCGTGCGGGGCGGGAATTTGTGTAAGCGGGACGGACATAGACGCACTCCAACTGTACCGAACGGTATCGAATCGATTGTACCGTTACTGTGCAGGTCGTCGCCGCTACATTTGAGACAGAAGAAGCGCGCCTGCCCGATTCGCGGCGTCGTCGAAGTACCGAGCCTGGCGGCGATCCCGCCGAGTAGGCTGTCGGATGCGCGAGCGCTGTTTGCGGCGGCGAGCGAACCGATAGGGCAAGCGGGCAAGCTAACCGGCAAGCGGCCCCCAGACAGACACACGGCCAGTCGCCGGCAACCAGCCGCAAAGACCGCGCACCGCCCGTTGATCGCACATTAATCGCCCGTTAAGCGCACGTTCGCGGGTCGTCGTCGCCCCGCGAACGGTTATGCTTACGTGCCCGGGCACCCGCATACGCTGCGCGTGGTGCGGGTCCGGCCTGATGTGAAACCCGTTTTCCCGATCCGCAATGACCGCACATTTGCTTCGTCTCGATCACCTCGTTGTTTCCGCCCGCACGCTCGACGAGGGTACACAGTACGTCGCCGACGTTCTCGGCGTGGCACCGGCCGGGGGCGGCGCGCACCCCCTGATGCGGACCCACAACCGCCTGCTGAACCTGTGGGGCGGCGCGTATCTGGAAGTAATCGCAATCGATCCGCATGCCGACGCCGCGCAGGAACCGGCCGCCGCCGCGCCGCGCCCGCGCCTTTTTGCGCTCGACGACCCCGCCACGCACGCGCGCCTCGAGAACGGGCCGTATCTGTCGCATTGGGTCGTCCGCGTCGACCGCCCGAAGCATCTGCCGGCGTGGCAGGCCCAGTACCCGCAGCGCATCCCGCCGATCGTGCCTCTCACGCGCGGCGAGTTCAGCTGGGGGCTGTCCATTGCGGACGACGGCGCGTTTCCCTCCTGGCAAGGCGCCGGCGACGGCGTGCTGCCCTCGCTCATCCAGTGGGACACGGCGCGGCATCCGTCGGAGTCATTGCCGGAAACCGGCATCGCACTAAAAGCGCTGAACGGCCAGCATCCGCGAGCCGAGACGGTGGCCGCGCAATTGCAGTGGCTAGGCGCCGCGCATCTGATAAAGCTGCATCCGACGGACGACGCAGCGGCGCCGGCCGCGCTGACCGCCGAGTTCGAAACACCCAACGGTCTACGGACCCTTAAATAGCCAGCGCGCGCGGGTCGCCGACTCGCGCGATAATCGAGGTTTTGACAGGTTCCAGACATACCAGCAGAGGAGACCATGGACCAAAGCGACTTGAAAGCCCCCACGTGGCAATTGTCCGAACGCGCACGCAAGCTCACCAGCTCGGCGATCCGCGAGATCCTGAAGGTCACGGAACGGCCCGAAGTCATTTCGTTCGCGGGCGGCCTGCCCTCGCCGGCCACCTTCCCGGCCGAACGCATGCGCGAAGCGTCCGACCGCATTTTGCGCGACTCGCCCGCCGCGGCGCTCCAGTACAGCGCAACGGAAGGTTATGCGCCGCTGCGCGAGTGGGTCGCGAAGCGCTACTCGGTGAACGGCGCGCAGATCCGCCCGAGTCAGGTACTCATCACCACCGGCTCCCAGCAGGCGCTCGATCTGCTCGGCAAGGTGCTGGTCTGTCCGCAAAGCCCCGTACTCGTCGAAACGCCGACATACCTCGGCGCGCTGCAATCGTTCTCCATGTACGAGCCGCGCTACATCCAGGTGCCGACTGACGAACAAGGGCTGATTCCCGAAGGACTCACGCCCGAACTCACCGCCGGCGCCCGCCTGTTGTACGCACAACCGAATTTCCAGAATCCGACTGGCCGCCGCCTGCCGGTCGAGCGTCGCCGCGCGCTCGCCGAATTCGCGAAAACCGCGCCGTTCCCGGTAATCGAAGACGACCCCTACGGCGCGCTGGATTATGCGGGCGAACCGCTGCCGACCATGCTGTCGATGGCGCCCGACCATATCGTCCACCTGGGTTCTTTCTCCAAGGTGCTCGCGCCGGGTCTGCGGGTCGGCTACATCATCGCGCCCGAAGAGTTGATCTTCAAACTCGTGCAGGCCAAGCAGGCCACCGACCTGCATACGCCGAGCTTTACCCAGCGCATCGTCCATGAAGTGATCAAGGACGGCTTTCTCGACACGCATGTGCCGACCATTCGCGAGCTTTACCGCGACCAGTGCGCGGCAATGCTCGCCGCGCTCGAGCGTTACATGCCCGAAGGCGTGCAGTGGAACCGTCCGGAAGGCGGCATGTTCATCTGGGTGAGCCTGCCTGCGCAAATCGACAGCATGAAGCTGCTCGAGGAAGCGGTCGCACAAAATGTCGCGTTCGTGCCGGGCGGTCCGTTCTTCGCGAACGAAGCGCAGCACAACACATTGCGCCTGTCGTTCGTCACGGTGCCGCCGGCGAAGATCGACGAAGGCGTGTCGCGTCTCGCGACGCTGATCCGCGCCAGGCTCTGAAACTAGCCGGCCCGTTCGCCGCAACCACCTCTCATTACCGACCGAGGACACAACATGGCTCAAACTAACGTTTATGACAAGCTGAAGGAACTGGGCATCGAATTGCCGAACGCCGGCGCGCCGGCGGCCGCCTATGTGATGAGCGCGCAAAGCGGCAATACGGTGTACCTGTCCGGCCACATCGCGAAGAAGGACGGCAAGGTGTGGGCGGGCAAGCTCGGCGCCGAGCTCAGCACCGAAGACGGCAAGGCCGCGGCGCGATCCATCGCCATCGACCTGCTTGCCACACTGCACGCGCATTTGGGCGACCTCAACCGCGTCACGCGCATCGTCAAGTTGATGAGTCTCGTCAATTCCACGCACGAATTCACCGAGCAGCACCTGGTTACGAACGGTGCTTCGGAACTCGTCGCCGACGTGTTCGGCGAGCGCGGCAAGCACGCACGCTCGGCATTCGGCGTCGCGCAGATTCCGCTCGGCGCATGCGTCGAAATTGAAATGATCGCGGAAGTCGAGTAACGCATCGCGATTTAAGGCCGGCTCGTCCGGCCTGTCGCAATCAACGCGTCGCCAGGTGTCGATCACCCGCGGCGCGTTTTGCATTTGTGGCGAGGTAGCCCGTTCCCGCAGCAGCAGATAGAATCCGCGAACCCTATCAACCGCAGGAATCGCCGGACCGCCCCCGATGCCCGCTAACACAGTTCGTTTCAAACAGGTCGACGTGTTCACGTCGGTGCCGTTCAAAGGCAATCCGCTTGCTGTCATATTCGACGCCGACACGCTCAGCGCCGAACAGATGCAGGCGATCGCGCACTGGACCAATCTGTCCGAAACTACCTTCCTGTTGAAGCCGACGGACCCGGCCGCCGACTATCGCGTGCGCATTTTCACGACTCAGGGCGAATTGCCCTTCGCCGGTCATCCGACGCTCGGCACCGCGCATGCGCTGCTCGAAAGCGGCTATCAGCCGAAGCAGCCGGGCAAGCTCGTTCAGCAGTGCGGCGTGGGCCTCGTCGAATTGCAGTCCCTTCATGATGACTCCGGCGACATGCACGGCGCGTGGGCCTTCGCCGCACCGCCCGCACGAATTGCGCCGCTGCCGGAACACCAATACGCCGCACTTTCTACGGCTTTGCGTAGCGACGCGATAGACTTCGGCGCCACGCCGAGCGCCGTCGACAATGGCGCGCCGTGGCTCGTCGTGCGCGTGAATTCGGCGCGCGATTGTCTCGCGCTCGAACCCGACGCCGCAGCGCTCGCGCGCATCGTGCAATCGGTCGGCACGCACGGTCTCGCCGTTTATGGTCCGCACGAGGCCGGCGGTCCTGCCACGTTCGAAGTGCGCTGCCTGATGACGGGCGGCGCGTTCGGCGTCGGCGAAGACCCTGTTACCGGCAGCGCGAATGCGGCGCTTGCCGGTTTGTTGAGTGCGCAAAACCTACGACCGGGCGCGAGCTACACCGCGCGCCAGGGCACCGCCCTCGGACGCGCTGGCCAGGTCTTCGTGCGCTACGACGACAGGAACAGCAAGACGTGGATCGGCGGCTCGTCGGTGACCGTCGTCGACGGTACGTTCCGGATGCCGTGACCGGCCGATCGTTTGCTTACATCTCGCCGCATTGAATGGAGCAATAGAAAGTCTCCTGCAAGGCAGTGTAGAAGCAGACGCGCGCAACTTGCCTCATTCGCCACGCTTAACCACGATTAGCCACAAAACCCCGCTCGCTGTGCTGAGCCGATGCAATTTGCATAAAGACCGCCCGAAAAGACCTCGCACGTGACAGCCGCCATGCCGGAACGCCGAACCTCGATGCAGCATCCGAATACCAGTTCCACCGCCGTTCGATCCCGCTCATGCTCCGAGTCGCAGACCGGTGGACTATGGAGCACGCCACGGAACCAGGCGGAAAACCGCAACCCGGGCGGACCGCAAAACAGCCTCGAGACAGCCGCGGACTGCGCCCGCGTATACCCGATGCCGGGACCCTTCCTTAATCCAGTGGCATTAAGTAATATCGAAACGTACCCGACAAAGTGCGAACGATCAGGCGCCAGGCCACGCCCCTTCTTGCGCAGTAGTTCTGGCAACTTGGTCACCATGCAGCCATCCATGAAAACAGCGCCGACGACCCTCGCGCATTCGCAACCGGCACCCAGTCGGGTACGGGCCGCCTGATGAGCAAAACCCGCTTCTCCGATCAGCGCGAAGCCAAAAGCCGCCGCGATCCCGCTGCGTCCAGACGGCGTGCGCTGTTCGCGATTCCCGCGCTCGGCGTACTGGTGCTGGTGCTTCTTTGGACCGTGATCTTCGCGCGTCTTTCGGTCGAAAAAGAAGCCACTTACCGCGAGGCCATGGCGTCTGCCGCGATTCTCTCGGCAGCGCTCGAACAGCATACGATCAAGGCGATTCACCAGGTCGATCAGATCACGCGGTTCGTCAAATACGAGTTCGAGAAGACACCGGGACGTTTCGATCTTGCCAGCACAGTTGAAAGAGGCGTCGTGCAAAGCGAGACGCTCGTGCAGGTATCGCTGATCGATGAACGCGGGCAGCTGATCGCCAATACGGCCGAGCTCAATCCCAAGCGCATCGATCTATCGGACCGCGAACACTTCAAAGTCCACGAACACGAAAACGACGACCAGTTGTATATCAGCAAGCCGGTGCTCGGCCGCGTGTCGGGCCACTGGACCTTGCAGATGACGCGGCGCCTGAATCATCCGGACGGCACGTTTGCGGGTGTCGTAGTGGTATCCGAAGACCCGAGCTATTTCACGAGCGACTTCTACAACAACGCGGCGATCGGCCGCGAAGGCGTGATCGCGGTCATCTCCGACAACGGCAGGGTGCTAGCGCGCCGCACCGGCAGCGCCGTGAATGCGAACGGCTCGTTCTCGGCCAGCGGCTCCTATCCGACGTCAGAACACGTCTCGGGCACCTATGTCGATTCGATCGACAACGTCACGCGCATCGTGTCGTACCGGCATATCGACGGTTATCCGCTCGGCGTGCTGGTCGGTCTGTCGCAAGCCGAGGAATTCGCCGACTACAACCATACGCGCAACGTCTATCTGCTGATGGCGGGGTTCATCTCGCTCGCCATGCTGAGCTTCTTCGCCGTGGCAACCGGCCTGATCGGCAAGCTGCTCGGCCGCGAGCGCGAAATGACGCATCTGGTCGAATACGACCTGCTCACCGGCTTGCGCAATCGCTATGCAACCTTGCGGACGCTGCGCCACGAAGTCGCGCAACCGGCCAACCTGGGCCGCCTCGCGATTCTGTTCATCGACCTCGATAACTTCAAGACGGTCAACGACACGCTCGGTCACAACGCCGGCGACATCGTGTTGCAAATGACGGCCTCGCGGCTGTCCACCGCGGTTGCGGACGACGGCACGTTGAGCCGTATCGGCGGCGACGAGTTCGTCGTCGTCATCAAGGGCGAGGACGTCGAGAAGCGCGCGGTCGCGCTCGCCGAAGCGGCGGCGGAAGCCTTTGCGAAACCGTTCGAAGTGCGCGGCAGCTCGTTCGTGCTGCATGCGAGCATCGGCATCGCGCTTTATTCGGTTGCCAACGAAAGCGAGATCGACCTGCTGAAAAAAGCCGACCTCGCGATGTACAGCGCGAAAGATGCGGGCAAGAACTGCTACCAGTTCTATTCGCCGCAGCTGTCGCATCGCGCCGACCATCTGATGAAGTGGGAACAGCAGTTGCGTGTCGCGCTTGCCGAAGGGCAACTGTTTCTCGCCTACCAGCCGAAGATCGACCTCACGCGCCGCTGCATCACCGGCTTCGAGGCGCTGGTGCGCTGGAACCATCCGCAGCACGGGCTGATTCCGGCCAACGAATTCATTCCGGTCGCGGAGTCCACCGGCCTTATCGTGCCGATCGGCGACTTCGTGATCGAGACGGCGTGCCGGCAACTGGCCGTGTGGCAGCAGCAAGGCTACGACACGCTGTCGCTCGCCGTGAACATTTCGGCCGTGCAGTTCTGGCGCGGCGATCTGTACGAAACGGTGTCGCACGCGATCGAGGAAAGCGGCATTTCCGCACGCCGCCTGGAACTGGAAATCACGGAAACGGCGATGATGGAATATCCGGAACTCGTCTCCGAAAAAATCTTTGCGCTCAAGCGCCTCGGTGTGCGAATTGCACTCGACGACTTCGGCACTGGCTATTCGTCGCTGTCGTATCTGAACCGTTTTTCCGTGGATACGCTGAAGGTAGACCGGTCGTTCGTTCAGGCCATTCCGGGCGATCGCAGCGTTTGCGTGATGGTCACCGCGATCGTCAATCTGGCGCGCTCGCTCGGGCTGACGGTGGTTGTCGAAGGAACGGAAACGGAAGAGCAGATTGCGTGGCTCGCCGCGCTCGGTCATATCGAGGCGCAGGGTTTTCTGTTTTCGCGCCCGGTTCCTGTCGACGCGATTCCGGCACTGCTCGAACGGTTCGGCGTGTGCGGCATGACGGGCCGGCACCCCGTTCAGGAAACGAACATGAACGCCAGCACCAGCACGAACGGCTAGGCAGTCGCGCCCAAGGCGTCGCTTGCAAGGCTTTGACTTCGATGCTGCAATCGAGGAAGCCCGCCCATACCGCAGTCACACAAAACGGGCTACATTCTCGCTGTATTGCAATCTCGCGCGTGCCGCCGGACCAGTCGGCCCCGCGCAACACTCAGACGATCCACAGGACGGACGCCCGCTCAGCGGGCGCCGTGGCGCCATGCAGACCATAACAAGCCACGATGCGGCAAGACGAGGGGAACGGGAACCGCTATGGACGCTGTTTCGGGTCGTGTTCGGCCTGTCGGCATTGTCATGGGGCGGCCTCGCGCTGATGGCTCAGCTCGAGAATCACTACGTCGAACGTGAAGGACGGCTCTCGCGGGTCGCGTTCTCCGATCTGATCGCGCTTGCGTGGATGGTGCCGGGCCCGGTGGGCTGCAATGTCGCCGTGCAACTCGGACACGCGCTGCGCGGACGCGCCGGCGCATGGGTCGCGGGCATTGCCAGCGTGCTGCCCTTTTTCATGTTGATGACGCTCTTCGCGATCTTCTATCGCACGCCGATCGTGCGCGCCGCCGCGTCGCAGACCCTGCTCAATCACTTCAGCGTCGTACTCGCTACGTTGATCGGCATCACCTGGTACAAACAGACACGCGCGCTCGTGCGCGGCAAGCTCGAATGGACCGCGGCGGTCGTCGGCTGTATCGCGCTTTTCTATGCGCACAGCCCTGCAGCTTATGTGCTGATGCTAAGCGCGGCGTTCGGTGCGGGCTGGGTGGTCAGCCCCGTGCGCGACACGCGGTTTGCCGTGTCCTTCGCGCGCGTCGACTGGCAGATCCTCACGATGCTGTGCGTGTTCGTGCTGCTGTTCGCGGTACCGTTGCCGCATCGCTACGATCTCGCGCTGCTATGGCCGCGGCTCGCGGGCGCGGGCATGACGCTGTTCGGCGGTGGGTTCTCCGCATTGCCGGTGCTCAAGACATTGTTTGTCACGCCGTCGATCGGCATATCGGACAACGACTTCACGCTGGCGTTTTCACTGTCGCCGCT
Source organism: Paraburkholderia caledonica NBRC 102488 (assembly GCF_000685095.1). Lineage (GTDB taxonomy): Bacteria > Pseudomonadota > Gammaproteobacteria > Burkholderiales > Burkholderiaceae > Paraburkholderia > Paraburkholderia caledonica. The sequence goes on from NZ_BAYE01000001.1 coordinate 587,703, forward strand.
ATCGCCGGGGCCGCTTCTGAACGTCGTGCCGTTCTTCGGCTATCTCGTCGACGGGTGGGCTGGCGCGTTGATCGCCACGTTCGCGTTGTTCGTGCCGTCCGGATGCCTCGTGGTGCTGGCGCAGCAGCACCTGCATCAATTGAAGATGAACCAGCAATTCGAGCACGGCATGCGGATTCTGCGCGCGGTCACCACGGCCTTCCTTGCGGTGGCCGTGCTGCGTATCGCCGGACGCGTGCCGTGGCAACCGGTCTATCTGATTACCGCGCTATTCTCGGCGATGTGTTTCGCGAAGCTGAAGGTGCCCGTGTACGTGGTGTACGGCACCGTCGCGGTCGTATGCGGACTCTGGCTCGCTTACGGCGCATTGCTTTAGCGGAGCGCTCAGAGATTCTCCGGCGCTCTGTAGCGACCGTGCAGCGACCGTGCAGCGACCATTCAACGAGCCGGCAAGCGTCTGTCAAAACCCGCGCGACAGCACGGCGAACCCGACGGTCACCACGCCAAGCACGATATTGATCAGCACCAGACGCCGGATCGTGCCGACCGCCTGTGCGCCGTCAGGCCACTTCTGCGCCTGCACCGCGCGGCGAATGCGCGGAAACACCGCGAAGCGGATATGTCCGAAGATCAGCATCATGACGATGCCAAGGCCGGCCATTGCATGCAACGGCCACGTGGCGTGGCCACCGCCGAATTGCATTAGCAGGAAGCCGCCCGTCAGCAAAATGACCAGCACCGAAGCAGCAACCCAATTGAAGAAGCGGCCAAACACCGACTCCCACAACGGCAAACGCAATTGCGGCGAAAGATCGGCAATTGCCGGGCGTAAGCAGAAATGCGCGAAGACCATCCCGCCGATCCATATCGCGACTGCGAGCAGGTGTAGAAACAGCGCGAGTTCGATAGCCTTGTTCATGTTGTATTCCTCTCCGACGACGCCACACCGCTTATGACGAATGATATGAGCAGCGGCTATTGAGCGCATTCGACCGCACGCCATGCGTGCAGTTCCAGCAGGCCCAAGGCTTTCTCGTCGTTTTTCTTGTTGTTATTGCAGCGCGCCTGTATCTCGACGGAGTACCGCACTTCGACACCGTAACGCCGCCCCCGAATTTTCTGCAACGTGCCCCGCAGTTACGGCATGGTAACTGCGTGGTTACCGCGAGCCACTGCGGCACACTTCACTGCGCACGGCCAGCGCCTCGCATGCTAGCAGACGCCGGCCGTATTGGAACGTCAATCTTCGTCAAGCAGCCAGCACAGGGCGCATACCTTCGAGCTTCAGCTTGGTTTCGGGCGTGCGCCCTTTACGCGCCCGCTTGCCGACATGCGACGCCAAAGCGGCGCCGCTCAGCTTTTCTTCGTCCAGACGTCCGCCGCGACGCGCGCCGATCAGCATCACCCCCGCCGCGTTGATCGCGAGCGCCTGAACCAGCGTTTCCTTGTCGTCGAGCGCCATTAGCGTGACGCCGCGACCGCCGCCGGAGAGCGTCTTCATTTCGTCGAGACCGAATACCAGCAGGCGCCCGCTCGACGACAGACACGCGACCTGCGTCGCGTCCGGCAGCATCGGCATGGGCGCGAGCGGCACAGCGCCGGCGTCGATCGTCATGAACGACTTGCCTGCCTTCAGGCGGCTCACCATGTCGCCGACCTTGGCGATGAAGCCAAAGCCGTTGCTCGACGCGAGCAACAATGCCTGGTCAGCCGAAGCCGCGTAGTAATGCATCAGGTGGCTACCCGATTCGAGTTCGATCAGCGACGTCACCGGCACGCCGTCGCCACGGCCGCCCGGCAGCGACGCCACCGCGACCGAATAGACGCGACCGTTGCTGCCCCACGCGACGAGCGTATCGGGCGTGCGGCACTGGAACGCGGCGTAGAGACCGTCGCCGGCCTTGAACGTGAAGCCTGCCGTGTCCAGCCCGTGCCCCTTCAGCGCACGCACCCAGCCCTTTTGCGAGACCACGACCGTGACAGGTTCATCGACCACGCGCGCTTCGTACGTCGCGCGCTTTTCCTGCTGGATCAGCGTGCGGCGCTCGTCGCCGTACTGCTTCGCGTCGCCTTCAATTTCCTTGATGAGCAGGCGCTTCATCGCCGATTCGCTGCCGAGCAATTCTTCGAGCTTCGCTTTCTCGTCGCGCAGTTCGGCAAGCTCTTTCTCGATCTTGATCTTCTCAAGACGAGCCAACTGACGCAGCCGGATTTCCAGGATGTCCTCGGCCTGGCGATCGGACAGGCCGAACGCGGCCATCAACGCGACCTTCGGTTCGTCGGATTCGCGAATGATGCGGATGACTTCGTCGATATTCAAAAAGACGATCATCCGGCCTTCGAGGATGTGGATCCGGTCGTCTACCTTCGTCAAACGGTGACGCGTGCGGCGCGTGACCGTCGCGAAGCGGAACGCGATCCACTCGTGCAGGATTTCGCTCAAGCCCTTCTGACGCGGCCGGCCGTCGCCGCCGACCATCACGAGATTCAGCGACGCATTCGATTCGAGACTCGTATGCGCGAGCAGCGTGGTGACGAACTCCGTCTGATCGATGCGGCTCGACTTTGGCTCGAACACGAGGCGCACGGGTGCGTCCTTACCGGACTCGTCGCGCACCGCGTCGAGTAAGGCCAGCATGGTCTGCTTGCCTTGCAACTGTTCGGGCGTTAGCGCCTTCTTGCCAAGCTTGATCTTCGGATTGGTCTGTTCCTCGATTTCTTCGAGGACCTTTTGCGCGGCCGTGTTCGGCGGCAATTCGGTGATGACCAGTTGCCACTGGCCGCGTGCGAGTTCTTCGATCTTCCAGCGTGCTCGAACCTTCAGGCTGCCGCGGCCGGTCTCGTAGGCCGCCGAAATTTCCGCTTCGCTCGAAATGATCTGGCCGCCGCCGGGGAAATCAGGGCCCGGAATGTGCTGCATCAATTCGGCATGCGCAATCTTCGGGTTGCGGATCATTGCGACCGCGGCGCCCGCGACTTCTCGCAGGTTGTGCGACGGGATTTCGGTGGCGAGGCCCACGGCGATGCCCGAGGCGCCATTGAGCAGGACGAACGGCAGACGCGCGGGCAAGAGCCTCGGCTCGTCGAACTCACCGTCGTAGTTCTTCATGAAGTCGACCGTGCCCTGATCGATTTCATCGAGCAGCAGCTTGGCAATCGGCGTCAGACGCGCTTCGGTGTAGCGCATGGCCGCCGCGCCGTCACCATCGCGAGAACCAAAGTTGCCCTGGCCGTCGATCAGCGGATAGCGCATCGAAAAGTCTTGCGCGAGACGCACCAGCGCGTCATAGGCCGACTGGTCGCCGTGCGGATGGTATTTACCGAGCACGTCGCCAACCACGCGCGCCGACTTGACCGGCTTCGCGTTGTCGGACAGACCCATGTCGTTCATTGCGAACAGAATGCGGCGTTGCACTGGCTTCTGGCCGTCGCACACATCCGGCAGCGCGCGGCCCTTGACCACGCTGACCGCGTAGTCGAGGTACGCACGTTCCGCGTAATTGCCGAGCGTCAGAAAATCGCCTTCCGGCGGCGGTGGCTCGGTGAACAGGTCGAGAGTGTTATCGTCGTCCATCTAGATTCCGTATCGTGTTTGGCGTGAAGTTTCGTGCTTCCGTGTGACATGCGAGCGCTGTAAAACCGCTCAGATATCCGCTTCCACTTCATTGCCCTTTTCTTCCAGCCAGCTGCGCCGCGATGCCGCTTCGCCCTTGCCCATCAGCATGGTCATGCGCGCGACCGTGGCGTCGTAGTCGAGCTCGCCGAGCGCGACCGGCGTGAGTCGCCGTGTGTCCGGGTTCATCGTCGTGTCCCACAGTTGCTCGGCGCTCATTTCGCCAAGGCCTTTGAAGCGGCTGATCGACCATTGCGTGTCGCGCACGCCGTCTTTACGCAGCTTGTCGAGAATCGCTTCGAGTTCGCCTTCGTCGAGCGCATAGAGCTTTTGCGCCGGTTTTTTGCCGCGGGCGGGCGCGTCCACTCGAAAAAGCGGCGGGCGCGCGACGCACACATGACCGCGTTCGATCAACTGCGGGAAATGTTTGAAGAACAGCGTGAGCAGCAACACCTGAATGTGCGAGCCGTCCACGTCCGCGTCCGACAGAATGCAGATCTTTCCGTAGCGCAGGTTCGACAGATCGACTTTGTCGTCCGGACTATGGGGATCGACGCCGATCGCCACCGAAATGTCGTGCACTTCGTTATTCGCAAAGAGACGGTCGCGCTCGGTTTCCCAGGTGTTCAGCACCTTGCCGCGCAGCGGCAGGATCGCCTGATATTCCTTATCGCGGCCCATTTTCGCGGAGCCGCCGGCCGAATCGCCCTCGACGAGAAACAACTCATTGCGGCCGATTTCCGTCGACTCGCAGTCGGTCAGCTTGCCTGGCAGCACAGCCACGCCGGAGCTCTTGCGCTTCTCGACCTTCTGCCCTGCTCGCGTGCGCGCCTGCGCCTGCTTGATCACGAGGTCCGCAAGCTTCTTGCCGTGCTCCACATGCTGGTTCAGCCACAATTCGAGCGCCGGGCGCGCAAACGATGACACGAGCTTCACCGCGTCGCGGCTATTCAGACGCTCCTTGATCTGCCCTTGGAATTGCGGATCGAGCACCTTTGCCGACAGCACGAACGACACGCGCGCAAATACGTCTTCAGCAAGAAGCTTCACGCCCTTCGGCTGCAGGTTGTGCAACTCGACAAAACTCTTCACCGCCTGATACAAGCCGTCGCGCAAGCCCGATTCGTGCGTGCCGCCGGCGGGCGTCGGGATGAGGTTGACGTACGACTCGCGCGTGAGCGACCCTTCCTCGCTCCATGCGACGACCCACGCGGCACCCTCGCCTTCGGCGAACGTTTCTTCGCTCGATCGCGAGTTTTCGGCGTAACGCTCGCCTTCGAACAGCGGAATGAGCAGGTCACTGCCGTTCATGCCTTCGAGCAGATAGCCGCGCAAACCGTCTTCGTATTTCCAGCTTTGCTGTTCGCCGGTTTTCTCGTTGATAAGCGTGACTTCGACGCCCGGCAACAACACTGCCTTCGAGCGCAGCAGCCGTTGCAATTCGCCGAGCGGCAGATTGGGCGAGTCGAAGTACTTCGGGTCCGCCCACGCGGTAACGCGCGTGCCGGACTTCTTTTCGCCCTTCGCTGCGGCGCGCACTTCGAGCGGCTTCGCCACGTCGCCGTGCGCAAAGCTCAACGCGGCGACCTTGCCGTCGCGCCACACGGTGACGTCTAGACGCGTGGACAGCGCGTTGGTGACCGACACGCCGACGCCGTGCAAGCCGCCCGAAAACGTGTAGGCGCCGCCGGCGGCTTTATCGAACTTGCCGCCCGCGTGCAGTCGCGTGAACACGATTTCCACGACCGGCACGCCTTCCTCCGGATGCAGTCCGAACGGAATGCCGCGGCCGTCGTCTTCGACAGACACCGAATGGTCCGCGTGCAACGTGACCGTGATTTGCCGGCCGTGGCCGCCGAGGGCTTCGTCCGACGCGTTGTCTATAACTTCCTGAATGATGTGCAGCGGATTCTCGGTGCGGGTATACATGCCGGGCCGTTGCTTGACCGGCTCGAGACCCTTCAACACCTTGATCGACGCTTCGCTATACGCGGCGTTTGGCTTTTTCGTGGACATGGTTGACTCGGGTGCGTCGGTTCATCGTTGTCCACAGGTCCTGTGGACAGGTCCGTGGACAATGCGTTGAGTTTTCAAAAAAAGCGAAACGAAACAACGTGGTTAGGTGGGGTGCCCGCAGCGCGGGCAAACTGTTTTGCCGCATGGCTTCCGCGCACATTCCACGTGACGGCCACGCGGTTTTGTGCGCGGGATCTTATCGACACGCAGCATAACGGCCCGACGCACGGCACTATTGCCGCGCATCGTTGCCGCCAGTGCGAACGCCGGGGAAGCCTGTTCGCGGGGTATTTTACTGATTTCAAACCTGGCGGCAATTCACGGCTCAAGCGATCGGCCTTCCGGACAAGGCGTGGCCCATGCACAAGCAAAAGCGCCGACGACGCGGCACGTCAGCGCTCGCCGCTTTATTTGCGACGCTTTTCCAGTTCGTCCCAGCGCTCGAGCGCTAGCAGCAGTTCTTCGTCGATCGCGGCGTAGCGTTCGGAAAGGCGCTTGCCCTCCTGCGCGTCTTTCGCAAATATCGCGCCGTCTTCAAGCTGAGCACCGATGGCTTTCTGCTCCGCTTCGAGAGCGGCGATTTTCTCCGGCAACCCCTCCAGCTCGCGCTGTTCCTTGAACGACAACTTGGCCGCGCGTTGGGCGTTGCGGCCAGCGGGACTGTCCTTGGAAGCCGCGCTGTCTTTCGCGCTGTCTTTGGCCGCTTCCTTGCTCGCCTCTTTCTGCGCCTCCTGCGCCATCTGCTGCGAGCGCTGGCTCTGGATCTGCCAGTCCGTGAAGCCGCCCACGTATTCGCGCCACTTGCCCCCGCCTTCCGACGCGATCACCGACGTCGCGACGTTATCGAGAAACGCGCGATCGTGGCTGACGAGCAGCACCGTGCCGTCGTAGTCGGTGAGCAGCTCTTCCAGCAGTTCGAGCGTGGGAATGTCGAGGTCGTTGGTGGGTTCGTCGAGCACCAGCACGTTGGCCGGCCGCGCGAAAAGCCGCGCCAGCAGCAAACGGTTACGCTCGCCGCCCGACAACGACTTGACCGGCGAACGGGCGCGCTCCGGTGCGAACAGGAAGTCGCCCAGGTAGCTCATGACGTGCTTTTTCTGGCCGTTGACTTCCACCCACTCGCTGCCGGGGCTGATCGTATCAGCAAGACTTTTGTCCAGATCCAGCTGCGCGCGCATCTGGTCGAAATAAGCTACTTGCAGATTAGTGCCGACGCGCACCGTGCCTTCGTCCGGCTGCAATTCGCCGAGGATGATCTTCAGCAGCGTGGTCTTGCCCGCGCCGTTCGGACCGACGAAGCCGATCTTGTCGCCGCGCATGACGGTCGCCGTGAAACTGTCGATCACGGTGCGCGAGCCGTAGCGCTTCGTGACGTCCGTCAGTTCGGCGACGATCTTGCCCGACTTCTCGCCCTGGCCCACGTCGAGCTTGACGTTGCCTTGCACGTTGCGGCGTTCGGCGCGCTGGTTTCGCATCTCGACAAGCCGTGCAATCCGGCCGACGCTGCGCGTGCGGCGCGCCTCGACACCCTTGCGAATCCACACCTCTTCCTGCGCGAGGAGCTTGTCGGCCTTCTGGTTTTCAACGCGTTCGATTTCCAGTTGCTGCGCCTTGCGCGTTTGATAAGCCGAGAAATTGCCCGGATACGAGAGCAGACGCCCGCGATCCAGTTCGACGATGCGCGTGGCGACGCGGTCGAGAAACGCCCGGTCGTGCGTGATGAAGAGGAGCGCCGCCCGCTGCGACACGAGCAGATCTTCGAGCCAGCGGATGCCGTCGAAATCCAGGTGGTTGGTCGGCTCGTCGAGCAGCAGTACGTCAGGCTGCACGACAAGCGCACGGGCGAGCGCCACGCGCTTTTGCATGCCGCCCGACAGCGAACCGACGCGCGCCTCGCCATTCAGGCCGATCTGCTGCAGCGTGGTGGCGACGCGCGTGCTCCAGTTCCAAGCGTCCGCCGCGTCCAGCGACGATTGCAGCGTGTTCATGCGTGCCATCAGCGCGTCGTGCTGCGCGCCTTCCGGTTCATCCGCAAGCTGGTTGGCGACCGCGTCGTATTCGTCGAGCAGCGCGCGGGCGTGCGTGAGGCCGGCGGCGACGGCGTCGAACACCGTGTCGTCCGTATCGAACTCCGGCTCCTGAGGCACGTACACCGTGGTCAGATTCTGCTGGCGCGTGACGAGACCGTCGTCGGGCTTGGCGAGTTCGGCGACGATTTTCAGCAGCGACGACTTGCCCGCGCCATTGCGGCCGATCAGCCCGACGCGCTCGCCCGATTCGAGAGAGAAGTCCGCGTGATCGAGCAACGCGACGTGACCGAATGCCAGTTGGGCTCCGGTAATGGTGTAAAGCGACATGGAGAATTGGAGAAGACAGCGATGAGTCGGAACTGCTCATTGTACCGGGCGCGCGGGCTGGTGCCTGTAAGCCTGAAGACATAGGACGAATCACCGGGCCGCGGATGCCCGCCATTGCCCCTTCGCAGGGGCGCACCCATCACTTCACATGCACCGTGATCGTCTTGCTGAGTTCGGGGCCATACGAACGATGCGCGCCGTCGCCGAATTGCAGCGTTAGCGTGTGATCGCCCGGCGGCAGTGTCAGATCCGTTTCGGTCTGCCCTTTGCCGAAGTGCAGCGATTTGTCGTTGGCAGGAATCACCTCGCCTTTTGGAAGCGGCTTGCCGTCCACCAGCAGATGATGATGGCCCGTGCCGTCCGTCATTGTGCCGGCCGGCGCGATCTTCATGCCCTCGACGCGGAACACCACGTGGACCGGATTGCTGACGCTCGCGCCGTCCGTCGGCTGCACGAACGACACGCTTGCAGCCTGCGCTGCACCCGACGCCGCCAGCAACGCGGCCAGTGCCGCGCCGCTCAACCATTTGCTTCTGAACATGGCTTCTCTCCTGGTTGGAAACATAAACCGCGTGGAAACGCCGAGCCGCTGCGAGTCCGAGGATACACGCTATACGTGACACGCCCTCGCGCCAGCCCGCGCGGAACGTCGGCAACTCGGGCATCGGACGAATTCCGGTAATATTGCGGGTCGCCGCCGTGCCCAAAAAAGGGGCAGACTGGGCGGATCATTGCATTGAAGAGGGATGAGTGCGTCGTGAGCGAAGTAACGGAAGTGACAGAATATAAAAGCTGGGTGTGTCTGATTTGCGGCTGGATCTACAACGAGGAAGAAGGTCTGCCCGAAGAAGGCATCGCCGCGGGCACCCGCTTCGCCGCGATCCCGGAGGACTGGCGTTGCCCGCTGTGCGACGTCGGCAAAGCGGAATTCGCGGTGGTCGAGTTTTAAGGCTGAGCGGCTTGGCGGTATCGAGCCAGCCTTAACCGGCCGGACGTTGAGATGAGGCGTCGGTAGTTCGCGCGGCCCAGCAGGTCTTGCCTGCTGGGCCGCTTGGTTTCTTGGGGCGGGCTCGTGGCGCGAGTCGGGCCTGATACTGTTCTTCGCCTGTGCGGTTGTCACGCGAAACGTCGGCGATAGCGACGCGTCGGCGAGGCGCGGACCGTGTATCGGCGGGCTCTGAAGGCGGCATTCGTTTCCAACGTTTTTGCTATACTCTTGCCCTCGCTTGCAAAGCTAGACATGTGAGCGGCTGCCGCCGAATGTGAGCGCAGCGAGAAAAGATCAGGGGCCCGGTCCGCCCCGTAAAGTTATCCGCTCCCTGTAGTTCAATGGATAGAACAAGTGCCTCCTAAGCGCTAGATGCAGGTTCGATTCCTGCCAGGGGGACCAACCCGCCTCACAGCCTCTCGCGGCGTTTCACATCCCTCGCGCCGCCCAACGCCACGCCTCAGTTGCGCACAGGCTCTGCCGTCGCACGAGTCCTCATAGTCAGGCGCTTGCCCATTCTGTTCATTGGTCCTTCGAGCCATTGGTACGAAGCGAGCCCGACGGTGACCGACGCAAGCACCACGACTACACAGACCAAATCTCCGGGCATACGGTGCTGCCGGTCGAATATCTGCAGCAGCTTGACGCAGACCGGCACCGAAAAAACGTGCGTCAAATACAGCGAATAAGAAGAGTCGCCAACGAGTTCCAGCAACGCGTTCCAGCGCACCTTGTTCTCCATCGACAACCCGGCCACAACTACGGCGAACGCCGGCAATCCAAAGACCAGAAAGCGGTTCGAGTCGGTAAGGGCCGGCGCGAACACTTTGGCGGCGGCGAAGATCGACACGACGATCGCTGCCGCCACTGCTATCGGCACCCCGCATCCCGTCGCATAAACCCAGCCGACGAGAGTGCCAAATACAAACTCCATCACGATCGGGTTTGTATAAAACGAAAATGCGACTCCGCCTGCATGGACGAAATGCAGCGCGGACATAACCGCCAGGAACGCCGCGACAGCCAGTAGCCGATAACGCGTTAAACACATCGCAACGGCGAACACGCCGTAAAACCACATCTCATAGTTGAGCGTCCACCCGAGGCCGACTACCGGCGCCGTCACGTGGATCCAGTTCAGCCACGGAAAAAACAGATAGGAGGCCACCGCATGCCCGACATTGAGCGACGCATTTCCGAACGCGCTTGGCACGAAGAGAAGCAAGACAATGAAAAGCGACGTGAGCGCCCAATAAAGAGGAACAACGCGGGTAATGCGGGCAACGATGAATGCCTTTGCGGATGTCACGCCGGGCGGCTTTCCATGAGTGACCAGCACCATGACGAAGCCGGAAATGGCGAAAAAGACATCGACGCCGATTTCACCAAAACGCGAAATCTGGTGAAAGGTGAAAGAAATGCGTCGCCCAGCCGTATGTGGCGACGTTCCCTTCTGCATGAAATGCGACCACGCCCAACGCGGCCAACGCGCGCAATGCCTGAATGGACCTGAACTGCCGTATGCCGCCCATACGGTCTGCCATGCGTTCTGCCATTCGTTCCGCTATACGTTATCAAAACGACGCGCGGTCCGGCGCGGACCGCCGTCGCACCAACGAACGCCTACGCCCGCTTCGGACTATCCAGTCCCCGAACGACCGCCGGACGCGCGACAAACGCGGCCAGGACGCGCCTCACATTCGGAAAATCATCGATGCCGACGAGCTCGCCCGCTTCATAAAAACCGATCAGATTGCGCACCCACGGGAACGTCGCGATGTCCGCGATCGAATACTGATCGCCGAGAATCCACTCGCGCCCTTCGAGACGCTGCTCCAGCACGCCGAGGAGCCTTTTCGATTCGGCGACGTAGCGATCGCGCGGACGCTTGTCTTCGTATTCCTTGCCTGCGAATTTATGGAAGAAGCCAAGCTGGCCGAACATCGGGCCGATGCCGCCCATCTGAAACATGACCCACTGGATCGCCTCGTAGCGGCCGGCGGCGTCCTTTGGAATCAGCTGGCCGGTTTTGTCCGCGAGATAAATCAGGATCGCGCCGGACTCGAAGAGCGGCAGCGGTTTGCCGTCGGGTCCGTTGGGATCGATGATCGCGGGAATCTTGTTGTTGGGATTGAGCGACAGAAATTCCGGCGTCATCTGATCGTTCGTGTCGAAGCGCACCAGATGCGGCTCGTAAGGCAAGCCGGTTTCTTCAAGCATGATCGACACTTTGACGCCGTTCGGCGTAGGCAACGAATAAAGCTGAAGGCGATCCGGATGCTCAGCAGGCCATTTCTTCGTGATCGGGAAAGCGGACAGATCTGTCATGTGATGGTGTAAACCCTGTGCGGAATGGCGGAAAATGGCATTGGGCGGCAGAGACCGACTCGGCGACCGGCCTCGGCTGTGCCAATGCGGAGCGCCAAATATAAACCGAGTCGGCGCAACGGGTGCGGGACGCCGGCATGTCCGCGATTCAGGTTGCGCTCACCACAAGTCCTTCGTCGCGCCGCCTGCGCTCAGGTCATAGCCTTCGCGCCACAGCGCGGCACCCACCGTCAATAGCAAAGCCCTGCGTTCGACGTCGAGTTGCTCCCACATCGACGCGAGCCAGGCTGCAAAGCTGGCGCAAGTCTCGTCCAGATCGACGGGCGCTTTGCCCTCCAGATACTGCCGTTCAAACATCGAAAGCACTTTTTCCGGTGTCATTGTCGCGGCCCCCATGTTGGATGCAGCCAGTCTAAAGGCCCGACAGCCCGCAGCGCACGTTCGGAGCGCCAAAGCCGGGTTACTCCCAGGCCCGGCCGCCGATGCAGCCGAAACCGGACAAGCTGACGGGAACCAGACGCGCCTCCTGCCAGAGACTTCAAATGACGCCGCCAATGAGAAAAAGGCGCCGAAGCGCCTTTTCCTTGCGACTACATCAAGCCAGATTACGGGGTGTTGCGCTTCGCTTGGTCCTTCGCGTCTTCCTTTGCGTCGCCGTAGCTCTTCTGCACCTTGCCCGCGCCCTGCTGGAGATCGCCCTTCAGTTCCTTGGCGGGATTATCCGTCGCCTTACCCACGGCTTCGTTGATCTTTCCCTTAACCTGTTCGCCCACACCTTTTACCTGGTCCTTGTTCATGTTCGGCTCCACTCATTTGAATGCCGACGCGAGATTGCGCCAGTAACCTGATCGAGCAACGGCCATGCCTGAGGGCCGTCGCTGAACGCTTCGGCAAGACCGGCGCCGCGGGGCGGGCTTGTATCAAGCCCGCCCGGAAATATTTTCATCAAAAGGCTAAAGTTTCTCTCCAGCGTGCCGTAATAGGTGCCATGGAGGAGCCATGGACCGCAAACCCATCACCCTGTCGGCATCGTCGAAAACCGGTTTGATCGACGGCGACATTACTCATATCGCCCGCGCGATGCGGTTGTCGTTGCAAGGCGACCTGGCTGGCCCTATTCTGCCCCCGACCTACTGGCGCGAGCGTCTTTACAAGTTGCTCGACACGGGCAGCCTGACGCACCCGCAGCTGTGCGCGGTGGAGTGTCTTCTGTTGCAGCTCGACCAGTTCGAGGCTGAGCCGCCGCCTCCGGCATGGGACGAACTCGCGCCCGCCACCGCTGCGCTATTTCCACCTACGCACGAAACCGGCGCCGGACATCTCGCCTAGCGCGGCGGTCGCCCGCTTTTGTTGCTTCCTAGTTCCGCTGGTGCGGAGCGAAGCGGAGCGAAGCGGAGAGCAGGCGCGACGTATTGGTCTCGATATAAAAAAAGGCCGCGAACTATGCCGCGGCCTTAACACGTCGCAACGCAGGGACCTCGCGTCACGCTGCAAGCGTACACATCCAACTGTGACAAGCACATTTCGCCGCTCAAGGCTCCGGCGTGGCATATCGCGCCCCAAAATTCCTGGACAGGCGGTGATCGAACGGTCAAAATGTCCGCCAAAATTCCCAGCGAGAACAAGCGACATGACAATGGCCACGAGGCACGACCTGCTCCTACAAGCGTTGCAGGTCTACAGTCAGGCTGAAATCGCGGCACGCTGCGGAAAAGACGTCAGAACCATTCGCCGCTGGAAAACGGACCAAAGCTGTCCCCGCATCGCCGAAGCGGCTCTGCGTGAAATGCTGCATACGAGCGCGCGCAGGACGCACCCGGAAAGCTGGGCGGATTTCCAGTTCATCGATCTTTTTGCAGGAATCGGCGGAATTCGTCGCGGCTTCGAGGCGCACGGCGGTCAGTGCGTGTTCACGAGCGAATGGAACGAGTTCTCCAAGAAGACCTACCAGCAGAACCATCAGGACGCCAGCCACGCACACCAGTTCGTCGGCGACATCGTGTCCTACGCGGAAGATTCGGTCCCGTCGCATGACCTGCTACTGGCCGGCTTTCCTTGCCAACCTTTCAGCATCGCGGGCGTTAGCAAGAAGAATTCGCTCGGCCGTCCGCACGGTTTCGAGTGCACGACGCAAGGCACGCTGTTCTACGATGTCGCGCGCATTATCGATGCTAAACGCCCGGCCGCGTTCGTGCTGGAAAACGTCAAGAACCTGCTCTCGCACGATAAAGGCAACACGTTCAGAACGATTCTCGACGTATTGCGCGACGAGCTGAAATATGACGTCCACTACAAAGTCATAGACGGGCAACACTTCACGCCGCAGCATCGCGAGCGGATCGTCATCGTAGGTTTTCGCGAGCCAACCGGGTTTTCTTTCGACGATCTGCGCGTGCCGGCAACGGGGCCGCGTCTCGCGTCGATTCTGCACAAGACGGACGGCACCGAGCCGGTGTTGCCGCACGACGGAGAGCGTTTCTTCGACCACGTCCGCCGCAAGGTGCAGCCGAAGTACACGCTGACACCGAATCTGTGGGCCTACCTGCAGGCTTACGCGGAGAAACATCGCGCGGCCGGAAATGGCTTCGGCTTCGGCCTCGTCACGCCGGGCAGCGTCACACGCACGCTGTCCGCGCGTTATCACAAGGACGGCTCGGAGATTCTTCTCGCCCAAGGCAACGGGGAACGGCCCCGCCGTTTGACGCCGCGCGAATGCGCACGTTTGATGGGCTTTCCCGACGACTTCGTGATTCCCGTGAGCGATACGCAGGCATATCGCCAGTTCGGCAATAGCGTCGTAGTTCCGGTCATGCAGGAAGTGGCGCGCATCATGAGCCCGCATTTGAAAGAACTTCTCGCGCATGAACGCGAACGTTCGCTGGAAACGCTGACTGCGCGACGCTGCCATCACCTCGCCAGTTCGGTGGCCGCCTCATGAATCAATGCGGCGACCCCCACCGGTCGCGAAGCAAGCGACGCATGACTTGCGGGTAGCGTGACCACCTTTCTTGCATTCATCCGGGTGGACATCATCCTCTGGTTGTCGGGGTGGATCATTCTGTCTTCACTCGAGATCTGGTACCAGGAGGGTTTGTTGGCCCACGCAGGCCAACTAATTCGGTCTCCGAACGTTCCGCCGAGCGGTGCTTTTTGCGTCACGGCCATTACAAGCCCCTCGTCGGAAGTAAGGTCCTGGCAAAAGCTCTCATGGAACTTCCCAGCTTTAAGCCATAGATAGCCATCGCTGTCAGGTTCGAGATGCGGCGCAGCCTCGGGAACGTGCTGCTGCGTAATGCCACCGGGGCTCTCTCCCTCGTCCGGCGCAAACGCCGCGATATACGCAAGGCCAACGACGTCCGGGTGATTTCCTGCCTGTGTGATGACGGCGCCTCCATACGAATGTCCCACCAGCAAGACCGGCCCGTTCTGTTGCCCGATCATCTTGCGGGTACGCTCGACGCGAACTGAGCTGTCAGAGCTGATCGAGGAAGCTGAGAAAACCTGGCGCCGTATCAACGGCCCGGAAAAGATCAAGCTGTTGCTCGAGGGCGTTGCCTTCAAGAACGGCGAACCGGTGCAAGATGATCGACCGGCTCAGCAGAAACTCGCCGCTTGAGATCGATCGTCACGATGCCGCCGCAGAAGGCCGCTTAGCCATATGCTCGAAGGTTACGACTCCGAGTTGCGCCGGATACAAAATCTCTGCATGCTGGTGCGCAGATCGTGACGACAGTCGTTTCTGCGTAAACTGGCAAATGCCGGCATCCGCCGGCTTGCTTGCGCGCATCGAATTAAACTGCCGGCGACGCCCGATGTGGCGCGCATCGTGCTCCCGCGTAGGCAATCGCTGCTTGCCGAGGAGCCATCGAATGAGTCGACAGAAGTCCCGTCTTCACACGCCGACGCACTGCGGCCGCGCGCGGTGCCGCATTGAAAGCTAGCAATGGTCGATATCGTCGACAGCGCGACTCGCAGCCGCATGATGTCCGGCATTCGCGGGCGCAACACCAAGCCCGAAGTTCTGATCCGCAGCCTGCTGCATCGGCAGGGCTTTCGCTTTCGTCTGGATGCGCGCGACCTGCCGGGACGCCCGGATATCGTGCTGCCCCGCTACCGCGCCGTCGTGCTCGTGCACGGCTGCTTCTGGCATGGCCACGACTGCCATCTTTTCAAATGGCCGCAGACGCGCCCCGAGTTCTGGCGCGAGAAGATTGGCCGTAATCGCAGCAACGACGACAAGGTGCGCGCCGCGTTGCTCGCCGGCGGCTGGCGCGTCGCGGTCGTATGGGAATGCGCTTTGCGTGGCGCTAATCGCGATATAGAAGGCGTGCTGACGCGGCTCGTCGAATGGCTGAGAAGCGATACGCCGAGCTTCGAGGAGCGCGCGTAGCACCTTAGGCCGGGCGCTGCGGCGAGCGAACCGAAAGCACGCGGTGATACACTCAATCGGCTTACCCGAAGCGACGCTCGGCCGCCCGCCATGACGTCGGCGCGGCGCTGAAACCGTTCGCTTCGGCCATCGAAAACCCGTCAAGAAGGGAGGCACATAATGGCTGATTTCCGTCTCTGGTCCGACGATTTCTCCAACAACGGCTTCATGCCGAAGGCACACGAGTACAACGACAAGGCCTTTGGCGTCGATGGAGAAAACATCGCGCCCGCGCTGCAGTGGGAAGGCGCGCCGGCTGACACGCAGAGCTTCGCGCTCACCGTGCACGATCCCGACGCGCCGACTGGCAGCGGATTCTGGCACTGGGTCGTGGTGAACATTCCCGCCGACGTGCGTTCGCTGCCGCGCAACGCTGGCAAGGCCGACGGCTCGCTGCTGCCGCAGGGCGCGCTGCAGGTGCGCAACGACTACGGCACGGTCGGCTTCGGCGGTGCCGCGCCTCCGCGCGGCGACAAGACACATCGCTACATCTTCCGCCTGCATGCGCTGAGCGTGCCGCATCTGCCGATCAATGCCGAAACCACCAATGCGGTCGCGCGTTTCATGACGCATATGAACGAGATCGACTCGACGACCCACACCGGCCTCTACGAACTCAAGTAACGGCAAGCTGGCGATGCCGCGCCGCCCGAGCGCGGCGCGCATTTGACATGGGCGATGCCGGCGCGCTCATTCGTTGCGCGCCGGCATCGCCGCGTCCCGCGAACCGTTTTGCAATGGCGCGCGATACCCACGGCTCGCTGTCCGACCGGCGGTTTGTCCAAGGCACATCCAACAACCGATGCACGCACAACCATCGCGCAATGGCGGCGCAGTACCGCCCGACGCAGAGCAGACAGGCGCGGCCGACAGCGCCGCTGCGTCCAACCCCGAACACGGCCTGCCGACGCCGCAACGCTATTGGGCGATGCTGGTCATTGCGCTCGCCCTCACGCTGGCAGTACTCGACAGCGCCATTGCCAATGTCGCGTTGCCCACTATCGCGCGAAACCTCCGGGCGAGTGCGGCCGGCTCCATCTGGGTCGTCAACGCGTATCAGCTTGCCATCACCATTTCACTGCTGCCGCTCGCGTCGCTTGGCGACCGCATCGGCTATCGGCGCATTTATCTCGGCGGCCTGATTCTGTTCACGGTCGCGTCTTTCGGCTGCGCGCTCTCCACGTCGCTGTCGACGCTCGCGATTGCTCGCGTCGTGCAGGGCTTCGGCGCGGCGGGTGTCATGAGCGTGAACACGGCGCTTGTCCGCATGATCTATCCGCCGACGCAACTCGGGCGCGGCGTCGCAATCAATGCGATGGTGGTCGCCGTGTCCTCGGCTGTAGGACCCACGGTGGCCTCGGGGGTGCTCGCCGTGGCCTCGTGGCCGTGGCTCTTCGCGATCAATGTGCCGATCGGCATCGCGGCGATTGTGGGCGGCTTCAAAGCTCTTCCCATGAACCGCGGCCACGATTCGCCATACGACCTGTTGAGCGCGGTCATGAACGCGTTCGTTTTCGGCCTGCTGATTTTCGCAGTCGACGGTCTCGGGCACGGAGAACGGCTCGGCTATGTCGCCGTGGAATTCATCGGCGCGGTGGTGATCGGCTACTTCTTCGTGCGTCGTCAATTGAGCCGGCCGGCGCCGCTGCTGCCGATCGATTTGCTGAGGATTCCGATCTTCGCGCTGTCGATCGGCACCTCGGTCTGTTCGTTTTGCGCGCAGATGCTCGCTTTCGTGTCGCTGCCTTTCATGCTGCAGGACACGCTGGGTTTCTCGCAGGTCGATACCGGCCTCCTGATGACGCCATGGCCCGCGGTCATCATCATCGCTGCGCCGATTGCCGGCGTGCTGTCGGACAAGGTGTCGTCAGGCTGGCTGGGCGGCGTCGGACTGGCCACCATGACCGTCGGACTGCTGCTGCTCGCCACGCTCGGAGCGCATCCCGATCCGGTGCAGATCGCATGGCGCATGGCGTTGTGCGGCGCCGGTTTCGGTATCTTCCAGTCGCCTAACAACCGCACGATGCTGTCATCCGCGCCTCGTGAGCGCAGCGGGGGCGCGAGCGGCATGCTGGGCACCGCACGCCTGACCGGGCAGACGCTCGGCGCGGCGCTTGTCGCGTTGATTTTCGGAGTGGCGCCGCACAACGGGCCAGTCCTCGCGCTGTATGTGGCCGCAGGTTTTTCCGCGGTGGCAGCGGTGGTCAGCACCCTGCGCGTAACGCAGCGGGCAAAGGCGCGGCCGGCCTGATTACATTTTTGCGAACTCAACGACAAAAGGGCGCGGATCGCTGCAAACGATCCGCGCCCTTCCCTTTCTTTTTCTTCGACAACCTCGCTCTGACGTGACGAGCCCGCGCGGCTCCGCGAGAGCCGCGCTGCCGCAAAATTCCTATGACGACGCCGTCACGTCAGCGAGCTTTACCGCTTTGGCCGTCACGGAAGACGCCGTAGCGACGTTGCGCAAATCGCCGAGGAAGGTATCGCGCCAGACAGACAGGTTGTTCTCGCGCATCGGCGCCATCATGTCCGCATGGCGAGCCTGGCGCTCGGCGAGCGGCATCGAGAGCGCACGTTCCAGCGCTTCGGCCATTTGCGAGAGATCGAACGGATTGACGACCAGTGCACCCGGCAGTTGCTCGGCCGCGCCGGCGAATTGCGAGAGCACCAGCACGCCCGGATCGGCCGGATCTTGCGACGCGACATATTCCTTTGCGACGAGGTTCATGCCGTCGCGCAGCGGCGTCACGTAGCCGACCTGCGATTGACGGAAAAGCGCCATCAGCAGATTGCGTTCGTACTTGCGGTTCAGGTACTGGATCGGCGTCCAGTCGAGTTGCGCAAAGCGGCCATTGATACGCCCCGCCTCGCCTTCCAACGTCTGACGAATTCGCTGATAGGTCTGAACGTCCGCGCGCGTCGGCGGTGCGATCTGCACGAGCGACACACGCCCGTGCCATCCCGGCGCATTCAGCAGCAGGCGCTCGAACGCCTGAAAGCGTTCGACCAGACCCTTCGAATAATCGAGGCGATCGACACTCATGATCAGCTTGCGGCCGCGCATGCCGTCGCGCAGGCTGCGCACCGGCTTGCGGTCGGTGAACTGCTCGGCGGCCTTGGCGATCGCGTCCGGATAGATACCGATCGGATACGCACCCACCTTGAGGAAACGGTTGTAGGCGTGAACCATGCCGTCTTCACTCGACGTGCCATGATGGCCACGCTCGATGAAATCGACGAACGACTGGCGATCCGCCTCCGTCTGAAAGCCGATCACGTCGTAGCTGCACATTGCCTTCACGAGTTCTTCATGCGGCGGGATCGTGCGTAACACCTCGGGGACCGGAAACGGAATGTGCAGGAAGAAGCCAATCGGGTTCTTCACACCGAGATCGCGCAGGCAGCGCGCAAACGGCAACAAGTGGTAGTCGTGAACCCAGATAATGTCGTCAGGCCTCAGAAGCTCCTTGAGCTGCTTGGCGAGCGTCGCATTGACGCGCTGATAGCCCGCATATTCCTGGCGGTCGTAACGCGACAGGTCATTGCGATAGTGAAACGTCGGCCACAGCGTCGCATTCGAAAAGCCGCGGTAATACTGGTCGTAGTCACGCTTGGTCAGGCCAACGGTCGCATAGGTCACGTTGCCTTGCTTCTCGATTAGCGGCGGGGACGGCTCGCTCACCGTCTCACCGCTCCAGCCGAACCAGACTCCGCCGGTTTCCTTCAACGCATCCAGCACGCCGATCGCCAGGCCGCCCGCTGCGGGCCGCCCTTCCTGGGTCGGCGCAACACGATTCGATACCACGATCAGTCTGCTCATTGGTGCTCCACCTAGTTCAGTTGTTTCGTTGCATACGGACATGTGCCAAAAAGGTGCATGCAAGTCGCGTGCCGTTTTTGCGAAAGCGGAGGACAAAAAATGTATGCAAATGTGACGGGCGAGCAAAAACCCGCAGCACAGGAACGCCGCGAAGAACTTCCTTCCGTTTCCTACGACGAACTGGCGAACGCCTTTCTCGCGCGATCATTTCCTGGGCAGAGAGCCTCACGCGTCCTGCTCGGAGCCTAAGTCGCGCTGGTAGTCGAGGCCTTCCGGGCGGACGCCGCCCTGGTTGTACTCCCCGTCAGGTGGTGCGTGCGGCGCGACGCGATTCTGTGCGGACGGATCGTGGTGGGTCGTCTGAGGGGCGGGTGCGGCCAATGGATCGGGCGCTGGTGCGGGGGACGACTCAGTAGAAAGCGGCGGACCATTCTTCGTCGCCGGGGGACGGCCATCGCGCTTGGAATGGCGCGCCGAACGCCGCAGTGCTGGATGTCTCATGATCGATGCCTCCGGGCAAAGCCGCGCCGCCCAAGCAGTGGCGGCATCTACAAGTTTCGAAACGACGCCGTAACCGCCGGTAAAACGTGCGCCGCATTTGTAACATGTACACAAGTTTGCGGCGCGTGGCTAGGGCTCAACCTGCAGGCCATGTCAGAGTTGCAGAGAGATTGGCGGGCACCGACTGGCTTGCGGAGTTTGCGTGGGCTGCGGCGGCGGGTCGCCGATCGGCGGCTCTACCGGTTCGATCGGCTGAGGACTCGGGTCGGGCACAGTGTCGGGCTCGCCCGGCGTGGGCGGCGCCGAAGGCGGCTCGATCGGCTCCGGACGATGTGCATGCTTTTGAAGCGGCGACGCGGGAGCGGCAACGTGTTCCGGCATGTCAGTGATCCTCGTTATGCGTTCTACCGAAACGCAGCAAGGGCTGTGCCGTTACCGAAGCGCTCCCGGACAAAGCGGGGCGATTGAACGCTAGGCGTCCGCGCCGCCGAGCGCGCGCGATTCGTCGGCGGAATCGCCTTCTTCACGTGCGTCGTTGCCGTATTCCACGAGGCGGTTATACAGCGTCTTCAGGCTGATACCGAGAATCTCCGCAGCGCGCGTCTTCACGCCGCCGCACTGCTCGAGCGTGGCCAGAATCAGTTGACGATCCGCTTCTGCGAGCGACGTGCCGAACGGGATGGTGATCGCCGTACCGGCCGCCGGCTTCGACAGCGTGATCTGCAGCGGCACGGTGGCCGTGCTGTCCGAATCCGAGCCCGACATGATGTGCGCGCGCTGCACGTAGTTCTTCAGTTCGCGCACATTGCCCGGCCACGGGTACGACAACAACATTTCCTTCACTGCGGGCGGAAAATGTTTGCGCGTGCCGTGACGCTCGTTGAGCTCGTCGAGAAACGCCTGGGCCAGCAACTCCACGTCTTTGCCCCGGTCGCGCAGCGGCGGCAAACTGATCGGAAACACGTTCAGCCGATGGTAAAGGTCGAGCCGCAGCTTGCCTTCCAGCACCGCCTGCTCCGGATCGCGGTTGGTCGCGGCGATCAGGCGCACGTCCGTTTCGATTTCCTTTGTCGTGCCCACACGCATGAACATGCCCGTTTCGAGCACGCGCAAGAGCTTGACCTGCAGCTCGATCGGCATCTCCGTGATTTCGTCGAGGAACAGCGTGCCGCCGTTCGCGCGCTCGAAATAGCCTTTGTGCTGACGGTCGGCGCCGGTGAACGAGCCGCGCTCGTGACCGAACATTTCCGATTCGATCAGATTCGGCGAGATCGCGCCGCAGTTCACGGCGAGAAACGCATGCTTGCGACGCAAGCTCAGTTCGTGCAGCGTCTGTGCGGCCACTTCCTTGCCGGTGCCCGATTCGCCGACCAGCATGACCGAAGCCGCCGTGGGCGCGACGCGGCCGATCTGGTCGTAGACCTCCTGCATTGCCGGCGAATTGCCGAGCATCAAACCAAAGCGGCCCATGCGACGCAGTTCGCCGCGCAAAGTGCCGATTTCCGCCTTCAGGTCGCCGGCACGCGGCAGCCGCGAAAGAATCGCCTTCACGCGCTGCATGTTGATCGGCTTGACCAGGTAGTCGGTGGCGCCCATTTTCAGCGCGTTCACCGCCGACTCCACCGTGGCGTGGCCCGTGATCACGATCACTTCCACGCCGGAGCGCGGATCGAGATCTTCGAACAAGTCGACCCCGCTGCCGTCCGGCAGCTTCAGGTCGGTAAAGACAACGTCCGGCATTTGCCGGACGAGTTGAATGCGCGCTTCGCGCAAATCGCCCGCGGTGGCGGTGGTCAATCCGTCTTCCCCGATGATGGCGGAAAGCGCCTCGCGGGTACCTGCGTCGTCATCGACAATCAGTACATGTGGCATCGCGTCTCGAAAGCCTGCAAGCGTGGGAGAAGAGCATGCGGCGGGGCATGCTAAAAAGGGCGACGACCCTCGCGCGGGCGGCGGCTAATGTGTCTCGATGTGAGCGCACGCCAACCTGCATCAAGCACGAGACCGCCGATTCCATTCAATATTGCAACAATACACGCAGAAAGCAGGACGTGATCGGCACTATTGTTCTGTATTTACCTATTATAAGGCTTTACTGAGACAAATTAACAGTACCGCCAGGGCGTCGCATCCCAGGGATTGCATGCGGCGCCCTGGCGAAAAGCAAGCTTAGCTGCTGTGCGGGAACGGCCACGCGTCGGGATGTGCGGAGCCGTTTGCTCCATGAGCGCCCGGGCTCGTGCTCGCCGCCAGAGCCGCGCCAGGCGCGGACGACGACGGCGCGGTAACGGCGCCACCCTCGCCTTCCCAGCGGTGCAACTCACGTCCAGTCGCTCCCTGCGCAGCACGGTTTCGCTGGACATAGCGGACCGCGAGGAAGCCGCCGAGCGCCATCAGCGCGCCGAAGATACCAATTTTGGGTCGAGCCATCGTGAACTCCTTGTGGTCGTTGAATGGAGAAAGGTGGCGGCGGCTCATCGTGCCGCCGGTCACTGTCGATAAATCGCCAGGCGGTAGCCGGAATGTGAAAGCGCGGCAGTTTCGCCCTGCGCCGGTCCCAGCGAGCGCTCCGCGGCCAGGATCGGCCGTGTTGAGCTGAAAGTCAGCCAAGAATCAGCTGATAATCGGCCGTCATTCAGCCGATGCCTCGCCAATGAGCCGGCCGTTAGCGCGCAGTCAGGACGCCGAGTACAAAGCCCACGCCCGCTGCAATGGCGACCGAACTCCACGGGTTTTGCCGCACGTAACGTTCCGTGTTGACGGTCGCTGAGCGATAGCGTCGCTGAGCGTTATCCTGCGCATCGCCAAGTGCGGATTGCAGCGTTTCCACGTGGGTACCCAGTTTCTGACGCAATGCGCCTACGCCCTCACCCGGCACATTGGCGGCGAGTCGCAGCATTTCTTCCGAGTCCTTGAGCAGCACCCGCAGATCCTCGACGATCTTCTGGCCGCCGAGTGCAAGCTGTTGCGTCGTGTCAGTCATCGTTCTCACTCCTCGTCTAGGGTCAGCGTTCGCGCGCCGCGGTGTTAGCGGCGAAAGCGCACGCGTGTCGGGAGGAAGGCGCAAACCCTGTGCCCGGTAACTTTAGCGAACACGCCAACACGCAGCATTCAACCCTGGCACTTTCGACCGACTTGCGGCCACAGCTCGTCGATAGCTGACACATAGATTGCAGGAAGCGCCGTCGAAGTGGTTAAATCGACTTTTGTGAGATACGACTTTAAGAGCTGTCTCGTTCCTAGGCCTGCGCGCCGCAACAACGAACCTCATTTGCACAGGACTTCCCCGTTTATGGCGTCAATCGATGTGGACTCGCCCACTGTGTCCGCCGGCGGCAGCGCTTCCGCTCAGGCGAAGCAGCGCGTCACGGACGGCATCGCGGGACTGAAATCGTACGGCCTGCTTTACGGCTCGTCGCCGGTGATGCTCGACTTGTACGAGCAGATCGAGCGCGTCGCGAGCACGGACGCAACCGCGCTGATCATCGGCGAATCGGGCACCGGCAAGGAGCTGATCGCCCGCACGATTCACGATCAAAGCAGCCGCAAGGACGCGCCCTTCGTCGCCGTCAACTGCGGTGCGATTCCCGACGAACTGATCGAGGCCGAACTTTTCGGCCATGAAAAAGGCAGCTTCACCGGCGCGGTTCAAGGGCGCATCGGCTACTTTGAGCATGCGAACGGCGGCACGCTGTTCCTCGACGAAGTCACCGAAATGGCGCCTGTGCGTCAGGTGAAACTTTTGCGCGCGCTCGAGACGGGCACGTTCTATCGCGTGGGCGGCAACGAGCTGATCAGCGGCAACGTGCGCGTGATCGCCGCTACCAACCGCGACCCCGCCGTGGCCGTCAAGGAAAACGGCCTGCGCGAAGACCTGATGTACCGGCTGGCGGTTTTCCCATTGCGCGCGCCGCCGCTGCGCGAACGCGAAAACGACCGCGAACTGCTCGCCCAGCACTTCCTCGCGCAACTCAATCAGCAGGAAGGCACCAGCAAGAGCTTCAGCAAACGCTCAATCGAAACGCTGCGCACATGGTCGTGGCCGGGCAACGTGCGCGAGTTGAAGAACGCGGTGTACCGCGCGTTTATCCTCGCTGAGAAAACGGTCGAGTTGCCGCATCCGCATCTTGCGTCGAAGGTAAAGCGGCCAGTCACGCAAGGCGACGCGATGAGCGTATGGATCGGCACGCCGCTCGCCGATGCTCAGAAGCAGATCATTCTCGGCACGCTGAAGTACTGCGGCGGCGACAAGCGGCGCGCGGCAAAAGCGCTCGGCGTCAGCCTGAAGACGCTTTATAACCGCTTGAGCGCGTACGGCGACGAAGGCTCGGAAGAAGATACCGAGCACTAGCCGCGTCTGCGGAGAACTCCCTCCCGCGATCAGTTCGCACCACCAATCGAACCGGCCTGTCATTGAACAGAATCCGGTTTGAGCCGCACCATCTTTTGCAATTTCTTGCACTTTTCTGCTGCCATTTACAAAACGCATCCTGCAAAATGCAGCAGCCCATTTTTCGTCGATGGGAAGAGGCGCTGCTTGTTCGGGGGCGGCCTCTGCACGCGAACATGCAAGAAAAGTAGAGACAGGGAATGCGAAAGAAAATGGTGTGGGCCGAGTGGTTGAAGCCGCGCTTGAAAACCCGCCTGGAACGATCGACAGCGCGCCGACGGCCTGATGCCGCCGTGCTGGCCGTATTGGCGGTGGCGGTCTCGTCGGCGCTGAGCGGCTGCAGTTCGCTCTATACCGAAGGTGCCACGGCCGGCGCGGGTATCGCCGGCGCCGCGATTGCGGCGCAGGTTACCAATAACGCCGCCGTTGCCACCGGCATAGGTCTAGGCGCAGTGGCCGCCGCGAGAGCCGGCGTGCAGTACTCGGAGCGGGTGGTCCACCGAAACACCCAGGACGGCATCGCGAAGATCGCCGGGCCGCTCGAAGTCGGCGCCGTCGCACCATGGAGCGTCACGCACTCCGTTCCGATCGAAGACGACGAGCACGGCCGCGTCACCGTCAGCCGCACGATTAGCGCGGGCACGCTCGACTGCAAGGAAATCGTCTTTTCGGTCGATCACATCGCCACTAAGAACGTGCCTGCAAGCAGCGCGTTTTACGTCGCGTCCATCTGCCGCGACGGCGAAAACTGGAAATGGGCTTCGGCCGAGCCCGCCACCGAACGCTGGGATGCACTGCAATGACGGCGCATGCGCCTGCGACTGGAAAGCCGCTGCGTCGCCTGAGCCTGACGGCGGTTGCAGCCGCGCTATGTGTCAGCGCGACTCTGCTCACGAGCGGTTGCTCGTCGATCGGCGCGGCAAGCGGCGCCGCCGCCGGTGTCGCGTCGGGTCTCGTCACGTCGAATCCGGCGGTCGGCATCGGTGTGGGTATCGCCGTGCAAGCCGCAACGGACGAGGCCGTGGGCCGCTACATGCGCGGCATGCACACCGACCAGCAGAATCTGATCGCGGCATTGGCAGGTGCAATGCCCGTCGGCGAAACGCGGCCCTGGTCGGTCAAGCACACGCTGCCCATCGAAAACGGTCACGGCGAGGTGCGCGTCACGCGCGCGTTCGGGTCAGCGCTCGCGCTTTGCAAGGAATTCGTGTTCTCGGTGCGGGACGGCGACGGTCCGGGCGCACACGAAGACTGGTACACCGCCAGCGCGTGCCAGCAGGACAAGGGCTGGAAATGGGCTTCTGCAGAACCAGCCGTCGAACGTTGGGGCAATTTGCAGTAGACCGGACGCGTCAGCAAACATTGCGCTGTTCACACGGCAGAACGAAAAACGGCAGGGTCTCCCCTGCCGTTTTCAATGAGCGACGCGCAGAAGCGCCGTCGCGCTCACGACTCCACGTCTTCCAGACTGAAGATTTCGGTCTGGTCGTTGTACGAGAAAATCTCGCCGTAACGGCCCCAGTTGATGACCGCGTCGAGCGTTTCCTCGGCGGCGCTGTCGGACAGAAAATCCTCGAGTTCCTGCTCGAAGCGCACGCGTGGGGCGCGGTGCCCCGGCCGTTCGTTCAACACCTTCTTGATTCGCGCGGCGAGCGGCACATGCCGCAACAGATGCTCGGCGAACATCATCTTGCGTTCCTGCGTGCCGAACTCCGCGAACACGCGTGCGGGCGGCGTCAGGAAAATATCGCCTTCGCGCACGTCGGCGAAACCGAGGTGTTGAAGCACTTCGGCCACCGGGAACAGATCGTCCACCTCCAGATGCAGCGAGCGTGCGATTTCCGGCATGTCCGCGCGGCCGTGATAGGGCGCCGCGGCCAGCGTCTCGATCAGACCAGCCATCAGGTTGGTCGACACGTGCGGCAACCAGCTGTGCAACTCCAGCCCCTTCCGGGTTTTTTCGTCCGTCTGACGCGCGGTCATCTTGGCGTAGATTTCGTCGACCAGACGGCGGAACGCCGGGTCGAGACGATTGCGCGGATGCTTGAACGGCACCTTGATCTCGGCAATCACCCGGCCCGGATTCGACGACAACACCAGAATCCGGTCACACATGAACACGGCTTCCTCGATGTTGTGAGTAACGATCAACACTGCCTTGATCGGCATGCGGCCCTGCGTCCACAAATCGAGCAGGTCGGTACGCAGCGTTTCGGCGGTCAGCACGTCGAGCGCGGAGAACGGTTCGTCCATCAGCAGCAGCGTGGGATCGACCACCAGCGCCCGCGCGAAGCCGACGCGCTGGCGCATGCCGCCCGACAACTCGCGTGGATACGCGTTCTCGAAACCGTCGAGGCCGATCAGGTCGATCGCCGCGAGCGCGCGTTCGCGCCGCTCGCGCGCGGCCACGCCTTGCGCCTCCAGCCCGGCTTCCACGTTTTGCAACACGGTCAGCCACGGGAACAGCGCGAATGTCTGAAATACCATGGCGACGCCCTTCGCGGGACCGTCGAGCGGCTTGCCCATATAGGTGACTTCGCCGTCGGTCGGCTCGATCAGACCGGCGATGATGCGCAGCAACGTCGACTTGCCCGAGCCCGAACGCCCGAGAAGACCCACGATCTCGCCTTCACGCAGCGACAGGTTCGCGTCGTCGAGAACGAGTAGTTCGCCCTGCGACTTGTTGAAACCGCGGCACACGTCCTTGACACGCAGGATCTCTTCGCCGAGGCGCGGCGGCTTCGGCGGCGTCTGGATCGGCGCGGCGGTCATAGCAGCTTTAGGATTTTGCATCGCGATATGCCTTCAATTCTCAAGAAACGCCGGGCCGCCCGAGCTTTGCACGGCCCCGTTGTGGGCCCGGCGCGAGCGGCAAAGTGGGCGCGCTTAGTCCAGCCGAAGCTTGGCTTCGGCGTACGCGTACATCGGACGCCACAGCAGGCGGTTGAAGAGCGTCACGAACAGGGACATCACCGCAATACCCACGATGATCTTCGGATAGTCGCCCGCAGCCGTGGACTGCGCGATATAGGCGCCGAGCCCGTGCGCCGCAACCTTCGTGTCGCCCCACTGCACGAATTCCGCGACGATGCTCGCGTTCCACGCGCCGCCCGACGCGGTGATCGCGCCCGTCACGTAGTACGGGAAAATGCCCGGCAACATGGCCTGACGCCACCATTGCCAGCCACGAATGTGGAAATTCTTCGCCGCTTCCCGATAGTCGTTCGGATACGAGGTCGCGCCGGCAATCACGTTGAACAGGATATACCACTGGGTGCCGAGCACGATCAGCGGCGACAGCCAGATGTCCGGGTTCAGGTTGAAGCGAACGATTACGATCACGAAAACCGGAAACAGCAGATTGGCCGGAAACGCGGCAAG
Organism: Paraburkholderia caledonica NBRC 102488; assembly: GCF_000685095.1. Classification (GTDB taxonomy): domain Bacteria; phylum Pseudomonadota; class Gammaproteobacteria; order Burkholderiales; family Burkholderiaceae; genus Paraburkholderia; species Paraburkholderia caledonica. The sequence continues at coordinate 615,526 of NZ_BAYE01000001.1, forward strand.
AAACTGCGCGAGCGGCTGAATCTTCTCGGCGAGCGCCGGCCGCAAGCCGATCAGCACGCCGACCGGCACCCAGATCACCGACGCGATGGCGATCAGCAGCACCACCCGCAACAGTGTGATGAGGCCGAGCATGAAAACGTGGCCGACTTCGTCGAGCGAAACGCCCGTGCGCACGTAAATGAAGACGCGATACACGACATAGACAGTGCCGATCAGGACCAGCGCCGCCCACACGATGTCGCCAAGGCGCGAGCTCTTCTGCATCTGCGGGATCTGGAAGCGCGGCCTTTGCAAAGCGGGCAGCCGGAACGGCACGCGCGCGGCCTTGGCGAACATCCAGCCGAGCGGCACGAGCAAGCGGTGAATCAGGCGTGTGCGGCGGATCAGATCGAGCAGCCACGATTCCGGGGCGTCGCCCGAACTCGTGGTCTCCATACGGAATTTGTCCGCCCATGCGACGAGCGGTCGGAACAGCAACTGGTCATACGCGAGAATCACGACGGTCATCGCGAGAATCACCCAGCCGATCGCGTGCAGATTCTTGACGACGATCGCCTGCGCGAGATAGGCGCCGATGCCTGGCAGCGTGATCGTGTTGTTGCCGACGGTGATGGCCTCGGAGGCGACCACGAAGAACCAGCCGCCGGACATCGACATCATCATGTTCCAGATGAGACCGGGCATCGAGAACGGCACTTCGAGCTTCCAGAAACGCTGCCATGAAGTGAGGTGAAAGCCCCGCGAGACTTCGTCGAGATCGCGCGGCACCGTGCGAAGCGACTGATAGAAGCTGAACGTCATGTTCCACGCCTGGCTCGTGAAGATCGCGAAGATCGCCGCGAGTTCGGCGCCCAGCACGCGGCCCGGAAACAGCGCGAGAAAGAACGTGACCGTAAACGATATGTAGCCGAGGACCGGCACCGACTGCAGGATGTCGAGAATCGGCACCAGCACGAGACCCGCCCGGCGGCTCTTCGCGGCAAGCGTGCCGTAGACCAGCGTGAATACCAGCGACGCGACCATCGCCGCGAGCATGCGCAATGTCGTGCGCATTGCATACTCGGGCAGGTTCGCGGGGTCGAGCGAGATCGCCTGGGTCTTCAGCGTGGACATCGGCGCGAGCGTCTCGTGAAAGCCGATCGCCGCCATTGCGATGATGCAGATGATCAGCGGAAAGGCCACGAAGTCCCAGCGATTGGGCAGCACCCGCCATGCCGACGCATTGGCGGTGCGCTTCAGGTTGAAGCTGAAATCCATCAGACCCACTCCTCACTCATACAGGCGAACAAACGCGCGAACGAGGCCGCGACTTCGGCGCGGCGGTCTGACGATCGGTCCGGAAAGCGGAAATCAGGCATGGCAAAACGCGTGTGCGCGGTAAATCGTTAGCGTTGGTGACACGTGGACCAGCGACGGAAGTGCTCACGGGTAAGCCGCCCCGCAACCCCCAACCGTCAAGCCAGAATCCTGTCGCCGCAGGCGCCGCCCGTAGGCTGGCGAGCTTTCCTTTGTTTTGGACGGCACGACACTACACCATCCTATGTTTCAGGCACAACCTTTGAAGGCAAATCGCGACAACTTATAGCGGCCGTCTGACAACAGCCCGGCAATGACCTGACAGCGGCCTTCCGCCGAGAGCAAGCAGCCGTGCCGTGAGCCTCTTTTATGAGCAACCTCACGACCATTGATCGAAAGGCCGGTCAAGCTCATTGATGCCGAAATTGCGGAATTACGCTTCGCACTGTCGCGCGGGGCATCAAGAAACCGGCCGGACTGCCGTTAAGAACCTGATGGGTGAAGCCCATGCGATCTCATGCCTCAATAACGGTGGCGTCTGGCCCCATCACGGTTAGAATCCACAAAGATGCACTGCGTTGGTGGTTTATCCCGAACACCAGCGACGGCGCACAAACGGCCGTTCCCACAATCGCGAAACGCGGGGCGAAACAGCGCCGCGGCGCTGCCACGAATAGCAAGTTGCATGTCTAAGCCAGACGGATCAGAGGGTCGATGAACAGGACAACCTTGCGCCAGGCAACCGGCCCGATCGTCTTCGTGCTGATCTTACTGGCTTGCTGGTTCGCGGCCGGCATGGTCGCGGACCGGATGGTACAGCAAGAACTTGCCGCGACCTTGCACGCCCAGCGCCAGATGTCGGCCTCCATCGTCGACAACATGGCGGAGGTGATAGCAAGCGACCTCGCGATGTCGCGGGCCATTCCTGCAACCATGGCCGAAATGGACGTGGTTCAGAACGCATTGGTGCAATCCCGGAATTATGCCGCGAACGGCGAGACGACGGAACCCGGCCTGCGCGCCGCGTTGCTAAAAGACCCGCGGATGACCGCCGTGAGCACCTTCCTGCACCGCGCGCAGGGCTTCTCCGGGCTCGATCAGGTGTGGCTCGTGAATGCCAATGGCATTTGCGTGGCCGCGAGCGATGTCCTCACCGATACGCCGCGCAGGTCCTTCGTCGGCGTCGACATGCGCGTCCGGGCTTACCTTAGGAGCGCCCTGCTCGGCGCGTTCTCGGAAGCGTATGGCGTGGGCCGCACGAGTGGCGAGCCCGGCATCTTCATCGCCGTGCCGGTCTATGCGGACGGAGAACTCACAGGTGCAGTCGTCGCCAAGGTGGGGATCGCGCGGCTGCGCCACTGGGTCGCCCATGCCGGGACCTTCGTCGCCGACGGTAACGGCGTCATCATCATGGCGCACGACAGCAAGCTCGAAGGCCACACACTGCCGGACTCCCCAGTGACGAAGATGCGCACAGCGGACCGCAAGCTGACCTATCGCCGCGACACATTCCCGGATATCCAGATACACGTGGACACGCAGGTGCGCGAGGCAGCGCCGTGGGTGTCGGCCGCTGTAGCGGAACAGCTGTTCGCTTCGGCCGGGCAGCCGGGACCGTCGCTGTATCAGACTCGCGGCGGTCTGAACTCGGGGCTGTCGGCGCATCTCGTCGAGCCGCTACCCGCCTGGCCCGAACTGCTGCGCAACCATAAGCGCGATCATCTGCTGGTATTCCTGACGCTGGCCGGCACCGTGGCGCTTGCGTGGGTAATTACCGTCTCGTACGTGCGCGAGCGGCGTCACCATCGGGCCACGCGCGATCTTGCCGAACAGTTGCAATCGGCCAATACACTGCTGTCGGCCGAGGCGCGTCATGACGCATTGACCGGCGCGCTGTCGCGCCGCTATTTCCTCGACTTGCTGCGCCATGAAATCGACCGTGCGCATCTGGGCAATCAGCCACTGTGCATGGCTATTGCGGACCTCGATCACTTCAAGCAGATCAACGACCGCTTCGGCCATGCTGCCGGCGATCGCGCGCTCGAACATTTTGTCGACACGTGCCGGGCGGAACTGCGCGGCGCCGATGCGATCGGCCGGCTCGGCGGGGAGGAGTTCGGGTTGCTGCTGCCGGCCACCGATCTTGCCGGCGGCCGCGAAGTGGTCGAACGCTTGCGCCTGCGGCTGAAGGCCGTACCGTCGGCGAAGCTGCCCGCCTCGGTCACGCTCAGCGTAAGCATCGGCATCACCGAACTTTCCGTTGACGACCTCCCAGAACGGATCATGAGCCGCGCCGACACAGCGCTCTACGCCGCGAAGACCGGCGGCCGCGACCGCACCGAAGCACTGCCGCCCGACGACACCGCGCCGTCCGCGCGCACGGTGGCCAACATCTGGTAACCGTGCCTCCGCTGTCTGACGCAACGCACGCCGAAGCACCGGGCTTCCCGCAAGCAAGCAGGTATGATCGACACTGACCTTGGTTGTCGCTACCGCTTTAACGGGAGATTCGCATGAAGGGAAATCTGGTCATCGTTTGCCGCGATCAGGATGCTGACGCGTTCGACCATCTGCTGGCCGAATACGGCGCGTTTCAGACGCGCCTGTCGTCCACCGCCTGGTATCTGAAGCTGGATGTCGCGCCGGAGGTCATTCAGGAAGAAATCCTCGCGCGCCTCGGCAAGTACACGACGCACTATATTTTCGAAGCCGAAACCGTGACCTGGAATACGGTGGATAGCGAAGCGGCGAATGCGCTGAACACGCTCTTCTCCGACTAGCGCGGCGCTTTGCACAACTCGATGCCGCGTTCCGGTTCCGCACCCACGTTCCTCGCGACGGCTTGAAAAGTGGCCCGAGCAGCGGGCATCGTGCCAAGGGCGCGGGCAACAGAACAGCAGCGAAAGACAGGGCGCACGGCCGCGCCTCTGATCACATCACCAGACGCTTTCCGAGGCCGTCTTCACCTGAGGCACCGCGGAAAACGGGAAGCTCATCAAGACCCGCAAGCCACGGCCGCCGTGGTTGCCTATCTCCCACTCTCCGCCCGCGCGCCGAACCAGCCGCTCGACGATGGCGAGCCCCAAACCACTGTGGCCGTTGCCGCCGCGCGCCGGATCGAGCCGCACGAAAGGCCGGCTTGCATTGACGAGATCCTGCGCGGCAATGCCTTTGCCGTTGTCGCTCACCGACAGCGTGAAACCTTCCGCGGTGCGTGCAGTGGCAACCACGACCGGCGGCGCGCCATAGGCGTGGGCGTTGTCGAGCAGGTTGGACAGAATTCTGTCGAGCGTCGCGGCGGGAAGGCGGAAACCAGGACCCGCCCGCAGGTCGGTTTCCACGGTCGGCGCGCCCGAGGCCACTGCGCGATAACTGCGCACGACCCGTTCGCATTGCGCGTCGACTTCGACCGGCTCGCTGCGGTCGGCGCCGTCGTGCGCGAACACCAGGAACTGCTCGACGATGTGCGTCATGGAATCGACATCGCGCACGACGCCGTCGCGCATCTTGGCTTCGTCCATCATTTCAGCACGCAGCCGCAAGCGCGCGAGCGGCGTCTTCAGATCGTGAGCGACACCCGCGAGCATCACCGCGCGGTCGTTCTCGGTACGCGCGACTTCCTGAACCATCTGATTGAAGCCGTGCGTCAATTGCCTCAACTCGCGCGGTCCGCGCTCGGGCACGGGCGGCACCGGCAGGCCACGGCCGAACCGCGCGACCGCCTGGGCGAGCGAGCGCAGAGGCTGCTGCAGCGCCCATGCGGCGAAGAGTGCCGCCATGACCGCGAACGAGAAGATCATGACGAGCCACAACACGGTGCGGTCGAGCGAACGCGGCGGTCGCAGCGGCTGAACCGGCACGACGATCCAGCTGCGGTCGGCGGTTCCGCGCACCCACAGGGTGGGCGGGCCGCCCGGCAAGCCGGCGCGCACCTGCGTGCCGGACGGCATGCGGTCGCGCACGTCTTCGATAAAACGTTCCAGCGGCGGCGGCATGTTCGGGGATTCCGGCGGCACCTCGGGGCTCGCCGGATCGACCAGTTTCACCCGCGAGGGCAACGGCTGGTCGGGGTTGCGGACCACGTGCTGACGCACCGCGTCGACGAGGAAAGTGGCTTCTTCGACGGCGTAACGCGCTTGCAGCTGGTTGCGCTCAAGGCGCATGAGGGCGTACCACGCGAAATGCGACAGCAGCAACACCGCGACGACCAGCAATGCCAGCCGCCCGAACAGCGAATCAATGGGCCGGCGCATGCTGTTCGCCGTCCGGCACGAACACGTAGCCCCGCCCGCGCACTGTCTGGATGAAGCGCGGCGTGGACGGGTCCGTTTCGAGGATGCGCCGCAGACGCCACACCTGCACGTCGATGCCGCGGTCGGTGCCGTCGTACTCGGGACCGTGCAGCAACTCCAGCAGACGCTCGCGCGTCAGCGTGCGCATGGGGTGGTTCACGAAGATTTTCAGTAACGCGAACTCGCTGCCGGACAGCGTAAGCGGCTTGTCCTCCAGATGCAGTGTGCGCGACTGGAAGTCCAGCGTGAAACGGCCAAAGCTGAACGGCTCGCGCTGCTCGGGCGCAGCCGCCGACGGCAGCGTGCGGCGACGGCGCAAGACTGCCTGCACGCGCGCAAGCAGTTCGCGCGGATTGAACGGCTTGCCGAGGTAGTCGTCAGCACCGAGTTCCAACCCGACGATCCGGTCGACGTCGTCAGCGCGCGCGGTCAGCATGATGACGGGAATGTCGTCGCCCGACGCGCGCAGCTTGCGCAACGCCGTGAGCCCGTCGACACCCGGCATCATCAGGTCGAGCACGATCAGATCGGGACGCTCGCGCTCGAGCCTGCGTTCGAGCGAGCCCGCGTCGTGCAGCACCGACACTTCGATACCCTGGCGGGCCAGATAGTCGCGCAGAAGATCGCGCAATTCGACGTCGTCGTCGACAACAAGTATTTGAGTAGCCATGGAATGAAGTTTAACGCGCGACAGGAACGGTTTTCGATTTCAAGCAGGCCTCAAGGGTTACCGGGTGTTACCGTGAAAGCTGCACGTAATGGCCCGTAACAGCGGCACCAGGGCGCGTAACACAGCGGCCGATGCAGTTCTCTACGCTGTGTCTTACCGAATGCAGGCCGTCAAACGTGATCGGATGCATCGTCGGCTATTCCATTACAAGGAGCATGACATGTCCACCAGAAAAATCTCGCGCGCCCTCGCCGTTGCCGCCACCGCTCTCGCCATCGGCGCGGGCGCAGCCTATGCGGCTCAACCCGCTCACGAGGCCCACGGCGGTCCCGGCGGATGGCATGGGCACTTCATGAAGGAACTCACGCAACTTCATGACCAGTTGAAGCTGAACGCGGATCAGGAAAAGCAGTGGCAAGCCGCGCTCGACACCATGAAGCAGAGCCACGAGGCGATGCGTGCGAACCACGAGCAGATGAAGGATCAGTTCAAGTCCGCGCAGCAGCAGCCGATTCTCGACCTGAACGCAATGGCCACCGCTCATCAGCAGATCGAGCAGAAAGACGCACAGTTGCGCCAGCAAACCACCGACGCCTGGCTCAAGTTCTACAACGGCTTGAATGACCAGCAGAAGACCACCGTCAGCACCGCGCTGAAGCAGCGCTTTGCGAAGATGGAATCGCGTCACGAAAAGATGCGCGAGCGCTGGCAGCATCATCAGCAGGGTGCGGCATCGGCGCCTGCTGCAAATCAGTAAGCCACGCCAGTAAGCCACGCGCGACCGCGCAGCCAATGCGCGGCTCGATAAACGAAGGCCACTCGCGTGGTCGCCTTCAAAAAAAAACGCCACGGAGCTTCTCCGTGGCGTTCTTTCCGTGTCTTCTCGGCTTCTATTAGCGTGATCCCGGCGAGCGCTCGCGCTTGCGAGGTCGTTGCGCGCTCAACCAGTTGCGCCAGGACCGCCTGCAGCCAACGCTCTTTAGCCTTGGAGCCGGCCGAGGTCGAACAGCAGCACTTCGGCGTTATGCCCTTTTTCCAGCTTCACCGTATCTATTTGGCTGAGCTTGGCCGCGTCGCCCGCTTGAAGCGCCTCGCCGTTCACCGTCAACGAGCCGCGTGCCACGTGCACATAGGCAAGCCGTCCTTCGGGCAGCGTCAACGTGGCCTGCTCGGTGCCGTCGATCAGCGCGGCGTAGATCGACGCGTCCGCGTGGATCGTCACCGAGCCGTCGCGGCCGTCGGGCGAGGCGACAACACGGAGCCGGCCACGCTTGTCGGCGGCCTCGAAGTGCTTCTCTTCGTAACCCGGCTGATCGCCCGCGCGCCGCGGAATCACCCAGATCTGCAGCAGATGCGCCTCTTCGTCCTGCGATGCGTTGAACTCGCTGTGCATGACGCCGGTGCCGGCGCTCATGCGCTGCACGTCGCCCGGACGGATCGTGGAGCCGTTGCCCATGCTGTCGCGATGCGCAAGCGCCCCTTCGAGCACGTAGGTCACGATCTCCATATCGCGGTGTCCGTGTGTGCCAAAGCCCTGGCCACCCGCTATGCGGTCTTCGTTGATCACGCGCAGCGGGCCGAAATGGACATGCTGCGGGTCGCGATAGTCGGCAAACGAGAAGCTGTGATACGAGTCGAGCCAGCCGTGGTTGGCGTGGCCGCGTTCGTCGGAGCGGCGAATTTCGATCATGAGGTACTCCCTGTCAAATCTGGCGATGGCCAGAATGTATGGGCTGTGCGCCCGCCGCACAATCGGCGCGAATGCACCGGATCGTTTCGCAAATCCGCGTAATCGCGCGAGGCCGAGGCTGATCTCGCCTAGCTGAACCCGCCTACGCGTCGCGCATACACAACGCGTCCGCCGCCGCGCCCGTCCGACCGGCATTGCGCACTGGCGCCGCGCCCCTGTTCGGGTAAAATACCGCGCTTTTCATCGTACATGGTGGCCGCAAAGGCGCCTGAACGCCGAGACGCCGCGCCGGGGACTCATAGCGGCGCGACAATTTTGGCCGCCTAGAATAGCGCGGCCGGCCACAAGCCGGCGTTCGTCGGGATCGGACACCACGACGATCAGTTTGACCCAGGAGAAACATGAAGAAGCTCGCACTGTGCGTAGCGCTCGCAGTTATGGCCACCGGCGCCATGGCAAAAGAATGGAAAACCGTACGCATCGGGGTCGACGCCAGCTATCCGCCGTTCGAATCGAAGGCGGCCAGCGGCCAGGTCGTCGGATTCGACGTCGATCTGACCAAAGCGCTGTGCGCAAGAATGAACGCGAAGTGCGTATGGGTCGAGCAGGATTTCGACGGCATCATCCCGGCACTGAAGGGCAAGAAGTTCGACGCGATCGTGTCGTCGCTGACCGTCACCGACAAGCGCCGCGAGCAGATTGATTTCTCCGACAAGGTGTTCGACGCGCCCGCTCGCATGATCGCCAAAACCGGCTCGCCGCTCCTGCCCACCGCTGAATCGCTGAAGGGCAAGCGCATCGGCGTCGAACAGGGCACGACCCAGGAAGCCTACGCCAAGGCCTATTGGGAGCCGAAAGGCGTGACCGTCGTGCCGTATCAGAATCAGGATCAGGTCTACGCCGATCTCACCTCCGGCCGGCTCGACGCCGCGCTGCAGGACGAGATCCAGGCCGACGCCGGTTTCCTGAAGACGCCGCGCGGTAAAGGCTTCGCGTGGGCCGGTCCGGAAGTGAAGGATCCGAAAACCATCGGCGAAGGCACGGCCATCGGTCTGCGCAAGGAAGACGCCGATCTGCGGACCATGTTCAATCGGGCCCTCGCACAGGTTCATCAGGACGGCACGTTCACGAAGCTCGAAAAGCAGTACTTCGACTTCGAGATCTATCCTGGACATTGATCGGACACTGGGCACGGTTCACAGCCGGGCCATCGCTTCAGGCACTTCGCCTGCTCGCGCGAGACGCGGGCACCATGGAACTCGGGGCTCGCCCGCATGGGCTTCCCCCGGGCTTCGTAATACAGTCGGTCTAGTTTCAAAGAGAGTCGAAAAGCGCGCTGCAAGATCGCCAACGGTCATGCAGTCATGATTTGCACAGCGGTACGCTGTGCGCCGCGGATCACAGCGAGCGAAGCTCGCGGTACATGCGGTGCAGAGCCGGCCGCGTCTTTCGCGGTGTGTCGCAAACGCATCGTCAAGGACCCGATATGTTCCTTCAAGGCTACGGCCCGCTGCTTCTCAACGGCACCTGGCAGACCGTCAAACTGGCGGTGTTGTCCCTGGCGCTCGCTTTCTTGCTGGGCCTCGTCGGCGCGGCGGCGAAACTGTCGAAGAACCGCTTCTCGCACGGTGCCGGCACGGTTTACACCACGCTCGTGCGCGGCGTGCCCGACCTCGTGCTGATGCTGCTGCTCTTCTACAGCATCCAGATCTGGCTAAACAATCTGACCGACCTGCTCGGCTGGGATCAGATCGACATCGACCCGTTCGTGGCCGGCGTCGCGGTTCTCGGCTTCATCTACGGCGCGTACTTCACCGAGACGTTCCGCGGTGCGTTCCTCGCCGTGCCGCGCGGCCAGCTCGAAGCGGGTGCGGCTTACGGCATGACGAGCTGGCAGGTGTTCTCGCGCATCATGTTCCCGCAAATGATGCGCTTCGCGCTGCCCGGCATCGGCAACAACTGGCAGGTGATGGTCAAAGCCACCGCGCTCGTGTCGATCATCGGCCTCGCGGATGTGGTCAAGGCTTCGCAGGACGCGGGCAAAGGCACCTTGCGGTTTTTCTTCTTCACCCTGTTCGCGGGGGCGATCTATCTCGTCATCACCACAGTGTCCAACTTCGTACTGATGTACCTCGAAAAGCGTTACTCAACCGGCGTGCGAAAGGCGGATCTATGATCGAGATCATTCAGGAATACTGGCGCAACTATCTTTATACCGACGGCTACCGCTTCACCGGCCTCGCGATCACGCTGTGGCTGCTCGTGGTGTCGATCGGCCTCGGTTTCTGCCTGTCGATTCCGCTCGCCGTGGCGCGCGTGTCGAAGAAGAAATGGCTCTCCACTCTCGTGTGGCTCTACACGTACATCTTTCGCGGCACGCCGCTCTACGTGCAGCTACTGCTTTGCTACACGGGCTTGTATAGCCTCGAGATCGTCCGCAATCACGAGCTGACCAACGCGTTTTTCCGCGAAGGCATGAACTGCACGCTGCTCGCGTTCACGCTGAATACTTGCGCCTACACCACCGAGATTTTCGCCGGCGCCATCAAGGCTACGCCGTATGGCGAAATCGAAGCGGCACGCGCTTACGGCATGTCGTCGTTCACTCTGTACCGGCGCGTGATTCTGCCGTCGGCGCTGCGCCGCGCGCTGCCGTATTACAGCAACGAAGTCATCCTGATGCTGCACGCTACGACCGTCGCATTCACCGCGACCGTGCCGGACATTCTCAAGATCGCGCGTGACGTCAACTCTGCGACGTATCAGTCGTTCAATGCGTTCGGTATTGCCGCCCTGCTCTATTTGTGCATTTCTTTCGCGCTGGTGTGGCTGTTCCGCCGCGCCGAGCGCCGCTGGCTCGCCTACCTGCGGCCGCAAGGCAAGTAACCGGCGCATTGCGCCAGCACGTAAGCACGCCCAAGGATTCTGATGAACACAACGAAGCAAAAGCTCTTTGTCGACGAGCTTCACAAACAGTACGGCGATAACGAAGTTCTCAAGGGCGTCACGCTGAAGGCCAATGCCGGCGACGTGATCAGCGTGATTGGCTCGTCCGGTTCGGGCAAGAGCACGATGCTCCGCTGCATCAACTTTCTCGAACAGCCGAACGCCGGTCGCATTTTTGTGGACGGCGAAGAAGTCCGCACGCAGATCGCCAAAAACGGTGCGTTGCGCGTGTCCGACCCGAAGCAGTTGCAGCGCGTGCGCACCAAGCTGTCCATGGTGTTCCAGCACTTCAACCTCTGGTCGCACATGAACGTGCTCGAAAACATTGTCGAAGCGCCCGTGAACGTGCTGGGCCTCAAGCGCAAGGAAGCCGAAGATCGCGCTCGCGAGTACCTGGAGAAGGTCGGTCTGGCGCCGCGCCTGGAGAAGCAGTATCCGTCGCATCTGTCCGGCGGCCAGCAGCAGCGCGTCGCGATCGCGCGCGCTCTGGCGATGCATCCCGACGTGATGCTGTTCGACGAACCGACCTCCGCGCTCGATCCCGAACTGGTCGGCGAAGTCCTCAAGGTCATGCAGACGCTCGCCGAGGAAGGCCGCACGATGATCGTTGTCACGCATGAGATGGCATTTGCGCGCAATGTGTCGAACCACGTGATGTTCCTGCACCAAGGCCGCGTAGAAGAAGAAGGCCATCCCGACGAAGTGTTCCGCAACACTCGTAGCGAGCGCCTCAAGCAGTTTCTTTCTGGAAGTCTCAAATAGCGGACATATCGGAGAACCTGGTATTTGAGACAAACTGATGTGTCTCATTTACCGCTTGTAGTGAAAGTAGTTTTACAAGGCGCTTACGAGCGCCTTTTTTGTTTCGGTCAACTGCGTAATCCATGCATTTCGACCGCGAAACCCCCGCCGCCACGCCTTCCAGCCCCTTGCTTTCGCACTACCTTGCCGTTTTGGCAGCGTCAATAGTGGCAATCCTTAATCTTGCTCCCGCCGATCCGTGATTCCCTTGTCACGCAAGGGAATGAGCTATTTTTCAAGGCGCTTGAAAGCGCCTTTGCGCACATCCGTATTGCAATTTGGAGACACAGGTCAACGCCGGTACTAATTTCTTCTCCCACACAAGTGTATTTTTGATAAATTAGTAACCAAAGTAGCAAAACAAAGTTCATTAAAAGTAGTTTTACTTCAAAGCACAGAGGAGAACCGGTCGGCGAGGGATCGGCGTGACGACGAGACAGTCCCAAGGCTGCACGTCAGGACAGGAGACCTAATCCGCCCGCTAATCTCCCTGGTACCGATTTCTGTTCGGAGCGCTTGCGTCCGAACACCATTCGCAGTACTGGGTTTCACTTTTTGACAGGGTATGGAGGAGAAGATGAAGAAAGCTTTGCTCGCCGCTGCGCTGATGTCGGCCGGCGTTGTTGCGCATGCCCAAAGCAGCGTGACACTGTATGGTCGCCTGGACGCGGGTATCGAATACATAAGCGGTCTGCCGAACGCCAACTACACCGGCTCCACGTCGCGCTGGCGCGCGGAAAGCGGTGACTGGGGCACGAGCCTCTGGGGCATGAAGGGCGTCGAAGACATCGGCGGCGGCAACAAGGTTCTGTTCCAGTTGGAAGGCTCGTTCAACACCATGACGGGCGCAGGTCCTGGCGGCGGCGGTCTCTTCAATCGTTGGGCAACAGTCGGTCTGTCGAACAATACGTACGGTACGTTCACGATGGGTCGCATGCTCTTCATCTCGAACGGCGTGTGGGACTTCGACCCGTTCGGTCAGTCGAACTGGTCGTCGGCATCGCTGGTGCGTGGCCGCAACTGGCCGCAATCGAGCAACAACCTTGCTTACCAGTCGCCGAAGTTCTACGGCTTTGACATGTATGGTCAGTACGCACTGTCGAACGCAACGAACTGGAACGGTAACGGCACGACGCCGCAGGGCCGTGAAGCAGGTCTGCAGCTGACGTACACGTCGTCGCTGTTCCAGGTTCGCGGTATCTATGACGAAATCCGCAACGCCGCAAACGGTAACTTCACCGACCCGTTCACCGCATCGCGCGAATACACGGCAGCCTTCAACGTGTTCCTCGGTCAGTTCAAGATCCAGGGCGCATACCAGGCAGTCCGTACGTCCGCCGCTGCTAGCGCTGCAGGCACGTCGCCGACGTCGCTCGATCACGAATGGGGTGGTGTGACGTGGCAAGCCACGCCGGCCGCAGCACTGATCGCGGCGGTGTATCACGTCAACGCCAACAAGAACGGCGGCAACGCAACGATCTACACGATCGGCGGTTCGTACAACCTGTCCAAGCGCACGCTGCTGGACATCCAGGTTGCGACCGCGCGTAACAGCAAGACCGCTAACTTCGGTCTTGACGCGAACGCGGCAGGCCCTGGCGGCAACATCACTTCGGGCGGCACGACTACGTACAACGAGAACCCGCTGCCTGGCCACAGCCAGACCGGTGTGTACGCAGGTATTCAGCACTCGTTCTAATCGAACGGTGTTCCCCGAAGGCACTGCCTTCGGGGCTTAGAAGTTCTTCAAGAGAATCTTTTTCACGCTGCTGCGAGAGGCGCGTATCGGTGCGATGTCCGATAGGGTATCGCACCGTTTTTTATTGGCGCACGGCGTTTTGCGATGTTGCGCGGAGCTTGCGTGGTGCTTGTTCAAGCGCCGGCGCACCGCTTCGGTGCGCGAGCGGCTTCAGACTGCCGCTTCGTTTTCTTCGCCGGTACGAATTCGGATCACGCGCTCGACGTCCGCGACGAAAATCTTGCCGTCGCCAATCTTGCCGGTGCGGGCTGCGCCGATGATCGCGTCGATCACCTGATCGCACTGATTGTCGGCCACGACCACCTCGATCTTCACTTTCGGCAGGAAGTCGACCACATACTCTGCACCACGATAGAGCTCGGTATGGCCTTTCTGCCGGCCGAATCCTTTGACCTCGGTAACGGTCAGGCCCGTGAGGCCGACTTCAGCGAGCGCCTCGCGCACTTCGTCGAGTTTGAACGGTTTGATGACTGCGGTGATGCGCTTCATGGCGAACCTCGTCTCGTGACTGGAAGAGTGAAACGGAAATGGATGATTTTTATTCTACGCCGCGCCGGATGCGTTGCGGCAGTCCAGCGACGCGCGCCGCCGCGACTCGCCGCCTTTGAGGCAATCCGGCGCAAGCGCCGCGCCTCTCACTCCACCGGTTCGGTGTAGCGCGACGTGATCGGATAACGCCAGTCGCGACCGAACGCGCGATGCGTAACGCGAATGCCGATCGGCGCCTGTCGGCGTTTATATTCATTGATCTTGATGAGCCGCGTGACGCGCTTCACGTCTTCCGCCGCATAACCCGCGGCGATGATTTCCGCGAGCGCGCGGTCCTCTTCCATATACATGCGCATGATCGCGTCGAGCACGTCATAGGGCGGCAGGCTGTCCTGATCGGTCTGGTTCTCGCGCAATTCCGCGGACGGCGCGCGCGTCAGAATCCGCTCGGGTATCACATTCTGCTTGCCGAACGTCGTGGCTTCATTGCGGTAATGGCACAGGCGATAAACGAGGGTCTTCGCGATGTCCTTGATCACCGCGAAGCCCCCGGCCATGTCGCCGTAAAGCGTGCAGTAACCCACTGCCATTTCGCTCTTGTTGCCGGTCGTCAGCACGATCGAGCCGAACTTGTTCGACAGCGCCATCAACAGGGTGCCGCGAATACGCGCCTGAATGTTTTCCTCGGTGGCATCTTCCGGCCGGCCCTCGAATTCTTGCGCGAGCGAGCTGCGGAACGCGTCGAACATCGGCGCGATCGCAATTTCGTCGTAGCGCACGCCGACGCGGCGTGCCATTTCCGCGGCGTCAGTGGTCGAAATGTCAGCCGTGTAGCGCGACGGCATCATCACTGCGCGCACGCGCTCGGCGCCGAGTGCGTCGCACGCGACCGCCAGCACCAGCGCTGAATCGACACCGCCCGACAGACCGATGAGCGCGCCCGGAAAGCCGTTCTTGTTGACGTAATCGCGCACACCCATCACGAGCGCCGCATAAACCTGCGCTTCGAGCGAAAGCTCCGGCGCGATGCCGCTGTTGCCGCCGTTGGTTTCGCCGCGCACCGGGCGAGCCGCTTCGAATTCGACGATTGCGGTCGCCTCCTCGAACTGCGGCATCTTCGCAACCAGCTCGCCCTGCGCGTCGAGCACGAACGAGCCGCCGTCGAATACGAGTTCGTCCTGCGCGCCGACCATGTTGACGTAGACCATCGGCAGCCCCGTCTCGCGAATCCGCGCCCGCAGAATGTCGAAACGCACCGCCTCCTTATTCAGGTGGAACGGCGAGCCGTTCGGAATCAGCAGCACCTGCGCGCCCGCCGCCTTCGCCATTTGCGCGGCCGACGCATGCCACGCGTCTTCACAGATCACCACGCCGTACTTGACGCCGTCGAGCTCGAACACGAACGGCTCTGCGTCTGATGCGAAATAGCGCTTCTCGTCGAATACCTCGGTGTTGGGCAGATCCTGCTTGCGATAGGTGCCCGCCACCTTGCCGTCGACAAGCAGCGAAGCCGCGTTGAACGTATCGACCGGCGGCACGCCGCGCTGGATCGGCGCGTTTGCATTACCATGACCTTGGGCCGCGCTGTTGCCCGCCTCGCGTAACGGATGGCCGACAATCACATGCAGGCCGGCGAACGGCTTCAGTTGCGCGGCGAGATCCGCCAATGCGGCAGCGCTCGCGGTATAGAACGCGGGGCGCAGCAGCAGATCTTCGGGCGGATAGCCGGATAACGCGAGTTCCGGCGCGACCAGCAGCTTCGCACCGGCGTTGTGCGCGTCACGCGCGGCAGCGACGATTTTCGCGACGTTGCCGGCGAAATCGCCGACGGTGACATTGATTTGAGCGAGAGCGATTCGTGTCTTCATGGCAGGATCGACGGGCAAGCGAAGGGCTTGCGGAGGGCTTGCAAATAAAGCGGCTTGTTTTCGGCTCGACGGAACGGCCAACTCGGATAAACGAACGACGCAGTGCTTGACGTTGTATAACGCGCGCCGCGTCGCTCATTGGGACAGTCACACAAGTTGAATCAGGAACGCTTTGATTATCGCACGGGCATTCTGGCGTCGCCCTCCGAGGTGGACGCGGCCGAATGGAACGCGCTTCTCGCCCAGCAGCCACAGCCCACGCCTTTTCTGCGGCATGAGTTTCTAAGCGCGCTGCATGCAACCCGTTGCGCGGTTGCGGACACGGGCTGGGCGCCGCAATTCGTCACGCTGACCGACCCGCTGACCGGCAAGCTCGCGGCGGCCGCGCCGGTTTATCTGAAGGGTCACTCGTATGGCGAGTACGTGTTCGACTGGGCCTGGGCCGACGCCTACAAGCGCAACGGCTTGCCCTACTACCCAAAGCTCCTGTGCGCCGTGCCGTTCACGCCCGTGCAAGGCAATCGGCTGCTGTCCGCCGACGCGCACGCACTGCGGCATCTCGCGGCCACACTAATGGCGTTCGCCGAGCAGGCCGATGTGTCCTCGTTGCACGTGCTGTTTCCGACCGAAGCCGAAGCGGGCGCGCTCGCCGACATGGGCATGATGCAACGCGAAGGCGTGCAGTTTCACTGGCTCAACGACGGCTACCGCGACTTCGACGATTTCCTCTCGACGCTCGAACAGAAGAAGCGCAAGAACATCCGCGCGGAACGCCGCAAAGTACACGAGGCAGGCGTCACGATGCGCAGGATTCGCGGCGAGGACATTCAGGACGCTGACTGGCGCTTCTTCAGCAAGTGCTATCGGCAAACTTACCGCGAGCACTTTTCGACTCCGTATCTGAACCTCGACTTTTTCCGCATGATCGGCGCGTCGATGCCGGAGAATCTGCTGCTCGTGATCGCCGAATATGAAGGCAAGCCGATCGCGAGCTCGCTCGTCGTTTATCAGCGCGACGCGAAAACCGGCGGCACGCTGTACGGCCGTTACTGGGGCGCGCTCGAACACGTGCCGTGCCTGCACTTCGAAACCGCGTACTATCAGCCGCTCGAATTTTGCATCGAAGAAAAGCTCGGCGCATTCGAAGGCGGCGCCCAGGGCGAACACAAGATGGCCCGAGGCTTTTTGCCAACGGTCACGCGCTCGGCGCACTGGCTCGCGCATCCCGCTTTCGCCGATGCCGTCGGCCACTTCCTCGACAATGAAAAGAACAGCATCCACGCGTATGTGGACGAGCTGCGCGAACACAATCCGTTCAAAGGCTGAAGCGCGTCCATGGCGTGGTTTCTTTATCTGCTCGAATGCTCGGACGGCAGCGTCTACACCGGCATCGCAACCGACGTGCAAGCGCGCTTCGACAAACACGTGAGCGGCGCGGGCGCGCGCTACACCCGTTCGCGCAAGCCGGTGCGCGTGCTGGCATCGTTCGAACTGGCGGACCGGTCCAGTGCCTCGCGTGCCGAGTATTGGGTGAAGCGTCTTGCGCCCTCAGAAAAGCGCGTGCTCGCAGCGGGCGGACGCACGCTCGAGTCGGTGGTGCCGGTCGCGCAAGCCGATTCAACCAGTGCCGAAGAGGCGACCGAGGAAAACGGCGCTGCCTGACGGCGCGGTTGCTTAGCCCCGCGCCTCGCGCATGCGTTCGGTGAGTAAGCGCTGCATCAGTGCAAGCTCACCTACCGCATCGGCTTCGAGCGACGTCAGCCGCTCGCGTGCCGGAAGGTCGTGCCGCAGCGGCAAAATCGTTCGATTCAGCGCGGCCTCGATATCGGCGTTCACAGCCGCGAGCCACACGCGAAGCTCGTCGTGGCTATCCTGCATCTCGCGCCGGTTCGCACTCAGCCGAAGCTGCGTAGCCGTGCCCGCCATCTTGCGCAGCAGACTCAACACCGTCAGCGTTACCGTATCGACTAGCGAGTCTTCCAGCTTTTCGAGGCGAATCCGTGCGATGGCTTCCTCGGCGTTGTTGCTGCCGAGGCCGGCCGCGCGGCGCAAACGCTCCATGTCCTTTTCGCTTCGACGCGGCGATTCGAGCGCCGCGATCAGATACGCGAGATTCGCGCGGACCGCGTCCCCGAGATACGTGCGGTAGTCGCTCTTCTCCCGCGTCGGCCACAAATAAAACGTCGCGAAAAGCGCCAGCACGCAGCCGAGCACATTGTTGCCGAGCCGCGTGAGCGCGTATGCGAATTCACTTGCACCCGGTGTTGCGAAGTCGGCCACGAGCACGAAGGTCGGCGTGAGGAACAGCACGAACAGGCTGTAGCTGACGGGGCGCAATGCCATGGTCGCCATGACGAGCGGAAAGACTGCGAGCGAAATGCCGAGCGGCGAATGAATCGCATAGCCGATGCCCGCGGCCAGCACGCCGCCGACGATGCTGCCCGCCGCGCGCTCGATACTGCGCGGCCAGGTCGCCGCGATCGAAGGCTGCAAGATCAGCAGCGTCGCCATCGTCGCCCAATAGCCGAACGGCAAGCCAAGCGCGCGGATCACGAGAAAGCCCGCGGTCGTCGTCACGCCCACGCGCGCCGCGTGACGCAAACCGACGGACTCGAGCGACAGGTTCGCCTTCAGCGTCGCCCAGACACGCGCAAGCGTTGCAGCGACGCTGTCCGCGAAGCGCGGCGGCGGCGCTTGCACCGGCGTGAAATCGACGAGTTCAAAGTCTGATTTGAGTTTCACCGGCTCCATCAGCGCGTTTTCAAGGCGCCCCGCCAGCCGCCGAATACGAAGTTGCAACTCCGCGAGAAGCGCCCAGCGCCCTTCGTTCGTCTGTGCGCCGATGCTGCGCAACGTCTCGCCCATGCCCGTGAGGAGACGCGCCGCGCGCGTCGCGCGCCGTTCATCGCCGGGCATTTTTTCGCACGCACCCGAGACGGCGATCAGATAGGCGAACAACGCCTCGCCTTCGGTCAGCAACGCGAGCAGCGTGTCGTAGGCCTCACGTGCGCCGGTTCGCGTCGCCGGCACGCTGGCCAGCGCCTTGCGCGAGCGTTCGAGCGCCGCGCGCGCATCCGCGCGGAATTTTGCGGCGTGCGTCGCCCACTCGCGCGGGGTGCTGTGCTGCTGAAGCAGACGCGCGCTGTCGAACGCGATGTCCGCGAGCCGCACATACACCGTCCGCAGTGAAGCACGGCTCGCTCCGAATGGATGGATGCGCCAGACGGTCAGGCTCAACGCGACCGCGAACAGACAGCCGATCAGATAGACGCCGAGGAATGCAAGACCTTCGCGCACATCGCGCATGGGCCGATCGACCATCACGACGCAAGCGGTCGCGGCGAGAATCGTCACTTGCGACGTCGCAGCGCCCCAGATGCGTCCGAACGCGCCGAGGCTCGTGAAAATAAGCAACGCGAGCGCGGCGAACGCCGTTCCTTCGGTCGACGCAAAAGCGGTCAGTCCGCCGCATAGCGTGGAGAGAAGCGCGAAGCCCATCATCGAGGCCAAGCGGGCGCGGTTCGAACCGGCGGCGTCTGCGAGACACGTCCAGAACGCGCCGATCGCGGCCCAGGCGAAGATCGGATCGTGCAGCAGATTGCCGAGCGCGAGCATCGCCGTAGACGCGCATGCGGCGCGCAAGCCTTCGGAGAGACTCGCCTCGCTGGCGGAAAACGACACCATCCATACCGGCCGCTTGCGATAGATCGCCGTCGCGATCGCATACAGCCGATTCGACCATCGGGGCGAAGAAGATGCCAGGTTGGACTTGCGGTTCATCATCCGGACGGTGTGCTCCCAAAGCGGGCTTGTTGCTGGTTTGTCACGTGCTTGTTGCTTGCTTGCTGCGGGCTCGCTTCCGCGCTTTCGCAAACGTCCCGGCAGTGAGCCGAATGCATCGCGGGCCACAAATAATAAGGGTTTACACGGAGATATAAAAATGGCTTCGGTTCATCTTCGGGATGCACTGCGGCTATACCGGCATCTCGACGCTCGACGTCACAATCCTCACATCGAATAAAAAACCGCGCGGCCCCTTCGGGCTCGCGCGGTTTTTTGCATGAGTCGACTGGATCGGCGAAGCAGTGAGTCTTCCGATCAGCGCGTCGAGCCGCTTACTTCTTGTGGTTCGCCACGCCTTCGCTGATTTCCTTGTGCGCGGCTTCGATACCCGCCCAGCCTTCGACCTTCACCCACTTGCCCTTCTCGAGCGCCTTGTATTGCTCGAAGAAGTGCTTGATCTGGTCTTTCAGGTACGCCGGGACGTCGTCGATCGACTTCAGGTCGGCTGTCATCGGGCAGATCTTGTCGTGCGGGACAGCGATCAGCTTTGCGTCCACGCCGGATTCGTCGGTCATTTGCAGCATGCCGAGCGCGCGTGCGCGAACCACCGAGCCTGCCAGCAGCGGGAACGGCGTGATCACCAGCACGTCGACCGGGTCGCCGTCGCCCGACAGCGTTTGCGGAATGAAACCGTAGTTGGCGGGATAGCGCATGCCGGTGCCGATGAAACGGTCGACGACGAGAAGGCCCAGATCCTTGTCGGCTTCGTATTTCACCGGATCGCTCTGCGCCGGGATTTCGATGATGACGTTGAAATCGTGCGGAAGATCTTTGCCTGCGGGGACGTGATTGAAGCTCATGAGCGCTCTCTGGTCAGGATGGAATTCGGAGCACGGCATGCGGCGCGTGGGCTCGAGGGCATGCATCGTAAAACTTGCCTCGAACAGGAGCGCAGCGGCCGGACAGTGCGGAATGCGCCATTATAGCCAATCGGCCGATGGCATCCGCCGCCGGATCGGCGCGATAATCGTCTGGCGTCCCTCGATTGTGCCTCTGGTTTGTGAACACCGCGTAACGGCATCCGCTTCGGCGTCTGGCTGAACGTACGCCGGCTGCGCGACATCTCAAGGAGTCTGCATGGAAGAAGCCCGACACTTCATTGGCGGCGAATGGTCCGCTGCTTCAGGCGGCGAGACGATCGCCGTGCTCGATCCTTCGGACGGCCAGCCGTTCACGCAACTTGCGCGGGGCACCGCGGCGGATATCGACGCCGCCGTCCACGCCGCGCGCCGCGCGTTCGAAGGCGCC
Organism: Paraburkholderia caledonica NBRC 102488; assembly: GCF_000685095.1. GTDB lineage: Bacteria > Pseudomonadota > Gammaproteobacteria > Burkholderiales > Burkholderiaceae > Paraburkholderia > Paraburkholderia caledonica. The sequence continues at coordinate 636,428 of NZ_BAYE01000001.1, forward strand.
TGGGGCGCGGCAAGCGCGGCGGAACGCGGACGTGTGCTGTATCGGCTGTCGATGCTCGTCGCCGCCCGCCAGGAAGAACTGGCGCAACTCGAAGCCCGCGACACCGGCAAGCCGCTCAAACAGGCGCGCGCCGATTCGGCCGCGCTCGTGCGCTACTTCGAGTTTTATGCCGGGGCGGCCGACAAACTGCATGGCGAAACACTGCCCTATCAGGCCGGCTACACGGTGATGACGATCCGCGAGCCGCACGGCGTGACCGGCCACATCGTGCCGTGGAACTATCCAATGCAGATTTTCGGCCGCAGCGTGGGCGCGGCACTTGCCGTGGGCAACGCATGCGTCGTCAAGCCGGCTGAAGACGCCTGTCTCTCGGTGCTGCGCGTTGCCGAACTGGCGGCCGAAGCGGGCCTGCCCGCAGGCGCGCTGAATATCGTCACCGGTTACGGACACGAAGCGGGAGCGGCGCTCGCACGTCATTCGGGCATCGATCACATTTCGTTCACGGGCTCGCCCGAGACCGGCAAGCTCGTCACACAAATGGCTGCCGAAAACCACGTGCCGGTCACGCTCGAACTCGGCGGCAAGTCCCCGCAACTCGTCTTTGCCGATGCGGACCTCGACGCCGCGTTGCCCGTACTCGTGTCGGCGATCGTGCAGAACGCCGGGCAGACATGTTCGGCGGGTAGCCGCGTGCTGATCGACCGCGCAATTTACGAGCCCTTGCTCGACCGACTGAGCGGCGCGTTCAACTCGCTGCGCGTGGGCCCCTCGCACGCCGACCTCGACTGCGGGCCGCTTATTAACGCGAAGCAGCAACGGCGCGTGTGGGACTTTCTCTCCGACGCGCAACACGACGGCATCGCGATGGCCGCGCATGGCGAGGTGATTCCCGAAGCGCCGGAAAGCGGCTTCTATCAGGCGCCCACGCTGTTGCGCGATGTGCCCGCGAGCCACCGTCTCGCACGCGACGAGGTGTTCGGACCCGTGCTCGCCGCGATGTCCTTTAGCGACGAAGACGAAGCGCTCGCGCTCGCGAACGGCACGCAATACGGGCTGGTCGCGGGCATCTGGACGCGCGACGGCGCTCGGCAAATGCGCCTCGCGCGGCGTCTGCGCTCGGGCCAGGTGTTCATCAACAACTACGGCGCGGGCGGCGGCGTCGAACTGCCGTTCGGCGGCGTCAAGCATTCGGGCCACGGGCGCGAAAAGGGTTTCGAGGCGCTGTATGGCTTCACGGCGCTAAAGACAATTGCGATCCGGCACGGCTAGTTCGCAGCTGGGCTTATCCATCACCACTCACAACAAACAGCGGAGACATTATGCGGTTGACAGGTAAAACGGCCATCGTCACGGGTGGCGGCTCGGGTTTCGGCGAAGGCATCGCAAAGACCTACGCGCGCGAAGGCGCGAACGTCGTGGTCAACGATCTGAACGGCCCTGCTGCCGAGCGCGTCGCGAGTGAGATTGCGCTGGCCGGTGGCAAGGCCATCGCCGTCGCGGGCAACGTCGCGCAACGCGAGGACTGGCAAAAGCTGCGTGAAGCGGCACTCGAAGACTTCGGCAGCGTGCAGATAGTCGTCAACAATGCGGGCACCACGCACCGCAACAAGCCTGTGCTCGAAGTCACCGAAGCCGAGTTCGACCGCGTGTACGCGGTGAACGTCAAAAGCATCTACTGGAGCGTGCAGGAGTTCGTGCCGTATTTCCGCGAGCAAGGCGGCGGCAGCTTTATCAACATTGCGTCGACGGCGGGCGTGCGGCCGCGCCCCGGACTCGTCTGGTACAACGGCAGCAAGGGCGCGGTGATTATTGCGAGCAAGTCGCTTGCCGTGGAGTTGGGCCCGGACAGAATCCGCGTGAACTGCGTGAATCCGGTGATCGGCGAAACGGCGCTGCTGTCGGAGTTCATGGGCGTTGAAGACACACCTGAGAACCGTCAGCGCTTTCTCGCCGGTATTCCGCTCGGGCGCTTCTCGACGCCGCAAGATATTGCCAACGCCGCGCTCTATCTGGCATCGGACGAAGCGGAGTTCATCACCGGCGTGTGTCTTGAAGTGGATGGTGGACGCTGCGTGTAGCGCCTGCGTTCTACGTTGATGTTGGCGCCGCGTTCGGCTTCGGCTTTGTCGTCGCAGCGCCGCTCATGGCGCTCATAGTCACGCTCTGAGCAAGCCGCGTTCACGCGCGGCGCTTGACGGGCTTAGTGTTTTCCCCCGGTATCTAAATGCCGTGCGAGCCGCGCCGCACGGCTAGAATCAATCGACGCGGCAATTCAATTCGACAAGAAAAGAGGAGACACCATGGCTAGTCCCGCAAATCCGCTCCACCATCCCGGCGCGGGCGCGCCGCCTTCCACTTTCGAAGAGGCGACCTATCGCAAGGTCAACTGGCGGCTCGCGCCGCTCCTGATGCTCTGCTACGTCGTCGCGTATCTGGACCGCGTGAACGTCGGCTTTGCGAAGCTGCAAATGACGAGCGACCTCGGCTTGAGCGATGCGGTTTATGGCTTTGGCGCGGGCATTTTCTTCGTCGGCTATTTTTTCTTCGAGATCCCGAGCAATGTAATTCTGCACAAGGTGGGCGCGCGAGTGTGGATCGCGCGGATCATGGTCTCCTGGGGCGTGATCTCCATGCTGACCATGTTCGTCACCACGCCGACCATGTTCTATGTGATGCGCTTTCTGCTCGGCGTCGCGGAAGCCGGCTTCTTTCCCGGCATCATTCTGTATCTCACCTACTGGTATCCGTCGCACCGGCGCGGCCGGATGACGACGTGGTTCATGACGGCTATCGCGCTGTCGGGTGTGATCGGCGGCCCGGTGTCGGGCTATATCCTCAAGACATTCAATGGCATGAACGGCTGGCACGGCTGGCAATGGCTTTTCCTGCTAGAAGGGATACCGTCGGTACTCGTCGGCATACTGGTGTTCGTTGCGCTCGACGACCGCATTGCGAAAGCAAAGTGGCTCACGAAAGAGGAGAAGGAACTGCTCGAGCGCCACGTTTCCGCCGAGGAAGCCACCAAGCACGACATGCCGATCCGTCAGGTGCTGACGAGCGGCCGCGTGCTGATGCTGAGCTTCACGTACTTCTCGTTCGTGATGGGTCTCTACGGCGTGAGCTTCTGGCTGCCGACTATCATCAAGGCGACCGGTGTAACCGATGCGTTCGCGATCGGTCTGCTGTCGGCGGTTCCTTTCGCGGCGGCGGTCGTCGCGATGGTGTTCGTTGCGCGCAGCGCGGACCGTACGCGCGAACGGCGCTGGCATATCGCGTTGCCCGCTTTTGCCGGGGCGATTGGACTGGTGCTGTCGGTTGTGTGGGCGCAGAACACGCTGCTTGCGATGGCTTCTCTCACGCTCGCGACTATGGGCATTCTCACTACGTTGCCTTTGTTCTGGAGTTTGCCGACGGCGATTCTCGCCGGAACGGGTGCGGCTGCCGGCATCGCAATGATTAATTCGATTGGGAATCTTGCGGGGTTTCTGAGTCCGTATGCTGTCGGCTGGTTGAAGCAGGCGACTGCCGCTAATGATTCGGGGATGTATATGCTTGCGGCGTTTATGGTCGTTGGCGGGTTGCTGGCGATCAGTGTGCCGGCGAAGATGGTTAATCGGTGAGTTGAAGCGTTGTTTCTAGTGGGGCCCTGGTGGCTTGTGTGCTGCTGGGGCTTTTTGTTTTTGGGGGATTGTGGGGGCGAACCTCACCCACCAGCCACAAAGTGACCGGCCTTCTCTACTTCTGCGGTCGCGAAAAGCCGGCCTCAGGTAGCCAATGCCTGCCAGTGCGAAAACCCAATTCCCCACCTACACTTGAATTGCACGCTCGGCGACATGCTTCCTGCGCGACGCAGGCCGTCGCCAGCGATCGCTCACCCGGCGGCCCGTCTTCGCGGAGCAAGAGTGACGTCTGGAGGCAATCATGATCCGAGCAATCTGCACGCTTCTTTCGCTTGCTGGTCTTTTCGGAGCGAGCGTGAACACGTTCGCTGATACCATCCGAATCGAATCGGGCACCTATGGCGCCAACTGTGGCGCTCATCATGGCAATTCGACTCGTGCGTTGGCTCTACACTGTAACGCTGTCGATACCTGCCGCTACCCGGTTTTCTCGCCGGCGACCTCTCGTACTCAAAGTGCCTGTAAAGCCGATTTCGTTGCCGAATGGTCTTGCGGGTCGGGAGAATCTCATCAGGCAACAGTCACCTCTGCAGCGAATAACGGAGGAATTCTCGTGCTGACTTGCGTTCCTTCCACCGGTGCAGGCAAATAGGCGATTCGACAAGGGCAAGCGTGTGACTCGCTGTTAATCGGCATTACCTTCGCCGTGTTTTCGCCCGCGCGAAGATCGCGGCGCGACCGCTGCATGAATGGAAAAGTCATTCCATTCATGCCCGTCTAATCAACAGTCCGTATCAGACCGGCACTCCGCTCCAGCCTGGCGACCCTGCGAAACTCGCAGCAGCACTCGTCGCGCCTGTGGAAAGATCTATCGGCGTCCACCGACTTTGCGGCTCGATAAGCAACCCAATGCCCGAGCGCGCAATCGTCGGCATAGGGCTCGCGCAGCGAGCGACATCCGCGCGACTCGGGCAAGATGCCGTTATCGCTCACCTACGCATGCTGGCAGGACTGTTATGAAAAAGATCGGCTTTCTCTCGTTTGGCCATTGGAGTCCATCGCGACATTCACTCGCACGATCGGCCTCCGATGCCCTGCTGCAATCCATCGAACTCGCTGTCGCTGCCGAAGAGCTCGGGGCCGACGGCGCGTTTTTTCGCGTGCATCATTTCGCGCGCCAGCTAGCGTCGCCGTTTCCGCTTCTCGCTGCGGTCGGCGCAAAAACGAGCCGCATCGAGATCGGCACCGCTGTCATCGACATGCGTTACGAAAACCCGCTCTACATGGCGGAGGACGCCGGGGCGGCCGATCTCATCGCGGGTGGGCGCCTGCAGCTTGGCATCAGCCGAGGCTCCGGCGAACAGGTGATCGACGGGTGGCGTTACTTCGGCTATGCGCCCGGCGAGGGCGAGACGCATGCCGATCTCGCGCGGCGCCACACCGAGGTGTTTTTTGAGGTGCTGCGCGGCGAGAGCTTTGCTGAACCGAATCCGCGACCGATGTTTGCAAACCCGCCGGGACTGCTTCGGGTCGAGCCTCACTCCGAGGGGCTGCGCGACCGGATCTGCTGGGGTTCGGGCTCAGATGCGACGGCGGTCTGGGCGGCCGGGATGGGGATGAACCTCCAGTGCTCGACGCTAAAGAACGATGAGTCGGGCCGCCCTCTTCACGTCCAGCAAGCCGAGCAGATCCGGGCGTATCGGCAGGCCTGGAAAGAAGCAGGACACACGCGAAAACCGCGCGTGTCGGTCAGCCGCAGCATTTTCGCGCTGATGAACGATCGCGACCGGATGTATTTCGGACGCGATGCGAATAGCGACGACACGGTCGGTCTGCTCGACGACAACATCCGAACGATTTTCGGGCGCAGCTACGCGGCACCGCCTGAAACGCTCGTGAAGCAACTTGCAGCGGACGAGGCGATCGCAGAAGCCGACACGCTACTGCTAACCGTCCCGAACCAGCTGGGCGTGGAGTACTGCGCACACGTAATAGAATCGATCCTGACGCATGTTGCCCCGGCGCTTGGCTGGCGTTAGTACGGCGGACTGGCGCTCGCCGGCGAGAACGTCTTGACGGCGGTCTGCGTTTTAACGCAACTTCGCTCCAGTTGTTATGCTAGTCACCATCGACCAGCACTGGAGCGAGCATGGCCGACCCGCAAGTCCTTGATAACGACCCACACCCCTCGCACGGCGTCGCTGCTCAAGCGAGCCCGTGCGACGAGCTCATCATCCGCGCGCAGCCCACTGCACTCGACAGTCCGTGCCGGCGCAAACGTCTGGCGCTCGCCGCGACGATCCTCGGCTCGAGCATGGCGTTTATCGACGGCTCCGTCGTCAACGTCGCGTTACCCGCCATTCAGAGCGAGTTGCGCGCGAGCGTCGCGTCGATGCAGTGGATCGTCAATGCCTACCTTCTTTTTTTGGGGTCGCTCGTACTGGTGGGCGGCTCGATGGGCGACAAGCTCGGCCGCCGCACGGTGTTCATCGCGGGCGTCGCGGTCTTCACGCTGGCGTCGGCCGCTTGCGGGCTCGCGCCGAACGCCGGCTCACTGATCGCCGGGCGTGCGGTGCAAGGTATTGGCGCTGCGCTCTTCGTGCCCAGCAGCCTCGCGATCATTGGCGCCGTGTTCGACGGCGAAGAGCGCGGACGGGCAATCGGTACGTGGGCGGGTGTCGGCGCGATCACCTCCGCGCTGGGTCCAGTGGCCGGCGGCTTGCTCGTCGACGCGTTGTCGTGGCGCGCGATCTTCTTTCTCAACGTCCCGCTCGCAGCGGCGACGATTGCGCTCGCTGTTTTGTCGGTGCCGAACAGCCACAAGCCCGATGCGCCTCAACAGTTGGACTGGCCCGGCGCGCTGAGCGCCGCAGCGGGGCTCGCCGCACTCACCTATGGTCTGACCGAGGCGTCGGCGCGTGGCTTCGCGCATCCCATCGTACTATGCGCAATCGGTGTTGGCGTGCTCGTGCTGGCCGCATTCGTGATGATCGAAGCCAAGAGCCGTGACCCGATGATGCCGCTCGAAGTGTTCCGCTCGCGCGATTTCACCGGCGCGAACCTCGTCACGCTACTGCTTTACTTCGGTCTGGGCGGCGCATTTTTCTTCCTGCCGTTTACGCTGATCCGCGCACACGGCTACACCGCCACCGAAGCGGGCGCAGCGTTGCTGCCGGTGCCCGTGATCATCGGCTCGTTGTCGCGCTTGACTGGCGGTCTGACGACTCGCTTCGGTTCGCAGGCCTTGTTGAGCGCTGGCCCGTGCATCGCCGGAATCGGTTTTGCGATGCTTGCGCTGCCGTTCGTGCGCGGCAGCTTCTGGACCGGATTCTTCCCCGCGCTCGTCGTGCTCGGGCTCGGCATGACCATCACGGTCGCGCCACTCACGACGACCGTGATGGCCTCAGTGCCGGGCCACCGCGCAGGCGTCGCCTCCGGCATCAACAACGCGGTCGCACGCGTGGCGAGCCTGCTGGCGGTTGCGGTACTCGGCATTGTGTTCGTGTGGTCGCATAACGCAGCGCTGTCGGCGCGCCTGGACGAACTGCACGTTCCTCACGATGCACGCCAGACCGCGTTACTGCAGTTGGACGCGCAAGCCCATGCCGTAGCCACCGATGCGCCTCCTACGCATTCGCAGACACTCGCGGCGCAGGCGGAAGCCGACGCCATTATTGACGCGCTGCGCGCCGTCGCGCTGGTGTCCGCCGCATGCGCGTTCGCAGGAGCGGCGCTGGCCTTCGCAACCATCGAGCCGCGCAAGTAACGTGCTTCGCTCACCGAACATGTCTGCTCGCGACATCCCGGAAGCCCGCTCCTTGCGAGTTCAAGAAACGACGACTGTAAATTCGAGCCCCGATTCGAAGTCCAGCGTCGTTGTCGAAAAACGCGGATCGTCGTCAAGGTAGCGCTTGTACGGCTGAACGGTGTCCTCGGCCGTGTACATGTTGTCGGCGAGAACGATAGAGCCCGGTCGCAACAGGCGCTCAATTTGCTTGAAGAGATTCAGATAGGTGTTGGCCCACACGTCGATAAACACCAGATCGAAAGTGCCTTCCAGTTGGGCAACGGTCTGAAAGGCGTCGCCCTCCCACAGGTCAACATAAGCATCTACGCCCGCCGCTTTGACGTTCGCCCGAAGTTGCGCGCACTTAAGCGCGTCGGCTTCGGTCGCTGTCACCATTCCACTGCCCAACGTGCGAAGGGCTTCGGCGAGATACAGCGTGGACACGCCGCAGGAACTGCCGAGTTCAAGGATTCGAGCCGGTTTATGCGAAAGCACCATGTTGTGCAGAAACCTTCCCGTTTTCGCTGACACGGCTAACGATAAAGAAGTGCCTTGCGGCGATTCAAAATCTTCGCTAGATAGTCCGAGCGTTTCGAGAAACCGGCCGCGCAGTCGAGGTGCGAGCGTGTCGTATTCCTCGGCGAGAGTCAGGAATTCCTCGCTCGATCCATCGAACTGCGCCTGTGCGCGGGCTATCACTTCTGTCTGACTCTGTTCGTGAAGCCGCCGCAAAAGAACTGCGCTTGACGACGTCATGTGCGCTCCTTGACGAGATCGATAGTGTTGATGATGCGCCCGGCGCTGCCCGGTTCGTCGGGCAGCGGGCGATGTCGTTACGCCATCAGCAACGACGTTGGACGTTATGCCGTTCTGGCGAGCTTGATCGCGCGTTCAGGACATGCGCTCACGCAAAGACCGCACGACCGGCAGGCGTCCGCGTTCGGCGTGTAGGCGACTTTCATTCCATGCACACGCAGCTTGAAACGATGCATGAAACCGAGGCTCAGATAATCGACGTCGTCGATGCGCAGGATCTCAAACACATTCTCGGGGCAGACATCCAGACAATCGCCCTTGCCTTCGCAACGTTTCAGGTCGACGACTGGCGCAATCACGCCCGGCTTCTGCTTGCAGTCCGCCGTTGATTTCTCGCGCATGTTTCATTCTTCCTGGCGACGGGCGCGGCCTGATCGCCATGCAGTCTGGAAATGCGCCCGTTCCTCCGGCGTCATGGCTTCCCATTTGCGCCAATGACGCCGTTCGCGCCAGCCTCCGTGTCCGCGGAACCCGCCAAACAGGATGCGGCTCAAGACCAGCAAGCCCAGCGCATGCGCGAAGTCGATCGTGCGGGCGCCGACGAATAACGCCGGAATCACCCAGTTCCATAGACTCATGACCAGCCACCCGAGCACGCCTACGGCGACCACCGCAAGCAGTACCTTACCCACACATCTGATTCGAAATTTCATCCGTTGACTCCTCTAAATACCCAGTTCGTCATAAATGGCTTGCAGCCGGGCGCGCAGATGCAAGACCGCGTAGCGTTTGCGCGCGAGCAGCGTATTCAGCGTGACGCCGCTTTCCGCCACCATGTCTTTAAAGGACTTTCCTTCCAGCTCGTGGCCGATAAACACCTCGCGCTGGTTCGGCGGCAACTCGTCAATCGCGTCCTGCAATGCTTTGAGCAATAGCGCGCGAGCGTAGAGCGCTTCGGGACCCGCGTCGGGCGACGGCAGCGCGAGGTCGAGGCGATACTCACTGTCGGTGTCGTCGTCGCCCTCGGACAGGTCTGTCAAAGGCTGCTCTCTTTTCTTACGAAAGCGATCGATGATGCGGTTGCGCGCGGCCCGGAAAAGCCACGCGCTCGCCTGTTCGATCGGCGCGGGCAGCCGGTACGCCTGCACGAATTCATGGAACACGTCCTGCAATATGTCCTCGGCATCGTCGGGATCGCGTATTCGTCGCCGGATAAAATTGACGAGCCTCGTGCGCTCACGCACCACGGTCGCGGTGATGTCGTTGTCGCGTTCGGTCATCGTGTGCGAGGTGGGTGGCGGTTCCATGCGTCTGAAGACGTTTCAGGCGCGCGAATATTGTGACGAGTGCGAAAATTCTTTTCCGTTCGCAACCGTGAATTGGGCGGGTTCAGCGCTCCTGTTCCGGGAATTGCTCGCGCAGATCCAAGCTACAGTTGATGCACTTGTAGCGAGGCAGATCAACAATGAGCAGATATCAGACGGTCCTTCTGGAAATTTTGGCTAGTGAGGGATTCGAGGATTGCATGTCCCCGGGAGCGCCAGTCTCGTCCGCGAGCATTGCAGACGAAGTGACGCAACTTTGCGCTGACATGCTAGGGCAACTGACGAGGCTCGCACAGTTCCGCGATTATCCCGACTTGATGCTGACGGCGGTGGACGAACTGATGATCAACGCCGATGTTCTGCGCGTGCTGGCCGCGGCTCGGCTGAAACTGGAACTGGCGGCGGCAGAGGACGGTTCCAGTCCGCTCGCCGCACCGGAAGGAGCGGTACTCCACTAGCCTCGCAGAGAGACTGGCGAGCTAAACAGAGCGCCGCGCGAACTTGCATTCGTTGCACGGCGCTCAAGTCCCGAAACTTTGGGATGCACGGCAATGCGGTGCGAAAGTTGGGGAGTTGGAGACTTTCCGTAGAGCAACACGCGACGAGCGACGACATCGTCAAACGCTCGTCGCATTGCTCCAGCGCGCAAAGAGCGATCTCACACGATGTTCATCGCCAACGCACTCTCGCGATAGTGCTGGCTCGCCTTCTCCGTGTCCCCCAACTGCTCGTGAAGCCGCGCCAACGCACGGTGCGAGCGAATCTTCAGCGTCTCATTGTCAGCAAGCTTCAGCGCACGTTCGAGGAACGACTGCGCCTTCCCCCACAACTGCTGATGCAGACACAACCGGCCCAACGCGAACAGCAAGTCCGCGTCGTCCGGACGATCCTTTTGCCACGCTTCGGCCTTCTGGATGAGCGGCAGCGCATCGCCGCCCGCAGTATCCGGGTAACGACGCAGCAAGCGCGCGTCCCAATTCTGCGCGAGCGCTTCTTCAACGATCTTGCGCGCCTCCTGCGGACGATTCAGCGCCACCAGCAGTTCCGCGGCAAGATCGGCGAGACGCGGCGAATGACGCTCCGTCGGCGTCAGCGAATTCCATAGTTCGAGTAACGCATCGGCGTTATGCCGACGATCTCGCAGCAAATTCTCCGCCGCCAGTTGCCGCAAGCGCACCGCCACCGCGGGGTGAATCGCCTCGCGCTTTTCCAGCGTCTTGACGAGCTTGAGCACCTCGCCCCAGTTCTTCAATTGCTGCTGCGCGCGCAACATGATCTGCTGAGCGTGAATGCGCCGCGCGCCCTGCGACTGCATTTCGGTGAGCGCGGTCAGCGCGCCGTCCGCGTCGCGGCCATCGGCGCGCATGTCGGCGGTGGCCATCAGGCGGGCGTCCTGCCAGTCGGTTTCGTCGATCTGAGCGAGCCATTCGTCGCGCCGCGCATATTCATGCATGCGATGCGCCGCGGTGGCCGCGATCAGGCCGGCCGCGCCCTTGTTGTCGCCGTTCGCGAGCGCGTCTTTCGCGGCCTTTTCCGCGCGCGAAAAGCGCCCGGCGTACAGGTTGCCGATCGCGTCACGCAGCGCGGCGTGCGCCTTCGCGACCCGCGAGCGCGCACGGTACGCGGCCACACGCTGCGGCATGCGCCAGATATTGCGCACGATGCGCAGCAGCGCATACAGCAGAATAAACAGCACCACGAGCCCGACCACGAACAGATTGAGCGACATGTCGACGCGGTACGGCGGATACACCAGCATCACCTGGCCCATGTCGAAGCGTCCGACCACCGCGAGCGCGACCGCGACGGTGAAGAGCAGCGCGAGCCATAGAAGTCCCCGGATCGCCATGATTAACCTCGGCCCCGGTATTGATTGACGGCTTGCAGGCTCGTATTCAGATTCGGCAATTCGACCGCGGCCGATCCGGCCTCGACCTGCTTGACGAGATCGACAACGTTCTGTGTTTTCTTCGACGACATGTCGAAGTAACGCGTCAGTGCCGTCTGCGCGCCCTGCAGGTCGGACTTCAGCGTGGTCTGGTTACGCGAGAGCAGAGCAAGACGCGCCGACAGCAAACGCAGCTTCACGTTCTCACGCACGAAGTAGCCTTGGTCTGGTGCGACCATCATCGCGTCTGCGTTGTCGATGCGGCGCACCTGCACGAGGCTCGTCAACTGCTGGCCGATGCCGCTCGTCAACTGGTTCCACCACACTTTCCAGCGCGGCTCGCCGGTGGCCGCGGACACCTTGGCCGTATCTGCCCACGTGGCCGCACGCGGCGTGGCATGGGCAATCGGCGCTTCGCCGGAGAGCGGCAAGCTGTCGATCTGATCGACCGCATTGTCGAGCTTGATCGCAAGACCCGTGAGGTCGGTGGAAGGCGCGGCCTTCAGCTTGTCGATGTCTTGCGCAATGGCCTTGCGGACCGCAACCGCCTGCGTGCTATCCGACGCCGCGAGCCGCGTGTCGGCGCTTTGCAGCGCGAAGAGCGCAAGCTGCGTGTTGCCGGTCAACTGTAATTGCTGGCTTGCGGCAGACAGCATCTGACCGACTTCCGCGAGCGTCCAGTCGTCGCGATTGCGCGCGAGATCCGCGTACTGTTGCTGCAGCGCCTGCTGTGCGGCCTGCGCATCGGCGAGCTTGCCTTCCAGCTGCGCGACCTGCGAGTCGGACTGACGCACTGTAGCGAGCGCCTGCTCGGTTTTGATGCGCAGTTCGTTGGTTTGCGTGTCGTTCGCCTGCTGACGTTGCGCGATGTTCTGCTCGGTGCGCTCCACCTTGCGATTGAGCGCATAGCCGCCCACGCCCGCGGCGCAAGCAAGAACCACGACGACAAACCACAGCAGCGGTCCGCTCGCGCTGCGACGCTTTTGCGCTTCGTAGGGCGTGAAGGGTTGATTCGGCGGCAACGCGGCGGTCGTGGCCGGCTGGGGTGAAGCGTTCGTGGATGCGTTCGTTTCAGTCATGCGTGATTTAGCCGGTGAATGAGCCGGATTGGACGGTACCGGTTGAGCTACGGTCGGCAGATCGGCGAGCAAGGCGCGGGCAATGCGCTCGTCGCCCGCGCCTGACACCGTAATCCTATCAAAACCCAATGCCCGCGCGGTCTCGGCAATACGAGGATGAGGCGCGACGAGCGCGGCGTGCTTGAGCTGCGCGAGTTCGTCGGCGGTGAGATGCTCTTGCGCGAGTTCGTGCAGATTGCGCACGCCTTCGGAGCTGGTGAGAAGCCAGGCATGCGGTTCGCCCGCAAGCAGTCGGTGCACACGAGCCCACGCGCCGATCGACGGTTCCGGCACGAGCCGCCGGTACGCGGCGACCGCCTCCACCTCGGCGCCGGCCTCGCGCAGACGATCGGCCAGCCACTCGCGGCCACCGTCGCCGCGCACGATCAGAACACGCTTGCCTTCGAGATTCGCCTCGCCGAGCGCCGATTCGATTGCGGCGAAGAGGCATTCGGAGTCGAAGCGCCCGTTATCGTCATCGGCGCCGGATGCGGGACTGATGACCCGGTGAGCCGGCGCGCTGACGCCGTGACGCGCGAGCGCCTGCACGCTGCCCGGCCCGACCACGCCGACCGGCAATGCGTGCGGCCAGATCGCGTCGCTCTTCGCGAACGCATGATCGATCGCGTTCGGCGACACGAATATGACGAGCGCATAGCGTTCGAGAGAGGCGAGCGCGGCGCGCAACGGCGCGTCGTCGGCGACGGGCGCAATGTCGATCAGCGGGAACTCGAGCGTCGCCATGCCTGCGACGGAGAGGCGTTCTATCAGTTCGGTCGACTGACCGGACGGTCGCGTAATCACGACTGTGAACGCCGCCTTGCCGGCGGATGACGATGCGTTGCCGGGAATGTCGGCCGCCATCAGTCGCCGGACACCGGGGTGCCTGCCGCGCCGGAGTCCGCAGCGGACTTTGCACCGTCTCCCGGCGCCGCAGGACCGCTCGCCGTGCTGAGCGCGCGGACGATGTCCATTGCGCCCTGTTGTTCTAGCGCGCTCGCCACTTCGCTGCCCAGCGCGATCGCGCGTTCGACGGTCGGCGCGGGCGCCGACGCCCGCGCGCTCAGCACGCGCTGGCCATCGGGCGTCGCCACGATGCCGCGCAAATGCAGCGCGCCGTCATGCCATGTTGCATACGCGGCGAGCGGCACTTCGCAACTGCCGCCGAGCGAACGCGACACCATGCGCTCCGCTTCGACCGCTGCCGCCGTATGTTCGTGATGCAGCGGCGCGAGCCATGCCGCGAGGTCGGCGCGATCGGCGCGAATCTCGATGCCGAGCGCGCCCTGCCCCGCAGCAGGCAAGCTGTCGTCCGGATCGAGCAGCGCACGGATACGCTCAGCCAGACCGAGGCGCTTGAGGCCTGCCGCAGCGAGGATGATCGCCGCGTAATCGCCGCGATCGAGCTTGGCGAGGCGCGTATCCAGATTGCCGCGCAGCGGCCGCACCTGGAGATGCGGATAGCGCATGCGCAGCATCGCTTCGCGGCGCAGGCTCGATGTGCCCACCACCGCGCCGGCCGGCAGCGCGGCAAGCGAGTCGTAATCGTTCGACACGAGTGCGTCGCGTGGATCTTCGCGCTCCATGATCGTGGAGAGCGCGAAGCCTGCGGGCAATTCCATCGGCACGTCTTTCAGCGAATGCACCGCGAGATCGGCGCGGCCATCGGCGAGCGCCGCTTCGAGTTCTTTGACGAACAGCCCCTTACCACCCACCTTCGACAAAGTGCGATCGAGAATTTGATCGCCGCGTGTCGTCATTCCGAGGATTTTTACGTCACAAGATGGATATAATTTGTGCAGCGCACATCGCACATGCTCCGCCTGCCACATGGCGAGGCGGCTTTCTCGCGACGCAATCACAAGCGTGTGGGGTGGCGCGGCAAACGTCTCGGTGTTCATTAGCTTGTCGATTGAATGACGGGATGGAATAACAAACAATGTTAGCACGCGCCCTCGCGCTCACCCCCCGGTTCGCCCGCCTGTGGCCCTTACGGATCAAGGCTCGAATCGAGGCGCGCAGGGGCGCCGTGCCAACGCGGTATCGCTGGAGGAGACGGGCTTCGCGCCATGCGCCGCTGTCCTGTTGCGGCCCGTTCACGCACGCTCGTTCGCGCACCGCGCCGCCGTATGCGCGATGATCCAATGCGGCGCAACATGCGCCGCGTGCAGAGCTTGTGCGGTCGCGCGGCCTTCCTCCCCGGCGTATTGCCATCGGTGCATACCGCTTCAATGCAGTTCACGTTGCAGTTCCAGTGCAGTTTTGAGTTCCGCAGTAGCAGTTCATCACTTAACAGACCCTGGCTTCCCTGAGGAAACCCATCGTGACGTCTTCCGGATCGGCGCGCCCTGCCCGCCGCAACACTGCATCGCCCAACGCTTCCACTGTCGACGCCGACGCGTCCATGGCCTCCGCATCGTCTAGCGCTGGCGCCGCCCAGCCCGGCAAAGTCAAACGGGCGTCCTCCAGCGCGAAGGCTGCGAACGCCGCGAAAGCCATCAAGGCCGATAAGACCACCGCGCCGGCCAAGCCGGAAATAGCCGTCAAGGCTTCGAAAGCGGACAAGCCGGCCAAAACCGCGTCCGCCACGAACAAGGCCGAGGTGAAGACGAACTCGAAAGCGCAAGCCAAGAACAAAGCGGAAGACAAGGTGGAAGACAAGGCTGAAAACAAGGCGCCGAACCTGCAAGCCGTCTCCGGGGACACCGTCGTCGCCGCGCCGAAAACCAACGGCCGCACGCGCGCCGACAAGGACCATCCGCTCTTCCAGGACATCCGCTATCTGGGGCGGCTGCTCGGCGACGTGCTGCGTGAACAGGAAGGCGACGCGGTGTTCGACGTCGTTGAAACAATCCGCCAGACGGCCGTGCGTTTTCGCCGTGAAGACGACAACGCCGCCGTGCAGACGCTCGACAAAAAACTGCGCTCGCTGAGTCCCGAACAGACGGTCAGCGTGGTGCGCGCGTTCAGCTACTTCTCGCATCTCGCGAATATCGCCGAAGACCGCCACCGCAATCGCCGTCACCGGATTCACGCGCTGGCGGGCTCCGCCGCGCAGCCGGGCACCATTGCCTATGCGCTGGAGCGGCTCGTCGAAGCGGGCACCGCCGCCACGCCAGTGCTGCAGCAATTTTTCAACGACGCGCTGATCGTGCCCGTGCTGACGGCGCACCCAACGGAAGTGCAGCGCAAGAGCATTCTGGACGCAGAGCACGACGTCGCACGCCTGCTCGCCGAACGCGATCAGCAGTTGACCGACCGCGAACGTGCGCATAACGAAGCAATGCTGCGCGCGCGCGTCACGTCGCTGTGGCAAACGCGGATGCTGCGCGACTCGCGGCTCACGGTCGCCGATGAAATCGAAAACGCGCTGTCGTACTACCGCGCTACCTTCCTCGAAGAAATCCCTGCGCTATATGCCGACATCGAAGAGGCGCTCAAGGAACACGGCCTCGAAGCGCGTCTGCCTCCGTTCTTCCAGATGGGCAGCTGGATCGGCGGCGACCGCGACGGCAATCCGAATGTCACGGCCGAAACGCTCGAACATGCGATCGCGCGCCAGGCGGAGGTGATCTTTGAACACTATCTCGAGCAGGTGCACAAGCTCGGCGCGGAATTGTCCGTGTCGAATCTGCTCGCCGGCGCGAGCGACGAGCTCAAAGCGCTTGCAGAGGTTTCGCCTGACCGTTCGCCGCACCGTACCGACGAACCTTATCGCCGTGCGCTGATCGGCATGTACACGCGGCTCGCGGCAAGTGCGCGCGTGCGTCTCGGCGAAGGCAGCGTGCCGCTGCGCAGTGCGGGCCGCGGCGCAGCGCCGATTCGCGCGACGCCGTACGACGACGCGTCCGAATTCGTGCGCGATCTGCACGTGCTGATCGATTCGCTCGCCGCGCATCATGGCGCGCCGCTCGCGGCGCCGCGTTTGGCACCGCTCGCGCGCGCGGCCGAAGTATTCGGCTTTCATCTCGCGAGCATCGACTTGCGCCAGAGTTCGGACATCCACGAAGCGGTGATCGCCGAACTGCTGAAGCGCGCGGGCGTTCATGACGACTACGCCGCGCTCGCCGAAAGCGAGAAGCTCGAAGTGCTGCTCGCAGAGCTTACGCAGCCGCGCCCGTTGCGCCTGCCGTATGCAGAGTACTCGGATCTCGTGAAGAGCGAACTCGGCGTGCTGGAGCAAGCGCGTGTCACGCGTGAAAAATTTGGCGCGCGCGCGGTTCGCAACTACATCATTTCGCACACCGAGACAGTCAGCGATCTGGTCGAAGTCATGCTGCTGCAAAAAGAGACCGGCCTGCTACAAGGCCGGCTCGGCGACGCGAATGATCCGGCGAGAGCCGCGCTGATGGTCATCCCGCTCTTCGAGACGATCCCTGACTTGCGCAACGCGCCGCACATCATGCGCGATCTCCTTGCGCTGCCGGGCGTCGACTCGATAATCGAACATCAGGGCAACGAGCAGGAAGTGATGCTCGGCTACTCGGACAGCAACAAGGATGGCGGCTTTCTCACGTCGAACTGGGAGTTGTATCGCGCGGAACTCGCGCTCGTGTCGCTCTTCAACGAACGCAGCATCACGCTGCGCCTTTTCCACGGACGAGGCGGCACCGTCGGCCGCGGCGGCGGCCCGACTTATCAGGCGATTCTGTCGCAGCCGCCCGGCACGGTCGACGGTCAGATTCGCTTGACGGAACAAGGCGAAGTGATCGCGAGCAAGTTCGGCAATCCGGAAATCGGCCGGCGCAATCTTGAAACGGTGGTGGCCGCGACGCTCGAAGCATCGTTGCTGCCGCATGGCACGGCGCCCGCGGAACTGCCGGTTTTCGAATCCACGATGCAGCAATTGTCCGACGCGGCCATGGCCTCGTATCGCGCGCTCGTGTATGAAACGCCCGGCTTCAAGGAGTATTTCTTCGAGTCCACGCCGATCTCGGAGATCGCCGAACTGAACATCGGCAGCCGTCCCGCGTCACGCAAGTTGCAGGATCCGAAGCAACGCAAGATCGAAGATCTGCGCGCGATCCCGTGGGGTTTCTCGTGGGGCCAATGCCGGCTGTTGCTGACCGGCTGGTATGGTTTCGGCACTGCGGTGGCCGCGTATCTCGACGACGCACCGAGCGATGCCGAGCGCGGACGCCGTCTCGCGCAACTCAAGAAGATGCACAAGACCTGGCCGTTCTTCTCGACGCTGCTCTCGAACATGGACATGGTGCTGGCGAAGACCGACCTTGCGGTGGCCTCGCGCTACGCGGCGCTCGTCACCGACAAGAAGCTGCGCAAGCATGTGTTCGAGCGGATCGTCGCGGAATGGGAGCGTACGTCCAAAGTGTTGTCGGAGATCACCGGCAAGAGCGAACGGCTCGCCGAAAATCCGCTGCTCGCGCGTTCGATCAAGAACCGCTTTCCGTATCTCGATCCGCTTAATCACCTGCAGGTCGAATTGCTCAAGCGTTACCGCGCGGGCGACACCAACGCGCGCGTGCGGCGCGGGATTCATCTGAGCATCAACGGTATCGCGGCGGGGTTGCGCAATACGGGCTGACGGTTCGGGATGGCAGTGGCGTTTGCAGGCGCCGCTGCCCATGTCCGCATGCCTTCTCAACCCGCTTCGACCATCAACGCGTCCAGCTTGAAAGAGCCGTCTTCCTTCACGTCGAAATAGTGCCGCACTTCATCCGGCGAATTGCGCCACAGCGACTGGATCGCCGCCACGCGCTCCTCAGGCGTGCGCATGCGCGCCACCCACGAACTGAACTCGATGTCGATGCGCCAGCGCTCGCGAATCGAGGCCTTGAACTGTGCGGTTTCGAAGAGCGCGATCCATTCGTCAGCGCGGTAATCGCGAATATGTGAGCCGTCGCGCAGGAGTTCTATTGCCTGGATATGCGTGTCCAGCAACGGATGGTCTATACCGGCGATGTCGACGAACAGCACCCGGCCGCCCGGCTTCAGTACGCGCCGCACTTCGGCGAGCGCCAGCGCCACGTCGTGCCAGTGATGCGCGCTCATCCGACTGATGACCCAATCGAACGTGTGATCGGCGAACGGCAATTTCTCGGCCGCGCCCTGCTGCGTGCGAATGTTGGCGAGGCCGCGATCCTTCGCGGCGCCTTCCACCGTGGCCAGCATCGGCGCAGCGATGTCGTAGGCGATCACTTCTTTCGCATGCGGCGCGACCGCGAAACTCGCGTGGCCCGCGCCGCAGCCCATGTCGAGCACCGTCGCATCCGGCGTCGCCGCGATCGACTCGGCAAGCGTCCGCAGATCCGCGCCGGTTGCGTGGGTCGGACTCGTCAAATAGGCGGCGGCGGTCGACCCGAAGGCGTCGGCGACCTGATCGTGATGCTTCATGAATAGCTCCGGTTGTCTGCGTGGGACTGTGTTGTAGGTCCGCGTTTCTGGTGCTGGCAGCGCGGCCTGCCGTTCGAGCCGCTACGCCGCTACAATAGAGCCCGCCGTGTACCAGTACAAGTTAAGCAATTATTCTGGTATCTATACCACCCTCCTCACGCCGCACCAAACGAATGACCACGCGAACGAGCACGCCAGCTTCCGCCGACAACCCGCCGCCGCTCGATGCCACGCCCGCCCGCGCGCTGGGCGACTTCATCCGCGCGCACCGCGAGCGGCTGTCGCCGCAAGCGGTCGGCCTGCCGCCGGGCCCGCGCCGCCGCACGCCCGGCTTGCGGCGCGAGGAAGTCGCGCAGCTGTGCGGCGTGAGTCCGACGTGGTACACATGGATCGAGCAGGGGCGTCCGGTTTCTGCTTCCGCGGACGCGCTCGCACGTATCGCCGTCGCGCTGCAACTGTCGCGGGCCGAGCGGGCGTATCTGTTCGAACTGGCCGCCCAGCGCGATCCGGCCGAGCCCGACCCGGCCGCCGCCGACGCGCCCGCGACACTGCTCGAAACCGTGCAACTCGTAGACGCGCCCGCTTATGTGCTCGACCGTCAATGGAATGCGCTCGCCTGGAACGAACGCGCGGCCGATCTTTTCGTCGGCTGGCTCGACGGTTCGCATGATCGCAATCTGCTGCGCTACACGTTCACGGAACCGGCGGCGCGCGAGCTGATCGTCGACTGGGACACGCGCGCGCGACGTCTAGCCGCCGAGTTTCGCGCGGATTCGATTCGTCATCTGAACGACGCGCCAACGCGTGCGCTGATCGATTCGCTCACCGCGGCGAGCGACGCGTTTGCGCGCTTCTGGGCCTCGCAAGACGTCGGAGGCCGCGAAGGCGGACGGCGCGAATTCAATCATCCGCGCGACGGCCGGCTCGTCTACGATCAGATTACGTTCAAGCCCGCGCATCGCGAAGATCTCAAGCTGGTAGTGCTGGTGCGCGAATAGGCCGTGACACGGGCCGCCAATGCAGGCCGCAGGCCAGCGCGTCGTATGAGCAGGCGTGCGAGCCGCGGTGAGCCGACAGGCGCGGGTTCGTCGTCGGCGCGGCGTTGCGCCAGTGTTAAAATCCCTGTCTTTTCATGCTTCGGCGGTGCGCTTGCAGTCATGCCAGGCGCATCCGCGTCGTCAGCTTCATACCGCTCGCCCGATCGCCTTTAACTGCTGGATAACTGCCGCTTAACTGCCCAAAACCATGACGTCCCAACTGCACAAAAAAGGCGAAGCCTGGTCGGCTCGCTTCTCGGAGCCGATGTCGGAGCTCGTCAAACGCTACACGTCGTCGGTTTTCTTCGACAAGCGTCTCGCGCTCGTCGACATTGAAGGGTCGCTTGCGCACGCCTCGATGCTGGGTGCGCAGAAGATCATCGCCGCCGAAGACCTCGCCGCGATCCAACGCGGCATGGCGCAGATCAAGGGCGAAATCGAGCGAGGCGAGTTCGAGTGGCAACTCGACCTGGAAGACGTTCACCTGAACATCGAAGCACGCCTGACCGCGCTGATCGGCGACGCCGGCAAGCGTCTGCACACGGGCCGCTCGCGTAACGACCAGGTCGCGACCGACATCCGCCTGTGGCTCCGCGGCGAGATCGACCGCATCGGCGCGTTGCTGAAGGAACTGCGCACGGCGCTGCTCGACATGGCGGAGAAGAACGCGTCGACCATCATGCCCGGCTTCACGCACTTGCAGGTCGCGCAGCCGGTCACGTTCGGCCATCACCTGCTCGCCTACGTCGAAATGTTTTCTCGCGATGCCGAGCGGATGCTCGATTGCCGCAAGCGCGTGAACCGTCTGCCGCTGGGCGCAGCGGCGCTCGCCGGCACGAGCTATCCGATCGACCGTCACGCGGTGGCAAAGACGCTCGGCTTCGACGGCATCTGCGCAAACTCGCTCGACGCCGTGTCCGACCGCGATTTCGCAATCGAATTCACGGCGGCGTCGGCGCTCGTCATGACGCACATCTCGCGCTTCTCCGAAGAACTCGTGCTGTGGATGAGCCCGCGCGTCGGCTTCATCGACCTGGCCGACCGCTTCTGCACGGGTTCGTCGATCATGCCGCAGAAAAAGAATCCCGACGTGCCCGAACTCGCGCGCGGCAAGACCGGCCGTGTGAACGGTCATCTGATGGCGCTGCTCACGCTGATGAAAGGCCAGCCGCTCGCGTACAACAAGGACAATCAGGAAGACAAGGAACCGCTGTTCGACACGGTGGACACCGTTGCCGATACGCTGCGCATCTTCGCTGAAATGGTCGCGGGCATTTCGGTGAAACCGCAAGCCATGCGCGACGCCGCATTGCAAGGATTCTCGACGGCAACCGATCTCGCCGACTACCTGGTCAAGCGCGGCCTGGCGTTTCGCGACGCGCACGAAGCCGTTGCGCTGGCCGTGCGCATCTGCGCGGATCGCGGCTGCGATCTCGCGGACCTCACGCTCGATGAAATGCGCGCGGAATTGCCGAACGTCGCGCATCTGATCGGCGACGACGTGTTCTCGTACCTGACGCTCGAAGGCTCGGTTGCAAGCCGCAATCATCCTGGCGGCACCGCGCCCGAGCAGGTGCTGGCCGCAGTCAAAGCGGCACGGCAAGCGTTGAACTGACACGCGTCGAGTTGCGAACGCGCCTGCATGGGCGCGTTCATGCACGGCGAATTGCGAAGGCGAACTCGTTGGCGAGTTCGCCTTTTTTTCTGGCGCCTAAGTCGACATACCGGGGGCGAACGCGGATTGAAACCCTGCGGTTTTTGACTACGATCTAAGCAGGTTCTGCCCTTTTTAGTGGTTCATCATGCTTACCCGCACGCGCCTGCTTCGCCCCATGACTGAATGCCGCGCTCGCCGCGGCTGCGCATGGTCACTACCTCTACGCGGCACGGCATACGTTGCGTTGCTGGCACTCGCCGTCACCGGCTGCACGTTCACGCCGCCGCCAAGCGCGGTCGTCGCAACGCCGCCCACCGCAGTCAACAGCGTGACGCTCGATCAGTATCGGGAGGCGGTCGCGCAACGCATCGTCGAGCGCAATCCTTCGTATGTACTGCGCGGCAAGCCGCAAGCGATGCTGCGCTCGCTCGTCGTGGTGTCGTTCACCGTCGATCGCAACGGGCACGTGGTGGCATCGTCGGTGTATCGCACGAACGGCGACGACGAAGCGGAAAGCACCGCGCTCGCCACGTTGCGACGTGCATCACCGCTGCCGTTGCCGCCGGGCAAATTGCTGAACGGCCGCGGCCAGCTCGAACTGTTCGAAGATTGGCTCTTCAACGACGACGGCAAGTTCCAGCTGCGCGAACTGGCCTCGCCGCAAGCGCTGACCATCGACTGAGCGCGGCCTGGCCGATCGGCCAGCCGCCTTGCTGCGCGCGCGCCTCGCTCGCTATAATTTTCCGATTCCCTCGCCGGAGCCTCCGGCACGGTGCAGGCCGCCCGCTCATCCGCCGGCGCGGCTTGCAGCCACCTGTCGCGGCGCCGCGTCATCCACGCGCGCCACGCAAACGCCTTTGCTGCGTGGCGGCGTGATCGCCATGCACGCGCATAAGGCCCCATTCGCGCGCGAGTCCAACGGACGACGCTGTATGCTGCGGGTTCGTCGCCCGCCAGCGTGATTGCCGACGCGAGTCCGACTCAAGCGCACGAACCTGAACAAAGATGCCGATCGACCGCGCCGCTGCGCAGCCACACTGCGCCCCTATCGAGCGAGGCGACGCGGCATCACGATACATGGAGACCCTGCATGTCCACATCGCCGATTTCCGCGGCCGAGCCTAATGCGGCCGGACACACCAACAGCGCGCGGATCATCTTCGCTAGCTTCATCGGCACCGCGATCGAGTTCTACGATTTCTATGTCTACGCGACCGCCGCGGCGCTCGTTATCGGCCCGGTGTTTTTTCCGCATGGCTCGGCAACGGCTCAGGCCCTGTCGGCCTTCGTCACGTTCGGCATTGCGTTCGTCGCGCGGCCGATCGGCTCGTTCCTGTTCGGCCATTTCGGCGACCGCATCGGCCGTAAATCGACCCTCGTCGCGTCTTTGCTCGTGATGGGCGTCTCGACCACGCTGATCGGCTTCGTGCCGGGCTACGACTCGATCGGCAGTCTTGCACCGATCCTTCTGTGCATCTTGCGTTTCGGCCAGGGCATTGGCCTCGGCGGTGAATGGGGCGGCGCGGCGCTGCTCGCCACCGAAAACGCGCCTGCCGGCAAGCGCGGCTGGTTCGGCATGTTCCCGCAACTCGGACCGTCGATCGGCTTTCTCGCGTCGAACGGCCTCTTCTTCGCCCTTGCGATGTCGTTGAGCGACGCGCAGTTCCGTAGCTGGGGCTGGCGCGTGCCGTTCCTCGTAAGCGCGGTGCTGGTCGCGCTCGGGCTTTACGTGCGGCTGAAGATCGCGGAGACGCCGGCCTTCCAGGCCGCCATCGAGCGTCAGGAGCGCGTTAAGGTGCCCATCGCGACGCTGCTGTCGCGGCATTGGGTGCCCACGCTGCTGGGCGCGCTGGCAATGGTGGTCTGCTACACGCTGTTCTATAACGCGACTACGTTCTCGCTGTCGTATGGCGTGTCGGTGCTGCACATTCCGCGGCAGACCTTCCTCGGGCTGCTGTGCATTGCCGTGGTGTTCATGGCACTTGCCACGCCGCTGTCCGCCTGGGCAAGCGACCGCTATGGCCGCAAGCCGGTGCTGATCGTGGGCATCGTCGCAGCGGTCCTGTCGGGCTTCACCATGGCGCCGCTCCTCGGCAGCGGGCAAACGCCGCTCGTGCTGCTGTTCCTCGTCATCGAACTATTCCTGATGGGCGTGACCTTCGCGCCGATGGGCGCGCTGCTGCCCGAACTGTTTCCCACCAACGTCCGCTATACCGGCGCGGGTGTGTCATACAACCTCGGCGGGATTCTCGGCGCATCGGTTGCGCCGTACATTGCGCAAATGCTGGCCGCGCGCGGCGGGCTGCCGTGGGTGGGCGCGTATGTGTCGATCGCCGCGGCCGTCAGCATGATCGGCGTGCTGTGCATGCGCGAGACGCGCGACTCGCGCCTGATGTGACGCGGCGATAGACAGGTAGGGAACCTCGGCGGGTTGATCGCTGAAGTCCCCGCCTGGCGGAGGTTTCGCTGAGTGAATCCCCTGCCTTGCGCGCCTTTTTGACTTGCCTATACTCGACCTGAATGACCCTATGGCAAGCAGGGAGGCCCGGATGAACCTTCACTTACATAATGCCGACGTCGTGACGATCATCGCGCTCGCGTTGTTGTGTTCGCTGCTGCTGGCGCTGCGCTTTCGCCCCGCCACCTGGAAAGGCATTGTCGTCGAGGCGCTGGCGGCGAACGCGGCAGCCATTACCGCTGTGATCGCGTTCGAGATGTTGGCGGCCTGACGCCAGGACCGGCCGTTGCGGGCCAGCTTTGGCCAGCCGCCAGCTTAACGGTAGTAATAGCCGTGATGGTGGTAGTAGCCTCCACCGCCGTAGTAGTAGCCCGGCGCCGGCGCGACAACGCAGCCGCCAAGCAGGGTTGCGAGTACGGTGCCGGCGATCAGAGTCAGGAGCAGGCGTTTCATGTTGTTCTCCATCGAGTCAGGTTCGTTCGAGAAATCTCGAATGACTCGATTGAACACGACGTGCGGCTGCCAGAACGTTGCCAGTTGTAAGGGAAGATCACGCGCGTGTTACAGGTTCGCCGATCCGCGCGCCCCGTCTGGACACATGGCAATGCACGCTCACATCCGATGAAAACAGCGCCTATACTGACTTGAAGGTCGGTCGGGAACGGGCCTTGAAGGTGTCGCCTTGTGGCTTCCTAAAGACGGTAAGGGCGTCTGCCAGGCACGGCTTGCGAGCGCCGTTCAGCCCGCATTCGTCAACTACAAGGAAGCGCGCAACGAAAGCGCACAGTAGGCGAGCACTCCACCGACCAACGAAAAGCGACAGATTTAACAACCGTGTAATGAGCGCTTTGCGAGTCGCATGGTTACGCAGCAAGCCGAATCCTTTTCGCCCGGCGTTCCCCGACGCGGGCGTTTATAGGGGCGTCACGTCATAGTGCCGGTGGCAAGGCACTCTGCGCGCGGCGCCCTTTTCTTTTGAGCAAACGATTGCGGTCGAGGCTGCGCTCAAGCCGCAGCAGAACCCTGCCCGGCGACGGCGGGCGGCTTGCTGTGCACGTAGTCGATGGCATCGAGCACGGCGCTGATGGGCGGCACCGAAAGGCCGTCGCCGACCGAGATCGAGCGGAATGGTGCTTCTACGCCGCAATGTTCAGGCGACGTCGATACGAAAACCATAACCGTGCGCTTCAGCAGCGCATGTGCGAGGTGGACAAAACCTGTGTCTGCGCCGACCACCAACGAGCACGCGTCGATCATTTGCGCGATTTCCGTCACGGTCATCTTTGGCAGAACCTTGGAGCCTGGCACTTGCGCGGCGATCTGCTCGGCCTCGATGCGCTCGCCTTCCGAACCCCACGGCAAGACTACGCGGAAGCCGCGTCGAGAAAGCTCGTTGCCGACCACCGCCCAATGCGAGATCGGCCACTTCTTGTCGTCTTTCGACGTCGCATGAAAAAGCGCGGCGACTGGCGCGCGCTCGCCTTCGAACGGGGGTCTCACCGGCTCCGGCAACTTCAGGTCGTAGACGGGCGGGCCTTCTACTTCGTAGCCGAGAGCCTCGCCCGCGCTGATACGCATGCCATGCCACGCATTGCATTGCGGACGCGGACCAAAGCGCCCCGTGTACGCGAACGCAGCGCCCCGCTCGCCCAGATCCTGCGACTGGTAGCCGATGCAACGCGACGAGCGGGCCAGAAACGCGATGATCGCGCTTTTGTACACGCCGTGAATGTCGATGATGTAATCGTAGCGATGCGCACGCAGTTCCGCGATGGACGCCGCGATCGCCTTGAAGTCGGCCCAACGGCGCGCTTTCTTGAAACGCCGCAGCGGCGCGAACAGTACGCGGTCGATACCCTTGCACCATTGCGCCACTTCGGCGAATGCTTCGTCTGCGGCCCAATCCACCTCAACGCCAGGAAATGCGCGTTTGATGTCCGCTACGACGGGCAGCGCTTGCACGATATCGCCGAGGGAGGTGACCTTGACGATAAGGACTCGCTTCATTGAGGGCCTTCGGTTGTTCAACGTCAAAATATTTTAGCCGACGAATGGAATAGTCTTTGCTGAAACGGGCAATGCGGCCGCCGGAAAACAATACGGCGTCTTACATCGCGCGCCTTACAGCTTACCTTTTTACTTTATTTCACAACGCTTTCATACGGTTTTACGTTTTCCGCAAGCTTTATACTTCATCCTTTGCACATCCAGATCTCATGTCGCGAGCGCAACCTCTTCTTTCTTCCGGGATCGTGCGTCGCGCGAGACGCCTTTGGCGCCAGTACGGCATTTTCTGGCTCGGGGCGATCGCGGTCGGCCTCGTGGCGGTGCTCTACGCGCGGCTGATCGACTGGGGCTACGAGGAATTCCGCACCGTGCAACGCGAGCACGTGTGGGCGCCGCTCATCATCACACCCGCGGTGGCCGCGCTCGCCGTATGGCTCACGCGCAAGTTCTTTCGCGGCGCCGAGGGCAGCGGCATTCCTCAGGTAATCGCCACGCTTCATTCGAAACCCGGCGAATATGGCGCGCGACTGCTGTCGTTTCGCATTCTGTTCGGCAAGATCGTGGTGTCGTTTCTGGCGATTCTCGGCGGATTTACGATCGGCCGAGAAGGTCCGACCGTGCAAGTGGGCGCGGCCCTCATGTTCAATCTGCGCAGACTATATCCGCGTTCGAATGCGCTGATCGAGCGGCAACTGGTGCTGGCCGGCGCGGCTGCGGGTCTGTCGGCGGCGTTCAATACTCCGCTCGCGGGTATCGTGTTCGCCATCGAGGAACTGACTCGCAGTTTCGAAGCCCGCGCGAGCGGCGTGCTGATTACCGCCATCATCATTGCCGGTGTGATCGCGCTGGGACTGAATGGCAACTATACGTACTTCGGCACCATTCAGATCGGGGCGCACTTTCCCAACCTGCTCGCGCTCGCGGTGCTGCTCACGGCCATCATTACGGGCATTGCGGGCGGCGTGTTCTGCTGGCTGCTGTTGAACACCGCGCGCTGGATTCCTGCGCCGCTGCGTCAACTGCACGGCGAGCGGCCCGTCGCGTTCGCCGCGCTGTGCGGCTTCGTGATCGCCGGAGTCGGCCTGATTTCGGGCGGCACCACGTTCGGCAGCGGCTACGCGGAAGCGCGCGGTTTGCTCGACGGGCACGAACAGCTGTCGGTGTTCTATCCGTTCCTCAAAATGATTTCGATGGTCGGCTCGTACCTGCCCGGCATTCCAGGCGGCATCTTCGCGCCATCGCTGTCGATCGGCGCGGGCTTCGGCAATCTGCTGCACATGGTGTTCGGCTCCATGCAACTGCCGATGCTGATCGCCCTCGCCATGGTCGGCTATCTGGCCGCCGTCACGCAATCGCCGATCACGTCTTTTGTGATCGTGATGGAGATGATCAATGGTCACGCGCTCGTGATTTCGCTGATGGCCACCGCGCTGATTGCGAGCCGCGTGTCGCGCCTTTTCGCACCGCCGCTATACGAGGCGCTGTCCGAGCGCTACATGGCGCCGCTGCCGCGCCCGGCGCCCGCTCCGGTGCCGGAAGTGCCCGCGGTGGATGCGCCAGAAGTCGACGCATCGGAGCCGGTGGCGGAAGCGATCGCCGCAGATAGCTCCAACGAGAGGTCCGCTGACAGTTCTGCTCATCCCTCCGCTCGCACTTCCGCCGACAACCCAACCGATCGACCCGCTGACAGGCCAGCTGAAGGCGGCTCGCCCGCACCTCGTCCGTGAGCCGCGCTCGCCCACGCTCGCCGACATTCACGCTCGGCGCGCGCATCGACACGCGCCAACCGCGAGCAGCAGACTTATAAGGTCTGCGGAATCTCTATCTTGACCTCGAGCACCTCGAGGTCGTCCTGGCGCTCGAGACTCACGCGGATGTCGTCGTCGGAAATCCGCACATACTTGGAAATCACGGCGACCAGTTCGCGTTGCAACGCAGGCAGATAATCGGCGGGAGCATGACCGCCGGCGCGCTCGTGCGCGATGATCAACTGCAGGCGTTCCTTCGCTACCGACGCGGATTTCTTCTTCTCGCCCAGCAAAAACGAAAGAATCGACATAACGTGCGCTCCCCTTACTTGGTGCCGAAGAGGCGCTGCAGCAGCCCGGGCTTCTGGTAATCGGTAAAGCGAAGCGATTTCTGCTCGCCGAGAAAACGCGATACGACGTCTTTATAAGCTTCGGCCACGTCGGTGCCGTCGAGATGCACTGCAGGCAGACCCTGATTCGACGCGTGCAGCACCGCTTCGGATTCCGGGATCACGCCGATCAGGTCGATGCGCAGGATTTCCTGGATGTCGGTCAGCGACAGCATCTCGCCTTCGCTCACGCGCTTCGGGTTGTAGCGCGTGATCAGCAGGTGCTCCTTGATCGGCTCCTTGCCTTCTATCGCGCGCTTGGTTTTCGACGACAGGATGCCGAGAATGCGGTCCGAGTCGCGCACCGACGACACTTCCGGGTTCGTCACGATCAGCGCTTCGTCGGCAAAGTGCATGGCGAGGAGCGCGCCGGATTCGATACCGGCCGGCGAGTCGCACACGATGTATTCGAAGTCCATCGCGATCAGGTCGTTGATGACCTTCTCGACGCCTTCCATGGTCAGCGCGTCTTTGTCACGCGTTTGCGAGGCCGGCAGAATGAAGAGGTTCTCGCACTTCTTGTCCTTGATCAGCGCCTGGTTCAGATTGGCTTCGCCCTGAATGACGTTGATCAGGTCGTACACGACGCGGCGCTCACAGCCCATGATGAGATCGAGATTGCGCAGACCGACGTCGAAGTCGATCACGGCGGTCTTGCTGCCACGCAACGCGAGGGCCGATGCAAAACTCGCGCTCGTGGTCGTCTTGCCCACGCCACCTTTGCCCGATGTCACCACAATGATTTTTGCCATTACCCTTACCTTGTGTTCGTCAAATTCGTCAATTATGTGCGGCCATATTTCGCCCCCGACGCCGCGCGCCGTCAACGTTCGGCGCAGCGGACCCGACAGCGCTTACGTGAGCCGCAATGGTTCGATCATCAACTTTTCGTCTTCGAGCCAGATCTGCACCGGCTTGCCGAGCACGTCGGCCGGCAGCGGGTTCTCGGTCGTCCGATAGATGCCCGCGATCGAGATGAGTTCCGGTTCGAGACACGTGCAGAAGATGCGCGCGTCGTGATTGCCTTGCACGCCGGCGAGCGCACGGCCGCGCAACGGCGCATAGATATGGATGTTGCCTTCAGCGATAACTTCCGCGCCGTAGCTCACGAGCCCGAGCACGACGAGATCGCCCTTTGCGTAGATGCGCTGCCCCGAACGCAGCGGCTTCTCCACCACCATGGTTTGCGAAGACGTGGCAAGACGCACGGGCTCGGCGGCCGGCGCAGGCGCGGGCTCGACCGCCGCGGCTGCGGCCGTCTGATTCGCAGGCGCTGCGCTTGTGCCTGAGTTCGCGCCTGAGTTTGCTGCGTCGGCCATGTCCGCCGCCGATGCGCCTGCGGTTTCTTCGTCAGCCGATTTTGCGGACGCGCCGCGGCGGTCGCGCGCTTCGAGCAACGGCAGCGCCGACTCCGCTGCCCACGACTGCTGCGTGTCGGCGACCACGCCGACCGGACGCATGCGCACGCTCTCAAGCAGCTGTGCAATCTCGGCGAGCGGCACGCGTTCGTTGCCGGCGAGCCGGCGCACGTCTATCGCGACGACGTCGTTAGCGAAAAATTCGGGGGTCGCCTCGAAGCGCCGGTTCAGCTCGGCACGCATGGCATCGAGGTCGGTTGTCTTGACCACAAACAGGAGCGTGTCGACGGAACCGCTGCGGAGTTCGAAAAAGGGCGATTTCTTGGGCGACATAACGTTCGGCAAAAATTTTGCGTATTTTACAGGCGTCCGCGCGCGCGGCGAGATTTTTTGCCGGGCAACGAGCGGCTGAATGTTCACACGTGCTCGCGCGGAAACGATCGACCCGCGCGGCACATGAACGGGCGAGGCGGGAACGCTGCTGGAATGCGGACGGAGATGCGGATGGAGATGCGGACAGAGACGCGGACGGGAATTCGAAACAGGCGGCGGACGGTTGCGCTACTCGATAGCTCACTGGTCGACTGCTGTCGACGTGGGCGGCACGTGGCGAACCAGCAGACTTTCGACCTGCTCGGGCGCACGCGCGACGCGCCGATGTTCGCCGGTCGGCCCGAAACCTAGCGCTTCGTAAAAACGCATCGCGCTGCGATTCGAGTCGGCGACCCATGCGTAGATTTCCGCCGCGCCCTCGTTGGCAAGCCAGCCGCTAGCCGTATCGACCAGCAACTCTCCGCCGCGCAGATGCCGGACCGCAGGCGCCACCCACAACTCGCACACGAACGCGCGGCGCTCATCGGCTTCTTCGAAGTGCGCTTCAACCAGGCCGGCCGGATGACCCTCGGTGTAGAGAATGAAAGTGCCGATGGCGGCAGAAACCGCGTGTTCTGCGGCGACGGCGTCAAAGCTCGCGGCATCCGCGGACAATGCGTCTTCTAGCGTTGCGCCGAACGCATAGGGCGCCTCACGCAGGGACGCTGTACGAAGTTCGCGAAAAACGGCGCCCTGATCAGCGGCGATACGGCGAACGGTCAGTGACGGACTCATGCAGACGAAAACCCCTTGAAACCTTAAGCCGTAGCTTTAACCGAACCGGCGCGAGAGTCAATTCATTCTTTGACGGGCGATCTTATCGCGCAAGCCGGTTCACGCAAAGCGCGCAGGCAACTTTGAGCATTTCGCGCGCCTGGCGCCCGGCGCCGTGCCCGTCGACGTCATGCGCAGCGCGTTTGCCTCACGGTGCTGCGTAGCTGCCGGTGCCGTCCGGCCAGGGCGTGAGGAGTTCGTAGCCGTCGTCGGTGACCGCGATCATGTGTTCCCACTGCGCTGACAGCGAGCGGTCTTTCGTGACCACCGTCCAGCCGTCGCGCAATACCGTGGTACCGGCGCGGCCCGCGTTGATCATCGGCTCGATCGTAAAGACCATGCCGGGCTTCAGACGCACGCCTTGGCCCGGCTGGCCGTAATGCAAAACCTGCGGGTCTTCGTGATAAACCTTGCCGATGCCGTGGCCACAGTAGTCGCGCACGATCGAAAAACCATCGCGCTGCGCGACCTTCTGGATCGCGTGGCCGACATCGCCAAGCGTCGCCCCCGGCTTCACTTCGCGAATGCCCGCGAGCATCGCCTCATACGTCGTGTCGACCAGTTGACGAGCCACCGTGCTCGGCTGGCCGACGCAGTACATGCGGCTCGTGTCGCCGAAGTAGCCGTCTTTGATGATCGCCACGTCGATATTGATGATGTCGCCGTCTTTCAGCACTTCGCTGCGGTTCGGAATGCCGTGGCAAACCACCTGATTGACCGATGTGCACACCGTCTTTGGAAAACCCAGATAACCGACGTTGGCCGGAATCGACTTTTGCGTGTTGACGATGTAGTCATTGCACAGTGCGTCCAGCTCGTCGGTGGAGACACCGGCCTTCACGTGCTCGCCGATCATGGCCAGCACGTCGGCCGCAAGGCGGCCAGAGATACGCAGCTTGGCAATGTCGTCGGGAGTCTTGTAGGTAATGGCCATGTATTCGGTCGATGGGTTCGCAGGTAGGTCGATATTCAATCGAACGGCCAATTGTACAGAGGATCGGCGCGGGGGCCGGGCAAAGCGGGGAAGAGGTCGATGCGTCAGCGATAAGTTAGCATCGCTTATGAATGCCAGACTTATATGCGACGTCAGAACGACAGGTCATTTGACAAGCGGAAACGAAAACAGGCCCCGAAGGGCCTGTTTTCTGAATTTGGCGGAAAGGGTGAGATTCGAACTCACGGTACCCCTAAAGGTA
The DNA here is from genome assembly GCF_000685095.1 of Paraburkholderia caledonica NBRC 102488. Taxonomy (GTDB): domain Bacteria; phylum Pseudomonadota; class Gammaproteobacteria; order Burkholderiales; family Burkholderiaceae; genus Paraburkholderia; species Paraburkholderia caledonica. The sequence continues at coordinate 668,272 of NZ_BAYE01000001.1, forward strand.
CACCGGATTTCGAGTCCGGCGCATTCGACCACTCTGCCACCTTTCCGTGTTTTCCGACTTGCCACAACGAGGCGGTTTTGTCAGATCCAAGCGGGTCGCTGCTTGGGAGAGAAAGATTATAGAACAGCTGATCTGGATTTCCAAGTACCTCGCCGAAAAAATTTCGACGAATCCCGGCGATCCAAACCACGCGGTTGCGTCCACGCGACGCGAATCAGGCCGCCGGCACTTCCAGCCGCTCGACGCCGCCAAGGTATGGTCGCAGTGCCGCCGGCACCGTCACGGAGCCATCGGCGTTCTGGAAGTTCTCGAGCACCGCCACGAGGGTGCGACCCACCGCAAGACCCGAACCGTTCAGCGTATGGACGAGTTCCGGCTTGCCTTGCGCGTTCCGGTAGCGCGCCTGCATCCGGCGAGCCTGGAACGACTCCGTGTTCGAACAGCTGGAAATTTCGCGATAGGTGTTCTGCGCCGGCAACCAGACTTCGAGGTCGTAAGTCTTGGTCGCCGAGAAACCCATGTCGCCCGTGCACAGCGTGATCACGCGGTACGGCAATTCCAGCTTCTGCAAAATCGTCTCAGCGTGGCCGACCATCTGCTCCAATGCGTCATACGACGTTTCCGGCGCCACGATCTGCACCATTTCAACCTTGTCGAACTGATGCTGACGGATCATGCCGCGCGTGTCGCGCCCATACGAGCCCGCTTCCGAACGGAAGCACGGCGAATGTGCGGTCAGTTTGATCGGCAACGCACCCGCTTCGACGATGCTGTCGCGCACCGTGTTCGTCAGCGAAATTTCCGACGTGGAGATCAGATACTGCGTCACGGTGTTTTCGCCGCCGCCCTTCTCGACGCGGAACATGTCGTCGGCGAACTTCGGCAGCTGGCCGGTACCGTACAGGATTTCCGGATTCACGATATACGGCGTGTAAATCTCCGTATAGCCATGCTGCTGCGTGTGCGTGTCGATCATGAACTGCGCGAGCGCACGATGCAGCCGCGCAATCTGCCCGCGCAGCATCGTGAAGCGCGCGCCCGACAGCTTGGCGCCGGTCTCGAAATCGAGGCCGAGCGGCGCGCCGACATCCACGTGATCCTTGACTTCGAAATCGAACTGACGCGGCGTGCCCCAACGGCGCACCTCGACGTTGTCCGCTTCGTCGCGTCCTGTCGGCACGCTCTCATGCGGAAGATTCGGCACGCCGAGCAGAAGATCCGACAGACGTTTTTGAATGTCGTCGAGCTTCGCTGCCGACGCCTTCATCTCGTCGCCGATGCCGCCGACTTCCGCCATCACGGCCGAAGTGTCCTCGCCCCGCCCTTTCATCGCGCCGATCTGCTTCGACAGGCTGTTGCGGCGCGCCTGCATTTCTTCGGTGCGAGTCTGGGTGTCGCGGCGTTCCGCTTCGAGCGCGGTAAACGCCGCCACGTCGAGGGTATAGCCGCGGTCGGCGAGGCGTTTCGCGACGCCGTCGAGGTCTTTGCGCAGCAGCTGGATGTCGAGCATGGGATGGGGCGGTGTTCGTTGTATGAAGATGGGATTTTAGCGCACCGGCGGCACCGGACAGGCTCAACTCTTCTTGGGCTTGTTCTCGTTGCGCCACTGCGCGTCGAGTTCGGCAAGACGCGCCATCTTGTCGCCTATCTTGCCTTCGAGGCCGCGCGGCGTCGGCGTGTACCAATGCGGATCGCGCATGTTCTCGGGCAAATACGTCTCGCCGGCCGCGTATGCATCCGGTTCGTCGTGTGCGTAGCGATACTCGTGGCCGTAGCCGAGCTCCTTCATGAGCTTGGTCGGCGCGTTTCGCAGGTGCACCGGCACGCCGCGCGACTTGTCCTTGCCCACGAAGCGGCGCGCCTCGTTGTACGCGTTGTAGCCGGCATTGGACTTCGGCGCGACGGCCAGGTAGATGATCGCCTGCGCGAGCGCCAGTTCGCCCTCGGGCGTGCCGAGTCGCTCGTAGGTCTCGGCGGCGTCGAGCGCGATGCGCGCCGCACGCGGGTCGGCAAGCCCGATGTCCTCCCACGCCATCCGGACGATGCGGCGCGCCAGATAGCGCGGGTCCGCGCCGCCGTCGAGCATGCGGCAGAACCAGTAGAGCGCGCCGTCCGGGCTGCTGCCGCGCACCGACTTATGCAGCGCGCTGATCTGGTCGTAGAAAGCGTCGCCGCCCTTGTCGAAGCGGCGCAGATTCTCGGCGAGCGCGCTGCCGAGCAACGCGCCGTCGATCTCCGTGGTCTTCTGCTGCGAAGCCGCGCGCGCGACGATCTCAAGGTTGTTCAGCAGCTTGCGGCCGTCGCCGTCGGCGGAACCGATCAGCGCATCGCGCGCTTCGTCGGTAAACGTCAAGCCGCCGAGTTCCTGTTGCGCGCGCTCGAGCAGTTCGCCCAACTCTTCCTCGGTGAGACTTTTGAGCACGTAGACGGCGGCGCGCGACAGCAACGCGCTGTTCACTTCGAACGACGGATTCTCCGTAGTCGCGCCGATGAACACGAAGAGCCCCGACTCGACATGCGGCAAGAACGCGTCTTGCTGACTCTTGTTGAAGCGATGCACTTCGTCGACGAACACTAGCGTCTGATGCCCGTTCGCGCGATGAATCTGCGCGGTCTCCACCGCCTCGCGAATATCCTTCACGCCGGACAGCACCGCCGACAACGCGATGAATTCCGCGTGAAACGCGTCGGCCATGAGCCGCGCGAGCGTGGTCTTGCCGACGCCGGGCGGCCCCCAGAGGATCATCGAATGCGCTTCACCGGATTCGAAGGCGACCCGCAGCGGCTTGTTCGGGCCGAGCAGATGCTTCTGACCGATTACTTCGTCGATATTGCGGGGCCGCAGGCGTTCGGCGAGCGGAACATTGGCACGGGTTTCTTCGAACATGACGTTTTGGGGATAATCTCGGCTTTTCCGGACGCGGCCCGCACGATGGTCCGTGTGATGATCGGCCTGAAGGCGGCATGCTGCCGGACGAGAGCGCAAAACCCGCACGCGCGAGGCGTGGGAAACGTCCTGCATTATGACAGTGACCGCGCCAGGACGAACGGCGCGCATCCTGAACATGCACGCTGACTCGCAAACAAGAGCACCCGGAACAGCAACTGCAACACGACTCAGGGACAAGACCCAATGGCACAAGATCCACTCGCCGGCGACGCCGGTTCCACCTACGCGCCGCTCACGCCGGTACCCGACGCGCGCCGCGCCTTCCGTACCGGCGACGCGTTCGCGCTCTGGTTCTCGCTCGGCATCGGCCTGCTGGTCGCGCAAGCCGGCGCGCTGCTAGTGCCGGGACTGTCGCTGCCGCACGCGCTGCTGGCCAGCGTGATCGGCAGCGCGATCGGCGTGGTTCTGCTCGCGCTCGCGGGCGTGATCGGCACGGACACCGGGCTCGCGGCGATGTCCTCGCTGCGTCCGACGCTCGGCGTGCGCGGCGCGTCGGTGCCGGCTGTGCTGAACGCCGTGCAACTGGTCGGCTGGGGTTCGTTCGAAATCATCGTCATGCGCGATTCCGCCGACGCTCTTGCCAAGCAGGCGTTCGGTCTTTCCATGCCGCTCGTCTGGACCATCATCTTCGGCTTGCTGGCGACGCTGCTCGCGATCAGCGGCCCGCTCTCGTTCGTGCGGCGCTTTCTGCGCACGTGGGGCATCTGGCTACTGCTCGCGGGCGCGGCATGGCTCACATGGAGCCTGCTCGCGCAGCATGACCTGAGCGCGATGATGCGCCGCCCGGGCACCGGCGAGATGTCGTTCGGCGGCGCTATCGACCTCGTGGTGGCGATGCCGCTTTCCTGGCTACCGTTGATCGCGGATTACACGCGCTTCGGCCGCCGCGCCGGCGACACGTTCCGCGGCACGCTGCTCGGCTATGGCATTGCGAACATCTGGTTCTATGCATTGGGCGCGATCTACGGTCTGGCCGCCGGTGGCGGCGACGCGCTGCTGACAAGCGCGCTTGCGCAAGCCGGCGGCGGGCTCGCATTGCTGCTTATTCTGATCGACGAAGTGGACAACGCATTCGCCGACATTCATTCAGCGGCGGTGTCGACGGGCACCTTCTGGGCGCGCGGCAGTGTGCCGATGCTGTCGGCGGCGTTCGGCGCGCTGTGCACATTGATCGCGCTGCTTATACCGATGGCGAAGTATCAGAATTTCCTTCTGTTGATCGGCTCGGTGTTCGCGCCGCTTTTCGGCGTGGTGCTGGTCGATCACTTCATCGTGCGCAAGCGCCGTATAGAAGCCGCCATGCTCGCCGACGTACGCGGTCGTTACGGCTTCTCGGGCGGCTGGCATCTGAGCGCGTTCATTGCGTGGGCGATCGGCATTGCCGCTTATCAGGCGATCAACCAATGGTTGCCGAATCTCGGCGCGACGCTGCCCGCGCTGGTGATCGGCGCGGTGTGTTACCTCGCGTTCGTGTCGACGCGTAAAGCCGCGTACGCGTGAGCGGCTCAGTACGCCGTAATTAAAGAAAAGGGCTGCATTTGCAGGCCTTTTTCGTTGCATCCGCCGCGCATCGCAGCGGATGGCGACCAAGCTCAGCGAGCAGCAGTCCGGTACTCGACGCCCGGCAGCACGCACAACAACTCGAACGCCAGGTTCGCGGCGAGCAGCGCCGTCGTGCCAAACGGATCGTACGGCGGCGCCACCTCCACCAGATCGCATCCGACGATATTCAAGGCGCGGGCACCGCGAATGATTTCGAGCGCCTGCGGCACGGTCAGCCCGGCGATTTCCGGCGTGCCGGTGCCGGGTGCAAAGGCCGGGTCGATACCGTCGATGTCGAACGTGATATAGACCGGGCCGTCGCCCATGCGCTCGCGCACGCGTGCCATTAGCGGCGCAAGCGACTGGTTCCAGCATGCCTCGGCCTGCACGACTTCGAAGCCCTGATCGCGGCACCAGTCGAAATCTTCTGCCGCGTAGCCCGTGCCGCGCAGACCGATTTGCACGACGCGCTCGCAATCGAGCAATCCCTCTTCGACCGCGCGACGAAACGGCGTGCCGTGGGCAATTTTCTCGCCCATCATTGTGTCGTTGACGTCGGCGTGGGCGTCGACGTGAATCAGGCCGACCTTCCCGTGCTTGCGATGAATCGCCCGCAAAATAGGCAACGCGATGGTGTGATCGCCGCCAAGCGTGACCGGCTTGCAATCGTGCTCAAGTATCTCGTCGTAAGCGGTTTCGATCCGGGCGATCGAATCGTGCAGGTTGTACGGATTGATCGCGACGTCGCCCAGATCGGCCACGCGCAGAGAATCGAATGGCGCCGCGCGCGTTGCCATGTTGTAAGGGCGCAGCAGCACCGATTCGCTGCGAATCTGGCGCGGCCCGAAGCGCGCGCCAGTGCGGTTGGACGTGCCCAGGTCGAACGGCACGCCGACGAAACATGCGTCGAATCCCTCCGCCGAGCCCACGTTCGGGAGGCGCATCATCGTGGCAATGCCGCCGCAGCGCGGCATTGCATTGCCGGACAGCGGCTGCGGCCGTTCACCGGCTTCAGGAGAAATGAAAGAAGAAGTATTCATCGTGGCTCGGCAATGAAAAGAAGACGCAGCAGTTGGGAATCTGCAAACCGGCTACCTGTTACGTGCGCTCATGCCTTCCGGAGGCACTCGGGAACGCATGCAAGCCGGGTGAACCTCCATTCTTGAGCACTTCACGTCAACTTAAAATAGCCGCGCAGTAACCTTTACATCGATTTACAGCGATGTATCCTGACGCATGTTCTCCCAACTCACCGACCTCGATTTACGACTCATCCGCGTGTTCCTTGCGATCGTCGACGCGGGCGGCGTCTCGTCGGCCCAGGCCACGCTCAACGTCGGCCAGTCGACCATCAGCGCGCAACTCGCCACGCTCGAAACGCGCCTCGGGTATCGGCTATGCGAACGCGGCCGCGGCGGCTTTCGCCTGAGCGCGCGCGGCGAACAGTTCGCCGATGCCGCTCGCGCGCTGCTCGGTGCCGTCGACAGCTTCGGCATGCAGGCGCGCAATGTCGGCCGCAAGCTCGTGGGCACACTCGACATCGGCATGATCGGGCACACGCCCGTATCGGCAAGTGCGCGCATTAGCAGCGCAATCGGCCGGTTTCGCTCGCGCGACCAGTCAGTGCGATTTTCGATTCTGGTGCGCTCGCCCGGCGAGCTCGAAGAGTTACTGCTCAATGGCCGGATTCAGGTGGGCATCGGGTATTTCTGGCATCGCGTGCCGTCGCTCGAATATACCGAGGTGTTTGCCGAAGACCAGTTCGCATATTGCGCGAAAGGACATCCGCTGTTTGCTTCAGCCGGCGGCGTGTCGCCCGAGCAAGCTGCAACGCACGAATGGGCGTGGCGCACCTATCCGTTGCCCGAAGCGGAAAGTTCGACAACGCCGCGTAACGTCACCGCGGTCGCGGACAACATGGAAGCGGTCGCGATGCTCGTGCTATCCGGGCATCACCTTGGCTATCTGCCCGGACACTTCGCGGCGCCGTTCGTCGAGCAAGGACTGCTCGCCGCGTTGAACCCGGAGCTAATGCGTTATCGCGTCGCGTTTCATATGGTCACGCGGACGCGGCAGCATCGAACGGATATTGTCGAAGCGTTCATCGACGATATGAAGGCAGCCCATGCCGTCGAAGCGAAAGCGTAGCGCGCTCGCCGCGTTGTACCGGCAATAAAAAAGCCGCGCGTTCGGCGCGGCTTCTCTCGCAAACATCAATGCACGGCGAAGGCTTAGCCGTTGATCACGTCAGCGCCTTTCGGCACGGTAAATTTGAACGCATCCGCGGGCAGCGGCGGATTCTTCTGGATGTTCGAGAAGGTCAGCAACGTCACGTTGCCGAATACGTCGTGCAATTCCATTGCTTGCAGATTGCCGTCCTTGAAGCCAATGCCCACGCGCTGAAATTGCGTGTCTTTCGCTTTCGGCGTGAGTTCGAGCCAGTCGATGCCAGCCTTGACACCTGCATCGCGCAACGTGAAGTTCTTGTCCAGATCGTTGCTGCCGAACAGAATTGCCGCCGGGCTCGCACCGAGCGCGCCGCCGAGGCTTCGCACCGTCACCTGGTTCAGATCCTTGTCGTAGACGTAAAGCTTGTCGCCGTCCGCCTGCAGCAACTGCGCGTAGGGTTTTTCATATTGCCAGATGAACTTGCCGGGACGCGCGAACGTGAACGTTCCGCTCGACGTACCGTTCTTGCCGTTGCCCGTGGTGGACAGCACGCCGCTTGCGCCGCTCGCTGCTTGCGCCTTGCTGGGCGCGCGCACTTCCTGCTGCACGAAGGTGCCGCGCGCCGAGTGAACTTGCGCGACGAACGCTTTCAGCTGCTCGGTGCCGCTCGCGAACGCCTGCGAAGCGACGAGCATCGTCGCGCCGATCGCTGCTGTACCGACGCCGCGTGCGATTGCGCGGGCAAACCGGCCGACGCTGCTGGATGCATGCTGCTGCACAAATAGCTGCATATGATTTCTCTCCCTTGATTTGAATTCGTTGAGCGACTGCTTTGTCTGGCTTTGATTGGCTCTGATTGCGGCGCATCGACATGAGCAGTGTTTGCCGGTGGCCGCGAGCACAGCGTGACGCTTGCTGTGCGAGGCTCGGGGCGAACACATGAGACTTTGATCCCTGCGGTCTGTCGCGCTGAGCCCACAACCGAGCTTAGACAGGCAGGCTTAAACGAGCCTTAGAAGTCGGCGTCGAAGTGGACCTTGAACCTGGATCTTCGCAGCGGACCTTTGAAGCGGACTTTTGATGCCCACCTTGAAAGCGGACGTTCAAAAGTCGACATTCAAAGCCCACCATGAAGCAAGGCCGTTGGAGCCGTCGGGACCACGCCTCAGAAGACCATCCGCGAACCAGGCCCCGAAAGCGGGAAAAACACTGGCCATTCGCCTCCCGCCATAACGCCTACTCCGCCTCTCGCGCCGGTGCCAGAATTTCGCGATTGCCGTTCGACGACATCGCCGACACCACGCCTGAATTTTCCATTTGCTCAAGCAGGCGCGCCGCGCGGTTGTAGCCGATGCGCAAATGCCGCTGCACCAGCGAAATCGACGCGCGTTTGTTTTTCAGCACCACGTCCACTGCCTGATCGTAAAGCGGATCCGATTCGCCGTCGCCTGATCCGCCCGCTCCGGCGCCCGCCGAGCCCTCGTCGCCCTCGCCGGTTACGCCGCCTTCGAGAATGCCTTCGATATAGTTCGGCTCGCCCTGCTCCTTGAGCTTGTCTACGACGCGGTGCACTTCTTCGTCCGACACGAACGCGCCGTGCACTCGGACCGGCAAGCCGCTGCCCGGCGGCAGGTAGAGCATGTCGCCCATACCGAGCAGCGATTCCGCGCCCTGCTGATCGAGAATCGTGCGCGAGTCGATTTTGGACGACACCTGGAACGCCATCCGCGTCGGCACGTTAGCCTTGATGAGCCCGGTAATCACGTCGACCGACGGACGCTGCGTGGCGAGAATCAAGTGAATGCCGGCGGCGCGCGCCTTCTGCGCAATTCGCGCGATCAGTTCCTCGACCTTTTTGCCGACCACCATCATCAGGTCTGCAAGTTCGTCGATCACGACGACGATGTTGGGCAGGCGCGTAAGCGGCTCCGGCTCGTCCGGCGTGAGGCTGAAAGGGTTTGGCAGCTTTTCTTCGCGCTTGGCGGCTTCGTCGATCTTGTTGTTGTAGCCGGCGAGGTTACGCACGCCGAGCTTGCTCATCAGCTTGTAGCGCCGCTCCATTTCGGCGACTGCCCAGTTCAGCGCGTGACCCGCCTGGCGCATGTCGGTCACCACCGGACAGAGCAGATGCGGGATGCCTTCGTAGACGCTCATTTCGAGCATCTTCGGATCGATCAGGATCATGCGGACCTGGTCGGCGCTCGCCTTGTAGAGCAGCGACAGGATCATTGCGTTGATACCAACCGACTTGCCCGAACCGGTCGTGCCCGCGACGAGCAGGTGGGGCATCTTCGCGAGGTCCGCGCATACGGGCTTGCCGCCGATATCCTTGCCGAGCCCCATGGTGAGCGGCGATGCGGCGTCTGCATACACCGCCGAGCCGAGAATTTCGGACAGGCTCACGGTCTGGCGGCGCTGATTCGGCAGTTCCAGCGCCATGAAATTTTTGCCCGGAATCGTTTCGACGACGCGGATCGATACGAGCGACAACGAACGCGCGAGGTCCTTTGCGAGATTCACGATCTGGCTGCCCTTCACGCCGGTGGCGGGTTCGATCTCGTAGCGCGTGACGACCGGACCCGGATACGCGGCGACGACGCTCACCTCGACGCCAAAGTCCTTGAGCTTTTTCTCAATTAGACGCGAGGTGAATTCGAGCGTATCCGCCGAAATGGTTTCCTGCGCGGCGGGCGCCGGATCGAGCAGCGAGATAGGCGGCAGCGTGGAATCGCCGGGCAGATCGGTGAAAAGCGGCACTTGCCGTTCTTTCTCGACCCGCTCCGACTTGGCCGGGGTGACGACCGGCGGCACGATCACGACGGGCTCGTGCTCCTCGATACGCACGCGGCCTTTCTCGACCTTGCCTTCGCGCTTTACCGCCGCCGCTTCGCCCAGTTTGCGGTCGCGGCCCGCCTCGCGGCGCAGCTTCGCGAAGGTCACAGCCGAAATGATCGACTCCCCGAGCTTCTCCGACACCGACAGCCACGAAAACCGGAAATACAACGACAAGCCAATGCCGAGCACGATCAGCAGCGCGAGGGTGCCGCCCGTGAAACCGAGCGCATGCGACACGCCGCGCGCGACCGCTTCGCCGATCACGCCACCAGGCGCCCGCGGCAATTGCACCTTGAGCGACCACATGCGCAACGCCTCGATGCCGTCGCAGGCAAGCAGCACCAGCATGAACGCAAAGGCGTCCGCGAGCCAGCTGGCATCGCGCGGCGCGTCTTCCTGCAAGTCTTCGTGACGGGTGATGCGCTTGTAGTTCGCGGAGATATGGCGGCCGAGCAGCACGATCCACCAGTAAGCGGAGAGGCCGAACAACAGCAGCAGAATGTCCGAGGTCCACGCGCCCACGCGGCCTGCCCAGTTGGCGATGTGATCCACCTGCGCGGCGTGCGTCCAGCTCGGATCGCGCCGGCTGTAGCTGACGAGCGCCATCAGCAGGAAAACGCCGAGCGCGACCTGCAGAATCCAGCGGATTTCGGTGAAGAGACGCGACATGCGGTGCGGCAATGCCTGCGCGCTCGCGGTATAAGGAGCTTTTGCCATTGATCCTGTTGCTTATGTGGCCGATCCGGTGTGCCGGGGCGCAGCTGAGCCGCGCTGGGCGCGGCTGCGGGCACGACACCGGCGACCCGAAACTTCGATCCGGCCTATTGTAAACGCAGTGCCCCGCGCGAGGCTGTAAATGACGGTAACCTGGCCGATTGGCCACACGCAGGCGTCAAATCAACGCGCGGCCAGCTCGAAAGCACGCGCCATGGGCTATCGCCGCGATCGGAAAGCTTCATGGAGCAGCCCGCCGCCCCGCCCTTTATAATGCCGGACTGATACCCATCTACAGTTTCAGCCAAGTCGCGCAGCCTCGCATGGGCGAGCAGCGCGCCGTAAAAGGATTCGATCATGCCCGCAACTTCCACGAAACACGCCAAGGTTCTGATTCTCGGTTCCGGTCCCGCCGGCTACACGGCAGCGGTCTATGCGGCGCGCGCGAACCTCGCGCCGGTGCTCGTCACGGGTCTCGCGCAAGGCGGCCAGCTGATGACCACGACCGACGTGGAGAACTGGCCCGCCGACGCCAACGGCGTGCAAGGCCCGGAACTGATGGCGCGCTTTCTGGAGCACGCTGAGCGCTTCAACACCGAAATCATCTTCGACCACATTCACACGGCCAAGCTGAACGAAAAGCCGATCCGCCTGATCGGCGATTCGGGCGAATACACGTGCGACTCGCTGATCATCTCGACGGGCGCGTCGGCGCAATATCTCGGCCTGCCGTCAGAAGAAGCGTTCATGGGCAAGGGCGTGTCGGCCTGCGCCACCTGCGACGGCTTCTTCTACAAGCAGCAACATGTGGCCGTGATCGGCGGCGGCAATACCGCCGTTGAAGAAGCGCTGTACCTGTCGGGCATCGCGAAGAAGGTCACGGTGATTCACCGTCGCGACAAGTTCCGCGCCGAGCCGATCCTGATCGACCGCCTGCTCGCCAAAGAGAAGGAAGGCGTCGTCGAGATCAAGTGGAACCATACGCTCGACGAAGTCACGGGCGACCAGTCCGGCGTAACCGGCTTGCGCATCAAGCACACGCAGACCGGCGAGACGACCGACATCGCGTTGCAGGGCCTGTTCGTCGCGATCGGCCACAAGCCGAACACGGACATCTTCGAAGGCCAACTGGAGATGAAGAACGGTTACATCATCACGAAGGGCGGCCTGAACGGCTTCGCAACCGCTACCAGCGTGCCGGGCGTGTTTGCCGCCGGCGACGTGCAGGACCACGTGTATCGTCAGGCGATCACGAGCGCAGGCACCGGCTGTATGGCAGCGCTCGACGCGCAGCGCTATCTGGAAACCATCAACGAGATGGCCGGCGAGCACGCGATGAGCCAGGAAGCGGAGCGTTGATCGGCTGCGTCTCCTCGCGAACGCAACGGTAAAATGGCGGCTGGGCCTTGCCCCGCCGCTCGCTCGAACATAGGCCGCGGCTCGCCAGCCCGCGGCCTTTTGCATTCAGAGCCGCGCCACGGCCACGCAAGGCGCCGCTTGATCTACTTTCGATCGACTCATTTTCCGCGTGTATTGCCGCCATGCCCAAGAACCAGCCTCACCCGAACGAGCCCAAGCGTGCCAGCGCCGCCGCGCGACCCGCACCGGAACCGGCTGCCCCCGCCGCCAGGCCGGCAATCGAGCGGGCTGCGGGTCTGGCGGGCCTGGGCGCGCTGCGCGATGCGTTGAAGGTCGACGGCGAGCGGCGCGAGCGTGAACGCGCAGCCGCGGCGGCCGCACAGCGCGAAGCGGCTGCAGACGCCAATCTGTTTCGCCGCGAGATTGGCGAAGTCGCGCCGCTCGCGGTGCCGCCTCGCGCATCGTTGCCGCGCAATCCTCCGCCGCCGCTGCCGGTGCAAACGCGGCTCGACGAAGAAGCCGTGCTGCACGAAGCGATTTCCGACGAGTTCGACCCCGAGGTATTGCTCGACACCGACGAAACGCTCTCCTATTGCCGCCCAGGCGTGAGCCTGGAAGTCGTGCGAAAACTGCGGCGCGGCGACTGGATCGTGCAGGCGCAGATCGACCTGCACGGTATGCGGCGCGAGGAAGCGCGCGAGGCTCTGGCTGAGTTCATCCGCGAGTCGGTAAAGCGCGGCTTGCGCTGCCTGCGCGTGATCCACGGCAAGGGTTTGGGCTCGATCGGCAAGGAACCCGTGCTCAAGGGCAAAGTGCGCGCGTGGCTCGTGCAGAAGAGCGAAGTGATCGCGTTTTGCCAGGCGCGTCCGCATGACGGCGGCGCAGGCGCTGTGGTCGTGCTGCTGCAGCCGGGCGCTGTGCCGGCTCACGCAAGAGCTTCGGCGGAGCCACGGTGATCCATCCCAGGCTGACGCTCGCGCTGACCTTCATGGAGGCGCTGGCGATTTTCGCGTACGCCATTTCCGGTTTTATCGAGGCCAAAACCCGTCGGCTCGACGCCGTGGGCGCCTTTCTCGTCGCAATCGCCACCGCCTTTGGAGGCGGCACACTGCGCGACGTCCTGCTCGAGCGCCGTCCGTTCTACTGGGTCGAACATCAGGAATATCTGATCGCGATCTTCGCGATGTCGCTGTTCGCCCCCACACTGCTGAAAGCCACCTCGCGCCTGCTGTCCGAGCGCGTGCTGCTGGTGGCCGACGCGATCGGCCTCGGGCTTTTCAGCATTGCGGGGACCTCGATCGCGCACGACGCCCAGATGCCGTGGTTCACGTCCGTGCTGATGGGCGTGGCGACGGGCGTGTTCGGCGGCGTGATCCGCGACGTGCTGTGCAACGAAGTGCCGTTGATCCTGCGCGACTCGCGGCCGTACGCGACATGCGCTTTCGTCGGCTGCTGGCTGTATGTGCTGCTGGATTATGTGAATTTCGACACCGTGTACAGCGTGCTGATCGCCACTGCGTTCATTCTGCTGTCGCGGCTCGCAACCTTCCGGTTCAACGTGCGATTGCCGCATTAGCCGCAGTAGCCGGATCAGGCCGAACTAGCCGCACGGCCGCCTCAGCCGTATTCGGCGCCGTGCCGGCTGTTCCGGGGCAGCGCGTCCTACGAAGACTCTAGCTGCCGCCCGCCACACCCGATGCGGACAATATTAATTCGAGCCTATACACTTCACGTCGAACCTATTTCCGCCAATCACTCACAAGGCCAAACATGGACCGTTTCGAAGCGATGGAGATATTTACGCGTGTGGTGGAAGCGAACAGCTTCACCAAAGTATCCGAATCGCTCGACCTGCCGCGCGCCAAAGTCAGCCGGACGATTCAGGCGCTGGAAGAACACGTCGGCGTACGGCTGTTGAACCGCTCGACGCGCCAGGTGAGCGTTACCGAAGACGGCGCGCTCTTCTACGACCGTTGCGTGCGCATTCTGGCCGAAGTCGCCGACGCGGAGTCGTCGCTGTCGAACAAGCGCGAGAATCCGGTGGGCACGATTCGCGTCGATACGTCCGGCACGCTCGCCCGTGCGCTGCTTTTGCCCGCGCTCGACGATTTCTACCAGCGCTACCCCGAAATCGACGTGCGGCTCGGTCTGGCCGACCGCAACATCGACCTGATACAGGACGCCGTAGATTGCGTCATTCGCATGGGCACGCCGGAAGAGTCCAGTCTCGTCGCGCGGCGTATCGGCCAGGCGCGCATCGTCACGTGCGCGTCGCCCGCGTATCTGGACAAACACGGCACGCCGACCACGCTCGATGAGTTGAGTGGACACCACGCAGTCAACTATGTGTCGGCCCGAACCGGCAAGACGTTTCCGTTCGAATACGAAGTGAACGGTGAGATCGTCAAGGTCGCGATGAAAAGCGTGCTCGCGGTGAACGACGGCTCGGTCTACATTCGCGCGGGTGCGCTCGGCCACGGCATTATCCAGCCGTCGCGCTTCATGGTCGCGCATCTCATCGAGCGTGGCGTGCTGAAGGAAATCCTCACGAACTACACGAGCCCCAGCACACCGCTGTCGATCCTTTACGCGCATCGCCGCAATCTGAGTTCGCGGCTGCGCGCATTTACCGAATGGGTGACGGAGCTCGTGCGCAACAACCCGGATCTGCGCATACCGGACGCTTGACGCCCTTCAGCGAAAAGCCCCTTGCGTCTGGCGACACAAGGGGCTTTTTTCATGCAGACCAACAGCAGCGGTCAGATCCGGCTCAGGCGATCCGCTCTTCATTCGACGGATCGAACAACACCGCCTTCGACGTATCGAACAGCAGCGTCGTGTTCGTCAACGGCTGCGGGTTCGAAGCCGGGTGCACGCGGCTCACCACGCGCTTGCCGTTGACCTGCGCGAAGACGAGCGTGTCCGGACCGGTCGGCTCGATCACATCGACCTTCACTTCGATCTGTTGCAGCCGGGCGTGGTCGCCGTGCGCACCGCGCGCATCGGTGATGCGCTCCGGGCGCAGGCCGAGAATCACTTCACGTCCGACGTGCGACTTGACCTTCGCCGAATCGAACGGCAGGTTCAGCGCCGTGCGAGTGACGCCCGTATCCAGTTCGATGCCGACGCCCGCGCCCTGCTCGACGAGCTTGCCCTGGATGAAGTTCATCGGCGGCGCGCCGATAAAGCCCGCCACGAACAGGTTCGACGGCGAGTCGTAGATTTCCTGCGGGGCACCGAACTGCTGCACGATGCCGTCCTTCATCACCGCGATGCGATCGCCGAGCGTCATTGCTTCGATCTGATCGTGGGTCACGTAGACGATCGTCGTGCCGAGACGCTGATGCAGCAGCTTGATCTCCGAGCGCATCTCGATACGCAACTTGGCGTCGAGGTTCGACAGCGGTTCGTCGAACAGGAACATCACAGGGTCACGCGCGAGAGCACGGCCCATTGCCACGCGCTGACGCTGGCCGCCGGACAGCTGGCCGGGCTTGCGATCCAGCAGGTGCGTGATCTGCAGCGTGTTCGACACACGATCGACGATCTGCGCCTGCTCCTGCTTCGGCACCTTGCGAATGTTCAGGCCGAACGAGATGTTCTCGCGCACCGTCATGGACGGATACAGCGCGTACGACTGGAACACCATCGCGATGTCGCGATCTTTCGGCGACAGGTTGTTCACGGTCTTGCCGTCGATCTGAATCTCGCCCTTGGTCACGGTTTCGAGACCGGCGATCATGTTGAGCAGCGTCGACTTACCGCAGCCCGAGCCGCCGACGAGAATCAGGAACTGGCCGTCTTCGATGTCGATGTTGACACCCTTCAGAACCGGCACCCCGTTCGGGTAAGTCTTGTACACGTCACGGATGGAAAGGCTTGCCATGCTGTGAATCCTCTTGTCTCTGGTACTGCTTGAAAACGTCTTGTCGGTGACGGCGGTGCTGGGTGCCTTTCATGCACGAAGCGGCCGCCGCGCTCGGATGGTCTAGCCTGGGTTCAACCCTTCACCGCGCCTGCCGTCAGGCCGCGCACGAAATAGCGCCCGGCGACGATGTAGACCAGCAAGGTCGGCAACGCGGCAATGATCGCGCCGGCCATGTCCACGTTGTATTCCTTCACGCCGGTCGAGGTGTTCACGAGGTTGTTCAGCGCCACCGTGATCGGCATGGAATCGACGCCGGAGAACACAATCCCGAACAGGAAGTCATTCCAGATCTGCGTGAATTGCCAGATCAGGCACACCATGAAAATCGGCAGCGAGACCGGCAGCAGGATCTTCGTGAAGATCGTGAAGAAACCCGCGCCGTCGATGCGCGCCGCCTTCACGAGTTCAGCCGGAATGCTGACGTAGAAGTTGCGGAAGAACATGGTAGTGAACGCGATGCCGTAGATCACGTGCACGACCACCAGACCGGTCGTGGTGTTAGAAAGGCCGAGAAAGCCTTCGAAACGCGCCATCGGCAAAAGGATCGCCTGAAACGGAATGAAGCAGCCGACCAGCAGCATCGTGAAGATCGGATCGGCGCCGCGAAAACGCCAGTGCGTGAGCACATAACCGTTGAACGCGCCGATGATCGACGAGATCAGCACGGCCGGAATCACCATGCGCACCGAGTTCATGAAGAACGGCTGCATGCCGTCGCAACGCACGCCGGTACACGCACCGCTCCATGCCTTGATCCAGGGATCCACGGTCCAGTGCGAAGGCGGCGTAAGCAGGTTGCCGGTGCGCAACTGGTCGATGTCCTTGAACGACGTCGACAGCATCACGTACAGCGGAAACAGGAAGTACAGGGCAAACAGGACCAGAGCCGCGTAAATGACGGCACGGCTGATCGTCATCTTAGGCTGCATTGCGGGTGCTCCTCGATTCCAGATACATGAGCGGCACGAGCACGGCCACGACGGTTGCGAGCATCATCATCGACGATGCCGCGCCGACGCCGAGCTGCCCGCGATTGAACGAAAACGTGTACATGAAAATGGCCGGCAGCGACGACGACGTGCCAGGACCGCCCGCCGTCAAAGCGACGACCAGGTCGAACGTCTTGATCGTGATATGGCAGAGAATCAGCAGCACCGAAAAGAACACCGGACGCATGCTCGGAATCACAATCTTGCGGTAGATGGTGGGCAGATTCGCGCCGTCCATCTGCGCGGCCTTGAAGATTTCACCGTCGACACCGCGCAAGCCGGCAAGGAACAGCGCCATCACGAAGCCGGTGGACTGCCACACCGCCGCGATAACGACGCAGAAAATCGCCTTGTCGGGGTCGCCGAGCCAACTGAAGGAAAAGCTTGTCCAGCCCCAGTCGTGGAAAACCTTTTCGAGGCCGATGCTCGGCGTCATGATCCATTGCCACGCCGTGCCGGTCACGATGAACGACAACGCCATCGGATAAAGAAACACAGCGCGCAGCGCGCCTTCATTGCGGATCTGCTGATCGAGCAGGATCGCGAGGAAGAGACCGAGGCCGATACAGATGCCGATGAACGGAATGCCGAACCAGCCGAGATTGGCTGCAGACGTCCAGAAGACGTCGTTATCGAACAGTTCGCGATAGCGGTCGAGACCGACAAATTCATAACGAGGCATCAGCCGCGAATTGGACAGCGACAGATAGCCTGTGATGGCGATGAAACCATAGACGAATACCAGACTGATCACGACGCTGGGTGCGAGCACCAGCTTCGGGATCCAGCGATCGGCAAGGGCCGCCATGGGCGACACGCGGCGGGCGGCGCTGGCCGTTTTCCCGTTTCCGCTGATAGAAGCAGTCACTACTCGACTCCTGCTGAAACTGTACCGTCTGGCCACTCACGTCGACACACACGGCCAACCGGCAACGTGAGAACGTGACAAACGCGAAGCCGCAACGGCATAGGTGTGACTCTATGAAACCCAGGGTGAAGCCGCTTGCATCGGGGCCTGCATCGGGCAAAGCGCACATCGCGCGACGCGAACCGGCACCATCAGCGGCGCGAAGCGGCGCGTCCGATCCCGGACGCGCCGCTTCGCTACTTCACTTACTTGGTCTTCGCTGCCTTCGCGAGCGCCGCAACTGCGCTCTTCGAATCCTGCTGCGAGTTCATGAACTTCGTAACAACGTCGGAGATCGCGCCGGCTGCTGCATCGGGTTGAGCCATGCCGTGTGCGAGCGACGGCACATAGCCGCCCGACTTGATCGCGACCTGTTCATCCGCGTACGACTTCTTCGCGCAGTCGTCGAACTTCGCCATCGACACGCCCAGACGAACCGGAATCGAACCCTTGTTCAGGCTGAACTGTTCCTGGAACTCCGGCGACATGATGGTCTTCGCGAGCGCCAGTTGGCCCGGCGTTGCTGCCTTCTGGCCTTTCTGCTGGAAGAACACGAACGAGTCGACGTTGAACGTGTAAGCCTTTTCCGTGCCCGGCACTGCCGCGCACACGTAGTCCGAGCCCGACTTCTTGCCGGCGTTGGCGAATTCGCCCTTCGCCCAGTCGCCCATGAACTGCATGCCGGCCTTGCCGTTGATGACCATTGCCGTAGCCAGGTTCCAGTCACGGCCCGTGCGGCCCGCGTCGAAGTAACCCTGGATCTTGCGGACCGTGTCGAACACGCCGACCATCTTGTCCGAAGTCAGCGTCTTTTCGTCGAGGTCGACCAGCGCCTTCTTGTAGAAGTCCGCGCCTTGCGACAGAACCACGTCTTCCCACAGCGTCAAGTCTTGCCACGGCTGGCCGCCCATCGCGATCGGCTGGATGCCAGCGGCCTTCATCTTGTCGGCCACCGCGAAGAACTCAGGCCACGTGGTCGGCACCTTGCCGCCGGCCTTGTCGAGCGCTGCCTTGTTGATGTACAGCCAGTTCACGCGATGCACCGAGAACGGCGCAGCGACGTAGTGACCGTCCGCGTGCATGATCTTGTCGATTTCCGGCGGCAGATTCTTCTTCCAGTCGCCGGCGACGGAGTCGATCGGCACCAGCACGCCTTGCGAAGCCCAATCCTGAATCAGCGGGCCCTTGATCTGCGCAGCGCTCGGTGCATTGCCCGAGATCACCTGCGTCTTGAGTGCCGTCATGGCAGCCGCGCCCGCGCCACCTGCAACCGCAAAGTCCTTCCACGTGTAACCCTGCTTCGTCATGTCGTCCTTGAGGACGCCGACGGCTTTCGATTCACCGCCCGAAGTCCACCAGTGCAACACTTCGACCGACTCGGCAGCTTGCACGGCCGAGACGCCACACATCAGACCTGCGGCGCACAAAGCGCCCATGATCGCGCGAAATTTCATTGCTTATCTCCTCCAGACACCTGAACAAAAAACAAATGGCCCCTGATGTCGCCAGGGTGCTGTGGTTGGTTCAAACAGGCAAAACACTGGGCGATCGAGCACGGTCGGGCGCATGCGCGAGGCATGTGCCGGCGGACCGATGTCCGGCCGCTGGAAGCTCAAGAGATGAGTGGTTCGGGATGCAACTGACTGTCTCCTCTTTTGATTTTTGCCTGCCCGCTTCGCGCGGCAGACTCGAGGTGCCTTGCACGTCAACCGAGGAATCTGCTTGCCGGCCCTGCACTGCCCGGCTTTCCGTAACGGCTGCCGGGACAGGCTGGCCTATGCCGGCACGCAATGTCCGTTAACATGCAGGGGACGCCTGCCGATTCGCGAAAACGTGCAACTGACCTGACAGCGCACGCTTTTTTCATCGAATTAGCGCTACCTCTTGATTTGGATTGTAGTTAAACTACAATTCAGTGTCAAAAAATATTTTATCGGACTACGGTCGCCCTTTTCACGGCAGTGAACGGTCAGCGCGGCGGCCCCAGGACATCGACGGAGACTCATGCAAACCGATTCAAGCTTCACCTTCGTTCTCTTCGGCGGAACCGGCGATCTGTCGATGCGCAAGATTCTCCCCGCACTGTTTGAAGCGCACCGTGCGGGTGGCATGCTGGCCGACAGCGGCAAGATCGTCGCGGTCGCGCGCCATGCTGCGGATCGCGGCGAGTACATCCAGTGGGTCAACGAGCACGTCAAGCCGCATGTGTCGAAGAACGGTGTCGACGAAACGGCATGGTCCAGCTTTCTCGGACGCATCGAGTTCGTGAAGATCGACCTGGGCAATCCGGAAGACTTCGCGCTGCTGCGCGATGCGGTGAAAGACCTGCCTGGCATTCGCGTGTTTTATCTGGCTACCGGTCCGTCGCTGTTCGTGCCGATCTGCCGCGCGCTCGCGTCGGTGGGCCTTAACGAAAACGCGCGCATCGTGCTGGAAAAGCCGCTCGGCTACGACCTCAAGTCGTCGAATGCAATTAACGATGCGGTCGGCGAAATCTTCGCTGAAGAACAGATCTACCGTATCGACCACTACCTCGGCAAAGAACCCGTGCAGAACCTGCTGGCGCTGCGCTTCGGCAATGCGCTGTTCGAGCCGCTGTGGCGCCGCGAGTGGGTGGAAAGCATTCAGATCACAATCGCAGAAGAACTCGGTGTCGAGGCGCGAGGCGATTTCTACGACAATACCGGCGCACTGCGCGACATGGTGCAAAACCATTTGCTGCAATTGCTGTCGATCGTCGCAATGGAACCGCCGCATTCGATGGACTCCGACTCGGTGCGCGACGAAAAGCTGCGCGTGCTGCGCGCGTTGAAGCCAATCGATCCGCTGAACATCGGCAAGGTCGCGGTGCGCGGTCAGTATCATGCCGGCGGAATTCGCGGTAACGCGGTCCCCGCCTATGCGACGGAACCTGGCGTGAAGCCGAACAGCACGACCGAAACCTTCGTCGCGTTGAAGGTCGAGATAGAAAACTGGCGTTGGGCCGGCGTGCCCTTTTTCCTGCGCACGGGCAAAAGGCTTGCGGACCGCGTCGCGGAAATCGTCGTAAATTTCCGCGCGGTGCCGCATTCGGCGTTGGGTGCTTCGGCGTTGCGCGCAGGCGCCAATCGTCTGGTGATCCGCTTGCAGCCGAACGAATCGATTCGTCTGTACTGCCTTGCGAAGCAGCCCGGCGAAGGCATGAATCTCGCAAGCGTCCACCTGGATCTCGCGTTCGACCAGTTCTTTCGCGAAGGGCAGATGGAAGCGTACCAACGCCTCTTGCTCGACGTGATCAACGGCCGTCTCGCACTCTTCGTGCGGCGCGACGAACAGGAAGCCGCGTGGCGCTGGGTCGAACCGATTCTGAACGAATGGAAGGCTTCGAACAAACCGCCGAAGCCTTATGCTGCGGGCACATGGGGTCCTGCCGCCGCGAGCGCGATGCTTGCGCAGCACGGTACCTGCTGGCTCGAAGAAGAGAACTGATTCGCGGCGGATTTTCGCAGCTCTAACAAAAAAGCAGCACGGAGGAGAAGTGATCGAGCTTCACGCTTTCGACGATCAACGCGCCCAATCCGACGCGTTGGCGAAGGCCGTAGGCGACGCGTTGCATGCATCGCTGGCCGCACAGACGGCGACGTCAGACGCCGGTATATCCGGCGCGTCCACAGCCGGTACGTCCACAGCCGGCGTGCGCCCGGCCCTGCTCGCCGTGTCTGGCGGCAGCAGTCCGCGCCCTTTCCTGCAGACGTTATCCACTCAAAGCTTCGACTGGCCGCACATTGCGGTGACACTGGTCGACGATCGCTGGGTGCCCGAGACGGACAGCGCGAGCAACTCGCAACTGGTGCACGCCACGTTGCTGCAGAACGCCGCGAGGAACGCGACGTTCTGGCCGCTCGTCGACACCTCGCAGGATCTGCACGCGCATGTCGCCGCGCTGAACGCCGACGCGCGTTTCGCCAGCGTGCCCGACGTCGCGATCCTCGGCATGGGCGAAGACGGCCACACCGCGTCGATCTTCGCCGATGCGCCTGAATGGGATCACGCCATCAGCACGACTGAGCGCTTCGTCGCCGTGCATCCCGGCAGCGCGCCGCATGCACGCGTGAGCTGGTCGCTCTCCGCGCTCAAGGAAGTGAAGCATCTGTTTTTGCTGATTGCCGGACCGCGCAAGATGGACGTGCTGAACGCCGCCGCATCTTCGCTACAAAAAAATGCCATCTCGCAGTTGGCGAACGACAAGGGAGTGAGACTCGATGTCTACTGGTGTGCAAACTAAGGCTGTTCCGGGCGCGGGCCAGCACGCCGATGGACCGAGGCTGCTGGCCGACATCGGCGGCACGAATGCGCGCTTTGCGCTGGAAACCGGACCGGGCGAGATCGGCTCGGTGCACGTCTACCCGTGCGCGGATTACCCCGGCGTCGCTGAAGTTATCAAGAAGTACCTGAAGGACACGAAGATCGGCCGCGTGAATCACGCGGCGATCGCGATTGCGAACCCGGTCGACGGCGATCAGGTCAGCATGACGAATCACGACTGGAGCTTTTCGATCGAAGCCACGCGCCGTGCCCTCGGTTTCGACACGCTGCTCGTCGTGAACGACTTCACCGCGCTCGCCATGGCCCTGCCCGGCCTGACGGATGCGCAACGCGTGCAGGTCGGCGGCGGCACGCGCCGTCCGAACAGCGTGATCGGCCTGCTCGGTCCGGGCACCGGCATGGGCGTGTCGGGCCTGATTCCTGCCGACGACCGCTGGATCGCGCTCGGCAGCGAAGGCGGTCACGCCACATTCGCGCCGGCCGACGAGCGCGAAGACATCGTGCTGCAGTACGCGCGCAAGAAATGGTCGCATGTGTCGTTCGAACGCGTGGCCGCGGGGCCCGGCATCGAAGTCATTTACCGTGCGCTGGCGGGCCGCGACAAGAAGCGCGTAGCGGCAAACGTCGACACCGTCGAGATCGTCAAACGCGCGTTGGAAGGCGAGCCGCTTGCGGCTGAATCCATCGACGTGTTCTGCGGCATACTCGGCACGTTTGCGGGCAATATCGCGGTGACGCTCGGCGCGCTCGGCGGCATCTATATCGGCGGCGGGGTCGTCCCGCGGCTCGGAGAGTTCTTCGCGCGCTCGTCGTTTCGCAAACGCTTCGAGGCGAAAGGCCGCTTCGAGGCGTATTTGAAAAACGTGCCGACTTACGTGATCACCGCGGAATATCCGGCGTTTCTCGGCGTGTCCGCGATCCTCGCCGAGCAGTTGTCGAATCGCGCGGGCGGCAGTTCGTCGGCGGTATTCGAACGGATCCGGCAGATGCGCGACGCGCTGACGCCGGCCGAGCGCCGCGTCGCCGATCTCGCGCTGAACCATCCGCGCTCGATCATCAACGACCCGATTGTCGACATTGCCCGCAAGGCCGACGTCAGTCAGCCGACCGTGATCCGCTTCTGCCGCTCGCTTGGTTGTCAGGGCTTGTCGGACTTCAAGCTGAAGCTTGCGACGGGCTTGACCGGCACCATTCCGGTGAGCCACAGCCAGGTGCATCTCGGCGATACGGCAACGGACTTCGGCGCGAAGGTCCTCGACAACACCGTGTCGGCCATTCTGCAATTGCGCGAGCATCTGAACTTCGACCAGGTCGAACGCGCGATCGATCTGTTGAACGGCGCGCGGCGCATCGAGTTCTATGGACTCGGCAATTCGAACATCGTCGCGCAGGACGCGCACTACAAGTTCTTCCGCTTCGGCATTCCGACCATTGCATACGGCGATCTGTATATGCAGGCCGCTTCTGCTGCGTTGCTCGGCAAGGGCGACGTGATCGTCGCCGTGTCGAAGTCGGGCCGCGCGCCCGAGCTGCTGCGCGTGCTCGACGTCGCAATGCAGGCAGGCGCGAAGGTGATCGCGATTACGTCGAGCAACACGCCGCTTGCCAAGCGCGCGACGGTCGCGCTCGAAACCGATCACATTGAAATTCGCGAGTCGCAACTCTCGATGATTTCGCGAATTCTGCATCTGGTGATGATCGACATTCTCGCGGTCGGCGTGGCAATTCGCCGCGCAGTGCCGAGCGCAGACGTTGCGGAGACGGTGGCGAAAGCACGTCAAGGCGCCGACGACGACGCCACCGCAGTGCTCGACTGGCTCAGTCACGGCGCGGCTTCATCGGCGCGGGATTGATGCCGGATTGATGTCCGATTGATGTCCGTCTGAAGGTCACGGTATGCCGTGGCCTTCGCCCGACTTCTGGAATGCGGACTGAAGCATTGCCTGTGCGAGTACGCGCTTCAATGGCGCGACTCGAACAACAAGCGATAATAGAAACTCCATCGCTCACGGCAAAGCACACCGATGATCATCCGTCCGCATCTCCATTGGTTCCGCATGCTGCTCGCCTGGCGCGGCTCGGTGCTTCCGCAGTTGCTTCCCCGGCTCTTCCTGATTTTCGCGATCTCGGTCGTTGCGGTCGCAGCGCACGATCATCTGCTGCCCATCACGCTGAACCTCAACACGACTGCGCCGTTTTCGCTCGTCGGCATCGCTCTCGCGGTGTTTCTCGGCTTTCGAAACAACGCCAGCTATGACCGCTGGTGGGAAGCGCGCAAGCTTTGGGGCCAATTGTTGAACGACGCGCGTTCACTTACTCGCCAGGCGCTCACCTTGCGAACGACGCAGTTGCCGGAAGAAAACCTGGCCGAGTTTTGCGCCGCGTTGGGCGCGTTGCCGCATGCACTGCGCCATCAGCTTCGCAGGAGCGATCCGCGCGAGGACCTCGCCGCACGCCTGCCGCCTGCGCTGTTCGAACGCGTTATGACATCGCGCTACAAACCGGCAACGTTGATGCTGGTTCTTGGCGAATGGGTGCAGCGCGAGGCGCAAAAGGGCTCAATTGATCCGATGGCCGTACTAGCGTTCGACCGGAATCTGAATGGCTTGTCGGATGTGATCGGCGGGTGCGAGCGCATCGCGTCGACGCCGTTGCCGTTTGCCTATTCGGTGATGATTCACCGCACGGTGTACTTTTTCTGCGCGTCGTTGCCGTTTGGACTCGTCGACAGCATTGGCATTTTCACGCCGGTGTTCGCGGTGTTCGTCGCGTACACGTTCATGGCGCACGAAGCGATCGCGTCGCAAATCGAGGAGCCGTTCGGCACCGACGACAACGACCTTGCGCTGAGTACCATGTCTTTCATCATTGAAGACGCACTGCGCGATATGCGCGGCGAACCCGCGGTCGCGCTGCCCGACCCGCAAGCCGAAAGCTACGTGCTAACCTGAGCGTCCCGATGAAGCAGCGCCTGTCTGCTCGCAGGTCTAGTCGTTGCCGACTGTTTCCGACAAACGCTTGAGCGTCGCCACACGCGCACCAATGACGTCGATGCGGCCGCGCTCGTCGACGACCGGCGTCGTCGCATTCAGGTACGCGGTCCACGCCTTTTGTGCGCGCGTCAGCGTGGGACGCGAGCGCGCCGGCATCTTTGCCTGCAGACGGCGATAGTAGCGATTCAGGTCGAACATCGCGTGTTCGCAGCGCGCGTCCGCACGACAAGCGCGCAGACGGCCCGGAGGATCGCCGCCACCCGCACTCGCCTTCGCTACCGCGCTGCGCAGCGCGAGGGCCCGGTCACGCACCGGCTGCAATTGCATATCGGCTTCGGCAAGCACGTACATCGTGCCGCGCGTGGTGGCGAATACCGCCGCGAGCAGTTGCGTTTCGGCATCGCGCGAAGCCTGCCAGCTTGCCTGACTCTTTTGCCACTGCTTGCGCCGCGCCGGCGGCAACTCCGGCTGCAACTGCTGCCATGCGTTGTCCATAGCGGTCTTCCAGCCGATGCGCGCAGTTTCCATGCACTGCACCTGCCCCATCGTTGACGACATATCGCTGCGCGCCAGACACGTGCGCATCGCCGCATCGATCGGATCGGCTGCGGCGACTTCCGCACGCGCGGCGAGCGGCGCGACGCCGAGCAGCAGCGCGCATGTCAACGTGCGCATCAGCGCGCCCTGTGCAGCTAGCACCCAAGCCGGCGCACGCGACTCGCGTCGCCGGCCTCGGTTGCTTCCGAGGAACGTCATGAAGCGCATTGTCAGACGCGCACGCAATCGACGAAATATTCGATGCGTCCGTTGATCATCTCGCCGACGAGTCCGTGAATGTCCGTGTGGAAACCCGGGAAACGCTCGTTGAATTCCCGCGCGAATCGCAGATAGTTGACGATGGTCTTGTTAAAGCGCTCGCCCGGAATCAGCAGCGGAATGCCCGGCGGGTACGGCGTCAACAGAATCGACGTGACGCGGCCTTCAAGTTCGTCGATGGGTACGCGGTCGATCTCACGGTGCGCGAGTTTCGCGAACGCGTCGGACGGCTTCATCGCCGGCTCCATGCTCGACAGGTACATCTCGGTCGTGAGACGCGCAATGTCGTTCGCGCGGTAGACGCTGTGGATCTGCTGGCACAGGTCGCGCAAACCGACACGCTCATAAGTCGGATGCAGCGCGACGAAGTCCGGCAACACGCGCCATAGCGGCTGGTTGTTGTCGTAGTCGTCCTTGAACTGCTGGAGCTCGGTCACCATCGAATTCCAGCGGCCCTTCGTGATGCCGATCGTGAACATGATGAAGAACGAATACAGCCCGGTCTTCTCGACGATGATGCCGTGCTCGGCGAGGTACTTCGTCACGATCGCGGCCGGAATGCCCGTCTCACCGAAACCGCCGTCCATGTCCAGACCCGGCGTGACGATGGTCGCCTTGATCGGATCGAGCATGTTGAAGCCTTCGGCAAGCGGTCCGAAACCGTGCCACGAATCGTTCGGGCGAAGCATCCAGTCTTCGCGCGAACCGATGCCTTCGTCGGCGAACTGGTCCGGGCCCCAGACCTTGAAGAACCAGTCGTCGCCGTATTCCGTATCGACCTTGGTCATCGCGCGGCGGAAGTCCAGCGCTTCCGCAATCGACTCTTCGACGAGAGCGGTGCCGCCGGGCGCTTCCATCATGGCCGCCGCCACGTCGCACGACGCGATGATCGCGTATTGCGGGCTCGTCGACGTATGCATCAGATACGCCTCGTTGAAGCGGTGCTTGTCGAAGCGGCTGTTCTTCGAATCCTGCACGACGATCTGCGACGCCTGCGAAATGCCGGCCAGCAGCTTGTGCGTGGAGTGCGTGGCAAAGACCATTGCGCCGATGCGCGGGCGGCCCGCGCCGATCGCATGCATGTCCTGATAGAACTCGTGGAATTCGGCATGCGGCAGCCACGCTTCGTCGAAGTGAAGCGTGTCCAGCCACTCGCCCAACATTTCCTTGATCATCTCGACGTTGTAAATCACGCCGTCATACGTGCTTTGCGTGATCGTCAGAATGCGCGGCTTCAGGTCGGGATTTTTCGCCAGCGCTTCGCGTGCGAACGGATTCGCCTCGATCTTTCTGCGGATGTTTTCCGGCTCGAATTCCGACCGCGGAATCGGGCCGATGATGCCGAAGTTGTTGCGCGTCGGCGTGAGGAACACCGGAATCGCGCCGGTCATCGTGATCGCGTGAAGGATCGACTTGTGGCAGTTGCGGTCGACCAGCACGATATCGCCCGGCGCGACCGTGCCGTGCCAGACGATCTTGTTCGAGGTCGACGTGCCGTTGGTCACGAAGAACACATGGTCTGCGCTGAAGATGCGCGCCGCGTTGCGCTCCGAAGCCGCAACGGGGCCGGTGTGATCGAGCAGTTGCCCGAGTTCGTCCACGGCGTTGCAGACGTCCGCGCGCAGCATGTTTTCGCCGAAGAACTGATGGAACATCTGGCCGAGCGGGCTCTTCAGAAACGCAACGCCCCCGGAGTGGCCGGGACAGTGCCACGAGTACGAGCCTTCGTCCGCGTACTGCACCAGCTCCTTGAAGAACGGCGGCGCGAGCGAGTCCAGATAAACCTTGGTCTCGCGGATGATATGGCGCGCGACGAACTCCGGCGTGTCCTCGAACATATGGATGAAGCCGTGCAGTTCGCGCAGGATGTCGTTCGGCAAGTGGCGAGACGTACGCGTTTCGCCGTACAGGAAGATCGGAATGTCCGCGTTGCGGCGGCGCACTTCCGTCACGAACGCGCGCAGCGCGACGATGGCCGCCGCGAGTTCCGGCGTTTCTCCTTCAACCACGACGTTTTCGACGTAGGGCAGCAGCTCGTCGTCGTCGATCGAAAGGATGAAGCACGACGCGCGGCTCGACTGCTGCGCGAACGAAGTCAGATCGCCGTAGCTCGTCAACCCGAGCACTTCCGCGCCTTCTTTCTCGATTGCTTCGGCCAAAGCCCGGATGCCGGAACCCGAGATGTTCTCGGAGCGGAAATCTTCGTCGATGATGACGACGGGAAAACGGAACTTCATGGGCGATTCTCCAAAAAGAACGACCGCTGCACTGGATAGATTGCAGCGGTCACCCTGTGTACCTGGTGGGTCAATGCGCCGCCGACGTCACGTCTTCGGCAACGTGACCCCGTGCTGACCTTGATATTTGCCGCCGCGATCCGCGTACGACGTTTCACAAATCTCGTCGCTTTCGAAAAACAGCACCTGGGCGACGCCTTCGTTCGCATAGATTTTCGCAGGCAAAGGTGTCGTATTCGAGAATTCGAGCGTGACGTGACCTTCCCATTCCGGCTCGAACGGCGTGACGTTCACGATGATGCCGCAGCGCGCGTAAGTGGATTTGCCGAGACACACGGTCAGTACCGAGCGCGGAATGCGGAAGTACTCGACGGTGCGGGCGAGCGCGAACGAATTAGGCGGGATGATGCAGACGTCGCCTTTGAAGTCCACGAACGATTTCTCATCGAAATTTTTTGGATCGACAATGGTCGAGTTGATGTTCGTGAAGATCTTGAATTCGTCGGCGCAGCGAATGTCGTAGCCGTAGCTCGATGTGCCGTAACTGACGATCTTCCGGCCGTCTTCGGAGACGCGAACCTGATCGGGCACGAACGGCTCGATCATTTTGTGCGACTCGGCCATGCGCCGGATCCACTTGTCGGATTTGATGGTCATAGGTGAACGCTGCTCGACGTGAATAACAGGTGTGTGACGGATAACAACCCGGCGCGTGCCGGGCACGTTGCGGCCGGTTGTCCCACTTTCAGGGCCGGGTTTCGCCGGTGCGCTCCGCAAGAAGCTGCCCCGGGGCCGTATTGGCGATGACGCCGGCCGCCGCGGCGAAAGGCGCTTATTTTACGCGATCAGGAGGATGCTGCCGCACATGCGCGCCACTGATGAGCGGCAGCGAGCCGCCGGGGTCTGCTTTGGGCCGCTTTCGTCCACATTTCAGCAGCTTCAGGCCGGGCCACAGGCAGGGGCAACAGGGCAACCAGGCGGTGATCCGTCATTGGCGGATCAAACCGCAAGCGAGTGCGGGACCCGCGCCATGCTGCGGATACGCGTAGGGATCGGTTGCGTCGTGATGCAGCAGCACCGCGCGTTGCAGAACCGAACGGATACCGTCGAGCGAGACGTCCGGGGCGACGATGAAGCCGGTTGCCACGCCGTTCGCGTCCGCATGAATGTTGCCGAGATCGCCTTCGACGCGCGCACCCGCCTTCAGACGCTCGGCAGCCGGCGAGAACACCTGGCCGGCACTGGAACCGTCGGTTGCGTTGCAGTCGCCGCGCTCGTGAACCTGAAGCGCGTGATCGCTGTTAGGCGGCAAGCCCGCGAGATTGTAGGTAACCTGCACGCCGTCCGAGCGCTCGATGAACGTAACGAGGCCGCGCGCCTGATTGCCCACGGTGGGCAGCAACTGCGCGTCGGCGCGCTTCTCCTGTGGTCTCAGGAAAGCGCTGCACCCGCATAACAGCATACTGCTGGCAGTCAGGACGATGAAAGCATGCACCGCCTGCCAGTCGATTCGTTTTCCCATGCGATCCTCGTGCCGGCTGGCGGCCGCCCCTGCGGTTGCCGAGCCGAACCTGTGAAGTCGACATGATACCGCGAGACCAGGCGCGAATAGACGCCCCCGGCCCCCTTTCGCCCGTCGTTTGAAGGGCTCGTCAGGTGTTCTGCACGACGATGTTGGGAAACCTGGAGGTCATGTCGCGGGCGCGCTCGGCGATGTGAACCGCGACCTTGCGCGCGATCGTGCGGTAAATCTCCGCAATGCGCCCTTGCGGATCGGCCACTACAGTAGGCCGGCCGGAGTCGGCCTGCTCGCGGATCGCAATGTCGAGCGGCAGGCTGCCGAGCACGTCGACGCCATATTCCTTGCCCATGCGCTCGCCGCCTCCCGAGCCGAAGATATGCTCTTCATGGCCACAATTCGAGCAGATATGCATGGCCATATTCTCGACGATGCCGAGAATCGGGATGCCGACTTTCTCGAACATTTTCAGGCCCTTGCGGGCGTCGAGCAGAGCAATGTCCTGCGGCGTGGTGACGATCACCGCGCCGGTCACGGGCACGCGCTGCGAGAGCGTCAACTGGATGTCCCCGGTGCCCGGCGGCATATCGACGATCAGGTAATCGAGATCGCGCCAGTTGGTCTGCCGCAGCAGCTGTTCGAGCGCCGACGTGGCCATCGGGCCGCGCCACACCATCGGGTTGTCCTGCTCGATCAGAAAGCCGATGGAGTTGGCCTGCAGACCGTGGCCCGTCATCGGGTTCATGGTCTTTTCGTCCGGCGATTCGGGGCGCCCTTCGATGCCCAGCATCAGCGGCAGCGAGGGTCCGTAGATATCGGCGTCGAGTATGCCGACCGACGCGCCCTCGCTAGCCAGCGCCAGCGCGAGGTTAACGGCGGTCGTGCTCTTGCCGACGCCACCCTTGCCCGACGCCACGGCCACGATATTTTTAACATTCGGCAAGAGTTTCACGCCGCGCTGCACCGTATGCGCCGCGATTTCCTGCGACAACTGAATGTGCGTCTGTGCCACGCCCGGCACGGCCTGCAACGCGTCGGCGAACTGCTTGCGGATGGCCTCGAACTGGCGCATGGCCGGATAGCCGAGTACCACCGCGACGTTAACCGTGTCACCCTCCACGGCTACGTTCTTAATGTTCCTGGCTGCGGCATACGGCCGGCCGGTGTTGGGGTCAGTGACGGCTGCGAGGGCAGCGTCGACCAAAGCCCGATCGATACTCATTGACACTCCAAGGGAACACCTGCGGCGCGGCGCAATCGAAGCTTCGGCCACGCGCCGGAATTGCAAGAAATTGTTAGACAGCATTGCGAAAACCAGGCGTGCCGGGCACCCTTTGGGCCGGCGGACGCCGTGGGGCCGCATCGCTGCGTGCCAGGCTTTATTGTAGTGGCTCACGTCGAGCGCTGCCGGAAGACCCTTCTTCATTGTCGGACCGGGACTGAAGAACGCGCGGGGTTTTCCGCCTGGCTTGCGTGTCCCTTTGGGTTGTTCGCACTGTCGAGCAATCTGTTCTGGTGCCGTGACGTTCGCCACGCAGGCTCTAGCGCCACGGACGCTTCACCCGCGCGCGTTACTCGCGCGCTTTATCGCGTCATTCGCTTTACTCGAAAGGAATCAAAAATGAATGCAAAAATCACGACTCGCCTGGCCATTCTCGCCGTTTCGGGCTCCCTGCTCGCAGGTTGCGCCAGCCAGCAGGGCACTAACACGGCGGTGGGTACGGGCGTAGGCGCCGGCACCGGCGCGGCGCTGGGCGCAATTTTCGGCGGCGGCAAGGGCGCGGCGATTGGCGCCGGCGTCGGCGCAGCGGTGGGCGGCATCACCGGCTACAACTGGCAATCCATTCACAACAAGCTGTCGGGCGCCACCAAGGGCACGGGCACGCAGATCACCGAGCAGCCGGACGGCTCGCTCAAGCTGAACATTCCGAGCTCCGTCACGTTCGACACGAACAGCTATGCGATCAAGCCGTCGTTCGCGCCGGTGCTGGATCAGCTGACTCAAACGCTGCAGCAGAACCCGGAAGTGATCGCCCAAGTGGTCGGCCACACGGACAGCACGGGTCAGCCGGCTTATAACCAGACGCTGTCGGTCAACCGCGCGCAAAGCGTAACCGGCTTTCTGGCGCAACGCGGCGTCGCGCCGCAGCGTTTGTCGGCACAAGGCATGGGCCAGAACCAACCGATCGCCGACAACAACACCGAAGCCGGCCGTGCAGCAAACCGTCGCGTGGAAATCTATCTGCGCGCCACGGCTCAGCACACCACGCAATAACAGCAATGCACGATTGAGCAGGGGAATTGGGGCCGGAGATTCGCAGCACCGGGCTGATCTGCGTCTCCGATTCGGTTATCCGGAGGCCGGCAGCCTGATGCTGAGCAGGCTGTAAAAAGTCAGCAAGGAAAATCTCTCGCGAGGACGAAAAAAATTCGAACTCTCCTGAAATTCCGCTGTCTGTCTTTACGGTACGTGGCTGGCGAAGCCGCCGCGTCACCATTCTCCTCTTGTCGTTGTTGCTCCGGGGTTAATCGCCCCGGTTTTTTTTGGGCGCTCGCTTTTCGCAATGCCCGAGGCAGCGCGGCATACTGCGCGCCCGCGCGGCCCATGCCCGCGGGCGCTTGCCCTGCTAGAATCGACCTTTCGTCCCACCGCAGGCTCCCACCATCCTTATGTCAGCACCCGCAACCGATCTCACTGCAGGCGCGCCGTCGGCCCGCCGCCAGGTTCTCGTCACGTCGGCCCTTCCTTATGCGAACGGGCAAATCCATATTGGCCATCTGGTTGAATATATCCAGACGGACATCTGGGTCCGCACGCTGCGAATGCACGGGCACGAGGTCTATTACGTGGGCGCCGACGACACACACGGCACGCCGGTCATGCTGCGCGCGGAACTGGAAGGTTTGACGCCGAAGCAGCTGATCGACCGCGTCTGGCAGGAGCACAAGCGCGACTTCGACAGCTTCGGCATCTCGTTCGACAACTATTATTCGACCGATTCCGAAGAGAACCGCGTCCTGAGTGAGAACGTCTATCTCGCGCTGAAGGAAGCGGGTCTGATCGACGCCCGCGATATCGAACAGGCGTATGACCCGGTCAAGGAAATGTTCCTGCCGGACCGCTTCATCAAGGGTGAATGCCCGAAGTGCGGCGCGAAAGATCAGTACGGCGACAGCTGCGAAGTGTGCGGCTCGACCTATCAGCCTACCGAGCTCGTCAAACCGTACTCGGTAGTGTCGGGCGCCACACCGATTCGCAAGACATCGACGCATTACTTCTTCCGCCTGTCCGATTCGCGCTGCGAGAATTTCCTGCGCGCGTGGGTGGGCGGCCTCGCCCAGCCGGAAGCGACCAACAAGATGCGCGAGTGGCTGGGCGACGCCGGCGAAGCGAAGCTCGCCGACTGGGATATTTCGCGCGACGCGCCGTATTTCGGCTTCGAAATTCCGGGCGCGCCGGGCAAATACTTCTACGTGTGGCTGGATGCGCCGGTCGGCTACTACGCGAGCTTCAAGAACCTCGCCCAGAAGCGCGGACTGGACTTCGACGCGTGGGTTCGCCCGGGCTCGAAGGCCGAGCAGTATCACTTTATCGGCAAAGACATTCTGTATTTCCACACGTTGTTCTGGCCGGCCATGCTCGAATTTTCGGGCCACCGCACGCCGACCAACGTGTTCGCGCACGGCTTCCTGACGGTAGACGGCGCGAAAATGTCGAAGTCGCGCGGCACTTTCATCACCGCGCAAAGCGTGATCGACACCGGCCTGAACCCGGAATGGCTGCGCTACTACTTCGCGGCCAAGCTGAACAGCACGATGGAAGACCTCGACCTCAATCTCGACGACTTCCAGGCGCGCGTGAACAGCGATCTGGTCGGCAAGTACGTGAACATTGCGAGCCGCGCCGCCGGCTTCCTGATCAAGCGCTTCGACGGCCGCGTGCAGGACAGCGCGATGCAGCACCCGCTGCTCGCGTCGCTGCGCGCCGCCGTACCGCAGATCGCCGCGAACTACGAAGCTCGCGAGTACAACCGCGCGCTGCGTCAGACCATGGAACTGGCCGATGCGGTGAACGCCTACGTCGACACGGCCAAACCTTGGGATCAGGCGAAAGACCCGGCCAATGCCGTCGCGCTGCACGAAACCTGCAGCGTGAGCATCGAGGCGTTCCGTCTGCTGTCGCTTGCGCTCAAGCCCGTGCTGCCGAAGCTCGCGGAAGCGGTTGAAGCGTTCCTCGGTATCGAGCCGCTCGTGTGGGCCGACGCGAATGTACCGCTCAGTTCGGCGCGTCCGATCAACGCGTACAAGCATTTGATGACGCGCGTCGACCCCAAGCAGATCGAAGCCTTGCTGGCAGCCAATCGCGACTCGCTGCAAGCCACGCCGGAAGCGGGTGCGCCGGCCGCGGACGCGAAGGCGAAGTCGAAGGCCGCAAAGACTGCCGCCGCGGACAAGGACGACACGCCCGAAGTCATCTCCATCGACGACTTCGCGAAGATCGATCTGCGTGTCGCAAAGATCGTCGACTGCAAGGCGGTCGAAGGTTCGGACAAGCTGTTGCAACTCACGCTGGACGTCGGCGAGGAGAAAACGCGCAACGTATTTTCCGGCATCAAGTCCGCGTATCAGCCGGAGCAGCTAATCGGCAAGCTAACGGTGATGGTCGCGAACCTCGCGCCGCGCAAGATGAAGTTCGGCCTGTCGGAAGGCATGGTGCTGGCGGCGTCGGCGACCGACGAGAAAGCCGAACCTGGCCTCTACGTGCTCGAGCCGCACAGCGGCGCCAAGCCGGGCATGCGTGTGAAGTAACGCGCAAGCGCACACGTACGCACACACCCGCAACACGGGTAGCTGCAACAGGCAAAACGGCACGCTGTAAAAGGCGTGCCGTTATTTTGCCTGCATTTTCATGTGCGGCGCATTGCGCTCCTCAAGACAGCAAGAGTGGCCAAAAGCAGATCACCACTTGATGCGGTCATAGCGCCGCGTGTATAGCAGCTCGATCCCGTCGAATGTGCCGCCATAGGCCGCGACGGACCAGTAGCGCGTCAGGTTGACGGTCGCCTTGACCGCGTTGCTCGCCGACTGCAAGCCCTGCTCATAGCCGATCACGAGCCATTCGTTGATCGCCTTCGACACCATCACGACTTGCGGGTCGGTCAATCCGACTTCGCTGCGGCCAATCGAAAACTCGTCGAGACCGAAAGTCTGCGCGATCCGCTTGCCGCTCGCGCTGCCGAGCAACGCCAGCGCGGTCGTCATCGTGCTCTGCTGGCCGAGGTTGTTGCCCTGATCGGTGCCATGGCCAAAGAGCAGCCACGAGAGCTTTTCGTTATCCGGCACGTTCGGCTCTGACACGAGCTTCGCGACCGGAAAGTTCACGGTGCCCGTAACCGAGACGCCCGCCTCCACCTGCTGATTGCGACGCATCGCCAGAATATTGATGCCGGGGTTGGCGACCGGTCCGTTGAACGTGAAGAAGCCGTTTTCAATGTTGAGCTTGCGGCCGAACGCGGTGTACGTGGAGCCCTGCGTCACGCGCACGTTGCCGACCGCGCGCAGCGGCAGGTTCGGCGCGCTCATCGCCGTGATGGTGCCGGTCAGGCCGAGGTCGGCCCCTTGTCCGCGAAAACGGAAGTTGTTGCCCAGGTTGATGTCGATATTCGCACGCGGTGCAAACGGACCGATCGGCTTGTTGCTGCCCGGCACCGGTCGCGGCCGCTCTCCCGCCACCGTGCCGTCCGGGCGTACAACCACCACGTCGTCGCCGAGCTTGGGCGCGGATTGCTCCGGCATGTCGAACAGCGCGTGGTCGACGGTAAACTTGCCGTTGATCGCCATGCCGCCCTGCGCGCCCGCGTTGGCGACGCTCGCGCTGCCCGTCAGCGACAGATTACGATCCGGCGCCGCAAAAAGTTCGAGTTTGTCCGCGACGATGCTTGCAGTCAGGTCCGGTTCCGCGCCGTCCAGACGCACCCGGCCGGTCGCGCGCAACGTCCCGCTCGCGCCGTGAAATTCGACCTGTTGGAAGTCGACGAGATTGTGCGACAGCGCGACCCGTACTACGCCGTCCTTCAACTGCACGCCCTGGTCGACCAGCGTGGCGGAAAGCCCGTCGCCGAGCAGCGAACCCGTCAGGTTAGGCTTGGCGACGGTGCCGCCAAGCGCGAGCTTCAATGCCAGGTGGCCGTCGAGCAGATAGCTCGGCCCGAACAACCCGCCGGTCGTTTTCAGCGACGGCACATTGGCGTCGACATTGCCGGTAAGCGCGCCCTCTTCGTTGACGCTCAGAAAGCCGTCGCGCTCAACCAGCGTGGTGTGCGCGTCGGCGTCGATCACGCCGATGCGGCTCGCCTGCGCACGCACCGTCGCGTTCAGACGATTGCCACCGCTGAACTCGGCGCGCGCGGCGATATCCGAAATACCGAGCGACGCCAGCCCGCGGCCGATCTCGACCGTGACGTCGCCGCTGCGGCGCCGCAACTGGATATGGCCGCTTGCCGTGGTGCCGAGCGCGAAGTCCCAGTCGCCGTCGAATATCAGATCGGTCTTGACGGCCGGCGGCGTGCCGGTGATCTCGCGCCGCAAGTCCTGCAGCCGCGCCACCGAAATGCCAGTCAGGCTGCCCGCCGACTGAACCTTGCCGTGGTCGAAAGAGAACGACTTCAGGCTCAACACCGCGCCTTCGAGTGTGAGCCGTGTCGCGCCGAGCGTCAGGCGGCGCGGCCCGGCGCTCACGGCAAGCGGCGACTCGAGATTCAACGCGGGCGTGCCGCGGTTTTGCACACGCGTCACCGTGCCGTCCCAGCGCGTGCCGTCGCGCGCCTCGGTGAGCTTGCCGTTGGCCGCCAGCGTCAGATCCAGGGGGCGATCCTGCAGCTTGCCGGTAGCCGCGGCTTCGAGCGAGTGACTGGCGCGCGTGCCGGTCAGACGCGCGGTGAGCGTGGCGAGATCGACGCCGCCAGCGCTTACGTTGCGCGCGTCTGTCGTGAAGACGAGCGCGCCGTTCGCACCGTCGCGCAGTTCGGCATGACCTTCTGCATGGCCGATGCGGTTGCTGCTCAACACAACGCTGTCGGCCTTGTAGTTCAGCACCACGTTCGGATGCTCGAACGAGCCGGTGAGGTCGCCGTCGGCGGCGACGAGCCCGGCGAGGCCGAAGCCGAGGCGCTCGAGCGCCGGTGCGTCGATATGAAAGCGCAAGCGGTCGCCGCGTGCGCCGAAGCTGCCTTGCAGATCGACCTGGTTGCCAGCCACCGAAAGGTTCGCGTGGCTCGGCAAAATCCGCGAGCCCGCAAGTTGCACCGTGCCGCCGCCGGTCAGCGGCAGGCCGTCGTAGACGCTGGGACCCAGCTTGAACTCGGCTTTGGTCGTGAAAACGGGCGCCAGCATGCCGGTCGCGGACAGCGTGCCGTTGACCTTCGCCTCGATCTTGCGCGCTGGCGGCGCAGCGCGCTTCGGCGCGGGCGTCTTGCGCTCGATCACCTCTTTCTTGACGACGGCCTTGCCGGTGTTCTTCACGGCCGCCGCAGCCTTGTCGGCCGGAGCTGCGCTTTTGGCGCCGGCCGTGCTGCCGGCTTGCGCCGCGGCCTGCGCGGACAGCCGGCTCTTCGCCTCGCTCTGCGGCACGGCAGGTCCATTGACTGGCGCGCGGGACGGCATTTGCGAGGCCAGCGTCAACGGATCGAAATCGGTGAGTTGCGCCTTCAGGTTGTAGCTGGAATTCGCGTCGTGCTTGAGGGCGCCGGACAGATCGATGCGGCCTTTGCCCGACGTGATACGCACGTCGTTGAAGCTGAGCCGCGCGGGGTCCATGGTCAGTTTGCCCTGCGCGCGCAGCGCCGCTTTGGGATCGGCCAGATCGAGCGTGACGGTTTGGATGTCGTCGTTGAGCCGGATAGCGATCGGGCCGGACAACTGCGTGGGCCGCACCGTCGCCTGAAGCGCGTTCAGGTCGAGACTGGCGACCTGCAGGTCGAACTGGCCGCGCTTGCCGCTCAGCGCGCCGCTGCCGGTCAGCGTGGCGCTCTTCACGAGGCGCACGGCGAGATTCGAAATACGCTGCGCGCTGGCGTCGAGGCGCACGTCGGCATTGGCGTCGATGAGCGGCAGCAGGTGTTGATCGATCGCGCCGGGACGCGCATTGACAATGGAGACATGGCCCGCGACTGTCAAACCGGCGGCGCTCTTGCCGGCCGTGCGCGCCTCGCTGGCGCTTGCGGGATGTCCTGCGGTCGGACGTTGCGCGGAGTTCAGCGAAGTCGTCACGCTGGCCCCACTGGCCCCACCGGCCGCGGCCGCCCCAACCTCGCCCGCCTCCTGCCCCACCGGCTGCAGTTCCGCCCTCACGGCGAGATCGGCGAGCGGCGCGCCCGGCGCAAACGCCTGCGGATTGACGTGGTCGAACGTCAACGTGGCGCGTTTGAGCGGCACCTCGCCGAACGGCGTCGCCTCGACTTGCGCGTGGCCGGCGAGCTTCATGCCGCTCGCGTCGAGTTCGGCGACGAGATTGGCCAGCGTGCCGCTCAGATGCCCGCCTATCTGCACGGCTTCGTCGTTGACCTTGCCCGAATAACCCACGTCGCCGGTCAGTGGAAACGGCCGCACGCCGTCGAGCTTTGCAGACGCCGTCACCGCGCCGAACGGCGTATCGAGCCGCTCGACTGCGGCCTCGTGGTGACGCCCGTCGCTGCGTCCATGGAAAGCGAAGTGGGAAAACTCGGTTGTCGACGTGCCCTGGTGCAGTAACAGCTTGTCCACTTGCACATCGCGGATTTCCAGCTGCATCGGCAAGCGCAGATCTTGCGGGAGCTTCAGCGGCTCGCTGCTGCTCGACGACGAGGCGCCGATGCGCGCGTCCACGGTGCCCACGTGCAGATAGTCGATGGTGAAACGCCACGGCTCGCGCATGAGCGCCCAACGGCCCGACACACGGTCGATCTGGATGTCGGTGCCGCTGCCGTCCAGCGCGCGCCAGCGCACTTCGCGCAGCCGGACGCCGTTCGCGAGCGCTCCGCTTTCCAGCGTGCCGCTCAGCTTGCCGCCCAGCAGCTTGACCGCCGCCTGCCATGCATAGGCGGTGCCGCGTTCGGTGGTGAGCGCGCCGTACAGCAGGCCAAGCGCCAACGCGACAACCAACACCAGCACCACGACCAACGCGGCGAGCGTTTTCAACAGCAGGCGGCCAGCGCGGCGACGCTTCGCCGGCGGCGGTTCCGGCGTGCCGGGCGGTTCAGCGCCCGACGGCGGGTTGCCGGGCGGCTGCACGGGAGGTTGGGCGGAAACGTCCGTCGTCATGCGTGGTTCGAGTACAAGGAGGTTCGCATCAGAAGGCGATACCGAGCGTCAGATAGGGCCGCACACTTCTGTTGCGGATGCCATATGCCACGTCGACATTGACCGGGCCCACCGGGCTGCGCCAGCGCGCGCCGACGCCCACGCCCGGAAAAAAAGTTTTCTCGCCCCAGGTGTCAGTGGCCGTGCCGACGTCGAAGAAGGCCGCCGCGCCCCAGTCGTGCGTGAACCAGTGCTGGTATTCCGCCGATGCCGTCACCAGATATTTCGTCGGCAATACCGAACCCTGAACGTTGTTACCAATGCTCTGGTAAGAATATCCGCGCACCGAGTTCGAGCCGCCCGCACGAAACAGAAGCGAAGCCGGAATGCCGCTCGAACTGCCGCTCGTGAATACGCCGCCGAGCTCCGCGCGAAACACCATGAGGTCTTCCTTGCCGATCGGCAGGTACTGCTGGCCACGCGCGTAGCCGCGGATGAACGTCTGATCGGTGAGCACACCCTTTACCGCGAAACCGGCTTCGACGTGGATCAGGTTGCCCTTGCGCGGGAACAGCGGGTCGTCGGTATTGCGCCGGGTCCACGACCACGACGGCACCAGCGCGCGGCTCGTGGTCGGCTCGCCCACGTTCTGGTCGAGCCGGTCCTGATAGAACAGGATCGCATATGTGTAGTCGATGAACTGCGACGTGCGAGTACGCTGCACACCACCGCGAATGCTGTAGATACGTGTGTCGGAAACGTCTGTGGTCGTGTAGGACGCCAGCACACTATTGGTCCACCCCCGACGTCCCGGCGGCATGGCAAGCTGAACCTGGCCGTACTGTTGAACCTGATCGACCCGGCCGTCAATGGTGAACGGCCACGCCTTGCCGAACGTATTCAGATACGAGTACGCGCCCTGCACCAGCGCGCCGTTGTCGGTCGAATAGCCGACGCCGCCGCGAATGCTGTTGTACGGATATTCCGACACCTTCACATGCAGCGGCGTTTCGACCGGCTTCGCCGGCTCGCTGTCCACGTCGATCGCGACGCTCGCGTAATACGGCGTGTTTTGCAACTGCCGCTGCAATTCGGTAATGCGCTGCACGTCG
Organism: Paraburkholderia caledonica NBRC 102488; assembly: GCF_000685095.1. Taxonomy (GTDB): domain Bacteria; phylum Pseudomonadota; class Gammaproteobacteria; order Burkholderiales; family Burkholderiaceae; genus Paraburkholderia; species Paraburkholderia caledonica. Next base: position 707,923 of record NZ_BAYE01000001.1, read on the forward strand.
TAGACGTCGCCCACCGAAATCGGATTCACATTCTCGACGATCTGTTCCGGATAGCGCCGTGTGCCCGACACGTCCAGCTTGCCCATTGTGAAGGTGGGCCCACTTTCATACGCGACCGACAGCTTGGCCTCGTGCGTACGGGGATCGATGCGCGCCTCGGCGTGATAGATCTTCGCGCCCAGATAGCGGCGCGCCTGCAACGCCTTCAGCGACGCGTTCTTCGCGTCGTCCCAGCCCTCCTGCGAAAACGGGTCGCCTTCGTGCAGCGAAAATGCAAAGCGCGCGGCGTTTTCCTGCGCCGGGTCCTCGGTCAGCACCGGGCCGCGAAACGACAGGGAAATGGACGTAATGACGGTTTGCGGGCCAGGATCGACGCTCACGGTCACATGCTTGGTGTTCTCGACAGTACGCACGTCCGTGCGCACGATCGGGGTGAAGTAGCCTTGCGTGGCGGCCAGATCGCGCACCTGCTGGGGCGTGGCCGTGATCAGAAATTCGAACTGGTCGTCGCTGATGTCGGGACTCTTCGCGAACCGCGCAACGTCCAGGTGTTTTTCGAGCACCTTGCGCAGCGAGCGCGGCGATGCTTCGACATCGACCTTGTAGCTCGCCGCCGCGCGCGCCGCGTATGCGGGACCGCCAGCCAGCGTCAGCATCAGGATGCCGAGGGCGAGCCAGGCTCGCAGCCAGCGCCGCATTGGCGTACGCATTGGCGTAGTAACGCCGCGGCCCCCGCCGGCTTTGCTGCGCCGCCCGCGCGGTTGTTGGATCGCACACCCCGCCAAACAGGACCTCCGGCCATGGTTGATGAATTTTGTCATTCGGGCGCAGTGCCGCCGAAGCTCGCTATTTGACCACATCGGCGCGGCCGCGCTATCTCTAAACGCGCCCGCGAACGCCCGCGTGGCGCATGGCACGAGGCCCACGCGCCCGCCTTTGACGCGCGGTGCGACGCGCGGGTTCCGGCGATCCGCGCTGGGCGCAATTTCGCAGACGATGCATCAGCCGCCCCCCGGCTTTTTCGACCGCGCGCGGCGCATGCGCTAAAATTACGGAATAGCAGCGGCAGCCGCGCGAAGACCGCCACGGCGAAGCCGCCATTTGCCCAACCACGCCCAACCACGGACGTCGAGCCATGTATCAATCGGACATCACCCAGTTCCTGAACCAGCTCAAGCAGCAGAAGCCCAACCTGGAAGCCGAGCAACGTCGCGGCCGGGCCTTGCTGTGGGACAAGCAGCCGATCGACCTGGAAGAGCGCGCCGAGCAGAAAGCTTCGCGCGTCGAACAGACGCCTTACTCGTACTACCAGAACTTCTGAGCGGCTCCCCGCAACCGATGAATCCCGCCGACGAGGCACACGGCGCGCCGCCGGCTGCGTCCGACGCCGCGCTTGCCAAGCCCGCCACCGATTCGACGCCCGACACCGTCGACGGCATTGCTTTTGCACGCCTGTACGGCGAGCCGCTCTTCAAGCTGCCGACCGACCTGTATATCCCGCCGGACGCGCTCGAAGTGTTCCTCGAAACGTTCGAGGGCCCGCTGGATCTGTTGCTGTACCTGATCCGCAAGCAGAATTTCAACGTACTCGACATTCCCATGGCGGATGTCACGGTGCAATACCTCGGCTATGTCGACCAGTTGCGCCAGACCAATCTCGAACTCGCGTCCGAATATCTGCTGATGGCCGCCATGCTGATCGAGATCAAGTCGCGCATGCTGCTGCCCGTCAAGAAGGCCGACAGCGGCGAGGAAGCCGAAGACCCGCGCGCGGAACTGGTGCGGCGCCTGCTCGAATACGAGCAGATGAAGCTCGCCGCGCAGCGCATCGACCAGTTGCCGCAACTCGGGCGCGACTTCCTGCGCGCCGAGGTTTATATCGAGCAAAGCATCACGCCGCGCTTTCCCGACGTGAACAGCGAGGACCTGCGCGCCGCCTGGGCCGACGTGATCAAGCGTGCGAAGCTTGTCCAGCATCACAAGATTTCGCGTGAAGAACTGTCTGTGCGCGAGCATATGAGTTCGATCCTGCGGCAACTGCAGAATGCGCGCTTCGTCGAATTTTCCGACCTGTTCGATACCAGCAAAGGTGTGCCGGTCGTGGTGGTCAACTTCATCGCAATGCTCGAGTTGTGCCGCGAATCCCTCGTCGAAATCACTCAGGCCGAGCCGTTCGCACCTATCTACGTGCGCCTCGCCTATTTGCCGGCCTGAAGCGAAAACCGGTTGCGGCGCAGCGGGCCGGGCTTCATGCTCCAAAAAACGGCCGATCAGGCCTCGTTTCGGTGCGTCCGGCGGCCAAATCCACTACAATCCCGCGCTCCGAACCTGTCATTACCAGTGAGGCGGCGGGCCGCGCAATCGCCTGAGGCCTTTGCGTCAACCCAGTCTCGCGCCGCGCGAGGAATCCCTGTCCGATCATGAAAGTCATCAGCTCGATCCATGAATTGCGCGACCAGTTGCGCGGCCAGAATCGCACTGCCTTTGTGCCGACCATGGGCAATCTGCACGAGGGCCATCTGTCGCTGATGCGCCTCGCGCGCCAGCACGGCGATCCGGTGGTGGCGAGCATCTTCGTCAATCGTCTGCAGTTCGGGCCGAACGAGGATTTCGACAAATATCCGCGCACGATGGAAGCGGACATCGAAAAGCTGCAGAAAGAAAACGTCTACGTGCTTTTCGCGCCGACAGAGCGCGACCTCTATCCCGAGCCGCAGGAATACCGCGTACACCCGCCGCACGATCTGGGCGACATTCTCGAAGGCGAATTCCGGCCAGGCTTTTTCCAGGGCGTGTGCACCGTCGTGATGAAACTGATGTCGTGCGTGCAGCCGCGCGTGGCGGTGTTCGGCAAGAAGGACTACCAGCAGTTGATGATCGTGCGCCGCATGTGCCAGCAATTCGCGGTGCCGACCGACATCATCGCCGCTGAGACCGTGCGCGATACCGACGGTCTTGCGCTCAGCTCGCGCAACCGCTATTTGCAGCCTGACGAGCGCACCGAGGCGCCGATGCTGGCCGCCGAACTCAATCGCGTGCGCGACGCGGTGCTCGCAGGCGAGCGCGACTTCGCGGCGCTGGAGCGCGCGGCGATGGCGTCGCTGACCGCGCGCGGCTGGCAGCCCGACTACATCGCGGTGCGCAAGCGCTCGAATCTGCTGCCGCCGGGTCCGCAAGACGCGAACGCGGAACTCGTCGTGCTGGCCGCCGCCAAGCTCGGTGCGACCCGTCTTATCGACAACCTCGAAATCTGAAGCCGTCTGGAACACCATGCAACGCAACATGCTGAAGTCGAAGATTCACCGCGTCGCGGTCACGCACTGCGAACTGCACTACGAAGGCTCGTGCGCGATCGACGAAGACCTGCTCGAAGCGGCGAACATCGTCGAAAACGAACGGATCGACGTCTGGAACATCAACAATGGCGAGCGCTTCTCGACCTATGCGATCAAGGGCGAGCGCGGCAGCGGCATGATTTCGTTGAACGGCTCGGCCGCGCGGCGCGCGCAACTGGGCGACCTGGTGATCATCGCGGCCTTCGCGGTGGTCGACGAAGCGGAGTTGAAGGCGGGCTGGAAGCCCAACCTCGTGTTCGTCGATGAGAACAACAAGATCAAGGGCAGCCGCGATCACGTGCCAACGCAGAACTGGAATTGAGCGACGCGCTCGCCTGAGTTTTTTGTAACGGGGCTCAGGTTGGCTGGGGTTGCCCCCCGGCTCGGCGCCACGCCCGATCGAGGCGGCCATGCTGCCTCGCGGTGGTGGCGCTGATGGCTTGAAATTCTTCCTGATAGCCACGGCTGGCTCCCGTCCGTCGGGGCGGCTCACGTCAGCTCTAACGTTTCAAAGCCGGTGCAAGCCTCACCAACACCCCGCCCTCACCCCTTCTTACCGGCGCCGTTCGTCCACTCGATGATCGGCTGCCACTGCTCCAGATCCTTCTCCACGCGGCTTTTGGCGACGTCCCACAAAGTGAGGCCGTGCGCCGCCAGCTGCACATAGTTCTGCGTGTCGCGCAGATAGCCGAGCACCGGCAGCTTCAGCCCCTCGACGAAACGGTGCAACTGCTCGGCCGAACGCGTGCGCGAATCGACGCGCATACCCACCACGCCAATCTCGATTGCACCTTTCCTGACCGCTTTTTCCTTCGCGAGCCGCTCCAGAAATTCCTGCGTAGCCAGAATATCGAACATCGACGGCTGCAGCGGCACGATCACCTTGTCGGCCAGATCCAGCGCGATATTCATGCGAGTGCCGTGCAAACCCGCCGGGGTGTCGATGATCGCGTGCTCCAGGCCCTTTGGCGGTCTGGCGGGCGTCTCGGGGTTGACTTCCCACGTTTCGATGGCCGGCAGCGTGTCCGGCCGCAACGACAGCCACGCATGCGCTGACTGCTGCTTGTCGAGATCGGCGAGCGCCACCCACTCGCCGTTTGCGGCGAAATAGCCGGCCAGATTGGTCGACAGCGTGCTTTTGCCCACGCCGCCCTTCGGATTCGCCACCACGATTACCGTCATGAATACTCCCGAAATGAAGCCAGGACGACGCCGGCCGGTCCGCCGCATTCTGCCCTGAACCTTCTGCTTTTGGCTTGTACCTGTTGTCATGTCGGCGCCCGAACTTGCACAGATTCGAGTCCGTGCGCCGATCCAGCCGTTGATAATATCGACAAATGCAGCGAGGCCGAAGCCCCCGAACGGCTAATCGGTCGCCTTGCATCACAGATTTAACCTTTCCAGGAAGCCAATCCAATGAGCAAACTCCGGCCGGAATACACCGTGGAACGACTGCACGAACGCCAGAAGGGCAAGCTGCCAGGCTTGCTGGGCGTGCATGTGCTGTCGCTGGACGAAGGCGCGCTGACTGCGGAATTGACCGTGCGGGAAGAACTGCTCGCGCCGAACGGCTTTCTTCACGCGGCCACGGTAATCGGTCTCGCAGACACCGCTTGCGGCTATGCGTGTCTCGCCCACCTGCCGGAAACGGCGCGTAATTTCACGACTGTCGAGCTAAAAAGCAACTTTCTCGGCACGGCGACCGAAGGCACGATCCGCGCGGTGGCGAAGGGCGTGCACCTTGGCCGCACCACGCAGGTTTGGGACGCGACCGTCACCGGTCCCGACGGCAAGACGATCGCCCTGTTCCGCTGCACGCAGATCGTGCTGTATTGACAGAAGCGCGGGACATCGCAGGGAGCGCGGCGCGAAGTCGGCTCCGCCTCGACAGTTCTTCGCAGAACGCGATCGCGACGCGGGCGAGTCCGGCCGTCAAGCCACCGCAGCCATCAAGCTCGCCAGATCCAGGTGTTCAGCCAGCGTGTCGGCGAGCCGGTCCAGCGACGCTTCGCGCAACGCGGGGTAGTCGATTGCGTCTGCGTCGCTCAGTCCCGCCCAGGCCAACAGCGCCGCGCACGCAGCCGGTGTGTCGAAGAGGCCGTGCACGTATGTCGTGAGGATCTGGCCATCCGCGGAAATTGCACCGTCGGGACGCGCTTCACCCGGCGCCCCAAGACGCAGCGCCGGCGATTCCAGCGCCGGTCCTTGCGTCTCGCCCATATGAATCTCGTAACCGCCCACCTCCGGCGAGCCTGGCAACGCGAGGCGGCCGGTCACGTTCTTCAGCGTCTTCTCGCGCGTCAGCACTGTCGAGTAGTCGAGCCAGCCAAGACCCGCCGACGTTCCCGGCGCGCCCTCCACGCCGTGCGGATCGGCGACCTCGCGCCCGAGCATCTGCATCCCGCCGCATATGCCGATCACCCGCCCGCCATAGCGCAAATGCCTTTGCAGCACCGTGTCCCAGCCCTGCGCACGCAGAAACGCCAGATCGCCGCGCACGTTCTTCGAGCCCGGCAGGATGACGAGGTCCGCGGGCGGCGGTGGCGTGCCGCTTCGCACGTAATGAAAATCGACCTGTGGATGCGCGCGCAGCGCGTCGAAATCCGTGTGGTTGCTGATGTGCGGCAGCACCGGCACGACCACACGCAACGTGCGCGCGGCGTCGCCGCGCTGCGCCGCGCGCAGTTCGGGCGGCAACATGTCCTCGGCGTCGAGCGTGAGGCCATGCAAATACGGGACGACACCCAGCACCGGCTTACCGGTCTTTGCCTCGAGCCAGTCGAGACCCGGCTTCAGCAGTCCGATATCGCCTCGGAAGCGGTTGATGATAAAACCCCGCACACGCGCCTGCTCGCTCGCCGACAGGCACGCAAGCGTTCCTGTCAGATGCGCGAAAACCCCGCCCCGGTCGATGTCCGCCACCAGCACGACCGGACAGTCGACGGCTTCGGCAAAACCCATGTTGGCGATATCCCGCTCGCGCAGATTGATCTCAGCTGGGCTGCCCGCGCCTTCCACGAAAATCGTGTCATACGCCGCTTGCAGCCGCGCGTAGGACGCAAGTACCGCTTCGAAAGCAACGGGTTTGTACTCGTGATACGCGCGGGCGTCGAGATTCATGCGCGCCTTGCCGTGGATGATCACCTGCGCGCCGCGATCGCTCGTGGGCTTGAGCAGCACGGGGTTCAGATCGGTGTGCGCGGCGATGCCGGCGGCCACGGCCTGCAACGCCTGAGCGCGCCCGATCTCGCCGCCGTCGACGGTCACTGCGCTGTTGAGCGCCATGTTCTGCGGCTTGAACGGCGCGACCCGGACACCGGCGCGCCGCGCGAGCCGGCATAAACCGGCGACCAGCGTACTCTTGCCCGCATCGGACGTGGTGCCCTGGATCATGAGGGTGCCGCGCGGCACGGATACGGCGTCATGCGAGATCGAATGGATGGTCACTGAAATGTCGGACTCGGCGAAGGAAAGGACGATTAAAGCGGCAGGCGAACACAAGAGGCAAACCACAGACAGCGCGCCCGCGCCGTGGTGAGCACGAGTCGAACGCCAATAACGCAGGAACGCCCGCGGCAACCGGAACACCAGGTTATGGTCACGAATCGCAGCCAGGAATCACGTCCGCCATTAGCGGTAACCGCCGCTGCCTGGCACTGGTATCCATCAACCATGCTTGCCAACCGCGGCATTATCCCATCGCGCCGGCCCGCGCTGCACGCCGGTACAATCACGCGATGATTTCCCGCGACCTCACCTTCGTTCTCGGCGGCGCGCGCTCAGGCAAGAGCGTGCACGCCGAGCAGCTTGCCGCCCAAAGCGCGCTGCCCGTGACCTACATCGCCACGGCACGCGTGACCGCCGACGCCGAATTTACCGCGCGCATCGCGCATCATCGTGCGCGGCGCCCCGCACAGTGGCATTTGCTGGAAGCAGACGTCGATCTCGCCGCCGCCATCGCGCAAGCCGACGCGCCGGGGCATTGCACGCTGATCGACTGCTTGACGCTATGGCTCGCCAACCTGCTGTGTCCCGCCGATGGCGAAGGCCTGCCGCCCGATCAATATCGAGCCCGCATTGAAGAACTGGAAACCGCGCTTGCCAACGCTCGCGGCAAGGTCATTGCGGTCAGCAACGAAATCGGCCTCGGCGTGGTACCGCTCGGCGCGGCAACGCGTCTTTACGTCGACGAACTCGGGCGGCTGAATCGGCGCGTCGCGGCGATGTCCACACGGGCCACCATGATGGTCGCGGGCCTGCCGCTCGCGCTCAAAACTGCGGGCGGCGCGTGATGCTCACGCTTCCTCTTGTCGTGACACTCGCAACTGCGGGCGTGGCCGTCGACCGCTGGTTCGGCGAGCCGAGCGGCGCGCATCCGCTGGTAGCTTTCGGCAAATGGGCGGCGCGTCTCGAAGCGCATTACAACCGCGGACGGCGCTTGCGGCTCAAGGGGCTGCTCGCATGGTCGCTTGCCGTGTTGCCGCCGGTGCTGGTGGCCTGGTGGCTCGTCGCCGTGCTGCCGTTTTTCGCGGCCTGCGCGGTGCACGTTGCCTTGCTGTGGTTCGCGCTCGGGGCCCGCAGCCTGCACGACCATATCGAGCCCATCGCGCGGGCGCTCGCGCATCGCGATCTCGCTGAAGCGCGCCTGCTGACGGCGCGGATCGTCTCGCGCGAAACGGCCAATGCCGATGAAGCCGCACTTTCCCGCGCCGCCGTCGAATCGGCACTCGAAAACGGCAATGACGCGATCTTCGGCGCGCTCTTCTGGTTCGCGATCGCGGGCGGTCCGGGCGCGCTCGGATTTCGCCTCGCCAACACCCTCGATGCGATGTGGGGTTACCGCACCCCGCGTTATCTGCGCTTCGGCTGGGCCGCCGCGCGACTGGACGACGTGCTCAACTGGATTCCCGCGCGCCTCACCGCCGCGAGCTACGCGCTGCTCGGCGACACGCGCACCGCGTGGCGTTGCTGGCGCGAACAGGCGCCGCGCTGGGACAGTCCGAACGCAGGGCCGGTCATGGCCTCGGGCGCCGGCAGTCTGAACGTGCTGATCGGCGGTCCTGCGGTCTATAACGGCGCGCTCGAACATCGGCCCACGCTCGGCTTCGGGCATCCCGCCAAGGCCACTCACATTACGGCCGCGCTCATGCTGGTCGAGCGTACGGTGATTTTGTGGCTCGCGGTGCTGATCGTGCTGGCCTTGCTGAGCGTGCCCTTGCATGTCTGAACGAATGGACGAGCGGCGCTCACTTCAACATATCGAGCCGGGGCACGCTGGTGAAGCGCGGGCTGCATGCGCGTCGTCCGGTGCAACGATCGTGCACGGCGGCAATCTGCACGAAGCGGCTGAGCGCTATCGCATTCCGTACGCGCAGTGGCTCGATCTGTCGACGGGAATCAATCCGCACGGCTATCCGGTGCCGCCCGTTCCCGCCGATGCCTGGCGCCGCCTGCCCGATGAAGGCGACGACCTCGCCGAGTGCGCCGCGCGCTACTACGGCGCGCCGGACGCGGCGCATGTGTTGCCGGTAGCGGGCAGCCAGGCGGCGATTCGCGCGTTGCCGGCGTTGCTGCCGCGCGCGGTAGCCGGCGTCGCGCCGCTCACCTACAGCGAATATGCGCCTGCGTTCGAGCGGGCCGGGCATCGCGTCGTGCCGCTCGATGTTTCGTGGAATGTACTGCCCGATTCGCTCACGCATGTGGCGGTCGTGAATCCGAATAATCCCACCGCCGGGCATCTGGGCGCTTCGAAGCTGCTCGCCTGGCACGCGCAATTGAGCGCGCGCGGCGGCACCCTGCTCGTCGACGAAGCCTTCGCTGATACGATGCCCGCTGCTTCGCTCGCAGCCTGCACGGATCGCGCCGGTCTGATCGTGTTGCGTTCGCCGGGGAAGTTCTTTGGACTTGCGGGCGTGCGCGCCGGTTTCGTGCTTGCCGCGCCCGCGCTGCTCGACAGCTTGCGCCGCGTGCTCGGCGCGTGGACCGTCAGCGGTCCCGCGCGTCATGCCGTGAGGGCGGCGCTGTTGGATCGCGACTGGCAACAGCAGATGCGCACACGGCTCGAAGCGGACAGTGCGCGCCTCGTCGATCTGCTGCAAGTTCATGGCATTCGTACCCGCAGCACGCCGCTCTTCGCATGGACCGACGATCCACGTGCCGCAGCCCTGCACGAAGCATTGGCCACGCGCGGCGTGTGGACGCGACTTTTCGCATCGTCAGGCAGCGTGCGGTTCGGTTTGCCCGCGAGCGAAGACGAATGGGCGCGTCTCGCCCACACCTTGCGCGCGGCAGTCGAGACGATCGACGCAACGCGGCCGGCCTGAACCGTTGACGCGCGCAAACCCTGCCCACATCGCATTGCAACGAAGGGCAGCGCATCGATCCACCCAACGCAAAACTCGACGTTCGACCCAATGAATTCGTCCGCACGATCGCTCCGCCCCGCTCTCGCCGTCATGCTGCTCGCCATCGCGTTGCGCGCGCAAGCGGGCATCGCCGTGACCGACGACACGGGCGCCGTGCTCACGCTGCCTGCACCCGCGCAACGCGTAATCAGCCTCGCGCCGCATGTCACCGAACTGCTCTACGCGGCTGGCGGCGGCGCGAAGATAGTAGGTGCCGTGTCGTACAGCGACTTTCCGCCGGAGGCGCGACAACTGCCGCGCGTGGGTGACAACAAGTCGCTCGATCTCGAACGCATCGTCGCGTTGAAGCCCGACCTTATTGTGGTGTGGCGGCACGGTAACGCACAGCGCCAGCTGGATCGTCTGCGCGAATTGCACATACCGCTGTTCTTCAGCGAGCCGCATCATCTCGACGATGTCGCCGTCTCGTTGACGAAGCTCGGCGAATTGCTCGGCACCTCGTCTACCGCGGATGCAGCCGCCGCCGCATATCGTCGGGACATTGCGCGCCTGCGCGCGCAGTACGCTGAGCGGCCAGCCGTCAGCGTGTTCTATCAGGTATGGGATCAACCGTTGATGACGCTCAACGGCGAGCATATGGTCAGCGACGTAATCGAGCTATGCGGCGGACGAAACGTGTTCGCGAAACTGCAACCGCTCGTGCCCACCGTTTCGACCGAAGCCGTGCTCGCGGCGAATCCGCAGGCAATCGTCACGGCAGCGCCCGGTGCGACGAAACCGGACACGACCTTGCCTCAGCTCGGCGCGTGGCGCGCGTGGCCGCGTCTGTCGGCGGTGGCGAATAACAATCTGTTCTCGATCGACGGCGATCTCATCAACCGCCCAGCGCCGCGCATCGCGCTGGGCGCGAAGCAGATGTGCGAGGATCTGGATCTCGCTCGCTCGCGCCTCAGGCAAAACGCGCAATAACGCGCGTAGCGTGCATTGGCGCACGCAGCCTGATGCGCCTTCAGGCTCACGCGTTCCACTTCACGAGCGACCACTGTTGGCCCTCGTCGTCGCGGCGCAGCCAGACGATGTTGGCGGTCTCCAGCGACCATCGCAAGCAACGTTCGAGCGGCACGTCGAGCGCTAACGACGCAATCGCGCGCATCACGCCCGCATGCGTGACCACATACGCCGGCGACAGCTCGCGCGTCTGCGCGTACGCGTCGAACCATGCGCGCACCCGCACGACGAACTGCGCAACGCTCTCGCCGCCATGCGCGCGTGCATGTTCGAAGTTGGACGCCCAGTCGTCGAGCAGTTCGCGATCGATCGCGTCCCAGCGCCGCTCTTCCCAATCGCCGAAATCCATTTCCTTCAGGCGATCGTCATGGCTGAGCACGCAGCCGAAGTCGTTCGCCAGTTCGACGGCGAGCGCCGAGCAACGCGTCAGCGGGCTCGACATCACGACGCGCGGCGCTGGCACCTGCAAGCTTGCGAGCCTCAAAGCGAGCGCCGCGGACGACACGTCCGCCGCCTCGGCGAGCGCCACATCGCTGTGGCCATAGCAAACGCCCGCGTCGAGTGCGACGGCGGGATGGCGAATCATGACGATATCCATGCGAGCCCAAAGAGATAGATGCCCAGTTCAAAGATCTGTTGCGCAAAGCCGAGACAATCGCCGGTGTAGCCACCAATGCGCTTCACGAAATAGCGGCCCATTGTGAACCGCAACGCGAGCAGCAACGCGAGCGCCGAGCCCGCGAACCGCCAGTCGGCCGCGAACCACCCGCGAGGTCCGTCCGGCCACAACAGCCACGGCAATCCGAACGCCGCGGCGCATAACAGTGCTGTGCCGCTCAGGCGCTGCGCGACCGGCTTCGCTTTGCCCTCGGCGCGCACATAGTCGAGCGTGAACAGATAACTGATCGCGCAGGCACGGCTTGCCGCATGGGCCGCAACCATCAGACTTGCGGCGCGCAGCGGGGGCAACGAAGCGAGCGTCTGCCACTTGAGAACAAGCGCGACGACAAGCGCAATCGCACCAAAAGCGCCGATGCGCGAATCGTGCATGATGCGTAATGCATCGTCTCGCGTATAGGCGCCACCGAACGCATCGACGCAATCGGCGAGGCCGTCCTCGTGGAACGCGCCTGTTATCAATAGCGACGACGCCATCGACAACAACACCGCAACCCCCGCCGGAAAGACACGCAATGCCGCGAGATAGACGAGCGCGCTGATGCCGCCGACCAACACGCCGACGAGCGGAAAATAGCGCGCCGCCGCATTCAGATAATGCGGTTCATAGCCGACCCAGCGCGGCACAGGTACGCGTGTGAAGTAACCCAGCGCCGTGAAAAAGTAGCGCAATTCGGCCAGCGGTTTCATATATGGCTTGCGTGCTCGTTGACTGAAAAGCGAAGTACGGCGCGGTTCACGCTTCGCGGTTCGCTACACCTGCCGATTCGAAGCTCGCCATCTCGTTGATGAACGCGCAGGCCGCGCGCAGCAGCGGCACCGCGAGCGCCGCACCGGTGCCTTCGCCGAGCCGCATGTCGAGCGACAACAGCGGCTGTGCGCCGAAATAGTCGAGCATGCGCCGATGTCCTGCCTCGTTCGACGCATGCGCGAACACGCAATATTCACGCACGTCAGGCGCAATCGCGTCGGCGATCAACAGTGCTGAACTGGCGATGAAGCCGTCGACCAGAATCGTCATTCGCGCTTGCGCCGCGGCGAGATAGGCGCCGGCCATCATCGCGATTTCGAAGCCGCCGAAGGTTGCGAGCACATCGAGAGGAGCCGTGGATGCGTCGTGATGCGCGAGCGCCGCCGCAAGCACGCTGCGCTTCTTTGCGAGCCCGGCGTCGTCCAGACCGGTGCCGCGGCCCACGCATTCGCCGATCGGCACGCCGCAGATGCGGCTCATCAGGCACGCCGCCGCCGATGTGTTGGCGATGCCCATTTCGCCGAAGCCGATCACGTTGCTGCCGAGCGCAGCGTGATGCCGCACGCGCGCCGCGCCGGCTTGCATCGCGGCGAGCGCCTGCTCGTGCGTCATCGCGGGTTCGTGTGCGAAGTTGCGCGTGCCCGGGCCGACCGGAATGTCGATGAGGCCATCGGTGCGCAGCAACGGCGTCGCAATCCCTGCATTGACCACTTCGAGTTCGATGCCCGCGACGCGGCTCAATGCATTGACTGCCGCACCGCCCGCGAGAAAATTCGCGACCATTTGCACGGTCACCGCTTGCGGATAAGGGCTGACGCCTTCGGCCGCAATGCCGTGGTCGCCGGCGAACACAATTAGCGCGGGGCGCTGGACAGCCGGATGCGTAGTGCGCTGAATCAGGCCCATCTGACGCGCGAGCGTTTCGAGCCGGCCGAGACTGCCGGGCGGCTTCGTCTTCGTGTCGATGACGTGCTGAAGCTCGCTGCCTAACGTCTGTTCGAGCGGTTCTACAAGGGGCAATCCGGACAAGCTTGGCGAGGAGGTCATGAGGTTCGTGAAGATAAAAGATGTTCAGTTCTGAGCGTCAGCTTGACGACGTATCATGACTCGAAGCGGATTCATGACGCGAGCGCGGTGCGGGAATAAGCGCCTCGTGCTCGCCGTCGCGAATCAGGATCAACGGATAGCCGAACACGCGGCTCGTCAACGCAGGCGTCAGTACCTCGTGCACACGCCCCGCGTAGGCCGCGCCCGCACCGTCGAGCAGCAGCGCGTGCGTCGCGAACCGGCGCGCGAGGTTCAGATCGTGACAGGAAAACAGCAGGGTCCGCGCCGGCTCACGCGCCCATTCGGTGAGCGCTTCCAGGCACTCGATCTGATGATGCAGATCCAGATGCGACAGAGGTTCGTCCAGCAGAAGAAGCGGCGCTTGCTGACACAGCACCGCCGCGAGCGCCACGCGCTGACGTTCGCCGCCCGAAAGCGACAGCACGTCTCGTGCGGCTAATGCGGTGAGCCCCAGCAAGTCCAGCGCGGCACGCGCGGCCGCGCGGTCGCCCTCGCCTTCCCAACCCCAGCCGCTCAAATGCGGAAAGCGGTTCAGCATCACGATGTCGAGCACGCTCGCGCTGAATGCATCGGGCGCGCTTTGCGGCATCAACGCGCGGCGCTGCGCGAGTTGCCGCGTTTTCCAGGCGGTCATACGCACACCGTCGAGTTCCACGTGCCCAGCCGAGGGTTCACGCAAACCCGCGAGCGTGGATAAGAGTGTCGTCTTGCCGGCACCGTTCGGACCCGCCACGCACCAGATCTCGCCCGGATAAAACGTATGCGTGAACGCGTCGAGCAACGTGCGCGCGCCCGCACGCAAGCTCACGCGTTGTGCGCTGAGCGTGGGCTGCGCGAGGTTGTTAGTGGGCATCATCGGCGGGCGCGCAGCAGCATCCAGAGAAACACCGGCACGCCGATGATCGACGTGATCACGCCGACCGGCAGTTGCGCCGGCGCGATCACAAGGCGCGCGATCAGATCGGCGCCCATTACCGCCACCCCGCCGCCGAGAGCCGCGGCGGGCAGCAGCATACGTTGGTCGTTGCCGAACGCGAGCCGCAACATATGCGGCACCACGAGTCCGACAAAGCCGATGGTGCCCGCCGTCGTCACAGCCGCTGCGGCGGCGAGCGAGGCCGCAAGATACACGCGCAGCCGCAACGGCATGACCGCAACGCCCAACGCCTGCGCGGCGGCGTCGCCTCGCAACAGCACATTCAGACGCGGCGCAACGGGCACGATGGCAATCAGCACGACGACCAGCGCGACGAGTGCGGTCCACGGCAGCGCATTGCCATTGAGGTCGCCGGTCAGCCAGAACAACATGCCGCGCAAACGATTGTCCGGCGCAAGATTGAGCAGCAAGGTAATGAGCGCGCCCCAGCCTGCCGCGATGACGGCGCCAGTCAGAAGCAGGCGCGGCGACGTGTCCTGCGGTTCGCCGCGCCACAACTCGCGACGCGCAAGGCCGAGCACGAGGAGAATGGACACGAATGCGCCCGCGAATGCCGACGCATCGACGAGCCACCACGCGCAACCGGCGATCATTGCGACGAGCGCGAAAGTTGCGGCGCCTCCCGATACGCCTAATACATAGGGCTCAGCAAGCGGATTGCGCAACAACACCTGCAGCAGCGCGCCAGCCAATGCGAGCAATGCGCCGCAAGCAAAACCGGCCAGCGCGCGAGGCAAACGCAGCGTACGCACGATCTCGCCGGCGAGATCGGCAGAGTTTGTGTCAGACGCGCCCGCATGCAGCGGCGAAAGCGCCTCGATCACGCGCGCGGGCGCGAGCGCCACACTGCCCAACGCGAGCGACGCCATCAATACTGCAAGCGCGGCGACAGCAAGCACGAGCCAGATCGCGGCGGCGCGCTTCGCAGTCATCGCGTGAAGCGTGGCGGGCATCGAACCGGGATGTCGGCTCATCGGCGCGTTCCCAGCACGTCGCAGTCACTGCTGCTGCCAGCCGACCGTGACATATGCACCGCGCCGCGGGGAGTTATACGAGTAGACCGTTTCATAGTCCTTGTTGAACACATTCTGGATTTGCGCGGCCACGTACCATGCCTTCGTGACGTTGTAGCGCGCAGCCAGGTTGACGACACCGTAGCCGCCGAGCTTGCCGCTGCTGTCTTCGCGCGGACCGCTCACGATCCACTCACCGCCCACGCGCCATCCTGCAATACTGCGATTCACCGTCAGCGACGCGAAACGCCGCGCTCGCCGCACGAGGTCAGTATCGTTGTCGAGGTCGACCGGATTTTGCAGCGTCACCGACGCGCGCACGTCGGTCTTACCTACATGTCCGCTCCACGATCCCTCGAGTCCTTGCACTTTTGCATGACCCACGTTTTCGGCCAGATAGATCCCCGGCGTCACCTGCTCATAGTCGATCAGATTCGAATAACGCGTCTGGAAAGCACTCAAACGCATCACACCGAGCGCATTGGATGCGTACTGCAACGCTGCTTCGATCGAATGACTGCGCTCCGGCTGGATGGACGGATTACCGCTCAGCGGATAGTACAGATCGTCGAAGCTCGGCGCGCGAAACGAACTGGAATAGCTTGCGCTTAGCTTCCAGCGCGACGTGATGTCGAAGCCATAGCCGAGATAGTAACTGTTCGCTCCGCCGAAATCGGAGTACTGGTCGCGCCGCAGGTTAGCCTGGACCTGGTTGCGCCCGAAGCGTGCCGTATAACCGGCGAAGCCCGAGTCGACATGACGAGTGGGCGCGGCGAACGTATCGGAGTCGAGACTCTGGTCCAGATGCTCGTAGCCGACCTGCAGTTTCTGCTGCGCGGCCAGCGCGAAATCGTTTTGCCAGGTGTACTGGCGATTGTCGGTGTCGAAGCGGCCGTTATACAGACCGTTGGTGTTCGACACGCTGCGGTCGTCGCCTTGCGCAACGATGAAGTGCGTGGTCCACCAGTCGGTTAGCTTGCCGTTAGCGAAGGCGGACAACTGACGCACTTTCGTGTACAGATTGTTCAGATCGGTCGGCTCACCGTATGCATTGTCGTAGCTGTTGTTGCCGTTCGACTGGAGATAGCGGACGCCCGCGTCCCACTTGTCGGTGAACTTATGGCGTAGCGAAGCGGAAATGCTCTCGTTCAGATAGCCGTTCGCATTGGGGTTCGCATTCGGCGCCTCACGAGGATTGAGCGCGGAAAAACCGTCGTCTTTCGAACGCGCGAGCGAGATATTGAAGGTCGTGCGGCCGTCCCTATCCAACGCGCCGTTCGCGCCTACCTGTTGCGTCTGCGTGTGGTAGCTGCCGTAGCCCACGGAAAAATTGAAACGCGGCGGATGATCGCCGCCGTCTTTCGTGAACACCTGGACGACGCCTCCGATCGCGCCCGAGCCATACAAGGCCGACACGTTGCCGTTCACTACCTCGACGTGGTCGACCTGATCGAGCGGAATCTGCGCGATTTGCGCTGTGCCGAGACTCACGGAATCGACGCGCACACCGTCGATGAGAATCAGCGATTGCGTCGACGACGCGCCGCGCAAATACAGGCTCGCTGTCGAACCGGGCCCACCCGTGCGCGAGATTTGCGCGCCGGGCGCGAGTTGCAGCAGACCCGGCAGATCAGTTGCGGTGGTGTCGGCAATGTCCTGCTGATCGAATAGCGACGTTTGCGGGATCGTGTCGGCGAGCGCTTGAGGTCCGCGCTCGGCGGTGACGACAACCGGCGACAAAACAGCAGGCGAAGAATCGGCGATTGCGATAGATGCAGCGCTTGCAGCGACAGGCGGGAGCGGTGCGACCGGTGCGACTGCAACCGACGGCGCAGGCGAACTGTCGGCGGCTTGCGCATGCGCGAGCTGCGGCAGCCCTGCAAATGCGAGCAGCGCCGCGCGGGCGATAGGGGACAGCATGAGTGAAGTTTCCCGTGGATGGCGTGCGCGGCCCGCTTCCCCGCAGGCCGTCGCGTAACGAGGCGCGAGCGCTTTTGACATCATTTCGCGGGCGCGCGCCTCTCCCTCTGGCCGGTATCCGGGCTGACGACGCTCGATCCCGCCTTCCCACGCGTGACGCGCAGTGGCACACTCGCATGTTGAACCGGAACACGCGATGGGGATCGAACTGCAAACGCGAACTGCAAAGCACGAAGTGCAAAGCGAATGCGGTCGCTTACCGTTGCGGGGGCAGCGCAGGTTCGCGCGTTCAGGTGAACGGCGCGCCCTGCTTCCCGTTTAACTGCACGCGCAATGAATTGCGCGCGCGGGCACCAGAGTGCGGCCAGTGTATGAGCGGCCTCGGGGCCAGTCAAGAATGCGGGTCACGACAGCGATGATTCGGACAGGAGCAGAGTATTGTCCGACGCGATCTGTGACACACGAGTACTTTTTCATCTTCAGTCGAAAAAAGCCTGCATAAAGCGGTGTTGTTACGTCTCGAAACGAGACAAATGTCGGAACGTGCGGCATTCCGCGCTAAAATGCGAGGTCTTTAGAGGACGCAGCACATGCTCACCGAACTCGAAACACTCTCACAGAACATCGGCAAGCTGATAGCGATCAGCCAGCGCCACAACGAAGCGCGCGTTGCGCTTGAAGAGCAGCTCGCCCAGTCCCGCGCCGAGGCGGAAGCCACGCGCACGGAACTTGCCATGGTGCGCGAGGAACGCGATGCACTGCAAGCGGAGCGCGACGCGCTGTCGGCCAAGATCGACGACGCTCAAGTGCGGCTCAATGCGATCCTCGAAAAATTGCCGCGCGCTCGCGGGCACAACGAGCCGGACAACCAGCTCGATCTGCTCGAGCCCGCTCAGCATGAAGTCGAAGCGGAGAGCGACGCCACTCGCCACGGAGAAAATGCATGACCACCAAGCAGATCGAAGTATCGATTCTCGGCGTGCCCTATCGTCTCGCCTGCTCGCCGGAAACGGAAGGCGCGCTGCTTGAAGCAGTCGCACGAGTCGACGCCGAAATGTCGAAGATCCGCAATAACAGTAACGTGCGCGGCACGGATCGTATTGCTGTCATGGCCGCGCTGTCGCTGGCATCGGAACTGCTTAAGCTGCAATCGAGCGTGCGTCACGGAGAAGCATTTCCCGCTGAAGAAATCCGGCGTACAATGCATCAAATGAACGAACAACTGGGTACTGTGATCGAGCAGTACACCATGCAGTAAGCAGCAGGTTTGCAACGTTTCTGGAAGTAGAAGTGGCCGGTCTTCGGGTCGGCTGCAGATTCAACCAGGTAGCACACGTAGTAGCTGAGCAAAGCGCGTGAGAGCATGCACGAGCACACTCGGCAAACGTTTCACCTGAATGGTTTTAGCTTCATCGGTTTAGCTTCCCTGCCTGGTTCGCCAAGGTCATATATTCCTTGAACCAATGCCATGTGCACGGTTGCGGAAATTTGTAGCACGGGCGTGCGCGTCACTCTGTCTGATGTACCCGAAGTGCTGCTAACTGCGACCAATTCTGAACCCCCGGTTCAGGATGCCGGCCTAGCGGCCAAGGCGGGGACCTTATTTGGAACGGCATCGGACTACTGTCCGGTGCCGTTTTTGTTTGGGCTCCGGCTTTTGCAACCTTAACGTTCCCTTCGATTCATGCGCTACTGGCTAATGAAGTCCGAACCGGACGAAGCAAGCATCGACCATCTTGCCAACGCACCGCACCGTACGTTGCCGTGGACCGGTGTGCGTAACTATCAGGCGCGCAACTTCATGCGCGACGCGATGCAGGTCGGCGACGGCGTGCTGTTCTATCACTCGAGTTGTCCCGAGCCTGGCATCGCCGGGATCGCCGAGGTAGCGTCTACCGCTTACCCGGACCCGACTCAGTTCGACAAGAAGAGTCCTTACTACGATCCCAAGTCGTCGCAGGAAACGCCGCGCTGGCTGCTCGTCGACGTCGTCTTCAAGAAGAAGATTCCGTTGATTCCGCTCGCCGCATTGCGCGAGCACGAAGAGCTGAAAGACATGCGTGTGCTGGCGAGAGGCAACCGCCTGTCCATCACGCCGGTCACCGAAGCCGAATGGCGCTTCATCACGAAGCGACTCGCTTGAATCTGCCTATGCCCGCTGCAACGGCGCGACGAACGATATGGCCCACCGATGCTCATCGCACCGTTAAATTGGGGAACCAAGCTCAGGTTACAAGCGCCTAACGCAGTTGCAAACGGACTACCAACGGCGCACACAGCGCCATGCCGTTGCATCGCGCCTGCCGGATCGTGCGCAATCCTGTTCAAGCAAGGAGTTCCACACAGATGAAAAACACCGCACGTGCACTCGCTTTCGCGCTCGTCTGCGCCGCGCCTGCAGCCCTCGTGCTCACGCCCGCCATGGCACGCGCGCAGAGCGTCGCGCCCTATCAACCGGCCGGCGTGCTGTCGCTGAACGCGCAGGCCAGCGCAGAAGTGCCTCAAGACGTCGTCGAAATCACGCTCTTTTACGAGCAGGAAGCGAGCGATCCGTCGGCTCTTACTTCAACGCTAAACCAGCGCGCCGATTCGGCGTTGCAAAAAGCCAAAGGCGTGAGCGGCGTGACCGCACGCACCGGTTCGTTCTCGATTTATCCGTCGACCGATCGCGATGGCCGCATCTCCGCATGGCGCGGCCGCACAGAAGTCGTGCTCGAATCGCATGACTTTGCTGCGGCGTCGAAGCTCGCCGGGCAAATGGCGCCCATCATGCAGGTCGGCAATGTGCAGTTCTCGCTGTCGCCTGCGGCGCAGCGCGCCGCTGAACAAAAGCTGACTGGCGATGCAATCAAATCGTTCCGTGAGCAAGCGGCTTCGTCCGCGCAGGCGTTCGGCTACAGCGGTTATTCGATTCGCGAGGTCAATGTCGGACATAACGGCGCCATGCCGCGGCCCGTCATGATGATGAGCGCGCGCGCCATGGGCGCCGACGCCAAGATGTCGGCCCCTGTGCCGATTGAAGGCGGCACGTCGACGGTAACGGTGAATGTATCGGGCTCGGTGCAGATGAAGTAACGCGCGGTCCACCTGCTGCCCCATGCGGCGGCAAAAGAAAAACGCCACGGCATGCCGTGGCGTTTTTTTATCCGAAACACAACATGAAGCGCTACGGCAGCGCGTGCGCCGGTTCGCCGGGGCTGCGACGATACGACCACACGAGCATCGCAATGCCAACGAGAATCATCGGCAACGAAAGCCATTGGCCCATGGAAAGACCCATGGCGAGCAGGCCCAGGAAGTCGTCGGGCTCACGGGCGAATTCGACTGTGAAGCGCGCGAGGCCATAACCGATCAGGAACATCGCCGAAATAGCGCCGAGCGGCCTTGGCTTACGCGAGAAGAAGAACAGCACGAAGAAAAGCGCGACGCCCTCGAGCGCGATCTCATACAGCTCTGACGGGTGACGCGGCAGCATGTGATATTGCGCGAACACCTCGTTCAGCTTCCATTGCGCGGCCAGTTGCGGATGCGCGGCGAGCCACGCCGCGTCGTCGGGCGCGGCGCCTGGAAAGAGCATCGCCCACGGCGCCGAGGGATCGGTCACGCGCCCCCACAACTCGCCGTTGATGAAATTGCCGAGACGCCCTGCCGCCAGTCCTGTCGGCACCATCGGCGCGACGAAGTCGGTGACTTGCAGCCACGAGCGTTTGCGCTGGTAGGCGAACAGCACCATGGCGAGCGTCACGCCGAGGAAGCCGCCGTGAAACGACATGCCGCCTTCCCACACCTTGAAGATGTCGAGCGGATGCGCGAAATAAAAGCTCGCTTTATAGAACAGCACGTAGCCGAGCCGTCCGCCGAGAATCGTGCCGAGCACGCCGTAAAACAGCATGTCGTCGATATCTTTGGGTGTCCAGCCTTGCGCCGCGACGAACGGCAAACGCAGCCGCAGCCGGCCGACGACGATCGCCGCGATGAACGCGACGAGGTACATCAGTCCATACCAGCGCACGGCGAGCGGCCCCAGATGAATGGCAACGGGGTCGAAATTCGGGTGAATGAGCATCGTGTTGTTATGGGCAGTTCGGGTTCAGAAACTAGTTTGTATCGATAGGGCGCGGCTTGCGCCGTCTGCGTTGGACGGCTGCGCATGCAATGCGTTCGCCGCAGTCGCGTTAATTACGGTACGCGGGCAGCTTGCGCATCGACACTCGCCGCATGCGCCCGCACGATTTCGATGAAGCCCGCCAGCACCGGACTCACTTTCGCGGTTCGCCACACGAGCCCGGTTTCGATAGCGGGCACCGACTCGGACAACGGCCGGTACACGACGCCGGTCCGGCGCAGGTTACGCAACGATTGCGGCACGAGTGCGACACCCATGCCGGCCGACACGAGGCTCACAATGGTCTGCATCTGGATCGCCTCCTGCCCGACCCGCGGCTGAAGCCCCGCCACGCCGTAGCAATCCATAATGATGTCATAAAAGCCTGGCGCCAAACGTCTTGGGAAGATGACGAGCGGCGTATCGGAAAGCTCACGCAGGCTGACCGGCGTGTCGAGCCATTCCGCACGCGGGTCGCCGCCACCGCCGCCACTGGCCGCCACGCGCGCCGCCGTATCGGTCGACATGGCGATCACGAGCGGCTCGCGTGCGATCGGCAGCCACGATAGCTGCGCGGCATGGCGCGACGGCACGGGGGCAATCACAAGGCCCGCGTCGATGCGCCCGGCGACGAGTTCGTCCACCTGCACGTCGCTGGTTGCTTCGGTGAGTTCAAGCCGCACGCGCGGATAACGCGCGCCGAAGTCGCGCAGCAAAAGCGGCAACAAGCCGTAGTCCGCCGTCGAAACGAATGCGAGCGACAGCGCGCCCGCCTCGCCGCGCGCAAGGCTCTGTGCAAGCGGCCGCAAGCCCTCCGCACCCGCCAGCAGACGCTGCACTTCCGGCAGCAGATCCGCGCCCACAGGCGTCAATTCAACGGACCGCTTGGTACGCGCGAATAGTTCCACCCCGAGCGTTTCCTCCAGCGCGCGGATTGCCTGCGACAGAGGCGGCTGGGTCATTGAAAGGCGCGCGGCCGCGCGGCCGAAGTGCTTCTCTTCGGCGACGGTCACGAAATAGCGCAACTGACGCAGGTCGGGGACGGCGGGCAGCATGATTAATACATTTTACGACCTATTCGTCCGTCAATAATATATTGGACACGCACATCGCAAAATTGCATTCTTGCCTGACGGGTCCGAACTACACTGGACCGACCAGCAAAACAAACAGACCGGAGATCCTCATGCCCTACAACCGTCGTTCGAAGAACATCACGCAAGGCGTGGCCCGTTCGCCGAACCGCTCGATGTACTACGCACTCGGCTATCAGAAAGAAGATTTCGACAAGCCGATGATCGGCATCGCCAACGGCCATTCGACCATCACGCCGTGCAACGCCGGGCTTCAGCGACTTGCCGACGCTGCCGTGACTGCCGTCAAGGGCGCGGACGCGAATCCGCAGATCTTCGGCACGCCGACTATTTCTGACGGCATGTCCATGGGCACCGAGGGCATGAAGTACTCGCTCGTGTCGCGCGAAGTCATCGCGGACTGTATCGAGACGTGCGTGCAGGGCCAATGGATGGACGGCGTGGTCGTGATCGGCGGCTGCGACAAGAACATGCCGGGCGGCATGATCGGCCTCGCGCGCATGAACGTGCCGGGCATTTACGTGTATGGCGGCACGATCCGTCCGGGCAACTGGAAGGGCACGGATCTGACGATCGTGTCGTCGTTCGAAGCCGTCGGCGAATTCACGGCGGGACGGATGTCGCAGGAAGACTTCGAAGGCATCGAACGCAATGCGTGCCCGTCGACGGGATCGTGCGGCGGCATGTACACCGCCAACACGATGAGCTCGTCGTTCGAGGCGCTCGGCATGTCGCTGCTCTATTCGTCGACAATGGCCAATCCCGATCAGGAAAAGGTCGACTCGGCCGCTGAATCGGCGCGCGTACTTGTTGAAGCCGTCAAGAAAGATCTGAAGCCGCGCGACATCATCACGAAGAAGTCGATTGAAAACGCCGTGGCGGTGATCATGGCGACCGGCGGCTCGACCAATGCCGTGCTGCACTTTCTGGCAATCGCGCACGCGGCGGAAGTGGAGTGGACCATCGAGGATTTCGAGCGCATGCGCAAGAAGGTGCCGGTGATCTGCAACCTGAAGCCCTCGGGCCAGTACGTCGCAACCGACCTGCACAAAGCCGGCGGCATTCCGCAAGTCATGAAGATTCTGCTCGACGCGGGTCTCCTGCATGGCGACTGCATCACCATCACCGGCAAGACGCTCGCTGAAGAACTGAAGGACGTGCCGGCCAAGCCGCGCGCGGATCAGAAGGTGATCTTTCCGATCGATCAGGCGTTGTACAAGGAAGGCCACCTCGCGATCCTGAAGGGCAACTTGGCCGAAGACGGCGCGGTCGCGAAGATCACGGGCCTGAAGAACCCGGTGATCACGGGTCCGGCCCGCGTATTCGACGACGAGCAAAGCGCGCTTGAAGCGATTCTCGCCGACAAGATCGTTGCCGGCGACGTCGTCGTGTTGCGCTACCTCGGCCCCAAGGGCGGACCAGGCATGCCGGAAATGCTCGCGCCGACTTCGGCGATCATCGGCAAGGGTCTCGGCGAAAGCGTCGGCCTCATCACCGACGGACGTTTTTCGGGCGGCACGTGGGGCATGGTAGTCGGTCACGTCGCACCCGAAGCATTCGTTGGCGGCACCATCGGCCTCGTGCAGGAAGGCGACTCGATCACGATCGACGCGCACAAGCTGCTCTTGCAACTGAATGTCGACGACGCCGAACTTCAGCGCCGCCGCGCCGCATGGCGACAGCCGCAACCGCGTTATACGCGGGGCGTGCTGGCGAAGTACTCGGCCCTTGCACTGCCGGCCAACAAGGGTGCCATAACCGGCTGAAGCAACGAGCCAGGACCGCACTCGCGGTGACCAGCAAGCCTGAAGTGAGGTCAAGACCTACGTAAAAGTGAAAGGGGCGCACGAAAAACCGTGCGCCCCTTTCCTTTTATAATGTTCTGACCACAAGCCGGGCAACCGCACCGGCGGAGACCAGAATGAAATCAATGTCGTGTACGGCGCTCGCAACGGCTGCTGCATTCTTGACCACGTCGATCGGCATCAGCCCGGCCGCGCATGCCGAGGTGCCCATGGGACTCGCGCTTGCCCAACAGCAGAACTGCATGAGCTGCCACTCGGTCTCGCGTCCGTTCATGGGGCCGGCGCTGCACGATGTCGCCGCGAAATATGCCGGCCGCGAAGACGCCGCTATCTACCTGAAGCACAAGATTCTGGACGGCAGCACTGGCGTATGGGGCCCGGTTCCCATGCCCGCGAATACGCAACTTACGCCCGAGCAGGCGGCTGCGCTGGCGGGCTGGGTGCTCACGCTCAAATGATTGCGGTTGATTGATTGGCCGGGGCGTGAGCGTGGCTCGATG
This sequence comes from Paraburkholderia caledonica NBRC 102488, assembly GCF_000685095.1. Taxonomy (GTDB): domain Bacteria; phylum Pseudomonadota; class Gammaproteobacteria; order Burkholderiales; family Burkholderiaceae; genus Paraburkholderia; species Paraburkholderia caledonica. Next base: position 732,502 of record NZ_BAYE01000001.1, read on the forward strand.
CGTCGCGCCACGCTCGCGACGCCGTTGCGTCGACTGTCACGCGCCGCCCGATCGCCGGGCAATCTCCGCTTCAACCGCTTCGCGTACCCAAGCGGTCATTTGGTTTTCAAGAGTCGATACGACTTCGCGCGTGATCTGATCGACGAGCCGCGTCGCGTGCTCTTCGACAGCGCTGCGACAGCGTGCTTCGATGACGCCGCGCCCCTCGCCCGCAAGGAATCCCGCGACCCGCTCACGCAGCCGCTCGGCGATGCGTTCGGCATCGATATCGGACTGTCCGTGCGCGTCCACTTCCTGAGCGATATCCGGCGGCACCGTCGCGGCTGCTTCAAACGGCGGCGGCGGTTCCGTCCGATCAAACGTGGCCGCGGACGCCGCCAGCGCGTCGTCATGCGTGTGGCCGGCTTCGGCCGAAACATGCGGCCGCGGTTTGTTCGTGGCATGAGCATGATCGGCCGTCGAACGCGCCTTATCGGTTACGGCAGCGTTAGCCCCAGTCCCCAAAGGCTGCGGCGCAAGCACCGGCTCCGGCGCACGCGTTTCTTCCGGTGTGAGGACCGGCTGCGGCGCGAGTTCGGGCTCCGTTGTGACGTCCGGCTGACGAAGCGCTTCCGCTTCGCGCAGCGGCGTTTCGGCCGGCGCGGCGGCGCCGGCCTGCGGCTCGCGACGTTGCGCCACATGGCCCGGCACCAGCACCTCGCTCAGAACCGGGATGGAGTTATCGTTGGGATCGGACACCTGCGCCCTCCGTGTTTGAGTCGTAGCGAAAGCAGGCCGCGTATGCGCCGAATCGCCTCGACAGGGCACAACGCGACGCGGAGCGGAAACCTAACCGCCCTGCTTGTAGTTGTTCAAAGCATAGCCGCGATCGCGATAGAAGCGGTAGCGTTCGCGGCCCGCAGCGAGCTCGTCGTGTGCGTTACCGACCACTTCCAGCAATCTTTCGAAGCGCGCGAATTGCGCGGGCACGCTCGCACCCAGATTGAGCAGCACCTGATGATGAGGGACGTCGTCGAGATTCGTGGCCAGCACGATCGGCGTTTGCGCGGCGAGCGGGGTGCCGGCCATGCAGTGCGGCACGAAGTCGAGCGCGGAAAAGGTCCACAGCTGTTCGTCGAAAGCGCGCAGGCGCTCCGGCTCGGCCACGACGATGGTGGGCTGTCCCGCCTGATACGCCTTGCGCACCAGGCGGCATGCATACAGCAGCGAGTCGCCGACGTTCGAGTGAAAGTCGATTCTCGTCATCGGCAACTCCTTCTGACGCCGGGTGCGATCCCTCGCACACGTGCCACGCGTGCAACGTTACTGCGATGCGTCATTGCGCGGCGCGACCGTCCGCGGCCCGGTCGATCAGGAACTGCGCGAGAAGCGGCACCGGACGGCCCGTCGCTCCCTTCGCCGCCCCGCTCTTCCATGCGGTGCCGGCGATGTCGAGATGCGCCCACGGATACGCGTCGGTGAAGCGCGACAGAAAGCACGCCGCCGTGACGCTGCCCGCCGGACGCCCGCCGATGTTGGCAAGATCGGCGAAATTCGACTTCAGCTGTTCCTGATACTCGTCGTCGAGCGGCAGGCGCCAGGCCGGATCGGATGCCTCACGCGATGCGTCGAGCAACTCGCCCGCGAGCGCGTCGTCTTTCGAAAAGAGGCCGCTGTTGTGATGGCCGAGCGCGATGATGCAAGCGCCCGTGAGCGTGGCGATGTCGATCACCGCGGCCGGCTTGAAGCGCTCCGCATAAGTGAGCGCGTCGCACAAAATCAGGCGCCCTTCGGCGTCGGTGTTCAGCACTTCGATCGTCAAACCCTTCATGCTGGTGACGATGTCGCCCGGCTTGGTGGCCGTGCCCGAGGGCATGTTTTCGACTGCCGGAATGATGCCGACCACGTTGATGTTCAGGCCCAGCTCGGCGACGGCGCGCAACGTGCCCAGCACCGACCCGGCGCCGCACATGTCGTACTTCATCTCGTCCATGCCTTCGCCTGGCTTGAGCGAAATGCCGCCCGTGTCGAACGTCACGCCCTTGCCGACCAGCACCACCGGCGCGGCCTTGGCGGCGCCGCCCTGGTACTGCAGCACGATGAACTGCGCAGGTTCGACCGAGCCGGCCGTGACCGACAGGAACGAGCCCATCTTCAGCGCTTCGCACTGTTTTTCGCCGAGCACTTCGACCTTCAGCTTCCAGTCTTTGGCAAGCTTCTTCGCCGTGTTCGCGAGATAGGTCGGCGTGCAGACGTTACTCGGCAGATTGCCGAGGTCGCGCGTGAGATCCATGCCGTTGGCAAGCGCCGCGCCCTGCTTCGCCGCGAGCTTGGCGGCTTTCTCGTCGCCCGTATTCACGCTGAAGACAATGCGCTTCAGTGCGCGCGCAGAGTTGTCCGGCTTGCTCTTCATTTGCGTGAACTTATAGGTCAGTTCGCGCAGCGCGAGGATCGCGGCGCGCACGCCCCAGTCGGCCGAACGCTCGAGGATAGGCAGTTGGGCCAGCGTGAAGGTGACCTGCACGACCTTCGTGGCGAGCAGCGCGCGCCACGCCGCGCGCACGGCTTCGCCATAGGCTTTCTGACCGAAAGCGTCCTGTTTGCCGAGGCCCACGAGCAGCACGCGCGACGCGCCGATACCCGAGACTTCATGCAGGAACAGCGTGGTGCCCGCTTTGCCGTCCATGTCGCCCGCCTTGATGATGCGGGTCAGGAGGCCCTTGGTGGCTACGTCGATTTCGAGTGCCGCGCCCGAGAGCGTTTGCGACTCGAACACGCCGATTACGATGCAATCGGATTTCCCGGTGAGGAAACCGTTTGACGAGCCTTTGGTCCAATCACAGGCTTTTATGCTAAAGTCCATCGCGCTTGTCCTCGGATAAAATCTGGGCTTAGGATGAAAGCCGCAATTATCCGCTATTTTTCCCGCGGCGGCTGCACCGGAGGCGTGACGGGAAGCAACCCGCGCGTCGCTGAGAGCGCCCCCTCTCGTCATCAATAATGATCTTCGAACGCTCCCTCCAGCGCGAACTCGCGTATACGGCTGGTGCCGTGTTCATGGTTCTCCTCACGCTCGTGCTGACCACGATGATGATCCGCATCGTCGGCTTCGCGGCGCAGGGCGAAATCGACCCGCGCGACGTGCTGGTCCTGATCGGGCTGACCGTGATCGGTTATCTGGCCATCATGCTCGTCGCCACGCTGTTCGTGTCGATCCTGTTCGTGCTGACACGTTGGTACAAAGACTCCGAGATGGTCGTGTGGCTGTCTTCGGGCGTGAGTCTCACGCGGTTCATCAAGCCGATCGGCATCTTCGCCACGCCGATCATCATTCTCATCATGTTCTTCGTGTTCGTCGGCTGGCCGTGGTCCAATCAGCAGAGCAAACTGATCCGCGCGCGTTTTCAACAGCGCGACGAAGTTTCGCTACTTGCGCCCGGCCAGTTCCGCGAATCGGCGAGCACTCACCGCGTGTTCTTCATCGAAAAGATGTCGCCCGACCAGGGCCATGTCGAGAACGTGTTCGTGACGAGCACGGAAAACGGCAAGGTTAACGTGGTCGTGTCCAAGAACGGCCACACCGAAACGCATAAGAACGGCGACCGCTTTGTGGTTCTGGAAAACGGCCGCCGCTATGAGGGCGAACCGGGACACCCGGATTTCCGCATCATGGAGTTCGAGCGTTACGGCGTCAAAATCGAGAGCCAGCCGGTCGTCAATACGACGAGCACCACCGGCACGCCCACGCTCACGCTGCTGCGCAATCCGACGAGAGAAAATCTCGCGGAGTTCGCCTGGCGCGCCGGCCTGCCGCTCATCGCGATCAACCTGATGCTGCTCGCCATCCCGCTTGCGCATCAGAACCCGCGGCGCAGCCGCACGATCAATCTTGTCATGGCCGTGCTGATCTATCTGACCTATTCGAATCTGTTGAACGTCGTCCAGTCGTGGATCGAGCAAGGCAAGATGTCGTTCGGGGTTGGACTCGTGAGTCTGCATGTGATCGTGGCTGCGGTTGTCGCATTCATCTTCTGGCTGCGCGTGCGCAACCGGCCGCTGTTCACGCGAGCCATGTTCACCCGTTCGCAGGGAGCGTGACCGATGCGCATCTATGAAAGGTACTTCGCGCGTCAGATCTATCTCACGTTCATCTTCATTCTGTTCGCGTTTTCGGGCTTGTTCTTCTTCTTCGACCTGATTAACGAACTGAACTCGGTCGGCCACGGCAACTATAAATTCCAGTACGCGGTACTGCGCGTGGCGCTGCAAACGCCGTCGCGCTTCTACGAAATCATTCCCGTTGCCGCGTTGATCAGCGCGATCTACGTGTTCGCGCAAATGGCGGCGAACTCCGAGTACACGATTTTCCGCGTGTCCGGGCTCGCCACCAATCAGGCATTGCGCTCTCTGCTGAAGATCGGCATTCCGCTCGTGTTTCTCACGTATCTGATCGGCGAAGTGGTCGGTCCGTACACCGATCAGTTGTCGGAACGTGTGCGGCTGGAGGCGCTGGGGTCGTCGGTATCGAGCAACTTCCAGTCGGGCGTGTGGGTGAAAGATACGCTCACGGCGCGCGCGGACGGCGAGCAGGTCACGCGCTTCGTGAACGTCGGCGAACTGAAGCCGGACGCGACAATCAGTAACGTGCGGATTTACGAGTTCGATTCGAAGTTCCGGCTCTCGAATGTGCGCATTGCGAAGACCGGCGTATATCAGCCGCCGGGGCATTGGCAATTGACCGGCGTGACCGATACACAGTTAATCGACGTGCCGCCGCCCCCGGGCACGCCGGCCGACGCGCTCAACCCTGTGTATCGTGCAAAGCAGGTTGCGCTGCCTGAATATTCGTTGCGCTCGGAGCTTACACCGCAGATTCTTTCGGTGCTGCTCGTGTCGCCGGACCGCATGTCGATGTTCAATCTGTTCCGCTATATCCAGCATCTGACCGAGAATCATCAGGACACTCAGCGTTACGAGATCGCGCTGTGGCGCAAGGTGCTGTATCCGTTCGCCGTGTTCGTCATGCTGGTGCTGTCGCTGCCCTTCGCGTATCTGCATACGCGGGCCGGCGTGGTCGGCATGAAGGTGTTCGGCGGGATCATGCTCGGCATGAGCTTCCAGTTGTTCAACACGCTGTTCTCGCATATCGGCACGCTCAACACCTGGCCCGCGCCGCTAACGGCGGCAACCCCAGGGCTGGTGTATCTGGTGCTGGGTCTCGTCGGGTTGAAATGGGTTGACCGGCACTAGGAGCCTTTGTCATGGCTACGCATGGATTGGTGTTGTTCGGGCATGGCGCGAGAGATGCGCGCTGGCGCGAGCCGTTCGAGAGGCTGGCGCAGAAGTTGACAGCCGCACGAGCGCACGACGTAGAGACGCAGGCGGTGAGCCTGGCCTTTCTGGAATTGATGGAACCGGACTTGCCCACGGCTATCGGACAGCTTGCTACGCAAGGTTGCGCGCTCGTCACCGTGGTGCCCGTGTTCTTCGGGCAAGGCGGACATATCAGGAAGGACCTGCCCGAGTTAATCGAGCGGTGCCGGGGGCTGTACCCGGCTGTCGAAATTCGCTGTGCGGTGGCGGTCGGTGAAGACGAAGCGGTTCTGGACGCAGTCGCAGCGTATTGTTTGCGGCAGATCTGAGAACGTTGTTTTGCTTCGCCGATTGGCGACGCGTTCCGCCCGGGGCCGAGCGACGCGCGACGCCTCGAGTCCAAAACGCAGTCGAAAACTTAAGCCGCCACCAACGTCCCACTCGCAGACCGAAACGCGCTGATCTGCCGCTCAGCAAACGCCTCCCCAATCATCACCAAACTCGGCTGCGAAACATCGACCCATCTTTGCGCTTCGCCAGCAGCAAGCTTGTCGAGCGTCAGCGTCAACATCCGCTCACGCTCGGTACTGCAGGCCTCGACAATCGCGACAGGCGTGGAAACCGGCTTGCCTGCATCGATCAATTGCTGCGCAATCTCAACGCCGCTATCGCGGCCCATGTAAAACACGAGCGAATCGGCGTTCACCTGCTCGCGGATTTCGTCGGAGCCCGGCGCGCGGCTGAACGTCGCCAGCGCGACGCTGCGCGATACGCCGCGCAACGTCAGCGAGCGCTTCAGCGAGGCCGCGCTAGCCAGCGCCGCCGTAATGCCGGGCACCACCTCATACTCGATGCCGGCCGCCTCGAGAGCGCGCATCTCCTCATCGGCGCGACCGAACAGCATCGGATCGCCGCCCTTCAGGCGGACCACCACCTCGTGCTCCAACGCGGCATCCACGATCTGCTTGTTGATGAACTGCTGCGCCGTCGATAGTTGTCCGCAGCGCTTGCCCACCGCAATCCGGCGCGCGCACGACGGCGCGTAATCGAGCATCGCGGGCTCCACCAGCGCGTCGTGCAGGACCACATCGGCGGTCGCGAGAAGCCGGGCGCCGCGCACCGTAATCAGGTCCGCAGCGCCCGGTCCAGCACCGATCAGATAAACCTTACCCATTTGCCTCAGCCTGTTCGTCAGGAGCGTTCGCGGTGCGCGGCTGCGCCAATCATTACGCGGAAAACGCCCGGATCATGCCGGCCGCGACCGTGTGATGCGTCGCTTCGTCGATCAGCACGAAGGCGCCCGTGCCCTGATGCGAGTCATACACGTCGCACACCAACGGCTTTTGCAACGTCAACGCTACGCGGCCAATATCGTTCATCGCCAGTTCGCGGCGATCGGTCGACTGCGACAGCGTATGCACGTCGAGCACTTCCTTGATCGCGCCGATGCGCGCGAACACCGTATTGGTGGTCTGCTTCAGCAGATACTTGCGTTGCGTGGAAAGCGGCGTGTCGTCGAACCAGCACAGGTCGGCTTCGAGTTTCTTCGCCGGCTCCGGAGCCGCTTCGCGCAAGACGAACGTATCGCCGCGCGACACGTCCACGTCTTCCGCGAGACGGATCGTCACCGTTTGACCGGCGAACGCGCGATCCACCTGCGCCGTGCCGCCGACCACCGGCGCGATGATCTCCGCAACCGTCGCTTCGCGGTTGGCCGGCAACACGACGATCGTGTCGCCCACCTTGACCTCACCCGCTTCCACACGGCCCATGTAGCCGCGGAAATCGTCGGCCTGGCTGCCGTCCTGACGCGCCACCCATTGCACCGGGAAACGCAGCGCCTGGCCCGTCGGCACTTCGACCGGCAACGCTTCGAGCAGATCGAGCAGCGGCTCGCCCGCATACCACGGCATGCTTTCGCTCGCCGTCACGATGTTGTCGCCCTTCAGCGCCGACACCGGCACAAAACGCACATTCGTCAAGCCGAGCTGGCGCGCGAGATCGACATACGCGTCGCGAATCTCGTTGAACCGCGCTTCGCTGTATTCGACCAGATCCATCTTGTTGATCGCAACGATCACGTGCTGCAAGCCGAGCAGCTTGACGATCGCGCTATGACGCTTGGTTTGCGGCAGCAATTGCGCGACGCCGTCGACGAACGTCACCCGCGTTGCGTCGACCAGAATGATCGCCGCGTGCGCGGTCGACGCGCCCGTCACCATGTTGCGCGTGTACTGCTCGTGGCCCGGCGTATCGGCAATGATGAACTTGCGCTTCGCGGTCGCGAAGTAACGATATGCGACGTCGATCGTAATGCCCTGCTCGCGTTCGGCTTCGAGGCCGTCGGTCAGCAGCGACAGATCGATTTCGTCGCCTACGGTGCGCTTATTCTTGGCGCGCGACAGTGCGGAAAGCTGATCGCTCAGAACGGCTTTGCTGTCGTACAGCAGGCGGCCGATCAACGTGCTCTTGCCGTCGTCCACGCTGCCAGCGGTAATGAAGCGAAGCACGCCGAGGTCTTCCGGTTGATGAATATTCATGATTGCATTGCCTCGTGTGCTTAGAAATAACCCTGCTTCTTACGCTGTTCCATCGCGGCTTCGGAGACCTGATCGTCCATGCGCGTCGCGCCGCGTTCCGTGATTTCTGTCACGGCCGTTTCGGCGATGATCTTCTCCAGATCGTCCGCATCGCTCTCGACCGGGCACGTGCAGCTAATGTCGCCCACGGTGCGAAAGCGCACTTGTGCCGTTTCGCTGACTTCACCTTCGCGCATCGGCGTGAGCGGCGTGACCGGCACGAGCAGGCCATTGCGTCGCACGATCTCGCGTTGATGCGCGTAGTAGATCGACGGCAGTTCGAGCTTTTCGCGAGCGATGTATTGCCATACGTCGAGTTCCGTCCAGTTCGAGATCGGGAACACACGCAGATGCTCGCCGTTGTGCAGACGGGCGTTATACAGGCTCCACAGTTCCGGGCGCTGCGCTTTCGGATCCCACTGGCCGAACTCGTCGCGGAACGAGAAAATGCGCTCTTTCGCACGGGCTTTCTCTTCGTCGCGGCGCGCGCCGCCGATCAGCGCGGTATAGCCGTGCTGTTCGATGGTTTCGAGCAGCGTCACGGCTTGCGCCGCGTTGCGCGAATCCGTTTCGCGGCGCAAACGCACCGTGCCGCGCTTGATCGAATCTTCAACGTGACCGACCACCAGTTCCGCGCCGATCTCTTTCGCGCGACGGTCGCGGAAGTCGATCACTTCGTCGTAGTTATGACCGGTGTCGATATGCACGAGCGGGAACGGCAACACGGTCTTGCGATTTGCGCCGATGCCGAAGGCCTTAAGCGCGAGCGCGAGCACGACGACCGAGTCCTTGCCGCCCGAAAACAGCAGCGCGGGCTTGCTGCATTCGGCAACCAGTTCGCGCAGGATATGAATCGACTCGGCTTCGAGCCAATCGAGGTGATCCATCCGGTTCGCCGTGTTGGCAAGCGGAGCGTTGACAGTGGAATCGAGCGTGGTGCTCATGTTTGGGTCCTTCGTTGATTCGCTTGTCGAGCGGTTGCCCGTGAAAGCGCTGATATTCATTTCGGTATGTGCGGCGTGAATTGGCAAAGCCAAGTCTTCGACGCAACACAAGTGAGGCAATGCGTCAGGCCGGAGCGTTCTCGCCGCGGTCCACTGCAATCGGCGTAATCGTCGTGATGTGGAGCCCGCATTCCTTCGTATCGCGCGACTCCCACCACCAGCGACCTGCCCGGCTATCTTCGCCCGGACGCACCGCACGCGTGCAAGGCTCACAGCCAATGCTCGGATAACCGCGCGCATGCAGCGGATTCACCGGCACGTCGAACGCTTTCAGATAGTCCCAGACCTCAGCCTCGGTCCAGTCGGTCAGCGGATTGAACTTCGCGATGTTGCGCGCGGCGTCGTGTTCTTCCTCGTGCAATTCGGCACGCGTCACCGACTGCTCCCGACGCTGGCCCGTCACCCACGCGCTGACATCCGACAGCGCACGGTTCAACGGCTCGACCTTGCGGATTTCGCAGCAGCGCTTGCGCAGATCGACGCTCTCATAGAAAGCATTCAGCCCATGCGACGCGACGTATTCGTCAATCGCGGCAGCCTGCGGATGAAACTGCTCGATGTCGTAGTCATAGCGCTCTTTCACACGATCGATCATGCCGAGCGTCTCGGCATGCAAGCGGCCCGTATTCAACGAAAAGATGCCGATCTTCACGCCGCGCGACAAGATCGCATGCGTGAGCAACATGTCCTCGGCGGCGAGACTGCTTGCGAGCTTCACGTTCGAGTGACGAGCGGCAATCGAATCGAGCAGCGCGTCAAGGCGCTCGACCTTCGCCGCAAGTTCCGGTGTGAGCGATTGCAACGAGGTGGCGCTCATGCCGAAACCTTTTGCGAAGCAGAAGACGAAGCTGCGCGGCGGCGGAACAGCGGCGACGGCTCGTCGAACGCGCCCTGGTATTGCACGGTGAAGTCGTCGAATGCTTTCAGCGCGTCGCCGATGTCCTTGTCCGCGCGCACTGCAAAAGCGTCGAAGCCGCAACGGAACATCAAACGCACCTGGTCGCGCAGCACGTCGCCGATCGCGCGCAGTTCGCCCTTGTAGCCATAACGCTCACGCAGCAGGCGGCCGATGCTATAGCCGCGGCCGTCACGGAACACCGGGAAGTCCACGGCGATCACGGCAAGCTTGTCGAAGTCACCGGCAATGTCCGCCGGCTCGCTGTCCGGCGCGAGCCACACGCCCAGCTCCGCGGCACTGCGCGAAGCGCTCAATGCATCGCGCTCTGCCTGCCACAACGCGAGCGGCACCAGCACGCGGCCAGCCGGCAGTTCGTTCACCGCGGGCAGCGAGCCGTCTTCCGCCGGGCGCACGAGCGTCCAGTCATCGTTGACGATCGCGCGGTTCTTGATGATAGAAGCCATCTGTTCTGTATCCTTTGCGCGGTTACGCGTGAGCCGGTTGACGCGACGCGTACACGCGTTCCTTGAACGGAGCCATGCCGATGCGGGTGTACGTGTCGATGAAACGCTCGCCTTCATGGCGGTTTTCAACGAACGTGTCGATCACCTTCGTCATCACGTCCGGCATTTCTTCCGCCGAGAACGACGGGCCGATCACGCGGCCCAGCTGAGCGCCGCTTGCGCCTGTACCCTGTTCGCCGCCGAGCGTCACCTGATACCACTCCGAGCCGTCCTTATCGACGCCCAGAATGCCGATATTGCCGACGTGGTGATGACCGCAAGCGTTGATGCAACCCGAGATGTTCAGCGATACGTCGCCCACGTCGTACACATAGTCGAGGTCGTTGAAACGCTCCTGAATGGCGAGCGCAATCGGAATCGACTTCGCATTCGCGAGCGAGCAGAAATCGCCGCCGGGGCACGCGATGATGTCGGTCAGCAAGCCGATGTTCGGCGTTGCGAAACCTTGTGCCTTGGCCTTTTCCCACAACGCGAACAGGTCGCGCTTTTTGACGTTCGCGAGAATCAGGTTCTGTTCGTGCGACACGCGGATCTCGCCCAGCGAGTACTCGTCGGCCCAATCGGCGACCGCTTCCATTTGCGCGTCGGTCGCGTCGCCCGGCGCGACTACGCCGTTCTTCAGCGACAGCGTGACCGCTGCATAGCCCGAAATCTTATGCGGACGCACATTGCGCTCGACCCAGCGGGCGAACGCGCGGTTTTCCAGCAGATGCTTTTCGAACGAAGCGTCCGTGTCGGCGAGCTTCTCGTACACCGGCGGCTGGAAGTATTGCGACACGCGATCCAACTCGGCCTGCGTGAGCGTCGAAGGGCCGTCCTTCAGGTGCTGCCATTCTTCCTCGACCTGCGCGGCGAACTTCTCCGGGGAGAGCGCCTTCACGAGAATCTTGATGCGCGCCTTGTACATGTTGTCGCGGCGGCCGTAGCGGTTGTACACGCGCAGCACGGCTTCGCTGTACGTCAGCAGGTGTTGCCATGGCAGGTCTTTGCGGATCACCGCGCCGACGATCGGCGTGCGGCCCAGACCGCCGCCCGCCAGAATGTCGACCACGAGTTCGCCCTGAGCATTGCGTTTCACGTACACGCCCATGTCATGAATCTGCACGGCGGCACGGTCTTCGTGCGAACCGGACACGGCGATCTTGAACTTGCGCGGCAGCCACGCGAATTCGGGGTGGAACGTCGACCATTGACGCAGAATTTCCGCCCAGGGACGCGGATCGACGAATTCGTCCGGCGCCACGCCCGCGAACTGATCGGCGGTGATGTTGCGGATGCAATTGCCCGAGGTCTGAATGCCGTGCATCTGCACCGACGCGAGCTTGCGCAAAATCTCCGGCGTTTCCTCGAGCTTGATCCAGTTGTACTGGATGTTCGAACGCGTGGAGAAGTGGCCGTAGCCCCGGTCATGCTCGCGCGCGATCTGCGCGAGCATGCGAAGCTGGTCGCTGCGCAGATTGCCGTACGGAATCGCGATGCGGTGCATGTACGCGTGGCGCTGGTAGTACAGGCCATTCTGCAGGCGCAGCGGACGGAACTCCTCTTCGCTCAATTCGCCCGACAAACGGCGGCGAACCTGATCGGCGTACTGCGCGACCCGTTCATCGACGATGGTCTGGTCGTACTGATCGTATTGGTACATTCGGGGACCCCAATTTTTTTGCGTTACCGCGTGACACGAGGCGATCCGGTTTCGCCGCGCTCTGAACATCCGTGTTTGTCAGCTGGATCGAGTCAGGGTTTAGACCTATCTCTCATTTGCTTATAACAAATACAGATATCCATATTGAAAAAGATGGACAGATCGTAATAAACTCGCCTTATATTTCAAACGACTAAAAAATTCTTTTGATATGCGGAGAGGTTATATATGAACCTGCATCAGTTCCGCTTCGTCCGCGAGGCTGTGCGGCAGAACTTCAACCTGACCGAAGCAGCCAAGGCGCTGTATACCAGCCAGCCAGGCGTTTCGAAGGCCATCATCGAGCTCGAGGACGAACTGGGCGTCGAAATCTTCACCCGTCACGGCAAGCGCGTTCGCTCGCTCACCGAGCCGGGCCGGATCATTCTTCAGTCGGTTGAGCGGATCTTGCAGGAAGTGGAGAGCCTGAAGCGCGTCGGCAAGGACTACGCGGCGCAGGACCAGGGCAACCTCGTGATCGCCGCCACGCATACCCAGGCGCGCTACTCGCTGCCCGCCGCCATCGCCGAATTCAAGAAACGCTTTCCCAAGGTTCACCTTTCGATACTGCAAGGAAGCCCGACGCAGGTCGCCGAGATGGTGCTGCACGACCAGGCGGACCTCGCCATTGCGACGGAAGCGATCGCTAACTATAAGGAACTGGTCTCGCTGCCGTGTTTTCAGTGGCACCACGTGGCGGTGATGCAACCGGACCATCCTCTGCTCGATCGCAAACTTTTGTCGCTGGACGATCTGACCCAGTATCCGCTGATTACCTACGACAACGCGTTCGCCGGGCGCACCAAGATCAACGAGGCGTTCCGGCTGCGCGGGCTGAATCCCGACATCGTGCTGGAGGCCATTGACGCCGACGTGATCAAAACCTACGTGGAACTCGGTCTCGGCGTCGGCATCATGGCGGACATTGCTTTTAACGCCGAGCGCGACCGCCATTTGCGGGCAATGCCGGTCGGCCACCTGTTCGGCAGCAATGTGACGCGAGTCGCGCTCAAACAGGGCGCGTATCTGCGCAGTTATGTGTACACGCTCGTTGAACTGCTGTCGCCGAGCATGAACCGCAAGCTGATCGAACAGGCGCTCAAGGGCGAACACGAAACCTACGAACTTTGAAGTCACAACCGCTTCCTGCCATCCCGCTACGGAGACCCATCGATGACGTCGCATAACAACAAACTTCGCGGCCTCGCCGCTCTCGGCGCTCTTTTGTTCGCCACCGCCGCACACGCCGACATCAAGGTCGGCATCGATCTGTCGAGCACCGGCCCCGCCGCGGTGATCGGCATTACGAGCAAGAACGCCATGCTGATGTGGCCGGCCACCATCGCCGGCCAGAAAGCCGATTACATTTTCCTCGACGACGCCTCCGACCCCGGCGCCGCCGTGCGCAATATCCGTAAGCTGATCAACGAAGATCACGTCGACGTGATCGTCGGCCCGAACATCACGCCGGCGGCAATGGCCGCGCTCGATCCGGTTGCCGAAAGCCAGACGCCGATGATCACCCTGATCGGCTCGGCGAGCGTCGTCGAGCCGCAGGAAGGCAAGAAGGTGTGGGCTTACAAGATGGCGCAGACCGACAGCGCGATGGCCGACGTGATGACGCGCTACATGTCGAACCACAACGTAAAGACAGTCGGTTTCATTGGTTTCGCGGACGGCTACGGCGAGAGCTGGCTCAACGAGTTCAGCAAATTCGCGGCGCTGCGCCACATTCAACTGGTCGCGACCGAGCGCTATAACCGCACCGACGCTAGCGTGACCGGCCAGATTCTCAAGCTGATGGCCGCGAAACCCGACGCGATCCTGATCGCAGGCGCAGGCACGCCGACCGTGTTGCCGCAGCGCACGCTGATCGAGCGCGGTTTCAAAGGGCCGATCTACCAGACGCATGGCATCGCGACGCCGGAATTCATCAAGCTCGGCGGCAAGGACGTGGAAGGCACGCTGTTCCCGACGCAGCCGGTCGTGGTCGCGCGCACGTTGCCGGCCGATCATCCGGCGAAAAAGGCGGCGCTCGCGTTCGCGAACGAGTACGAGGCGAAGTACGGGCCGGGCAGCGTCACGCAATTCGCGGGCGATGCAGCGGGCGTTTATCCGCGTTTGCAGGACGCGGTGACGCGCGCGCTCAAGGCCGCGCAGCCGGGAACGGAGGCCTTCCGCGTCGCGTTGCGCAACGAACTGGAACACGCGCATGAACTGGTGGTGCCGAACGGCGTCGTCAATACGAGCGCGAAGGACCACGTGGGACTGGATCAGCGCGCGAGCGTGATGGGCATCATCAGGAACGGCAAGTTCGTTTATCTGAGTCAGTAAGCCTTTCTGCGCGTGCGCAAGCTCGAGCGGCGCCGCGGGCTCGGCCTCGCGCCCCGCAACCTCCGTGTAGCATGCTGATGGCCAGCTTGCGGTGAGCGCGGGCTCAGGCTAACTTGCCGATTGCGCGATGAGCGCGCGGCGCGCCCGCCTCTCGGGCCGCCGCCTCTCAGGCCACCGCCGATCCGCGTGTATCGCCAATCCGTGAAGTCCGTCAGACCGCGCATGCTAAAGACCAAAAAACGCATCATCATCGCCGCCGTGGTTGCCGTCGTGATTCTCGCCATCGCGATAGGTCAGGCAATCAGAAAACGCGAGACGCCCGCCGCCGCGGCGGACACGGCATCTTCCGTGATCGAATTTTCTCCCGACGATCTCACCACGGTCAGCCGCCGCTCGCTCGTCCAGACGCTGCCTCTCACCGGCTCGCTGCGCGCCGTCACGCAAGCCGCCGTCAAATCGAAAGTCGCCGGTTCGGTACTCGAAGTCGCCGTGCGCGAAGGCGACGCTGTGCAGAGCGGCCAGATTCTCGCGAAGATCGATGCGCGCGACTACGTGGCGCGCGCCGAGCAAAGCCGCGGTCAGATGGCCGCGATGGTGGGGCAACTGGACATTGCTAGGCAAACGCTCGAAAACAATCGCGTGCTGGTGGAGAAAGGCTTCATCTCGAAGAACGCGTTCGACACTGCGCAAAGCCAGTACGAGATCGCGCGCGCGAATCTCGATGCGGCGCGCGCGGCGCTCGCGTCGTCGAATCTGTCGCTCGCCGACACCGTGGTGCGCTCGCCGCTCAACGGGCAGATTGCGTCGCGTTCGGTTGAGCCAGGCGAAAAGGTCGCCGTGGATACCAAGCTCTTCGATGTGGTGGATCTGCGCACACTCGAACTCGAAGCGCCGGTGCCGGTCGGCGAGATTGGCCGCGTACGGATCGGGCAGCCAGTGCAGATCATGTTCGACGGCATCGACGGGCCGGTACAAGGCGCCATCACTCGCATCAATCCCGCCGCGCAGCCCGGTTCGCGCTCGATCATGGTGTATGTCAGGGTGGCGAATCCTTCGGGCACATTGCGTGTGGGTATGTTCGGCACCGGCACTATCTCGGTCGGCAGCAGGGAAAACGTGCTGGCAGTGCCCGCCACCGCCGTGCGTACCGACGCCGCGCGCCATAGTGTCTATGCGCTCGTCGGCGGCAAGCTCGTGGAACAACAGGTGCAGACCGGAATCACCGGCGACGCCGACGGCGGCACGTGGACCGAGATCGTCAGCGGCCCGTTGGCCCCCGGCCAGCAGATCGTGAAGAACAATCTCGGCTCGTTGCGCATCGGCAGCACCGTGCATATGGTGCCCGCGGCGGGAGCCACGGCGCCTGCATCCAGGCCAGTTCCAGTCCCAGCGCCGGCCACCGGCGCGTCCGGCTCCGGCCAGCGCTGAGCGGAGCCCTCGCCCATGTGGTTCACCCGCATCAGTATCGGCAACCCGGTGCTCGCCACGATGATGATGATGGCCTTCCTCGTGATAGGTCTCTTCTCGTATCAGCGGCTCAAGGTCGATCAGTTCCCCGACATCACGTTCCCGATCGTCGTCGTGCAGACGGCGTATCCGGGCGCATCGCCCGAATCGGTCGAGTCGGACGTTACGCGCAAGATCGAGGAAGCCGTCAACACGATCAGCGGCATCGATCAGATCACGTCGCGTTCGTACGACGCGCAATCGGTCGTGATCGTGCAGTTCGATCTCGCGGTGGACGCGGTGCAGGCCGCGCAGGACGTGCGCGACAAGATTGCACTAATCCGCCCCGACCTGCGCGACGGCGTCAAGGAGCCGCGCGTATTGCGCTACGACCCGGCTGATATGCCGATCGTGACGGTTGCGGTCTCGAATGCGCCGGGCGCGTCGCTGTCCACGCGCGATCTCACCACCGTCGCCGATCAGATCGTGCGCAAGCGGCTGGAGACCGTGCGCGGTGTCGGCTCGGTGTCGCTTGTCGGCGGCGTGAAGCGGCAAGTGCAAATCGACGTGAACCCGCAGAAACTGCAGGCGCTTTCGGTCGGCGTGGATCAGGTGATCCGCGCGGTGCAGAACGAGAACCAGGAGATTCCAGCCGGGCCGCTCACGTCGAACAGCGTCGAGCAGACGGTGCAGGTAAAGGGCCGCTTCGAAACGCCGGCCGACTTCAAGCGGATCATCGTCGCCCGGCGCGGCGCGCAGTCGGCGATCCCTACGGCTTCGTCCACCTCGCAGCCGGTGACGCTAGATCAGGTTGCCGACGTGATCGACGGTCAGCAGGAAGCGGACAGCATGGCGCTGCTCAACGGCCGGCGCGCGTTGTTTCTGTCGATCATCAAGGCGCAAGGCGAGAACACGGTCGACGTCGCACATGGCGTGCGCGCGGAAGTCGCGCGCTTGCAGCCGCAGTTGCCGCCAGGCGTGAAGCTCGACATCACCGACGACTCGTCGATCAACATCGAAGAGAGCGTAAATGAAGTGAAGCGCACGTTGTTCGAGGGCGCTTTGCTGACGGTGTTCATCGTGTTCCTGTTTCTGGGCTCGTGGCGCAGCACGGTTATCACAGGCCTTACGCTGCCGATCGCGCTCATCGGCACGTTCGCGGTGATGTACGCGTGCGGCTTCACGATCAATGTCATTACGCTGATGGCGCTGTCGCTATGCGTGGGCCTTCTGATCGACGACGCAATCGTGGTGCGCGAAAACATCGTGCGGCACGTTCAACTCGGCGCCGACCATCGCACGGCAGCGCTCGACGGCACGAAAGAAATTGCACTGGCGGTGCTCGCGACGACCTTCTCGATTGTCGCGGTGTTTTTGCCGGTCGGCTTCATGGGCGGCATCATCGGCCGCTTCTTCCATCAGTTCGGCATCACGGTTGCCGCCGCCGTGCTGATTTCGATGTTCGTCTCGTTCACGCTCGATCCGATGCTCTCGTCGATCTGGCCGGACCCCGATCTTCACGACGCGGACACAGGCCGCAAAGGCTATCGTTACGGCCGTTTCGTCGAACGCTCGCTACACCTGTTCGACAAGCAGATTGCGCAGCTGAGCGCGCTCTATCAACGCCTGCTCGGCTGGTCGCTCGAACATCGGGCGATCACGCTCGTAGTGGCCGCGGCGACTTTTTTCGGCAGCCTGCTTCTCGTGCCTTTTGTCGGCACCGAGTTCGTGCCGAACGCGGATTTCTCGATCACGAAGATCGGCTTGAACACGCCGGTGGGCACGTCGCTCGAAGCCACGTCGAAGAAGGTCCAGCAGGTCGAGGCGATTCTCGCCACTTACCCGGAAGTGCGCTACACCTATGCAACGGTCAACTCGGGCAACACGCAAGGCAAGAACAACGCGCTCATTACCGTGCGGCTGAAAGACCGGCGCGACCGCACACGCGGCGTGGCCGAACTGAATCAGATGTTCCGCGCGCGGCTCGCATCGGTGGCGGGCGTGACCGTGACCGAAATCGGCATGCCGGACGGCGCGGGAAGTACGAAGGCGATCCAGCTCAGCTTGCAGGGCGACAACATGGACGAACTGCGCCGGCTCTCCGAGGAGGCGCAGGCTCGCATGCGCAAGATCCCCGGCCTCGTGGATCTCGATTCAAGCCTGAAGGCCGACAAGCCAATCGTCGCGATCAATGTGAGGCGCGAACTCGCATCCGACCTGGGCGTGGGCGTGGCGGACATCGGCACTGCATTGCGGCCACTGCTTTCGGGCGACGCGATCAGCACATGGCGGGCGCCCGACGATCAGGACTACGACGTCAGCGTGCGCTTGCCGCGCGAGCAACGCGAAAACATCGACGATCTCTCACGGTTGATGATCGCCACCAATCGCACCGACTCGAACGGTGCGCCGGTGCTCGTGCCCCTGCGGCAGATCGCGGACATCGTGAAAACGACCGGCCCGGACGTGCTGAATCGCCGCGACCTGCAGCGCGAGGTCATGCTGACCACGAACGTGAACGGCCGTTCATCCGGCGAAGTCGCGTCGGACATTGCGAAGACGCTCGACGCGATGCATCTGCCCGCCGGTTACCGCTACCGCTTCGAAGGTTCGACCAAGAACATGAACGAGTCGCTGGTGTTTGCAGTCGAAGCGCTCGCGCTCGCAGTGATTTTTATCTACATGATTCTCGCCTCGCAGTTCGCGAGCTTCGCGCAGCCACTCGCGATCATGGCGTCGCTACCGCTTACGCTGATCGGTGTGCTGGTCGCACTGCTGCTGTTCGGCAGCACGCTCAACATGTTTTCGATCATCGGCTTCGTGATGCTGATGGGGCTCGTCACCAAGAACGCGATCCTGCTTGTCGACTTCGCCAACCAGGCGCGGCGCGGCACGCTGCTCGACGCCTCGGGCAAAGGCCGCGTGATGGAGCGGCGCGAGGCTTTGCTCGAAGCGGCACGGGTGCGCCTGCGACCAATTCTAATGACCACGCTCGCGATGATCTTCGGCATGCTGCCGCTCGCCGCCGCGCTCGGCGAAGGCGGCGAGCAACGCGGGCCGCTCGGGCAGACAGTGATCGGCGGGGTGATTACGTCGTCGATATTGACGCTCGTCGTCGTGCCTGTCGTGTACACAGTGCTGGAAGATTGGGCGGACTGGTTGCGCCGGAAGTTGCGGCGCCGCGCGGGCTGAGCCGCGGGGCGTCGGCGAAATTGTTAAAGTAATAGTCTTTCCCTGATCAGCGGTCCCATACCATGCGCACCACGCGAGCCATCCACGCTGTCGAGCGCTTGAAAACGCGCAGCGGCAATCCGCAGTTCGCCGCGATCAGCCTTTCCGGCGGCCTCTTCTATCTCGTCGACAAATCGGGCGGCACCGACAAGAAAGTCTCCGATCCGCTCGCGCTCGACGACTTCGTCAAGTTTGTCGATGCATACGGTCCGCAAAAACCGCGCAAGGCGAGCAAGCTCGACATTGCGTTCGAAGCCCAGATCAAGAAGAGCAAAGGCGGATGAAGCGTGGAGCCATGCAGCGACCGCGTGGCTTTACGACTTCTCGATCTCGCGCCATTGTCCGTCTGCAGCGCTGCTCGCGAGCACTGCATCGATAAAGCGCAGACCCGCCACGCCGTCCTCCACCGTCGTGAGCAGCAGGCTTTCGGCCGGCAACGCGCGGCCCTCGTCCAACGCTTGGATCTGCAACGCGGCGTCCTTATACAACTGCGCGAATGCTTCGAGATAACCTTCAGGATGACCCGGCGGCACGCGCGTTGCGTGGATCGCACTCCCGCCGCTTACGCGTCCACGCGTCAGGCGTTCCGCTGCCCCGCCGAGCGGTGTCAACCACAATTCGTTGGGATGCTCCTGGTCGAACGAAATGCCCGCTTTGGTCCCATAAACGCGCAGACGCAAAGCGTTTTCCGCGCCGCTCGCGACCTGGCTTGCCCATAGCATGCCGCGCGCGCCGTTCGCATAACGCAGCATCGCCTGCACATGATCGTCGATGCGGCGCCCCGGCACGAACGTGTGCAACTCGGCGGAAAGCGCGGCGGGCGTCATACCCGTAACGAAAGCGGCAAGGTGATACGCATGCGTGCCGATATCGCCGAGACAGCCCGCCGGGCCCGCTAACGCCGGATCCGTGCGCCAGCCGGCCTGCTTGTTCAACCCGCCCGTTTCGATCGGTTCGGCCAGCCAGTCTTGCGCGTATTCGACCTGTACGACGCGTATCTGCCCCAGTTCGCCTGCTTCGACCAACTCGCGCGCATGACGCACCAGCGGATAGCCGGAATAAGTATGCGTCAGCGCGAAAAGCTTGTTCTTCTGATGCGCGAGTTTGGCGAGCGCTTCGCCTTCGGCAAGTGAAATAGCAAGCGGCTTATCGCACACCACATGAATGCCGGCTTGGAGAAACGCGGTGGCAACCGGCGCATGCAGATGGTTCGGCGTCACTATCGCGACGGCGTCGATACCGTCGTCGAGCGCTGCTTCCGCTCGCGCCATTTCCTCCCAGTCAGCGTAGCTACGCGCAATGCCCGCCTCGGCGGCGCTCGCTCGCGCACGCTCGGGATCGGACGACAACGCGCCGGCAACGAGTTCGAAACGATCGTCGAGGCGCGCCGCGATCCGATGCACCGCGCCGATGAACGCGCCCTGTCCACCGCCGACCATACCCAATCTGAGTCTTCTGGATGGCATCTTGTCCGCTCCTTTTGCTTACCGCTGGCTCACTGTTGCAATCAGCGCCCTCAGATGCCGAGCACGCGCTTTAACTGCGCTGCATCGACGCCGCTGCCCGCGAAATCGTCGAATGCATGCTCGGCCACGCGAATGATGTGCTCGCGGATAAACTCCGCGCCTTCGCGCGCGCCGTCATGTGGATGCTTAAGCGCGCATTCCCATTCGAGCACCGCCCAGCCGGGGAAATCGTATTGCGCCATTTTGGAAAAGATCGCGCGAAAATCGATCTGGCCGTCGCCGAGCGAGCGGAAGCGCCCCGCGCGCTCCACCCAGCCGCTATAACCGCCGTACACGCCTTGCCTGCCATTCGGCCGGAACTCCGCGTCCTTCACATGAAACGCCTTGATGCGCTCGTGATAGATGTCGATGAACGCGAGGTAGTCGAGTTGCTGCAGAACGAAATGGCTCGGGTCGTAGAGGATATTCGCGCGCGGATGCCGGTTCACTCCATTCAGGAAGCGCTCGAAGGTCACGCCGTCGTGCAGGTCCTCGCCGGGATGCAGTTCGTAGCACACGTCCACACCCGCTGCTTCGAAGGCATCCAGAATCGGCGTCCAGCGGCGCGCGAGTTCGTCGAACGCGGCCTCGATCAAACCGGTTGGACGCTGCGGCCACGGGTACACATACGGCCACGCCAGCGCGCCGGAGAACGACACGTGCGTGGTCAGCCCCAGGCGCTGCGACGCCTTCGCCGCCAGCTTCAATTGCTCGATGGCCCATTGCGTGCGAGCTGCCGGGTCGCCACGCACATGCGGCGCGGCGAAGCCGTCGAACAATGCATCGTAAGCGGGGTGCACGGCCACGAGCTGCCCTTGCAGATGCGTCGACAACTCGGTAATCGTGACGCCCGCGTTATCCACCGTCTCGCGCAGTTCGTCGCAGTACGCCTGACTCGACGCCGCCTGTTCGAGATCGATCAGGCGCGCATCGCACGGCACCTGAATGCCCTTGAAACCGAGCCCCGCAGCCCAGCTAGCCAGATGCGCGAGGTTGTCGAACGGCACTTCGTCGCCCATGAACTGAGCGAGAAAAATCGCCGGACCTTTGATGGTTCTCATCGTATGGTTCCTTTAGCGGGGTGCGCTGTCTGCCTACGCGCCCCGCTGCCAATAGACGGTGCAAAGGCTCAGAACGGCGAGTCCGGGAAATAGAACTGCTGCGCGTTCTCCTTCGTGATCAGCACCGACGGAATGATCGTGGTGGCCGGCAGCTTCTCGCCCTTCAGGCGTGCTTCAGCGGTGAGCTTGATTGCGTCGTAGATGAATTTCGGCGAATACGACACGTCCGCCTGAATGCGCGGTGCGCCGTCCATCACATTCTTCACCATGCCTTTCGAACCCGCGCCGCCGAAAACGATCTTGACGTCGCTGCGCTTCGCCTGGTCGATCGCCTTGAGCACGCCGACCGCCATGTCGTCGTCGGCGGCCCAGACTGCGTCGATGTGCTTGAAGCGCGTCAGATAGTCCTGCATGACCTTGAACGCGTCGTCGCGATTCCAGTTCGCGTATTTCGCGTCGAGAATCTTGATGTTCGGATAGCCCTTCAGCACGCCGGTAAACGCGGTCCATCGTTCATTGTCGAGCGTCGTCGGAATGCCGCGCAGCGCGACAATGTCGCCTTTGCCGTCGAGCGCTTTCGCCAGATATTCGGCGGGAATCCTGCCGAACGCGGTGTTGTCACCGGCCACGTAGGCATCCTGCGCGCTGGTGTCCGTCAAGCCGCGATCCACCACCGTCACATACACGCCCTTCTTCTTCACCTGCGCGACCGGCTGCGTGAGCGAAGCCGATTCGAACGGGAAAATCACAAGCGCATTGATCTTGTTCACGGTGACCAGATCCTGCAACTGGTTTGCCTGTTCAGGCGCTCCGGCCGCTGTCTTCACGATGACTTTCAGATTCGGATGTTCTTTCTCGAGATCGGCCTTCGCCTTGTTCGCCCACCAGACGATGCCGCCCGTGAAGCCGTGGTCGGCTGTCGGAATCGCGACGCCCAGCGTGACCTTGTCATCGGCTCGTGCAGCGCCTG
Source organism: Paraburkholderia caledonica NBRC 102488 (assembly GCF_000685095.1). GTDB lineage: Bacteria > Pseudomonadota > Gammaproteobacteria > Burkholderiales > Burkholderiaceae > Paraburkholderia > Paraburkholderia caledonica. Next base: position 755,027 of record NZ_BAYE01000001.1, read on the forward strand.
CGGTGCCCATTATCCCCAACGCCAGCATGCCGGCGCCGATCGCTCGAATGACCTGCTTCATGGTTGTGTCTCCAATTTGTGCTGTTGTGAGGCGTTCGTGCGCCCCTGCCATTGTGTCGCTTTGCAGCGCTACACCTACCGCCGTCCACGTTGAACGAACGCGACGAAGATAATCACCACGCCCTGCACCGCCGCGTTCAGATACACGCTGATGATGCTGGTCAAATTCAGAATATTGGCAATGACCGACAGCAGAATTGCGCCGATGACCGTGCCGATCACGCGTCCTTCTCCGCCCTTGAGCGCGGTGCCGCCCACCACCACCGAAGCAATCGCTTCGAGTTCCCATAGCAAACCGGTGGTCGGCGTCGCCGAGCCGAGGCGCGGCACATACAGCACGGTGGCCACACCAACGCAAATGCCGAGCAGCACATACGTGACGATCTTGACGGTATCGACACGTATGGCCGCATATCGCGCGACCTGTTCATTCGATCCGATCGCCTGCACATGACGTCCGAACGCAGTGCGATTCAGAATCAGCGCGCCGCCCGCCGCCGTCACGAGAAATACCCAGATCGGCACGGGCACGCCGAACAGACTTGCGTAATAAACGGGACCGTAAAGATCGGATAACGAATTATCCAGCGTCAGCGCGCCGCCGTCGGCGAGCCATGTCAGCACCGCGCGAAAAATGCCCAGCGTGCCGAGCGTGACGATGAACGGCTCGATGCGCCCCTTGGTAATCAGCAGCCCGTGCGCGCAGCCGAACAGTCCGCCCAGCACGAACGCGAATGCGATGCCAAGCGTCACGATGACGAGCGGCGCAAAAGTGTGGCCGCCTACGCCCGCCGCAAGCCCGTTCATCAGCCAGATCATGCTGCCCGCGATCAGCGCCGCCATCGAGCCGACCGACAGATCGATGCCGCCCGAGATGATCACGAACGTCATGCCCACCGCGATGATGCCGATGAACGACGTGCGCGTCAGCACGTTCATCATGTTGTCGAGCGTGGCGAAATCGCGATTCAGCAGCGTGCCGACGATACACAGCGCGACCAGACCGACGAGCGGTCCAAGCGCATACAGCCGATGCGCGAAGCGCAACGCGCGGCCGGATTGCACGGCTTCAGTGGGTGCCGGTCGCATGGGCGATCAACTCCTCTTCGGTCAGATGTTCGAGCGTCAGCGTGGCTTGCAGGCGTCCCGCTCGCATGACGGCGACGCGATGGCACAAGCCGATCAGCTCGATCAGTTCGGATGAAATGACGATCACCGCGCGGCCCTGCGCGGCGAGACGATGAATCAGAAAATAGATGTCGCGTTTTGCGCCGACGTCAACGCCGCGCGTCGGCTCGTCGAGCACGATGACGTCCGGCTCCGGCTGTAGAAACTTGGCGAGCGCAAGCTTCTGCTGGTTGCCGCCGGAGAGCATGCGCGCGCGGCTCGACAGGTCGCCCGTGCGTATGCCGAATTCGCTCACCGCGCTTTTCAATGCATCGCGGCCCGCCTTCATGTCGAGCAGCGGATGCGCGTAGCGTTCCAGTGTCATGAGCGTCACGTTGTCCTGCAGGCTCAGGTTCACGTGCAGGCCCTTGCCTTTGCGGTCTTCGCTGAGATACGTGAGGCCGTGGCGCATTGCCTCGCGCGGACTTTTCAGATCGACGCGACGTCCCGCGATTTCGATGCGTCCAGCCGTGCGCTTGCGCAAACCAATGATCGCTTCGAATGCTTCCGTGCGTCCCGCGCCGACGAGTCCAGCGAAGCCCAGCACTTCGCCGGCACGCACGTCGAAGCTCAGATCGTCGACCCATTCCGGCACGGCGAGCCCTTGCACTTTCAGCGCGACCGGCGCGGTGGCGGATACCGTGATCTTCTCGGGGAACATGTCGGACACGTCGCGGCCAACCATCAGGTTGGCCATCTGCTGCCGCGCGAGCGCCGCCGTTTCATTGCGCGCGACGAAGCGGCCGTCGCGCATCACGATGACTTCGTCGGTAATGCGCTCGACTTCATCGAGCTTGTGCGAGATGTAGACGATGGTCACGCCATCGGCCTTCAACTTTGCCATCAGCGTGAAGAGACGCTCGGTTTCGGACGGCGTGAGCGTTGCCGTCGGCTCGTCCATGATGAGCAGGCGGGCGCGGCGCGACAGCGCTTTGGCGATTTCCACCATCTGCTTTTCCGCGACGATCAGCTCGCGCACCTTCGTGTCCGGCGCCTTGTCCAGTCCGACCTGTGCGAGGTAACGCGCGGCGTCGGCGCGCATCGCAGCATCGTCGACAAACCAGCCGCGCCGCTTCTCGTGGCCGAGGTACATGTTTTGCGCAATCGTCAGATGCTCGGCCAGATTGAATTCCTGATGAATCAGCACGATGCCTTGCGCTTCGGCGTCGCGCGAACCGGCAAAGTGTTGCGCATGACCGTCCACTAGCAACGTGCCCGACGTCGCGGTTTCATAGCCGGCGAGGATTTTCATCAGCGTGGACTTGCCCGCGCCGTTCTCCCCGAGCAACCCGTAGATGCGCCCCGGCGCGAGATCGAAGCTCACGCCGTGCAGCACGCGCACCGGGCCGAAGTCTTTGCGGATGTCGTCGAAGCGGATAGCGAGGCTCATGAGTCACGTGCTCCCGCGAATCACGAGCCGGTGCGGCAGCAGCACGCCCGGCACGTTGGCGAGCGGATTGGCGAGCCGCTGCAGCAGGAGACGCGCGGCGGTCTCGCCCAGTTCGCGCATGGGCTGCGCGATCGTGGTGAGCGGCGGATCGATTTGCGCGGCAATAGAGATGTCGTCGAATCCGACCACGGCGACATCGTCGGGTACGCGTTTGCCGACGCTGCGCAAGCCGTGAAGCACGCCCGTCGCGAGCGTGTCGGACACGGCGAAGATTGCAGTAGGTGCGTCGGGCGGCAGCATCAGCGTGGCCGCCGCCGAAGCGCCCGCCTCGTAGTCGAGGCTGTTCAGGTTCATGCGCCAGCCGTCCAGCGGCGTGATGCCCGCGTCGGTCAACGCATCCAGATAGCCTTGCTGACGTTGCCGCGCGTACAGATAGTCGACGTCGGAATTGATGAGGCCGATGCGCCGATGCCCGCGAGACAGAAGGTGCCGCACGGCGTCGCCCGCGGCCTGATAGTTGTCGATGCCTACATACGGCACGCCCACCGCCGGATCGAACTCACAGCATGCTACCCACGGCAGCGCGCCGGATGCATCGCTTTGTGCCTGCTGGATCGTCGCCGGGTCGAGACAGATCGCGCCGTCGGCGCGGCGGCGGCGCAGCAGGTCGAAGTAGCCGCGCTCGCGGCCGGCGTCCGCGCCCGTATCGCAGAGCAGCATGAAGTAACCGTGCTGGCGCGCAACGCTGTCGATGCCGCGGACAATCTCGGCGTAGAACGGATTGCCGAAGTCGGGGACCATCGTGAGCAACAGGCGGCTTTCGGCGGTGCGCAGATTGCGCGCTAGTTCGTTGACGCGGTAGCCGCTTGCATCGACGGCGGCGAGCACCTTGTCGCGAGTCGCGGGCCGCACGTTTTCGTGCGCATTCAGCACGCGCGATACGGTCGCCACCGAAACGCCCGCCTGCCTCGCCACGCCCGCGATAGAGAGCCCTTCCGCCGAGCGCGACGCCCGCGAAAGCGGTGGCGGCCGCGGCTCGTCGCCGGTTGCGGACACCGCTGCGGGCTTCGCTTTTGATGTCGATCTGGACAAGGCAGCGGCTTCCGAAAATGTAATCGATTACATTTTTTAGCGAACGAGTGTGGAAGTGCAAGGCCGGATTGCTAGGGATTTACACGGGGGCATCGGCGAAAAGCGCGCGGCGCTGAGCACACGAACCCCGCGACGAATGCGCGGACTCGAGCGACGCCGGCGAAAGCCCGCTCGGCGCGATGGCCGCCTCGGCCCGGACTGCCGGCACCATTTGGTACAATCCCGCAGTTACCCTGCCGCGACTTGCGCATCGAGTGTTAGTGCGAACGTCAGCGTGAGTATCAGCGCGACACGAGCGGACTCTCCGCCGAAGCCGCCGCGCAGTGGGAAAATCGCAAAACTCGCCAAACCAGAACCGCCAAACCCACCATGAACATCGAGCAAGCGCGTTTCAACATGATCGAACAGCAGATCCGCCCCTGGGAAGTGCTCGACCAGGACGTGCTGAATCTGCTGTCGATCGTCAAGCGTGAAAACTTCGTCCCCGCCGCATACCGCGATCTGGCTTTCGCCGACTTCGAAGTGCCGCTGCCGGCCGGTCAGCACATGCTGGCGCCGCGCGTCGAGGCGCGCACGCTGCAGGAACTGGCGGTGAAGAAACATGAAAGCGTGCTGGAAATCGGCGCCGGTTCCGGTTTCATGGCGGCGCTGCTCGCGCACCGCGCGCAACACGTGCTGACAGTCGATATCGAACCGGAACTCGCGGAACTGGCAAAGAACAACCTGATCGCGAATGGCGTGCTGAATGCCGAAGTCGCGACCGGCGACGCGGCGCGCGGCTGGGCCGCCGCTGCTCCGTACGACGTGATCTGCGTGTCGGGCGGCCTGCCCGTGCTGCCGCAGGAAATTCTCGAACACCTGAAGATCGGCGGCCGTCTGGCGGCGTTTGTCGGCACCGCGCCGGTCATGAAGGCGCAGATCATCACGCGTATCGACGAAAAGCAGTATCGCGTTGCCGACGTGTTCGAAACCTACGTCGAACCGCTCGTCAACGCCGTGCAGCCGCCGCGCTTCAAGTTCTGATTCGCGTGTTTTTCACGGACGGCCGGCGCGCCGCCGTCCTCTGAACGGAAGTCTCGCTGATGCAAAACCTGACCGCTCCCGCACTCGCCGAATGGCTCGCCGACACGTCGCGCCCCGCACCCGTGCTGCTCGACGTGCGCGAGGCATGGGAAATCCAGACGGCGTCGATGGCCGGCATCGTGTCGATTCCCATGCGTGAAATTCCCGCGCGCAGCGAAGAACTCGACGACGACGCGCAGATCGTCTGCATCTGCCACCACGGCGCACGCAGCGCGCAGGTCGCGATGTTCCTCGAATCGCGCGGCCACGCGAACGTCTTCAATCTGCAAGGCGGGATCGACGCATGGTCGCGCCAGGTCGACCCGTCGGTTCCCACTTACTGAGCCCACGGGCAATGAAGCGTCAGCACGCGCCGCTCCTGGCGTCTGCTCTGGCGCTTGCTTGCGCGCTTGCCTGCGTGTTGCACACGCCGCTCGCGCAAGCCGTCGACCTCTCCCAACTCTACGACGAAGCGCTTTCCAACGACGCGCCGCTGCAAAGCGCGCGCGCCGCGCTCGCCGCCAATAGCGAGGAACTGCCGCTCGCACGCGCGAAGCTGCTGCCGCAAGTCTCGGCGTCGCTCAATGGCAGCCGTCAGAGCACAGACTTTGGCGGCGGCTTTCCGGCGTCGTATGGCAACACCTACGGCTATGTGGTCTCGCTTACGCAGCCACTCATTCATGTGGACAGCTGGTACGGCTATGCGCAAGGCAAACTCGCGGTCGAGTCTGCGCAGGCCTCCTTCGCGCAGGCGCGCCAGGATCTGATCGTGCGCCTTGGCGAGGCGTACTTCGACGCGCTTGCCGCGCAAGACAGCGTTGCCATCGCGCGGTCGCAGAAGGCGTCGATCGCGCAGCAACTCGAATCGGCAAAGCGTTCATTCGAAGTCGGCAACACGACGATCACCGACACGAACGAAGCGCAAGCCAAATACGATCAGGCGGTCTCGCAGGAAATTGCCGCGCAGAACGATCTCGCCGTAAAGCTGGCGGCGCTGCAGCAGATCGTCGGGCATCCGGTCGAGCATATCGACGGTCTCGCGGCCGGTGCTCCGCTGCCGCCGCCCGTGCCCGCCGACATCAACCAATGGGTCGATGCGGCGAGCGACGCGAACTATCAGGTCGTACTCAGACAGATCGCGCTCGATAACGCGCAGCGCGAAACGTCGAAGGCGAAAGCCGGCCATCTGCCGACTGTCGATCTGGTCGCGAGCCGCTCGCATAGCAGCCTGGGCGCGGCTGGAGCCGGCAACTTCGGCGGGAATTTCGGCGGCGGCTTCGGCAGCGGCGCGAATACGCCGTCGCCCGGCACGCCCGCGCTGGCAGCGGAACTGGGCAACCTGGGCTCCTCGTACACGAACAGCACGATCGGCGTGCAGGTCACGATTCCGCTTTTCGCAGGCGGCGCCACGCAAAGCCGCGTTCGCCAGACGCTCGCGCTAGAAGACCAGGCCGCCGCCGATCTCGACACTGCCCGGCGCAACGCGGCGCTCTCCGCGCGCCAGGCGTTTCTCGGTGTGGTCAGCGGGCTCGCGCAAGTGCGTGCGTTGCAGACTGCCGAGCGGTCCGCGCGCACGTCGCTCGAATCGAATCTGATTGGCTATCAGGTCGGCGTGCGTATCAACATCGACGTGCTCAACGCGCAAGACCAACTCTTCTCCGCACGGCGCGACCTGGCAAAGGCGCGTTACGACACGTTGATCAATAGTCTCAAGTTGAAGGCCGCCACCGCGAACCTCACCGATCAGGACGTCTTGCAGCTGAGCTCACTGCTATCTCCCGTGGACGATGGCGCATTGACCGCGCTGCCACAAGCGCCCACGGTGCCGCATCCAGGCGCCGCGGCGAAGGGCGCGGCGGGCAAGCTCGGGCGGCGGGGGTTGCCAGGTTCGGCCACAACGCAGTAGCCGCTGCCGCCGTTCAAAGCCGGACCGTACCGCGGACTGATCCGCGGACTGTACCGTTCACCCAGCTTATAAATCGCTCGCGCCTTAACGGCGAATTTCCACGCATCTTCTGCAGAACGGGACCCAACTGTGCGGCCCGACTCTCGCACCTATCCGCGCGTGCGGCCGCTTTGAATCCTCTCCCATCTTTCTGAATGTCATCGGGGCTTAACTTGAGTTACTCAAGATCCGTTCCCATTCGATCTTTTACAACCGACATCAGGAAGCCTATGTTGTTCCAACCACCCACACGCCGCCCGTTATCGACTTTCGTTGCCCTGTGCAGCCTGCTCGCGCTAGGCGCGTGCGGCAGCAGTGACGAGCTCCAGAGCAGTGCGGCCGTCGCGCCCGCCCCGCCGGCGGATCCTGGATTTGTGGACAGTGCGTCCATTCCTCCCGTGCCGGCATTCGTCGACAATGCCGCTTCCAATCAAAGAAACGACGCGCACTTTGCGACCCTCGATACGAATGCCGGTGTACGTGTGGTCGCGCGCTTCCTCGACCTGTGGCAGCCGTCGACGATGATTGTCGATGCGGGAGCGTCCGCGCCAGCGGTCGACGGTTTCCCCGCCGTGATTGCCTCCACATGTTCGGGTCTCATCAACCCAGGCACAGCGTGCGGCACGATCCTCAATGCGGCCGTGTTGAATCAGAACACGCAGTTCGTCGTCAACGAGACGGTCTCGCGCACCCAGGCGCAAGCGGATGCAGCGTATTTCGACGACCGTCGCAACAAGGGATACAGCGTGACAGACGGTATGGGACCGTTGACCGGCGCATGGCTCGGCCTCACGCAGCAAACCACCACCATCACCTCGATTCCGGCGAACGCGACCACCACGCTGTACAACGACGCGGGCAACAACACGGGCGTTGGCCGTCCGGCCAATGCGGCGTTCGGCACCGTGGTCGACTTTGTCAACGCAATGAGCACGAACGGTTCGACGGAACCGGCGAAGCGCTTCTACAAATACGCGAGGCCGTACCGCTGGAGCAGTTCGGTGGTGGTCGTGCCGACACTCGTGCCGGCCGAAAGCACCACGCCCGCCACCGATGGCGGCTTCATCAGCGGCCATACGGCGGAGGCAATGCGCGACTCAATGGCCATGGCTTACGTGGTCCCGCAGCGCTTTCAGGAAATGATGAGTCGTGCGATGGAACTCGGCGAAAACCGGATCGTCGCAGGCATGCATTCGCCGCTCGACGTGACAGGTGGACGGATGCAGGGCCTGGCGGTTGTGGCTGCCAATCTGTATAACCCGACCAACGCGTCTTTGAAGGCCGCCGCCTACGCGCAGGCCCAAAGCGCTTTGATGGCGCAAACCAGTACGACGAGCAGCACGTTCAACACGTTCGCGCATTCCGGCACGACCGCGACGGACCGTTTTGCCGACTACACGGCCAACCGGGCGAACTACTTGCGCCGGATGACATTCGGCTTCCCGCAAATCGAAGCGACCGATGCAGCGCCGGTGGTTCCGAAGGGTGCAGAACTGCTGCTGGAAACCCGCTTTCCATACCTCAGCGCGGATCAGCGCCGCGTCGTGCTGAAGACGACAGAACTTCCGTCCGGGTATCCCGTCATGGACGATGCCGAAGGCTGGGGCCGCCTGAACATGTTCGCAGCCGCGGACGGCTACGGCGCGTTCAACGGCAATGTGATCGTTTCGATGGGCGCGACACAAGGCGGCTTCAACGCGCTCGACACCTGGCGCAACCCGATCTCAGGCACGGGCAAGCTCACCTTGCAGGGGACCGGCACGCTGCGACTGGCCGGAGCCAACACATTCTCGGGTGGCTCGCAGATTGCAGGCGGCACGCTCGAAGCCGATTCCGGGTCCGCGCTCGGAACGGGTGACGTGTATCTAGGTGCGGGCTCGCTGGTCGTCAATGCGCCCGGTGTGGTTTCCGTCGTCGGCAAATTCACGCAACTCGCGAATACGACGCTGGAGCTCAATCTCGGCGCCAACGGACAAGGCTCGATGAAGGTCGGCGCTCAGACCACGGTTCTCGGCGGAACACTGCATGTGAAGTTCGTCGACGGCTTCAAACCCAAGGCGGGCGATACGATTACTGTGATCAGCGGCAATGGTTCGAACGTGAAGTTCTCCGCCGTTTCCGTTGACGGCTTCAAAGCCACGCCGGTCTACTCATCAACCGGCGTTCAGGTCCATCTCGATTCGTAACTGAGGCGGCAAGGCTCCCCGCCTTCGCTACATCGGCTGCGAGTCCGCTCCGCGCGGACTCGCAGCCTCGCTCTTAGCCCTGAATGAACGCCAGCAGATCAGCGTTGAGCACGTCTGCGTTCAACGTCAACATGCCGTGCGCGAAGCCCGGATACGTCTTCAATGTTCCGTTCTTCAACAGCTTGATCGACTTCAGCGCAGCATCGGCAAACGGCACGATCTGGTCGTCTTCGCCGTGCAGCACGAGAGTCGGCACGCTGATCGCGCGAAGGTCTTCGGTCTGGTCCGTTTCCGAGAAGGCCTTGATGCCTTCGTAGTGCGCCTTGGCGCTGCCCATCATGCCCTGACGCCACCAGTTCTGGATCACGCCTTGATGGACCGTTGCGCCGGGACGATTGAAGCCGTAGAACGGCCCCGCCGGAACGTCGACGAAGAACTGCGCGCGGTTGTCGGCAAGCGCCTTGCGAAAGCCGTCGAAAACTTGGAGCGGCAGACCTTCCGGGTTCGCCTCGGTCTTGAGCATCAGCGGCGGCACGGCGCTCACCAGCACCGCCTTCGCGACGCGGCCAGCCGGTTCGCCGTGCTTCGCCACATAGCGAGCCACCTCGCCGCCGCCGGTCGAATGGCCGATATGCACGGCGTTGCGCAGATCGAGCGCTTCGACCACCGCGAACGCGTCGGCGGCGTAGTGGTCCATGTCGTGTCCGTCGGAGACTTGCGACGAGCGGCCGTGGCCGCGCCGGTCGTGAGCGATCACGCGGAAGCCCTTCTGAACGAAGAACAGCATCTGCGTATCCCAGTCGTCGGAAGATAACGGCCAGCCGTGGTGGAACACGATCGGCTGCGCGTCCTTCGGGCCCCAGTCCTTGTAGAAAATTTCGACATTGTCCTTCGTTGTCACGTACGGCATGGTCGTTTCTCCTGTTTCACGTTTTGAGCGATAGCCGACTGGATGATCCGGCGCGAGTGTTACGAAAGCCACCATGGTGGCAACAAACTGTAGAACGAATCTGGCAACGCGCTGAAAGGAGAATACTTACACGCGCGGCGTTATGGAAGCGCGATGAAAAGAACTGATCGTTGCGCCGCTGCCATCAATCGCCTCTGGGCACGCTTACTCGCGTCGCAATTTATTGCGCCGCTTCGCCCACCCGATTGAGAAATTTCGCAGAGTTTCCCGAATACCAGACAGGCACCATGCTCGGTCCATTTCGGGAGCCGTGTGATGAGACTCATGAAGATAGCGACGCTGGCCGCAACCGTGTTGCCGTTGGCGTCGTATGCCGCGCTGGGCGGCCCGCCGGTCACGGGAGCGTCCATGCCGCTCATGCTGCGCGCCGCCACGCCGCAGTCCGGCCCGGCGTCCGCAAGCAGCCAGCCGGCCAGCGGGCCCATTAGCGCGGCGCCCTACTCGGTGCGCCAGTCGGTCGACGCGAACGGCGTCACGATCCGCGAATACGTGCTGAGCGCCAACGTCGTGTTCGCCGTCACCTGGGACGGCCCGGTGCGCCCGAATATGCGCGCGCTGCTCGGCAGCTACTTCGCGAATTACGTTGCATCCGGGCAAGGCGGCGTCCGCGGCTCCGGTCCTTTGATAGAAGGCAACGACGATTTCCGCATCGAATCCGCAGGCCGCCTCGGGCGCTTCTTCGGCATGGCCTGGGTGCCGCGTCTGATGCCCGCAGGTGTGCGTCCGGGCGATCTCGAATAACAGCCATTCGCTTCCCGGGAAAACACATGAATACATTGAAAAAAACGCTTTCGCTCGCGGCGGCCATCGGTGTTCTGGCGCTTGCCGCTTGCGGCGGGGGTGGCGGGGGTGGCGGCAACGGCACACAGGGCAATAATTCGGCCGGCTGGAACGCCACACCGCAATGGACACCGCACGGGCCCGGCGCCTCCGGCGGTTCGGGGAACTCATCGCCGCCCGCTACAGGCGACAACACCGTCACGATCCGCGTCGACAATACGATGGGCGGCGTCAACCTGCTCAAGGCGTCGATCAGGGTATGCGTGCCGGGCACCCAGAGTGCGCCGCAATGCGTAACCGTCGACAACATGCTGGTCGACACCGGCTCCACCGGCGTGCGGATCGCGGCGCGCGCCATTCCCACGCTGGCCCCGCTGCTGCTGACGCAAGTCGGCGCAGTCGACGACACGAGCGGCTCCGCCCCCATCGTCGAATGCATGCCGTTCGCCTCAGGCTATACGTGGGGCTCGGTCAAACGCGCCGACATTACGATCGGCAGCAAGACGGCAAGCAACCTTCCGATCCAGGTGTACGCCGACGGCGCATTCGCCGCCCCCGACGACTGCACGAACTACGGTGCCGACCTGGGCGGCGGCGCCTTCGCCGGCATAAACGGTATTCTCGGCATCGACAGTTTCGCTACGGACTCAGCCGACGCGGTCATTACCGCGATTCCTGGCAATTACTACTACTGCCCGTCGCAGAACTCGTGCATTAGCACACGCATGCAAGCCGGCAAGGAAGTGAAGAACCCCGTGGCCGAATTCGCCACGGACAACAACGGCACGATCATCCGCCTGCCCGCCGTGCCGGCCGGCGGCCAGACGAGCGTCACGGGGCAACTGGTGTTCGGCATCGGTACGCAGCAGAACAACGCGTTGCCGTCTAGCGCGACCGTGCTTGCCGTCGACAAATACGGCGCTTTCACGACGCAGTATCACGGCAAGGTCTTCACCCGCAGCGCGATAGACAGTGGCACCAATGCGTATGCTTTCCCCGACGACACCATCGCGACGAGCGCGGACAGCTGGTACACGCCTGCTGCGCCGCTGTATCTGAGCGCAACGGTGGAGGCCACGAACGGCACGGGCAAGCCGCTCGATATGCCGTTCTCCATTGCCGATACGAGCAACCTGCGGTTATCCGGCTACTACGCTCTCAGCAACGCCGGCGCGAACTTCGCGTATGGCGGGAAAAACAGCATGTTCCTGTGGGGGCTGCCGTTTTTCTATGGCCGGGACGTCTACACGGTAATGGGGAAAGCGAAGGTAGGTAACCAGACCGGACCGTTCGTCGCGTTCTGACAATCAACTGCGGTCGTACCGAGGCGCGGCGTTATCGCAGCGCCTCCTTAAGCCGTTTCCTACCACCCGTTCGGCCTCATCTGCACATTCCGATATAGCCGCGCTGGCAACATGCTCCGACCTGTTTCGTGGAGCGATCCGATGATTCTTTCTAAGGCCGCACTGGCCGTTGCGGCCATGTTGCCGCTGGCTTCTTTTGCGGCATTGGGCGGCGCGCCGAGCCTCGGTACAACGTCGCACTCGTTGCTCCGGTCGGCAGCGGCCGTTGCCACGCCCGCCGCGACGGCGCCGTACACGGTGCGCGAATCAAGAGATACCGACGGCGTCCGGATTCGCGAATATGTATCGCCTGGCAACGTCGTGTTCGCCGTCGCATGGCAAGGCCCGGTGCGTCCCGACATGAACGCGCTGCTCGGCAACTACTTTCAACGCGCCGCGTCGGCGGGTGCAGGCCATCCGCGCGGCACAGGCCCATTGATCGACCGTAGCGGCGACTTTCAGATCGAGTCGGTCGGCCGGCCCGGCAACTTCTTCGGCAAGGCCCTGTTGCCGCGCCTGCTGCCGGCGCATGTACGCGCCGAAGACATCCAGTAACGCCGTGCGCAGACTCACCGAACAAGAAAACGATGAACACTTTCAGCAAGACTCTTTGCTTCGCGTTGCTAACGACCAGCGTCGGGCTGTCCGCCTGTGGCGGTGGCGGCGGTAGCGACGACGGGGGCTCGAAGCCGGCGCAGAGTAACGATAAGGCGGGTTCGTCGGAACCAGCTTCGGGCGTCGCTGGGGGGCAAGGACCGGCGCCTAAGTCTACGTCTGCACCGAGTCCAACTCCCAGTCCGGCGCCGGCGCCGCCTCCGGCACCACGTCCTACGCCTACGCCGTTGCCGTCACCGAGCCCGAAGCCGACACCAGCACCGTCGCCAACGCCAAGCCCGAAGCCCGCGCCGACGCCCACACCGGCACCGGCACCAGCACCAGCACCAGCACCTGCACCTGCACCGACACCGGCGCCAACACCAACACCAACACCAACACCCACGCCAACACCAGCACCAACACCGACACCCGCCACGAACACCGCTCCCATCATCGTTGAACGATGGACAGGCGGCTATGCCAACACGCCCTACGTCACCGTCACGTTCTGCATCCCGGGCGTGCAAGGCGCCAATCAGTGCGCGACGATAGATCACAAGCTGCTCGACACGGGCTCGGCAGGCGTGCGTGTGTTGGCAAGTGCGCTGGGGCCGGCGCTGGCAGGCAGCTTGCCCGCGCAGACCGGCGCGACCGACGATCCCACGCGCGGCGCGGCCATCTCCCAATGCGCGATCTTCGCGTCGGGCTACACGTGGGGCTCGGTGAAACGCGCGGACGTGACCATTGGCGCAAAGCTGGCGGGCAATCTGCCAGTCCAGGTTATCGGCGATGGCGCGAACGCGACGCCAGCGGATTGCGCGTCGCGCGGCGTCTCGGACATCGGCAGTGTTGCGCAGCTCGGAGCGAACGGCGTGGTCGGCATCGGCTCGGCGGTACGCGACTTTCCGCTCGCCGCGCAATATGTGTTGCCGGCGACGTACTACTATTGCCCGTCCACTGGGTCGTGCACGAGCACGCGCGTGCCGCTCGACACACAGATCATGAATCCGGTTGCCGAGTTCACTACCGACAACAACGGCACGATCATCCGCCTGCCCGCGTTGCAGCCCGGCGGTCAGGCGAGCGCGACCGGTGAGCTCGTGTTCGGCATCGGGACGCAGCAGAACAATGGGTTGCCGTCGAGCGCGAATATCATCCCGCTCGACAGCAACGGCTTTTTCGCGACCGCGTATAAGGGAAGCACCTTCGGCAACGGCGTCATCGACAGCGGCTCGAACACGACCATCTTCCGCGATACGGCCATTCCGTTCGACGCATGGGGTCGCTACACGCCCTCCACCACGCTAAGCCTATCCGCTGTGCTGAAGCCAACGGGCAGCGCGGCCACGTCCGCAACCGTGCCGTTCCAGGTAGCCAACACGGCGAGCCTGCTCTCCGGCACCTATGCGGCGCTCGATAACATTGCGTCGTACACGTCCGTCTCCAGTTACTTCATCTGGGGCTTGCCGTTCTTCTTTGGCCGCAGTCTGTACACCGCGCTGAATGGATCGCAAGCCGGATCGCAAAGTGGACCGTTCGTCGCGTTCTAGCGCGCCGACGCAAAACCCGCGCAATGCCTGATGCAGCCGCTTGATGCAAACGCCTCATGCAAACGCCTTGAGGCAGACTCATAAAGCCAGCGCATAAAGCAAACGCCTAAAGCGAACACGCAAAGCCAACGCCTCCAGCCAACCACTCCAAACGTTCAATCCGTCTCCCTCAACACCTCGGCCACCGTCGCAAAAATCTCGTCGATCTGCTCCTCTTCGATAATGAGCGGCGGCGAGAACGCGAGAATGTCGCCGGTATAGCGTGTCAATACGCCCTTCTGGAAACATCGCACGAACACGTCGTAAGCGCGTGCGCCAGGCGCCCCGTCGCGCGGCGCAAGCTCGACGCCGCCCACGAGCCCGAGATTGCGAACGTCGATCACATGCCGTTCACCGCGCAGCTTGTGAATCGCGCGCTCGAAAAGCGGCGCCATCCGCGCGGCCCGATCGAACAACTGCTCGCGCTCGTAGAGGTCGATTGTCGCGCATGCCGCGGCGGCGGCAATCGGATGTCCCGAGTATGTATAGCCATGAAAGAGTTCGATGCCGCCCGGCGCGCCGTTCACGATCGAGTCGTGAATCTGGCCGCTTGCGGCCACCGCGCCCATCGGAGCGGCCGCGTTGTTGGTGCCCTTCGCCATCGTCAGCAGGTCGGGCGTGACGCCGAAGTACTGCGCGGCGAACGGTGCGCCGAGGCGACCCCAACCGGTGATGACTTCGTCGAAGATCAGCAGAATGCCGTGCTTGTCGCAAATCTCGCGCAGCCGTTGAAGATAACCTTGCGGCGGAATCAGCACGCCGGTCGATCCGGCCACCGGCTCGACGATCACCGCGGCAACCGTCGACGCATCGTGCAGCGCGACGATCCGCTCGAGTTCGTCGGCGAGATGCGCGCCCCACGCCGGTTGGCCTTTCGAATAAGCGGCCTCTTTGATGTTCAACGTATGCGGCAAATGATCGATCGACGGCAGCAGCGCGCCCGAAAACGCCTTGCGGTTGGGCGCGATGCCGCCCACGGAAATACCGCCGAAGCCGACGCCGTGATAGCCGCGTTCGCGCCCAATGAAGCGGGTGCGTTGTCCCTCGCCGCGCGAGCGGTGATAGGCAAGCGCGATCTTCAGCGCAGTGTCGACTGCTTCCGAGCCTGAGTTCACGAAGAAGATGTGCTTCAGATCACCCGGCGTGTGTCGCGCGATCTTCGTCGCGGCCTCGAATGCTTTCGGGTGGCCCATCTGAAACGTGGGCGCGAAATCCATCTCAGCGGCCTGAGCCTGCACGGCGGCCACGATTTCATCGCGGCAGTGCCCTGCGTTCACGCACCACAGGCCCGCGGTGCCGTCGAGAATGCGCCGCCCATCATGCGATGTGTAGTACATGCCTTTGGCGCTCGAGAGCAGACGCGGCGCGCTCTTGAACTGGCGATTGGCGGTGAAGGGCATCCAGAACGCGGACATATCGGGCTGATTGGCGCCGGCGGATTCAGTCATCTCGTATCTCCATGCAGAACTGTCGACGAGACTAAGCGCTTCAGCGCTTGGTCCCGTCCCATGCAAAGGCCAGTAGGCGGTCTTTCAGTGTAGGCACAACACAGCGCATGCACAAAGCAGCGGCGCATGTGCACCGCCAAAGCCCGCCGGCCGATCGTCACGCTTCGTCGCGGCGCGGCGCGCACCTGAACGAGGCGCATCGAAGCCATGTGCACCAGATTCGTACGCCAAGCCGCATAAGCCCGCTCGCGTGGAGGCGCGCCGCAGCGCGCGAAGCCGCAGAGCGCCCGGCAGCCCTCACATGGCATGTGCCTTGCAGTACACGAGCGGCAAGTCATGCGGGGCAAGCCCCGTGGCTGAAATCGACGCCCATAAACATTCATCATCAATGGCAAGGGGATATACATGAAACGTCGCAGTCTGTTGAAGTTCGGCTCCATGTCCGGCGCGCTCGCGCTTGCAGGTCGCGCGCCGTTCGCTCGCGCACAGTCCGCGAGCGGCCCGATCAAGGTGGGCATCCTGCATTCCCTGTCCGGCACGATGGCGATCTCCGAGACATCGCTGAAAGACACCGCGCTGATGACCATCGCTGACATCAACAAGAACGGCGGCGTGATGGGCCGTCAGCTTCAGCCAGTGGTGGTCGACCCCGCTTCGAACTGGCCGCTCTTCGCCGAAAAAGCGCGTCAGTTGATCACGCAGGAAAAGTGCGCGGTGGTGTTCGGCTGCTGGACGTCGGTGTCGCGCAAGTCGGTGCTGCCGGTGTTCGAAGAACTCAACGGGTTGCTCTTCTACCCGGTCCAGTACGAAGGCGAAGAGATGTCGCGCAACGTGTTTTACACGGGCGCCGCGCCGAACCAGCAGGCGATCCCTGCGACCGAATATCTGATGAGCGCGGAAGGCGGCGGCGCGAAGCGCTTCTTCCTGCTCGGCACCGACTACGTGTATCCGCGCACGACCAACAAGATCCTGCGCGCTTTCCTGAAGTCGAAGGGCGTGCAGGAGGCCGACATCCAGGAGGTCTATACGCCGTTCGGCCACAGCGACTACCAGACCATCGTCGCGAACATCAAGACCTTCTCGCAAGGCGGCAAGACGGCCGTGATCTCGACGGTGAACGGCGACTCCAACGTACCGTTCTATAAGGAACTCGGCAACCAGGGGCTGAAGGCTTCCGATGTGCCGGTCGTCGCGTTCTCGGTCGGCGAGGAAGAACTGCGCGGCATCGACACGAAGCCGCTGGTGGGCAACCTCGCGGCATGGAACTACTTCATGTCCGTGCGTAACCCGGCCAACGAGAAGTTCAAGAAACAATGGGCCGCGTGGGTCAAGGAGAACAACCTGCCTGGCGGCACCAAGCGTGTGACGAACGACCCGATGGAAGCGACTTTCGTCGGCATCCACATGTGGAAGCAGGCTGTCGAGAAGGCGAAGAGCACCGAAGTCGACAAGGTACGCGTGGCGATGATCGGCCAGCAGTTCGCAGCGCCGTCGGGCTTCACGCTCGAGATGGACGGCAACCACCATCTGCACAAGCCGGTGATGATCGGCGAAGTGCGCGCGGACGGTCAGTTCAACGTGGTGTGGCGCACCAAGACCGCGGTTCGCGCGCAGCCGTGGAGCCCGTTCATCGCAGGCAATGCAGGCAAGCCGGATGTAGTCAGCTCGATTCCGGCGTTTCTGAAGCGCTCGCGGGTCGCTTAACGGCACCGCGCACGACGGCGGCTCGACTGGCCGCCGTCATGTGTCGAGGCGAATTCCAGGCGAATTCAAGGCGAACTTCCGGCGACCGTCACGGTGTTCCGGCACGCGCAGTGAGTTCGGCGCGAAACCGGCATGCGCAGCAATCGCAATCGAAACTCGCGTGTGCCCGCCGAGCGATCACGGCCGTAATGCTTGCGACCCGTTCCGCTCGACACTGCCCGATGCGATTCGGCGGCTGAACGTAGCCGTACAGCGTGCGGCACAACACCGGCCCGCATTCAACCGGCGCGATGCGAGCTTTGCAAAGCGCGTCGCCGGTCATTCTTCAAAGGCCATCATGGCGTTTTCATTCCTCACTTTTGCACAGCGGTTCGCGCGACGCAGCGTCAGCAGCACGGCTTTTGCGTTGGTTGCGTTGGTTGCATTCGGCGCGCTGACGCCGCATGCCGCGTTCGCGTTGACCGCGGCCGATGTGGCTCCGCTTGCCGCCGACGACTTCGACGCGAAGTCCGCAGCCATCGACAAACTCATCGCCAATCACGACAAGGAGTCGGTCGCGGTGCTGAAGGCGTTGTCCGAAGACGGCGTGCTCGCCACCGACTCAGGCGCCGTCCTGCTGCAGGACGGCGACGCGACGCGCGATGCCGTCACCGGCAAGACCGTCGCTGCAAGCGACGCACAACCCGTCACGTTGAATAATCTGCTGCGCTCGAAAGTGGCGGGCGCGCTCTCGGGCTTACAGCTCGACTCGCCCGATAAAGCGACGCGCGAGCAAGCCATCAACGCGCTGCTGAAAAACCCTGACCCGTCGATCAAGCCGCTCGTCGACACGGCCCGCGCAAAAGAAACCGACCCGGCACTGAAGAAGCGCCTCGACACGCTGTGGGCAATGACCGCGCTGCATGACGCCGACGCGGCTAAACGTCTCGAAGCGGTTAAGCTCGTCGCCGCGCGGCACGATCTCGACATGAACGAACTGCTGCGACCGCTCGTCGCGAAAAAGCCCGACGGCACATTTGCGGAAGCCGACGCTCGCGTTCGCGCCGCGGCGCAAAGCGGTATCGACGAACTCGACGCAATCCAGCGCCGCGGTGAAATCGCCGGCACGCTGTTCGCGGGTCTGTCGCTCGGCAGCGTGCTGCTGCTCGCGGCACTCGGGCTCGCCATCACGTATGGCCTGATCGGCGTCATCAACATGGCGCATGGCGAATTTCTCATGATCGGCGCCTACGCCACGTATGTCGTGCAGAACCTCTTTCAGCGCTTCGCGCCGGGCGGCTTCGACTGGTATCCGCTCGTCGCTGTGCCCGCGTCGTTCGTTGCG
Source organism: Paraburkholderia caledonica NBRC 102488 (assembly GCF_000685095.1). GTDB lineage: Bacteria > Pseudomonadota > Gammaproteobacteria > Burkholderiales > Burkholderiaceae > Paraburkholderia > Paraburkholderia caledonica. Next base: position 773,684 of record NZ_BAYE01000001.1, read on the forward strand.
GCGGCGCTCGTCGGCATTGTGATCGAGCGGCTCGTGCTCAAGCATCTGTATGGCCGTCCGCTCGAAACGCTGCTGACCACCTTCGGCATCAGCCTGATCCTGATTCAGGCGACGCGCATGCTGTTCGGCGCGCAGAACGTGCAGGTCGTCAATCCTTCGTGGATGAGCGGCGGCGTGACCGTGATGGCGAACCTCATCTTGCCGTACAACCGGCTCGCGATTCTCGCGTTTTCGCTGATCGTCGTCGGCATTGCATGGGCGGTGTTGACGAAGACCCGCCTCGGACTCTTCGTGCGCGCCGTCACGCAAAACCGCCGCATGGCTGCATGCGTCGGCGTGAAGACCGCGCGGGTCGACTCGTATGCGTTCGCGTTCGGCGCGGGCATCGCGGGACTCGGCGGCTGCGCGTTATCGCAGATCGGCAATGTCGGGCCCGACCTCGGGCAAAGCTACATCATCGATTCGTTCATGGCGGTCGTGCTCGGTGGCGTGGGTCAACTGGCGGGCACGGTGATCGGCGGCTTCGGGCTCGGACTCGTGAGCAAGGCGATCGAGCCGTTCTGGGGCGCCGTGCTCGCGAAGATCGCGGTGCTCGTGCTGATCGTGCTGTTCATCCAGAAGCGTCCGCAGGGCATGTTCGCCCTCAAGGGCCGTAGCGCGGAGGCATGAGATGACATCTGCAACTTCTTCTTCGACCGCGTCCGGTCATGTCGGTACAGCGGATGGCAACTCGGCCGGCAACTCGTCCGGCCGCGTCGCGCAGTCGGGCTTTGCCCTCGGCTTGCCGCCGCGTCCCGCGCTGCTGTCGCGCCGTGCATGGCTTGCGCTGATCGCGCTGATCGTCGTGTTCGGCCTCGGCGTGCCGTTCGCTACGCTGGTGGTGCCGGAAGCGAGTCCGCTGCATCTGTCCGCTTACGCGACGACCATCACCGGCAAGTTCATGTGCTACGCGATCGCGGCGCTCGCACTCGATCTGGTGTGGGGTTACTGCGGCATTCTGAGCCTCGGACACGCGCTCTTCTTCGCACTGGGCGGCTACGCGATCGGCATGTACCTGATGCGCGCGATCGGCCACGACGGCAAGTACGGCAGCGATCTGCCCGACTTCATGGTGTTCCTCGACTGGCATCAACTGCCGTGGTATTGGCAAGGCACGCAGCATCTGGGCTATGCGCTGCTGCTCGTGGTGCTGGTGCCGGCAGTGGTGGCATGGGTATTCGGCTTCTTCACGTTCCGCTCGCGAGTGAAAGGCGTATATCTGTCGATCATTACGCAGGCGATGACGTTCGCTGCCATGCTGCTCTTCTACCGCAATGAGACGGGCTTTGGCGGCAATAACGGCTTCACCGATTTCAAGCGCATCGGCGGCTTTCCAATCACGCATGCCGGTACGCGCACTGCTCTGCTGCTGATCACGTTTGCGGTGCTGATCGTCGCGTTCCTCGGCGCGCGGGCCATTGTCACCTCGAAGCTCGGCCGCGTCGTGACCGCCGTGCGCGACGGCGAAACGCGCCTGATGTTCCTGGGCTACAGCCCGCTCGCGTACAAACTCTTCGTGTGGACCGTGTCCGCCGTGTTGTGCGGCATTGCCGGCGCGTTGTACGTGCCACAGGTCGGCATCATCAATCCGGGTGAGATGTCGCCTGGCAATTCGATCGAAATGGCCATCTGGGTGGCCGTGGGCGGACGCGGCACGCTGATTGGGCCGATTGTCGGCGCGTTTGCGGTGAACGGCGCGAAGAGCTTCTTCACGGCAAACTTCCCTGAATACTGGCTGTTCTTTCTCGGTCTGATCTTCGTGCTGGTCCCGCTGTTTCTGCCGAACGGCATCATGGGACTGGTCGAACTCGTGACGCGCAAGAGGAACCGCTCATGAACGAAAACCCGATGGTTCCCGATCTGGCTTTGCCCGCGCATCCTTCTGAACACGCGTTGAGCGGCGTCGCGAGCATGGGGCACGTCGTCGTTCCCGGCGAGATTGACGTGTCCCACGGCACGATCCTGTATCTCGAAGACGTGACCGTGAGCTTCGACGGCTTTCGTGCGTTGAACGCGCTGACACTTTCTATCGACGCCGGCGAATTGCGCTGCATCATCGGACCGAACGGCGCCGGCAAGACGACGATGATGGATGTGATCACTGGCAAGACCTCGCCTGATTCGGGCAAGGTGTTTCTCGGCCAGTCGATCGACCTCACGCGAATGAACGAGCCGTCCATTGCACGTGCCGGCATTGGACGCAAGTTCCAGAAGCCGACGGTGTTCGAGCAGCATCCCGTTTGGGAAAACCTCGAGCTCGCAATGAAGACCGACAAGGGATGGCTTGCGTCGTTGCGCGCGCGGCTCGATCGCGAAGCGCAAGCACGCATCGAAGAAACGCTCGTCCTGATCGGTCTGGAATCCGAGGCGCGGCGTCTTGCCGGCGAACTCTCGCACGGACAGAAGCAGCGGCTGGAAATCGGCATGTTGCTCATGCAGCAACCTGCGCTGCTGCTGCTCGACGAACCCGCCGCGGGCATGACCGACGATGAGACGATGCAGCTGGCAGACCTGCTCAATCATCTGCGCGGCACGTGTTCGATGATGGTCGTCGAACACGACATGGAGTTCGTGAAGGCTCTATCGGGCGATACCGGCAAGGTCACGGTGATGGCCGAAGGGCGCGTGCTCGCGCACGGCACGCTCGACGAAGTGAAACGCGACGAGACGGTGATCGAGTCGTATCTTGGCCGCTGAGCGGACAGGCCAGTCAAAGGGTCGAACGGACATGCTAGAAGTAGAAAACCTGAACCAGTACTACGGCGGCAGCCACATTCTTCGCGACGTGAAGCTCACCGTGCCCGATGGCAAACTCACCGTGCTGCTCGGCCGCAATGGCGTGGGCAAGACGACGTTGCTGCGCTGCCTGATGGGCGTCGTACCGACGAAGAGCGGCTCGATCGCCTGGCGCGGCACGCCGATCACGAAGCTGCCCACCTATTCTCGCGTCGAGAAAGGGCTTGCCTACGTGCCGCAGGGACGCGATATCTTTCCGCGGCTCACCGTCGAAGAAAATCTGCTGGTGGGCGCCGCCAGCAAGAAGGCACCGAAGAAGATTCCCGAGCGCATCTATGAGTTGTTTCCCGTGCTCAAGGATATGCGCAGCCGTCGCGGCGGCGATCTGTCGGGCGGTCAGCAACAGCAGCTCGCGATCGGCCGGGCATTGATGAGCGATCCGCAACTGCTGATTCTCGACGAACCGACGGAAGGCATTCAGCCGTCGATCATTCAGGACATTGGGCGCACGCTGCGTCAGCTGGTCGAAGAGATGGGCATGACGGTGTTGCTCGTCGAGCAATACTACGACTTCGCGAAGGACATTGCCGACCGCTATTGGGTGATGAGCCGCGGCGAGATCGTCGCGGGCGGCGAAGGCGCGAACATGGATGCGGATGGCGTGCGCGCGCTGATCGCGGTGTGACGCTCTCGCGTCGGTGAGCGTGCTATGCTCGGCGCGTCTCGGGCCGGGTTCGCACGCCTTGGCCTTGCGGCTTCTCTTCCTGTACCAATACGTCGATCGCACGTTCATTCGCATGTCGTTTCACGAAAATCACGCCACGCTCGCTACAGTGCAACCGCAGGCGCAAGCCGAGACGCATGCGCGTTGGCGCGCGCGGCTCGAACTTGGCTTCGTCAGGCATGGCGAGCGCACTGTCCTGCAGCATCGGCTGCACGATGGCCCGCTGCGTGTCCAACGGCCGTTGTATCCGGAAGGTCAGGCTGTTTGTCACGCAGTGATCGTGCATCCGCCGGGCGGGGTCGCGGGCGGCGATCAACTCGATATAGAAGTGAATGTGGGTGCTCATGCCCATGCCGTCATCACGACGCCCGGCGCGACCAAGTGGTACAAATCCAATGGACGCTCCGCGCGGCAGCATATCGCTGTACGCGTCGGCGAAGGCGCGAAGCTCGACTGGCTGCCGCAGAACAATATCGTTTTCGATCACGCAAAAGCACAGCTCGACTTCTCGCTGACACTCGAGGAAGGCGCAACGGCGATCGGCTGGGACGCGACGCAACTCGGTCGGCAGGCGGCCGGCGAGCGGTGGTCCGATGGAAGCCTGCGGGCGGTGTCGCGTATCGCGCGGGCTCACGGCGAGTTGTTGTGGCTGGAGCGGGCGAGTCTCGTCGCCGGTGACCCGCTGCGCGACGCGGCTCAGGGGCTTGGCGGCTTTCCTGCTTATGGAACGCTGTGGGCCGTTGGACCGCGTTGCGACGATGCGCTGGCCGAAGCGCTGACCGCGCAGCTTCCCTTCGACGACTCCGTGCGCGCAGCGGCTTCCTGCGTGACGAGCGGCGTATTGCTCGTGCGCGCCGTGTCGCGATCGATGGAGACATTGCAGCGCGCGTTGACGCAATGCTGGTTGCAGTTGAGGCCTGTTGTGCACGGAGTCGAGGCGGTGCCTTTGAGGATCTGGACGACGTAGGCTACCTGCGCAAAACCACCACGCCTTCGCCGCACGCGGCAGCGCCGCAGTCTCTTCGGCGAACACACCCGCTTTCACCGCGTAAGACAAGTCCGCACCAACTCGACGCAATCACGAGCCCTCATCTGGTGCGTCGCCTCGCAAACCTCCCCACTAGCCCCTGCCGCACCACGATGGCACACACCTTGCGTTGCTAGGGGCCGATGCTGCCGCTCCCTCGCCGCCAGCCGCCTGCCCGCCACCACCACAGCTACTACAAATGAATCGACCAACGCTCCGTTCCGCCCGTCGCACCCTCCTCGCCGCACTGCTCGTTTCGCCCGCCCTCGCAATCACCGCCCCTGCGGCGCACGCCGATACGCTCGATAACATCGCCAAGGCAGGCGTGCTCAAGGTCGCCGTGCCGGAAGACTATCCGCCGTTCGGTTCGGTCGGCCCCGACATGAAGCCGCAAGGCTATGACATCGACACCGCCGCGCTGCTCGCGAAGTCGATGAACGTGAAGCTCGAACTGGTGCCGGTGAACAGCGCGAATCGCATTCCCTACCTGCAAACGAACAAGGTCGATCTGGTGATCTCGTCGCTCGGCAAGACGCCCGATCGCGAGAAAGTGATCGACTTCTCCAACGCCTACGCGCCGTACTATCAAGGCGTGTTCGGCCCGGCCGACATCAAGGTCAGCGGCCCCGCCGATCTGACCGGCAAGACGGTCGGCGCGACCCGCGGCGCGCTCGAGGAACTCGGTCTCACGCAAATGGCGCCGAACGCCACGATCAAACGCTTCGAGGACAACAACGCGACCATCGCCGCGTTCCTGTCGGGCCAGGTTCAATTGGTCGCTGCGGGCAACATCGTCGCCGCCGCGATTCTCGCGAAAAATCCGCCGCGCCGTCCAGAGCCTAAGTTCGTCATCAAGAACTCGCCGTGTTTCGTCGGCATGAACAGAAACGAACCGCGTCTGCAGCAGAAGGTGAACGCCGCCATTGCGCAAGCCAAGCAGGACGGCACGCTCAACACAATGTCGAAGAAGTGGTTCGGCGCAGCGCTGCCCGCGGATCTGTAAGCGCGTCGTTAGCCGGGCTTGATAGCGTGGCTGTTTTGTCCGGCATTGCATGGGTCGCATCGGCGACCCGCAACGCATATCATTGTCGCAGCCCGATTCTTTCGGATCGGGCGCAACCCACCGCACTCATTCGATGAAGCTGACACCTCGCGAGAAGGACAAGCTGCTGATCTTCACCGCCGCGCTGCTTGCCGAACGGCGCCGCGCACGCGGCCTCAAACTGAATTATCCGGAAGCGGTCGCGTTCATCACCGCCGCGCTGATGGAAGCGGCGCGCGACGGCAAGACCGTCGCCGAGGTCATGCACTTCGGCACGACGCTGCTCACCCGCGACGACGTCATGGAAGGCGTGCCCGAGATGATCCCCGACATCCAGGTCGAAGCCACGTTTCCCGACGGCACGAAGCTCGTCACCGTTCATCATCCGATTCCCTGATCCGCTGAATCCCGCTAAAACTATCAAGGCACGCCCATGATTCCCGGCGAACTCATCACCGACGACGGCGAACACGAACTCAACGCGGGCCGCGCCACCGTCACGGTGGTCGTGTCGAATACCGGCGACCGGCCGGTCCAGATCGGCTCGCACTACCACTTCTATGAAGTGAACGACGCACTCGCTTTCGACCGCGAAGCCGCACGCGGCTTCCGGCTGAACATCGCCGCGGGCACCGCGGTGCGTTTCGAGCCCGGCCAGGAGCGCACCGTCGAACTCGTCGAACTGGCGGGTGAGCGCATCGTCTATGGCTTCAACGGCAAGGTGATGGGCAAGCTGTGACGCGCCGCGCGCGCTCATCCGCTTGCACCGCCCTGCTCAATTCCGGACTGACATCATGACCTTACGCATTGGCCGCCGCGCATACGCGGAAATGTTCGGCCCCACCACCGGCGACCGCGTGCGTCTCGCCGACACCGAGTTGCTGATAGAAGTGGAGCGCGACTTCACCACGTACGGCGAAGAAGTGAAGTTCGGCGGCGGCAAGGTGATTCGCGACGGCATGGGCCAGTCGCAGCGCGTGCATGCCGATGTCGTCGATACCGTTGTGACCAACGCGGTGATTCTCGACCATTGGGGCATCGTGAAGGCCGACATCGGCATCAAGAACGGCCGCATCGCGGCTATCGGCAAGGCGGGCAATCCCGACATTCAGCCGAACGTGACGATCGCGATCGGCGCATCCACGGAGGTGATCGCCGGTGAAGGGCTGATCGTGACGGCGGGCGGCATCGACACGCATATTCACTTCATCAGTCCGCAGCAGATCGAAGAAGCGCTCGCCAGCGGCGTGACGACGATGCTCGGCGGCGGCACAGGGCCGGCAACGGGCACCAATGCGACCACCTGCACGCCGGGTCCGTGGCATCTCGAACGCATGTTGCAAGCAGCGGACGGCTATCCGATGAACCTCGGCTTCCTCGGCAAGGGCAACGTGAGCCAGCCGGAGCCCGCGCTCGAACAGATCGCGGCGGGCGCGATCGGCCTGAAGCTGCACGAAGACTGGGGCACGACGCCGGCCGCAATCGACAACTGTCTGTCCGTCGCCGACGACACCGACACGCAGGTCGCCATTCACACGGATACGCTGAACGAAGCGGGTTTCGTCGAAGCGACCGTGGCGGCATTCAAAGGCCGCACGATTCATACGTATCACACGGAAGGCGCAGGCGGCGGCCACGCGCCCGACATCATCAAGGTATGTGGCGAAGCGAACGTGCTGCCTTCGTCGACCAATCCGACGCGGCCCTACACCGTCAACACGCTCGAAGAACATCTCGACATGCTGATGGTTTGCCACCACCTGGACCCGTCGATTGCAGAAGACATTGCGTTCGCCGAATCGCGCATTCGCCGCGAGACCATCGCCGCCGAAGACATCCTGCACGATCTCGGCGCGCTTTCCATGCTGTCGTCGGATTCGCAGGCGATGGGCCGCGTGGGCGAGGTGATCATCCGCACGTGGCAGACCGCGCACAAGATGAAAGTGCAACGCGGCGCGCTGCCCGAGGACACCGCACGGCACGACAATTTCCGCACGAAGCGCTATGTCGCCAAGTACACAATCAACCCGGCAATCACGCACGGCATTGCGCATGAAGTCGGTTCTATCGAGCCCGGCAAGTGGGCCGATCTCGTGTTTTGGGAGCCCGCGTTTTTCGGCATCAAACCGTCGTTGATCCTCAAAGGCGGCATGATCGCAATGGCGCAGATGGGCGATCCGAACGCGTCGATTCCCACGCCGCAGCCAGTGCATTATCGCGAGATGTTCGCTACACGCGGCGGTGCACTCGGACGCACGTCGCTGACTTTCGTTTCGCAACTCGCCGCCGACGCAGGCGTCGCGGAGCGCTATGGCCTGAACAAGCGTATCGTTGCTGTGAAGAACTGCCGCAACATCACGAAGGCGGACATGATTCACAACGCGTGGCGCCCGTCGATCAGCGTCGATCCGGAAACCTATCAGGTGATCGCCGACGGTCAACTGCTGACCTGCGAACCGGCGACTGTCCTGCCGATGGCGCAACGCTATTTTCTGTTCTGACCATGCGCACACTCGACAAACTGGTTGCACCGCATCTCAAACTCGCGCCGGTGCTGGTCAAGCGCGCGCCGACGCTAACGCTTGCTTTCGACGAGCGTCGCAAGAGCCGCCTTGCGGCCACGCTCGACACCGGCGAAGAAGTGGCCGTGCTGCTGCCGCGCGGCACGGTGCTGCGCAACGGCGATGTGCTGGTCGCGGACGATGGCGGTCTCGTGCGGATAGTCGCCGCGCCGGAAGCGGTGCTGGTGGTCCGTGCTAAAGACGCGTTGACGCTCACGCGCGCGGCGTACCACCTGGGAAATCGTCATACGCCGGTGGAAATCGGCGCGGACTATCTGAAGCTCGAATACGATCCGGTGCTGGCCGATATGCTGAAGCGTATCGGCGCGACGGTCGATCAGGTTTCGATGCCGTTCCAGCCAGAGTCCGGCGCTTACGGCGGCGGCCATAAGCACGGCCACGACGAGACGTTCGCCGAAGACTATGCATTGGCGCAGCAGGTGTTCGGCGAGCATCATGGGCATGAGCATTCTCATGATCACGAACACGGGCATGGCCACGCGCACGATCACGGGCACGAAGGCCACGTCCACGACGAATCTTGCGGCCACGCGCATCACCATCACCATGCGCATCGCTGAACTTACCGCGCTACTGCACCTCGCCTCGCCGGCGCTGCCTATCGGCGCCTTCAGCTACTCGCAGGGTCTGGAAGCAGCGATCGAAGCGCAACTGATCACCGACGCCGATTCGGCGCGCGCCTGGATCGCGAGCGGCCTCACCGATGTGCTCGCGCATGGCGAACTGCCGTTTCTCGCGCACCAGATGGAGCGCTGGCGCACACACGACGCGGACGGCCTCGCGCAGGCGAATGGCGAATTCCTCGCGAGCCGCGAGTCGGCCGAGTTGCGGCGTGAGACCGAACAGATGGGCTGGTCGCTGCGGCAATTGTGCGCGTCGCTCGAATGGGGCGATGCGGCGCGCCGCGCGACGCTCGCCTCGATGGCGCCGCTCGCGCAACCCACGGCGTTCGCTTTTGCAGCCTATGCACACGATGCCGCCGTCGACGCCGCTCTTGCCGCATACGCGTTCAGCTGGGTCGAGAACCAGGCCGCCGCAGCATTGAAAGCCGTGCCGCTGGGACAACTGGCGGGGCAACGCATCATCGTCGCGTTGCGCGAGCCGATCAATGCGGCGGTCGAGCGCGCTTTAGCCACGTCGCCCGAAAACATCAATACTTTCGCGCCGCAACTCGGCATTCTGTCGGCACGTCACGAGTCGCAGTATTCGCGGCTTTTTCGCTCATAAAACGATCCATCATGAACGCACCTCATCATCCCGCTCACTCGTCCGTCCGCACGAAGAAACTGCCGCCGCTGCGTGTGGGCGTCGGCGGCCCGGTCGGCTCGGGCAAGACCACGTTGCTCGAAATGCTCTGCAAGGCGATGCGCGAACAGTACGACCTGGTCGCGATCACGAACGACATTTATACGAAAGAAGATCAGCGCCTGTTGACAGTGGCGGGCGCGTTGCCGACCGAGCGGATCATGGGTGTGGAGACGGGCGGCTGTCCGCATACCGCGATTCGCGAGGACGCGTCGATCAACCTCGAAGCCGTCGATCGCATGCTCACGCGTTTTCCGGATGCGGACATTGTCTTTATCGAATCAGGCGGCGATAACCTCGCGGCGACCTTCAGCCCGGAACTGTCGGACCTGACGATTTACGTAATCGACGTGGCAGGCGGTGAGAAGATTCCGCGCAAGGGCGGCCCGGGCATTACGAAGTCTGATCTGCTCGTGATCAACAAGACGGACCTCGCGCCGATGGTTGGCGCCAACCTCGACGTCATGGCGTCCGACGCGAAGAAAATGCGCGGCGAGCGGCCTTTCGTGATGAGTAATCTGAAGGCGCTCGACGGGTTGGACGACGTGGTGCGGTTTATCGAGCGAAAGGGGTTGTTGAAAGTTTGAGGGCAAACGCTGAGTCTCTTCAGCACTTGCCCTCACTCCGGCAACACCGCCATCAACACATCCACGGTACGCGCAGTCGCCCCGCGATGACGCGCGGCAAACGCCGAGGCCGCGCCGCCCATCATGAGCCGTCGCGCCTTGTCGTTGAAGAGTTCGCGCAGCGCTCGCGCCAGATCGGCCGGATCCTGCACCTGCACCGCTGCGCCTGCGGCGACTGCATCGGCCGTGGCCTGCGTGAAGTTGAACACATGCGGCCCGATCAGCACGGGCACGCCCACCGCGCAGGCTTCGATCAGATTCTGTCCGCCGAGCGGCAACAGACTGCCGCCGATAAACGCGAGGTCCGAGGCCGCGTAATAAGCGCCCAGTTCGCCCATGGAATCCCCGAGCAGCACATTCACGTCCGCCGGCAAAGCGGGCACACCGCCGCTCGCAGCCGCTGACGCAACCTTCGCATCGGGCGCCCACGTCGAGCGTCGCGCGAGTCGCAGCCCGGCTTTCTCGACGAGCGCTGCAACTTCGTTAAAACGCTGTGGATGGCGCGGCACGAGAATCAACAGCGCATTCTCAACAGCGAGGGCCGCGAACGCCTGCAACACGAGTTCCTCTTCGCCTTCGCGTGTACTTGCCGCTACCCACACCGGTCGGGCGCCGATTGCCGCGCGCCACGCATGACCACGCGCCGCCAGTTCCGGCGGCGTGCTCATGTCGAATTTAAGATTGCCGAGTACCGCGACGTTGCGCGCGCCAAGCGCCGTCAACCGTTCCGCGTCCGATGGGCTCTGCGCCAGCACACGCGCAAAGCCGCCGAACACGTCTTTCGTCGCGCCGCCGAATCTGGCCGCCCGCTTATATGAGCGCGCCGACATCCGCGCGTTGGTCAACACCAGTGGAACGTCGGCGCGCCGGCATTCGTCGATCAGCGTAGGCCACACTTCGGTTTCCATTACCAGACCGAGCGACGGCCGCCACGCGCGCAAAAAGCGCCGCACCGCGTGCGGCATGTCGTACGGCAGATAGCTGCGCAACACGCGGTCGCCGAAGATCTGCTCGCCGGTCGCGCGACCGCTGGGCGTCATATGAGTCAACAGAATGCGTGCGTCCGGACGCGCTTTGATGAGCGCGTCGATTAGGGGTTGCGCGGCGCGCGTCTCACCGACCGACACCGCGTGCACCCAGATCAACGGCGCGTCGTCTTCGGGCAGACGTCCGCGAACATAGCCGAAGCGCTCCCCGATATGTTGCCGATAGCCACGCTCCTTGCGCGAACGGATCAGCAGACGCAGCACGGCAACCGGCGCGATGATCCACCAGAGCGCGTTATAGATTGCCCTTAGCATCGGCGCTCCGCATGATGCAACCGCACCGCGTGCAGCTTGCGAATACCGTGCCGATGCAATGGACCTGGCGTCGCCGCATGGTCAGCCGCCGGCGCGCGACAGTGCACAAAGTCTGGCGAGCCCGAATGAACCGCGGCGCTCAAACCAGCGCCCTGCCCTTCAGGCGTTCAAGTATGCCGAGCGGCGCACATTCGGGTTGCACCATTGCCTTGACCGGCAGGAAGAACGTCTGCTCGAGCATGAACTGACCGGACATCACCGCATGCGAAGTCTGATCTGAGAAGCACACCCACACGCTGCCCGGCGGAAACGGCATGGTCTCCTGCGGACTCGTCTTCTGATATTCCATGTCGGCCTTCATGCCGTCGTGCAGATGGAGCATCAGATGGTCGTACTCGCTGCGCGGCGATTTCGTTACGTGCAACAGATTCAGCAGCCAAGCTGCGCCCGGCATTTGCGGCTTGATGCGCGGCAGAAAGCGTTTGGCCATGTCCTCGAACGGTTCGCCGACTCGCCATACGCGCGGCACGCCATTCGGATTGACGTTGGTGAACACACGCAGAATGCGTTCGCCGTAATTGGGCCGCGACGGAAAAGCGTCCACATGCAAGCGGCTATCGTCCTTGCGCCATGACGTTTGCCGTGTTTCCACCTGATGCAGCCGCAAACTCGTGGGCGCGACGCGCAGCTTGCCGTTGTATTCGGGAAAGAGCCCGTCGACGAGCGTGCGCGCATTCGTTTGATAACGCGCGATCAACGCGCGCACCGCGGACTGCGTGACCGCGTTGCCGGCCACGCCATGCAATGCGCCGCCGTTCGGTTCAAGGCTGATGTTCTTGCGGTTCGGATCGGCCAGCGCGGGGTCGAGCAGCGCCTGCTCGCCGCCTTCAATCGCGAAACGCAGGTTCGGGAAATACAGCACCTTGCCGCGTTCGACTCCGGCGAGCAGCGTCTCACGCGGCACGGACAGGTTGCGCGCGTGCCAGTCGGCATTCGCTACTTCGATGATCTGGGTTTCGTTCATGATCGCCCTTGGAAACGGATGACGCGTGAGGCGAAGCGCACCGGACGAATCACAACAGTCCGAAGCCGGCAAGCGCGGACTTCACCTGTTGCAGCGTGGGCGGTTGCCCGGCCGTGCCGAGATTGACGACATTCGGCGACCAGTAGCCGCCGGTGCGCCACGCGGTCGCGAAATTGTACAACTCGACCGTGGGCCGCTTAAGCGCCGCCGCGATGTGAACCAGACCTGTGTCAACACCGACCGTCGCGGCCGCGCCTTCAATCAGACCGACCACCGCCGGCAACGACAGCCTGGGCGGCACGATGGCCGCCGCGCCGAACTCTTTCGCGAGACGCTCGCTCGTCTCGCGCTCGGCCTCGCTACCCCAGGGCAAGACGATCGACGCGCCGCGCCGCACGAGCGACTGCCCCAACTCGATCCACGCGGTATCGGGCCATTGCTTGTCGGCACGCGAGGTTGCATGCACGAACACCACGTAAGGCACCGGAAGATTGAGATTTGCCGCCGACAACGCCAACGCGGCGCGCCGCGTGTCGATGCCAAAATCAATTTCGTCGGTAGGTTGCGGCTTCGGGTCGTTCAGCGCAGCCGCCACCAGTTGCCGCGTGCGCTCGACCACATGCGTGCGCGGCTCGATCGGCACGCGCTTGTCGTAAAAGAACCGCACCGGCCATTCAAAGCCCGCGCCGTCAGTGCGATTTGCAAGGCCGACGAGCGGTCCGCGCGCCATCTTCGCGACCCACGCGGTCTTGATGAGCCCCTGGCAGTCGATCACCAGATCGTAGTTCTCGGCGGCGAGCGCACGTCGGAATGCGCTTATCTCGCGCCAGTTGCCGATCGACAGGATGCGCTTGCGCCAACGGCGCAGCGACACGGGAATCGCGCGCCGCACGCCGGTCACGAGTTCGACGAGCCCCACGAAGCTTTCCTCGACGAGCCAGTCGATCTGCGCCTCGGGATGACGGCGCCGGATGTCGGCGATCACCGGCATGTTGTGAACGACGTCGCCCAACGACGACACCCTCACGATCAATATCTTTTGCACGCTCAAGAGTGGGAAAACCGGCTATCCGGCCCGAAGATGCATTGAAAGAAGTCCAGCGAAACCTAGCGCTTCGCGTGAGACTTCCAGCGAGAGACGACAGAACGTAGACGTTATGTCACCAGGACGGCAATTCTAGCGCGACCCGGCAGACTGGCATGAAAAAACGCGGCGCGGTAAGTGAAACCCGCGCCGCGTTCTGGCCGATGGCCACGGCTCGCCAGCAACGCCAGCGAGCCGGGCCGCCGTTCGAACGTTTAGAACGGCAGCTTTGCGTCGGCCTTCTCCGCGAGAATCACTCGGCGGAAGTCTTCCTGAATGCGCTTGAGTGCCGCGTCGTTATCGGCTTCAAAACGCATGACCACGACCGGCGTGGTGTTCGACGAACGCGCGAGGCCGAAGCCGTCGGGGTACTCGACGCGCAGGCCGTCGATCTTCACGACGTCGTCGGCGCCGGTGAATTTCGCGTTCTGCTGCAAGCGTGCGATGAGTTCGAAGTTCTCGCCTTCCTCGAGTTTCAGTTGCAGTTCGGGCGTGGAGTTCGAGTTGGGCAGCGAGTTGAGCAGCTTGCTCGGGTCTTCCACGCGCGTGAGGATTTCCAGCAGACGCGCGCCCGTGTACAGGCCGTCGTCGAAACCGTACCAGCGGTCCTTGAAGAACACGTGGCCGCTCATTTCGCCTGCGAGCGGCGCGCCGGTTTCGCGCAGCTTCGCCTTCACGAGCGAGTGGCCGGTCTTCCACATGAGCGGCTCGCCGCCCTTGTCCTTCACCCACTTCGCGAGATTGCGGGTGCACTTCACGTCGTAAATGATCTGCGCGCCCTTGTTGCGCGACAGCACTTCTTCGGCGAACAGCATCAGCTGGCGGTCCGGATAAATGATCTGGCCGTCTTTGGTGACGACGCCGAGGCGGTCGCCGTCGCCGTCGAAGGCAAAGCCGATTTCCGCGTCCGTTTCCTTCAGTGCGCGAATCACGTCCTGAAGGTTTTCCGGATGCGCTGGATCCGGGTGATGGTTCGGGAAGTTGCCGTCGATTTCCGTGAAGAGTTCGACGAGTTCGCAACCGAGCTTCTTGAAGAGCTTCGGCGCGAGGCCGCCGGCGACGCCGTTGCCGGTGTCCACGACGATCTTGATCGGGCGCGTGAGCTTGACGTCGCTCGCAATGCGCTCGAGATACGCATCGGCAATGTCGTACTCGGCGTAGGTGCCGCTGCCTTCGGAGAAGTTTTCGTCGACGATGCGTTGATGCAGCGCGAGAATCTGTTCGCCGTAAATCGCGGAGCCGCGCAGCACCATCTTGAAGCCGTTGTAGTCCGGCGGATTATGACTACCGGTCACGACGATGCACGAATCGATACGCCGTTCGCCGCCTTCGAGTTGCAACGGCACGCTCGCCGCAAAGTAGCCGACCGGAGTGGGCACCATGCCGACATTGACCACGTCGACGCCGGCCGCACGCAGCCCGTCCGACAATGCCTGGATCAATTCCGGGCCCGACAGGCGACCGTCACGCGCGACCACCACGGCGTCGCCGCCTTGTGCACGCACTTCGCTGCCGAACGCACGACCGATCGAACGCGCTGCATCGGCATCGAGCGTCTTGCCGATTACGCCGCGAATGTCATATGCCTTGAAAATAGATTTGGAGATCATGTTGGCTCACTTGCGTGCAATGGAAAATTTTGACCGGCGCAGTCATGCTTAATCGGTAAATCATAGCGATCGGACATGATGCTGCGCCCTTGCCGGAAGCAATCCGGTTCCAACTTATAATTGCGCTTTTCGGACCAGCCTGGTAATGCCATTCTAATGCTTAGACGCCCTCCATTTGTAAAGTTGCCAAGGCCGCCCGTGCCTCGACGGCCAGCCAGGTGGGCAGACTCGCGCCGAACGCATTGGCGGGCACTTACCGGATGCTGACGCTCAAGCGCTTTGCCAATCCCGACGTCACGCGCGCGTTCACGAATATTGTCTGGCTTGGCCTCGAACGGCTCACGCAGATCGGCGTGGCCATTGCGATCAGCGGCATGCTCGCGCGTTACTTCGGGCCGGACACGTTCGGCAAATGGCAATACGCCAATACGCTGCTGCTGGTGCTCTCGCCTATCACCTGGGTATGCGGCGCGGAGATTCTCGTGCCCACCATTGTCGAGCGGCCTCCCGCGCAGCTCGGCACCGTGCTCGGCAGCGCGTTCGCGCTGCGCTTTTCGGTGTCGGTCGCAGCATTGCTGCTGACGTGGCTCGGCATTGCACTCAATCTGTTCGATCCGCTCGTCGGAGCGATGCTTGCGGCGCTCGCCGTCACGATGCTGTTTCGCGAACCGTTCGTCGGCGTGATCAATGCGTGGCTGCAGAGCATGACGTACAGCAAGCCGCAATTGCTCACCAGCATGAGCACGGCGGTTATCAAGGCGGGCTTCGTCTATCTGCTCGTGCGCGCCGCTGCGCAACCCGCGCGCTTCGGCTGGCTGTGGGCGCTCGAGTCTGCGGCCATTGGCAGTGTACTGGTGGTCTATTACATTCGTCGGCATGGCGGCAAGCTGCGGTTACATTTCGACCGCTCTCTCTTCAAGCACTTCGCGAGCGCGGGCACGGTGTTCTGGCTCGGCCTGATCTGTATGTATCTGTTCCTGAAACTGGATCGGCTCATGTTGGAGCGGGCCATCTCATTTGCCGATCTCGGCCGCTATTCCGCCGCGCAGCAGTTGAACGAGAACTGGATCACGCTCGCGCTGATGCTCGCGCAGACCATCGCGCCGGCGTTCGTCTACCGTGTGCAGCAGGCCGCACAGTTGCGCCGCAACGTCTGGCGCCTTACCGCAATGACCGCCGCGTTGATGGTCGCGGGCGCCGCGGTGCTCGATCTGCTCGCCGGCTTCATCATTCGCCGCGTGTTCGGGCCGGGCTTCGAAGGCGCGATCGAAATTTTCCGCTGGGCGGTTTGGCTCTCCGTGCCCGCCGGCATCGAGGCAATCGGCAATCTGGTCGTTCTCAAATATCAGGCGAAGTTCGTGTTGCTGTTCAAATGGCTGCTCGCGCTCGCCGTTGCATTCGTCGTCAATCTGCTGGCGATTCCGCGGCTCGGCGCTTATGGCGCGCTCGTGGGCCTTGCATGCGGTTATCTCGCTGCGGCGTCGGTTAATCTTTATTACATCCGTTTCAAATTGCGCCCATGACGCTTACCGCCGTCGACACGCCGCCGCACTGCCTCGATGACGTCGCGGTGCTGATGCCCGCCTTCAACGGCCAGGCCGACGTCGATCTTACGCTCGCGTCGTTCAATGAAAGTGCGCTGGTGCACGTTCTGATCGTCGATGACGGCAGCACGCCGCCCATCGTCGCGCCAACGCTTGCGAACCTGCAAATCGAAGTGTTGCGCATGCCGCAGAACGGCGGCATCGAGCGTGCGCTGCAAACCGGTATCGACGCGCTTGCGCAGCGCGGCTTTCGCTATGCCGCTCGTATAGACGCGGGCGACCGCAGCGTGCCGCAACGGCTTGCGAAGCAGCGCGCATACATGGAAGCACACCCCCAAGTGGCCGGGCTTGGCATGTGGACGCAGGTGGTCACGCGTGCGGGCGCACCGCTTTTCATGCTGACGCCGCCCGCCGAAGCCGCGGCGATTCGCCGACTGCGGTTCTTCCGCTCATGCCTCGCGCATCCTTCCATGATGCTGCGCATCGACGCCGTGCGCGCCGTCGGCAATTACCGTGCGGCCTATCCGTCGGCGGAAGACCTCGATCTGTTCGTGCGTCTGATGGAACGTTACGACTGCGCGAACCTGCCGGAGCTGGGCCTTTACTACGAACTGAACGAAGGCGGCATCAGCGCGTCGAGGCGCCGCCGCCAGGTGCTCTCGACACTGCGGCTGCAACTGCGCTACTTCAACGTCGCGAATCCCTACGACTGGTTCGGTCTCGCCAAGAATCTGCTGCATCTCGTGACACCGTACCGCGCGTTGCAGCGGGTCAAACGCAGCCTTCTCGCGCCGCGCGCGACTCATTGATCCGCATAGTCACGTCCGTTCGTCCTTTCATTCACCGCCGAGCACGTTCCCGCATGAAGCCAGCCTTGAAGTCGACGCCCACGTTGCGCATTACACTCGTGTGTAACACCGCCTGGGCAATCTACACGTATCGGCAAGGGCTGATTCGCATGCTGGTGGGACGCGGCGTCGACGTGACGGTGCTCGCGCCGCGCGACCGCACGTTCGAGTTGCTCACGGCCATGGGCTGCCGCTGCATCGAATTGCCGGTCGCCTCGAAAGGCACCAATCCGCGCGACGACCTGCGCACGTTGTACACGCTGTACCGGCGCTATCGCGCGATCCGCCCGCACGTGGTGTTTCATTACACGATCAAGCCGAATATCTACGGCTCGATAGCCGCGAAACTGGCGGGCGTGCAGTCGGTTGCGGTGACGACGGGGCTCGGTTATGTGTTCATCCAGCGAAGCCGAGCCGCGCTGGTGGCCAAAAAGCTGTATCGTTTCGCGTTCCGTTTTCCGCGCGAAATCTGGTTTTTGAATCGCGACGATCAGACAGCGTTTGTCGAACAGAATTTGTTAGTGCATCCTGAACGCGCCCGGCTGTTGCACGGTGAAGGCGTCGATCTCGAACAGTTCGGCTTTACGCCTCTGCCCGAGCGCGCGGAATTCAAGTTCGTCCTGATTGGCCGTTTGCTGTGGGACAAAGGCGTCGGCGAATACGTGGAAGCCGCACGGCAGCTTCGCCAACGTTATCCGCAAGCGCGTTTTCAGCTGCTCGGTCCAGTCGGCGTCGACAACCCGAGCGCGATCACACGCGACGAAGTGGCGGCCTGGGAACGGGAAGGCATCGTCGACTATCTCGGCGAGGCACACGACGTACGGCCTTTTATCGCCGATGCGGATTGCGTCGTCTTGCCGTCATATCGCGAAGGCGTGCCGCGCACGTTGATGGAAGCGTCGGCGATGGGCCGGCCGATTGTCACGACCGACGTGCCGGGCTGCCGCGAGGTGGTAACGCAAGGGGTCAATGGACTGCTTTGCGAAGCGCGCAGCGCGGAAAGCCTCGCCGCGGCGCTCGCCGGAATGCTCGATATGAGCGGCGCCGAGCGCCGCGCCATGGCAGAACGCGGCCGGCAGAAAGTCGCGCAGGAGTTCGACGAACGCGTCGTCGTCGAAACGTATAAGGACCTGGTGCAAAAAATGACAGGCGTTTTACTTTAACGGAGCAACAGCATGACCACGAAGGGCACGATTCTGGTAACGGGCGGCGCGGGCTTCATCGGTTCGCACACCTGCGTTGAACTGCTGAACGGTGGCTACGACGTCGTGGTAATCGACAATCTCGTGAACAGCAACCGCGAGTCGCTGCGGCGCGTGGAGCGAATCGCAGGCCGCGCCGTCGAGTTCTACGAAGCGGACGCGCGCGACGAGGCAGCGCTCAACCGTGTTTTCGACGCGCACCCGATTACCGGCGCCATCCACTTTGCCGCGTTGAAAGCGGTGGGCGAGTCGGTTGCGAAGCCGATCGAGTACTACAGCAACAACGTGGGCAGCCTGCTCGCGCTGCTCGGCGTGATGCGCGATCGCAACGTCAAGCAGTTCGTGTTCAGTTCTTCGGCGACGGTGTACGGCGTGCCGAAAAGCTCGCCCATCGACGAATCGTTTCCGCTGTCGGCCACGAACCCGTATGGTCAGTCGAAGCTGATTGCCGAACAGGTGTTGCGCGATCTCGAAGTGGCCGATCCCTCGTGGCGCATTGCCACGCTGCGCTATTTCAATCCGGTCGGCGCGCATGAAAGTGGGCTGATCGGCGAAGATCCGGCGGGCGTTCCGAACAACCTGATGCCGTATGTCGCGCAGGTCGCGGTCGGCAAGCTCGACAAGCTGCGCGTGTTCGGCGGCGACTATGAAACGCCCGACGGCACCGGCGTGCGTGACTATATTCACGTGGTGGATCTCGCGCGCGGGCATCTGGCCGCGCTCGATGCGCTCGTCAAACGCGACGCGAGCTTCGTCGTCAATCTCGGGACGGGCCAGGGTTACAGCGTGATCGACGTCGTGAAGGCGTTCGAGAAGGCGTCGGGGCGGCCGGTGCCGTATGAGATCGTGGCGCGCCGTCCGGGCGATGTGGCGTCATGCTTTGCCGATCCGCGCGCCGCATTGGAACTGCTCGGCTGGCGCGCGGAGTTCGGTATCGAAAGAATGTGTGCGGATCACTGGCGGTGGCAGTCCGCAAATCCGGACGGCTTTCGCTGATCCCTGTCGCGGCGAGGTTGCGCGGATGCCACTAAACGCGGCATCCGTGCATTTCTGCCCGCTGTCTCCCGCCCCCTGCTTCCGCCTGACTCCCTTTTCTGGTACCGCCACGACGTTTTGCTGAGTATGCAGCCCGATGTCTGATTCGCGACAGGGATACGAGCGCTTTACTTCACCCAGGCTGCAAAGCCCGACACGCTGCCAGCGCTGCCGCAGACGGATGGTGCTGCCACACCTTTGCGCAGCGTTGAGGCCGCCCCCCGGTTCGCCGCATCCCATGCTAGTGTGTCACTGGTGCCTTCAGACATGTGCGACGTGACACGATAGTCCACTTGTCTTTCTTTCCCAATCAAGCCAGTTCGCCCCGCCTCAAGGATGCACGCCGGGTAGAAGACGCGTATCCAGCGCAAACCGCTCGTCGTTTCGAAGCCTGAAAGTTCCGGTTGCCGTCGCAGTGTCGATCAGAAGATTCCACGAATGGCCGCTGACAACACTGGGGATCAAGACCAGAGGATGCTCGGACAACAGTGCGTCACCAAACGCCTGCTGATTGGGACTGATGGTGCCGGACTGAAGCCAGTTGGGATTGGGAATGGCCGATTTCTGGAGGACATAGACAGGTGCCGCATCAATTTCGACTTCCAGCAGTCGATGCGGGACTGTGTCCAGCACATTGAAACCCTTGTGCACGGCCACTTCAAGGATGGTGGTGGCCGGGTCGAGCGACGTGTAGATCACACGTCGCCCCTTTGAGGACCAACGACCTCCAACCTGAAAGGCGCCTTCTGCTGTGTCCCACGTGGGCACGTACTTTTCGCGCTCCAGTCGCCAGGCGACGAAACCGCTGCTGCCCAAAGCAGCCGGCAGCGGCGTCAAGCGTAAACCCCGTAGTCCATTCTGGTGAGCAACGCCTTGACGAGTTCCGTTCCTTCAGAGCTTTGCAGCAGGTCGATCGGCCGTCGCTGATCCAGCGCCAGGGCTGGTTTCAGGAGCCAGCGTTCGGCCTCCTCCTGGGAACCAAGCACGTCGATCGCGTGCTCCGTTATAGCGGCGAGCCGAAGCAGTCGGTCACTGGCGTTGCTGTCGAGCCGCCGGTCCGCGTCCTTCCCCCGCTGAAGCGTTCTCTCACTTACGCCGATGGCCTGCAGAACAGCATCCTTCTGGACTAGTTCATAGGAATCCATCATGGTCCTCGCGAGCAGAACCGGCAGACCTCGGGTGACCATATCGTGCACCATGAGCGGCTCCATGTCGGCGAACCGTTCGAGCCCTTTTGCGCTCAGGCGGTCCATGTGCGAATCCGCCGGTTTCGCACGCTCCCGGTCATCATGCTGTGACTCGCCCCGCGAATGAATCAACAGCCCAATTTCATGCAGTAACTTCCCGAAGCGCGCCGCTCCGATGGAAGGAGGCGCTTCTACGGGCTTTTCGACTGTGGCAACCATACCGGACTCCTTTCCGTCATGTGTCGGTCAATTATACGACACGTGTCGCACGCATTCAACGTGGATGCGTCACGGATGCGCGACCGCTCTCGACGCGTGTCCGGGCGGCTGACGCCGAGCGTTGGGTGGGCCGCGCAAGCGGGACGACGTCGGCCCGGCAATCCATGCCGCAGGAGGACAGGGGAAACGGGCAGGCCGTCGGGGCCACCGCCGGCGCCGCGACGCAGGACGCATGTCGACCGCCACGACCGGGTCCCGGCCGCCCTCTTCCTCGATATCCAGGAACGAAGGGTATGAAAGCCACAACTATCTAGCCCCTTCGTTTTCGGAATTCCGCAGCGGCGCGCGCGAAGGCAATTCTCGGCGCAATATTAAAAAATTAGGTCGCATCTCGATGCGAACTGTCACCGATCTTGAAATCTGATTTTCAGGTGATAAATAGGCGTTCTGTCGACAGCATGGCCGGATCGCTGGCCGTTCACGTTCACGCCGCTCGGACGTTCAAGCGTCGGCGCCGCACCCGCGACCCGCCATTCGCCATCCGCCATCCGCCATCCGCCATCCGCCATCCGCCGTCCGCCGTCCGATCGTAAGGGCCACCGTCATGCGCTATGAAGCCCGCAGACCTATTGAATCGCGACATGAAAATAGCGGATGTCGGAGTTCCGGATCTCCACCCGAAAATCAGGCGCATTCGGGTCGAATCATCGTCTCCGGTTGCAAGGTAGCTGCCCTGGGGGCCTCGGAACATATCGGAAAGGGCAAGGCCGCGTGTTACCCGATTGTCCAGGGCCTACGGAGATACTCGCCGAGAAAGTCGACAAAGGTCCTCAGCTTGACCGAAAGCTGGTTGCGCTCCAGATAGATCGCGTGGATGTCGGCATCCGGCAGCGACCAGTCCGCGAGCAATGGCACGAGTTGGCCGCGGGCGAGATGTCCCTCGATTTCCCACTGCGATCGCACGACGAGTCCGCGACCTTCGAGCGCCCAATGAAGCACGACGCTGCCGTCGTTGCTGGCCAACGCCCCATCGACCTTGACCGTCTCCGTGCGCTTGCCACGAGAGAAATGCCATGTGCCGTAAGCCGACTCGTTCTCGCGGAGAACAATGCACGCATGCCGTGTCAGATCGTGTGGCACCGAAGGCTTGCCGTGCCGCGCCACGTAGTCGGGCGACGCGCACACGATTCGCCTGTTCTCGAGCAGGAGCCGCGCGTTGATGCGCGCATCGGGAACCTCGCCGAAGCGAATGCCGAGATCGAAACCCTCGTCCTGAAGACTCATCGGCCGGTCCGTGAGTTGCAGCAGGATTTTCATTGCCGGATAGCGCTCGACGAACTCCGACACCGCCGGCGCGATACGCGCGCGCCCGAACCCAAACGACGCATTCACCCTCAGCAAGCCGGTCGGTTCGCCACGGCTTTGCGTGACGCGATGCTCCAGTTCCGACAACTCGTCCAGAATGCGCGAGCCGCTCGATAAGTAGAGCTCGCCCTCCGGTGTGAGGCTCAGACGTCGCGTCGTGCGGTTCATCAAGCGCACGCCGAGGCGCCGTTCCAGTCGCGCCAGCCGCTTGCTGATCGCCGGCGGCGTCACGCCTAGCTCGCGCGCGGCCGCCGCCAGATTGCGGTGCCGCGCCACGAGTGCGAACAGGCTCAGGTCCGAGAAACCATCCATCTGCGTGCTCCAAGATCCGCCGATTCATTCCTTTAAGTTACGGCCGGAATGCTTTCAAGGAAACCAAATCGTTTGATTCATCAATTAGACTCGAATCACGATCAGGAGACAACCATGTTTGAAGGTTTCAGCAGCGTGTCGGCGACCGTCGACGACGTACGCATTCACGCAATTCGGGGCGGGCGCGGCCCCGCCCTGCTGCTCTTGCACGGGCATCCCCAAACGCATGTGATCTGGCACAAGGTGGCGCCGACGCTGGCGAAGCATTTCACAGTGATCGCTGCCGATTTGCGCGGCTACGGCGACAGCGGCAAGCCGCCGGGCACGGCCGATCATGTGAACTACGCGAAGCGCCGCCTGGCGCTCGATCAGATCGGACTCATGCGCTCGCTTGGACATGAATCCTTCGCGGTGATCGGCCACGATCGG
Organism: Paraburkholderia caledonica NBRC 102488; assembly: GCF_000685095.1. GTDB lineage: Bacteria > Pseudomonadota > Gammaproteobacteria > Burkholderiales > Burkholderiaceae > Paraburkholderia > Paraburkholderia caledonica. The sequence continues at coordinate 796,925 of NZ_BAYE01000001.1, forward strand.
GGCGGGCGCGTCGCGGCTCGCATGGCGCTCGATCACCAGGATGTCGTGACGCGCCTCGTGACGCTCGATGTTGCGCCGACGCTCGCGATGTATGAGCAGACCTCGTTCGACTTCGCGCGCGCGTATTGGCACTGGTTCATGCTGGTGCGTCCCGCTCCGTTCCCCGAGACGCTCATCCGTGCGGACCCCGATCTATATCTCAGGCAAACCATCGGTGCGCGTAGTGCCGGTCTCGCGCCGTTCACGGCGGCGGCTTATGCGGAATATCTCCGTTGTCTGTCCGACCCCGATACAGCTCACGGCATCTGTGAGGACTATCGCGCGAGCGTGACGATCGACCTCGAACACGACCGCGCGACGCTCGCATCGCCGCAGCGGATCGGTTGTCCGTTCATGGCGCTGTGGGGTGCTGAAGGCGTGATCGAACAATGCTTCGATCCGCTCGCCGAATGGCGGGCGTATGCGCCGAACGTGCAGGGCGAGGCGCTGCCTTGCGGCCACTACATCCCCGAGGAAGCGCCCGGCCAGCTTCTCGAACGCGTGCTGCCATTTCTAACCGAGTAATCCCATGTCCGAACGAACCCTTTACCAGAAGCTCGTCGATTCGCACACCGTGTCGCGTATCGACGAACTCAACGTGCTGCTGTACGCCGATCTGCATCTGATGAACGAGTACACCAGCCCGCAAGCATTCAGCGCGCTCAATGCACGAGGCCGCGCGGTGCGCCGTCCGCGACAGCAGCTCGCCGTCGTGAGCCACATCATTCCAACGCACGCCGAGTCGCCGCGCGTGATTCGCGATGCAGCGTCACTGTTGCAGGCGCAGAACCTGGCGAGCAACTGCGAACGCGCTGGCATCCGGCTTTTTGGGGAGAACGACCCGCTGCAAGGCATCGAGCACATCGTCGCGCCCGAACTCGGGCTGGTTCGCCCCGGCATGGTCGTGCTGTGCGGTGACAGTCATACGACTACGTACGGCGCGCTCGGCGCACTGGGCTTCGGCATCGGCACGTCTGAAGTCGAGCACGTGCTCGCGACGCAAACGCTCGTGTACCGGGTCGCGCGGACCATGCGCATCACGATCGATGGCGCCCTTCCGTATGGCACGTCGTCGAAGGATGTCGTCATCTGGATGACCAGCAGGATCGGCGCGCAAGGCGCGCGTGGTTATGCCGTGGAATTCGCCGGTTCGACGATCGCATCGCTTTCGGCCGAGGCGCGCATGACTTTGTGCAACATGACGGTCGAAGTCGGCGCGCGCGCCGCGCTGATCGCGCCTGATGCGATTACCTACGAATACGTGCGCGCCCACACGCCGTCACTCGACGATACGGCGTGGAAAGCCGCAATCGAGGACTGGCGAGGCCTGCATTCCGACGTCGGCGCGCACTTCGACGCCGAGCACCGCTTCGACGCGCGGAACATCGCCCCGTTTGTCACTTGGGGCACCAGTCCTGACCAGGCTATCGCCATCGATCAACCGATCCCCGACGAAGCCGCGCAAACGACGCCCAGCGCCGCCGCATCGCTGCGCCGCGCGCTCGACTACATGGGACTCACGGCCAATCGGTTGCTTGCGGGCACGCGGATCGACCGCGTGTTCGTCGGCTCGTGCACCAACGGACGCATCGAAGACTTGCGCACCGTGGCCGCCATCGTGCGCGGCAGGCACATCGCGGCAGGCGTGCGCGCGATGGTTGTGCCTGGCTCGGGCAGCGTGCGCCGGGCGGCCCAGGAGGAAGGCATCGCGAAGACGCTAATCGACGCGGGCTTCGAATGGCGCGAGCCAGGCTGCTCGATGTGTCTCGCGATGAACGACGACGTGCTCGGCGCCGGAGAACGCTGCGCGTCCACCACCAACCGCAATTTCGAAGGCCGCCAGGGACGCGGCGGCCGCACGCATCTAATGAGTCCGGCGATGGCGGCGGCCGCCGCGCTGACCGGCTGCATCACCGATGTCCGCACGCTGGAGGTACCTGCATCATGACCCGACTCACGATCATTCAGGGCAGCGCCGCGCCGTTGCCGATCGACAATCTAGACACCGATCAGATCATGCCGAAGCAGTTCCTGCGCATCATCGACAAAGCGGGGCTCGCCGACGGTCTGTTGTACGACCTGCGCTTCGACGAGCAGGGTGCGCCTCGGGCGGACTGCGTTCTCAACCGGAGCGCTTACGCGAACGCGAGCATCCTGATCGGCGGCGCGAACTTCGGCTGCGGGTCGAGCCGCGAACACGCTGTGTGGGGATTGCAGCAATACGGCTTCCAGGCCGTCATCGCGCCGAGCTTTGCGGAAATCTTCTACTTCAACGCAATGAATAACCGTCTGTTGCTCGTGCAACTGGAGCCCGACGCCATCGATGCGCTGACACACCAGGCGATCGAAACGCCCGGCATATCGATGTCGATCGATCTCGAAGAGCAGATGGTGAGGTCCGCGTCGGGTGAGCGGTATGCGTATCCGATTGGCGCTCGCCACAAGCGCATGGTGATCGAAGGCATGGATACCGTCGACCTGACGCTCGACTCCCTTGCCGAGATCGAAGCGTTCGAGCGGTTGCATTTCGCCCGGCATCCCTGGGCGCAAGTGATGTAACCGCACTTCCCGCCGCGCGGCGCAGCGGCGTCCCTGTTTTCGCCAGGCCGATTCCCCTCCGATCGAAGAAGGGAAGGGCTTCCCTTTGCCTCAATCAACGAGGAGACACATGAAACGCAAACCGTTCTACACGATTCTCTATGTCCAGGTGCTGGCTGCCATTATTGCCGGCGTGCTACTCGGCCACTTCGCACCGCAAGCCGCGGTTGCGTTGAAGCCGCTCGGCGATCTGTTCATCAAGCTCGTGCGGATGATCATCGGGCCGGTGATTTTCTGCACGGTCGTGACGGGCATCGCCGGCATGCAGGACATGAAGAAGGTCGGCCGTGTCGGCGGCAAGGCGCTGCTCTATTTCGAAGCGGCATCCACGCTTGCCCTGGCGATCGGTTTGCTCGCCGCGCATGTGCTCGCGCCTGGCAAGGGCTTCAATGTCGATCCGGCGACGCTCGACGCGCGCGCCGTGTCGGGCTATGCGGCGCAGGCGGCGCATGGCGACGGCATCGCCGGATTCATCGCGCATGTGATACCCGAAACGTTTGTTGGTGCGCTGGTTCAGGGCGATATCCTTCCCGTGCTGCTGATCGCGATGCTATTCGGCACCGCGCTGGCGCTGATGGGCGAGCCCGCCGCGCCGGTCACGCACCTGGTCGAGACCCTCTCGAAGGCGTTTTTCCGCATTGTTCGCATGGTCACCAGTCTCGCGCCGATCGGCGCCTTCGGCGCGATGGCCTTCACGATCGGCCGATACGGCATCGTCTCGCTGCTGCCGATGCTCAAGCTCATCGGCGCCTTCTATCTGACCGCATTTCTGTTCGTGGCGATCGGGCTCGGCATCGTCGCGCGTCTGTGCAGGTTCAGTCTCTGGCGTTTCCTGTTCTATATCCGCGACGAGCTGCTGATCGTGCTCGGTACGTCGACGTCCGAAGCGGCGTTGCCGCAACTAATGGACAAGCTCGAACGTATGGGCTGCCCGCGCGGTATCGTGGGGCTAGTCGTGCCGACCGGTTACTCGTTCAATCTGGATGGCACCAACATCTACATGACGCTCGCGGTGCTGTTTCTCGCGCAGGCGACCAATACGCAGCTGTCCTTCGCGCAGGAAATCACGCTGTTGCTCGTCACGATGCTGACCTCGAAAGGATCGACGGGCGTGACGGGCGCGGGCTTCATCACGCTTGCTGCAAGCCTGTCCGTCGTGCCGACCGTTCCTGTCAGTGCGATGGTGCTAATTCTCGGCATCGATCGCTTCATGTCCGAATGCAGAGCGTTGACCAACATCGTGGGCAATGGCGTGGCGACGATCGTGGTATCGGCGTGGGAAGGCGGGCTTGATCGAACGAAACTCGCAATGGCGTTGGGCGATGCCGGGCAGGTCGAAGGCTGTTTGCATTCACCGGGCCCATGCGAACCGACCGCTAATGATCGCGAGACGGTCCCTTACAAATGATCAAGTCGGGTGACCCATCAGGATCGCGCATGGAGATCATGGCGCATGCCGATGCGCTTGCCCAAAACAAAGCCGTTGAGCATAACCTGTAGCATTCAACACCGGTTAGTTTCGAGCCGAAGCAGATCTGCTTCTTCGCATCGTTCGCATTGGGATGAATTGAACTCTGTAATTGTGCCGCAACGAGCAACATTGTTGCGGAACGAATGCAGATGCTGGTGCGCTCTCCACAGACAATCGACCGATGCGAACGCCCGGGCTAGCGGGCTCCCCATCTCCAGGAGGCGTTTTTTCCGAGGGGGCCGACGCGAAACGTCATGCCTGAGGACCGGGCGGCGGGATTTGCTCGCCTTGCTCGTTCAGTGCCGGAACCTTCTAATCTACCACCACCCCGTGGAGCCTAGACCGACTGGTCTGCCGCCGGCGTCTTCCCCCGATCTCCTTCGCGCCGGTATTGTGTATCATAGGCGGTCAGAAACTACTTCCCTTAGCTAAGCGACCGGTCTACGCGGAGAAAATTATGCAGCCAGCAGCGCACGAACATCAGACCCGGTCAGAAATACTAGCGGCCGGTCAGCGACGTATGAGTCGCAAGGGCTTCACCGCTGTCGGACTTACCGAGATATTGAAAGAGGCGGGCGTGCCAAAAGGCTCCTTCTATCATTTCTTCGCATCAAAAGATGCATTTGGCGAAGCTTTGCTCTCAGACTATTTTGAGGCTTACCATCGCAACATGGATGAGATGTTTTCGAAGCATGGTCTGACGGCAGCCGAAGGGCTTATGCTTTACTGGGCAGGATGGCGGGAGCACCAGTTGGCGTTCGACTATCAGGGCCGCTGTTTGGCCGTCAAACTCGGCGCTGAAGTGGCTGACTTATCTGAAGCGATGCGCCTGGTCCTCAAAGAGGGTACAGCAGGAATCATTTCGCGGTTAACCCGCGCAATCGAAGCCGGGGTCGCGGACGGCTCTGTGGCGGTCTCCCAACCAGCTCTGGACGTTGCTTCGGCGCTGTATTCCCTGTGGCTTGGTGCCAGTGTCATGGCAAAAATTGAGCGCAACGATGATCAGTTCGAGCGGGCTCTGAAGGCGACCCGGCGCATGCTTGGGATAACAGGCGCCAGACGTTAATGGCGGCGGCCCGTTGTTGTTGTTTAAACCGCATGGCGCAGAATCTTTCGATCGTCTAGTGCACCACCGGAAAATCCGGAACCGGGGCGAGTCTCTATGGAGAACCGCAAATGTCAGTGCTGACTCTTTGCCAAGAGCCGCCGGTGTCAGTGATCCCTGGTTGGCTTCAAACCGCAAGCTCGGCGCCCGCGATCGCCGCGTCAGTGGCGCGGGCGCACACATCAGGCTCTTGAAGCTAAGGCGCCCGCGGCCAATAAGGTCTTGCGTAGCTAAACCCACGTTGACATCCGCGAAAGCCGGGACTTCTTTCGCTGCGGCTGCCTCTGTTCCCCCTTAACGAATTCGATGAATGCTTTAAACGGAGCGGAGTTCAATCTGCTCGAGGAATACAGTTGAGGTCCTTCGAATTGATGCCACCACTCATGCAAGACGGGATGTAGCTCGGCTTTCTAAAAAGGGGGTTAACCAGTTTTCGAAGGTGCCGATGACGCCCCGTCCTTCGCGCGCAAATCGGATTGCTGCCGAAACACCATCCACACCGACGATGCGGCGGCCAGGCGGATCGAGTCGGACCGTTTGCGGGCCACGCTCAAATAACCACTCGACAAGGGCGCCGCTCGGAAAACGCAACTGGATGCATTCGTGGTTCAGCAAGTCGCTCGGGTGTTCGGGAACACCGCGAGCGGCCAGGTAGCCGGGAGCAGCCGCCCACGCCATCCGCTGGTGAGCGGGCCCAATTGGCAAGGCCATGGTGTCTAGTGCAAGATGCTCGCCGAATCGGATGCCAGCGTCGCAACCCGCTGCCACAATATCGACAAGCTGGTCATCCACCATGATTTCAACCCGAACCTGCGGATGCGCTTCCATGAAGCAATCGATGATCGGCGGCAGGATATCAACCATCACTGCGCCCGTCACGTTGAGTTTCAAAAGCCCACGCACCAGGTTTTGGGAACTAGCGGCATCACACAACGCGGCACGCGTTTCAGCCATCAGTGGCGCGACACGGGTAGCAAGCGTGCGTCCGGTTTCCGTTGGCATGACGCTGCGTGTCGTGCGGATCAGCAAAGGCACGCCCAACTGCGCTTCAAGGTGCGCGATCCGCTCGCTCACGGTGGAGGGGGACAGCCGCAACCGTTTGCCGGCAGCCCGAAAACCTCCAGCATCTACGACAGCGAGGAAGACCGGGAGCAGATCAAGAATCGATTCGTCACGGTGATTGTTCGGCATGGCGATCAGTCTGTCCGAGTTCTACAGGATTAAAAAGGGCCGTTCAGATTACAGTGGCCGCAGGCTCATTCTGGAGGACAGAACATGAACGCCGCTCGAACCGTCCTGATCACCGGCGCTAACAAAAGCATCGGATGAAACTGCTCGACAACTCGGTCGACTGGGATACCAGATTTAGCTTGGTTGCCGCGACGTGGCGCGCGGAGAGGCAGCCCTGAAGTCTTTGGTAGCGGAGGGCCATGACGTCCGGCTCCTGACTATTGACGTGACCCGAGACGAAAGCGTACGTGCCGCTGCGGCGCGAGTACGGGATGAGGACGGCCGACTCGATGTGCTATTAATAACGCCGGCATTCCAAGCGACCCTCACGCGGCGCCCAGCCAGCAACCGATGGAAAACATCCGTGCTGTGTATGAGACGAACGTCTTCGGCCCGATTCGGGTGACTCAGTCGTTCGTGCCGCTGCTGAAATCTGCTGGTCGGGGTACCGTCGTGATGGTGAGCAGCAGACTCGGATCTATGGGCTGGCTGTTCGACCCGGCAAACCAGTGCTACGGCGTGAATATTCTCGGCTACAACAGTTCCAAGTCGGCACTGAACGCTGTTGCGCTGGCCTTTGCAAAAGAGCTCGCGTCAGTCGGCATCAAGGTCGACGCGGTCGACGCGGTCGATCCGGGCTACACCGCCACCGATTTTAACAACCACTCGGGCTATCGCACGGTGAAACAGGCGGCCGCAGGCATCGTCTGGCTCGCGACCCAAAACCCGACCGAGCCATCCGGACGCTTTTACTTCGAGCAGGATCAGATTCCTTGGTGCAAGATCGTTTGCGTACCGCGCATGCATGCGCGGCATTGTATTCCTCCCCACGCCCGGCGTGCCGCATTGCACTTCCCGTCCGTCGTCGGATACGACCGAGCGATCCTGCCGCCGCCCGCCGGGGTGCGGTGCAGTAGTGAGGTCTCCGGCCCCCGCGTTAGCTTGGGTAACAACGGGGCTGACGACGAGCGCGATGCACGCCATCTGCCCTATTGCGGCACAACCCGCGGCCGGTCACCCATGCAAGAAGCCGCGCGCTAGTCGAACAGTTCAACGACCGCCGCTTGCCGCAGCCGCCTGCTCGATTACCTTCGCAATCTCTTCGGGATGTGAAAGAAACGCGACATGGCTCGAATTGACTTCGGTCACTTTACTGCCGGCGCGCTTTGCCATCCAGCGCTCAAGGTCTGGATTGATAGTCCGATCGGACGCCGCGACGACCGCCCAACTCGGCTTCGATTTCCACGCAGCCTGCATGACAGGCGCCGTGAACGAGCCGACGGCGGGCATCACCTGGGAAGAAGCCATAAATGCGGCCTCTGGCTCCGGGACGTCGGCTGCAAAGTCGGCATGGAACCGCGAGGGATCGATGTACAGATGACCGTCGTCCGTCTCCTTGATGCTTCTGATCGCGGCAGGCATTTTGGTGGTCAGATCCTTCAGGCTCTCACCGGCATCGGGTTCAAAGGCGGCGATGTAGACGAGGCCCGAGACGCGCGCATCGTTGCCGGCTTCGGTGATGACCGCTCCGCCATAGCTGTGTCCGACGAGAATGCTCGGGCCGTCCTGCGCATCGACCACACGTGTGGTCGCCGCGACGTCGTCCTTGAATGAAGTTTCAGGTTCCTGGACCACCGACACCTTGTAGCCGTCGCGGGCAAGAATCTTCGATACGGCCTGCCAGCCGGAACCGTCAGCAAAGAATCCGTGGACCAGGACAACGTTCTTGACGGGGGCAGCGGTGGCGATCTGTGCGGAAAGTGCTGCCACGCCGAACGCGATGGCAGTGGCGAAACGGCGAACTCGGGTGGTCGTTTTCATGAAAGGCTCCAGTCGTTTTAGCAAGAAAGTTTGGGGTGTTGGATTAGTGGATCTCGCGATAAATCACGCGTCGGCAACAGGTTCGCTGTGCATCTCGGGCCAGTCGGAATAGCCCGTCGAATCTCCGCCGTACCAGTATTCTTTTGGCGCCTCGGCGAGCGGACCACCGACTCGCAGCCGTCCAACCAGATCGGGATTGGCGATGAATGGCCGCCCGATGCTGAAGAGATCAGCGTCACCTGCAGCGAGCGTTTCCTCAGCGAGCCGCAGCGTGTACTGGTTATTGGCGATGTACGCGCCGTTGAACTGTCCGCGCAGCGCAGTGAAGCTCACGCCGCTGTCGGTGTCGCGAGCCAGTTGCGTTACGCCTTCAATGTCGTGGATGTACAGCAGCCCGAGTTGCGACAGCGCGCGTACATAAGCACCGAAGGTGGCCATTGGGTCGCTGTCGAGAGGCGTTTCGCCCGGCGCTGTCGTCGCGGGCGAGATCCGGATGCCAACGCGATCGCTTGGCCAGACTTCAAGTACCGCCTTGACCACCGCGAGGGGGAAGCGCAGCCGGTTCTCAATAGAGCCGCCGTACTCGTCATTGCGCTGGTTCGTGCTGTCGCGGACGAACTGTTCGAGCAGATAGTTATTGGCCGAGTGGATCTCGACTCCGTCGAATCCTGCACGCTTCGCATTGACGGCCGCATGGCGATAATCGTCGACGATGGCAGCGATCTCTTCGGTCCGAAGCGCGCGAGGCGTGACGAATTCCTTCATGCCGTCGTGAACGCGGATCTGGCCTTGTGGTTTGATGGCCGAGGGCGCGACCGGCATCGCGCCATCCTGCATGTCAGGGTGCGAGATTCGCCCGGTGTGCCACAACTGCAGAAAGATCTTGCCGTCACGGCGATGAACTGCCTCGGTGACGCGCGTCCACGCCGCCACCTGGTTGTCCGTCCAGATGCCAGGGGTGCGAGGATAGCCGCGAGCCTGCGCAGAAATATTGGTCGCTTCGGTAATGATGAGGCCAGCGCCTGCACGTTGCGCGTAGTAGTCGGCTGCGTAGCCGGGCGGCACACCCGCATCGTCGGCGCGACTGCGTGTCATCGGCGCCATGACGATGCGGTTCTTCAGTCGCAGACTGCCAATCGTCACGGGTTGAAGTACGGGGCTAACAGAAGCATTTTTCATGATTTGTTATCCTAACTATGTAACGAATAATTCGATGTTTTGTATCGCCATCGCGTCGAATCAGTCGACCGTTTTGGCCCAGACCGCCTGAGCGTTGGTGAACTCGCGCAAACCGAAGTGCGACAGTTCCCGACCAAATCCGCTCTTCTTGACTCCGCCGACAGGAATGCGCGGGTTGGAAGCCGAGAAGCCGTTAATGAAGACGCCGCCCGTTTCGAGCCGACGGGCGATGCGCTGCGCGCGCGCTACGTCGCTGGTCCACAGACTGCCACCCAGACCGTAGTCGCTCGTGTTGGCGAGCTCGATAGCATGCTCGGCGCTCTCGGCCACGGTGATCGCGGCGACCGGACCAAATGTCTCTTCATCGAAAGCGGCCATCCCTGGCGCTACATTCGCGAGCACAGTCGGTTCATAGTAGTTGCCTACGCCCGCGACCCTGTTGCCACCGAGCAGCAACGTTGCACCCGCTTCAATGGTGCGTTCCACCTGAGCATGCAATTCGTCGCGCAGGTCGGCGCGCGCCATGGGCCCGATGGTGCTGGCCGGGTCCAGAGGATCGCCCGCCACAACCTTGCGCGCCGCCTCGACGAACTTGCGTGTGAACTCTTCCGCGACAGGCTGCTCGACGATGAACCGCTTTGCTGCGAGACATACCTGCCCCGCGTTCTGGAAGCGCGCCTCGATCGCCGCTTTGACCGCGAGGTCGATGTTCGCGTCGGCCAGCACGATGAAGGCGTCGGCGCCACCGAGTTCCAGCAGCGTCTTCTTGAGCGCCTTGCCTGCCGTCGATGCCACGGCCGAGCCCGCCCGCATGCTGCCCGTCAGGGTGACGGCGGCCACGCGCGGATCTTCGATCACATGCGCAACCGTTTCGTTATCGGCATTGAGATTCGTGAACAGTCCGACCGGAAAGCCGGCGGCTTCGTAGGCGTCTTGCAACGCATACGCCGAGCCCATCACATTGGCCGCATGTTTCAGGATGAAACCGTTGCCCGATAGCATGATCGGCCCAGATGCACGAATGACCTGCCACAACGGAAAATTCCACGGCATGACGGCGAGAATTGAGCCGATAGGCAGATAGGAAACATAGACTTCGTCATCGCCCTTGACCGGCGCAGCCTCGTCAGCCAGGAACGCGGGGCCGTTCACCGCGATCCAGTCGATCGCTGCGGCGCATTTCTCGACCTCCGCGCGTGCGGCGCTCAACGTCTTGCCCATTTCCGCAGTAATCAGCGATGCCAATTCTTCCGACCGCTCCCGCAGCGTGATCGCCAGACGGCGGTAGGTGGCGACGCGCTCAGTCATCGGCGTTGCACGCCAGAGGCGAAACGCTGCGGCATTGTTCTGGAGCATGCGCTCCACGTCGTCTGCCGACTGAAAGGCATAGTGGGCGATGAACTCGCCGGTGGCGGGATTACGCGACGTTGCGCCAATCGTAAGGGGGCTGCTGAGATTCGACATGGTTACCTCGGTGACGTTAAGGACAGTGGGTAAGTTGCTGCATTGACGTCACTTTAAGCGTGCTGATCCGGGTCAAGAAGGCGTCTTGTCATCCTATGAGTGGGAGTCACTGGTAGGGCCCTGGAAGCCCAGCTTGATGCGTTGTCTCATGCACCGCGCAAGCTATGACGGTCACGGGTGAAACCGTAGCTGACTCTTCAGATAAGCAAGAAACGCCTTCACTTTCGGCGACGGCACGCGCTCCTTCGGGAACAGCGCGTTGAGATCCTGCTGCGGACCAATCCAGTCCGGCAACACTTTGCGCAAGCGTCCCGCTGCGACCTCCGGAGCCATGCTTGCCTCCATGGCCAGCAACACGCCGTTGCCGGCCCGAGCAGCGTCAAGAAGCAGCACCGGGTCGCTGGCAACGATCACCGGATCAACCGGAAACTGCTTTGCCTTGCGTCCGGCCATGCGCAATGGCCATGCGTAGCCGCTATCGGTGCGCGCCTGATGAAGCGCAAGCGCCGCATGACGGTTCAGATCGTCTGGAGTCTCGGGCGCGCCATGCCTGTGGATGTATGCGGGGCTCGCATAGACGGCCGTCGAGAAGCTGCCAAGCCGCTGCGCCACCAGGCTCGAATCGGGAAGTGCGCCGAGGCGCAAGGCGACATCGACGTTTTCGCCGATCAGATTGAGCGGCACGTGGGTCGCGATGATATCTACGCGCACTTCAGGGTAGCGCGTACAAAAGCCAGCGATCAACGGTGCTATCCACGTCGCGCCGAACGAATAGGGCAGCGTCACGCGGAGCCACCCTCCCGGTGTCCCACGGATCTGTTGAACAGCGTTTTCGGCATCGTCGAGCTGTCTGGCAATCGCGTTGCAACGCTCGAAATAGGCAGCCCCCGCTTCCGTCAGCCGCAGCTTTCGTGTCGTTCTGTGTAACAAGGCCGCGCCGAGGTGTGCCTCAAGCTCGCGAACACGCCGACTCACGGTCGTCTTCGGAATCTGTGAGGCATTCGCCGCTGCCGTGAAGCTGCCCTCCTGCACAACGCGAACAAAGATGAGCGTGTCGTTGAGATCTCTGGTCATGGTAGCGCGGGTATCCGATGGATAGCTTGTCGTATTGCCGGACATTGTCCCACTCATGGCTCAATCCTTGCCACGATCGCAGACTAATCCCCTGGCGCCATCTGCCCTATCGTTTCCTCCATCAACACGGAGGAAAAATGAAACTTGGCGAATACACGGAATACGATGCAATCGGACTCGCACAGCTGATCGCAAACGGCGAGGTTACTTCAGCCGAGCTTGCCGAACTCGCGCTCGAGGCGATCAGAGTTGTGAACCCGGACATCAATGCGGTCATCGAAAGCTGGCCGGCTTCCGAAAGCGGCCACGCGGTTGCTTCAGGCGGCCCGCTCGCCGGCGTGCCGTTCCTGATCAAGGACCTTGCGGTCAGCATGCAAGGCAAAAAGCTTGAGCTGGGCAGCCGGCTCGCCAAAGGCGTCGTCGCTACCGAGGATTCATGGTTGATGTCGCGCTTTCGCGATGCGGGACTGGTCACGATAGGACGTAGTGCGACGCCGGAGATGGCATTCAGCACGACGACCGAGTCCACGCTGCAAGGCGCGACCCGTAATCCGTGGCTGCCTTCTTTGAGTGCCGGCGGGTCGAGCGGCGGTGCCGCCGCAGCGGTCGCAGCGGGCGCAGTCCCGCTTGCTCATGCGACCGATGCGGCAGGTTCCATTCGCGTGCCTGCCGCGTACAACGGGCTGTTTGGGCTTAAACCTACGCGAGGCCGCAGCTCGAACGGTCCCTCGCTCGATGAGGTATTCGCCGGTTTCGGCGTGCAGTTGGGCGTAAGCCGCAGCGTGCGGGACAGCGCGGCACTGCTCGACGCGATTCAGGGCCATGCCATCGGTGAGCCCTACGTTACTGCTCCACCGGCACGAAGCTTCCTGTCGGAAGTCAGCCGCGATCCCGGCAAGCTGAAGATCGGCTTGATGCTCGATCCATGGAACGGCGAGCGTACCGATCCGGTTATCTCAGCCGCCACGTCAGCCACCGCGCATCTCCTCCAAGCACTCGGGCATACCGTCATTGAAGTTGAGCCACCGCTTGGCGTCTCGTGGGACGCTTTCGTGCAGATGAACGCGACCATATGGACGGCAACACTCGTCGGATGGATCGAGGGTCTCGCCGCTGCAACCGGCCGCCCGATCGACCACACGACGCTCGAACCGGCCACTTTGGCCTGTTTTCAACATGGCAAGGAAGAGAAGGCATCTGAGTTCGCCGCGGCGCTAGCGATGCGCAACACGGTCACGCGTTCAGTCGGGACATGGTTCGAGGACGTAGACCTGTTGCTCACGCCCACTCTGCCGCAGATGCCACCAGCTATCGGCGCCTACGGGGCTGGCGCCGAATCGATGAGCGGTCTCCAATGGACGCAGCGGGTCTTCCAGCATTCACCGTTCACACCGCCCTTCAACGTCTCCGGCCTCCCGGCCATGTCTGTTCCGCTTGAAGTGCACCCCACAACCGGTTTGCCGATTGGCATGCAGTTCGCAGCAGGATTCGCGCGGGAAGACAGCCTGCTGCGGCTTGCCGGACAACTCGAGCAGGCCCGGCCGTGGGCCAATCGGCGGCCGATGCTGTGGGCGGGAAACGGGTCGAAGTAAGAGAGACGCCGGGGGCCATTGAAGACGGGGGTCGGTGACGGAGGCACATCAACTGACGTTGGCTCCGCCGCTCAACCGCAAAAGCTTTCAGACTCGCCAGCCGGCAATTTGGGATCGACACAAGCTCAGACTGATTGTGTCGATCCGCAGCCGCCAACCGTGCACCTCGGTGCCGACTCTCATGACCCTACGCGTCGGAATCGCCAGCCCCGGAAAATCGCGGGAGGTAGGTCACGAGTGACAGGTCTGGCCTGCCCGTCGGGGTCAGTGCAACGTATGTGAATTCGATGTGGCCGCCTGAAGGATGCCGAAGGCGCTTGTCGCCCTCGTCGAAACCTTTTACGTCTGTGTCCTGCCACCAGTCACGAAATTCAGGGCTTAGCTCCGTAAGCTCGCTCACCAGTTTGTCGAACGGAGCTTTGTCCGGTGCCTGCGCGCGCGCCGCACGAAAAGCCGAAATCATGCCCCGGGTCATCTGTTCCCAGTCAAGGATGAGCGTACGGTACGGCTTGTAAAGGAATAGCAGACGCAACGTATTCCGTTCGTGCGGTTCGAGCGATCCATAGTCGACGAACAGATCGCAGATCGCGTCGTTCCATGCAAGGATGTCGAGGCGCGAATTGCGAACGTACGCCGGGACGTTGATTGACCGTACCAGCAGTTCCAGCCCCTCGCTGACGCCGCTTCCGGTCGCGACCTGCGAGAGCTCCCGAGCGGAGAGCGCGAACAGGTGCGCGGATTCGACAGCATCGAGCTTGAACACGGCCGACAGTCTGCGCAACGCGTCAGCGGACGGCTGGATGTCGCGGCCCTGTTCGAGCCACGTGTACCAGCTCACGCTGACTCCGGCGAGCATGGCGACTTCTTCGCGTCGCAGACCGGATGTACGGCGCCCGCCTTGGGGCAGATTGAAATCGGCAGGCTGCAAGCGCCCGCGGCGGCTCGACAGGAAAGAGCCGAGCTCACGGCGTTGTTCGGGAGAGGGTCGTCTGGACATTGTTGAGTCGGTATTGGTTGATTGTCAGGCGGCGAAACACAGCGTGCTTCAACCCCAGCCCATGGTAGCCGCCGTTGGACGGAGTGATCGAATCAGATCGCGGGACGTGCGTCCTGTCAATGCGCCGCGGCCGGCCCTGCCAAGGTCAAGACTTTTGCTGCAGCTTACGCTGAAGTGTCGGGCCTGCACAGCGGCCGCTGTCCCTTGGAGGATCGACCGCATACGTGGCACAAGACGCGCGGTGCGCCTGACTCCATCGAACGCGCGCGATCTGTTGCTCCTGCGGCAACTCGCCAGCGACAGGCCGGCGAGTCCGTCGAAAATCAGCTTGCACGCAGATCAAAGCGGTCGAGGTTCATGACTTTCGTCCACGCTGCGACGAAGTCGTGCACGAACTTATCCTTGCCGTCCTCGCTTGCATACACTTCGCTGAGCGCTCGCAGCACGGAGTGTGACCCAAACACCAGGTCAACCCGTGTGCCGATCCATCTCGGTTTGCCGGTGGTGCGGTCAATACCGACAAATTCGTCGCCCGCGGTCGACACCGGCTTCCACTGCGTGTCCATGCCGAGCAGATTGACGAAGAAATCGTTACTCAACACGCCCGGACGGTCAGTGAATACACCGTGTGCCTCCATGTCCGTCGATATACCCAGCACCCGCAAGCCACCGATCAGTGCTGTCATTTGCGGCGCAGTGAGTGTCAGCAGTTGCGCCTTGTCGATAAGCAGAACCTCAGCGTGCACCCGCACGCCGCGCTTTCTGTAATTGCGGAATGCGTCCGCGATGGGCTCCAGGGCCTTGAACGAGTCGACGTCAGTCTGTGTCTGCGACGCATCCGTGCGGCCCGCGGCGAACGGAACCGACACCGTGTAACCGGCCTTTTTCGCGGCATCTTCGACGCCAACGCCTCCCGCCAGAACGATCAGGTCTGCAAGCGATACCTTCCTGCCATCATTCTGCGAGCCGTTGAAGGTGCGTTGAATGCCCTCCAGCGTGTCCAATACTCGCTTCAGCTGTTGTGGCCGATTCACTTCCCAATCCTTCTGGGGCGCGAGACGGATGCGTGCGCCGTTGGCACCGCCGCGCTTGTCCGACCCCCGGAACGTCGAGGCCGAAGCCCACGCCGTTGACAC